>JAMPHP010000009.1 GCA_023663365.1 Muribaculaceae bacterium | reverse complement strand
AGTAGGTAACCGCCCCCTCTCAGCCCCGAAGGCACACGCCTCCGGGGCTTTTTTTCTCGAGTTATGAGTTTTGAGATATGAGATATGAGTTATACCGTCGCGGCATAGTAGGGGTCGCCATCCATGGCGACCGCCAATGCGCTAATGTCAACGCATCCGCAATCGCCAAGGCGATTTCTAAACCGGGGAAAGGCAAAAGCCCCCGTCATCTCTCGTATCTCATCTCCCCTTTTGCGTCGACGCGCATCTCTACGGGCTTGCCGTCGATGTAGGCCACGTATGCGAAAGAGTCGTTTGAGTCGGTGAGGGGTCGGGTAAACCATGTGTAGATACCGTGCCAGTGAGAGCTCTCGCCGGGCTCGATGGTGTGTTTGCCTATGATTTTGTGGTAACTTTTGGTGTAGCTGTTGCCTATGAACACCAGGTCACTATCGTTGACCCATGAGCGGTCGCCTAAGTCGGTGCGGCTCATGTATGTGGCTTGATAGCCGCTACTGCTGTGCTCGATGAATGTTGAGAAGAGTGGAGCAGAGGCCTTGGTGATGCGTATATCCTTGCTGTCGATTTTATTCCACAGCAAAGGGCCGGCGCCTGGCGTGAGAATTTCGTGTTCGTCGATGAATACCGACTGCATCCCGTAGTAACGGTCAATCTCTATTGCCCGGGGCATGGTGTAGTGGTGCGTTGCGTCGACTTCTATGCTGTTGCCCGACACAGTGTAGGTGATGTGCTCGGAGCAGAATTGTGTATTTTTGTCGTAGAAGAGCCGGTTGACGACGCTTATTCTCAGCACCGCGCCCTCGATGGTGTCACCCTCGCGAAGTGGTTTGCCGTCGACGCTTGCGTCCACCGAGACGGTAAAAGCGTTGGGCTTGCCGTCGTTGTGATTTCCACCTATCCAGCGGTCTTCGGCGAGAAAACCTCCGATGTTGTTGCTGTACTGCGTGCTGTTCACTTCCACTCCGTCGAGGAGCACGTTGTAGAACGTGAAGAGCTCGTTTGCCATACATCTGCGGAAAGTTGTGGCCATGTTTCCGTATGGAGTGTCGGCAGAGAACTTGATCTGAGAGCCGGCTCTGCTTATGGTGGCGGCATTTGCTATGGTGGCGGCGCCAAGGAGTAGGGCGGCAAGTGGGATTTTCATGTGCGGTGTAGATAATGTGCGTGCAAATTTACGGAAAAATCAAATGTTAATTGCTATATTTGTGTTTTAAAGGAACAAAAACAGACAGATATGCGACTTGTGATACAGCGAGTGACCGAAGCCTCGGTCAGAGTGGATGGTGCCATCGTAGGAGCCATAGGCAAGGGACTGATGGTGCTCGTCGGAGTTGAGGTCGGCGATACGGAGGCCGACGTGCGACGCCTGGCGGCCAAGACTGCCGCCTTGCGGATTTTCGATGATGAGCGAGGGGTGATGAACCTCTCGGTAAAAGACGTAGGAGGCGATGTGCTTGCAGTGAGCCAGTTCACGCTTCTGGCATCGACTGCCAAGGGCAATCGGCCGAGTTATGTGAAGGCTGCCGGCCACGACCTTGCCGTGCCTCTCTATGAGCTCTACTGCTCCTTGGTGGAGGATGCCCTCGGCAGGAAGGTGGCCAAGGGAGTGTTTGGTGCCGACATGAAAGTGGCGCTTGTCAACGACGGCCCGGTCACGATTTTTATGGATTCGCGCGATTGACACGCCATTGACACACTCTAAGTGTTTGGAAATATGAAAAAAAAGTGCTACCTTTGCGGTGCTTTTTAGCATCCCCGTGTGATGGGAAATTGAGAAGCATCTTAATTTTTAGTAACACAAGCAATTACACACAATGAAAGTATTTCAGCTCAGCGCCGAAGCTCGTACAGACCTCGGCAAGAAGGCCGCCAAGGCTCTCCGCTCGCAGAACATGATCCCCGCCGTTCTCAATGGTGGCGCAATCATCGAACTCCCCTACGCCGGCACCCTGAAGCCCGGTGAGAAAATCGTGGAAATCGGCAATGGCAAGGGTCTTATCACTACCGACATCGTAGTATCGAACGAAGCAGTGCGCAAGCTCATCTATACCCCCGAAATCTTCGCTATCGAGCTCGACATCAACGGTGAGAAGCGTATGGCCGTGCTCAAGGACCTGCAGTTCCACCCCGTGAAGGACAATATCCTCCACATCGACCTCCTCGAGGTATTCCCCGAGAAGCCCGTTACCATCGAAGTTCCCGTTAAGCTCGAAGGTCACGCCGAAGGTGTGAAGGCCGGTGGTAAGCTCACCCTCTCGATGAAGAAGATGAAGGTGCGCGCACCCTACACTGCCATCCCCGAGCGTCTTGTTATCAACGTTGATAACCTCGGTCTTGGCAAGACACTTCAGGTTGGCGAACTCCACTTCGACGGCCTCGAACTCGTCAATGCCAAGAACGCCGTTGTATGCGCCGTGCAGCTCACCCGTGCCGCCCGTGGTGCCGCCGCTGCCGCCGCTGCCGGTAAATAAAGCAGGCTTCCATCCTTTCGATGAAGTACCTTATTGTTGGGCTGGGTAATATCGGCGATGAATATCGCGATACCCGCCACAACATCGGATTTATGATATTGGACGCCTTTGCCGAGGCGTCCAATATTTCTTTTTCCACAGGCCGATACGGCGATGTGGGCCGCGGACGAGTCAAAAATCAGCAGGTAGTGCTGCTCAAACCGTCGACCTACATGAATCTCAGCGGCAATGCCGTGCGGTACTGGAAAGAACAGGAGGGCGTAGACCTCGACCACATCCTTGTCCTTGTCGATGATCTTGCGCTGCCCTTGGGCGCGATACGGATGAAGGGCCGCGGAAGCGATGCCGGTCACAACGGCCTTAAGAACATAGCGCAGATGCTGGGTTCGGATGCCTATCCTCGGCTCCGCTTCGGTATCGGCAACGACTTTCCCCGTGGCTGCCAGATTGATTTCGTGCTCGGCCGTTTTCCCTCCGAAGAGCTGCCTATGCTCCGTGAGCGCATAGGAGTGGCATGTGAAGCAATCCGTGAGTTCGTGCTTGCCGGACTTGGCAATGCCATGTGTAAATACAATAATAAATAAACCGTGGAAGTACGCATTGACAAATGGCTGTGGGCCGTGCGGGTGTTCAAGACCCGCACTATCGCCACCGATGCCTGCAAGAAAGGGCGTGTGACCATGGGCACACCCGCAGTGGCGGTGAAGCCGTCGCGGACGGTGAGCGAGGGCGACATCATCTATGTGCGCAAGCCGCCGGTGACATATACCTTCCGTGTCCGCGCCGTCACGCAAAATCGCCTTGGTGCCAAACTCGTGCCGGAGTACCTCGAGAACCTCACGCCTCAGGAGCAGTACGACCTGCTTGAGGTGGTGAAAATCTCAGGCTTTATCGACCGCCAGAAAGGGCTCGGCCGCCCCACCAAGCGCGACGGGCGTGAGCTCAGCCGCTTCACCGACTCTATCTCCGACGATGGCTGGGACTTCGATTTCGACTTCGACGGAGATGACTAACCTGAAAAAAAACTTTAACTATGCGATTTGACGAGCTCAACCTTAGCGACGACATTCTCGATGCCCTCGATGCCATGCACTTCGAGGAGTGCACCCCTATCCAGGAGCAGGCAATAGATATTATCCTCGACGGCTACGACCTGATAGCCTGCGCGCAGACCGGCACCGGCAAGACTGCGGCATACGTGCTGCCTGTGATCGACCTCCTTGCCGAGCGCGAGAATGAGAACCATGCCGTGAGGGCTGTGGTGATGGTGCCGACGCACGAGCTTGCCCAGCAGATCGACCGCCAGCTCGAGGGCTTCTCCTACTATCTGCCCGTGAGCAGCCTTGCAATCCACGGTGGCAACGACGGCAAAGCCTTCGCACAGCAGAAGCAGGCTCTCCGCAGCGGTGCCGACCTTGTGATTGCCACTCCCGGCCGCCTGCTGGCACATATAAAGATGGGCTACGTAGATCTCTCTCAGGTTGAGTACTTTATCCTTGACGAAGCCGACCGTATGCTCGACATGGGCTTCTACGACGACATCATGCGCATCGTGGCAGAGCTTCCCAAGGACCGTCAGACGCTGATGTTCTCGGCCACGATGCCCAAGAAGATACAGCAGCTCGCCTCGTCGATTCTGTATCAGCCCAAGGAAGTCAAGATTGCCGTATCGAAGCCGGCCGAGAAGGTCGACCAATCGGTGTTTATCTGCCACGAAGGACAGAAGGAGCATCTGCTGAAGCATCTGTTCGAGCAGGGCTTCAACAAGCGTGTGATAGTGTTCTCATCGTCGAAGCTCAAGGTGCGCCAGCTCTCGCAGGTGATGCGCCGGAGCAAGTGGAAGACGGCCGAGATGCACTCCGACCTCGACCAGGCCGCCCGTGAGCAGGTGATGCACGATTTCCGTGCCGGCCGAGTGGACATCCTCATCGCCACCGATATCATCGCCCGCGGCATCGACATCGACGATATAGCCATGGTGGTGAACTATGATGTGCCTCACGAGGCCGAGGACTATGTGCACCGTGTGGGCCGAACCGCCCGCGCCGATGCCGATGGCAAGGCCGTGACCTTTGTGAGCGAGCGCGACCAGCGCCGCTGGGCCGGCATAGAGAAATTCCTTGAGATAGAGATACGCCGCGAGCAAATCCCTGCCGAACTCGGCGACGGCCCCGAATATAAGGGAGAGAAGGCATCCGACGGTGACCGACGCGGACGTGGACGTGGCGGAAACGGCAAGCGCCACGGGCGCGACGGCGGCCGCAAGCCTCGTGGAGGCAAGGAGCAGCGCAAGCCGTCGGCGCAGGCATCATCCACTGCTCCGCAGGCCGAAGGTGCGGCTGCCGACCCGGCGAAAAAAGCCGACGGCGGTGCACGGAAGAAAAACTATCGCCGGCGTCGCAAGCCCTCCAAGCCACAGGGCGGCGGGGCAGAGCAGTAGAGCCGGTCTTACAAAGTACGGTATTTTTCTATATAGTTTGCAGCGGTAGCCCGCACGTCGTAGTGCTTGAGCAGGCGCTCGTAGGCCGCGACAGTGCCGGCGAGGCTGTAGTTACTTATGATATTCTCAATAGCGTCGGCGCAGCTCTGCGGGTCGGCGCTTTTGAATGAATATCCGCACGCCCCTTCGCCTATTACCTCCATCTGCGCCCTTACATCCGACACGAGCACAGGCACTCGGGCTGCCATCCCTTCGGCTATCGTGAGGCCGAAGCCCTCGAAGAGCGAGGGTTGCACAAGGAGGTGATAGTCGGCAAGATGCTCCCAGATGTATTCGGGCTGTCGCGCTCCGAGCATCCTCACCTGCTTCTCCACGCCAAGCTCGGCGATCAGGGCCTCGATCTTTGCCCGGTCGGGGCCATCTCCGATAATGTCGGCTTGGATGTCAAGGCCTTTGGCGGCAAGGATTGCGATAGCTTCCACGAGGATGTGCTGCCCCTTGTGCGAGGTGTCGAGCCTTCCGACCTGCACGATGCGGAAAGTGCCTGCACCGGAGTAGGGAGTGGTGCGCTGCTTGAATTTACGCGGGTCAATGCCGTTGAGCACCACTTCCGAGTCGATCCCGGTGTGAGTGCGGATGTCGTCGCGCACGTGGTTCGATATCGCGAAAAGATTTTTGTTGGCGGCCAGGTGCGGGCGCATGTATTCCACAAAGTCGATGTGCACCGTCGAGCAGCGGTGCTTTATTAGCGACGGCAGGATGTAGCGGTATAGCCTGAGATGGTGTAGATGCACGGCATCAGGCTTGATTTTGTGGATGATACGGTTTAGCCTCACTATGGGTAAGGGGTTTCTGGAGCCCTGCTTTCGGCCTGCGCAGTGAAAACTGACAGCATCAGAAATCAGGCCGAGCATGGGGGTGTCGATTTTATCGTTTACCGCTATAAGGTGTACTTCATGGCCGAGAGCCGCCTGCTCGTTGGCGATGTTGACGACCATGGTCTCGATGCCACCGTAGCTCAGCCCCCATAGAATATGGCATATTATCATAGTGAGCTCATTCTTCGTTATTGATGCAAAAGTACGGAAAATATTGTACAGGCACAAAAAAAGACGTATCTTTGCAGAAATCCAAAAGGAAACGAACAGACCAGCGATGAAGATACTTGTAACGGGAGCTGCCGGTTTCATAGGATCGGCTGTTGCCGAGCGGCTTGCCTCGGCTTCGGATGAAGTGACCGGCATCGATAACCTTAACGATTACTATGATGTGCGCCTTAAGCTCGCGCGCCTCAGGCGCATGGGCATAGAGTGCGGCGACGACGTGCCCGCAGGCGAAGTCCTTGCATCGGCACGCTACGGGTCGCTGCGCTTTATCCGCATGGACATCGCCGACAAGGCTTCGCTCGATGCCCTTTGCGAGCGCGAGCGCTTCGATGTGGTTGTCAATCTGGCAGCACAGGCCGGTGTGCGCTATTCGATCAGCAATCCGTACTCATATCTTCACAGCAATATCGAAGGGTTCCTCAACATTCTGGAGGCCTGCCGGCATACCGGGGTGCGACATCTGGTGTTCGCATCGTCGAGCTCAGTCTATGGCATGAACAGCAAAGTGCCTTATTGCGAGAGCGATAAGGTGGATACTCCCGTAAGCCTCTATGCAGCGTCAAAGAAGAGCAACGAGCTTATGGCTCACGCCTACAGCAAGCTCTACGGCTTTGCCGTGACCGGCCTCCGCTATTTCACGGTTTATGGACCGTGGGGCCGCCCCGATATGTCGCCTATGCTTTTTGCCGGAGCCATCCTCGGCGGTGAGCCTATCAAGGTGTTCAACCACGGCGACATGATGCGCGATTTCACCTACATCGACGATATCGTGGACGGCACGGTGGCAGTCGTTCGCGGCACACCGGAGCCGGATGAGAACGATGTTTTATACCATATATATAATATCGGGGGTGCAAACTCCGTTAAACTGATGGACTTCATCGGTGAGATAGAGCGCGCCTGCGGATGTGAGGCTCGGAAAATATTCCTTCCCATGCAGCCGGGCGATGTGTATCAGACCAGCGCCGACACCACGGCTCTTGAGGCAGCCACCGGCCTGCACGCCCAAACCGGGCTTCGCGAAGGCATCGACCGCTTCATGCAGTGGTATCGCTCCGATGAAAACCCTCTGAAAAACAATTGACAGAACACAGAATATGAATATAGCGGTAGTAGGAACAGGATATGTTGGCCTCGTGTCGGGCACATGCTTTGCCGAGATGGGAGTCAACGTGACGTGCGTCGATGTCGACAGCGCCAAGATAGAAGCGCTGAGGCAGGGCATCGTGCCTATCTATGAGCCGGGCCTCGACGAGCTGGTCAAGCGCAATGTGGCCGAAGGCAGGCTTCGCTTTACCACCGACCTTTCGACGTGCCTCGATGATGCCGAGATAGTGTTCAGTGCCGTAGGCACTCCTCCCGATGAGGATGGCTCGGCCGACCTCCGCTATGTGCTTGAGGTTGCCCGCACTTTCGGGCGCAATATCAAGAAATACACCTTGCTTGTCACGAAGTCGACAGTGCCCGTGGGCACTGCTGCAAAGGTGCGCGCAGCCATCGGCGAGGAGCTTGCGGCGCGAGGTGCCGACATCCCCTTCGATGTGGCCTCCAACCCCGAGTTCCTGAAAGAGGGTGCTGCCATCTCCGACTTCATGCGCCCCGACCGTGTGGTGGTGGGTGTCGACAGCGAGCGTGCCCGCGAGCTTATGTCGAGGCTCTACCGCCCTCTCATGCTCAATAATTTCCGTGTGATATTCACCGACATCCCGTCGGCCGAGATGATCAAATATGCGGCCAATTCGATGCTTGCCACGCGCATATCGTTTATGAACGACATCGCCAATCTGTGCGAGCTCATGGGCGCCGATGTGAATATGGTGCGTAAGGGTCTTGGCAGCGACACCCGCATAGGCTCCAAATTCCTGTATCCCGGCTGTGGCTATGGCGGCTCTTGCTTTCCTAAAGATGTGAAAGCGCTCATCCGCACCGCCGAGCAGGCCGGCTACGACATGCGCGTGCTCCGGGCTGTGGAGGAAGTCAATGCCCTGCAGAAGGAGCTGCCCGTGAAGAAGCTGCGCCGCTACCTCGGCGACGACCTTTCGGGCAAGAAGATAGCCGTCTGGGGTCTTGCATTCAAGCCCGAGACCGACGACATGCGCGAGGCCACATCGCTCGTGGTGATAAAGCAGTTGCTCGAAGCCGGAGCACGTGTGCGCGTGTTCGATCCGGTGGCCATGAGCGAGTGCCGCCGCCGGATAGGTGATGCCGTGGAGTATGCCACCGACATGTACGACGCCCTTGTCGATGCCGATGCCATGCTCATGCTCACGGAGTGGAAGCAGTTCCGTATGCCCTCGTGGGATGTGATGGTACGCGCCATGCGCCGCCCTCTCATCATCGACGGCCGCAATATATATGACCCCTCCGAGCTTGCCGCCGCAGGCATCGAATATCACTGCATAGGACGCTGACCATGAAGATAGCCCTCGTAAACTACCGATATTTCATCTCCGGCGGCCCGGAGCGATATTTCTTCAATATCAAGGAGATACTTGAGCGCAACGGCCACACCGTGATACCTTTCTCCGTGAAAGGCCCGAAGAATTTCCCCACGGAGTACGAGCGATATTTTATCGAATCGGTAGGCGACGAGGAGTACTTTGCCAAAACAAAGAAAACGGTCGGCACGGTGCTGAAGTCTTTCAGCCGCATGTTCTACTCCACCGAGGCCAGGCGCAACTTCACCCGTCTGCTTGCCGATACCAAGCCCGATCTGGTGTATATCATGCAGTATCACAATAAGATTTCGCCGTCGATTATCTATGCCGCCCGCAGCCTTGGCATACCTGTGGTGCACCGCATCAGCGACTTCCAGTATATGTGCCCCAACGCGCTCTTCTACAACGACCGCACCGGAGTGTGCGAGGACTGCCTCAAGGGTCGGCGGTTGAGTTGTATCCGCAACAAGTGCGTGCATGGATCCACCGTCTACTCGGCGATAAAAGCCGCTGCAAAAGGGCTGCACGACCTTATGGATGTTCCCGGAAAAATCGACGCTTTCGTAGTGCCGTCGACCTTTACCCTCGGCAAGCTGGCCGAGTACGGCATTGCGAAAGAAAAGCTTCACCACATACCCACCTTCTTCAACAGCAAAGGCAGCCTTCCCGAGCCAACTTATGAGCCTTATTTCCTCTATGTGGGCCGAATAGAGAAGCAGAAAGGCCTGCAGACCTTGATCGACGCCTTTGCAGGCACGCCTTACAGGCTTAAAATCATAGGCTTTTCCAACGACGGCTATATCGACACCTTGCGCCAAAGCCTCGATGGAAAAGACCACAACATAGAATTCCTCGGACGTATGGACTTCGACGCTATTGTGCCCTATCTGAGCTCTTGCCTGTGCACACTGGTGCCGTCGGAGTGGTACGACAATTTCCCTAACGCTATACTTGAGAGCTTCGCTTTTTCCAAGCCGGTGATAGCCACCGACTTCGGGTCGCTCCCCGAGCTCGTGAAAGATGGCACTACAGGACTCACCTTCCCCTACGGCGACGTCGATGCGCTCCGTCGCTGTGTGAGCCGCCTTGCCGAAAATCCGGCCGAGGCGCGCCGCATGGGTGCCAATGCCCGGCAAGTGCTCGACCGCGAATATTCACCCGAAGCCCACTACAGTGCTCTCATGGAGCTCCTTGAGCCTCTTGCGGCTAAAGGCAAAAAATAGAATGACAATGAAAGTGCAAAATCCAACCGATGCCTCTATAATACTGACCTACCGCTGCCCGATGCGCTGCCAGATGTGCAATATCTGGAAGTACCCCACCGACAAGCGCGAGGAAATCAAGGCCTCCGATCTCCGCTCGCTTCCACGCCTGAAGTTCATCAACCTCACCGGTGGCGAACCCTTTGTGCGTGAGGATATAGAGGAGATAGTGGAGGAGTGCTTCCGCCACACCGACCGCATAGTGATCTCCACCTCCGGCTACTTCGAGGATAGAGTGGTGGCTCTTGCAAAGCGCTTTCCCAATATAGGCATCCGCATATCCATCGAAGGCCTCAGCAGCAAGAACGACGAGCTCCGCGGGCGCGAGGGCGGCTTCGACCGTGGCCTGCGCACCCTGCTCACACTCAAAGAAATGGGGGTGAAAGATATAGGTTTCGGCTGCACGGTGTCGAACCACAACTCCAAGGATATGCTCTCGCTCTACCAGCTTTCGCGCTCGCTGGGCATGGAGTTTGCCACGGCTGCATTCCACAATTCCTACTACTTCCATAAGGACGACAATCAGATCACGAACCGCAACGAAGTGTGCGGCGACTTCGAGCAGCTCATCGAGTGGCAGCTTAAGGAGAAGCATCCGAAGTCGTGGTTCCGCGCTTTCTTCAACATGGGTCTGATCAACTATATAGAAGGCGGCCGCAGGATGCTCCCCTGTGAGGCCGGAACAGCCAACTTCTTCATCGACCCCTGGGGCGAGGTTTTCCCCTGCAACGGCATGGAAAGCCGCTATTGGAAAGAGTCGATGGGTAATATCCACGATGCCGATTTCATGACCATCTGGCAATCGGAGCAGGCCGAGAAGGTGAGGGCTATGGTGCGCCGCTGCCCCAAGAACTGCTGGATGGTGGGCACAGCTTCGCCGGTGATGCACAAATACATCAAGCACCCGCTGAAGTGGGCCGTAAAAAACAAACTCCGCTCCATGCGAGGCCTTAAGCCCTGCCTCGACAAGACGTGGTACGACGTGGGGCAGGATCCGACACAGGGCGATTTGAGAGAAAAATTCTGATATTAGCGTAAGATGAAGATAGTCGTAGCAGGCACTCGCGGTATCCCCGACATCCTCGGCGGCGTTGAGACCCACTGCCAGGAGCTCTACCCCCGCATCGCCGCACAGGGGCACGAAGTGACCGTGATAAGGCGTAAGCCCTACGTCACGGAGGCTAACCGCATCGGCGAATACCGCGGTGTGAAGCTGGTCGATGTCTATGCCCCGCGCCGCAAGAGTGTAGAGGCTATCGTGCACACATTCCTTGCCGTGCTCAAGGCTCGCTCGCTCAAGCCCGACGTGCTCCATGTGCACGCCATCGGCCCGGCGCTCATGGTGCCCTTTGCACGCTTGCTGGGCATGAAAGTGGTGATGACCAACCACGGCCCCGACTACGACCGCCAGAAGTGGGGACGACTGGCAAAGACCGTGCTGAAGACCGGCGAGCGCCTCGGCACCCGCTTCGCCAACCGCGTGATAGTAATATCGCAGGTGATAGCCGATATACTTGCCGACCGATATGGCCGCCGCGACACCGACCTTATCTTCAACGGCGTGAACACCCCCGACGCGCCTGCGTCAAATTCATGGCTTGAGCGCTGGGGGCTTGCCGACCGGCCTTATATAGTGGCTATTGGCCGCTTTGTGAAAGAGAAAGGATTTCACGACCTCATCGAGGCGTACAAGAAATCTGGCCTTGCCGACCGATATGCCCTCGCCATCGCAGGCGACAGCGACCACGAGGATGCCTACTCGCTCGGACTCAAGGAGCAGGCCCGCAAGGCAGGGGTGGTGCTCACGGGTTTTATCAAGGGCGAACCGCTGGTGCAGCTCATGAGCGGTGCTTCGCTCTTTGTGATGCCATCGTACCACGAGGGCCTGCCGATAGCTCTTCTCGAAGCCATGAGCTATAAGCTCGACGTGGTGGTGAGCGACATCCCGGCCAACCGCATCGGCGCGCTTGAGCCCGCCGACTTTTTTGCCACGGGCGATATAGATGCCCTTGCCGCCAAGATGTGTGAGAAAATAGCGGCGGCGCGCACGCCCCGCACATATGATTTAACGCCGTACAACTGGGATAGCATTGCACGGCGTACGATTGAAGTATACGAAAGTCTTTAGAGGCTCTTAGTCACCGGGGTCGTCCTTGCGGAAGTGGGCTATCAACGCGCCTGTAGCCCACAGCGCGGCTGCGGTGAAGAAGACCGAAGCGAGCACCGACAGCAGGAACAGCTGCACCGGTGAGTCGCCTAAAAAGCGGGTGGAGAGAAATCCGCCAAGCAGCGAAGCCACCACGCCTATCACAAGGTCGAAGAGGAAAGTGCGATGTCCTCCGGTGTATCGCTGCATCCAGAGCGCGCCGAACAGGCCTATCAGCGCCCATACAGCCCACACGAGCCATCCGATGTGGTCGGGGCTAATGTTCATCAGGCAGTCCATAGTCAGCTTATTGGTTGGTTAACAATATATGGAGCCAGGAACGCCGCCACGTCGGTATTGCCGGTGAGGTCGGCGAAAGTCAGCCAGATGATGAGGAGTATGATGAGGAATATAGCGCCGATGGCAACCCATACACTTGCGCGGTTGCGGCGATCTTTTTGAGAACGTGTCATTGCCGGATAAGTTTTTTTAAGTGTTGAAACGTATTTTATATATGAACAATACTACGGGCGAAAAAGTTGGATGCACACAGCCCCCAATTGCCCGAAAATCGCTAACTTTGTAGTCGCAAACAACAAAAACACAGACGTTCGGAAATGGACCTTTTTGAAAAACTCACTGCCAAAGCGCTGGCACACCGTCAGCGCATAGTGCTGCCGGAGGGCCTTGAGCCCCGCACTTTGACCGCTGCCGACCGTATCATAGCCGACAACCTGGCCGATATCATTCTTATAAGCAACCGCCGCGATGTGCTCGCTATGGCCCGGGAGCTTAAGCTCGCCAACATTGCAAGCGCAACTATACTCGACCCTGCCGACGAATCGGTGATCGACCGCTATGCGCCGCTGTTCTACGAGCTGCGCAAGTCCAAGGGTATCACCATGGAAGAGGCTCGCCTCACCACCGCCAACCCTCTCTATCTCGGCTGCCTGATGGTGAAAGCCGGTGATGCCGACGGTATGGTGGCCGGAGCCATGAACACTACGGGCAATGTGCTTCGTGCAGCCTTCCAGGTAATCAAGACCACCCCCGGCATCAGCGTGGTATCGGGAGCTTTCGTGATGCTCCTTCCCGAGGGCCTGAACTATGGCACCGACGGTATCCTCATCTTCGCCGACTGCGCCGTGGTGCCCAATCCGAGCGCATCGGAGCTTGCAGAGATTGCCGTGGCTTCGGCCCGCACTGCCCGCGACATCGCCGGCATAGAGCCCCGTGTGGCACTCCTTTCGTTCTCCACCAAAGGCTCGGCAAAGAGCGAAAGCGTGGATAAAGTGATTGAAGCCACACATCTTGCTCACGAGCTCAACCCCTCGCTCATTCTCGACGGCGAGCTTCAGGCCGATGCCGCGATAGTTCCGTCGGTGGCACACAGCAAGGCTCCCAACAGTGCCCTCAGCGGTCGTGCCAACGTGCTGGTATTCCCCTCGCTCGAGGTCGGCAATATCGCCTACAAGCTCGTGCAGCGCCTTGGTGGCGTGCAGGCCGTTGGTCCTGTACTCCAAGGCCTTGCCGCACCTGTCAACGACCTCTCGCGCGGATGTTTCCCCGAGGATATCTACAAAACCATCATCATCACCTGCAATCAGGCAATCGGCCTTAAAGGGCTCTAATCGTATATAAGACATACTTATGAAAATATTGGTTCTCAACTCGGGCAGCAGCTCGGTAAAGTATAAGCTCATCGACCTCGAGGGCGCGGCCGACACCACACTCGCCGAGGGCGGCGTGGAGAAAATCGGTCTTCCCGGCGGTTTCCTTAAATACAAACGTGCCGACGGCTCCAAAGAGACCGTAGAGCTCGGCCTCATCGACCACAAAGATGCCATCAAGGCTATCCTTGCCAACCTCACCGATCCCACCGTGGGCTGCATCAAGAGCTACGACGAAATTGATGCCGTGGGTCACCGCGTGGTGCACGGCGGCGAGAAGTTCAGCCAAAGCGTGCTCATCGACGATGCCGTGAAGGCAAAGATACGCGAGTGCTACGACATCGCTCCTCTCCACAACCCCGCCAACATGACCGGCATCGAGGCCATCGAGGCCATCATGCCCGATGTGCCTCAGGTGGGAGTGTTCGACACCGCTTTTCACCAGACGATGCCCGCCAAGGCATATATGTATGCCCTGCCTTATAAATACTATGAGGAGGATGGCGTGCGTCGCTATGGCTTCCACGGCACCAGCCACCGCTATGTGAGCGGCCGTGTGTGCGAGTTCCTTGGCGTGGATGCTTCCAAGCAGCGCATCATCACCTGCCATGTGGGCAACGGCGGTTCCATCACCGCTGTGGTCGGCGGCAAGAGCGTGGACACATCCATGGGCCTTACCCCCGTAGAAGGCCTTATGATGGGTACTCGCGTGGGTGACGTCGACCCCGGTGCGCTCACCTATCTCATGGGCAAGCATCATCTCTCGGCAGAGCAGCTCCAGACCATCCTCAACAAGGAGAGCGGTGTGCTCGGCGTGAGCGGTGTGAGCAACGATATGCGCGAGATTGAGGCTGCCGTAGCCGCCGGCAATGAGCGTGCACGCCTTGCCCTCGACATGTACATACTCCGTATCACCAAGTATATCGGAGCCTATGCTGCCGAGATGGGTGGTGTCGACATCATCGTTTTCACCGGCGGTGTCGGCGAGAACCAGGCCGGCCTGCGTGCCGATGTATGCGCCCCGCTCGCTTTCATGGGCGTGAAGATCGATGAGGCTGTCAACGCCGTGACTCGCGGCACCGAGACCGTGATTTCGGCTTCCGACTCTGCCGTCAAAGTAGTGGTAATTCCCACCGACGAAGAGCTTATGATTGCTCGCGATACTGCGGCTCTCGTGAAAAAATGACAAAAATATACAGCTTATAGGAGCACCCCGAAGGCGTCCGGTACGTTTTCGGGGTGCTTTTTGCTTGTTTTTTACTTGTTGGAGCAATAAAAAGCCCCTGAATGTTTGCATGGTTCGTTTGAAATAGGTACTTTTGCCACGAAATCAAATAAACCATGCCCAATGAGTCTTAAAAATCTAAGTCTAAGTTTGCTTTTTGCTACCGCAGCGGCGGCCGTGTGCGGAGCCCCGCCTGCCAAGGTCGACATGAGTGTGCACAAGAAGCACCCGGCGATGTCGGTTCGTGCCGAAGCAGCCCCGGTAGTACCGAACAAGACAGCCTATGCGTGGGCTACACGCGACCGCGGCGATATTGCCCGTGGTATTGTGTCGTTCAAGCTCAATGCTCCGCAGACCCTCACATCTGTGCATCCGCTCTCATATCTGGCCTATGCCGGATGCTATGCCAACGGCAAGTACTACTTCGACCGCTACCGCACCACTTCCGACTCCTGGGAGCATATCGCCTTCTCGACGGTCGACCTAGCTACCGGTGCCGTTGCCGATATCAACGACTGGTCCGACGAGTACTTCGTGATCAACGATATGACCTACGACTACACCACGAACCAGATTTATGCCATGGGGCGTAATTTCTATCAGGATGATTTCCTCACCTCGCTTGTATTCGAGTACAGCTCGCTGATGACAATCAATCCCAATACGGGTGTCGCCAAAGAGGTGAAGCAGTATATCGACTGGAACAACGGCGCCCTTACCAATCCCACTTACTACAATATAGCCTGCGACCTCAACGGCACACTGTACTCCGTAAACCAGAACGGCGACCTTGTGATTCTCGACCGCAGCAACGACTACGCCGAGGTGGTGGTGGGCCGTACCGGTGTCAACCCCGCGCATACCACACAGAGCATGGAGTTCGACCACACTACAGGTATGCTCTACTGGGCTGCCGACTTTTCGGATAAGGTGTCGGAGCTCCTTGTGCTCGACACTGCCTCGGGCCGCGCCTCGACGGTAGGTGCTACCGGCACCGACAGTCATCTTGTAGGCCTCTACATTCCTTTCGACCTTCCTTCGCAGGCAGCTCCCGCAAGTCCTGTTGATTTCTCCGTGAAGCCCGACGCCGAAGGTGCCCTTACCGCGAAGCTCGAGTGGAAGAACCCTGTGAAGAGCTTCGGAGGGTATTCTCTCGCCTCGATCTCGTCGGTGCAGGTGCTTCGCAACGACGTGGTGCTTACGACTTTCGACAGCGCCACTCCCGGCCAGACCATGAGCTTCACCGACACACCCCCGGCAGAAGGGCTCTACAGCTACTCTGTGCTTGCTGCCAACTCGGCGGGCGCCGGTCTGCCCACGGCCATCACGCGCTGGGTAGGTAAGGATGTGCCCATGGCTGTGACCAACCTCGGTGTGGGCCGCAACGACGACGGCACGGCTGTCCTGGTGTGGGAGGAGCCTACCGAAGGCCTCCACGGCGGTGTCCTCGACCAAGCATCGCTCGGGTATAAAATCACACGCTTCCCCGACGGCGTGATACTCGCTTCCGACTGCCGCGGCACCACATTCACCGATAGCTCACTGCCCGGAATGGGACGCTACTACTACACCGTGGAGAGCCACACCGCGCAGGGCGTGGGTGAGCTTGCACGAAGCGTGGAGATAGCCCTCGGCTCGGGCATCGACAAGTACCCCTGGAGCACTCTATTCACCGATCGCAGCGAGTTCAACCTCTGGACGGTGGTCGATGTCAACGGCGGTTCAACATGGAGCTGGAAGTCGCGCACGGTAAGCGCAAGCGGCTACACTGCACAGGCCATGTACTCCTACGACAATAAGAACACCGGCGACGACTACCTCGTATCGCCCGACCTCTACCTCGAGAAGGGTGCTCGCTACAAAGTGAAGTTCGCATACGCAGGCTCAAATACCTACCATGTAGAAAAGCTCGAGTTCACTTTCGGTGCGGGTAAGACTGCCGAGGCTCAGTCGACTGTTCTCAAGTCTCTCACCATGCAGACCGGTGACTTCGCTTTCTGCGAAGTTGAGCTCCCCGAGGTCGAAACTACAGGCAACTATAATTTCGCCTTCCACGCAGTGTCGGATCCGGGTCAGTACAATGTGTATGTGACCGACATCACCGTGAGCCAGACGCAGGCCGCTCCGGGCGGACCATCGATTGGCGACTATGACTTCACCGCACCCGCAGCACTCCGTGCCACTGTCAACTCCGACGGCTCCGTGCTCCTGAGCTGGAACGGCGACGAGCCCTCCGGCCCCACCACCGAGAATATCGAGGAGGACTTCGAGAGCATGAAGAGCTTCGAGATAAATCCTGCCGGAGCTTTCGGCTGGAGCTATATCGACGGCGACGGCGGCCGACCCTATAAGAGCGACTACGAGGATATGCCTTATCCGACCGACGGTATGCCCTTGGCTGCAATGTGCATGACTCCCGCCGAGCTCGGCACTTACGTCGCCGACCCCAACCCCGCACACTCGGGTGAGAACTATCTCCTCTTCAAGAGCAACTATGCACAGGCCGACGGCTCGCGCCCCGCTCCCGCGCCCGACGACTGGTTCATCTCGCCGGCGCTCAACTTCGGCCGCGACTTCATCTTCCGCTTCTACTGCAAGGCCGACCCCGATGCCGAGGCCGAGTTCGACAAGTGGAACACCGAAGAGTTCCGTGTGGGCTACAGCACCACCACACCCGAGCCCGAGAGCTTCGTGTGGATGACCGATGCCAATGAGCGCGTGACCACCACATTCAACGAATGGGTGAAGAAAGAGTACTCCATGCCCGCCGAAGCCAAGTATGTGTGCATCCACTACTGCACACCCTCGTGCGGCTACTGGTTTATGGTCGACGATGTCTTTATCGGCGTGCCCGGTGCTTCGGCAGCTCCTGCCATGCGTGCCGGCGCAGCGGCCACCTTCCGCCACTTCGAGGTTCTCGTCGATGATGTGAAGGTCGGCGCCACAAGCGAAAACTCCTATCTCATCACAGGAGTAGAGAAAGGCCAGCATGTGGCTAAGGTAGTGGCTGTATACGAAGAAGGCCGCTCGGAAGCAGCCGTGACTTCCTTCTCTGTAGATCAGTCGGGAGTCGATGAGCTTGCACCCGGAAGCATCCGCGTATATCCCAACCCCGCCAGCGACTTTGTGAACTTCGGCACCGAAGTCGAGCTCGCGCAGCTCTTCTCACTCACCGGCAAGCAGGTAGCTGAGGCTGCTAACGCTTCCTCGATGGGCATAGCCCATCTGCCCGCCGGAACCTACATTCTCCGTCTCACCTCTGCCGGCACTCCCTCCACAGTGAAACTCATTGTGAAGTAAATCCGGCAAACAATCAAAAAACCGCGCTTCCTTCGCCCGAAGGGAGCGCGGTTTTTTTCAAGAGATGAGTTATGAGATATGAGTTAAGATACTAGATGTTTCATGGTTAATTTATAAAACATTAACAAATGCAAGTATAGTGAGATATTGTTTTTGATATTTATTTTATTTAATTTTATGGCGTTAATATCATTTCCACCTAAATCTATTCTTATGAGAGCGCCATTTAAAATTTTATTGCTGTTCGTCTTTATTCAGATGTGGCAGTTTGCGGGAGCTTATACTGCACTTGACGTGCGCACCGGTGATATTGTGGAATGTTCGGAGATCCCGCAACCCGTACGGACTATTGAAAAACTCGCCAATGGTGTAAAAGTTACATATACAATTGATAAAGTACAACTTACTCCTGATCCATTGGTAGATGGAGCCTATACGCCTTCGTTGCCTGGTTTTGGACAAACTGCGACTGAAGGTGAGCCATGGTTACCTCTTAAACTGGAACGTATGATGGTGGCTGATTCTACATCGTGCTATGTTGAAATTTTGGATAGTGCATATATAGATGTCAAATTGAAAGTTAGTCCTGCTCGTGGAGTTCACACGCTTGATAATTATGTTGAATATACGTCCTCCACATTGCCGCCAATTAACACGTTCGGGCAATTTTATCCAACTCAAGTAATTGAGCATCAATACTACAGTGTGTATCGGAAGGATGTTGTGAAAAGTTTAGTTTTTGCCCCAATGCAATATAATGCAGATTCTGGAACATTACGAGTTTTCAGTGCACTAAGCTTTATTGTTGGATCTGAAGCAGATTCAAAAACTTGGAAAGCCGCTTCATCAAATAGTTACCGAATGTCTTTATCGGATTATTTTCATACCTTAGATTCTATAAATGCCGAGCCGATACCCGACAAACATGCTTCGAAACCTGATAATCGTTCATATTTAATAATAACTACTGAAGAACTGAGTTATTGGGCAAGAGAATTCTACTATTGGAAACACCGCATGGGATATAATATGCGACTCGAAGTTCGCGAGAGTTGGACAAAAGAAACAATCAAACAGTGCGTGCAAGATTTTTATGATAGTGATCCTAATGCTTGCTATCTACTTCTATTCGGCGATCATGCTATGCTCCCTGCGATGCAAACAAAATTAGCGACAAGCTATACCGCGCAACCGTTCACTGACATGCTATATGCTTGTATGGATGGAGAAGGAGATGTGACACCGGATTTATTTTATGGCCGAATTCCAGCCTCAAATGCAGACGAAGCAAGAGCGGCTGTTTCTAAAATCATTTCTTACGAAAAAGGAGAAACAAATGGGGAGGCAAATAACCTTGTCTCGGTCGCTCAATTTCAAGATAATGAGAATGATGGATATGAAAACAACTATTTTTCAAGAACAAGCGAAACTATATGTTCTCTTTTAGAAGGAAACGTTTTTAGAAAAATTAAGAGATTATATTCTGCTCCTAATGGTTGTACTCCCATTGGATGGGACAAGGCTACAGTAGACTTTCCTTTTCCCGATTTTTTGAAAGATAGAAGCCAATGGAACGCAACCACATCTTCTGTTATAGAAGCATTTAATGCAGGAGCTAATATTGTACTTCATAATGGTCATGGCTATACCAATGGTGATGGCTGGGGCGAACCGCGTTTTGTGACCGATGACTTAAGTAAGTTGTCTAATACTGCATTTCCAATTGTTTTTTCATATAGTTGTGGTGTTGGACGTTTTACGGAAAAAAACAATTTTGCGAAGAACCTGTTATGTATGGATAATATTGGGTGTTCAGCTATTTTTGCCGGTTCTGAAACTACATATACATTATACAATGATGTACTTTGCTTGGCAATGATGAAGAGTATTTGGCCGGAGTACAACTTCCGCTTTCACAACAAAATGACACATTTTAGCGATGATGGTTTTGTTAACTCTAATTTCTTTTTAGGTGAAATTTCAGCTTTGGGAAAAATTAAATTTGGGGAAGTCTTTCCAAATCAGTTGTTTACAAGATTATATCATGAACAAGCTTATAATTTGCTTGGAGATCCATCTATGGCTATAACTTGGGGCGCAACAAGTCCTGATGTTGAAATTAAATATAATGAAGGTAGAGTGAATGTTTTTTGTCGTGATGGAAATGTCTATATTTCATTTTGGGATACACTGACCGGCCGAACCGAGCGATATTACGGATTTGCTGCATCATTTGAGGCTATTGCACCTCACGATGTTTTTGTTCGGGTTCAAGCCCGAGGAGCTGCCCCCATACAATGTATTGCTGCCGACGGTTATCCAGTCACAGGTCGCCAACCGAAAATACTAAATGCAGGATTTATTGATAATGAAACCCTTTATGTAAGACTTGATCGGGATGATGTTGATGGACTGATGGTGTCGGTTAGTGAGTCTGTCAATTTGTCGCAGGTGCAGAGCTGTGTTTACGAAGTTGAAGAAGATGTTGTGTCGCATCGGGTTTATAATTCAGGAAATAATTTATTCTTCATCACCCTTAAAAGTGGAGATGATATAATCGAACGTAAAACCATTTATAGAAAGTGAGGTGGCTATGAGAAGACTATCGTTGATGTTGCTTTGTATAGCAGCCGTATCGGTCGCTATGGCTGATACTTCTGACGAAGATTGGGGACAGGATTTTTGGACTTATCTTGAATGTGACTTTGAGGTCGACGGTGTGTACTATGCCATCGAACCGAAAGAGCCGGGCAAGGTGCGTGTGATTGCAAGCAGCGGCACATTTTTGATGCTTGAGAGCTATACTATGGCTGCCGGGCTTTTGTTCTACGACGAACCCGGTGGCTCCTATAGCGGCGATGTGGTAATTCCGTCGACTGTCACTTATGAAGGACAATCTTATACGGTGGGCCGCATCGGATATGCCGCTTTCTGCAAGAGCCCCGGCCTGCGCTCTGTGACCATCCCGGAGAGTGTGACTGAGATTTGGGATGCAGCATTTTTCTCGTGCGAGAATTTGCGGGAGGTGAAATTCCCGGACGGGATGAAAGAGCTAGGGCTATATATGTTTATAGATTGTAAATCTATCGAGCGGCTTGATTTCGCCGGGTTTGACAAGCTGCGCACTGTCGATTTGGCTACGTGCGAGAGCTTGAAGAACCTTACACTCCCGACAAGTGCGGAAGCTTATCTGTGGGATTTACCTCAGCATGGGTTCAATATCCACATAGGCTCGCAAGAGCCTCCGACAGGCGACGTTTGGTTTTCCGACGAGGTGTATGTCGGCTGTACTTTGCTCGTACCTGCCGAGGCGCTTGATGCTTATCGCTCCGACAGCCGATGGGGACGGTTCGCCCGCATCGAAGCGGAGAATACGGCGGGAGCGGTAAATCGGGAGTTGCCCGATGACGGTGGGCTCTGCGTCGATGGCACGATGATAAAGAATATTGGGAGTAAATCGGAACGGATATTTCTGCCCGACGGTCGGGTAGTGGCGGAGCTTAGAGCCGGTGAGAGTGTGAGCTTGCCCCGTGGCTTCTATATCTCTTTCGGTCGAAAGATTTTGCTCCAATAGAAATAAAGGGCACAAGCCGAAATGGCGGGGCACAAAACACATGTCGTCAGTAGACCTGCCTTGGCAGGTCGTGCAATCTTAGCGTGAGGTTGAAGCCCGCAGGGCGTAAACCTCATGTTATCTGCATTATATCATGTTGCCACCCCTGTCAGGGGGTGGGAGTCGCGTACGCGGACCGTCTTGCGCCCCCCTGCGTGTCAACTCCGAATAAAGGTATGCACCGACTTTTCGGCTTGTGCCTAATAAAAGCACCGCGCGCCTGCATCTCGATGCAGGCGCGCGGTGTGTATGCGGGAGTGCTCAATCGGCGTGGTAGAGTATCAGGCCGGGCATTGAGTTGCGGGTTATTTTCTTTACGGTAGCACCGAAGTCGGCTGCGGCTTTTCGGAGGATGTCTTCGTAGAGGACACTCGTGGAGCCGACGAAGCTGATCGGGCGCTCGTGGTAGTCATAGGCTCGGATGTTTCGCTCGAAGAAGCGCATGAACGATGTGTAGACGAGCCTGTGGCAGTACTCGTGCTTGATGTTCTCGGCCAGGAACGTGGAGTAGCGCGATAGAGTGCGGGAGGGCAGAGTGTTGGTGTAGACATCGTTGAGGAGCACGTTGGGCGTGACGGCGAATTTCTCGAAGAAAGCGTGCGCGAGGTCGCTTGGCGCGAGCCCCTTGAGCATGTCGGCTATCATGATCTTGCCCATGTATGCTCCCGAGCCTTCGTCGCCGAGGATGAAGCCCAGTGGTGCCACGGTCTTCACTATCTCGCTGCCGTTGTAGAGGCATGAGTTGGAGCCGGTGCCGAGAATGCACGCCAGCCCGGGCTCATGCACGAGCAGGCCGCGGGCGGCTCCGAGGATGTCGCTCTCCACGGTGACGGGGGTCTTGAACTGTGCCACCAGCGACGACTCTATAATCTTGCACTTCTCGGCATTGGCACAGCCTGCGCCGTAGAAGTAGAGGTGCTCCCAGCGGCGCTTGAAGAAAGCTTCGGGCAGTTCGAGGCGGATGCTGTGCGAAATCTCGCGGCGCGACTGGAAGTAGGGGTTCAAGCCGGTGGTGAAGGCGTGCTCCACCACCTCGGTGCCGTCGACGATGCTCCATTCGGTGCGCGTGCTGCTGCTTTCGGCTATTATCTTCATAGACGGGAGGGTTACGGTTACTTTTTGCTGTCAATCTCTTTGAGGAGCTCTTCGACGGCAGCCTTGAGCTGCTGATCGACACCCGATACTATGGCCGTGGGGTCGTTGGCTACCTTTACGTCGGGCTCAAGCTGCTGGTTCTCGAGCACTGTGCCGTCGGCCAGGCGATAGCCTACCACGGGGATGCCGTAGACGATGGTGGGATCCTGAGTGGTGACCCAGTTGACCGAAGTCATGGTGCCGGGCACAGGCATACCGACGAGCTTGCCGAGGCCGCGGTTCTTGTAGACCCAGGGTGTGCCGTGAGCATTGGAGTAGCATGCTTCTGCCATGAGCATGATCGACGGTTTGTTCCATCGGCGCGAAGGCATGTCGCAGGTCTCCTCACCGCGGATTTCCTGAGTGAAGTATTTCTTGCCGCTGAGGAGCACTTCGATGTCTTCGTGCAGGCGTCCGCCACCGTTCCAGCGGATGTCGATCACGACGCCTTCGCGGTCGTTGTACTTGCCGAGCAGGTCGGAGTAAGCGCGGCGGAAGGAGTCGTCGTCCATCGAGCTCAGGTGCACGTAGCCGAGTCGGCCTCCCGAGAGGCTGTCGACGTCGTGTGCGCGCTGTTTCACCCAGCGCTTGTAGAGGAGTGAGTTCTGGCGGCCCGACGAGATGGGCTTCACTACGATGCTGCGTGTGGTGCCGTCCGCGCTTTTGAGGGTGACTTGTGTGCGCTTGCCCGCGGCATCGGTGAGGAGGCGGTCGACGGGCATCTCGGTGGTGATTTCCTCGCCGTTGATGTGTGTGACGATGTCGCCGGCAGCCACTGCGGGGCGCACGGCGGCGAGGGGTGTCGAGGGCAGGATTTCGGCGATGCGTGCGCCCTTGCCGGTGTAGGCCAGGTCGTAGAGTGCGCCGAGTGCTGCTGTGCTCTCGGGCGCGGGAGTATCGTAGGAGCCCATGTAGCGGCCGCCGGTGTGGCTCACGTTGAGCTCGCCGAGCCATTCGCTGAGGAGCTCGGCGAAGTCGCGGTTGTTGTTGATGTGGGGGAGGAACTTGCGGTAGTCGGCGCTCATGCTCTTCCAGTCGACACCGTGCATGTCGGCGGTGTAGAAGCGCTCGCGCTCCTCACGCTCGATGTTGTCGAAGATGTAGCGACGCTCGGCGGGGCGGTCGAGGGTCTTGCGGGCGGTGTAGGTGATGGGCTTGAGCGAGCCGTCGAATTTGTTGAGCGAGCGCCCGAAGAGGAAGAGCTGCTTGCCGTCGGCGCTGCGGTCGAAGAAGGCGAAGCTGTCGGGGAGTCGGCGCTTCATCTCAAGGTCGTCTTTCTCAAGGTCAAGCTCCCAGAGGAATGAGCCCTCGTCGGCCGACGAGATGAAGTAGAGCGTCTTGCCGTCGGCAGTCACGATTTCGTCGATAAGGTCGGTCGACATCGGTGTGACGCGCACCTGGCGGTCGGCGATGCCGTCGAGCTCCACTACGATGTCCTTGACTTTGTTTTTGTCGTCGTCTTTCTTGGAGTCTTTCTTCTTGTCGGCGTCTTTTTTCTCGGCTTCTTTCTCTTTCTTGGCCTCTTCTTTCTTCTTATTGTCGTAGATTTCGCGCTCTTCTTTGGAGAGACGGAAGCGGTCGAGAGCCTCCTGGTTCATGAACACGAAGAAAACGTCGCTCTGCGAGCCCCATGAAGCGTGGTTGCGCATACCGTAGCGCTCCGAGACGAAGGCCAGAGCGTTGCCGTCCATGATCCACTTGGGGTCGGAGTCGAAGTAGCCGCTGCCGGTAATGTTGGTCATCGAGCCGTCGGCCACGTTGATGATGGCGATGTCGCTGTAGGGATCGTGCTTTTTATCGACAACCTCGAGGGCTATCCACTTCGAGTCGGGCGACCAGCTGTAGTTGAACGCGCCGCCGCGGCTGCGGTTTGTGGAGCCGTCGGTGAGTTGGCGCACCTTGCCACTCTTGATATCCATCACGCAGAGCTTGGTGCGGTCGAGGATAAAGGCCATCGACTTGCCGTCGGGCGAAACATCGGCGGCGGTGCGCTCGTGCTTGTCGGCCTTGAACACGGGCTCTTCAGTAATTATCGTGGCGTGCGCGAAGTCGGGCTCGTCGGCCGACTTGGTGAAAGTGGCACGGTAGATGTTGTAGAGACCGTCGCGCTCAGAGGTGTAGTAGAGTGTCGAGTCGTTGCCCCAGCTCACGTGACGCTCGGCTTCGGGAGTATTGGAAATCTGCTTTGTGGTGCTGTAGTCGGTGGAGGTCACGTAGACATCGCCGCGGTAGGTGAAGGCCACCTGCTTGCCGTCGGGCGAGGCCGAAGCACTGCTTGCGCCACGGCTTGCGGAAATCTTCTCAATCTCTTCGGGGAAGTCGGCCACGAGGTTCACTTTCACCTTGGCGGGCTTGGCACCGTCGGTGGCGGCCAAGGTGTAGAGCTCACCGTCGTAGGTGAAGGCGAGGGTGCCGTCGGCGGCGCGGCTGAGGAAGCGCACGGGGTGCTTGCGGAAGTTGGTAATGGCCTTGGCAGCCAAGGGGTCGGACTTCGGTGCGCGGTACACGTTGAGCGACTTCTGAGGAGCGCGCTCGCTGAGGAAGTAGATAAAGTCGCCGGCATCGACAGGGCAGAGGTCTTCGCCGGGATTGCTGATCACGGGCTCGTGCTTGCCGGTAGCGGGGGTGTAGCGCCAGATGTCGCGTGTCACCGACGAAGTATGGTGCTTGCGCCAAGTGTCCTCGAAGCCCTTCACATCCTGGTAGAGGAAGCTCTTGCCGTCGGGGGCCCAGTCGATGGCACGGGCAGGAGTGGCCAGCAGCTGAGTGGGGGCACCTCCGCTCACGGGCACCGAGTAGAGCTCTGTCATGCGGCCGGTGGGGAAGAGAGCGCTGGAAGCCGGGTCCTGGATGGAGGCTGTGTAGAGCACAGCTTTACCGTCGGGCGTAAAAGCCTCGGGAGTCTCGGAAGCGGAGTTGAACGTAAGGCGCTTCCACTGCGCCGACGAGCCGTCGGCGGCCATAGTGTAGACGTCGAACATGCCATTACGGTCCGATGCGAAAGCTATCGTCTTGCCGTCGGGGCTCCAGACCGGAGCAGTCTCGTAGGACGGCTGAGAGGTGAGGCGGCGGGCATCGCCACCGGCCGCGGGCACGGTGAAAATATCGCCTTTGTAAGTGAAGACAATTGTTTTGCCATCGGGCGATATTTTGGCGTTTCGCAACCAGAGAGGGCTATCGGCGGCTGATGCTCCGCATACTGCGGCGAGCAGCAGAGTGGCGGTGAGTATCTTTTTCATTGATTTATTATATATTACCTTGCAAATTTCGCAAAAAAGATTGAGTTTTGCAAGGATTGGGAGAAATTACGCACTTATGGGTGTGCGCAAGCCTCACTCTGCACTATCATCATGCTTTCTTCTTCCAAAATTTGTTTGGAAGATAAATTAGTTGTATGTTTGCGGAATAATCTATTCATTCGGACTGTCGATGGTTCATATATTTATTATGAATAAAAATCCACATACAATATACAAACATATAAGGTGCATGCTGATATTGATAGCTGTGATAGCGGCGGGGCTTGTCTCCTGCTCACGGACAGAGTCATTCAACAGCAACACTCTTGATGTGTCGGAGAAAGTGATGCAGACTGATGCCGACAGTGCTATGAGGATGTTGGATGCCATCGACCCGGCCGACATTAAGGCTGATTCGCTGTGGGCTAAGTATCATTACCTGCGGGCTTTCGGTCACATGCGTCAGAACCGCTCGATGATTGGCGACTCGCTTATTGCGCTCGTCCATGAATATTATCGTGGAAAAGATGTTGTCAGAGATATGCGCAGCGGTACTGCCTACGCGTGGTATAAGTTTTGGGTTGGTGATACACCGGGGGGCTATCGCAATGCTTGACTCCCTTGTAGGTCTGCGTAATATGCCCGATTCATTGATTGCCCCCACACTCCGCATCCGGGTGCTTCTCGGAGCTTCGGAGTATCAGGGTGAAGTTCTGATACCCTTCGCCCGTAGGCTGATGTCTATTGATACGGACTCACTACGCCGGGTAGAGGCGAAGTATATGCTTCTGAGCGCATATGAATATGCCGCAAAACTTGATTCAGCGTTGATGCTCTCCGAAGAACTCATAGAGTATGCACGCAGCCACAACTGGGGCGACAAGCAGTTTATCTTTGAACTGGAGCGTGCACAGATTTTAGGAGAGATGGGGCGCACCGCCGAAAGCGATGAAGTCGTGGAAGGGATATTCCGCAGGTCTTCGCCCGATAACGGAGCTGCCGACAATCTTCACATGCAGCTTGCCATGAACGCACTGAACTCCGGCAATCTCAGCCGCGCCGCCAAAGAGCTTGCCATTGCCGACAGTTTTGCTGTGAAATTCAGGAAAGAGGACGACACCTATTACCGCAGCTACAGCAATCTGTTGCGCACGATGATTGACTTTAAGCAGAATGGTAAGATGAAACTCGCCCATGTCAACGGCCTCAACAACCGTCAACGTGAGCGTTACAACCGTGCCAAGGCTTCGCAATGGGAGAGCGAGCGCAGTGCATTGCAACAGCAGAGCCGGGCTTTGGCTCTCAAGGCTGAGAGCCGGCATAAGACTGTCGTTATTCTTGCCATCTCACTTGTAGCACTTCTTGTATTGGCAAGTGCAGTGTGGATTATCCGGCACCGACGTCAGCGCGAGCGTGAGAATGAGGAGCGGGCCGAAGCACTGCAGAAGATGGTTGATGAACTTAAAGCGGCTCCATCTACGGAGCAGATTGAAGCCCATACTCCTGCGGCACTACGTCGAGCCATGCTTCAGCAACTCGGCATCATCAAGATGGTGGCCGAAACTCCTACTGAGCAGAACCGCGAGATGCTTCGCAAAATCTCTTCAATAGAAAGTGATACAGAGGGTGAACTCGTCAATTGGGATAATGTGTTTGAACTTATCAATACGCTCTATTCCGGTTTCTATGGCAAACTCCACACATCCTATGGCAAAATACTCACACCAAAGGAGGAGCAGATAATAGTGCTAATGGTAGCCGGATTCTCGACCAAGGAAATCAGCGTCATCTCCGGGCAGACAACCTCCACAATCTATGTCCGTAAAACATCCATCCGCAAGAAACTCGGAGTGCCCGAAAAGGAGGATATAGTGACTTTCCTCCGCGAGAAATCGGCCGATTAAGACCTCCGACATCTCTATTAAGACTTTTAAGAAATGCAGCCACTGATTATCAGTGTGTTGCATTTCGTGTATTAAGGCTTTTATATTTGGCGTTAAGATGCCCTTAGACCTAATTTTGCATCAGTAAAATTAAAAAGCTGACGCAAATGACTAAGAAAATTTTAACGCTCGCCATAGCTGTAATAATGGCTCACGCCGCACTTACATCGTGCGCTTGGAATGTCGGTCAAGGTGACACACGCGATCGCAATATAGGTAACGCCACCCTCGCTTACCTCGACTCAATCCACGATGTGGAATATATTGGGTTGGCCGATACGCACGACCTTGAAGACGGCAAATTTCAAGCTGTGGTAATCTATAATGTTACAGACTCTGCCGGCCACAAAACGGAGCGCAATGCCCGTGTGACAACCAATGGTGACGGTTCTGAAATACTCACGTGGGAAGAGCTCGACAGCAAGGTCCTCAGCGACACAAAACAGAAAATCTCCGACAAAATGGAAGAAAAAGGCATCAACCTTGACGGAAGTCTTATCGACGCACTTATCGAAATCAAAAAACAGACACGATGAAATATACTATCTCTTTTCTGATTGCATTCTTCGCAATCCTCCCGGCTTTCTGCCGCGACATCAAGGGTCGTATTCTTGGCGAGAATAACGAGCCGCTCGACTTCGTAAATGTGGTGCTCTACTGTGATTCCACATATATCGCAGGTGGCATATCAGATGCAGAAGGGAGCTTCTCAATCCCTACCGCCACCGACTGCAATTTGATAGCAAAGGTGTCATTCACCGGATATGAACCAATAGTCGCCAATGTCCCGAAATCGGGCGATATGGGAGTCATCACGCTGCGTCCGTCCACAGTAGAACTTGGAGAGGTCGTGGTTAAAGCCTCACGTCCGACCACAACAATGAAAGGAAACGCATTGGTAACTAATGTAGAGGGCAGCTCTCTTGCGATTGCCGGAACTGCAAACGATGTACTTGTGCGTGTTCCGATGCTTGTTGACAATGGCGGCACACTCGAAGTATTTGGCAAAGGCGCTCCGGCAATCTACATCAATGGACGAAAAGTAAACGACCTTCAGGAACTCTCGCTACTCAACTCCGGCGATATCAAGCATGTGGAGCTCATCACCAATCCCGGGGCTGCATACGCGGCAGATGTGAAGTCGGTGATACGTATCCGCACAAAGCCACCCAAAGGTGACGGCTTAAGCGGCACACTGCGCACCGACAATGGATTCCAACATTACTTCCGCACAGGCAATTCGCTCGACCTCAAATACCGCACCGGCCGCCTTGAGGTTTTCGCCAACTATGGATGGTGGAGAGGCGACACCCGTTTTGACCGCCTAAATGATATGAACACAAGCACCTCCAATGGCAATTATCGCCAGTTCGTCAGCACAATCGGCAAGGAATCATACAATGACATGACCGGAAAACTCGGATTCTCATACATGATTAACGGCCGCCACAGCTTAGGCGCGTACTATCAGAACTCTTGGAACCGACATCACACCGACGGGACAATACCAAGCGAAATATGGCAGGATGGCTCGTTGCTCGACCGCTACAGCTCAGAGGTACATAATCAGACGACCGCCGTTCCACGCCACTATGCCAACCTCTATTATAATGGCATTGTCGGCAAGCTCAACATTGACTTCAATGCCGATTATCTATGGTATAAGAGTCGTGAACTGACATTCAACAACGAACTCAGTGAAATGGGTGATGACCGCGAGGTAAACACCACTTCAACCAACCTTAACCGTATGTTTGCTGAGAAGCTTGTTCTGACTTATCCTTTATGGAAAGGTCAGATAAAAGTAGGTCAAGAATATACCGATACCCGCTCCACCAACCTTTTCTCTGCCAATATCCCGGAGACTCCTGATGCCGACAACTGCGTGGATGAAAGCAATGTCGCTGTATTTGCCGAATTAGGACAACGCTTCGGTCGTTTCATAGTCGGTATAGGTCTGCGCTACGAACATGTGAAGTTCAGCTACTATGAGAAGGGGGCACTACAGGAGGGTCAGAGCAAAACCTACAACAATCTCTTCCCCTCGCTCAATATCGCTACCCAAGTCGGCAAAGTGAGAATGGGGCTGAACTATACCGGCAAGACCGTTCGCCCCGGCTACGGCCAACTCGACGGCGCGGTCAGCTATATCAACCGTCTGACATACGAAACCGGCAATCCCTATCTGAAACCCACGAAGATGCAGACAGTGGAATATATGGCTCAATGGCGCCGATTCTTCGCTCAGCTCTCCTACACGTACTTCAAGGATGGGGTGTATCACATCACCGAGCCTTATGGCACAGACGGCGAGGCCACAATCATACGCACAGCCAATCTCAACCACCGCCACTATTTCCAAGCCTTCGTGGGTGGAAATTTCCAAGTGGGCGTATGGCAACCCAAAGTGAATGTCGGCATGATGAAGCAATGGCTCGCGCTGCCGGTAAATGGTGAGCTTGTTAAGATGAATACCCCTATATTCATGTTCCAGTGGCAGAACGCGGTAAAGCTACCCTTTGACATCTTGCTCAACGTCGATGCGCAACTGATGACCCGCGGTTGGGACAACAACACGCGTCTGACAAATACTCCCTGGTATGTCAATGCCAAAATCCACAAAGGATTCTTCAAAGATGCCTTCAGTGTGACACTTGAGGCTAAGGATCTGTTCGATTCCGCCAAGAGAGACTTCAATCTTTGCAGCGATGCCGTGCAGATTCAGCAGAAAAACTATTCGCCCGGCCGCTCGGTAATGCTCACTTTGCAATACCGCTTCAATACCACCCGCGATCGCTATCGTGGCACCGGTGCAGGCAATTCCGAAAAGTCGCGATTTACAAATTGACAACCCCGAAAAAAACAGCCATTTATATTCGTGAAAAAGAATATAAATGGCTGTGTGCTATTTGGCTGCGTGGCTTACTCCCATTCGATTGTGGCCGGTGGCTTTGAGGAGATGTCGTAGCATACGCGGTTCACGCCGCGGACACGGCGGATGATGTCGTTCGACACCTTGGCCAGGAACTCGTAGGGCAGGTGAGCCCAGTCGGCGGTCATGGCATCGGTCGAGGTAACGGCACGGAGAGCTACGGCGCGCTCGTAGGTGCGCTCGTCGCCCATCACGCCCACGCTCTGCACAGGCAGGAGTATCGCACCGGCCTGCCACACGTCGTTGTAGAGGCCGCTGTCGCGGAGGCCTTGGATGAAGATGTGGTCGGCTTCCTGCAGGATGCCTACTTTCTCGCGCGTGACTTCGCCGAGGATGCGCACGGCCAGGCCGGGGCCGGGGAAGGGATGGCGGCTGATGAGGTGCTCGGGCATACCGAGAGCGCGACCTACGGCACGCACTTCATCCTTGAAGAGGAGTCGGAGGGGTTCGCACAGGCGGAGGTTCATGCGCTCGGGGAGGCCGCCCACGTTGTGGTGGCTTTTAATGACGGTGCCGGTGATCGACAGCGACTCGATGCAGTCGGGGTAAATAGTGCCTTGCGCGAGCCAGCGTGCATCGGTGATTTTGGCTGCTTCGGCATCGAATACTTCGATGAAGTCGGCTCCGATGATTTTGCGCTTACGCTCGGGGTCGGTCACGCCTGCGAGGTCGGCGAAGAATTTGTCGGAGGCATCGACGCCGCGCACGTTCAGGCCGAGGCAGTGGTAGTCGCGGAGCACGTCGTCGAATTCGTTTTTGCGGAGCATGCCGTGGTCTACGAATATACAGGTGAGGCGGTCGCCGATAGCACGGTTGAGGAGCACGGCGGCTACCGAGGAGTCGACGCCTCCGCTGAGGCCGAGGATCACGCGGTCGTCGCCGAGCTGCTCTTTGAGCTCAGCTACGGTGCTGTCGATGAAGGACTCTGCACTCCACGAGCGCGATGCACCGCACACGCCTACGGCGAAGTTCTCGAGCAGGCGCATGCCGCACTCGCTGTGGTACACTTCGGGGTGGAACTGCACACCCCACATCGTAGGCGAGGCCTCGAAAGCTGCGAAGTGCACTTCGGGAGTGGACGCAACGCGCCGGAAGATTTCGGGGAGGGCGGTGATGGTGTCGCCGTGGCTCATCCACACCTGAGCTCCGGGCTCAATACCTGCGAAGATGGGGCACTCGGAGTCGATAAAGTCGAGGTGTGCGCGGCCGTATTCGCGCGAAGGAGCGGGCTCCACTTTGCCGCCGTAGGTCATGGCCATGAGCTGTGCTCCATAGCAGATGCCGAGCACGGGCACCTTGGCCGCGATAGCGCTGATGTCGACTTTGAAGGCGTCTTTGTCGTAGACAGAGAGCGGGCTGCCGGAGAGGATCACGCCGATGATGCCTTCGTCGCTTTCACGCCCGAAGGGGTACTTGTTGTAGGGGATTATCTCGCTATAGATGCTCAGCTCGCGAATACGTCGGCCAATCAATTGAGTGGTCTGCGAGCCGAAGTCGAGGATTACTATTTTCTCCTGCATAAAACTTGTGTGATTATTGTGCAAAATTACGCAAAAACTTTGAAATAACCTTGAAAAATAGACGGAACACACAAAACTTGCCGATATCGGCAAGTTTCGCTATCTTTGCCCTATGTTTTTAACGAAAAACTTGCCGATAAATGGAATACTTGTCAGTCAAAGAATGGGCAGAGATACATGGCGTATCCGAGAGAACCGCCCGAAATTATTGCGCAAATGGCAAACTCAAAGGTGCATACCTTGTGGGTAAGACCTGGTGTATACCTGATGATGCAGAGATTTCACGACGAAATAAGGCAACCGAAAAGGTGTCGCCGCTCTTGGGTGTTCTTCGTGAGCAAATGGCCGGGAGGGTCAAAGGAGGTATATATCACCGCATACAAATCGACCTCACTTACAACTCCAATCATATCGAAGGAAGCCGTCTTACTCACGACCAGACCAGATTTATCTTTGAAACCAATACCATAGGAATTACCGAAGAATCAATAAATGTCGATGACATAATCGAGACTACAAATCATTTCCGTGCCATTGACTATATTATCGCGAATACGACGGGTCGACTGACCGAGCAGTACATCAAACATCTACACTTGCTTTTGAAGTCGGGAACATCGGACGACAGAAAGAGTTGGTTCAGGGTCGAAGATTATAAGAAAGTCCCGAATGAAGTTGGAGGTAATGATACCGTTGCACCTGAAGATGTCCATAATGAAATCAAGCTCTTGCTGAGGGAATACAATGGTAAGAAGGCTCCATCGTTTGAAGACATTATTGATTTTCACCATAGATTTGAATCAATCCACCCTTTTCAAGACGGCAACGGGCGTGTCGGGCGGTTGATAATGTTCAGAGAATGTCTTCGGCACGGATATGTGCCATTCATTATTGCCGATGAACTCAAAATGTTCTACTATAATGGTCTCCGCAACTGGCCGAGAATCAAAGGCTATCTCTTGGATACCTGCCTGACGGCTCAGGATAATTTCAAACTTATTCTTGAAAAATTCCGAATTCCATATTAGAGGCTAATTCCTAAATGACTGAATCAAGATTAAAAATACATTGATAAGACACTCAAAGACAAGATAAAATAAATTTTAAACAGTTTCTAAGTCAATACGAAAATTGTGAAACATCCTCTATACACCTCTTCATGTGAAAGCTTTCCGAAATTACGCAAAAACTTTGAAAAAAGCACTATCACGGCGGTCGACGATGGCTCTTATCTCTTTTTTTCTTAATTTTGCAAGTGTTAAAGGCAATGAAAAGGTTGAAAAGGATATTTGGAATATTGACGCTTCTCATGCTGCTTGTGCTTCCACAGGCGGTGTCGGCGCGTTCGTTTGATCTCGATTCTATTGCTGAGTGGGGCAAATTTCCTCGCTTTGTGGTGAACACTTACCGCTGGGGCAACAATTTCTTCAACGGCTACGACACTACCTATGTAGCCGGTACGGGCTATAAATTCAATGTGAAGCTGACCACCGACAGCTGGCTCGACGGCTACCGCTTCGCGCTGCCCGAGAGCAAGGAGATATATATGCATGGCGATCCATCGACGTCGGTGGGTCTCTATCTCACCTATCTTGCCTTGTCGGTGGGCTACGACGTGAATGTGAGCAAAGTGTTTGGCGGCATCGACCGCTCGCGCGAGCGCTTCCGCTTCGGCTTCAACTGCATGCTCTTTGCGGCGGAGTTCTATATGATAAATAATGATGTGGGCTCCACAATCCGAAAAATCGGCGACACGTCGAATCCAATCAAGCCCAATCTCGCTTTTTCGGGCATCAACAACTCCACCTGGGGTGTCGATGCTTACTATTTCTTCAATCATAAGCGCTACTCCGAGGCGGCGTCGTTCAATTTCAGCCGCATACAGAAGCGAAGCCAGGGCTCTTTCTATACGGGTTTCTCGATATATACCCAAAAGCTCGATTTCGATTTCGCGCAGTTGCCCGAGAGCTATCGCGACTTGTTGCCCTCCGACTGGGGACCTGACTATCACTACCGCGTGGATACTCACAACTACGCCTTGCGCCTTGGCTATGGCTATAACTGGCTCTTTGCCCGCAACTGGGTGCTCGGCGTGAGTGAATCGCCTATCATCGGTGTGCGCAAGGGCTTCGTGACGCCCTGGGAAGATGGCACCAAGGAGAAGGTGTCGCTCTCACTCTACAATCGCCTTAAGCTCTCTGTGGTGTGGAACTCGGGCCGATGGTTCTTCGGCGCGGTCGGTAAGTTCGACGTGGCCATTATCAACAATCATCAGACCACTTACACCGGCGGAGTGCTCAGTGGCGAGGCTGTGCTTGGCTTCCGCTTCAATCTTTGGTAGAGCCGAAGTAATCGCCGCGGATAATCAACTCGGAAATATCCCATGCCCTGCGCTTGCGGGCGTCGATGCTGTCGCCTGAGGTGCCTATGAGCAGTCCGTGCCCGTCGACCGACGAGGCGTTGGCCGTGTCGAGCATCGACATGCCTATGGACTGCGCCGGCCGCCCCATAATCTCGAGGATGGTGGGGTAGACATCGATTTGCCCCACGGGGCGGTCGATTTTTTCGTGGCGGCCGGTGTTCAAGGCTATGAATACTATGGGCTCTATGCCACCCTGATTAGCCGGTGCAGCAGGGTCGGACACGGCTACGTGGTGGTCGGAGGCGATGACTATCACAGAGTCGTCGAGCAGCCCTTCGCGGCGGAGCCTCTCGATAAACACGCCGATGAGGCGGTCGACATTGTGGATAGAGCAGAGGTAGTCGATGTGGAGCTTGTCGAGCTCAAGCCCCGATATCCACGCCGGGTGAGGCATGTTCTTCTCGGTAAAATTATAGTGCGTCGATATGGTGGTGATGAATGTGTAGAAAGGCTGCTTCATGGCGGCGATGGAGTCGGCGGCGGTGGTGAGGACCCTCTCGTCGGAAGTGCGCTTGTCGCGGGAGTAGAGGTCGCAGTGGAGTTTTGTGTAGCGGTATTGGCCTGTGGTGAGGTAGTGGTTCCATATCTTCGGACGCTCGGCAATGAACTCCTCGGCGACACAGTAGCCCAAGGACGATACCAGCGTCTGTGGATGATAAGTGTTTGAGGGGAAGTAGAGTGCTACGGACGTGCGCCTGAGCGGCAGCAGGCCGGTGTTGTACATGAACTGCCCGTCAGACGACTCGCCATATAAAACCTGAGGCACCACATTGAGGCAGCTGATAGTGCCCGGGAGGTTTATGAGCGAGTCCATGACCGGGGTTATGGCTCGGCCGTCGTAGTGCTTGCCTACGGTCCAGGCGTTGAGCGATTCCACTACGATGAATATGAGGTTTTTGTGGCGGTTGGCTGCAAAAGTGCTGTCGGCCGCTGAAGTGGCCGGAGTGCGCATGAAGTCGGCTATCTGCGTGCGTTGCTCGGGCGTGAGGTCTATCTGCCGGCCATCGTTGAGAAATTCGTACTGGCTGACAGTGAACAGGCCGAAGCCGCATCCGAGCCAGAAATCGGAAGTGTTCGTGCGCCGGTGCGCTATTTTCTTGGCGCCTGTCTTGATGGCAAATCCTTCGGCCACGCGTGCGGCATAGCCTTCGGTTTCCGGCTGGGCGGCTTTTTCGCAGAGGATCGCCAACCAGAGCACGTAGGATACGAGTATAATCAGCGGTATGACAGCCATACTTTTGCGGTGCTTCGTGGGCCGCGTGATTGCACCTATGCCGAGGACGATGTAGGCCGCCACAGCAATGGCGGTCATGAAGAGATAGGGGAGGTCGTGAAGGCGCAGCAGTGAGGGCACGCAGCCTAAGGCTTCGCCGTTGTAGCTTGCCGAGTGCAGCACGAGCCCTATGGGTATCATATCGTTGGTGAAGCGGGCAAAGAGGATGTTGGCGAAGAAGAACACAGCCATAAAGCCCACAACAGTCGGAGAGACGGCCTTCCATCGGCCGGGCAGCACGAACACGAGCGAAGCGGGGAGGGCAGCCTCGAGCGCGCAGGTGGTGAGCATCCACACGGAGATGAAGCCGTCGAGGTTGAGGGTGAAAAGGACGGCCATCAAGAGCTGGCAGGCGGTGGCTGTGATGAAGTAGATGGTCAGGCGCGCCATAACGGACAGCTGTTGAATGGAGTGCATTGCAATCATGGTGCAAAATTACATATTTTTTGCAGAATGTTGAACAATGATTAAAAGAGGGGTGTTATAAATTCAAACTCCCGCAAGGGCGCATGAAAGAGGGATTACACGTTTCGACACCCTTGCGAGGAGCACAACCCCAAAAGAGTCTAACAAAACTACTACACCAAAATGAAAAAGAAAGTCTTATTCACCACTGCTGCCTGCTGTGCACTCTTAGTGCCCGCTTTTGAGGCTAACGCTCAGGAAGAAACTGTCGTTGTGGAAGAAACAACCGTTGTGACAGATATTCCGTGCAAGACCCACTACTATGTGGATAAACATGACAACTGGTTTATCCAGTTGGGAGCCGGTTTCGCAGTTCCCTTCATGGAGAACAAGGCCGAGAGCGGCGATAAGGAAAGTCACTTCACAGTGAACTATAATTTGGGTTTCGGCAAATGGTTCTCGCCCTATCTGGGCTTCCGCCTTGCCTTCAACGGCGGTCCTCTCCACTATGAAAACGACACCTTCAACAAGTTCTACTACGTAGGCGCCAACTTCGACTTCATGTGGGATATGTTCAACTCCCTCGGCGGCGTCAACAGCAAGCGTGTGTTCTCGATTGTTCCTTTCGTGGGCATCGGCGGTACTTACGCCTGGCACTATCGCCCCGACGGCAATATCATGCGCGAGGACGGCGAACCAAAGTCCAACACATGGGCACTTCCCGTGTCGGCCGGTATCCAGCTCCGCTTCCGCCTGTGCAAGTATGTTGACTTCTTCATGGAAGGCCGTGCCGGCTTCTATGGCGACAACTTCAACAACATCGCCTTCGGCAAGCCTATCGACATCAACGTGACCGTCAACGGCGGCTTCGCCATCACATTCGGCGGACGCGACTACCGCTCCTACAATCCCTGCGACTATCTGGGATACATCAGCAACCTCAACAATCAGGTCAACGACCTCCGCGGAGCACTGGCAACCACATCGGCAGCGCTTGCCGCAGCCGAAGCACAGCTTCCCTGCCCCGAAGTGGAAGAAGTAGTGGCAGAGACCGTTCAGCCCGCTCCTCTGATGGCTACCGTACGCTTCTCGCTCAACTCCTCGAAAATCACCAACATGGAGAAGGTCAACGTCTACAACGTGGCTGAATACATGAAGGCTAACCCCGAGCAGAATGTCACTATCGCCGGCTACGCCGACAAGGACACCGGTACATCGGCCTACAACATGGCTCTCTCGAAGCGCCGCGCTCAGGCTGTCTACGACGCCCTCGTGAACGAATACGGCATCAACCCCGACCGCCTCTCAATCACAGCCGAAGGCTCCGACGTTCAGCCCTATGCCGAGAACAACTGGAACCGCATCGTGATCTTCAACAACAAGTAATCATCATCTGAAATATCGCAACGCAGGGCGGCTGCCTCCTGAGGGAGGCGGTCGCTTTGCTCTTTTTTTCGTATCTTTGCAGCCGAAATCCAATAGTGCAATATTTATGAGTACGTTTGCTGCAAAACTACGCACGGTGGCTGCCGAGCCAACCTTCCCCGTGCTCCTTGCCCTGTGTGCGGTGCACTGCCTCAACGATTTGCTTCAGTCGGTGGTCACGGCGGTGTATCCGATGCTTAAGGAGGATCTGAGCCTCAGCTTCGGCCAGATCGGGCTTATCACACTATGCTATCAGATTGCCGCCTCGGTGTTTCAGCCGGTTGTGGGGCTTGTCTTCGACCGTCGTCCGCTGGTGGCCTCGCTTCCGTTGGCAATGGCTTTCATGAGTGTGGGGCTGGTGCTTTTCGCCCTCGCCACGTCGCTCACGGCGGTGCTGGTGTCGGTGTCGCTCATCGGCCTGGGCTCGTCCACCCTTCACCCCGAGGCCTCACGCATCACTTCGCTCTCGAGCCACGGCAGGAGAGGCCTTGCACAGTCGATTTTTCAGGTTGGCGGCAACTTCGGCACCTCGGTGGGCCCGCTGCTTGTGGCTGTTGTGGTGTCGCCCTATGGTCGCACGCATATCCTTTGGTTTCTCATAGCTGCCATCCTTGCTTTCGCTGCCATGCGCGGTATATGCTCATGGTACTCGGGCTATCTGAAGAGCACGCGCGGCAATTCTGCCGGCCGCGGTCAGCTCAAGCCTATGCCACTCTCCACGGGTCGCACCGTGGCTGTGGTGGGTGTGCTGATGGTGCTGATATTCTCGAAGTACGTGTATATGGCCAGCCTCACCAACTACTACACCTTCTACCTCATCGAGTGCTTCGGTGTGAGCATAGAGATGTCGCAGGTGCTGCTCTTTGTATTTCTCTTCGCCACGGCCGCCGGCACGCTTGTGGGCGGTCCGATTGGCGACCGCATCGGTCGTAAGCCGGTGATATGGGCGTCGATATTGGGCGCTGCACCTTTCAGCCTCATGATGCCCCACTGCGGGCTCACACTCACGGTGGTGCTGAGCTTCTGCGTGGGCTTCATGCTCTCGTCGGCTTTCCCGGCGATACTCCTTTATTCGCAGGAGCTGCTGCCAAATAAGCTCGGCCTGGTGTCGGGGCTCTTCTTCGGCTTTGCTTTCGGCATAGCCGGCATAGCTTCGGCAGTGCTCGGCGACTATGCCGATGCCTATGGCATCAAGGCCGTCTACGACTTCTGCGCCTATATGCCGCTGCTTGGCTTGGTGGCCGCTTTCCTGCCAAACCTCAAGAGTGTGCAGGGTGTTTAGAAAGTATGGACGATAAAGTATTAGACATCGAGGTGCATCCCTGGGAGCCCTTTATCCCCGAGGGGGCGCGCATCCTTATCATGGGCACATTTCCGCCCGGGCGCCACCGCTGGGCCATGGATTTCTATTACCCTAACCGCACCAACGATTTCTGGCCTATGATGGGCTTGATTTTCTATGGCGACCGCTATGCTCTCTACGACAAAGCCACCCGCACCTACCGTCTCGATGCCATCAAGGCGCTGCTCACCGAGAAGGGTATAGCCCTCAACGACACCGGCCGCAAGGTGCGCCGCCTGCGTGGCAATGCCTCCGACAAGTACCTCGACATCATTGAGCCCGCACCCCTTGGCGAGCTTCTTGCCGCCATGCCTCTGTGCCACACGGTGGCTACCACGGGCGAGAAGGCCGCCGAAGTGGTGGCTTCGCTCACCGGCACGGTGGTGCCCCCGAAAGGCGGCATGGTGTGCTCGCAGGAGGGCTTGAATATATGGCGTATGCCATCTACGAGCCGTGCCTACCCGCTCCCGCTCGAGCAGAAGGCGGAGTACTACCGCCGGATGTTTGAGGCGGTGCTGGAGATGTGAGCATGGTTTTGCCGACTTTTTAAAGGCTACTTTAAGGACTTTAAGGACTTTAAGGCGCGTAAAAAAGGCGCCCCGATGATTGCTCGTCGGGGCGCCTTCCACGTTTCAACTATTTATTTATGAGAGCTGAATTGCCCAGTATCACTACTCGACAATACAGACGAGGGATGTCGCATAGTTTCTTACTGTTTGATAGTATAACAAAGCAGAGGGCTGCAATTCTTCGCTCAAAAGGCTAAAAGAGTATAATATTCCTTTATGTAGGTGAGTGTGGAGGCGTTTTTTACGGCTTTTCGCCCATTTGTTAAATATATTTAAATGCGAGCGTAAATATTGGAAAATCAGGCGGTTTTTGCTTACCTTTGGGCCGTAACTTATTTAATGTCTGTGCTATGAAAAAATTCTTACACATATTAGCTTTAAGCCTGCTTTTCTCAATGATGGCCGTGGGCTCTGTTCGAGCCGATGTAATTGTAAATGTGGATGGTATTCATTATGAAGTCCACCTTTATAGATGCAGTGTACTGGGCTGCGACGCCGGAATCACGGAGCTTATTATACCCGACAGTATCGTGGTGCGAGGCGAAGCGAAGCCGGTCTACCGAATCGTTTCGGGCGCTTTTGAGGGCAATACAGAGCTGCGGAAGGTAAAGATTGTGAAAGCACCCGCCACGCCCGGCGGCGGCAATTTTCTGATTTTAGATGATGCTTTTAAGGCTTGTACGTCGTTGAACGAGCTTGAGCTCGATTTTACAGGCAAGATTGAACCATGGGCTTTCAGCGGATGCACCTCGCTGCAGACATTGACTATCGACAGCAATATCAATATCGGCGATCATGCTTTCGAGAATTGTACGGGGCTTACAAGTATAGATTTATCCTTAGGGAAGTATTATGAATTTTTGAGGGAAGATTATTGGCTTGTAAGCGGGCAGGCATCGGCCTGTGCCTTCAAGGATTGCACCTCGCTAAAGGAGGCACACATGCACTCCGGCTACGATTCCTTTGCCTTTGTGGGATGCACAGCCTTGGAAGTAATTACCGGCGACGGGGATTGCTACACAGCAGACAGCGGAGCCTACCAGGACGGGCTGCCCAATCTGAAGAGAGTGGAGTTTAAGGATGTGATGAATATCAGCCGTTTCAATAACTGCACTTCACTCACGTCGGCCCATATTAAATTTAAAGAAGGAAAGACGGGCTATACTTCGGGAGTGTTCAGTGGCTGTACCTCGCTGTCGGACTTGCAGATAGATGGTGGCTATCAGGAAATGCTTAAGGATGCTTTTAAGGATTGTGTGCAGCTTACGGAGTTTACCATACCTTCGACCTTGACTTCAATATCGCCTGCTTTTTCGGGTTGCACGTCGCTGAAGCGGCTTGTCTTTGCTGATTATATACCGCCTACGGCCGATTTGCCGCAGCAAGTGGACTACGACGATATGACTTTGGTGTTCAAAAGCGGTCCCGGCGTGCTCGATGCCGTGCAGCAGAAGATGACAATTGAAGTAAAGGCCGGAGATGTGCTATCGTACAAAGGATGGGTAGGCAAGTCGGGTCAGCTTGATGTCGACGTGACCTGCGGCAGCTTCAAGCATCGCCGCACTTTTTCGGGCAATCAGAAAGCCGAAGTTGTGATGACAATTACTGAATCAGGAGAGGCAGAGATTTATGCCTTGTTTCATCAGACGAGCCACGACTATGCCTACGGCGAAGTGGCCGGGCTTACCAACATTACGCTTAATGCCCCGGAGCATGTGAAGAAGCCCGAGGCGGAACTGAAGATTGCGAGCTCCTGTTGTGATGAGTATCTGTTCCCCGGCAATCACTTTGAATCGGTCTACATAGGCAAGCAGATAGTGAAAACGGCTTTTCAAGCTTATGGCACTTTCGCCGGTAGCTCGAAGCTGCGTGATGTGGAGTTCTTTGATTTTGTTGAATACATCAATATCAATGATTTCAAGGACTGTACAGCACTCAGGCGCGTGGTGCTCGGCACAGAGATGGCACGGATAGCCGATGCGGCTTTCGCCGGCTGTGTGGCTATGGACGAGCTTATATGCCGCGCCGAGGAGCCTCCGGTGTGCGGGCAGGATGTATTCGCCGGAGTCGACAAGAAGAACTGCCGCCTTTCGGTGCCCGAAGCGAGTGTCGAGAAATACCGCAATGCTCCGCAGTGGAAGGATTTTTTCAAGATAGAGCCCATGGCCGGCATCGATGAGATTGAGGTTGACCACGAGTGGGCCGACGCTCCCGTAGTGGTCTATAATCTCAATGGCCTGAAAGTGGCCGACAGCACCGAAGGCTTGCCTGCCGGCCTCTACATCGTGCGCCAAGGAGGCAAGGTAGAGAAGGTAGCCGTGCCTTGAAATTGGTGATTAAAGGGATCAAGCCGAAGAGGCGGTGAACACAACTCATGCCGTCAGTAGACCTGCCTTGGCAGGTCGTGCAATCTTAGCGTGAGGTTGAAGCCCGCAGGGCGTAAACCTCATGTTCTCATCAATATAGTGTATGGCCACCCCTGTCAGGGGGTGGGAGTCGCCTACGCGGATCGTCTTGCGACCCTCTGTCGGGTGTCTGTAAATTAGATAGTTGTCGTATACCTTGGGTGTCCGCTCTACGAGCTCCCAAGGCTAAGGCCTTGCACCCGTAGTAGGGGCTTGAGCAGTTTAAGGGGGCAGCTACGATGGGGTAATTCCTGATAATTTTGTAACTTCCCATTTTTGACAGTTGCCTGTGGGTACGTGTTGATGTACAGCGAGTTAGGTGGCTTTAAAAGTGCTACCAACTCGCTCGTTAAATTTTTAACACGATTTTAACACTGCTTTATCTGCCTTAGTATTCTCCGCATGGCCGGCTTGGTGACTATTTCGGTATCGATTAGGATGTTAGAGTCATGCTGGAGTTCGTCGGTCAGTTCTGTGCGATCAAAGGCGGGTTCGTAGCCGAAGGCGTCGTGATAGAGCATTTTGATTGAGCGTAGAGTTTTGCACAGGCTGTCAACGGAGTGATGTTGCGGAAGGGATTGCTGTAGTTGTTTGAGTATCAGCAGGGCTGTGAAGCAGATTATGAAGT
>JAMPHP010000008.1 GCA_023663365.1 Muribaculaceae bacterium | reverse complement strand
GAGCTACTTAGGAAGAGACTAAGGGAGAGGGCCAACTCTTCCGACCACTAGAACCGACCAGGGTGGCAACAGCCTCGCCAAGGGTGATGTTGCTTACCTCAACATCAAAATCACTTCGGCCGACGATGTAGCCGGCTCGAAAGCCGACGGCAACATCAACGATGCCAACGGCAACAACGTAGAGTATATCTACGGCGACAAGGGCGAAAACGACGTGGTAAGCGCCCACTTCTACTTCTACGACGAAAGCGGCAACTACGTGATGGAAGCAAACCGCTGGACAGGCGGCGCCACCGGCACTGAAGTGAACGTAGAGTACATCGGCGACAACACCGTGATCCTCGAAAACCTCACCGGCAAGAACTATCCCTCGTGGATGGTGACCGTGCTCAACCAGCCCGAAGACTTCAAGCCCGGCACAAGCCTCGACGCAATGGGTGCTATCGTGATCGACAACGCACGCCGCGACGACGGTAAGTTCATTATGACTACCTCCAGCTACTTCGGCGACGACAACAAGAACGGCCAGAACTGGAACTACTTCGCCACCAAGCTCAACGACAACAACTTCTACCAGGAGACTCCCGACAAGGTTCAGTTCGACGAGAAAGACCGCGTGCAGGTATACGTTGAGCGCCTCGCCGTGCGCATTGGTGTCGACATCAAGGACATCAAAAACACCAAGCTCGAAGGCGTACAGTACACCGAGAACGGCAAGAGCTACGACCTCTACCGCGTGGACGCTTCCGTTGCCGGCGACCCCAACGACAACATCGGCGATGCTGCCGCAACCAAGCTCTATGTAGCCATCACCGGCTGGGAGCTCACCACCACCGCAAAGCGCACCAACTTCATGAAGGACCTCACCGGCTGGAACGACGCCACCACCTTCGGCGGCACAGCATGGGAGTGGAACAACCCCGACTACCACCGCAGCTACTGGGGCAAGTCGACCACCTACGATCTCAGCGGCGCGAACCTCGCAGCTGCCCTCAATGTTTCCGACAAGACCTATGAGGACCTCGTGCAGGTTGTAGGTACCGACGTATTCAACGGCACCCGTCTCTACTGCAACGAGAACACCAACACCGCCGCCAACATCACCGACAACGGCACCGTGAACGGCAATGTTGACCCCACCAAGACCACCTCTATCCTGCTCCGCGCCGTAGTTTGCGACGGCACCGGCACTCCCGCGCAGATCGTGAACTACCTCGGCCTCAACTTCGAGAAGAGCAACTTCATCGCCAAGGCTCTCCAGAACGCCACCACCTACTACACCCGCAAGCCCAACGCCGACAAGCCCACCTTCGAGGACGGCACCACCAACTGGGAGTACACCACTCTCACTCCCGAGCAGGTGAAGATGGTCAGCAACGCTGCCGAGCAGGGCACAGGCTCTGTGAAGCTCGCCGTAGCCGACGAGACCCTCGAGTACTTCATCCTCAGCGGCACCACTACCACCACCATCGAGTGGACCGACGAGGAAGGCGACCACAGCTACACCCAGACCATCCCCAATGCTATCGCCAAGACTGCCGCTCAGGTAAATGAAGGCCTTGCCAAGGCTACCGAAGGCAGCTCGAACCGTGCCGTGGCATACACCGACGGTGCTTCCTACTACCCCATCTGCATCGAGCACCTCAACAACCCCGCTACCGAAGGCGCAATCGTTGAAGGCCAGTACGGTGTAGTCCGCAACCACGTGTACAACGTGCGCATCAACCGCGTGAAGACCCTCGGTGAAGGCGTATTCGTGCCCAACAGCGTTGGCGGCGACGAAGCCGAAACCCTCACTCCTCCCGTGAAGAAGCCCACCTACTACGTAGAGTCGAACATCAACATCCTCTCGTGGAAGGTCGTTTCTCAGAACGTAGAAATCTAAAACAAGCTCATAAGTAAGTCGCAAAAATTAATTTATATCATACGGGGATGAATTTCGGAGCGATTTCTTTGCGAGGAAGAAGGAGTGTAGCGAGCTACACGACTGATGACGAGGAAAGAAAGCACCCGAAAGTCGCCCCGGAGGATATAAAGCACCTCTCGACTTACTAAGTTCATTATGCGTATTAATTTTTAAGACTTACTTACCAATCAAGGATTGCGGATTATCCGCATAGTCCGCAATCCTTGATTTTCACTCTACATCACCCTCTCTCTCAACCCCGATTAAACCAATCTCCGCACAATGAAAATCTCACACACCATCTGCCGCTTAGCCCTCGGAGGCGCACTGGCGCTCGCGCTCGGCGCGTGCGATCGCAGCTTCGTCTACGACTATGAGGGCGACTGCGATCCCGACTACCGTGTGCGCCTCAAGTACGACTGGAACCTCAAGTTCGCCGACGCCTTTCCGGCCGAAGTGAGCCACGTGACGCTCAACGTAGTCGACAGCGACGGCAACATTGTGCACACGCACACCGAAAGCGGCGAAGCTCTCGCTGCCGATGGCTACGAGATTGTTCTCGACGACATCATCAAGCCCGGCAAATACCGCCTGCACGCATGGTGTGGCGGAGGAGCCGAACCCGGAAACAAATCCTTTGCAGTGCATCCGGCATCGAAGCTCGATGAGCTGCGCTGCACCCTCCTGCCCGACGAGCCGGGCCGCGCCGACATCACAGGCGCCGAAGGCACCGAAGTGAGCCGCGACCTCAAAGGTCTATACCACGGCCTCACCGCCGAGCTCGATTTCCCCGAAGACGAAGGCGTGCACACCTACACAGTGCCCTTGAAGAAGAACACCAACGCTATCAAGGTGGTGCTCCAGCACCTCTCCGGCACTCCCATCGACGGCAACGACTTCGACATTACGATAACATCGGCCAACGCCCGCATGGCGCACGACAACAGCATCATCGACGCCGCTCCCGTGGTGTACAAACCTTGGGATATACGCAACGGCAAAGCCGACATCAACCCCGACGACCCCAATACGGGCGGCGTCTACTCAGCCACCGTGGCAGAATTTACCACGGCCCGACTCATGGCCGACGAGAAAGTGAGGCTTCAGGCACGTCGAAAGTCCGACGGCAAGCTCGTGTTCTCTGTCGACATGATTGACATGGCTCTGCTCGTGAAGAGCGCAAACCTGCGCTCCATGGACGACCAGGAGTACCTCGACCGCTGCGACGACTATAACTTCATCTTCTTCCTCGACGCAAACTACCGCTGGACTAAGTGCTACATAAATATCCTTAGCTGGACGGTAGTCGAAATCAACAAAGACATCTAACTCCGACCCCATCCAATGAGCCACCGCCTCCACTCACTCCTTATAGCCGCTGCAAGCCTGCTGCTTGCCGTGGCCATCGGCGCGTGCTCCGACAGCAACAGCGGCGGCTTGAACGTGACCCCCGAGCTCCGCTACCAGGCCGGCTTCTACCTATCGGTGGGAAGCCTCAACCCGGACTCGCGAACACCCGCGGGTGACTACGATCCCGGTGCCGGCATCGAGAACTTCATCGACCTCGACAAGCCCGGCAATGTGCGCGTGGTGCTCTACGACACCGACGGCACATTCAGGGGCGAAATCACAAATTTCATAATCGAGCCCATCGGCACCACCGACACCTCCAAGCGCTACCACCTCCTCGGCTCAACCGACGTGGATATTTCCTCGGGCAAATTCAAGGTGATGGTGCTGGCCAACTGGCCCTCCTACCCCTCCGATCTCTCGCTGAGCGCGGTGTGGGCACAGCAGTTCGACTTCGACGGCCGGCAACCCGCACCCGACAATCTCATCCCCCTCTACGGCATCAAGGACATCAACCTGCCCGCGATAGAGCCCGGCGTGGCCGCCAACCTCGGCACAATTCACCTCATCCGAGCCCTTGCAAAAATCGAAGTGGTGCTCGACGACCCCTCCGACTTCTGGCACTTCAGCAAGCTCGAGCTCACCAACTACAACACCAAGGGCCTATGCGCACCCGCCGTGAGCAGCCAGAGCGAATATGTGAAGGACCGGTGGGACCGCGACTACATAGGCCGCCCCTTCCTGCCCGAGGGCGTCACTCAGGCCTCCGACCTGCCCTTCGTGCGCATCGACGACAAGCACTACGTGCTCTATGTGCCCGAGTACGACAACAACCACAAGGACATGCCCGAAGCCCGCATCCGCGTCGACTTCGAGGAGAGCATCATCGGAGAACGATACATCAGCTTCGACAGCCAAAACCACGCAAGCCTTCAGCGCGGAAACCTCGAGCGCAACCTTTGGTATAAAATCATCATAAAGAAAAAGCCCGAAGAGACCGACGTCGAATGGACAGTCGACGTGATACCCTACGCCCTGGTCGACCTCGAGCCAAACTTCGGTACTATCCCCTCCGAAGCCGAAGTGCCTGCCACCCTTTTTCTCGTAGGCACTGTCGGCAACACTACTTACGACGGCACCACCGGGCTCGAAATGACAAAGGTCGGCTCGTCATTCACCCGCACCCTGACACTCAAGGAAGGGAATGAATTCTACTTTGCCATCAATAGAAGTACGGAAGCCAAGCCCGATGCTTTCACTGCGCCGGGCAACCGCATAGCCCCGCGCTACGATGCCGTAATCTCGGAGAAAAACACCCTCTTCCTGATCCATACCGACACTCCGGGCAAAGTAAGCCTGCTCAAAGGCATGGAAGAAGCCAAGTACACGCTTACCCTCGATTGGACCAAGATGGAACTCAGCCTCGTAAAAGCACAAGAACAACAATGAACCGCATACTCTCATACCTCATATCTCTTGCTGCCGCAGCTGCCATGGCTTTGGCTATGGGTGCGTGCGAAGACCGTCTCGACTACCCCGGTGCACCTCTGCCCGAGGGCATCAGCACTGTGGATGTGTCGCTCGGATTCAAGGCTTTCACGCCCGCTCTCGAGGGGCGCGCCGCAGGCAATGCGATCAAGAATATCAACACCCTCTGGCTCGTAATCTACGACAAGAACGGCACTTTCATAGTAAAGAAAGAAATCACCGGCTTCAACCGCGAGAGCCTCGACGAGAACACACGCCCCGACGGCACACCGTCGAGCGAGAGCAGCACAGGGCACGTCACTTTCAAGCTCACAATGCCCAACGGCTACTACCGCATCTACGCCGTGGCAAACCACAACCTCGGCATCGTGGCCGAAGAGCTCATCGACACGCCCGACAAGCTCAAGACCCTCGACCTCACTTGGACCGAAAATCCGGCAAATGTAGGCCAGAACGCACAGATGTTCGGCTGGTTTGTCAACGGCGACAAGAACACCGACCATGGCAGCGACGCTCCCGTGGTGACTATCCGCGACAACAGCTCATCGCTTCACGCATGGGTGCGCCGCGCTGCCTCGAAGCTCACCATCGCCTTCGACACCAAGAGCCTCAACGAGAATGTGTATATCTACCTGAAGTCAATCACCGTGAAAGATATACCCAAGCACTGCTATCTCGACAAGGACAATGCTGTCGGTGCCGACAACTACACCCTCGAGAGCAAGCTCGTCGACGGTGAGACCATCCTCTTCAAAGGTGCGCAGAGCGGCCACAATGGTAAGACCAACCACTCATCGTGGCCTGTGATAGCTGCGGGCGACACCATATTCGGCCTCTACTCCGACACCCACGGCAAACCTGCCCGCGGAACCGACTATGCCACTCGCCTTGCCCGTGAGCACAGCGAGTCGGCTCGCGCGCTATACTTCTACGAGAACATGCAGCCCGACGGCATTGAAGGCACCGTGACCGACAAGCGACAGGATGTGAGCGGCAACAACATCACCGTGACATACCCCTACGGCACCTACGACGACAATCATACCGGCGGCAACCTCAACGAGGATGCCTACGAAAAGGGCTGGAAAGACGGCAAGCAGTGGGGCTCATACATCGAAATCGAGGCGTACTACGAGAACAACGGCGGTGAGCATCCCGGCAAGGGCGACATCATATACCGATTCATGCTCGGCAAAGACACCAAAATCAACTACGAGGCCGAGCGAAATCATCACTACCGACTGACGATGCGCTTCAACGGCAACGCCAACGACATCGACTTCCACATCGACTACAAGGAGGAAGCAAAGCCGGGTCTGTTCACGCAGGATACCACCTACGTGTCGTACCTCTACAATCAGCCCGCCACCACCACCGTGCGTGCCACCCCGCAGCCCGGCTACGACTTCGTGAGCTTCGAGGCCGTAATCCTCGAGAACCAATGGGTGCCCTACCCCGCCGACGAGTGCCGCCACCTCTACAACGCCACCGCCTGGGATATGCAGCGCGATGGTAAAGACAGCTATGCCACCAAATGGACAACCGACCCTTCAAAAGAAGGCGGATGGGACGGCAACCTCTTCTACAAGCGCGACGACGACATGGCCAATAATACCGAATTCGGCTTCTTGTCGCTGCGCGAGGTGAAGACCGTGACCAAGGAGTTCGGCGGCAACACCGCCGGTGTGACTCTGTCCGAATTGGTGCGCCGCTTCCGCCGTGCATATTTCTGTCCGCATCTCGAACCGGATCAGACTGACGTTAACGGCCCTCTGAACTGGCGCGAATACACCGACCTGCCCACTGCCGACGGCACGGTGACGCACACCGATGAGGTCGACGGCACATACACTTTCACACGCACAACCAACCCCAACAATCTCGACGAGGTGGACTATGTGGGCGTGATACCCCTCTTTACCCGCGCCAAGACCCTCGACTCATGGGCGGTGTACTCGGGCGCAAACGCTTTCTACGAGCACCAGCGCTACGCCAAGATTAAGTTCACGGCGCACTACAAGTACAACCCTTCTTCGGGAAAACCGAAAGTTAAGGGCGACAGCTACTCCGAGAGCTCACTCACCAATGTGATGCAGGCACGACGCATCGACAATCCGCGTGGCATATACCGCCGCTACAACAACTCCGACGCCTTCCATGTGCGCCTGTGCTACGAGCTTCTCACGCCCGATGCCGACGGCGACAACTTTGAGGAGTTGATTTCCCGCGGCCCGTGGACGGCAACGATAGAGAAGGACCCTGCCGGGCTGGTGTCTATATCGGCCAACGGACAGACGGCAAGCGGCGAAGGCCAGTCCATCACAGGCCGCACGCTCACGCCGGTGCAATTCATCTACCGCCCCAATGGCAAGCTGACCGACAACACCAAGTCGCGAGGCGCTATCATCGCCGTGACCTACCACAACAACAGCTGCACGCACAAAATCCTTGTGCGCCAAGGCTACGCTCCCCACGTCATTGGCACTCACGGCACGGTGAAATGGTCGACATTCAATGTCTACAACAAAGAGCATCTTACCCGCTCGCCGCTGTCGGTAGGCTCACTTTTCCGCCGTCACAGCACACTCGACTACCCGATTATGGAGGTCAACAACGAGCGCTTCGGTGTAGGTATCCATCCCTTACAGACCGACACCTTCCGTATCTTCGGACAGAAGGGCACCAAGTGGGAGGATATTCCTTGCTCTACAAATCCTGCGACCGCGGCGTTTACCGGCATGCAGCTCTATAATCATATTCAGGAAGGAAAAATTAATTACCGTCTTCCTACCTTCGATGACCTTACCGAGATAGGCATCGTGACAAAAGATGACCCTAAATCCTCGGGGGCACTTACTCAAATTCCCAACGAATATATCAACGACTATAACTACGCTTTCGGCATCACATACGCCGATGGTGCCATCACCACGCTGCTGACTTCCGATGCCTACTCATACACCGACTATGACAACAAGGGCGAGGACAGCAGGAAAGGCGTGCGAGGCGTGATTGTGTATGCAAAGTCGAATGGCGACAACGTGCACTTCCCCCTCGGAGCCACAGGTCATGCACGCCGCAAGAGCCGTGGTCTCGACTCCGGCCACTCTCACAAAAAATCCTACGGCTACATGAGATATGGCACAGTTGACTTCCGCCTCGACCGAGATTCCGGTTCCGACCATTACCGCCCTATGGCATGGGATTTGCCCTCGCAGAAGGGTGGCGGCTACTGGGTAAACAGTGGTAATGAAAAGGGCAAAGGTATAGCCATCGACTACAATTCGGGCAACTATATGGCCTCTTATCTTAACCAAGGAGACCTCTACCTCTACGACAGCAAGCCCGATGCTCTACCCATAAAACCGGTGCACAAGTAATCGGACAGGCAAGGATATAAAAAAGACATAAAAGTGCGAAAGGCGCCCCTCAGGGCGTCTTTTGTCCGTTTTGTGTCCTAACTTGTCCGTTCTGTGCTTGCGCCCCCGGGGGTCGGTTTTGTAATTTTGCATTGACCGAAATATCATGAAAATACTTAACCGACTTAAACACATCGTAGCTTGCGCCGCCCTTGCCATGTGCGCCGCAGCTACCCTCTCGGCCCGGGTGCCGGGAGCATACTACGGCACCAACTACACGGTGCCTTTCGCCCACGCCTACCGAGCCCTCGGCGAGCTTGGCGTGGACCGCGGCGAAGCCATCGACCGCGACGTCTACCACATGGCACTGCTCGGCTTCAACGGCTTCCGTCTCCACCTGTGGGATGTGGAGCTCAGCGACGGCGAGGGCAATCTCCTCGACAACGAGCACCTTGCTCTGCTCGACAGCCTTATCACCTCGCTCGAGAGCCGTGGCATAAGCATCATCCTCACGGCGCAGACCAACTTCGGCAACGGCTACCCCGAGCGCAACACCGACCCCAACGGCGCTTTCTCCTACCGCTTCGCCAAGTGCCGCGTGCACGACGAGCCTGCCGCGCAGGATGCTCAGGAGCGATACCTCCGCGCCCTCGTGGCCCGCGTGAACCCGCTCACCGGCAAGAGCCTTGCCGACGACCCGGCCATCCTGGCCATCGAAATCAACAACGAGCCCTGCCACAGCGGCTCGCACTCCGAAATCGCCGCCTACATCGACCGCATGGCAGCGGCTCTGCGCGATGCAGGTTGGAAGAAAGATATTATATACAATGTGTCGCACAACCTCTGGCGCACGTCGGCCTTCTACCGCGCCGACATCGACGGCACCACCTATCAGTGGTATCCCACAGGGCTTGTGAAAGGCAGCCGCCGACGCGGCAACTTCCTGCCCGTGCTCGACAGCTACGACATACCCTTCGACACCGTGGCAGGCTATGCCTCGCAGCCCAAGCTCATCTATGAATACGACCCCGCCGACGTGCTCGAGACTTACCTCTACCCCGCCGCCGCCCGCACCTTCCGCAAGGAGGGCTTCGACTGGGTCACACAGTTCGCCTACGACCCCATCGACATGGCGCGCTTCAACACCGAGTACCAGACGCACTTCCTCAACCTTGCCTACACTCCCGGCAAGGCCATAGGCATGGCGATAGCCGCCGAGGTGATGCGCCGCACTCCCGCAGGCATGGACTACGGCAAATATCCTGCCGACACCATTTTCGGCGACTTCACCGTGAGCGCCCGCCGCAATCTGGCCATGCTCAACGACGGCCGCCTCTACTACCACACCAACAGCACCGCCGACGCTCCCCGCAACGGCCGCAAGCTGAGCCGCATCGCCGCAGTGGGCTCCTCGCCGGTGGTAAGCACCGACGGTACCGGCGCCTACTTCATCGACAAGCTCGATGCCAACACCTGGAGGCTCGAACTGATGCCCGACGTAGTGCTGACAGCCGACCCCTTTGCCCGCCCCTCGCTCAGCCGCGAGGTGGCAAAGACCATCGACGCTCCGATAGCCCTGAGCCTGCGCCTGCCCGGACTTAAGGAAGGCTTCGCCTACGAGGGCAAGCGGGGCAGCGGCAAGGCCGTCGGCCTCGATGTGAGCCTGATGCCGGGCGTGTATCTGATCGGCAACAAGCCGGCGGCCTTCGCCAAGTGGCCCGCCGACCGCATCTACGACAGCGAGCGCAAGCTCCGCGTGGGCGAGTATGTGATGCCTCCCATCAGCGGCGACTTCGCTCCCATTGTGGTGCACACTCCCGCCGTACGCGCCCCCAAGGGCAGCGCGCTGCCGGTCGAAGCCACGGTGCTCTGCTCAGAGCCCGTCGACTCGGTGATGCTCTATCCCGCCGATGTGGACTTCTGGCGCGACGACAACAAGATATACCCGATGACGAAAACGGGCAAATACAGCTATTCAGCCACTGTAGAGCCACAAGGTGAAAAGGAGAGGTTTGCATACTATATAGTGGCATACAGCGGCGGTCGGGCCGTCACCTTCCCTTCGGGGGAGGTGGGCGCTCCGCTCGACTGGGACTTCGCCGCAGGCCGCTCGTCGGTACGCGATGTTGAGGCCTACAGCACCGACCTTCTACCCTCCGACGCTCCTGTGGCGCTTCTTGGCGGCAGTCTTGCCCCCGACGACATCGACCGGGGCACAGCAAGCATCAGCCGCTACGTGGCCGACATCACCCGCACGTGGCCCGACAGCAAGGCAAGCACAGTGCTTGTGGAGCTCGACGGCACCGACATCCCCGGGCACATTAAGCTCGGGCTGGTCAACGGCGACGGCTTCACCTACAGCGCCGATGTAGTCCTCGGCCCCGACGGCAAAGGCACGGTCGATCTGGCAAGCCTGCGCCCGGCACCAACGCTGCTCATCCCGGAGCCATTCCCCTCCTTCCTGAGCCGCAGCTTCGAGCCCGAGCCGCAGTCAGTGACCCCTCTGCTCATCCACGACATCGAGCGTGTGGTGCTCTCCCTGCCCGAAGCATCGGCCGACCGGCTCGGCTCCGTAGCACGTAAGTGCCGCGTAAGCCTCCAATAAAACCATTAAAAAGCAACCAATTAACCTAACCATACCACAAACAATGAAGAAAATGTATAAGCACTTATCTACCGTACTTTCGGTGCGCGGCCTTCTGGCCGTGATGCTTACGCTTGCACTGCCCGCCGTGATGTGGGCGCAGGCAGCCCGCACTGTCAGCGGTACGGTCGTCGACGAAATCGGCGAACCGCTGATCGGCGTCTCCGTGACCATCCCCGGCCAGAATGTGGGTGTTACCACCGACATCGACGGCAACTACCGCATCGCCGTGCCTGCCGGCGCAACCAAAATCTCCTTCAGCTATGTAGGCTACACCACTCAGGAGCTCGAGATTACCTCCGACCGCCTCGACGTGACCATGGACCCCGGCTCGCAGGCACTTCAGGAGATGGTGGTTATCGGCTACGGTACTACCAAGAAAAACGACCTCACCGGCTCCGTGACAGCTATCTCGGAGAAGGACTTCAACAAGGGCGTCATCAGCTCGCCCGAAGAGCTCATCAACGGCAAAATCGCCGGTGTGCAGATCACCAACTCGGGCGGCTCGCCCAATGCCGGCGCCACCATCCGCGTGCGCGGCGGTGCTTCGCTCAACGCATCGAACGACCCCCTCATCGTGCTCGACGGCGTGCCTATGGAAGTAGGCGGCGGTGTCGAAGGCTCGGGCAACTTCCTCAGCCTCATCAACCCCAACGACATCGAGAGCATGACCATCCTCAAAGATGCTTCGTCGACAGCCATCTACGGCTCGCGCGCATCCAACGGTGTGATCATCATCACCACCAAGAAGGGCAGCGGCGACGGCGTGAAGGTGAGCTTCCGGACCACAAACTCCATATCGCACAAAGGCCGCACCGGAAAGGTGCTTAGCAACAGCCAGTTCCGCGACGTCATCAAGCAATTCGGCACCGCCGACCAGGTGGCTCTACTGGGCGAGCACGACACCAACTGGAACGACGAAATCTTCCGCACGGCTTTCGGCACCGACAACAGCCTCAGCGTGGCCGGCCGCGTGGCCTCCTGGCTCCCTTTCCGTGTGGCTGTGGGCGCGCTCTACCAGGACGGTATCCTGCGCACCGACAACTCCAACCGCTACACCGCCAACATCAACCTCAACCCGTCGTTCTTCAACGACCATCTCCGCATCAACCTCAGCGGTAAAGGCACCTACGCCCACAACCGCCATGCCAACACGGGCGCTATCTGGAATGCTTCGGCCTACGACCCCACACAGCCTGTGTACGGCACGCTCGATGCCAACGGCAACCAGATCATGACCCCCGACGGACAGCCTATCTTCGGCGGCTTCCACGAAGTGGTCGACGGTGCCAACAACCCCGCACAGGGTGCAATCGCCAACCCCGTGGCCATGCTCGAGCAGCGCCACAACCGCTCGAAAGTGTGGCGCTTCGTGGGTAACTTCGACATCGACTACCGCCTGCATCCGCTGCCCGAGCTCCGCCTCCACGTGACCGGCGGCCTCGACTACTCCACCGGCAAGCGCACCGAATGGGAGCCTCAGAACAGCTTCGGCAACTACACCTCAGGCGGCTACCGCTACACCTGCGGCCCGCAGAAGAACACCAACCGCCTGCTCACAGTCTACGCCAACTACAACAAGACTTTCGACGCCATCCGCTCGACTCTCGACGCCACCGTCGGCTACGACTACCAGTACTGGCGCAACGACTATCCCGCCTACGACACCACCAACGAGGCCGGTGAAGTGACCAACACCAGCACCGCCTACGACAACCGCCACACGCTGCTCTCCTACTACGGCCGCGTCAACTACAGCTACGACAGCCGCTACCTGCTCACCGCCACCTTCCGCCGCGACGGCTCAAGCCGCTTCGCCAAGAACAACCGCTGGGGCACATTCCCCTCCGTGGCCCTTGCATGGCGAGTGGCCGGCGAAGACTTCTTCGAGAACGCCCGCACTGTGATGAACGACTTCAAAATCCGCGCCAGCTACGGTGTCACCGGCCAGCAGGACGGCATCGAGAACTACGGCTACCTCTCGAACTACACCATCTCCAACCCCGGCGCATACTACTGGTTCAACGGTCAGTGGATACCCCTCTACCGCCCCCAGGCATATAACCCCGACCTGCGCTGGGAGACCACCAAGAGCTGGAACTTCGGTATCGACTTCGGCTTCCTCAACAACCGCATCAGCGGCACCGTGGACTTCTACACCCGCAAGACCGAGGACCTTCTGGCCACCGTGCCCGTGCCTGCCGGCATCAACTTCAACAAGACCATGCTCACCAACGTGGGTAATGTAAGCAGCAAGGGTGTCGAAATCGCCCTCAACGCCAACATCATCGACACCAAGGACTGGAGCTGGACCGCCACCTTCAACGCCACCTGGCAGGAGAACAAGATCACCAACCTCAGCCTCGTGCCCGGCACCGACGCCGCCGACACCAGCGTGGGCTACATGGAAGGCACTCCCGTGATGGTCTACAAGACCGGCTACGCGCCCAATACCTTCAAGGTGTTCAAGCAGATTTACGATCCCGAGACCGGCCGACCCATCGAAGGCATGTATGCCGACCTCAACGGCGACGGACGCATCACCGACGAGGACCAGTACTACTACCACAAGGCTTCGCCCGACTGGATTTTCGGCCTCAGCACCTCACTCCGTTGGAAGAAATGGACCCTCAGCACCGCCCTCCGCGCACAGGTAGGCAACTACCTCTACAACGGCACTGCCGCCAACAAAGGCGCCTGGGAGTGCGTGTCGTGGAACGTTGGTCAGGTCAACAACCTCTCGTCGAGCTTCCTCGACACCAACTTCCGCTACAAGCAGTACGGCTCCGACCACTACGTCGAGAACGCCTCCTTCCTCAAGATGGACAATATCCAGCTGAGCTACAACTTCGGCCGCATCGGCAAGCACGTGGACCTCACAGTATCGGCCATGATGCAGAATGTGTTCACCATCACCAAATACTCGGGAGTAGACCCCGAAAGCGACTGGGGCATCGAGAGCGACATGTATCCCCGCCCCCGCACCTACTCTCTCTCCATCGGTCTTAACTTCTAATATACAGCGCATACACAATGAAAAAAATATATATCCTCATCGCCGCGGCTGCCGCTCTCCTTATGGGCACCGCGTGCACCGGCGACCTCGACCAGAAGCCTGTGATCGGCACCACCGCCGAGGCTGTCTACAGCAGCGTTGAAGGCTACCAGAGCGTGCTCGCCAAAATCTACAGCACCTACAGCCTCATCGGTGCCGAGCGTGGCGGCGGCTCCGCCGACATGAGCAGCATCAACGGCCAGGACCTCATCCGCACTCTCTTCAACCTCCAGGAGCTCCCCACCGACGAGGCCGCATACAAATACAACTCGGGCGACAACCTCACCAACATCTCCTTCATCAACTGGGATGCCACCGATGTGTGGGTATCGGATGCCTACTACCGCCTCTACTATGTGATAGCGCTCACCAATGAATTCCTGCGCCACTGCGACGAAGGCTCATTCGCCGGCTTCAGCGATGCCGACCGCGAGGAGCTCCGCACCTACGCCCTCGAGGCCCGCTTCATGCGCGCTCTCACCTACTTCTATGTGCTCGACCTCTTCGGCAAGGGCCCCTTCGTGAACGAGGACTCCCCCATGACCGGCTTCATCCCCGAGGCCTACACCTCCACTCAGCTCTTCGACTTCATCAAGGGTGAAATCGACGAGATAGCACCCCTGATGCCCGCCTCGCCCTCCTACGCCCGTGCCGGCCGCGGTGCTGCCTATGCCCTCGGCGCACGCCTTGCCATCAACGGCGAGGTATACACCGGCACCTCGCACGCCACCGATGCCATCGACTACTGCAAGAAAGTGATGGCTCTGGGCTACTCCATTGAGCCTGAGTACACCAAGCTCTTCAACGCCGACAACGACCGTCGCACCAACGAAATCATCTTCGCTTTCGCCACCGACAACGCCAACTCGGCTACCTGGGGCTCGGCTACCTACATCGTGGCCGGCTCCTGCCCCAACGACGGCGACGACGTGACAGGCCTCTACGGCGTTGGCACCGCATGGGGCAACTTCTCGACCCGCGGCGAGTTCACTGCACAGTTCGACCGCGCCGATGGCCGCTTCCTCTTCCTCACCGATGGCCGCAGCGAGTACTTCACCGGCGGCATCGAGACCGGCAGCGAAGGCTTCCGCAGCTACAAGTGGACCAACCTCGACGACGCCGGCCAGCAGGCTTGCATCACCGACATAGGTGTCAACACGGACTTCCCCATGTTCCGCCTCGCCGAAATCTACCTCACAGCTGCCGAAGCGGTGGTCCGCGGCGGCACAGGCATGAGCCGCACCGAAGCCCTCGGCCTCGTCAACGAAGTGCGCAAACGTGCCTACGGTGACACATCGGGCAACATCAGCGACGCACAGCTCAACCTCGAGTTCATCATCGCCGAGCGTGGCCGCGAACTCTACCACGAGCTGCACCGCCGCACCGACCTTGTGCGCTTCGGCCTCTTCACCACCGACGCCTACGTATGGCAGTGGAAGGGCGGCGTGCTCGACGGTCGTGCCGTGGACAAGCGCTACAACATCTACCCCATCCCCGCTACCGAGCTTTCGGCTAACCCCAACCTCAAAAACGAACTCTACTAAGGCACCATGAAACTGCACACCAAATATATAGGCGCGCTGGCGCTCGGAGCTCTCGCCCTGGCAGCCTGCGAAAAAGACGGCGACACAATCTACGTGTCGGAAATCACCGACCCCACCCTCGAGAACCAGGGCCGCGACATAGTCCTCGACGAGAACAATCTCGATGCACTGGCGCTCACCGTGTACTGGAACGACAACGGCGACATCACCCTCTCCGACCCCATGGTGGCCGCTCCCGCAGGCGCGTTCACCAACACCTTCCAGCTCTCGGCCTTCGAGGACTTCTCCACAGCCTACGAGGAAATCCTCGGGCAGGGCGTATGCTACCGCCAGTTCACCGTGGGCGAGCTCAACTCCGCAGCACTCCGCGGCGGCATGGAGAGCGGCACCACTGCAAAGGTATACGTGCGCCTCAAGAGCGTGCTCGGCGCCAACATCGAGCCCCGCTACAGCAACGTGATCTCCTTCAACCTCACTACCTACATGGTGGATATGACCATCGGTGCCATCCTCGACAGCAACAAGCTCGACTCGGGCCGCACGCTGGCTCTCAGCGGCGATGCCGACAATGTGTTCGCAGGCTTCTTCGGTGCCGGCTCGTGGGAGAACTGGTTCTTCCGCGACCCCTCGGGCGAAATCTGGGGCACAGCCTCCGACCCCGGCAAGGCTTTCATGCTCGGCAAGCTCAGCACCGACGCCGCACTGTGGAACCTCTGGTTCCCCGAGCCCGCAGGCTGCTACTACACCGTGATGAACCTCGGCGCCAACGAGTGGACTGCACTCTACCTCCCTGAGCTCACCCTCTCCGGCGACATCGACGGCGTGATGAGCTACGACCGCAAGACCAACCTCTGGAGCTACACCTTCATGGCCGACGCCCGCACATATAGCGTGAGCATCAGCGGCAAGGGCTCGCTCTACGACCACACCTCCGGCGACGGCGCTCCCGCTGCCACCGACGTGCCCGCAGGCTTCGCAGGCAGCGCCGACGGCCTCTCCTTCGGCACCACAGCATCGCCTGTGAGCTTCACCGTGGCACAGGCGGGTGAGACCACCCTCATCCTCGACCTGAGCAACCCCAAGCAGTGGACGCTCGGCACCGGTGAGCTCGAGACTCCCGAAATCGTGCCCGAACTGCTCTACCTCCCCGGCATCACCGATCCTTGGGATTTCGAGACCTTCGTGAAGCTATACAATGAGGACAACAAGACCTATGGCGCGGTGAACTACATCAAGTCGGAATGGGGCTACCAGATTGCTATCGAGAAAGACAACTGGGGCGACATCTACACCATGGTGGCCGGCGGCAACGCCTTCGAGGGCAGCCTCGAGTTCCAGGGCAAAAACAACATCACCGCCCCCGAAGAAGGCATCTACCTGATGGACATCTCCCTCTCGGGCCTCTTCTACAAGCTCACTCCCGTGACCTCGGTAAGCTGCACCGGCATGAACGACGACTGGAACCTCACACCCATGACGGCCACCGACAGCCCCTGCGTATTCACCGCCGAGCTGCAGAAAACCGCCAACACTCCCTGGGGCGTGAAGATTATCCTCAACGACAACTGGGACCTCTTCTTCGGCGGCAACGGCACCGACGGCGAACTCGCCCTCTACCGCGACGGCTTCACCGGCGACAACGACTTCGCCGAAGGCAGCACCATCATTCTCACCGTAGACCTCGCAAAAGGCACTTACTCTTACTCTCAGAAATAATCGACATGAAACTCAAGAATCTCATATATACCGCAGCCCTCGGCACCGCGCTTGCCATGGGCGCTTGCACCGACGACAGCCCCGTGACCACATGGCCCGAAGGCGAGGGTCCCGATAAGGAACCCGTGCAGATAGAGCGCGGAACATTCGCCAAAGGCGCCGACGTGAGCTGGATTACCGAGCTCGAAGCAGCCGGATACACCTTCTCAAACGCCGAAGGCACTCAGAAAGAGCTCATGGAGCTCCTGCGCGACGACTGCGGCGTGAACGCCATCCGCCTGCGTGTATGGGTAAACCCCTCGGAAGGCTGGAGCAACATCGACGATGTGATGGTGAAGGCCATCCGCGCCAATAATCTCGGCCTGCGCCTGATGATCGACTTCCACTTCAGCGACACCTGGGCCGACCCCGGCAAGCAGTATATCCCCGCCGAATGGGAGGGCCTCAGCCTCGACGAGACAAAGGTGGCCCTGGCCGACCACGTCACCGACATGCTCTCGCGCCTTAAGGCGCAGGGCATTGAGCCCGAGTGGGTGCAGATCGGCAACGAGACCCGCACCGGAATGCTCTGGCCGCTCGGAAGCACCGACAACGGCGATAATTTTACACAGCTCGTCAACGCCGGCTATGATGCCGTAAAAGCCTTATTCCCCGAGGCTTCCGTGATTGTGCACGTTGACTGTGGCGACGAAGTATGGCTCTACGATTTCCTCTTCGGTAAAATAACAGGCGAAGGTGCGCGTTATGATATGATAGGGATGTCGCTCTATCCCGACCCCTCCAACTGGCAGAAGAGTGTCGATGCCTGCATCGCCACCATCCGCAAGGTGAAAGCCGACTATGGCAAGCCCGTGATGCTCTGCGAGATTGGTCTGGACTACAAGGAAGCCGACGCTGCCGATGCCATGATGCGCGATATGATGGCTAAGGGCCTCGCCGAAGACCTCAAAGGTATCTTCTGGTGGGAACCCGAAGCCCCCGCCGACCGCGGATACACCAAAGGATGCTTCGACAACGGCACTCCCACCAAAGCACTCGATTGCTTCAAAGAATAACTACCATAAAATAGAATATGACTTTTAACATCCGATACATACTCCCTGTCATCGCCCTCTGCGGGGCGATGGCTCCGGGAGCACGCGCCGACCGCACCGTGAGCACCCTCAACGATGGCTGGTCCTTCGCCAAGGGCACACAGGCAGCCCCCGCCACTGAGTGGCAGAGTGTGCGCGTGCCCCACGACTGGGCCATCTACGGTCCCTTCGACCGCGCCAACGACCTCCAGAAAGTGGCCGTGGAGCAGAACGGCGAGAAAGAGGAGACCGTGAAGACCGGCCGCACCGGAGGCCTGCCATTCATCGGCAAGGGTGTGTACCGCACATCCTTCGCCGTGCCCGACACCGCAGGCCGTGCCATCACCCTCGTGTTCGACGGTGCAATGAGCAACGCCCGTGTTAGCGTCAACGGCAAGGAAGTGGGCCGATGGCCCTACGGCTACAACTCGTTCTACTTCGATGCCACCGATGCCGTGCGCCCCGGCGACAATGAGCTTGTGGTAGAGCTCGAGAACTTCGAGCGTGCATCGCGCTGGTACCCCGGCGCAGGCCTCTACCGCAACGTCCACGTAGTCAACACCGACCGTGTGCACATACCCGTCTGGGGCACCTACGTGACCACCCCCAAGGTGAGCGCCGACTATGCCTCGGTGAACCTCCGCATGAAGATTGCCGGCACGCGCCCCGTGGCCGAGTGGCCAAATGGTGAGAAAATCGAAGTAGCCACCGTGATCTACAATCCCGAAGGCAAGGCCGTGGCCTCCGACAGCTCCACCTACATTGCCCGAGGACAGGACTTCGCCCAGAACTTCCTCATCGACAAGCCCGAGCTCTGGGACCTCGACAATCCTGCCCTCTACACCGCCCGCACAAGCCTGAGCATAGGCGGCAAGACTGTCGACACCTACTCCACACGCTTCGGCATCCGCTCAATAGAGTACGTGCCCGAGAAAGGCTTCTTCCTTAACGGCAAGCCCACCAAGTTCCGCGGCGTGTGCAACCACCACGACCTCGGCCCCCTCGGCGCCGCCGTCAACCGCTCGGCCCTCCGCCACCAGCTCGAGCTGCTCAAGGACATGGGCGTGAACTCGGTGCGCACCGCACACAATATGCCCGCCCCCGAGCTCGTGGAGCTCTGCGACGAGATGGGTATCATGCTCATGGTAGAGCCCTTCGACGACTGGGGCTTCCGGCCCAAGTCGCCCAACGGCTACGGCTCAGTGTTCGAGCAGTGGGCCGGGCGCGACATCACCAACATGGTGGAGCACTACCGCAACAGCCCCTCGGTGGTGATGTGGTCCATCGGCAATGAAGTGCCCTCGCAGTGGGGAGCGCCCGGCATGGACGAGCTCGTGATGCTGCGCGACCTCGTGCATGAACTCGACCCCACCCGCCCCGTGACCTGCGGCATGGACCAGATCAACTCCGTGCTCGACAACGGCTTCGCCGCCGCCCTCGACATCCCCGGCTTCAACTACAAGCCCCAGTTCTACGACAAAGCCTACTCCATGCTCCCGCAGAAGCTCATCCTCGGCTCGGAGACAGCCTCGACGGTTTCGTCGCGCGGCGTGTACCACTTCCCTGTGGAGTTCGGCGAGCACCACGTGGCCATGCACCCCGACAATCAGAGCAACAGCTACGACAACGAATCGTGCTACTGGTCGAACACTCCCGACCTCGACTTCGCCATGGACGACGACCGACCCTGGGTGATAGGTCAGTTCGTGTGGACCGGCTTCGACTACCTCGGCGAACCCTCGCCCTACGACACCGACGCATGGCCCAGCCACAGCTCCTACTTCGGCATCATCGACCTGGCCTCGCTGCCCAAGGACCGCTTCTACCTCTACCGCTCGCAGTGGAACGACAAGGACGCCACCCTCCACGTGCTCCCGCACTGGACCTGGCCCGGCCGCGAAGGCAAAGTCACCCCGGTATTCGTCTACACATCCTACCCCGAGGCCGAGCTCTTCATCAACGGCAAGAGCCAAGGCCGACGCTCCTTCGACAAGTCGAACCCCATCGACCGCTACCGCCTCCGCTGGAACGACGTGGTATATGAGCCCGGCGAGCTCCGCGTGGTAGCCTACAATGCCGACGGCACACCCGCCGAAGAGCGCACCGTGCGCACTGCCGGCAAAGCCAAGGCACTCCGCATCGAAGCCAACCGCAGCAGCATTGCCGCCGACGGCGACGAGCTCGTCTACTTCACCGTCACCGCTGTCGATGCTAAAGGCAACCCCGTGCCCGCGGCCGACCACAAGGTGAAATTCGACGTAAGCGGCGCCGGCACATTCGAGGCAACCGCCAACGGCGACGCCACCTGCCTGATGCCCTTCCACAAACCCGAGATGAAGCTCTTCAGCGGCGCGGCCACCGCCATCGCCCGCTCCGCCAAGACTCCGGGCACCCTGCGCATCCGCGCCACAGCTCCCGGCCTCAAGGCCGCCGAAGCCACCGTGGAAGTGAAATAAGCTACTTTCAGCACAATTTTAAAGCCGGACACACCACGCCTGTCCGGCTTTATTTTTATTTGCTTGATTGAAGAAAAAAATGTAATTTTGCACAAGTCTAACACTTAACCCGAATATCATGGAACTCCGTTCAAAAATCGAAAAGACCTTTGAAGAGCGCTTCGGCGCCAAAGGCACCGTATATGCCTCGGCAGGCCGTATCAACCTCATCGGTGAGCACACCGACTACAATGGCGGCTTCGTATTCCCCGGTGCTATCGACAAGGTGATCATGGCCGAAATTCGCGCCAACGGCACCGACACGGTGCGCGTGTTCTCCATCGACATCAATGACTACGCCGAGTTCGGCCTCAACGAAGCCGACGCCCCCACCCAGTCGTGGGCACGCTACATCTTCGGCGTATGCCGCGAAATACTCAAGCGCGGCGGCAAGGTAGAAGGCTTCGACGCCGTCTTTGCCGGCAACGTGCCTCTGGGCGCAGGCCTGAGCTCTTCGGCCGCCCTCGAGTCGTGCTTCGCTTTCGCACTCAACGATATGTTCAACGACAACGCCATCGACAAGTTCGAGCTCGCCCGCATCGGTCAGAGCACCGAGCACAACTACTGCGGTGTGAACTGCGGCATCATGGACCAGTTTGCCAGCGTCTTCGGCAAGAAGGATCACCTGATGCGCCTCGACTGCCGCTCGATGGAGTTCGAGTACTTCCCCTTCAAGCCCGAAGGTCACACCCTCGTGCTGGTCGACTCCGTGGTTAAGCACGAGCTCGCCGACTCACCCTACAACAAGCGCCGCGCCTCGTGCGAGCGCGTGGCCAAACGCCTCGGCATCGAGACCCTCCGCGACGCCGACATGGACATGCTCAATGCCATCAAGACCGACATCACCGCCGAGGACTACTTCCGCGCAAAATTCGTCATTGAAGAGAAAGAGCGCGTGCTGGCCGTGTGCGACGCACTCGTGAAAGGCGACTACGAAACCGTAGGCAAGCTCATGTATGCCACCCACGACGGCCTCTCGAAGGACTACGAGGTGAGCTGCGAGGAGCTCGACTTCCTCAACGACGTTGCCCGCGAATGTGGCGTGACAGGCTCCCGCATCATGGGCGGCGGCTTCGGCGGCTGCACCATCAACCTGGTGAAGGACGAGCTTCTGCCCTCCTTCATCGAGACTGCCAAGCACCGCTTCAACGAGAAGTACGGCCACGAGCCCAAAGTATATGAAGTAATCATCAGCGACGGCGCGCGCCGCGTGGAATAACACCCCTCTACCGGGGCGGTGGCCTGCAGGCTGCCGCCCCGGTACTACAAGTATAACAGTAATCAAAATGAAAGGAACAGTCTTAGTCTCCGGCGGCGCCGGATATATCGGCACCCACACCACGGTAGCTCTTATCGAAGCCGGATACGACGTTGTTGTAATCGACAATTTCTCAAACTCCGAGCCTTCCGCAATCGAAGGCGTGGAAAAAATCACAGGTCGCAAAATCACATTTGAAGAAGTCGACACCTGCGACCTGGCAGCTCTGCGCAGCGTGTTCGAGCGCCACGAGTTCTCCACAGTGATACACTTCGCCGCCTACAAGGCTGTGGGCGAGTCGATGGCAGAGCCCCTGAAGTACTATCAGAACAATCTGGTGTCCTACATGAACATCCTTCAGCTCATGAAGGAGTTCAAGCGCCCCAACGTGCTCTTCTCTTCGTCGGCCACTGTCTACGGTGATGCCGAAGTGCTGCCCGTGACAGAGCAGACTCCCCGCAAGCCCGCCACATCGCCCTACGGCAACACCAAGCAGATTGCCGAAGACATTCTCCGCGACTGCTGCCGTGCCTACGAAGACTTCTACGGCATCGCTCTGCGCTACTTCAACCCCATCGGCGCACACCCCAGCGCGCTCATCGGCGAGCTCCCCCGCGGTGTGCCCAACAACCTCATCCCCTTCGTCACCCAGACCGCTGCGGGCATCCGCGAGCGCCTCTCGGTGTTCGGCAGTGACTACAACACCCCCGACGGCACCTGCCTGCGCGACTACATCGACGTGGTAGACCTCGCCAAGGCTCACGTGGCTGCTGTCGACCGCATGGTCGAGGGCAAGATGAAGGAAAAATACGAAATCTTCAACGTAGGCACCGGCACACCCCTCTCCGTGCTCGAGCTCATCACCCGCTTCATGAAAGCCACAGGCGTGGATCTGCCCTATGTGATGGTAGGCCGCCGCGACGGCGACGTGCCCGCTGTGTGGGCCGACACCAAGCGCGCCAACGAAGAGCTGGGCTGGAAGGCCGAGCGCGACATCGACGACACCCTGCGCGCAGCCTGGGCCTGGGAAAAACGAATCCGTAATATCAAATAATATGCTCTCCACCCGCAAAGCAGCGTCGCCCCTTGGCGACATCACCCTTGTCACCATCACCAATGCCTCCGGTGCCTCGGTAGTGCTCAGCACACTCGGAGCCGGCATCGTGGAGGTGAATGTGCCCGACCGCAGCGGCAAGCTCGCCGATGTGGTACTGGGCTATGCCGATGCCGCCGACTATATCGCCGACGGCCCCTGCGCAGGCAAAGTGCCCGGACGCTACGCCAACCGCATTGCCCGCGGACACCTCGAAATCGACGGCAAGGTCTACAGCCTGCCCGTCAACAACGGCCCCAACCACCTGCACGGCGGCCCCGAAGGTTTCCAGAACCGCATCTGGGAGCTCGTTAAGGCCGACGGCGACACCGTGGTGATGAGCTACACCGCCGCCGACGGCGAGGCCGGATACCCCGGCAAGCTCACAGCCACAGCCACTTACCGCTGGACCGATGCCTGCGAGCTCTGCCTCACCCTCAGCGCCACCACCGACGCCGCCACAGTGGTAAACCTCACCAACCACGCCTACTGGAACCTCGCCGGTCACAACGCCGGAGCCGAAGCCTCGCTGGCTCAGACACTATGGCTCAAGGCTTCGCGCTACCTTCCCACCGACGACACCCTCATCCCCGAGGGCGTGCTCGTGCCTGTGGAAGGCTGCCCGATGGACTTCACCACCGCCAAGGCTCTGGGCCGCGACATCAAGCTCGAGTTCCCCGCATTGATTTATGGCAAGGGCTACGACAACTGCTGGGCTATCGACGACTACGCCCCCGGCAAAGTGCAGACCGTGGCCGTGCTCTCCGATGCCGCCTCGGGCCGCACACTCACTGTCGACACCGACCAGCCCGGCGTGCAGATCTACACCGGCAACTGGCTCGCAGGCTCGCCCGCCAACAAGGCCGGCCGCCCCTACGAGGACTACGACGGCGTGGCCATCGAGTGCCAGGACTTCCCCGACGCGCCCAACGTGCCCGCCTTCCCCGGTGTGCTCCTGCGCCCCGGCAGCACCTACACCCGCCACATCAACTTCAAATTCACAGCAAATTAACCAAATTCATAAAGTTCATACCTGATTATGAAGCCCACATTATTCGTTCTTGCTGCCGGCATGGGTAGCCGTTACGGCGGCCTCAAGCAGCTCGACGGTCTCGGCCCCAACGGCGAGACCATCATGGACTACTCCGTGTTCGACGCCATCAAAGCCGGCTTCGGCAAAGTAGTGTTCGTTATCCGCAAAGACTTCGAGGCAGACTTCCGCGAGAAGGTGCTCAGCAAATATGAAGGCGTAGTGCCTACCGAGGTAGTATTCCAGTCGATCGACGCCCTCCCCGAAGGCTACACATGCCCCGCCGACCGCTCCAAACCCTGGGGCACCAACCACGCCGTGCTCATGGGCAAGGATGCCATCAAAGAACCCTTCGCAGTGATCAACGCCGACGACTTCTACGGCCGCAACGCCTTCGAGGTTATCGCCAAGGAGCTCAGCCGCCCCCGCGACCGCAAGGGCGACTACTGCATGGTAGGCTTCCGCGTAGGCAACACCATGACAGAGAACGGCTCTGTTGCACGTGGCGTATGCGAGACCAAGGACGGCCTCCTCACCTCAGTGGTAGAGCGCACCGCTATCAGCTACGACAAGGACCACAACATCGTATTCACCGACGAGAACGGTGCCGAGCAGACTCTCGAGCCCACCACTCCCGTGTCGATGAACCTCTGGGGTTTTACTCCCGACTACTTCGAGTATTCCGACCGTGAGTTCCGCAAATTCCTCGACAAGGACATCAACACTCCCAAGGCCGAGTTCTTCATCCCCCTGTGCATCGATGCCCTCATCAACAGCGGCGAAGCCACCGTGCGCGTGCTCGACACCGACTCGCGCTGGTTCGGCGTGACATACAGCGCCGACCGCCCTGCAGTGGTTGAGAAATTCGCTCAGCTGCACGCCGACGGCACCTACCCCACTCCCCTGTTCAAGAAGTAACAGCTTTAGAACTTTTTAACTGCACAAGCCCTTCGGCAACAACTGCCGGAGGGCTTTTCTTCATTTTATGTTGTAAAACATGTTTTTGCGTACCGCTTTATTTTTCACCCGTTTACACGAAGGAAAATGAGCAGTTTTCACACGCCTTTAGAATTTTTATACCGCATTGATTAGGCAAAGAGGCGCAAAATCACTATCTTTGGGGGAACCAACGCATAAATTAACACGCGTTAACACTCACCGTTATGGAGCAGACTTTTATAATCCTCAAACCTTCCACCATCAGCCGTGGCTTAGTTGGTGATGTCATCACCCGATTTCAGCGCAAAGGCCTCATCATAGCAGGCATGAAAATGATGCAGCTCGACGAGCCCGTGCTGCGCGAGCACTATGCACACCTGGTGGATCGCCCCTTCTTCCCCGATTTGCTCCGCTCCATGATGGCAACACCCGTGATTGTGATGGTGCTCCGCGGCAACGATGCCGTGACTGTCGTTCGCTCCATGGTAGGCGCCACAAACTGCCGCAAGGCTGCCCCCGGCACCATCCGAGGCGACTTCGGCATGAGCGGACAGGAAAACATCGTGCATGCCTCCGACAGCCCCGAGAACGCAGCCATCGAAGTGGCGCGCTTCTTCAAGCCCGAAGAAATATTCGACTACGACCTCATCACTCTCACAGCCCTCTATGCTCCCGACGAGCGTTAATACCGTATTTATAAACCGCTATAGATAATTCTCACTTCGAAGAATGAAACCCCTCCTCATAGCAGCCGCTGCCGCACTCTTTGCTTTCGGGGCTTCGGCACAGACCTATGTGCTCCCCGACCGTCACGCATCAAAGCATGGCGACCTTCTTGCCAACCAAGGCAATGCCGGCATATCGGTTGAAAACACAGCTAAATACCTCGAAGAGCTCTTTGGCGAAGAAGAAGAGCCCGAGTTCGACATCTACACCGAAGGCTGGGACAGCCAGCGAGTGAACTGCTACGCCGGCGTGGCAGTGCCGCAGTCGGCAGTAATCGACGTATCGAAATTCGCCATGCCGCATCCCGGTTACATCACATCGCCCTACGGCTACCGCCGCCGCTTCCGCCGTATGCACAAGGGTGTGGACCTCAAGGTGAATATAGGCGACACCATCCGCGCTGCCTTCGACGGCCGCGTACGCATCACCAACTTCGAGCGCCGAGGCTACGGCAACTACGTGGTAGTGCGCCACACCAACGACCTCGAGACCGTCTACGGGCACCTCTCCGGCTTCCTCGTTGAGCCCGGAGCCTACGTCAAGGCAGGCGACCCCATTGCTCTGGGTGGCAACACAGGCCGCTCCACAGGCCCGCACCTCCACTTCGAGACTCGCTACATGGGCTACGCCATCAACCCTTGCGCGATCTTCGACTTCGCCAACCAGACCACACACACCGACACCTACACCTTCGATAAGAACACATACCAGAACGCCCGCAACTTCTCGCCGGCAGCCAACTCGGAGTATGCCAAGGAGTACTTGAAGAAGAACCCCAACAAACCCTACTCGCGCAGCAAAAGCAGCATGGCATCGTCGACAAAGAAAGGCGGCGCTTCGACCTACCGCGTGCGAAAGGGCGACTCCCTGAGCAAAATAGCTTCGCGCAACGGCACTACCGTGGCTACTCTCTGCCGACTCAACGGCCTCAAGACCACATCGAAGCTGCAGGTAGGACAGCGGCTGAAGCTCCGCTGATCCTCCTTTACACAGCAGATAAGAAAAAACGCCTGAAACCGTGCAACCATAAGCGGTTTCGGGCGTTACTACAATAAACGATTTCAAACATAACGCTCAATGAAGGCTCTATCAATCTCCATAGCAGGCGCACTGGCAATAGCCGCACTCTGCGCCACATCGTGCAGCAACACCGAAACTGCCACCGACACCATCACGCTGCAGAAAATTGAAGTGCAGCGCAGCTACCGCCTCGCAGGCTCGGCCGACGACTACCTCAGCGGTGCTGACCTCTCGTATGGCTGCCAGGCCGAGCTGATTATGCCAGTTGCCATCTACGGCCATTCGCTCGACGCTCTCCGCGACACCATCCTCTCCGCCGCAGTCGACAGCACCGGCGCCGACATCGAGGCTGTGCTCGCAGGCGCCATGCCCCGAATCGCCCGCGAGGTTGGCTACAACATCACCGACACAGTCCTGCCCGACTCGCTCATAGCAGCCGTGCCTCGCTTTCTGCCCCGCTACGACGGCTTCTACTCCGCCGAGGGCGACATCGAGACCCTCTCGCCGCGCTATCTCTCCTATGCCGTGACGCGCTCCAGCTATCAGCCAAGCGCAGCACACGGCAACTACGGCACCGTTTATATCAACTACGACCTCAACGCCGGCTGCCTCATCACCCTGCACGACCTTTTCACCGCCGAAGGCCTCGAAGCCCTTCCCGAAATCATCCGCGACACTGCCGTGAAGATGCAGGCCGCCATAGGCAACACCGACATCGCGGCACTCCCTGCCGGAGGCAACTTCTACCTCACACCCGAGAGCACAATAGTTTTCGCCTACCAGCCCTACGAAGTGGCATCGTATGCACAGGGCGAAATTCAGATACCTATCCCGGCCTATCTGCTGTCGGAGTATCTTACCCCTGTAGGCACGGCTCTCCTTCTCTGATGTGAACCAAAAAAGCTCCGGAGGTGTTTATCATGGGAAACCAACGATAAACACCTCCTTATTATGAATACAAACGGAAAGGCGGCTCAGGCAGCCGCAAAAGTATCAGAAGCAGCCGCAAAGGTATCGGCCGACGCGGCGTCAGTAGCAGTAGAAGAAAAGGCCAAGGCCGTGAAAGCCGATGCAGGCGATGCCGCAGCCAATCTCCGCGACAAAGCGGCGGCAGCTGCAGGTGTAGCTCAGCAGACCGTGGCCGATGCAGTGTCGAGTGTAAAAGAGAAAATCCAGCAGCAGCAGGACGACCCCGACTCGGTGCTCAACCAGGCAAAAGAAAAGGCCGGCAATCTTGCCGACCGTGCCAAAGACATAGCAGGAAACCTTGCCGACAAAGGCGGCGACCTGCTCGAGACTCTCGCCGACAAGGCTCATGACCTCGCCGATAAAATGCACAAATAAATCCGACGCATAAAAGCTCTCAAAGGCCGGTGGATACCCTATCCCCCGGCCTTTGAACATTTTCTTGCCGCGGGGGATCTCATGCCGCGGGGGATTTCATTATCCCCCGCACCCCTCCTGCCGCGGGGGATCTCCGAATCCCCCGCAACCCTGCAGTGGGGTCTCCGAACCCAGGAAAGTAAGAAGCGCAGCCGCCTTAATGTCCCTACCGACCTTAAAGCCCCTAAAGCCCTTAAAAAGGGAAAAGCCCGCACACATCCCCCTGCCGAGCCTCTATCTTTGCGCGCAATATGCAGCACCACGCCCGCACATATCGCAGAGTCGACATCACAGCCCCGTTCCGCCGATGGCACGGGGCTCCACTGCGTTGGAGCGAGCGGAGCGCCATATTCACCATGGAGCGACAGCGCAGGCGCACGGGCGTAGTCCGTGCACACATCATCGACCCGCCGGGGCACGACAGCACCGAAGTCCTCCTCTCATACATCAGCTGGCTTCAGCACCTCAACCCCGACCTCGACACCTGCATCATAGCCGAGCGTCGCCCCGTAGCAAAGGCACTCGGACTGCGACTCTACCGCCCGCCCACCTCCACTGCGAGCCACGCGAGAGTCGACCGCATCCGCGGCACCACCTTCCAGATATGCCTCGTCCACGGCCTCCATCCGGCCTACGCGCGCATCATCAACCGCGTCATCAACCCCATCCTCATCAACGACTACCCCGGCACAGTCCTCATATACCACACCCCCGAGAACCGACGCATCCCCGACCTCCCCTCAAAGTTCGAGCCACAAATCTCCCTCGCCGACTACCGCACCCTCACCACCCCCGCCGCGGGGGATCTCCGAATCCCCCGCAACCCTCTCCGCCGCGGGGGATCTCCGAATCCCCCGCAACCCTACAGTGGGGTTTCCAAACCCAGGAAAGGCAGACTGGGGAAAAGCAGAGTCGCACGAATAGCCCACCACCCCCCGCCGCCAAAAACGAACTCATATCTCATAACTCTCATCTCAAAACTCCGAAGGAAGCGGCAGCTGCCCCGCGGCCCAAAGCCAAACCGCAGCAAAGAGCACATTGACATATTGAAAAACCGCGGTGCCACCGCAAAGGCTATATAAGCTAAAGAAGCTATATTAGCTAAATAAGCTAAAGCCTTCGAGCATTTTATATCATGCCGAAAAGGCTGAGAGCCACGCAGAGTGCGATAAGTATAATCGAGGTAATCACGAGCGAAATAACCCAGGCTTTCGACATTTTAGGAATACAGAAGAGGGTCGACAGTCCACCCCAGCCAACCATGCCGAATATTATCGTACCCAGCATGAGGGCACTCATGGCGGCTCCGAGATAATACCAGCCCTGAATGAATGGATCGAGCTTCATGCCGCTGAGCACCGTGAGGTTGCCCGCGCTCAAATACACTATCAGCCCTACCAGCGTGGCCATGAAGCCCACCAGACATGCGAATGAGATGCACGAGCCCAGAAAACCGATAAAGGCCATGATGCACTTGCCTATGATGCTGAAAAAGGTGCTCACCAAGCCGCTGCCGGCGCTTTCTACCGGTGGAGGAGTCACGCCCGAATCCTCCATCACGGTCTGGCCCACGGTGTCGACATTGACCGGCGCTCCACGCATCTGAAGTATCTGGCGGGGAGTGACTGCCGGCGGGATTATCATCCAGGCAATGAGATATGCAAGGATAAAAGGCCACATGTGCAATATGCCCGTGGTGGCTATCACCAGCACAATGAGCAGCAGGCGCATGATGTTGGCATTCCAGCCCAGTAATACCGACAAGCCTCCGAGCACACCGCCGAATACCTTATTCTTCATATTGCGGTAGAGCTTCTTGCGCTTACCGTTGCTGTCGGTCATTTCCACCGATAAGTCCAGCGGGCGTGCCTTGCACTCATCGCCGGAGGCTTCGGCATCGCACTCCGGGTTGAGGTCCTCGGGCCGACCCATAGTCTCGATTACTGTGTTTACGTCGGCAAGCACAATCACATTCTTGCCCGAGCGGATTTTTTCGTCGAAATGCTCGCGGATGCGGCTCTCGATATCGCCTACAATCTCGGTGCCCTCGGCGCCGGTGAATGTGAGCTTGAGCTTCTGGAGATAATTCTGAAGAAGGAGAAAGGCATCTTCATCGATATAGAATATTTGTCCGTCGATGTTTGCGGGATATGTCCGTTTCATAGATTGTCGGAGTTAAGCAGATGGTTTACAGTGTGGGTGATTTCGCCCCATGAGGTCTGGAGCTGCTCGAGAAAGTCGGTGCCGAGCGATGTGATGGAGTAGTATTTGCGTGGTGGTCCCGAAGGCGACTCTTCCCAGCGGTAGGCCAGCAGCCCGTCGTTCTTGAGGCGCGTGAGAAGCGGATATAGCGTGCCTTCCATCACTATAAGATGGGCTTCCTTCATCTTTTCTATGATTTCGGAAGCGTAGGCATCGCGCCGCCTCAGCAGCAGCAACACGCAAAACTCCAGCATCCCCTTTCGCATCTGCGACTTCAGATTGTCGATGTTAGTTGCCATAAGATTGATTGAATGTTTTTAATGTAGATTGTAGTAGATTATCAGAGGGGGCTCTAAGTTTTACGATGCAAAGTTATGCACTTTCACAGTACCTTGCAATACATAGTACCTTAAAATCTCAAATTTTAACTCCATTTAACACTTTACGGAGCACGCCCGCTCAAAATCAAAAAAATAATTGCAACTATGAAAAAGTCTTTGTAACTTTGTGGGAAATACACATATAAGCACAAAACAACTCAATGAAACGACTTCACATCGCCCTTGCAGCGGCAATGATGCTTGCGGGCGCGATAGCACACAGTGCGAGTGCTCAGCTGAGCGAGGCTGACATACCGCGCATCCTGAAATCTTTGAGCACCGAGCAGAAAGCACGTCTGCTCGTAGGCACGTCGGCATCAACCGACGCTCCAAGTCACTTCACTTCCGGCGCTGCCGGCTGGACTTTCGCGATACCTTCGGAAGGTATCCCCGGCCTCAACCTTGCCGACGGCCCCGTGGGGCCGCGCATCAACCCCATGCCCTGGATTTCGACCCGTGTAGTCTACGATGAGAGCGGCCTGCCACACGATGAAGTGGTGGAGGGAGAAGCTCCTGCCGATGCACGCCCGCAGTGGTGCACGGCATTCCCGTCGACCACGGCTCTGGCCGCTACCTTCGACCGCGAGGCTGCCGCAGCACAAGGCGAAGTGATGGGTAAGGAATGTGCCGCATACGGCGTGGACGTGCTTCTCACTCCCGGCATCAACATGATGCGCAACCCGCTGTGCGGCCGAAACTTCGAGTACTATTCCGAGGATCCTCTGCTGGCAGGCGCGCTCGCCGCCGAGCTTATCAAGGGCGTGCAGGCACAGGGCGTGGGCACCAGCCTCAAGCACTTCGTGGCAAACACCCAGCAGACAGGCAAGAAGGTCAACGACCCCGTGATGAGCCAGCGTGCCCTGCGCGAAATCTACCTGCCGGCTTTCGAGCGGGTGGTGCGCGAGGCCAAACCCTGGACCGTGATGACCTCCTACAATAAAATCGCCGGGGAATACACCCAGACAAATAAGGAACTTCTCCTCGACCTCCTCCGCAAGGAGTGGGGCTTCGACGGCACCGTAGTCACCGACTGGACCGTGTACCGCCCCACCGCCGACCTTCTGAACGCCCGCACCGGCCTCATCATGCCCGGCAGCGAGAAAATCGTGCAGGAAATTCTTGCATGTGTAGCCGACGGCAGCGTCAGCGGCGCCGCCCTCGACAGCTGTGTGGCCGACGTGCTGCGCCTGGCCGCACGCTCGCTATCGGCGAAGGGATGGAAACCGTCGGTGCCTGACCTCGAAGCCAATGCCGCCGTATCGCGCCTCCTTGGTGCCGAGGCAATGGTGCTCCTCAAGAACAACGACAGCCTCCTGCCTCTGAAAGAGGGCACTAAGGTGGCCCTCTTCGGTGCCTCAGCATATCAGAGCATAGCCGGCGGCACCGGCTCATCGAATGTCAACAAGCGCTACGTGGTCGACATCGACCGAGGCCTCGAGGATGCCGGCTACAATGTCGACAGCGAGCTCGCCGGCCTCTACCGCAGCTACTGCGAGCAGCAGGCGCGCCTTAACGACAGCCACCCCAACTGCCCCGAGTGGCAGAAAGTATCGTACCATCGCCCCGTGATCGACGAGATGGACCTTGCCAAAGCCAACACCATGATAGAAAGCCGCGCGGCAGCCAACGAGGCAGCCGTGGTGGTGATAGGCCGCATGAGCGGTGAAGTGGGCGACCGCAAGGTCGGCAACGACTTCAACCTCACCGCCGCCGAGCAGACTATGGTTAGGAAAGTGTGCAGCGCCTTCCACGCCAAGGGCAAGCCCGTGGTGGTGGTGCTCAATGTGTGCGGCACCATGGAGACAGCCTCGTGGAGCGCAGCCCCCGATGCTATCGTGGTGGCATGGATGCCCGGACAAGAGTGCGGCTACGCCGTGGCCGATGTACTCTCGGGCAAGGTCAACCCCTCGGGACGCCTCCCCATGACCTGGCCCGTGCACTATGCCGACATGCCCTCGGCAGGCAACTTCCCCTCGCCCGGCCAGACCGAAGGCCGAAACTTCGACTATACTTTCTACGAAGAAGACATCTGGATGGGATACCGCTGGTTCGACACCACAGGCCGCCGCGTGGCATATCCCTTCGGCTACGGCCTGAGCTATACCGACTTCGACTACTCCGACGCCAAAGTAAGCCGCAAAGGCGACCGCACAACCGTGACCGTAACCGTGACAAACACAGGCCGACACCCGGGCCGCGAGGTGGTGCAGCTCTATGTGAGCGCTCCCGAAGGCGGCCTTGCCAAGCCCAAGGCCGAGCTCCGCGGCTTCACCAAAACCCGCGAACTCGCCCCCGGCGAGAGCCAGCGCGTGAGCATCACCGTGACCGACCGCGAGCTCGCTTCGTTCAACGACAAAGCATCGCAGTGGGAGACTGCCGCAGGCACTTACCAGGCACGCCTGGGCCGCTCCGTGGGAGACTACATCGTGAGCCTGCCCTTCAACGTGAAGAAAGCATCGGTGCGCAAGGTGGCCGACATCCTCGCCCCTGTGGAGAAAGCCCGCACCATGCGTATGCGTGAAGTGGTGCCCTCACCCACCGAGGACATGAGCTGGCACGAAGCATCCGACTTCCGCCTGCTGGGCCGCTGCTACCCCGACTCGCTCCCCATCTACACCCGCATCCCCGACTTCCTCCACGACGGCACACGCGACGCCCTCTTCTCGCTCGGCCGTCACTCCACAGGCATGGCAGTGCGCTTCCGCACCGACTCGCCCCGCATAGCCCTCGACTGGAAGAACCGCTACGGCGGTGCCATGGCACACATGGCAGCCCTTGGCTCGCGCGGCGCCGACCTCTACTACCTCAACGACGAGGGCCAATGGCGCTTCCTCGCCCCGGCTATCCCTTACGGCGACCCCGCCACCACCACACTCATCATAGAGAATATGGAGCCCAAGATGCGCGAGTATATGCTCCATCTGCCGCTCTACGACGGCCTCGAGTACTGCCGCATAGGCGTGGCTCCCGATGCCGTGATTGAGGCACCTGCAGTCGACAGCCCCCGTGCTGCCGTCAAGCCTGTGGTGATCTACGGCAGCTCCATAGCCCACGGTGCCACCGCCTCGCGCCCCGGCATGGCCGCCAACAACATCCTCCGCCGCGAGCTCAACACCGATATCATCAACCTCGGCTTCAGCGCAAACGCCCACCTCGACTATGAGATAGCACGCATGATGGCCGATGTCGATGCCTCGGTCTATGTGCTCGACTTCGTACCCAACGCCCTTGTGTGGGAAATCAACGAGAAGACAGAGCCCTTCGTGAAAATCCTGCGCGAACGCCGCCCCGACGTGCCTTTGGTATTCATCGAAGACCCCTACTTCACCCATTCGCAGACCGACACCAAGATAAAAGCCACTATCGACGCCAAGAACGCCGCCATAAAAGCCATGTACGAGCGACTGGTGGCCGAAGGCCTCGACAACACTTACTACATAAGCGCCGATAAGATTGTGCCCGCCGACGGCGACGGCTCTTCCGACTCCATTCACTTCACCGACCGCGGCTTCCGCAGCTACTGCGATGCACTGCTGCCCGTGCTGCGCAAAATCCTCGACAAATGAAAAATAAAGCAATAGCACTCGCCCTGGCCTTCGGCATCGCAGCTTCATCTGTTGCCGTTGCTAAAACAGAATACAACGCCTACGGTGTCGACACCGAAGTTTCCGACCCCGTACTCATTCCCACCGGCGGCCTGCCCAAGCGAATAGCCTGGACAAAGGAGAACCTTACCCCCTACCTCATCCACGACTATGCCGACGGGCATCGCGACTGGTTCTTCGACTCCTTCATCTTCAACGAGACTTCGTGGACCGTGAAGTTGCCTGGCGGCGGCACCGAGACCCGCGTGCTCACCAACGCCGGCGGCGGTCAGCTGCCCGCAGTAAAAGAAGACTGGCTCGCCTACGTCGACCACATCTTCGCCCCCGACCACGACCTGCACGCCCTCGACGACCTCATCGGCGAGATGAAAGCCGAGCTCGGCGAGCCGGGCTTCAAGCACAAGGTAATCCTCGGCTTCCCCACTGCTTGCAAGGACGGCCGCGGAACTCCCACCGAATGTACTTGGAAGAAATTCGACTGGGGTGAGCTCAACGGCGTGGTCATGAATTTCTCGACTGTGCGCCACCGCACAGTAGCCACCAACTGGATTATCGACGAAATAGTGGAGCGCTTCGCAGCCGAGAACTTCGAGAACATCGAGCTCGCCGGCATGTACTGCCCCGAAGAGACGCTCTGGACCGTGAAAGAATTCATCAAAAGCGTCAACGCCCACATTCACAAGCTCGGGCTGCACTCCTACTGGATACCTTACTGGACCAACAACGACGTCTATGCCCTCGAGTGGAAAGAGTACGGCTTCGACATCGCCTACCGCCAGCCCAACTACATGTTCTACAAAAAGGATGGCACACTGCCCGAAATCACTCAGCTCATCGACTGCATCGAGCAGAGCAAGGTCTACGGTCTCGGCCTCGAGCTTGAGTTCGAGACTATAGGCACAAGCATGGCGCTCAACGGCATACAGCCATGGATGCACCGTCGCCTGATCGACTATATCGACAAATTCGAGGACTACGGCGTGTGGGATGAATCGGGCGTGGCACACTACTGCGGCAGCTACGGCTTCGTGGATATGGCCAAGAGCAAGGACGAAGTGGACCACGCCACCATCGACCGCCTTGCCGACCTCGTGGTGAAGCGCCGCGGCATCTTCAGCGGCATCGACGAGGTGGAGCTGCCCGGGCAGAGCTGCCCCTTCGTGATTGCCGGCGTAGGCGAGCTGTATATTTTCGATGCCCCCTCGGCAGTGGTCTACACCCTCTCGGGTGTGCCCGTGATGCGCGGCGAAGGCCGCAAGGCATGTGATCCGGGCCTGTATATCGTGACCGACGGGCAGGGCAGCGCCGTAAAAGTTGCCGTGCGATAGCTCGCCACACCACATTTTTCACTATCTTTGCAATACACAATTCACATCTATAATGAAATTAAGAATACTCACTTTAATCACTCTCCTCGCGGGCGTGGCTTCGGCCGCGTTAGGCGCCAGGCCCGTGAATAAGTTCGGAGTCGACACCGAGGTGTGCGACCCCGTGCTTATTTATACGGGAGGTCTCGCCAAGCGCGCCCTCTGGACGGAGCAGAACCTCCGCCCCTATCTCACCCACCTCTATGCCGACGGCACCCGCGACTGGCTCTACGACGCTTTCATCTTCAACGAGACCAACTGGACCACACGCACAGCCTCCGGCAAGACCGAGACGCGCGTGCTCATCAACGCCTCCGGCGGCCAGCTTCCGGCCACAAAGGCCGAGTGGGACGCATACTTCGACCACATCTTCTCACCCGAGCACGACATCGCCGCTCTCGACCGCGCCATCGACTCCTACCGCGAGGAGCTCGGTGAGCCGCGCCTGCGCCACAAGGTGATCATCGGCATACCCTTCCCCTGCAAGGACGGCCGCGGCACACCCACAGCCTGCGAGTGGAAGAAATTTGACTTCGGCACCATAAACGACACCGACATGGACTTCTCACAGCCCGACCACCGCATCGAGGCTTCCAAATGGGCCGTCGACGAAGTGATACGCCGCTTTGGCGAAGCCGGCTACCGCAATTTGGACCTTGCCGGCATCTACTGTGCCGAGGAGACGCTCTGGTCCGTGAAAGATTTTATCAAGACGGTCAACCTCTACATCCGCAGCAAAGGCCTGCGCACCTACTGGATACCCTACTGGGGCACCGGCAACGACGTCTACGCCCACGAGTGGAAGAACTATGCCTTCGACATGGTATACCGCCAGCCCAATTATTTCTTCTACAAGAACGGCACCCTCCCCGAGAAGACGCAGCTCACCGACTGCATCACCATGAGCAAGCGCTACGGCCTCGGCCTCGAGCTCGAGTTCGAGACTTCGGGCACCAGCAACGGCCTCCACAATGTGGCTCCGCACATGCACCAGCGCCTGATCGACTATCTCGACGCTTTCGAGGAAAAACTCGTGTGGGAGACTTCGGGCGTGGCTCACTACTCCGGCTCGAAAGGTATGCTCGACATGCTCAACAGCAACGACCCCGTGAACCAGGCCACCATGGACCGCCTGGCAGAGCTCGTGCGCAAACGCCAGACTGCTTTTGCCGAGCAAAGCGGCATCGACGCGCCCGAGGCGGCTCCCGAAGCTCCGTTTGCATACCCCGGCAAGGGCGAAATCTTCATCTCCAACGCTCCCGAAGCTGTGGTCTACAGCATCACCGGTGCCGTGGTGCACAGCGGTGAAGGACGTTTCTCCTGCCCCGCAGGCATCTATATCGCCACCGACGGCAAGAACCGCGCGGTGAAAATCGCCGTAAAATAACCCACTATGAGAGTGCACAATTATCTGGCAAGCCTCGCGCTTGCATTTTCGACATTAACAGCCGCGGCCTACACTGAGGTAAACAGCTACGGCACCGACGTGATTTCCGACCTCGCGCTCATCTACTCGGGCTCCGACCGACGCCCGCAGTGGAATGCCGACAATCTCATGCCCTACGTGGTGCACACCTATGCCGACGGCACAAAGGACTGGTTCTTCGACGGTTTCCTGGTGCTGGAGTTCAGCTCAGGCTCCACCGACATCGGCTTCCAGAACGGTGTGAACGAGAAAAAATACGCCACCCGCGCCGACTGGGAGTGGCTCCTTGAGAAGCACATCGCCACCGCGGCCTCTCTCGACAGCGCCGTGGCGCGCGGCAAAGCCACTTTAGGTATGCCGCGCCTGCGCCACAAGATAGTGCTCGGTATGCCCGCGCCCATCAAGGCTCAGGGTACAGCTTGGGGTGAGCTCGACGGCAGGCAGCTCGACTTCGGCAAGACCGACGACCGCATCGCCGCCTCCAAGTGGTATGTGACCGAAATCCGCCGTCGCTTCGCCGCGCGTGAGTTCGCCAACATCGACCTCTCGGGCATCTACTGGCTCGAGGAGAGCCTTTTCACCAACGATGAGGTTGTGCCCGTGATCACCGACTGGATTTACCGCAACACCATGCGCTCCTATTGGATTCCTTACTATGAGAACAACGAGGAGTTCCGCTTCAACTGGCGTGATAAGTACGGCTTCGACGTGGCCTACCAGCAGCCCAACTATTTCTTCGACCGCAGCGTGCCTCTGAGCCGCCTCGAAGATGCCTGCGACGAGAGCAAGCGCTACGGCCTCGGCCTCGAGATGGAGTTCGAGACCCAGGGCAACAGCCGTGTGCAACACTCCGACCCCGACAGCTACTACTCGCGCCTTGTCGACTACCTCGACACTTTCGAGAAAAAAGGAGTGTTCGACAGCGCCGCCGTGGCCTGGTACTCCGGCACACAGGGCTTCCCGCATCTGACACAGAGCACCGATGCCAAGGACCACGAGATAGCCGACCGCATGGCACGCATCGTGGCAAAGCGACAGGCCGCCAAAGCAGCCTCGCTCACCTTCCCCACCAACACCATCCGCGACCTCGGCCTCATATATCAAGGCAACACACGCCGCATCGACTGGACCGAAGAGCAGTTCGTGCCCTACGTGGCACACACCTTCGCCGACGGCAGCCGCGACTGGCTCTTCGACGGCTACCTCTTCCTCGACAATATGGAGACTTGCAACAAGGCCACATGGGAGTGGTACATCGACCGTGTGTACGAGAGCGGCAAGAGCCTCGATGCCCTCGACAAGTGCATAGGCAAGCTCAAGAAAGAAATCGGCGACCCCGGCTTCAAGCACAAGGTGGTGCTCACACTGCAGATTCCCGACAGCCGCGCCAAGGAGTGGGGCGAGCTCGACGGACGCATGCTCGACTTCTCCAATGATGCCGACAAACTCACGGCGGCCAAGTGGTATCTCGACCGCATGATAAGCCGCTTCCGCGCTGCCGGCTACGAAAATCTTGAGCTGCACGGCATCTACTGGTTCGGCGAGGACAACATCGCCGCCAAGGACTTCCCGGCGCTCATAGCCCCCTACATCCACGCTGAGGGCCTCGAATTCTCATGGATACCTTACTTCAAGGGCCGTGGCTACGAGAAATGGCGTGAGCTCGGCTTCGACATCGCCTACCACCAGCCCAACCATTTCTTCGACCCGCTGCCCGACAAGCGCCTCGACGAAGCCATCGACATCTCGCTCCACCACGGCCTGGCCATGGAGTTCGAGTGCGACCACTTCGCCCTCTCGCAGCACCCCGATAGCAAAATCGACCGCATGCACGCCTACATCGACGCCTTCGAGCGCTACGGCGTGTGGCAGACCTCGGCCATAGCCTACTACACCGGCAGCAAGGCGCTGCTCGAAATGTTCGAGAACCCTTCGCCCGAAAATCAGGCCGTGGCCGACCGCCTCGCCCGCAAAATAGTGGAGCGCCGTGCAAATCCGGCCCTGAACCATAAGAAATAACCATATCACAATAATGTCAATACGCACTTATCTCACAGCTATAGGCCTCGCTGCCACGGCTTTTGCCGCGAGCGCCTACACAGAGTTCAACCGCTACGCCACCGACGAGACCTCCGACCTCGCACTGATATACTCGGGCTCGGACCGGCGTCCCGACTGGAACTCCGACAACCTCATGCCCTACGTGGTCCACACTTACGCCGACGGCACCAAGGATTGGTTCTTCGATGCCTTCCTCGTGCTTGAGTTCACCAGCGGCTCCACCGACAAGGGCTTCCAGAACGGTGTCGGCAAAAATTTCGCCGACAAGACCGACTGGATCAATCTCCTCGACAAGCAGTTTGCCACCATCGCCTCGCTCGACAGCGCCATAGCCCAAGGCAAGGCCACCATAGGAGAGCCTCGCCTGCGCCACAAGGCCGTGCTCGGTATACCCGCGCCCATCAAAGCCCAGGGCACACAGTGGGGCGAAATCAACGGCGAGCGCCTCGACTTCGGCAATACCGAGGACCGCATCAAAGCCGCGAAGTGGTATGTGAGCGAAATCGTGAAGCGAAACTACGCGCAGCCCTTCGACAACATCGACCTCACCGGCATATACTGGATAGAAGAAGGACTCTACACCAACGATGAGGTGGTGCCCGTGGTCAACGACTGGATTTACCGCAACTGCCTGCGCTCCTACTGGATACCCTACTACCCCGACAACGAGCAGTTCAAATGGAACTGGCACGATAAATACGGCTTCGACATTGCCTATCAGCAGCCCAACTACTTCTTCGACCGCAGCGTGCCCAAGAGCCGCCTCGAGGATGCCTGCGACGAGAGCAAGCGCTACGGCCTCGGCCTCGAGATGGAATTCGAGACACAGGGTACGAGCCGCCTTCAGCACGACGACCCCGACAGCTACTTCACCCGCCTGGAGGACTACATCGACGTGTTTGAGAAAAAAGGCGTATTCGATGAAGCTGCCGTGGCTTGGTACTCAGGCACAAAAGGCTATCTCGACCTCGCCCGCAGCAGCGACCCCAAAAACCACGAGATTGCCGACCGCATGGCACGCATCGTGGCAAAGCGACAGAAAGCCAAGGCTGAGTCGCTGAAATTCCCTGTCGACCCCATCCGCGACCTCGCCCTTATCTGGCACGGTGCCGACCGCCGCATTGAGTGGAACGCCGAGCAGTTCGAGCCCTACGTAGCCCACACCTTTGCCGACGGCAGCAAGAACTGGCTCTTCGATGGCTTTGTATTCCTCGAAGGTGACCTCGACGGCAAAATCCGCTTCATAACATGGGTCAATTATGAAGGTGCCACCAAAGCCGACTGGCAGGAGTATCTCGACCGCCTCTTCGCCGATGGCCGCGGCATCGACGCCCTCAACAAGTGCATCGAGAACCTCAAGGGCGAACTCGGCAACCCGCCATTCCGCCACAAGCTTGAGGTGATGATACCTGTGGCAGTCTGCGGCAACAAACACTGGGGAGAAATCGACGGTCGCGCTCTCGACTTCGACATCGATGCCGACCGCGAGGCTGCCGCCAAATGGTATATTGATCAAGTAATCGAGCGCTTCAACAAAGGCGGATACAACAATCTCGATCTCTACGGAATATACTATCTCGACGAAGATCTGATCCACACCAAGGATTATCCTAAATGCGTTGAGCCATACGTGCATCACAAAGGCCTGCAGTTCTCATGGATACCCTACTTCAAGGGCCGTGGCTACGAGCGCCGCGAAGAGATGGGCTTCGACATAGCATATATGCAGCCCGGACACTTCTTCGAGTGGACCAAGCCCGACAAGCGCCTCGATGAGGCTATCGACGTGGCCAAGCGCTACGGCTTCGGCATGGAGTTCGAGTGCGATTCCGAGGCTCTGTCGCAGTTCCCCAATAGCAAGATGGAGCGTATGCAGGCTTATATCGACGCCTTCACGCGCCATGGCGTGTGGGACAACAGTGCCGTGGCATGGTACACCGGCAGCAAATGCTTCCTCGACATGAAAAACCAGCCGAGCCCCGAGAACCAGGCCATGATGGATCAGGTGGCACGCATCATAGTGAACCGCCGCTACAACCCCAACCTCGTACCTACTTCAAAATGAAAAAGCATCTTATATGCACACTCATGCTGTCGGCAGCCTTAGGGCTGTCGGCAGCCACTGTAAGGACCCAGAACGGGAAGCTTACATACACCTCCGACGGCACCGATGCCTCGGGCAGCATCGGCATTTCCTTCGCCCGCTGCATGGCAAACAATCTTTTCACCTTCAGCTCAATCACCGTCGACGGCACTGAGGTCAACCACACCGACAGCGACAACATCGGACCCTTCCTGATTCCTTCGGGATGGACAGGCGGCAACCACACAAATCCCTCGAACGGCACCGAGATGCGCTCGGCACGCACCGAGAGCGTGGAGGTGGAGCTCGACGGCAAGCCCCTCGACATCACCAAGCGCCAAAAGGCCGAGGGCGATGTGCTCACCATCAAGGTGGTGAACACGCTCCTGATGCCCGCTTCGGAGACCCGCGTCTTTGCCCGCGAGACCATGACCTATACCGTGGCCGGAAACAGCGTGGAGATATATGCGCAGCACGAGTACATGGAGCCTCTGCCTCAGCTGGTCGACCGCTATTACGGCATGCAGTCGATGTTTATGGGCGAAACCGAAATTCTGACTCCCGGCGGTGAATACTTCATCTGGACTCCCGTGGCCGGTGTCAACCGCTTCAGCAAGGCTTCGGCGCCGAATTTCTGCACCTTCGTGGAGCACTCGCCCACAGCCTATCAGGCTGCATGGATGGACCGCTCCTACGGCCTTGGCTCACGCAACTGCGTGGCCGACGACGATGTGGTGTTCATCGGCAACAGCTACACCAAAAGCTACCATAAGCTCATGGGCTCCTACACCGTGCACCAGGGCGACGTGACACGCTGGCACGGCATCTACACCTGGTTCAAGACTCCCGAGACCGACGAATGTCGTGCTGCCGCCCCCGGCGTGTTCGCCTACCGTGGCTACTCCGGTGGCAAGCCCGCACTCTTCAGCATCGATGCCGAAGGCCACATGACCATCAGCGGCGACGAGTCCGGCATCACCGCCCCCGAAGCGTCGGAGGCCCCTTTCGCCAAGGCCGGTAAGGGCACTATCGAAATCGCAGGCGCTCCCCACGCTGCGGTTTACAGCCTTGCCGGCAGCCTGATTCACTCAGGGGAAGGCATCCACAGCTGCGAGCCCGGCATCTACATCGCCACCGACGGCCGCGGCTCATCCTTGAAACTTTACGTGAAATAAACATCCTTTAGATATAAGATATATCATGAAAAAATTCCTTGCAATCATCACACTGCTGTGCACTGCTGCCGGTGCTTGGGCGGTAGTCCCCGAAGTGGTGGCGCACCGTGGCTATCACCGTGCCCCGGGCTCTGCCGAAAACTCTATCCGCGCACTTGTCAAAGCCGACTCCATAGGCGCCGAAAAGTGCGAGTTCGACGTATGGATCAGTGCCGACGATGTGCTGTATGTGAACCATAATGCCGATGTCGACGGCGTAGTGATCGAAACCGCCGACTCAGAGCGCCTCGACCGCTGCCACCTCCGCAACGGCGAGACTCCGCCCCGCCTCGATGCCTTCCTCGACACCGCCCGCACCCTCGGCATAGACCTCGTGCTGGAGGTGAAGCCTCACAAGGACAACAAGCGCGAGGATGTGGCCGTGCCCATGATTATCAAGATGATCGCCGACAAAGGCCTCACCGACCGCACGAGCTACATCACCTTCTCGCGCCACGCTTTCGACATCCTCGTGCGTGAGAGCGGACGCCCGGTGCTCTACCTCAACGCCGTCACACCTAAAGTCCTCAAAGAAATCGGCGGTGCCGGTGCCGACTACCACATCAACCACTTCCGCCGCCATCCCGAGTGGATTGATGAGCTCCACGCACAGGGTATGCCCGTCAACATCTGGACCGTCGACTCCGAAGCCGACATCCAGTGGTGCATCGACCACGGTGCCGACCTCATCACCACCAACGAACCCGAGCTCGCCCAGAAGCTCATCGCCAAGGCTTACGCTCCCCGCGAAATCAAGGTGATGAGCTACAACATCCGCTTCGGCGAACTCGCCTCGATGGAGCGCATCGCCAAGGAAATCAAGGAGCAGAACCCCGACTTTGTAGCCCTGCAGGAAGTGGACGTGAACAGCTTCCGCAACATAGCGCCGCACAACAACGGCCGCAACTTCATCAACGAGCTCGCCATGCACACGGGCATGTTCGGCTACTTCGGCCGCACCGTGAACTTCAGCGTGAAGGACGGCTACTACGGCATCGCAATCCTCTCGCGCCACCCCACAGTGAAGGTTGAGAGCCTCGACCTGCCGAACTACAAGAACGTGGAGCCGCGCGTGATGCTCAAGGGCGAATTCCTGCTCGACGGTCACAAGCCTTTCGTGTTTGCCTCGACACACCTCTCTGTCGAAGACGCCTCGCAGCGCGAGGAGCAGGCCCGCTACATAGTGAAGCTGCTCGGCGCCGACTCCATCCCCGCCGTGCTCGCCGGCGACTTCAACGCCACACCCGACATGCCCGCTGTGAAAATACTCGAGGAAGAGGGTGCCATGCTCTGCGGCGATGCCCCCACCTATCCTGCCAAGGCTCCCGACAAGCGCCTCGACTATATCTTCGGCTTCCCCAAGGCTGCCTTCCGTCTTGAAAAGACCGCAGAAGGCCCCATCTCGCCCTACGCAGCCTCCGACCACCTCCCCATCGTATCGACCATCCTCGTAGATTTCTCGAAATGAAGCACATCCTTTCAGCACTCTGCCTGGCCGCCGTGCTCCCCGCGGCGGCACAGCTCCATGTGGGCACCCCGGGCACTTCTCTGCTGCTCGATGCCACTCCGGGCGAGAAATTCAGCTTCGTGTACTACGGCGCACCCTTGGCCGAGGCCGACGTCCCGGCTGTGATGGCTTCGGAGAACCGCGCCGGTGCCTACCCCGTCTACGGCATGGACTCATACAATCCCTACGCCCTTGCCGCCACTCACGCCGATGGCTCGATGGCCACCGAGATGGTGGTGGATAAGGTTGGCACCGAGAGCCGCCCCGACGGAGGCACACTCACAAGGGTGACGCTCAAGGACAAGCTCTACCCCTTCTTCGTGGACGTATGCTACCTCACCCGCCCCGGCTGCGATGTGATAGAGACGTGGGCCGAAATCACCAACCGAGAGAAAAAGCCCGTGCGGCTCACCAAATACGCCTCAGCCTACCTGCCCGTGCGCAGAGGCGACGTATGGCTCAGCCACCTCAACGGCGCTTGGGGCAATGAAGGCAACCTCAATCAGGAGCGACTCACCCCCGGCATAAAAATCGTGGAGAACGTCGACGGTATCCGCAACTCGCAGAACTCGCACGCCGAAGTGATGCTCAGCCTCGACGGCAAGCCCGACGAGCGCAAAGGCCGCACCATAGGCGCGGCGCTGTGCTACGGCGGCAACTACGAGCTCGCCTTCAACACCGACGCTTCGGCATTCCATCACTTCACGGCCGGCATCGACCCCGAGAACCAGGCTTATATGCTGGCTCCCGGCGAGACTTTCGTCACACCGGCACTCGCGCTCACTTTCAGCGACGAAGGCACCTCCGGCGTGAGCCGCAAACTGCACCGTTGGGGCCGCAAGTACCGCCTGCAGCACGGCGACACTGAGCGTCTCATCCTGCTCAATTCGTGGGAAGGCATCTACTTCGACGTTAATGAGCCCGTGCTTGAGGAGATGATGGGCGACATCGCCGCAATGGGCGGTGAGCTCTTCGTGCTCGACGACGGTTGGTTCGGCAACAAATACCCGCGCGTCAACGATAAAGCCGGCCTCGGCGACTGGGATATCGACCGCAAGCGCCTGCCCAACGGCATCGCCGACCTGCTGAAGTCGGCCGACGCAAAAGGCTTGAAATTCGGAATATGGATAGAGCCCGAGATGGTCAACAAAGAGAGCGAGCTCTACGAGAAGCATCCCGACTGGATCATCAAAGCTCCCGGACGCGAACCGGTGTACGGCCGTGGCGGCACGCAGATGGTGCTCGACCTCGGAAATCCGGCCGTGCAGGAGCACGTGTTCGATGTCTTCGACCGGCTCATGACGGAATATCCGGCTATTGACTATATCAAGTGGGATGCCAACATGTGCCTCCGCAACCATGGCTCCAACTACCAGAAAGCCGACGCCCAGAGCCGGCTGCTCATCGACTACCACCGCGGCTTCGAGAATGTGTGCAAGCGCATCCGCGAGAAGTACCCCGACGTGACGGTGCAGGCCTGCGCCAGCGGCGGCGGGCGTGCCAACTGGGGCATACTACCCTACTTCGACGAATTTTGGGTGAGCGACAACACCGACCCGCTCCAGCGCGTGTATATGCAGTGGGGCACGAGCTACTTCTTCCCTGCCATAGCCATGGCGCAGCATATCTCGGCATCGCCATGCCATGCCACGCATCGTGCCACACCCATCAAGTACCGCGTGGACGTGGCTATGAGCGGTCGCCTCGGCCTCGAGCTCCAGCCCAAGCACATGACCGAATTCGAGCGTAAATTCTGCAAGGATGCAATCGCCACTTATAAGCAGATACGACCCACCGTGCAGCTCGGCGACCAATACCGCCTGCACTCGCCTTACGAGGGCAACGGTGTGGCCGCGCTGATGTATGTCGACGAACCCCGCGACCATGCAGTGTTCTTCTGGTACAAGACCGGCGACTTCTGCAACCACCACTACCCCCGCGTGACCATGGACGGCCTCGACCCCGACAAGCTCTACCGCGTGACTGAGCTCAACCGCATCGACAACAAGCCGCTGGCCTGCGAGGGCAAAGAGTACACCGGCGCGTGGCTCATGGCCAACGGCCTCGAGCTGCCCTACCGTCACGATACCATGATGTCGGACTACTCGAGCCGCGTGCTGCGCCTCGACGCAATCTCTAAGTAAAGTAATATGAAACGCTTATTTGCAAGTATTTTCGCAGCCGGCCTGTTTGTGGCCCCGGCTTTGGCACAGAGCGTGCTGCTGCGCTGCTCCGACCGCACCTACTCGCTGCCCGGCACGCCCTACATGCACAAGATACGCCCCTCCGACAGCGCCGCCACCGTCGAGGCCATCCGCCTGCCCGAAGGCCTGCGCTGGAATGAGCGCCGCCGGCTGGTGGAAGGCCGCATCGACACCGAAGGCGACTACAGCTACGGCATAGTGGTTAACGGCATCGACACCGTGCCCGTGCACCTCACCGTGAGCTCGGCCCTGCCCATGCCCACACCCATGATGGGCTGGCTGAGCTGGAACACCGTGATGGAGAATGTGTCGGCATCGGCCGTCTACGAGGTGGCCGACGCTTTTGCCGACAAAGGCCTCCGCGAGGCCGGCTACCGATGGCTCGGCATCGACGACGACTGGCACTCGGGCCGCGAGCGTCCGGCCGACGGCATCGCCGCGCCCGACCCCGTGCGCTTCCCCGACGGCATGAAAGCCGTGGGCGACTATCTCCACGACCGCGGCTTCAAATTCGGCATCTACTCCACCGCCGCCGACCTCACCTGCGACAGCAAGTACGGCTCATACCGCTACGAGGATGCCGACGCTCGCAAATATGCCGAGTGGGGAGTCGACTTCCTCAAGTACGACTACTGCTTCGTGCCTGAGCTGCACCTTGGCAAAGGGGTGTCGGAAGACCCCGAGACGGCTCTTTACCTCTACGGCCGCATGGCCGATGCCCTCAAGCGCACCGGGCGCCCCATCGTGCTCTATATGTGCGAGTGGGGCAGCACCGAGCCCTGGCGATGGGCGCACAAGGTTGGCGCTCCTCTGTGGCGCTCAACTCACGACCACCGCGACGGCTGGATGGGTCGCCACCTTCAGGAAGATATCCACCGCCATGGCATAGGCGTGTGGCAGGCACTGAAGATATGGCCCGAATTCTGGTCGTATACCGGAGTGAACCACTTCAACGATGCCGACATGCTCTGCATAGGCATCCGTGGCCGTGGTGTGTCGTCGAGCATCCTTCTCGACGGCGTGTCGCGCCGCAAGGAGGACGGAATGTTCCTCAAAGACGGCAAGCAGTACTTCGGCATGAGCACCGACGAGGCTCACACCGAGTTTGTGATGTGGTGCATGTGGAGCTCGCCGCTGATGCTCTCGCTCGATGCCCGCGACTCCATCGCGCCCGAAGATCTGGCCGTGATCACCAATCCCGAGCTTATTGCCATCAATCAGGACCCCATGGGCCAGTGTGCCGAGTATATGGGTGAGACAGGCGGCGTGCAGCTGTGGGTGAAAGACCTTGCCAACGGCGACGTGGCCGTAGCTGCCGTAAACCTCAACGATGAGCCCGCCGACTACACCATCGACCTCGCTTCAATCGACGCTCTCGACCCCGAGGCCAGCTACAAGGCCCGCAACCCGCTCGACCGCGTCGACCTCCCCGACATGAAAGGCTCGGCCAAGGTGTCGATTCCCACTCACGGAGTGAAAGTGATGCGACTCTCCAAGAAGTAAGCCTTATTCCTATCAATAACGCAGCCCTGAAAACCGCACGGTCTTCAGGGCTGCGCCTATATATTCGTATTATACTCTTAGATGCGGTCGAGCACGGTGGCTACGAGGGAGCGTATGCCGTCTTTGTAGTTGGGGTTGGCATCGTTGTTGAAGCGGTTGGCGATGATTGAGCAGACTGTCATGCAGCGGTGCCCCATCAGGCGGCCCATGCCGGCAAGAGGCGCGCTCTCCATCTCGTAGTTGGTGATGTGTCGGCCTTTGTACTCGAAGCTCTCAATGAGGCGGTTGAGGTCGGGGTTTGCCAGGGGCAGACGCACCTCACGACCCTGCGGACCATAGAATCCCACGGCCGAGATAGTATTGCCGCGCACCATGTCGTCGCCACCGATGCGTGCCACGAGCTCTTCGTCGGCATCCACCACGTAGGGTTTGGCCCAGAGGGGGTTCCACTTGGTGTGCTCGCAGAGGGCGCGCTCGAAGTCGAGGTCGGCCACTTCATTGCGGCCGGCATAGTAGTTGAGCACGCCGTCGAAGCCTATCGACTTCTCGGCGATGACCGGCGTGCCGAGCGAGAGCTCGGGCTGAAGTGCGCCGGAGGTGCCTATGCGCACCATGGTGAGGCGGCGCAGGGTGTCGCGCACCTCGCGTGTGGCGAAGTCTACATTGGCCAGGGCATCGAGCTCGGTGATCACGATGTCGATGTTGTCGGGGCCTATGCCGTGGCTTATGCACATGATAGGCTTGCCCTTGTAGGTGCCGCCTATGGTGTGAAACTCACGGGCGCTGACCTCGAAGGTCTTGGTGTCGAAGAAAGATGCTACCATGTCGACGCGGCCGGGGTCGCCTACGAGGATTATGCGGTCGGTAAGCTGCTCGGGGCGAAGGTGGATGTGGAATATTGTGCCGTCGGGGTTGATGATGAGTTCCGACGCGGGGATGATTTTTTTTGTGGACATGCTTCTGTGTGTTTTTGTTAGGGTAAGATTGGCGGAGAGATTGCCTGTACTTAATGGGTTAAACAAAGGAGTGGGCGCAAATGTTAGCGCGCGGCGGTGGAGATGTCGTATCGGCCGCCGGGGAGTGCGAGGATATAGTCCTCGATTTCCATCTCGAAAAGGATGGGGCTGAGTCGCGAGAAGGGGATGTCGAGGCGTGCGCAGAGCTCGTTTGCCGTGGCTCCCGGGTGCTCGCGCACGTAGTCGAGGATGGGGATGAAGCGCTCGGGAGTGTCGAAGTGCATCTCCTGCTGGCTGCCGGGCTGCGGTCGGGTGGTCCAGCGCATGAGCTCTATGAGGTCGGAGGCATCGCGGATGAGGGCTGCGGCGTTTGTGGCTATGAGCTCGTTGCAGCCGCGGCTGTAAGTGTCGTTGATGCGCCCGGGCAGAGCCATCACCTCGCGGTCGTAGGCTGCGGCAAGGCGCGCCGTGGCCATGGCGCCGCCTTTGATGTCGCTCTCCACCACCACGGTGACATCGGCAAGGGCGGCAATGAGTCGGTTGCGGGCGAGGAAGTTGCCGCGATGTATGCGGTCGGTGGAAAGATACTCCGTGGCCAGGAAGCCGCCCTCGCGCACTATGCGCATGGCATCGCTGCGGTGGTCGGCGGGGTAGATGGTGTTGAGGCCGTGGGCGAGGATGGCAGCCGTGGGCACCCCGGCGTCGATGGCGGCGCGGTGTGCCGCTATGTCGATGCCGTAGGCAAGGCCGCTCACCACGAGCAAGCCGTCGAGAGCTTCGGCAAGGTCGGCCACAAGACGGCGCGTGAAGTCGGCGCCGTAGTGCGTGCAGTGGCGCGTGCCCACAATAGCCACGCTGTGTGGCGCCGCTGCCGCTTCGGGGTGGCCGGTGGCATAGAGCATAGCCGGAGCATCGCCGCACTCAGCAAGGCGCTGCGGATAGGCGGCGTCGGTGTGGTAGATGGCGTGGATGCTGTTGGCGCACACGAAGCCATACTCCTGGCGGGCTGTGTCGAGCACCTCGGCACGGCGGCGGCTGTCGAAGTAGTCGCTGCGCAGGCCGTTGGTAATGGCTCCGAGAGTGTCGGCACCGAGGGTGAAAAATTCCTCGGGCGTGATGCCCCGCCCCTCGAAGCGGCGTGCGGTGTCGAGAGTGATCTTGGGGTAGCGCGCGAAAGCGATGCGGTAGATTGTTTCGTCGCCGGGTAGCATCATAGGTAGCTGCTGAAGGCTTCGGCGAGGGCGTCGCCGCGGGAGAGACGTCCGTTCTCGAACGATACTACATCGACAGTAGCCCTCACCACGGTCTCTCCCTCGGGGGTGAAAATATCCTGCACAAACACAAACACGGGCCCGCGGCGCGAGAGCTTGAGCTTGCTCACCATGGTGTCGCCGAGGCCGAGCGAGTGCACGTAGCGGATGTCGATATGCGTCACCACAGGGTCGAGACCCTGCTCGTGCATGGCACGGAACGAGAGGCCCGCCTGCTCGCAGAACTCATGGCGTGTGTGCTCGAGGTAGTGCAGGTAGTTGGCATTGTTGACGATGCCCTCTGCATCGACCTCGTAGTCGCGCACCTTGATTGTAAGTTCGTATATGTAATCGTCGCTCATAGCCGTCGGTGATGTTTGCGTAGCAAATTTAACCAAAATTTTTCATTCCACCAACTCCGCGAAGAGGCGGTCGAAAGTGGCGTCGAGGTCGGCGCACAGGCCCGGATGCGGGCGCGAGGTGCTGATGCAGGCGCTGCGCACCGCCGTGAGCCAGCGGAAGCGCTCGTGCGCGTCGAGCGCGGCTATGGGCGATGCTGAGTGGCCGTCGGCAATGGCGGCGAAGGAGCCCAGCTGTGCCTGCACGGAGGCGAGGTCGGCATCGGGGCACAGTGCCAGGGCGCGGGTGCTGTCGAGGGCTATGCGCGCACGCAGCCACCGGCGGCGCTTGCACATCATCACCAGCCCGACGTTGATATACTCGCCTCGCTCCACCCGCGGCACGTAGCGCACCACGGCATATTCATATAAGTGCTTTTCGGGCTTCGATTGCATGGTGTGTGAATATTTGAGAGTTGGCAAGACGGGAGGTGAGGAAGGAGAGGTAGACGCGGCGCTGCTCCTCGGGGCTGACCGTGGCCGAGGCCTGCAGCAGCCAGTCGTCGGGGATGGCGGCCACGAGCCCGGCGAGGAAGTCGGGCGTGATGAGGCGGTGCATCTCGGCGTCGACCTCCTCGAGGCGCGAGGCATCGCGCAGCAAGGCATGGTCCTTGATATATGCAAAGGGCGAGAGGGCGGCCTTCTCCCAGCCCTCCCACGAGTGGTGGAAGAAGAGCGAGGAGCCGTGGTCGATGAGCCAGAGCTCGCGGTTCCACAGCAGCATGTTGGTGTTGCGGAAGGTGCGGTCAACATTGGTGAGGAAGGCATCCACCCACACTATGCGCGAGGCCGTGAGGGCATCGGTGCGGTTCACGCTCACGTCCCAGCCCAAGGCACCGCTGAGGAAGTGGAGGCCGATGTTGCGGCCCGTGCTCGCGCGCAGGAGGTCCTGCACCTCCTCGTCGGGCTCGGTGCGGCCGAAGTCCTCGTCGAGGTCGAGAAACACAAGCTCGGGCACGCGCAGGCCGGCACGACGCGCCACCTCGCCGCCTATGAGCTCGGCGATGAGCACTTTGGCGCCATGGCCGCCGCCACGCAGCTTCACCACATACTTGAAGTCGTCGTCGGCCTCGGCAAGCGCCGGCAGCGAGCCGCCCTCGCGCAGCGGTGTGATGTAGCGGGTAAGATTTGCTTCGCGAAGTAGCATGATATTCAATCTGTTTTCAATATCCTTTTCTGTATTTATCGTCGGTGTCGGCAATCTCGTCGAGGATGCTGATGTAGGAGTTGTAGCGCGACTGAGCTATGCGCTGCTGCTCGAGAGCCTCGAGCACGGCACAGCCGGGCTCGTGTGTGTGGGTGCAGTTGCCGAAGCGGCACTGCGCCGAGGTCTTGAAAATCTCGGGGAAGAAATGCCCCACCTCCTCGCGGTCGAACTCCACCACACCGAAGCCGCGCACGCCGGGAGTGTCGATGATCTCGCCGCCGCCGGGCAGGTCGTACATCTCCGAGAAGGTAGTGGTGTGCATACCCGTGTCGTGCGCCGCCGAAATCTCGGCGGTGCGCAGGTCGATGCCGGGGATGAGAGCGTTGATGAGGCTCGACTTACCCACACCCGAGTTGCCAGAGAAAAGCGTCACCTTGTCGCGGAGGAAAGCGGAAAGGCCGTCGAGCCCCTCGCCCGTAGCCGCCGACACCGCCATGGCAGGGTAGCCGATCGAGCGGTAGAGATAGAGCACGGCATCGATGAGCTCGCGGTCCTCGGGCTCGTCGAGCAAGTCTATCTTGTTGATGAGCAGCGCGCCGGGCACGCCGTAGGCCTGGCAGGTGGCCAGGAAGCGGTCGATAAAAGTAAAGGACGTCACCGGGTGCGCGAGCGTGGCCACCAGCAGAGCGCAGTCCACATTGGCGGCGATGATGCTTGCCGCCTTCGACAGATTGCTGGCGCGGCGTATTATATAGTTGCGGCGGGGCACCACGGCCTTGATGAAAGCCGTGCCGTCGGGGCTAGGCTCCGAGAGCTCCACATGGTCGCCCACAGCCACCGGGTTGGTGGTGCGGATGCCCTTGATGCGGAAGTTGCCCTTGGCCAGGCAGCGCACCTCGGTGCCGTCGGCCAGCCGGCCCACATAGTGCGAGCCCGTGTTGCGGATTATGGTTGCTGTTTGCTTCATGAGGTCAAAATTACGGAAAAATCGGCAAAGCGCCGACTTTTTAGACCCGCGAATTGTTCATAATATAGAAGAATAACAGATTAGAGCTATGAAACGCACACTATATATCGCACTTTTTGCCGCCGCGGCAGCATTGACAGCCTGTGCCGACCTCGGCTTCGGTGTCGACGTCGACTCGGAAGTCGGCAACCCATACTGGTACGGCAACGGATACCTCGGCAACACCTACTGGGATACCCCCGTGTGGAACTACGGCCCCATCTACCGCCCCACGCCGCCACGGCCACCACTGATCGGCAACGGCCCCGGCTCCATAGGCATGCCCTCGCAGCCACGCCCGCCGCAGCAGGCACCCATGCCGCCGCAGCAAGCGCCCGGCCCGGTGATCAACGTGCCCTCGCAAGTCGGCGGCATCGAAAGGCCCGGCAACGGAGGCCTGCCCACAGCGCGCCCCACCAAGCTGCCGCAAGCATCCACCGGCGGCTCCAACAATGCCCGACGATAAACACCCAGCCTCACGCCGCCGGCGTGGGGCTATTTTTTCTGTTTACCGCAGATTTTGAGCAAGATATTGTATATGTGAAAAATAGTTATTATCTTTGCCGTGCCGACCGCTTCACGCAGATTGCCCCGCGGCAGAGGCCTGAGCACGCTGGTGCCAAGCCCGGTCGAGGGATATGCGGGTGGGGGTCGACAAAGACATTATAAAAAGCGTTTACTCGGCGCTATTTCTTGGCTGTTAGAAACTTCGCAACTTTCAAATCATTGTCAAGGATGTAGCAAACGGTAGATGGCTTATGTGGATATGTATATTCCGTCCGGATCGGCGCGTGAGCGCCCGATGCGGGCGATTGGCATATTCTGCGTGAGGCTTCTGCAAGTTTGCTCGTTCTACAATGATGGGCAATGCGAAGGCCTCTGACAGCGGAACGGGCAACAAGTATGGCTCTCACGCTTTTTTTATTATAAACCAATCTGATGCCAAGACTGTGAGCCGGGGGCATAACTTGCGCCATGCTATTCCAACGCACCTTTCATACCGTAGGGCAAGGGGCTTTCTACTCCGAGGAAATCAGCGAGAAATCCGGAGGCCGGCTGTTCCGCATGGTCTACGACTGCGGCAGCTCCACGTTGACAGATAAGGACATGCAGAAAAAGGCCGCTTCCGACTTAGGCTCCGACACCGCGGTCGACCTGCTCATAGTGTCGCACTTCGACCGCGACCACATCAACGGCATCCCCGCTTTGAATCCCAAGCGAGTGATGATGCCATTCCTCAGCCACGACCTCTGCATCTACCTTATGGCTCAAGCACGCATCGACGGCAGTGATTTTGACATTGATATGGCTCTGCACCCCGAGCGAGTGTTCCCCGAGGCGCAGATTATAAGGATTATGCCTGACGACATTGAACCGACTGAACGAGAGAGCTTAACTTCGTTTCAAATCGATCTTACAAGTCAACACCGTATCGGTACAGTCTATCTGAAATCCAATGCAGAAATAAGCGTAAAGCTGTACAGCAGCGACTGCCCGCTATGGGAGTATATTCCTTATAATCCCAATATTGACAGGTATGCTCAAGATTTCAAGAAAGCCGTTAACGGAAAACATTTAGTCTGGGAGTCGCTTCAATATGGCCAATACTTCACGAAGCATTTCGCGGAAATCAAGAAAATCTACAATGCTTTGGGAAACAAGAACAGACATTCCTTGGTGGTATATTCAGGTTCTCTGAGATATGTGGAATCCCTGTATTTAGGCCAATATATGAATCGAAGCTGGGCTCCGAACAGGTTTCTTGAATACCTCCATTGGCTCCACCAAGAGTTAGGTATGAGAGAATTTTATAACGCCTCTATCATGTACTTTGGTGATGCCACAATATCCACCCAGTGGTTACCAAAATTCTACAAAGAACTCAAAGAGACACGTTTGAAGAGTGTGTCATTTATCCAAATACCACATCACGGTTCTTATAGCAGTCATGGGGAGCTGATAGTCAAACAACGCCCCTTCAAGAATTGCCTCCGAGCCTGTATGTGCATAATAAGTCACGGTATCAATAACAGATACAGGCACCCCTCATCAACATTGATTAGCTCGCTAATCAATGAAGGCTCTTTCGTAACATCAGTTACCGAAAATCCGGCAAGCATATATTCAACATCCTTCCACATACGTTAAACACGCCAATCAAAATCACTAATCTTTATGAAAGAACTCATTTATTTTATCCGCCATTCAATCCCCGCGATAAGGATGATTGCATTGGCGATTTTCCTATGCCTGCCCGCCATGGTATCGGCTCAGATTGTAACGGTAGGAAATCTTAAATACTCACTCTCTTCGTCGACCAAAACAGCGTCCGTATTAGGGCTTGCTGATGCATCTATTGAGATTCACAACCTTACAATTCCAAGTGAAGTAACTTACAACAATGCAAAGTACTCGGTTGTCGAAATTGGAGTCAAGGCCTTCTGGAATTGCACTAATATTATCGGCCATTTGACTATACCCAATTCCGTAATGACTATCGGTAACTCCGCTTTCTTCGGTTGCTCAGGATTTACAGGCACTTTGACTATCCCGAATTCAGTGACGACTATCGGCATCTCCGCTTTCGAAGAATGCTCCGGATTTAAAGGAGATTTGACAATTCCGAATTCAGTGAATAGGATCGATGTCAGTGCTTTCCGCCATTGCTCCGGATTTACAGGAACTTTGACTATCCCGAACTCAGTGACTTCTATCAGTTATGCGGCTTTCGAGGGATGCTCAGGATTTACAGGAGATTTGATTATCCCAAATTCAGTGACTAAGATCGGTGGGAAGGCTTTCTACGAATGCTCCGGTTTTACGGGTGCTTTGACAATCCCAAATTCAGTGAATAGTATTGATGGCAGCGCTTTCTACAAATGCTCCGGATTTACAGGCTCTTTGACGATTCCGAATTCAGTGGCATATATTGGTGACTTCGCTTTCTTCAGATGCTATGGCATCCAAAGAGTTGAATGCACGGCGACAAGACCGCCAACAGTTTTCAATGATTCTTTTTCAAATTTCAGCATCGCGCTATTCGTTCCTTGCGAATCCTGGCATGCCTATAAGACTGCCAACATATGGAAAAGATTCTCAAAGATCAAACCAATCTTTGGCATTGCTCTTGATCCCATCATGGCTAAGGTAATCGTGGGAGAATCGCTCACGATTACAGCGACAGTGCACGACGACCAGTCTGTGACATGGAGCAGCTCTGACGAGACCGTGGCCACAGTCGATGCCACCGGCAAAGTGGTGGGCATCAAAATAGGTATCACAACAATTACAGCAACTACAGTCAACGGCCTCTCGGCTGAATGTAAAGTTGTCGTAGATGACGACACCCCGTTTACTTTCACTTACAATGAGGCCGAAAAGACGGCCACCGTTACGGGCTTGAAAAGTCCTGACACACCACTTGTCAATCCTGTAATACCTGACATCACAGGCCACAATGGCGAAGAATACATAGTTACTGCAATCGGAAATGAAGCGTTCAAGAATAACACACTTCTTAGCGGTACTCTAACAATTAGCAAGAATATTACTTCTATCGGAGACTACGCTTTCTACGATTGCTCAGGATTTACAGGCACTTTGACTATCCCGAATTCAGTCACAACTATCGATGAATGGGCTTTCAGCGGCTGCTCGGGGTTTACCGGAGATTTGACAATTCCGAATTCGGTCACAACTATCGGTGCACGGGCTTTCGAGGAATGTCCGGGATTTACAGGAGATTTGATTATCCCCGATTCAGTGACTACTATCGGTGCCGGGGCTTTCTCCAATTGCTCCGGTTTTACAGGTGCTTTGATAATCCCGAATTCCGGGCCTAGGATCGATGGCTACGCTTTTGAGTATTGCAGATTCGGAATCATTATATGTTTTGCTATAATGCCGCCAACTGCCGGTCATAACGCATTCCCAAATTACGGTACCTCGCTATACGTCCCTCGCGAATCCTTGAAACGCTATAGGAATGGATCCGAATGGAATCGATTCGGGTCCATCAATCCCTTCGATGGCCTTACCCTTGACCGTACCGGAGCTGATATTGCAGTGAGCCAATCACTCGCACTCACAGCGACAGTACTTCCCGAGGGTGTCTACGACCTTCCAGTGGCATGGAGTAGCTCCGACGAGAGCGTGGTCACCGTCGATGACGCAGGCAAAGTGACGGGCATCAAAATAGGCAACGCAACAATTACCGCCACTACCGTATACAATCTCTCGGCTGAATGCAAAATATCCATAGTGGTCGACACTCCGTTTTCTTTCAATTATAAAGATTTTGATAAGACTGCCACCATTACTGGTCAGAAAATCCCGAGTACACTTCTTTTCAACCCTACAATTCCCGACGTCACAGCTCACCATGGCGAAGTATACTCAGTTACTTCAATTGGCAGTTACGCGTTCACAAATAACCAACTCCTTGGCACACTAACAATTGGCAAGAATATTACATCTATTGATAACGACGCTTTCAGTGGATGCTACGGCTTAACTGGAGATTTGATTATTCCCAATTCCGTAACACATATCGGTTCGTGGGCTTTCTTCAATTGCTCCGGATTTACTGGAACTTTGACGATTCCCAATTCCATAACGGGTATTGGGGGGTGGGCTTTCTGCGGATGCTCAGGATTTACAGGAACTTTGAAAATCCCAAATTCAGTAATCACTATAGGACCTGCCGCTTTCTTAGGATGCTCCGGATTCACTGGTGATTTGATTATCCCCAATTCAGTGATTACTATAGGAAGTGCCGCTTTCGAGGGATGCTCCGGATTTACAGGAACTTTGAAAATGCCAAATTCAGTGACATCTATCGGAGAACGTGCATTCCAAGATTGCTCAGGATTTTCAGGAGATTTGATTATTCCAAATTCGGTGATTACTATAGAAAGTGGCGCTTTCAACGGATGTAATGGTTTCAATAGCATTATATGTTCTGCTGTTACGCCGCCTACTGCAGCCCAGAGCACATTCTCAAATTACGACATCCCGCTATACGTTCCTCGCGAATCCGTAGAAGCCTATAAGACCGCCGACGTATGGAAAGACTTCTTCAGCATCAAGCCCCTCGATGAAGCGCCATCGGGCATAGACTCCGCTGTAAGTGCCACCGTCGAGATCACGGCCATAGCAGGCGGTGTACGCATCACTGGGGCTGCCGGTCATCAACTGGCCATATTCACCACCTCGGGCATGACAATTGCACACGAGCTTATCGGCAGCGACAAGCACGAGCTCTCCCTCGCTGCCGGTGTCTATATCGTGAAAGTTGATAATACAGTCAGCAAACTCGTTGTTCGATAAACCTTGAGGTCACCGCTTAGTGCACCCTCTCATTCCGCTCCAAGCGGTGACCTCAAGCGTTAACCACGCCAATCAAAACCACTAATCAATATGAAAGAACTCATTTATTTTATCCGCCATTCTCTCCCTGCCATAAGGGCGATTGCTTTAGCTATCTTCCTATGCCTGCCCGCCATGGCATCGGCACAGACTATAACGATAGACAATCTCAAATATGACCTCGATTCATCGACTAAAACAGCGTCCGTATTAGGGCTTGCCGATGAATCCATGGAGATTCACAACCTTACAATCCCAGGTGAAGTGACCTACAACAATGCAAAGTATATGGTTACCCAAATAGGATCGTACGCATTTATGGATTGTACTAAAATTACGGGGCGGTTGACAATCCCCAGTTCTGTGAAATATATCCATGAGCGCGCTTTCCGCGGTTGCTCCGGGTTTACGGGAGATTTGACTATCCCGAATTCCGTGACGTTTATCGGTACTTACGCATTCAAAGGCTGCTCAGGATTTACAGGAGATTTGACTATCCCAAATTCCGTGACGTTTATCGGTAGTTACGCTTTCGAGGAATGCTCCGGTTTTACAGGCAATTTGACTATCCCGAATACGGTGACATCTATCGATAATGGTGCTTTCTCGGGTTGTTCAGGCTTTACAGGAACTTTGAAAATCCCGAATTCTGTGACATCTATCGGACACGGCGCTTTCTGGGGTTGCTCCGGTTTTACAGGAAATTTGAAAATCCCGAATACGGTATTTTCTATTGGAGGGTTTGCTTTCCACAATTGCTCAGGATTCACAGGAGATTTGACTATCCCGAATTTGGTGAAGGTTATCAGGGACAACGCTTTCTCGGGTTGTTCAGGCTTTACAGGAACTTTGAAAATCCCGAATACGGTGTCTTCTATTGAACGGGAAGCCTTCCACAATTGCTCAGGATTGACAGGAAATTTGATTATCCCGAATTCGGTGACGAATATCGGCTTCAGTGCTTTCAAAGGCTGCTCAGGATTTACAGGCGCTTTGACTATCCCGAATTCTGTGACAACTCTCGAATACTCCGCTTTCTTCGGTTGCTCAGGATTTACAGGCACTTTGACTATCCCAAATTCCGTGACAACTATCGAACACGCCGCATTCTCGGGTTGCTCCGGTTTTACAGGCGCTTTGACTATCCCGAATTCTGTGACATCTATCGGTGAGGCTGCTTTCTGGGGTTGCTCCGGTTTTACAGGAAATTTGACAATTCCGAATTCTGTGACAACTCTCGAATACTTCGTTTTCAACGGATGCTCAGGTTTTACAGGCACTTTGACAATCCCGAATTCTGTGACGACTATCGGTAAAGGGGCATTCTTTGTTTGCTCGAATCTCAAAAGCATTGAATGTTCGGCGATTACTCCTCCAGCAGCAGAACAAGACTTTTTCTCAGATTACGACATCCCCCTTTACGTCCCTCGCGAATCCGTGGAAGCCTATAAGACCGCCGATGTTTGGAAAAATTTCATCAGCATCAAGGCACTCGATGAAGCGCCATCGGGTATTGACTCTGCAGAAAGCGCCGCCATCGAAATCACGGCCATAGCAGGTGGTGTCCGCATCACCGGTGCTGCAGGTCATCAACTGGCTATATTCACCACCTCGGGCATGACAATTGCACACGAGCTTATCGGCAGCGACACACGCGAGCTTCCGCTCGCAGCCGGTGTCTATATTGTGAAAGTTGACAGCGCTGTCAGCAAACTCGTAGTAAGATAAGAGCTTCGTTCTTATTTTATAGCAAGAATTAAAGAGGGTGCATCAAAATTCTGATGCACCCTCTTTTCGTAATATGTTGAAAAACACAAAACAAAGCCTCGACTTTCCCAAGCCGAGGCTTTGCCATGTCAAAAAGTTTTCGTAACTTAGTGGCATAAAACAAATTAAATGTCTACAAAGATACACTTTCGGGATTA
>JAMPHP010000007.1 GCA_023663365.1 Muribaculaceae bacterium | reverse complement strand
ATCAAGATTAAAAATACATTGACAAGACACTCAAAGACAAGATAAAATAAATTTTAAACAGTTTCTAATACTTGAATGAGCTGCCTCCGAGAAATTCGCGCAGCAGCGATGTCGACGGCAGGAGGGCCGAACTCACCGGGAGGAAGTAGCTCAGGAACTTACGCAGGCGATATGCCTCGGCATACTCGGGTACGTCGGACGGTACGCCGCGGAGGATGCTCTCGGCATAGTCTTTCATCACGGCAAGCTCGAATACGAATGAAGAGTTGAACATCATGTCGGCATTTTCCTGATAGGGGAAAATCCACTTTTCCTCGCCACGGCGCACGCTTGGCCAGCGGCGTATGGTCTCCTCGGCAGATGTGCCGCGGTACTTGTGGTCGCGGATGATGCGGCGCAGCAGGCGGTTGTCGGTGGTGGGCACCCAGTTGTGGTCGTCGATGGAGAGTGTGGTGAGCGCCGACACATAGATGCGCATCTTCATCTCCTCGGGGATGAGCGAGGTGAGCTCGGGGTTGAGGCCGTGTATGCCCTCAATCAGGAGTATGGAGCCGGGCTCAAGACGTATTTTCTTGCCGGTGTACTGGCGCCGGCCGAGCTCAAAGCTGTAGGTGGGCAGAAGCACCTCCTCACCGGCAAGGATGGCCGAGAGGTCGGCATTGAACTGCTTGAGGTCGAGCGCGTAGAGCGACTCATAGTCATAGTCGCCGGTGGCATCGCGCGGCGTACAGTCGCGGTTCACGAAGTAGTCGTCGAGCGATATCATCTGCGGCTTCAGCAGATTGGTCATCAGCTGTATGGCGAGCCTCTTGGTGGTTGTGGTCTTGCCCGACGACGAAGGACCGGAGATGAGCACTATCCTCGCCCCGCCCTCGGCATAGCGGCGCGTGATTTCGTCGGAGATACGTGCGAGAGCCTTCTCGTGCAGTGCCTCGGCCACGTTGATGAGGTCGGCGGCATCGTGCTCCATCACATACTTGTTGAGCTCACCCACGTCGCGCACGCCCACGATGCTGTTGAAGAGCATGTAGTCGGTGAAGGCGCGGTACATCTTCTCCTGCCTGATTGGTGTAGCGGGTCGGCCGGGGTCGGCCGGGTCGAAAGGCATGAGCAGGAAGCCCTGCTTGTACTTGTGCAGGTCGAATACGGTGACATGCCCCGTCGACGGCGCCAAGGCTCCGTAGTAGCTGTCGCACACGTCGCCGAGGGTGTAGTAGGTGGTGTAGAGCTGCCGTGTGGTGCGCAGCAGCTCGGCCTTTGAGTGCAGGCCTTTGCTCTCGAACATCGCAGCCACGTCGGCACTGAGCTCGTGGTGGCGCACAAAGGGGAAGTCGGCGCCGGCAAGTGCCTGCATCTGGTGCAGCAGCGCCTGCACCATGCTCTCGGGCACATCGTCGATGCCTCCGAGGCGGCAGTAGTAGCCGTGCGCTATCGAGTGCTCTATGGTGAGAGTGGCGCCGGGGAGCACGGCCTCGACGGCGGCGAAGAGCATCATGCAGAGCGAGCGGGTGTAGACGCGCGGCCCCGAACCGGTGGCGCGGTCCTGGAACTCGAGCATCTTAGGCTGATACACGGCGTAGTCGAGGCTGACGGTCTTGTTGTTGACCCGGCAGCAGATGGGTTCGCAGCCCAGCTCCGGGCCTATCAAGGCGGCAATGTCGGCGAGAGTCGAGCCGCCGGGCACATCGACATAGCGCCCTATATTTGTGCAGTAGATCTGCAGGGTATTTTCCATGCTCATTCTGAGAGTGTTTCGTATTTACGTACTTTCTTGTCGGTGATGAGTGTGAGAGCACCGTCGGTGGTCACGTTGCAGGCAGTGCCGAAGCCGTCTTGCACGGTGTAGATGGCCGTCATGATACCCACGAATGTCTCGGCATTGGCACCGGCAAGGATGATGCTGCCGATGATGGTGGAGCAAGCCACGTTGAGGCCTCCGGGCACACCGGGCGAGCCGATAGCAATCACGCAGGCCACGATGGCGAATATCACGAGGCTGAATGTGGGCGGCAGCACGCCGTAGAGCGAGTAGTAGGTGGCGGTGACGAGCGCCATCTCGGCAATCACCGAGCCGCAGAGGTGCACGTTGGAGAAGAGGGGGAGTGTGAAGTCGTAGGTCTCCTTGCGCACCACGGGGCTCTCGGCTATGCACTCAAGGGCGAAGGGGAGCGTGGCCGCCGACGACATCGAGCCAAGAGCCGTGAAGTAGGCCTTGGGATAGTAGCGGAGCACCTGCCAGCCGTTACGCCCCGAATATATCGAAGCCACCACATACATCAGCGCAATCCACACCAGTTGGCACAGCACTATCACAGCCACAATAGGCAGGAAGATGCCCATATTGGAAATCTGCCCCGTGTAGGCCAGCAGGGCGAAGTTGCTGCCTACAAAGACCGGCAGCAGCGGAAGCAGTATCTTGCGCACTATCACCAATATCATCTGCTGGAAGCGCTCGAGCACATCGGCGGCAGCCTTGTAGCCGGTCCACACCACGCCGAGGCCTATCACCACGGCCAGCAGCAGAGCCGACATGGTGTCCATAGTCGGGAAGCTGAGGTTGACAAGGGGCTCGTCGGGGAGCTTGATCACATCGCCGCGACTGCCGAAGTCGAGCAGGGGCACCACATAGTGGCTTACCGTGAGCGAGAAGAAGGCCGCGGCGATAGAGGAGATGTAGGCAATGCCGATGGCGAACGCGAGGAGCTTGGTCACGTTGCCGCTCAGGCGTGTAATCGAGGGTGTGACGCAACCGAAGATAAGCAGCGGCACCATGAAGAAGATAATCTGCCCGGTGGCTTTCTTAAGCGACATCAGCACTTCGCGCCCCACCACCACGGCATCGGCGGGCAGAAGGCGCAGCCCGAAGCCGACAAGGCTGCCGGCGATGATGGCAAGCACGAGGATGAAGGCAGTGCTCTTGAGTAGTTTTTTCATAGCGGGTTACTGCTGTTTTTTACCGCATCGGCGGTCGCGGGCCAAATCGGTGTCGTGGCGCTCGGCATTTTCGTCGTTTTGAATTTTGGCAAGCGTGGTAAAGCGATATATGGCATCGTTGACAGCCTGCACGAAGCCGGGCAAACCGTCGCGGAAGCCGCCCTTAAGCACATAGGACTTGAAAAAACGGAAGGGCGGGTCGTAGATGAATTTCCAGGGGGAGTAGCGGTCGCGGCGTCTGCGGCTCTCTATGCTGGTGTAGTCGTTGGTCTTGGCAAGCATAGAGTGCATATCCTGCCCGGCGAGGTGGATGAGAGCCAGATCGGAGCGGTTCTGCGGGATATACACCGTGGGGCCGGCATGAGTAGGCATCGAGTGGATTGCATAGGGCCAATGCGCGCCCTCCTTGGGGAAGAGGCGGATGGTGAAGTCGGGGTAGGTGGAGCGCATCCAGTGCCCCATGAAATAGTTCTTTCGCGGCACCATCACCCCACGTGGCGAACTGTCGCGATCGAGTTCGTCGAAAACATACTGTGCCAGTGCCGGCGGCACGATCTCGTCGGAGTCGACCACAAATACCCACTCGTGAGTGGCTGCATGGATGGCGAAGTCGCGGTAGGCCTCGGCTATGCGGTGCTCTCCCCTCTCCTTCACTATCACACGCGCTCCATGGCGCTGTGCGATGGCAACGGTGTCGTCGGTGCTCTCCATGTCGAGCACAAGGATTTCGTCGAAGTCGGCAAGAGCCGTCAGTACTTCATCAAGGTATTGGGCCGAATTGTATGTGTGCACGATTGCCGTGACGGGCACTTTATGTTTCATGGCTTCAGTTTTTTAAGGATTTTCTTATGTCGCTTGTGCCGCTCCACTTTCACCTGATGTGCAGCATAGATTGCATCCATACGTGCCACGAAAGCCTCGGGGTCGGGCTCGCCGGCAAGCGCGGCATATTCGCAGGCCACGCGGTGCACGCCCTCGGGGGTGTCGAGCAGCGCTTTGAAGTTGGTGAGCAGGAGCTCGCGGTCGGTCACGCCAAAGTCCATGCGGTTGATATCCACCAGAGTGAATGAGTAGGCACCACGTACCTGCCTGAAGAGTATATTCCCCATGGTGAAATCCTTCATATACACACCCTTCCGATGCATGTCAAGCATAAACTGCGCCAGCGCACGGGCAATGGCGGGAAAGTCGGCCCGGCGCTCCACTCCGCGGAGCTCGCTCGCACCGCTCACGTAGCGGCAAACATAGTAGGAGCGACCCAGGCAGGCAAGGTCACTGATGAGCACCGCCCCTACGGGCTCAGGGGTGCTCACTCCGAGCTCGCGCAGGCGCAGGGCATTCTCATAGGCACGCCTCGCCTTGGGTGCGCGCAGATGCCTGTATATCGCACCTTTTATCAGACCCGGCTCGCGATACTGCTTGATGCAGAGCTTGCCATCGGCGGTGACAGCCACCACATTGCGCCCGCGGAAAATCTCGCGGCAATCGTCGGGCATACCTTTCGATGCGAGTCGCTCGAGCAGCATGGCGATTTTCAGATCGGGATGTTTCGATGGTAGTATGGTGGCTTTCATAGGCTTGTGCTATTGTATATACTCTCGATAGAGCGATAGAAACAGTCGTAGGCAAACCGCGTGGCCACTGTCAGAGCTCCGGCACGGCCGAGGCGGTCGCGTAGCTCGCTGTCGGAGGCAAGGCGGCGGATAGCGTCGGCCAGTGCATCGACATCGGAAGGAGGCACGAGCAAGCCGTCGACACCATCGGTGATAATCTCGGCACAGGCTCCATGCCCGGTGGCAACCACAGGCACGCCCTGCGCCATAAACTCGGCCACGACAAGGCCAAAAGCCTCTTTGCCAACACTCGGGAGCACGCCTATCTCGGCCGATGCCATCAGCGGTGCCACATCAGCGACCTGACCGGCCCAGTCGAGGCGGCTGTCGACACCGAGGCGCCGGGCCAGCTCCATCAGCGGCATCACATCGCGTCCGCGCCCGGTGCCTGCAATCACGAGTCTGAGTCCGGCTATATCGCTCAGCTTTGCAAAAGCCTTGATGAGCACGTCGATGCCCTTCTCGGCAGCTATGCGGCCTACGTAGACTATGCGGCGCTCGCCGGCGGGCACCTGCAGAGGCTCTGCACGGCGCACACTCACCGAATTTGGCACCACGTGAAGGCGAGAGGCATCGACCGCCGGGCGCGACGAGAGGAACTCGCGGCGCGCCGTCTCCGACACGAATATCATGGCATCGATGGCTGCATACAGCTCTTTGTGATAGCGGCTTGTGCCTGCGGCCTTGACGAGATGGCGGGTGAGCACCACGCGCACCTTTCCGGGGTTCTGCATCAGGCGGCGTGCCCGCACGGCAGTATCGGCATCCTTGAAGTTGTGCACATGCAGCACTACGGGAGCCTCCATGCGGTTGAGCACACGTGCAAGGACTATGGGGCTGAATATGTCGAGGCGGCCGCGCAGAGGCAGCTTGCCCGGAGTGAAGCCTTCGGCACGGAAGCGGCTGTCGACAGCCTGCTTGCCGCGGGTGACCACGGCCACGCTGTGGCCTGCGTCGCGGAGCGCCTTGCAAAGGTCGAGCACATACTGCTCTCCTCCACCCCACACGGGGTTCGACACCAGCTGCACCACATTGAGACTCATCTGTCACCTCCTTTCCGGCGTATCCTGCGGGCTGCCCTATATGCTGCCAGAGTGGCCATATAGCGAGCACGGGCAATGCGCATACCGGCCTCGCCATCGAGAATGGCCCCCTCACGGAGCTGGCACTTCACATAAGCCGAGGCGGCACGTAGCCACGACATAGGCATGGGAGCGTCGATGCCCGCGGCGGCAAGCACACGGCCACGCATCTCGGCATTGCGCAGCTCCTTGAAGTCGAGCTCGTCGAAGTCGGAGCAGCGGAAGTGACATATATCGCCCTCGACGGTGCACGGCTGAACGCCTTCGGGATAGGTGAGGCGCTCGCCCACGTCGAGCAGGTCCCAGGCCGCATAGCGGCGGTCGAAAAGGCGTATCTGCAAATCGGGCTGCATACCGCTGCGGCGCATAGGCTGACCGCAGATGAAGTTCACCACCCGGAAGCGGTACATGCGGTGGGTGAAGCCCTGATTCTTGAGCTTGATGATATTGGCTCTCAACTTGGGCGACAGTACCTCGTCGGCATCGATGGAGAGCACGTAGCGACCGTTCGCAAGGCCGGTGGCATACTGCCTCTGCGAGCCGTAGCCCGCGAAAGCGCGCGAGGTGACCTGGCAGCCGTAGCGGCGGCATATATCCACGGTGGCGTCGGTCGAGAGGGAGTCCACCACGATAATCTCGTCGGCGACACCGATAAGGGAGTTGAGGCAGCGCTCGATGTTCCGTGCCTCGTTGTGGGTGATGATAGTGGCTGAGACGAAGGTCGACATACGCTGATGCTATTCTATTAAAAACGCTCTTAATTTCCGGAAATAAACTCGCGGGCGGTGGCTATGTCGCCGGCATGGTCCACATCCACAATCTTGGGGAAGGGGAAGGCCCGCAGCTTCAACCCGGCCTCGATGAGGGCGCGCTGGTAGTTGCGCATACGGCTCACGCCGCGCTCCATGCAGTCGGCGAGCACGCCGAGGGCGGGGGCCGTGAGGCCGTAGATACCGCCCGAGATGTAGCGGTCGTGGCCGTCGGGGGCATCGCGGAAAGCGGTGATGAAGCCCGTCGATGAGTCGACATCGACGTAAAGCGGCTTCTCATCGTCGATAAAGTCGGTCACGCCGAAGCAGCCGTCGGCAGCATCGTCGGCATCGAAAGCCTCGGCATAGCGCAGAAAATCGGGCTGCCGGAAGATGGTATCGACCGTGGTGAGGATAAACTTACCGGCTGTGAACACCTTCGACACTTCATAGAAGCTGTGCATGGAGCTCGGGGTCGACTTCACGGTGAGGTGCAGCGGGAAGGGCAACTCGGGCGCAATAGCCTCGAGATACTCGCGCACGGCAGTCATCTGCTCGTTCACGATGATGCTCAGCGACTCGGGCTTATATGAAGCGAAAATGTCGATAAGGCGGCGTATCATAGGGCGCCCGTCGAGGTCGACAAGCGGCTTAGGCACGGCTACCCCCTCCTGCACGAGGCGGGAGCCTTCTCCTGCGGCGATTATGGCGTAGTGCATGGCGTGTGGATTTTGGTCGGTTGCTTATTTTGAGTCGGGATGCTGCCGCTTGAGCGGGCGGCGATAAGCCTCGTCGTGCACCTCGCGGTTGCGGAAGATGTCGATGGCGGCATATACGGCGCTGCGGAGCGAGTCGGGCGAAGCCTGGCCTTTGGCGGCGATGTCGTAGCCGGTGCCGTGGTCGGGCGAGGTGCGCACGTATGGCAGGCCGGCGGTGAAGTTGACACCGCTCTCCATGGCTATGGTCTTGAAGGGCGTCAGGCCCTGGTCGTGGTACATGGCAAGGATGCCGTCGAAGGCATCGTAGCTACCGCTTCCGAAGAAGCCGTCGGCGGCATAGGGGCCGAAGGCGAGGATGCGCTTCTCGCGGGCTTCGGCAAGTGCCGGAGCTATCACTTCCTGCTCTTCCTTGCCCAGCAGACCGGCCTCACCGGCGTGAGGGTTGAGCGAGAGCACACCTATGCGGGGCGACTGCACGCCGAAGTCGCGGCGAAGCGAGCGGTCGAAGAGCTCGAGCTTCTCCACGATAGCTTCCTTGGTGATTGCCGCGGGCACATCGGCCAGGGGCAGGTGGGTGGTGACAAGAGCCACACGCAGCTTACCGGCGCAGAGCACCATCAGCGCTTTGGCAGGCTCTTCGGCTGTGGTAAATGATGCCTCGAGATACTCGGTGTGGCCGGGGAACCGGAAGCTCTCGCTCTGGATGCTGTGCTTGTTGATGGGCGCGGTGACGAGCACGTCGATGGCACCGCCCTTGAGGTCGGCAACGGCAGCTTCAAGAGCAGCGAGCGCTGCGGCACCTGCTGCTTCGGTGGCTACTCCGGGCTCTATCTTGAGGTCTTCGCCCACCACGTTGACCACATTGAAGGCACCGTCGCGGGCGTCGGCGGCGGAGTCCACACGGTTGAGCTGCACTGCGGGCAGCTCCATGGCCTTGCGGTAGAAAGCGGCGGCCTTGGCCGAGCCGTAGAGTGTGATGGTGCACAGGTCGGCAAGGCGTGTGTCCTCAAGCATCTTGAGGATTACTTCATAGCCTATGCCGTTAGTGTCGCCGTGGGTAATACCCACTCGTATCTTATCGTGTTTCATCGTGTTGATTGTCATTAGATTGTGAAGCAGCCTTACCGGCGAGCATACCGCAGGCGGCCATGATGTCCTCGCCACGCGAGGCCCTTATGGTGGCAGTGATGCCGGAGTCGTTGAGGCGGTCGCGGAAGCGCTCCATGGTGGCACGGTCGGCCGGGGCGCCCTCGAAGCCCGGTGTGCGGTGGAAGCGGATGAGATTTACGCGCGCGTGCGTACCTTTAAGCAGACGGGCCAAGGCATCGGCGTGGCGGTCGCTGTCGTTTAGGCCGGCAAACATGGTATACTCCATCGAGAGGCGGCGCTGGTGTGCGAAGTCGTGGTCGCGCAGCACCGGCAGGATGTCGCGCATGGGGAAGGCCTTCTCCACCGGCATCAGCCGCTCGCGCTCGAGGGCGAATGGCGAGTGTATGCTTATGGCTATATGCACCTGAGTGTCGTCGAGGAAGCGGCGGAGGCCGTCGAGCTTGCCTATGGTCGACACGGTGATGCGCCGCGGGCTCCACGCCATACCCCAGGGGGCGGTGAGGATTTCGATGGCCGGGAGCACGGCATCGAGGTTGTCGGCAGGCTCGCCCATGCCCATGAACACTATGTTGGTGAGCGATGCGCTTTCTTTGATCGACAGTATCTGGTTGATGATGTCGCCTGCGTCGAGGTTGCCCTGCCATCCTCCCTGACCCGTCATACAGAAGCGGCAGCCCATGCGACAGCCGGCCTGCGACGACACGCAGAGCGTGGCGCGGTCCTTATCGGGGATATAGACAGCTTCGACATTGCGCCCGGCCCTGCCCTCGAAGAGGTACTTCACGGTGCCGTCGGAGCTGCGGGCCTCGCCCAGAGGCGCTGTGCGGCCCACGGTGTAGCCTTTCTCGGCAAGGAGAGCGCGTGCGCGCTTGGGCAGATCGGTCATTTGGTCGATGTCGGTCACACGCTTCACATAGAGCCACTGCGCCATCTGCTTCGCGGCAAATGAGCGGAGTCCCACTTCTGCGGCGACCTCGCCGAGCTGTGCCAATGTGAGCCCGAGTAGTTTCTTCATCAGTCAAGTTGGCGAGCTATGGCGGCTATCGCACGGTGTGCGGGCACGCCTTTGTAAAGAATGGAATACACGGCATTGAGGATAGGCATCTCCACGCCGTAGAGCTTGTTGATGTCGGTGATGCACTTGGCTCCGTAGTATCCCTCGGCGGTCTGCTCCATCTCCATGCGTGCCGCTTTCACCGAGTAGCCCCGGCCTATCATGGAGCCGAAGTTGTGGTTGCGGGAGAAGCGTGAGTAGGCCGTGACGAGGAGGTCACCGAGGTACACCGAGTCGCAGATCTGGCGCGGGCGCGGCGACACGGCATCGAGGAAGCGCTCCATCTCGCGGATAGCGTTGGAGATGAGTATCGCGGTCATGTTGTCGCCTATCTTCATGCCGTGGAGGATGCCTGCGGCGATGGCGTAGACGTTCTTAAGCACGGCGGCATACTCTATTCCATCTACATCGGTCGATGTGATGGTGTGGTTGTGCTTGCCGGCCAGACATGCTGCGAAGCCTTCGGCAAGGCCGGGGTCGGAGCAGCCTACGGTGAGGTATGCCGGTCGGTCGAGAGCCACTTCCTCGGCATGGCAGGGACCCGACACCACCAGCGTGCGGGCGGCGTCGACTCCGAAGCGGTTCACCATATAGTCGGTGATAAGCTCGTTGGAGTCGGGCACGATACCCTTTACTGCCGATACCACCGCCTTCTGCGAGATGTCGACCTTGATTTTGTCGGCATGGCTCAGGAAGTAGGGCGAGGGCATCACCAGCAGGAGGGTGTCGGCCACGGTGCAGACATCGTTGATGTCGCTAGAGAAGTTGATCCGGCCGATGTCGAATACCACGTCGGTGAGATATGCGGGGTTATGCCCCAGGCGCTTGAAATCCTCTATGCGGTCGTCGCGCCGCATATACCAGGTGATGGTGTCGCAGTTCTGGAGGAGTAGCTTGGCCAGCGCCGTGGCCCAGCTGCCGCCACCCATCACTGCTATATGTCCGGGGAAGTGCATGTGCTCTGTAATTTTACGTATTTTTAGTTATTCTTGGCAGCCTCAATCCACGCGGTCACACCTTCGATGCCGGGGTTCTTGAGGCCGAGCTTGTTCTTTTTGTTGATGCCGCAGAGCTCCTGGAAGAGCTTTCCGGGCACTGCTTCGGCCAGCGCGGCCACGGTGAGGATGCCGGCCTTGCGGAGGGGTGCTATCCAATCGGCTTCCACGCCAAGGGCGGCAAAGGCCTCGTCGCTGTCGCGCTTCTCCACCTTCTCAGGGCGCATCTGGGGGAAGAGGAGCACTTCCTGGATGGCGGTCTGGCCTGTCATGAGCATCACGAGGCGGTCCATACCGATACCCATGCCCGATGTGGGGGGCATACCGTACTCGAGGGCGCGGATGAAGTCGGCGTCGATGATCATAGCCTCGTCGTCGCCCTTCTCGCCCAGGCGCATCTGCTCCACGAAGCGCTCGTACTGGTCGATGGGGTCGTTGAGCTCGCTGTAGGCATTGGCGAGCTCCTTGCCGTTGACCATCAGCTCGAAGCGCTCGGTGAGCTCGGGGTTGCTGCGGTGGCGCTTGGTGAGGGGCGACATCTCGATGGGGTAATCGGTGATGAAGGTAGGCTGAATGTACTTGCCCTCGCACTTCTCGCCGAAAATTTCGTCGATGAGCTTGCCCTTGCCCATGCTCTCGTCCACCTCGATGCCGAGCTCGCGGGCTGTGGCGCGGAGCTGATCCTCGTCCATGCCGTTGATGTCGACCCCGGTGTGGTCCTTGATGGCCTGCGCCATGGTCACGCGGGGGAAGGGAGCCTTGAAGCTGATGATGTTGTCGCCGACCTTGACTTCGGTGGTGCCGTTCACGTCGAGGCAGATCTTCTCGAGCATACGCTCGGTGAAGGCCATCATCCAGTTGTAGTCCTTGTAGGCCACATAGATTTCCATGCAGGTGAACTCGGGGTTGTGCGTGCGGTCCATGCCCTCGTTGCGGAAGTTCTTCGAGAACTCGTACACACCCTCGAAGCCGCCCACGATGAGGCGCTTGAGGTAGAGCTCGTCGGCGATGCGGAGGTAGAGGGGTATGTCGAGGGCATTGTGGTGCGTGATGAAGGGGCGCGCCGATGCACCGCCGGGGATCGACTGGAGGATAGGAGTCTCCACTTCGATGTAGCCGGCGCCGTTGAAGTACTCACGCATGGAGTTGTACACCTTGGTGCGCTTGAGGAAAATCTGCTTCACGCCGTCGTTGACGATGAGGTCGACGTAGCGGCGGCGGTAGCGCAGCTCGGGGTCGTCGAAGGCATCGTAGGTCACGCCGTCCTTCACCTTCACGATAGGCAGGGGGCGGAGGCTCTTGCTGAGCACGGTGAGCTCCTGCGCGTGCACGGAGATTTCACCGGTCTGGGTGCGGAACACATAGCCCTTCACGCCGATGAAGTCGCCGATGTCGAGGAGCTTCTTGAATACCACGTTGTAGAGGTCCTTGTCCTCGCCGGGGCAGATGTCGTCGCGGGAGATGTATACCTGGATGCGACCGCGCGAGTCCTGGAGCTCCACAAAGGAAGCCTTGCCCATGATGCGTCGGCTCATGATTCGGCCGGCCACGGCCACCTCGCGCTGCGGGGCGTCGTCGCTGAAGTTTTCTTTGATTTCATCGCTGTGGCCGGTGACCACATATTCGGCTGCGGGATAAGGCTCTATGCCGAGATTTCGCAGCTGCGCCATGCTGCCGCGGCGTATCTGTTCTTGTTCGCTCAGTTCGAGTGGGTTCATATCGTATGCTGTATTTTTTAAGTCGGTATATTTTATCTTGCAAATTTACGCATTTTATTCCAACCCACCAAAAAAGCGTCGGCCACTCCCGCCGAACAATCACTTTGATACAAAAATTGGCAAAATATGGCACACTCTCGCAAAATACACACATAAAATTTGGACAGACGGAAGTTAATACCTACATTTGTCAAAAATTTTCCATCCAATCAATCCTTTTATGAAAAAATTAGTTTCTATTCTGCTCGTCTGGATGCTCGGCACTGCCGCCGTCCAGACCTTCGCACAGGCAGGACAGCGCCGCACCGCAGGCACGGAAGCCTCTCCCGAGGTGAGCCGCACAGTGGCCGCCACCGACGACCGCTCGGCCGCCTCGGCACTGCGCACCCGCGCCCTGACCGCGCCCGGCAACTCGCTGATCAGCAGCCCCGCGGCCATGTCGCTCAACAGTGCACGCGGCATCCGCACTGCAGCGGCTCCCCGGCAAGTGTCGGCCTCGCTTGAGGTCTACGGCACTGTGATCTACAGCGACAGCTGGACTCCCGACAACACTCCTTTCGGCGTGTACCGCATACCCGTCGATGGCACGGCCATCAGCCAAAAGCTCTTCGATGTAAGCAAGAACCCCATCTTCAGCTTCTTCGACGGCGACAAGAAAGTCTACACCCTCTTCGAGCTCGCCTATGGCAGCTGGGTGATGGGCTATGACCTCTATGTGTTCGACACCGAGAGCAAGGCGCAGGTAGGGCTCATCGAGTTCGACGACCTACCTATCAAAGCCACCGACGTGGCCTACGACCCCGTCACCGGCAAGGCTTACGGCCTCTTCTCGGGCGATTATTACGGTGAGGAGTACCGCTACTGGGGCTACCTCGACCTCGACCGCCGCAATGTGGTGGCCATCGCCAACTACGACTTCTCGCTGCGCGCCGTGGCTATCGACAAATTCGGCCAGGCCTACGGCATAGGCCTCGACGGCACCCTCTACAAAATCGACAAGCTCACGGGTGAAAGCACCATCGTGGGCGCAACCGGCTGCCCCTCCCTCAACTACATGAGCTCGGCAGCCTTCAACGACAAGGACGGCAACATCATGCTCGCCTACAGCAACGACGACGGCGGCGGCCTCGTGGCCATCGACCCCGCCACGGCTCAGTCGCAGGTAGTGTCGGTATTCCCCGACGGCGACGAGGTGATCGGCCTCTACATCCCCTTCCAGGCCCCCGACAAGGCTCCCGCCACACCCGCCTTGAGCGTGGCCTGCGCAGAAGGCTCCATGACCGTCGACTTCACCGTGACCATGCCCGCCACGCTCTTCGACGGCACCGATGCCACCGGCACCGACATGGGCTACAAGATCTATGCCGACGGCACCGAAATCCTTAGCGGCAACGCCAAGGCCGGCGCTAAGGTTGAGGTATCGAAGACCCTCACCGTGAGCGGAAGCACCGCCTTCATCGCCGTGGCCACCAATGCCGAAGGCGAGTCGAACCAGGCCAAGGCTTCGTGCTACGTAGGCAAGGGCACTCCGGCTGCCACTGCAGGCGCTACACTCACCTATGCCGACGGCACATTCACCCTCACATGGGAGGCCGTGACCGAATCGTCGGACGGCGGCTTCGTGAGCGCTGCCGATGTCCGCTACGACGTGGTCGATGCCGAAGGAAATGTAGTGGCCGCCGACATCGCCGGCACCTCGTGGACCAAAGCACAGGCCGTGCCCGACGAAATTACAGGCTACACCTTTGCCGTAGTGGCGAAATACGACGGCAAGGCATCCAAGGCCGTAAGCTCCAACACCATCTACCTCGGGCACTACAACGCGCCCGCCGCAATCGACCTCAAGAAGCAGGACTTCTTCAGGCAGCACACCGTGCTCGATGCCAATGCCGACGGCTCCACTTGGGCCTTCACCTCGAGCAACGGCACATTCTACAAGTACAACAGCACCAACGATGCCGACGACTGGCTCTTCTCGCCCGCCATCTACCTTGAGGCAGGCAAGGCATACGACTTCGCCGCCTTCGCGAGAGCCTATGGCGACAAATACCCAGAGAAGATCGAAATCCGCATGGGTACCGCTCCCACCGCCGAAGCCATGAGCACCACCATTGTGCCCGCCACCACCCTGCTCGGCACCGAGCAAGAGCTCCCGGCAGCCATCTCAGCACCCACAAGCGGCGAGTACTTCTTCGGCTTCCATGCCATCACCGAGGCCGGACAGTGGAACCTCTACCTCAACGGCTACAGCATCTCGGCACCCTTCGGAGCCACCGCTCCCGATGCCGTGACCGAGCTCAAGCTCACCCCCGACATCTCGGGAGCACTCAGCACAGCCATCTCCTTCAAGGCTTCCGCCAAGACCGTGACCGGTGCCGACTATACCGGCGATATGACAATCACCGTGCTCCGCAACGGCGAAAAAATCAAGACTGTCACCGCTGCCGCAGGCTCGGCACAGACCATCTCCGACAATGTACCCGAAGCCGGCACATACACCTACACCGTGACATCGGCCAACCTCGCCGGTGAAGCAGGCCGCAGCGCCACCGCTTCGGTATTCGTAGGCCCCAACGTGCCCTCGCCGGCCGTCAATGTAAAAGCCGTGGAGAACACTCAGAGCCTCGGTGAACTCACCGTGAGCTGGGAAGACCCCGCCACCGACATCGCAGGCAATCCGCTGCTGGCGTCGAACCTCACCTACAACGTTTACTACTACGACACTGAGGAAGAAGACTGGGCTCAGCTCAACGAGACACCTCTCACCGAGCGCTCCTACACATTCCGCGCCCAGAGCGCCGATGCACCCCAGACATTCGTGCAGGTGCTCGTCGAGACCCTCAACTGCGGCGTGCCCTCCGAGGAGTATGCCGGCCCCGGCCTCGTGGCCGTAGGCCCCGGCTACGCCCTGCCAATGACCATGACCTGCCTCACCGACGCACAGAGCCACATCATCGGCTTCGACCCGTGGGACGGCTGTGAGTTCGGCATGAAGGTCGACGGCGAGATGTCGTCGGTAGTGGCACAGGACGGCGATGGGCAGTTCTTCTATGGCGAGCGCGTGGGCAGCAGCCCCACCCTCGGCACAGGCAAAGGCCGCGGCGACTTCATCTTCGGTAAAGTAGACCTCAAAGGTGCCAAGAACCCCGTGTTCTCACTCTACACATGGAAAATCACCGAAGAGGATAAGACCCGCCTCGAGATCATCGGTATCTGCGAAGGCGTGCAGAAAACCCTCACAACCATCGACTACACCGCCGACACCCACAACATCTGGACCAAGAAGGTCGTTGACCTCTCCGAGTACAAGGACAAAGCCATCCAGCTCATTATCCGCTATCACTCCGACGGCCTCGTGTACTGCTTCTTCGACAACATGAAGTTCATGGACATGCCCGACCACGACCTCAACGCCGTGGCCGTGACAGCACCCAAGACCGCCGTGGGCGGCGTGCCCTTCGAGGTGACAGCCACCATTGAGAACGTTGGCCGCCTCGACGCCGGAGCCTTCGATGTAGAGCTCCTCGCCGCCGACAAGGTGGTAGGCAGCAAGCACGTCGACGCCCTCGCCGCCGGTGCATCCACCGAGGTTGTATTCGAGCAGACTATCACCATGGCTCAGGCCAAGACCATAGAGTACACCGCACGCGTGGTATATGCCGCCGACCTCGACCACAGCAACGACATCACACCCAAGGGCGCGAAAGTGACACGCGAGGACAGCGAGCTGCCCGCCGTGAGCAACTTCTCGGGCAAGGCCACCGATGCAGGCAACGTCCTCACATGGGATGCCATCACCCCCGACGACCTGCCGTTCGACCCCACGGTAGAGTCGTTCGAGAGCGCTGAGCCATTCAGCAAGAGCTATCCCGGCTGGACCTTCATCGACCGCGACGGCAAGCGCTGCGGCGGCCTCGGCGACATCGAGATACCCAACCACCAATATGGTGTCGACCCCGAATCGTTTATCGTGATCGACGGCACCTACAGCAGCTTCGCCAATTCGTCGTATGCCAAGGAGTACACCGCTGCCGACGGCAATCAGTACATAGGCTCGCTCTGGACTATGGGCGAGGAAGACAAGTCGATCGTGCCCTCCGACGACTGGGCTATCTCTCCCCTGCTCAAGGGCTCCGCACAGACCGTGACCTTCTGCGCCAAAAACGCATCGATCAACTACAGCGAGTACCTCCAGGTGTGGTTCTCGACCACCGACTCCACCGACCCCGACGACTTCGAGATGGTGAAGGACTTCAACAACTTCGGCTACAACTACCGCACAATCCGCACCGACGGATGGGGCACATTCTCCGTTGACCTCCCCGAAGGTGCCGTGAGGATGGCGTTCCACGTCGTTTCCGACGACGGCATGATGCTCATGATCGACAAGGTAAGTTACCTGGCCGATGATGCCACCGTAGGCCTCGAGCATCAGGGCTACAACGTGTACTGCGACGGCGCCAAGCTCAACGACGCACCCCTCGCCGACTGCACCTACACGCACCCCGACAATGCCGACGACCACACCTACCACGTGACGGCGGTCTACAACCGCGGCGAGTCGGAAGCTTCCGAGCCCGTGCTCATCGCCACATCGGGCATAGCCGGCATCACCGGCGCCGACCTCGACATTGCCGTTGAAGGCCACGACATCGTGGTCAGCGGCGCAGGCGATAGCCACGTCGGCATCGTTGCCGCCGACGGCAAGACCATCTTCGCCGGTCAGGGCGACTGCCGCATCACAGTAGCACAGGGCATATACCTCGTCACTGTCGACGGCAAGGCCACAAAAGTAATCGTACGCTGATCCCTGCATCAGCACACACTCACAGAAAGAGGCTGCCCCGCGCAGCCTCTTTCTTTATGCTTTCGCGAGAAGAACTTCACAAGACGATATGGCGGTGCACAAAACGCATATCGTCAGTAGACCTGCATTCGGAAAAGATTCAGCTCCAAGCGTGCCGTGAAACGGCTTTTTCCTGTTAGCCCCACGCTGCTGTGTGGGGCGTGATTATGAGATAGTTAAGCATGTCCTGAAAGGACTATTGGCGCATCTGCTTCACTATAGTCCCTAAAGCCCTCTGCCTGCGACTCAGTACGGTCGCCATCAATGGCGACCACCAATGCCAACGCATCCGAAAGCACCAAGGAGCTTGCCAAATCTCGAAAAAACCTTAAAGCCCCTATAGCCCTTAAAAAGGGAAAATCCCGCACAATTCCCCCTGACGCGCCCCTATCTTTGCGCGCAATATGCAGCACCACGCCCGCACATATCGCCGCACCGCCATTTTGCATGTGCCATTACTATCACGGCCAAGATAAACATCTGTTAAACCCTTGACATGCACCAAGGCCTTAGCGACCGATTTTCGGATTATGTCTTTTCTGCCTGTTTGTCTTTCTGTCTTATCCGAATTCAAACAAACTCTAAAAAAACGACGAAAATATGCAAAAGCCTCTTGCATATTTCTTTTCATTTTATTAACTTTACGGCGAAAAGCAAAACAACAAAACCTTAAACCTATCTAACGCCACTCTTTCCATCAACATCATTTCCCCATCAACCGCCCCTCAAAGTACCTCCACCCCCATTTCCACCCCTGCCGACCACGCCCCAGGCAAGCGAAGGCGCCCACTTGAAATCGTTCCCATTGGCCCTACCCTCTCCTTATCTACCACTCAAATCTTTAATCTCAACTTTCAAACTCCTCTCCGGCAATGAGACAATCGATTCAAAAACAATATTTAAAACGCACTAAGCTATGAAACAATTTATTGCGGCACTTATCTGCCTTATATCGACTGTGGCGGCAAGCGCACAGACTTCGCATTTTGAGATTGGTGGCATACACTACTGGATTGAAGGATACACCGACGGCACAGTATCGGTGGGAAACAGCGAAGGATGCTGGCGGGAATACCTCATCGACCAATTCGACTGCACACCATGGTGCACAGAAGGTGGTGATTATGCGGGCACTCTCACCATACCCTCGACCGTGACCCACAACGGAACCGAATATACCGTAAACCGAATTGCACCGGCCGCATTTGTCAACTGCACGGAGCTTATCGAAGTCAACATGCCTGCGACAATAGAGTCGATCGGCATAGGAGCTTTCTACAATTGCTCAAAACTCACCACCGTCAACTTCCCCGAAAAGGTAAGAGGCGTGCGGGCTGAGGATTTCTACGGCTGCAATTCTTTGGCCAAATTGGATTTAAGCAAAGTCCGCGACTTTGTGGAGCTACGGATGGACTATGTACCAAATCTGAAGCATGTCATTCTGCCCTCAAATGCCATCTACTATAAAATTCAGGACTATTCCAAGGAAAAAACAGACCGGTATTTCTACATTGCCAATCCTGAGCCGCCCTTTGTATTTGGTACCATCAATGGCTTTAGCGAGGGCACCACTCTCTATTCGCCCTACCCTACCGACTATGGTTATTCTGCACTTTGGGGCAGAGTAGGAGGTACGGGAAGCGACGGTTTCCCCACGCACAAGCCGCTCGACAGTGCAGGGCTCGATGAGATTGTGGCCGCTCCCGCACCGGCTTTCACAGTAGTCGGCAATGCGGTGACAGCTCCGGCTGAAAGTCGCCTGGAAGTCTACGACACGCAAGGGCGCCTGTCGGCCATCATTCCCGCCGGATGCACCGGCACCCTCACCGGCGGCATCTACATGATCCGCTGCGGTTTCGCTTCCGAGAAAATTGTCATCAAATAAGCCGAGCAAGGCTGCACACACTCCTTGAAAGAGGCTGCCTCGCGCGGCCTCTTTCTTTATGCTCTCGCGAGAAGAACTTCTGAAGCCTCAAGTCGTCAGTAGACCTGCCTTGGGGAAATATTCAGCTCCAAGAGTGCCGTGAAACGGCTTTTTCCTGTTAGCCCCACACTGCTGTGTGGGGTGTGATTATGAGATAGTTAAGTATGTCCTGAAAGGACTATTGGCGCATCTGCTTCACTATAGTCCCTAAAGCCCTCAGCCTGCGACTCAGTACGGTCGCCATCAATGGCGACCACCAATGCCAACGCATCCGAAAGCACCAAGGAGCTTGCCAAATCTCGAAAAAACCTTAAAGCCCCTATAGCCCTTAAAAAGGGAAAATCCCGCACAATTCCCCCTGACGCGCCCCTATCTTTGCGCGCAATATGCAGCACCTCGCCCGCACATACCGACGCCCCGACATCACCGCCCCGTTCCGCCGATGGCACGGGGCGCCACTGCGTTGGAGCGAGCGAAGTGCCATATTCACCATGGAGCGTCAGCGCAGGCGCACAGGCGTAGTCCGTGCTCACATCATCGACCCGCCCGGCCACGACAGCACCGAAGTCCTCCTCTCATACATCAGCTGGCTTCAGCACCTCAACCCCGACCTCGACACCTGCATCATAGCCGAGCGCCGACCAATAGCAAAGGCACTCGGCTTGCGACTCTACCGACCGCCAACATGCACGGCAAGCCACGCGAGAGTCGACCGCATCCGTGGCACCACCTTCCAGATATGCCTCGTCCACGGACTGCATCCCGCCTACGCGCGCATCATCAACCGCGTCATCAACCCCATCCTCATCAACGACTACCCCGGCACCGTCCTCATATACCATACCCCCGAGAACCGCCGCATCCCCGACCTCCCCTCAAAGTTCGAGGCCCAAATCTCACTCGCCGACTACCGCACCCTCGCCACCCTTACGCCGTGGCGGATTTCCGAATCCGCCACCACCATCCCCGCCGCGGGGGATCTCCGAATCCCCCGCAACCCTGCAGTGGGGTCTCCGAACCCAGGAAAGGTAAAAACGAAAAAGCAGAAATGTCAAAGGCAAAAGAGCCCTCCATCCCTCGCCGCCAACGAACTCATATCTCATAACTCACGACTCATAATTCCTTCAGCAGCGGCAGCTGCCCCGCGGCCCAAAGCCAAACCGCAGCAAAGAGTACTTTGACGTATTGAAAAACCGTGGCGCCACCCGTAAATGCAGAAGAATTAAAGGCCCTAAATAAGCTACCCCGGCTATCTAATTTATAATTAGGAGAGAAAAACGAGCATATTCTGAGATTGAGAGCATACTCCGTATTTTCGGTTTGTGCCCGCAACCGTCCGAAATATTTTTTTGCTCGCTGAGGGATTTTTGCTAATTTTGTGCGTTATTGGCACTATAGAGCCTTACTGATTAGTATATGAAGAAATTTCTCACAGTGATATTGGCAGCGCTGGCGCTGATGTGCACGCTGCCCGCGCGCGCCGCTTCGGGCGATCTATTCATCTACCCGGTGCCGCCCGACACTATGCTGTCGCTTCAGCCACGGTGCGACTACATCGTGCTCCGCTTCTGGGACCGCTGCAACTTCGGCACTGCTTTCGACAAGTACCCCGAGAAGCTCAACGCGGCCTTCGGCGACTGGATCTCAATCATGCCTCACGCCAGTGCCGACAGCGTGCACACGGCCATCGACAAGCTCCTGAAGCGCTTCGAGAAGAAAGGCCCCGAGACTCTTGCCCTTGCCACCATGGCCGAGAACTGGCTCTACAGCGACACGGCACAGTTCAGCTCCACCGAGGTGTACCTGCCTTTCGTGCGCGCCGCAGCAGCACATAAGAAAATATCGAAGGCCGACCGCGCCCGCTTCGAGCATCAGAAGAGTGTGATCGAGAGCAGCAGCACGGGCAGCACCGTGCCCGACATTCCTTTCACCGACGCGTCGGGCGCCAAAGGCAGCCTCGCACAGGTCAAGGCCGGCTCTATCCTCCTCTTTGTCAACGACCCCGACTGTCTCGACTGCACCATGGCGCGTATACGCCTCAGTGCCGACCCCAATGCCCGCGAGCTCATCGACCGCGGCGAGCTCGCCGTGGTGAGCATCTACCCCGGCGACACCGACGACGAGGGTTGGGAAAAGGCCCGCGCGGCATCCGACCCCAAGTGGGTGACGGTGGCAATGCCCGATGCCGACAATTACTTCGACCTCCGCAGCACTCCGCTCTTCCTCTTCCTCAACCGCCGGCACCGCGTGCTGGCCACCGACCTTGATATAGACTATCTGCTCGGCGCTTTCCTGGAGGCTAATCTCAAGACCAAAGCCCTCAATGAGCAGCGATAAGGACACTACGGCCGTACTGGTGTCGGGCGGCGTCGACAGCGCCGTGGTGGTGCACCGCCTCGCCGAGCAAGGTGTGCCCATGCACCTCTTCTACATCCGCATAGGCCTCGACAACGACGAGGGTGACTGCTCGGCCGAAGAGGACATCGAGATGTGCTCGCTCATAGCGCGCCGCTATGGCCTGCCCTTCGATGTGGTGTCGCTCCATCAGGAGTACTGGGACAATGTGATGGACTATGCCCTGCGTACCGTGAAGGCCGGCCTCACGCCCAACCCCGACATCATGTGCAACTCAATCATCAAGTTCGGCTACTTCGAGGAGCGCTGGGGACATTGCTTCGCGCAGACTGCCACCGGCCACTACGCATCGACCTATACCGACGCCGACGGCCTCAAGTGGCTCGCCACGGCAGTCGACCCCGTAAAGGATCAGACCGACTTCCTCGCCCGCATCTCGGGCAAGCAGCTCGCACACCTCACATTCCCGCTCGGTGAGCTCCCCAAGGCCGAGGTGCGCGCCATAGCCGCCCAAGCAAAGCTGCCGAACGCCTTCCGCCGCGACTCGCAAGGCATCTGCTTCCTTGGCAAAATCAACTACAACGACTTCATCCGCCGCCACCTCGGCGAGCGCCCCGGAGCCATCGTCGAGATCGAGACCGGCCGCAAGATAGGCGAGCACCGTGGCTACTGGTTCCACACCATAGGCCAGCGCAAAGGCCTGGGCCTGAGCGGCGGTCCGTGGTTTGTGGTGCGCAAAAACGTGGCCGACAATGTGCTCTACGTGTCGCGCGGCTACGACACCGAGAAGCAGTATGGCCGCACGCTGCACCTTGCCGAGATGCACTTCATCACGGCCGACCCGTGGGGGTTGCAGCCCGGCGACAGTCCCGTGCCGGTGACTTTCAAGAACCGTCACAGCCCCGACTTCCTGCCCGGCAGCATACGCCGGCCGGCCGACGGTGCCGAGGGCGAGTATGTGCTCGAGGCCGACGTAAAGGTGCAAGGCATAGCTCCGGGCCAGTTTGCCGCCGTCTACGATCCCGCATCGCGCATCTGCTACGGCTCAGGCATAATCACAGGCCGGGCAAACGATATAAGCATATAGCACAGTAAAGTGATGAGCAAGCGAATAAGCCTACACGTACTCGGGTTGTCCTACACTCAGCTGCAGTCGGGAGCCTATGCCCTTGTGCTTGCCGAAGACAAGGGTCCGCGCCGCATCCCCGTGGTGATAGGAGCTGCCGAAGCGCAGTCGATAGCCATTGCCCTGGAGGGCATCCACCCGCCGCGGCCCATGACTCACGACCTCTTCGTGAGCTTTGCACATGCCTTCGGCGTGAAGCTGAAAGAGGTATACATCTACCGCTTCGAGGACGGCATCTTCTCCTCCGAGCTCACCTTCTCCGACGGCGAGCGCACTGTGGTGATCGACGCCCGCACCTCAGATGCCGTGGCCATAGCCATCCGCACCGGTACTCCCATATTCACCACTCCCGAGATTGTGGAGCAGACGGGCTTCATAATCGACGACAGCGAGTTCACGCGCCGTGGCGAGCTCGATGAAGATCAGCTCGACACCGACGACGACAGCGACGATGCCGACACCCTCAGCAGCTATCATGCCGACCCGCGCCCCGAGAACTACACCATAGAGCAGCTCGAGCAGACTCTCGCCGAGCTGATTGAAAAAGAAGACTACGAGGAGGCTGCACGCATCAGCGAAATCCTGCGCCGAAAGCAGGAAGGCAGTGCCGACAGCTCCGAACCCGACAATACCGAAACCATTTGACCTTATACCGATGAATAACTTCACCCTCAAAACACGTCTTGCAGCCCTCGGCTTTCTGGAATTCGCCGTATGGGGTGCCTATCTCACATCTTTAGGCTCTTACCTGGCCCGCATAGGCCTTGCCGAGCACATAGGCTGGTTCTACGCCGTGCAGGGCATCGTGTCGATTTTCATGCCCGCCCTCGTGGGTATCGTTGCCGACCGCTGGATCCAGGCTCAGAAGACCCTCAGCCTCTGCCACCTCATAGCCGGAGCTGCCATGCTTGCCGCCGGCCTCTACGGCCTTGGCTCGGAGCAGCCCGAGTTTGGCATCCTCTTCGCCCTCTACACCATCTCGGTGGCCTTCTTCATGCCTACAATAGGTCTGTCGAACGCAGTGTCGTACTCCGCCCTCGAGCGCGCCGGTCTCGACACCGTGAAGCACTTCCCGCCCATCCGCGTATTCGGCACCGTGGGCTTCATATGCGCCATGCTGGTGGTGAACTTCACCGGCTTCCAGAACACTGCCGCACAGCTTGTGACCTCGGGCACACTGAGCTTCGTGCTCGCCCTCTATGCCCTGACCATGCCCAAGTGCCCGGTGGTGAAGAGCGAGAAAAAGAGCCTCTCCGACGCCCTCGGCCTCAAGGCTTTCACCCTCTTCAAGGACAAGCAGATGGCGGTGTTCTTCATCTTCAGTATGCTCCTTGGCGTGTCGCTGCAGATTACCAACGGCTTCGCCAACCCCTTCATCCAGAGCTTCGGCTCGGTAAGCGAGTATGCCGGCACCTGGGGCGTGCACAATGCCAACGCCCTTATCTCTATCTCGCAGATGAGCGAGACGCTCTGCATCCTCCTCATCCCCTTCTTCCTGCGCCGCTTCGGCATCAAGGTGGTGATGCTCATGGCCATGACGGCGTGGGTGTTCCGCTTCGGCCTCTTCGGCATCGGCGACCCCGGCTCGGGTGTGTGGCTCTTCGTGCTCTCGATGATAGTCTACGGCATCGCTTTCGACTTCTTCAACGTGTCGGGCTCGCTCTATGTGGATAAGAAGACCACCGTCGACATCCGCTCGTCGGCACAGGGCCTCTTCATGATCATGACCAACGGCATCGGTGCCACCGTAGGCACACTCGTGGCTCAGCAGGTGATCAATCACAAGGTGTACTCTCAGCCCGAGGGTATGGCTCAGATTGAAGGCTGGCACGACTCCTGGCTTATTTTCGCAGGCTACGCACTCGTGGTGGCCGTGCTCTTCCTGCTTATATTCCACGATAAAGACGTAAAGGACACTCCGGCGCAAATCAAGAAAGCCGAAGCCGAGGCTGCCTCCGACACCGAGATATGATACGCTTCTACGCCCCCGACATAGCCATCGACGGCATCCTGCCCGAGAGTGAGAGCGGTCACGCCGTGCGCGTGCTCCGCCATCAGGTCGGCGACACCCTTGAGGTGGTCGACGGCAAGGGGCGTCTGCACTCGTGCACCCTGCTCGACGCCCACCCCAAGCACGCCATGGTGCGCATCGACAGCACCACCGAGCTGCCAAAGGTGTGGGCGCCGCGCATCACCGTGGCCGTAGCCCCCACCAAGCACTCCGACCGCATGGAGTGGCTCATCGAGAAGCTCGTGGAGATAGGCATCGACCGCTTCGTGCCTCTGCGCTGTGAGCACTCCGAGCGCAAGGACATCAAGGCTGAGCGCCTCGAGAAAATCGCCGTGGCGGCCATGAAGCAGTCGCTCAAGGCCACACTGCCGCAAATCGATGCCACCACGCCTCTGCGGGCCTTCCTCGCCGAGGCCGCGGCAGCTCCGGACGAGCACTTCGTGGGCTACTGCGATGCCGACACTCCCCGCACGCTGCTGGCACAGGCATACACGCCCGGCACCGACGCCACCATCCTCATCGGGCCCGAGGGCGACTTCTCACCGGCCGAAATCGAGGCCTGCATAGCCTCGGGCTTCCGCCCCGTGACCATGGGCGACAACCGCCTCCGCACCGAGACGGCGGCTCTCGTCGGCGTCGACACCATCCATATTCTAAATCAACGTTTCACATGAATACATTCCACAATCTTACATCGCAGCCCGGCTTCTTCCTCCTTGCCGGCCCCTGCGTGATCGAAGGCGAGGAGATGGCCTTCGAGATTGGCCGACACATAAAGACCGTGTGCGACCGCCTGGGCGTGCCTTTCGCTTTCAAGGGCAGCTACCGCAAGGCAAACCGCAGCCGACTGGACTCCTTCAGCGGCATAGGCGACATCAAGGCTCTCACCATCCTCGCCGCCGTGGGCCGTGAGCTCGGCGTGCCCGTAGTCACCGACATCCATCAGCCCGAAGAGGCCGCCATGGCCGCCGACTTCGTCGACATCCTCCAGATACCGGCCTTCCTCTGCCGCCAGACCGACCTCCTGACGGCCGCAGCCCGCACCGGCAAGGCTGTCAACATCAAGAAGGGTCAGTTCCTGGCGCCGGAGTCGATGCGCTTCGCCGCCGACAAGGTGCGCGCCTACGGCAACGACGACATCGCCGTCACGGAGCGCGGCACCACCTTCGGCTACGGCGACCTCATCGTGGACTACCGCGGCGTGCCCCTGATGCAGCAGGCCTGCAAGTGCCCTGTGATTGTGGACTGCACCCACTCGCTCCAGCAGCCTAACACTGCCGGAGGCGTGACCGGCGGACGACCCGACCTCATCGAGACCATAGCCCGCGCGGCGGTGGCAACGGGTGCCGACGGCCTCTTCATGGAGACTCACCCCACCCCCGAGACCGCCAAGAGCGACGGTGCCAACATGCTGCGCCTCGACCTCCTCGAGCCGCTGCTCACTCGCCTGGTGGCTATCCGCCGCACTATCGACACTTTCTAATCCGACTTTTGTACTTTTCAGCTTGATAATGACCCTACGAAACCTAACCATGGGTGCCATCCTCGCCGCCGCTGCCACCGTGCCCGCGGCAGCGCAGCAGCAAACCGGCATCCACAATCCCATGACTCAGGCCGTGCTCGCGGTATATGAGGAAGAGCTCCGCGAGAACCCCAAGGACTACAGCATCTACCTCTCGCGTGCCGATGAATACTATCGCCACAACGAGTATATCCGCGCTTTGGCCGACGTCGACAAAGCCCTCGAGTACGCCCCCGCAAGCGAAGAGGATGTGCGCCTGCGCGCCTACGTGCTCCGTGCCGGCATCTACAACCAAACCAAGCGCCCCGAGCAGGCACTCAACGACCTCAACTCGGCCGCGGCTCTCGCACCCGACTCTTACTCGGTGATATACCAGAAAGCCAACACCGAGTACACCCTCGGCCACTACGCCGACGCTAAAAACGACTTCCAGCGCCTGGTGCGCCTCAACTCTCGCACGCCCGAGCCATACATAGGCCTCGCACGCATCGCTGTGAAGGAGAACAACCTCGGCATCGCCAACGAAATGCTCGCCTCGGCCGTAAACCTCGACCCCAACAATGCCGAGACCTACGTGCGCCGTGCCTCGGTGCGCCGCCTGATGGGCGACCACAACGGTGCCGTCGACGACCTCATCCTCGCCATCAGCTCCGACAACAAGCACCCCAAGGCCATGCAGGAGCTCCTCGACTACGGCAACACCAACTACCCCGCCACAATGGCCGGCCTCAGCAACGCCATAGCGCAGGCTCCGCAGGTAGGCATGTTCCGCTACATCCGCGCCGTGATCGCCCAGGCTCACTACCACTACCTCGCCGCCATCGCCGACTATCGCTACATCCTCGACCAACAGCTATATAACTACTACGGCATCTACGCTTCCATCGCCGAGTGCAACTACGCCCTTGGCAACTACACCGAAGCCCTCGACAATGTGGACCGCGCCCTCGGTGCTATCCGCGACAACGCCTCCTACTATGTGGTGCGCTCGCGTGCACTCCGCGCACTGGGCCGCTACGACGAAGCCGTGAAGGCAGGTGCCGACGCGCTCGCCGTCGACCGCCAGAGCAACGAAGCCCTTGCCGAGATGGCCCTCGCCTACGTCGGCGCCGGAAACTACGACGAAGCCTCCAACCTCCTCGGCGAAGCCATGCTCAACGATGCCGAAAGCGCCCTCTACCCCATGCTCCGGGCATGGGTGCTTGAGAAATACCTCAAGCGCGACACCGCCGCAGCTCAGCTCTACCGCAAGGTGGCCGACATGGATCACTTCTACATCGACAACCCCCGCTCGCTCAAAGGCTTCGCTCTGCTTTTCCTGGGCGAGAACGAGCAGGCACGCCGGTGGATGGAGAACATCGTAAACACCGTCAGCGACCACGACGGCCTAATCCACTACTACGCAGCATGCTTCTACGCTCAGGCCGGCGACACCGAGAAAGCCATGAAGATGGCCGAAAAAGCCCTCGACCTCGGATATGCCAACTACCACAACTGGACCGAAGCAGTCGACGGACGTGTGAACGTGGCTCCCCTGCGCGACGACCTCCGCTTCCTCAACATGCTCCATCGCCACGACGCCATTTTTGGTAAAGAATAGTTAAAAATCAAAGCCTCGATGTAACTTTTAGCCTTGTGCCGTGTCTTATAGATATAAAGCACAAGTACTGATAGATTTTATAGATTTACATCGGAATTGATTGATAAAAAGGCGCCGCGGCTGAGAAGCCTGCGGCGCTTTATAAGATATAAGATATGAGATATGAGTTATAAGATATAATTAATAACGACTCATAATTTATAACTTATAATTTATAATTTGAAACTTGAAACAATGCTTATCGCCTCACAACTCCGCAAAGAAAATATAGCCCAGTATCTGCTGTATATGTGGCAGATAGAAGACCTCATCCGTGCCAACGGCCTAGACATCGACCGCATAAAAGCCTCCGTAATCGACCCCTACAAACTCAATCCCGAGCAGGAAAAACAGATGATTGACTGGTACGACTCGCTCATCGACATGATGCGCCGCGAGGAGGTAGTCGAAAAAGGACACCTCCAGATCAACCGCAACACCATAGGTGACCTCGCCGACCTCCACCGCCGAATAATGGCCGACCCGCGGCCGCGATTCGACAAATACCACAAAGAGTTCTACAACACCCTGCCATTCATCGTTGAGCTCCGCGCCAAGGCCGGCGACAACCGTGCCAGCGAAATCGAAACCTGCTTCAACGCTCTCTATGGCATCCTCATGCTCAGGCTCGCAAAAAAAGACATCTCACAGGAGACCGCAAAAGCCTTCGAGCAGATTTCGGCTTTCGTGGCGCTGCTCTCGCACTACCACAAGCTCGACGAGACCGAAGACATCTTCAAGGAAGACGACAAAAAGTAGGCTTGGCACAAAGTCGATATTAAACACTTTTTAACTGACAAAGTGTAATTTTATCGCTAACTTTGCGTCTAATCAGACATAAATACGAAAGTATAGATAAACCGATATAAAATGAAAAAGTTTTTTCTTCGCGCGATTGCCGCTCTGTTTGTTGCGGTAGCCGCCACCGGAGTTCTTTCCGCCCAATCAGCGGATCAGATTCCGGCACTTCCTGCCGATCCGGCTCTCCGTGTAGGTCAGCTCGACAACGGCCTCACCTACTATATCCGCCACAATGAGACCCCCAAGGGTCAGGCCGATTTCTACATCGCTCAGAAAGTAGGCTCTATCCTTGAAGACGACCATCAGCGCGGCCTCGCTCACTTCCTCGAGCACATGTGCTTCAACGGCACCGAGAACTTCCCCGAAAAGGGCATCATCAACTGGCTCGAGTCCATCGGCGTGAAATTCGGCTACAACCTCAACGCCTACACTTCGATCGACGAGACCGTCTACAATATTTCCGACGTGCCCGTGGCACGCACTTCCGTGCAGGACTCCTGCCTCCTCATCCTCCACGACTGGGCTTGTGCTCTCACGCTCGACCCCAAGGAAATCGACGCTGAGCGCGCCGTGATCCACGAGGAATGGCGCCAGAGCAACGTGGGCGCTATGCGTGCCCTCGAGGGTCTGCTGCCCGTGATTTATCCCGACAACCGCTACGGCTACCGCCTGCCTATCGGCACCATGGAAGTGGTGGACAACTTCCCCGCACAGGCACTCATCGACTACTACCACAAGTGGTACCGCCCCGACCAGCAGGGCATCATCGTGGTCGGCGACATCGACGTTGACTACATCGAAGGCAAAATCAAGGAGATGTTCTCCGGCATAAAGATGCCCGAGAACGCCGCCGAGCGCGTCTACTACCCCGTGGAAGAGACCCCCGGCACCATCTACGCCATCGGTACCGACAAGGAAATCCAGGCGCCCAACGTGGACCTCATGTTCAAGAGCAACGAGCTCTTCCTCCCCCGCGAGTACCGCAACACTCAGATGTTCTTCCCCGTGGCCTACATGACAGCCATGATCGAGTCGATGCTCAACAGCCGCCTCGACGAGCTCTCCAACAAACCCGAGACCGAATTTGCCCAGGCCCGCGTAGGCATCGGCGACTTCTTCCTCTCCAAGACTCAGGGCGCGCTCGACCTCTCGGTCTACGCCAAGGACACCGACGTGGTACCCGCCTTCACTCAGGCCTATCGCGAACTCCTCCGCGCCGCACGCGGCGGCTTCACCGTGGGTGAGTACGAGCGCGCACGCGCACAGTACCTCTCATCTATCGAGAAGCAGTTCAACCAGCGCGCCGACCGCAAAAACGACTCCTACTCCAAGGAGTATGTGAAGCTCTTCGTCGACAACATCCCCGCTCCCGGCATCGAGGTTGAAAAGCAGCTCATCGACCAGATGGCTCAGCTCATCACCGTAGAGCAAATCAACCAGGTACTCCCCCGCATGATTACCGAGGACAACCGCGTGCTCCTGGCACTCCTCCCCGACTCGCCCAACTTCCCCGTGCCCACCGAAGAGCAGTTTGCCGCCGCCATCGAGAGCGTCGACGAAGAGACCCTCGAGCCCTACAAGGACGAAGTGCGCGAAGATCCCCTCATCCCCGCACTCCCCGCTCCCGGCAAGGTTGTGGCCACCGCGCACAACGAGCTCTGGGACGCCACCGAGTACACCCTCTCCAACGGTGTCAAAGTAATCGTGAAGCCCACCGACTTCAAGGCCGACCAGATCATCTTCAACGCCATCGCCAAGGGCAAAGGCCTCAGCGAGCAGAACGTAGCCAACGCCGCATCTATCAAATATGCTCCCGTGGCTCTGAGCACACAAGGCCTCTTCGACTACTCCAACTCCGACCTTAAGAAGTACCTCCAGGGCAAGCAGGTAGATGTAGATTTCTCCTACGACGCATACACCCGCGAGCTCTCCGGCTCTACCATCGTGAAGGACCTCCCCGCCGAGATGGAGATTATCTACGCCTTCTTCAACGGCTTCAACCTGAAGGAAGACGAGTTCGCAGCCAACCAGGCTGCCATCGCAGGCATCCTCGCCAACCAGGAGTCGAACCCGCAGTACATCTTCCAGCGCGACTTCATGAGCGTGCTCTTCGAGTCGCCCCTCCGCCAGCCCCTCACCAGCGACGACATCAAGGCTGCCGACCGACAGACAATCATCGACATGGTGAAAGGCATGACCGCCAACGCCGCCGACTACCTCTTTGTGTTCACCGGCTCGATCGACCTTGAGAAGTTCGTGCCCCTCATGGAGCAGTACATCGCCACACTCCCCGCCGACGCTGCTACAGCAACCACAAGTTTCACCCACAACCCCGCCTTTGAAGTAAGCAAGGGCAACGGCATCAAGACCTTCTCCACCAAGATGGAGACACCCCAGAGCTGGGTGCTCATCACCCTCGCCGGTGAAATGCCCTACAACGCCGAGAACAAACTCCTTGCAAGCATCACAGGGCAGGTGCTCTCGAAGCGACTCCTCGACAAAGTCCGCGAAGAGATGGGCGCTGTATACTCTATCGGCGCACAGGGCCAGCTCAGCCGCATGGGTGGCACAAACACCGTCTTCCAGAGCGGTTTCCCCATGAAGCCCGAGATGAAAGATGAGGTGCTCACCGTGATCGAAGGCATCTTCAACGACGTGGCCAAGGAAGTGAGCGAGGCAGAGCTCAAGCCCGCAATCGAATTTATCCAGAAAGAGGCAGCCGAGTCGCTCCGCGAGAATACCGACTGGGCAGGTGCTATCACCGCCACCACTCTCAACGGCGTGCCAACCTTCCTCACCGTGCAGGACGACGTGAAGAAAATCACTCCCGCCGACGTGCAGAACTTCATGAAGAAAGTGCTCGAGCAGAACCGCTACCGCGTAGTGGTACTCGACCCCGCAGCTGCCGAATAAGCAGCATCATAAACTCACAAAGCGGGCCGCTCCAATCGGGGCGGCCCGCCTTTTTATCGACTGTTTGTCAGGTACGGCAGCCCACTTTGTGTCCTTGCCAAAATGTAACCATCCGAACTACGCCGACTTTCCTTAAATCAAAAAATCTCAGGTGTCATGCCTGAGATTTTTTGTAATAATAAGGGAGTAGATTTTTCAGTTGTTCTTCGGATAGATCATTTGCAAGTTGTTGCAACACATGGGTAAGCCATTGTAGTTGGTTTACACCTACGATCTGGCAGCTTTCAAGGAGTGAATAGAATACGGCATTATCTTCGGCTCCACGGTCATTCTTGCTGAAAAGGTAGTTTTTGCGTCCCATAACCGAGGGGCGTTGACAACGTTCAACGGGATTGTTATCTATCTGATAGATGCCGTTTTCGGCATAACGCCTCAGGCGAGGCCATAGTTTGTAGGCGTAGTCAAGGGCTTTGCCGAGCAGGTCTGAAGGTGTGCAGGTTTTGGCGGCAGCTTGCATCCAGGCCTCCATTGTGTCCATTATGGGGAGTGCTCTGGTCTGTCGCTCGATTGCGATTTCCTCGGCAGTTGCTTTTCGGGCTTTCAGGTTTGCCTCCAGCTCGTAGAGTAGTTGGATGTATTCAATTGCCTGCTGTGCCTGGTGCGGGTGCGAGGACTGGGCGTCGGTAAATTTACGGCGCACGTGTGCCATGCAGCCCAGCAGGGTCACATCCGGTTGCAGCTCAAAATAGTCATATACTCCGTAGCCGTCGGACTGTATCGCTCCATGATAGCCTTTTAGTTGCGCTCTTGCAATGGCGCCGGCCCGTGATCCTTTGTAATAATAGAAGTAAAGACCGTGGGAGTCCGGTGTCGCATCAAAGAACTGCCAGGCGTATCCTTTGCGGCATTTCCCAGGTGTGTCAGCTATGCGCCACGGCACCTCGTCTACCTGTAGATAGCTCCGCGAACGTATCTGCTCCCCGAGGCTTTCATAAAGCGGATATAGTTTGGAGGCAACGGTATGTATCCAATCATTTATTGTTGAAGTTGGCAGTTTTACACCCATGTCGGCGTACTGCTTGACCTGGCGGTATTCGGGCAGATGATACACGTATTTGTCGATAACCAATTGCGCCAACAGATCCGCACCGACATGGTTGCCACCAATGACTGCCACGGGAGCCGGAGCCTGAAGTATCTTCGGAGATGGATTATTCTTATCCGACTTCAGACGGTAGACGGGCCGCACAACAACCTCGACCCATACCTTTGCAGGCTCCCGATGCAGTATGCGGATCTCGTCCTGTCCGATTTTATCATAGAGCTCTACTTCAAGTCCTTGTGGTAAAACCTCCCGACGACGCTCCTCCAGCCCGTAATATTGATATTTAGCGGGGCGATTAGACTTGGCTTTGGATGTCTTGCGGCGCTTTTCTGCCTCGGCCTTGATTTCCTGAGCGGCCTGTTGTATGTGAGCGGCACGCTCGTCATAGGCCTGGTCAAAAAGTTCATCGAACAAGCCCGGCTGATTCGCCTCGGCTGCCTTTGATGCCATTCTGTCGCTTTTTACGCCGTAAAGCAGTCGCTCAAGATAAGCGATACGTTCCTCCTTGCGGGCAATCTGGTTATCTTTATCGGATATGATTTTATTCTTAGCCGACACAGATGCCTCCAAAATCGCGATTTTGGAAAGTAATTCTTCATATGTCGGCCTCGCTTTCATGATGCTAAATTACAAATAATTAGCGAGATAACCAAGAACTTCCGACACTATTTTCAATCGTCAGAGCAACTTTTTTTTCTCGCTCCGCTTCCGTTTCGTATCGGTGCCGACGGGCAGCTTTGGGGGAAATGCCCTCCATCAACAGCACTAACTCTGACCATCGCATCGAGCGAAACCCGATTCCTTGCCGTAGGAAAATTTTATGGTGGAACCGACCCTGTTCCAACCGCTTTTGATACATCACATAGCCTCCATACTCCCAATGGAGTATTTTCATCACCTTACGGCTCTTTCCTACAAATATGTACACATCCCCATTAGTCGGCTCCAATCCTACTAACCTTACCTGCCCACATAGACAGTTGATTCCCATGCGCATGTCTGTCGGATGCTGTGACATGACAATGCGATTGCTTTCATTCAAATTAAACATGGCGTTTTTGATTGCAAAGTTCGCTATCAAAAACGACATCTAAAAGTCGGCTTAGTTCGGATGGTTACGCCAAAATCAGTCAAGCGCCTCAACCGCAATAGCATCTCTTTAATTATTTGCTATTTTATTTTGCTATTTCATAAAATAGCATTAACTTTGTCTCGGAAATCTACCTGACAGCGACATGAAATACAATGAACTGCACCGAAAGTTAAAACAGGCCGGATGTTATCCCACCGGGAAAACAAGAAATGGCCATCCTGAATGGTTCAGCCCAATAACCAATCAGTATTTCACCACCGGTTATCACGGCAAAGAAGAAGTTGCCAGAGGTACTTTCTACAACATCAGAAAATCTTCGGGCGTAAATTTCTAAAAGAGAGTAAAAAGTCAATCTCGTAAAGAAACTCCAACCGAATGGTAGGTGTTAAACAATATGATAACATTCAATAATTATGGTACAAGTCAAAGTTTTTATCTGTCGTGAGTCTGATGGCTCTTACTCATGCTACGTGGATGATAAAGCACCTATAAATTACGGTCTTGTCGGCGAAGGCCCGACAGTAGCAGATGCTATCTCCGACTGGAATGGCACTTACGAGGCTATGAAGCAGGGATATGCCGAGGATGGCCGTGAATTTATCGAGGCAGAATTTTCGTTCGCATACGACGTACCCTCTTTTCTGGCATATTACGGCGGACTGATTACGTTCAAAGGTCTCGCCAAACTCACGGGCATCTCTGCCGCCCAGTTGTCGCAATATGCCAACGGCTACCGCAATCCTTCGCCTAAAACGACGGCTAAGATTCAGGCAGGCCTCCGCTCCTTTGCCAATGAATTGAGTCAAGTGGCGCTCATTTGATTTCCATTTACACCGTATTTCATATACTTGGCTGCGTCCTCCGACTTCCCCGTCGGAGGATTTTTTACGTATATTGTGTCGGCAGATTTGGTAGATATATCTTTTTTCTTTATTTTTGCTGCGAGATAAACCAATAATACAGTATCATTCCAAAATCACACTCCTTCATGACAAGATTTTACGCAAAAACCGCGCGAAATGCGGCGCTGTCGCTCTCGCTGGCTCTCGCGGCTCTTGCTCCGGCACAAGCCGCAGCCGAGCGCCTGGCCTTCGAGAACTTCAACTACAGCGAAGGGGGCCTGTTCAACCAAGGCAGCTGGATACACCACTCCAAGAACGTCAACGAGCCCATCCAACTGCTCAATACCCCGCTCACCTATCCGGGCTACCAGGATGAAGCGGCTGGCCTCGCAGCAAAGCTCATAGGCACTGACCAAAGCACTGCTCATGAGCGCCTGCAGAAAGAATTTTTCAGCAACGACGAGTCGCGCCTCTCGGGCGTACTCTACATGTCGGCTCTGATAAAAGCAGAAAGCGCGCCCTCCGGCGGCGATGTCTACTTCATGGCTCTCTGCCAGCGCGGAGCCAAAGCCGATGCCAACTTTATAGAAGGCAAATCCGGCTCTGAATATGCCCGCGTATTCGCATCGCCGGGCGATGCCGACGGCAAATTCAAATTAGGCATATCGAAAAACGCGGCAAACGCCGAAGCCAAGTCGGCCGACCTCGACCTCAACACCACCTACCTCGTGGTGCTTAAATATGAGTTTATCGACGGCACCAACAACGACAAGGTGTCGTTATGGGTAAATCCGGCCAAGGGCGACACCGATCCTGCCGGTGCCCTCGCTGCCAACGCAAGCAAAGCCGACGCGTCCAATACCATGGGACTTCAGGGCGTGACCCTTCGCCAGGGCTCCGCCGGCACCAAAATAGGCCCCGACGTTCTGGTCGATGCCATCCGCCTGGCCGACACCTACGCCGACCTGTGGGACGGTGAGACCGGCGGCGAGACTCCCACACCTCCCGTCACCGGCGATGCCACCATCACCGCTCCGGCCTCGCTGAGCTTCGACACCATGCTGCAGCACCAGAGCGCCACAAAGTCCATTATTGTGAAGGGTGAGCAGCTCGCAGGCCCCATCGCCGTGAGCCTCCCCGACGGCTTCACCGCCAACACCACAAGCATCAGCGCCGAAGAGGCCGAGGCCGGCTACACTCTTGAGCTCACCTTCACCGCATCGAAAGCCGGCGCTGTAAGCGAGGCTCTCACCCTCAGCACCGAAGGTGCCGACGATGTGAGCGTAGCCCTCACTGCCGATGTCCTCGCCGTGACTCCCTACGCGCGCTTCAACTTCTTCAACAACCTCAGCGACGGCGACGAGCGCGTGTTCATGTTCCAGGGCAAGGGCACGGTGACTTATGTCGACCCCACCAACCAGGTATTCTACGCCCAGGATATCTACGGTGCCGGATGCCGCTTCTCCTACGCATACCACGAAGGTGCCTGCCCCGTGAAAGCCGGCGACCGCATCAGCAACTTCTATGCACTGGTCATGGAGCGCCAGTTCGACGTCGTGACCATGCTCCTCTACCCCGTCGATTTCACCCTCGTGGGTGAGAACTACACCGTAGAGCCTCTTGAGCTCAGCCTCTCGGAGCTCTCTCGCGACCCGGAGACCTACATCAACCGCCTCGTGAAAGTCAGCGACCTCACCTTCGGCAAGGCCGGCGAGCAGTTCGCCACATCGGGCACGCCCGTCAGCTCGGGCGGTGCAAGCGGCAGCCTCCGCGCCTTCCCGGGCAGCGACCTCATAGGCACCACCATCCCCGCCACCGCCACATCGGCCACCGGCATCAGCACATCGGCTTCGGCAGCAGTAGTGACCATGCGTTCCAAGGCCGACCTCGAAGCAGCCGAAGAGCCCGGCGAGGAAGCAGCCATCACCGCCACTCCCACCATGCTCATCGATGCCACCGAATACCAGCCCATCGGCAAGACCGTGGCCTTTGCCAAGGTGAAGATTGACTACAAAGGCCTCACACGCCCGGCGGCAATCTACATCACAGGTGCCAACCGCGCGATGTTCGCCGCCGATGCCGAGGAAGTACCCGCCGGCTCGGGCTCTATTGAGGTCAACATCTCCTACACCCCCTCCTCTACCGGCCGCCACGCCGCAGCCCTCCTCATCGATGCCATGCCCACCGAGCTTTCGCAGACGCTCCCCATCTCGGCCCGCGCCTACGACCCGGCCAACATGCCCTCGCTCACCGTCAGCACCGAAGGCCTCACACCCTTCTCCGCACAGGTAGGCTCGACCATGGAGCAGACTTTCAGCTACACAGCCAAAGCCAACCTCGACTACGGCACAGTGCGCATCGTGGAGCCTCATGCAGGCCAGTTCCAAATCTCCACCGCCCAGCTCATGAAAGAAGGCACCTACCACGTGAAAGTGACCTTCGCACCCAAGAACACCGGCACATTCACCGAGACCATCGAACTCTCCTCCGACCTCTGCGACCCCATCCGCTTCACCGTGACAGGCACCGCCACCGGGCAGCCCATAGTGGAGGATAAGCAGGGCGACGAACTCACCGATGCCTCATTCGATACCTCCGCAGCACGCAAGCTCGTGGTGGAAGACTTCGAGCAGTGCGGAGTCCGCAATCAGCCGCTCAGCATCTCAGGCTGGACCAACGCCGCCGTAGAAGGCACACGCGCATGGTGGGCCTTCAACACCGACAACGATAACTTCGCCGCCAAAGTCACTGCCTACGACTCGCAGGCCGCCGACGAGACCGACGCCACCATGCTCCTGCTCTCGCCCGCCCTCGACTACAAGAATGCCGACGAGCGCATCCTCACCTTCCGCATCATGGGCGACTTCCTCGCCGAGGGTGCTACCGGCTTCCTGCAGGTGGTATATATCGACCCCTCCGACGCAGCCACTGTTGAGTCGGGCAACCCGCTCGACAAGGTCTACATCGAGCCCATCGGCGGCCTCAACATACCCTCCACCTCCGACTACAACAAGGAGTGGATCGACTATGTGCTCGACCTCGACGGACTCGAGCTCGCCGACGCCTTCTTCATCGGCTTCAGCTACTCCGCACCCCGAGGCAAGAACTTCCCGGCTGTGTACTACGTCGACGACTTCTCATGGGGCCGCACCGACATCCCCTTCATCCGCACCGACCTCAAGGAGCTCAACTACGTCAACACCGCAGGCACTCTTGAGAGCCGCATGAGCGTCAACGTGCAGGGCCTCAACCTCGGCAAGGAAATCGCAGTGAGCACAGTAGGTGCACACGCCTCGAAGTTCACACCGAGCCACACCACCCTTCCCGCCGAAGGTGGCACTGTGCACATCGACTTCGCCTCCACCGAAATCGGCCTTCACGAAGCATACCTCAAGCTGAGCAGCGAAGGCGCTCCCGACACCTACGTGACTCTCTCGGCCGACACCAACTACCCCAGCGGCATCACCGGCGTAGATGCACCCGCACTCGAAATCGAAGGCATTTACAACCTCTCCGGCTTCCGCGTAGCATCCGAGAACCTCGCCCCCGGCGTATACATCATCCGCTACTCCGACGGCACCACCGCCAAGAAAGTTGTGAGATAAGAGTTATAAGATATGAGATATGAGTTGCATACTCATGTCGTCAGCTCAAATAAGGACATGCACAAGCCGAAAAGCCGGTGCATGTCCTTTATTCGTAGTTGACCCGCATGAGGTTTACGCCCCACGGGCTCCAACCTCACGCTAAGATTGCACGACCTGCATAAGCAGGTCTCCTGAGTCAAGACGGCTAACGCCACTCATATCTCATACCTCATAACTCATAACTTAAAAAAGCGGCGTCCCGCATCGGGATGCCGCTTTTTTTAAATTATGCGATGTTGCTTTCTTATTCGGCAACGACTTCGAAGGGAATTTCGACAGCCACTTCTTTGTGGAGTCGGATAGTGGCGGTGTATTCGCCAACTTCCTTCACAGCGTCGATGACGATGAGCTTGCGGTCGATGTTGTGGCCGAGCTTCTCGAGAGCTTCTGCAATCTGGATGTTGTTTACAGAGCCGAAGATAGTGCCGGTAGCGCTTGTCTTGGCACCGATGGTGAGCTTGAGGTCTTTGAGCTGAGCGGCAAGAGCCTCTGCATCGGCTTTGATTTTAGCGAGCTTGTGAGCGCGCTGACGCTGGTTTTCTGCGAGCACCTTGAGTGCGGAAGCAGAAGCAATAACGGCTTTACCGGTGGGAATGAGGTAGTTGCGGCCGTATCCGTCTTTTACTTCAACGACGTCGTCCTTGTAGCCGAGGCCCGAGACGTCTTCTTTAAGAATAATCTTCATAATATTTCCTTCGGTAAGGGGTTATTTCATCAGGTCGGTTACGTAGGGGAGGAGTGCGAGGTGGCGGGCACGCTTAACGGCCTGAGCCACACGACGCTGGAACTTCAGCGAGGTGCCGGTGATGCGGCGGGGGAGGATTTTACCCTGCTCGTTGAGGAATTTCTTGAGGAATTCGGGGTCCTTGTAGTCTACGAAGTTGATGCCGAAACGCTTGAAACGGCAGTATTTTTTCTTTTTCACGTCTACCGACATGGGAGTGAGGTAGCGGATTTCTGATTGAGTCTGTGCCATGATTTAGTCCTCCTTGTTTTCTACGGGTGCTTGGGGTTGAGCTGCACGGCGGGCGCGGCGCTTGGCGGCGTACTGTGCTGCATATTTGTCTTGACGGAAAGTGAGCCAACGGAGGACACGTTCGTCGCGGCGGTAAGCGGTCTCGAGTTTGCGGATAACCTGGGGATCGGCGTTAAATTCGATCAGGCTGTAAAATCCGGTGGATTTCTTGTCGATGGGATAGGCGAGCTTGCGCAGACCCCACTCTTCGCTGTTGACGATCTCAGCACCGTTGTCGGTGAGGACCTTAGCGAACTTTTCTACCGCTTCCTTCATCTGAGCATCAGACAAAACGGGAGTTAAAATGAAAACGGTTTCGTACTGCATTGTTAGGTTGATAATTAAGTGATTAGTTGTCGGATTTGTTTTTCCGGCTGCAAAGATACGAAAAAAACTCCGTGACTGCAAATTTTTCTTGCAGTCGCGGAGCTTATTATCTTAAATCTCAGCCTCAACCCACCGAAAGGAGCTCGCGGAGGTGACTGTCGGTATCCTCCACATAGCGGGCCAGGCGCCTGCCGTAGGCTTCGTAGTCGGCGATGGGCTTTCGCGCCACACCGCTATCGGCAGCGGCACGTGCCACTTCGGGCGGCACGGCGGTAAGCAGGCGCCTGTCGAAGGGCTTAGGCAGGATATAGTCGGGGCCGAACTCGAGCTTTTCGCCGGGATAGAGCTCGCGAAGGCGGTCGTCGGCGGGCTCGCGGGCCATCTGTGCTATTATCCGCGCCGCAGCCACCTTCATGGCCTCGTTGATGGCGCTTGCACGGCAGTCGAGGGCGCCACGGAATATATAGGGGAATCCGAGCACATTGTTGATCTGGTTTGGATAGTCGCTGCGGCCGGTGGCGTAGACAAGGTCCGTGCGGGTAGCCATGGCGGCATCGCGGGCAATCTCGGGGTCGGGGTTGGCGAGCGCGAACACTATAGGCTTCGGAGCCATGGATGCGAGCATGGCGGGCGTGAGCACATCAGCCACGGAGAGGCCAAGGAAGGCATCGGCGCCGGCGAGGGCGTCGGCGAGCGTGACTATCCCGGGGCGATCGGTGGCGAAAGCGCGCTTCTGCTCCGACAGACCGGGGCGGTCGGTGCGTATCGCACCCTTGCTGTCGCACATCACCACACGCTCCCGCCTTAGCCCGAGGCTCAGCAGCAATTTGGTGCACGCTATGGCAGCGGCACCGGCGCCGTTGACCACCAGGCGTATATCCTCGATGCGCTTATTCTGCACCTTGAGTGCGTTGAGCATGGCGGCACCCACTATCACGGCAGTGCCGTGCTGGTCGTCGTGCATCACGGGTATATCGCAGGCTTCTATGAGCCCCTGCTCCACAGCGAAGCACTCGGGCGCTTTGATGTCCTCGAGGTTGATGCCTCCGAAGCCCGGCGTGATGGCCTTGACGATGTCGACCATCTGCTGCGGGTCGGTGGCATCGACTTCGATATCGAAGGCATCGATACCGGCGAATATCTTGAAGAGCATCGCCTTGCCCTCCATCACGGGCTTCGATGCCTTGGCTCCGATGTTGCCGAGGCCGAGCACCGCCGTGCCGTTGGAGACCACGGCCACGGTGTTGCCGCGGTTGGTATATTTATATATGTTGTCGGCATCGGCGGCAATCTCAAGGCATGGGAAAGCCACGCCGGGCGAGTAGGCCAGCGAGAGGTCGGCGGCAGTGCCGAAGGGCTTGGTAGGCACAACCTCCGTTTTGCCGGGGCGGGGATATCGGTGATATGCCAAGGCACGTGCCTTGGGTGTGTTTGCTGCTTTTTTCATACAGAAGTCTATTTTAGAGAAAAACAAGCTTGCGGCAAAAAAAGTTGCCGGCGCGGGCGGATAATCAAATCCAGCCTGTGCCGGCAATATGCTGTGGGTGCATTGATTACTTCTCTACTTCGACGCGCGCCGAGGCATACACATTCAGGCCAAGGGTATTGGCTATATACCTCACGGCCTGAGCGGCTTTCACTGAAAGGCCGCGCTCGTCGACCTCGGGGGCGTAGGCCGCTATTGCGCCGAAGCCGGGCATCACAGCCACTATGCCGCCGGCGTAGCTCTTGCGGGCCGGCACACCTGTGAGCATCATCCAGGGCTTGATGAAGTGCTTGCCGTGAGTTGCCATCATGGCCACGACGCTCTGCGCCGTGTCGCCGTCGAAGGCATACTCACCGCTGTAGGGATTGCGCCCGTCGGCGGCCACGGTGGCGCCCATGGCAGCGAGCTGACGGGCCGACATTTTCAGTGAGAGGAGGCGGCTATAGAGGTCGGCGCTTAGGGCTGCATCGTCGAGCAAGTTCACACCTGCTTCGGAGAGCTGCCCGGCGAGCGTGCCTCCGGCCAGTGCGTCGGTATATCTGCGGTAGAGGTCATCGTCGAAGGCCGGCTCGCTTCCGCTCAGGGCATATATCATGTTGTTGATCACACCCATCTTGCCCTCGCGGTCGCCCACGGGCTGCACGGCGCTCACCGCACGCAGTCCGTGCAGACCGAAGGGCAGGTCGAGGTCGGCATGTTTGTGGCGATGGCAGCCGCAAAGGCAGTGGCCCGACTTCCTGACGAGCTCCTCGGGCTTGTTCTGAGTGAGAAGAACCACCGAGAGCGGGAGTTTCACGATAGGTCCGAGCACGAAGAGCGAGTCGGCATCGCCCTTATCCACAGAGCGACCGTCGGTGAGCACCACGGAGATGCCGAAGGCACCGGCTTTGCTCACGGCCTGCACTCGGGGGTCGATGGCTCCGTCTTTATCACTCTTGAACTGCTCGAAGGCTTCGTCGACGGCCTTCTGCACGTCGGCAAACGATATTTTTCTTTCCATAATCAGTAGTAAGTTTTCGATTTCAAGTGCTCCAACGAGCGCGTGAGCTCCAATGTTCTACCGATTAAGAAACTTTTTGAGACTTTAGAAACTGTACTGCACCATGGCCTGAAGGCGGTTGGCATGGCCCGACAGGCCGTTGATGTCCTCACGGCTGCCGTAGAGATACTCCAGGCCCAGGCGGAGGTCGTCGAGCGGGCGGTAGTAGATGTTTGCCGCAAGGTAGCGTGCGTTGCGATAGGTGTCGGGCTGCAGGGCCGAGCTGTCGAAGAGGCGCGTCTGGCTGTATGCGGCACTCATCATCACATTGTCGGTGAAGTAGTGCTGCAGGCCCACCGACCAGCCGAGGGCTGCCGGTGCTTTCATGGAGCCGCCGTCGGCAGTGCTGTACACCAGATCATACCCCTGGCCGGAGAGGTCGTTGATATAGTGGGCGATGCCCTTGCCATAGGTAATCTCGCCGAAGAACTTAAGGCGGCCTACGATAGCTGCCACGGTGCTCATCTGCACGCCCCAACCGGTGACGAAGCGGTTGGCTCCGGCAGCCTCGTCGCGGTAGCTGAGGCGGCGCAGGATGCCGGCGGCGCGGATATGATTGTCGGCATTTTTACCCCAAGCATACTGCACGTACGCCGGGATGTCGGGAAATCGCTGCGGGATGGCCTTGGCCTGCTCGCCGAGGGTATACTTGGCCGACGGAAGTTCGGCCGAGATTGCGTAGGAGAAGCCTTTGTACGAAGGGCTCGCATACTGCACAAGGAGGTTCTTGGTGGTCACTTCACCGGCAGGGCCCTGGTCGTCGATGGTGGGAGCCATGGCGGCGGGGTCGGCGAAGGTGCTTCGGGCCTTACCCACGGTCACGTGGCCTACGGTGGCGTAGGCTTGATCGAGGTACACGCCGTAGTTATAGTTGTTGCCGGTGAAATTGGTCTGCACATACACTATCACGCGCCCCAAGCGTGTGGGGCTTGTCACGAGTTTAAGAAACACCGTGGAGTGAGCCACCGATGCCGCAAGGCGCTCTTTGTTGGCGGGGTTGCGTGGCACGTCGATGAGGTGCGGGTCGAAGCAATCGGTGTTGCTCACCACACCTCCGAAGTCGTATTCGCCCACGGCTTTCACGTAGCCGCCTATGCCTAAGGCCACCTTACCCTTCTTGTCGAGCAGGAGGAAGCGGGGCGCGGCCGGGTCGCGGAAAGCCAGATTGGCTCGTGAGTAGAGTATGGCCACGTTGGTGCGCGTCGATGGCTGGTCGGGGTTGCCTGTGAGCACAATAGCGCGTGTGGGGATAGTGTCGGTGGTGATTTGAGCGCTTGCGCCCATGGCTGCAAAAGCAAGCAGCGGCAGCATGAAATGTCTTTTCATTGTGGATGAGGTGATGAGTTGTTAATAGACTTTAAACAATCGGTGCCGCACTTCTGTTTTTTCACTCCTTAAAAAGTTTTTTGCGTACCTTTGTACTTACAACCAATCGGTATCACATCAATGAAATCTCACTCGCTGAAATATCTCAGGATAGCGGCGGGGCTCCTTGTGGGCCTCGGCCTGGTGCTGCTGTTCGCCGACTTCACCGGCGCTGTGGGAGCCCACCTCGCGGTACTTGCTAAAATACAGCTTGTGCCCGCTCTTCTGGCGGCCAACCTCGCGGCGATAGCGCTGCTTGCCGCGCTCACCCTGATATTCGGGCGCATCTACTGCTCGGTGATATGCCCGCTGGGTATTATGCAGGATTGCGTGGCATGGCTGCGCCGCGTATGCGCCCGCAAGAACAAGCGGCGCCTCGGCCTCTACCGCTACGAGAAGAGCCGCACCCTCTGGCGCGCAGTCTTCCTCGTTCTTTTCATCATCGTGGCTGCCGCAGGCCTGCTCTCCATCATCCCCATGAGTTTCGCCGGGCTGCTCGACCCCTACAGCATCTTCGGGCGCATCGCCTCGCAGATCATAGTGCCTGCATGGCGTGCAGCCGCCGACTCGCTTGGCGAAGCCGCTGCCGCTCGCGGCTCCTACCCCTTTGCCTCGGTACCCTCGTGGCAGGCCGGTCTGAGCCTGGCAGTAGGCATCGTGGCGGCATTGAGCTTCGTGCTTGTGGCTATATTCGCATGGCGCACAGGCCGTGGCTACTGCAACACCGTGTGCCCCGTGGGCTCGTTGCTTGGCCTGCTCTCACGCTTCTCGCTGCTCCGCCCTATTATCGACACCTCGAAGTGCACCCGCTGCGGCTCCTGCGGCAGGCACTGCAAAGCCAAGTGCATCGACACCAAAAATCACCGCATCGACCTCTCGCGCTGCGTGGTGTGCATGGACTGCATCAACAACTGCAGCGAAGGAGCCATATCATACGGGCTTCGCCCCAAGGCCAAGCCCGCCGCAAAAGAGGCGCAGGCAGCCACCGATGCCGGGCGCCGCAGCTTCCTGGTGGGCACGGCTATCGTGGCCGGTGCCGCCGCGGCTTCGGCTGCCGACAAGTTTACCGACGGTGGCCTCGCTCCGCTTAAGAAAAAGCAGCGCCACACAGGCAGCGCTCCGGCGGTACCACCCGGAGCCGTGAGCCTGCGGCACTTCCGCTCGCACTGCACGGCCTGCCAGCTGTGTGTGAGCCGATGCCCCAACGAGGTGCTCAAGCCATCGACAGCACCTGAGGGCTTCATGCAGCCCGTGATGGTATTCACCGACGGCTTCTGCCGCCCCGAGTGCACAGCCTGCGGCGAAGTCTGCCCCACCGGGGCGATAAAGCCCATCGATGCTGCCACAAAGAGCTCCGTCAAGACAGGCACGGCGCGTGTCGACACCGCCACCTGCATATCGGCGGCCTACGGGCAGGCCTGCGGCAACTGCAGCCGCCACTGCCCCGCCGGAGCCATCACCATGGTCAAGGGCGAGAACGGCAACCGCCGCCCCGCCGTCGACGAAAGCCGCTGCATCGGCTGCGGCTCTTGCGAATATCATTGCCCCTGCGGTACAGCGGGCCAACTATCAACCAAGCGCGCCGCCATCTACGTAGAGGGCGCCTCCGTCCACAGCACTATATGAGCAAGCACGACATAAGCAAACAGGCCGACACCGGCCGCCGCCGTTTCCTCCGCAATGCCGGTATATTCGCCGCTGCAGGAGCGCTGGCTGCCTGCGGCGTGAAGAGCTCCGCCGACAGCTCGGAAGAGGCTCCCGAAGGTGGCATGACCATGCGCCGCAACCCATCCACGGGCGATGAAGTGTCGATTCTCGGCTTCGGCTGTATGCGCTTCCCCACCATAGGGATGCGCGACGGCACCGACGACGACACCCTCGACCAGGAGGCTATCAACGAGCTCATAGATGCCGCGCTCGAGGGCGGCGTGAACTACTTCGACACCTCGCCCGCCTACTGCAAAGGCATGTCGGAAGCCGCCACGGGCGCGGCCTTGGCCCGACATCCGCGCGACTCTTACTTCATTGCCACCAAGCTCTCGAACTTCGCTCCGGCCACATGGAGCCGTGAGAAGTCGCAGGAGATGTTCGAAGCCTCGCTCCGAAATCTCCGCACCGACTATATCGACTATCTGCTGCTCCACGGCATAGGCATGGGCGGCATGGAGAACTGGAACGGCCGATACATCGCCAACGGCATGCTCGACTATCTCCTCGAGCAGCGCAGCAAAGGCGTGGTGCGCAACCTCGGCTTCTCGTACCACGGCGATGTGGAGGTATTCGACCACCTGCTGGCTATGATGGACCGCGGTGAGGTGAAGTGGGATTTCGCACAAATTCAGCTCAACTACATCGACTGGCATCACGCCAAGGAAATCAACCCCCGAAACACCGACGCCGAATACCTCTACGGCGAGCTGCACCGGCGAGGAATACCCACCGTGATCATGGAGCCGCTTCTGGGTGGCCGACTTGCCTCGGTGCCCAAGCCCATAGCCCGCAAGATGAAGGAGCGGCAGCCCGACAGCAGCATCGCCTCGTGGGCGTTCCGCTACGCAGGCACGCCCGAGGGCGTGCTCACCGTGCTCAGCGGCATGAACCGCATGGAGCATCTGCGCGACAACATAGCCACTTACTCGCCCCTGAAGCCGCTCAGCGCCGATGAAGATGCCTTCCTGCAGCGCTGCGCAGTGGAAATACTCGAGAACAACACCGTGCCGTGCACCGACTGCAAGTACTGCATGCCCTGCCCCTACGGTGTGGATATTCCCGCCGTTTTCGCACACTACAACCGCTGCATCAACGACGACTTCGTGCCCCGCGACACCCTCGACCCCAACTACGACCGTGCCCGACGCGCTTTCCTCTACGGCTACGACAAGGCCGTGCCACGCCTCCGACAGGCTTCGCGCTGCATAGCCTGCGGAGCATGCGTGAGTCACTGCCCGCAAGCCATACCTATCCCCGCCACCCTGCGCAAAATCGACCGCTACACCGAAGCGCTCAAGCAGGGCAAAATTTAATACTATAATATCTGTAATATAATGTAGCCGTGGGACGTATAGATCAGGAAACAGTAAACCGCATCCTCGATGCCGCCGACATCGTCGACGTCGTGAGCGACTTCGTGAAGTTGCGCCGCTCCGGTGCCAACTACAAGGGTCTGTGCCCTTTCCACAACGAGCGCACGCCTTCGTTCTCGGTAAACAAAGCCCGCAACATCTGCAAGTGCTTCAGCTGCGGCAAAGGCGGCTCGCCCGTCAACTTCATCATGGAGCACGAGCAGATGAGCTATCAGGAAGCGCTCCGCTACCTCGCCCGCAAGTACAACATCGAGATTGTCGAGAAAGAACTGTCGGCAGAAGAGCGTGAGGCCGAGAACGACCGCGAAGCAATGCTCGCCGTCAACGACTTCGCACTCAAGCAATTCAAGCACAACCTCACCGCCACCCCCGACGGCCGCGATGTGGCGCTGCAGTACTTCCGCCACCGAGGCCTCAACGATGCCATGATAGAGCGCTTCCACCTGGGCTACTCCCTCGACCGCTCCACGGCGCTTCTCGATGCCGCCCGCGAGGCCGGCTACAAGGATAAGTACCTCATCGACACGGGCCTTGCCGGCGTGAGCGAGCGCGAGGGCAAACAATCGCTCTACGACCGCTTCCGCGGCCGCGTGATGTTTCCCATCCACACCATCTCGGGCCGCGTGGTGGGCTTCGGCGGCCGCACCATGCGCTCCGACAAGACCATCGCCAAGTACGTCAACTCGCCCGAGTCGGTAATCTACAAGAAGAACCTCGAGCTCTACGGCCTCTACCAGGCAAAAAGCTCCATCGCCAAGCGCGACAAGTGCATACTCGTGGAAGGCTATCTCGACGTAATCTCGATGCACCAGGCCGGTGTCGAGAATGTGGTGGCTTCGTCGGGCACATCGCTCACCGAGGGGCAGATACGCGCCATCAGGCGCTTCACAAACAATGTCACCGTAATCTACGACGCCGATGCCGCCGGCATAAAAGCCTCGCTGCGTGGCATCAAGATGCTTTTGGCGGAGAAGATGGACGTGAAGGTGCTCCTGCTGCCGCCCGGCGACGACCCCGACTCTTTCGCCCAAAGTCACTCGGCAAGCCAGGTGGAGACTTACCTCAAGGAAAACGAGCGCGACATCATAGCCTTCATGACCGAAGTGCTCATGAGAGAAGTCGATGCCTCCGACCCCACAGCCCGCGCAAAGGTGGTGAACGTGATCCTCGGCACGATAGCACACGTCGATGAGCCCGTGAAGCGGCAGGAGTATATCTCGCAGTGCTCGCGTATGCTCCACATCGCCGAGGAAGTTCTTATACCTCAGCTTAATCTCTTCATCACCGGCCGCTACGAAGAGGCCGAGAAGAACGCCCGCCGCGAGGCTGCCCAGGCATCCATTTCCGACATCGACAAGGCCGAGGCCACCCCCGAGGCGGCCACTCCACTGCTAAACCTCGACAACAACCGCCTGCGCCCATTCGAGGAGATGCTGGCACGCTATCTGGTGCGGTACGGCCTGCTGTTCATCGTGGATATTGAGCTCGAGGATGGCACGATAAAGCCCTGCACGGTCTACGACCTTATCCGCGATGAGCTCGCCATGGACAGCATCACCTTCACATGCCCGAATTTCGATGCCGTATTCAAGGCCGTAGGGGAGCTTCGCACCGGCTCGTGGACAGTCGACCGCGAGCGCCGCATAGCCGAGATTGAGGTGGAGGCCGAGCGCAAGCTCGAAGACGCGCGCGAGGAAATACGCCGCAGCGGCGGCTCAATGCAGCAAATCGAGAAAGCAGAGGCCGAAGCCCAACTGCTCATGAAGGATTTCCGCCGCGACAGCATCAACGACTTCGACGTGCAGTACGTGCAGCAGCACCTCATCAATTCGCCCGACGACATCGTGCGCAATACCGCCGTAGAGCTTGTGGTCGACCGCTACACCCTCTCGAAAATCTACGCCAAGCAGGGCGACTTCACCACAGAGCAGGATCAACTGCCCGCACTGGTGCCACGTGCCGTGTGCGAGCTGCGCAACGCCATAGTGTCGCAGCTCATCGTCGACCTCACCCGTCAGCTCATGGAGCTCGCGCCCGCCGACGCCGACAAAGCCATGGACATCATGCGCCGCATTGCCGACTACAAGGCCTATCAGCAGCGTCTGGCCGAAGCTCTCGGCGACCGTATCATTCTGCCGAAGTCGCGAAGCTAAGATCCGCAGCCTCCATGAGCAGATTGTGGTAAGCGAGCCCGCGTCGGCGGCAGGCGTCGGCCACCCGAGCCCGCAGCCCGGCGGGTGCGCTTGCCGAAAGGAGCACCGCACGCGGCCGCACTGCTTCGGCACACTGCTCAAAATCGCCGCGGTAAGTCCGACTCACAAAAAGGATGTCGGCAGCACCGGGCAAAGGCGCTTCCTTATCCGCCACAGCAATACTCAGCCCGCAAACCTCTATCCTGCTGCCGGTGCGCTTGGCCGTGCCTAAGTCGAAATCACCCCCGGGGCTGCTTTCAGCCACTATCCCCCGGGCCCGGCAGATATTGTCGAAAGCCAATGTCGATGCCTCGGCCTTGCCTCCATCGAGCACTATGCGGCAGGCTTTACCGCCATCAATGGCAAGGAGCACAGTGCCCGTGCCGGCGCTGTCGGCATATAGCCCGCCTTCAGGCGACCCCGTTGGCGCACATGCCGATACAAGTACGCCGATCACCCCCACCCCGGCGGCCAGGCTGCGTGCCTTCCAGCCGGGCATGTGCATCAGAGCCGCCAAAGCTGCAAGAGCAACCACAAGAGCAGCCACGGCGACCGTCGACGCAGGCGGGCTGTACGCCATGCTGTCGTTTATATCGGCCCAGAAGGCAGCCGTGCCGTCGAGCAGGCGATGCAGCCATCGGCTCAGCGAGGCAAGCCACTCCCAGCCGGTCACGACCGAAGCCATGCCCGCATATATCAGCGGTGCGAAGAGCAGCGCGGCCATGGCATTGGCCGGCACTGAGGTGAGCGGCACGCTGTGAAACCACACAAGCATCACAGGCATGGTGCCGAGCATGGCCGCGAGCGGCACCGCAAGCAGAGCGGCGGCGCTGTGGAGGCGGGTATGCCGCTCAGGCACCGGATTTAGCCGCCGGGCAAACAGCAGCAGCGATGTCGCCGCCGCAAAAGAGAGCTGAAAGCCCGCGGAATAGAGGCTGTAGGGCGACAGCAGAAGCACTGCGAAGAAAGCGAGGCACAGAGCATTGACCGAGGTATTGCCTCGCTGCATGGCTCGCGCGGCGAAGTAGCACGTAATCATGGCGGCGGCACGCATCACCGAGGGCGAGAAGCCCGTCACGGCTGCATAGAGCCACACGCACAGGAGCATCAGCGGCCTGTGCCAGCCACGGCTACCGCGCCACAAGCGGAGCGGCCACAGCAACACACCTATAAAGCCCGCCAGCACACCCACATGGAAGCCGCTCACACAGAAGAGGTGTGCCAGGCCGGCACTGCGGTAGGTGTGCAGCTCATCGCCGCCGAGATAGTCGCCGCCAAGACATGCCGCGGCGAGGGTGCGCGATACTTCCGGCGCAAGGCGCGAGGCAAAGAGAGCATCGGCAAGAGTGCGCCTAAGCTCTTCGGAGCGGTAGCGGAGCCCATTGGCACGACCCGCTATGCGGATGTCGGCCGGGGTGAGCACGGCGCAGGCCGACACACGTGCGGCACGCGCCGTCTGCGCCACCATGCGCGTATGCGGGATGTGAGCATAGCGGTCGGCGGGTCGCAGCGTGGTATGCAGCTCCACGATGTCGCCGGGAAAGAGCTCGGGTGTGAGGTCGGTAAGCGTCAGCTCGAGCCTGAACGGCGTCTCCCGGCCGCATACCGTGGCTATGGCCCTCTGTGAGCGCTCGCCGCAGCGTGCGCTCTCTATTCGCGCCCTCAGTTGCACCGGCTCGCCGGAAAGCACGGTCTCAGGCGGTCTGTCGGCCATCGCAGAGAGATACACCAGACCGAAGGCCGCGGCAAAGACAGCCACGGCACCTCGCATATTCCTGAATATGAAGAGTGCAGCCACGGCTGTGAATATCCCCGCGGAATATTCGGGCCACGACTGCGCCGATGCCGCCGTCACGCCCGCGAGAGCGCCTGCCGCAAGAAGCAGCGAAGGCGCACGAAGGGCCGGCGGAAGGGTCATAAAGGTCTCAGGCGACTGTATTCATCACCACAAAGAGCGACGACACACTGATTACCACCCAAAGTATCACGGCCTGAAGCAGGGGCTTCACGCCCACTTGCCTGATGGAGGCCATCGAGAGCGAGGCGCCGATCATGAAGAGGGTCACTACCATGCCGCGCTTGGCAATCCACACCATAGCCGTGGTGAACCATGCCGGCAGTGCCACGTATGTGTTCACCACCATGGCAAGCACAAAGATGAAGATAAACCAGGGTATGGAAATCTTGGCAGTCTTGTCGCGGAAGATAAACATCGTCACGAGCGCCAGAGGTATGATCCACAGCGCACGGGTGAGCTTGATGAGGGTGGCAATCTGAAGGGCCTCCTCGCCGAATATCTCACCGGCGCCGACCACCGACGAGGTGTCGTGGATGGCGATGGCAGCCCAGGTGCCGAACTGCTGCTGCGTCATCTCAAGGGCATGGCCAAGAGGCGGGAAGATGAAGAGGGCGATGGAGTTGAGGATAAAAATCACACCGAGCGAAACGGCCATCTCGTCGCTGTCGGCCTTCACCACCGGGCCAACGGCAGCTATCGCACTGCCGCCGCAGATGGCTGTGCCCGACGATATCAGGTAGGCCGTCTTGCGGTTGATATGCAGCCAGTAGCCCAGCAGCACACCGAGAGCCATCACGCCCACCACCGACACCACGGTGAAGAGCATACCCTCGGAGCCCGACTTGAGCGACTCCTGAAGGTTCATATTGAAGCCCAGGCACACCACGGCAACCTGCAGCAAGTACTTGGAGGTCTTTTTATTGAACTTGGGGCAGGGATTGGGAAATACAAATGCGAAAATGAGGCCGCAAAGCAGCGCTATCGGCGCCGATACCTGCGGCAGGCCGAACATCCCGAAAGGGAAGAGTATCAGCGCTATAAGCGCGATATATACGGCAAGAGCAGTTTGTTTCATATCTATTAAATAAAACTATTTATTCCATATCTTAAGCGACGCAAGCGCCTGGCCGTGAAGCATATCAAGGCCATTCTTCACCTCGGCGCCACGCTCTCGGGCAAGGCGCATGAAGGTGGTCTCGGCAGGATTGTACACGAGGTCGTGGCACATGCAGGCTTCTGTCAAAAGCCCGTAGGGGAAGGGCGGGCAGCTTTCGGTATTCGGCCACGTGCCCGCAGGCGTGGCATTGACTACCAGCGGCATCCGGCGCAGCAGAGCCTCGTCGATGCTGCCGTAGTCCACGATGCCGTCGCCCACCTTTGTTCGCGACACCCGCAGAGATGGCACTCCGAGCGTGGCAAGAGCAGCCACGACGGCCTTGGAGGCACCGCCTGTGCCAAGCACGAGCGCTCCCTGCTCCGGGGTGAGGCGGGCGCACATAGGACTGACGCTCTCGCGGAAGCCCTCAACATCGGTGTTGTAGCCCTCGAGGGCAAGCACACGGCCATCCTCGGAGCGGATTACCTTCACTGTGTTGACAGCCTCCACGCGCTCGGCCTCGGGGCTGAGGCGGTCGAGGTAGTTCATAATCTCCTCTTTATAAGGTGCTGTCACATTGAAGCCCTTCAGGCGCGGGTTGAGGAGCACAAGCCCGTAGAGGGCCGCAGGCGTGAGCTCGGACAACTCAAAATTGGCGTAGACCTCGGAGCTGCCTCGTGCGGCGAAGAGCGCGGTGAAGAAGGCTTTCGACTGCGAGTGGCCGAGCGGGCGGCCTATCAGGCCATAGTCGGCGGGTATATGTTCAGATGGGTTCATGGCCTGCTGTGTGTGCTGCCCTGAGCGTAGACGCGCCAGCGCTCTATGAGCGCCGTCATGTCGGCAGGAACTTCGGCGGTGAAGAACATCTCCTCGCCCGTGTGCGGGTGCCGGAAGCCGAGGGTGCGGGCGTGAAGCGCCTGGCGCGGGCAGAGCGCGAAGCAATTGTTTATAAACGCCTGATACGACGATGACTGCACTCCGCGAAGGATTTTGTCGCCGCCGTAGCGGGCATCATTGAAGAGCGGATGCCCCAGCGAGCGCATGTGCACGCGGATCTGATGGGTGCGGCCAGTCTCAAGCACGCATTTCACCACCGAGAGGTGCCCCAGCGGCTCGATAGTGCTGTAGTGCGTCACGGCACGCTTGCCTTCGGGGCCGTCGAGGGGGAATGTAGTCATCTGCAGGCGGTCCTTGGGGTTGCGGCCAATGTTAGTGGCTACGGTGCCATCGGCGGGGTCGGGCCGCCCCCACACCACGGCCACATACTCGCGCTTGGTGGTCTTGTTGAAGAACTGACGCCCGAGGTCGGTCTTGGCATCGGGAGTCTTTGCCACCACAAGGAGGCCGGAAGTATCTTTGTCGATACGATGTACCAGACCCAGGCGCGGGTCATTGACATCGTAGTCGGGGGTATCGCGGAAGTGCCATGCAAGGGCGTTGACGAGCGTACCGTCGTAGTTGCCGTGCCCGGGATGCACCACCAGGCCGGCAGGCTTGTTGACCACCAGCACATGACGGTCCTCATATACTATGTCGAGCGGAATATCCTGAGCCACAATCTCGCACTCGTAGCGCGGGCGGTCCATCACCACCTGGATCAGGTCGAGGGGCTTCACACGGTAGTTGCTCTTCACGGGCTTGCCGTTGGCCAGGATGCAGCCGGCCTCGGCTGCCTGCTGGATGCGGTTGCGCGAGGATTTCTGCAGCCTCAGCACCAGAAATTTATCCACACGCAGGAGCTCCTGCCCTTTGTCGGCCACAAAGCGGAAATGCTCGAAGTACTCGTTGCCGTCGATTTCCACCACCTTGTCGTCGTCGGGGCGGCTCTGCTCGTCGATGATGTCGTTTATCTCATCCATCATTCAAAGGTAAAAGCGTCGGCTACAGCCGAGTCGATTTCCTCGTCGATGCTGTCGGTATCATCTTCGGCGGCGTAGGGCATACCCACACTCAGGGTCACGGTCGATGTCACGGGGATCACCGAGCCAACCGTGATGGGGGTGTCGCCGTATTTTGCCCCGAGCACAAGGTCGGCATACTCCGAGGGCACATGCTCTATACGAATGTCGCTGATGCCTATGCCGCGGAGATACGACATGGCCTGGCGCGACGACACATTGCCCGTCAAGGGCATGGAGATGGTCACCTGCTTGGGTGAGAAGGCTGTCACGGTCACGTAGACCTGCCGGCCGGCCTTCACCACCGCACCTGCCTTGGGCCACGACTCAACCACCGAGCCGGGAGCCAGCTTGCGGTCGTAGATAGAGTCGGAAATCTCTATTGAGAGGCCGTTGGCGGCCAGGATGGAGGCGGCTTCGCTATACGACTTGCTCTTCACCTGCGGCACTATGGCCGTGGAGCCGTGCATGGTCCAGTGGTCGAGCCACAGAAGCACACACCACAGCAGCAGCAGCGCTGCCACGATGATAAACACTATGTGGCTGACAAGAGGATGTTTCTTATAAAAATCTTTCAATTTCGACATTGAGGGCGGCGCGGGGCTATGTAGGCTTCCCGCATTGCAAAATTAAGAAAAATGCGCAAAACAGCCAAGACCCGGGTCCTTTTTGCTGCCGGCCCGGCATTAAATTTGCAGTTGCGGCATAAATTATGTAACTTTGCGCTCGCGTTTTATCGCCTCTGCTTATTGTAAGTGGAAAGTATATTGTACTGAATAAACCAATCATAAGGCATGAAAAAGAAATTAATCAAGGCGCTTGCCAATTCAAAGTTGATAAGCAACTTCGTGGCCAAACCCTCGCCGCAATGGATGGTCTACATCGTAGACCTTATCCTCATAGGCTTCTGCTGCTCCATCACTTTTGCCTTCGGAGCACAAGAGAGCTACGGCGACGGTTTCTTCTTCCACCCGGGCACTGCCGCTCTGATTGAGTTCTTGGTCTACGCTCTGATGGTGCACTTCCTTGGCACAAGCCGGTATATCATCCGCATGTCGGCCCTCGAAGACACCTACAAGCTCGTGCTGCTGGTGGTGAGCGCTTCGGCTGTTCTGGCCGCCGGCTCCATAGCCACCTACTTCGTGGCCGGCTTCTTCTACCTCAACCTGTGGAATGTGTTTGTGATCGGCGTGATGGCTTTCACCCTCATGCTACTCATGCGTCTGGCAATCAAGTATCTCTACCTTCAGGTGGCCGGCGTGTCGCAGAAAAAGACTCGCGTGATAGTCCTTGGCTCGGCAATCAACTCTTTCTTCCTGGCCTCGGCGCTCAAGAGCGAGTTTGAAGGCCGCTTCGACCCCGTGGCACTACTGTCGCTATCGCCCCGCAACATCGACTCGACCGTCAACGGCATCCCCGTGGTCGCCTTCGACCCCGACACCGTGAAGGAAGTATTCGAGTTCTACAAATGCGACTCCCTGCTCTTCCTCTCCACTCAGCTTGAGCTCATGCGCAGCGGCACTGCCGACATTTTCCTCCGCAACAACATCAAGCTGCTCATGCTCAACCAGGTCGAGGAGTTCGACATCAACGCCAAGCAGCTCCCCAACCTCTCGACTCACGTCCACAACATCCGCATCGAAGACCTCCTCGGCCGCGAGCCTATCCGCACCGAGAACCCCATGATACGCAGCGTGATCAAGGGGCAGGTGGTGATGATCACCGGTGCCGCAGGCTCGATCGGCAGCGAGATTGTGCGCCAGGCCGCCTCGCTCGAAGCCGCCGAGATAGTGCTCCTCGACCAGGCCGAGACTCCCATGCACGACATGCAGCTCGAGCTCGAGGCTTCGTTCCCCAATATCAAGATACACCTCTTCATAGGCGACGTCACCAACCGCGACCGCATGGAGCACGCCTTCATCAAGTACCGTCCGCGCTATGTGTTCCACGCCGCTGCCTACAAGCACGTGCCGATGATGGAGCGCAACCCCTCCGAAGCTGTCCTCACCAATGTATTCGGCACCAAGAATATAGCCGACCTTTCGGTGAAGTATGGCGTGGAGAAGTTCGTAATGGTATCCACCGACAAGGCCGTGAACCCCACCAACGTGATGGGTGCATCCAAGCGCATCGCCGAAATCTACGTGCAGAGCCTCTTCTTCCACCTCCGCTCGCAGGCCGACAGGACATCCACCCGCTTCATCACCACCCGCTTCGGCAACGTGCTCGGCTCGAACGGATCCGTAATACCTCTCTTCCGCAAGCAGATAGAGCAAGGCGGTCCCGTCACCATCACGCACCGCGACATCATCCGCTACTTCATGACCATCCCCGAGGCCTGCTCGCTCGTTCTTGAGGCCGGTGTGATGGGTAAAGGCGGCGAGATTTTCGTGTTCGACATGGGCCAGCCCGTGAAAATATGGGACCTGGCCGTGCGCATGATTTCGCTCTCGGGTCTCAAGCCCGGCGAGGACATCGAAATCATCGAGACCGGCCTCCGACCCGGCGAGAAGCTCTACGAAGAACTCCTCAACGAAAAGGAGACCACCATAGCAACTCACCACAAGAAAATCATGATAGCCCGCGTGCGCACCTACGCCTACGACGACGTGCTCGAGCACTTCAAGCGCCTGCGCGACTGCGTGCTCGCAGGCGGCGGGCACGACATTGTGGCCGAGATGAAGCACATTGTGCCCGAGTTCAAGTCGAACAACTCCGTTTGGCAGCAAGTCGACTCTGAAATAAAAGAGGAGCACGACGAAAGCAATCTCATGCACGAAATCGACAACGGTTTTACCCCCCCCCGTGTTAATAAATCTTAATAGAATGAATTAACACACCTGTCGCTCAACATTATAACATCACTCAGCATAACTATGAAACACTTTATCCTCAGTTTGATTGCAGCCCTCGTGATCGGGGCAAGCTCTGCGGCGGCCTTCGACCCCCGCGAACTCCTCAACGGCCTCGGCGGCAACAGCTCCGAAAGCGGCAGCTCCGAGAGCGGCTCCGGCAGCGGCATCCTCGACGCCATCGGCGGTTTCGTGAGCAACGTAACTGCAAACGACAAATTCTCTGTCGACGACCTCGTGGGCACCTGGAACTACTCCTCTCCCGCCGTATCCTTCGAGAGCGACAACGCCCTCAAGAAAGTAGGAGGTGCCGCTGCGGCTTCCACTCTTCAAGGCAAGCTCGAGCCCTACTACAAGAAGCTCGGCCTCACCAAGACAAGCCTCGTGGTCGATGCTCAGCACAACTTCACCCTCAAGATGGGCCTCATCACCCTCAAAGGCACAGTGGCTAAGGACGAGAACAAAAACCTCGTGTTCAGCTTCAGCGCTTTCGGCAAGGTGAAGCTCGGCTCCCTCAAGGCTCACGCCACCAAGAGCGGCAAGACCCTCAACCTCACTTTCGATGCCACCAAGCTCGTCGAAATTCTCACCAAAGTATCGTCGTCGCTCAACATCTCCACTCTCAAGACCCTCACATCGCTCCTGAGCTCCTACGAAGGCGTGTACATGGGCTTCCAGCTCAAAGCGCAGTAATCACTTTGTGAAAAATTGCGGCGACTTGTGAAAATTTGCTTATCTTTGCAGTGTAAACAATTGCATAGCAGATGAACGATTACTATAAGGTCGTATTCGACCTCAAGCCCGCAAACAACGATGCCTGCGACCTCCTCGCAGCAGCCCTCGCCGAGGCCGGATACGAAAGTTTCGAGCCCGCACCCGACGGCTCGGCAATGACAGCCTACGTGCCTGCCGCTCTCTTCTCCGAAGAGGCCGTCGGCAGCGCTGTGGACGAGTGTGTAATCCCCGTTGAGATTACTCACGAGGCTTCCTTCGTGGAAGGACGCGACTGGAACAGCGAGTGGGAGCGCAACTACTTCAAGCCCATCGTCGTGGCCGGGCAGGTGGCAGTCCATAGCAGCTTCCACACCGACGTACCCGAAGCGCGCTTCGACATCGTGATTGACCCCCGCATGGCTTTCGGCACCGGCCACCATGCCACCACCACCCTGATGATGCAGTCGCTCCTCGAGGGTGGCGACGTCGAGGGCGCGAATGTGATCGACATGGGCACAGGCACCGGTATTCTCGCCATCCTTGCCACCATGCTCGGGGCAAAAGAGGCCGTAGGCATCGAAATCGACCCCTTCGCCGCTGCGAATGCCGTCGACAACCTTGCCCTCAACCTCCCTGCCGATGCCCCCGCAACCATCATCGAAGGCGATGCCTCGGCACTTGAGGCTTACGCCGGCTTTGCCGACGTTTTCCTGGCAAACATCAACCGCAACATCATCACCGCCGACATCGCACGCTACGCCGCCGCCATGAAGCCCGGCGCGCGGATCACCGTGAGCGGCTTCTACGTCGACGACCGCCCCATCGTGGCGGAAGCCGCCGCAAAGGTCGGCCTCGAGCCCGTCGCGGTGGCCGAGATGGACCGCTGGTCCTCGATGACATTTACAAAGCCTGCACTGTCATGAACCGCCTGCTCTCCATCCTGATTGGCTGCATGTCAGCACTGCTGTGCGCCCCCGCCCTGCGAGCCTCCGAAGCGCCGCACGACACCGTGTATGTCGAGCGCGGCACCATCGTGATTTTCGCCGATTCGGCAGCCGCCGTAGTCGACGACGAGCTCGTGCCAATCCCCGCTCCCATACCGCAGAAGCGCCACACCGCCACCACAAGCCCCGCCACCACCGCCCCCAAAGAGAAAATCAAAGTGAAATTCGCATGGGGTGCCGACCTCGGGGCTTCCATCGACATGAGCGGCAACGACATGAGCTCAATCGACTTCGGCCTCGCTTTCGGCATGAAGCGCGGGTGGATAAACTTCCTCGGCGTGGGTGCGCAGGCCAATATCCCCGTGTCGAACTCCTTCCGCTCCTACCCTCTCTTCCTCCTCTTCCGCACAAACTTCACCGACCGCCCCACACGCGTGTTCTGGGAGCTAAAAGGCGGTGTATCGCTCAACTACCTCGAGCACAACCACCAGCAGACAGGCATCTACGGCTCTACCGGCATAGGCTTCAGGCTCGCCGGAAATGCGAAGTTCTCATCGCACATGTTCATGGGATACTCTTTCATCCAGCGCCGCAAGGTGGTGGGTGAAGAGATGACGCACGACTTCACCGACCTCCACTTCGCCACGGTGAAAATCGGTGTGACTTTCTAAGGATACCTCATAACTCATACCTCATAACTCATATCTTCTCAGCATGTCCGGCTTTACCGAAGAAAAAGTCAGTGCCGACAGGCGCGTTCTCGAGCTTCTCTCGAACACTTTCCGAAACATAGGCGCTGCCTCCACCGAGATCATCAACCTCGAGGCCATCCTCAACCTGCCAAAAGGCACCGAGCACTTCGTGGCCGACCTCCACGGCGAGCACGAGGCCTTCGTGCACATTCTCCGCAATGCCTCGGGCAACATCAAGCGAAAAGTCACCGAGATTTTCGGCACCTCGCTCTCGGCAGCCGACATACGCGAGCTCTGCACCCTCATATATTATCCTGAGAAAAAGCTCGAGTACATCACCGAAGACCCGGCTGTCAATATCACCGACTTCTACACCATCACCCTGCATCGCCTCGTGAAGGTGCTCCAGTCGGTGACCTCGAAGTACACCCGCTCGAAAGTGCGCAAGGCGCTGCCGCATGAGTTTGCCTACATCATCGAGGAGCTGCTCCACGAGTCGCCCTCCGAAGAGGATAAGCAGGCCTACTTCGCACGCATCATCGAGACCATCATCACCACAGGCCGCGCCGACGCCTTCATCGTGGCCATGTGCAATGTGATCCAGCACCTCAGCATCGACCACCTGCACATCCTCGGCGATGTCTACGACCGCGGCCCGGGCGCTCACATCATCCTCGACACCCTCGCGGCATACGATAAATTCGACTTCCAGTGGGGCAACCACGACGCCCTCTGGATGGGTGCCGCCGCCGGAAACGAGGCATCCATAGCCAACGTACTCCGCATATCGCTCCGCTACGCCAATCTCGCAACCATCGAAGAAGGCTACGGCATCAACCTTGTGCCGCTGGCAACATTCGCCATGGAGACCTACGCCGACGACGACTGCCGCGGCTTCGAGCCCAAGCTCAGCGAGGACAGCGACGACATGTCGGAGAAAACCCTACGCCTGAGCGCTCGTATGCACAAGGCCATAGCAATCCTCCAGTTCAAGGTCGAGGGCGCGCTCATCCGCAAGCACCCCGAGTGGCAGATGGACGACCGCCTCCTGCTCGAGTGCATCGACTACAATCGCGGCATCATCAACATCGAGGGCAAGGAATACCCACTCAACGACACCAACTTCCCCACCATCGACCCCGCCGACCCATACCGCCTCACCCCCGACGAGGAGCAGCTCATTGCCAAGCTGTGCCACTCGTTCAGAGTGAGCGACAAGCTCGCGCGCCACGTGAAGCTCCTCCTGAGCCACGGCTCGATGTACGGCGTATACAACTCCAACCTACTCTTCCACGCCTCCCTGCCCATGAACATCGACGGCACACTGCGCGGAGTGGATATCGCCGGACAGAGCTATAAAGGTCGTGCGCTCATGGAAAAGACTGAGGCAGTGATGCGGGCGGCCTTCAACTACGACACCCCGGCGGCCGACCGCGACTATGCCCGCGATTTCTACTGGTACCTGTGGTGCGGCCCCGACTCCCCTCTCTTCGATAAATCGAAGATGGCCACCTTCGAGCGATACTTCCTCACCGACAAAGCCACCTACCACGAGGAGAAAGGACACTACTACGACCTGCGCAACCAACCCGAGGTGTGCGATATGATTCTCGACGAGTTCGGTGTGGGCGGCAACCATCGCCACATCATCAACGGCCACGTACCCGTCAAGCTCTCAAAGGGCGAACTCCCTATCCGCGCCGGAGGCAAGCTCATGGTCATCGACGGAGGCTTTGCAAAGGCCTACCACGCCACTACAGGTATTGCAGGCTACACCCTCGTGTTCCACTCACGCGGCTTCCAGCTCGTGAAGCACGAGCCATTCACCTCGGCCGACGAAGCAATCCGCAACGGCACCGACATCGTATCCACCACCGAGATTGTAGAGCTCACAAACCACCGTATGCGCGTGCGCGACACCGACAAAGGCCGCGAGCTCCAGGCCCAGATCGACGAACTCAAAGAACTCCTCTTCGCCTACCGTCACGGCCTCATCAAAGAGCGCTGATCCTTATCCGTAGTTGCCCCACCGTGCCCCGCCACGCCCCGCCGCGGGGGATTGCCCGCCGTGCCCCGCCGCGGGGGATTTCATTATCCCCCGCAACCCTTCAGTGGGGTTTCCAAACCCAGGAAAGGTGAAGGGAGTAACTTCCCGCCGCAGCGGATTTCTTGCGTAAGCGCCAATGGCGATGGCCTCCCTATTCCCCCCAACAACAATCCACCCGACAAGCGAAAACTTGCCGGGTGGACACATATAGAAGGATTAGATTAGTCGATAATTTCGAGACAGCTGTCGGTGTTGGGAGCGCCGTTCCAGTCGAGGCCGCTGTAGCGGTAGCGGTCGGTGAGCTCCACGGGCTCGCCGTTGAGAGTCGATGAGAGAGTGCCGGTGAATGAGCAGCCCTGCATCACAACGTGTGCGCCTTCATTTTTCATCCACATACCGGCGATGCCGCCAATGGTGAGCTCGTCGTTGTCGGGGTTAGTGCCGACGGCCACGGAGATGTTGCCGCTCGAGGAGCAGTTTATCCACTTGGTGCCGCGGTGTGCCATTCCGGTGACGCCACCTACACCGGCGCCTACACCGATCACGTCGATGTTGCTCTTGATGTTGGTGAACGTGGCGGGCTCTTCGGTGTAGCCGAATACACCGCCTATGAAGTTGAGATTGTTCACGCGCGTGCACTTCACGAAGCTGCCGGGCTCCACATCGATGGTGATGTCGCTGCTGTTCATGGCATATTTACCTGCGATGACACCGCAGTCGTTACCACTCACGGTAATCTGCACGAGGCCTTTCACGGTGATATTCTCGAATTTGCTGTACTGGCAGTTGCCGGCGATGAGGCCGATGTTGTGGCGGCCGCGCACGGTGGCACCGTCGATCACTACATTCTTGATAGTGGCTCTGTTGGGCATAAAAAGGCCAATCTGGTCGTAGTCAACACCTTCGGGATTGACACTTACATTGGCTATGGTGTGGCCCTGACCGTCGAAAGTGCCGCGGAAAGGATTTGCCCAAGAGCCGATGTACATACCCTGCCCTTCGAGGTCGATGTCGGCATCGAGGGTGAGCGTGGCTCCCTTGAAGTCGTTGCCGGCAGCCACAATGGCACCTACGGCACGAAATGCTTCGGCGCTGCTGACGGCCACATTGCCGCCATCATCAGCCTTAAGCTCCGATACCTCCACTGCGGTGGCAGTGTTGCCGGCACCGGGGGTGGCGGAGTTGACGGTGCGGCCGAAGAGCTCACCGGCTTCGGGGCGGCGGGGTGCGCCGTCGTAGTTCTGAGTATTCTGGAAGGAGATCACCTTGCAGTTCTCGGCGGTGTTGTTCTCGAATACAGCAGCGCTGTTGTTGAGAGTACCCACCACTGCGCCCACTGTGCGATAGGCCTGCACGGTGAGGTTGCGCACGGTGCAGCCTGTGAGCGATGCCGAGGGTTCGGCCGAGAGGTAGCCCGTGATGCCGCCCACGTTGTTGCCGTCGTCGTAGACTCCGCCTTTGAGGCGGGGTGTCGATACCACCTTACCGCCGTCGACGGTGCAGTTCTCGAAGTGTCCGCAAAGGCCGTCGCCACTCACGGCACCCGCTTTGAAGTTGCCGCTGACATTCACATTGGTGAGGGTGAGGTTTTTCACCGTGCCGCGCACCGACCAGAAGAGGCCGGCGGCATCGGGGTCGCTCACCGTAAGGTTGGCTACGGTGAAGCCGGCGCCGTCGAATGTGCCGTTGAAGTACGAGTTTTTAGCCACGGGAGTCCAAGCCACCTCTTTAAGGTCGATGTCGGCAGAGAGTTTCACGGTATAGCCGGTGAAAAGATTGGTCTTGGACTCGTTGGCGAACCACTCCATGCCCTCGGCAGAGCTGAGGATATAGGTCTTGGTGTCGGCATTGAAGCGGACACCAGGGGCGATTTCGTCACCCGACTGATCTACATCCTGGTTGCCGCCGAACTCCTTGTCGATCTTCACCTCGAAGTTGGCGGGATTGGTGAGGAGCGCGCCGAAGATGTTGGTACGGTAGTTGCGCTGCACAGGCACCGAGTTGAAGGCGATTTCGGGGCGATTGGGGTGGTCGGTGGTAAGGGTGAGGTCAACGATGCTCTTGTCGGCACCGGTGAGCACGTAGTTCATCGAGATGTAGTCGTAGGTCGTGGGCTCTACGGGGAAGGTCTCGGCGGTGGGAATGGCGGTCTGAGTGAACTCGACAGCTACCGCCTCCTCGCCGCTCACGGTACCATCCATGAGGTTGAGCGTGGTGGGGAGCACCATCTTCAGGCCGGTGGTGGTGAGGTCGAAGCCTGCGGCTGAGGCGATGTCGAGGTCGGAAGTGCCGACGTTGACCTGAGCGAAGGGTCGGTTGAGGACCACGCTTTGGTTGATTGCGCCCTTCACCTCAAGGCCCTGCACGGTGTTGAAGAAGGCGTCGCGGGCCTCATCGTTGGCTTCGCCGCCGTAGGTCACGGTGATGGAGCGGTCGGCTTCGGTATAGGTGTAGCAATCAGCTCCCGACGAAGCCCAGAACACGATGTCGTAGGTCTTGCCGGTGACGAGCGAGAGGTTGACCTGCGCGGTGAGGTCGGCGTCGAAGGTGGCGGTGCCGGTGATAACGGGAGCAGTGCCCTCGGCAGCCTCAGCGTCGTAGACGTAGTAGTCGAGGTTGGCGGCGGTGGTGCCGTCGGCGAAGGCACGCGACGCGATGGCCGGCAGCTTGGCCGAGAAGGTCACGTTGCCTTCACCTGCGGGAGGAGCCACGGGCTCTTCCTGCGAGCAGGAGGCCATAGTGATGGCGGCTATGGCCAGAGCACCATATATATACTTTTTCATTGACTTATTTCGTGATTAGTTTACAGATTGGAGAGTTACGTTGGTCGCAGTGTTTTCCTGCATGGGATCGCCGGTATTGAAGCGGCCCACGATTTCGCGATATGTAGTGACGGGCGACGACGAGTAGCCGTTGGTATTGTCCTGGATTACGGTCACGTTCTCCACGTGGTTGCCTGTCATGGTGGCTATGCCGGTTGAGTATCCTGCGAGGCCACCGAGGTCGCGGTATGCACGCACGGTGACATTCTTCACCGAGCAGTCTTTGATCACGTCGCCTACCACGGTGTAGCCGATGAGGCCGCCGCACTTGTCGCCGTTGTCGTAAGAGCCGTTGATGAGCTCGGGTACGGAAGTGACAGTGCCGCCGTCGATATGGCAGTTGGAGATTTCCATGCCTACGTTGGTCGACGAGTAGCCCACGAGAGCACCGGCGTAGTGTGTGGATTTCACATTCACGTCTTTGAGCGTGAGGTTGCGGATCTTACCGTTGATGGAGCCGAAGAGGCCGGCGCAGGCATAGTTGGGGGTCTTGTCGTCGACGGTGAGGTTGGAGATGGTGTGGCCGCGGCCGTCGAAGATGCCGTTGAACGATACCGAGGGATAGGCCAGAACGTTGCCTATCGGTGTCCAGGCTATGCCTTTGAGGTCGAGGTCGGCCATGAGCAGCACGGTCTTACCCTTGAAGTTGTCGCCCGCATTGACTGCCGCAGCAATAGCCTGCAGGGCTGCAGGAGTGGACACGCCTATGCCGGTGGTGACATCGGTGGCGGTGTTGGTGTCGGGGAGCGCGCTGCCCGAGAGCATTCCGTAGAATTGACCTATAGTGGTCGGCACGGTGGCCTCATATGCATTGGTGAGGTCCTGAGCCACAGTGGTATTGATCACGCTGTTGTTGGCGTAGACAGTGTGGTTCGTGTCGCCGCTCTGGTTCATGTTGCACACCATGCCGAACATGCCGCCGACCTTGGCATAGCCGCTCACGCTCGAATTTCTCACGGTGCAACCCTGCACGTCCATGCCGTACTGTGTGATGCCTACGAGGCCGCCCACGTTGTTGCCGCCGTCGTATGCGCCGTCGCTGCCCATTGCAGGCACCGAAATCACTGTTGCGCCGTCGATGGTCACATTCTCGATGGTCACCCAGCTCTTGCCCTTGTCAGCTTTGCCGATAAGCGCACCGGTGTAGGCTGTGCCTGTGATGGCGGCATCTTTGAGGGTGAGGTTCTTGATCACGGCTCCGCCACCTACGTAGCCGAAGAAGCCGGCCGCGGTCTTGTAGTCGCTGACGGTGCTTGTGAAGCCTGTCACGGTGTGGTTCTGGCCGTCGAAAGTACCCATGAAAGGTGCACTCTTTGCTGCAGCGCTGCCACCGTTGTTGATGAAGGTACCTATGCCGGCGGCGGGCTCAGCGAGCACGATGTCGGCGGCCAGCAGCACGGTCATGCCTTCAAGGCTTTCGCCTCCGTTTACCATCTCGGCAAGAGTGGCGAGGCCACCGGCATCAGAGATGGTATAGGTCTTGGTGGCTTCGTCGAACACGATGCCGGGGACTTCCGTGTCGTGATTGCCGCCGAACTCCTTGTCGATCTTCACCTCGAAGTTGGCGGGGTTGGTCAGAAGAGCGCCGAAGATGTTGGTGCGGTAGTTGCGCTGCACAGGCACCGAGTTGAAAGCGATTTCGGGGCGATTGGGGTGGTCGGTGGTGAGGGTGAGGTCAACGATGCTCTTGTCGGCACCGGTGAGCACGTAGTTCATCGAGATGTAGTCGTAGGTCGTGGGCTCTACGGGGAAGGTCTCGGCGGTGGGAATGGCGGTCTGAGTGAACTCGACAGCTACCGCCTCCTCGCCGCTCACGGTACCATCCATGAGGTTGAGCGTGGTGGGGAGCACCATCTTCAGGCCGGTGGTGGTGAGGTCGAAGCCTGCGGCTGAGGCGATGTCGAGGTCGGAAGTGCCGACGTTGACCTGAGCGAAGGGTCGGTTGAGGACCACGCTTTGGTTGATTGCGCCCTTCACCTCAAGGCCCTGCACGGTGTTGAAGAAGGCGTCGCGGGCCTCATCGTTGGCTTCGCCGCCGTAGGTCACGGTGATGGAGCGGTCGGCTTCGGTATAGGTGTAGCAATCAGCTCCCGACGAAGCCCAGAACACGATGTCGTAGGTCTTGCCGGTGACGAGCGAGAGGTTGACCTGCGCTGTGAGGTCGGCGTCGAAGGTGGCGGTGCCGGTGATTACGGGAGCCGCGCCCTCGGCTGCCTCTGCGTCGTAGACGTAGTAGTCGAGGTTGGCGGCGGTGGTGCCGTCGGCGAATGCACGCGAAGCGATGGAGGGCAGCTTGGCCGAGAAGGTCACGGTGCCGTCACCTGCGGGAGGAGTCACGGGCTCTTCCTGCGAGCAGGAGGCCATGGCAATGGCTGCGATAGCCAGGGTGCCGTAGATATACTTTTTCATTGATTGATATCAGGTTTATGTCAGTTTGTAGAATTCTTTATTTCTTCACAACGGTCCAGTGGAAGATGGGGTCACCTTCGATAGGCTGCCAAACATAGTCGTCGGAGAGGTGGATGATGTCGCGGATGGAACCGTCGTAGCCCTGGTCGGAGAAACGGCCGCCGTACACTTCAAAGCTGCCGAAAGGATCGCCGGGGTTGTCGTTGTCGCCATTTAAGATTGACATCATGCCTTCGGAGTAGAAATCGCCGCTGTTGATGATGATGCGGCCGTTCTGTGCTGCATAAGCGGCATAGTGGTTCTGAGCCTTGGGCTCGTCAGCGAGCTTGTGGGTGAAGTATTTTCCGCCGTTGACGGTGACTTTGGCTCCTTGAACTGCCGCGAGACCACCCTGTACGCCGGAAACCTCGCAGTTGTCGAGCACTACTTCTACCGGTCCTTCAATATTAAATGCGTAAGTGTACAGGCCGCCGCGGGCTTCGTTCGATGTCGAGCGGAAGATGCAGTTCTTGGCCGAGATGGTGCCGGAGCTTGTGGCGCGCCAGCTGCACACGGTGCCGAAGCCCGAGTTGATCTCTACGTTTTCGAGCTCAATCGAGCCATTTTCGCGCAGGCCGATGGGTGTGCCGTCTTTCTTGTTATTGTGAGTGATTTTGGTGCCGGTCATCTTGAGCGAGCCGCCGTTCTTGATGTTGAAGATACCGTAGGAGTCTTCGCCGACTTCGATGTTGCCGCCTTCCACGATGAGGGGTGCGGTGACATTGATGCGGCCACGGGCCTCATTGGCAAGGGTGCCTTCAATATGAAGGGTGGTGGGCTCGTCGATGGAGAGGTTCTCGGCATCGCCGGTGATAAATTCGCTCACGTCGATAGTCTTGCCTGCGGGCAGTACAATATCGCCACCCTGTGCAATGGCTTCCTTGAGCTCCTCGGCAGTCTCTACGACCTTTATCTCGACGTCGTGGTTGCCGCCGAACTCCTTGTCGATTTCAACCTCGAAGTTGGCGGGGTTGGTCAGGAGCGCGCCGAAGATGTTGGTGCGGTAGTTGCGCTGCACGGGCACCGAGTTGAAGGCGATTTCGGGGCGGTTGGGGTGGTCGGTGGTGAGGGTGAGGTCAACGATGCTCTTGTCGGCACCGGTGAGCACGTAGTTCATCGAGA
>JAMPHP010000006.1 GCA_023663365.1 Muribaculaceae bacterium | reverse complement strand
AGGTCGTTCCCGAAAGCGAGTGCAAAGTTACGCGCTCTTTTCGGTTCCTCCAAATATTTTGAAAGGAAAATGTGTTGTATAGCATGTTTTTAACTTTTGTTTACGATTGAGTGGTGGTTTGGGAGAGGATTTTGGGAGTTTTGACCGAGGTAGCTATTTTAGCTAATATAGCTGAGGTAGCTACTGTAGCTTTTTTAGCTTTGGCGGGAGCGGTGGTGGCTTTTTGATTTTTTCACATGTGGCTTCGGTTCACTTTCTTGCTTCCTGCGCGCACGTATGCGACACGCGTATGCATTAAATGACAATGGTTGTTTTGATATATGGGCTCAAGTTGCTATCTTTGCAGGCGGAAAAGCGCATCAGTTGCTGCAATTCCTATTATACACCGCTTTAATACGGCAATGGACTATAGTTTCTTAGATTTTTTAGGCCTTCTCGGCGCAGTGGGATTATTCCTGTACGGCATGAAGGTGATGAGCGAAGGGCTCCAGAAAGCAGCGGGCGACCGGCTGCGCAACATTTTATCAGCAATGACCCGCAACCGCTTCGCGGGTTTACTTACGGGCTGCCTTATCACGGCGCTGATCCAGAGTTCGTCGGCCTCGACGGTGATGGTGGTAAGTTTTGTGAATGCGGGTCTGATGACGCTCGGCCAGTCGATGGCGGTGATTATGGGTGCCAATGTGGGCACGACTTTCACGGCGTGGATTATCGCTCTATTCGGATTTAAGGTAAACATTTCGGCGTTTGTACTGCCCCTGATCGGCCTTGCGGTGGTTCTTCTGCTGATGAACAAGAGCCGCACCAAGAGTATCGGTGAATTTCTGATCGGCTTCTCTTTCCTCTTCATGGGTCTTGATATGATCAGCACTTATGTGCCTGACCTTCAGAGCAACCCGGAGATGTTTGCCGTTCTCAAAGACTATTCGTCGCTTGGCATCCGCTCTATCCTGATTTTCACTCTTGTGGGCCTCGTGGTGACGATGGTAATCCAATCGTCGGCAGCGACATTCGCCATCACGCTGATTATGTGCAGCAAGGGCTGGATAACCTTTGACCTTGCGTGCGCTCTGGTGCTCGGCAGCAATATAGGCACGACGGTGACTCCTATTCTCGCCTCTCTGAGTGGCAATGTGGCCGCCAAGCGCGCCTCGATGGGTCACTTGCTTTTCAACCTGCTCGGCACGATATGGTGCCTGTGTATCTTTGTGCCGTTCGCCGAATTTAACGCATGGCTCACCGAGGCCATCGGGCAGGGCGACCCCAACTCTCTTTATAAATATGTGACAAATCTGGAGCTGACCAACCCCGATCTTTACAATCATCTTTTCGACAACTCTCTGCCTGCCGGGCATGATGTGCTGACGAAGATTGCAGCGATGCAGATGAGTGTGTCGTTCGGCCTCTCACTCTTCCACACCACATTCAACCTTGTGAATGTGTCGGTGATGATCTGGCTGACCAATGTGTATGTGAAGCTGGTGGAATGGCTCGTGCCGTCGAAGAACCGCGACGACGAGGAATTCACGCTGAAGTTTATCTCGGGCGGTCTGATGAATGCCGCCGAGCTCAACATTGCCCAGGCTGAGAAGGAAATCAGCGTATACGCCGACCGCGTTGGCCGCATGATAGGCATGGCCCAGACGCTCATCCACACCAAGCCCAAGAGCGAGGAGTACAACACGCTGCTCTCACGCGTGGAGAAGTACGAGGATATCTCCGACCGCATGGAGCTTGAGATCGCCCACTATCTGAACCGCTGCGCCGAGGGTCGCCTCTCTAACGAGGGCAAGCTCCATATCGCCGCCATGCTCAACATTATCAGCGAGATAGAGAGCATCGCAGACAGCTGCCTCGGCATAGGCAAAATCCTCAACCGCAAGATACAGGCCGGAGTGGACTTCAACGACGAAATCTACACCAATATCGACACGATGTACAGCTACGTGAAGGATGCCATGGACATGATGATCAAGCAGCTTGCACACATGGAGAACGTGAGCGAGAAATCGCTGATCGACTCATACAACAAGGAGCGCGAAATCAACAACTTCCGCAACGCCCTGCGTGGCAGCAATGTGGAGAATATCAACGCGAAGCACTACGAGTACCAGGCCGGCATCTACTATATGGACATCATCGGTGACCTTGAGAAGACCGGCGACTATATCATCAATGTGATCGACACACTCCGCGACAACTTCCGCAAGCGTGCCGCGTGAATGTGAATAGCCCCTACAGCCCTTTGCCGAAGATGCGTTTTTAATTTTCGGAAACAAAGAGGCTACAATTCGGTTACTGAGTGCGAAAATAAATTTGCGATTTGCTAAATTTGCTTATAAAATAACCAAGCAAGCAAAACAATGACTTCGGCAATAGGCCAAATACTCATAGTCGACGACGACGAAAACATATCGGAGCTCTTGTGCGTAAATCTCAAGAGCGAAGGCTATGATGTGCGCGTACGCCGTGTTGCCGAGGAAGTGGACCGCAGCAGCCTCGATGCCACCCGCCTTGTGATTGTGGATGCGATGCACCAGCCCTACAGCGGCATGGACCTGATCTACGACCTCAAGGATGACCCCGCTACAGAGCATATAGGCATAATCCTGTGCTCAAACATCCGCGGGGAGCGCATGGTGATTGACGCCCTTGATGCCGGAGCGGACGACTACATCACGAAGCCATTCTCGCTGCGGGAGCTTATAGCCCGTGTGAAGTCGGTCCTTCGGCGCCATGCCGCGCGCCGTGTGAGCACCAGCAACACTCTCACCTTCCAGGGCCTCAGCGTGGAGCTCACCACCCAGAGCGTGAAGCTCGACGGTGTGCCTGTGACGCTGTCGAAGACGGAGTATGCCATCCTGGTGCTTCTGCTCAAGAACGTGGACAACTATGTGCCCCGCGTGGAAATACACCGCAAGGTGTGGGACGATGAGAGCGCCGGTGCCAACGAGCGCATCGTCGACACCAATATCTCGCGGCTGCGCAAGAAACTCGGAGCTATCGGCAACCACATCGTGAACCGCTCAGGCCACGGATATATGATAAGCTGAGCGCTTGACTTATTACTAACTTAAACCCCAACGTTTTGGATATAGACCCTTTGCCGGCCACCGCGCCCTTTCATAATTTATTTACCGACATCCTACCCTGCGTGATCAGCAACTTCGGCACTGCCGAAATCGTGGCTCTCGCAGTGGCATCGCTATGTCTGCTTCTCTCGGGCTTCGTGAGCGGCAGTGAGATGGCTTACTTCTCGCTCACCCCCTCGCAGTGCGAGGAGCTCGAGGATGACCCCAAGGGCAGCCGCATAGTGGCCCTGCTCAAGAATCCGCAGCAGCTGCTGGCTACAATACTTATCGCCAACAATCTGGTGAACGTGACCATTGTAGTGCTGTGCAACTTCGCCCTCGGGCCGGTGTTCGACGGCATGAGCGCCGTGCTGAGCTTCATACTGCAGACCGTAATCCTGACGTTCCTCATCCTCCTTTTCGGCGAAATCATCCCCAAGCTCTACGCCAACAACAACCCTGTGGGGTGGGCACGCTTCGCCTTGGGCGGTCTGTCGACCATCTACCGGCTGCTCAGCCCTGCATCGCGGCTGCTGGTGAAGTCGGGCACGCTTGTGAAGCGCGTGGTGGCCAAGCAGGCCAACGACATCACACCCTCGGAGCTCTCGCGCGCCCTTGACATCACCGAAGGCACCTCGGGCGACAAAGAGATGCTCGAGGGCATCCTCAAATTCGGCACCACGACTGCTTCTGAGATCATGACCCCTCGCGTGGAGCTCACCGACCTCGACGTGAGCATGACTTTCAGCCGCGTGATGGAGGTGGTGCTCGAAAGCGGCTACTCGCGTATGCCGGCCTACGAGGACACACAGGACAATATCAAGGGAATACTTTACTCACGCGACCTCCTGCCCTATATAGGCAAGGATACGCCCGACACATTCGAGTGGCAGAAGCTGCTTCGGCCTGCCTACTTCGTGCCCGAGTCGCGGCAGATCGACGACTTGCTCGAGGACTTCCGCAAGCTGAAGATCCACATGGCAATCGTGGTGGATGAGTACGGCGGCACGCAAGGCGTGGTGACCCTCGAGGATGTGCTCGAGGAAATCGTGGGCGACATCGACGACGAATATGATGAGCCCGACACTACTTACAAGCGTCTGCGCGATGACACATACGTGTTCGAGGGGCGCACTCCGCTTACCGATTTCTTCCGCGTGACCGGCCTTGAGGCCGACGACTACGATGCCGTGACCGAAGATGTGGAGACCCTTGCAGGCATGTTGCTTGCCATCAAGGGCGACTTTCCGAAGGATAAGGAGCCACTGGTCTACGGCCGATGCCGCTTCCTGGTGCTTGAGATTGTGGATCACCGCATCACCGAAGTGCGCGTGAAGGTGATGCCCGAGCTTCAGGAATGAAAGCGGCCGCGACAATAATCCTTGCGGCAGCTCTTCTTGCAGCAGCCTGCGACTCCCGGCCCGAGGGCGAAAGGAGCGTGCCACGCCGCTATGCCTACCCCCGCACAGCCGAGCTCGACACGGCAGTGTGCCTCTACGGCAGCGGGGGGCTCACGCTAAGCATGAGCCGCAGCGCGCAGGTGACGAGCGAGCGCACCGGCTGGCTCACGGCAGCCTACCCCACCCTCGGCGCCACCCTTTACCTTTCGAGCACACGCCCCGGCTCTGCCGATGCCCTTGCTGCAGCGGTGGCGAACCGACGCCAACGCATCAGCCTCAATCTTGGCGGAGCCACCGCACGCACCGATGCCCTTCGCACCGATGCCGGCTTCGACTGCGAGCTTGTGGTGTGCTCCGACGGAGTGTCGACACCCGTGCAATTTATAGCTACCGACGGCACTCTTCTGGTGAGCGGCGCTTTCGTGCTCTCGGGACGCACAGCCCCGGCCGATTCTTTGCGCCCGATTGCGGACAGTCTTGAGCGCGAGGCTTTTTCGATTGTCAATTCACTATGCAGCGAATAGAGGGCGAGGGCTACACCTTATATATAACGGAAATTGCTGCCGGCGAGCGCGGCACCCGTCGTGGCCGTGAGAAAGCTGCTGTCGATGTACTCGTGCGCGAGGTTTTCGGCCCTGATGCCTCCAAGGCCAACGATGCTCTTGGCGCGCCGCACATCTCCATCGGAGGCGTGGCAGTGGATGAGCCGGTGTCGGTAAGCCACTCCCGGCGCTATGCCCTCCTTGCCGTGGGCCGGGTCGGCGAACTGATAGGCGTGGATATTGAAGAATGGCGCACACAGCTTGTGCGTGTGGTGCCGCGCATACTCTCGGAGGCAGAGCTCGCCCGCCACGACAGCAGCGAGCGCAGTCTGCTCGAGGCTTGGACCGGGAAAGAAGCCATCTACAAGGCTGTGAGAGGCGTGGCCGGGCATGAAATAGACTATGGGAGTGAGCTCTGCCTGCCTTCGGGGAATGAAAAAAGCGCCTGCGCTCATTTTCATGATGGCAGACGCGTGGAACTGAGGCTCGACTATCACGAGGTCGGCCCGGATGCGGTAATCGCGGTGGCTATTTGTCGAGACGACGCTTCACATAGTCGATGATATAGTCGGCAAGCTCCTCGAGAGGCAGGAGCGAAGAGTCGACGCACAAGTCGTAGCTGCGTGAGTCACCCCACTTTTTATCGGTGTAGAAATTATAGAAATTGGCACGCAGCTTGTTGGTGCGGTCGGCCAAAGCAATAGCCTGCTCTTCGGAGTCGCACTCGAAGCGGCTCACGATACGGCGGGCACAGTCGGCGGCGGGCGCATGCACGAATATATTAATCACATTCGGGCGGTCGCGGAGGATGTAGTCGGCACTTCGGCCCACGATTACGCACGACTCATTGTCGGCGAGCTCGTGCATGAAGTCGCTCTGCGCTTTGTATATACCGTCGGACGAGCTCACGGTGTCGCCTATCCACGACATAGGGTAGAAACCCATTGAGAAGGGAATGATGCCGCCGAGGATGCGAGGTGCGCGCTCGTCGTTTTTCTCGAAGTACTCCACGTTGTAGCCGGCTTTCTGGGCCGACTTCACGAGCAGCTGCTTATCGTAGAAGCCTATGCCGAGGCGCTCGGCGATGATTTTGCCGAGAGCGCGGCCACCGCTGCCAAATGTGCGGCCTATTGTGATTACGAAGTTTTTGGGGAGCAAAGTTTCAGGGAATTATAGCCGGATGTCGGGGTCCCGACATCCGGCTTATTATGACAAATGCTATTCTTTGGCGGCCGTTTTTTTCTTAGCCGCGGGCTTTTTTGCAGCGGCCTTTCGGGCGGGCGCCTTCTTTGCCGGGGCTTTCTCGGCCACGGGCTCAGCCTCGGCTTCGCGCTTGCGGTGCTCGATGTTGTACTGCTCCACGCTCTTGCGCATCGATGCGAGCTCCTTGTTGAGGGCTTCGATTTCGGCACCCTGGTTTCGGATGGTGAGCAGGAGCGAGTTGAGCTCTTCGTTTCCGACCTGCGAGGGGAATTCTTCTTCGACGCGCATGAGGAAGTCGGCCAGGACGTTCATGTAGTTTGTGAAAGCTGCGAAGGGCGTCTCGTAGGGCGAGAAAGCCGCCGGGCGACGTGTGTTCATGTAGAAGAAATGGTCGCAGGACTGGAGGTACTGGAAGTCGCGCTTGATTGCACGGTTGTCGCACTCACGGATGCGCTCAGCCAGCGAATAGAGCTTTTCAAAGGCTTCGTTCTGGAGTCGGTTGCCGAGCCATACAGAGGTATCGCGTGCTTCGTCGGCACTGGAAATGGCATGGACGATTGAGAGCTCGCCCACGGCTTTGATCTTCGAGATGGCCTGGGTGGGTGTGACGAATTCTATGCCGCGCTCGTGAGCGAAGCGGGGAAGAGCCTCGAGGAACTGGAATATGCCGGTAGTGGCGGGATGCAGGTCGCCGAATGTCTCCATGTTGAGGAAGATGTTGACGATCTGCTCCTCGGCGGGAGTTGCGGCAATCCACTCGATGTATTTGTCGGCGGTGAGGGGGAACTCTGACCACGAGGTGTCGCTGAAGCGGAAGGCGATGTCGTCGCTCAGCTTGCTGTTGCGGAGCAGGAGCTTGAGCTTGGGTGCCGATGCTGCGGAGTAAACGTAGTCGGGCGATTTCCAGCCGAGGATGTGCTTTGCACCTTCGGTGAGCGCGCCCTTGAAGCCGAGAGCCACCAGCTGTGGAGCGAGGTCGTCGAAGTAGATGAGCTCGGTGTTGCGCACCACTTTGGGCTCTACGCCGAAGCGGCTGCGGAGGATGCTGCAGGTGTCGGCAATCTGCTGAGCGAACTCTTCGGGGTCGGTGAGCGATGCCAGGCCATAGGAGAAGGGCTGTGCCACAAACTCTACGGCGCCGGTGTCGGCGAGTTTCTTGAGGAGCTCGATGAACTCGGGCACATAGTGCTCGAACTGCTCGAGAGCCACGCCCGACACTGCCAGCGAGCAGCGGAAGCGGCCTTCCGACTGCTCTATCATGCGCAGAAGTGTCTCGCAGGCGGGGATATATGAATTGTGGGCCACACGTGTGACGATGTCGTCGTTGAGGAAATCGTCGAAGTAGTAGTGGTCCTTGCCGATGTCGAAGAAGCGGTAGCGCTTAAGACGGAATGGCTGATGTATTTCGAAATTAAAACAGATAGCTTTCATGATGTGTGATAGTTTATCGACCAAGTACTTTATTATAAATGTCAATGACCTTGCGGCCGGCTTTGTCCCATGTGATCTGCGCCACCTCTTCGAGGCCGTCCTCGCGGAGCTGCTTGTAGAGTGCGGGGTAGCTTATGATTGCATGGATAGCATCAGCCATGGCGTCGATGTCCCAATAGTCGGTCTTGATTACGTTTGTGAGGATTTCGGCGCAGCCGCTCTGCTTCGAGATGATGGAAGGAACGCCCATCTGCATGGCCTCAAGGGGCGATATGCCGAATGGCTCCGACACCGAAGGCATGATGTAGACATCGGAGGCCTTCAGCATCTCGTAGACCTGGCGGCCTTTCTGGAAGCCGGGGAAGTGGAATCGGTCGGCAATACCACGCTCGGCGGCAAGCTGAATCATCTTATCCATCATATCGCCCGAGCCGGCCATCACGAAGCGGACATTGGAGCAATTGCGGAGCACCTTTGCGGCAGCTTCCACGAAGTACTCGGGGCCTTTCTGCATGGTGATACGGCCAAGGAAGGTGACAACCTTCTCTTTTGTGGAGCGTGGCATCTCGATTTCGAGGAGGTCGCGGCTCAAGGGCACCACGGCATTGTGGACGGTGGTGACTTTTGCGGGGTCGATGCCATAGTGGTCAATCACGGTCTGACGGGTGAGGTTGCTCACCGTGATTATGTGGTCGGCATGAGTCATGCCGTCGCGCTCGATGCCGTAGACCGTGGGGTTGGGTTTACCGCGTGAGCGGTCGTACTCGGTAGCGTGCACGTGCACCACCAGCGGCTTTCCGGTGACCTGCTTGGCGTGTATGCCTGCGGGGTAGGTGAGCCAGTCGTGGCTATGGATGATGTCGAAGTCGATGGTGCGTGCTATCACACCGGCTGTGATGGAGTAATTGTTGATTTCCTCCAGGAGATTGTCGGGATATTTGCCGGAGAACTCGATGCAGCCCAGGTCGTTGGTGCGCATGTAGTTGAAGTCGGCATATATATGGTCGCGGAGACGGAAGTAGAGGTCGGGGTCCATGACCTTGCCTATGCGTGCCTCCACATAGTCGCGGCTCACATCGCGCCACGCCACGGGCACCTGCGAAGTGCCGATTATATTTGCGAAGCTGCGGTCTTCGTCGCCGAAAGGCTTGGGAATTACGAAGGTGATATCCATGTCGCCGCACTCCCACATGCCGCGGGTGAGGCCGTAGCTCGCCGTGCCGAGGCCACCGAGGATGTGAGGGGGAAACTCCCAACCGAACATTAGTGCTTTCATAAAGTGTTGTTATAAGATTGAACGAATCGGGAATTTAAGATCAATTGTTCACGTCGAGCCTCTTGAGTGCGCGGTATGTGCGCAGCACTTCGGCCACGTTTGTGGCGTGCGACACTGCACCACGGCCTGTGTAGGGCGGGTTGCCGTCGTAGAGCTGCGAGAGGGAGCCAATGCAGCCTTGCGCCATCTCATCCTCGAAGCCGATGAGCATACGGTCGATGTATCCTACGCCGCTGAGGCCGAACACCCGGAGGTAGGCATCGGCATAGAAGCCAATGAGCCATGGGCGCGCAGGGCCGTTGTGCATGGCAAACTCGCGCTCATCGGGGCTGCCGAGGTAGTTGGGACGGTAGCCGTAGCTCTTGGGCGAGAGTGTGCGCAGTCCCTTGGGCGTAAGGAGCTCGCGGGTGACCACGTCGAGCACGCCTTTGCGCTGGCGACGGTCGAGGGGTGAGTAGTCGAGACCTATTGCGATGGCCATGTTGGGGCGCACGGATGGCTCGGCGAAAGTGCCGTCGACGAAGTCGTAGAGATAGCCGCTTTCGTTGAGGAAGGTATCCACGAAAGGCAGCTTCATCTTCTCGGCTTCGGCGAGCCACTTGGCACGTGAGGCTTCCATTTCGGGCTTGCCTTCGGCAAGAGCGGCTGCAAACATGAGCGCGTTGTACCACAGAGCGTTGAACTCCACAAGGCGGCCTGTGCGGCGCACCACGGGAGCACCGCCGAGCATGGAGTTCATCCACGACACGGCGCGGTCGTGCCCGTCGGTGGAGAGGAGGCCTGTGTCGGCATCGACGTAGAGGTTGGGGTGTCCGCCCGAGAGCACGTAGTCGATGAGCTTAGCCACCGGCTCCATGTAGAGCTTGCCAGCGGCCTCAGTGCCGGCGTTCTTGGCATACTGCTGTATGGCCCATATAGCCCAGAGGGGGATGTCGGGATGCTCTATACCTTTAATGCTGCGCGAGATTTCGCCTTTTTCCACGAAGCGGAGCAAGGCATCCAGAGCGGTGCCCATGATTGCCTCGTAGTCGGCACGATGGTCGATGGCCAGGGTGAGGCCCGGGAGAGCCATGAAAGTATTTCGAGCCAGCACCACGCCCCAGGGGAAACCTGAGATGAGGTACATGCCGTCGCCGCGACGGATGTAGAACTGCTTGGCGGAGTTTTTAAGGCAGTTGAAGAAAGAGGTTCGTGGAGTTCGGCTCGCGATTTCAGCCTCGTACATCTTGGTGAGGCTGCGGGGATTGACCTCGCTCACGCCGGCCGAGAAGATAATCGACTCACCTTTCTTGATGGGCACCTCAAAGTAGCCGGGCACCCAGAGGTCCTCGCAGTAGGGAACGCCACGCTCGAGGTCCTTGACATATTCGATGCCGTTGTACCAGTTTGGCTCGGGCACCCATGTAGCTTTCCGGTTGAACTGCATGTAGAGAGTCGGGAAGCCGTCGTAGAGGCAGGTGGCGATACCGTTTGGCACGTCCTCGGTTGCACGGTTAATGGCGTCGTTTGCCACGCAGAGGCTGTTCACCTCGCGGAAAGCGAGGAAGGGCTTGAAGCGCAGAGTGGTGGCAGAGTGGGCGTCGACGAGAGTGTAGCGTATAAGGATACGGTTTTCACGGCTGATAAAAATCTTCTCCTTGGTGAGGATCACACCGCCCACGCGGTAAGTCATGCGGGGCACATCCTCGCAGTCGAACTCGCGGATGTATTTGTGGCCGGCCGGAGAGTAGACACCACCCTGATAGCGATGTATACCCAGGTTGAACGGGGCTCCATGCTGAATGACCGTCTCATCGAGGCTCGACAGCAGCACATGCTGCTTGTAGTCCATGCCTTCGATAGGAATCACCAGCAGTCCGTGCTGCTTGCGGGTGTTGCAGCCTACCAGCGTAGTGCAGTGGTATGCACCGGCTTGATTGGTCCGCAGCATCTCCTTAGGCAGCGACTGGTCCAAGTTGATGAGCAAGTTCTTATCAAATTTAAGGTAACTCATTTTGTATTTTAGGGTTATGATAGTATTGTCTCTTATCAGTAAGAAGAAAAACAGGAGAGTTATGTATTATCTTGCGAATTTACACCTTTATTTCCATAAACGCAAGCAAACATGCCAAAGAACATCGTTTTTAATTTTTTAAGTAAATCTTAGGGGGCATTTGAATTTAATGAGACGAAATATTTTTGATATAACTATGGAGAAGTTGGCATATTGGCGCAAGCCGAAAATGTGGCGGGATTATAAAAAATAAGCACGCATCAACCATAAATACGGGTATCTTTACGATTCAATTATCTCCTATCTCCCAATACCCTCCATTACGAGGACCTACTCTCTTGACCATGTTGTTGAGTTTTTTTATTTCTCTATCGATAGTTGGGGAACTGACACCAATTGCTTCCGCTATGGCATCCAGCGAAATATGGGGATTTTGGGATATTAGTTCCAAAATCTTAGTTTGCCGCTCAGTTATATTTTTAGCATCATTTTTAGCATCATTTTTAGCATCATTTTTAGCATCATTTTTAGCATCATCAGCACCCATAGAGTCCCGACCTCCTCGTATCGACATGAAGATCTCACGGGGAATAATGGCCGAGACACCCCCATACTCCTCACGGAATATGGGGTGCTTTAGATTTGCCTTATCAAACTCACGCATAATCTTTTCGTAACCACGCCCCCAAGCCTCTATGAATCCTGCAAGGAAGAACACATGCGCAATCTTCGGATTGCGTGCCTTTGAGATATGCTTGCACATAAGAGACTCAACTGTGTAGTCTTCGGGAAGAGGCCCCTCATTCCACAATTGGATGTGGTCGTCATAGATGCTCATCTGATTCCATGTACCAATCTGGAGCTTATGCACAATGCTATTGAATATTATCTCTCGCAGTGCATCCAAAGGTATCTCCAACGGCTCTTTGCGCTGCAACCCTTCGTAATGAATCGGACGAATAAGATACTTGTCACTAAGCACCTGTATTATCTTGTCGGTCATCTGTATAAGATTGCCCGAAATCATATCTTGATTCAACAAATCGGAATCATCGGCACCAAAGCGTCCTATCTTGAAACTGGAGGTGACAAATACACGCTGAGGATGCTTGCCAAACAATAACAACGCGCCATTAGTCGGTATGCCATCCTTGATGAGCCCCAAGTTTGCAAGCACTTCCTCTTTGGTCGAATTGCGGCGTTCAGGATCTAACCTACCCTCATCTATCGCGTGAGTCAAAAAGTAATTGATGGCATTATCATCAATATCGTCCAAAGTTGTACCATCACAAGGCATATCCTCCCAATTTAGCCCCATCTTCTTCAGGAGAAACTGATGAAGAGCAGTTCCGCGAAGCTCCTGTTTAGTAGCTCCGCTACGGTAGTAATAAACTCCGCGATATGATATTGGCATCATTGAGGGCTCAATGATAATTTCAATCACATCCTTGCCATCAATGGTAAGATGATTAGTTTCCGGGAATACGCCTGTATTGTTGATAATCTTGTTGGGCAAATCCTCCATCTGCTGATGAAGGTCATCAACACCGACGACTGTCAGATTATCATCAATGCCGATGTATATCTTACCGCCATGGGCATTGGCAAAACCCGATACCCATTTCAGATACTCATCTTTCCAGATGCGCTTATGCTCTATGTTCTGGTTCTCTTGATTCATACGGCAAAAATAACGAAAGATAGTCTTTATTTGAAGTACATGTCGATGAGGAGCCAGTCGAGGGTGTGCATAAACTGGAGCTTGAGTGCGGAGAGGGAGTCGTAGTCGGCCCAGTACTGCTGCTGTGCGGTCACCTTGGCTTTGAGCTTTTCCGACTGCTCGTGCACAGGGGCATTGAGGTCATTGAATACCAATATCTGAGGATGCTTCGCGCCGGTAAAGGCGGCCATGGCTTTGTCAAACTCAACGAGCGTAAACTCGCCGATTTCTCCGCTGATGATAAATACAGCTATTGTGGCCTCATTCTCGATAAATTCATCGTATTTGCTCTGATGGCCGCCATCGACCACCGTGCGCACAAAGTCTTCGTAGGTATAGGATAGTATCTCACAGTTTTTGCTTCGCCACGCATTGTGTGTGCGGGCAATGCCGGCCCGCAGGGCGTCGCGCTCTGCCTCGAGCTTGGTTGAGCCTGCAATAAAGCACTTTATTGTCTTTCTCACATCAATCGCGGGCTCGGGAAAATTGATGCAGATGAGCTCATCATTCTTTTCTACCCGCAGTGCCATGCTTTTTTCCTTAATCTTAGCGTCGAGAGGCTTGAACAAAAGGTAGTACTGCCCTTTTGCGAGCTTTATATACGCCACTTCCTTCGCCCTAAGCTGAGCTATCGGCTTATTGTCGGCAAGCACGGTGCAGTCCTTATTGGCCACCAATTTGATGCGTACTTTCCGCTTGGCCAGATGCAGGAAGGCAGCCATTGCCGACAACACCGTGGAGCCCGGAGCACCTGCGGCCGCACCTACAGCCGGCGACGGCAGTGGCAGCATAGGCGCCGGTGCGGCATCGGCAACGCCACTTCGCAGCAAAGCGCGCAGCTTGGCCTTGCCCTCGCCGTCCCACGCCAGTGCGGGGAAGGACGCCACTATCGAGCTCCTGAACGCTTCTGTGGCAAATATACCCTGCGATGCGCCGACAGAGATTATCCGCCGCCCTAACTTCCGTGCAAAATCGAGCTCCCGTCGGCACCACTGCGAGTTGAGCGACTGCTCGCTTGCAATGAACACCACATCGTCGGAGTCCTTCAACTTCCGGGCCCGCGCCAACGCCAATTTTTCGCCTTCAACGAAATCGTCGAGGCTCACAAAGGCTCTCAGGCCACAGCGTGAGACCTCAGCCGCGACTTCCTTGGCGAGCTTAAAGTCCGGCTCGGTATATGATATGTAAGCACTTTCCATGTCGAGAGTATATGTTGCTTACAAAAGTAATGAGAAATCGCGAGAAAAGCAACGAGACTATAGGCCGAGCTGTTTTCGATGCTATCAAAACAACATGGAATATGCTAACCACCAGTCGAAAAGGAGGCGTATATTTTATTCATAGTCGACCCGCATTGATGATCCCAAGGCATAGAGAATATCTCAAGCATGAAATCTTCTACACTCTGTTGATGACTTGCATCTTGAGAATTTGCAGCAGCTTGCTGCAAATTCTCAAGATGCTGACTATACGTATACCGCCCCCAATTCTCGGTATTTCGGCCAACAGATTGTTTGAATATATCAATCCTCCTTAGCATTGCCTCATCCAAACAATTTTTGTAATTTTGCTGTATAGATTTTTGATATGAAAACGATATTTATCACCGGGGGCTCCACCGGTATCGGAGCCGCATGTGTGCGCAAATTTATAGCCGAGGGTTGGCAGGTCGGTTTTATGGACATCAATACTGCCGAGGCCGAGTCGCTGTGCCTTGAGTTGGCCTCGGCCGGTAATCGCCTGCTTTTCACCGAGGGTAACACCCGCAGCCGCTCCGACATCCATCGTGCTATAGAAGCTACGGTTGAGCGCTTCGGCGGGCTCGACAGTGTGTTTGCCAACGCGGGCATACACCGCCGCAACACTCTGCTCGACATCAGCGACGAGGAGCTCGACCTGATGATCGACACCAATATCTACGGCACGGTGAACACACTGCGCGAGGCCGTGCCCCACATCATAGCCGGCGGTGGCGGCTCGGTGGTAATCAATGCTTCCGACCAGGTGTTTGTGGGCAAGGCTCACAGCTTCGGCTATGGGCTCACCAAGGGTGCGCTGGGGCAGATCACGCGCAGCTTGAGCATAGACCTCGGCCCCAAAGGTGTGCGCGTCAACGCCATCTGCGCCGGAACCATCCACACTCCTCTGGTCGACAAGCTCTTCGAGCGCTTCTCGGCCATCGACAACAAGACTGTCGACGAATATTGGGAGGAGGAGAACGCTCTCTTTGCCCGCGGCCATGCAGGCACTCCCGAGGAGGTGGCCGAGATGGTGCTCTTCCTCGCCTCGGATAAGTCGTCGTTCTGCACAGGCGGCCACTACCTTATCGACGGCGGCCTGGTGGCGAAGTAAGTTATGAGTTATGAGATATGAGTTATGAGTCTTTTGACTCAGGAACCAACTAAGATATGAGTTTTTCGACTCCTAATCAGAAAAATATATGACAAAGAAGAAAGATATACCCGTGCTTCTGCTCACCGGCTATCTGGGCAGCGGCAAGACTACCCTCCTCAACCGTATTCTCACCAACGAGCGCGGCATACGCTTCGCTGTGATTGTGAACGATATCGGCGAGGTAAATATCGATGCCTCGCTCATCCGCAAGGGTGGTATCGTGGGGCAGCAGGACGGCGACGATCTGGTTGCCCTGCAGAACGGCTGCATCTGCTGCACGCTGAAGATGGATCTTGTGGAGCAGCTTGCCGACCTCATCGCCACAGGCGACTTCGACTATATCGTGATCGAAGCCAGCGGCATCTGCGAGCCCGCACCTATCGCCCAGACTATCTGCTCGATACCCAACATGGAGAGCCGCTACACCCGCGGCGGCATCCCGCGGCTCGACTGCATAGCCACCGTGGTGGATGCCCTCAGGCTCAAGTCGGAATTTGCATGCGGCGAGGGCCTGCAGAAGAAGAAACTCGGCGACGAGGATCTCGAACGGCTTGTGATAGAGCAGATCGAGTTCTGCAATATCATCCTGCTCAACAAGATTTCGGAGGTGAGCGCCGAGGAGGCCGGCCGCATCCGCGCCATCATCCGCGCCATCCAGCCCAAGGCTGAAATCATAGAGTGCGACTACTGCGACGTGGAGCTCTCTCGCCTGCTCAACACCGGGCTCTTCAACTTCGAGCGTGTGGCCACATCGGCAGCCTGGATTGAGGCTATCGAAGGCCATGCAGAAGAAGAAGATGATGATGACGAGCATGAGCATCATCACGAACACGAGCATGAGCATCATCACGAACATGAGCACGGAGCCGACTGCCACTGTGGCCACTGCCACCACCACCATCACGGCGAGGGCGAGGCTGAGGAATACGGCATACAGACTTTCGTGTACTACCGCCGCCCCGGCTTCGACATCAATAAATTCGACCGCTACATTGCTTCGCAATGGCCTGCCAACGTGATCCGCACCAAGGGAGTGCTTTACTTCAAGCACAACCCCGACATGTCGTATCTCTTCGAGCAGGCAGGTGTGCAGAAGAAGCTCACCGAAGCCGGCTACTGGTATGCCACGGCACCCGAAGAGGAGTTGGCAGTGCTCATGGAGCAGGAGCCCGGACTTGCCCGCGACTGGGACGACACTTACGGCGACCGCATGGTGAAGCTCGTGTTCATCGGCCAGCACCTCGACCGCAAAGCCATCACCGAGGCTCTCGACAAGTGCTGAGCAACGCTCCGCAAACCTCTCCAAAAGCGCCACGATTGTGGCGCTTTTGTCGTATATAGTGGTTATTAATCCAGAAAATTCGTACTTTTGTGCCCTGAAAGACAAAAATGGTAATGAATCAGACAGCAAACCACGACACAGAAAGCATAATCGCCAAGATTGCCACAGAATACACACAGCTCGAGAATTGTGTGACTTACGCGCACATAAGCGCCGGCAGCGCCGTCCGCGTCAACGACGGCAACAACCAATCGGTAAAAATAGAACATTCTCTCTTCCTGTTGCTCGCCAAGGGCTCACTTGATGTGAACTACAACTTCGAGCGCTACGAGGTGAAGGCTCCGGCTTGCATCTCTTTCCCTCCGGGCACCATGCTCCACATCGACACCAAAGACCTCGCCGCCGTCGACGCATACGTGCTCGACTACTCGCCAAAGTTTCTGCAGGAGGTAAATATATCGTTCAACGCCATCTCGGGCCAGGCCCTCATCGACCGCAAGACCCCGGTGTTCGACCTCAAAGACAATGAGATGACGCTGCTTCTGCGCTACTTCTCGCTGATACAGTCGGTGCTGTCAGAGCACTTCAACACACAGCTCTCCAAGCATATAGTGTCGAACCTCACATCGGCACTCTTCTATCAGTTCGTGCTTTTGCTCTACAAGCGCATCGACCTTGCCGACAGCCCCGAAGGCCTCGGTCCGCGTCGCGGCAACTATGTGCACGACTTCATGAAGCTGGTGCACCTCTACTACACCAAGGAGCGCTCCGTAGGCTTCTATGCCTCGAAGCTATTCATATCGCCGAAGTATCTGTCGCTGCTCGTGAAGGAGGCCACGGGGCGCTCGGCGGCACGCTGGATTGACCAGTTTGTGATAATGGAAGCCAAGAACCTGCTGCGCTACTCGGGGAAGAACATACAGCAGGTGGCCTACGACCTCAACTTCTCGAATCAGTCGTCGTTCGGCAAGTACTTCAAGCATCTCACCGGCATGTCGCCGACGGAGTTCCAGAAATCTTAGAGCCTGTCTCAAAAGAAAATGTTAACATCGCCTCGGCCACTCGTTGGCATTTTTATCCGTGTTCATCGGTCACAATGCCCGCATTGCTCCCTCTTCGCACGAATAAAACTGCTCAACGATTGGCCGCCCTATCGTTAACATTTCTTCTGAGACCGGCTCTTGAGCCGTCTGAACTGCCGCAGGATAAGGAATAGAGTCACTATGGTGGCCACGGCATCCGACGTGGGGAATGACATCCACACGCCGTCGACCCCGAACTCGCGGGGGAGCAGGATGAGCAGCGGTATGAGGAATATGACCTGCCTGAGCAAGCCCACGATGATGCTCTCGGTGGCATTGCCTATGCTCTGGAAGAATGATGTGGATATAATCTGAAATCCCACAAAGGGGAATACCATCAGGCATGTGCTGAGGGCGCGGTCGGTGCAAGCAATAAGGTCGGCATCGGAGGTGAAGGCCCGTGCGATGGCCGAGGGGAAGAAGAGGCCCGAAAGCGCACCCACGACTGTGACCACGCTTGCGGCGGCCACGGCCAGGAGATATGCCTTGCGGAGGCGGTGCAGCTGCCGGGCGCCGTAGTTATATCCCACCACGGGCTGCATACCCATGCACATGCCCAGCACTATGGTTACCAGCAACGATGTGAATGTGACCATGATGCCTGCGGCGCCGATATCGCGGTCGGTTCCGTAGCCGATGAGCGCTCTGTTGGCAAGCATGTTGACAAGGCAGGAGGCTGCGTTGACCATCGCCGGCGCCGCGCCTATCGACACTATGCCGAGCACCACATGGAGGCGGAGGCGGAATATGCCGCGTGTGAACCGTAGCGTGACATCGCGCCTGAAGAAGTGCGCCAGCACGAATACACCCGACACGGCCATGGCTATATCCGTGGCCCATGCCGCACCTTGAATGCCCCAGCCGAATACATTGATAAATATAGGGTCGAGCACCACATTTACCACCGCACCGATGAGCATCGTGACCATGGCACGCTGCGGGTAGCCCGAGGCGCGCATGATGTTGTTGAGGCCATAGGTGAGGTTGGTGAGCAGGCAGCCCGGCAGGAGCACGAGCATATACTCGCGGGCATAAGGAAGGGTGACATCGCTCGCCCCGAAGAGTCGCAGCAGCGGGTCGAGAAAGACAGCGAAGAGGGCCACGTAGATTATGCCGTTGATCCACGTGAGAGTGAAGGCATTTCCGAGCAGGCGGCTTGCGGTGTCCTTGTTTCCGGCACCAAGCTCTATCGACACTCTCGACGAGGAGCCCACGCCCACGAGCACACCGATGGCGGTGGCGAGGTTGATGATGGGGAAGGTGATGGCGAGGCCTGCGATGGCATCGGGGCCCACCCACTGGCCTATGAAGATGCGGTCGACCACATTGTAGAGTGCCGTGACGAGCATACCCACCACAGCGGGCAGGCTATACTCCCACAGCAGGCGGCCTACGGGCCTGGTGGCAAGCTGGCTCAGTTTATCATTCATAGTCGGCTGAAGGCGAGAAGGGACCGCCACGCTTATAGCGGCAGTCCCTTTCGCAGTTATGGATTTGAGTTAACTCGGATTATTCGGCAGCGGAAGCGAGCGCACGCTCATAGTACTTCTTGATGTCGGTGCGTGTGGTGCGCACGTACTGGGGATATTCGTCGAGGATGGTCTTGTAGCACTTTGCTTCGTCGGCGAAGTTTTTCTGCTCGCGGTAGATATTTGCTTCCTTGATGAGTACGAAGGGCACGATCTCGGGGTTGCCGTCGGCAGTGGAGATAGCTTTCTTGTAGCTCTTGAGGGCGGCGTCGAGCTGGTCGAGGTTCACGTGGCAGTCGCCGCGGAGGGTGTATACGCCGGCAGCTGCGATTTCGTCGTCGAGAGAGCAGTCGTCGAGATATTTGAGAGCTTCCTCGTATTTGCCGTCGTTGTAGAGACGGATAGCGAGCTCAGCTTTGGCGCGGTTACCGCTCTTGTAACCGGCATTTGCGGCATCGGCATAGAGAGCGCAAGCCACGGAGTCGGTAGTTGCGGCATCGGCTTTAGCCACGAGCTCGTCGGCCTTGCGGCTTCCGGCCTGAGCCACCAGGAGCCAGATGAGGACACCGATGATTATGACGGCGGCTGTGATAAAACCCCAGATGATGGATTTTTTGTTGGCTTTGGCTTTTGCGAGGATGTCCTCAGCGCCATCCACCTGCTCGGGAGTGGGATTGTTCTTTTCCATTGATATTGTATGTTTTCGATTTATCGTGATTAAGAGAGTGCTTCGCACAACTTTTGCGACTGCAAAAATAGTGTAAATTTCCAAAACTATGAAATTTTGAGGCATTAATTTTTGTTTTAGCTCATAAAGCAGTAAATTTGCACACTAAATATCGGCCACCGCTATGAAAGAAATTGAAATAATCACCCCCGTAACGGCGAAGAGCTATGCAGAGCTCGATGCCACCGAGCGCGCCCTTGTCGATGCCGCCCGCCGCGCCACCGCCGGGTCGTTCTCTCCCTACAGCCACTTCAAGGTAGGCGCTGCCATCCTGCTCGACAATGGCGTGACCGTGACCGGCGCCAATCAGGAAAATGTAGCCTACCCCTCGGGCACCTGCGCCGAGCGCTCGGCATGTTTCTATGCCGGTGCCAACTACCCCGATGCCCGCTTCGAGATGATTGCCGTGGCTTCGGTAGGCACCGACGGCCACGAATGTGAGCCTCCCACGGCTCCCTGCGGCGCCTGCCGGCAGGCTTTGCTCGAATATGAGACCCGTGCGCGCCACCATGTGCCCGTGCTCCTGGTAGGCCGCGACACCATATACCGCCTCCCCTCAGTAGCCTCGCTCCTCCCGCTCGCTTTCACTGAATTTTGAAAATCCAACAGACAAACCGATGAATTTTATAGAAGAACTATCGTGGCGCGGCATGCTCCACACCGTGATGCCCGGCGCCGATGAAGAACTCAAGAAAGGCATGGCCACGGCGTATCTGGGCATCGACCCCACCGCCGACAGCCTCCATATAGGTCACCTCGTGGGCGTGATGATGCTCAAGCACTTCCAGCGCTCAGGCAACAAGCCCATTGCCCTCGTCGGTGGAGCCACCGGTATGATCGGCGATCCCTCGATGAAGAGCCAGGAGCGAAACCTCCTCGATGAAGCCACTCTCCGCCACAACCAGGAGGCTATCAAGAAGCAACTCGCGAAATTCCTCGACTTCGACTCCGACGCACCGAACGCCGCCGAGCTCGTCAATAACTACGACTGGATGAAGGACTTCACCTTCCTTGATTTCATCCGCGACGTGGGCAAGCTCATCACCGTAAACTATATGATGGCCAAGGACAGTGTGAAGAAGCGCCTCTCGGGCGACAACCAGCACGGCATGTCGTTCACCGAGTTCAGCTACCAGCTCGTGCAGGGCTACGACTTCCTGACCCTCTACCGCGACAAGGGCTGCAAATTCCAGATCGGCGGCTCCGACCAGTGGGGTAACATCACCACCGGCACCGAGCTCATCCGCCGCACCCTCGGCGGCGAGGCTTTCGCCATCACCTGCAACCTGATCACCAAGGCCGACGGCTCGAAGTTCGGCAAGACCGAAGGCGGCAATGTGTGGCTCGACCCCGCCCGCACTTCGCCCTACAAGTTCTACCAGTTCTGGCTCAACGTGAGCGACGAGGACGCCGAGAAGTACATCAAGATTTTCACCGAGCTGCCCCAGGAAGAAATCAACGCCCTCGTGGAGGAGCACAAGACCGACCCCGGGCGCCGCGTGCTCCAGCGCCGTCTGGCACAGGAGGTCACCACCATGGTGCACAGTGCCGCCGACTGCACCGCCGCCATCGAGGCTTCGCAAATTCTCTTCAGCAACAAGGCCGCAGAGACTCTGCACACCATCGACGAAAAGACACTTCTCGACGTATTTGAGGGCGTGCCCACCTTCGAGGTCGACCGCGCCGACATCGAGGCCGGCATCCGCCTGGGCGACCTCCTCACCGACAAGGCTGCCATCTTCCCGTCGAAGGCTGAGTTCCGCAAGCTCGTGCAGGGCGGCGGCTTCTCCATCAACAAGGAGAAGGTGACCGACCCGCAGACACCCGCAAGCACCGATATGCTTCTGAACGACCGCTATATCATAGTGCAGAAGGGCAAGAAGGGCTATAACCTGCTCGTGGTGAAATGAAAGAAGTAATCGCCGCCCGCTTCAGCTCGGAAATAGAGGCCAACATTGCCTGCGGTATGCTTGCCGACAATGGCATCGAGGCCCGTGTGGCCTCCAACAATATGGCCACCCTCTACGGCGCAGGCTCAACCTGGGCGCCCGTGGAGCTGTATGTGGCGGCCGACAGCCTCGCCAAAGCCCTCGAGCTGCTCAAGAGCCACGGCGATATCTGAAATTTTTTCGACCGGTCATCGAACCTTTTTCCTGCACGGACGTTGTAATTGTACATAGCATAGATAAAATTACTTTTTCCATTGCAAGAAATGTGATAATGATTGGTTTATTAACCAACGAGGCCACACCGGGAGGTGCGGCCTCGTTGGCTTTAGCGCGGCTTTATCTATTTGCAGTTGTCCTCGCGGTAAGCCTCGTCGGGCATGTAGCTGCTGCCGTCGAAGCAGTGTGTGCACACGGCTTCCTTGGGCAGGCCTATGCTTGCGATGAGGTCGGCAAGGCTGCAGAATTTGAGCGACGACAGGCCGAGGCGGCGGCCGATCTCCTCTACCATGCGCTCGTACTCGGGAGTACCTTCGGTGGCATAGCGGTCGAGTTTGGCCGAAGCGTCACCCTCGAAGTCGAGGATGATGCGGCGCGAGAGGAGCTCAAGGTCGCTCTTCGATGAGGTGAAGCCCACGAAGGGGCAGCCGTAGACAAGGGGCGGACACGATATGCGGGCGTGAACCTTGCGCACGCCGCCTTCGAAGAAGGTGCTCACATTGTCGCGCAGCTGAGTGCCGCGCACGATGGAGTCGTCGCAGAATACTATGCTCTTGCCATCGAGGATGGCACGGTTGGGGATGAGCTTCATGCGTGCCACCAGAGCACGGCGGTCCTGGCTGCCGGGGGTGAAGCTGCGTGGCCATGTGGGGGTGTACTTAAGCACGGCGCGACGGTAAGGTATGTGTGCTCCTTCGGCATATCCGAGGGCAAAGCCCACGCCCGAGTCGGGGATGCCGCACACACAGTCGGCGTCGCTGCTGTCCTTGGCACCCATAGCACGGCCGCAGGCTTCGCGGACGGCCTCGGCGTTGATGCCTTCGTAGTCGCTGGAGGGGAAGCCGTAGTACACCCACAGGAAAGAGCATATCTGGCATCGTGAGGCCGCCGGGCGCAGCACTTCCACACCATCGGCACGCACACGGATCACTTCGCCGGGGCCTATGTCGCGCACGCGGGTGTAGCCGAGGTTGGGGAAAGCCGAAGTCTCGGTAGCGAGGGCGTAGCCGTGGTCACTCTTCCCGAGCACTATGGGAGTGCGCCCGAGATAGTCGCGTGCGGCTATGATGCCGTCCTCGGTGAGGATGAGCATAGAGCACGAACCCTTGACTTTGGAATATACGAGATTGATGCCTTCGGTGAAGTCGCGGCCCATGTTGATGAGCAGAGCCACGAGCTCGGTCTGGTTGATGTTGTTTGCCGAGAGCTCGCTGAAGTGCATACCCTTGTCGAGGAGCTCTGCAGCGATGTCGCGCACATTGTTTACTTTAGCGACAGTCACCACGGCATATCGCCCCAGATGGGAGTTCACTATGATAGGCTGCGGGTCGGTGTCGGAAATTACGCCCAAGCCTTGATTACCCTCGAATTTATCGAGCTCATCCTCGAACTTCGAGCGGAAATAATCGCGCTCTATGCTGTGGATCGTACGGTAAAAGCCTTTCTCGGGGTCGAAAGTCACAAGCCCGGCACGCTTGGTGCCCAGATGAGAATTGTAGTCTGTACCATAGAACAAGTCATTGATACATTTCTTCTTAGAAATAGCGCCAAAGAAGCCGCCCATATTGTATGATATTATGTATAAAAACCTGCGCAAAGGTACGAAAAAAATGCGGGTCGGCCATCGGGCCGGTGCCTAAAAATATATAGTCGGTGCTATTTTGCAATTACGAAATTATTGATTACCTTTGCGCTATCGTTCGTGAATACATAACCAATCAAGTATAAACCTTAAAAAACTCATCATGAACAAGAAGTTTAGTCTTCTCACAGCAGCTCTGCTGGGAGCTGCCGCCGCACTTTCTGCGGAGCAAGCCGATGTAACGGCTACTTATCTCAAAAACACTCAGTTCAACGGCCCCGACTACACGTGGAGCATCGAAGCAAGCGGTGCTGTGAATGAAGTGGCCGGAAATGTAGCCGACTGGACGGTCGGCGCTCTCCCGGGCTACTACGCCTACGGCACTGCACAGTACGGCACCTCTGTGGATATCAAAGGCAACGGCACCATCCCCGCCTCGGGCTATGAGGGCAGCGAGGGCGGATGCCTGGTATTCGCATCGGCATGGGGTGCAAACATCTACACTACTCAGGATGTCGAGCTTCCCGCAGGCAGCTACACACTGCGCGTACCCACCTACAACTGCAACAAGGCCAGCGGCACCTCGGGCACAAGTATGCTCGCATGGCTTCCTGAAGGCGGTGCCGAAGTGGTGTCGGGCATGACCTACAAGCTCCGTGAGTGGCAAATCGACGAAATCACTTTTACGCTCGCAGACACCACCAAGGGCAAGATTCGACTTGGCGTGTCGGTGCCCAACGAAGGCTCCGGCAGCACCGCAAAGCCTTGCCTGGACTATGTTGAGCTCCTGCGCGAGGATGTAGGCACAGATGCACTTCTGGCAGCCCTACGCTCGACCGTCGAAGAGGCTCAGGCACTCCTCGCTTCCGAGCCTATGGCCCCGACAGCCTTGCTCGAGAAGCTCCGCAGCGCCGTAAGCAGTGCCGAAGGCATCACCGCCGATAATACCGCTGAAGAAATAAGCGCCGCTCAGGCTGCTCTCAGCAGCGAATTAGCAGCCGTGCGTACTGCCGCAGCCAACTACGCTCCCATAGCCGAGACCTACGGAAAAGCTCTCGCCACAGCCGCCGAAAACGCCGACTACAAGGCCGGCCTCGACGCAATCATCGCCACGGCGATGGAAAGCGCAGAGCTCAGCGCCGACGAAATTCTTGCAGTGCGCAAGCAGCTCATCGCCGCCCAGCGCGCCTTCATCACCACAGGCTATGCCAATGTGAGCGACCTGCTTGTCAACCCCGACTTCGAGGATGGCCTCGAGGGTTGGACCAACGTTGGCTTCAAAATCCAGAACAACAACGATGCCACTGTAGCACCCTACAAGAGCGGCTCAAACTATGCCGAGAAGTGGGTGGCCCAAAATCAAGGCGTGGGCTCCTGCTCGCTCCTGCAGACCGTGGCGCTCGAAAGCGGCGACTACATCCTCGTGGCTTCGGCTCAGAACCAGCGACAGAACGCCGAGTGGGCTGCTGTCAACGCATGGCTCGTGGCCGGTGATGCTCAGACAGAGGTGAACTTCATCAATGTATACTCCGTGAAATTCTCGCTCGCCGAAGCCGCTGAAGTAGAGCTCGGCTTCAAGTGCGTGGATGCTACCGGCAACTGGGTGTCGGTCGACAACATGCAGCTCTTCAAGATAGACACGAGCAATGTAGAAGCTCTTCTTGCCGCCCTGCGCACTACTATCGACGAGGCTCAGGCACTCCTTGCATCCGAGACTATGGCCCCGACCGCTCTGCTCGATAAGCTCCGCATCGCCGTAAGCAATGCCGAAGGACTCACCACCGACAATACTGCCGACGAAATAAGCGCCGCTCAGGCTGCTCTCACCGGCGAAATCGCAGCCGTGCGCACTGCCGCTGCCAACTATGCCCCCATCGCCGAGACCTACGGAAAGGCTCTCGCCACAGCCGCCGAAAACGCCGACTACAAGGCCGACCTCGACGCAATCATCGCCACCGCGATGGATAGCGAGGAGCTCAGTGCCGACGAAATTCTTGCCGTACGCAAGGAGCTCATCGCCGCCCAGCGCGCCTTCATCACCACAGGCTATGCCAATGTGAGCGACATGCTCGTCAACCCCGACTTTGAGGACGGCCTCGAGGGTTGGACCAACGTGGGCTTCAACATCCAGAACAACAACGACGCCACAATAGTAGCCTACAAGAGCGGCAACAACTATGCCGAGAAGTGGGTGCCTCAGAATCAGGGCGTGGGCTCCTGCTCGCTCCTGCAGACCGTGACACTCGGAAGCGGCGACTACATCCTGGTGGCTTCGGCTCAGAACCAGCGCCAGGATGCCGACTGGCTTGCCACCAACGCTTGGCTCGTGGCCGGTGAGGCACAGACAGAGGTCAACGTCATCAACGTGTACTCCGTGAAATTCTCGCTCACCGAAACCACCGATGTAGAGCTCGGCTTCAAGTGCGTGGATGCCACCGGCAACTGGGTGTCGGTCGACAACATGCAGCTCTTCCGCCAGACTTCCACCGGCATCGACTCAATCACTGCCGGAAGCGACGAAAGCCCCGTTTACTATAATCTGCAGGGCCTTGAAGTAAGCAAGCCCGCACACGGCATCTACATAGTGAAGCGCGGCAACAAAGTGACCAAAGAAATCATCCGCTGATTTCTTCCAAACATACACATTAAAAGGGCGGTACCCGCGCGGGTATCGCCCCTGTTTTTTTCGATTTATTCGTCTTAGGCTCTTATCTTATAGGTAAGGCTTGATGATTTCCACCCACTTGATGTAGCCGTTGCCGAGCAGATGGAGGCCGTCGTTGGTGTACTCGGGCTTCATCTTGCCGGTGGCTTTGTCCACGAAGTGAGAGTAGAGGTCGATGTAGGGAATTTTTTTGTCGTCGGCAATGCGGCGGATGCCTTCGTTGATGTGCGGCACCATGAAGAAGCGCGAAGTGTGGCCGTCGAAGCGGTTGAAGGCGGCATTGACCGGCAGCACGCTTTCAAGGTAAATCTTCGTGCCGGGGCTTTTCCGCTCGATAGTGTCCACGATTTTCTTCACACCGTCCACGATTGAGTCGACGGGCATACCGGCGGCCATATCGTTGACACCTATCATGAGGAAAATCTTGGCGGGCTTACCCTCCACAATGGGGTCGAGGCGCTCAAGCACCCCTTTCACACGGTCGCCGCTGATGCCTCGGTTCTTTGCGCGTGGGTCACCGAGCAGTTCGGCCCACTCGGCACCGTCGGTGATGCTGTTGCCGAGGAAGATGATGTCGTCGGGCGATGTGGGAAGGATGTCGAAAAGAGAAGCACGCTGGCCATAGTAGCCTTCGGTGCTTCGCTGTGCCGCCGCAGAGAGTGTGAGTGCGGCAAGGGCGATAGTCAGTAGGAAATAACGCTTCATAGTAGATGAGATTCAGGTGGCAAATTTAAGAAAAAATCCTTAAATTTGCCATTGCTATGAAAAAGGTTCTTTTGTTCGTATTCTCGCTGTGCGCCCTGAGGCTCATCGCCGCCGCACCTGTCGATATCGAAATATTCAACGATGGCACGGAGCGTGCCGTACTCCATGTGTTCCCTGCCGAAAAGAGCTCGGGCAAAGCCATTGTGTGCTGCCCCGGCGGAGGCTATGCCATGCGCGCCATGGAGCATGAAGGCTATGCTTTTGTGCCCTGGCTCAATGAGCAGGGTATCACATTGGGAGTGCTCGAGTACAGGCTCCCGGCCGGGCGCGACACCGTGCCGGGCAACGACGCCCGCCGAGCTGTGGCTCTCATGCGCGAGCGCGGTGCCGAGTGGGGTGTCGACAAAGTCGGTATCATGGGCTTCTCAGCCGGCGGACATCTTGCCTCGACCGTGGCAACACACTGCGACCCGGCCACGCGCCCCGACTTCCAGATTTTATTTTACCCCGTGGTGAGCATGGACGCGGCAATCACACACGCCGGCTCGCGCGAGAACCTTATCGGACCTGACCCCTCGGCTGCGCTCGTCGAGCTATACTCCAATGAAAAGCAGGTGAGCGCCGACACTCCTGAGGCTATAATCTTCCACAGCAGCGACGACACCGTGGTGCCCGTTGAAAACACACTCGGCTACTATCGCGCCCTCACGGCTGCCGGAGTGCCAGCCTCGATGCACATCTTCGCAACAGGCGGCCATGGCTGGGGCTTCAACGACGCCTACACCTACAAGCCCGTGTGGACCGCCATCCTTGCCGACTGGCTCAGCAGGCAGTAGCGAGAGGATTTCTTTCGCCGCAGGGGATATCTTGCTGTGCGCAAGGTGCCGCCAAGCGGCTGGCTCCTGTCAGCCCCACACTGATGTGTGTGTGTGGTGATTGAGAGTTAGATACGCGTGTCCCGAAGGGACTATCGGTGCATCTTCGCCAATAGTCCCTTCGGGACACGTCACCGCCCTTGGGCGCTTGCGCAGCAAGAAATCCGCCACAGCGAGGAAGAAAGTCAGTTGAGCGGTACCAAATTTAAAATGGGAGAACTCGAATTCATCTCAGCCAGAATTTCGACAGCACCGGTATTGGTTATTTGGCCTATTACGCTTTTTCCATCGGCATAGCGCAAGGCTGAGAATGGGAGTGAAGTACTTCCCAAGTCGGAGGTATATTCATAAATCTGATACTCGCTCATAGATATAGTTGTTGTTGAATAGTCAGCCTTGCTGATTCTTTCAACATCAGTCATGCCTGTGCAGCTGAACCATCCATCTTTAGTTTCCATCTGGTAGTTCATCGGGATGTCGAGCGTGGTGCTACTCAAACTATTTCCATCAAAACTCCATATCTTTTCGCCGTTCTGCACGTCGTAGGATTTAATCAGATAGAGATTTTGCAAATCATTAAATATGATTCCGTCGATATATACAGCGGTCGGTAAGTCGTGTGCCTTTTTCTTCTCTATACCGTTGTTGCCGGAAGGCACAAGTTCGTATATGGCATCACCGAGGATACCGTAGAACTTTCCACCAATTGTGAGCATCTTCTGCACATCGGTTTGAATGGGAACAATCGCACCACCCGGACACTTTACCTTAACAAGGGAGCTCTCAAGATAGTATACAAACCCTTCTTGGTTGACTCCGAAGCTCTGGACACCTTGCCCCTGGGGGAGAATGCCCCTGATGGTCATGTCAGAGGGGTTGAACTCAAAGATTTGGTCACCGTCAAAAGGACCACCGTATACCGAATGTTCAAATCCTTTGATGTAGAATTTACCCAATGCTTCCTGAGCTGTAAAAGATTTGTCGGTACTTAAATCCACTATCGGAAATTTATATAACTTTCCGGTTTTCACGTCAGCCACGCACGTGACCAGAGCAGCGGTAGCTACTGCCTCGTCGCTGTCGGCATCATAATCGGGAGCAGAACTTACTACATTGATTAAATCGCGAGTGTTGGGCTGGAAGAATACGTATCGTGCCTTCACATTTACCACCCAGTCTATGCCGATGTCGTGAATTTTACCATCGGCACCACAGATTTGAAGTTTTACTTCGTTGCCCGATATGTCAAGCTTGTAGAAGCCGTTGTCTTTTGAGGCTCTCGACTCTCCTCCCTTTTGATAGATGGCTTTGGCATGCTGGATGTTGAGTGAAGTCAACATGTTGTCGACTTGCGCCGAGGCTTGCTCAAGTGATATAGCTTTTTGGTCGCTGCACGAACATAGGCCAAGGCTTATGCCGCATAGCAATCCCACCACAAATTTTTTCATCATTGCTGTAACTGGTTTTATTTTTTCCAAAGTTACGAAAAACGAATTACCCCCCCCTATAAAATAAATTAATATATGTTAATAATTATCACCCCATCGGGGGAGAGGCAGTTCTCGCCGCTGGGGAATATCTTGTTGTGCGCAAGGTGCCGCGAAGCGGCATCTCGTCCATGCCATGGCAATCAGCCAATCGCCACGGCTACGGACGGCGAGGGATAGGGAAATCAGTAAAATTTTCGTGGCGCGGGGTCGCCGGCAAAGTTGTCGTTGGTGAAGACTCGTATCCAGTCGATGTCGAAGTGGGGCGGGTTGTTTTCGTCCCAGCTCTGCGAGTCGACGGCTCCGGGCCAAGCCTCGGGGTTGGTGGAAAGGCAGCTGCTCATGAGCATGTAGAACTTGGCCGGGTCGCTCCATGGCCAGTCGGTGTTTCCGGCTTCGCCCTTGCGGTGTGTGAAAATATGTGTGACCGTTCACACCGCCGCGTATCTCATTGGGCAGCCACTCTATCCAGTAGATATTCCAGTCGGCCATATCGGCAAGGTCAATGTTTGCAGAAGTGCTTCCTGCGGCTCCCATTCGCCCGGCGAAGTGGTTCTCGGAGTGGAGTGTGAAGTGCGACGTGCCGTTGACAGTGGCTTTCGGGTTTTCCATGAGGTCGATTTCGCCGTTCGCGGGCCAAGGCTTGCGCGCATTTCCCATAAACCACAGGGCGTCGTTGAGGCCGGTGTGCGACGAGCGGCGCGCCCGCACTTCGATGCGCATGTTGTGGGTGAAGGCGCACCAGAAATTGCTGTCGGCCGGAGCCACGGTGCGGCACGAGTATGTGCTGTGCTCCACATCGGCACCGTGGCGGTTGTCGACGGGCTCGGGGAGGCGGTGGCTCTCCATGCGCAGGTAGCCTCCGCGGAGCATGTAGCAATCTTCCTCGATGCGCGCGTGGCGCGACACGTGCTTGCCGGCGTTCATGCGCCATCCTGCAGGAGTGCCGTAGAGCACAGTGCCGGGTGTGCCTGAGAACTCATGCGCCGTGTAGAATTTCCACCGCTTGTAGGAGGGATGGCTGTCACCGGGCTTGAGCGCGAGCGGCGCTCCGGGATTTTTCCACAGAATAGTCTCATTATCTTTGGCCGCCAAAGGAGGCTCGGGTGTGATGATGCGCAGCTCACCCACGCTGATGAAGTCGCGCCCGTCGATTTCGTCGACGGCGGTGAAGCGGAAATAGCGGGCTTTGATGGCTGCCGGAAAGTATACCTTCTGAGCAATGGGGTTGTGCATGATGTTGCTGAACTCACCCGATACGGGCGCCGCTGTCCAGTTGATGCCATCCTCACTGAGCTCGAGGCGGTAGTGGTACACGGTGCCGCTCTTGTCGTCGGTTGCCCGCGGCTCGTAGACGAAGCCGGCCACGGGCACTGTGCGCTTCATATCCACGGCGACAGACTTCTCACCCTCAGCCGCGGGCGAAATCCAGGCTATGGCGGCATCGTCGTCGAAGGTCTTGTAGGCCTCGGCCAGGGGGCCTGTGGCAGCTGTCACACTCCAGTCGGTTGGGGGCACTGTGCGGTAGCCGGGCAGGTCGACATTAATCTCTTCGGGCAGAGCCGTGGAGTATGCCTCGAAGCGGTCGATATATGGCTCTGTGCGCACCTCCTTGACGACAAGGCGCAAAGCCTCGGGCTTGACGGCCGGGAAGGTTATTATACGCTTGAGGCCTATGGTGCTACCTTGGGCCAACTCGGTCCAGACGCCATCGACAAGAGCCTCCACTGCGAAACTCTCCACGTGCTGCCCCTTGGATATATCCTCGCCGAGAACGACGGTGTTGACCTCCGCACCGGGCCTGACGGGCACTTCCAATCCCTCGGGCTCTCCGGCGAGATTATCGGAGAAGTTGGCATCGATCCAAGCCTTGAACTCTGCGAGGCGCTTCACATCGGGCTCGGCGATGCGGCCGTGGCGGTCGGGCGGTATGTTGAGCAGGAGCACGGAGTTGCGCCCCACCGAGTTGAGGTATATCTCGGCGAGCTGACGGAGCGATTTGGGCAGCTCCTTATCGTGATAGAACCAACCGGGGCGTATCGACACATCGACTTCCGAGGGCCACCAGTAGAGCTTATCGGCTTTTGCCACAATATCGCGCCCGCCGAGGTCCGGGGCCTTGGCGTAGATGCCGAGAGCCTTGTTGGCGGCTCCCGAGCCGGGGTATATACCCGGAGTGAGCGCCGTTGCGCTCCACTCAGTCTCGCGGCCCATGCCTTTCTCATTGCCTACCCAGCGCACATCGTCGCCCATGATAGCCACCACGGCATCGGGCTGGAGCTTCTCAATCACGCTCTTGAAGCGCGACCAGTCGTACTCCTGCTTCTTGCCGTTGGGCCCTTCACCGCAAGCACCGTCGAACCATACTTCGTCGATTTTACCGTAGCGAGTGAGGAGCTCGGTGAGCTGAGCGACGAACATGTCGTTGTAGCGCGGGGAGTCGCCATAGCATGAGGCGTTTCTATCCCACGGCGACAGGTATAGGCCGAGCTTCATGCCGTACTTGTCGCAGGCACGGCGCAGGTCGGCCACGACATCGCCTTTGCCCTCTTTCCACGGCGATGAAGCCACCGAGTGCGAGGTAGTGGCCGTGGGCCAGAGGCAAAATCCGTCGTGATGCTTTGCGGTGAGAATCACGAGCCGGAATCCGGCATCCTTGAGCACCTTCACCCACTGGTCGGCATCGAGGCCGTCGGGGTTGAAGATAGCGGGCGACTCGGTGCCGTCGCCCCACTCGCGGTCGGTGAAAGTGTTCACGCCGAAGTGAAGGAAGGCAGTCATCTCGAGCTTCTGCCATTCGAGCTGCTTGGGCGATGGCACAAGGCGGGCTGCCATCTCAACTTTCTGCTCCGATGTGGCATCGGCGGGGAAGGTGAGGGATTTTACGAAAGTAGGTTTATCCACAGCAAATGCTGCCGTAGTCCCCGCGAGGACTATCGGCAGCATCATTGCTGCAAACCTAAACAACTGTCTTTTTATCATTTTTTCACTTTGAAGTAGAATGTGAAATCAATCGGACGGATTGCAATGCGGTATTTAGGGAGCACGTCGGGGCCGCAGGTAGCAGTACCGACACCTGTCTGCTCGGCATCGAGGTGCACGGTCACGAGGCCATCGTCGGTGAGGTCGCAGAGGTGCTTGGCCGCCTGAATATTGGCATCGGAGTAGGGAACGGCGCTGAACTGGAATGGAGCAGCCGCCGACACTGCAAGGAGCCCGTCGTTGAAGTCGACGCTGCGCACATCGGTGTGGTTGCCGCTCGACTGAGGCACTATATAGCGGTGGAAATCGCTCTCGGGTGTGATGGTGTGGCGTCCGATCCGGCCGGCGGTATTGCGGTCGACATAAGTCTCACCCTCGCGGCCAAGGAAAGCCACCGAGCGTGCGAGCTCAGCCGGTGTGCGGTAGGTGAGGCCTACGCGCGGCAGGGAGTGCACGGCGGCAGTGTCGGGCACGAAAGTGCAGCCTACGGCGAGTACCTGCCCCGGAAGCACCGAGTAGCGCATCGACGCGGTGCCGAGCACAGCTCCGGTGCGGCCAATCACGCGGCTGTCGACGGTGAGGACATTGTTTTTCAGCTTGATTGAGCGCACGTCGGTGCTGATGCTGTCGAGGCCTTCGGCGAACCATTTGCGGCCGGAGCCGTTGCGGTGAGCATCATTCTCGGTGAGGGGTCGGAAGAGCGAGAGCTCCACAGGCTCGGCCAGCAGCTCCACGCCGCCGGAGGTGAGCGAAGTGAGCGCTCCGCTCGCGGGGTCTACCGCGAAGTTGAGACCGGCGGCACTGTAGACACCATTGCGCCCTTTCAATGGCAGAGCCTTGTCGGTGCGTGCCATGTCGGCAGTGCGGAGCACAAGCTGCTCTTGAGCCAAGGGATAGCCGGCGGGCACCATGGCCGTGGACTTGCGGGGCGTCCAGTCGATGTTGAGGTAGATTTCACGGCCATCGTCGGGCACGGAGAGATTGCCGAAAGCAAGTTCGGCAGACTTCTGCGGGGCACAAGCCACTTTGCGCACACCCTTGGCAAGCACATTGCCATCGGCATCGACCAGGCTCCAGTTCATGTCGAAGTCGACAAGGTTGGTGAAGAAGTACCAGTTGCGCACCTTCACTACGAGCGGGTCGGCGCTGACGAGCTCCGACTTGATATTACGGTATACAGCCTTCACCTCGGCGAGATGCGGGTGCGGCGTGCGGTCGGAATTGACAAGACCGTTGCAGCAGAACGAGCCGTCGGAGGGTATGCCCTTGGGGCCGTAGTCGCCGCCGTAGGCATACCAGAGAGTACCCTCGGGGGTGTGCTCGATGAAGGACTGGTCCACCCAGTCCCAGATGCAGCCACCCTGAGCCACGGGCTCGCGCTCGAACATCTCCCAATAGTCGCGCAGGCCGCCGACGCTGTTTCCCATAGCGTGAGCGTACTCGCACACGATGTAGGGGCGGTAGATGCCATCTTTGTGGCAGTAAGCCTCGATTACGTCGATGGGGCGGTACATATACGCATACACATCGGTATTGTAGGCTTCAAAGGCTCTCTCGTGCTGGATGGGGCGGTTCTTCTCCACGGCCTTCATCCACTTGTAAGTCTCCTCGAAGTTGATGCCGTTGCCCGACTCATTGCCGAGGGAGTAGAAAGTGACAGAGGGGTTGTTCTTGCTCTTGGCATACATGCGCTGAGTGCGGTCCATGATTGCGGGCAGCCACTCGATTTTGGTGGCCAGCGAGCGCTCGCCGTAGCCCATGCCGTGCGACTCGACATTAGCCTCGTCGATGATGTAGAGGCCGTGCTTGTCGGCAAGATGATACCAACGGCGCTCCATGGGGTAGTGGCTGTTGCGCACGGTGTTGATGTTGGAGCGCTTCATGAGCTCGATGTCGCGGAGCATGGTGGCTTCGTCGACATAGTGGCCGAGCTGTGTGAAAGCGTGTCGGTTCACGCCTTTGATGAGTACCGGCTTGCCGTTGAGGCAGAATTGGCCGTTCTTGATTTCCGACGTGCGGAAGCCCACGTTGCAGCCGAGGGTCTCGGTGGTGCGGCCGTCGGCATCCTTGAGCTGCATCACCAGGGTATAGAGAGCGGGGGTCTCAGCCGACCATGCCTCCACATCCTTCACAGTGGCTTCCATAAGCATCTCTTCTGCCAGAGCTTTCTCACCCTTTGCCACCACGGCACCCTTGGGGCTGTAGAGGGTGTAGGCGAGCGAGCCCTTGATGTCGGCGCCGGCTATGCGGGTGTCGAGCCCGAAGAGGCCATCGCGGTAGGCGGCATCGAGAGGCGAAGTCACGGTATAGTCGGCCACATAGGTGAGCGGCGTGCTGTAGAGGTACACATCGCGCTCGATGCCGCTGAGGCGCCACATATCCTGGCACTCGAGGTAGGAGCCTGCCGACCAGCGGTACATCTCTATGGCGAGGGTGTTGTCACCCTGCACGAGCTTGTCGGTGATATCCCACTCGGCGGCCGTCTTGGAGTCCTGATTGTAGCCCAGGAGCTCGCCGTTGAGCCAGATGTAGTAGAATGAAGCGGCACCTTCGATGCAGAGCACGGTGCGCCGTCCGGCCCAGTCGGCGGGAATACGGAATAGCTTGCGGTAGCTGCCAACCTCGTTGCTGTCGGCGGGGACGAAGGGCGGGTTCTTCTCGAAATTGTAGTACTTCTGGCCGAACTCGTAGCGCTCGTTCACATATACCTTGGTGCCGAAGCCCTGGGCCTGCCAGTTGCCGGGTACCTTGATCTTATCCCAGGCCTCGGTGCTCGCTTCGGGGCGATAGAAGTCGGCGGGGCGGTCGGCGGGGCTTGCCGACCACTTGAAATCCCACTCGCCGTTGAGACTCATATACCACGGCGACTGAGCGAAAAGCTGGTCGGCGATGGCAGTGCGGGCACCGGGGCCCGAGGCATAGGGCACCACGCACACATGCGGGTCGAGCTGGCCTTTGCGGAAGGCTTCGATCTGCTGCCACTCGGGGAGCTGCTGAGCCGATGCGGCGAGCGGTAGCAGAGTCAGGAGGAGAAGAGGGAGTATAAGGGCGTGTATTTTCATAGTGGTCGGTATATCAGTTGATTGAAATCTCGTCGAAGTACATCCATGTGGGTGCGCCCTCGCGCGGGAGGCCGTCGGGGATGCAGCCGGGGTTGACGGCCACAAACTTCACATAGCGGGCATCGGCCTCGAAGCCGCCGCAGTCGATGTCGAGCACGCGGGCCTTGTCGTGGTATACGAGCCCTGGGTCGACCTCCACGGTGCGCTGCAGGGTGAAGGCTGAGCCGTTCTCGCTGGTGTAGACATAGATGTGCTTGGGGGCAGCCACGCAGATGTCGGCGTGCACGAGAGCTCCGAGGCTCACGCTGCGGACGGGCTGCACCGAGCCGAGGTCGACGGTGAACTCAGCGGGCTGGTTGTGCCATCCGGCCCACTCGAAGTCGGAGTTGCGGTCGCTGCCGCGGAGGCCGTTGGTGAGGGTATATGCCAGGCCGTTTCCGGCAGTTGCGGCTGTCACGGGTCGAGCTGTGGCCTTGTTGAAGTCGAGGCGCAGCTCGAGGGTGCGGCCCATCGGCTTGCCATCTTTGAAAGTAGCGGCATAGACCGTGGCCGGTTCTGTAAGGGTGAGCGGAGCCGTGAGGGGCAAGGCATCGGCCAACGAGGGGTCGGCGGTGCTGTAGCGCACTTCCATGTCGGGGCGGATGCAGCTGATGGAAGCCGTGAGCGCGCCCTTGTCGTCGCCACACACCTTATGGTCGAGGTTGTACATGGAGCGGGCATAAGTCACACCCGAGGCATCGAGGCGCTTGGTGAAGGCATCGAGCGCAGGCAGGAAGGCCTCCCAGTCGGCACTGCCTTCGGGGCGCCAGGCGGCATCGGCGATGGCGAGCAGGCGGGGGAACACCTGGTACTCGACATCGGCGGGAGTCTTGCAGAACTCGCTCCAGAGCGAGCCCTGGATGCCGAGCAGATTGGAGCGCAGGGCATCGTCCCAGTCGGCACCTACGGGCTCGAAGAGATAGGCGTCGCGCAGGGTGATATTGCCGAAGTAAGTGAAAGGCTCGAACCACTGCGGGCCCTGATAGCGGATAAGATAAGTGGAGCGGGCGGGAGTCATGATGAACTTGCGGCCGCTGCGGCGGGAGTCGCGCACGGCCACGCCGCCGTCGCCCTGCCAGCCATAGATGATCATATCTTCCTTGGGGTCGCCGTAGGTGACTTCATCCCAGCCCATTGCCGTGCGGCCTTTGGAGCGCACGTAGTGGTTGACGCGGTCCATGAGGTAGGCCTGCAGGCCCTCGTGGCCGTCGAGGTTCTCGCTGGCGATACGGTCGTTGCACAGGGGGCACTTCTTCCAGATGGTCTTGTTGGCCTCATCGCCTCCGAGGTGGATTGTGGGCGAGGGGAAAATATCCATGACCTCGTCGAGCACGTCCTGAATGAAGGTGAAAGTCTCTTCCTTTCCGGCGCACATGATCACGTTGGCATCCTTGCCGCCGATACCGGGGAATACGCCGATAAACTTATCGACCACCGAGCACGCCAGCGAGGGGTAGGATGCGATGGCGGCAGCTGAGTGTGCGGGCATCTCTATCTCGGGGATGATGTTGATATTGCGCTCGGCGGCGTACTTCACCAGCTCGCGCATCTGCTTCTGAGTGTAGAAGCCGCCCTCGGTAGCGGGCTCGTCGGGGCCTGTGGCGTTGCGGCGGCCGGGGAACAGGTCGGGCCTTGCCACACGCCATGCACCCACCTTGGTGAGCATGGGGTATTTCTTGATCTCGAGGCGCCAGCCGTTGTCGTCGGTGAGGTGTAGGTGCAGATTGTTGAGCTTGAGCTGAGCCGCCACGTCGATGAAGCGCTTGATAGCTTCGGGCTCAATGTAGCAGCGCACCACGTCGAGCATGAGGCCGCGGTAGCCGAAGCGCGGATAGTCGTCGATGCGGCACGCGGCCACCGTGCCGTTTCCAGCCTCGGCAAGCTGCGCCAGGGTCGATGCGGCATACATGAGTGCTGCATCGCTACCGGCGGCAATGCTCACACCCGAGGGCTTCACCTCGAGGGTATATCGCTCGGCACCGAGGGCCTCGTCGAGTTTCACGGTGATCTGCGACGACGATGCCGATGCACGGCGTGCATCCACGCCCATGCGGCCAATGTGGCGCACAAAGGATGCCGCCGCCTTGGCCGAGCGGCTGTCGGCAGCGGCCACTCCCGGGCGTGCGGGCATGGTGAAAGCGGTGCCGGCGTCGGAGGTGAGCGTATAGTTGGCCGGCGCGGGAATTACTGCCGGTCGGTCGGCAAAAACGGCCACCGCCGCAGAAAGTGCGATGGCCGTGAGTATATTTCGGTAAGTCATTTAGCTTATTTGATAGGACTTATTTGATAGGATATGTGAAGCGGATGGGGTCGTCGTACTGCTCCTGCATGTCTTTCAGCTTGGCCATCATCACCGAGGTGATGCTGTCGGTACCCTCTGTGCCGTAGATATTATGCATCTCGGTGGGGTCGGAAGCGAGGTCGTAGAGCTCCCATTGGTCAATGTCGTTGTAGAAATGGATGAGCTTGTAGCGACCGTCGCGCACACCGTAGTGGCGCTTCACGCTATGCTCTGCCGGGTACTCGTAGAAGTGGTAGTAGAGAGCGTCGCGCCAGTCGGCGGGGTTCTCGCCCTTGAGGAGCGGGAGGAGCGACACGCCCTGCATGTCGGCAGGCACTTCCACACCGGCGATGTCGAGGAAGGTGGGGCCGTAGTCGATGTTCTGCACCATCTGCTCGATGTCGCCACGGCGCTCCATGCCTTCGGGCAGGCGCATGATGAGCGGAGTGTGGAACGACTCTTCGTACATGAAGCGCTTGTCGAACCAACCGTGCTCGCCCATATAGAAGCCCTGGTCGGAGGTGTAGACCACAAGAGTGTTGTCGAGCAGGCCCTTCTCCTCGAGGTAGTCGAGCACGCGGCCGACGTTGTCGTCGAGGCTCTTTACCACCTTGAGGTAGTCGCGCATATATCGCTGGTACTTCCACTCTGCCAGGTCGCGGCCTTTGAGGTCGGCGGCATAAAATTCTTCGGTGATGGGATCGTAGAAGGCATCCCAGGCAGCGCGCTGAGCCGAGTCCATGCGGCCGATGTAGCTTTCGTAGCGCTCTTTGAGGCGCGAGTCCTTGTCGGCACGGTTCATCTTGAGGTCGTAGATGAGGTCCATATCCTTGATCACGCTCATCTCCTGCTCGGCAGCTGCGGTGCGGCCCTCATAGTTGTCGTAGAAGTTTTCGGGCACGGGGAAAGTGCGGTCCTCGAAGAGGCTCAGGTGTGCGGTGTCGGCCAGCCAGTTGCGGTGAATGGCCTTGTGATGGATGAGGAGGCAGAAAGGTTTCGACTCATCGCGGCCGTTCTCGAGCCAGTCGAGGCTCTTGTCGGTGATGAGGTCGGTGAGGTAGCCGTGCACCTGCACGGTGTCGCCGCTCTCGACGATGAAGTCGGGGTTGTAGTAGTCGCCCTGGCCGGGTACTATCTCCCAGCGGTCGAAACCCTGCGGCAGGCTCTCAAGGTGCCACTTGCCGAAGAGTGCAGTCTGGTAGCCGGCCTTCTGCAAGTACTTGGGGAATGTCGGCTGCGAGCCGTCGAATACGCAGGTAGTGTTGTCGGTAAAGCCGTTCTTGTGGCTGTGCTTGCCGGTGAGCATACAAGCACGGCTTGGGCCGGAGAGGGAGTTTGCCACGAAGCTGTTAGTGAAGCGCACACCGTCGGCGGCAATGCGGTCGAGGTTTGGCGTATGCGCATATCGTGTGTCGTAGCAGCTCATCATCTGTGCCGTGTGGTCGTCGGTCATGATGTAGACGATGTTGAGCGGCTTCGACTGCGAGTCGGATGCCTTTGCCTTCTGGCAAGCGGTTGTGCCGACGGCGATGCCTGTTGCTGCGGCAGCCGATACGGCGGAGTATATCAGGGCTTTACCTTTCATGTGGTTTTGATGTGATGCTGATGGAGGTTGGAAGGAAGGGGGCGCGCACACCTGGGTGTGTGCGCCCCCTTTGCTATGGTTTCAGGCGATTAGTCGCAATCGTAGGAGTAATCGGCGGGGCCGTCGGTGCTGTCGGGCCAACCGGGGTTCTGGTAGAGCACATCGGTGCCTACGAGCTGGAATTCGCTCAGAGGAATAGGCTCGAGGTAGTGCTGCTTGGGGAAGGTATATCCGCTGTAAGCGCTCGATGTTGCCGAGATCTGCAGGGGGTGGATATAGTTCGACACCGACTGCTGCGATACCGAGGTGCTGGTCTTGAGGGTGCTACCCCAGATTTCCCAGGTGTCGCCGCCCCAGAGGTTGATGCCTTCGGGCTGATAGTTGACCATCTTGTCGAGGGCACGCCAGCGCTTGAGGTCGTCGAGGCGGAGGCCTTCGGCGATGAGCTCGCAGCGGCGCTCGCGGCGGATGTTGTAGAGAGTGGGGTCGATTTCCACACCCTTGCTCCACACGCCGAGGTCGTTCTCCTTGGAGAGGATTGTTGCGGCGATAGTCTTGGTGTAGTCTTCGTCGACACCGGCACGGCGGCGGAGCTCGCGCCAGTATTTATCGGCCTTTGCGTCGATGTTGCCATGGCGCATGTAGTAAGCCTCGATGTAGACGAGGTAGCACTCAGCGGCGCGGAACACCGGCACGGCAGTGGTGCAGAGGTACTGTGTAGCCTGAGTCTTGTCGGTCGACACCCACTTGTTGATTTCGTAGCCGGTGGTGGCTTTTTCGCGGCCCGATGCGGTGATGTTGGGCTTGTGGAAGTAGATGGTGTCGTTCACGACCTTGCCGTCGGGGCCTACGGAAGTGTTGATCACACGGCCGGGGAAGCGCACGGAAGCGGTAAGGCGCTCGTCGCGGTCCTGCATCTGCTGATAGCCGTCGCGGTCGCCCTTGTAGGAGCGGTCGGCATAGACGGGGAGGCCCGAAGTCATGAGGTAGCTGTCGACCAGTGCGCGGGTTGCGCCGCAGCCGCCACCGCCCGAGAGGTAAGCCGAGCAGCTGTGGGTGAGGATACCGGGCTTGTAGTAGCGTGCGAGGATCACCTCGTCCTTGGCACCGAATTCGCTCTGCCAGTTGTTGAACATGCCGGCGTAGTCGGAGTCGAGCGCGCGGTTGTCGGCCACCATTGCAGCGGCCTTGATGGCTTCGTCGAGGAAGAAGTTAACCTCAGCCTCGGCAGAGCCTGCCTTCCATGTGAAGCCGGGCCAGTAGCGGTTGCCTACCCACTTCTCGTTGCCGGGCACGAAGCAAGTGCCGGCGTGGTAGCGCTCCCACGAAGCCTCGTAGAGAGCCACGCGAGCCTTGAGGGCGTAGGCGGCATCGCGGGTCACGCGACCGCTCTCGGGTGCTGTCTCGAGGAGCATCTCCGTGGCGCGATCGAGGTCCTCGAGGATGAATCGAGCCACTTCGTTGCGGGGCGAGCGCTTGGTAGCGGCCACGAGCTCGGAGGCATTGTCGGGCAGCATCTGAGTGAGGATGGGAGCGTCGCCGTAGTTGCGGAGGAGGCGGAAGTAGTCGTAGGCACGGAAGAAGTATCCTTCGCCGAGGTAGTGGTCGAGGGTGGCTTCATTGCCGGTGAGTGCACCGCTCTCGCGGCGGGCGATGGTCTTGTTGATGTAGAAGTTTATGCCGCGGAGGTTCTCGAAGTTCCACTGGCTTGAGCTCTTGCCCATCTTCACGGTGAGTTTGTCGCCCTTGTAGAAGAGAGTCTGGGCACCGGTGGCGCACTGGTTGTCGCTGACGATGTCTTCGGTGTAGAGGCCGCCCCAGAGGGCATCGTTCTTGGGTAAGTTCTCGTAGAAAGTGTTTACGGCAATGCGGAGGTCTTCGGCGGTCTTGTAGTACGAGTCTTCGTTGCCGAAGTCCAGGGGCTCGCGGTCGAGGAAGTCATCGCAGGAGCACAGAGCCAGAGCAGCCATTACCGGGATTATGTATCTTTTCATATCAGAGTCAGGTTAATGGAGAGATTAGAAAGTGAGTTCGAGACCGACAGAGTATGTGCGGTACTGCGGGTAAGTCTTGCCGGCACCGCCGTCGTAGACGCTGTCGCTGCCGTTAAGAGCTTCGGGGTCGAAAATTTTCAGCTTGGTGAAGGTGAAGAGGTTCTCGGCCGAGAAGTAGAGGCGCGCTTTCTGCACCCATTTCGAGATTTTAGCTTCCTTGGGGAGTGTGAAGCCTATGGTGAGGTTCTTGAGGCGGAGGTAGGAAGCATCCTGCACGAAGCGGTCGCAGTACTGGATGTTGTTTGCGTCGGTGCGGAGGCGTCCGTAGTAGGAGTCCATGTTTGCGCCGAGCTCGCTGCCTGCATAGCGGAAGTAGTCGAGGTGATCCACGAAGGGTGTGAACTGCCACGGGCCGCCGCCGAAGGCGAAGAATGTGGAAGTGCCCACGGGGTTGTTCTCGCCGCTGCCGATGAAGAAGTCACGCTTGCCTATGCCCTGGAAGTAGGCGCGGAAGTCGATGAACTTCCACTGAGCCTCGAGGGTGAAGCTGTAGGCCAGACGGGGAGTGGTGTTGCCGATCACCTTGAGGTCGCCGTGGTCGTCGACGGTGCCTGCGCCGGTGTTGATGTTGGGGTCATCGTCGAGGTTGCGGTACATAAGGTCGCCGCCGCCCCAGTTGTTGCCGATAGCGCTCTGCGAGTGCACGGCCTGGTAGTCGGCCATCTCTTTGTCGCTCTTAGCGATGCCAACCACTTCATAGCCCCAGATTTCGCCATAGGTCTTGCCCTGGTACCAACCGCGCACGGCGTTGGTGGGCGAGTCGTATTTGGTGACTACTGTCTTATAGTCGGAGAGCGAAGCGCTCACGCTGTAGTTGAAGTCCTTGCCTATGCGGTCGCGCCACGAGAGCTCGACTTCCCAGCCGCGAGTGCGGAGCTCGGCGTTGTTGGTCTTGGGAGCGTCGCCGCCGAATACGCCGGGGAGCTGCATTGCCGGGCCCACCATATCCTTGGTGGTGCGCTGGTACCAGTCGAAGGCACCCTGGAGGCGAGAGTTGAAGAAGGCGAAGTCGACACCTGCGCCGGCATTCTCAATCTTCTCCCAGGTGAGGCTGCTGGAGTAGGGAGCGTAGACGGGGAGCATGTTGGCCTGATTGCCGCCGAGCACCACGTTGCCGCCGGAGGTTGTCATCTGCTGATAGAAGGGATAGAATGAGGTCGTGTTCTGGTTGCCGAGCACACCGTAGCTGCCACGGAGCTTGAAGTAGTTCCAAACATTGTAGATGGGCTGCCAGAAACTTTCCTGAGCCACGTTCCAACCGACAGATACGGAGGGGAAGTAGCCCCATCGCTGGTTCTTGGGGAAGCGCGATGCACCGTCGCCGCGCATGTTCACCTCGAGCATGTAGCGGTCGTCGTAGTTGTAGTTCACGCGGCCGAAGAAGCCCATCGAGCTCCACTCGCCCTTGCTCTCAGAAATCATGGTGCCTTCACCGCCGCTCTCGGAGGGGAGGAAGGGGGTGTCGGGGATTACGACGTTTGTGGATGCCATGCGGTCGATTTCGCGATGGAAGTACTCGGTCTGCATACCGAGCAGGAAGGTGAAGTTGTGCTTCTCCTTGAGGGTGAGCTTATAGTCTGTGTAGATGTTGGTGGAGAAGTAGTTGATTTTGGTGTGCGCCTTCTCGTAGTAGGATTCGCCTGCTGCGGGGTAGACGTCGAAAGTGCCGTTTGCGCGGATGTTGTGGCGTGCGTTCACACCGTTGAGCACCTGCATGGCCACGGGATCGCCGTTGGGGCCGGTATAGTAGATGGGCTTGAACTGGCGGGTGTAGGGGTTGTTCTCGATACGGCTGTTGACCTCGGCGTGGATTTGCCAGCCCTTGATGGGCTCGATCACGAGGTTTGCCTGATTGTAGACCTGAAGAGTGTTTGTCTTTTCACGACCGCCGTCCTTGATGGTGGGCACGAGCGAGTCGGGGTGATATTCGCCGTTGGGGAGATAGAGCGGAATTGTGATGTAGCGGCGGCCGATGTTGTGGTAGAAGAGTGAGTTGAGGGCCGAGGGCTTGTTGTTCTGAGTGTTGATCAGGCGCGATGTCCAGTTGAAGCGCACATAGTCGTTGAAGACCACGTTTACCTTGCCGGTGAGGGCGAGTCGCTTGTAGCTTTCGTCGGCATACTTGAAGATACCGCTCTGGTCGAGGTAGTTGCCGGAGAAGTAGTATGTGACTTTATCGCCGCCGCCGGTGACGCTGGCATTGTGCTCCTGCGAGACGGCCACTTTCTTCATGTATACGTCGTACCAGTCGGTGTTGCCCCAGCTCTCGAAGTTTGTCTTCCAGCGGGTAGCATCCTGAGCTTCGGTGCCGAACTCATACATGCCGGCCTGATAGTTGAGGATGCGCTCGAGGTAGCCTTTCGAGAAGGGCGGGTTGTTGCCGGAGTTGGTGTAGCCGTCGTTCACCATGAGAGCCATGGTGTAGGAGTCCACGCTGTTGGGCACGCTCATGGGCGTCTGGAAGCGGACGTTGCCGGTGTAGTTGACGCGGGTGCCGCGCTGGCCGCCCTTGGTGGTGACGAGTACCACGCCGAAGGGAGCGCGCGAACCGTAGATTGAAGCGGCCGCGGCATCCTTAAGCACTGATATGCTCTCGATGTCGTTGGGGTTGATGGAAGCGAGGTCGCCTTCCATGCCGTCGATGAGGATGAGGGGGCTTGCGTTGGAGCCATCGCCTATAGAGCCCACACCGCGGATGTTGATTGCCATCTCGGAACCGGGGGCGCCACCGGCATCGTTTGTGATGTTGAGGCCGGCAACAGCACCCTGGAGACCCTGCACGGCATTGCTGAGAGGTCGGCTCTCGAGCATTTCATTGTCGATGGTCTTCACGGCGCCTGTGGCGTTGATTTTCTTCTGAGTGCCGTAGCCCACCACCACGAGCTCGGTGAGGGCGTTGGAGGCTTCTTTCATGTGCACCTCTACGGAGCTGCGACCGTTCAGGGGCACTTCCTGAGTCTCGAGGCCTACGTAAGAAACGACTATAGTGGCATTGAGGGAGCTCACCTTGAGGGTGAAGTTGCCGTCGATGTCGGTGACAGCGCCCTTGCCTTCGTTGCCTTTTTCGTACACTGATGCGCCGATGGCGGTGTCGCCGGTAGGCTCATACACCGTGCCGGTGACGGTAGCCTGAGCGGCTGCCGCGAGAGCCGTGATCATGCACACGAGTGCTAAGATATACTTTTTCATTGCTTGGTTTTTCTTGGTTTAACAGTGAGTGTGGCTTACTGACCGGTGTATGCCATGCCGGTGTGGCGGAAAGTGAAGCGGTACATCACGGTGCTGTCGCGGGTGAGCACCTCGCGCACCTTCATGTGGCGGGAGAGGCCGCCGAGGAACTTGTTCACGCCGATGAGCATGTAGCCGTCGCCACCGCCGGTGGATGAAGAGTTGAGCACGCTGTACCATGTGACGAGCTCGTTGGTGGGCGACATATTGTCGGCGTTGCTGATCCACGAAGCGTTGCTTGCGAGCTCAATCTGGATGGTGTCCTGAGCCACGTCGTCGTAGGAGGGGAATACGATGGGCTCAAATTCCACAAATTTGGCAGTGGTCTTGCTGTTGTAGTATTCTGTGGTGCTGGTGATCTGCAGCTTGCCGTCGGTGCCGAGCACGGGCTCGCCGGTGGCAGGGTCTTTCACGGTGTCGTAGACCTCGTAGGAGTAGCGGTAGGTTGAATCGATGCTGCGGGCCACGGTGAGGGGGTAGACCTCGCCGGTGACGAGAGAGCGTACCTGCACCACCTCGAGGGTCGACTTCAGCGAGAAGTCGCCCGGATTTTCGGGCTCGCTCTCACACGATGCAAGCGCGGCCACACCCAATCCTATTGCGGATAGATAAAGCAGTTTTTTCATCAGATATAGTTGTTAAGGTTTTATTTCACGAATTTGAGAGTGCTCTTGCCTGAGCGGGCTATGTAGAGACCCGGAGCGAGGCTGCCGATGTTGAGGCTGCCCTTACCGACGGCAACAGTCACCCCGGCGGGGGTGACGATTTCTATGCTGCCCTGAGCGGCTACGGTGTCGCCTCGCCGCACGATGCCGGGAGCGCCGTCGGTGCCATCGGCCACAATATTGCCGATGCCCGAAGTGCGGATGATGTCGACTTTTGTGATGTGCTTCTCGACGTTGGAGTTGAGGGCATAGGAGCACCACTTGGCCATATTGTACTTATGCTCTACGGGCACGTCGTTGCCCATGTCCCAGTAGAAGATGCCTCCGAAGTCCTCGTCGACGCTGTAGCGTGCGCGCTTGTAGGTCTGGAGGGGGTCGGTGAAGTAGTAGTCGTAGCCGTCGATGGTCTTGAAGTTTGTGTCGCCCTTGTTCACGAAGCCTTCGTCGAAAAAGCCGTTACGCACGCCCTTGATGGGAGTGACGGCGCTACCGTTCTTGAAGCCCTTCGATGTGGTTGTGGAGTAGGAGGTGACGATTTTGTGTCGGTCGAAGCCGTAGTTGACGAAGGCCTTGCACATGTTCACGAAGTGGTTGTAGCCGAAGTGAACGTTCTGCGGGCCGTACTGCTGGAAGGTGAAACCGTCGAGCGCGCCCATCTTATCTTTGGGATAGCTGTAGGTGACGTTGTGGCACGATACCATGAACGACTTTTCGGCAGGGAGGAGCTCACGGCACTCATCCACGAGGAGTGCCACGGTGTTCCAGCCGTCGTTGTATACCCACTCGAGGTCAAACTCAACACCGTCGTATTTCTCAGCGAGGCGTGCAAGGTCGCGGGCAAAGTTTGTGCGGTAGGCAGCGTTACGGATAGTTGTCTCCCAGCCTGTCCAGCTCTTCACGGAGATGCGGACTTCGTAGCCGGCGTAGCCTTCGTAGGGGCTCTTCATGATTTCGAGCCAGTTGTCCTGCGAGTAGTAGTCGAAGCCGGGGTCGGATTCGCGGTCGAAGCGGTAGTATGCCTCGGCGTTGAACATCACATCGGCGGTCTGTGTCACGCCTATGCCGGGCATAGGCAGGCCATTGGCCATGTGCGAGGCAAAGCCGGTCTGGCCGTTGGAGAGCCAGAAGGCAGTCTCGTCGAGCTTGCCCTTGAAGCCTTCGCCAAGCACGAGCTCGCGATCTTCGGCACCGGCTGGGGCATCGGTGTAGATTTCTTTATCAGAGCTTCCGCTGCTGCCCATGCACTCGTTGCCATCGACATAGAAGTTGTAGGTAAATCGAGCGAGCTGGGGGTTGGGATTGGGATATGTGGCGAAGTGGAACCACTTGCCGGTCTCTATCTTGCTCTGGCTCTGAATCACGCCGTAGGTGTGGCCATTGACTCGCACGAGCATTTCTTTCTTGTCGGGATTTCCGAGTCGGAGCGAGATACCCTTGGTGCCGTCGGCTGTCTCTTTGCGGAAGATGTATGCGCCTTCGACCCACTCGTCGATGAAGATGAAGGACTCAAAGATGTACTGACCCTTCTTGGGGTTGAAAGTCTTGGGCTCGGCTGTCATTGTGGCATTGCCGTCGAAGCTCATCACGCCGGGGCGGCCTTCGTAGTCGGCCAGCCATACGGCGCCGTTGTTGGTGAGGTGGTTGTTGGGAGTGGTGAAGTCGAGGTGACCGTCGGAGCTACCGCTAATGCCGAGGATGATGAGATCGTTCGACAGGAGGTACTGGTCGGCGGGGATTGCGCGGTCGTAGAAGCGGGAGTTCTCGGTGTAGGCACCGTTGAGTCGGTAGCGCATGGGAGCGTTGTCGGTGACAGCTTCCTTGCGCACGGTGCCGCTGATGAGGCCGTGGTTGTTGTAGTCGGTGGTATTGTCGGCCCAGATGGCAGTCTGCTCCACAACATGAGGGCAGTCGGCCTGGTCGAACTTATAGTATGCCGCGAGAGCCTCGAGCTGAGGGTTCCAGCGGTTGAGAGTGTTCTTGATGAAGTAGTCGAACTCGTCGGAGAGCACGTCGTTCCAGAGGCGCACTTCGTCGATGCGACCGTCGAAGCCGCCACCGATGATAAAGTCGGAACTCGAGGCGGCTATCGCGGGGAGCTTTGCCAGGGAGGCGGGAGTGCCACCGTTGACGATGGCTTTGCCGGCATCCTTGTCGGCGATGAGAGTGAGCTGGCACCAGTTGCCGGCCTTGAGGTCGGCCGATTTGATGTCGGCGCTTGAGCCGCCGGCAGTATACACGAGAGTGCCTTCGGGGCCAAGGGCGATGCTCCAGTCGGAGCCTGCCGAGAGGAGGTTTGCGCCTTCGGTCCACTGCGCGGCATTGAACCACAGCTGCATGGTGTAGGTCGAAGCTCCGTCGAGCTTATGGACGTGGCCGCAGTTCACCGAGCCGTCGGGCGCGAGGGTGAGTGCATAGTTTGTGGCCACGCCGAAAGCGCTGCCGATAGAGCCTGCGCAGAGAGCGCACGCGAGCAAGAGGCCTTTATTCATTTGGTCCTGTTGTTTTTATGCAAAGATGGATATTGACTGATTTGGAGAGAAGGGGAGAGGTGAAAGTGGGCGCACCGCGCCGCGGCGGCAAGCGGTGCGCCCTTAGCTGTAATATATTGGGAAAATTACTTCACGATGAACTTCACAGCCTTGGCACCTACGCGAGCCACGTAGAGACCTGCGGCGAGGTCGAGCTCAGTGCCGGCGGCAACCTTTGCACCTGTCATGGTGAATACTTCGGCAGGAGCGCTGAAGGTCACGGTAGAGCCGTTTACGCTCACGGTGAAAGCGTCGTTGTCGACAACAGCCGATTCGATGCCGGCGGCATTGGGCTCACCGGGGTTGAGGGTCACGAAGCTGCGGAGACGCTCGCCATTGCCCTGGCGGGGTGCTTCCTGACCTTCGATGAGCATGAGCTCGATGTCCTTGATGAAGAGAGCGCAGCCGGGCTGAGCAGCGAATTCAAATTTAAGGCGGAGGGGATCATATACAGTCTCACCGGCGGGTTCGGCGCAGTCGGTATCCCACTCATATACGCACCACTTGGTAGCATCCCAAGCCATTTCTTCGGTCATGGGGTCTTCCACGAAGCAGTCACCGAGCTGGAAGGGAGTGTTGGCTTCGGCATCCTGCTGAGCGGGGCGTACACCACCCTGATCGGTCACGGAGTATACCTTGTTGATGATATTGTTTGCGGAGTATGCGGGAGCGAACACATTGTAGGTGATGCGCACGCGGATCATACCCTTATCGCGTGTAGGAGTATTCTTGGGGTCGGTGAAGAAGTTCATGTTGCCCCAGTTGATAGCGCCGGTGATTTCTTTGTCGATGGCGTAGTCGTAGCCTGTGGCAGCCTTGAGAGCGGCTTTTACTTTTTCGGCACCACCCTCGTGTACCCATGCGAATACCTGGCCTACCTCACCGCCGAGGTCAACGAGCTGCATACCTGCGGTAGCGTTTGCGAAATAGGGCTGTGCTTCATTGTTATACTGGCCACCGCCCACCACGAGCAGACCGTCGTTGTAGAGATTGCCGGCATCGGCGGTAGCGAAGCAGGGAGCTGCGATGTTAGCGCCATGGAATGTCCATGTGCTGAGGGGGAGCTGAGTGGCAGTATTGAAGTGGTATGCCTTGGGGGTGATGTCGATTTCTTCGGCCATCATTGCGCTTGTACCGAGCACGGCAGCGCTTGCAAGAAGTAAAAATTTCTTCATTTTGATTGATTTGATTAAGGTAAATTATTTAGGTTTGTTTTTCAGATTTAATCAGCGGACTGCAAATTTAGCATTTTTTCCATTTACTCCGGCTGCAATATATAGTCCGGGAGCAAATTCAGCGGTCTCACCGGCAGCAAGCGATGCCACGCGCACACCCGAAGCGGTGTAGACATCGGCTGCGGTGCCGAAGTGCACACTCGAGCCATGAACATTTACCACCGGAGCGTCATTGTCGGCCACAATGCTTTCGATACCGGTTATTATACTGGAATTGCCGACTCCGTAATGAACTGTTTCATAGGTCGGAGCTACATCGGCAGCACGGGTGGGAGCGGCATCGGGGTCGTTTTCCACTTTGACCTCCTTAATGAATACCGCATAATTCTTGGCGGCACCATAGGGCCAATTGAAACGCAGGAAGTAGTGACCGTTGAATACATTGATTGCGTTGAATTCAGCAGTATATACAACCCACTTTTCGGGGTTCCATGCACCATCGGCCACAATCTGCGATTTATCAGAGAAGTCGGAGGCCCCGAGGGTGTGATGATGCTCGGGATTGCCAAACTTGTAAGGATTGACACCATTGTCATTGTACCACAGCATTTTGTCAACCCATGATTTTTCGCCTACAGAAGTATGTGCATAGATATTATAGACCACGGTGAGGCGTATCTTGCCCTGTGTGATTTTCTCTTTGTTTGTTGCGAAGTCAAGAAAACCCTGGGGCTCCAGGCCGATACTTGAGCTTACCGGCTCTATGCCGTAGCCCGCGAGAATGGAGTTGACCTCCTCATTTACATTTGCTCCTACAAGAGCCAGCACACGACCTGCCTCACTGCCGAGGTCAACAATCTGCGCACCTTTTTCGCCTTCGAAGGCTGTAGCTTGTGCGGGTTGACCACACTGGAGCCGTACCCAGCCGTAGGTGTCGTCCCAAGCTGCAGGATCGGCATCGCCGGCCCAATTGTTGACTCCGATATTGCTTGTTGTGGTCACTACACTGACATGCGACACGTCATCCCAAAGATTGAAGTTGTATCCTTCGGGGGAGACAGTCACCCACTCAGCGGACACTGAGGGAGCAATGGCGGCGAGTGCAAGCAGGAGTAAAGATTTTTTCATAAAATAAAAAGGAATGGTTTTAGGTATAGAGTATCAGAATAAGGTTTTTTCGTGGTAAGGTTTGGATTGCCGACGCGCTTTTCGCTATCGACACTGCAAAATTAGGATATGAAAATATTTGACAATGTTTGTTATTTTCCAAATTATATCTAATTTTGTACACCAATGTTGTGCTGCAATTAAAAAGCGTATAAATCCACACAAATTTGAACATAGTGCGCCGTGCATTATTTCTATATTTGCATTGCAAACGAAATCAGCGACATATACGCCTTATATACCTAAATCAGTCAAGATATACCATGTTCAAAAAAGCTCTTTCCACGATTTCCGACTTCTGTGCACAAGCGCGCAGGAGTGTGTACACGGCCACACTCCTTGCATTGGCCGCTTTATGCACTCAGAAGGCACAGGCAGCACGTATTCCGGGGCTCGACCACCCGGCTGTAGAAGCCCGGGCTATGCTCTTTTCAGGCGGCGACGGCGTGTCGAAATTCTACCGCATCCCGGCCCTGGCCACCCTCCGCGACGGCACCCTTGTGGCTGTGGCCGACCGCAGGCTCGACAGCAATGAGGACCTGCCCGGCCGCATCGACGTGGTGTGCCGCACCTCGGCCGACGGTGGCCGAAGCTGGAGCGATGCCGTCGATGTGGTGGTCAACGACGAGGGCGGAGGCTACGGCGACCCGGCCCTTGGCATCGACTCCATCTCAGGCGACCTCGTGTGCGTGATGACGCACGGCAACGGTCTGTGGCAGTCAGTCCCCGGCGACCACGCTTATATTAATGTGTGCCGCAGCTCCGACGGCGGCCGCACATGGTCGAAACCCGTCGACATCACTCCCGGGCTCTTCAGCCAGACCGAAGGCGCGGCACCGGCCACTGCCATCACCGCGTTTGCAAGCTCGGGGCGCATCCTCACCTGCGCCGACGGCACTATGTGGTTTGTGCTGGTGACGCGCCCCAACATGAACGAAATCGTGGAGCTCGCCTGCTACCCCTGCCGCAGCACCGACGGCGGCCACACATGGGAAGCGATGCCTGTGGCCGTAGACACCTACGGCGATGAGGCAAAAATGCTCGAGCTGCCCGGCGGCGAACTCCTGATGAGCATACGCAACCGCGACAAAGGGATGCGCAAATTCGCCCGCAGCTCCGACGGAGGCCGCACCTGGACGGCTCCCGAGCCATCGGGCACCCTCCACGATCCCGCAATCAACGGCGACATCATCGCCCTGCCCTCAGGCCGGCTCATCCACAGCCTGTGCTACAGCAAGAACCGGCGCACCAACGTGTCGCTCTTCTACTCCGACAACCTCGGCGACACATGGCAGCGCTTCATGGAGATATGCCCCTCCGGCAGCGCTTACTCGGCCCTTACCCTCCTGCCCGACAATCGCCTGGGCGTACTCACCGAAGAAAATTCATCGCTCGGCGGCTTCCGCCTGTGGTATACCCGTATCAATCTCGACAAACTTTTCTAAACCATGAAACGACTCCTTGCGGTTCTCCTGATAATCATCCACGCGGCAGCGGCAGCTTTCGCCACCGAATATCTATGCCGCAAGGTATCGCTCGACCAAGGGCTTTCACACAGCAATGTGACCTGCCTTGCCCGCGACGGCCGCGGCTTCGTGTGGATAGGCACGCGCTTCGGCCTCAACCGCTACGACTTCGACGGCGTGGTGAACTACTACCACGACCGCGACAACGAGAGCACCATCACCGACAACTCCGTGCGCGCCCTCTACACCGATGCCTATGGCGGCCTGTGGGTGGCCGGTGAGAACGGGCTCGCGCACTACGACGAGCAGACCAACTCGTTCGAGCGCATTACGGCCGATGGCAAGCAGGTCAACGTTCGCTCTTTCCACGAAGAGGGCAACGGTATGCTGCTCGGCGGTGCAGGCCGCATTTTCTACCACGACTTCGCATCGGGCACCACTGCCCTGCTGCAGGTGAAAGGAGGGTCGAAATTCTACTATACCGACATACACCGCCGCGGCACCGACTTCTACGTCCTTGCCACCCGCTGGGATGGCATGTGGCTCTTCGACCGCACCCACGCCACGGTGACGCGTATGCCCGGCATTGCCGACAAGCACATCATGGCCAGCACTATAGATGCCGGCGGTGTACTCTATGTATCGCCCTACGGCGAGGGGCTTCAGGCCTACGACCGCGCAGGCACGTGCCTCTTCTCGCTCAACACCTCGAACTCGGCCCTGCCCTCGAACATCATCCTCGACATCATCGAGCACGACAAGCGCATCTGGATAGCCACCGACGGCGGCGGCATCTCGATCTACGACCCCGCCACCGGCAGCTTCGAGGACATGCCTCCCCGCAGTGCCCTCGGCTCGCTCGGTGCCGTGACGAGCCTCTACACCGACCGCCATCACAACCTCTACGCCGGCACCGTGCGCGACGGTGCCGTGACCGTGCTCCCGGTGGCAATACACACCTTCCAGTCGGGCCGCAAGGCTCCCTTCGCCGCCATCTCCTCGATGTGGCTCGACGAAAGCGACGGCAAGGTGTGGGTAGGCGACGACGGCAACGGCGTACTCATCTACCGCCCCGGCAGCGGTGTGCTCGAGGCCGTGCCCTCGACAGCCGGCATGAAGGTGACCGACATCGAGGGCTACGACCCGCAGCACCTCCTTGTGGTCACATTCGACAAGGGCTTCTTCCTGCTCAACAAGCAGAGCGGCGCTCTCTCACCCGCTTCCGGCGACCTCACACAGCTATGGGCCGACAACCCGAACCGCGCCGTGCCAATGCATGCCCGCACCCTCTCGCACAACCTCATAGCCATCGTCGGCAACAACATAAGCACCTACAACCCGCAGAGCGGCACGGTGGTAACACCGGCCAAGGCAATCGAGACCGACGTACCCGAGGGTGCGCTCGTGCCTTTCTACAGCCAGGTAGGGCGCCTGCTGTGCTTCGGTTCCGACTTTGTGAGCGAATTTGACCCTGTGACCGCCAAGCACACCGTGCTCTTCAGGCTTCCGCGTGCACCGCGCATCCACAGCGCCGCCTACGACGGGCGCCACCGCATCTTCGTGGCCACCGACAAGGGCGTGACCTGCATCGACACATCGACGGGCGAGATGACTCAGCTCCCCGACATCAACGAGCGAGTGTCGGCGATGGTATGCGAGGGCGACAAACGCCTGTGGATAGCCACCACACGCACTCTTTACTTGCGCAACCTCGACAACGGAAATCTCGCGGCCTTTGGCATCAACGACGGCGTCACGCCCAACGAGTACCAGGCCGGAGCCACTCTCTCGGCCGATGGCCGTGTGCTCCTCGGCGGCATCTACGGCCTTATGCGCGTCAACTCCGCCGAGGTCGACGCCATCCTCGCCTCCCACATCGACCCCGAGCTCAGCATCGCGGAGCTCGAGATTGACGGCGTGTCGGCATACAGCCAGATTCACGACGGCGTGATAAAGGTGCCCGACCACTTCACGGGCATCAGCCTCTCGGTGATCGACAACGGCAGCAACTCGCAGCGGAGGCAGCGCTTCCGCTACACCGTGAGCGGCAAGGGCAGCGAGAAAAACCTGGAGACCTCCTCGCGCAGCCTCGACCTGAGCTTCATCGACCCCGGCGCCGACTACGACGTGAACCTCAGCTGTATGCGCCCCGACGGCACATGGACACAGCCTCACCACCTTGTCACCCTCGCGGTGATGGCTCCGTGGTACCGCTCTCCGTGGATGTGGGGCATAGTGGCCGTACTCACCATAGCGCTGCTCATCTACTGGGAGATGAAGCGCATACAGAGGCGCAAGGCCCGGCTGGCATCGCAGCTCGAGACATACCGCCACAACACCCTCGAGCGCGAGGTGGCCTTCCTGGTCAACACCAACTATGCCCTGCGCACCCCCCTTACGCTGATTTACGCTCCCCTCAAGCTCACCCTCGAGAAACTGCGCGCCGGCGAGCATACCGACCTTCTGCCCGAGCTCGAGCGTGTGTACTCCAACACCAAGAAGATGCGCGACACCATCGACATGGCCCTTGAGCTGCACAATGTGACCGCCGCCGCATCGGCCGACAAGGAGCTCACCACCCACGACATCACCCGCTCAATCGACGACTCCATAGCAAATCTCCGCTCCGACATCGACCTCAAGCACCTCAACTGCGTGTATATCCCGTCGCAGGATATGTTCCCGGCGGTCTACGACCGCGGGCGCCTCGGCTCTGTAATCGAAATCCTGCTCCGCAACGCCATCCGCCGCTCGCCCGACCATGCCACGGTGGAGGTGCGCACGGTGATGCGCGACAACTTCATCAGAGTGTCGGTGAGTGATGCGGGCGAAAACCTCGATCCCGACACCCTGCGAGAGCTTTTCTCGAAATATTTCCACGACGAAAACGCCAAGTTTACCGACAGCCTCGCCTTTGCCTACGCCAAGAGCATCGTCGAGCTGCAGGGCGGAAGCATAGGCGCGTACAACAACGACGACCTGCCCGGAGTGACCGTGTGGTTTGAAATCCCCGCAGCCGGCGCTCCCGCCGCCGAGGCCTACACGCGCCGCCGCCACAGCGAGGCCACAAACCCGCCCGCCGAAATCGAGCCTCTGGTGGCCGACATCGACACTTCGGCAATGACCGCGATAGTGGTGGAGGAAGACAATGACCTGTGCATGTTTGTGGCAATGCAGCTCTCCGAGTTCTTCGGCAAGGTGCTCCATGCCTTCAACGGCAAGGATGCCCTCCTGCTCATCCGTCAATACCAACCCGACATCGTGATTTCGTCGCTGCGTCTGCCCTTCATGAGCGGCCTCGAGCTGTGCCACGCCGTGAAGAAATCGCCCGAGACCAGCCACATACCCGTGATACTGCTCACCGCACTCAAGGAAGGCTCCACGCTCGAGAATGCCTACGAGGCCGGTGCCGACTCTTATCTTGCAAAGCCCTTCGACCTGGCCGTGCTCATGGCACGCTGCCGCAATCTGCTGCACACGCGCTCGGTGATACGCCGCCGCTACGCCTCGCCCGAATCCGCACCCGAGACTCCCCGCAAGGCACGCACCAACGCCGACGAGACTTTCATGTTTAAAATCAATAAGATAATATCCGAAAATATATCGAACCCCGACTTCGGGGTCGACACCATAGTGGAGAAAATGGCATCGAGCCGCTCAGCGCTCTACTCCAAGTTCAAGGATATAAGCGGCCAGACCATAGGCGCTTACATCGCCGACTGCCGCTTCCGGAAAGCCAAAGAGCTCCTTACCGACGGCTCTCACACCATGGCTGAAATATCCGACATGCTGGGCTTCAGCTCGCAGCGATACTTCAGCACCTTCTTCAAGGAGCGCGCCGGTGTGAGCCCGAGCGCTTTCCGAGCCTCGGCGGCAGCGAAGAACTAATCGGTGCGCGGAAGTGTTCTATAGGTATAAACTTCTAAATTTAAATCTTATGGGACACATCATCAAGCATCTTATCCGCCGATATTTCGACGTCACTGCAAAAATTTATCATTAGATTGATTTGGTAAATCGACGGATTTATCATACCTTTGCAGCACTATGCGACATTAGCAACATTTTTTAAGGCATATTATAGCCGCACATTTTCATTCCTCCGACCCGCTTCGTGCAGGGTTGCAGCAGGGTGGATTGTGCGATTTTTTGTGCATCCGCGGCTGTGGCTCACAATTGCGCAAGGGGTTGAGAGAAAGCTCTTTGACATGTTGAACCACTAAAAAATGTTGCTACTATGGAAAAGCAATTCTACGGAAGGGTGCTCCGCTGCACCCGCAAAGGCGTAATCACCCAGATGTGCTCGTCGGCACTCGTTGCCATGGCTCGCGAAGCCCTCGACCTCTCCGATGACCTCTCCGTGCCGGCATGGCGCCGGAGCCTCAGCCTGATGGACGCAGGCTCGCTGTGCGAGACCCACGGACACGTCCACACAGCGCTCGCCCTCTATGAGCGCGCCTACCTGCTGCTCGTGCCTGAGGCCGAGAAGGGCAGCCAGGCCGCCATCAGGCGCACACGCGCAGGCCTGCTCACGGCAGCCCGGGCGATGGAGAGAGTCAGGAGTTATAAATTATAAATTATAAATTATAAGTTATAAATTATAATACGTTTGAGCAAATAGGCGGCACATTGCATTTGTGCCTCCTGTTGTAGCTTGCTCGCTCTTTACTTATCTGGGCTCCTTATCTAAGCTCTCCGACAGCCCGGACTGATGCCGTAGGCCGGTCGGGGTCGTTTGTTATCACAGCCACGCGGGCGTTGAGAAGCGCTCCGGGCACTTGCGAGGGGTCGGCGGTGACTGTCACCTTGGCCTCTTTCCCCGGCTTGAGGGTATCGCGGTCCACCCGGACTGTGATGCCCCGGTCGGCTGTGTACACACGTCTGATTTTCAAGGGCGATTTGCCGGTATTTTTGATAGTGAACTCCCTCGATGCCGGCCCGGTAAGGATGCCGAAGTCGAGCGATGTCTCGGAGATGAGCGCATGCGGTGCCTTGGCCATCTCGCCCGGGGTGAGTTTTGAGAAGTCCTCTCGCACGAGGGCCACAGTGGGCAGAAGGCAGGGCTCGGGGGCATTGCTGTCGGGCCACACATACACGGAGTCGTTCACGATGCCGTAGTCGGGGCACTTGGCTGAGTGGAAGTAGAAGATAAACGACATCTGCTCGCCCGGAGGCACCACTTCGGGGGTGACGGCCACCTCGAAGTAAGGAGGCAGGTCGCTCACACGCGGGCGGATGGAGTCGGTGGAGCGGTTGTAGGCGTCCATAAACACCGTTCGCATCCTACCCTTAGGCACTTCGCCTGTCATAAGCACGCCTTTCGAGAGCTGCATCGTGGGGCTGCAGTCCACGGGGAAGCGCCTGGCCACACTGCCGGCGGAGCCTACCACTGTGCCTTTCACGTAGAGCTTCGTGTTTGTATCGTCGGAGAGGTTCACACTCACATATTTGCTGAATCGGCCGGGTCGGCCTGCGGGGTCGTAGGTCACGGTGATGCGTGCGGTGTCGCCGGGAGCGATAGCCTCGCGCGGATATTGGGGCGAGGTGCATCCGCAGGAAGCACGCGCGGCGATTATCGACACGGGCTCGGAGCCGGTGTTCACGAAGCTGAAGTCGGTGCTCACGGGGCCCATGTCCTCGTCGAAGGCACCGAAGTCGCGGGTGGTCTGCTGCCACTCCACGGCAGCGCCGGCCTGCATGGCACAGCCTGCGATGAGGCTGAGAAAGAGTGTGTAGGTTTTCATAGCGGCAAAGGTAGATATTTTGACTCAATTATCAAAGCTTCCGGGAGCGTATCTCCCGACGGCGGGGATTATGCCGTGCCGCCGGCGCCGCTGCGCCCGTAACTTTGCATCGTAATCAAAACCAAAACATCAGCATGAATACAGACAAGCACGACGACAGACCCGCGGATATCCCCGCCGACGCACCTCAGACACCCCCGCCTCCCGCGCAGCCCGAAGCTGCGGCCGACTACCCCGACGACGGCGACGAGTGCTCCGACTTCCTGGCAAACCCGCGCACCGACTTCTGGGATTTCTGATTTACAATTAACCTCTAATAAACTTTTCAGCACAATGAGCGAAAACCCAAACATTGTGGCCGGCAGCAACGGCGGCCAGCACATCGGCGGAGCCCCCGCCACCACCGAGAATATAGCACAGGCAGCCCCCGGCCTGCTGCGCAACTCCATCGACCGGCGTATAGTGAAGGTGCGCCCCATGTCGACTCCCATCGACCAGCTCACCCGCTGTGCCGCAGGGCGCAAGGCCACGGCAATGACCGTGGAGTACTACTCGGTCGATACCAAGCTCACCGAGACCACTCTCGCAGCCGACACGGCAGGTACTCCCGGCATCGACCGCGGCGACGGCATGAAGTCGTATGTAATCAAGACTGCGGCCGACAATATCTTCGACCCCTCCGAGACCATCCTCGTGCCCGAGGTCGACGGTGCCGACGCCGGCAGCCCGCTGGTGCTCTACGTGCTCGGCCGACCGCAGGATGGCGGCGTGGAGGTGGTGCCTCTCAATGGCACTCAAGTGTCGGGCATGGGCGGAAGCTATGTGGCGCTTCCCGCAATAGCAAAGGGCGCACGCCTGGTGCGCATGGGCCGTGCTGCCACCGAGCTCGACGTGCAGACGGCACAGTTTGCCGCAATGCCACGCAAAGCTGCCAATAACTGCCAGATATTCAAGATGCAAGTGGAGCAAAGCACGCTGGCCAAGATTGCCGGCAAGGAGGTGGGATGGTCCTTCTCCGACCAGGAAGAAGCCGCCATCATCGACATGCGCCTGGGCATGGAGAAGAGCTTCCTCTTCGGCCACCGCAGCGTGATTGTAGACCCCAACAAGAACGAGAACGTCTACTTCACCGGCGGCATCTGGAACCAGGCCGCACGCACCGTGGAGCTCGACCTCGACACCCTCACCGAAGCCGACCTCGTGAGCCTGTGCAGCAGCGCTTTCACCGGCAACAACGGCAGCAAGCGCAAGATCCTCATCGCCGGCACGGCCCTGATGGAAGCACTCTCGAAGCTGCAGTACTCAAAGGTAGTGTCGGCAGGCGAGACCCGCGTGAAGTGGGGCATAGAGTTCAAGGAGCTCGTGTCGAACTTCGGCTCGCTCTACGTGCTCCACTCCGAGGTCTTCGACCAGTGCGGACACGCCGCCGACGGCTTCGTGCTCGACCCCAACTACCTCACCAAGTATGTGCACGTGCCCTTCCGCGCCGAGAAGCTCGACCTCCGCGCCTCAGGCCAGCGAAACACCGATGCCGTGGTGCTCACCGAAGCCTCGTGCCTGGTGCTCCGCTACCCCAACGCCCACATCCGTGTGGTAGGCAAGCAGGCCTGACACTAATCAATGGCGGGTCGGAGACTCCTCCGGCCCGTTTTTTACACATACACACCCTCTTAATCATGAAAATAAGCCTCAGTAAAGCAGAGATGATAGAGCGCCGCCGGCGCGCTCTCGCCCTCGACCCGCTGCGCACCGATTGCACCATAGAGCGCACCGACGGCATCGACGTCGACGCTACCTTAGAGCAGGAATTGCGCCGATGGTACCTCAATCTCCTCGACACCGCACCCCGCCGGCTGCTCGCGCCCGAGAATATAGCCGGACGGCTCGCGTGCTCCACCTCAGGCGAGGGCGCGGCCAAAGCCGCCGTGATAGAGCTGCCGTCGAACTGCCGCCGGGTGTTCGACGTGAAGCTCGACGGCTGGACGCACGCCGTGGAAGTACTCCCCCACTCCGAGCTGTCGCGTGTGCTCGCCTGCCAGAACAACCCCTACACCCGTGCCACAGCCTCGTGCCCGGTGGCGGTGCTCGGTGCCGGTGGTGCCGACGGCCGCTGCGCCGACATCCTCGCATGGCCCATTGTGGACCTCTTTCCGGCAGCGAGCATAGTGACAGCCGCCCTTGACCCCGGTCCCGAACTTTACACCCTCGATGAATCAGCCTTATGAACACTACTCTCGAAAAAGCCTACAGAGCCTGGAGCGCCGCCGCCGACCTCAGGCAGAGGCGCGAACGATACAAAAACTACACCTACGGCAAGCAGTGGGCCGACATCGTTACCGACAGCTCGGGCCGCTCGCTGCCCGAAGAGCAGCTTCTGATTGAAAGCGGTGCCAAACCGCTGTCGAACAACCTCATCCGCCAACTCGTGAAGACCGTCGTGGGGCGCTTCCGCACACGTGCCGCCGAGGATGGCAGCTACAGCACCGGCTCCCTGGCGTCCATAGCTCGCCGCAATGCCCTGCCCGAGCTCGACAGCCGCGCGCTCGAAGAGTTTCTCATATCGGGCTGCGCCATCCAGCGCGTAGCCGGCGACACGCGACGCGGCTGCCGGGGCATACGCGTCGACAACGTGGATCCGCGCCGCTTCTTCGTCAACGATTTCCGCGACCCGCGCGGATGGGATATAGAGCTCGTGGGTATGCTCCACGACATGAGCTTCCCCGAGCTCATCGACCGCTTCGCAGGCACATCGAAGGCTCGTCAGGCGAAGCTGAGGCATATCTACTCTATCACCGACAGCGGCTACGGCGGCACCATAGCAATAGGCGAGCCCGACGATGCCGAGGAGTTCTTCAACGCACGCTCCGACGACCGCTGCCGCGTGATTGAGGTATGGACCTACGACTGCCGCGAAGGCTCGCGGGCTGCAGGCCTCGACTTCGCGTGGCACTGCCGATGGCTCGCTCCCGACGGCACCGTGCTCGCCGAGCACGACTCGCCATTCGCCCATCGCTCGCACCCCTTCGTTGTAAAGCTCTACCCTCTCACCGACGGCGAGGTGCACTCATTCGTCGAGGACGTGATCGACCAGCAGCGCTACATCAACCGCCTCATAGTGATGATTGACAAGATGATGACGAGCTCCGCCAAAGGCGTGCTACTCTTCCCCGAGGACCAGCGCCCCGCAGGCCTCAAGTGGGAGCAGGTGACAAAGGTGTGGGCGCGCTCCGACGGCGTAATCCCCATCACCGGCAAAGGCACACACCTGCCGCAGCAGGTAGTGACCAACACCGCCGGCACGGGCGCATATCAGCTCCTCGACCTCCAGATGAAGCTATTCGAGGACATCTCAGGCGTGGGCGATGCCCTGCTCGGTCGCTCCGAAGGCAGCGCAAGAGGTGTGGAGATGCTCGATGCACGAATCAGAAACGCCACCATAGCCCTGGCCGACATCTTCGACACCTTCACCGCTTTTACCGAAGCTCGCAACGAAAAAGCCCTCGCCACAGAAGCGGCATAGCGGGGCGGCACAAGCCGAAAATCAGGGGAATGGCTTCAATCGCAACTGACCCGCAGCGCGGGTCACCAAGACCTTAGCCTTGGCATCGGAATTTCGGCTTGTGCCATGCTTGTCGCATTGTTGCTATAACCTTAGTGTCATCGTTACTCCAGCGGGAGAGTTGGCTCTCCATCTTCGGCAGTCAACGGCATTGCACCTAAAAAATCGCCTATAACCTTTATCGGCACTCTGGGCATTGCTTCTTTCAGTGCAATATACTCCGTTGAATTCACTACACTTTTATCGGCAGGTGTACCGGCAGGGTAATGTATGATAACAGCTATAAGAGCTTCTTTTATCGAAACATACTTAGGGATATTCGGATTGCGACATTCATATATCACTCTAAACTCCTGCTCATATGACCAATCGTCCGATTTTGTGAAAAATAGCTTTAGCAAGTCTTCGTTTCCATCAAAAATTACCGAGGAAGTATAACCCTCTCCATATACTCCTTTATACTCAACAGGTGCATAATGGGCTCCGGTTGGTAATTTTCTCAACAGAGCACTTTTGTCGAAAACAAAACATACACCGCGCCCTCGATCGGCATAATGGCCCCACATCGCCGGTATGGCATATCCTTCGCGCTTACCCTTCTCGGTAAAACTCAATTGAACATATTTGTGGATTTTTTCAACGGCTTCCTGATAGGCGCGGTCAAGATCTTCTTCTGAAGCATCGTCTTTAAAATCAACGTAAATATCCCGCACCCTTTCGTTTATATCATTAGAGTCGGCGGGTCTCGAAAAACGCAACTTCCCCATATTAATGATTTGGAACGCATTATACATCGAGGTATAGTGATAAAGATATTTTCCCATGTCTGATTGGCGACCCTCACACCACCGAATTGCATTTCGGTAGTGCGAGGGTTTGTAAGAGTAACTAAGGCGCATTATATAGGCTTTATTTCATCGAAATAGTCGCGATACCCCTCTTTGATATATAAATCCAAAGTTGCTTCCGGCACATAAGCTACACGACCGCTAATTCCGCTGTCGAAGACACCATATATATTAACAGGGTATTTTCCTCTAAATGTAACTTCGCTCAAAGAAGTACACCCACTGAATGCACTAGGCACCATCTCCTTTATTGAAGGAGGAATAGTGATACTGGTTAAGGATGTACAGCCTTTAAATGCTGACTGACTAATCTTTTGCACCCCATCCATTTGGACATTAGTTAAAGCTGTACAACCTTCAAAAATTGACTTGGTAAGTATTATCTGACTATGTATCGTTACATTCGTTAAACTCGTACACCCTTTGAACAAAGAACTGCCATTAATTCCTAACGAAGAAGGAATATCAATGCTTGTTAAGGACGTACAGCCTTCAAATGCGGACTCCTCTATTTTAATTGAGGTGTTAGGTAAATTGACATTAGTTAAGGACGAACAGCCTTTAAATGCAGAACTGTTAATTACTGTTACCGATGAAGGTATATCTAAGTTGATTAAAGATGTGCAACCTTTAAATGCAGACCCACCGATTCCTGTTACCGACGAAGGTATATCAAAACTTGTCAAGGACATGCAACCTTCGAATGCTGAAATACCTATATACGTTACCGATGAAGGTATGTTAATATTAGTTAAGGATGTACAATTTTCAAATGCTGAAAGACCTATTTCCGTTACCGATGAAGGTATTTCAATGTTAATTAAAGATGTGCAACCCTTGAATACAGATCCATCTATTTCAGTTACCGATGAAGGGATGTCAATGTTAGTTAAGGACGTGCAATTTTCAAATGCTGAAAGACCTATTCGCGTTACCGATGAAGGTATGTCAATGCTTGTTAAGGACGTACAATTTTCGAATGCTGAACTACCTATTCGCGTTACCGATGAAGGTATGTCAATGCTTGTTAAGGACGTGCAACCCTTGAATACAGATCCATCTATTTCAGTTACCGATGAAGGGATGTCAATGTTAGTTAAGGACGTGCAATTTTCAAATGCTGAAAGACCTATTCGCGTTACCGATGAAGGTATGTCAATGCTTGTTAAGGACGTACAATTTTCGAATGCTGAACTACTAATATATTTTATTGAAGATGGTATGTCAATACTGGTAAGAGATTCACAAGAAGCGAATGCAGCCTCCCCTATTTGCGTTACCGAAGTAGGAATGTCAATACTGGTAAGAGAGTCACAAGCAGCGAATGCTCTATCCCCTATTTGCGTTACCGAAGTAGGAATGTCAATACTGGTTAAGGCCCTACAATCAAAGAATGTAGATTCCTCAATTTTCGTTACGGAAGAAGGTATCTTGATGCTCGTTAACGAAATACAATGTTCGAATGCGGCAATCTCTATTTTCGTTACGGAAGAAGGTATATCAATGTTGGTTAAGGAATTGCACCAGAAGAACGCAAATTCTCCTATTTTCGTTACCGAAGAGGGGATAGCAATACTTGTTAGGTGATAGCAATCGCAGAATGCTTCTGCTCCAATTTCCGACACCGACTGTGGTATCTCAATACTGGTTAAGGCCCTACAATCCAAGAATGTAGATTTCTCAATTGTCGTTACTGAAGAGGGTATCTTGATGCTCGTTAACGAAGTACAATGTTCGAATGCGCCAATCCCTATTTTCGTTACGGAAGAAGGTATATCAATGCTAGTTAAGGAAGTGCACTCTTCGAATGCTGATGTACCAATTTCAGTTATCGAAGAGGGTATCACAATCTCTTTAATCTTAGTAGATTTAAAAGCCTTGTCTCGAATAATTCGCGTTTTATATTCTGCGTTGGCGATATTCACCGTTGCATAGAGCTTGGGCTTAGCCGGTAGTTCCACGGGGTCATAACCTATAATTTCGAGATGTGAGTCTACAATCAGGTATTTCACATAGTCAAGAAAAAAAGTTTCGCCATCGATTTTCGAGAATACGGCATCACCCGTAGCGGAGCCGTCGGGCTTAATTGTCACCGACATATTGTCGGCATCTCCGACGCCGCTCTCCGGCTCATCGGAGCAAGCTGCGGCGATGCCAATAAGTGCAATGGCAAAGGCAGCTTTAAGTAATTTGGTGTAATACATAGAATTGGTTTATAGGCCTGTGACTCCCCTGCAAGCCTCTGTAAATGAAAAAGCGTGGGAATCTGTATCGTTGCTCGTCTTACAGTTGCAGGCTTCTCGCATTGCCCATAGTCGTAGACGAGCAACGTAGAAGCCCACGCTTGTATATGTGCAACTATGGCAACGACCCCCACTCTCGCGAATGAGTATCGAAGCCGAGGAAGTACATATCCACGGGCATCTACCGTTGCTTCATCCTTGACGACTATTACCAATTTTGCGAGAATTTGCAACTGTCAAGAATCAAGCGTTCGATAAACGCTTTTACAATGTCTGCACCCACCCTCAAGCCCTCAACCGGGGCTTCCAAGCGGTCTGCTCCGCAAAATTATGAAATTATATCTTATTATGCAAATAGTAGATAGGCAATTAGCCCTGGCCACAGAAGCGTCGTAAGGGGCGGCACAAGCCGGAAATCCGGGGAAATTGGAGGATAATGCCGTGAAGCGGCTCAATCCTGTTAGCCTCACACTATTTGTGTGAGGTACAGGTTATAATAAAATGTGTGTCCCGAAGGGACTATAGGGGGACATCTGCTCCCCTATAGTCCCTTCAGACCATCCTTAACTATCTCACAATCACTAACAATATCCGGCCACTTCGCGGCACTCATATTACCTTAAATTTGACCTTTTGCACCCCCGCTCTACACCTTGCCGGATGGTCTTTGCAAAATTTTTCGCCCGAAGCACGGGATTATTGCCGTAAATTGCTAAATTTGCATTTTGTAAGTTGAAAAGGGGCGCTAAATATTATTTAACATCAGTGTGCACACTCTTGGCACACATTAGGCGCTAAATTTGCATCAGAAATAAAAAACTACCGATATATGGCAAAGAAAGAAACCGCAAAGAAAGTCGACAAAGCCACCGCCAAAGACCCGCAGGCAGCGCGCCTCGAGGCTCTGGCAGCAGCTATGGGCCGCATCGAGAAGGCCTACGGCCGTGGTGCCATCATGAAGATGGGCGACGAAGTGATAGAGAACATCGAAGTAATCCCCACGGGCTCGATAAGCCTCAACTACGCCCTCGGCGTGGGCGGCTATCCCCGCGGACGCATCATCGAAATCTACGGCCCGGAGTCGTCGGGCAAGACCACTCTGGCCATCCACGCCATTGCCGAAGCCCAGAAGAAGGGCGGCATCTGCGCCATGATCGACGCTGAGCACGCCTTCGACCGCTTCTACGCCCAGCAGCTCGGCGTAGACATCAACAACCTGCTCATCTCACAGCCCGACAACGGCGAGCAGGCTCTCGAGATTGCCGAGCAGCTTATCCGCTCGTCGGCTGTCGACCTCATCGTGGTCGACTCTGTTGCCGCCCTCACACCCAAGAGCGAAATCGAAGGTGAGATGGGCGACCGCAACATGGGCCTCCAGGCACGCCTCATGTCGCAGGCCATGCGCAAGCTCACCGGCACAATAGCCCGCACCAACACCACCTGTATATTCATCAATCAGCTCCGCGAGAAAATCGGCCAGATGTTCGGTCCCACCGAGACTACCACCGGCGGCAACGCCCTCAAGTTCTACGCATCGGTGCGTATCGACATCCGCTCGCGCAACCCGATCAAGGACGGCGACGATGTGCTCGGCAAGCGCGCCTTCATCAAAGTGGTGAAGAACAAAGTGGCGCCTCCCTTCAAGCGTGCCGAGTTCGACATCATGTTCGGCGAAGGCATATCGAAAGCCGGCGAAATCCTCGACCTCGGCGTGGACCTCGACATAATCAACAAAAGCGGCTCGTGGTTCAGCTACAACGGCAGCAAGCTCGCTCAGGGACGCGACTCCGCAAAGAAGGTGATTGCCGACAATCCCGAGCTCGCCGAAGAGCTTGAGGCCGCAATCATGGAAGGCCTCAAGAAAGCCGAGCAGGACCGCCTCAACGGCATTAAGCCAAAGAAATCGAAGAAAGCCGACAAAGCCAAAGCAAAGGAAGCCGACGACGATGAAGAAATCGAAAAGCCCGACGACATCGACGAAACTTTCGACGACGACGACGACCTCAACGACGAATTCTCGATCGAAGAGGATCTCTGATTGTAATATCCCTCTACTTCACACGCCGCACATGCTCCCCGGGGGCTTGTGCGGCGCTTCGTTTTGCTACATATCGGCAAAAGCCGGAATGTCGGGTAAAAAAGTGTAAGCGCTCCCGGTGTATCGGCAGCAGTAGTGATTCATCCCGTTGCTCACAATCAGGTAGGGGGCAAGGAGCACACTGTTGTAGCGGGCAATCTGGTCGAACACCTTCTGTGTCACGGCCACATGCGGAGCCTTGTACTCCACTATGCACATAGGCTTCAGGCCGCGGGAGTAGACCACCGTGTCGCAGCGGCGCGACTGCCCGTTGAGGCTCAGCGCCACCTCATTGGCCATCAGCGACTGCGGAAAGCCACGCTCAGCCATCAGAAAAGCCACAAAGTGCTGCCGCACCCACTCCTCGGGAGTGAGCGCCACCCACTTGCGCCTGAGCCCGTCGAAAATTTCGAAGCCCCCGCGCCGCGAATCGGCGGCACGCCGAATCCCCGCCTCCATCGGCGGCAGATTAAGCTGAGGAAAAGCCCTATTCTCGTCCTTGACATTCATCCCACAAATTTACGAAATTTTCCACACTTTACACAAGACTGATTTTTTAATGGTCGGAAAGAGGCGGATATGAGAAATAATGTGTAATTTTACACATCAATTAGCTCAGCACCCGATGGCACTACCGGCACCTACCTACGACGGCATATTAAAATCGCTCAAGGCACGCAACTACGCGCCCGTCTACCTCCTTCACGGCGAAGAAGGCTACTTCATCGATGCCATCGCGAAAGCCTTCGAGGACGTGCTCCCCGACGACGAAAAAGCCTTCAACCAATACGTGCTCTATGCTCCCGAGGTCGAACCTGCACAGATAATCGACCTCTGCAGGCGCATACCAATGATGAGCGACAAGCAAGTAATCATCCTCAAGGAAGCACAGGCTGTGAGAGCCGACCGACTTGCAAAGCTCGCCCCATACATCGCCGACCCCGTGCCATCCACCATCCTTGTGATATGCTGCCGCGGTGCACAGGCGAAAGGCAAAGAACTCATGGCGGCTTGTCGCAAAAGCGAGGCTGTGGTTTTTGAATCAAAAAAAATACAGGAATACAATATCCCGGCCTACATCACGCAGTATGTGAAGCAGAAAGGACTCGGTGCCGACGCCAAAGCCGTGGAGATGCTGCGCGACTTCATCGGTGCCGACCTCAGCAAGCTATACAACGAGCTCGACAAACTCGCTTCGCTCCTGCCGCCAAACGCCACCATCACCCCCGAAGTAGTAGAGCGCAACATAGGCGTGAGCCGCGAATACAACAGCTTTGAGCTCGTCGACGCTCTCGCCGAGAAAAATGCACTGAAAGCATTCCGATGCCTTGCATACTTCAAGAGCAACCCCAAAGCCGTGCCGCTGGTGATGGCCGCAGCCTCTGTATTCAACTATTTCGCCGATCTCCTGGTGGCCTATTATGCCCCGGGCCGCACCGACTCCGCCATCATGGAAGCCCTCAAGCTCCGCAACACATTCCAGCTCCGACGCATCCGGCAAGGCATGGCCTCGTACTCCGCCGTCCAAGTCGTAGAGATCATTTCCGCAATACGCTCCTTCGATGCCGCAAGCAAAGGCGTAGGCTCACGCCAGAACGAGCATCAGCTCTTCCACGACCTCATTTTTCACATCCTCACCGCTCCCGGCAAGCTCTGATTTTGCAGCCCGCAAAGACAATACACTTGTGTTACAGAACAGTGACACAACAGCTATTGCAACAATTGTGTAACAAAATTTACCGAATTTACATCGTTGATATATAGCGCATTGCATGTCTGTTTTGCGCTCATTTTTCTAATTAACATCCTTTAACTTTAAAATTCTTGCATTGCCTGAATTATCCGTAATTTTGAAGCGTAAAAC
>JAMPHP010000005.1 GCA_023663365.1 Muribaculaceae bacterium | reverse complement strand
AGCATAGCTTACCGCAGAAAAAAATATTGCCACGAATAAAAATAATTACTAACTTTGTGGCACTTATGACAATCCATTTAAGATATTTCCTTAGTCTAATCCTACTCTCATGGCTTGCGCCTGCTTCTATGGCGCAGGCTCCGGCATCGGCAATCACTCCCGAAATCGAAGCTCTTCTCACCGAGCTCGATTCTCTTCTGGTGCGCAGCCCCGCAATCAACGAAGCCAAGGAGCACCGCATGGCCTCGCTCGCGCGGGCCTACGCCAAAACCAACGACCCCGAGCGACGCTACTGGCAAGCGGCCGACCTCTACGACGAATATGCGGCCTACGACTCCGACTCCGCCATGGCCTACGCATCACGGGCTCGCGAAATAGCCCTGGAGCTCAAGCGCCCCGACCTCGTGCACGACATGGAGCTCAACATGGCCTACGTCCTTTCGGCCACAGGCTTGCTCGACGATGCCTACAGGCTGCTGTCGTCGATAGATGTGGCAAGCCTGAGCCCGCTCCAGCGAAGCAAGTACTACGAGCGCATGGTGTTCCTCAGTTCGCACCGCGACCAGTATATAGGCGACCATGGGCGCGACACAGCATACCCCGCCGAAATCGACTCCATGCTTCAGAACGCCCTGAAGGAAGTACAGCCTTCCGACCCGCACTACTTTTGGCTCACCGGCTGGCTCAACTTTAAGGACAGAGACCATGCCCGCGAAGCAATCAAGGAAGTGCAGCCCCACATCGACTCTTGCGGATTTACCACGCGCGACGATGCCATGAGCGCATGGATGCTCAGCAAGCTATATGAGTACGCCGACGATCCCACGCAGAAGCTCAAGTACCTCATCCTCTCGGCCATAGCCGACGTGCGCGCAAGCAACAAGGAGATAGCATCGCTCGAGGAAGTGGCGGCCATAATTCTCGGCAACGACAACATCGAGCGGTCCTACAACTATATAAACTACTGTATGCGCTGCGCCAACGAGTACAACAGCCGTGTGAGGCTGCCGCAGCTCTCCTCGATGCAGGAGCAGGCCTTCTCGGCCATGTACGACCGCAGCCGGAAGCAGGCCCGGCAGAACGATGGTATGCTCGTGGGCCTCGGCATAATATCGGCCATTCTGCTCCTTGCCCTTTGCTACATCATACGGCAAGTGCGCCAGCTGAGGCGCTCCCGCTCCGAGGTACACAAAGCCAACGTCGAGCTACGCGAGCGTGTGCAGGAGCTCCAGAACACCCGCGAGGAGCTCCGACGCACCAACGAGCGCCTGTCGCAGCTCTACTCCGAGGTGAAGCAGAGCGCTTCGCACCTCTCCGACGACAACGAAGCTAAAGAGCGACACATTGCCAACATCTTCACCATCTGCTCCGACTACATCAACAAGCTCGACGACTTCCGCAAGAACATCTACCGCATGATCATGGCGCGGCGCTTCGATGAAATCAGCGAGCTCACCAAGTCGCCCGAGCTCTCGCAGGGCGAAATCAAGGAGCTCTACGCCTCCTTCGACCGCATCTTCCTGCAGATTTACCCCGACTTCGTGAGCGACTTCAACACCCTCCTCCGCCCCGAGGAGCGAATAGAGCTCCGCAATCCCGCCCACCTCACCACAGAGCTGCGCATCTACGCTCTGGTGCGACTGGGCATCAACGACAGCGTGAAAATCGCCAAGTTCCTCCATGTGTCGGCACAGACCGTCTACAACACCCGCCAGCGTGCCCGCAACAAAGCCGCCATACCCAAGGACACCTTTGCAGAGACCGTGAAATCGCTCGGAAAAGCCGCTTTCTGACCTTAACGGCGTCTTACCTAAACCTTACCGCCGCAATCATTCATCTCATTGATTACCAAGAGTAATCAGCTTACCAATACTTACCAAAAACCTTTACCGCCCGCGCGGGTATTGACTGATGCAAGCTAATTTTGCATCACAAACCTAATCATAATACCAAATTCCAAGAGTCAATGGAAAAACTAAGATTTACCCTAAAGCAATTGGCGGTAATGCTGGCAATCCTGATCCTCGGCAGCTCCTCAGCGTGGGCCGACATCACTGCCACCGGCACCGTAAGCGATCCCTCCGGCGAGCCGCTCGTCGGCGTTTCGGTGGTTGAAAAAGGCGCGCTCAACGGCGTCACCACCGACATCGACGGCAACTTCCGCATCACCGTGCCCGACGGAGCAACCATCTCATTTTCTTATATAGGATATGACCCCACCGAGGCAAAGGCTGCCACAGGCATGTCGATTGTCCTCAAAGAAAGCAGCACGATGCTCGACGAGGTTGTGGCCGTAGGCTACGGCACTCAGAAGAAGAGCGTGGTCACTGCCTCTATCGCCAAAGTAGGCTCCGATGAAATTGCAGCCACAGCACCGCTGCGAATGGACAACGCCCTCAAGGGTCTTGCATCGGGTGTAACTGTCACCTCTTCATCGGGTCAGCCCGGCGCCGCCGCCCGCGTCCGCATCCGCGGTATCGGCACCATCAACAACTCCGATCCTCTTTATATCGTCGACGGTATGCCTATCGAAGGTGGCCTCGACTACCTCAACCCCAACGACATCGCTTCTATCGAAGTGCTTAAGGATGCCGCTTCGGGTGCCGTATATGGTGCACGCGCAGCAAACGGCGTAGTCCTCGTCACCACAAAGCAAGGCAAGGAAGGCCCCACGAAAGTTTCCTACGACTTCAGCTACGGCTGGCAAAGCGCAGCCAAAAAGCGCAATGTGCTCAACGCATCCGAATATGCCATGATGATGAACGAAGGTGCCGTCAACGCAGGCATCGCTCCTTCGTTTGCCGACCCCGCCTCCTACGGCAAGGGCACCGACTGGCAGGATGAGGTATTCAACGACAACGCTCCGATGATGAACCACCAGTTCGCAGTTAGCGGCGGCACTCAGCGCGTCAACTACATGATGTCGCTCGGCTACTACACTCAGGACGGTATCGTCGGCGGCAACTTCGACCGCTCAAACTATCAGCGTCTCACCCTCCGCAGCAACGTGGGCGTGACTCTCTTCGATGCCTCCGAGAAGCGCAGCTGGCTCAACAAGGCCACCGTCAACGTCAACCTCGCCTACACCCGCATCAAGAGCAAAGGCATCGAGACCAACTCCACATGGGGCTCGCCCCTGGGCTCGGCCCTGTCGATGTCGCCTATCCTCTCGCCCTACCTCGAGAAAGGCAGCGCCGAGGAAGCAGCTCAGCTCAACTACCTCAAAGGACAGCCCGACTACGTGCCTATGTACGGCCCCGACGGTCGCCTCGTGATGGTGCCTACCGCTTTCGGCAACTATCAGGAAATGAGCAACCCCATCGCCAACCTCTCGCTTCCCGGCCAGAAGAACTGGAGCCACAAGTTCGTGGGCAACTTCATCGGCGAGCTGCAGATCTGGGATAACCTCCGCTACCGCATCAGCTACGGCGCCGACCTCTCTTTCTGGGGCTACGACGGCTACACGCCCAAGTACTACCTCCGCGACGGTCAGGGCCAGACTTTCTCCTCAGCATACTCCGGCCGCTCAAACGGCCTCGTATGGCAGATTGAGAACGTGCTCATGTACAACAAGACTCTCGGCCAACACTCTTTCGACATCGTGCTCGGCCAGTCGGCTAAAGAAGCAAGCGGCAGCTACCTCAACGGTGCCCGCAACAACATCATCAGCTACGACCGCCCCTGGCTCGACGCATCGACCGGCCTCGCTGCAGACGGCGACCAGAGCGCAAGCGGTGCTCCCAACGTGAAGGCTAAACTCGCCTCATACTTCGCACGCGCAAGCTACAACTTCGACGAGCGCTACATGATTCAGGCCACCGTGCGCCGCGACGGTTCGAGCCGCTTCGGCAGCAACAACCACTGGGCCACATTCCCCTCCGTGTCGGGCGGCTGGAACGTGTCAAACGAATCCTTCATGGAAAGCACCCGCACTTGGCTCAACAACCTCAAGGTGCGCGCATCCTGGGGTAAGAACGGTAATGAGAACATCGGCGACTTCCAGTTCATCGCTCTCGCTGCTTCGGGCAACAACTACATCTTCGGCAAGGACGGCCACATCACAAACGGCACCAAGCCCACTCAGCTCGCCAACCCCGACCTCCGCTGGGAAGAATCGACCCAGACCGACGTAGGCCTCGACCTCGGTTTCCTCAACAATAAGATCACATTCTCTGTCGACTGGTTCCGCAAGGACACCGACGGTATGCTCATGACCATGTCGCTGCCCCAGTACGTGGGCGAGGCCATCCCTCTTGGCAACGTGGGCAAGATGCGCAACACCGGTGTGGAAATGGACATCGCCTACCGCCAGAACTTCGGAGAGTTCTCGCTCCGCGTCAACGCAAACGCTTCCTACCTCAAGAACAAGCTCATAGCCTACGGCAACGAGCAGGGCTGGGCCAACTACGACTCATTCCAGGGCACAGGCACCATCACCCGCGCCCAGAACGGCGAACCATTCCCCTACTTCTACGGCTATAAGACCGACGGCATCATCCAGAACGCTGCCGAGGCGGCCGAGTACAACGGCAAATACGGCACAGCCCTCGTGCCCGGCGACGTCCGCTTCACCGACGTAAACGGCGACGGCGCAATCACCGAGGACGACCGCACTCGCATCGGTAAAGGTATGCCCGACTGGTGCTTCGGCTTCGGACTCACCGCCACCTGGCGAGGCTTCGACTTCAACATCTTCCTGCAGGGCACTGCCGGCAACGACATCTTCGACGCCACACGCCGCACCGACGCCCTGGCATCGAACCTCCCCTCGTGGATGCTCAACCGCTGGACCGGCGAAGGCTCCACCAACAAGCTCCCCCGCTACGTACAGGCCGACGGCTACAACTGGCAATCGTCTGACCTCCTCGTATACGACGGCAGCTACCTCCGCCTCAAGAACATACAGCTCGGCTACACTCTGCCCGAGAACATCACCAAGAAAGTATTCGTGTCGAAATTCCGCGTCTACGTGGCTGCCGAAAACCTCGCCACATGGACCAAGTACCACGGCTTCGACCCCGAAATCTCTTCGGGCGGCACTTCGCTCGGCGTAGACTACGGTGTATACCCTCAGGCACGTGTATGGACTGTCGGCTTCAACCTCGCATTCTAATATCATCATCCACAAGCATATCAATATATGAACTCTATATATAAAGCAATAGCGCTCGGCACGCTGGCAATGGCCGCAACAGCCTGCGGCGACGATTTCCTCGACGTGAAATCGCCTACTCAGACCTCTGCCGAAGAGTATTTCTCGACCAAGGACCACGTGGAAGAAGCAGTTGTGGCGGCTTACGACCCGCTGCAGTGGACCGACTGGGGCATCGGAGAATACGCTCCTTTCATCCTCATGGGCGACATCATGGCCGACGACCTTTGGGTGGGCGGCTCCGACAAGAACGACAACCAGAACTGGCACCTGATGGCCAACTACGAGGCCACCCCGCTGAAAGTAATCACAAGCATCTGGGTGGAAGCATTCTCCGGCATCAAGCGATGCAACGACGTGCTCCAGTACATCGACAACGGCATCACCGACGCCACTCAGGCCGACATCAACAGCTGGACCGCTCAGGTGAAGGTGCTCCGCGCTTTCTATGCCAACTGGCTCTGGAAATTCTACGGCAACGTTCCCTACTTCACCGTCAACCTCACCGAGCCCTATCTGGCCGAGCAGATCACTGCCGACGAGCTCTATGAGCACATGATCAAGGACGTCGAGGACGCTATCGCACTCTCCGCTCTGCCCTTCCGCTCTCCCGACGCCGAGGCCGGACGCGTGACCACCGCCATGGCCTACATGCTCTACGCTGAGTTGGCAATGTATCAGCGCGACACCGCCCGCTACCCCACCGCACTCAAGTACATGAAGGAAATCATCACCTCGCCCGACTACGACCTCGTGCCCGACTACGGCACTATCTTCAAAGAGGCAGGCGAGTGGTGCAAGGAGTCAATCTGGGAAATCAACTACATCTCCGAGAATGCCATCCGCGACTGGGGTGCGCCTCTCAACGCCGGTGGCACCGTGCTCCCCACACTCATCAGCCCCAACAACTGGCCCGGCGGCCAGGACGGTCACAACACCGGCTGGGGTTTCTGCCCCCTCCGACTGGAGACCTACGAAATGTTCAGCGCCGACGATGCCCGTCGCGATGCCACCTGCTGGGACGTGCGACCCTTCGACGGCACATACAACAAGCGCTATCAGGACTTCGGCTTCTTCCTCGAGAAATATGCCGCTCAGGAAAATGGCAACGCCGGTCAGAAAGCATCGGGCGAGCTCAACTACAACAATAACTGGCGCATCTACCGCTACTCCGAGACCCTGCTCAACGCTGCCGAGCTCATCATTACTACCGGCGGAAGCGCTGCCGAAGCCAAGGGCTACCTCAACGATGTACGCGCCCGTGCCGGCCTCCGCACTCAGCTCGATCCCACTCTCGACAATATCCTCGAGGAGCGCCATCTCGAATTCGTAGGCGAAGGCAAGCGCTACTGGGACCTTATCCGCACCGACAAGGCCGCCACAAAGCTCGTGCCCGACGAATACGGCTACCGCACCAACACATGGAGCATCAACAAGAAACACCTGCCCATACCCCAGTCGGAAATCGACAAAGCTCAGGGCACTCTCACTCAGAACCCCTACTAATCCAAGGCCATGAAACTATATATCAAAAGCATAGCACTCGCGCTGTCGGCCATGGCGGCTTCGGCATCGTTCACTTCCTGCACCGAGGACAAGGTCTACGACGTTGACTTCAACGCACTCCCACTGGCCGCCGACTACGTCGACTGCGTAAATATCACCGCCGACGAAAGCAACAACGTCACCTTCGAGTTCACCGGTAAAGGTGTCTACCCCATATGGATTATCGACGGCAAAAGCTACTCGACCACGCCCAAGTTCACCCGCTTCTACCGCAAGGCAGGCGACTATAACATCGAGGTAAAGGTTGCCAACGGCAACGGCATGAGCACAGGCACCATCACCAAGTCCTTCACCCTCGACAAGACCATGATGAGCGGTTTCGGTGGCTTCGCCTACGACAGCCCCTTCAACCTCTGGACCTCGGCCACGAAGCAGATCAACAGCTTCTACTACGCTCCCGACTGGAGCCAGCTCCCCGACCCCGCACACAGCTTCGACGGCGAGACCGTGACCGTAACCCTCCCCACAGCTACAAGCGACCGCTGGCAGTGCCAGATGCACATCGGCTCCGACATCTGCCTCAACGAAGGCGAGAGCTACGACGGCTCATTCATCTTCACCGCCACCAAGGACATCAACGATGTCATGCTCAAGATTCACCCCGACGGCGACGACGACGACAGCCACTCCTTCTTCTGCAATCAGAAAATCAACCTCACCGCAGGCGAGCCCGTCACCTACTGGTTCAGCGACCTCACCGCTGTGGTGCCCATGAACAACCTCGTGTTCACCTTCGACTTCGGCCGCAACCCCGAGGGCATCGAAATCTCCGTTGAGAACTTTGTGATCAAGAGCCATGCCAACGACGACGGCACCGTGCTCCCCGAACTTCCCACCACGCCCGAGCCCACTTGGGTAGCCGTAGACAGCGCCGACAACCTCTGGAGCGGATGCTCGTTCACCACCGAGTTCTTCTACGCACCCGGATGGAACCAGATTGGCGACCCCGGCTTCGACCTCTCCGGCAAGGACTTCACCATCACTCTGCCCTCGGCCACCGGCGAGCGTTGGCAGGCTCAGTGCAAATTCCACTCCGACATCGCACTGCCGGCCGACGGCACCACCTACGACTTCTGCATCACATTCGAGTCGAATGTCGACGTAGTGGCAATGGTCAAGCTCACACAGAACGGCGACGACAACAACTTCCTCTTCGCCGAGGAGACACCCCTCACCGCAGGAGGCCTCAATAAATTCTGGGTAGCTTCGGCTGCTGTGGGTGCCGACATCCCCGCACTGTCGCTCATCCTCGACTTCGGCACCAACCCCGAGGGTGCTGAAATCAAAGTAAGCAATATCATTCTTCAGGTTCACCACGATTGATGAACTGCCTGGCGTATGGCCGGTTTCGTATCGCATTGGCCGGCCATACGCTTTTCATTAATCTATTATCACTTTCCGCAATGTTGAAGCGCAGCATCACACTCCTCTACTCCACGATATTGAGCCTCGCCATGGCAGGCTGTTCCGACAGCGATGGCGGCAGCTCCGACACCCCTTCCTCGGCCTCTGCTTCGGTCGAGGCTATCTCTTTTGAAGCCGATGGCGGCACTCAGCACTTCACCGTGAGCACTTCAGGCGAATGGGACGCTGTTTGCTCCGAAAGCTGGATCAGCCTTGTAAAGTCCGGCACTCTCACCACCTCGGGCTCCGTGGAGGTGAGCGCGGCGGCAAACGCCTCTCGCACAGCACGCTCGGCCACAGTCACAGTGATGGCAGGCACAGCTCGTGCAAAAGTTGAAATATCGCAGGCAGGGAAAGCTCCCGAGCCTGTCGACCCCACCATAAAAGTGCCCGATGGCTATGAGCTCGTGTGGCACGACGAATTCGACGGAAACTCCCTCAACACATCCGACTGGCGCCACGAGGTGCAAGGCCCCGGATGGGTCAACAATGAGCTGCAGACCTACGTCAACGGCGCTTACGACGGCATACCCGTGACCGAAGTGGCCGACGGCAAGCTCTCAATACACTGCTTCAAGCACGCAGGACGCGTGTACTCCGGCCGCATCTACGCCCAGGAAAGCACCGGCTGGACCTACGGCATCTTCGAAGCCCGCATTAAGCTGCCAAAAGGCAAAGGCACATGGCCGGCCTTCTGGATGATGCCCTCCAAAAATGACTTCAATGCAAACCCGTGGCCACGCTGCGGCGAAATCGACATAATGGAGGAAGTGGGCTATAACCCCAACTACACCTCATCTTCAATCCACTGCGAAAGCTACAACCACGTGCTCGGCACACAGCGCACAGCCGAGCGACTCACACAGGGAGCACAGGACGACTTCCACGTATATCGCCTCGAGTGGACTCCCGACTATATCCGCACCTACGTCGACGACGTGCGCCTCTTATCCTTCGCCAACGACGGCAGCGGAAAGGTAGCCACATGGCCCTTCAACAAGCCCTTCTACCTCATCCTCAACCTCGCTTGGGGTGGCGACTGGGGCGGAGCCCAAGGCGTCGACGAGAGCTGTCTGCCCGCCACTATGGAAGTGGACTACGTGCGCGTGTTTCAGCAGAAATAAGGTCTTGACCCTACAATACATATCGACATAAAAACCATTCATGAAACATTTCCTGTACATCACCATCGCCGCCGCCGGCCTGCTCGGCTCATGCGCCGCACAGAAAGAGGAGGCACAGCTGCCTCCCGAAGCGTTCGTGCGCGTGGACGGGCACAACCTGATCACACCCGACGGCGAGAAGTTCTTCATCCGGGGCACCAACCTCGGCAACTGGCTCAATCCCGAAGGATATATGTTCGGCTTCAGCCGCACAAATTCGCCGCGCTTCATCAATGAGATGCTCTGCCAGCTCGTTGGTGAGGAAGCAGCTGCCGACTTCTGGCAGGACTTCAAGGACAACTACATCACCGCGGCCGACATCGACTTCATCGCATCGACAGGAGCCAACACCATCCGCCTGCCCTTCCACTACAAGCTCTTCACCGACGAAGACTACATGGGCCGAAGCAGCAATCACGACGGCTACGAGCGCATCGACAGCGTGGTGGAGTGGTGCCGCCGCAACAATCTCTACCTCATCCTCGACATGCACGACGCTCCCGGCGGCCAGACCGGCGACAACATCGACGACAGCTACGGCTACCCCTGGCTCATGGAGAGCCCTCGCGCACAGCAGCTCTTCTGCGACATATGGGAGCAGATTGCAAAGCGATACAGCAACGAACCCGTAATCCTCGGCTACGAGCTCATCAACGAGCCTATAGCCCACTTCTTCGACAGCGAGAGCCTCAACCCGCATCTCGAGCCTCTGCACAAGCGCGCCGTCGAGGCCATACGCCGCCACGACAGCAACCACATCGTGCTCCTCGGCGGCCCGCAGTGGAACAGCAACTTCTCAAACTTCTCCGACTGGGCTTACGACAACAAGATCATGTACACCTGCCACCGCTACGGAGGCGACCCCACGGCCGAGGCTATCGACCACTACATCGCCTTCCGCGACAGCACAGGCCTGCCTATGTATATGGGCGAAATCGGTCACAACACCGACGAGTGGCAGCAGTCGTTCAGCCAAGTCCTCGAAGACAATAACATAGGCTACACCTACTGGCCCTACAAGAAGCTCGACGGCTCCTGCATGTCAGCCATCAGCCGACCAGCCGAATGGGACAGCATCGTGGCCTTCTCCGAAGCTCGCCGCGACGGCTACGCTGCCATCCGCAGCGCTCGCCCCGACACTGCCGTGGCTCGCCGGGCTCTGCGCGAGTTCGTGGCAAACAGCCGCTTCGAGAACTGCACTCCTCAGAAATCATATATCCGATCCATGAAGCTCAATATCGACTGAACATGAACCGAATACTATCCACCTCCATCAGCATTGCCGTGGCTCTTGCGGCAATGTCCGCATCTGCGGAAAAGCCCCTCTACCGCGACTCCTCCGCACCCCTGGAGCAGCGAGTCGACGATGCCCTCTCCCGCATGACGACTCAGGAAAAACTGGACCTCATCCACGCCCAGTCGAAATTCTCGTCGCGGGGCGTACCCCGCCTCGGAATCCCCGACCTGTGGTGCACCGACGGCCCGCACGGCATACGCCCCGAAGTCCTCTGGGATGAGTGGGATCAGGCCGGATGGACAAACGACTCCTGCGTGGCATTCCCCGCTCTCACCTGCCTCGCTGCAAGCTGGAACCCCGACATGGCCATGCTCTACGGCACTGCCATAGGCGAGGAAGCGCGCTACCGTGGCAAGGACGTGCTCCTCGGCCCGGGCGTCAACATCTACCGCACACCGCTCAACGGCCGAAATTTCGAGTACATGGGCGAAGACCCCTATCTGGCTTCGCAAATGGTAGTGCCCTACGTGCAAGGCGTGCAAAATCAAGGCGTGGCTGCTTGCGTGAAGCACTATGCCCTCAACAACAACGAGGTAAACCGCCACACCACCAACGTTAGCCTCGACGAGCGCGCTCTCCGCGAAATCTATCTGCCGGCCTTCAAAGCAGCCGTGCAGCAAGGTGGCGCCTGGTCGATAATGGCGGCATACAATCTCCACGGCGACGAGCATCTTTGCCACAACTCCTACTTCCTCAACGACATCCTCAAGAATGAATGGGGCTTCGACGGCGCCGTGGTAAGCGACTGGGGCGGCGTGCACGACACCCCGCAAGCAATCGCAAACGGCATGGACCTCGAGTTCGGCTCGTGGACAAACGGCCTCTCGCAAGGCACATCAAACGCATATCAGAACTATTTCCTCGCCACCCCCTATCTCCGCATGATCGAGGAGGGCAAGGTTGGCACCGACGAGCTCGACGACAAAGCACGCCGTGTGCTCCGACTCATATTCCGCACCGCCATGGACTACTCCAAAGGCGAGGGCGAGATGTGCAGCGAGACTCACTACGATGCCGCCCGCCGCATCGGCAACGACGGCATCGTGCTCCTCCGCAACGAAGGCCGCGTGCTCCCCATCGACCTTCAGGCCACACCGCGCATCCTCGTGGTGGGCGAGAATGCCGTCAAGATGATGACCGTGGGCGGCGGCTCCTCCTCGCTGAAAGTGCAGCGCGAGCTCTCGCCTCTCGACGGCATCCGTGCCGCAGCAGCCGGAAAAGCTACCGTCGACTATGCCCGCGGATATGTGGGCGATGTCACCGGTGAGTACAATGGCGTGGTCACCGGCCAGGACCTGCGCGACAATCGCAACGCTGCCGAGCTCATTGCCGAAGCCGTCGGCAAAGCCAAGGAAGCCGACTATGTGATATTCGTAGGCGGCCTCAACAAGAGCGCCGGGCAGGACTGCGAGGATGCCGACCGTGCAGGCCTCGAGCTCCCCTACGGGCAGGACGACGTGATTTCGGCTCTTGCTGCCGTGGCTCCCCGCCTGGTGGTGGTGAACGTGAGCGGCAACGCCGTGGCAATGCCCTGGGTGAAGAGCGTGCCCGCAATTGTGCAAGCATGGTTCCTCGGCTCTGAGGCCGGCAACTCTATCGCCGATGTCCTCTTCGGCAAGGTCAATCCTTCGGGCAAACTGCCTTTCACTTTCCCCGTAGCACTTGCCGACAACGGCGCACATGCCACCGGCAGCTACCCCGGCGTGAAGCGTGCCGACTCCGACATCTTTGACCTCGAGTACAAAGAAAGCATCCTTGTGGGCTACCGCTGGCACGACACAAAGAAAATCAAGCCTCTCTTCGCCTTCGGCCACGGCCTGAGCTACACCGACTTCACCTACGGAAAAGCAGCCATCGACAGCAAGGAGATGGCTGCCGACGGCACCGTCACTGTCACCGTGCCCGTCACAAACAGCGGCAGTGTGGCAGGTGCCGAAGTGGTGCAGCTCTACGTGAGCGACCCCAAGAGCTCTGTGCTCCGACCTGCCAAGGAGCTCAAAGGCTTCGAGAAAATTTACCTGCAGCCCGGCGAGACTCGCGATGTATCTTTCACCATCGACAGCTCGGCACTCAGCTTCTACAACCCCGACAGCCGCGAATGGGTGGCCGAGCCGGGCCAGTTCATCGCTTCGATAGGCTCTGCCTCCGACGACATCCGCACTTCCGCAAAATTTGCCCTTAAATGACTACACCCATGAAAATGAAAAAGATAAGCATACTCGCTCTGGCTTTGTCGGCAGCCGCTACGGCCGGAGCTGCCACCATACCCTCCGCCGCCGATAAGACCAAGATGGATGCCTTCATCACCGAGCTGATGAGCCGGATGACTCTCGACGAAAAAATCGGCCAGCTCAACCTCCCCGCAGGCGACGACATCACCACAGGCGATGCCGTCAACAGCAACATTGGCGCAGCTGCCCGCAACGGGCAGATTGGCGGCACATTCAATATCAAAGGCGCATCCAAAATCCGCGACCTGCAGCGCCTCGCCGTCGAAGAAAGCCGCCTCGGCATACCTCTGCTCATAGGCATGGACGTGATCCACGGCTATGAGACAGTATTCCCCATCCCTCTCGCCCTCTCTTGCTCCTGGGATATGGACGCCATCGAGCGCTCCGCCCGCGTAGCCGCCGTAGAGGCCGGTGCTTCGGGCATCAACTGGACCTTCAGCCCTATGGTCGACATTAGCCGCGACCCCCGCTGGGGGCGCATGGCCGAAGGCTCGGGTGAGGACCCATACCTCGGCAGCCAAATAGCACGTGCCATGGTGCGTGGCTATCAGGGCGACCTCAGCGACAACGATGAAATCCTCGCATGCGTGAAGCACTTCGCCCTATATGGTGCCTCGGAAGCAGGCCGAGACTACAACACCGTGGACATGAGCCGCTTCCGCATGTATAACGAATACTTCGCACCCTATCAGGCCGCAGTCGACGAAGGCGCCGCATCGGTGATGACATCATTCAACCTCGTCGACGGCATACCCGCCACCGAGAACAAGTGGCTCGTCGACGACGTGCTCCGCAAGCAGTGGGATTTCGGCGGCTTCGTAGTCACCGACTACGGCTCCATTGCCGAAGTCGGCGTGCATGGCCTCGAAAGCCTCCCCGAGGCGTCGGCACGCGCCCTCGACGCCGGCACCGACATGGACATGTGCTCTTTCGGATTCATCGGCACTCTCAAGGCCGGTGTGGAGAGCGGAAAGGTACCCGTGGAGCAAATCGACCAAGCCGTGCGCCGCATCCTTGAGGCCAAGTACCGCCTCGGCCTTTTCGACAACCCCTACAAGTACAACGACGTGAGCCGCGAGGCCACTCACATCTACACCCCCGAGCACCGCGCCGAGGCACGCCGTACTGCGGCCGAGACTTTCGTCCTGCTCAAGAACGACGGCAAGGTTCTGCCCCTGGCAAAGAAGGGCAAGGTTGCCCTGATCGGCCCGATGGCAAACACTGCTGCCAATATGCCCGGCACATGGAGCGTATCGGCCGACTTCGGCAAGTACAAGACCTTGAAGCAAGGCTTCGAGGATGCTCTCAAAGGCAAGGCCAAGCTCCTCTATGCTAAAGGCTCCAATGTATACTCCGACCCCGAGCTCGAAAAATACGTCACAGTATTCGGCCGCGAGATGCGCGACCCACGCAGTGAGGATGAGCTCCTTGCCGAAGCTCTGAAAGTGGCTGCCGAAGCCGATGTGATTGTGGCTGCTCTGGGCGAGGCTTCGGAGAGCAGCGGTGAATCGTCGTCGCGCTCCGAGCTCACACTGCCGGCCACACAGCGCCGCCTCCTCGAGGCCCTTCTGGCCATCGGCAAACCCGTGGTGATGCTCAACTTCTCGGGCCGCCCCACCGTGATGGCCTGGGAGAGCGAGCACGTGCCTGCCATCCTCAACGTATGGTTCGGCGGCTCCGAAGCCCCCGACGCCATCGCCGACGTGGTATTCGGCGACGTAAACCCCTCGGGCAAGCTCACGGCTTCCATGCCCTACAACGTAGGTCAGATACCCGTATACTACAATCATTTCAACACCGGACGCCCCAAAGACCCGCGCAACAGCGCTTATCAGAAATACCGCTCCAACTACTTTGAAATTCCCAACAAGCCGCTCTACCCCTTCGGCTACGGTCTCAGCTACACCGACTTCACCTACACCGACTTCACCCTCGACAAGGACACCCTCACCGACGGCGGCGAAATCACAGCCACAGTGACCGTGACAAACACCGGCGACCGCGAGGGTGCCGAAGTTGTGCAGTTCTACACCCGCGATGTTGCCGGCTCGGTGGCGCGACCCGTCAAGGAGCTCAAGCACTTCGAGCGCATCACCCTCAAGCCCGGCGAGAGCCGCAAGGTTTCGTTCAAGATCACACCCGAGCAGCTACGCTTCTACAATTCCAAGCTCGAATTCGTGACCGAGCCCGGCGAATTTCTGGTCATGGCGGGCCCCGACAGCGAGCGCGTAGCCACACTCCCCTTCACCCTGAAATAATCCTTTAAATAATCCTTTTAAATATCAAACTCAAAGGCAGCTCGGCTCCGCACCGCGCTGCCTTTACCTTATTCACGCAATCGTTTCCGCTTGTATTTTCTGTGTTGGAGCCGATTTTCAGAATTTTTTCGTATTTTTGCGGTCGGAAAAAGAAAAATGCGCCAAGCCATGCCCGAGAAAACACAGACTACCCGCCCTGATTTGCTGCCCGAGCCCACGCTCAGGCGCTTGCCGTGGTATCTGGCGTTCCTCTCCACGCTGCGCAACTCCGCCGTCGAATACATCTCCACCACCCGCATAGCCGAGGCTCTTGACGTGGATCCCTCGCAAATTGCAAAGGATCTTTCATTCCTCGGCATACGAGGCAAGACCCGCATAGGCTACCGTGTGGCCGCGCTCGAGAGCGCACTGCGCGACTATCTCGGATTCGACAAGCGCCACAACGCCATAATGATGGGAGCCGGCAGCCTCGGTGGTGCTCTTATCGCCGACAACGGTCTGCAGCGCTACGGCCTCAACATCGTGGCCGGCATCGACATCAACCCCACCCTTGTGGGCACGGCTATCAATGGCGTGCGCATCTTCGACAGCTCTGCCACAGAGCGAATTATACGCGAGCTCGACGTGAAAATCGGCATAATAGCCGTGCCGGTCGACAGCGCCCAGGACGTGGCTGACACCATTGCCGATGCCGGTGTGAAAGCCATCTGGAACTTCACCCCCTCGCGCATCCGTGTGCGTGAAGGCATCGTGATAGCCAACACCTCCATTTACTCGCACCTCGCCGTGATGTACAACCGCCTTTCAAGTCTCGACTCCTGACCATGAAAGTGCTCTACATACGCAATACTCCCGATGGTGGAATAAGTGTCGACGCAGGCGCCGATTCGTCGGTGCTCCGCACGGGGGAGCCCGTATTCGTGCCCGACCCTGTCGACGGCTGGCTCTCGGCTGTAGCTCCGGCAGTGCGCATAAGCCGCCTCGGCACTGCCATCAAGGCCGCTCGCGCACGAGCCTACTACGACTCTTTGGCGCCCGTGCATCTGCTCCGACCCGCCGATGCATCGCTTTGCCACGGCCTGCCACCCGGCATCCTCGACCGCGCACTCTCGCCCGGCGAGTGGCTCCCACTTGATGAGGAGCCGCATAGCTACGCCATCCTCGCCGAGCTCTCCGCCATAGGCGCCGACAAGCCCTTTGCCTCCGCATCCGCTTTATTCAGCCTTGAGGCGGCCGGTGTCGACAAAGCCATAGAGCTGCTTTCGCAGTATCTCAGCTTCCGCACAGGCGATATCCTCGTATTTCCCGAACATGGCATCAGCCTCGGCACACCCACCCTCGACACCGAGCTGAGGGTCTGCGTCGACGGCCACGAAGCCTTGCGCATACGTATCAAATAAAAAAACTCTCCTCATATATCTATACCACAATCTCTCCAACCTCAGCACAGAAGTGTCTCCTATGAAAAATAAAGTATTCGCTCTCACCCTCGCAGTCGCAGCCCTTGCCGGGGCCCACGAGGCAGCAGCCTACACCACAAGTTTCTACACAAAACAATCGACTCTCTCCTCGGGCCACTGCGTGAAAGTTGAAATCGACACTACAGGCATCTACGAGCTTTCTCACGCACGGCTGCGCGAACTCGGCTTCTCCGATCCTTCGGCAGTGCATGTATTCGGCTACGGTGGCGTGGTGCCCACAGAGCAGAAATTCCTCACAACCTACCCCGACGATCTGCCGCAGGCTGCATCGATGCACACCGCCGACGGCCGTTTGCTTTTCTACGCCGAGGGCACCCGAAGACTCACTTTCGAGACCAACAAGAAAATATCATCATCGTGCAACTACTACGATAAGCACGCCTACTACTTCCTGTCCGACTCTCCACAGTCATCGAATATCACCACTCAGCCCTATCAGCCGTCGGCAACCTACACGCCTCTCGGCTGGAGCTACGGCCTCGAGGTGGTGGAGCGCGATGTGCAGAACCCCGGCAAAGGCAGCGTATTCTTCCACGGAGAGAAGCTGAAACCCGGGCAGACGGAAGACTTCTCCTTCACCATCAGCGACTTCAACGCCCAAGTATCAGCTGTCGGCTTTTTCCAGTGGGAAGCAGCAGTGCTGTCGCCCGCACAGTCGAAATTCGCGCTTGCCGTGTCGCCATCGATAAAGCTCACCTCAACCGACGGTAAGAGCTGCCCTCAGACCACCAAGAACACCACCCTCTTCCTCGACTACGTGAGCACTGCAACCTTCACCGTACCCGAAGCAGGCAATGGCGACGTTCATGTCAAATTCTCGCTCACAGTACCCTCCGACTACGCCGGGTCCTATGCCGCCTTCGACAAGGCTTTCGTGATATATCCGCGGTTCAACAGGCTGGGCAGCCGCTCCGAGGCTTGCTTCAACTTCCCCAAAGTGCTTTCTAAGCAGACTTTCATCATCGAGGACGCGACCGACGACACCGAAGTATGGAATGTGACCGACCCCACCAACATATTCCGCTACGAGGTCAGCTACGATGATGCTACCGCAAGCGCTACAGGCTCTTTCAGCAACGTCTCCGTCAAAAACTCTTCTCGCATCTTTGCCTTCCGCACAAGTGCCACACACCGCAGCCCCCGAGTAGTCGGCACCGTGCAGCACCAGAATATACACGGGCTACGCACCCCCGACATGCTCATAGTATGCAACAAAAGCTGCCGCAAGGCAGCCGACGAGCTCGCTTCCATTCACCGTGCCGCACAGGGCCTCGATGTACAGGTAGTGTGCCAGGACGAGGTGTTCAACGAGTTCTCATCAGGCACCCGGCACCCGAATGCCATCCGCAGGCTTGCAAAGATGTTCTACGACCGCGACAACTCGAAGCTACGCTACCTCACACTCTTCGGCCACACCACCTGGGATCCGCGTGCCCTGGTATGCGAGCCCGACGACTATCTCATATCATTCCAATGCGAGCTCAAAGAGCAAGCCCGCGAGCACACCACAAACTACTGCTCCGACTTCTACTTCGGTATGCTCGCCGACACTTACAGCCCTACGGCCATCTACCGTATGCCCACTCAGATCTCGATAGGCCGAATTCCGGCGTCCGACGATGCCGAAGCCGCTGCTGCCGTCAGCAAAATAAAAGCCTATTTCGACAACCCCGGCTCCGTGCACGCCTATCTGCGCGCGCTCTTCCTCAGCTGTGAGGGCGACAACAACTCTCACCTGCTGCAGTCGCACAACGCAGCCTCTTCCGTGCGAGCCACATCCGATGCCTTTACCACCATCCATGCCGACAACCTGCTCTACCGAAAGGACATCGACACGAAATTCCATCAGGTGGAAAAAATATCCGAGCAGGCTCTCAACTCAGGCATCGGATACTTCACCTACAGCGGGCACGGCAACTTCGTCGCGCTCGATGGTACCTACATCTGGCAGTTCCACCACGTGAACAAATACCGCTACAGCTCATGGCCTTTCGCCATGCTGGCCACCTGCAGCGCTTGGCCCCTCGACCAGGAGCGAACGAGCATCACCGAGAAAATGCTCTTCCAGCCCGACGGTGGCATGATCGGCGTGATGGCGGCATGTCGCTCGGTATACCTCGAGCACAACGGCACCTTCAACCAGGCTATGGCAAAAGCATACTCCCAGGCTACCGACGGCACTTGCTACGGCGACTTGCCCCGCATCGCCCGAAACACCCTCATTTCGCAGAACTCCATGCTCCTGTCGCTGGGCAACAACACCATGTGCTTCAACTACTGCGGCGACCCGGCAATGCCCATCAACGCTCCCACTCACCGAGTGGTAATCGACAAAATCAACGGTGCCGAGGCTGCCGGCACAGGCTCAATCAGCTCAAAGGCGATGAGCTATGCCAATGTCGAAGCACACATCGTGGATGTCTACGGCAGCGTGATGACCGGCTTCAACGGCTCGGCCACCATCGAAGTATTCGATACACCGATCACTCAGCGCTTTATATCCGGCAAAGACACCTTCAACGTGAGCCGCGACCACGAGCTCATTGCCGAAATCAACGCACCGGTTGTCAACGGCCAAATCGACGCGAAAGTTCTCATAGCCAACCCGTCGGCCTTAGGTTCATATAACCGCATAAGCATCATGGCCACCGAGCAGAACGGCGCTACGGCGGCCGGCGGCTCGCGTGCTCTCAAAGTGGGATATGCGTCAGAGACGGCCGACGATGTCGATACTTCGGCTCCCGTTATCGAAGAAATCTACCTCAACAGCATCGAATTTGCATCCGGTGACATCGTCGCTCCCGAAGCCGTGCTCTACGCCACTGTCGACCCCTCGTGCTCGGGGCTCGAATACAGGCAGAACGGTATAAACAACACCTCGTCGATAACCCTCGACGGCAACATCCGCCTCACCAACGCCATCCAGCACCTCCACTTCGACGCCGACGGTAAGATGCGCATCGAAGTACCTCTTTCAGCTCTCGGCTACGGCAGGCACTCCCTCACTTTCAAAGCCGTGAACCGACTCGGCAAGAGCGACATCCGCACCATCGACTTCTGCGTGCAGCCCGATTATGCCAAGGCCGCTCTCATCATCGACGGCGACAGCGAAGGCCCCGCACGGACCGATGTGACCCTGGCAATCGACTCCTATGAGTCCGACATCGCCGTCGACCGTCTTCTCATTCTCGACAGCGAGGGCAACACGGTGATATCGCGCAATAATGTGTCGATGCCTTTCTGCTGGAATCTCACCGATGCCAACGGCAACCGCGTGCCCGACGGCGTATACCGCGCTCACGCCCTCTTCTCCACCGAGAACACCAAAGGAAGCACTCAGCCCGCAGAGATTGTAGTGCTTAAATAGCAGCCGGCGCAATAAATGTGCAAAAAATCAGTTATATGAGTAGGCTTACGCGAAAGCGAAGCCTGCTCATCGCTTTTCAGAGTATGTTTGGATTGAACTGATGTTTATAATCATGAGAGAAAATCGAGCATATTCTGAGATTGAATGAAAGAGTTATGGGGTACCATAACGACTGAATGAAAGCTCGGAAGAGGCCGTCTTTGCTCCATGAGTATTTCATTAAGTTTAATTCAAACATACTCTCAACCAGCTTCATAGAATGAATCTTAACCGATTATACATACTCCCGCTTGCAATGGCGCTTTGCGTGCCCGCGGCATACGCCGATGGCGACGGCAAGAACGAGTTCAACCCAATCGAGACCGGAGTGACTTCGCTCAGCATCACTCCCGATGCACGCGGCGCGGCCATGGGCGACCTCGGCGCAGCTACCGACCCCGATGCCAACGCCCAGTTCTGGAACCCTTCCAAGTATGCCTTTGCCTACAGCCAGTGCGCCGTAGCCCTCAACTACACACCTTGGCTCCGCAAGCTCGTCAACGACATCTTCCTTGCCGACCTCTCGGCCTACTACAAGATTGGCAGCGGCGACAATCAAGCAATAAGCGCATCGCTCCGCTACTTCTCCCTCGGCGAAGTCACCACAAGCCAGGGCGGCGACCCGGGGCTGGTGGGGCAGACCCTAAACCCCTACGAGCTCTCGTTCGACATCGGCTACTCGCGCAAGCTCTCCGAGAAATTCTCCATGGGTGTCGTTTTCCGATACATCTATTCGGCCCTCGGCTTCAACTCATCCGATGCCGGCGACCAGATGACCGGCGCTTCAGCCTTTGCGGCCGACATCTCGGGCTACTACACAACCTACCCCATCATCGGTCGCAACGAGTGCCAGTGGTCCTGGGGTTGGAATATCTCGAACATCGGTACTAAAGTATCTTACGACGGCGGCGACAACCCCGCCTTCCTCCCCACAAACCTCAAGATAGGCACAGCCTTCACCTTCCCTCTGGCCGACTACCACAACCTCACTCTCGGTGTCGACTTCAACAAGCTGCTTGTGCCCACACGCCCGCGCCGCTCCGACTATGCCGACGGTATCGAAGGCGAGGAAGAGTATATCAACAAGCTCGAGGACTGGAAGAACATGTCGCCGATCACCGGCATCTTCAAGTCCTTCGGCGACGCGCCCGGCGGTGCCAAGGAAGAGCTTCGCGAAATCAACATCTCCTTCGGAGCCGAGTACTCCTACAACCAGCAGTTCTTCCTCCGTGCAGGCTACTACTACGAGAACGAATTCAAAGGCAACCGTCAGTACTTCGGCCTCGGTGCCGGCTTCTCGCTCAACGTGGTCAAGCTCGACGCGTCCTACATGCTCGCCACGGCACAGACATCACCGCTCGATCAGACACTCCGCTTCACGCTGACTTTCGACATGGACGGCCTGCGCGACCTTCTCGGAAAACGCCGCTAACACGCCTCTGCATGAACTCACTGCCTCCATTTCGCATCGGCAACGGCTTCGACGTGCATCGCCTCGTCGAAGGTCGTCGTTGCATTATCTGCGGCGTCGACATTCCGCACCACCTCGGCCTGCTCGGCCACAGCGATGCCGACGTGGCACTCCACGCCCTCAGCGATGCCCTTCTGGGCGCTGCCGCCCTCGGCGACATCGGCAAGCACTTCCCCGACACCGACCCGCGGTGGAAAGGCGCCGACTCACGCGTGCTACTGCGCCATATTGTGGCAATCCTCGCCGATAAAGGCTTCGCACCGGCCAACGTCGACATCACCATCATAGCCCAGGCGCCCAAGATGCTCCCTCACATAGAGCAGATGCGGGCCAACGTAGCCGCCGACCTCGGCCTGCCCGTCGACCGCGTGAGCGTGAAAGCCACCACCACCGAGCACCTCGGCTTCACAGGGCGCGCCGAAGGCATAGCCGCGCAAGCCTCCGCTCTGATTATGGCCACGTAGAGCCTCATCCTCACCTCAGCTAACCACACCTTAAATCTCCCCTGCTATGTCCTATTCCATCTACGCATTCATCTCATACTCCCGAAAAGACAAAAAGACAGCGGCGTGGCTGCACCACAAGATTGAATCCTTCCGCTATCCCGCCGACATCATTCAAGACGCCGTGAAGCCACCGCACAAGCACTTCGTGCGACCCGTCTTTCTCGACACCAAAGACCTCAAGGTGGAAGAGCGACCTTTCGACGACAGCATCAAAGACCAACTCCGCCGCTCCCGCTACCTCGTGGTGATATGCAGCCGCAACTCGGCCATTTCACCCTACGTCAACATGGAGATCAACTACTTCCTCGAGAGCCACAACTACAACTACTCCCTCGTGGTGCCGATCTTCATCGACGAAGTCGAAGGCTCCATCCCCGAAGCATTTGAAGGCACATCCATCATGTCGCGCCACTTCCCCATCTACAATTCCATGCTCGGCGAGAAAAGCGAGGCAAACCAATACTGCTTTCTGCAGCTGGTGGCCTACATGCTCGACATCAATTTCGCCGATGTCTACAACCGCTACGAGCAGCAGTCGGAGTCGGAGCGTAAGAAAAAAATACGGAAGTACACCTACGCCACCGCACTCGCCATCGTCGGCCTCCTCTGCGCCATAGGCCTGGTGGTGAAGCAACAGCAGATAATAGCCAAAGACAAAATGATCATCAGCCGCGACCGGGAGCTCATCAAATTCGAGCGGGATGTATTCCCCGCCGCTGTCGTTTTCGGATATGAGGCAAACTTTCTCCGACCCGTCATAAGCCATCTCAAGGAGCATGGCAAAGATGATTTCAAAATCTGCATCTTCCTGCCACGCACCGAGAGCGAGCTCCACCGCCACCAGGATCGTGCCGTCGATGCGGCACTCACACTCAAGCGACAACTCGGCATCGACTCTTTGGCGCACGTCAACCTCCCCACGAAAATGCGCCGCGGAAGCCGCGTGCTATATATTTCCGACAAAGGCACCGTCAACGAAAACCTCATCCTCGACTTCGCCACCACCACAAGCTCCTTCCTCGAAGTGGCCAAGCACAAGAAAGAAAAGCACCGTGCCTACTGGAAAACGCCCATCAACGAAATGATTGAAGAATACTCGCTCGCCTTCGCCGCAAAGACAAAAGAGCAACTCGAAAGCGACTCCGTCTACGTCGAATTCTTCATGTCGCCCGCCGAATTTGTCGACTACTACACCGCCGCAAAAACCGAGTAACGGGCTCCGCAAAAGGCAAGACACTGCTCATGCGAGCAGTACCTGGTAACAAGGAAACTGAAACCCGAGGAGTCGATAAATACCGATTCCAAATCACCGATTACAGCACGGTGCAAAACATGTCCGTAATTACCTCACTGAACCCCACCCGCGGCAACCGCCACGAGTCAACTATTATTTCAACGATTCGTCTATCTTCGACCGACGACTCGTGCCGGTCAATGATTTAATCACAGAACACTCTGCTCACTTACATGACTTATTCTTACAACGACTTGTAGCATATTGAAAAATTTTCGTATGTCCGCCTCAAAAAGCACATAAAATCACAAAATTTTTATATACTTTCGCAATCGTAATAAAAGAAATCTCTCGTGGAAACAAGCATCTCCCACAATAATATCGGCGATGAGGTCAATAACCTCTACACCTCTATAAAGAATTTAATAGACCAATCTCGCTCCTCGGTTGCAGTAACGGTCAATACGGCATTATGTTTGCTTAACTATGCTATTGGCAAACATATCTCACTTGAAATAGGATATAAAGCGTATGACAATTACGGTAAATCAATTCTTGCGACAGTGTCGCAAAGATTAACCGCTGAATATGGTAGAGGCTATACTTATTCGGCTCTAACAAGGATGCTCAAGGTTGCAAACACTTTCAACTCTGAAATGTTTGCGACAGTGTCGCAAACATTGTCATGGAGTCATTTCATCGAATTAGCGACCATCGAAGATGCCACCAAACGTTTATATTATCTGCAAATGTCGGTACACAACCATTGGAGTCTGCGTGAACTCCGCCGACGCGAAGATGCTATGGATTATGAGCGTAGCCTTGTAGCTGCAAAGCCCGAAGATGACATCGTAGACGCTCTCACGGCTCCCAATCCAACCGCAAACCCGGATGTTATGCTCAAAAGTTCATACATTGTGGACTTTCTTGGTCTGCGTGGGTTCTACTCCGAAAAAGACCTCGAAGCAGCGATAGCTGCTCAATTAGAACAATTTATTCTTGCACTTGGTAACGGCTTCGCTTTTCTGGAACGTCAGAAGCGAATAAGCATTGACAGCACAGATTATTATATAGACCTGCTGTTTTATCATCGCAAACTCAATAGACTAATCGCTATTGACCTTAAACTCGGAAAGTTCAAACCCGAATATAAAGGTCAGATGGAGCTTTATCTCAAATATCTTGAGCGGTACGAAAAGCAACCTCACGAAAATACGCCCATCGGTTTACTTCTTTGCTCCGAGGGCAACACCGAACATATAGAACTTATGATGCTCGGAGAGGACAATATCAAGGTCGCTCAATATCTTACTGAACTTCCCGAAAAGAAATGGTTCGCCGACAAATTGACCCGTTCTATCGAAATAGCCCGAAGTCACCAAAACTCTACATCCTATGATATTGATGGGCGGCAATAATTTTTTCAGGCAAAGCACAAGAAAGAAAAGCACAGCACCTACTGGAAAACACCCATCAACGAAATGATTGAAGAATACTCGCTCGCCTTCGCCGCAAAGACAAAAGAGCAACTCGAGAGCGACTCCACCTACCTCGAATTCTTCATGTCGCCCGCCGAATTTGTCGACTACTATACCGTCGCAAAAACCGAGTAACCTACTCCGCACCCCCACTCAAAAAAATAGTTTCGGCCCGCGTTTCATTAGCAGAACCGCGGGCCGAAAATTTATAGTTTATAATTTATAATTTATGGGTACGGTCATCCCTGACTCATATCTCATAACTCTAAACTCATAACTTCTCAATACACTCCCACCTCGTCGATAAAGAGGAAGGCCGGATTCCCGGCACCCGGATGCCACTTGGGCATCACGGTCTCGGTGTCGAGAGTAAGCCGCACATAGCGGGCACTCACAGCATCGAAAGCATATTCATGCCGGCGGATGCTCGAGGTATTGCCTTCGAGAGGAGCGAGCTCCTTGACGAATACCGTGCGATAGTTGCGGCCATCGTCGGTGACAGCCACCTCCACCCGACGCGCATCGAAAATCCATGAGTCGGTGTTTACGTTGGTGCGGAACTTCACGCTGCGCAGCTCCTGCGGCTCCTCAAGGTCGATGGTGACCTGAGCCCGCGGGCAATTGAACCCGAGCCAATTCTCATCGGTATATCCGGGCGTGGCAAGGCAACCGTCGACGAGCTGCTCGGCACCGCGGTAGGTGTAGCGCGGATGTGGCTGAGGCTCTATCGTGGTGGGGCGGAAAGTGGCTTTGCTGAACATCGTGCCGGCCTCGTAGACGCGGCCGAGCACACCGTCGCGCTCGGCGGCGGCACGCAGGCGCACGGGAGTGTCGAAAGTGAGAGTGTCGGTAAACAGCGGGCTGTCGAGGGAGGGCTCGCTGCCGTCGAGCGTATAGCGCACAGGGGCATTGTCGTAGGTCGAGAGAGCCACTTTCAGCGAGCGGTTGCGGCTGTCGGGCGTGAGGCTGCCGTGCACGTCGAACACATGCTTGGCATAGGGCCAGCCGTGCTTGGTGTAGATGTCGAGCATACGGGGCAGACGCTTCACGAAGCCCTCGAGGTCTTTTCGCTCAGGCTGCGACCACTGTATCTCGCTGAGAGCTGCTATGCGGGGCAGCTCCATATAGAGCACGTGGCTGAACGTGGGCACATACTCCGTCCACAAGTTTGCCTGAGCGCCGAGGATGTGCTTGCGCTGCTCCTCATCGAGGCTCGCGGGCACAGGGTCGTAGCCATAGACCTTCTCCACGGGCACATAGCCGCCGATGGCAAGAGGCTCGGCCTCCATATCGGTGCTTTGGTAGAAGTCGAAGTAGAGATACACGGCGGGAGTCATGATCACATCATGGCCCAGCTGCGCGCCACGTATGCCGCCGCTCTCACCGCGCCACGACATCACCACGGCATCGTCGGCAAAGTCGCTGTCGAGCACCTCATCCCAGCCAATCACGCGCCGGCCACGCTCTGCCAGGAAGCGTGCCACGTGGTCCATCACATGATTCTGCAGCTTGGCTTCGCGGCTGCCGCGCTCGTCGTTGCGGAAGCCGAGGCTGTCGGCCAACGCCTGGCAGCGTGCACATTCCTTCCACATCTCCTTGGGGCACTCGTCGCCGCCGATGTGGAAAAGCGTGGAGGGGAAGATATCGACCAGCTCGCCAAACACATCGTCGAGAAAGTCGTAGACCTCAGGCTTGCCGGCACAGAGCACATCGAGCGGAGCCTGAGCCCAGCCGCAGTACACCTCGTAGGGGCCACCAGTGCAGCCCAGCTCGGGGTACGCCGCGAGCCCGGCAAGGAAATGCCCGGGCAGGTCTATCTCGGGGATAATGTTGATATTTCGCTCGGCGGCATAGCGCACGATGTCGCGCATCTGCTCCTGAGTGTAGTAGCCTTCCACGGGCACACTGTCGTAAGTTGCTATGCTCTTGCCGACGATGGTGTGCGGGCGGCGCGAGCCCACCTCGGTGAGGCGCGGGCGACTCTTGATCTCGGCACGCCAGCCCTGATGGTCGGTCAGGTGCCAGTGAAAATTATTGATATTGTGAAGAGCCAGCATATCGATAAACTCCTTCACCGAATCGGTGGGGAAGAAGTGGCGCGATACATCGAGATGCGCACCTCGGTAGGGGAAGCGCGGTGCATCATACACATGTCCGGCAGGCACCGCCACCTTATCGGCCTTGGTGGCGGGGATAGCCTTGCGAAGGGTCTGGATGCCATAGAAGGTACCGCCGCTTCCGGCTCCGGCAATGGCGATGCCGTCGGCATCCACATCGATGGTATACGCCTCCGCATTGGCATCATCAAGGCCTGTGGAGAGCGTGATATCGCCTGCTCCGGCCTTCACCTCGGGGCGGAAACCGGCCTGCCCGGCGATATAGTCGGCAAGAAAGTCGGCCTGGCGCATGAGCACGCTGTCGCCTTCGGGATAGGCTATCACCGAGTGGGAGCTAAGGATAAAAGGAGCTGTTTCATCGAGCGTTACCTCGACCGGTACCGGTATCACGTCGAAGTCGGCCTCGACAGTGCGGCTTGTGCAAGCTGCGGCAGTCAGAGCCGCCACGCAGCAGATGAGCAGTTGTTTTTTTAGATTCATCGGGTATTTTTATAGTGTATATTCACTGCAAAGATACAAACAACGGCCCGCTAAAGCAAATATTCGACTTTTTATTGGTAAATTTGCACCGACTATGAAACGACACTCACTCATCGCTGCACTGGCTCTGAGCTTGCTCCCGGCTACTGCCGCAGCCGCCGACAGCGGGCTCCCCACCATGGGATGGAGCTCGTGGAACTCTTACCGCGTGAATATCTCCGACTCGCTCATCATGAGTCAGGCCGACGCTATGCTTGCCCTTGGCCTCAAAGATGCCGGATACAGCTATATAAATATCGACGACGGATATTTCGGTGGCCGCGACAGCATCTCCGGCAAGCTGCTCACTCACCCTCGGCGCTTTCCACGCGGGCTCCGCCACGTGGTAGACCACATCCACGGCCTCGGCCTGAAAGCCGGTATCTACAGCGATGCCGGAAGCAATACCTGCGGCCACTACTACGACAAGGACTCCATCGCCGAAGGTGTCGGCTTCTACGGACACGACAGCCTGGATGCCGAGTTTTTCTTCAAAGAGTGCGATTTCGACTTCATCAAGATTGACTTCTGCGGTGGCGATGCAAAGCAGAACAAGATGCGGCTCAGCCTCGACGAGAAAGAGCGCTATTCGGCAATCCGACGCGCCATCGACGAAGCCACCGACAAAGACGTCCGAATCAACATCTGCCGCTGGGACTACCCCGGCACTTGGGTGGGCTCCGTTGGCGACTCATGGCGCATTAGCCACGACATCAGCCCGCGGTGGGGCTCGCTGATAAGCATCATCAAGCAGAACCTCTACCTCTCGGCCTATGCCTCCAAAGGTCACTTCAACGACATGGACATGCTCGAGGTGGGTCGCGGTCTCACGCCCGACGAAGACCGCACACACTTCGGCCTCTGGTGCATGATGTGCAGCCCGCTCCTGATAGGCTGCGACCTCACATCAATCGACAGCGAAACCCTCGCGCTGCTCACCAACCCCGAGCTTATCGCCCTGAATCAGGACAAGCTCTGCCGGCAGGCCTACGTCGCAGCACACGACCGCGGCATCTACGTGCTGGTGAAAGACATCGGCAGTGACCTTGGCAAGCGCCGCGCCGTAGCCATCTTCAACTCAACCGCCGAGGCACGCGACTATACCCTGAACTTCGCCGACATCGACCTCGGCGGCAAAGTGGCGGCACGCGACCTCTTCGCACGCAGCGATGCCGGAGTCCACACAGGCAGCATGACCGTGCCACTGCCGCCACATGCCACATCCATCTTCATGCTCGATGGCGGGCAGCGACTGCCTCGCACACGCTACGAGGCCGAGACTGCATACCTCTCACGCTATCAGGAGCTGACGAACAACCTCGAGTACATCTCACCCGTCTATGCCGAGCACCCCGGCAGCAGCGGCGACGTAGTGGTGAAAGACCTCGGTATGCGTCCCGACAACGACCTGCAGTGGCGCCGCGTACACTCCGCCGACGGTGGCCGCCACAGCTGCACCATCGCCGTGGCAGGCGACATCACAGCGCCGTTCAAAGTCAGTGTCAACGGCACCGACGCCATCACCGTCAACACCGCCGCCGACCTCACTTTCGACCTCGACCTGAACCCCGGCTACAACACAATCCGCCTCTACACCGACGCCCCGGCGTGGATGCCTCCCATCGACTGCATGCACATCACCAAGGCCACCCACTGATGCGGTATGTTAAGCAGTCAGAACGGTCGCAATATTGCCGAATTGATTTTAGATTCAGTCTCTATGCTGTCTCTATCCGTCTTTTTGCCGTATGGCATTGTGTAGGTGACGGAAACGCTGATATTTCGGCCTTTCAAATCGCTCAGAGATTCCGATACTGACTGATAGACACCGTAATTGGCAATGATTCGGGTTGCCATTCTGCGGTCAAGGAAATTCTCCACGCTGCATTCCGCAGCCCAGTTGCCATGCTTCCAATTCAAGGAGAGGCCATACTGAGCCGGATTATGAACTTTGGTACCCTCTATGCCGAGAGCGTTATAAGGAAGTGCATAAACACCCTTTACCTGCCAGTCGCCGAACATATAGGAAGCGCTGAAATCGGCTCGCCAGTCCTTGCTTTTTCCCGGGCGATATTCCGAGTCGAAGCGGTTCATGCTGAATGTGGTGTTGCCTTTCAGTCGGAGCTTGTTGTCAAGAAGATTGGCCGACAAGCCAAATATCAGTTTGTTGTAGGAGAAATTGCCGTCATTTACAAGCTGATGATACATGATATTATCTTCTGCGAAGTATCGGTTGGAGGTGTTGTCGAAGTATTTCAAAAAATCGTAAGTGGCCGAGAATCCGAAGTGTCCGGCACGGCCGTTATAGCTGACAATGTTCTGAAAGGCGTTCAACTGTCCCAAGTCGGGGTTACCCATCGTCGCCTCAAAGAAAGAAGTCCGGATCACAGCATCATTCTTATACTGCGGGTTATATATGCTATGCGCATAATTGCCCGACACCGAAAGGGCATGTCGCTGATTCACTGCATATGTCACGCCATAGAAAGCCATTGTCGCAAATTGCTTGTCATCATGGTCACCGATGGTGGAATACAGATTGGTGATACCCGCCGACAGATAGTAGGACAACCCGAATGGCAGATTTTGGTCAAGATGAAGCATTGCCATTGTGTGATTGTTCTTCAATATCTGCTTGCTCGTGTAGCTGCCCGAATATACATCGTGGTAATAGTTGTAATATTCATCAACCGTAGCTCCGAGGGAGAGACCGCTTGCAAACTGTTTGAAATATCCGAGGGTCGCGCTTGCCAATACGTTGTCCTCCTCGGTATCGTTCTGAATCTCATCGACATCGGTTTCACGATAGTTACTTCGGTAGTTTGTGTGGCTGTGCCGGATATTGGCATTAGCCATAATGGTATGTCCGCCGGGAAGATACAGATTGTAGTGCATTTTCAGAACAGGTGACAGCCCTCGCTCCGTACTATTGCGGGTTGCGCTTGAAGTGAAATCATATAGACCGTTGTAAGTTATGTTATCCTGTAAGTAATTTTTAGGAGTCGCGCTTCTTGTCAATGCGAGCGAAACATCAAAAGAATGGTTCTGCGTGGCGTGTGCCAACTTGAAATTGACGTATTGGGAATTTGTACGGTTCTTTCCCTCGATTGGTGCGACTGATTGGTTCAGAAGGCCATCATTAAGCATAAACACGTTTTCGGCGCTATTCAATTGCGAGAAATTATCCCACTTGCCATTTGCGGTGAGTGTCAGTGTGAGCGCATTTCTCTTGTAGTTGACCATGCCTATATAATTGCCGTATTTCCGAGCCAATCCCTCATCGGCAGAGAGATAGACGTTGCCGCCATAATCATATTGCACGGTGATGAAATTCATTACCGCACCGCTCCCGACATAGCGACCGCCGGGATTGCGACGGTAGTCAATCTGCACAATCTCGGAAGCTGCGAGAGTGGCGAGTTCATCCGAGTCAACCTCGACGCCGTTGACAAGTATTCTCACATCGCCACCGGCTATTGTCGATATGGACTTAGCCGAAGCATCGACTTTGAAATCAGGCAAATTCATATTCTCCAGCAGCGAGTAGCCATTGGTGCTGTGTCTCTTCTCCTGTTTGGTCGGTCGGAGTATGACTTTCTTGGCGGTTTCAATTTGCGCGTCGGCAGTAACCACCACTTCATCGAGAGTGTTGGAGACTGAGTCAGTCGCGACTTCATCTTGGGCGTATGCCATAGAAGGCAAAGCCAACAATAGAGGTAAAAGTAACTTTTTCATGCTGATGCGATTTTTTCTGCGAAACAAGCGAAAAAGCCGCAATCAAGCCCTGAAAATTGTCTGACATTTATCTGACAAATACTGACAACGCAGTGAATCACCCATTTATACGCAACTCGTAGGAGTCACCACGATTGCATATAATCTCAATGCGAGCAGCTGAGAGAGCCGCCTTGGTGCGTCGGACAAGTGTGTAAAGCGACTCTTCCGCGTTACTTTTATTGCCCCAAAGAGTTGTACAAAGAGTTGCTTTGTCAACCCTCATTCCGGGAGCGTCAAGGAGCAACTGAGCGAACTGCCGTTGCATCGGCGTTAGCTTGACGCCTTCGAGAGGATGGACTGCGGAGCTAACCGTAGCGGGTTCGCCTTCAGCCATTTCATTCTCTTTTCGTCGCCCGGCGTACATGCCCACCATCGAAAGAATTGATAGCGTGAACAGCACACAGGGCAATGTCTGGTCGGAAGCGGCGAATACAGATGCCATTGAGCAGTCTGCAAAGCCCTGCACTTGTATTGCAAGGCCATCAAGAGCTCGTTCAGGCACAAGCATAATGGAGTCGGAGGCAAATCGGCTTGTCGCTTGCCTCGCTTTAAGCGCGGCATTTTTCTTATCCACCAAAGCAAGTGTGAAATAAGCCTCATCTCTAAGAGTTGAGTTCCTGAAATTGACATCCAAAGCCTGATATATAATAGGTTTGTGGGTAGTCTCGTGCATCTGGCGCAATGCAGCGATGGTGTCCGGACGGGTCCACAACTCTCTGTTCTCATTAGCCAAAGCAAACATCGCATCATTCAAGTCACTCGCGATGTTCTGTTTGGCACTGGAGTACGATAAGCAACACGAAATTACCGATGCTAACATTAGTGCCATAGGCAAAAACATTCCATAGCGGAGGGACTTGCCATTTATATCCTGTGATTTATTTTTCATAAAAAGTGTTTGTCAATCATGAATATCACCGGTAATCAGAAACGATAGTAGCTACCGTGTCACGAGAAGTCTCTATTTCCACACGAGGCCGGGCGTAACGATTGGGGAAAATGCAGTGAAAATTAGCCCAACGTCATCATGTCGAAGAACATCAAGCGGGTATGGTCGTTTTCATCCTTCTGCGTCAATCTGACAAAACCGCACTTCTCATAGAACCCTATGGCAGACAAATAGGCATCCACCGTCAAATATCTGAAAGCCGAATAAGTCGGAATGCTTATCAACATGTCTTTCAACTTAACCATCAGAAATTTACCGATATTCCGACCTTTATAATCAGATGAAACGGCAAAACGACCGATTTTTATTGCCGGATAACTGCTGAATTGTTTGCCATCCGGGAAAGCGTGTTTGACTTTTTTCCATTGGCTGTTGGTCACATCCTGACGGCTGACTTTATCATTCAACAGGCAGAAATACGCGACAATCTTCTCATCATCAGTCAATACGTATGTATTAGCGATGCGCTTCTGGGTGAATAAAAGCGCATCGTCTGTAAGAAATTCATTAAGATCCATGTCGCCACAGTCAAATCCTGTTAGATTGTGCTCACGGCTGAGACGCACTAAATCCATCATAAGCAGACGCGGATAAGTTTATTTGCTTCCTTGACTGCTTCTTTTAGCTTACGGGTGTTTTCAGCCCGCTGTTCTTTCGTGAGGCTTTCAACCTCTACACGCAGGCGGTCGAAGCGAATGGCGTCTTCGCCTGTTAGAATCGGGGTTTCTGCTATCGGTCTTGCCATACTTTCGTCTCATTTAGTTTATTAGTTTACAAAGTTATAACAAAATTCTGACATATTTGGTGCCTGGAACAATAAAAAATAAGAACCTGTACGTGAAATGAGTGAAACCGGCCGCTAAATATCTTTTAAGTGTTTTTAAGCTGCTTATGCGGGTTGTTTGCGGGAATTTGCGTAAATTTGCACTTTGAAATATAAAAATCGATTTAAAACCAAGATATAAATAACAATGGCACAGCAGGACGATGTCTTCAAGAAAATCGTATCGCACGCAAAAGAGTACGGTTTCGTCTTTCCTTCCAGTGAAATTTACGACGGCCTCTCGGCTGTCTACGACTACGGCCAGAATGGCGTAGAGCTCAAAAACAACATCAAGCGCTACTGGTGGGATGCTATGACGCTCCTGCACGAGAACATCGTGGGCATCGACTCCGCCATCTTCATGCACCCTACTATCTGGAAAGCTTCGGGCCATGTCGACGCGTTCAACGACCCCCTCATCGACAACCGCGACAGCAAGAAGCGCTACCGCGCCGACGTGCTCATCGAAGACCAGATTGCTAAAATCGACGATAAAATAGCAAAAGAGGTAGCCAAAGCAGCCAAGCGATTCGGCGAAGCCTTCGACGAAGCTCAGTTCCGCGCCACCAACGCTCGCGTCCTCGAGCACCAGGCAAAGCGCGACGCTCTCCACGAGCGCTTCTCTAAGGCAATGAACGACAATAACCTCGAAGAGCTCCGCCAGATTATCATCGACGAAGAAATCGTATGCCCCATTTCCGGCACCAAGAACTGGACAGAAGTGCGCCAGTTCAACCTCATGTTCAAGACCGAGATGGGCTCTACCGCCGACGGCGCCATGACCGTCTACCTCCGCCCCGAGACCGCTCAGGGCATCTTCGTGAACTACCTCAACGTGCAGAAGACAGGCCGCATGCGCATCCCCTTCGGCATAGCACAGATCGGAAAGGCCTTCCGCAACGAAATCGTGGCGCGTCAGTTCATCTTCCGTATGCGCGAGTTCGAGCAGATGGAGATGCAGTTCTTCGTGCGTCCCGGCCAGGAGCTCCAGTGGTTCAACCAGTGGAAAGAATGGCGCCTGAAGTGGCACAAGGCTCTCGGAATGGGCGACGACAAGTACCGCTACCACGACCACGAGAAGCTCGCCCACTACGCCAACGCCGCCACCGACATCGAGTTCCGTATGCCCTTCGGCTTCAAGGAAGTGGAAGGCATCCACTCCCGCACCAACTTCGACCTCTCGCAGCACGAGAAGTTCTCCGGCAAGAAAATCCAGTACTTCGACCCCGAGCTCAACGAGAGCTACGTGCCCTATGTGATCGAGACTTCGATTGGCGTAGACCGCATGTTCCTCAGCGTACTCTGCTCAGCCTACGAGGAAGAGCAGCTGCCCGGCGGCGACACCCGCACCGTGCTCCACCTCCCCGCCCCCCTGGCTCCCGTGAAGTGCGCCGTGCTCCCTCTGGTGCGTAAAGACGGCCTGCCCGAAAAAGCTCGCGAAATCGTCGACGAACTCAAGTTCGACTTCGCAACACACTATGAGGAGAAAGACGCCATCGGCAAGCGCTACCGCCGCCAGGATGCAATCGGCACACCCTTCTGCATCACCGTCGATCACCAGACCCTCGAAGACAACACCGTGACACTCCGCGAGCGCGACTCCATGGAGCAGACACGCGTGGCTATTGCCGACCTCCACTCACTCATCCACGACCGCGTAAGCCTCTCTTCACTGCTGCGCCGTCTGAAATAAGCACACCTCTCCATTCTCTCCTCTTAATTCAATAATCTGATATGAAAAAGTACATAGTAATAGGCATAGTGGTGGTGCTCGCCATCGTCCTCTTCGTGAGCGGTAAATCGAGCTACAACTCCATGGTCACCTCCGAGCAGGAGGTAGAGCGTGCCTGGGGGGAAGTACAGGTGCAGCTTCAGCGCCGAATGGACCTCATCCCCAACATGGTCGAGACCGTTAAAGGCTACGCAGCCCACGAAAGCGACACCTACGAGAGTGTGACACGCGCACGCGCAGGCCTCTCTGATGCCTACAACCAGGCCCGCGACCTCGAAGGTAGCACCCCCGCAGCTTCCGAGGCCTTCGAAGCCTACGGCAAGGCTCAGCAGGAGCTCAACCGCGCACTGAGCATCTACGTAAATGCTGTCCGCGAGGCATACCCCGACCTTAAAGCCGACACTCAGTTTGCCAACCTCCAGACTGTGCTCGAAGGCACCGAAAACCGCATCGCCACAGAGCGCGGCCGCTACAACGACATCGTCACTGCCTACAACGTGTCGGTGAAGCGCTTCCCCGGTAATATATGGGCAGGCATTTTCGGCTTCTCGGCAAAGCCTCAGTTCGAAGCCGACGCAGCTGCGGCAACAGCACCCAAAGTCCAGTTCTGACCTATGAAAAAGTACACCGCAATCATAGCTCTGGCTGCGCTGGTAGGCATCACCGCAGCCTGCAACAAGGACAGCGAGCAGACCACTTGGGATAAATACACCGAGTGGCGTGAGCTCAACGAAGCATGGCTCGCCGAGATGCAGGCTCGCACCGAAGCCGACGGCACGCCTTACTATCAGACCATACGCCCCGACTGGAACCCCGGCGCCTTTGTGCTCATGCACTACTTCAACGACCCCGCCGAGAATGCCGATAAGCTCAGTCCGCTCTACACCAGCACCATAGATGTGCGCTACAAGCTGCATCTGTGCGATGGCACACCCGTCGACTCCTCCGACCTGATCACCGGCTACGGAGCTCCCGGCGTATACCGCGCCCGCCTCAATCAGCTCGTGCAAGGCTGGGCCATCGGCCTCACGCAGACTCACTGCGGCGACTCCGTTGAGCTCATCGTGCCCTACGGCGTAGGCTACGGTTCTACAAGCACCGGCTCCGTACTCCCCTACTCCAACCTGCGGTTCAACATCCGCCTGGTTGACATCCCCTACTACGAGGCTCCGCCTTATCAGTAGTCGGGCCAAGCACAGTCACACACATGAAGGCGGAGTCCGGATGCAGCCCTTGCATCAGCTCCGCCTCTGTTTTTTTAAACTACACCTGATACCTACCTTATACCACAATTATACCATGAAAACACCACGACTGCTGCTCGCGGCTATCACCGGCTTGGCCCTTGCAGCCCCCGGCATCGCCACAGCGGCCAACCCCAAGCCCTTCACAGTGCCAGAAGTGAGCGTCTGGAAGGGCGCCGACGGCACCTTCACCCTCACTCCCGGCAAAAGCCGCATCTGCTACACCAAGCCTGAGCTCGCGCCCTTGGCAGAAATGCTTGCGAAAGACTACAGCGCCCTCACCGGAAGCACCTTGCCCACCGTTCAAGGCAAAGGCGGAGCCGGCGACATCTGCCTGCGCATCAAACCCGACAAGAAGCTCGGCGCCGAAGGCTACACCATCGACATCACCGACCGCGTCAACATCGCCGCCCCGGCCACCGAAGGCCTCCGCTGGGGTGCCGCTACCCTGCTCCAGCTATGCAGCGCCGACGCAGCCCTCCCCAAAGGCAGCATCACCGACACTCCGGCCTACGGCTTCCGTGCGTTCATGATTGATGCCGGCCGAAAGTATATCCCTATCGACTACCTCCACAAGCTCGTCGATGTGATGGCTTTCCGAAAGATGAACAAGCTGCACATACACCTCAACGACAACGGCTTCAAAGAGTTCTTCGACAACGATTGGGACAAGACCCAGGCCGCCTTCCGCCTCGAGTGTGAGAGCTTCCCCGGCCTCACCGCTCGCGACGGTGCTTACACAAAAGCCGAGTTCCGCGATCTTCAGCGCCATGCCGCCGAGCGCGGTGTGGAGATTATCCCCGAGATTGACATCCCGGCGCACTCCCTCGCATTCACACGGCTCAAGCCCGAAATAGGCTGCGACGGCACGCACAACGACTGCGACCACCTCGACCTGTCGCAACCCGGCTCCTATACATTTGTCGACTCCCTGCTCAAGGAGTACATCGGCGGCCCCGACCCCGTGTTCACCGGCCCGCGCTTCCACATCGGCACCGACGAATACCAGGGTGACTCGCTGGCCATGGAGCAGTTCCGCGCCTTCACGGCCCGCTACATCGACTACACCAAGAGCTTCGGTAAGAAGCCTTTGATATGGGGATCGCTTACTCATGCCAAAGGAAGCACCCCCGTGCCCGTAGAAGGCACCGAAATGTATCTGTGGAGCAATGGCTACGCAAATCCGCTCGACATGATGGCCGAGGGCTACGACGTGGTGAGCATCCCCGACTCCTACGTCTACATAGTGCCCGCTGCCGGCTACTATGCCGACTACCTCAACACTGCCATGCTCTACGATAAATGGACCCCGGCGGTAATCGGAAAGTTCACCGTCGAAGAAAAGCACCCGCAACTCCTCGGTGGAGCATTCGCCGTGTGGAACGACCATCCGAACAACGGTATCACCGTGCGCGACATCCATCACCGTGTGATGCACGCCATCCCCACATTGGCGGCCAAGACATGGAGCGGCGCCGAGGTATCGGTGCCTTTCGCCGAATTCGACTCGCTCAGCACTCTCATGCCCGAAGCCCCGGGTGTAAATTATCTGGCAACATACGGCAATGAGCCCGCCACAGTCTTTGAAGCAGCCTCGCTCGCGCCCGCCACTTCTACCGGCCTCGATGCCATAGGATATGACTACACAATTGAATTCGACATCGACTGCCGCGACGAAAAACCCGGCACCGCACTCATCTCCAACGACGAAGCCACCGTATGGCTATCCGACCCCATCAGCGGCACAATGGGATACTCACGTGAGGGCAAACTGATGCACTTCCGCCACGACATCCGAAGCGGCGAGAAGCACCACATGCGGATATGCGGCGACAGCAAAGGCGTGAAGTTCTATGTCGACGGCAAGCTCATCGATGACATGAATATCTCATGGGCAACCTACGGTGTGAAAGAGAAAGCTCGGCACCGCGACATGGCCGACGTGAAAACCCTCGTATTCCCCCTTGCCAAGACCGGCGACTACCGCAGTAAAATCACAAATTTCAGCGTTAAAAACCGCTGACACGGCAGTGGGCGCACTCTCCCTGTGCGCTCACTCATCCGCACCCATGGAGGCGGCTTTAAGCTCGCCGGGATGCTTCACAAAGTATTGGCGCAGGAGCTGGTCGATGTTGAAGTAGTATCCCGGCGAGGTTTTTGTCTTGGTAGGCTCCACCGAGATATAATCGAAGAAAGGCGGCTCGAAGCGTTGGCTCTCGGCTGTGATACCCGAGAGATTGAGGAAGTCGTACTCATGCTGCGGGTACACCACCACGAAAGCGTTGTCGGGGTCCACTCCCGTGCCCGACGACGCAATCACCAGCAGCAGGTGGTTGAGCTTGTACTGCCAGATTTTGGCAAGGTCATACTTGCGGTTCTGCTCGTACACATAGATGCGGTTTGTGAGCTGACGCAGATCCACAGGGTTATCGTCGAGCACCTGAAGGGCATAGTCGAGCATCTTCTCGCGGTCGGCACGCGTGCGCTTGGCCTTGGCATAGATAGGTATGAGCTCCTGCTGCAAAGCCGGATTGGGAGCCTCGCGGTAGGGGTCATAATCCTCCTGGAAGAAAGTGCCGTAGTAGAAGTACTGGAAGTCTTCGGCCGTCATGCTCGTGTCGTTTGCCATAAAAGCTCGCAGCAGGCGAGGATAGAAGCGCGGCGACGACTCATCGGTCGTGGCGCGCTCGATGGCTTCGAGGTCGGGGCGGCCAAGCACGGCTCGTGCCGGAGTCTTGGCATGTATGGCAGAGCCGGCGGCGATGACAGCCGCCAGTGCGATTGTGAGTATTTTCTTCATAGTAGCGATGCTAATGCGATGGTGGCCATGGAGGCTGTCACCACACAGGGCAAACCCTTGGCACACAAAAATTCAAGAAAAGCAGCCGACGCAGGGCTCACACGCGGACTGCCGGGTGTGAGCATATATGCCATGCCTCCGAGAGCTGCGCACACTGCTCCCGATGCTATAATGGCCGCCGCCGTCGGCGACAGCATATAGCCGAGCACCACACCGCACAGCGTGCCGAGGGCCACATAGCGCTGAGCCTTGACGGCTGCCATAAGCGCACGCGGTGCCAGCAAGCGAAGGCCGAGCACTATCAGTGCGGCCACGCCCCAGAATATGAGTATCTTTGCATCGACATATACGGCGCCCGCAAAGTGCGAGCACACAAGCGCTGCATAGGCCGCCAGCACAACCGGAAGCCGAGGCACAAACATCGCAGCAACAGCCGCAAGTGCCAGTATAAGAGTGATGATAGCGAGAGCAGGGAATGTCATACCACAAATTTACGAAAAAAACGCCGACCCCAAGCCCCATTTTTGCATTATTTAGGAAATGCAAAGACTAATAAACCAATTTTCCCTGCCGCGAGGGTTTTGCGGGACTTTCATTTTCTTGGGGATTTTTTTAAGGGCTTTAGGGTCTATAAGGTCTTTAGGGAGTTTAAGGGGACGCCACGGTTTTTCAATATGTCAAAGTACTCTTTGCTGCGGTTTGGCTTTGGGCCGCGGGGCAGCTGCCGCTGCTGAAGGAATTATAAATTGCAAATTATAAATTATAAATTCGTTGGCGGCGAGGGTTGGTGGACTGTTCGTGCGTTTTTGCTTTTCTCCGGTCTGCCTTTCCGGGGTTCGGAGACCCCACTGTAGGGAAGTGGCGGATTCGGAGATTCGCCACAGCATAAAATCCCCCGCGGTGAGGGCTCGGTAATCGGCGAGGGAGATTTGGGGCTCGAACTTTGAGGGGAGGTCGGGGATGCGGCGGTTCTCGGGGGTGTGGTATATGAGGACGGTGCCGGGGTAGTCGTTGATGAGGATGGGGTTGATGACGCGGTTGATGATGCGTGCGTAGGCGGGATGCAGTCCGTGGACGAGGCATATCTGGAAGGTGGTACCTCGGATGCGGTCGACCCTGGCGTGGCTCGCCGTGCAGGTTGGCGGGCGGTAGAGTCGCAGACCGAGGGCTTTGGCTACGGGGCGGCGCTCGGCGATGATGCAGGTGTCGAGGTCGGGGTTGAGGTGCTGAAGCCAGCTGATGTATGAGAGGAGGACTTCGGTGCTGTCGTGCCCCGGCGGGTCGATGATGTGTGCACGGACTACGCCTGTGCGCCTGCGCTGTCGCTCCATGGTGAATATGGCACTTCTCTCGCTCCAACGCAGTGGTGCCCCGTGCCATCGGCGGAACGGAGCGGTGATGTCGACGCGTCGGTATGTGCGGGCGTGGTGCTGCATATTGTGCGCAAAGGTACCGGCTCGGCAGTGGGGATTGCGCGGGCTTTTCCCTTTTTTAGGGCTTTAAGGTCGGTAGGGACTTTAAGGCTTTTTCGAGGTTAGGCAATCGCCTTGGCACTTTCGGATGCGTTTACATTGGTGGTCGCCATGGATGGCGACCGTACGGGCCGCAGGCCGAGGGCTTTAGGGACTTTAAGGTTGGTAGGGAGTTTAAGGTTTTTTTCGAGTTTCGGCAGCTTGCTTAGATACCCTACTTATAAGTTTGCTACTTCGCCTTTCCGGGGTTCGGTAATCGCCTTGGCGCTTGCGCAGCAAGATACCCCACTGCAGGGTTGCGGGGGATAATGAAATCCCCGGCAGCGGGAACGTCAGCAATAAAACATGATGCTGAAAATGATGCAGATGAGTATGCTTGAAGCAAATTTTATAGATTTCATCTTACATATATTTTAAAGGAGTTTAAACTATTTGGGCTCGTACCTCGCACGAAATATAAGCCGGTGGGGAGGTAATCCTTGTTTATTTTAGAGCCGGTGTATACTCCCATAGAGATTCCCTGGCTATTGTAGACGAAATACTCCTCGTGGCCGAAGGCATCGAAGTTTGAAGCCAATAGATCTGAAGCGCCGCTTGAAGACTCGGGTTCAAGTTCAATAGTTTCTGTTACAGATCCGTATTTATTTGACACTGTTACATCTACCCAAGTATATACCACTGAGGAAAGATTGCGTATGCAAGCGTGTGCTATAAAGGGCTCGGAAATTCGCTGCATGGTGATACCGCTGCTGTACTCTTGCTCTATATACAATGTCAAATCATCGGCTCCGGAATAATTGACAGAAAAAGTCAGTCCGAAATTATTCGTCCCCGATTTCCAGTGCTTTTCGATATCCGAAATGTAGTTTATTTTCGGTTTTAATTCAAGAGATAACTTGAATAGCTTGTTTTCAATTTTACCGTTGTATTCAAATTCACATTCTACTATACCGACTATGTCGCCGTTAGAGTTGCGTAAATATTGATTATCGTCGCCAATAGCAGGAATCTCAAAGATTGCTTCGTTTGATGTGCAGATTGTTGTTTCAGAATAAGAGCTATCCATTACTTTAAATTCCCAATACTTTATTATCGCCTCATTTTCTGATAAAGAAAATAAATGAGAAGTATATGCCGAACCTATTCCGTCAGGACCGATATCAGAACATTGTATTGAAACAGGCTGAGGTATGCTAAAATCCCAACCAATCTTGTTGAGTAAGTCCAGGGTTACGCCATCTATTTCAAAGAATCCATCGCCATATCCTAAATCATGATGCATGAGTGAATTAGGATTGTCCAAATACACGAGAGTTTTTCCCATGTCATAAACCTGGGGGGAATACATCTTGTTGTCGTTTTCTTTATTTGCCGCATAGATAGGTTCACTCACCACAAAGCTATGTAGACCGTCTGAATCATCAATGTAGTCTGTAAGTTTGGCGGATTCTGAAAAAATAATTTCGTCAAAGACAGATGGTGTATCAACTTCTTGAAAGCACAAATCATCGCCGAACAATGAAACACTACTTCCAAAACCCAGCGACAAGGCCATTGCGCGCAAGGTGTATGAATATGTATTAAGACTTTGATTGGAAAGGCTTTCAGCAGAGCACGCGCAATCCCACTTAAAATCGGAGTTAAACCAAATCAGGGCATCAGGGCTATCGGGTCGTCCAACATTAGCTTCATTTATATATGAATACAAGGCGGAGGGCAACGCATTAGCCCCGTTTTTAAAATAGAATGTTGAAGTAATACTTGCCGGATTATCGCCGTAATCAGCAAGACTGAAATACGAAACTTCGATGTATATGGGGTGAGTACTGTGAATTTTAGAGGCCCAAACATCTGCTGCTGCTCTTATGACAGTCTGCATAGAGTCGGGCACGTCTTGAAACATGAAAACAAAGGTTCCACCCTCAGAGCTATGGCGCATATTTTTTGCCGGAATAGAAGTATGTGGAATATCGGCATCAGTGCCAATATTTGCATATTGATAGTGCCGTATGCACGATACCATGTCACTATTAAACTGCTCTGCATGAGAGAGTAGCGCAGACAAAAGTATGAGAGTCGCGGTTATGAGAGATTGTTTGAATAATTGCATGTGGTTGGAAATGATTAGTTTTCGCAAAGATATAAAAAGTTTCTAATATTTGATATTTATTAGTCGTTTTTAACATTTAATACACACCCGTCCTAAAAAAAGACAGCCGTCGACCGATTGAGCTTGTTTTCGCCAATTTGCTATTTATTACTCCCGCTCGCGCAAGAGGTTTGCGCCTTAGCGGGAATTTTCGTAAATTTGCAGACTTAGAGTATGTTTGAATTTAACTCAATGAAATACTTAGGGAGAAAAACGGCCTCTTCTGAGCTTTCATTCGGTCGTTATGGCACCCCATAACTCCTTCATTCAATCTCAGAACATGCTCGTTTTTCTCTCCTAATTATAAACATCAGTTAAACCCAAACATACTCTTACTCAACAAATACGATAATGAATAAATATATATTCTGCACCGTCCTGGCAGCACTCGCCGCATCGTCGGCAAGCGCCGTCGAGGTCACGTGCACTCCGGGCAAGCTGCACAAGCTGCTCGAAAAGTCGACTCTTGCCACTGAGCTGCGCGTGAGCGGCACCATGGATGCCTCTGACTTTTTCTTCATCGACGACGAGATGAAAGCCCTCCGGTCGCTCGACCTCTCCGCTGTGACCATCGCCGCCTACAAGGGCGACCGCTTGCGCGGACTCAGCGAGTACCCCGCCGCCACCATCCCGCAGGGTGCCTTCCCCGCATCTGCCATCACCACGCTATCGCTGCCGGCCACCGGCTCCGTGACCATCGGCGACTTTGCCTTCGCCGGGAGCGCCATCACCACTCTCTCGGTGCCCGAAGCCATCAAAGAAATCGGGCAGGGTGCTTTCTCGGGCTGCACGGCTCTGACCTCGGTAAAACTCTCGGCAGCTCGCATGGGTGGCTATGTGTTCAAAGGCTGCAGCTCGCTCGAGAGCGTTGACCTCGGCTCTACCGTCGCTCTCGGAGCCTCCGACTTCGCCGACTGCCGCTCTCTCGTTGCGGTAAACTCCTCCGGCTCGCTGCAGAGCATAGGTGCATCGGCTTTTGAAAGCTGCTCCACTCTCCGTGATTTCGTCTTCGGCAGCAGTCTGCGCAGCATAGGAGCATCGGCATTCGCCCATTCGGGACTTCTAAGCGCCAACCTCAATGCCTGCACCTCTCTGAGCACTCTCGGCGACTGGGCCTTTGCCTACGACTCCGAGCTCTCATCGGCCTCACTGCCCGGTCAGCTCGGAAGTATTGGCCGCGGAGCGTTCTTCGATTGCAGCTCACTCTCTACATTTACCTTCCCCTCGGCTTGCCCCTCGATAGCCGACTACACATTCAAGGACGCCCGCGGAATATCGGAGCTCACCCTCCCCGACGGTGTAGAGAGTATCGGCCAATACGCCCTGAAAGGTGCCGAAGGTCTCAGCACCATCACCCTGCCGGCCTCACTCGAGTACATCGGCTCACACGCCATGGAAGGCACGCACGCACTCACCGTGCTCGATGCCTCGCACCTCGACTATGTGCCCGACCTCGGCGATGATGTGTGGGCCGGCGTTGAAAAACCGGCTGTGCGCCTCGACGTGGCCGACGGCATGGCCGACGACTTCCTCGCTGCCGACCAATGGCAGGATTTCAATATCCGCGACATAAACACCGGCTCCGACCTGGCCTCGGTCGTGAGCGAGACCTCGCTGCAAGGCCGCTTTGTGGGCAAAGAACTGCAGATCAAGGCTACCGGCTCCGACATATCGGCTGTCGAAGTCTACAATCCTGCCGGACTGCTTCTGGTGGCTGTCCGCGGCGACGGCGAGCAACTCAGCATCGACACCTCGCACTTCGACAATAATCTATATATCATCAGGTGCACTCTCACCGAAGGCACCGCAGCCACTCTAAAACTCGCGCGCTGATGGGCAAGAACAAACTCCGCAAATTCGCCGAGCTCGAGGGCAATCCCCTTGTGCTCCAGTATCCTTTCCGCAGTGTTCAGGAAAAGCCTTTCCCGCTCAAAGGCCGTTGGGCGGCCGACTTCTTCGGCAACGACAAGCCCATAGTGCTCGAGCTCGGGTGCGGCAAAGGTGAATACACCGTGGGGCTCGCCCGGCGATTTCCCGAAAAAAACTACATCGGCATCGACATCAAAGGCGCACGCATCTGGAGCGGTGCAACCATGGCCTTGCGCGAGGATATGAAAAATGTGGCATTCGTGCGCACTTCCATCGAGCTGCTCGAGGCTTTCTTCGCTCCCGGCGAGGTGGCCGAGATATGGATCACCTTCCCCGACCCGCAGATGAAGAAAGTGAACAAGCGCCTCACAGGCACGCGCTTCACCGAGATGTACCGCCGCGTTCTCGCACCCGACGGCCGCATCCACCTCAAGACCGACAGCCCCTTCCTCTACACCTACACCCGCATGATGGTGCAGCACAACGGCCTCGCTATCGATGCCGACACCGCCGACCTCTACGCAAGTCTCAGCCCCGACGATCCTATCCTCAACATCCGCACCCACTACGAGCAGCAGTGGCTCGACCGAGGCCTCACCATAAAGTACCTCAGCTACCGGCCCGGCACCACGCCCGCACTGGCTGAGCCGCCGGGTGCCGACGACATCGCTCCCGACACCTACCGCAGCTACTCCCGTGGCTACATCGAGTGTCCGCAACTTATCGACAACTCCGAAAACTCCGAAGATTGATGAAACAGACTCTATACCCCGCGCTCATCACCGAAGCGCTCTCCACCGTGCGTTACCCCGGCTCCGGCCGCAACATCGTGGAGCTCGAAATGCTTGAAGACGACATCCGAATCGACGGCGACAAAGTGAGCTTCACCATTATTTTCGACAAAGACACCGACCCCTTCAAGGCTTCTCTGCTCAAAAGCGCCGAAGCCGCTATCAAGCTGAGGGCTCCCGAGGCTGAGGTCACCATCAACACCGCCGTGCGCCGCGCATCGGCAGCGCCCGAAAAAGCACCCGTGCTTCCCGGCGTGAAGAATATCGTGGCTATTTCCTCGGGCAAAGGCGGTGTGGGCAAGTCGACCGTAGCTGCCAACCTCGCCGTGGCGCTTGCTGCCGAGGGCTACAAGGTAGGCCTCCTCGATGCCGACATTTTCGGTCCTTCCGTACCCAAGATGCTCGGTCTCGAAGGCGTGGAGCTCTACATGCACGAAGTCGACGGCCGCAACCTCATCATCCCCGCCGAGGCCTACGGCGTGAAAGTGCTCTCGATAGGCTTCGTGATCGACCCCGCAAGCGCAGCCGTGTGGCGCGGCGCAATGGCATCCAACGCCCTCAAGCAGCTCATCGAGCAAGCCGACTGGGGCGAACTCGACTACTTCCTCATCGACATGCCTCCGGGCACCAGCGACATCCACCTCACCCTGGTGCAGACTCTCGGCATCACCGGCGCCGTGGTGGTGACCACTCCTCAGCAAGTGGCCCTGGCCGACGCCCGAAAAGGCATCGCCATGTTCCGCGACCCGAAAATCAACGTGCCCGTTCTTGGTCTGGTCGACAATATGGCATGGTTTACACCCGAGAAGCACCCCGACGAGCGCTACTTCCTCTTTGGCCGCGAAGGTGCCGTCGACGAGCTCGCCTCTGAGTTCGACGTGCCGGTGCTGGCCCGCATCCCGCTGGTAGCATCCGTGGGCGAGCACTCCGACAGCGGTCGCCCCATCGTCACAGAGCCCACCGCTTCGGCCATGGCATTCATGCACCTCGCACACGAGGTCACAGAAGCCGTCGACCGCCGCAACGACACCCTTCCCCCCACCGAAAAAGTGCACACACGATGAACTACTACCTTGTGCTCAACGGCCCGAACCTCAACCTGCTCGGACGGCGGCAGCCCGACATCTACGGCTCCGCAACCTTGGAGGACATCAACCGCGAGCTCGCCGCAACGCTCTCCGACGGCGAAAGCCTCGTGGCAGAGCAGTATAGCGGCGAGGGCGAAATCATCGACGCACTCCACCGCGCCGGCTTCGATGCCCGCTGCCTGGGCATAGTGCTCAACGCCGGTGCATACACCCACTACTCCTACGCCATCGCCGATGCCATCGCAGCGATCGAGGTTCCCGTGGTGGAAGTTCACATTAGTAATATACACGCGCGCGAGAATTTCCGCAGCAGGTCGGTGATAGCACCTGTGTGCACAGGCTCTATCTCGGGCTTCGGCACACTTTCCTACCGGCTCGCCCTCGACGCTCTCCGCTACCGCCATGGCAGCTAAACCCGACACTCAAGGCCTCATAGTAGGCATGGACGGCAAGCGTGCCGTGTGCAACAACACCGGCCTGGGAAACTACAGCCGCTACGCCGTCAACATCCTCTCGGCTGCATATCCCGGCACCACTTTCCGCCTATACTCCCCCGTGGAGCGCCCCAACGAGCGTCTTGAGCCGCTGCTCGGCCGACCAAACGTGGAGCTCTTCGCACCAAAGCTGAGCCTCGGAGGCGGTGCCGCACGTGCTTTCTGGCGCACCTTCGACCTGCCTGTGCAACTGCGCCGCGACGGCGTGGCCGTGTACCACGGACTCAGCAACGAGCTTCCCCTCACCATCAAGGGCGTATGCCCCTCGGTGGTCACCATCCACGACATCATCTACCGCCGCGTGCCGCAGGACTACAGCGCCATCGACCGCCGGCTCTACGACTTCAAGTACAGCCGCTCGGCAAAGATTGCCACCCGCGTGATAGCTATCAGCGAGTGCACCAAGCGCGACCTTATGGCCGACTACGGCGTGCCCGAAGAGAAAATCGACGTGATATACCAAGGCGTAGACCCCATCTTCACTCTCGCCATCGACACGGCCAAGCGCATGGATGTCAAGGCCCGCTACCGGCTCCCCGAGAAGTACATCATAGCCGTAGGCACCGTGCAGCCGCGTAAGAACCAGCTCCTTGCCGTGCGCGCGCTCGCTCGCCTGCACAAAGATATACACCTGCTCATCGTAGGCCGCATGGACGGAGCCTACGCCGACGAAGTGCGCGCCGAAATCAGCCGCCTGAGCCTCGCCGACCGTGTGCGCCATCTCTACGGCGTGCCCTTCACCGACCTGCCCGCACTCTATGCCTGCGCCGTGGCTTCGACCTACACCTCCCGCTACGAAGGCTTCGGCCTGCCTGTGGTGGAGTCGCTCTCGGCAGGCACACCCGTGCTGGCGTGCACAGGCTCTTGCCTCGAGGAGGCCGGAGGCCCGGGCGGCGTCTACGTCGACCCCGACGATGTGGAGGGCGCGGCACGAGCACTCGAGCGCTTCGCCGACGACATCGTCTTCCACGACAAGACTGCCGGACAGGGGCAGCGCTATGTGCGGCGCTTCTCCGCCGAAGCATTTGCCAAGGCCACAATGGCATCGTATAAAAAAGCTATAATCAGCGAATTGATATGAAAGAAACTGAAAAGCCCAGCGTGCTCGTAGTGGGTGCCGGAGGCTTTATCGGCGGTTTCATCGCCGCCGAAGCCCTCCGAAGAGGCTTCGACACCTATGCCGCCGTGCGCGAGTCGACCTCGCGCCGCTACCTCACCGACCCGGAGCTGAAATTTGTGGTACTCGACTACGACAATCCCGACACTCTCGGCACGGCACTCCGCGATGCCGCTCCCGCTTCGGGCCGATGGGACTATATCATATACAACCTCGGCGCCACAAAGTGTGCCAACTTCGCCGACTTCAACCGCATCAACTACAACTACCTGCGCGACTTCGTCGGAGCCCTCGAAGATGAAAATCTCGTGCCCAAGAAGATGCTCTACATGAGCTCGCTGAGCGCTCTCGGCCCTTACGGCGAAGAGGATGGCCGACCCGCCGATGCCGACACCATACCGCAGCCGAATACCCGCTACGGCCTCTCCAAAATCAAGGCCGAGACCTTTCTGGAGACGCGCCCCGACTTCCCCTGGATCATATTCCGCCCCACAGGTGTCTACGGCCCCCATGAGCAGGACTACCTGATGATGGTGAAGTGCATCGACCGCCACTTCGACTTCGGCGTGGGCTTCCGCAAGCAGATGCTTACATTCATCTACGTCGACGACCTCGTGGCCGCGATGTTCGACGCCCTCGCTTCCGACCGCACCCTGCACCACAAATACATCATCAGCGAACCTCGGGCCTACACGCAGCGCGAGTTCCGCTCCATCGTGGCAAAAGCTCTGGGAGGCAAAGCGGTCATACCCGTCAAGCTGCCGATGTGGGCTGTCTACGCAGCTTCTACCATCGCCGAGAAAATAGGCGTGCTCACACTTAAGCCATCCACGCTCAACCGCGACAAGTTCAAAATCATGCGCCAGCGCAACTGGACCTGCAGCGTGGCCGATGCCGAGCGCGACTTCGGCTTCACGTGCCGCTGGCCGCTCGAGCGTGGCATCAAAGCAACTGTCGAGGCATATCTCGCCACTAAAAATCTCCACCATGCCCATTTGGATTAAAGCCCTGATAATTATTGCGGCGCTCCCCGTACTGGCCTACCCGGCTCTGCTTGCCGAGTGCCCCGCCGATGTGGCCGACATGAAGCCATTCCTCTGGTTTTACCCCATCTACGTGGTGGTAAGCACCGTATGCGCATGGGCGGCCTGGCGTCGGCGTCCCGAAGTCACTTGGATTTTGATTGCCGTGATGCTGCTCACCCATGCGGCAATGTGGACCCTTGTTCTCACTCAGCAATGACCGAAGACGACTACATCGCAGCCCATATCGATGCCGAACCGGCGGCCTTGCGCGCCCTCTACAGGCACACACACCTGCACCGCCTCTACCCCCGCATGTGCACCGACCATATCCAGGGCCGACTGCTGGTGATGCTCACCCGCATGATACGCCCCCGCCACATCCTCGAGCTCGGCACCTTCACCGGCTACTCAACCCTTTGCTTCGCCGAAGGAATGCCGCAAGGGTGCACCATCGACACCGTAGAACTCGACCCCGACTACGCCGACGACCTGCGTGAACTCTTCGCCGACACCGCGCCGGGCAAAGACATCAGCCTCCACATCGGCGACGCCGAAGAACTCCTCCCCGGACTGCTGGCCCGCAGGAGCTACGACATGGTGTTCGTCGACGCAAACAAGCGCCGCTATCCGCAATACTACGAGCTCCTCGCCAAAGCCCTGCCCGAAGGCGCCTACATCCTCGCCGACAACACCTTATGGACCGACAAGGTGCTCGACCCCGAAGCCCGCGACCCGCAGACCGAAGGCATCAGGCGCTTCAACGACATCGTGGCTGCCGACCCCACCGTGGAAAAAGTAATACTGCCCGTGCGCGACGGCCTCACTATTATTCGCAAGAAATTTAGTAATTTTGCAGAATAATATACGCTTATGACCGTCCAAGCTGAGAAAAAGTCGCCCATGCGCGCACTACTCAAATACGTTATACCCCTCATTATCAGCGTGGGGCTATGCTATCTGCTCTTCACCGGCATTGATTTCAAAGAGATGCTTGCCATCATCCGCGACCAATGCGATTTCGTGTGGATCGGTGTAGGGCTCGGCATTGCGGTGCTCTCGCACGTGCTCCGCGCATTCCGCTGGGGCATACAGCTCCGCGCCCTTGGCATCAACGCTCCGGCCTACGCCCTCATCTACAGCATCTTCGGCACCTACGCTGTCAACCTCGTCTTTCCACGTCTGGGCGAAGTATGGCGCACCGGCTACATAGCCCAGCGCCAGCACGCGCCATTCACCACCGTATTCGGCTCTATGGTGGCCGACCGCCTCGCCGACACCGTGACAGTGCTCCTGCTCACGGCGGCCACCTTCCTGATGGCCTCGCGCGAGCTTCTGGAGTTCCTTGCCGAAAATGGCGAGAGCTACGCGGCCATTGCCCGCCTGCTGGCATCACCCTGGCTTTGGGCGGCGATAGTCGCCGTGGTGGCCGCGGCATGGGTGCTCATGGCGCGAAAGACCTCAAACAAAACCATCACCAAGGTGCAGCTCGCCGTCAAAGAGCTCTGGCAAGGGTTTGCCGTGATTGCAACCATGCCGGGCAAAGGCCGCTGGCTGCTGCTCACAGTGGGTGTGTGGGGCTGCTACTTCCTCCAGATGTACGTCTGCTTCTACGCCTTCCCCTTCACCGAGCAAGTCCTCGCCGAGCACGGCATCCTGGCCTCGCTTGTCACCTTCGTGCTCGCAAGCATATCCATGGGCGTGCCCTCCAATGGCGGTATAGGTCCCTGGCAGTGGGCCGTGATATTCGCGCTCAGCATCTACGGCGTGGCCAAGCCCGCAGCGGGCGCATTCGCCAATCTCGTGCTCGGATGCAACACCCTCCTGCTCATCGCCCTCGGCATCATCACTTTTGCAGGCATAGCTCTCGATAAAAAGAAAAACAACATAATAGCATAAAATAAAAATGTCTAAAGTCATTATCATCGGCGCCGGTGGCGTGGGCACTGTCGTGGCCCACAAGTGCGCCCAACACCCCGAAGTCTTTAGCGAGATTGTGATCGCTTCGCGTACGAAAGCTAAATGCGACGCTGTGTCCAAAGCAATCGGCGCTGCCAACATCAGCACCGACGCCGTCGATGCCGACAGCGTGGAGCAGCTCGTGGAGCTCTTCCGCCGCCATAAACCCGACATGGTGATCAACGTGGCCCTCCCCTATCAGGACCTCACTATCATGGACGCCTGCCTCGAGTGCGGCGTCAACTACCTCGACACCGCCAACTACGAGCCCAAGGACGAGGCTCACTTCGAGTACTCGTGGCAGTGGGCCTATCGCGAGCGCTTCGAGAAAGCCGGCCTCACCGCTATCCTCGGATGCGGCTTCGACCCCGGTGTATCGGGCGTATTCACAGCCTATGCCGCCAAGCACTACTTCAGCGCTATGGAGACTCTCGACATCGTCGATTGCAATGCCGGCGACCACGGCAAAGCATTCGCCACCAACTTCAACCCCGAAATCAACATCCGCGAAATCACACAGAACGGACGCTACTGGCAGGACGGCGAGTGGGTGGTCACAAAACCCCTGGAGTTCCATCAGCCCCTCACCTACCCCAATATCGGCCCGCGTGAGAGCTACCTCCTCTACCACGAGGAGCTCGAGTCACTCGTGCAGAACTTCCCCACCATCAAGCGCGCCCGCTTCTGGATGACATTCGGCCAGGAATACCTCACTCACCTCCGCGTGATACAGAACATAGGCATGGCCCGCATCGACGAAGTGGACTACAACGGCGTGAAAATCGTGCCCCTTCAGTTCCTCAAGGCCGTCCTCCCCAACCCCCAGGACCTCGGCGAGAACTACCACGGCGAGACCTCAATCGGCTGCCGCATCGCCGGTAAGGATAAAGAAGGCAAGCCCCTCACCTACTACATCTACAACAACTGCTCGCACGAGGCGGCATATCGCGAGACAGGTATGCAGGCCGTGAGCTACACCACGGGCGTGCCCGCAATGTGCGGCGCCATGATGTTCCTCACCGGTAAGTGGGTGAAGCCCGGCGTGCACAACGTGGAGGAATTCGACCCCGATCCTTTCCTCGCAGCAGTTGCCGAGAACGGCCTCCCCTGGCACGAAATCGTGGGCGGCGACCTCGAGCTGTAGGATTTCGTTAGTCCAAGCAATAAAAAAACTTTGTTAAAACTTTGCAGATTGCCCGAAAAAGGGTAACTTTGCAAAGTTTTTTCACTCCATGCCAAAATGGGAAAGTTTTCTGCATATAATCTGCAACTGAAGAGCCTCGGGCTTGGCACTCACGACTTTGAGTATCATCTCGACAAGCAATTCTTCGTAAATATGGAGAGTGCCGATGTGCGCGATGCCGACCTCAATGTGAAGTTGACAGTAGTGTACAACGGTGATTTCTACGACCTTAGCTTCGCCATCACAGGCGAAGTCGTGCTCTTGTGCGACCGCTGCCTCGACGACCTTCACTTCCCCATTGAAGCAAACTATCACCTGGTGGTGAAGTATGGCGATGACTACAACGACGACAGCGACGAAGTGCTCGAGATACCCGCTTCCGACCCATCGCTCAATGTAGCGTACATGATTTACGACACCGTGGTCATACACATCCCCATCAAGCACGTGCACCCTCTGGGTAAGTGCAACAGGCAGATGAGCGCAATCCTCAAGAAACACCGGGCGCAAGCCGACGGCGAGGACGCCGACCTTGAGAACGAGCTCATCGACGAAATCGACTCTATTGACGCCTCTGCGGCATCCGACGCCCCATCCGACCCCAGGTGGGATGCTCTCAGGAAGCTTGCCGGCGACGACAACAATATCACAGAATAAAAATCAAAAGTATAAAGAACAATGGCACATCCTAAACGCAAACAATCCAAGACACGTACCGCTAAGCGCCGTACTCACGACAAAGCTGTTGCCCCCACTCTCGCACTCTGCCCCAACTGCGGCGCATGGCACATCTACCACACTGTGTGCGGCGAATGTGGCTACTACCGTGGCAAGCAGGCCATCGTAAAAGACGCTGCTCTCTGATAGAGTGCGCCGGCCTCGCTATTGACATTTTTGAAAAAAAGCATCCTTGCGCCGACCGCAGCAATGCCCCTAAAGGCGTGGCCGCGGCGGCATAAGGAAAACTTTTTTGTAGCGGCACTCATGCCCAATTCTCTTTTTTCGCTCACGAACTAACCTTTCACCAAGATATGCTCAACGCCCGTATTTCCGGCATAGCCTCATATCTTCCCGACGACATCCTCGACAACGAGATGCTCTCGAAGATGGTAGATACCAACGACGAATGGATCACCACACGTGTAGGCATCAAGCAGCGCCACATCCTTAACATGCCCGGCAAGGGATCGTCCTACATGGGTATCAAGGCCGTCGAGAAGCTCCTTGCTTCAACAGGCCTCAGCGCCGACGATGTCGAGGTGCTCATCTGCGCTACTTCAAACCCCGACTACCGTTTCCCCTCCACCGGCTCAATCATCTGCGAAGGAGCAAAACTCAAGAACGCTTACTCCTACGACATGGAAGCTGCCTGCGCCGGTTTCATCGTGGCACTTCAGGAAGCACGAGCCTACGTCTGCTCAGGCCTCTACAAGAAAGTCGTGGTTGTATGCACCGAGAAAATGTCGTCGATGGTCAACTACAAGGACCGCTCCACCTGCCCCCTCTTCGGCGACGGTGCTGCCGCTGTCCTGGTTGAGCCTACCGAAGAAGAAGGAATGGGCATACGCGACGCCGTATTCCACGTCGATGGTGTGGGTAAAGACCACCTCCTGATGCGTGCCGGCGGTTCCGCAAATCCTGCATGCCAGGAAACACTCGATGCCGGCGACCACCTGCTCTTCCAGGACGGCCGCGCTGTGTACAAGCACGCCGTGACAAACATGCTCACCTCGAGCCTCGACGTGATGAAGCGCAACAACCTCAGCGCCGACGACGTGAAGTACCTCATCCCCCATCAGGCCAACCTCCGCATCATCGAAGCCGTGGCCGACCGCGCCGGATTCCCCATGGAAAAAGTTCTCGTAAACATCGAGCACACCGGCAATACATCCGCCGCTTCCATCCCCCTCTGCCTGGACGAGTACAAGGACCGCCTCCACAAGGGCGACAAACTTGTCCTCACAGCATTCGGTGCCGGATTTACATGGGGAGCCATGTATCTGGTCTGGGATATGTGATCCTGCACAAGCGCCTCGCCGACGCTGCTTCAAATCATTTTATAACGAAGATAGCACTTTTAAGGTGCTATTTTTGTTATATAGGCAGTAACAAAACATAACTGACATGGACCAAAACACAAAAGGCGCCGACCGCCTCACAGCTGCCGACGAGCAAAACCTGCCTGCAGCACCTGCACATAAATCCGGATTTGTAAACATTGTAGGAAACCCGAATGTGGGCAAATCCACTCTCATGAACGACCTCGTGGGTGAGCGCGTGAGCATCATCACCTCAAAAGCCCAGACAACACGCCACCGCATCATGGGCATCGTCAACACGCCGGAGTACCAGATTGTATTCTCCGACACCCCCGGTGTGCTCAAGCCCAAGTACAAGATGCAGGAAGGTATGCTCGCCTTCAGCGAAGGCGCGCTCACCGACGCCGATATCCTCCTCTATGTGACCGACGTGGTCGAGGATCCGACCAAGAACGCCGACTTCCTTGAGAAAGTGGCCAAGGAGAAAATCCCCGTACTGCTGGTAATCAACAAAATAGATCTTCTCAAAGGCAACGGCGAGCTTGATGCCATCATCGAGCGCTGGCGCTCGATACTCCCGCAGGCCGAAATATTCCCCACCTCCGCCACCGAGCACTTCAACGTGAGCAACCTCATGAGCCGGATTGTGGAGCTTCTGCCCGCAGGTGAGCCATACTTCGGCAAGGACGCGCTCACCGACAAGCCCGCCCGATTCTTCGTCACCGAAATCATACGCGAGAAAATCCTCCTGAACTACGACAAGGAAGTGCCCTACAGCACCGAAGTAATCGTGGAGAAATTCGAGGAGAAAGAGAACTCCATCCACATCATGGCTGTAATCTATGTGGAGCGCGACAGCCAGAAAGGCATCCTCATCGGCAGGCAAGGCTCCATGCTCAAGAAAGTGGGCACCGAAGCACGCAAGGACATCCAGACCTTCTTCGGCAAGAGCGTATACCTCGAGCTCTTCGTCAAAGTCGAGCCCAACTGGCGAAACCGCGAGAACAAGCTGCGCCAGTTCGGATACATTGAATAAATTTGAATAAATCAAAGAGTGTGTTTACTTTTAACACGCAAGTTAATTTGTAATTAATATAATGGGACAACTCGTAGCCATAGTAGGCCGCCCCAACGTCGGTAAATCGACGCTTTTCAACCGCCTCACACAGACGCGTACTGCCATCACCGACCCTACTGCGGGCACTACGCGCGACCGCCAGTACGGCAAAGTCGACTGGAACGGCAAAGAATTTTCTATCGTCGACACCGGCGGATGGGTCGTGAACTCCGAAGACGTTTTCGAATCGGAGATAAACAAGCAGGTAGAGCTCGCCATCGAACAAGCCGATGAAATCCTGTTCGTGGTCGATGCCATGAACGGCGTCACCGACCTCGACGACCACGTGGCCGAAATCCTCCGCAAATCACGCAAACCCGTCATTCTGGTAGCCAACAAAGTCGACTCAAACGAGTGGATCTACAACGTGCCCGAGTTCTACTCGCTCGGCCTGGGCGACCCCTACCCTGTGTCGGCGGTCAACGGATACGGCACCGGCGACCTCCTCGACGAAGTGGTGAAAAAACTCCCCGAAATCGACGAAAGCGAGGAAGAAGCGCTCGACGACATCCCCAAATTTGCCATCGTGGGTCGCCCCAACGCCGGTAAATCGTCGATAATCAACGCCTTCATCGGCACCGAGCGACATATCGTGACCGACATCGCCGGCACCACACGCGACTCCATCTACACCCGCTACTCAAAGTTCGGCTTCGACTTCTACCTCGTGGACACCGCCGGTATCCGCAAGAAGAACAAGGTCAACGAAGACATCGAGTACTACTCCGTGATCCGCTCTATCCGCGCAATCGAGTCGTCGGATGTCTGCATCCTCATGATCGACGCCACCCGCGGCATCGAGGCTCAGGATGTCAACATCTTCTCCCTCATCCAGCGCAACAAGAAGGGCCTCGTGGTAGTGGTCAACAAGTGGGACCTGGTCGAGGACAAGTCCACAAAGGCTATCAAGCACTACGAAGATGCAATCCGCGAGCGATTCGCTCCTTTCACCGACTTCCCCATCATCTTCACCTCGGCTATCACCAAGCAGCGCATCTACAAGGTGCTCGAGACCGCTGTCGAAGTCTACGCCAACCGTAAGCGCACAGTGCCCACCTCGCAGCTCAACACCGTGATGCAGGAGGACATCGCCGCATATCCGCCGCCAAGCAACAAAGGCAAATTCATAAAAATCAAGTATATAACCATGCTTAAAGGCGCACAGGTACCTACTTTCATCTTCTTCTGCAACCTGCCGCAGTGGGTGAAAGAGCCCTACCGCCGCTACCTCGAGAACAAGATCCGCGAGCACTGGGATTTCACCGGAACGCCCGTCAATGTGTTCATGCGCGAGAAATAAACCAAAATATCACATTTCAAGCAATGAAATTTTATCATCTCATTCTTTCTGCGGCTATGATTGCCGGCTTCAGCTCATGCTCCGACGACGACAAGCCCGCTCTGCCAACCGACTACGAGGACGTCCCCGCCGAAACACCCGACACCAAAGGTGCAGTGGCAGGATTTTACGTACTCAACGAAGGTAACATGGGCTCTAACAAGTGCACCATCGACCTCTTCGACTACGCCACAGCACGCTACGTGCGCAACATCTACCCCGAGCGCAACCCCTCGGTGGTGATGGAGCTCGGCGACACCGGCAACGAAATCGCCGTCTATGGCAACCGCCTCTACATCGTAGTGTCGGGCAGCCACAAAGTAGAAGTGTGCGATGCCGCAACGGCTGTCCGCATTGGTCAGGTCGACATCGCCAGCCCCCGCTACATCGCCTTCGATGGCGACTACGCCTACGTATCAAGCCAAGTCGGCGGCACCGGCGACAATGGCTCGGTAGTCCGCTTCAACATAAAGACCCTCGCCAAAGAAGGCTCCGTGAGCGTGGGCCTCGGCCCTGAGCAGCTCGCCGTAGCCGACGGCTACCTCTACGTGGCAAACTCGCAGAACTACGGCGTAGGCCGCTTCGACAGCAACATATCACGCATCAAGCTCTCCGACTTCACCTTCGATTCCAACATCCCCGCCGGCGTCAACATGAAGCACTTGCAGCTCGACAGCCGAGGCAACATCTGGGTCGACGCTGCCGGCAACTACGCCGAAATCGGAGCAAACCTCTACAAACTTGAGCGCCTCGCCGACGGCACCTACGGCACGCCCCAAGCCTTCAACGTGCCCGTGGCAAACTTCACAATCGCAGGCGACCGCCTCTACTACTACGCCACCGTCTACGATGCTTCGTGGAATGCCGTGAACACCTACGGCACCATCAACACCACAAGCGGGGCTTCGGAAGGCTCATTTATCACCGACGGCACCGAGAGCGAAATCGTCACACCCTACTGCATTGCCGTGCAGCCCGCCAACGGCGACATCTTCATCACCGATGCCCGCAACTATGTGTCGTCGGGCTCCCTCCGCTGCTACACCAAAGCAGGCAAGACCAAGTGGACAGTCACCACAGGCGACATACCCGGCCACATCGCATTTGTGATGCGGTAAGCAAGACGCGCCTCATACCACCGAAAAAAAGGATGCCTTCGAGACTGGTCGAGGGCATCCTTTTTTCGGTTTGGCTTTGCGGGGCAGCTGCCGCAGCCTTCGGAATTATGAGATGTGAGTTATTTTTTAGTGGCGTTTCTGACTTTCCCCTTTCTGACTTTCCTGGGTTTGGTAATCGCCTTGGCGCTTGCGCAGCAAGAAACCCCACTGCAGGGGTGCGGGGGATTCGGAGATCCCACGCGGCGTGGAGATCCGCCACGGCGGGGCGGCGGGTAATACACTCATAGATTTATCATCACCTGCCGGGAGGGGCTATGGCGTTGGGCTCGTCGAGCGAGTACTCGGGCTGACCGTTGAGTATGCCCCGGGCTCGCCAATCCTGCTGGATGGGCGCCATGCGGCGGATGAAGTCATTGTAGTCCTTGCGCTCGGGCTTGGTCCAGCCACACTCGGCAAAGGCTCCGAGGCGCGGGAAGGTCATGTGGCATAGCTGACGGTAATCGGGCACTTTCTCGGCCCACATCTGAGCACCGCAGCCTATCACCTTGGCGGCGAGTGCAGGGTCGAGGTCGGCCGGGCGCGGGTCGAGGCGGTAGACCTTCCACAGCGGAGTTCCTTTCTCGTAGGGATAGTCGAAGTAGGTATAGAGCTGTGCAGAGTTCACCACTTGATAGCCTTGTGCGGCGGCTTTACCCACTCGCGATATATCGCCTTCCCAGAACTGCGCCACCATGCCGTCGACCTCGGGAGCACGGTTTCCGTGGCCGGTGATTTCGTTCCAGCCGATTGCCTTCACGCCACGGTCGGCGAGGGTGTGTGCCACGCGGCGCACGGCATAGTCCTGCAGCTCCCACGGCTCTTTCATGCCGTGTGCATCCATGAATGCACGGATGGTGTCGTTGCCGGTCCAGTGCTTGTACTCGCACTCGTCGCCGCCGATATGCACATATTCGGGCTCGAAGAGGTCCACCACATAGTTGAATACGGTGGTGAGGAACTCGTCGACCTCAGGCTTGGTCACATTGAGCAGGTCGCCGGTAACGGGCGCTCCGGCAGCGGGAGTCGACGAGCCGAGCTGCGGATAGGCCTTGATGGCGGCAAGGCTGTGGCCGGGCACGTCGATTTCGGGCATCACCTTGATGCCTCGGTCGCGGGCATAGTCGATGATGTGGCGCACCTCTGGAGCGGTGTAGTAGGCGCGCCAGCCGGGGTAGATGCTATCCCACTGCTCGGGAGTGACGAAGCGGTGGGTGTAGTCGAGCTTGGAGCCTACCTCGGTGAGGCGTGGATATGCCGGCACCTCGAGGCGCCATCCGGCACCGTCGGTGAGGTGCCAGTGCAAGGTGTTGAGCTTGAGGCGCGACATCTCGTCGATGATGCTCTCCACGACCTCGGTGCCGAAGAAATGGCGGCTCTCGTCGAGCAGGAAACTGCGCCAAGCGTAGGCGGGCTCATCGGCAATGCTCGCGCAAGCAAGCTCACCGCCCGCTCCAAGCTGGCGGAGAGTCTGCAGCGCATAGATGAGGCCGCGGCGGTCGGAGGCGGCGATGTCGATGCTCCGTGGCTCAATGGCTATTGTATAGCCTTCGGGGGAGCTCACGCTGCTGTCGAGCCGGAGGCTCACCTGAGCTTTCTTCTGCTTGGGCGTGAAAGCGGGTCGCAGGCCGGCATCGGCGAGCCATGCCAGGGTAAGGGCGCTGTCGAGGTCGGCTTCCGGCGCCATATACACAGTGCTGACCCCGCCGCGAGGAGCCTTGAAAGCGCCGTCGGTGGCTTCGTAGGTCTGTGGCATAGGCACCACTGTGGGGTTGACCGCCGATGCCGCCAATGCTCCGGCGGCAAGCAGCGAGGCAAGCAGATGCTTCATAGATAATGGTTTCATAGATAATGTTGATGTTTAGTGTATTAGATAATATCCAGATTAATCACACGAGCTCGCATATCAAGGTAGCCGACGAGGAGTCGAGCACGCGCACGCGCACCGTCTGCCCCACCTTGGCATCGCCTCGGGCAAAGACAGCAGTCTTGTTCTGGCTGGTGCGTCCCACCATCTGCTCCTTGCTGCGCTTTGCCACGCCCTCGACGAGGACATCGAACTCACGCCCTATGTCGCGTCGGTTCGAGGCTGCCGAGAGCTCGTTCTGCAGCGCTATCATGCGGTTGAGGCGCTCTATCTTCACCTCTTCGGGCACATTGTCGGGCATGGTGCGGGCGGCCAGGGTGCCGGGGCGCTCCGAGTATTTGAACATAAATGCCGAGTCGAAGCCCACGGTGCGCATCAGGTTGAGCGTCTGCTCGAAGTCCTCCTCGGTCTCGCCGTGGAAGCCGGTGAAAAGGTCGGTGGAAATACCGCAGTCGGGGATGGCGCGACGGATGGCGGCTATGCGGTCGAGGTACCATTCGCGGGTATACTTGCGGTTCATGGCCTTGAGCACGCTGTTGCTGCCGCTCTGCACGGGAAGGTGTATGTGCCGGCAGATGTTGGGGTGAGCGGCTATCACGGCTATGGTGCTGTCGCTCATGTCCTTGGGGTGCGATGTGGTGAATCGCACCCGCATGTCGGGAGCGGCCTCGGCCACCAAAGCAAGAAGAGCGGCGAAGTCGACGGCATCATCGGAGCCCTCGGGCCGGTAAAGATAGCTGTTGACATTCTGCCCCAGGAGCGTGACCTCCTTGAAGCCTCGGGCGCGAAGGTCGGCCACCTCGGCAAGAATACTGTCGACAGGGCGGCTGCGCTCACGCCCGCGTGTGTAAGGCACTATGCAGTAGGAGCAGAAGTTGTTGCAGCCGCGCATGATGCTCACGAAGCCGCTCACATTCTGGCCGGGAATACGCGCAGGCACAATGTCGCGGTAAGTCTCAGTGGTGCTGAGCTCAACGTTGACAGCCGCCTCCCCGGCTTCGGCGGAGGCAAAGAGTGCGGGCAGATCGAGGTAAGCGTCGGGGCCGGCCACGAGGTCCACGCCATGACGGCTCACGAGCTCCTGCTGTACGCGCTCGGCCATGCAGCCTATTACACCTATTATCAGACGCGAAGATTTACGCTTGCGCCTGATGGCGGCAAGGGCCTGCAGGCGTGCCACGATTTTCTGCTCGGCGTTGTCGCGTATCGAGCAAGTGTTGAGCAGCACGGCGTCGGCATCGTCGATGCTCTCTGTAAGGTTGTAGCCCGCCATCTCCATGATAGCGGCCACAACCTCGCTGTCGGCCACGTTCATCTGGCAGCCGTAAGTCTCTATATAAAGTTTGCGGGCGGGAGCCACGCTTTTGTCGCTGTTGTGTTCCATCGTAGTGAAAAGGCTCAAAAATTTGTTACATTGAGCGATAATGCTTATTTTTGCACAAAATTACAAAAAAAAGTGGATACTGATTTCATCGCCGCCATAGCAGGCATACTTTTAGCCGCAATCATCGCATGGTTCGAGAACCGCGGCAAGAAAGCCAAAGGTGCCTCAGCACCGAAGGCAGCTGCCGCACGACCCGCCCGCACGGCACCCGCGCCTGTGGCGAAAGCAAAATCAGCAACCGCGGCTCAGGCTGCTCAGACAAGTCAGACTAGTCGGACAGGTCAGACAAGTCAGACAGGTCCGACTCGCCCGGAAGCACCCTCCCGCCCGGCAAGCCCCACACTCAAGCCCCTCGATGCCGACGGCCTCCGCAACGCCGTGATATGGGGCGAGATTCTGCAGCGCAAATTCTGAATATAAATACCAAAAACCAATACCTGTAATCACAACGCACAATGTCATTCAATACTCTCACGGCTCAGGAAGCAGCCGAAATGATCAACAACGGCGACACCATAGGCCTTTCAGGCTTCACAGCCCCCGGTACTCCCAAGTTTATCACCGAAGCGCTTGCCGCAAAGGCTGAGCGCGAGCACGAGGCAGGTCGTCCCTTCAAGGTAAACCTCTTCACCGGCGCTTCTACAAGCGACCACGTGGACGGAGCCCTCTCGCGTGCCAACGCCTACAACATGCGCGCACCCTACCAGAACGTGCCCGACCTCCGCAAGCGCATCAACGCTCACGACTGCCACTACTTCGACCGTCACCTCTCCGAGATGGCTCAGGAAGTGCGCTACGGCACATACGGCGAAATCGACTGGGCCATCATCGAAGCCGCCGATGTCAACGACAAGGGCGAAATCGTGCTCGGATGCGGCGTAGGCAACGTGCCTACATACGCACGCCTCGCAAAGAAAATCTTCATCGAGCTCAACGACAAGCTCCCCAAGAGCCTCCTCGGTATGCACGACGTGTATATGCCCCTCGACCCGCCCTACCGCCGCGAGATACCCATCTATGCCGCCAACGACCGCATCGGCTCGCCCATCCTCAAGGTCGACCCCGCTAAAATCGTGGGCGTGGTGCACACAAGCTCCTACGACGGCGTGAAGCCCTTCTCCGCTCCCGACGAAGTATCGAAGCAAATCGGCTCCAACGTGGTCCGCTTCCTCATCAGCGAGTACAAGGCCGGCCGCCTGCCCAAAGAATTCCTCCCCCTCCAGTCGGGCGTGGGCAACGTGGCAAACGCCGTGCTCTATGACCTCGGCGAAAGCAAGGAGCTCCCGCCATTCATGATGTACACCGAAGTGATTCAGGACGCCGTCCTCGCACTGCTCCAGAAAGGCAAGTGCACATTCGCCTCAACCTGCTCGATGACCTTCTCCGACAAGACCGAGGAAACACTCTTCTCCGACCTCAACTTCTTCCACGACAAGATTCTGATGCGCCCCGCCGAAATCTCAAACAACCCCGAGGTAATCCGCCGCATCGGTGTAATCGCCATGAACACGGCCCTCGAAGCCGACATCTTCGGCGGCGTCAACTCCACCCACGTACTCGGCACCAAGATGATGAACGGCATCGGCGGCAGCGGCGACTTCACCCGCAACGCCTACATCTCCATCTTCTCGTGCCCCTCCGTGAGCAAGGGCGGCCTCATCAGCAACATCGTGCCTATGGTAGCTCACCCCGACCACAGTGAGCACTCTGTCGACATCATCGTCACCGACCAGGGCATAGCTGACCTGCGCCACAAGGACCCCGTGGAGCGCGCTCACGAAATCATCAACAACTGCGCTCACCCCGACTTCCGTCCGCTCCTCAACGACTACCTCAACCTCGGCACCCAGGGTCAGACACCCCACACCCTCCGTGCTGCTTTCGCTTTCCACAACGCCTTCTCCGAAACCGGCGACATGCGAAACGCCGACTACTCGAAGTACATCTGATAAAGCAAATACCACCATTCAGAGCGGGTGCCAGGGCTTTGCTCAGGCACCCGCTCTGCCATTTACACCATCAGAACTTTAATAGTTGTAAGTTCCGGATACCTTTATCTACGCACTATTTATTTTTATCAATATGAAAAAGCTTATCATTTTCCTGCTGGCATTGCTCTCCATGATGTCGGTCTATGCCGGCGACAAGACCATAAACTTGGTGGGCCGCGTGAAGGATGCCGTCACAAAATATGACCTTACCCGTGCGAAGGTTTATCTCTATGACTCCAAGGGCGAGATTGCAGACTCTGTCACGGCCAATCAGTCCACGTGGTGGAGAGACCAATATCGGGTTGATACGCTGTTGGTTTTTTATCTTGCCGTGCCGAAAGTCGACTCGACACACGTCATCGAGGTAAGGAGCCCGGGATATAAAACTCTGACATTCCGCTACACGCTCGATAAGATAGCCAAGCGCGAGGAATACCGTGAGTTGCCCCCCGTCTTTCTTGAGAGGGCACCGCGAGAGCTAAAGGAAGTTACGGTTACATCGACAAAAATCAAGTTCTACAACAAAGGCGACACCGTGGTCTACAATGCCGATGCATTTGAACTTGCCGAGGGGTCGATGCTCGATGCGCTCATAGCCCAATTGCCCGGCGCCGAACTGAGCACCAACGGTCAGATAAAGGTCAACGGTCAGTTTGTGGAGTCGCTGCTGCTGAACGGGAAGGAGTTTTTCGACGGCAACAACAATATCATGCTTGAAAACATTGCCGCCTATACGGTAAGCAACATACAGCTATATGAAGGTCAATCGGCTGAGGCGAAATTCAAAGGGGACTTCATGGCTCCGAAGGTGCTGACTATGGATGTGCGGCTAAAGAAAGAGTACAACATGGGCTGGATAATCAACGCACAGGCCGGCTATGGCACCGACGACCGGTATGTAGGCAAGCTTTTTGCCAACTGGTTCAATGCCACTACGCGTGTGACGGGGATTGCCAATATGAACAATCTCAACGACAACCGCAAACCTGGCCGCACCGACACCTGGACCCCCGAGCAGATGCCCGACGGCACACGTGAATATCGCTCGGTGGGGCTCAACTACGCTTATGATGACGTCAACGACAAGTTTCACTCCTATGGCGATGTCTCCTTCGAGCAGACCATCGACAAGAGCCACGCCACGTCCTTGCGCACCAACTTCCTGCCCGGTGGCGACACTTATGAGAACAGCTACAGCTCCTCCCGCAACCGGGAGACCGTAGTGAAATTCGTCGAAGCCAACCGCGCGCGGTTCAGCAAGGTTTTCAGTGGTGGAGTCGCAATCGGCGGATTGTATAATGATGTCAAGAACACCAACTCGAGCGTCAGCGGAGCCTTCGACGAAGAACAGCCCGACATGTCGGGCGAGATACTCGATGCCATCTATTCCGACGGATCCGACGAGCTGCTCAAGAGCGTGCTCAACCGTTCGCGCACACGTGCCGACGGACGGCGCAAGAGCCTCATGGGCAGCGCCCAGATATTCAGCAATTTTGCGATTCCCAATACCCGACATGAGTTCGGCCTGCAAGTGTTAGGCTATTATAAATCCGACAAAGACTATCAATGGAAAGATTATGACATCAATTACGGCGCCGACCCCGTGGCCGCCGTCACACGCAGGCAGTATATCGACAATACCCCCAACCACATCAAGCGCATCACCGCGACGGTTGACTACCGGACAATGATAAATCGCTTCAGCGCCAGCATCATCTACAAGTACGCATTTGAAGAGCAGGTGAAAAACTCAAGTATGTTCGCCCTCGAGCGCCTCGAGGACATGGGCATCTATGGCGTGCTGCCCGAGGGATATCTATCGGCCTTCGACCCCGCCAACAGCTACAACTCCCGTAAACTCGAGAACACCCATACAATCACACCAACTCTTTCTTACGCCGTACCCGGCGTCCTTTCACAAGACGACGTGGTTTCGATGAGGTTCAGCGGTGATCTCAGTTTCAATCACCGCAATCTGAACTATTGGCGCAATAAGCAATCGTACGGGCTTTGCACCCAAAACACATCTCTGAGCTTGCGCGGCTATTATAGCGCGATGATTTCCTACAGCTTCAACTCGAAGGGGGAGCGCCAAAATCGCAAATTCCGCAATGCTTTGCGCTACTCTTTCATGCTCGACCCCACTCTTCCCGACCTTTTCGACATGGTCGACATTGTCGATGACTCCAACCCGCTCAACATCTATATCGGCAATCCCGACCTGAAGATGTCGGTCAAGCAATCGCATAGAATAGAATGGGTGTATTCGCCGCACTCACACACACTGAGAAATCAGCTTTCGATGGCGTATACCAATACACGGAGAGAGCTCGTGCGCGGTTTTACCTACGACACTCAGACCGGTGTCCGCCACAACAAGATGTACAACGTCGACGGCAGCGACGGTCTCTTCTTCGCCAATTCGCTCAGCTGGCAATTCGGCGCCAAAAAGCAATTCAGCCTCTCGTCGCAGACCGGTTTCGGACAGTCGCATTACTCCGACATGATCGGTGTCGATATTCAGGAGCCCGAACCGACGAAGGTGACATTCCGCAATGCGAGCCAGAACCTGCGCCTGTCGTGGCAGATTGGCAAGCAGAGCCTGGCGCTGCGCGGCGATTACACAAACCGCCGCACAAGCTCGGCACAGCCGGGTTTCAACAATCTCAACGCCAACCACTACATCTATGGCCTTACGGGTGTGTTCAAGCTGCCTGCCGGCTTCGGCATAAGCACAGACTTCACATTCTACACCCGCAGCGGCTACGGCTCGTCGGCACTCGACACCACCGACCCGGTCTGGAACATGCGCGTGAGCTATGCTCCGCCGCGCAACAGCCACTGGGTGATCCTGCTCGACGGCTTTGACATGCTTCACAAGCTGTCGAATGTCAACTACGCCGTGTCGGCGTCGGGTCGCCTGGTGAGCTACACCAACGCTTTGCCGCGCTATTTCCTCCTTTCAGTCCAATACCGCCTCAACATCCAACCCAAAAGACGCTGAGAGAAACACAAGCATTTGACTGCTGAGCGACAATCCGGTCGCCGTCACCAAACCCTCGACGGCGACCGCTCGTTTATATAGAAATATCGGTATTTTATATTTTATATGAGAGCGAATTTCATCACTAAGCTATCCAACTTTTTTGTGGACTACTTCTCCTTCTCGGGTCAGCTCGTATCGCAGGCCGAGGCAGAGAGCAACATCCGCGACGGCGTGACCTTCCGCGGCACAAATATCGTGATTCTCATCCTCGCCATTTTCATTGCATCGCTCGGCCTCAACACCAACTCGACAGCTGTGATAATCGGCGCCATGCTCATCTCGCCGCTCATGGGGCCTATCATTGGCATAGGTCTCGGCGTAGGTATCCACGATTTCGACCTCCTCAAGCGCTGTGTGCGCAACCTCGTCATGGCCGCCGGCTTCTCGGTGATAGCATCTACGCTCTACTTCCTCATATCGCCCGTCAACGAGCAGCACAGCGAGCTCCTGGCCCGCACCTCTCCCACCATCTACGATGTGCTCATCGGCTTCTTCGGTGGTGCCGCAGGCATCATGGGCCTCGGCAGCCGAAACAAAGGCAACGTGATCCCCGGCGTAGCTATCGCCACAGCCCTCATGCCACCGCTGTGCACCGCCGGCTACGGCCTTGCCACATGGCAGCTCAACTACTTCTTCGGAGCGTCGTACCTCTTCATCATCAACTCCATCTACATCGCCTTCGCCACATTCATCGGCGTAAAGCTCATGAACTACAAGGGCGTGCAGGATGCCGACAACGCCCGCGCGCTCAAGGTGCGCCGCATCGTCTACACCCTCGCCATCCTCACGATGCTCCCGAGCATCTACCTCACCTACCGTATGCTCAGCGACAACCGCTTCACCATGGACTCCGAGCGCTTCGTGCAGGCTGAGTGCAACTTCCCCGAGACTCAGGTTATCAACCGCCGCGCCTACGTAGACCACGGCCAGAAGTATCTATCGCTCACTCTTATAGGCCAACCCATGCCCATCGACTCGCTGAGACTCGCCCTCACTCCGCGCCTGAAGTTCTACGGCCTCGAGGGCACCAAGCTCATATTCATCCAGGGCAGCTCCGCCACAAGCACACCCTCGGCGGGCACCTACAGTTCCGATGTGGCCGACATCTACCGCATAGCCCAGGCCACCATCACGCGCCAGCAGAGCACCATCGACTCGCTCCACAGCCTCGTGGCCGCGGGCCGTCAGTCGGTGCTGGCCGCCCCCGAGGTCTCGCCCGAGCTCAGCGTGGTCTTCCCCAAGGTCGAGCGCATAGGCATATCCACCACCGTATTCACCACCCCGGGCGACAATGCCCGCACCGACACCGCCACCGTGGCCATGATCCGCACTAAAGGGCACTTCTCCGGCTCTGAGCGCAAGCGCTTGGCCGAATATCTACAGGCCCGACTCGGCTACTCCAAAGTCACCGTCGTGGAGATGTGACACCACAAAAAAATCAAAGCGCCTGCCCTGAGTCGAACTCAGAGCAGGCGCTTTGTTAGTTTGAGGGGTGCAGGGGCTTACTTATTGCCGAAGTAGCGGTTGAAGAGACCCTGGAAGCCCTGGCCGTGACGAGCCTCGTCCTTAGCCATTTCATGCACGGTGTCGTGGATGGCGTCGAGGTTGAGCTCTTTGGCGCGCTTGGCGATGCGCATCTTGTCGGCGTTGGCACCGGCTTCGGCAGCCATGCGCTTCTCGAGGTTGGTGCGGGTATCCCACACGCACTCACCGAGGAGCTCGGCAAACTTGGCAGCGTGCTCAGCTTCCTCGAAAGCGTAGCGCTTGAAAGCCTCGGCGATTTCGGGGTAGCCTTCGCGGTCGGCCTGACGGCTCATGGCGAGGTACATGCCCACTTCGCCGCACTCGCCGTTGAAGTGTGCGGTGAGGTCTTTAATCATTTCCTCGTCGCAACCCTTGGCGATGCCGATTTCGTGTTCGGTCACGAACTGAAGAGCGGCTGTCTCGTCGAGTTCTTTAAATTTGCTTGCGGGAGCACCGCAGATGGGGCACTTTTCGGGAGCCTCGTTGCCTTCGTGTACGTAGCCGCACACCATGCAGATAAATTTCTTTTTCATAATTACGGAGTGTTTATGTCAGTTTGTCTGTATTAAATCAGAGTACGCCGTTCTCCTTGAATACCTTGGTGATGGTCTCAAGGGCGCGGTTCACCTGCTCGGGAGTATGTGTGGCCATGAGGCTGAATCGGATCAGGGTGTCCTGCGGAGCCACTGCGGGCGAAACCACGGGATTCACGAAGATACCCTCTTCGAGGAGGTCGCGGGTGATTTTGAATGTCTTGAAGTTGTCGCGGATATAAAGCGGGATGATGGGCGTGGATGTGTTGCCGATCTCGAAACCGCGCTCACGGAAGCCGTCGAGCGCCATGTTGGTGAGCTTCCAGAGGTTCTCCTGCAGCTCGGGCTCGCTCTCCATGATGTCGATGGCCTTGAGGGCGGCAGCTGTGGAGGCGGGGGTGATGCTGGCGGTGAAGATATAGGAGCGTGAATGGTGACGGAGGAAGTTGGTGATTTCCTTGTCGGTGGCTATGAAGCCGCCAAGCGAGGCAAACGACTTGGAGAATGTACCCATGATAAGGTCTACGTCGCCGGTGACGCCGAAATGGTCGCACACGCCGCGGCCGCCATTACCGAATACGCCGATGGCGTGGGCTTCGTCGACCATCACCGAGGCATTGTACTTCTTGGCGAGCGCTACTATTTCAGGCAGATTGGCCACGTCGCCTTCCATAGAGAATACACCGTCGGTCACGATGAGTTTCACCTTGTCGGGGTCGCACTTGCGAAGCTGCTCCTCGAGCGAGGCCATATCGTTGTGCTTGTATTTGAGCGACTTGCTGAACGACAGCCTGCGGCCTTCGATGATAGAGGCATGATCCTGCTCATCCCACAGGATGTAGTCCTCGCGGCCGGTGAGTGTGGACACCACGCCGAGGTTCACGCCGAAGCCGGTGGAGTAAATCATCACATCTTCCTTGCCTATATACTCGGCTATACGAGCCTCGAGCTGCTTGTGGAGGTCGAGAGTGCCGTTGAGGAAGGGTGAGCCGGCACAACCTGTGCCATATTTTCGTGTAGCCTCGATAGCCGCTTCCTTGATGCGGGGATCGTTCACCAGACCGGTGTAGCAATTGGAGCCGAACATAAGCACTCGGCGTCCGTTGATAATCACCTCGGGATCCTGCTCCGACGAGATTGCGCGGAAATACGGATATACTCCGGCGGCCTTGGCTTCCTGAGGTGTGGTGTATTTGGCGAGCTTTGCCTGTAATAGTTTCATATAGTTGTTGACGATTGGCTTGTTAAAGGCCTGATGCCGGGATGGCCGGCGGGAGGCTCCAAATCAGAATGCAAAGGTAGCACTTTTTCACTAAAAATAGTGCCTCGTTGGCTTTTTTTAATACTCCCGCGCACAAAAGGAGCGTTCAGCCCTCTTATCTCCGAACTTTTACTTAATTTAGAGCGTTGAAATACAAAATTCAACTTTTTTTCAAACCACATTCAACTACTCTATTTATGAAGAAATTAATTGCAGAAGGCGTGGGCACGATGTTTCTGGTGATCCTCGCATGCGGCAGCGCAGTGCTTGCCGGCCCTTCTATCGGCGGTCTGGGCATAGGCCTGTGCTTCGGTCTGGTGCTCTTATGCCTGTGCTACTGCCTGGGCAACATCTCAGGATGCCACGTCAACCCTGCCGTGTCGCTGGCCATGTACCTCTCGGGGCGTATGAGCGGCAAGGACTGCGTAGGCTACATCGTGTTCCAGCTCCTGGGCGCAACCATCGGTGCCGGCTTCCTCTACTGGTTCATGAACATGGCTCCCGGATTTAAATTCGGCGGCATCACCACTCCCGACCTTTACCTTGCCACCAACGTGATTCAGCCCGGCGCCAACGCCGGCATGGCTCTCCTGGCCGAAGGCCTCCTCACATTCTTCTTCGTCCTCATCGTGCTCGGTGCCACCGATGCCAACAAGGGCTTCGGCAAGTTCGCCGGTCTCGCTATCGGCCTCGCTCTCGGCCTTGTCAACATCGTGGGTATTCCCGTGGACAACTGCTCGGTCAACCCCGCCCGCAGCTTCGGCCCCGCCGTATTCTGCCCCGGTGCCTGGGCCGACTTCTGGATCATGGTCGTAGGCCCCGCGATCGGTGCCGTAGTAGCCGTGCTCTGCTGGGTGGCTATGACAGGCTCGCGAAAAGCAGTCAAATAATGTAAGTCTTAAAAATATCTTAAAAGTGACAAAATGTCAGACCTCCGGTTTGGCATTTTTTTTGTAAATCTGTTCTACATAGAAACAGCAAACTAACAACCCCAAAGATATGCAAAAAGGAACTATAGGAGTAACAACCGAGAACATCTTCCCGGTAATCAAAAAATTCCTCTACAGCGACCACGAAATATTTCTGCGCGAACTGGTGTCGAACGCCGTCGATGCCACACAGAAGCTGCGCACCCTCTCGGCTTTCGGCGACTTCAAAGGCGAGGCCGGCACGCTTGATGTGAAGGTGACCGTCGACAAGGAAGCCGGCACACTCACGGTGTCGGACCACGGCATCGGCATGACCGCCGATGATGTCGAGAAGTACATCAACCAGATTGCTTTCTCGGGTGCCGAAGACTTCCTCAACAAATACAAAGACAACGCCCAATCGATCATCGGCCACTTCGGCCTTGGGTTCTACTCCGCTTTCATGGTAGCCGAGAAAGTGGTGATCAACTCGCTCAGCTATCAGGAGGGCGCAAAACCCGTGCGCTGGGAGTGCGACGGCTCACCCGAGTACTCGATGGGCGAAGGCGACCGCACCGAGCGTGGCACCGATATCATCCTCTACATCGACAAAGACAGCGCCGAGTTCCTCGACCAGCAGCGTGTCGACATGCTCCTGCGCAAGTACTGCCGCTTCATGCCCGTGCCCGTGATTTCAGGCAAAGAGCGTGAGTGGAAAGATGGCAAGTGGGTCGACACCGACCGCGACCTCATCGTAAACTCCACCGAGCCGCAGTGGATGAAGAAACCCGCCGAGCTCACCGATGCCGACTACCTCAAGTTCTACCAGGAGCTATACCCCGGCCAGGAAGACCCGCTCTTCTGGATTCACCTCAATGTGGACTACCCCTTCAACCTCACCGGCATACTCTTCTTCCCCAAAATCAAGAACAACTTCGACATCAACCGCAACCGCATCCAGCTCTACTGCAACCAGGTCTACGTCACCGACTCCGTCGAAGGCGTAGTGCCCGAGTTCATGCAGCTCATGCAGGGCGTGATCGACTCGCCCGACATCCCCCTCAACGTATCGCGCAGCTACCTCCAGGCCGATACCGCCGTGAAGAAAATCTCAGGCTACATCACCAAGAAAGTGGCATCGCGCCTCGACGAGCTCTTCCGTGCCGACCGTGCCGAGTTCGAGAAGAAGTGGGACGATATCCGCATATTCATCGTCTACGGTATGCTCACCGACGAAAAATTCTGCGACGCAGCCATGAAGTTCTTGCTCCTGCGCGACACCGAAGGCCGCTACTTCACACCCGAAGAGTACAAGACTCTCGTCGAAGCCGAGCAGACTAACGCCGACGGCAAAATCGTGTACCTCTACGCCACCGACCCCACCGCTCAGTACAACTACATCAAAGCGGCAAACGACCGAGGCTACAATGTGCTCCTGCTCGACGGTCAGCTCGACAACCACTTCGTAGGCCTCCTCGAGCGCAAGCTCGAAGGCACAGAGCTCGTCCGTGTCGACTCCGACGTGATTGACAACCTCATCCGCAAAGCCGACCGCCGCGCAGCAGGCCTGAGCGCTGCCGACACCGCAATCCTCTCGCAGCTCTTTGAAGTGGATGCCGACAAGGTGGAGAAAGCCGGGTTCATGGTTCAGTTCGAAGCTCTCGCACCCACCGAAAGGCCCATCGTGCTCACTCAGAACGAGTATATGCGCCGCATGAAAGAAATGGCCGCACTCCAGCCCGGCATGAACTTCTACGGCGAGCTCCCCGACAACTACACCCTGGTGGTAAACACCGAGCACCCCCTGGTGAAGAGCATCACCGAGCGCGCCGACAAAGCCCTCGCAGCCACTGTGCAGCCCTTGCTCGACCGCATCGAAGCCGACAACAAAGCCGCCGACGAAATCCGCAAGGCGGCAGGCTCCGCGCCTCTCTCGGCCGAGGACGAGCAGCGCGTCAAAGACCTCGAGAAAGCTGTCGCCGACACCCGCGCCGAGCAGCGAAAGGCCGTGGCCGACTACGCCCGTGAGCTCCCCGAAGTGAGCCAGCTCGTCGACCTCGCACTTCTCGGCAACGGTCTCCTCCGCGGCCGCAGCCTGAGCGACTTCATCGCACGATCCATCGACATGATGAAATAAACGGTACAAGCCCTTACGCATCACTGACCCGCAGCGCGGGCCTTCAAAACCGTAGCCTTGGGTTTACGCTCTACGAGCGTACGCCCAAGGCTTACTTTTATATTCTCATTATCAGCCCCCCGGCACCGCCGTGGCGGATTTCCCTATCCCCCGCAATCAGCGCAGAACAAGTTCTTTCTTTTTGAAAAAGACTATCACACGAAGCGTAACGGGCAGCACCAAAATCTCATAGAGAGTTTTCAAAAGAGCTTGAGTCACGATCAGCGACACAATCGTCGACACCGGCAGAACGCCCCCGAAAGCTATCGGGAAAAATATAAGAGAATCCACACCCTCGCCCCACATAGTGGAGAGTATCGCACGATAGCCGAGGGCGGCAGTTCCATTGGGCCGCTTCTGCTTCATTTTACTCATTACCCACGCATTCATCATCGACCCAAGCAAAAAAGCAGAGAAGCTGGCCACCATGATGCGGGGCACCGCTCCATAGACATTGACCATCGACGCCTGCGACTCAGCCGTCCAAGCAGAGCTCCCGGGAAGCACTATAGCCACTTGTAGCATCAAAGCAACGGCAAGCGACATAAAGAAACCAATCCAAATCATCAGACGGGCGCGCGCGAAGCCATAGACCTCAACAACACAGTCATTGATAATATACGAAATCGGAAAAACAATCACACCGGCCGTGATCGTGAAAAAGCCAAAATCTACAGTCTTGATTTCGGTGAGATTAGCTACAATAAGGCACACCACAAAACTGACGGTGAGCAGCAAATAAGAAAGTGAAAATTGTCTTGTATCAGTAGTCATAATTCTTGTTTTTAAAGAGGTAGCAAGCACTCTGAGCTGCAAAGTTACAAAATTATCAGGAATTACCCCATCGTAGCTGCCCCCTTAAACTGCTCAAGCCCCTACTACGGGTGCAAGGCCTTAGCCTTGGGAGCTCGTAGAGCGGACACCCAAGGTATACGACAACTATCTAATTTACAGACACCCGACAGAGGGTCGGGTCTTTGACAGAATAAAATTTGATATGAGCTGAATCTTTTTGACACTCAGGCTTGGAGGTGTCAAAATTTTTT
>JAMPHP010000004.1 GCA_023663365.1 Muribaculaceae bacterium | reverse complement strand
CCTGCAAGGATAATACGTGAGCAGGCAATCCTCTCGGCATTGTCGTAAGAGTAAGTGAGAGCAAGGGTGTGCGATTTTGATGTGGTGTAGTCATATACCCTTGATTCTTCCACTGCGACCGAACCTGCATAGTTATAGCTAAGTGAGCGTGTGAGGCTGTGCCGAGAACCTGACTCAATCGACTGGATGAGTTGCCCGAGTTTGCTGTAGTGGTGTGTGACGGTGTGGTAATCGCCATCGGTGTGTACGTCGACCTCGAAAGTTTTCAATCCCGAGGGCCTATCGAGCCGCACGCTTCCGGCGGCGGTGCCAGACTCGAAACTGTCAGAGTAGTAGGGGTATTTATCGTAGACGGTCACATGCTCGGCCACGAAAGTAGCCGAACCGGGTACGGTGCTTATATCATATAGCTTGGGCAGCTCTCCTGTGGGAAAGTCGAGAGGATAGGCCTTGGCCGATAGTGCCTCTATGTCGGCATCGGTCAGCGACGCGGTGCCGGTGAGTACTTCGCGCCCGAGACGGTCGTAGAGGTGCAGCCTCCACGAGCCCGCTGGCAGTAGTGCGGTGTGCTCAGCCACGAGTCGTCCGGCCGGAGTATAAACGAATTGCGAAGGTCCGGCTCCGGGAGTTTTCGACCACACGAGGCGGTCGCGGTCATCGTAGCGGTATATATAGGCATGCTCGAGTAGTTCGGTGTCGTCGGCGTCGTAGTCTTTGGCGCTCAGATTTGACGGGAGTATGTAGCGGAGGTGTCCTCGGTCGTCGTATACGTAGTGACATTGAATGATTGAAGGGAATGATGCAGAAGAATAGCGTCCGGTAAAAATCAGGTTTTCATCACTGTCTGTTACCTTAATAGTTGAAATTCCATCTTCATCCGTGGTTGAGACAGACAATATGGCCGGTAATCTTCTGCTCTTTATGTTTCCCGTATTATCTGCAATCATGAATAATGGGAATACATGCTTTCCGGGCAATACCGATGTCTTGATTTGTTCTGAGGGCCAATCACGGCCTCTTTTAGTTTTTGCAGTAACTATATTTCTGGGCGAGGGTTCATATATGATATGGTTGTATATATCAGCTTTAGAAGTCAAGTCATTATCTTTGCTCTCCATAAGACCTGTGGTTAAGGATAACCGTCCCATTTGGTCGTAATATGAATATGATGAAATACGTGCCGATAAGTCATCAGAAGAAACGTGTCGGCCCAACCCATCGTATTTATTATTTACAGAATGCTTCAATCTTCCATCCTGCGAAAGCCAACGGTCTGCTTGCACTCTTATACCATCTGAGGCATCATAAGAATAGGTATAGGTGTATATTTTACCTAAATTTTCACATTCTGAAACTGACAAACGACTTTCGTTGTCGTAGCAATATATATTCTTTATACCCTGGGGTGATTCGATAGATTGCAGCCCCACAAGAGGTATAAAAGTCCATTTTGTGGCAAGTGCACCTTCGGGAACTGATATTTCTTTATTCTCCGCATTTCCATCTAAAAGAGCCCCTTGCGCTATTGAGTTTCGTCCGGCTCCCTCTAATTTGCAGCAAGGATAAAGATAATCGTAGCCATATAGAAATGAAGCAGTGCAATTATCCGCATCTGTAAATTCTATAAGATTGCCATATTTATCATATGAGTACACCGGCGATACAATTGTATCGGAAGTGTTTTCATACCACGAAATAATACGGTGGGGTCGATATAAATGTGTCCCTACTTTTTTATATTCAGCTTTCGTGTGCAATGTTGCATCTCCTATAGATTTGATAGTATGCAATGGTGTTACCAGTTGATTATCGGCAATCATATCATCTTCCACCGAAGATTGCCCTTTGGTGGGATAAATGATTTGAATATCGCAGTTCCCGTGGCTGTGAGTGCTGGAAATTCGCACGGGTACACTACGAGAAACAGATTCGTACGTGGTGACTTTCGACCGTGTGCTGTTTTCTATAGTTACAGTTTCCTCTCTAAGCCTGGTGTCGTATAAAGATATTTTATAAGGAAATATACCGTAGGGATATGAAGAAATTAAAGCATCATTTTTTATACTTTCACCATTTATCTTGTGACCATCAGCAAAATCCGGCTTGTGATAATCAGCCATAGCTCCAAATTGCACACAATCGCGATATATATATGCTGCGCTTATCTGCTTATCTGACTTGAGCAGTTCATAATCCCATTGGCGAGTTTCGACCGAAGTATAATCATTAGGTTGTTCTGATTTAAAAGTCTCCTGTCTGATCAGACGAGGTCCGCTGTATACAGCTCTGTTAAGACCGTTTATAGTGCGTTTGCCATATTCCACCCCGATTGAGTTATATGGGACTCCGCAATCAGAGAAATGATATACAACTTTCCCCTCTTGATAAATCTCCGAAACGGTCTGATACCAAATGTCGCATTGACCGATATCATAGCGCATATAATCGGAAACCGGCAGGATGTCAACAAGTCTTGCTCCAACTGTCAATCCATCATTAACGGGCATAAGACCCTTTCTTACATTAAGAAATGTTGCTTCATTGGGCACAGCTCTCACTACCGGATTATCATATCTGTAAATCACCAATTGTGTCGGGCGCAACTTGGATTGTGTCGTACCGATGCTTATTGACTTCACTCTCAGTCCGCCACCTTGGGAAAATCGAGTGTCCGTTTTTTCATTTAATTCAGATGGAAAGTTCAATCCGGTTTCAGGAAACCGATGTGTCTCGTATGCTATGTCGACTACGCCTCCTCCCGGATATTGAATTTTTTCGAGAATATTGGCTTTCATCATTACCGTGTCAATATCCCTGTTGTTCTTTCTATCAGTCCAAACTTCTTTATTAGGCAGAAAGTCGGTCGTGTAGCTTTTAAGACAAATAGGGGGTGTCATTGACAGGTTGTTTTTCCCATTGTAATATCCCCACCAATCGACACCATATTTATTATAGAACCTCTGACTGTTGTAGCTGAATGAATATTTGCCTTCTCCCGACAGACAGATTTCAGACGGCATATATTCCTTGTGATTGTCAAGATAAGAGATAGAGGCCTTGCGAACGCATCGATTACTTGAATTTGACACACTTATTGTATTTAAAGTCTCTTGACGATATTCATTTGATTGATTATAATTAAAGTCAATATGTCCGCCGGGGAATGATATGTCGGACAAAATAAAAGATGATAAATACGGACTCTCGGAAGTCCATAGCGTATTGGAAAGGGTAAAGTCATTATCAGGAAAATATATAGAGGCTCCTCCATAGCAGTCCACTAAAGTAAGTCCACCGGAATATGAAGCGGAAAAATTCTTTTCGCACATAGCCCATGTGAAGCTAATCTTTCGACTTGATGGTAGCTGAATAGACTCGAGTAACCATGTTATAATATGATAACCGGCGTTATTGCTCAATTGTGCACGCTCAATGAAATTATTGCCGAAAATATACTTTATCCCGTTTGGGTCAGTGACTGTGATGGCTCTTAAATTGGAATCTGTGTCAATCTTATATTCATCGTTTGCTACCCCTAAAAATTCAAACTTCCCGTTACTTTTATCAAGAACCCGTGAGAATTGGATAGAAGGAAGAGAAAAAGTGAAAATATCAGGTTGAGAATCCAACCAATTGTCTTCTGCAATCCAGTAATTCATACATTTATATGCGAGATTCACCAGGTCGGGGTTAGAGCGGTTGGATAACTGCTCAGCCACATTATCTGCGGTCTCATCCGGCCGCCCCATGATTGTGCGGGTCACGCGCAGGGCAGGCTGAAGCGACCAGCCATAGCCGAGCACACCGGGATCGTCGTACACCTTGATGCCGTTGGTGTGGTAGCGTAGCGAAATGGGCAGCGAATAGCCGTCGACCTCGATTGTGTAGACCGGCAGCGAGAAATCCACGGCACCCGTGAGCAACGACGGGCGAGGCATCTGCTGCTCCACCACGGCGGCCGATTGCGGAGAAGGCGGGATAAGGTCGGTGCGCACAGGCGTGATATAGTCCTGCGCCGATACGGCAAAGGATAGGGCCGCCAATGCAAGAGCGAACATGCGGAGCGTCATAGCACAAACATCTCCTTCCCGGTGAGCACCGGCTCACCACTTATATTGATTACAAGCATATAGCGGCCCGCACCGAGCCCCGCAAGCGATATATCGACCGTGACTGGCTCACTGCCAAGCTCCGTCGACGAGTGGCCGTAGATATTCCCCGGCACATCCACAATATAGACCTCCACCTCGACCCCCTGCGCGGCGGGAAAAGCCACACTCAGCGAAGGACCCGAGCGACTTACATCCACGGCATCGAGCACTGCCCGGCGGTATGCCTCCGATGGTGTATCTTCTCTATTATCGTCGGCTGCGTCGGCTACAAGGTGGTATTCAGCGAGATAAAGCCTCTCCTCCATGCCACTGCGCTTAACCTGCACGGCGAATGGGAGAGAGGCACCGGGAGTATACCATCTATAGAACGACACCTCCGAAGAATCCGGCGCCATGCTATCATCGCCCGAATAGAGAGTGCGCACCGAGCGCTTCTCGTGCACCAGGCGTGCAGCCACCGTGTCGCCGGGAGCGAATACGAAGCGCCCGCTCCCGAGAACCTCTGTGTGCACCGTGCCGGTCTGTGAGAAATAAGGGCGGTCGAGCAGGCGGCCATGTGCCGAGAAATCCGCAGCAGAAGCAGTCCCGACTCCAAGCGGAAAAGCCGCGCAAAGCACAGTGCTATCTGAGAGAACACCAATCTGACGCCCCTGAGTGAAGCCACGCCAGAGCAGCGTATCGGCTTTCAGCAGATAAAGCTCGGTAAAATCGCGGATATGCTCACGCAGCAAGCCGTTCGGCGCAAGTTCGACATATGCCGGATTTTTGGTGTCGATAGCTGAAAGACTGCCTGCGTCCCAAACAACACCGCCAAGAACCTCCGGGGCAAACGGAGTGCACTCCACCGACAGGCAGAAGCGCTTCGGGCTCGCGAAGATGAGAGCCAGTGCCATGATTGAAATGAGGGCAATGAGGAGGCGCATGGCGTGAGCGGATTGGTTCGTGTCGCAAATATATGGATAAACGTGGAAATTTGCAAATTTTATTTTAATGTTTTACAACATATTGAAGTAAATGTGCTTGATGAATGGTAATGCTGCTCGCCCGCCAAGGCTGCCCTTGCAGCCTTGGCGGGCGAGGTTCGGTAGAGGAGGGGATTAGTGCATCAGCACTTTGCGGGCTTTGGAGCCGCGGCGCTCGATGTAGAGGCCGGGTGCTGTGGGGCGGTCGACGGGCAGGCCCTGGAGGTTGTAGTACTCGGCGGTGGCGTCGGCATCGGTGATGATGTCGGCAACGGCGGAGGTGGCGTAGTCGGGCAGGGGAGCGGCTTCGGTGGTGTCGCGCTCGGGCTCGGCAAAGGTGCCGGCGGTGTAGTTGCCGAATTGCTCCTTGAGCCATGCCGTCTTACGGTCGAGGTGCTCTACCACACGCCGGCGGCGGTCCTGCATGTTGGTGTTGTTGACCACGGGCTGCGACACATCGCCGTCGGGCTGAGGCGCGCTTTTCCATCGTGCGCAGTCGGCTTTTGCGGCCTCGGCTATGTGAGCCACGTAGGTGTCGATGTCGGCAATGAGGCCGTCGTAGCACGAGCTCATGAACCAGAGCCATGTCCGGGCCACTTTGTCGTTGAAGTCTTTATTGGCGCGCATCGAGGGTATCCATGTGTTGCCGAAGGGGTCGTCGTTGTAGAAGAAGTTGTCGGTGGGGCCGTTGAAGCCGTTGCCGCAGTCCCACAGCGGCGAGAAGTGCCATTTCTGCCCTTCGCCTCGGTCGCGGAAGAGGTATGTCGAGCCATGGTAAGCTTCGGTGTGCGAGATTATCTCTTCCACGAGGTAGTAGCGGGCGGCATCGTCGAGGTCGATGTAGCTCCACAGGCGACTGTCGTTGGCACCCACGAGGTCGTTCATAGCGGTGAACTGCTCGGTGATGAAGCGGCGCTGCAGGTCGGAGTAGAGTTCGGGGGTGTCCCATGTCACGCGCAGGCGGTCGAGGTAGTGGCCGTCGACGCAGCTTTTCTCGGGCATGGAGATCTGGTTTTCTTCGTCGTAATTGTCGAGCTCCACGAGGTAGCCGCCGGAGATGATTGCGGGGTCGTCGGCGAGGTCATCGAGCTCGGTGATGTCGATGCGGTCGGGGTCGATGCGTATGCTCTCGGTGAGGAAGTAGAGGCCTCGGTAGTCGCCGTTTATGACCACTTCGACGGGCTGCTGCCAGGGCGTCCAGGGCAGACCGATGCGGCGGCCGAGGTTGAAGCCGGTGAAGTTGCGGAGGTAGCCGTAGCTGTCGTCGGCATGTGCGAGCAGTGCGAAGTGCTTGCTTTTGCTCAAGCCGAGCATGGCCTGCTTCTTGCCGAGCTTTAGCTTGAAGGGCTTCTTGGCGAATGCTTTCCGGGTGTAGTTGCCGCGTGCCTTGATTTCGAGCGGCATGGGGCTGTCGGCGCTGCCTATTGAGGCGGCGCCTTCGTCTTCGAGCCACTTGCAGCCGTTGAGGTCGAGCCAGTATTCGCCGGCGAAGTAGTTCTTATGGTCGAGGTTGCGGTCGATGATTTCGTTGTCGAATGTGCTGCCGTCGGCGCTGTAGACGTTGATGTAGAGCACCGGGAGTGTGCCCGACAGAGGCGAGGCGGGGTCGGTCGACGGCACTGCGGGTGCCTCGTGGCCGTTTGCCGAAATCTGTATGTAGGTGTTGAGCAGGCCGCCCCCTTCGCCGCGCTTGAGCTCGAAGGTGATGGTGACATCGTGGAGGCCGTTGGCGTTGATGTTGTTGCCGTCGGGCGAGGCTTCGAAGGTATCAGCGTCGCTGAAGGTCAGGTTGCCGTCTTTGGAGCCGTAGTTGACAGACCAGTCGCTGTCGCTGACCTTGAACTTGCCGTCGAGCTGTGGCAGGCTGATGGAGTAGGAGCTGCCGGTGCGGGTCATGCGGTAGTCGTCGCGGGCCGACCAACCGTCGGTCATCGTTCCGCGCACATACATCACGGGGTAGCCCTCGGCATCGAGATCGGCGGCTGTAGCCGGCATAATGGCTGCGGCTACGCACAGAGCGAGAATTAATCTCTTGAATTTCATGATAATAAATCGATTGATTATGTAAGTAAGTATGATGTGGAAGCCGTCGCCGGCCATTAAGAGTATGTTTGAATTTAACTCAATGAAATACTTAGGGCGAAAAGTCTGCCTCTTCCGAGCTTTCATTCAGTCGTTATGGCACCCCATAACTCCTTCATTCAATCTCAGAAACTGTTTAAAATTTATTTCATCTTGTCTTTGAGCGTCTTGTCAATGTATTTTTAATCTTGATTCAGTCATTTAGGAACCCCTAAACTCCTTCATCAAGATTAAAATTCCAAATGACAATCCTTCTCAAATCCTGCGATAAATAAATTTAAACAGTTTCTCAGAATATGCTCGATTTTCTCTCCTAATTATAAACATCAGTTAAACCCAAACATACTCTAAAACGGCACAAAGATAAGCATTTCTTCGCGGGTGGCAAATATTTTCGGCGGTCGGGCGGCCTCTGTTTCAGAATTATTGTGTAATTTTGTGGTTGCTAAGTGTGCATATACATTTGCATCGACAATAATTAACAATATAATATGAACCATCGCATCCTTTTCGCCGCAGCCGCCGCCCTGGCAGGGGTTGGCTGCTTCGTTTCCTGCAAGGAAAACCAGCACCGGAATCCCTTTCTGGAGGCTTACGACACACCCTACGAAATCCCGCCCTTTGAAAAGATTTCCTACGACGACTATCTGCCCGCTCTCGAGGCCGGTATAGCCCAGAAGCAGGCGCAGATCGACTCTATCACGGCCAATCCCGACACGCCCACTTTCGACAATACCATCCTTGCCCTCGAGCATTCGGGTGAAATCCTCGATAAGGTTGCCACTGTGTTCTTCGCCCTCGATGAGTCGAACAATACTCCCGAGATGCAGGCTATCGCAGACCGCTTCTACCCCGAGTACTCGCAGTTCTCCGATCAGGTGATGATGAACGACAAGCTCTTCGAGCGCGTGAAATACCTCTACGACCGCCGCGACAGCCTCGGCCTCTCGCCCGACCGCGTGCGTGCCCTCGACACTTACTACAAGAACTTCGTGCGCAACGGTGCCCTCCTGCCCGCCGACAAGAAGAAAGAGCTCATGGATGTGAACTCCGAGCTCTCGAGCCTCTACCTGGCCTTCAACAAGAACCTCCTCGGCGCCACCAACGCCTTCAGCATCGTGGTTGACGACAGCACTCGCCTGGCCGGCCTGCCCGCCTCGCTGGTGGCTTCGGCTGCCGAAGAGGCTGCCAAGCGCGAGCTCGGCGATGGCAAGTGGGTGTTCACGCTCCACGCACCGAGCCGCCTGCCCGTGCTTCAGTATGCCGAGGACCGCGACCTCCGCAAGCAGATGTACGAGGGCTACACCACTCTCGCTTTCGATGGTGAGTACAGCAACCAGCCCGTAATCAACAAGATACTCCGCGCCCGTGCCCGCAAGGCCGAGCTCCTGGGCTATGAGAACTTCGGTGCCTACATGACCGAGAACGTGATGGCCAAGAGCGTGGACAACGCCGAGAAGCTCCTTCTCCAGATCTGGGAGCCCGCCATCGACAAGGCCCGCGAGGAAGTGGCCGAGATGCAGGAAATTGCCGACAGCGAAGGCGGCGACTTCAAAATCGCACCCTACGATTACTACTACTACGCCGAGAAAGTTCGCCGCAAGAAATACGACCTCGACGAAGCCAAGGTGAGCGAGTACTTCGCCGTCGACTCTGTGCTCAACGGCATCTTCACCCTCGCCGAGCGCCTCTACGGTGTGAAGTTCACCGAGATGCCCGACGCTCCCAAGTACTGCGACGAAGTCACCGTCTACGACGTGACCGATGCCGCCTCGGGCGAGCACGTGGCAGTGTTCATGACCGACTTCTTCACACGCCCCTCCAAACGCCAGGGTGCATGGATGAGCGAGTTCAAGGGCTCATGGCAGGATGCCGACGGCTCGTGGTCGCGCCCCATCGTGTACAACGTGTGCAACTTCACTCCTCCCACCGCCGACACCCCCTCGCTGCTCAGCCTCGACGAGGTTGAGACGATGTTCCACGAGTTCGGCCACGGCCTCCACGGTATGCTCACCCGCGTGGCCCTCAAGAGCCAGGCCGGCACCAATGTCGACCGCGACTTCGTGGAGCTCCCCTCGCAGATCAACGAGCACTGGGCAATGGAGCCCGAGCTGCTGCGCACCTACGCTCACCACTACCGCACAGGCGAGGTTATCCCCGACGACATGATCGAGAAGCTCGAGGCCTCGGCCACTCACAACCAGGGCTTCGCCACCACCGAGCTCGCCGGAGCAGCCCTCCTCGACCTCCAGTATGGCAAGCTCAAGCCCACCGAGGATATCGACATCGCCGAGTTCGAGGCATCTGTTGCCAAGAAGCTCAATATGCCTGAGGAAATCACCTACCGCTACCGCTCGCCCTACTTCAAGCACGTGTTCGGCAGCGACGGCTACGCCTCCGGCTACTACACCTACCTCTGGGCCGAAGTGCTCGACACCGACGGCTTCGAGCTCTTCAAGGAGAAAGGTGTGTTCGACCCCGCCACTGCACGCGCTTTCAAGGAGAACGTGCTCGAGAAAGGCGGTTCGGTCGATCCCATGGAACTCTATGTCAACTTCCGCGGACACGAGCCTTCGGTCGATGCCCTTCTGCGCAACCGCGGCCTGCACAAGAATGTGAAGGTCAAAGGCGTGAAGAAAGACTGATTTTCAAGTTATGAGTTATGAGATATGAGATATGAGTTAATAGCTTTTATCCCTCTTTAGCTCATGGCTTATTCAAGATACGAGTTATAAATTATGAGCTATGAGTTGACGGCTTTCACGCCTTTTGCTCATAGCTTGTAATTGACAAATTAATAAAAAGTAATTTCTCAGGAAATGTTTCGTACAAATACCTGCGGCGAGCTTCGCCTCGCCGATGCCGGCTCCCAGGTCACCCTCGCAGGATGGGTGCAGCGCATACGCAAGATGGGCGGCATGACTTTTATAGACCTCCGCGACCGCTACGGCATCACACAGGTCGTTTTCAACGTTGAGCACGACGCCGCTCTCACCGACGCCGCAAACCGCCTCGGCCGCGAGTTCGTGGTGCAGGTCAAAGGCACCGTTGCCGAGCGCACCTCCAAGAACCCCGCACTCCCCACCGGCGACATCGAGATCATCGCCGACGAGGTGAAAATCCTCAACCCCAGCGAAGTACCTCCCTTCACTATCGAAGATGAGAGCGACGGTGGCGACGACATCCGCATGCGCTACCGCTACCTCGACCTGCGCCGCAACCCCGTGCGCCGCAACCTCGAGCTTCGCCACAAAATGACCATGGAGGTGCGCCGCTACCTCGACAGCATGGGCTTCCTCGAGATCGAGACCCCTATGCTCGTGGGCTCTACCCCCGAGGGTGCCCGCGACTTCGTGGTGCCCTCGCGCATGAACCCCGGTCAGTTCTACGCTCTGCCCCAGTCGCCCCAGACCCTCAAGCAGCTCCTCATGGTGTCGGGCATGGACCGCTACTTCCAGATTGTGAAGTGCTTCCGCGACGAAGACCTCCGCGCCGACCGTCAGCCCGAGTTCACGCAGATCGACTGCGAGATGAGCTTCGTGGAGCAGGACGACGTGATCAACCTCTTCGAAGGCATGGCAAAGCACCTCTTCAAGACCATCCGCGGCATTGAGCTCACAGAGCCCTTCCCCCGCATGGCATGGGCCGACGCCATGAAGTACTACGGCAGCGACAAGCCCGACACCCGCTTCGACATGAAGTTCGTCGAGCTGATGGATGTGCTCAAGGGCCATGGCTTCAGCGTGTTCGACGGTGCCGAGTATATCGGCGGCATCTGTGCCAAGGGTGCGGCTCACTACACCCGCAAGCAGCTCGACGCCCTCACCGAGTTTGTGAAGCGCCCCCAGATCGGCGCCAAAGGTATGGTGTACGCACGTGTCGAAGAGAACGGCAACGTAAAGAGCAGCGTCGATAAATTCTACACTCAGGAAGTGCTTCAGGAGCTCCGCAAGGCCATGGATGCCGAGCCCGGCGACCTCATCCTCATCCTCAGCGGCGACGATGCCATGCGCACCCGCAAGCAGCTCTGCGAGCTCCGCCTCGAGATGGGCCGTCAGCTCGGCCTCCGCGACAAGGATAAGTTCTCCTGCCTCTGGGTGGTGGACTTCCCCATGTTTGAGTGGAGCGACGAGGAGCAGCGCCTCATGGCCATGCACCACCCCTTCACCCACCCCAAGGACGAGGACATCCCCATGCTCGACACCGACCCCGCGGCAGTGCGTGCCGATGCCTACGACATGGTGATCAACGGTGTGGAAGTCGGCGGCGGCTCAATCCGTATCCACGACAGCGAGCTGCAGGCAAAGATGTTCGAAATCCTCGGCTTCACACCCGAGAAGGCGCAGGAGCAGTTCGGCTTCCTGATGAATGCCTTCAAGTTCGGCGCGCCCCCTCACGGCGGCCTCGCCTACGGCCTCGACCGCTGGGTGAGCCTCTTCGCAGGCCTCGACAGCATCCGCGACTGCATTGCATTCCCCAAGAACAACAGCGGCCGCGACGTGATGCTTGATGCTCCCGCCGCGCTCGACCAAAAGCAGCTCGACGAACTTTGCCTTGAGCTTGCAGAGCAGAAATGAAATTATCGTATATAATATCGGCCATAGAGGAGTACGCCCCACTCTCCCTCCAGGAGAAGTGGGACAACTCCGGCCTGCAGGTAGGCCTCCCGCCCGAGGCCGACGGCGAGTGCACGGGAGCCCTCCTGTGCCTCGACGTAACACCCGACGTCATAGCCGAGGCTGTGCGCCGGGGCTGCAACCTCGTGGTATCGCATCACCCGCTCCTCTTCAAAGGCCTTAAGCGCCTCACCGGCCGCACTCTGGCCGAGCGCGCCGTGGCTGCCGCAGTCCGTGCCGGAGTGGCAGTATACTCCAGCCACACAGCCCTCGACAGCACCCGCGGTGGTGTGTCGTGCGAGATGGCCAAGCTCCTCGGAGCCACGCCCGTGCGTGTACTCGCTCCTGCAGCGTGCACCGACCTGCTCGTGCGCGTCACCTGCCCTCGCGCGCAGGCTGCCGACGTGCGCCTCATCCTCCTCGGTGCCGAAAGTGCCGGCTGCGACTACTTCGACCTCGACGGTGAGAAAGCCAACAGCCCCGAAGCTGCCGACTTCCCCGAGAACATCGTGCGCCACGAGCCCCTCTGCCGTGTGGAGGCACGCATGGCAGCCGATGCCGTGGGCGCCGCAGTGCGTGCCCTCCGCGACATGCCCGGTGCCGACAGGCTCCGCGTGGAGCTCCTCGCTCTCGACGGCTCGTCGGATCTCTACGGCCTCGGAGTGGTAGCCACATTCGACAGCCCCGTGAGCATGGTGGCGCTGGCCACACTCGTCAAAGAGCGCTTCCACCGCAACTGCTTCCGCGCCGGCGGAGGCTACGACCCCGCGGCGAAAGTGACCCGTATAGCACTCTGCGGTGGGTCCGGCGGTGAGTTCATAGGCATGGCCGCCGCTGCCGGTGCGCAAGTCTATATCACGGCCGATGTGCGCTATCACGACTTCGTCGACAATGCCGACGGAGCCATGGCAATATTCGATATCGGTCATTTTGAGAGCGAAAAGTGTGCAAAAGACATCTTTTATCGCGTAATTACAAATAAATTTCCTAACTTTGCAGTCTATTACTCGGAGATTGAGTCAAATCCCGTGAAATATCTGTAATTACTTATGGCAACAGAACGTAAAACCGACACCCCCCGCTCAGTGGAAGAGCGCCTCAAGACACTCTACAAGCTCCAGCTCATCCACTCCGACATACGCCGCATCAGAGCTATCCGCGGCGAACTCCCCAAGGAAGTGAAAGACCTCTCCGATGCCGTGATTGGCCTGAACTCGCGTATCGCGCGCTACCAGGGCGAAATCGAGGACCTCAAGGCGCGCCGCGTCGATGAGCAGAACAAAATCGAGAACAAGAAAATCCTCATCGACCGCTACAAGCAGCAGCTCGACAACGTGCGCAACAACCACGAGTTCGACAACCTCACCAAGGAAATCGAGTACGAAACCCTCGAAATTCAGCTCGGTGAGAAAAACATCGGCGAGTGCAACCGCCAGATTGACAACCTCAACGCCGAAATCGCCGCAACAGAGCAGAACATCGCCGACCAGACTCACCTTCTCGAGGAGAAGAAGGCCGACCTCGACAAGCTCGTGAGCGAGACTCGCTCCGAAGAGGAAAACCTCCTGGCAAAGTCAAAAGAGCTCGAGCCCGAAATCGACGACCGCACCCTTGCTGCCTTCAAGCGCATCCGCGACAAGGCTCACAACGGCCTTGGCATCGTAATCGTCGACCGCAACGCCTGCGGCGGCTGCTTCAACCGCATTCCGCCCCAAAAGCAGATCGAAATCAAGTCGCACAAGAAAGTAATCGTGTGCGAGTACTGCGGCCGAATAATGATCGACCCCGAGCTCGCCGACGCCGTGCAGACAGAGGTTGCCAAAGGCAAATAAGCACCCTACATATACCATAACACAAGAGCCGGCCCCGCCGACTCTTGTGCTGCTTTAGAGTATTCTTTAAGGACCTTAAAGTCCTTAAAGTCCTCGATTAAAGGCAAAAGCGCCCTCATGCCTCCCTGATGAGGAAGCCGTCGGCGATGAGGCGCCCATCGGCTACCATGGCGGCGATGTGCTCGGTGAGCTCGGAGTAGGTGTGGGGATAGTAGGGGCGGAGGCTGCGCGGGTCGAGCCATATGGCAGGGGCTATGGCGGCGAAGAACTGCGGGAGGCGCTGCTCGAAGGCTTCGGGGTCGAATGAGGGTGGAGCAGAGCGGCGGGCACGGCATACGTCGCAGGTGCCGCAGTCGGGGGCGTCGGCCTCGCCGAAGTATCGCAGCATACCGGCCACGCGGCATCGGCTGCCGTCGAATGCGAAGTCGGTCATGGCCTGTATCTGCGTGCGCATGGCTTCGCGCCTGTCCTCATAGACCTCGCGGGGGAATGTGAGGCTGCTGCCGGGCACGCGGTTGGCGGTGAAGTAGAGCTGCGCGGTGCCGCGGCGGGGAATATACGATATTATACGCTCGCGCCGCCACTGCTTGAGGATTTCGTGGAGGGCATCGGCGGTGATGCCGCTTTCCTGTGCCACGAAGGCATCGTTGATGAATACGAGGTCGGAGAAGAGGCCGGGATAGGTGCGCAGCATGAAGTTCATCACAGCCTCTTCTACGGGTGTGAAGTCGTAGTCGTAGAGCTCGTGGCGGGGCAGCAGTATCATCACTTGCGTGGCGATGTCCATCTCCTCGATGTAGTCGAAGTAGCCCGAGCGCGCCAAGATGCCTATGGCACCGAGCACAGAGCGGGGCTCCATCTTGTATTTGAGGCACATGGCTTCGGGCTTGAAGTCGAAAATCGCACCGAAGCCCTCGCCCATCGGCAGGGTGAGGTAGCGGCATATCTCGTCGTAGACCTTGCGGATATAGTCCTTCTCGGGGAAAGCCTGCGCCAGGCGGCGTGCCAGCGTGGCCTTGTCGTGAGAGCCGGTGAGGAGCACTGCCACCGATGGCTTGCCGTCGCGCCCGGCCCGGCCCGCTTCCTGATAGTACTCCTCGAGGGTCGAGGGGATGTCGAAGTGCACCACCAGCCTCACGTCGGGCTTGTCGATGCCCATGCCGAAGGCTGTGGTGGCCACCATCACGCGTGCGTGTCCGCTCTGCCAGCGGTCTTGCCGCTCGGCTTTTTCGTGAGCTTCGAGGCCTGCGTGATAGAACAGCGCCTCTATGCCCTGCTTGGCCAGAGTCGAGGCCACGTCGGCAGCCTTGCGGCGCGAGCGGGTGTAGACGATGGCTGAGCCTGTGGTGGCGCGGAGGATGTCGATGGTCTTGCCGATTTTGTCGTCGGTCGGTCGCACCAGGAAAGAAATGTTGCTGCGTGTGAAGCTCAGCGAGAAGCGGCGCACATCGCTCATGGCAAGGCGTGCCACGATATCGTCGGCAACCTTGGGCGTGGCCGAGGCCGTGAGTGCGAGGATAGGCACGCCGGCGAAGCGCTCGCGCAGCTCGCCAAGGCGCAGGTAGGATGGGCGGAAATCGTAGCCCCACTGCGATATGCAGTGAGCCTCGTCGACCACCCAGAGACTCACCTGCCAGCCCGCTATAAGGTCGAGGAAGCGCCCTGCGGCTATGCGCTCGGGCGATACGTAGAGAATTTTCGCACGCCCCCGGCGGCATCGCTCCATGGCGTAGTCCGACTCGTGGCGGCTCATGCCGGCGTGCAGGCAGGCGGCTCCTATGTGGCGCTTGCGGAGATTGTCGACCTGATCTTTCATCAGCGAGATCAAGGGTGTGATCACAATTGTGATGCCCGGCAGCATCAGCGCCGGCACCTGAAAGCATATCGACTTGCCGCCGCCCGTGGGGAGGAGACCGAAAGTGTCGTGCCCGGCGAGCACCGAGCGCACAATCTCTTCCTGCATGGGGCGGAAGGCCGGGTAGCCCCAGTGCCGGCGAAGCACATCGCGGGGGTCGGCATCGGAGTGGATGTCGGCGGCCGGCTCGGCGGCGCTGTCGGGCTCGCTGAAGTCGTAGTAGCCGTAGGGGATGTCGCTTGTCATTGCCGGAAAGGCGGAGTCAAAGTTCGCCCACACGAATTTGCTTCACCATGAGCTGAAGGGTGGAAGCGGCGTTGTGGTGCTTGTTTTCCTCTATGGTGTAGCAGATGTTGAAAGGGCGGCCCGAGTGCACGTGCTCGAAGTAGGATGCCATGTTGAAGGCGATGCCGTTGATCACGCGGCCTGAGGTGTCGTCGACGAGCTCGAGCTTGATGTGCTCGAGATTGCGGCCCACCAGTCGGCTTGTGCCGAAGTCCTTCACGCGGCGTGTGCAGAAGGTGGGGATGCGGTTGCCGGGTCCGAAGGGGGTGAATAGGCGCAGCGTCGACACAAATTCGGGGGTAATCTCCGAGAACGAGAGGAAAGCGTCGATGTCGATCTGCGGGGTGAGCTGCTCGGGCAGGATGTTTGCCGCCACATAGTCCTCGAAGCGGCGTGTGAATTCCGGTATGTTCTCCTCACGGAGTGAGAGGCCCACGGCGTAGGTGTGGCCGCCGAAGTTCTCGAGCAGGTCGCGGGTGCTCTCGATGGCTTTGTACACATCGAAGCCTTGCACCGAGCGCGACGAGCCGGTGGCGAGGCCGTTGGAGAGCGTGAGCACCACCGAGGGCTTGTAGTAGAGCTCGGTGAGGCGCGATGCCACGATGCCGATGATGCCCTTGTGCCAGTCCTTGTTGTAGATCACGATCGACTTCTTGGGCGAGTGCACCTCGCCGCGCTCCTCGAGGATTGCGTTGGCCTCCTCGGTGATGCGCTTGTCGAGCTCCTTGCGGTCCTTGTTGTACTGGTCGATCTCGAGGGAGCGCCGGTTGGCCTCCTTCACATCGCGTGCCACCAGAAGCTCCACGGCCTCGCTGCCGCTTTGCATACGGCCGGAAGCGTTGATGCGCGGCCCGATTTTAAACACCACATCGTTGATAGTGATTTCCTTGCCGCCAAGGCCGCAGGTGCGGATAATGGCTCGCAGACCCATGTTGGGGTTGGTGTTGAGGCGCTTGAGACCCATGCAGGCGAGCACGCGGTTCTCGTCGACCATAGGCACGATGTCGGCGGCAATGCTCACGGCCACAAGGTCGAGCATACACTCGAGCTCGGCGGTGGCTATGCCGTTGCTGATAGAGAAGGCCTGCATGAACTTATATCCCACTCCGCAGCCCGAAAGGTGCGGGCAGGGATAAGTGGAGCCCTCGAGCTTGGGGTTGAGGATAGCCACTGCGGGTGGCAGCTCGGCGTCGGGCACATGGTGGTCGCAGATTATGAAGTCGATGCCGAGCTCCTTGGCGTAGGCAATCTCCTCGTTGGCCTTGATGCCGCAGTCGAGGATAATCACGAGCTTCACGCCCTGGTCTGCGATAAGGTCGATGATTTTGCGCGATATGCCGTAGCCCTCCTCATAGCGGGTGGGGATGTAGAAATCGAGCTCGGAGTAGAAGTTCTGGAGGTAGCGGTAGACGAGCGCCACGGCAGTGGTGCCGTCCACATCATAGTCGCCATATACGAGGATTTTCTCCTTCGAGCCCATGGCACGGTTGAGGCGCTCCACGGCCTTGTCCATGTCGGGCATGAGGAAGGGGTCGTGCAAGTCGCGCAGCGATGGGTGGAAGAAACGCTCTGCCGCCTCAAGGGTGGTGATGCCGCGCTGCACAAGGAGGTCGCTCACCGGAGGGCAGTTGGCAAAGCGGCGCGCGAGCTCGGCGCCGAGCTTCTGCTCTTCGGTCGACAGTGAGGGATAGTTCCATTTGCGGGTCATGGCATCAGTGCGTTCTTTCTGCAAAGTTACGTTTTTTTTCGCAGAAAAGCAAATGCCGCTTCTCTCGAAATGCTACTCGAGCATCAATGCCATGTAGGGGCGGCGCGCGGGCAGGCCGAAGAGGCTGCCGGTGGCGTGGCTGCTGAAAAGGATAGCGGTGAGCACTTCGATGTCTATGTCGAGGTCGTGCCGGCCGGGGTCGAGGGGCGTAAGGCTTACCTCGCCTCCGCCAATTGTGTAGATGCCGCTGTTGGCTGCTATGATGCTGTCGGTGAGCGCTATGGTGGTGTGCAGCGATGGGGCGGATGCTGCCAGCGCCTGCAGCAGTGGCATGGGGTCGGTGATGCGGAGCATACCGAAAGGCCGCAGATGCGCTGCCGAGCCGTCGGCGGGCGGTGTGTGCACAGTGAGAGCCTTGGAGCCCACGGCTTGCCGGAGGTCGGCAAGGACACTCTCGGCGAGTGCGGGAGTGTCGGCCATGAGGCATTTCACGCGCACTTCGGTGTCGCTCTCGTTGGCAAAGAGCATGGCGGTCTTGCCCGTGCCGTCGGTGCGTGCGAGGATGTGGGCGCCGCCATCGAGGCGGGTGTCTGCCACGATTTCGGTGAAGTCGGAGGCGGCGTGCACTATGCCGCATCCGTGGCGCATCTCGAGGCCGTGGAGGAGTGCGGCGGTAGGCTCGGCGGGCACTCCGGTGCTGTCGTCGAAGCGGTGCACGGGGGTGTAGCGGTCCTCGTCGGTGTAAAAGACCGGGGCGAAGCCGCGCTTGCGGTAGAAGTGGAAGAGGTGGCTCTCGGCCGGGATGAGCGAGCAAGCGCACAGGCCGCGCTCACGTGCTTGGGCGAGTGCCATGCGCAGCACACCGCTTGCCAGCCCTCGCGAGCGTTGCTCGGGGCGTGTGGCCACACAGCTTATGTAGGCGGTGCGCAGGAGCGCGCCGCGGTAGAGCAGGGCATAGGGCTGCATAAGCAGCGCGGCTTGAGCCTTGGTCTCGGAGCTCTCGCCGAGGATTATCTCCGAAGGGTCGTCGACCACGCGGTCGAAGAACCAGCGGCAGCGCTCGGCGCTGTCGGCAAATGAGCTGCGGAATATCTCTTCAAATTCTTTCTTTTTATCCATGAGGCAGTTTGAGGCTTAAGGGGGGGGCGTTTGTAGTAATGCCGCGCTATTCTTCATCCCAATATCGGCGGAGAGGGTAGCGGTCGGGGCGGATGAGCAGGCGCAGGCCGGCCGAGAAGTTGATGTAGCCCCACATCCAGTTGATGAAAACCACGGTGCGGTTCCTCATGCCGAGGAGGGTCATAAGGTGCACCACCAGCCAGGCCCACCATGCCATGCGTCCGCTAAGGTGCATCTTGCCTGTGTCGACCACGGCACGGTTGCGGCCAATGGTGGCCATGGAGCCCTTGTCGCGGTATCTGAAAGGCTTGGCTTGCCCGGCCGAAGCGCTCAGGTTGCGTGCCAGGCAGGCACCTTGCTGAAGCGCCACCTGTGCCACTTGCGGATGTCCGTGCGGATAGTCGGCACAGGGCATCAGGGCGATGTCGCCGATGGCATATACATCAGGTACGCCCTTCACGCGGCAGTACTCGTCGACCTCCCAGCGTGCACCGCGTGCGGGCTTCACATCGGTGCCTTTGAGGGTGAACGGCACACCGGTCACGCCGGCCGTCCATATCACCGTGTCGGTGTCGATGCAGGAGCCGTCAGCGAATGTGAGGCGGCGGTGGGAGTAATCTTTCATCGTCTTGCCGAGCATCACCTCCACCATCAGCTGGCGAAGTCCTTCGAGGGCATCGGCCGACGATTTCGGGCCCATGGCGCGAAGCAGCGCGTCGGTGCCCTCTACCAGAATCACGCGCATCTCGGCGGGGTCGATGCCCGGATATTCGCGCTTGAGGATATATCGCTTGAGCTCGCCCAGGGCGCCTGCTATCTCCACACCGGCCGGCCCACCGCCCACCACCACAAAGGTGAGCATACGGGCTCGGAGGGCTGCGTCGGTGCACAGCTCGGCGCGCTCGAGGCGGTCGAGCACTTCGTTGCGGGTGCGGATAGCCTCGGCAGTGCTTTTGAGGGTGAACACATGCTTCTCGAGCTCATTCATGCCGAAGAAGTTGTTGGTGGTGCCGGCGGCGAGCACCAGTGCGTCGTAGTGCACGGTCTCGTACTGCGTGCTGATGCAGTGCTCTGCGGCATCAATCTCCGACACTGTGCCGAAGTGAAACGTGCAGCCGCGGTAGTGCCGCGAGTGCAGTTCGCGGCGAAAGGGGAATGATATGCTTGAAGGCTCGAGCCCCGATGAGGCAACCTGATAGAAGAGTGGAGGGAAGCTGTGATAGTTGTTGCGGTCCACGATCACGATTTCCCATTGCTCCTTGTCGATTTTACGGGCAAGGTTGAGACCGCCGAAACCGCCTCCCACAATCACGAGTTTTTTCTTTGCGGGCGTATCCATACTGATGAATGTTTTACTATAGAACGCATCGCCGGGGCCTCTGGTTGGCCTCTATCCGCAAAAATATAAACAGCGGAGAGCGGATGCCGTGAGTCGACATCCGCTCTCCGTAGTCTGTTTTTGTTAAATCAGCTGTTTAAACCGATTTAAAAATTCCAACCGAGAACTATGGAGAACATATTCCCTTTGAGGTCTAATTGTTGGTCGTCTTTTCGGTCTTTATTGCTTCCATCATAGTAATTAGTCAGACCTAAGTCATATTTAATACCAAGGTAGATGTGACGGTACTCAGCGCCCAATCCGAAAGATAGGCCCCATGAGAAGGCATTGTCGTCGCTGCTGAAGGCATCTGTTTTGTTTTCGTCTTTTTTCTTGACAGCCTTGGAATTACCATCTCCCAGACGGTATTCAAGGAATGGACCAAAAAGAGCCTGCACGTTCACTCCCTTGAAGTTGTAGTGATAGCCAATTTGTATGGGAAGCTGCAGATACATGGCTTTAAGGTCGAGATTGCGCCAGGTGGTGGAGTTGTGGCTGTTGGTGCCGTTGAACTTGGTGTGGCGCTCAGTGAACCATAGGCCGGTCTGTGCAGAAAGGCCCCACTTGCGATACACGGGTATGTCGAAGATTGCACCGACGTTGTATGTAACCTGCTGTTTTGTCTCCATGTCCCAATTGCTTGATTTGTTGCCACCAATCAGGCGATAGGGGTCTGAGGATGAAAAACCTCCTATTCCCATTCCGGCACGCAGGCCAAAAGTAAATTTTTCACCGAGCTGAGCATTGGCCGCAAAAGCCAGGCTTAGGCAAGTGATTAGTAAATAAATTGCCTTTTTCATAAAGGATTAGATTGTTTAGGGGAATGGCCCGACTCCCGCATTTAAGAAAAAGAGGCGTGGGCTGCTATGCCACGCCTTAAAGTAGAAGGTGGTCGGATACCTTTGTATGCAGATGTGGAAATAACAGCTCCACGCCATATGACGTGGAGACAGTTAAGCCAACCGCTTGCATACATTAGTAAGTTTCCGACGCTTATCTACTTCAAGCTGATGGGCATAACGCCTCTTGTTTTAGTATGTTGCGAGTCGGGTTTCCCGACTACGTTGCAAAAGTAAGAAAAAATACTCATATAACATAATTTGTTGGCCCACTATCCGCAAAAATGGTAGGCCGCGCTGTGATAATGGTATTGCATATTTTGTGTTAAGTGCGTAACTTTGTGGCCTATAACCAAGAAGCCTCATTATATCACACTATGCGCAATATCATCTTCGCCATATTCCTGCTATCCTTTGCCCTTGCTCCTGCGGCAGCCTCGGAGCCCGACTCGCTCAACCGACAGCTCGACGAGCTGCTTGTGACCGGCTCCAATGCCGCCGTGCCCGCACGCCTGATGCCCTACACGGTGTCGGTGGTAGGCCGTGCCGAGCTTGAGGAAGCCGGGTCGTCGCAACTGCTGTCGATAGTGTCGGGGCGCGTGCCGAGCCTTTTCGTCACGGAACGAGGCATCCTCGGCTTCGGAGTGTCGAGCAACGGCGGTTCGGGCCATATCAAGATGCGCGGCATAGGCGGCGACCGCGCCAGCGCCGTGCTGATGATGCTCGACGGCCAGCCCCAGTTTGCCGGCATCTACTCGCACCATGTGGCTGATTTCTACACCAAGGACTATGTGGAGCGCGTGGAAGTGCTTCGTGGCCCCGCATCGGTGCTCTATGGCTCCAATGCCATGGCCGGCACCATCAATGTGATCACCCGCAAGGCCAAGGCCGACGGCGTGCACGGCTCCCTCACCTCGGAGTACGGCTCGTTCAACACCTGGCAGACCACTCTCTCGGGCACTGCGCGCTACGGGGCTTTCTCGGCACTGGCATCGGTGTCGTACGACCGCACCGACGGCAATGTCGAGGGCTTCGACTTCAAGCAGTGGAGCGGCTACGGCAAGGTGGGCTACGATATCAGCAACTACTGGAAGGCTTACGTCGACTTCACCCTGATGAACTTCAAGGCGCACGACCCCATCTATCCCACGCTCTCCGACCCCGCCTCGACCGACGTCTACTACCAGAGCATCACCCGCGGCGAGGCCTCGGCCGTGGTGAGCAACGTCTACGGCAGCACCGACGGTGTGGCGCGTGTCTACTACAACTACGGCAACCACTTCATCGACGACCCGCGCCACTTCCACAGTGTCGACGACCGCCTCGGCGTGCTCCTGTACCAGAACGTGCGCCCGTGGCAGGGGGCGTCGGCAACGATAGGCTTCGACTTCGCCACATATTCGGGCAAAATACCCATGTCGGGAGGCCGACCGCTCGGCCCCGACAACCTCGGCACCTTCTCGCGCAAGAGCATCACCGAGTACTCGCCCTACATCACCTACTCGCAGCAGCTCTTCGGCCGCGTGCTGGTGCTCAATGGCGGCGTGCGCATGGCCAACTCCGATAAGTTCGGCACGCGATGGGTGCCCCAGGGTGGCTTCGCGCTCAATATCCCCGGTGATGTCACCGTCAAGGCCTCCGCTGCATCGGGCTACCGCAATCCTTCATTCCGCGAGCTCTACCTCTACCGCATGGCCAACCCCGACCTCCGGCCCGAGCGGATGTGGAACTACGAGGTGTCGGTGGGCAAGGCCTTCGGCTTCGGCCTCGACTTCGACGTGACTGCCTACTTCGCCCGCGGCAGCAATATGATACAGACCCTCAACATGAAGAACCTCAACACGGGCTCTTTCATCAACAAAGGCATCGAAGTGTCGGCACGCTACAGGGTGCTCCCGATCCTGCATCTCAACGCCTCGTACAGCTATCTGCACACCTCGCTGGCAAACCTTGCCGGAGCTCCGCGCAACCAGTACTACCTCGGTGCCGAATGGCAGGCCTCGGAGAACTTCCTTCTCTCGGCAGAGCTAAAGGGCGTGGCCGGGCTGTATGTCGACGAAGGCATAGCCCGCCAGAACTACGCGCTGGTCAATGCCAAGGCTACCTTCGACCTCTCGGACTACGTGCAGCTCTTTGTCCGCCTCGAGAATATCGCCAACTGTCATTATGTCATCAACCGAGGCTACGACATGCCCGGCCTCACAGGCTTCGGAGGCTTCCGCATTAGAATTTAAATAATACAATACATATATGAAGAAATTAATTGCAATCCTCGCTGCCGGTGCCATGCTGAGCTCCTGCGGCGCAAAGGCCACCGGCGAGCAAGCCGCCGAAGTGGCCGATTCCACCGACGTATCGACCGTCTACTACATCCGCGACATCACCCCTGAGAACCTCGTGAAAATCTACGAAGCCCTCGGCCGCAAAGCCGAAGGCAGCAATGTGGCCGTGAAGCTCTCCACGGGCGAGTCCAATAAGTCGAACCACCTCGACACCGCCCTCATCCGCCCCCTCGTGCAGAGCCTCGGCGCCACTATCATCGAGTGCAACACCGCATACGCCGGCAACCGAAACACCACCGAAGCACACCGTAAGGCCGCCGAGGAGCACGGATTTACAGCCATCGCCCCCGTCGACATCATGGATGCCGAGGGCGACACCATCCTCCCCCTCGAGGGCGGCAAGCACCTCGCCTACGACATCGTGGGCAAGAGCTACCCCGGCTACGACTTCACCGTGGTGCTCTCGCACTTCAAAGGCCACGCCATGGGCGGCTTCGGAGGTGCTATCAAAAACATTTCCATCGGCATCGGCTCCTCAGCCGGCAAAACCTACATCCACAGCGCAGGCAAGACCGCCAATGTCGACTCCGTGTGGCAGTGCGTAGCGCCGCAGGACGACTTCCTTGAGTCAATGGCCGAGGCTGCCAAGGCCGTAATAAACCACACCGGCGACAAGATTCTGTATATCAACGTAGCCAATCGCCTCTCGGTCGATTGCGACTGCGACGGCAACCCCGCAGCACCCAAGATGGGCGACCTCGGCATCTTCGCTTCGCTCGACCCCGTAGCCCTCGACCGTGCATGTGTCGACATGGTATTCAACTCCGACGACCCCGGTAAAGCCGACCTCATCGAGCGCATCAACTCGCGCCACGGCACCCACACCCTCGACTATGCCGAGCAGATCGGCATAGGCTCGCAGAACTACAAACTCGTGGAGCTCAAGTAAGCACCGCGCACACACCGAACTGCCGAGGCCGATTATCCGCCGATAATCGGCCTCGGTCGGTTTTGGAGGGTAAGAAAAAAAACATTATTTTTGCAAAGTGATAAAACTACTGCCAACAAATAATGAAAAAAGTTAAGGGTAAGCCTTTTCTTAAATGGGCTGGTGGCAAGACTCAATTGCTCCCCACCATTGATTCATTCCTCCCTGAAAACTTCAGCAGACAGAGAGGAGTAACCTACATAGAACCATTTGTAGGTGGAGGCGCTATGCTCTTTTTTATGCTCCAGAACTATCCCAATATTGAAAGAGCTATAATAAATGACATTAATTCGCATCTCATAAATACGTACCGCATAATTAGAGATGAGCCTTATGAATTAATCAACTCATTGAATGCGATTCAAAGTAAATTTCGCGAATGTAAGGAACATGAAGCGCAGAAAAATTTTTATCTTGAAATTCGTAATCGGTTCAATAATCCAACACTTACCCGGATTGAAGATGCCACCTATATGATCTTCCTTAATAGAACATGCTTCAATGGGCTGTATAGAGAAAATTCAAAAGGTGGATTTAATGTGCCGTTTGGCCGTTATTTAAACCCGACAATTTGTGATGCGGAACTTATTGTATCTGATAGTGAACTACTACAGAAAGTTGAAATCTTAAAAGGTGATTTTGCTCAAACTCGAGAGTTCGTAGATGGATATACATTTTTTTATTTTGATCCACCATATCGACCTTTAGATGCTACCTCAAGTTTCAATTCTTACGTAAAAGAAGCCTTCAATGACAATGAACAGCGAAGATTACATACTTATTTTGCTGAATTGTCAGAGGAAGGGTGCTTTGAGATTTTAAGCAATTCAGATTGCAGAAATCGTAATAACGATGATAATTTTTTTGATGAATTGTATCACGATTTTACGATAGAAAGAGTTGTTGCAAAGCGGTGTATAAATGCGAATCCTGCAAAGCGAGGAGCACTGACTGAGCTATTAATAAGAAATTATGCAAACTGTCAGGGTGCCCATGGCACTCTACACAACGTTTTACGATAATTATGAGTGACGAATTTGACGCTTTCATGAAACCGTTGAAGGAAACCCATTTCTCACTTGGTGATTATGTGGATTTCCATAAAGTGTTTTCAAATGTAGAAGCCATTTCAATTAAGCTTAATCAACTTAACTATTTGATAGGTCAAGATGATATGGACGCGGCAGTTAAGCGACTTTGGGATGAAAATCCAAAGGTGTTTTCTGTGTTAGATGTTCTTATTGCTGTTCGCGCAAAAGATCGGAAGAAAGCTATTGACGAAAACGGAAATATATGCTTGGTGTCGGACTATTTCAAATCACCAGAGCAAGTCTCGGTCTTTCTCAATGAGACCGGATTGACTAAGGTTTTTCAAGCAAAGCAGATTAAGAATTTGGTCGATTATGTGTTTGGCGTAGAAGTAGGACTTGACTCTAATGCTCGCAAGAATAGAGGCGGCCATATTATGGAAGGTCTCGTAGCCGGTATTTTTAGGAAAAATGGAATTCAGTTCGAGCAAGAAGTATATTACACCGAGTTCCCGGATATTGTTAAAGCTCTTGGAGCGGATAATAAGCGCTTCGACTTTGTGATCCGTACTAAACAAAAGATATATCTTATCGAAGCGAACTTCTACACTGGTGGCGGTTCAAAACTTAATGAAGTGGCAAGAGCCTATTCGGAACTTGCCCCCAAAATCAATGCAGTTCCCGGTTTTGAGTTCGTTTGGATTACTGATGGAATTGGTTGGAGCTCCGCTCGCAATAAGCTCGAAGAAGCTTTTGAGCATGTGCCGAACATTTATAATCTTACAAATATAAACAGCTTTATTGAGAAAGTGAAATGAAAGTTGGAGGTACCGGTGGAGCGAATACTCGTACCGGATTAATTTATGAAGCAAAAGTTGATTTAAAGTTATTTTTGAGTCAACAGAATGGTTACTCTGTTTCGGGTAACTCGGTATATTTTCAAGGTCAGGAAGTTGGACAGGTATTTCAGAAGCATGAGCTCTACTCAAAGTTTCTGGAGCCAAGAGGTATTAATTGGCGAGAGCATATATCTGCGAGATTGCTCCCCGACAATGGGATATATGTTATTTCGAATAATACTGCTCATATCATAGAGGTAAAAACTCAACATGGGGGTGGTAGCGTGGATGAAAAGTTGCAAACTTGCGACTTCAAAAAGAAGCAATATCAGAAACTGTTCTTTCCGTTGAATATAGAGGTGAAATACATGTATATCCTTGACGATTGGTTTAAACATCCTCGTTATAAAGATACATTGGATTATATCATCTCTGTCGGGTGTCAGTATTATTTTCAATACATACCCCTTCACAAGCTTGGCCTTCCGGTTCCATCTCCTGTTTAATGGATTATGATAACGCCATTCTTTAAATCCACAGACAGAGCTTTCGCCATTGTAAAAGGGGATAGCTTCGATGTGCTCCCACAGTTTGATTTTAAGTTTAATATGATATTTGCCGATCCCCCTTACTTCCTGTCGAATGGAGGGATTAGCTATCAAGCAGGGAAAGTTGTATGTGTGGATAAAGGCGATTGGGATAAAGGTGGAACACCTGAATCAATTATGGCGTTTAATCGTGAATGGCTATCATTATGTAGAGACAAGCTAAAGGATAATGGAACTATATGGGTTTCAGGCACTCATCATAATATATTCTCGATAGCTGCTCTTCTTGCAGAACTTGGTTTTAAAATCCTTAATGTAATCACGTGGGCAAAAACTAACCCGCCGCCAAATATTTCTTGCCGCTTTTTTACATACTCAACTGAGTTTATCGTGTGGGCGCGTAAATGTCCTAAGGTTCCACACAAGTACAACTATGAGTTAATGAAAGCAATAAATGACGGCAAACAGATGACTGATGTCTGGCGCCTTCCTGCTATTGCTCGGTGGGAAAAGTCTTGTGGAAAACATCCTACGCAGAAGCCGTTGGCATTACTTACTCGTATCATTTTAGCCAGTACTTCTGAGAGAGATTGGATTCTTGACCCCTTTGCTGGTTCGTCGACAACGGGAATTGCTGCAAGACTATGCGGTAGAAGATTTCTTGGCATAGAGAAAGAAGAAGATTATGCAAGCCTTTCGAAAGCGAGATACTCAGAGATTGAAGATCCTCATATACTCAATTTGTACAAAAACAAACTTCACGATTTATCATATTTGCCGCTTTCAGAATATGTTTGCGAGCCGATAGATTCTTTTGGTGACGATTTACCCTTTTAGGTGATGAGTTTCTCTTTGTAGTCTAATCGGCCTCGGTCGTCTTTGGATGGCCTGTATTTTCAAGAAAAAAAAGAAGGGTTGTTGACGGACAACCCTTAAACCGAAGTGCAGAAATCGCGATTGCTCGCTATCCCGCTGAATTTATCCGGCGAAGTTACGAAAAAATTGATAAGTTTTTAATAAGCGATGGGTGGAATGTCGCGAAAAAATGCTTAAATTTGCAGTTGCCCTTGGCTCAAACGCTGCGGGCATAATTTTTCGACATGGAACAGTACATCGTATCGGCTCGAAAATACAGGCCGGCGACTTTCGACAGTGTGGTGGGGCAGAACGCTCTCACATCCACACTCAAGAATGCCATCGCCTCCGACCGCCTCGCCCATGCCTACCTCTTCTGCGGATCACGAGGTGTGGGCAAGACGTCGTGCGCCCGTATTTTTGCCAAAACCATCAATTGCACCAATCGCACCGCACAGGGCGAGGCGTGCAATGAATGCGATTCGTGTCGGCAATTCAATGAAAACCGCTCGCTCAACATCGTGGAGCTCGATGCCGCCTCCAACAATGGCGTCGAGGCTATCCGTGATCTCATCGACCAGGTGATGGTGCCCCCGGCAGTGGGTCGCTACCGCGTGTTTATCGTCGATGAGGTGCACATGCTCTCGCAGTCGGCATTCAATGCCTTCCTCAAGACTCTCGAGGAGCCGCCGGCTCATGCCGTTTTCATCCTTGCCACCACCGAAAAGCACAAAATCATCCCCACCATCCTCTCTCGCTGCCAGATCTACGACTTCAGCCGTATATCCATAGCCGACATCGTGAGCCATCTTGAGCGCGTGGCCGCTCAGGAGGGTATAGCAGTGGAGAGCGCCGCCCTCAACCTCATCGCCCGCAAGGCCGACGGCGGTATGCGCGACGCTCTCTCTATCTTCGACCAGGTGGCGGCCAGCTCGCAGGGCAATGTGACCTACAGCGCCGCTGTCGAAAATCTCAACGTGCTCGACAGCTCCTACTTCGACCGCCTCTTCGAGGCTTTCGTGGCGCAGGATGTGCCCGCGGCTTTGCTTATATATAAGGAGGTGCGCGAGAAGGGCTTCGACTCGCAGTTTTTCATCAACGGCCTGGCGCTCTATCTGCGCGATGTGATGGTGGCCGCCAATCCGGCCACGATATGCCTCCTCGAGGCTCCCGACGATGTGCGGCAGACCATGGCGGCGCAGGCTGCCAAGGTGGCTCCCGACTTCCTCTACCGCGCCATGCAGCTGTGCAACGACGCTGATTTCAATTTCCGGCAGGCAAGCAACAAACAGTTCTTAATAGAGTTGACGCTCATCAGACTGTGCCAACCAGCCGGCCCCTCGCCCGATGAATGCGGAAGCGACGGGGGGCTTTTGATGCCGCTCGAAGACTTTGCCAAGTCGACGGCGGCTATCCCGCAATACCCTGCGCAACAGCCGGCACCGGCCGCGGCGCAGGCTACTCCGGCAGCACCTGCACCGGTGAGGACTGCCGCGGCAGCTCCGGCACAGGAGGCCTCGCCACGGCGCACGGCCTACTCGCTCGGCGGTCTGTCGATGAACAAGCGCAACGAGCATCCGGCAGCAACGGACTCCACTCCAGCAGCCGCAGCAACGGCAGTGCCGCGCCGCGACCGCAACTTCACCGAAGCCGATCTCGACAGCGCCTGGAGCCGTGTGTCGCGCTCCTTCACCGATCAGCCCATGCTCACGGGCATCCTGCTGGCCATCAAGCCCGAGCATCCTTCGCCCATGGTGCTGGAGCTGGCTGTCGGCACCGAGATGCAGGCCGAGGCCGTGCGTAAGTTCGAGAGGCAAATCACCGGTCGCCTGGCCGACGCTCTCTCCAACGACGGCGTGAGCATAACCGTGAAAGTGTGCGAGGGCGACATCCCGCCGGCCTTCTGGACCGAACAGCAGGTGCTTGAGCACCTCCTCGCCGCCAATCCGGCGGTGTCGGAGATGATGGCCAAGTATAAGATGAGGCTCGTGTAGCCTCAGGGTAAACCAAGGAGATAAACCAAGGAGAAAGACCAATTTTGAAAAGAGTCGTAATAAAAATAGGCAGCAACGTGCTCACCCGGCCCGACGGTATGCTCGACATCACGCGCATGAGTGCCATTGTCGACCAGGTCGCCGAGCTCAGGCGTGCCGGTATCGAGGTGATACTGGTGTCGTCGGGCGCTGTGGCCTCGGGACGTGGCGAACTGCGCGGAGCAGTCGACACCACGCGCCTCGACGACCTTTCGGCACGGCAGCTTTTCAGCGCCGTAGGCCAGGCGAAGCTCATAAACCGCTACTACGAGTTCTTCCGCGAGCACGGCATACACTGCGGCCAGGTGCTCGCCACCAAGGAGAACTTCGCACGCCGTGCAGGCTACCTCAACCAGCAGCACTGCATGAGCGCCATGCTCGCCCATGGCGTGATACCGATAGTGAACGAGAACGATACGGTGTCGCTCACCGAGCTTATGTTCACCGACAACGATGAGCTCTCGGGCCTCATCGCCACCATGATGAGCGCCGACCGCCTCATCATCCTCAGCAATATCGACGGCCTCTACACAGGCGATCCCGCCGACCCCGCATCCACCCTCATCGCGCGCGTAGAGCCCGGCGACGACCCCTCGGAGCACGTGGCGGCATCGCGCTCGAGCCTCGGCCGCGGAGGCATGGTGTCGAAGTGCCGCATAGCCATGCGTGTGGCTTCCGAGGGCATTGACGTGGTGGTGGCAAACGGCAAGCGCGAGGGCGTGCTTCCTCCTCTGGCAGGCATAGACACCACCTCGGTGCCGCATACACTCTTCGCGGCCTCGGCCAGTGCCGCTTCTGGCGTGAAGAAGTGGATAGCCCACAGCGATGCCTTTGCCAAGGGCGTGATGCGTGTCAACGACGGCGCCGCCGAAGCGCTCCGTCGCGGAGCAAGCCTCCTTGCCGTGGGCGTGGAGAGCATTGAGGGCGACTTCGATGCCGACGATATAGTCACCGTGGCAGCCCCCGACGGCACTGTGATAGCGTGGGGCCGCAGTTCGCTCGATGCCGCGCAGGCACGGAGCCTTACAGGCGTGGCCGGCGTGAAGCCGCTCATCCATGCCGACTATCTATATGTAGACACATCAAGCAATCAGAAATGACATTCAAAACTTCAAGAATAGCATCGCGGGCCATCGCCGGGCTCGCTCCCGGGAGTGTCGACGCAGTGCTTCGGGCTCTGGCCGACGCCCTTGAACAGCGCAGAGGCGAGCTCCTCGAGGCCAATGCCGCCGACTGTGCGGCCATGGACTCCGCCGACCCGCGCTACGACCGCCTGCAGCTCACCGAAGCGCGGGTGGCCGACATCGCCGCCGGCATCCGCGCCGTGGCAGAGCTGCCCTCGCCCTTAGGCATCACTCTCGACAGCACCACCCGCCCCAACGGTATGCTCATCCGCCGCGTGTCGGTGCCCTTCGGCGTGATAGGCGCCATCTTCGAGGCGCGCCCCAATGTGATTTTCGACATCTTCGCACTCTGCTTCAAGGCCGGCAGCGCCTGCGTGCTCAAGGGCGGCCACGAAGCGGCCCACAGCGATGCCAAGGCCATCGAAATCATACGCGACACCCTTGCCGCAGCTGGTGTCGACACCGATGCCGCCGTGCTCGTGCAGGGTGGCCACGATGCCGCACGCGAGCTCCTCGAGGCCCGCGGCGAAATCGACCTCATAATCCCGCGCGGCAGCCGACGCCTCATCGACTTCGTGCGCGACAATGCACGCGTGCCCGTCATCGAGACAGGCGCCGGGGTGTGCCACACCTACTTCCACAGCTCCGGCGACACTGCCACGGGCCGCGACATAGTGTTCAATGCCAAGACCCGCCGCCCCGGCGTGTGCAACTCCCTCGACTGCCTCCTGATTGACCGCAGCCGCCTGAGCTCGCTGGCAGCCCTCTGCTACCCGCTGGCCGACAAGGGCGTGGAGATATATGCCGACGAGGAGGCATACGCCGCCCTCGACGGCGCCTACCCTCTGCTCCGGCACGCCGGCGCCGACGACTTCGGCCGCGAGTGGCTCGACTACAAGCTCACCGTGGGCACCGTGGCCGACATCGACGAGGCTATCGCTTTCATCGACCGCTACGGCTCGCACCACAGCGAGTGCATAATAGCTGAGAGCGCCGAGGCCACGCGACTCTTCCTCGACAGCGTCGATGCCGCTTGTGTATATGCCAATGTATCGACGGCTTTCACCGACGGCGGCCAGTTCGGCTTCGGTGCCGAGATAGGCATATCCACACAGAAGCTGCACGCACGCGGCCCCATGGCACTCAGAGAAATAACCACTTATAAATATCTTATCACAGGTGCAGGCCAGACCCGCTCCTGACACTCCGCACACAACATCTATTGCAATGAAATTCTTCGAGAACCTTAGATTTATCACTTTCACAGCTGTGGCCGCCATGGCATGGGCGGCCTACGGCGCAGTCCCTGCGGGCTACTACAGCTCATGCGAGAACAAAGGCGGCGCATCGCTGCTCACATCGCTGCGGCAGGCCACTTCTGCCGGGTTCAACTCCGTGTCGTACGACGGCCTGTGGAATCTCTTCAAAAGCACCGACATCCACCCCGAGGACGGTAAAATTTGGGATATGTACTCCACCAAGCACTGGACTCCCGGCGGTGAGCAGTGCGGCAACTACAAGACCATCGGCGACTGCTACAACCGCGAGCACTCTTTCCCCAAGAGCTGGTTCAGCAAGGCAAAGCCTATGTATTCCGACGCTTTCCACCTCTATCCTACCGACGGCTGGGTCAACAGCAAGCGCAGCAACCTTCCCTTCGGCGAGTGCTCCGGTGGTGAGGTGGGCTCCAAGAACGGCGTCAAAGGTCTCGGAAAGGTGGCAAGCAGCACCTTCCCCGGCTATTCTGGCCAGGTGTTCGAGCCCGACGATGAGTACAAAGGCGACTTCGCCCGCTCATATTTCTATATGGCCGCCCGCTACAACGACCGTATAGCCTCGTGGAGCAGCGATATGCTGGCCAACAACAGCTATCCCGCCTTCAAGACATGGGCCGTGGAGCTGCTCCTGAAGTGGCACCGCCAGGATCCCGTGAGCAAGAAGGAGCTCGACCGCCAGGAAGCGGTCTACGCCAAGCAGGGCAACCGCAACCCCTTCATCGACTACCCCGACATGGTTGAGTATATATGGGGCAACAAGAAGGACCAGAGCTGGACATCGAGCGCTTCCGCTCCCGACCCCGTGATCAACCGACCCGTCGACGGCTCCTCGCTCAATATGGGTGTCACAGCTCCTAATGTGTCAGTGAGCCGTCAGGTGAGCGTGCTCACCACCGGCATGACCTCCGCCGTGACCATCAGCGCCACAGGTGCGGGCTTCTCGGTGTCGCCCGCCAGCCTGAGCGCCTCGGCAGCCAATGCCGGTGCCGATGTCACCGTCACCTTCCGCCCCTCAACTACAGGCACCTTCACGGGCACTCTCGTGGTGAGCGCCGGCGGCCTCAAGAGCACAGTGGCTCTCTCCGCCAAATCGACCGGCGGTGTGCCACTCAATGAGGCCGAGGAGGTTACTGCCGAATCGTTTGTTGCCTCGTGGGTATATGTGGGCGATGATGATGCCGACGGCAACTACACCCTCGACGTGGCCGACGACGACGGCAGCATCGACGGCTATCCCCGCAAAGTCAACGCACGCGCGGGACGCTACACCGTGACCGGGCTGACTCCCTCCAACGAGTACCGCTACATCATCACCTCGCAGAACTACACCAGCGTGCACATGGATGTGCGCACAGCCGATGCCGTGCCCTCCATCGACTTCCTCTTCGACGGCGACCTCTACTTCGCCACCATCCCCGGAGAGCCCTCCGAGGCTGCCGAAATCCTCATCTCCACCGACTATGTCGACAGCGACTTCACCGTGAGCGTGCTCACCCCCTTTGAAATCTCGGTGGACCACAGCAACTGGAGCACATCGCTCACACTCTCGCCCGACGAAAACCGCCTCTACATGCGCCTCAACAGCGCCGCGGCAGGCAACTTCGACACCGACATCACCGCCGTGTGGGGTAAATATGAGTTCGACGAAGCCCACGCCGCAGGTGTGGCTTCCGAGCAGAAGACTTTCTTCGAGGACTTCGAGCCCGAATACGACGGCTCCGACGCAGGCTCGTACACCACCAAGCACTACAACGGTTCGGCATGTGCCTGGACTCTCTACGAGACCATCATCGGCACCACCAACCAGGATCCCGCCCACGGCGGCAAGCAGTGCCTCCGCCTCGGTAAGAACGGCGGCGGTATCGCCCAGATGGATGCCGACCGCGACCGCGGCATCGGCGAGCTCAGCTTCTTCGCCCGCGTGTTCGGCTCCGACGAGGCCTGCAAGATTGCCGTGGAATATTCCACCGACGGCGGTGAGACCTGGGAGAACGCCGGCGATGTGACCGTCAGCGATAAGACCTACCGCGAGTTCAAGGTGCGCGTGGGTGCCATCGGCAAGGTGCGTGCGCGCCTGCGCCAGCTCTCGGGCAAGCGTTGGTTGCTCGACGATGTGAGCCTCACCGACAATGCCACCGGTGTCGACGACCCCATGGCCGAGCGCCACACCTGGGATGCCTATAGCCATGGCGGCTCCCTCTATGTCAATGTAGAGGCTCCCGAAGGTGCTCTCGCAGGCATCTACGCCCTCGACGGCACCACCCTGCACTACGGCGTGCTCGGCGAAGGCCTCCACAGCTTCGATGCACTCACTCCCGGCACATTCTATATAGTGGTGGTGGGCGACTTCTCGCGCACCGTGCTCATCCGCTAAGATGCCGATGAAAGAGCGTGCTCTGAGTCTGCTTGCCAAGTTCTATGGCTACCGCTCCTTCCGCCCCGGGCAGTATGAGGTGATAGAAGCCCTCTGCTCGGGCCGCGATGCCGTGGTGCTCATGCCCACAGGTGGCGGTAAGTCGATATGCTACCAGCTGCCCGCCCTCCTTGCCCCGGAGGGCGTGGCGGTGGTGGTGTCGCCGCTGATAGCGCTTATGCAGGACCAGACGCAGGCTCTGGTGGCAAACGGTATACCCGCCGCTGCCATTCACTCCAATCAGGACGAGGCCTACAACCGCTCGGTGATGGATGCCGCGCGCGCTGGTCGGCTTAAGCTCATCTACGTGTCGCCGGAGCGACTGCTTCAAACCTTCGACTGGTGGAAATCGCTGCGCATCAGTCTATTCGCCATCGACGAGGCTCACTGCATATCGCAGTGGGGGCACGACTTCCGCCCCGACTACACGGCGCTCTCTCGCCTCAAGGACGAGATGCCCGCAGTGCCCGTGATAGCCCTCACAGCCACCGCCGACCGCCTCACGCGCGACGACATTGTGCGGCAGCTCCATCTGCGCGACCCCTACTGCCACACGGGCAGCTTCGACCGCCCCAACATATCGCTGCGGGCATATTCCAATCCGGGTGCGAAGCAGCGTATGCGCTTTATAGCCGATATGGTGCGCAAGTACCCTCAGGACAGCGGTATAGCCTACTGCCTGAGTCGCGACGGCGCCGAGAAGACGCATGCCGCGCTCTCGGCCATGGGTCTGCGCTCGGCCTGCTACCATGCCGGCATGAGCGCTGCCGATCGCGACCGCACACTCCATGCCTTCCTCGACGGCCGCGTGCAGGTGGTGTGCGCCACCGTAGCCTTCGGCATGGGCATCGACAAGAGCAACATCCGCTGGGTGGTGCACAACAATCTGCCCTCCACCATAGAGAGCTACTATCAGGAGATAGGCCGCGCCGGGCGCGACGGCCTGCCCGCCGAGGCTGTGCTCTTCTATTCCTACGGCGACATCGTCACGCTGCGCAAGTTTGCCGAGGAGTCGGGCCGCCAGGCTGTCAACCTCGAGAAGCTGGCTCGCATGGAGGCATACGCCGAGGCCAAGGTGTGCCGGCGGCGCATCCTGCTGAGCTACTTCAGCGAGGAGCGCGACTGCGACTGCGGCAACTGCGACATCTGCCGCAACCCGCCCTCGCGCTTCGACGGCACGGTGCTCGCGCAGAAGGCTCTCAGCGCCGTGATGCGCACCGGCGGCTCGGCCATAGGCGTGTTCACGCTGGTGGATATCCTGCGCGGTATGCGCAACTCCGACATCGTGCGCCGCGGCTACCACACCATCCGTACCTTCGGCGTGGGTGCCGACCTCTCCCGCGCGCAGTGGATCGACTATATCCAGCAGATGATACAGCTGGGTGTATTCGAGGTGGCCTACGACGACGGCAACCACCTCCGGCCCACACACTTCGGCATGAGGGTGCTTCGTGGCGAGGCGCAGCTCACACTCTCCACCTATGTGCCACCACAGCCCGCAGCGCGTGGCCGTAAGGCCAAGGAAGCGCCCGCACCGCAGCAGCTCGACCCCGTGCAGCAGCTCTTCGAGCAGCTCAAGACGGTCCGCACCGACCTTGCCCGCAAGGAGGGCATACCGCCGTATATGATATTCAGCGACGCCACGCTTCTCGACATGGCCACCCGCCGCCCGGCCACCATCGACGACTTCATGCAGGTCAACGGCGTGGGCGAGCGCAAGGCCGTGCGCTTCGGCAAGCGTTTCATAGGCGCCGTGCGCAAGTTCGAGGGGCTGTCGGCATCATCGCCCTCCGGCACCAGTCTGCGCGAGACGCTCATCCTCTTCAATGCCGGCATACCCCTTGGCGAGATTGCATCGACAAAAGGAGTGAAGATAGGCACCGTGCACTCGCACATAGCCCAGTTGATTGAGGGCGGACTCATCACCACTTTCGGCACTTTCATCAGCCGACGCGAGTACGAGGACGTTGTTGCCGAGCTGCAGCAGCACCCCGACACCGCCTACGACACCCTGAAGGAGCGCTATCCGAGCGGCATCATCGCCATAGCCCGCGCCATAGGCCGTGTGAAGGGTGTGCTTCAGTGATAAATTTTGCAAAAAAAGCGCTTGCGGCTTGCGTATGTCGCGCTCAATGCCTACCTTTGCGCTCGAAAAGGCCCGGCGCCTTTCGGTGGACAGATTTGGCTGCTTGCAACCACCCGAAAAAATGCTAAAATCGCTATCACGGTCGTGTGCCCGCGCAGGGTGCCGGCTTCATGGATACGGTTTATTTTTGGTTGCGACAGCACTCGGGGCACCCGGCGCTATCGCTTTTTTTATTAATAAGCCAACTCAAGCAAAGCAATAAAATGAAACATCTCTTCACCTCAGAGTCGGTGTCGGAAGGACATCCCGATAAAGTTGCCGACCAGATTTCCGATGCTATCCTCGATGAATTTCTCGCCCGCGACCCGCAGTCGAAAGTCGCCTGCGAGACTCTCGTCACCACAGGCCAGGTAGTCGTTGCCGGCGAAATCAAGAGCGATGCCTACATCGACATGCAGGAGACAGCCCGCCGTGTGATCAACGAGATAGGCTACGACCGCTCGGAGCTCCGCTTCGACGGCAATTCGTGCGGCGTGCTCCTTGCCGTGCACGAGCAGAGCCAGGATATCAACCGCGGTGTGGAGCGCGCCGAGCAGGAAGCACAGGGCGCCGGCGACCAGGGCATGATGTTCGGCTACGCCACCAACGAGACTCCTCTCTTCATCCCGCTGAGCCTCGCGCTGAGCCATGCACTCCTGATGACCCTTGCCGACATCCGCCGCGAGGGTGTCGACATGACTTACCTCCGCCCCGATGCCAAGAGTCAGGTCACGGTAGAGTACGATGAAGCAGGCCGTCCGTGCCGCATCGACACTATCGTGGTATCGACTCAGCACGATGAGTTTATCGATGCCAAGGCACAGGGTATCAGTCAGGACGAGGCCGACAGCCGTATGCTCGACACCATCCGCCGCGATGTGCGCGACATCCTCATCCCCCGCACCCGTGCCGCGCTTCCCGAAGAGCTGCGCCCGCTGCTCGACGGCGACTTCACGCTCCACGTCAACCCCACCGGAAAGTTTGTGATCGGTGGCCCCCACGGCGACACCGGCCTCACCGGTCGCAAGATCATTGTGGATACCTACGGTGGCCACGGAGCCCACGGCGGCGGTGCTTTCTCGGGTAAGGACCCCTCGAAGGTCGACCGCTCGGCAGCCTACGCCGCACGCCATATCGCCAAGAACCTCGTGGCCGCAGGTGTGGCCGACCGTATGCTCGTGCAGGTGGCCTATGCCATCGGTGTGGCCGAGCCCGTGAGCATCAATGTGAACACCTATGGCACGGCACACGTGGCACTCTCCGACGAAGCCATCGCCGAGAAGGTGGCCGAGCTCTTCGATATGCGCCCCTACGCCATCGAGCAGCGCCTCAAGCTCCGCAATCCCATCTATCGCGAAACGGCTTCCTACGGCCACGTAGGCCGTGTGCCGCGCACCGTCACCAAGACCTTCGCCTCGCACTACGAAGAGCCCTTCACCCGAGAGGTGGAGCTCTTCACATGGGAGAAGCTCGATGCCGTGGATGCCGTCAAGGCAGCCTTCGGTATCTAAGATTTATTTGGAATTTTTACGAGTCAGGCGCGGGAAAAGCTTACGGAAGCGGACCAGCGCCTGACTTATTTTTCCTCCGGCCACCACGAGTGTCACGGCGGTGACGATGAGGACGAGCCCGAGCCAGTCGCGGCCTGTCATGGTCTCGCCGAAGATGCTGATGCCTATCACCACGGCGGTGAGTGGCTCGAGGGCACCGAGGATGGCCGTCGGGGTGGGGCCGATATACTGTATGGCCGCGGTGGTGCAAAGGAAGGATACCACCGTGGGTAGCACGGCCAGAGCGAGCACGCAGCCCCACATATACCAGTGCGACGGTGTGCTGAAAGAGCCGCCGCCGGCGAGGATTTTGGCACCGAAGAGCAGTGTGCCCGTGCACAGCACGTAGAAGATGATCTTGAGGGTGGGTATCTCGCGCAGGCCCGGGCGGTTGACTATCACTATGTAGAGTGCGTAGACCAGCGACGAGGCCATCACCAGTGCCGTGCCCGTGAGCGAGAGGGTGGCACCGTCGGAGGCCTTGAAGAGCAGGCCTATGCCGCCGAGTGCGAGGATGTTGCACAGCACGGTGCTGAGGGTGAGCCGCTCGCCGAAGAATATAGTCATGATGCCGGCCACCATAAGAGGGTACACGAAGAGCAGGGTGGAGGCGATGCCGGCATCCATGTAGTTGTAGCTCTCGAAGAGTGTCAGCGACGACAGCGCCACCAGGATGCCCGAGAGGGCAAGGCGCGGCACCTCGCGGCTGCGGGTGCCGAAGCTGTGGCCGCGTACTTTCAGCATGAGGGCTATCACGGGCAGCGCCAGCACGTAGCGGAAGAAGAGCACGGAGTCGGCATCCATGCCTTCGGCATAGAGCGGGAGTGCGAAGAGGGGGTTGGTGCCGTAGGTGGCGGCGGCGATGGCGCCGAGTATATATCCTTTGACTTTCGGGTTCATGTTCGTGGTTTTGGGCACAAAATTACTCATTGGCTTTGTCTCCGGCAAGTGCGGGCGTGTGAGTTTGCAAATGTAAACACTCAATTGTCCGCGTATCAGCACTCGGAGCGGGTGTTGATAACTTTTTTTATCCCGTGGCGATTTATTTTAGTTTTGATATGCAAATTTCCGTCGATTTTCACTAATTTTACATCGGATTTCACTCTGTGTTTCAGCTCTTGTCGCGGGGTGGTGTAATTTACTATGGACCAGAACGTTTATCATATTCCGGCTTTGTTGCCGCAGAGTCTGGAGGCTTTGGCTCTCCGGCCCGGCGGTGTTTATATTGATGCCACCTTGGGTGGCGGCGGTCACTCGGGTGCCATCCTGGCGCAGTTGCGAGGCACCGGCGGTCATCTCTACAGCATCGATCAGGACTCCGACGCCATCGCCAGGGCTTTTGTCGATGATGCTTTCACGGCGGTGCACGGCAACTTTCGCTATCTGCTCAACTACTGCGACTACTATGGCATCACGGGTAAGGTGGATGGTATTCTGGCCGACCTCGGGGTGTCGTCGCATCACTTCGACGAGGCTGCCCGCGGCTTTTCGTTCCGTGCCGACGGTCCTCTGGACATGCGCATGAATAAGGACGGTGGTCGCACGGCTGCCGACCTTGTTGCTTCGGCCTCGGAAGATGAGCTCACCACCATTTTCAAGGTCTACGGTGAGTTCAAGCAGGCACGCCGCCTTGCCAAGGCGCTGGTGGCCGCCCGCTCCGACGGTGGCGTACTCACCACCGGTCAGCTGGCCGATTTGGCGGGGCGCTTCGTGAGTCCGGCCAACCGCAAGAAGGAGCTCGCGCAGGTCTTTCAGGCGCTGCGCATAGCCGTCAACGGCGAGATGGAGGCGCTTGAGGCCTTCCTCGAGGCGTCGGTGGAGGTGCTCAGGCCCGGAGGCCGTCTGGCGGTAATCACCTATCACTCGCTTGAGGACCGCATGGTGAAGAACTTCATGCGCGGCGGCTCGGTGAGCGGCGAGGTGCAGAAGGATTTCTTCGGCCGCTCAACGGCTCCCATGAAAGCGCTCGGCTCCAAGCCCATAGTGCCCGACGAGGCCGAGGTGCTCGCCAATCCGCGCTCCCGCAGCGCCAAGCTCAGAGTCGCGGAGAAATTATAATTTTCAAATTATAAATTGAAAATTATAAGTTTCAGGCTCTCAGCAAAAAAAAAAACATTTAACTCATACCTCATATCTCAAAACTCATAACTTCTCCCCATGGGTGTTCTCGCAAAGATAGGCGGCGGTGTCCGCAGTGTGATTCAAGGCGATGTGGTGTCGAGCCGCTTCTTCATGAAGCACTTTTTCTCGACCTGCATGATTGTGCTTGCCGCTATTGTGATGATTGCGCTGCGCTTCGAGTGCGCCACCAGTCAGAACACTGTCGACCGGCTCAACCGCCAGATCAACGTGATGAGCACCGAGAAGCAGAAAGAGCGGTCGCGCTATATGACCCTCACACGTGAGTCGGCGATGTTGCATCTTGTCGACTCGCTGCGCCTGGGCCTCACAATCCCCGACCGACGTCCTGAAATTGTAGAACAAAAATCGAAATAAGCATCCGATGTCCGACAACTCCTCGCCCCGCAGCAAGAAAAGCGCCGATGAGCGCATCACGCCCAAGCAGACCTTTGTGGTCGGGCGTTTCGGTATTATCTTTGTGGCTACCGCTATCCTGGCGGTGGCTATTGCCGTGATGCTCGTCCGCACCACGGTGATACATGCCTCCGACTGGAATCGCATGGCGGCATCGACCCTGGCCGACTCGGTGGTGACATATCCCGACCGTGGCGAGATCCTGGCCTCCGACGGCTCCATCCTTGCCACCAATCTCTACTACGTGGACATCATGCTCGACCTGCGGGCCTCGCGCTTCAAGATTGCGGAGTTCGTGGACTCTATCCCTATGATTGCCGACTCGCTGGCGGTGGCCTTCCCCCGATATACGCGCTCGCAGTGGATCGACCGCATGACTAAGGCCATAGAGCCGAAGAAGTCGAAGCGCACACGCAACTTCGTCATCGCCAAGGGTGTGCCCGAGGAGATGCTGCGCCGCGTGAAGACCTTCCCCTTCTTCCGCGCTTTCCGCAGCAGCAACTGCACCGGTCTGAAGTCTGACATGGTGATGAAGCGCTCCTACCCCTTCGGCAGCATGGCGCGCCTGAGTATAGGCCGCGTGGGGCAGACGGCCGACGACCCCGAGGTGCATGGCCGCTCGGGTCTCGAGCGTGCCCTCGACACCCTGCTTTTCGGCGTGCCCGGTGTCAAGCGCAAGGTGGTGTCGACCCGCGGCACACGCTATGCCGACGAGCGCCCGGCAATCAACGGTTTCGATGTCACCACCACCATCGACATCACCATGCAGGATATACTCGAGGCCGAGCTCGGCCAGATGCTCATCGACGCCAAGGCCGACTGGGGCACCGCCATTCTCATGGAGGTGGCCACAGGCGATATAAAAGCCATCTCCAACCTCGAGCGCGACAGCACCTCGCGCAAGCCTCGCTACATAGAAGCTCTCAACCGTGCCGTGCAGGCCTACGAGCCCGGCTCGGTGATGAAGGTGATGACTATGGCCGTGGCCCTCGAGAAGGGCTTTGCCAAACCGATCACACGCGAGTACCCCATAGGCCGCAGCTTCCCCTATCTGGGCAAGCGCAGCATATCCGACACTCACTCGCCGGGCTCGCTGCCGGTGAGCCGCTTCATAGAGTACTCGTCGAACATCGGCATGGTGAAGATGACCATGCCTCACTATGAGCACAATCCGCAGCAGTTCCGCAGCGACCTCGCCGAGCTCGGTTTCTTCGACCGCCTCAACACCGGCATAGCCCGCGAAATTCCGCCCTACTTCCCCCGTGTGAAGAATAACACGGGCGGTCGCCTCGACCTTTCGCGCATGGTATTCGGCTACTGCACCATGATACCGCCGCTCTACACTTGCGCCTTCTACAATGCCGTGGCCAACGACGGTCGCTTCGTGCGCCCGCGTCTGGTGAAGGGGCTCCGCACCCCCGACGGCCGCGACTCCGTGATTCCCGTGAGCTATGTGCGCGAGCAGATGATATCGCCTGAGAATGCCGCCATCCTCCGCAAGATGATGCGTGGCGTGGTGTGGGAGCAGGGTGGCACGGCCAAGAGTCTGCGCAACGATGTGGTGGAAATCGCCGGTAAGACAGGCACCTGCAAGATTGCCCTCGAGGACAAGCGTCCGCGCTTCGACAAGAACGGCAAGAAGCTCGATCTGCCGCCCTTCAAAGGCGGTTACCTCGAGGGGCACTACCGCGTGACTTTCTGCGGCTTCTTCCCCTATGAAAATCCCAAATACACCTGTATAGTGCTCATCAGCGACCCCAAGGTGCCATACCGCGGTCCCGCCGTGAGCTCGGGCGTGGTGCTCAAGAATCTCGCGCTTAAGCTCAATGCACGCGGTATGCTCGCCGACGACCCCGTGATGGCTGCCGAGCCCGACAGCGAGGGCAAGGTGCCCACGGTATATTCGTCGTTCAACAGGCAGAGCCATGCCACTCTCCATGCCGACCTCGCCCTCGGCCCCACACGTGCCATTCGCAGGCCCGATGAGGCCCGCAGCCGCGGCCATGTGCCCGACGTGAAGGGCGTGAGCCTGCGCGAGGCTCTCTCTACGCTGGAGGCTGCCGGCTATGCCGTGGCTTTTCATGGCGTGGGCTATGTGTGCGCGCAGACTCCCGAGGCAGGCTCCGAGGCTTCGCCAGGCACTAAGGTGCGTCTTGAGCTCCGACACGATTGACGTAAATTGACGTAATTAGAACAAGAAACAGACATGACAGATATTTACGGCGGCCGCTCCGCCACTCTCGATATTCTCCGCGATGCCATAAGTGCTCCGCGCACCACATCTTCGCTCCCCGACGACACCGCCGTGTGTGCCGTCACCGCCGACTCGCGCATGGTGCGCCCCGGCACGCTCTTCGTAGCCGTCCGCGGCGTGGCCGTCGATGGCCATCAGTTCATAGGCAAGGCTGTTGCCGCCGGTGCCTCGGTGGTGGTGGCCGAGCAGGCCGTGGAGCTCCCCGAAGGCGTGGAGCTGATCGTGGTGCCCGACAGCCGCGAAGCCCTCGGCCGCCTTGCCTCGCGCTTCTTCGGCGATCCCTCCGACGAGCTCACGCTCGTGGGCGTGACCGGCACCAACGGCAAGACCACCATCGCCACGCTGCTCTATGAGCTGGCGCGCCTGCGGGGGCTTAAGGCCGGCCTTATCTCCACGGTGGCCAACATCGTCGACGGCGATGCCGTGCCCGCTGAGCACACCACCCCCGACCCCGTGCTCCTCAACGCCTTGCTCCGCCGCATGGTCGATGCCGGTTGCACCTTCGCCTCCATGGAGGTGAGCAGCCATGCCGCCGACCAGCACCGCATCGCCGGGCTCACTTTCGCCGGAGGCATCTTCACCAATCTCACGCGCGACCACCTCGACTATCACAAGACCTTCGATGCCTACCTCAAGGCCAAGAAGTCGTTCTTCGACATGCTCCCTGCCGAGGCTTTCGCCCTCACAAACGCCGACGACCGCAACGGCATGGTGATGCTGCAGAACACTCCCGCCCGCCGCAAGACCACTTACTCCACCCGCGACATCGCCGACTTCCGCGTGCGCATCGTCGAGGATCGCATCGACGGTATGCTCCTCGACTTCAACGGCACTCAGGTGGAGACCCGCTTTGTGGGGCGCTTCAATGCCGCCAACCTCGCCGCCGTCTATGGCGCGGCATCGCTCCTTGGCGTGCCCGCCGACGAGCTCCCGGTGCTCATGAGCAGCCTTGTGCCTGTGGCCGGCCGCTTCCAGCCCTTCCGCTCACCTTCGGGTGTGACTGCCATCGTGGACTACGCCCACACCCCCGATGCCCTCATCAACGTGCTCGACACCATAAATGAAGTGGCCCGCGGAGGTCGGGTGATTGCTGTGTGCGGTGCCGGTGGCAACCGCGACCACGGCAAGCGCCCGCTGATGGCGCGCGCAGCAGCCGAGCGCTCCGATCTCCTCATCCTCACCTCCGACAATCCGCGCGACGAGGAGCCGCAGGCTATCCTCGCCGACATGCTCGCCGGCCTCGATGCCGCAGCACGCGAGCGCACACTCACCATCGTCGACCGCCGCGAGGCCATAGCAAGAGCGGTGGCCGAGGCGGAGCCCGGCGATATTATCCTGGTGGCGGGTAAAGGCCACGAGACCACTCAGACCATCGCCGGAGTCGACTATCACTTCGACGACCGCGAGGAGGTCGAGAAAGCACTGAATGGTAAATAGATGTAACGATTTTCAGAAATGCTGTACTACATATTCACATTACTTCAGGAAAGCGCCTTCCCCGGTGCGCGCCTGATGAACTACATCACCTTCCGCTCCGGCACAGCCTTCGTGCTGGCGCTTCTGCTCGCCATTTTCATGGGGCGTAGCATCATCAACCGCCTGCAGAAGATGCAGATTGGTGAGATTGTGCGCGACCTCGACCTCGAGGGGCAGCTCAAGAAGCGCGGCACACCCACCATGGGCGGCCTCATCATCCTTGCCGCCATTGTGCTCCCCTGCCTGCTGGTGGGCAATCTCTCCAACATCTATATGCTCCTGATGCTCCTGTCCACGGTGTGGCTCGGCCTGATAGGTTTTCTCGACGACTACCTCAAGCTCCGCAAGCACAATAAGGATGGCATGAAAGGCAAGTACAAGATTATCGGCCAGATAGGCATTGCTCTGGTGGTAGGCCTCACGATGTATCTCAACCCCTCGATGGTGATTGTGGAGAATACCGAGGTGATCAGCGCCGAGACAAACCGCGTGGAAGAGGTTGTATATCAGGACGAGACCGTGAAATCGCCGCAGACCACCATTCCCTTTGTCAAGAACAACAACTTCAACTACTCCTGGCTCACCGGCTGGATGGGCGATTGGGCCGACACCGCAGGCTGGATCGTCTTTATCTTCATCACACTCTTCATAGTGTCGGCCACCAGCAACGGCGCCAACCTCAACGACGGCCTCGACGGTATGACGGCAGGCCTCTCGGCAATAGCGGGCGTGGCACTGGCCGCCATGGCATATCTTGGCGGCAACATCATATACTCGTCGTACCTCAACATCATGTATGTGCCCGGCAGTGAGGAGCTTGTGGTGTATATGGCCGCCTTCATAGGAGCCCTCATAGGCTTCCTGTGGTACAACGCCTCGCCCGCGCAGGTATTCATGGGCGACACCGGCAGCCTCATGCTCGGCGGCGTGATTGCCGTCTTTGCCATCCTTATCCACAAGGAGCTGCTGCTGCCCATCCTCTGCGCCCTTTTCTATATCGAGGACCTTTCGGTGATTCTTCAGGTGGCCTACTTCAAGCGCACCGGCGGCGGCCGCATCTTCAAGATGACGCCTCTGCACCACCACTTCCAGAAGGATGCCGGCACGGTGGCGGCTCTCATCCAGCGCCCCGCACGCGCCATCGCCGAGCAGAAGATTGTGACCCGCTTCTGGATCATAGGCATCATCCTGGCCGCCATCACTTTCGTAACTCTTAAAATCAGATAATATACGATGAACGCTGATAATGCAAAAAAACGTCTGGTCGTACTCGGCGCGGGCGAGAGCGGCTTCGGTGCCGCCATTCTGGCTAAAGACAAGGGCATGGATGTGTTTCTGAGCGACAGCGGCCACATAGCCGAGCGCTACCGCAGCCGTCTGGTAGAGGAGGGCATAGCCTTTGAGGAAGGCGGCCACTCCATGGACCGCATCCTTGCCGCCGACGAGATTGTGAAGAGTCCCGGTATTCCTCTCGACGCACCCGTGGTGCTCGAGGCTGTGGCCAAGCATATACCCATCATCAGCGAGATAGAGTTCGCCGGTCGATACACCGACTCCAAGATGGTGTGCATCACCGGCTCTAACGGCAAGACCACCACCACCATGCTCATCCATCACATCCTCACCCACGCCGGGGTAGATGCCTCGCTGGCGGGCAATGTGGGCATGAGCCTCGCATATCAGGTGGCGCGCGACCCCCACGAGGTCTACGTTGTGGAGCTCAGCAGCTTCCAGCTCGACAATATGTACGACTTCAAGGCCAATATCGCCGTGCTGCTCAATATCACTCCCGACCATCTCGACCGCTACGACTACAAGATGCAGAACTACGTCAACGCCAAGTTCCGCATCCTCCGCAACATGACGCCCACCGACACCTTCATATTCTGGAACGACGACCCCGTGATCACCGAGCAGCTTCGCCACGTGTGCACCGAAGCACGTATGCTGCCCTTCTCCGAGACACCCGAAGAAGGGTCGGCGGCATACATCGATGCCGAGAACGAGCTCGTGTTCAACACCCCCGTCGAGAGCATGGCCATGCCTCGTGCCGACCTGGCTCTCAACGGCCTGCACAATGTGTTCAACTCCATGGCCGCAGGCCTCTCGGCCTGTGTGTGCGATGTGAGCAAGGACGCTATCCGCGAGGCGCTCTCCGACTTCAGCGGAGTGGAGCACCGCCTCGAGCCCGTGTGCGAGCACGATGGCGTGAAGTGGATCAACGATTCCAAGGCCACCAACGTAAACTCCTGCTACTATGCCCTCGAGGCCATGACCCGCCCCACCGTGCTCATCCTCGGCGGTAAGGACAAGGGCAACGACTACAGCGAAATCCTGCCCTTGGTGCAGCAGAAAGTCAAGGCCATAGTGGCTATGGGTAAGGACAATGCCAAAATCATTGACTTCTTCACCGGCAAGGTGCCCGCCATAGCCGACACTCACTCGCTCGAAGATGCCGTGGCGGCATGTCGAGACTTTGCGGCCCCGGGCGACACCGTGCTGCTGTCGCCCTGCTGCGCCAGCTTCGACCTCTTCTCCTCCTACGAGGACCGTGGCCGCAAGTTCAAAGCCGAAGTACATCGACTAACCGATAAGAAATAACAATACGGATGGAAAATACTATCTCCCTCGAAAGCGCTCAGGCCGCGCCCGTGGCCGCAGCTCCCGCCAAGACCCGTGTGCGCACCGACCACCACATCTGGGGCACCTACATCCTGCTCGTGATAGTGGCCGTGATAGAGCTCTTCTCTGCCTCTATTCAGGAAGTGACCGACGACGGCATCTTCAGCCCCGTGCTCAGGCACGGCATGTTTATCGTGGCCGGTCTGCTGGCGATGCTGCTCCTGCAGCGCATACACTACCGCATTATTTATAAGGCCATCCCCTGCTTTGTGGGGCTGAGTCTGATACTGATGATAGCCGTATACTTCGGCGGCACGAAGGTCAACGGTGCCATGCGAGCAATCACCATCGCCGGTGTCACCATCCTGCCGGCGGAGTTCCTGAAGCTCTCGGCGGCTCTCGGCACGGCATATATCCTGTCGAAGACGCAGATGCCCGGCAAGCGCGATGTCACCACGCGGGGTCTCGTGCTCTGCCTCGGCTTCATGTTCTTCTGCGCGGGTCTGCTTTTCTCGCAGGGTCTGTCGAACACTATCCTCGTGGTGAGTATATGCTACGCCATGATGCTCGTGGGTGGCATGGGATGGAAGAAATTCCTCATAGCCCTCGCCATTGGCGGCGTGGTCGGCGGCGCCGGCTATCTGGCCAAGACTCACGTGAAGGAGAATGTGGTGCTCACACCTCAGCAGGAGCGCGTCATTCAGCTCAACGGCGAAGGCTCTGTGGGCGGCGCAAGCGGCCGTGGCAACGTGTGGAACGACCGCACCAGCTACTGGAAGCGCCCCAACAAGCACCTCGATGACTTCGACGTCGACCACCAGCAGGAGCAGCTGAGCTTCATCGCTCAGGCTCACGGCGGCCTCACCGGTGTGGGAATAGGCCGCTCGCGCGAGAATGCACGCCTGCCTCTGGCTTTCTCCGACTATATCTTCGCCATCATCATTGAGGAGCTCGGCCTCTTCGTGGGGCTCGGTATCCTGATAGTGTATATGTGGATTCTTGGCCGAAGCGCCAAGCTCACCATGTGCTTCAAGCACACCATGCCGGGTGTGCTCGTGATGGGCTGCTCCTTCGTGATAGTATTTCAGGCACTTTACCACATGGCCATCGTGTCGGGCGTATTCCCGGTGTCGGGCCAGCCGCTGCCTCTGATTTCCAAGGGCGGCATATCGGTGATAGTCACCTCAATCGCCTTCGGCATCATGCTCAGTGTGGCACGCCATGCCGTGCGTGTCACCGACACCAAGGCCGAGCAGAAGCAGGAGCAAAATTCTCTGCCCGAAGATGCCCGGAGTCTAAACCCCGTGATGTCTTCAGTTGTTGAAGAGAAATAACGCAAAATAGACAATCAATAATGGAACAGCATAGAGCAAAGGCTCCCCTGAGGGTGCTCGTGAGCGGCGGTGGTACCGGCGGCCATATATTCCCGGCGATTTCCATCGCCGATGCCGTGATGCGTCAATATCCCGGCAGTGAAATTCTATTCGTCGGTGCCGACAACCGCATGGAGATGCAGCGTGTGCCTGCCGCCGGCTATCGCATCATCGGCCTGCCCGTGAGCGGCTTCGACCGCAAGCACCTGTGGCGCAACTTCCGTGTGTTGCTGCGCCTCTTCAAGAGCATACGCATGGCCCGCCGCATAGTGGCCGATTTCAAGCCCGCCGTGGCCGTGGGGGTGGGAGGTTATGCCAGTGGCCCCACTCTCAAGGCCGCTCAGCGCGCCGGCGTGCCTACCGTGCTGCAGGAGCAGAACAGCTACGCCGGAGTCACCAACAAACTTCTGGCTAAGGATGCCGCCGTGATATGCGTGGCATACCCCGGCATGGAGAAGTTCTTCCCCGCCGATAAGATTGTGATGACGGGCAACCCCGTGCGCAAGGCCCTCTTTGAAGTGTCGGCCACGGCTGCCGAGGCCAAGGAGGCGCTGGGCTTCGATGCCGGGCGCAGGCTGGTGTTCGTCACCGGCGGAAGCCTTGGGGCTCGTACTATCAACGAAGTGATGATAGAGGCCGTGCGCTCGGGCAAGGCCGCAAAGACCGATTTTCAGATTCTGTGGCAGTGCGGTGCATCGCACCACAAGAGCTGCCTCGAGGCTGTGGCCGACATACTGCCTGCCAATGTGCAGCTCACCGAGTTTGTGAGCGATATGCCGCTGGTCTACCGTGCCGCCGACCTGGTGGTGGCGCGTGCCGGTGCCGGCACCATCAGCGAGCTCGAGGATCTCGGCAAGCCCTGCATCCTGGTGCCCTCGCCAAATGTAGCCGAGGACCATCAGCGCCACAATGCCGAAGCTTTGGCCACGCGCGGGGCCGCCGGTATGGTGCTCGATGCCGATGCCGCCGACAGTCTTTGGCGCGAGATTTGCACTGTGGTAGAAAACAGCAGCACGCTCGAGCTCCTCTCGGCCAATATCTCGGCCATGGCACTGCCCGACAGCGACCGCAAGATTGTCGAAGCCATTGTGGCCGCGATATCCTGATTATTTTTGAAAAAACGCAATGGAAAGAGTCTACTTTGTGGGCATCGGCGGTATAGGTATGGCCGCGCTTGCCCGATACTATATGTCGCTCGGCCTGCCTGTGGCGGGCTACGACCGCACACCCTCGGCGCTCACTGCCGAGCTTGAGGCCGAAGGTGCCTTTGTGAGCTATGCCGACAGCATGGATGCCGTGCCCGAGGCTTTCCGCAAGCCCGAGGGCACGCTGGTGGTCTATACCCCGGCCGTGCCCGAGGCCAATGTGCCGCTGAGCTTCTTCCGCGGGCACGACTTCGAGGTGCGCAAGCGCGCATGGGTGCTCGGTCAGGTCACCCGCAACAGCCGCAGCCTGTGCTTCTCGGGTACGCACGGCAAGACCACCACGTCCTCGATGGCGGCACACATCCTGCACTCAGGCCCCGTGGGCTGCAACGCCTTCCTCGGCGGCATCCTCAAGGGCTACGACAGCAACCTCATGCTCAGCGCCACCTCGCCCTACAGCGTGATTGAGGCCGACGAGTACGACCGGTCCTTCCATCAGCTCACGCCCTACATCGCCGTGGTCAATGCCACCGACCCCGACCACCTCGACATCTACGGAACCGAAGAGGCTTACCTCGAGAGCTTCGCTCACTTCACCGAGCTCATCCGCCCCGACGGCTTTCTGGTGATGCGCACGGGCATCAAGCTCGCGCCGCGTGTGCCGGAGGGTGTCAAAGTTTACACCTTCGGCCGCACCGACGGCGATTTCCATGCCGCTAACGTCCGCACCGGCGACGGCACCATCCTTTTCGACTTCGTGCACCCCGACGGCACAATCACCGACATTGAGCTCGGCGTGCCCGTCGACATCAACGTTGACAATGCCGTGTCGGCGCTCGCCGCCGTGTGGCTCACCGGCACACTCACGCCCGAGCTCGCGCGCGATGCCATGGCATCGTATCCTGGCGTGGAGCGCCGCTTCGAGTTTCACCTCAAGGAGCGCGGACCCGAGGGCAGGGTAGTGATCGACGACTACGCCCATCACCCCGACGAGCTCAGCCGCAGCATAGAGTCGGTGCGTGCCCTCTATCCCGGCCGCAAGCTCACGGTAGCCTTCCAGCCGCACCTCTACACCCGCACACGCGACTTCGCCGGCCAGTTTGCCGAAGCACTGTCGCTTGCCGACGAAGTGGTGCTCATCGACATATACCCCGCGCGCGAGGAGCCTATCCCCGGCGTGAGCTCAAAAATCATCTTCGACAAGGTCAAATGCCCCTCCAAGCTCATGATTTCTAAGGAAGATTTTGTCGATACGATGAAAAATCGTAACTTTGAAATATTATTGACCGCCGGAGCCGGCGACCTTAACCTCAAGGTGCCCCTCCTGGTGGCTGAAATCACGAAATGATGAGCCGGAAATCTGTCATAATGTGCGTCCTTACCATCATCATGGTGGCCTATATGGGCTTCGCCATGACGGTGAGCACGCGTATGGCCGCCGCCGACACCCTCACGGGCATGGAGGTGGTGCTTTCCGACCCGCAGTCGCGCTTCGTGAGCGTGCGCGATGTAGTGCTCGAGAGCGGCATCGACCCCGACACTCTCCGCTACTGCCGCCGCGAGGGCTTCGACCTGCACTCCCTCGAGCAGCGCCTCAAGGCATCCGACAAACTGCAGGATGCCAACGCCACACTCCTTTCCGACGGTCGTGTGAAAATCGACGTCACTCCCATGGTGCCCGTAGCCCGCGTGTTCGAGCCCGGTAAGCCCTCCTACTACATCAACGCCGGGGGCAAACGCATCTCCGCGGAGCTGCGCTACCACATCGACGTGCCCGTGCTCGTAGGCTCATTCGACTCCGTATATCCCGCCCAAAGGCTGCTGCCCCTGCTCGACTACATCGCCTCGCATCGAAAGGCCGGTGCCATGATTGCAACCGTCACTCAAGAAGCCGACGGCAACATAATCCTCATCCCCACCATCGTGGGACATGTGGTGAACTTCGGCGACACCTCAAGGGTGAGCGAGAAGTTTGCCATGCTCCGCTCCTTCTACCGGAGCGTGGCGCCCGTAAAGGGATGGGATACCTACGACACCGTGGCCGTGAAGTGGCGCGGACAGGTGGTGGCCACACGCCGCAACAAGCAGCTCGCCCCTGTGCCGCTGCCTATCGAGAGTGAGCAGACCGGTATTCTCGACATCAACGACAACGAAACAGTAGCAAAGTCAACGCCGGAGGAGCAAGCGGGCGATGCCTGACTCTCTTCTCTTTTAACCTCTTCAAATACCCAATGGAACAAAGAACTATCGTCGCTATCGAAATAGCCTCTTCGAAGATTAAAGGTGCCGTGGCCGCCGTCGGGCCCGACGGAAGGCTCGTAGTACTCGCCGTGGAGGAAATGCCGGGCGTCAACAACGTCCGCTATGGCCGCATCCAGAATATTCGCGAGGTGTCGGCGGCTGTCAACGAGATTGTACGCCGCCTCGAAAATTCTCCTCAGGTGTCGCCGCGAAGGATTGAGGCTATGTCGATAAGCCTCGGCGGGCGTTCGCTGTCGGCTACTCCGGCTCAGGCCACTCTCCGCCTGCCGCGCGAGAGCGAAATCACCGAGAACCATGTGCAGAGGCTTGAATATGAAGCTACGCGCGACTTTGTCGGCGATAAAAATATAGAGGCCATGGTGCCGCGTATGTTCTACGTCAACAACGTGGGCACCAGAAAGGCCGTGGGCTTCTTCGGCGAGACGCTGCGGGGTGAGTTCATGATGCTCACCTGCGGCAAGGAGACACGCCAGAGCCTCGACAGGCTCAAGTTCGACACCGTGGAGCGTGAGAACGCCGTCTACGAAATTCGTCCGCTCGCCATCGGTGAGCTCGTGCTCACATCCGATGAGCGTGAGCTCGGCTGCGCGCTGGTCGACTTCGGTGCCGAGACCACCACGGTATCGGTGTACAAGGATGGCACTCTGGCCTTCCTCAGCACCATCCCCATGGGTTCGCGCCTGATCACGCTCGACCTCATGGCAGGCCTGGGCATGACCGAAGAGGCCGCCGAAAACTACAAGCTTGCCCTCCCGACGCTCTCCGACCGCGACATCGCCGACAACCCCAACGCCGAAGAGAAGCTCGGCTACGTGAGGGCTCGTGTAGGCGAGATTGCAGCCAACATCCTCAACCAGATCGAGCACTCGGGCTACAGCGCCGACAGCCTCTCGCGCATAGTGCTCGTGGGCGGTGGTGCCAAGCTCCCCGACTTCGCCACACAGCTTGGCACTCAGTGCAAGATGCCGGTGCGCGTGGCAGAGATGCCCGCCGACATCGCATTCCGTGTGCCCGGGCGAAACAATGCCGACAATATCGACATCGTGGCTCTCCTTGCCGCCGGAGCCCGGCGCTCCCGCTGGGAGTGCCTCTCGGCAGTGCCCGTGCCACCGAAGTCCGAAGTTGTCGACGACATCGACGATGCCGATGATGATTTCACCGAAGAGGAAGAAGAAGTGCGCACGCCCCGCACTGCGGCCACAAAGCAGCAGGAAGGCCCGCGTAAACCGCCCGCCGAGGACGATGAGGACCTCCTCAACGACGATGAGGATGAGCCCGTCGACGAGCCCGAAGAGCAGCCCGTCCGCCGTGGCATTTTCGGCCTCGGACGCAAGCCCAAGAAAGAAGAGCCGCAGGAAAAGGACGAGTTCGACGTCTTTGAAGACGACGAAGAAGAATACGACGACAACATCGACGATGAGAACGATGAGGATGCTCTCGGCGATGATCCCGACACCGGCGTTGAGGGTGGCGACAACGGCTACAGCAAAGCCACAATCGCCATCAACAAGCTTCGTGAAGGCTTCTGCAAAATCTTCAAAAGTCCGGTCGACGAAGAAGACGACGAAGATTAATTTTTAAGACTCATTTAACCCCTCTCAACCTCCATATATAAGAAATGGCTGATCCCGAAGATTTCAACCTCATAGAGAAATATCACAATCAGGTCGATACCACTGCCTCCGACGGCCCCACTATCATCGCCATGGGTGTGGGCGGCGGCGGATGCAACGCCGTGGCCTACATGCACGAGCAAGGCGTTCGTGGAGTCGATTTCGTAGTGCTCAACACCGACCGTCAGGCTCTCGAGCCTCTCGCAGTAGGCACTAAGGTGCTCTTGGGCCCGCAGCTTTGCGGAGGCCTCGGTGCCGGTGGTAAGCCCGAAGTAGGCGAGCAGGCGGCTCTCGAGAGTGTGCCCGAGATAGAGAAACTGCTCACTCCAAATGTCAAGATGGTTTTCGTGACAGCCGGTATGGGCGGTGGCACAGGCACCGGTGGCGCCCCCGTGGTGGCAGGTGTGGCTAAGAAGAGAGGCATCCTCACGGTAGGCATAGTCACCATTCCATTCTTCTTCGAAGGCATGAACAAAATCAGCAGCGCCATCGACGGTGCCGCGCGCCTCCAGCAGAATGTCGATGCCATGCTCGTGATAAACAACGACCGCCTCGGCAGCATATACCCCGACCTCGATTGGGATGTAGCCTTCTCCAAGGCCGACGATATCCTAACCACGGCAGCACGCACAATCTCCGACATGGTGACAACCCTCGCCAATATCAACATCGATATGCGTGACGTGGACACCTGCCTGCGCGACGGACGCACGGCTCTCATCTCCGTGGGGTACGGCGAAGGTGCGCGCGGAGAGCGTATGTCGCAGGCTATCAGGAATGCCCTCCACTCGCCTCTGCTGTGCGACACCGACATCATGACGGCAAAAGAGCTCCTTTTCGCCTTCTACATCTCGCACGACATCGAGCCTTCATTCCGCGTCACCGAAGCCACCGAGGCAAACCAGCTCGTGGCCGAAATCAACAAGCGCGTGCACATCAAGTTCGGTTGGGGCTACGACGACTCGCTCGGAAACAAAATCAAGTTCACAATCCTTGCCTCGGGCTTCGACGTGTCGGTCGAGACCGGCGGTAAGCGCGTGGAAGTGATTCCCGGAAGCGAGCATGAGCCCCGTGAAATCGACGAGAGCGCTGTCGACGAGCGTATATCGGCTGCCTATGGCAAGGATAAGGTCGAGGACTTCACCCGCCGACAGGAGACTCAGAACTACTATGTGCTCACCCCCGAGCAGCTCGACGACGACGAGACTATCGAGATGGTGGAGCGCTCTCCAGCTTTCCGTCGCGACAAGCGCAAGGAAACGATAGCATCTATCAGGCAGGCAAACAGCGCCGAAGCCGACAAGCCCGGCACTGCCGTAAAGGGCTCAAAACCGTCCAACCTTATTTTCTTCTCGCCCGATGACAAGTAGTAAACCGAAACTCGTGGTGTCGAGCGGTGCCGGTATCAGCGCCGAGAGTGGTATTTCCACCTTCCGCGATGCCGGGGGCCTGTGGGAGCAGTACCCCGTGATGGACGTGGCCTCGGCCGACGGCTTCAGGCGCGACCCCGCGCTGGTGCACCGCTTCTACAATGAGCGCCGCGCTGCCTTGGCAAAGGTCAAGCCAAACCGTGCGCACGAAATCCTGCGCGAGCTCGAGGACCGGTTCGATGTATATGTAATCACTCAGAACGTCGACGACCTCCACGAGCGTGCCGGCAGCTCCAAGGTGCTTCACCTCCACGGCGAGCTCACCAAGGTGAGGGCTCTCGACAGCTCCGAGAGGGTATTCCGCCTTGAGAGCTACGACAGCGCCACCACGCCCGATACAGTGATCGACGGCGTGCATGTGCGCCCCCACATCGTGTTCTTTCAGGAGGCCGTGCCTATGTTCGAGCCCGCCACCGAGCTCGTGGCTGAGGCCGATATATTCGTGATTGTAGGCACAAGTCTTGCCGTGTATCCTGCCGCAGGACTGCTGCACTATGTGCGCCCCGGCACTCCCATCTACTACATCGACCCCAATCCATCGGCTGTGCCCGCAGGTGTCACCGTGATTCGCGCCACCGCTTCGGCAGGCCTCGCCAGGCTCGCCGAGCAACTCATATCTCATAACTCTTAACTTGAAAAAGTATGTCTAATTGGTTTGAATGTAAAGTAAAGTACGAAAAAATCCAGGAGAATGGAGCCGTAAAGAAAGTTAGCGAACCGTATCTTGTCGATGCTCTCTCCTTCACCGAGGCCGAGAGCCGTATCACAGAGGAGCAGAGGCCTTTCATTTCCGGCGAGTTTACTGTGGCTGCGATTAAGCCCACCAAGATTGCTGAAATTTTCTGGGACGAAACCGGCGACCGCTGGTACCTCGTGAAGGTGGCTTTCATCACCATCGACGAAAAGACGGCGGCCGAGAAGAAGTCAATTTCGCAAATTCTCGTCCAGGCCGCCAACTTCAAGCACGCGCTCGAAAACTTCGAGGAAGGCATGAAAGGCACCATGGCCGACTACGAGATTGTGCAGATCAACGAGACTGCCCTCATGGATGTCTACAAGATGAAAGTGAAGGAATAATGCCGCAAATAGCCCACGCTATAGCACGGATAGGCTCCACACTCCCTGAGGGTGTGGAGCTTGTCGCTGTAAGCAAGTTTCACCCCGTGGAGGCTCTCCGTGAGGCTTACGATGCCGGGCAGCGACTCTTCGGCGAGAGTCGCGTGCAGGAGATTGTGGAGAAGATGGACAGTCTGCCTGATGACATCCGTTGGCACTTCATAGGGCACCTGCAGTCCAACAAAGTGCGCCGCCTTGTGGCCACCCGACGCGTGGCTCTGATCGAGAGCATCGACTCGGAGCGCTTGCTCCGCCTTGTCGATGCCGAGTCGGAGAAAGCAGGCATAGTGAGCCGTGTGCTTTTGCAGGTGCATGTGGCGCGCGAAGAGACAAAGACGGGATTTCTGCCCGAGGAGCTGCGCGATTTTTTCAGGCGCAGAGCTTTCGAGACCCTGAAAGCGACTCATATCTGCGGTCTGATGGGAATGGCCTCCAATACCGACGACACGGCCCGTGTCGAGGCCGACTTCGCCGAGATTGCCGCCTTGATGGCTGAGGCAAAAGATATGTGCCCCGACCTGAGGGGTTTCGACGCTCTTTCGATGGGAATGAGCCACGACTATCCGCTGGCTATTGCTCACGGTGCCACGCTCGTGAGAGTAGGCACTGCCATTTTCGGAGAGAGGGAGTACTAACTTTAGGCCTTCTCAGACGTTAATATCTAAAACGAAATCCGATCGGTCCGACAAGTCTGACAAGTCCGACAGGTCCTGAAAGTAAAAAGATTTAAGTATGGAATCAACCCGCCAAGCAAAAATATCGCGTCTGCTCCAGAAAGAGCTCAGCGAAATCTTCCGTCAGCAGACCGCCAAAACTCACGGCGTGATAGTGTCGGTGAGCGCCGTGCGCGTATCGCCCGACCTTTCCATTGCACGTGCATATCTCTCGGTGTTCCCCTCCGAGAAGGCACCCGAGATGATTGAGAGCATCAATGCTTCGGCTAAGACCGTGCGCTACGAACTCGCTCAGAAAGTTCGCTTCCAGCTCCGCAAAGTGCCCGAGCTGCAGTTCTATCTCGATGATTCGCTCGACTACATAGCAAATATCGACTCGCTGCTCGAAAAGTGATTTTGCGCATTGCCGGCCGCTACCTCTTGGCAAAAAAATCGCACAAGGTAGTAAATGTTATTTCTGTCATTTCGATAGCCGGAGTGGCCGTGGCAACCATGGCCATAGCCGTGGTGCTCTCGGTGTTCAACGGTTTTACCGACCTTGCCCGCAGGCATCTGGCAGCTGTCGACCCCGATGCCAGGATTGTGGCCGTGGGCGCAAAGACTTTTGCACAAGCCGACTCGCTCGCCGATGTCCTTGAGGCTCTGCCACAGGTGGCCGTGGCCATGCCTATGCTGCAGGAGCGGGCACTGCTCGTGGCCGACGACGAGCAGGCGCCGGTCATTCTGCGGGGCTTGGAGCCCGATAAGGCAGGGCGCGCTCTCGACCTCGACAAGCTCATTATCGACGGCGTATACACCGCCGACAGCCCTAATCCCGACTCAATCGCGGCAGCGCAGATTGCCGTGGGTGTGGCTATGAACACAGGCCTGCGACCCTCGGCCTACTCATGGGCCGATATTTACACACCGCGCCGGCTCGGTCGCATTAACCCGGCCAATCCTGCGGCGGCATACCGCCGTATGCCCGTGGTGGTGAGCGGTGTATTCCGAGTGGACCAGCCCGAGTACGATGCCGACTACGTGTTCGTGCCTATCGACAGGCTCCGCTCGCTGCTGGAGTACGACAGTGCCGAGGCCACTTCGCTCGAGGTGCTTGCCGCCGACGGTACAGATGCAAGCGAACTTGCCGATGTGCTCCGCAGCAAGCTGCCCGAAGGTTTCGAGGTGCTCGACCGCGACATGCAGCAGGCCGAGACTTTCAGGATGATTTCAGTGGAGAAGTGGGTCACCTTCCTCATGCTCGTCTTCATCCTCATCATTGCATCTTTCAATATAGTGTCCACGCTTAGCCTCATGGTCATTGAGAAGCGCGACAATATGAGCACACTCCGTGCGCTGGGAGCCTCACGAAACACCGTGGAGAATATCTTCGTGGCTCTCGGATGGCTCATCACTGCGGCCGGCGGCATTGTGGGCACCGCCCTGGGCCTGGCATTATCATTGGCGCAGGAGCATTTCGGCATCATCAAACTCGCCGCCGACCCCTCGGCGCTCACCATCGATGTCTATCCCGTGAAAGTGGAGTGGTCCGATATGGCACTCCTCCTGCTCACGGTCATTATACTCGGCTTCCTTGTGGCCCAGATTTCACGTATATTCACCCGTAAATACACTTTGGAAAAATAGTGCAGACCGTCCTTTTTCATTCCACCGTATTCGGCCCTATCCACTCACGCCGCCTCGGCACTTCGCTCGGCATAAACCTCATGCCCGACGACGGCAAGATTTGCTCATTCGACTGCCTCTACTGCGAGGCCGGCTTCAATGCACAGGGCCATGGCACCACGGGCCTTCCTTCGCGCTCAGAGGTGGCTGCCGACCTCGAGGCAAAGCTCTCGGCTATGAGAGATGCCGGAGAGCGGCTCGACGTAATCACTTTCTCAGGTAACGGCGAGCCCACTCTGCATCCCGACTTTGAAGGCGTGATCGACGATACTATAGCCCTGCGCGACAAATATTTCCCCCGCGTGAAAATCAGCGTGCTTTCCAATGCCACCCGCCTCGGCAGCGAAGCAGTGTGCCGCGCTCTGGCAAAAGTCGACAACAACATCCTCAAGCTCGACAGTGCCATCGAGGGCACCGTGGCTATGCTCGACAGGCCGGCTCCCGGATATAGCCTCGCCGACACCATAGAGCGCATAGCCGCCTTTGGCAAAGATGCCATCGTGCAGACCATGATATGCCGTGGAGAGTACGACGGCAAAACTGTCGATAACAGCACCGACGCCGAAGTCGACGCGCTCATCGAGGCTTACCGCAGAATATCGCCCGCCGAGGTCATGCTCTACACCATCGACCGCCCCACGCCCGCCACGCAGCTCAAGCGTGTGCCCCGTGTCGAGCTCGATGATATAGCCGCACGAATCACCGACCGCACCGGCATACCGGTGCAGGTAAGCGGCTGATCGAACCATCGGCAGCCCCGGTCGGTTATTAATGGTATAGATATTGCATTATGACCGACCTTATTATAATCATCTGCCTCATTATGCTCAACGGTGTCTTCTCCATGTCGGAGGTGGCACTGATTTCTGCCCGTAAATCCAAGCTCAGCGCCGATGCAAAGGCCGGAAGCTCAAAGGCCAAGGCTGCTCTTGAGCTCGCCGGCGAGCCCGACCGCTTCCTCTCTACGGTGCAGATAGGCATAACTCTGATCGGTATCCTCACGGGTCTTTTCTCAGGCGCCACCATCGCCGCCGATGTGGCCGATTGGCTCATTGCGCGCGGTGTGAAGGCCGCCTACGCCACCACCGTGTCGAAGACCATCATCGTGGCCGCTGTTACCTATCTCTCTATCGTAGTGGGCGAACTCGTGCCCAAGCGTATAGGCCTCGGCAGCGCCGACTCCATAGCCAAGGCCGTGGCCCCGCTGATGAAGCTCCTGTCGAAAATCGCATATCCCGCCGTGTGGCTTCTGTCGGTATCGACAAAGGGCATCACACGGTTGCTGCGCCTCGACCGTAATGCCTCTGCCGTCACCGAGGAAGAAATAAAATCGCTTATCAGAGAAGGCACCGAGGCGGGCGAAGTAAGGGAAGTGGAGCAGGACATCATGGAGCGGGCGCTCGTGCTGGGCGACCTGCGCGTTAGCTCGATAATGACCGTCCGAAAGGACGTGGTGTGTCTCTCCGTCGACATGGACTGCGACACCGTGCGAGGTATAGTGTCGGGCGAGCTGCACTCCGCATATCCCGTCTACGACCGCGACCGCAAGACCGTCAAAGGTATTATCTCGCTCAAGCAGCTTATCCTGAAAGTATTCGACTGCTCGCTGCGGATTGCCGACCTTCTTTCGCCGGCCTTCTTCATCCCCAACAGCATGTCGGTCTACGACGCTCTCGACACCTTCAGGCGTGAGCGCGTCTACTCCGCATTGGTCTGCGATGAGTACGGCGACTTCTGCGGTGTGGTCACTCTCCGCGACATCCTCGACGGCCTTGTGGGCGATTGCCCCGGAAGCCCCGACGATGAGCAGATGCTCATGAAGCGCCCCGACAGCGACGAATGGCTCGTGAGCGGCCAGATGCCCGTCTACGACTTCCTCGCCGCTTTCGACCGCGAGGATCTATACACCCCCGAGCCCTATACCACCATGGGCGGCCTTATGATGAACTTCCTGCAGCGCGTGCCCGCAGTGGGCGACGTGGCCGAGTGGCATGGCTTCAGGCTCGAAGTGGTGGATATGGACGGTGCACGAGTAGATAAAATCGCAGCGCTCACACCCCGATAAGGTGCAGGATAAAGGGAGTGAGAAGAGCTGTGAGAAGTCCGTTGATAGTAAGCCCCAGCGACGAGAACGCTCCGTAGCGCTCGCCGCGCTCCATGGCCGCCGAAGTGCCCACGGCATGGGCGGCGGTGCCTATCGAAAGCCCCTGGGCAATAGGGCTCTTGATGCGGCTCAGCTTGATGATTTTGAAGCCTGCCATGCCGCCGAATATACCCGTGCACACCACCACGGCGGCCGTAAGTGCCGGTATACCGCCCACCGTGGCCGAAATCTCCATGGCGATAGGCGTGGTCACGGCCTTGGGGGCAAGCGACATTATAATCTCATGTGAGGCTCCAAGCAGATGGGCGATGGCCACCACCGACACTATACCCGCCACACAGCCCGCCACCTCCGATATCAGTAGCGGCAGCAATTGCTTCTTTATCGAAGAGAGCTGCCGGTAGAGAGGCAGGCCCAGAGCCACCACCGCCGGTTTGAGCCAAAACTCTATATACTTGCCACCCTCACGGTAGCTTTCATAGTCGATGCCTACGCTCTTCAGAAAGAGAATAAGCACGACAATCGACACAAGGATAGGGTTGAGCAGCTTGATACCGAAGCGCCGCTGGAGCAGTCCCGCGCCCATATACGACATGAACGTGAGCGCAATCAGGAGCACCTCATTCCTCAGAAAGTCCATACGCGGCAGTTTTTTTGCGTGAGAGCAGGCGGCGCACACTGCGGTGCGTGCGGCCCGTCACGGCGATTATTATGATAGTACTGCCCACCGAAGCGCCCACGATAGGCAGCCATTGGTCGGCGATTATGCCCAGACAGTTCATCAGCCCCACGCCGGCGGGTACAAAGAAGAAACCGAGGTTATGCACCAGAAAGTTGGACAGCCGCTCCACATGGGCTGGCTTCACGATGCCCGCTTTGAGCGAAGCCGTGAGCAGGAGCATACCGATGATGCTCGATGGCACCGGTATCCCCGTGAGCCAAACCACAAACTCGCCCGCGGCGAGGAAGGCGAAGAGTACGCCGAATTGCAATAGATAGTTCATAAAAAATAATAATCCCATGAAGTCTTTGAGTTTCATGGGATTTAGAGGGTGTTGTCAAAGTTTAATAATAGCTTTGTATGCCGTCTTTTTGGCTCCTCCACTCTTCATAATCGGTCGCATAGGAAGCTATGCTCCCTCTTATTCAGAGCGGATTAGCTCAAAAATACGGCACTTAAAATTTAACAATAATTTTTATACACCCTCTTAATTGGATTGACGCTGCAAAGGTAGAAAAAACCGACTTACAATCCAAACTAATGCAGCAATAATTGCACCGGCTTAATGGTTTGGTGGTTTAGAGAATATTCGCCAATAGGTGTAGCGAGGCATAGCAAGACTGTGGAAAATCCAATCGAGGATTACCACTATCAGTGCAAGCAGAAGCAGCGGAGACACTGCTATCCAACCGAATATATGCTTCACACTTTTCATGGCGGCACACGAGGCTTACTACACGCAAAGATAGCACAAAAGGCTTAGATGCACAAGTTTACCATAGAAGTCCGGCACGCCGTGAACTTATAATCTTGCGGACATTCGCTCAATCAGTTCTATATACTCTTTCTGCCTGTCCTCCGGCAGAAAAGATTCTTCGATGATTGAACGCCACTTAGGGAGCACTTTCACGAACTTATTGAATAGATTGGCGATAGCCTTTTCATCCATGCCATTGTCGCGCATGGCTTTCTCAAAATCACTTCGTTTTATCTTTTTCTTCTTTCCATTGAGAGTGAGTGCCAATTCCTCATCATCTTCGGGCATCACAATGGCAGTAGAAATCAAATCATAGGCCGGAGTCAGCATATAAGCTGTCGAGGGTCTGAAAAGCGAGAAGTTTTTCAAATGCATGTCGGCATTTCCTGTCAGCCACGAAAAAACAACGACCTCCCAAAAATTGACAACATCCAATAATGGTGCTGATGAGTACTGAAGAATAAGTTTGGCAATCCGCTCATAAGACCCTTTATATTTATCCTCCGTCAATCGCTCCGACAACTGACACATATCCTCCATTGCAATCTTATTGCCTTTCTTTGTTCGGTCAACTCTTCGGGTTATGTAGCACAGTTCACCGTCGGCAAATCTGACCAGAGAGTGCGGAACGGTCTTTATCCCGGCCGTCTCCGCCAAGTGCATTGTCAAATCTTCATTTTCGGGCAGATTAGCGAAACGTTCGGTCTGTGGTTTCAGAATAAAGCGTCCCCATAATCCTACGATGGTGAAGCGCTTCGGCTCTTTTTTCGCATCCCGGGCAATATCAAGCGACAATTTTGCTTGAACACCGGTCACTGTGGTGTTTGCCGACACAATCTCCCGGGCCAACTCTTTTATCTTGTCACGGGAATAAGGAAGCGTCGGAACAACCGAGGATTCAAATATCTTGCGTGCGCAAGCCTTATGATAATCCACTTCTCCCTCATCGAGAGGCTTGTAGCAATAAAGACACTTACCCATCTATCTCCTCCTTTCCATCGAATGGAATCACACTCACATTCCCTATGCAGTCCTTGCAGCATGCAACTAACAGCGAGAATCGATCTCTGGCAGAAATCTTCCAACATTGTTCGGCAATATCAAGCAGCCAACCTTCCGGAATAAGTCCGTCGAAAAAAGGAAACAACACATTGCTCTTATACGGTTTGTCGGACAATGGCATCGTCAGACTTACTGCTTCAGCCTTTTCCGACGAAAGATACTCGGAAGTGTACTGAAACTCGTAGCCCATATCATCTTCGGTCAAAATTCCGGCCAATAAATTTTCCACCAATACTTTAGCCCGCTTCATGATTCAGATTTTTTTGCAGGAGTCATTTCTGCCCCAAAGAGAGCCAAGACCTGATTTACTTTGTCGAGCCTCAATGAAGCTTTTCCTTGCTCCATTTCACGAACAAAGCGCAGACCCACCCCCGACTTCTGAGATAAATCTACTTGCGTGAGGCCAAATTCCTTTCGCTTTTCCTTTATGTAATGTGCCAATTGAGTCATAATATACCCTTTTGGGTGCAAAGATAACAAATTCAATTTATTTTACACCATAAAGGGTATAAAATCATTGAACTCATCATTATTTATACCTTATCGGGTATATATTTCTTCACTTGAAGTTGTAGATAATCCGTGCGGTTGAGCGCTCGGGGGCGCGGTCATCGTTGCGGGTGAAGCGGTGACGCTTCACTTCGGCAATGCAACGGGACACCAGGGCGGGGTCGCCCGATGCCGGCGCTTTTCCGCCTTCGAGCTCCACGCTGATGGCACGGCCTTCCTTGTCGACGATGGCGCGCAGCTCAATGCTGCCTGTGCGGTGCGAGCTCACTTTTGCATAGCGTGGCATGATCCATCCACCGCCCACACTGCCCGAGCCTGTGCCGTTGAGGTCGGATGCACCGCCGTCGGGGGTGCCGGTGTCGCCTTTCTCACTGCCTTTCGAGGCGGTGTTGTCGGCAGGTTCGGTGGTGTTTTTGAAGGCGTTCGACACTCCTTGGCGTGCTTTGCGGCGCGCGCGCTCTTCCTCGAGGGCTTTTTTGTCGGGGCCGCTTTTTTGTGGGGTTTCTTTCTTGGGCTTCTGTACTGCCGAGGGGCGCTCGCTCACCACGGTAGGGAGCGGTGCGGCGGCATCACCGGCATCGTCGAGGTCGCTGCCGTCGGCTTCGGCGGGTGTCGACTCGCGCACGGCTTCTGCCGCGGCGTAGGCCGGTGCCGGGTTGGCCGGGCGAGGTGTAGGCTCGAAGAGGTCCACGAACTCCTCGTCGATTTCCACCAGCTCGGTGGTGCGTGCAAGCGGCGGCCACTGCGATGCGCTCACTCTCAGCCTGCCCGCTATGAGGGCAAGCAGGAGCAGCAGAAAAGCTGCTGCGGTGACTATGGCTGCTGCTATGCGTGGATTTTTCATTGCGCTGTCGCGGGTGTGTCGGCTGCGGTGGCCTCAGCCTCTGCCAGAGAGGTGGGGCGTGTGGCCAGTACCATCTTTATTGAGTTTGCCGCGCCTATGTTGAGCACTTCCACCACTTTGCCGTAGGCCACTTCGGCATCGGCATACACTGCCACGGCTCCGAGGGAGTCTGCCGGGGCTATGGCTCCGAGGTAGAGAGCCAGCGAATCCTGCGCCACGGGCACGGGCGCTTCGGAGTCGGGTGCCGATACATAGTAGGCACCCTCGGCATCGACAAACACGCGCGTGGTGGGCTTTACGGGCGTCTGCTGTGTGCTCTGCGGAAGGTCGATATCGAGCGCGGTGGGGAATACGAATGCCGATGTGACCATGAAGAACACCAGCAGCAGAAACACCACATCGGTCATCGAGGCCATCGAGAAGGAGGCCAGCATGTCTTGATGTCGTTTGAGTGCCATTATGCCGCGGGTTCGTTGAGGAGGTCCATGAAGTCCATGGTCCGTGCCTCGAGCTGGTTCATGATTTTGTTTATGCGAGCCACCAGGAAGTTGTAGGCGAAAAGCGCCACGATGCCCACTATGAGACCTGCCACGGTGGTGACGAGTGCGGCGTAGATGCCGTCGGCGAAGGAGTCGATGGTTGCCGAGGAGCCTGCCTGCGCGATGGCGTAGAACGCCTGCACCATGCCTATCACGGTGCCGAGGAAGCCTATCATCGGGGCTCCGGCGGCTGTTGTGGCGAGCCATGGCAGCCCGCGGCTGAGGGTGGCAATCTCGAGGTTGCCGGTGTTCTCGATGGCCACGAGCACATCGTTCATGGGTCGGCCTATGCGCGAGATGCCTTTTGCAATGAGGCGTGCGTAGGGGGTGGGGGTGGCATAGCAGAGGTTGAGGGCGCTGCCGGTCTCACCCTCGAGGATATAGCCGCGGATGCGCTTCATGAAGTTCTCGTCCTCATGCCCGGCGGCTTTTATCACCAGGTAGCGCTCTACAAACACATATATGCACCACAGCAGGAGCAGTGCGAGGGGTATCATGGTCCAGCCGCCTTGCAGACACAGGTCCCAAAGCGACATCGAGGGGGCGGCGGTTGTTTCGGTCATCGTCAGAGTGGATAAGATGGGTAAAATCAGTGGATAAGAGCAGCTTTATAGCGCTTCACGGTCTCCTCGAGGCCGAGGTAAAGGGCGTCGCAGATGAGTGCGTGGCCTATCGACACCTCGCTCAGGAAGGGGATGCGGCTACTGAAGAAGGCGAGATTGTCGAGGTTGAGGTCGTGGCCGGCATTCACGCCGAGGCCGAGCTTGCGCGCCGCTGTGGCCGCTTCCACAAAGGGTGCCACGGCTTTTTCGGGGTCGTAGGCATAGGCATCGGCGTAGGGCTTGGTGTAGAGCTCGATGCGGTCGGCTCCGGTGGCAGCTGCCGCACGGATTATCTCAGGGTCGGCATCGACGAAGATGGAGCTGCGCACGCCGGCTTCCTTGAAGCGCTCCACGAGTCCGGCGAGGAAGTCGGCATTGGCGGCCACGTCCCACCCGGCCGACGACGTGAGGGCATCGGGGGCATCGGGCACGAGGGTCACCTGTGTGGGGCGGGTCTTGAGCACGAGGTCGACGAACTCCGGCGAGGGGTAGCCCTCGATGTTAAATTCGCACCGAAGGGCCGGGCGGAGGCGGTATACGTCGGCGCGCTTGATATGCCGCTCGTCGGGGCGGGGGTGCACGGTGATGCCGTCGGCGCCGAACGATTCGATGTCGAGTGCCACCTGCTCCACGTCGGGGCGGTTTTCGCCGCGGGCATTGCGCAGTGTGGCGATTTTATTTATATTAACGCTGAGGTTTGTCATCAGATGGTGAATATACGCGGAAAAATTCGTATTTTTGTAGTTCCTTAAAGAGCGGATGCCATAGGCATCTTATTTTTGACTCTGCAAAAATAGTCAGAATTTATAAAACCGCGAAAGATTTTGAGCCCGAATAGCAATAATTTTCCCGAAGATACATATCTTTTCCCGCCTGTTGCCGAGAGCGCCAGGCTGCTGGTGGGCTGTAGCAGAGAGGATTACTCAGCGTCGCGCATAGCACGTGCCGTGGAAGACTGCGATGCTCACGTGCTCAACCTCAACGTCACGTCGATGGGCGCTCCCGACACTTTCGACGATGCCGACCCCGACGGTGCCGATGCCGGTTTCCCCGTGGTGTTCGATCTGCGCGTGAGCCACCGCAGCGCCGAGGGTGTGGGCCGCTCGCTTGAGCGCTACGGCTACACCGTGATAGACACACGCTCGGCCCGCGATGCCGACTCCGACACCGCCCGCCGCCGACTCGATCATTTATTCAGATACCTCGAGATATGAAGATTGCAATATACGGAAGCAAGCGCCAGTACGGCGCTTTCGACATGGTGGCTGCTTTCCTCCGTGTCCTTGCCGACCGTGGCGACACTGTGGTGATGCACCCCAAGCTCTACCGCCACCTCGGCGAAGCAATCCCGGCCTCGCTCTCGGCCGTGACCTGTGCCGAAGAGGGCGCTCCCGTCGATGCCGCTCTTGCCGTGAGCCTTGGCGGCGACGGCACCTTCCTGCGCACCGTGCAGTGGCTCGGCGGCCGTGAGATTCCCATCGTAGGTGTCAATACCGGCCACCTCGGCTACCTCGCCGCGCTCTCCATCGACCAGCTCCCGCAGCTCCCCGAGCTCATAGCCGGCGACTATCTGCGCATAGAGCGCCGCTCGGCAATCCGAGTGCTCACGCCGCAGCTCCCGCCCGAAGTGGGGCAGGTGGCGCTCAATGAAGTGGCCATCATGAAGGAAGAGTCGGCCTCGATGATCAACGCCGCCGTGAGCATAGGCACGATGCCGCTCACCGACTATCGCGCCGACGGCCTCATCGTGTGCACCTCCACCGGCAGCACCGCCTACAACCTCTCGGTCGGCGGCCCCATAGTCGACCCCACGCTCGATGTGTGCGTGCTCTCGCCCGTGGCCGCACACTCGCTTGCCATGCGCCCGCTGGTGGTGGGTATGGAAGTGCCCGTGTCGATAATTCCTACGGGCCGCGCCCGCCACATACGCCTCGCCCTCGACGGTCGCTCGGTGCTCCTCGATGTCGGCACCGAGGTGCGCCTTGCCCGTGCGCCATTCTCCATCCTTGTCATGCAGCATGCCGGCCACACATTCGCCGATACCCTGCGCGAGAAACTTCACTGGGGCGGGGAGTGATGCTTCGTACTACCCGATTTATCTACCCGGGCATAGGACTCGTGCACCTCAAGGTGCATGGCACCACTATGCGCATCACGGCCCGCTGGCATGGCCCTGAGCTATGCGTCACCGTGCCCGCACACTGCACCGCAGCGCACTTTGAGGACTTTATGACCAAGATGCACAGCCGGCTGCTGGCGTTGCGCCCGACGGCTACCTTCAATGTCGGCACCATCATCGACGCTCCTTTGGTCGACTTCGAGATTGTGAGGATGCCCATTGCTTCGGGAGCCGACTTCAACATCGTGGCCCGCACCGACAAAGCCCTCCGCGGCAAGCTCGCCAATTATGCCATCGCAGTATCCGACCGCGTCGACGACAGCCGCCTGGCAGAGCCCGCGGTGCAGCTTGGTATAAAGAACAACTTGCTCAATGCCGCCCGCCACGCCACCGCCCGCTACATAGTGCCTCGAGCCCGCCGCCTGGCAGCCGAGGTCGGCGCATCGCCGGCGGCATGGACAGTGCGAAGCACGCACTCGCGCCACGGCTCATGCACTTCGCAGGGGCGCATCTCGCTCTCGGCCAACCTCATATTCATGCCCGAAGAGCTCTCCGACTTCGTCATATACCACGAGCTGGCTCACCTCACCGAGATGAACCACTCCGAGGCTTTCCACCGCCTGTGCAACAGCTACTGCCGGGGCCGCGAGAGCGAGCTCGCAAAGAAGCTCAAAGCCTTCCGCCTTCCTTTCGAGTGAACTTGCGTGACAGATAGCGCCGCACAGGCTCGTCGTAGTATTTAAGGAAGAGCCATGCCAGGGCTATCGACACGACAGCCACGGCGGCAGCCATGGGCCAAGCGTGCGCAAAGGGGATGTTGCCCGACCATACCCACCAATAGAAAAGATACATGAAGGGGTAGTGGATGATATACAGAGGATAGGAGATGGCTCCAAGGAACTCGCATGTGCGCGCCGAGTGGGGGTCGGTGGTGCGCCCCGAAGCACCTATATATACAATGAGCGGAAATACCACGAGCGTGCACACGGCATCATACACACCGTTGAGCACCGGCATGTCGGGGCACACGTAGGGCACCGAGAGCACTGCCGCAATCAAGGCGCTGCATATCCAGAAAGCACCGCGGATGCGCATGGGCCTGAAGCCTCGGCTCATCAGCAGGCCGGCCGAGAAAGAGAAGGTCATGCGCAGCAGCCCGAGCCAGAAGCCATGGTCGGCGGCGGTCCAACCCACGCCGGTGTGATAGTAGCCCGAAGCGTTGCCAATGGCCATCCACGCAAGCCCGGCACCGGCAAGTGCCGTGAACACCGCCAGCACGCGCCGGGGCAGGCGGTGAAGCACCACGGCATACATCACACTGCCTATATACTCGAAGAACAGCGACCACGAGGGGCCGTTGAGAGGAAACATCTCTCCGTTGCCGCGAACCTCCGGAAGGCTGCCCGGCAGCGACGGAAGCATCAGCAGGCCCAGCACCAGCGAGAGCACTACGGCACCGGTGCTCACAGCGCTGCCATCCCATTTCTCACATCCCTGCACCGCGAAAGCGAGCACGCCAAGCAGCACACCCACTATCACCATGGGCTGAAGGCGCACTATGCGCTGAAGCATGAAGCGGCCGGCCGTGAGCCCGCGCTGCCAGCGGCCATCGTAGGCATAGCCTATCACGAAGCCCGAGAGTACGAAGAAAAAGTCGACGGCGAGATAGCCGTGATTGATTACCTGAGTCTGCGGCGAGGTGGCGAAAGCCTCGCCTACGTGGTAGAGAATCACCATCAGTGCGGCCACACCGCGGAGCCCGTCGAGGAGCTCGTAGCGTGGTTTTGCGGCCGGGGTGAGTGTGTCGGTTGATGCCATTGTCGAGATAATGTGTAGTTTTGGTTCGAGGCCACAAAGTTAGGCAATGACTTCCATAAAAAAGTTGTCGCAGGTCAAATTCCGCTCAGTCGGCTCAAAGTAGAGAGCGTGATGCCGAGGTAGGAGGCTATGTGGCGGCGCAGAGCACGGCGGCACACATCGGGGAACTGCTCCCTGAAGGCCTCGTAGCGCTCACGTGCAGGCAGTGTGAGCCGCTCCTTGTGCGAGCGGTGAAGGCGCCTGTACTCATATTGATGGATGGCGCACCACCATGCCGAGAGCTCGGCATTGTCGCGCACCATGGCCCTGAGATCGTCGGCGCTGATGCGGTAGGCCTCTATATCTTCTATAGCCTCCACATATTCCTCGCTGGGCTTGCCGCTGTAGATTTCGTCCATGCTGAACACGAGAGTGCCCTCGGTCGAGAACGACGTGGTGATTTCCTCGCCGTCGACCATCCAGAAAGAGCGCGTCATGCCACGCTCGATGAAGAACGCCGCATGAGCATAGCACCCCTCGCTCACCAGCCTCTCGCGCTTGGCGAAGCGGCAGGGCGTGAGCTTGGAGGCCACGTACGCTTCGGTGGCCTCGGAGATAGGGCTGTGGCGGCGCATCTGCTCGAATATTCTCTGCATTTTGCTCTTTTTCGTGTGCTTGCTTATACAAAAGTACTGCTTTTTGTCCTAAAATTCTCTTAAAAGCACCTCCGAATTTTGGATAATTGAATTTATTGCCTATTTTTGCATCGGAAAAAGTACTGCGACGTGCCGTTCACGCACCGTTTTTACCGCTTTTTGAAATCGGCACGGCTAATCTTTTCATGAACTATTTAAAAACAACTAAATGAAGAAAACTTTACTCTGTCTTGCTTGTGCAACTCTCGGTGTTGCAAGTGCCAATGCCTATTGGCTCTCCACTCCTGTGATAACCTCTGAAACCAAAGAGGACGGCAAAGTAAAAATCGAATGGACTTACGACGACTCCGAAGAGCCCTGCAATGCCTTCGAAGTAATCGTCTACAAGATGCACAAAGCAACTGCCGACGAGCACTTTGTGCTTGCATCAACCGACTTCAGCCATATCGAGTCGAAAGGTACGATCACCTCCAGCGAAGAGCATGGCAACCAATGGGACAACATCCCCGGCTGCCCCGGATGGTGGGCGAAATTCCCCCTCTACATGGATAAAGCTCTCGGCATCGACACGTACCTCTATTTCTCAGGCAGCGACAACTCCGATGTTTTCGGTGGTGCATACCTCGTGTCGCCCGACTACAACCTCTCCGGCATGGGCGACAAGACAATCACCGTGAAAGCAAGCCTCGCCGCTGAGACAACGAGCGTATCCGGCGGCTTCGCTGTATGGGCATGGAACACCAACTGGTTCGACGAGAAGAACATCGACTACAAGCCCGTCTACAATCTCGACAAGCACTACACCACCCTTGCCCAGGCTAAGTTCAAGGACTTCGAGGAAGTACTTTCCTTCCCCAACGAAAGCGACTTCACCGACCCCGACGACCTCGACGAAATCCGTGCGTACTGCCACGACCGCACACGCGTGATGTTCTACGGCAACGGATACGCTGCATACTGGATTAACAGCTTCGAAGTATCCGCTGAGCTCGAGGCCGGCGACATGGTAGACTACGGCGCTTCGATGCACCGCGTGAAAGAGAACTCCTTCGTGATCGACACCACCGGCGACACCGACACCGACTACGTATATGCCTACGAAGTGATAGCCGTAGTAGAAGAGCATCACGACTTCTACGACACCGACAACGTGCGCGCTATCAACTACCGCTACAACACCCCCAAGCACGTAATCGGCGAGCTCGCAGGTGTTGAGGACGTAGTGGTTTCTGAAGCCGACTTCACCATCACCACTGCCGGCGGTGCAATCATAATCAACGGTGCCGAAGGCCTCAACGCTCAGGTATTCAGCACATCGGGTGCCTGCGTCTACAGCGGCTCCGCTTCCGTGCCCGTAAGCCTCACTTCCGGCATCTACATCGTGAAGGTAGGCAACAAGACCGCCAAGGTTATCCTCTGATAAAATTCATTTCCCGATATCGACAGACCCGGGAGCACCGTGCTTCCGGGTCTGTGCTTATCAGCTTACACAATACCAACACACATTATGACTAATTCAATCTTGCGAAAAAGCCTATTCCCGCTTCTGCTTGCAGCCACGGTATCTGCTTCGGCTACCGACTTCTCGCTCCCATTCAGCTTCACGCCCTCGCAGGCCGCTATCGACGACGGCTCTGTGGTGATAGTCGACGCCAACGGCGATGCACAGTCCAAAAATGGCCTCTGGTCTTTTGAAACCAAGTATGAATCATCGACCGGTGTGTATATGGATACTTATAAGTATCTCTACAGTATGGAAAAACAAGCCAATGACTGGTTGTTTCTCCCTTTGGTCAACTTCGGCGACTGCACTAATGTAAAAGTTTCGTTCCGGATTCAAACCTATACCGATAAAGAGGACTTTGAAGTGTGTCTCGGACAGGCTCAGACCGCCGAAGCAATGACCACTGCAGTGCTCTCCAAAAAATCATATACGACCTCCAATAAATGGGCTACTCTTACCGCTGATGTTACCGTGCCGGCTGCCGGCGATTGGTGCCTCGGCTTCCATGCCTCCAGTCCCGCTTTCATGGGTTGGATTTACATCACCGACTTCAAGATCGAGGCCGGAGAAGAAATCAAGCTCGTAGTGCCCGCTAATCCTGTGGTGAAGAGCAGCGCTGTTGCCGGCCTCAACTACACCGCCACCGTAGCCATGCCCGCCACCGATACCGAAGGCGCCGCTATCGACGGCACTATGAACCTCAAGGTCTACGTCGACGGCTCTCTTGCCGACACAAAGACCGACTGCACTGCCGGTGCCGACGTGCCCGTGGCTCTCACCCTCGAAGCCGGTGAGCACACCATTGGCTATGCAGCCGTGCTCGGCGAGCAGACGAGTGACCTCGTCACCGAGAAAGTCACTGCCGAAAAGATAGTCATCACGCCTGCAGCCCCGGCCATAAAGTCGAGCTCGATGGAAGCACTGGTATACAGCGCCACCGTCACCATGCCCGCTGTCGATACCAATGGCAAGGAAATCACCGGCAAAATGAACCTTAAGCTGGCCGTCGATGGCACCGTCACCACCACCATCACCGACTGCGCTGCCGGAGCTGATGTGCCCGTATCGACCACCCTTACCCCCGGTGAGCACACCGTGGCTTTCTGCGCTGTGCTCGATGGTGAGGAAAGCGCTTCGGTAGAAGAAAGCGTTGAAGCCACCGAGCCTACCTTCGAGCTCCCGTTCACTTTCACACCCTCCGACACAAATAAAGACGAATGCATCATCATCGACGCCAATGGCGACGGAGAGAAATTCAGCAACAATGGCGTGTGGACCATCTCCGACGGTGCGTTCTGCTACACCTATCACAGCCGAAATCAGGCCGACGACTGGGTGATACTGCCTATGGTCGACTTCGCTGACAATACTGCCGTGAAAGTATCGGTAAGCGTAAAGACCGGATCCTACAACGAGAGCTTCGAGCTCAAACTCGGTACTCAGCGCACTGTTGCTGCCATGACTGTGCCCGTGATGGAAAAGACCAACTTTCAGCAGACCGGCGACTTCGCCGTATTCACGGCTGAAGCCGCAGTACCTCAGGCCGGAAAGTGGGTGCTCGGCATACACGCCACCAGCTCGGCCGACCAGGGCTTCCTATATATCAAAGACATCCGCATAGAAGCAATTGCACCGAGCGCGCAGCTGCCCGCCGTGCCTGCAATCAAGGAGAGCGCCGTGGCAGGCCTCGACTACACCGCCACCGTGACCATGCCCGCCACATTTATGAGCGGCGATGCCATCGAAGGCGAACTTAGCCTCAAGGTCTATGTCGACGGCGAAATCGAAACTACCATCGACGGCTGCGCTGCCGGTGCCGACGTGCCCGTGGCTCTCCCCCTCAGCGAGGGCGAGCACACCATCTCATTCCAGGCCTCGACAGGCACAGAGGATAGCGAACTCGTGTCGGAGAGCGTTGTGGCCAAGGCTGACGCCATCGTCACCGGGGCACTGCCTTTCAACTTCGCTGCATCGCAGGAAAACTTCGACCTTTGCCTCACTTTCGATGAAAATGGCGACAAAGCAGCAAGCGATCCTCAAGGTTATAACTTTGGTATCTGGTCCTTCGCTTCGGCAAACGGACAGCCCGCATTCAAGTATGCCTATAGCTCCGACAACGATGCCGACGACTGGATTATCCTGCCCTTGGTAGACTTCGGCGAAAGCTCCGAAGTGAGAGTGTCGCTTGGCGTTGCCACAGAGTACGACACCGAAAGTTTTGAAGTGTGTCTTGGCCGCGATCGCACTCCCGAAGCCATGACCGTGCCCGTGCTCTCCAAGAAGAACTACACACACCGCGGCTCTTTCGAGACACTCAGTGCCGATGTTGAGCTTCCTGCTGAGGCTCGCTCAGCAGCAGGTGAATGGTGCATCGGCGTTCATGCCACCAGCTCCAAGAACCACTACAACCTATACGTCAACGATTTCAAGATTGAAAGCCTCCGTGTGACCACTGGCGTCGAAAGCGTAGAAGTGACTGACGATGCTGAGCCAGAGTACTACAACCTCCAGGGACTCCGCATTGCCAACCCCGCCCCCGGCACCATGGTAATCGTCCGCAAAGGCGGCCACACATACAAGACCATCATCCGCTGATAGCGCATACACACTTCACAGAGCGGCCCGCACCATCCCGGTAGCGGGCCGCTTTTTCCATACCGTGTCAGATTTCCGTGCAAGCCCCCCCGGGCCCGCCTTTTAGGTTTAATAGCCTGAACTTTTTTTGCACTTCACAAATATTTGTTTTAACTTTGCAGTGCAATCAGAGGCCTCTCCGAGTGTCCTCTGAGGGAAATTACTCCACCATGGCAATTCAACCCCAATGTGGTTGAAAGTGGAGGGACGGCTCTTTTCCCATACAAAACCGACATATCTGCGTCCCGTCTTGCAGAATTTTGAGACTTGCCCCCGGGGTGGACTTATACCCGGACAGGCATCTCTCTTTATTCCGGGAACGCAACTTTCATATATTTGAAAAAGTACACATCACTTTCCGGCATCGGAAAGTGATTTTATTTTTAATAGGCTATATCAATATAAACCGATCAGTATAATCTAAATAAAAACAGCGTCATGAATTACATCAAACTTAAGATGCTTGTAATCTGCCTGATCACACTCATGGCCGGCTCTATCAGTGCCAGCGCTGAGAGCGTGACGTATGATTTAAACATCTACGAAATCAATCCGGATACCGAAAAGGCAACTCTTGTATCATGGCTAAAGTCGACGAACGAATACTATGAAATTCCAGCCTATATCCAACATGAGGGTAAGACCTATCCCGTCACTGCCATCGGGGAAGGGGTGCTTGCCCGTGGTAAAGGCATCCTCGTCATTCCTCCAACGATTGAAGAATGCGAAGGCTTCGGCATGTGCACCTTCAGCGAAGTGCATATATCCGACATATCCGCTTACTGCATGATTAAGTTCGGACGTCAGCACAGTCCGTTCTTCTATGATAACTTCGGTCGGTGGAATAAAACTAAACTGGTGGTAAACGGTGAAGTGGTGACTGACCTGGTTCTGCCCGATGATGCCACCTATATTTCCCCCTATGCCTTCCACAGCTGCGGTTCAATAATCAACGTCATAGCGCCTAACGTGGAGGAAATCGGAGAAATGGCATTTCACATGTGTCCCAACCTCAGAAACATATATCTTGGTTCGGCCATCAGAGTACTTGGCGACTATTCTTTGGGTTGTAGCGAGGACCCTAAAAATGGCCTGACCGGATTCGCCCCGTCCTATGTATATATAATGGCTCCAAGGGCGCCTAAAATGTCTTTAAGTCGTGTGGAGGTGTATGCTATTCCGCGAACAACCACAATACGTTACTCCGAGAACTTCCGCGAAGCGTGGAAAGCCTTCTCAAACAGCAATTCTGCCTATCATGTAGAGTGCGTCGATGATCAGCCCTATTACAGTGATTTTACCAAGAATTGGTATGAACAGCGGGAACCCTATACAAAATTTGTAAGGGAAGACGATTTGCTCTACCGCGTTGACCAAAAGAACGAGCAGGCCTGGCTGACCTATGCCTACAGCACTGCGACCAAAGCCATGATAAGCCCGCAGGTCACTTTCGACAGCAAGCAATACCCTCTCACAAAAATCCAGCCGTTCTCGCTCGCGCATGCCAAAAAAATCACCGGAGCCTCAATCCCCGAGGGAATTAGCGAGGTCGGTGAATCCATGTTCCAAAACTGTACCGAACTTGCTGAAGTCCAACTCCCTGCCACTATCCGTAATATCGAATATTGTGCCTTTGATGGCTGTACTTCGCTGAGTCGGATTGATTTGCCCGATAATATTGAAGAGATTCAGCACTGGGCATTTCGTAATAGCGGACTCACTGAGGTCAACTATCACAATAAAAACACTAAACTGGGAGTTGGCATCTTTTACAACTGCAAAAATTTGAAGACCGCATCGTTTACGACAGCCGGCGCGCTGCCCGAAAACACATTCGCTGCCTGTTCTGCATTGGAGACACTGACACTCGGCGAGGGTGTCACCGAGTTGCCGGGATATTCATTTAAAGGCTGTGATGCCTTTACAGATCTTTACCTCCCCACGAGTATTACAAAAGTTGAAGGGGCTATTTTGGGGGACACCGGGGCTTTCAAGCAACCGAACCCCTTAAACGTACACATCACCGATCTGAAGGCTTTCCTCAATATGGAAGTGGTGACCAGTCGCGCTTCAGAAGTCGGCGTTGTTGATTACAACCTTTTTGGTAAGGGGGGATTACTTTATGTCAACGAAAAACCGGTTGAGGATCTTGTCCTTGAGCCCGGAGTATCGGTCCGCGATAATATTTTTAAGGGTTGCGGTTCGATCAAAAGCCTTGTGATGGGCGATGTGGACGATCCGAATGCTCCGTCGGCATCCATCGGGGAGAGGGCGTTTGCCGGTTGTCCTAACCTTAAATCCGCCAAAATTGCTGTTGATAAAATCGGTTCAGAGATTATACGAGGTACAACGCTTGAACTTCTCCAGCTGGGCAAGAAGCCATGTACTTTTGATGAGGACCCGTTCATAAAATGCCGTATTGATGAAGTCCGGATTCCCTCAGGAGATATTCCGCAGTTCACTTTCAACACAGGCAAGGAGTTCAAGAAAATCATATTGGGAGAAGACGTGACTTCGGTCGGGTCAGGCTGCTTTGGTGACGTAGATGTATTATATCTCTACCGCTATGCCGGCGAACCTACCAAACTCGATAAATATTTTGCATATCCTAAAGAAGTGCATGTGCCCATAGGGCGCAAATACGCAGCGCCTGAAGGTGCTCCCTACTCTGGATGCTATCTTGACGAAATCACCGCCAGCCAAGTGAGGATTGCGGAAGATAAAATCATAGAAGACCTGCCTAACCCGCTCTACGCCGGCGTAGAAGACATTGAAGTGGATGATGTGGATCCCATTGTGACTGTCTACAACCTTCAGGGCGTTGAGGTCTACCATGGTGTGCGCTCGCAGATAAGCCTCCCCAATGGTATCTATCTGGAGAAATCCTCATCCACAACGCGCAAAATCAGCATTTGATAAAGATTTAGAGCCCGGCGCAAGCCGGAAAATGCCGGTGCATAAAACTCATGTCGTCAGTAGACCTGCCTTGGCAGGTCGTGCAATCTTAGCGTGAGGTTGAAGCCCGCAGGGCGTAAACCTCATGTTATCGATGTTATATAATATGCGTCACCCCTGGCAGGTTCTAGTGGTCGGAAGAGTTGGCCCTCTCCCTTAGTCTCTTCCTAAGTAGC
>JAMPHP010000003.1 GCA_023663365.1 Muribaculaceae bacterium | reverse complement strand
CATCATCTCCATCAACAACGACCCCAACGCTCCGATCAACACCATCGCCGACTATGTGATCACCGGTGACATGGAAGAAATCGTACCCAAGCTCATCAAATATTATAAGAAAAACTCCAAGTAAGCTACGCAATGGCTAATTTCTATACTGACAACCCCGATCTCAAGCATCATCTCAATCACCCCTTGATGCAGAAGATTGTCGAACTGCGCGAACGCAACTACACCGACGCAGAAAAATTCGACTACGCTCCCGTCAACTTCGCCGATGCGATGGACAACTACGACAAAGTCCTCGAAATCGTCGGTGAGCTCTGCGGTACTACAATAGCAGACAATGCCGAAGGTGTCGACCACCAGGGCGCTTCTTGCTCCGATGGCCGCGCACACTATGCCGACGGCACTGTGGAGAACCTTGACCTCTGCCGCAAGGCCGGTCTGATGGGCATGGCAATGCCCCGCCGCTTCGGTGGTCTCAACTTCCCCATCACTCCCTATATCATGGCCGCAGAAATCGTGAGCCGTGCCGATACCGGTTTTGAAAACCTCTGGGGTCTTCAGGACTGCGCCGAGACTCTCTACGAATTCGGTAGCGAGGAGCAGCGTGCCAAGTATATCCCCCGCGTATGCGAAGGCGAGACCATGTCGATGGACCTCACCGAGCCCGACGCAGGCTCCGACCTCCAGTCGGTGATGCTCAAGGCCACACAGAAAGAAGACGGCACTTGGGTGCTCAACGGCGTGAAGCGCTTCATCACCAACGGCGACAGCGATATCCACCTCGTGCTCGCCCGCTCGGAGGATGGCACAAAAGACGGCCGTGGCCTGTCGATGTTCATCTACGACAAGCGCAACGGTGGCGTGAATGTTCGCCGCATCGAGAATAAGATGGGTATCAAGGGCTCGCCCACCTGCGAGCTCGTCTACAAGAACGCTCCCGCTGAACTCTGTGGCTCCCGCCGTATGGGCCTCATCAAGTATGTGATGGCTCTTATGAACGGTGCCCGCCTCGGCATTGCCGCACAGAGTGTGGGTGTCAGCGAGCTGGCCTATCGCGAAGCCCTCGGCTACGCCAAGGAGCGCCGCCAGTTCGGCAAAGCCATCATCGAGTTCCCGGCTGTGAGCGAGATGCTTTCTGTGATGAAAGCCAAGCTCGACGCTTCACGCTCGCTTCTCTACGAGTGCTCGCGCTTCGTGGATATGTACAAAATTTACGAGGATATCGCCCGTGAGCGCAGCCTCACCCCCGACGAGCGCGCTGAGATGAAGCACTACAGCCGCCTGGCCGATGCTCTCACTCCTCTTGCGAAGGGTCTTGGCAGCGAATACTGCAACCAGAACGCTTACGACTGCATCCAGATTCACGGCGGCTCGGGCTTCATGAAAGACTATGCTTGCGAACGCCTCTACCGCGATGCCCGCATCACGTCGATCTACGAAGGCACCACGCAGCTGCAGGTTGTGGCAGCAATCCGCCACGTCACCACCGGAACCTACCGCACACTCATCGACAGCTACGCTGCCGCCGGTTATCCCGCCGAGCTCGCACCTCTGGCCGAGACACTCAAGAACCTCACCGCTGCCTACGATAAGGCTGTTGCCAAGGTTACTGAGGCAAACAATCCCCAGTACCTCGACTTCATGGCCCGCCGCCTTGTCGAGATGGCCGGCTTCATCATCATGGCATATCTCCTTCTTCAGGATGCCAAGACCGATGAGGCGTTCCGCAACACTGCACTCGTCTACACCAAACTTGTGCAGGCAGAAGTTGCGCGCCACTGCGAATATATCGAAAACTTCGAGATTTCGCAGCTCGCAGCCTACTCTTGCTGATTAATACTCGCAATATAGTGAAAATCCCGCAGTGAAAGTTGCGGGATTTTCTTGTATGAGCAAGTGATATAAAAGTTTTCCATTTGCGGCAATTAAAACTCTAATAAATAGGATATTACAATTTGTACAACTTGCAAAAGTTTTCCAAAACGAAAATTTAATTAAAAATTTCGGGCTTTATAATTTGTCAATTCGGGAAAGTTTGTGTAGTTTTGCATCATCAAAAACACAAACACAATTTCACGACAAGATAATATCGACGCACAATAATGATACAGGTAGTAGTAAAGCGCGACGGACGTGTGGTAGGCTATAATGAAGAGAAAATCAAAGCTGCAATCCGCAAAGCCATGCTCACAACTGAGCTTGGCGAAGATGAAGCATTAATCCAGAAGATAGCCGACCGCGTGGGTGCTTTTGGTGCCGAACGCATGACCGTGGAAGAAATCCAGGATAAAGTCGAGGAAGAACTCATGACCAGCCCCCGCAAGGAGGTCGCCAAGCGCTATATCGCCTATCGCGACAAGCGCAGCATTGCGCGCAAGGCCAAGACACGCGATATGTTCCTCGAAATCATCGACGCTAAGAACAACGACATCACCCGCGAGAACGCGAATATGAACACCGACTCGCCCGCCGGAATGATGATGAAGTTTGCCAGCGAGACCACCAAGCCTTTCGTCGACGACTACCTCCTCTCCTCGGAAGTGCGCGATGCCGTGCGCAGCAACTACCTCCACATCCACGACAAGGACTACTACCCCACCAAGAGCCTCACATGTGTGCAGCATCCGCTCGAGAACATCCTCAAGTACGGGTTCGTAGCCGGGCATGGCGAATCGCGCCCCGCCAAGCGCATCGAGACGGCTTCTATCATCGCTTGCATATCGCTCGAGACCGCTCAGAATGAAATGCACGGCGGCCAGGCAATCCCGGCTTTCGATTTCTACCTGGCACCTTTCGTGCGCAGCTCGTTCATCGAGGAGGTCGAGGTGCTTGAGAATTTGTCGGGTGAAGATTTATCCGAGCTCAAGACGGCCACCTTTGCCGACTATGAGAAGAAAGAGCTCGAAGGACTCAGTGGCAAAGAGCGCTATCTGCAGCATGCCATCAACCGCACGGTGGGCCGTGTGCACCAGGCAATGGAAGCATTCATCCACAATATGAACACAATCCATAGCCGTGGCGGCAACCAGGTGGTGTTCAGCTCTATAAACTATGGTACCGATACCTCTGCCGAAGGGCGCTGCATCATCCGTGAGCTCCTCCACACCACCTACGAAGGTGTGGGAAATGGAGCCACCGCAATCTTCCCCATCCAGATATGGAAGAAGAAAAGAGGTGTGAGCTACCTGCCCGAGGATCCGAACTACGACCTCTACCGCCTCGCCTGCAAAGTGACCGCCCGCCGCTTCTTCCCCAACTTCGTAAACCTCGACGCCACTTTCAATCAGCATGAAAAATGGCGTGCCGACGACCCCGAGCGATATAAGTACGAAGTGGCGACGATGGGTTGCCGCACCCGTGTGTTTGAAAATCGCTATGGCGAAAAGACATCGATTGGCCGTGGCAATCTCTCGTTCTCGACCATCAACCTTGTGCGCCTTGCCATAGAGTGCATGTCGATTCAGGATAAGGACGAACGGGTTGCACTTTTCTTCAAGAAACTCGACGAAGTGCTTGAAATCACCGCGCGACAGCTCTGCGAGAGATTCGACTTCCAGAAGACGGCCCGTGCCAAGCAGTTCCCCCTCCTGATGTCGAAACTTTGGAACGGCGGCGAGAAGCTCGCGCCCGACCAGACCATCGAGCCCGTAATCAACCAGGGTACGCTCGGTATAGGCTTCATCGGTCTGGCTGAGTGCTTGATTGCCCTTACCGGAAAGCATCACGGCGAGTGCCCCGATGCGCAAAAACTTGGCCTGAAAATCGTGGGACACATGCGTGAGCGCATCGGTGAGTTCTGCGACCGCTACGAGCACAATTTCTCGGTGCTTGCCACTCCTGCCGAAGGCCTCTCGGGCAAGTTCACAGCCAAAGACCGCAAGAAATTTGGCATAATTCCCGGCGTGACCGACAAAATTTACTATACGAACTCCAACCATGTGCCGGTGTACTACCACTGCTCTCCCCGCCACAAGGCTGAGATTGAAGCCCCCTACCATGCCCTCACCGGCGGTGGTCATATCTTCTATGTGGAGATTGACGGCGATGCCACGCACAACCCCGACGCTATCGCTGCCATCGTGGACCTCATGGACAAAAACAATATCGGCTACTGCTCGGTGAACCACAATCGCAACCGATGCATGGACTGCGGCTACGAAGACGCCAGCGCCGACCTGAAGGAGTGTCCTTGCTGCCATGGCAAGAATATCGACCGTCTGCAGCGCATAACAGGCTACCTTGTGGGCACTACCGACCGCTGGAACACAGGCAAACTTGCCGAGCTCAACGACCGTGTAGTCCATGAATGACCATAAAACAATGCGTGTAGTCCGGGTAGTCGAAGGAACATCTGTCGACGGACCTGGACTTCGCACATCAATCTACTTTGCCGGTTGCTCGCATCGCTGCCCCGGTTGCCACAACCCCTCGACATGGGATTTCTCTGCCGGTTCAGACCGGACCGTGACCGAGATTATGGCAGCTATCCGAGAATATGGCCTCAATGTGACATTCTCGGGTGGCGATCCAATGTATCAGGCCGATGCAATCCGGCCCCTTGCTCAGCAGATAAAGGATGCCGGGCTCACCCTCTGGTGCTATACCGGCTTCTGCTTCGAGGAGGCGATTGCGCATAGCGATATGCGCCAATTACTCGAGTACATAGATGTGCTCGTCGACGGCCCCTTTATTGAAAAACTGCGTGATACCTCTTTGCTGTTCCGAGGGTCGTCAAATCAACGCCTCATCGACGTGGCCGCCTCGCTCCACGCCGGCTCAGTAGTACTCTTCGAGCCCGACGTGAGCGTGGTTTGATAAATAAGTTTCGACGGCGTTTATTTTCGGATGCGTTGACATTCGTGGTCGCCATAGATGACGACCGTTCTATAAGCCTGCTAAGGTATGGCAACTCTAACGGGGCTTGCGCAGATTTCTCCCGTGCTAAGCTGCTGTTTTTATTTCAAGATTGCAGATGTTGCGCCTGATTGTTCGCCGACTTCGTTGCCTTGTTGTACTTTCTTGCCGTAGCCGAATGTATAAGTGGCGGTGAAGTTTATGCGAGGGTGCGATGATGTGCCGATTACAGTCTGTCGCTCGCTATAATAGTGAGAACTGGTGGTGTTTGTCGCGCCGTCCCATCCTTTATTGAAGAAATTGGCAGCCATGACTCGCAAATTCCAGTTAGCGTTGGCCCATCCAACGGTAACACTGTGAAAATTCCGACCTTTGTTTATTCGGGGAGAAGCAGTAAACATGCTTTTTTGCGGACTTTCATAATAGGCTTGAAAATAGAAACTATCAAGATAATAGCTTGCTTGAGCCGTCACCCGGAAGGAGTTGCAGTTTTCGTTAAATATACCGGTAGATTTATAGAACGACTGGCTTGGGTTGGCGTATAGTTGTAGTTTTCCGTTGAGCAGCTTCCAGTTCGCGGCCAATCCAATCTCCCCATTGAGATAATCGCCATCGTTGATATATGAACGCAACAGAGCCTTCCCATTATCATAGGGCGAATATGTAAGCAGCTGACGGTCATACATACCGAAATAGCGACCGTATGCGCTCATGCCGAAGGCATTTGACGGCATCCAAGTATATGCAAGATTGACTGTTGTGTGTCTGCAATTTTCAAGTAATGGATTACCGGTAATATACATCAGTTCATTCTCTCGGAGTAGGTCAGATGACTTCTCTGAGATGCCGGGGCTGTTAGTCGCATACTGGAAATAAGCGGAGAAGCTGTTTTTCTGATTTGGAACATACCGCACATTTATATGAGTGAACGGATAAGTGTCACTGTTTTTCTTTCCGTTTATATCACTGTTCTCCCAAGCAAGACCGGCATCAAGGTTAATTGATATTTTCTGTGTCTGGAAATTGTAGCCGACCATACCTGCGCCAAAAGCGTTATGGAATTTGTCTCTATATCCGTTGTCTCCGGTGTATTCAAGACGGTTGATGTTGTCGCCATAGTTTCCACCTAACATTATAGAGTGTTTCTGTCCGAAACTTTTTCGGATATACAGATTCAGACGATAGTTGTAGGCGTTCTCTTTAGCATGACGGTATATTGTTGGCTGCTCTGATGCAGCATAATCAGTATAATCGTTGCCGTGGGTATAGTTGAACGATGGAGAGAAGTCAACTGAATATCCCTTTGGCAGAACGAAGAAATAGGTACCAGAATAAGCGACTGAGTTGGAACGGTTCGGATTCTTCCGCTCAAAAGAATATCCCTGAGCTGAATTGGGCGAATACTCCAGTTTGCCGGAATATTCATTTGTGGGTATTCCTAAGTTTGTAAAAGCAAGCAGATTGCGTATCTGGATTTTTGCACTGTTGTATGTGGCGCGGAAAGTTACAGGATATTGGTTCTGCTTATAATGTGACGATTCAAGTGTTTCCTTACGGGTTAGCGAAATTTCTTTGCCGTCCTCCCCGGTCAAACGGTAAATGCCCTCTGTCGTGCTACCAATGTGGTGGTTGTTCCAGTTGTTGGCACCGGCATACAGGTCGTAGGTCATCTTCTTGTAAGAGAACTTTGAGAAGATGTTGACTCGGCTTGACAAGCCGACAAGGATATTTTCATCAGCAGTCACCTTTGTGTAGCCTCCGTATGCGTATTCCTGCACGATAATGTTTATCACTCTCTCGGCTCCACGGAAACGAGGGTCGGTGGGAAATTCAAGATATTCCACACTCCTCACATCTGCGGTGCGCAGTCCTTCCATTTCCTCTTTGGAGGCTTCAAGAAAATTGATGTAAATGGCAACGTTGCCGCCTACATTGTCGGTAACGGTTTCATCAATCGGATTTATCCTGATTTGAGGAATAGCCATCTGACGCAGAAGATCCACTGCATTTTGAGCCGCGTTCTTCTGCCTACCCGTAGGAGTATATGTTGACTTAGCTGATGAAGCACGTTGCATCTGTGCTTGCACCACAAGCTCATTCAGTTCTTGCGTCTTTAGCGTGTCGGCCTGTTCCTGAGCATACACAGGAATTGCTACGACTGCCGACAATATGATTGATGATATGATTCTTACCATACGTTCGCACTATGTGTTTTTTTGTTTCGTGACTTAATCCGAGTTTTTGAAACCCAACAGGGCCGCAATTCCATAGAGAGCCATGAAAATGACCCAGTAAATAACAAGACACAGAATTATAGCCAGCCACTTGGAAGAAACTTTCTTTTTAATTATCCTATCCACAAATGGTTGAAATATAAATGCAAAAATAGCGCAAACAATGAATATTACGGGTTCCATATCCTACTGTTCTATATATTTACTATGATTGATAATCTGCGATAGATATTTTTGAGGAGTGTGGTATCGGAACTTGTGATTTGGAATGAACCACTTTCGATACGAACATTGATTTGAGTAGCGGATATCACGGAGTCGTTATAGACGAAGCCAAGCCGTTTGCCAATCAAACGCTCAGTTCCGTCAGCCCACTGCCGGCGTTTATCCGGTTTCACCCGTCCTTGAATCAACAACCGGCAGACGGTGTCGCTCTCGATGATAAATGTATCTCTGACAATCGCCACACTCTCAAAGTCCTTGAGCGTAGCCAAGGGCTTTCCCACTATAAAAGTGTCAGGATAATCAGCAAGAGGATACCACCCGTCAGCCTTGCCATGCGATGAGCAAGCACAAAGTATCAGGAGTAATACCAACAGGAATGCTATGATTGATTGTCGGTTCATTCGGTCAAAGATTTATTGCGCAAAGTTACAGCAAATAAAAACCTTGACTCTCAACATTTGTTGAAAGTCAAGGTTTTTAACACTTTTTTTCGTTATTTTTGCGCAATCGGCTCAGATGTGTCGGCGTGATATTGAGGAAAGAGGCGATGTCTTTCAACGAAAAGAGGTCGAATAGGTCAGGGTGGCGGCTGACAAGTTCATCATAACGTTGCTGTGGCGTCTTGACATACAGGTCAACATAGCGGTCATAGACAGTTGTATACACAGCTTCGGTAGCATGCATCACAATATCTTTGAAATTGGAGTCGGCATCAATCTTTTCATTGACATCCTCAGTTGGGATACAGTAAATTTCACAATCCGACACTGCAACTATCGCTAGTTTAGCTTTTTGACCGTATATACAAAAAGGCCAGTCGGCAACAAAACCTTCGCCAAACACCAATCCCATCACATGCTCAGTGCCATCGGCGGAACATGCCACATATTTGAGTGCGCCGGATTGTATAAACCCTATGTAACGGCCAACTTTGCCAATGGAGACAAATTCCTCTCCTTTGGCAAAGTGGCGCAGTGTACCTTTGTTGACGCAAAACTCGCGCCAAGTATCGACGTCAATCTGCTCAATATATGTATTGAAGTTATCAGACATTATCGTTCTATAAAGCCGAAACTTTCAAAATCTTGCGGCTGCGGTCTGGAGTAGCTCGGAGAGGCCGGGGTGTGCGCTTACGGCTTGGGCGGCGAAATCGGGGGCTTTGATACCGGCATCAATCAGGACTGCGGCCTCGGCGATAAGGTCGGCAGCATGTGCTCCGACGGCCTGGCAGCCTACAATGCGCGAGTCGCTGTCGCACACCATCTTTACGAAGCCGTCGGAGTGACCATCGGCCACGGCTTTGCCGTTGGCGCTATACGGAACTTTGACGGCACGGTAACTCTCAGAGTCGGCTTCTTTTGCACCCACGGATGCGCACTCGGGCACGGTGAATACAACCGAGGGAACAACGCCTGTTGATACGCATACACCCATGGCAACGCGCGCCTGCGCCGAAGCGGCATGAGCGAGCATACACTTGCCATTGATGTCGCCGATAGCTGAAATGCCCGGCGCTGAGGTGGCAAACTTCTCATCGACACACACGAAGCCGCGCGAATCGAGGTCGACGCCGGCCTCGCTGATTCCTTCGGGTAGGACTGCTTTGCGCCCGACGGAAGCAAGCACCGCTTCGGCAGAAATTTGGCACACCTTACCTTTTGCCTCGTAGCTCACGGTGACGGCTCCCGGCTCGCCGCCGATTTCCTTGACCTCAGCACCGAGCACGAATTTGATGCCACGCCGCGAGAGGTAGCTGCGCAGGCGCTTGGCTACTTCGCTGTCGAAGGCGGGCAGGACTTCCTTGCAGTACTCGAGGACGGTGACGGAGCTGCCATAAGCCGCGAGCACAGAAGCGAACTCGAGCCCTATCACACCGCCCCCTACAATCACCACCGACTGAGGTAGTGTCTCGAGGTCGAGAAAATCATCGCTCGACATGGCGAGCTCGGCTCCCGGCACTTTCAATGGGGCGGGCTTAGATCCTGTGGCGAGCACCAGATGGCGGGCTTTCATAAACTCGGTGCCTGCCACCACGGTGCGCCCTTCGCCAATACGTGCCCGACCTTCGATGAGGTCGACCTTCGACAAGGTAGACGAAAGGTCGTCTCTAAGAGTGTCCATGACTTCGGCTGCACGTCGGTGTGCCACGGTATAGTCGGCTTTAAGCCCGGTTAGTTCGATGCCGAACTCAGCGGCATCAGCTAAAGCCAACAGCCTGCCGGCAGCGGCACAGAGGCATTTAGTGGGTATGCAGCCACGGTTGAGGCACGTGCCCCCGAGGCGACTTTGCTCCACGAGTGCCACACTGAGGCCGCGCTCTGCTGCGATGGCGGCAGCCTCGGCACCACCGGGGCCGCCGCCTATCACTATCACATCGTACTGCTTCATAGGTCGCTGTACTTCACTTTGGGGTTAAGGGCAGCCTCATCTTCATCGGGATGCACTATGGGCGTGGTGTACGGAGCCTCTTTCACCCGGTCGGGATTCTCGATGGCATCCATCGCTATCCGCCGCATCACCTCGATAAAGGCATCGAGTGTTTGCTTGCTCTCCGTCTCGGTAGGCTCTATCATCAGCGACTCATGGAAGAGCAGCGGGAAATAGATCGTGGGAGCATGGAAGCCATAGTCGAGGAGCGCTTTGGCGATGTTGAGCGTCGTCACGCCCGTGGATTTATCGCGCAGCCCGTCGAAAACGAATTCGTGCTTGCATGGCCCGGGGATGGGGAGAAGATACAGATCGGAAAGAGCATTGAGCACATAGTTGGCATTGAGCGTGGCGAGCGGGCCCACCTTCGAGAGCCCGTCGGCACCGAGCGAAAGTATGTAGGCCAGGGCTTTGACATACACAGAGAAGTTGCCAAGCCAAGCGCTCACGCGGCCAAAAGCGTCGGAGCCGAATGATATGTCGAGAGAGCCGTCGGGCTTCTCGATAACTCTCGGATTGGGCAGGAACCGCTCGAGGCCTTTGCGCACGCCCACCGGGCCTGCACCTGGGCCGCCGCCTCCGTGAGGAGTGGAAAAGGTTTTGTGCAGATTGACGTGCATCACATCGAAGCCCATGTCGCCGGGTCGGGCCACGCCGAGCATAGGGTTGAGATTGGCACCGTCGTAGTACATCAAGGCACCGGCCTGATGCACAGCCTCGGCAATCGCGGGGATGTTTTTCTCGAACATACCTGCGGTATTCGGGTTGGTCATCATAAGAGCAGCCACCGAGGCATCGAGCTTCGAGCGCAAGTCGTCGACATCGACAGTGCCATCGGGCAGACTCTTTACTTCCACGATGTCGAAACCGGCCATCGCTGCGCTTGCGGGGTTTGTGCCATGGGCTGAATCGGGGACGAGCACGCGACGGCGCGCTTCATCGCCACGCGACAGGTGGTAGGCTCGGATTACCATCAGCCCCGTGTACTCGCCATGGGCTCCGGCAAAGGGATTGAGCGTGAACTCTTCCATGCCGCCGATTTCGGCAAGATACTTTTCGAGAGTGCGGTAGACACGCAGGGCACCCTGCACAGATGACGGCGCCTGTGCCGGATGCAGAGGCGCAATACCGGCACGCGCCACCATGGCTTCGTTGACCTTGGGGTTGTACTTCATGGTGCATGAGCCCAGAGGGTAGAAACCGGTGTCGACGCCGAAGTTGTTGTTGCTCGAGTTGGTGTAGTGGCGCACTACTGTGGGCTCATCGACTTCGGGCAGCGCGGGGCTGTCGGAGCGCAGCAAGTCCGCGGGCAGGTCGATTACCTGCGGGTGGCTATAGCGATAATCGGGAAGGCTGTAAGCCGAGCGGCCGGAGCACGACAGCTCAAATATCAGCGGAGAATATAGAGACTTGTTCATGACGTAAGCTGCTACAGATTTCTTACAATATTTATGTATTTCGATATATCATCGGGCGAGCACATCTCGGTTGCGGCAATGAGCACGCTCTTGTCGTCGAGGCGGATGCCTCCGAGAATATCCTGCGCCTCGAGAGCGGCGAGGAAAGCGTCGGCATCGAGGGGCTCGACAGTCTCGACTGCAAACTCGCAGAGATACGGCCTGCCGGGGAACTTCATGCGCACCTTGCCCGTGGCAACGAGCCCGTCGGCAAGAGAGTGGGCGGCGGAGAAAGAGAGCTCATTGACCCGCATCAAGCCACGTGCCCCCATCATGCTGAGGTAAATGGCTGCATGAAGAGTCATGATGCCCTGGTTTGAGCAGATATTGGACGTGGCCTTCTGGCGGCGGATATGCTGCTCGCGAGCCTGAAGGGTGAGGACGAACGAACGCTTTCCGCCGGCATCGACTGTGGCACCGACGATGCGGCCGGGCAGCTTGCGCATCAGCGCTTTTGTGCAGCACAGATAGCCCAGACCGGGACCTCCGTAGTTGAGCGGAATTCCGAGCGACTGAGCTTCGCCGCAGGCAATATCGGCACCCCACTGAGCGGGCGAGCGAAGCACTCCGAGAGCGCTTGCATGAGTGTTGACGATGAAGAGCGCCTTGCAGGAATGACACAGGTCGGCAAAGCCGCTGAAGTCCTCGACGATGCCAAAGCTGTTGGGCGAGGCTACTATCATGCCTGCCACATCTCCGGCACCGAGCATCTGCTCGAGCGAAGTGCGGTCGGTGACACCACCGTCGTGCGGAACAACTTCGAGAGTGACACCTGCCCCTTCGGCGTAAGTGGCTGCCACCTGAGCCACAGTCTCGGGCACTGTTGCCGAGATGAGCACACGCCTCTTGCGCTTGGCGGCACTGACGGCCATGAGCATGGCTTCGTCGGTAGCTGTTGCGCCATCGTACATAGAGGCGTTGCACACGTCGAGACCTGTGAGGGAGCACATCATGCTCTGGTACTCGAAGATATACTGCAGCGTGCCCTGCGAAATCTCGGGCTGGTAGGGTGTGTATGCTGTGGCGAACTCGGAGCGGGCGCAAAGAGCGGTGACGGCCGCCGGGGTATAGTGGTGATAGAAACCACCGCCGGCAAAAATCGCAGTCGGCTTATTCTCCGCAGCAATTCCTGCGAAGAAACGGTCGAGCTCCGGCTCACTCATGGCTTGAGGCAAGCGGTAGGGCTGCTTCAGGCGCAGATCGGCCGACACGTCGGCATAGAGGTCGTCGAGCGAGGATGCGCCGCATGATGCGAGCATTGCCTCCACATCGGCTTCGGTGTGGGGCAAATAAGGATGCGGGTTCATAGTGCGAACGGCTTATATTTGCTTGTGTTCAATGCTCTTCCTTTGCGCAGAAGTCGTGGTATGCCTCTTCTGTCATGAGGCCTTCGAGCTGAGCGGGGTCAGAAATCCTTACTTTCACAATCCACGCCTCAAGCGGATCGTTGTTGATGAGCTTGGGATTGTCGACGAGCTCCTCGTTGACTTCAAGCACTTCACCCGACACGGGTGCGAAGAGGTCGGATGCGGCTTTGCGGCTTTCTACGGCACCGAATTCCTCGCCTTGCGACAATTCGTCGCCCTCTTCGGGCATATCCACGTAGGTGACAGCGCCGAGCTGTTTGGCTGCGTATTCAGAGATGCCGATGAAGCCGTTTTCGCCATCGACCTTTACGTATTCATGAGTGGGAAGATAGTAGATTTTCATAGTAGCAGGTGAGTTTATAAGACTTTTTTATTTTTTGTAGTTCGGAGTGTAGAAACGCTTTTTGACCACGGTAGCAGGCACCGTGCGGCGGCGTATTTTCACGAGAAGCTTGGTGCCGAGAGCGCCGTAGCGGGTATCGACAAGAGCCATGGCTATGTTTTTGCCCACGGATATGGAGTTGTAGCCCGTCGTGATTTCGCCCACGACAGCCCCCTCGAGGTCGAGAACTTCAAAGCCGTGTCGGGCAGTGGCTCCGCCTTCGATCTCGAGGCCCACGAGTTTGCGCTTGAGACCTTCCTCTTTCTGGCGGCGAAGAGCCTCGCATCCGATAAAGCCTTCGGGCTTGTCGAGCTTCACAAACATGCCGAGGCCGGCCTCGAGAGGAGTGATGGTGTCGGTGAGCTCGTCGCCGTAAAGCGGAAGGCCGGCTTCAAAGCGGAGGGTGTCGCGGCAGCCGAGGCCACAGGGCTGCACACCGGCGGCCATCAGCCTATCCCACATCTCCACGATTGCACCGGGTGCGGCATAGATTTCAAAGCCGTCCTCGCCGGTGTAGCCTGTCCGGCTCACGATGGCGCCTCCGGGCAAAGTCTTGAAAGTGTAGAACCCGAGGTCGGAGCCGTCGATGCCAAGCACATCTTTCATAATCTTCTCGCTGTCGGGACCTTGGAGAGCGAGTTGCCCGAAGTCGGCGCAGCGGTCGGTGATTTCGACGTCGAACCCGCCCGACTGCATCCGTATCCACTCGAGGTCTTTGTCGATATTCGCGGCATTGATCACGAGCATATAGCTTTGGTCAGCTTTGCGGTATACGAGCAGGTCGTCCACAACACCGCCTTGTGCGTTTGTCATCATGCCGTAGAGAGCCTGGCCGTGCTTCATGGCGGCAGCATCGCCGGTGAAGATATGGTTCACGAAGCGCACGGCATCCTTGCCGTCGATGTCGACTTCGCCCATGTGCGACACATCGAAGAGGCCGGCACGAGTGCGGACAGCCACGTGCTCGGCGTCGAGGCCGCAGTACTCGATGGGCATGTCGTAGCCTGCGAAAGGCGACATCAAGGCACCTTGGCTACGGTGGCGGTCGTTGAGGCAGGTTTTCTTTATTTCTTCAGTCATGTTTATCTTGTATATGATTAAGGTTCTTCTTCAACAAACAGGATGTCGGCAAGGTTTTGTGCCGACAGACCGGGGATTACGCCCGACGGGTCGATGACGGCAGTCGCTATTGCCGCAGGAGTATACTCCACACCGTGCAGGTGCCGGCACAGAGCCGACTCGACGTCGCCGGTGACGAAGAAGTCGCCGGCCAGCGACACGGCACTTATCAGCCCCTTGCTGTCGACTTCAACTTCGGCATCGAACTCCCCTACTCCTTCGATGCGAGTGTGCCTCCGCCTGCGCTTGGCGGCAGTGCGATTTGGCCTCTCAACGTCGAGAGAGGTGCTGCGGAGAAAAACAGGGTCGTAATATCCGCTCTCAATCATTTCTATCTGCTCAATTTCCCCGGGGGTGAGGGCGATGTCGCCACCGGTACATATATGGCTCACGGCGTAGCGACCGAAGTCGGCAACGCTCATGTCGAGGCCTTCGGCTCTCAATGAAGTGATGCGCGAGGAGACAGACCTCACGCCTTTTGCGGCGAGCTTGCTGCGCGACGGGGTGATGGCACGGCTCATGCGCTCGGTGTCGATGTCGCAGAGCATGGTGCCGTGCACAATTGCGCGGCCGGGGAGATGATAGAAAGCGTTGCCGGATACTTTTCGGTCGCCGATGAAAATATCGTTTCGCCCGGTGGCGCGGGCATCAAATCCGAGAGTCCCGAGCATTTCGGCTATCAAAGACGTATAGCGGCTGAAAGTGGAGCCGACCTCATTGGAGGCGGTGATGAACGAGAACATCCAGTTGTTCATGTCGGCATAGACACAACCACCTCCGCTGCGCCTGCGAACCACGTCGATGCCTTCCGCGCGGCAGTAGTCGAGGTCGACTTCGGCAGCCATGTCCTGATTGCGGCCACAGATCACGGTCGGCTTCACGCGCCAGGCAAAGAAGTAATCGTCGGGCGGCAAGCGGCGCGCCACCCACTCCTCCATTGCGAGATAGAATGGAAGCCTTCGGTGGATATTTTCATCAGGCAGTGCCGGATGCTTCATGGCAATCAGGGTTTGGTGCGCCCAAAAGTAATAATTAAATCCGAGATTGCCAAAAGAAAATTTATCGGTGTTTATTCTTCGGTATTCGCGGAAATTTGCATAACTTTGTAAGTATGGACTTCGTTCTTAACTCCCAATACAAGCCTACCGGCGACCAGCCACAGGCTATAAGCCAACTCGCGGAGGGTATCCGCGAGGGACGGCGCGCGCAGACGCTCCTCGGCGTGACCGGCTCCGGCAAGACATTCACCATGGCCAATGTGATCAAGGAGGTGCAGCGCCCTACCCTCATTCTGAGCCACAATAAGACACTTGCCGCGCAGCTCTACAGCGAGATGAAGCAGTTCTTCCCTGACAATGCGGTGCAGTACTTCGTGTCTTACTACGACTACTACCAGCCGGAGGCATATATCCCGTCGGTCGACAAATATATAGAAAAAGACCTGATGATCAACGACGAAATCGAGCGCCTGCGTCTGGCCACGGTATCGTCGATGCTTTCGGGCCGGCGCGACATCGTGGTGGTGTCGTCGGTGTCGTGCCTCTACGGCATGGGTAACCCCGAGGACTTCCATGAGAATGTCGTGGAGGTGAAGAAGGGTATGAAGATTGCCCGCAACGCCTTTCTGCGCAAGCTCGTGGCTGCACTATACAGCCGCAATGAGGTCGACTTTCAGCGAGGTAACTTCAGGGTCAAGGGCGACACTGTGGACATCCGCCTCGCCTACGAGGATATTGTGGTGCGGGTAGTGTTTTGGGGCGATGAAGTGGAGTCAGTGATTACCATGCACCCCGAGGACAACGCCCATCTGGGTACGCACGACAGTTTCAATATCTACCCGGCCAACCTCTTCGTGACCTCACCGGCGCGCCAGGCATCGGCTGTGGCACAGATACAGTGCGACCTCGGGCGGCAGGTGGAGTTCTTTCACGGTCTTGCCAAGGAGATAGAGGCACAGCGCATCGAGGAGCGTGTGACCTACGATGTGGAGATGATAAAGGAGCTGGGCTACTGCACCGGCATAGAGAACTACTCGCGATATTTCGATGGCCGCAAGCCCGACGAGCGGCCGTTCTGCCTGCTCGATTATTTTCCGAAGGACTATCTTACGATAATCGACGAGAGCCATGTCACGGTGCCACAGATCAGAGCCATGTACGGTGGCGACCGCTCGCGCAAGCAAAATCTTGTGGACTACGGCTTCCGCCTGCCCGCAGCACTCGACAATCGCCCGCTCAAATTCGAGGAGTTCGAGGCGCTCTCGGGTCAGACAGTATATGTGAGCGCCACTCCGGCCGACTACGAGCTCGAACAGTGCGAGGGCGTGGTGGTCGAGCAGGTAATCCGCCCCACGGGTCTGCTAGACCCGCATATCAGCGTGCGACCCTCGGCCAACCAGATTGATGACTTGCTCGAGGAAATCCAACTTCGCATAGAGCGCGACGAGCGCACCCTCGTGACAACACTCACCAAGCGTATGGCCGAGGAACTCAACGACTACTTCCTCAAGCTCAACATCAAGACCGCCTACATACACAGCGACGTGGACACCCTCGACCGTATAAAAATCCTCGACGGGCTCCGTGGCGGCGAGTTCGATGTCCTCATCGGTGTGAACCTCCTCCGTGAGGGTCTCGACCTGCCCGAAGTGTCGCTTGTGGCTATACTCGATGCCGACAAGGAAGGCTTCCTGCGCAGCCATCGCTCGCTCACGCAGACGGTGGGCCGTGCTGCGCGCAATCTCAACGGCGAGGTGATAATGTATGCCGACAAGATAACCGACTCCATGCAGCTCACCATCGACGAGACTGAGCGCCGCCGCGCCATCCAGCTCGCCTACAACGAGGAGCACGGCATCACACCGCAGGCTATCGTCAAGGCCCGCAACACCATCGTGGGGCTCGAGCGCGAGGAGGTGGACTTGGAAGCAAGCTCGCACAGCAAACGCCGCCCCGAGAAGCAGCAGAACGCCCGCGACAAGCGGCAGCAGCGCGAGAACCCGCGCAAGAGTGTGCCCTATGCGCAGGAGTACTCTACGGATGTCGACATAGCAGCCGACCCCGTAGTGGCATATATGAACGCCGACGAGCTTCAGCGCACCATCAACCGCCGCCGCGCCGAGATGCTCAAGGCGGCAAAAGAGATGGAATTTATGACAGCGGCTCGCCTGCGCGACGAGATTATCAAGCTCGAGCTGCGCCTCGAGGCCATGCGTTGATTTATGGTTATGAAAAGTATCGACTATAGCAAACTCCGCCCCACCGACTGGCTGCCAACATCGGTGAAGGAGATGAAAGCGCTCGGGTGGGATAGCGTTGATGTGGTTCTTTTTTCGGGCGATGCCTATGTTGATCATCCCGCTTTCGGAGCCGCCGTAATCGGACGCACCCTTCAGGCGGCAGGCTACCGTGTGGCTATCGTGCCCCAGCCCAACTGGCAGGATGACCTCCGCGACTTCCGCAAGTTCGGCGCGCCGCGCCTATTCTTCGGTATCAGCCCCGGAGCAATGGACTCGATGGTGAACCACTACACGGCTAACCGACGGAGGCGCTCCGACGATGCCTATACTCCCGGAGGCCGGCATGGAGCGCGTCCCGACTATCCGTCGATAGTGTACTCGCGCATCCTGCGCGAGCTCTACCCTGACACCCCCATCGTGATAGGAGGCATCGAGGCCTCGCTCCGCCGACTTTCGCACTACGACTACTGGCAGGACAGGCTGCGCCCATCGATACTCGTGGATTCGGCTGCCGACATGCTGCTCTACGGCATGGGTGAGCGCACAGTGCTCGAGCTTGCCCGCAGGCTCGACAGCGGTGAGAGTATCGCCGACATCAAGGATTTGCGTCAGAGCGTGGTGCTCGTGCCCGCAGCCGAGCTGCCGAAGCCTGGCAGCGACGATATAGTGCTCAACTCTTTTGAGGAGTGTCTTGCCGATAAGCGCAAGCAGTCGGCCAATTTCAAGCACATCGAGCAGCAGAGCAACCGCCTCGACGGCGGCGTCGCCATCTGGCAACTTACCGGCAAGGTGGCCGTAAAGGCCAACCCTATGCTGCCCGCCATGAGTCAGGGAGAGATTGATGCGTCCTTCGACCTCCCCTACACACGCCTTCCTCATCCGCGCTACCGTGGCAAGGTAATCCCGGCCTACGAGATGATACGCCACTCGGTGAACATGCACCGCGGCTGCTTCGGAGGCTGCGCTTTCTGCACAATCTCGGCACATCAGGGCAAATTCATAGCTTCGCGCTCGAAAGCGTCGATAATGCGCGAGGCCGAGCAGGTGACGCGGATGCCCGACTTCAAGGGCTATATCAGCGACCTCGGCGGCCCGTCGGCCAATATGTATGCCATGGGGGGCAAGGACCGCGCAATCTGCGCCAAGTGCCTGCGCCCCTCGTGCCTGCATCCTGCGCCTTGCCGCAATCTCAACACCGACCACGGCCCGCTGCTCGACATCTACCGCAGTGTCGATGCCTTGCCGGGAGTGAAGAAATCGTTTATCGGCTCGGGCGTGCGCTACGACCTCTCGATGCACCCCACCGGCGACCGCAAGATCGACACCGTGAACCGCCGATACAACGAAGAGTTGATCGAGCACCATGTGTCGGGGCGACTTAAGGTAGCTCCGGAACATACCTCGGACACGGTGCTTGGCGTGATGCGCAAACCGTCGTTCGGCCTCTTCAAGGAATTCAAGAAGATTTTCGACGACGTAAACCGCCGCGCCGGTCTGCGGCAGCAGATAATACCCTACTTCATATCGTCGCACCCCGGCTGTCGTGAGGTTGATATGGCCGAGCTCGCCGTAGCCACCAAGGTGCTCGACTTCCACCTCGAGCAGGTGCAGGATTTCACGCCCACCCCCATGACGGTGGCTACGGAAATATACTATTCCGGCGTCCACCCATATACGGGCGAGGAAGTGTTCACGGCCACCGACACCGATGAGAAGCTGCGCCAGCGCATGTTCTTCTTCTGGTATGACCCCGCATATCTCCGTAATATCACTGCCGAGCTGCACCGCATCGGCCGCCCCGACCTTATCTCGAAGCTATTCGGCTCGAAGCCACCGCACAGGCAATACCGCAAATAGAACTACGGTTTGGTGAGTGCGGATATTTTTCTTATCTTTGCCACGGAAAAATTATACATCATACTTACTTATTTATCACATTTTATCCATGAAAATCAATTTGATTGCGGCACTTGCCATGCTCGCTCCCTTTGCCGCGACGGCTCAGGATGCAGAAGCTGAGCGCCTTATAGAGCAACGTGCCTACTATTCGACTAATGCCGGCGATGCAGTGGGCAAAGCGGCCTCCATCACCATCGACGGCGATTTCTCCGACTGGACCGACGACATGATCGTGGCCACTTGCGGGGCAAACGACATCGCCACAGCCTTCAAAGGCTCGCATGAGAACTGTGTGCTCGACCTCTACGCCGTGTATGCCGCTTGGGATGACTCCAAGCTCTACATCGCATGGCAGATGTGCAACACCGGCGACACATGGGCGCGCCCAGGCGACGGACCTCTCACCGACTATGGCCGTATCGGCGATGTGCCCCTGATTGTGGCACTGTCGCTGGATCCCTCGCGTACGGGTATGAACGGCCGCCTCGAAGACGGACGCTTCATCTGGGGCGAAAACCCGGCCAACGGCGTAACGTTCACCTCACATGTCGACCATCTTTTCTTTATGAGCGGCAAGGCCGGTCAGGGCGAGCCCGCCATGTTTACCGCTGTAAATGACAAGGGCGATACCAACTACGGTGCCGGATGCCGCACTTTCGCCAAACTCGGCATCAGCTATAAGATGGCCGAAGGTTTTGCACCCTCGCATCTGTGGCGGCAGCGCACGACTGCCGAGTGGGCAACCCCTACCGAGCTGATTTCCGATCCCGAAGTGCTCAATAATATCTACGACCCCGAGTGCTACGACAATCTCAAGGCCGGCCTTCCCGAAGGGCTCAAGCAGCACGACTACAAATACGACTCATTCTACGAGATGAGCATCCCGCTGTCGGCTCTCGGCATTGACAGAGAATGGCTCGAAAGCAACGGCATCGGTGTGCGTGTGGTGGCAACACGCGGCGAAAGCGCCATCGACTGCTGCCCCTTCGACCCCTCGATGGTCGATAACACTTTCGGCGAGTACGGCAAGGACAACTCCACGACCCACGAGAAAGACGACATCGACGACATCACCTACGAGCTCGCTTCCGTGGGTAAGATGCGCACAGGCACGGTGACACCGCTGCCTAATCCCGAGCCGGATCCCGAACCCAACCCCGGCCCTGACCCGCTGCCCGTCGACGGCAACTACAAGGTGTACTTCGACAACAGCGCTTCTGCCTGGGGTGCCGTGTACACCTGGATCTGGGATGCTGCCGAAGGAAATAAAAACTACACCGGCGGAACATGGCCCGGCACTGCCATGCAGCTCGATTCCGCTACGGGCTACTATGTGTATGCCTTCGACTGTGATGCCTCCGCACCCAATCTGATGTGCATCTTCAACAACGGGTCCGACCAAGGCAAAACGAAAGACCTCACATTGGTCAACAATGGTATCTATACTGCCGCAGGTTACTCCGGCACCAATGTTTCGGGCGTCGAGGCTATCGCCACATCTGAAGCATATAGCGTGGAGGGGCTCACCATCCGCTGCGAAAGCAATGCCGCGCTCTACTCTATCCAAGGCGTGTGTGTGGCTCAGGGCTGCGAACTCGTGGCTCCCGCTGCCGGTGTCTACATCCTCCGCATCGGCGAGTGCGCTTACCGCATGATGCTCCGATAGATCCCTTTATCGCATCATACAAAAAACTTCGGCTCCGCAGCGGGGCCGAAGTTTTTTTGTATGATGCTATGTGAATTGTCAGAAGGTGTAGTAGAAGCTCAGCTTGAGATCGTTTCCGCTAAGCCTGAGACCCCATTGGTCGGAGTAACCTACATCCTTGGCGGCATTGTTGGCACCCTGATATCCGAAGAAGCCCACGTGAGCCACGATGCTGCACTTATCGTTGATGTTTACCGAGATGCCGGGCTTGAGGCCGATGGCCCAGATGCAGGCGGCATCGTTGTCGTCGTCGAAGTACTCATCGTCGTAGTTGGCTTTGCCTGCACCGAAACCGGCAGTGCCATCGCAGAAGAGATTTACGATGCCGAGCTTGACGAAGGTGTAGCGGGCATAGGGAAAGAGCTGGAATACATTGACATCTAGGCCGGTGACGTGAGAGTACTCCCAACCGATGGTAGTACCGACAGCCAGCTTTTCGTTGAGATTGTAGCCCACTTCAGGAAGGATGTTGATGGTGGTGGTGAGATTGCCGTCGTCGTTGGAGCCGCGCCATGCGCCGACAGAGCCGCCCACATAGAGCTGAGCGTTGGCGGCCAGCGAAATAATCGCCAGAAGGGCGAGAAGGTAGAATTTTTTCATAGTTGAAACGTATATTATGTCGTGGCGAAGTTAAGAATAATTCCTTTCCTTGCAAAATAAAAATCGGATTAGAGGCGTGAAAAATATTTTTCACAAAAAAGTTTCAAAAAAATTTGGTCAATTCAAAAATACTGCCTAACTTTGCACTCGCAAACGGCGGGATAGCTCAGTTGGTTAGAGCGTCGGATTCATAACCCGGAGGTCACGAGTTCAATTCTCGTTCCCGCCACTTAATAAACCAATCATCGCAATAGGCCGAAGCAAACAGCTCCGGCCTTCTTTTTTACACTCACCTTCACCCCTACGATGAAAAAGTATCAGTTGACACTCCGTGTGACCGCCATCAGGCGCTTGCGTGGCGACTTGCTGTATGTGGAGCTGCGCCAACCCGACGGCAGCGCCATGCCTCCCATGCAGCCGGGACAGTTTGTAGAAGTGGCCGTAGACCGCGCCGATGTGCTGCTTCGCCGCCCATTCTCCATCTTCAATGCCGACGAGACCAGGCTCGAACTTCTGATAAAATCTCTGGGCCGGGCCAGCGAAGCTCTTTTCAGCTATCAGGTCGGTGACACGCTCAATGTGCTTGCTCCTCTTGGCCGAGGATTCTTGCAGGCATCACCGGGCGAGCGCGTCCTTCTCGTGGGTGGTGGTGTCGGTGTTGCCCCACTCTACTATCAAGCCCGCAAACTACGTGAAGCCGGAGCCACTCCCGTGATTATATATGGTGAGCGCACCGCACCAGATGCTGCCCTGTGCGAGCGCCTTGCAGAAGTGGCCGAGTTGCACCTCTGCACCGACGACGGCAGTGAAGGATTTCACGGCCTCGTCACCGAGCACACGGCCTTTGCCGCCGACTACGCGCTCATGCAGGTGTGTGGCCCCATGCCGATGATGAAAGCCGTGCATCGCCTTGCGCAAGGCCGTGGCGACATGCGGGTGCAGTTCTCGCTCGAGAACAAGATGGCCTGCGGCCTCGGGGCATGCCTTTGCTGTGTGGAGAAAACAACTACGGGTAACCGCTGCGTGTGCACCGACGGCCCTGTATTCAATATCGACGAATTGCCATGGTAGACTTATCGACTTCGCTGGGCGACATCGCCTTGAAAAATCCCGTGCTCACCGCCTCGGGAACATTCGGCTACGGCCTTGAATACACCGACTTCCTTGACCTCGACAAGCTCGGAGGGTTTGTGGTGAAAGGTACCACACTTGAGCCGCGCCAGGGCAACGACTATCCGCGCATGGCCGAGACGCCATCGGGTATGCTCAACGCCGTAGGGCTTCAGAATAAAGGCGTCGACCATTTCGTAGAGCATATATACCCACAGTTGGCGGGTTGTGACTCAGAAGTCATCGTCAACGTATCGGGAGCCTGCGTGGCTGATTATGTAGCCACTGCGGAGCGACTGGCCGAAGGCACGGCTATCCGCACCATAGAGCTCAATATATCGTGCCCCAATGTGAAGCAAGGCGGTATGGCCTTCGGCACTACCGCTGCCGGCGCTGCATCTGTGGTAGAGGCCGTGCGCAAAGCATGGAAGGGCCACCTCATGGTGAAGCTCTCGCCCAACGTGACATCTATCGCCGACATAGCGAAGGCTGTTGAGGCTGCCGGAGCCGACAGCGTGTCGCTCATCAACACGCTCCTTGGCATGGCTATCGATGTGGAGCGCCGCCGTCCCTTCCTCTCCACCGTCACCGGCGGACTCTCCGGCCCGGCAGTGAAGCCCGTGGCTGTGCGCATGGTGTGGCAAGTGGCCAAAGCCGTGAATATCCCCGTGGTTGGCCTTGGAGGCATTACCTCGGCCAACGATGCCCTCGAGTTCATCATGGCCGGAGCCTCAGCCATTCAGGTAGGCACATACAACTTCGTCGACCCCTCGGTGACAATGAAAATCATCGACGGCCTCACCGACTACTGCTCGCGCCACCACATAGACCGCCTGATGGATCTGCGCGGGATAATATAATAATTATAATATGGAGAATAAGATATTAAAGGCGCTAATCGTCGCCGTGTTCTCAATGAGTGCACTATTTTCCTACGGACAGTGCGAGGAGCAGATAAAAGATTTCTACGTGGCATATATGCAGAACTCAGAGAAGGATGAAAGCGCAAACGTAGAGTTGATGAAAAAGCATATGTCGGCCGAGTTGATAGCGAAACTTGCCGGCTATACCGCTCAATACGACGCCGACGCAGTCATTCATGCACAAGATGTTTCGGGCTACGCCATACAGTCGCTCAGTGTCTATCCGCTAAAGAACGACGATGAATATCTGGTTCGATATAAATGGGCTCCGGAAAGCGATTACACTTTCATCACGGTGCGAGCCATCCTTTCCGATGGCAAACTCAAATTCCTGGATATATACCCGCAAAAGGCCGAGCTTGACCTTAAGAGCTTTATTAAGTAAGCTCATATACATCGCAAAAAATCGGTGCACAGACCTTGCGACCTGTGCACCGATTTTTTGCGTTTGAGCTCTTACTTGAAGTATTTGTCGTAGAGACGGCGGGCTGTGCTTACAGCGGGAGTTGCCGGTGACTCGGGCGCGGGCTCGCGGTTCTCGGCCCAGTTCCATTCCCACTCCGAGAGAGTGTCGTAGAACGGATCGCCTTTGCCTTTAAATTCCTCACCACGCTCCACTCGAGCAATCAATTCGTCGGTAAACAGGCGCCAACGTCCACGGTAGAAATTACCGGTGAGGCCTGTCATGTCGCGGTTGGCATAGTCGTTGAGGCTGCCGGGAGTCTGCGTCCAGGTGGTGACGAGACGGCGGGCATTGGTCTCGTAGTAATCGGCCTCTTCGGCAGATGTACCGTAGGAGCGGGCATCGTCAATCCATTTTTTGAAGCTGAACTCAGGCACACAAGCCAGCAGCAGGTCAATGTCGGCTATAGCCTCGTCGATAGCCTCAGCCTCGCGGCGCATGGCTGCCACATCGCGGGCATCGTAAGCGGCTTTAAAGCGGTCGCGAAGGACTTTGAAATTATTGCCGAGAGCCTGCCGGCCTACGTTTACCACATCGTAGTCGTGAGCATGCCCGGTGGCATTGGCGTCGATGAGTTTTTTCCATATCTCGACCAGGCGCTTGTTGTCGTACTTGATGCGGTTGTTGACAGCCCAGTTGTAGAACTCCTCGAAGCAGGGCTTGGAGTTTACGAGTGAGCCCTGGCTCGTAGAGGTGGCGTGATAGATGTCGCGGTAAAGTTCATGCCAAGCCTCGGCGATGGCTTTGTCCTGATCGGCACCTCTGCTGCCTGCCCACATCTCAATCCATTCATCGGGAGAGTCGGGAGCACCCTTGTGCTTCCAGGCGCGGTCGAGGGTGTAAGAGTGCATGTGGCGGTTGAGGTCGAGGCCTTCGAGCGTGCCGCCCACGCCTGCCATGTTTGGAAGATTTGCGGCATATACACTGTCGGTGCGCTCCTTCACTACGTCCATGTCGCCCACAAGGAAAGAGTTGCCACCGAAGTTGCCGAGGTAGCACCAGATGAACTGACGGCCATGGAATGCGTCGGTGGAGCGCCAAAGCGGGTTGAGGTCGCAGTAATAGTCGAGAAGAATCATCTTATCGGCATCGACGCCCGATAGGAAAGCCTTTACGCGCTCGGGCGTCCACAGGCGGCTCATGTAGTGGAACATCCACGCCATCTGCAGCCATCGCGCCTCGGGGTCGGCCGTCTCGAGTGTGGAGTAGATACGCTCGGAAGCCGACCGCAGATAGTCCTCCTCCCACGAGGGCACCTCAATCTCATTGAAAGGATCGAGGCCGTAAATATGGTCGGTGCCGAAAGTCTTTGTCTGCTCGGCGATAAAGCGGCTCTGAATAGTGTCGAACAGCGCTTCGGTGGGCTCGATGAAATATGAGCGGTATTTCTCGGGGTCGAGACCGCCCCACTTGCTCATAGGATGAATTTTAACTTCAGGGAAAACCTCGCCGAGAGCCGGTGGCACATGACCGGCGAAAGCGGGCAGAATGGGCTTCATGCCGAGCTCGCGTGCGCGCTCCACAATCTTCTTCTGCAATGCCTCCTGTGCATCGATATAGCTTTGGGGAAGCGGGCCGTCCCAGCGGTCGACGTTGAGCATACGGTGCCAGGGAAGATGCGCCGGGCCGGTGTAGTAGGCGCGGATAGTGTCGTCGTCGAGACCCAGAGAGCGCCACACACGTTGCCACACGGCTTCCTGGCCGGCAATGGCGAGCGGCATATTCACGCCTTGAAGAGCCATCCAGTCGATCAGACGCTCCCAGTCGGCCCACGACCAGAAAGGCATCGTATAGCCGTAGGTGCAATAGTTGAGGAAGAAACGCATGTCGGAGCGGGCTTCACCCTCGAGGGCCTCGGTCGGAAGCGGCAGATTGGCCGGAAGCACAACCGGCTCAGAGAGATACCACGACACATCGGTGCCGCACAGTTCGCGCAGATAGCGGTTGAGCCCGACGGCCATAGCTGAAGGTGTGCTGCCTTCGATCGTGATTTTGCCGTCGGCGGCGCTCACACGGTAGCGCTCCACGCTGTCGGTAATGTTGATGAATCGGAAAGAGTCGGCCCTGTCGCCGAAAAGGCGTCGGCTCATGTCGTCGAGACTCTTCGACGCGCCGGCAAGGGCAAGGAAGCCTAATGCGAGCATTAGTAATAAACTACGTTTCATATATTAATAGATAATTGAGAGTGCAAATATATAAATTTTTCACTAATTTTGCACAACAAAACCGAATTATAGTATATGAACCTTATAGTCGAGAAGTCTTATTTCTCTGAAAATGTTGTACGCTTGGTCGTTAAGGCTCCCGAGGTAGCCAAGGCCCGCCGTGCCGGTCACTTCGTGATAGTGCGCTGCGGCGAGGGAGGCGAACGCATCCCGCTCACGATAGCCGACGCCGATGTGAAAGCAGGAACAATCACCCTCGTAGTTCAGGCTGTGGGTGTATCGACCCGCAAGATATGTGCACTTGAACCCGGCGACAGCCTTACCGACCTCGTTGGTCCTCTCGGACGCGCTACCGACATAGGCCTCCGCAACGGCACCGTGGTGTGCTGCGGAGGTGGTGTGGGTATCGCACCGCTGCTGCCTATCATCAAGGCCATGAAAGAAGCCGGCAACCATGTGGTGAGTGTGCTTGCCGCCCGCAACAAGGACCTGATTATCCTTGAAGACGAAGTACGCCGCTACAGCGACGAAGTGGTGATCATGACCGACGACGGCTCGGCCGGGCGCAAAGGCCTTGTGACAGCCGGTGTTGAGGAAGTGATTCAGCGCGGCAACGTGGCCGAAGTGGTTGCGATAGGTCCTGCGGTGATGATGAAGTTTGTGGCACTGCTCACCAAGAAATATGAAATTCCCACCGTATGCTCGCTCAACACTATCATGGTAGATGGCACGGGCATGTGCGGAGCCTGCCGCGTGACAGTGGGCGGCAAGATGCGCTTTGTGTGTGTCGACGGCCCCGAGTTCGACGCACATCAGGTGGATTTCGACAGTATGATTATGCGAATGAAAGCTTACGACGCCAAATGAGTGAAGTGAAAACAGATAAAGGCCGCGACGCCGCATGGCGCGTGGCTCTGCGCGATGCCATGCCCGCCAAAGAGCGCACCGCCATCCCCCGTGTAGTGATGCCTCAGCTCCCTGCCGACTACCGCATCACCAACAATGAAGAAGTGAACAGCGGCCTCTCGGCCGAGCAGGCTACCCTCGAGGCTACACGCTGCCTCGACTGCCCTACCCCCACCTGCATGGAGGGCTGCCCGGTGAGCATCGCAATCCCCGATTTCATAAAGAACATCCAGCGCGGCGACATCGCCGAGGCCTCGCGTGTGCTCCGCACCACCAGCGCTCTTCCCGCCGTCTGCGGTCGTGTCTGCCCGCAGGAAAAGCAGTGCGAGAGCCGCTGTATCTACCATAAGATGAAGAAAGAGCCGGTAGCCATCGGCTATCTCGAGCGCTATGCCGCCGATACGGCACGCAGCGAAGGCCTCACCGAGACTGCCGCCGACCGCACCTCCAACGGCATCAAAGTGGCCGTCGTCGGTTCGGGCCCATCCGGCTTGTCGTTCGCCGGCGACATGGCTCGCCGCGGCTTCGAGGTGGATGTGTTCGAGGCTCTTCACGAAGTGGGCGGCGTACTCATCTACGGCATCCCTGAGTTCCGCCTGCCCAACAGTGTGGTAGAGGCCGAGCTCGACAGCCTGCGATCCATGGGCGTGCGCTTCCACACCGATACAGTGATTGGCAAGACACTCAGCTACGACGACATGCTCAACATGGGCTTCAAAGGAATCTTCGTGGGATCGGGAGCAGGCCTGCCACGCTTCATGGGCATACCCGGCGAAGACCTCTCCGGTGTGATGTCGAGCAACGAATACCTCACCCGCATCAATCTGATGGGAGCCGGACGCGCAGGCTCCGACACTCCCGTGCTCAAAGGCCTGAGAGTGGCTGTGGTAGGTGGCGGCAACACCGCCATGGACTCGGTGCGCACCGCACGCCGCATGGGTGCCGAGCACGCAATGATAGTGTATCGCCGCAGCGAGAGCGAAATGCCCGCCCGCATCGAGGAAGTGCACCATGCCAAGGAAGAAGGCGTGGAGTTCCTCACACTGTGCAATCCTATAGAATATATCGGCGACGAGCGCGGACGCGTGTGTGCCATGCGAGTGCAGCGGATGGCTCTTGGCGAGCCCGACGCGTCGGGACGCCGTCGGCCGGTGGCCGTTGAGGGAGCCATCGACACTATCGAAGTCGATCAGGTGATAGTGAGCGTGGGTGTATCGCCCAACCCGCTTGTGCCTGCAAGTATCGACGGCCTTAATGTGACCGACCGCGGCACACTTGCCGTGGATGAAGGGCTGTGTACCTCCATCCCCACCATCTTTGCCGGTGGCGACATCGTGCGTGGTGGTGCCACCGTGATTCTCGCCATGGGCGATGGCCGAAAAGCAGCCGCGTCGATGGCCGAAAAGCTCCTTGCCGATGCGTAGACTCGCTGCGGCAATGCTTTCGGCGCTCGCCTTGAGCGCATGCACCAAAGATGAGAGTGCGACGCCTGCCTATATGGTGAGCATCGAGCCTCAGCGCCATATACTCGAAGCACTGGTCGACAGCGGCACCACCGTTGTCACCATGCTCGAGCGAGGTGCCGACCCCGAGACGTTCGAGCCCTCAATGAGCCGCCGCGCCGAAGCCGACCGCGTCGAGGCATACTTCGGCACTGGGGTGCTCCCATTTGAGCAGAAATTAAAGGAAAGCACCGACAGCCGTTTTTTCGACATGTCGGAAGGCCTGTCGCCTATCTACGGCACACACTCTCATGCGGGGCACAGCCACTCCGATGAAATCCCCGACCCGCACTACTGGACATCTGTCGGCGGGCTCCGGCTCACCGCGCGCAATATGGCTGCCGCGCTCATCGCGATGAAGCCGGAGACTGAAGCGGCAGTCACTAAGCGGCTCGCTACCCTTGAAGCACACCTCGACAGCATAGACTGCGCTATCAGCGATCGACTTAGAGCGACCGGGCAGCGCACTTTCGCCGTGTGGCACCCTTCACTGTCGTACTTCGCCCGCGACTACGGTTTAAGGCAGATTACACTCGGCCAGGAGGGCAAAGAGATGTCGCCGCTGCGCATACGCCAAGCCATCGACGAAGCAAAAGCCGACAGCGTGCGCGTGTTTTTCATCCAGCGTGAGTACGACACCCGCCAGGCCGAAGCCATAAACGAGGGTATAGGCTCGCGCCTTGTCGTCGTTGATCCGCTCGCCTACCGATGGGAGGATGAACTAAACAAAATTGCAGATGAACTCTCACGGCCATAGTACGCCCTGCCTCTGCTCGGCATGTACGCATACACATGCGCGCAAGCCGCTGCTGTCGCTTTGCGATGTGCAATTCAGGCGCGAGGACCGCGTGATACTCTCCGACATCGAACTGACCGTAGACCACGGAGACTTCATCGCCATCACCGGCCCCAATGGCGGCGGAAAGACCACGCTGCTGCGCATGATACTGCGCTTGTTGAAGCCCACTGCCGGGCGTATCCTGTACTACGACGACGATGGGCGCACCACCACGCAACCGCCGCGCTTCGGCTATCTCCCTCAGAAAAACTCGGTGGATTCGCACTTCCCCATCACCGTTCGCGAAGTGGTTGAATCGGGATTGCTCTCACAGCCACTCGACAAGCGAGTTGTAGCAGAGCGTGTCGATGCGGCACTACGCACTGTGGAGATGGATACGCTCGCCGACCGCCCGATTGGGCGCCTTTCGGGAGGCCAGCTGCAGAGGGCGCTCTTCGGCAGGGCTATCGTGAGCGAGAGCCCCGTGCTGGTGCTCGACGAACCGTTGAGCTATATCGACAAGCACTTCGAGCAGAAGCTCTACAGCATCCTGCGTGAGATTTCGCAGCGGTGCACCATACTCCTTGTGAGCCACGAGATGAGTGCAATAGCTGCAATGGCAAACCGGCATATAATAGTGGACCGCACACTTCACGAGTGCACGGCGGCGCATCACTATATCAATACAAGTGAATGTGAATAATCAGCTCAACAACTGCTGCCCTTTGCCCTCGGTGGTCTTTCCGTAGGCTACGGCATGGCGTGGGCACACATGGTAGCAGCGCAAGCATAGAGCGCACTTATCGCCCCATGCCGGTCGGCCAGACAGCATGGTGATATTCTGCATAGGGCATCCCGCAGCACATCGGCCGCAACTGATGCAGCCTTCGTGAACCGAGAAAGGCTTGGGCGACATTTCAAAGCGGCAGAACCACGGATATACGACAGCAGTCTTGATGCCGGCAAATTTGCCCGGAATGAGGATGTCGGGGCCACCGCTCTCAATAGAGCGGGCAATTGTGTCGACAGCCTCCGCGGCTCGGCTGATTTTCGCTGCGGCAAGGTCGGGGCTATCCACGTCGAAACCTTTCATGCACACGTATGTATTCGGCATCTGCACCGCGTAGGCTCCGCCGGCGGTCAGACCGCGAGCAGCGATGGCTTTACGCCATTGCCGGTCGGCCCGGCCCATATCGTCGCCGCAAGTAGTGAGCATGAAGTGTGTGGCAGCCTTGGCCGCTGAGCCGAAGCGACAAAGCCGGATAAGCTCAAGCACTACGGGCGGTACTCCCCATGAGTAGGTGGGAAAGGCCCAAATGACTCGTTTGTCGCCGGCCGGAGCGTCGATCAATGCCGCCGCGGGGTCGCGGAGCATATCGGCGGAAATCCGGCATAAGTTGCTGTCGACAAGACGCGTCGAAAGCAGCTGTGCCACATGCCGTGTGTTCCCCGTACCGCTGAAGTATAAAATCATCGGCGCTTACCGTGCTGACGGTCGGTAGAAATACAGCGGATGGTGACCTGTGTGGCACCATATCCATATTCACGGAAAGAGGCATCCTGCACATCGTGGCCCTTGTAGCGATGGTTGAGCTCTTTCATCAGAGCCTGGCGGAGCACGCCCTCACCTTTGCCGTGGATAAAGACTATGCGGTGGCCTATTCGGTTGCGCATGGCATCCATCACACTGCTGAATTTATCAATCTGCAGATTGAGGATGTTGGCAGGAGAAAGACCGGCGGTGGTGTCGAGGAGTTCGGAAGCATGGAGATCGACCACAGTGACATCGGCATCTTGCGCAGCAGGAATATGATGGTGAGCCGTCTTCTCACGTGCCACATCGCGCTTTTTCTGCTTCATGCCTGCGGCAAGTGCCTCGGCATCGGGCATGGCCATCGGAGCAGGAGCGTGATCGGCGACAGCGACGTCGAAAGCAATCACAGGATTGTCGAAGTAAGGGTTGGGACGGAAACAATGCAGACGGGCAAATTTCGTGGCATCGACTTTAAGGTCGACATGCCCCGGCGCCTTCATCTCAAATTCCTTGCCACGCTTGAAGGCCATATACTGCACAGAAAGGCGGTCGAAGTGCGCAAGCTCCTCGGATGGCAGCTCGAAGAGAAATTCCTGTATGTTGGGCTCGATAAGGCCATCGAAGCGCAGAGTCCAGTCACTGTCGAGATTGGAGCGGCTGCTCACGCTTATATACACGTAGTAGTTCGAGTCGTTGACAAAGAAAGTCTCGAAGTTGGAGCGCGACAAGGCTTTGATGTCGCAGGCTTCGAAGCCGAGAACTAAATTCAGAGAGTTGCCGGTTGCTGTCTCCACCACCGGCAGCTGCGTGGGCGCAGGCGCAGCATTGACTGCGACGGCCTTAGCTGCCTGCACAGGGGCGGGTGCATCGTTCATAGCCGCGCCGACCGCCACACATTCGCGGAGCAGGACGGGGGTCTCGAAGCCGTCGTCATCGGCAACATAAGCCATGCCATCGGCTATGCGCACCACACGACCACCACCAATATCATTGAGAAAGCGAACCGTGTCGCCAACTTTAACAGCCATACTAATAAGCAGTAAAGAGATTGAATACAAAGAGACCCATGCTCACGAAGAGGAGCGAGTCGATACGGTCGAGGATGCCGCCGTGCCCGGGGATGAGGTGCCCGGAATCCTTGACGTGAGAGCTGCGTTTGAAGAGCGATTCAAAAAGGTCGCCCCAAGTTGAGAGCAGGCACACGATGGCTCCGAGAGCCAACCATACAGGCAGCGAATATCCGAGCTGAGGCAGCTCGAAGTAGAAAAGCACACCTGCGAGCAGACAGCATACCAGGCCGCCGAAAAATCCTTCCCACGACTTCTTGGGCGACAGTCGTTCGAAAAGACGGCGGCGGCCTATGAGTGAGCCTACGCAGAATGCACCCGTATCGTTGAGCCATATCATGATAAAGGCTGCGAGTACAAGCCAAAGGTTGGCACTTTTGTCGGTGAACACCAATGTGAGCATGAGCAGAGGCAGCGCTATATACACGAGGCTCAGCACCGAGTGCGACACGCGGGCGAAAGCATCGGAGCTCTTATCGTAGAGAGCGAGAGTAAATCGCACGGGCAGATAGAGAAGCACCACGCCAATGAGGGTGTATATCAATGCCGTAGGGATTTCGGTGAGTACACCGGCCCATACAATCGCGGCGGCTGCGAGTAAGTCGACTACCGTTGCGGCACGCGCAAAGACATCCATTTGCGCACCCCCGCCGAGTACTTTCCCGAACTCGAGAGTGCCCAGCACGGCAAAAACACTCATCAGAGCGGCGAAGCATACTCCACCGCCGAAAATCGCGCCCACTATCAGGGCAATGTAAATCACACCGCTGATGGTGCGCACTATCACTTTATTCATTTGTCTTGTTTTCCGTAGTTGAGCATGTCGAAGTAATCCCAGTAGAGAGTGTCGGAAGCCGGATGTTGCCTCATCTTGTCGGCGAGGGTGAATAGGGTGCGCACAGCCATGCGCACGGGCATGAGGCTTTCGGCAATGAGCTCTTCAAGATAAGGACGTATCATGCTGAAGTGCATCTCGGCATCGGCGAAACGGCCGACCTTGATAAGCGATACCATATAGGCAAACGACAGAGCCTCACCCTTGAGCGGAATGTGAAGCAGCATGTGGAACAACTGCTCGCCACCCTCGCGACTGCGGTATGCCTCTACAAGAGCCACTACCTCGGTATATTTCTCGAGCTCAAAAAGCGATTCAACCCAAGCGCACAGGTCGCGCGGATCTATTTCCTCATCTTTGGCCGACACATACTGCATCAGCGCTATTATGCTGTAGGCCATGGCATTCATCGACAGTGTGTTGAGCAGCTCGGCCAAAACCTCTGAGTCGAATCCTTTGCCACCCGTAGCTTCATAGAAGCGCTTTACATACTCCAAAGCCTCGGGTATGTTGCACACCAGGAGCTGCCTCATGGCCTGCTGATTTTCGGGATGGGCGGCGAGATAAGCCTTAAGGAGCTTGACGGCACGGTCGGTAGAGCCGGCACGGACAAGCAGCACACACTGCCAGTCGACATACAGAAACTCGTCGGGCTTCTCTTCCTTGAGTCCCTCGAGGATTTCATAAGCCTCGTTGTAGAGATAAGGAGCGAAGTTGCAGACGGCCTCGACCAGAACGAGCAGCGCATCAGTGTCGTCGGCACCGAGAGCACGGGCATAGTCGAAGGTCGATTTGGCCTCCTCTTCTCTCTCGCCGCGGGCCTGGGCACGGAACAAAGTCACCCAATAGTTCACGGCAAAGGGCTCGCTCTCGATGAGCTCCTCGGCAAGCTGTGCCATGAGCTCATTGTCGAGCATCTCGTCGGCTTCCTGCATGAGCTCGTAGACCAGCACCGGCTGGTAGCGGACTTTGCTTCGGAGGCGGTCGAGATTGGCTACCACCCACTTGTAGCAGTCAAGGTCGAAGGCGAGGTCGAGAAAGCGGATAATCTCCTCGTCGCCGAACGACTCGTACTGGTTAAGCAGGAACTCGAGTGCGGCTTCGGGATCGTCTGGCCGATGAATCTCGAGGCGCGCGATGTCGAAAATCGGCGATACGGTGTCGGCATTGTCGTCGAGATATTCACCGGCTGCCGGCGAGGGCTTGTCGCTGTCGTCGATAGAGGTGTCGAGATACAGGAGGGCACGGCGCTCCGACAGCGCCGTACTCTCGGGATAGAGCCTGGCGCCGCAGAACAACACCTCCATCTGCACATAGTCGTCGGACAGATCACCGGCATAGTCGTAAATCTCCACGAGCTCGTCTTCGTCGAAATAGCGGTCGGCGACGGGCATGGAGAGTGCTTTGCGGAAACGTTGGTATAGTTCTTCGCGCGGGTTCTTATCGTTGCTCATCAGGCTTTCTTCTGCACCTTTTCCCAGGTGTCTTTAAGGGCTATTGTGCGGTTGAATACCGGGTGCTCGGCTGTGTAATCGTAGTCGGGAGTGAAATATCCGACACGCTGGAACTGGAATTTAGCGCCCTGCGAGGCATTTGCGATAGCGAACGGCTCGATTTTTGCACCCTGAACCACCTTGAGTGAGTCGGGGTTGAGCATCTCGCGGAAGTCGCGCTCGGGCTCTGCCGCAGGATTTTCGACATCGAACAAGCGGTCGTAGAGACGCACCTCGGCATCCACAGCATGAGCTGCCGACACCCAGTGAAGTGTGCCTTTGACCTTGCGCGATGCTCCGGGCATACCGCTGAGAGTGTCGGGGTCGTAGGAGCAGCGGAGCTCGATGATATTTCCGGCATCGTCTTTCACCACTTCATCGCACTTGATGATGTAGGCACCTTTGAGGCGCACCTCGGAGCCGGGAGCAAGACGGAAGAATTTCTTGGGAGGATTTTCCATGAAGTCGTCGCGCTCGATATAGAGCTCGCGCGAGAAAGGCATCTCGTGCACTCCGCTCTCGGGGTCTTCGGGATTGTTCTCCATAGTCACGGTCTCGACTTTGCCTTCGGGATAGTTTGTGAGGACCACCTTAAGCGGGTTTATCACGGCCATCACGCGAGTGGCGATGCGGTTGAGGTCGTCGCGCACGGCGTGCTCGAGGAGACTCACGCTGTTGAGCGCCTCATACTTGGTGTAGCCGATAGTGTCGATGAAGTTGCGGACCGACTGCGGTGTGTAGCCTCGGCGGCGCATACCCGACACAGTCGGCATACGGGGGTCGTCCCAACCCGCCACGAGACCTTCCTTGACGAGTGTCAGCAGCTTGCGCTTGCTCATCACGGTGTAGGTGAGGTTGAGTCGGTTGAACTCAATCTGGCGGGGGCAGTAGCTCTCATCGGCGAGCTCTTTGACGAAGTGCTCGTAGAGCGGACGGTGAGGCACGAACTCGAGCGTGCATATAGAGTGTGTGACACCCTCGAAGTAGTCGCTCTGGCCGTGTGCGAAGTCGTACATGGGGTAGACTTTCCACTTGGTGCCGGTGCGGTGGTGGGGTGTCTTGATGATGCGGTACATGATGGGGTCGCGGAAGTGCATGTTTGGCGACGCCATATCTATTTTGGCACGGAGCACACGGCTGCCTTCGTCGAACTCGCCTTCGTTCATGCGCATGAAGAGGTCGAGGTTCTCCTCCACCGAGCGGTTGCGGAACGGACTTTCCTGACCGGGTGTGGTGGGAGTGCCTTTCTGGCGTGCGATTTCCTCGCTGCTCTGGTCATCGACGTAAGCCTTACCTTCCTTGATGAGGCGGATGGCGAGGTCGAAGAGCTGAGGGAAGTAGTCGGATGCGTAGTACTCACGGTCGCCCCAGTCAAAGCCGAGCCAATGAATGTCCTCGCGGATAGAGTCAACATACTCCACATCCTCCTTGACGGGGTTTGTATCATCGAAGCGGAGGTTGCAGGTGCCGCCGAACTTTTCGGCCACGCCGAAGTCCATGCAGATGGCCTTTGCATGTCCGATGTGGAGGTATCCGTTTGGCTCGGGCGGGAAACGTGTGCTGAGTCGTCCGCCATTCTTGCCGGCTTTGAGGTCGGCAAGCACCTCTTCTTCCACGAAGTTGAGACCACGTGTCTCTGCTCCTTCGATTACTTCTTTTTCTTCTGCCATTTTATATGATATTTTTTATTATTTACTGATTATTCTCCTCACCCAGACGCTTGCGGTAGAACACAAAGTCGCGGCCGAGATATTTCTCGCGCACTACTTGATTGGACGCCAGTTCTTCGGAAGTACCCTGGAAGAGGATGCGCCCCTCAAAGAGGAGGTAGGCGCGGTCGGTAATGCGCAGTGTCTCCTGAGCGTTGTGGTCGGTGATGAGGATGCCTATATTTTTGTCTTTCAACTTATATACGATCGACTGGATGTCTTCCACGGCAATGGGGTCGACACCTGCGAAAGGCTCGTCGAGCATGATAAAGCGCGGATTGATAGCCAGACAGCGGGCAATCTCGGTGCGACGGCGCTCACCGCCGGAGAGTTGGTCGCCAAGGTTCTTGCGCACCTTGTGGAGCCTGAACTCAGTGAGGAGGCTCTCGAGCTTGTCGCGCTGCTCCTCTTTGCTCATGGGAGTCATCTGGAGCACGGCGCGGATATTATCTTCCACGCTCAGCTTCCGGAATACGGAAGCCTCCTGCGCGAGGTAGCCGATACCGTTCTGCGCACGCTTGTAGACCGGGTACTTGGTGATGTTGAGGTCGTTGAGATATATGCTGCCTTCGTTTGGTTCGATGAGGCCCACCGTCATATAGAAGGTGGTGGTCTTACCGGCACCGTTGGGGCCGAGCAGACCTACAATCTCGCCCTGTGTCACATCAATCGACACGTGGTTGACGACGGTTCGCTTGCCATATACCTTCACGAGGTTGTCGGTACGGAGCACGGCTTTGGCCGGTTCCTCTTCCACGACGACAGAGCCATCTTCGCCGAGGCTTTCCGAAGCCACGACATCGACATTTGCGGCATCGGCCGCAAAGGGATCGGGGATAATCTCAGAGTTTTCCGCGCCCTCTTTCTTTTGCCATTGTAGACCCATCAGACTTGAGCTGCCATGCCGCGGACAGCACCACGGTGCAGGCGGCTTTCTATATAATCGGTGAGAAGATTGATGGCTACGGTGTTGCTGCCCCCCTGAGGCACGATGAGGTCGGCGTAGCGCTTGCTGGGCTCGATATACTGCATGTGCATGGGCTTGAGTATGTCCTGATAGCGGTTTATCACAATCTCGGGAGTGCGGCCACGCTCTATGCAGTCGCGTGCTATCACACGGATGAGGCGATCGTCGGGGTCGGCATCGACAAATACCTTAATATCCAGCAGATTTCGGATGCTCGGATCGGTAAGCACGAGGATACCTTCGACTATCACCACATCGGCGGGCTTCACCGGCACAGTCTCCTCCTGGCGAGTGCACGTGAGGTATGAATAGGTGGGCATCTCTATGGTCTTGCCTTCCTTGAGCATACGAAGATGCTCCACAAGGAGCGACCATTCGATTGCGGCGGGCTCATCGAAATTGATTTTCGAGCGCTCCTCGGGCGGGATGTGGCTCGAATCCTTATAGTATGAGTCCTGGGGCATCACAGCCACTTCGCCTGCGGGGAGGCTGTTGATGATTTTATTTACTACGGTGGTCTTGCCGGAACCGGTGCCACCGGCTATGCCGATTATCAACATATAATATCAGATGAATAAAATGCGCATTATCTTTTCTGAGGCACGAAGTTACGAATTTTCAGCCGAAACAGCAAAAAAAACTACAGCGCACAGTGGCTTGCGGCGCAAAAAGCCTCATTCATCCAACATTGAGTGCAGCTCCTCGCTGAGCACTCTCACAAGCCTCTCACCCATGCGGTATTTAAACCACGCCACAGGCACACCGATGGCAAGGCCGACCAAAAAGCCGATGAACATGTATCTATTGTCGGAGTCGAGGGAATATGCCATCAATGTGGCGATCAACACGAGCCCGGTGCATATACCGGCCACGCGGACGCGCACCATGCGGCGGTGTATATCCACCACCTTTGCAAGAGCCGTGACAACAGGAAGCGACATATAGTTGACACGACGTACACGACATCCGAGTTCAAAATTAAGGCAACCTATCACCAATCCGAACGCTGCATATATACAAGCCACCCAAAGCGGGAATTCAAGCACTACAAAAATCAAGGGAGCAAGCGCCGGCAGGCACATGCCGAAGATGCCGTTGCGGGTGAAGTAGGCGGCAAGCCTGCTCTGCGCCGACTTGATCTTTCCGGCCTTGAGCTGCGACATCACACGCCCGCTGTCGCGGTCGAGGCGAGCGGTGTCGATGCTCATCTGTTGCCATTTATTTTTTAAATTGTCGAGATCCATAGTATATATTTTCAGGCCTCAGCATCGGCCAGTCTGGAGAGTTTTTCTTTCACGCGGTGCATTTTCACCGCCACATTACCTTTGCTTAAGCCCATGATGAGTGCAATCTCCTCGTAGCTCTTCTCATCGAGCCAGAGAGTTATCAGGGCTTTGTCGAGTGGTCCGAGCATGCCGATCAGTCGATACAGTTCTCTGTACTCTTCGAGCATCACGCGCCCCGATGCCGTGTCGGCGGGCTCAGTGAGGAGTTCGTCGAGCCTGAGAGTGGAGCTGCCGGAGTGGCGGTCGTTGCGTCGGTGCCAGGTGATGCAAGTGTTGATTGCCGTGCGATAAATCCATGTGGAGATCTTGGCTTCTCCGCGGAAACTGTCGAGCCCTTGCCAAAGATTTATGAGTACTTCCTGATAAAGGTCGTCGAAAGGTGCCGCCGCCGACGCATACATATAGCAGACCTTGGCTATCACCTCCTTATATTGGGCGGTGACAGCTACAAACTGTGCTTCTTTATCGGTGCTCTGCTTCTTCACTGACACATTAGACGCAGCTCGCGCCTGAAAGTTACAGCTCGATCAGCTCGTCGTAAGAAAAATCACGCGTAGCCTTGCTTCCGAGCACTTCGTGCCATCGCATAGGCGAGATTCCGTTGCCGGGTCGTTTGACGGTGATATTGTCGGGGGTGAAAGTCTCGCCACGCGCAATATCGCGCGCTGCCACTATACTCTTCCTCGCCACCTCGATATTCGGACGCTCGGCCTCAGCCACGAGTTTTTCGCCTGAGCCCAAGGCGCCCTCTACATTGCGGACTGCATCGACAAGAGACGCCAGTTCGGCGGGCTCAAGAGAGGCCTTATGGTCGGGGCCGGGCAGGGTGCGGTCGAGGGTGAAATGCTTCTCGACCACCATGGCGCCACGAGCCACAGCCGCCACCGGCACCTCTATGCCACGTGTGTGGTCGCTATACCCCACTGCCGCACAGCCCAGCGATGCCAGCGCATCCATGGCGCGGAGGTTTACCGACTCAAAGGGAGCCGGGTACTGAGTGGTGCAGTGCAGCAACGTCACGGAGCTGCGGGGCGTGCCGGCGTTCTCGAGCACTCGCAGCGCCGCTTCCACCTCCTCGAGTGTTGCCATGCCAGTGCTCATGATGACTTTCGAGCCAAGAGCTCCGATCTTTTCAAGATATGGCAGATTCGTAATCTCGCCCGACGGAATCTTCCAGTAGTCCATGTCGAGGGGTGCGAGGCAATCAATCGACTCAAGGTCGAAAGGAGTGCTCATGAATCCTATCCCCTCGGCATCGCACAGAGCTTTAAGGCCGGCATAGTCGCCCAAAGGCAAGTGTATGGCCCGGCACATGTCGAGCTGACTCTGAGTGGCACCTGTGGTCTCTTTCTGATACTCAGCCTTTGGCGCAAACTGAGATATCACCAGCTCGGGCACTGCCGTCTGAAACTTCACATAGTCGGCACCGGCCTTGCGGGCCTCACGCACCATGCGGCGCGCCATGTCGAGGTCGCCGTTGTGGTTCACGCCGGCCTCAGCTATGATAATCACATGATTTTTCATTTTCTATCGGGATAAAAGACGACATCGGCCAGATAGCGCACAGTCTCCACTCCGGGCTGCGCCTTGGTCTGAATCAATGGACGCCCGAGGGCATCGTCTATGATAAGGCCGGGGATGTCGGCTCCGGCATGAACCGATGCCACCGCTCCACCGCCAAGGCGTGGATTTACCTCCATCACCATAAGGCGGTCGGAGTCGAGATCGCGTATAAGCTGAACGGTGACAGCGCCCCGCAGACCGGTTGCTTCGAGGACGTCGCGCACCAGGCGGTCGGCATCGGCATCGGCGATGGTCTCTGTGCGCACCACCTCTCCACCGCTCACTTCGCCACGCAGACGGGGGCTCAGAGCAAGAATTTCGCCCGTGCCACATGCCACATAGCAGTCGACAGTGATTTCCTCACGATGGTCGATGCGCTCCTGGATAAGATAGGACGAAGCCTTCGGCCCGAGTTCATAGAGCTTTTGCAGGCTGTTGATCTCGATGATGCCTTTTGATGCCGACCCGAATCGCGGCTTGGCTATGAGCTTACCGCAAGGAGCCCCGGCACGATATGTGGCCGGCACTGCTATACCACGGCTCTCGAAGAGCTCGGCGGCGGCGCATTTGTCGAACATACGGTCGGCCAACGCTCTATCGCTCACCGGTGCGAAGACCTCGGTCGACGAGTGGCGGCGTACAAAGTCGGCGGCAACACCTACGGCACCGTCGACGAAAGGAAGCACGATGTCGATGTCGTGCTCGCGGCATACGCCATCGAGGTCGGCATAGACATCGGCATTACCCCAGCCAAGACCTTCCACCACAGCACCTTCGCAGGCTATGGCGGAGTTTGCGTCGAGTTCGTAGCCTACTATTCTGGCTTCGAAGCCGCGCTCACGGCAGGCTGCCTTAATCATACGCGCCATGCTCACGCGCTTGGCCCCGCCAAGAAAAAGAAAACCTATGCTGTCGTTGCGTTTGGGCATGTCTATCGATTATAAATGTCGGGTTTGTATTTACTCAGGTTCTCAGGGCGGCAGAACCACTCGATTGTCTTGCGCAGACCATCCTCGAGAGTGTGGCGCGGGCGCCAGTCGGTGAGCGAGGTGATGAGAGTGTTGTCGCCACAGAGCCTGTTGACCTCACTCTTTGCGGGGCGCAGGCGCTCGGGGTCTGTTACTTCGCTCACCTCCTTGCCCATGATGCGTGCTATGAGTGCAAAAGTATCGGCCATAGATATTTCGGTGCCGGTGGCAATATTGATATCTCGCCCTTCTATGCCGGCAGCCTCGCCGAGAGCGATGAAGCCGGCGGCTGTATCTTCCACGAAGTTGAAGTCGCGTGTGGGGCTGAGGTCGCCAAGGCGTATGCTTGTGCATCCCGAGGCTATCTGAGTGATGATGGTGGGGATGATGGCGCGGGCGCTCTGTCGCGGCCCGTAAGTGTTGAACGGACGTGCGATTACCAGCGGAAGGTCGAAAGCATTGTAGAAACTCATGGCTATGGCATCGGCACCAATCTTCGTGGCCGAGTACGGCGACTGCGGCTGGCGTGGATGGCGCTCGTCGATTGGCACATACTGAGCCGTGCCGTAGACCTCGCTGGTAGATGTGACCACAATACGGCGCACACCTGCATCGCGGGCCGCCTGGCACATATTGAGAGTACCCTTGATATTGGTGTCGACATAGCTGTCGGGAGCCACATAGCTGTATGGGATTGCAATGAGGGCTGCAAGATGATATACGGTGTCGATGCCGCGGCAGATGGAGCGGCAGAAATCGGGGTCACGGACATCGCCGCATACAATCTCGAGGCGGCCGTTGGCTGCGACATCCTCAAGCCATCCCCAGTTGTTGAACGAATTATACTGCGCCAAAGCCCGCACGCGGTAGCCTTTGGCCAAAAGAGCCTCGGTGAGGTGCGAGCCTATGAAGCCGTCGGCACCGGTCACGAGAGCCAAACGATTGTTTTCTACCATGTCTTGCTGAATGTATAAACGTAGTCTACCCCATCGACATCCCTGACGAGAATCAGTCGGGAGCCGTCGAGGCGCGATATTCTGAAAGTGATGAAATCTTCGGCAGGATACAGCCACGAAGGCACACGGTGCTGCCATGAGTCGTTGTCGGAGGTGTGTGTGCAATCAACGATAAGATTGTCGCCCTCCTCGGTCCAGGACGCGTAGCTCTCGTCTTCGACCGTGTAGGTGTCTTTCACGGTGAGCATACGCACTATGTCGCTCTGAAAACTCATATACGCTTCCATGCCTTCGGGCAGGGGAATCTCGGTGCCGTCGGCAGTACGCCCGTCGAGCACCCACGAGCCGAAGAGGTGGCCGATGTGGCCATTGTTCTGCGTGCACGCTTGCAAAAGCAGCAAAAGAGCGCAGGCGGCTAATGTCGATAGAGTCCTTGCTTTCATTTCTTTCCTATATTGAATGAGCCGGAATATGCCACACTTACCATGGCTCCGAAATTGTTGCCGCGCAGATTGCCGGCATCGAAAGCCATCTGAGCCTTCACCGAAAGACCGCTGAGGCGCGCGCCGGGAGTCCACTGCGCACCGAGCATGGCTGAGGTGTCGTGGAGGCGGTGCGGTGCCGGGATGCGGCCTGTGCCGCCTGCCTGCTGATAGCTCACCTTAGCCACACACTGCCACTCGGCGCCGATGGAGCCGAGGGCGCCGAGATGGAAACCGCGGGCACGGTTGTGTGCATACTCGGGATAGCCGTCGAGGTTATAGAGCGGTGCCACGGGGAATGGAGAACCTATGCTCATGCCGTAGTTTGAGTACGGGCCATAGAAGTCATTGTTGTAGTAGTTGTCGCCGCCCGTAGCCTGACTTGTGAGGTCGGTGCCGGGATGGTCGGCCGGAGCCCAGTGCATTGGGCCCGACTGATTTGTGAAGTCGAAGTATTCCACTACTATTCTGTTGATTGGAGAGCCCTCCTTAAAGTCGTACTGCAAACCCCAAAGGCCATCCCAGCCGGTCATCTTGCCTATGCCCGATCCATCTTCCCAAGGCCACTCAAAGTAGGCCGAGAGGCGCGAACCGTTTTTGAAAAGATAGCGTGCCTTGAAGTCCCACGAGCCGAGCGAATTTCCCTTATAGAAGCCCTCGCCGGAGCCCTCCCGTGGGAAGAACATCTCGAAGATGTCCTTGAATTTAAATCCGCGGGGATACTCCGCGATAACGCGCCCCTCGGAGTAGCGCTTGGCATAGCCTGCAAACTCACCGGCGGCCTGCATACCCACAATCACCGAGAACGGTTGCGAAGGCTTGGTGCGGAAGTAGCAGCGGCGGTAGATATACCAGTTGTCGAGACTCAGCAGACCGCTGTAGTAGTTGAAAGTATTCTCGCGAAAACTCTTGTCCATGAATCGGCCGTACATAATCTCGCCGTCGATCTGCACCCATCCATTTGTAAATGGTATGTTCTGGAAATCCACAAATCCGACAGCCACACCGGGCAGCGGCCGAGCATTGTTGCTTCGGGTAAGGTCGCCCGACGAAAGGATGCCGTCGACGATAGCGCCCGGCCCCCGCTCTTTCATGCCTGCGGTGAGATATACACCGCGGAATTTAAGCTCGGCGTAGAGCTGATGCAGGCGCACGGGTGCCTGACGGCGTGCCGAGAAGGTGTAGGTGCCATCGTGCTGATAGCGGTCGTATTCTGCGGCAGATCCATAGCCGGCGATATACTCTACCCCTGCGCCCCAGTTGAAGCGGCGGTCAAGAGTCATCTCTTTCCGAATCATGCCATCGTGCCAAATGCCGTTTGCGCCCGTGATGCGCCCATAATCCCATGATGCGAGCATATATGGCGCGAAATCGCCGGTCGAGGCATTGGCGGTGACCGATGCCCTGTAGTCGATTTTGACCGGCTCATATGCTACGGCTGTTTGGATGGCGGGGAGCAGCGCCAAAGCTGCCATCAATGCCTTCATATTATTCAAAGATTAGATTGCCGAAAAACTCGGGACGGTGAAAATCGGGAGCCGGAGTGTCGATAGGGCTCCAGCTGAGGAAATGCGGGCTCGCGCTTGCCGACGCGCACTTATAGAAATTGCCTCTCATCGCCGTGCCGGGCTCTACCCTGTCGATGCCAAGCAGCGAAAACGGTATCACCACAAGCAGGTTCCAGGTGAAAAGGCCTTCCACTTCGCAGAACGGACGTGTGCCGCACGAAGGATAGCGACGGATCATGGCAATCTCGTCGGAACTCAGGCGCGTGGCTTGAGGCCTGAGTTTGCGGTGCGAGGCGTTGACGGCGCCTATACAGTTGAACTCAAGGTTCCAGTATTCACCTCCTGCCACCGGCTCTATGAAAAACTCCACACAAGAATCTTCGCTGACAGGGCTTTGGTCGGCGCTGTTCATGGCACGGAGATAGTTGCATCGCACGAGAAAGTCAATGTAGAGATGTGTGCCGGTGTGAGCGGCAGCGAAAGTGCACAAAGGGTGATAGGGGTATTGAGGCGCCCAATTGTTGCAACTGATGGAGCGCCGCACGCCTTTATGGTCGAGCAGAGGGATAATCTCGTCGGGGCCTGCCATGGAGTCGAGCTCCGGGATGCGTGGTATGGTGAGGCTAGCTGTATCCATATATTACAGTATATCGTGTCAGAATATGAGGTCGTAGACCGCCATCACAAAGCCTATCACCGACATGATAATCAGCAGCATACCGATGATGCGGTTGATCAGCCTCAGGGAGCGCACATTGATGCGCTTGCCGAGGCGGCTTACCAGCGTCGACACAGCATACCACCATATCAAGGCTCCGGCAAAAATAGTGAAGTAGGCTATGATATGATGGTGAATACCGAACTCCGGCATTATGAAGTTGAAGCGGGCGAAAAGTCCTATTATAAAGAAGAGTATGAGGGGGTTGGAGAACGTGAGCAAGAAGCCGGTGACAAAATCACTCCAGTAGTTGGAGGCCTTGACATCGGCAGCTCGCAGCGACCTGGTGGGGTTCTTTCTGAAAAGATAGAGGCCGAATATGGCAAGCACGATACTGCCTACGAGCTGAATGATGAGTTGATGCGTGTCGAGAAAGCTCGTCATGAAGCTGAGGCAGAAGCCGGTGAGAAGGCAGTACACAAGATCGCTCAATCCCGCGCCAACACCCGTAAAAAAACCGGGCCAGCGGCCTTTGCCCAATGTGCGCTGTATCACCAGCATACCGATGGGTCCCATCGGTGCTGAGATAAGCAGGCCTATGGCAAGGCCGCGAGGCAATATGTAGAGTATCTGCTCCATTTCTGAAAAATCAAGCAAAAATACAAAAAGTATTGCAACCGAGCAAGCCGACACAACCTTTACGGGTGAAAAAAACGTTTTAGTACTAAGAGTGTGTTAAAAGTAAACACACTCTAAGAACGACTCTCTTAATAAGAACGACACCATGAAGCGCCTTATCATATACAGTCTGCTCATCCTTATGGCAGCATCTCTCGCGACCACGGCTCATGCCGGGCGCATCGTCACTCCCGAATACACCTACGTGGGCGGCCTCAGCCCCGATGGCGTGCCGCAAGGCTATGGTGTGGCGCACTACTCCAACGGCACGGTGTACTACGGGCTTTGGAACAAAGGCAGGCGCGACGGCATAGGCCGTATGCTTTTCACCGACGGCACCTTTGAGTTCGGTACATGGCAAAATGGCACTTATCGCCATCAGAAAGGACAGAAATTCATTCCCGGGCGCCTGTGCTACGGCATAGACGTGTCGCGCTATCAAAAGACCGTCGACTGGGAAACTCTGGCGCTGAACGCCAACGCTTCGGGGCGCGTGGTGCCCAAAGGTAAGGCTCCCTACAAGCAACCGGTGCTATTCGCACTGATGAAGAGCACACAGGGTACTACCATCAAGGACCCGACTTTCGAGCGCAACTTCAGCGAAGCCAAGCGCTGCGGCATAATACGCGGAGCATATCACTTTCTGTCGGTGTCGTCGCCCGTGGAGGATCAGGTGAAGTTTTTCATCGCCAACACCCCACTTGAGGCAGGTGACCTCCCGCCCGTGCTCGACCTTGAGATTTCAAAAGATGTGATGGCCAAGCAACATGCCAAGGTGGTGACCATGGCCCGCAAATGGCTCACCCTCATCGAGCGACACTACGGTGTGAAGCCCATCATCTACACTTACAACAACTACTACATCGACTATCTTCGTGGCCATGGCCTCGACGGCTACGACTACTGGATTGCACGCTACGGCGCCGAGCCCTCGGCTCGCCACTGGGAAATCTGGCAATTTACCGAGACAGGCAAGGCTTCGGGAATCAAGGATGCAGCCGTCGATATTGACTATTTCAGAGGCGACTACCGCGACCTGCAGCAATACGTGAAGCAGAAAGGCATACACCGCAACTACACTCGCAGCCGCAAGCCGGCGAGTGCCAGGCTCTAATCGGCATTGGCTGCCGCTAGTTTCTCGGGAGTGCCTATATCGTGCCAGCGGTAGGGCTCCGAGGGGGTGTAGGCCATGATGCGGTGCGTGCAGCAAAGGTCAATGTAGCGCGGCGTGATGCTAAAGGGCACATCGGGCTTCTCCTCGCCAAGCTCGGTGAGAAAGGCCGGCGAGAGCACATGCACTCCTCCGAAAGGGGCTGCCGTCAAGCCGTTGATATCGCAAGCCTCGGGAAGCACGGCGCCGGTGGTGCTGTTGAGCCACGCGCGCAGGCGTCCTTCGCCATCGAAGAGAAAGCTGCGCGAACTGCTGCGGTGGCTGTCGACAAGCAGTGTTACGTCGGCTGCGGCCGCGGCATGTCGGGTCAGCATCTCGGCGATAGGGAAATCCGTGTAGACATCGGCATTGTGCACCACTATCGGCTCAGAGCCGGTGCATAGCTCGGGGTGCTCGCGTGCTATCTTGACAAGGGCACCGCCGGTGTCAAGGAGCAGCGCGCTCTCATCGCTGAAATCAACAGGTACTCCGATGTGTGCACCCTCGATGGCATCGACCACCTGCTCGGGAAAATGATGGATATTCACAATAATGCGTGAAGCACCGGCTGTGGCCAGCTTGCGCGCCACCCCTACAACCGCAGGCTCGCCATGCACTGGCGCTACCGCCTTGGGGTGCTCATCGGTGAACGGGCGCAGGCGTGAACCTATGCCTGCCGCGAAAATCACAGCATTCATTTAGGCTCGAATGTCTGCTCAATATTCTGCTCGCGGTGCACAAGCTCGACCTTGATATTGAACTTGCGGGCTATATGCTCGGCGGTGTGCTGGGCGCAGTACACCGAGCGGTGTTGACCACCGGTGCAGCCGTAGGCTATCATCAGGTTGGTGAAGCCACGCTCGATGTAGCGCTGCACCGAAGCATCGGTCAGCGCGTAGCAATGGTCGAGGAATGTAAGCACTTCACCATCGTCTTCAAGGAATTTTATCACCCTGGCGTCAAGGCCTGTGAAAGGCTTGTAGCGCTCGTACTTGCCGGGGTTGTTGATGGCACGACAGTCGAATACGAAACCGCCGCCGTTGCCGGTGGGGTCGCCGGGAATTCCTTTCTTGTAGGCAAAACTGAGCACGCGCACTGTCAGACGCTTGCCCTCGAGCTCGCCGGTGAACTGCTTGAGGTTGACCAGGCGATGCAGAAGTTCGTTGAGATAGGGATACTCAGTGTATGGCTCGTGAAGCAGCTCTCTGAGATTCGCGATGGCGAAAGGCACACTCTGCATGAAGTGAGGTTTCTTCTCGAAGTAGCCGCGGAAGCCGTAGGCACCGAGGACCTGCATGGTGCGGAAGAGCACGAAGTGACGCAGACGCGCCATGAATTCCTCGCGGCTTACCGGGGCATACTTATTGAGCGACTGCAGGTATACGTCGAGGAGCTCGCGCCTGAGTCCGTCGGGCAGGTTGGCCTTTGCCTGCCAGAGGAAAGAGGCCACATCGTAGTAGAACGGACCGCGGCGGCCGCCCTGGAAGTCGATGAACCAGGGCTCGCCATCGCGCACCATCACGTTGCGGCTCTGGAAGTCGCGGTACATGAAGGTGTTGTAGCGGCCGGCTGTGTCCATGAGCACATCGGCAAGGGCGTTGAAGTCGTCTTCAAGCAAATCTTCCTGGAACTCAATGCCCGTGGCCTTGAGGAAGCAGTACTTGAAGTAGTTGAGATCCCACATGATGGAGCGCTTGTCGAACTCTACCGTAGGATAGCAAACCGAGAAATCCATGCCTTCGGCTCCGCCGAACTGGATGTCGGGCAGTCGGCTGATGGTCTTTGCAAGGAGCTCTTTCTCGTGAGCCGAGAATGAGCGTGTGGCACGTCCCTTTTCTATCTCGTTGAATAGCAGGGTGTCGCCGAGGTCGGTCTGCACATAAGCCATGCCATCGTCGCTCACAGCCAGCACCTCGGGCACAGGTATTCCGCGGCCGGCGAAGTGGCGGGCCATGTAGATGAAGGCATTGTTCTCCTCCACCGAGGTGCCGAGCACACCTATCATAGAGTTATTTCCGTCGAGGTCGGATAGCCTGAAGTAGCGACGGTTGGAGCCCGACGAAGGAAGCTCCACCACACGGGCGGGGGCGAAGCCTTTGAGGTCGGCGTAGAGGCGTGATATGGTAGTTACGTCCATTATATGTTTTGCAGAGTGGGGGTAAAAAGTAATTAATTGCCCAGGTCGGAGAGGAACTTTATTCGCACGAGTCGGATTTCGTCCTCATTGTAGTCGGGGCACAGCTCCTTGTAGGCATCAGAGAGGCTGTCGGAGCTGCTTTGACGGAAGTAGTCGAAAACCTCGGCCTGATCCTCGGGATCGATGAACTCATCGATGAAGTAGGAGAGGTTGAGGCGGGTGCCGGCACCTACGATACCCTCGATTTCGTCGAGTAGGCGCTCGAAGTCGATGCCGTTGATGTCGGCGATTTCGTTGAGGTCTATCTTACGGTCGATGGCCTGGATGATGGAAATCTTGAGCTTGCTTTTGTTTGCCACGGTGCGGATGCGCATATCCTCGGGGCGCTCGATTTCATTTTCGTCGACGTATGTCTTGATTACTTTTACGAAATCCTGGCCATAGCGACCGGCTTTGCCGCTGCCGACGCCGGGTATATTGGCAAGTTCCTCGATGGTCACGGGGTAGGTTGTGGCCATGGCCTCAAGCGACGGGTCCTGGAAGATTACGTAGGGAGGCAAGTTGTGGTGCTGCGCGATTTTGCGTCGCAGAGCGTTGAGGATGGCGAAGAGCTCTGGGTCGGCGGCACAGATTGCGCCGCTCTTGATGGCGGGTTCTTCGTCGATGTTATCCTCGGAGAAGTCGTTGTCCTCCACAATTTTGAAAGACTTGGGGTCTTTCAGGAATTTCTTTCCTTTGGGAGTGATGCGCAGTATACCGTAGTTTTCGATACCGCGCTCTATATATCCCTCTATGATTGCCTGTTGGATGACAGAACCGAGGAATTTCGGGCTTGCACCTTCGCAGCATCCGAAAACCTCCGATTCGTCGTGCCGGTAAGAGCGGACGTCGGCCGAGGCGCGGCCCATCATCACGTCCACAATATATTCAGTCTTGAATTTTTCTTTCAGAGCGGCAATAGTTTCGAGAGCCGCGCATAAATCGTCTTTTGCTTCCACTTTCTTTTTAGGATTGAGACAGTTGTCGCAGTTCCCGCAGTTCTCGTGTCCGTAGATTTCGCCGAAATAGTGAAGCAGTGAGCGACGCCTGCACACCGACGACTCGGCATACGAAGCAGTCTCGGCCAGCAGCTGACGGCCGATTTCTTGCTCAGCCACGGGTTTGCCCTGGATGAATTTCTCCATTTTCTGGAGGTCCTTGCGGGCGTAGAATGTGAGGCAGATGCCTTCACCGCCGTCGCGGCCGGCACGGCCGGTCTCCTGATAGTAGCCTTCGAGCGACTTGGGGATGTCGTAGTGAATCACAAAGCGCACGTCGGGCTTGTCGATGCCCATGCCGAAAGCTATTGTTGCCACTATCACATCCACTTTCTCGAGCAGGAAGGCATCCTGGTTTTCGGTGCGTGTCACCGGATCCATGCCGGCATGGTATGGGAGAGCGCGGATGGCGTTGACACGCAGAAGCTCGGCAAGCTCCTCTACCTTGCGGCGCGAGAGGCAGTAGATGATGCCCGACTTACCGCTTCGCTGCTTTATGAAGCGGATGATGTCGCGGTCGACATTGTTTGTCTTCGGCCGTATCTCGTAGTAGAGATTTTCGCGGTTGAACGACGACTTGAACACTGCGGCATCATCGGCCATAGCCAGGTTCTTGCGGATGTCGTGCTGCACCTTTGGCGTAGCTGTGGCCGTGAGCGCTATCACGGGGCGTGTGCCTATCTCAGTGATGATAGGGCGTATGCGCCTGTACTCGGGGCGGAAATCATGCCCCCACTCCGAGATGCAGTGGGCTTCGTCGACGGCATAGAACGAGATGGGAACTGTCTTAAGAAATTCAATATTTTCGTCTTTTGTGAGCGATTCCGGCGCCACATAGAGCATCTTGGTGCGCCCTGCCAGCACGTCGGCCTTGACGGCATCGACGGCTGCACGTGTGAGCGAGGAGTTGAGGAAGTGGGCCACGCTGTCGCACGCGCTGAAATTGCGGATTGCATCCACCTGATTTTTCATCAGTGCAATCAAGGGCGATATGATGATGGCCGTGCCCTCGCTCAGGAGCGCAGGCAATTGGTAGCACAGCGACTTACCGCCGCCGGTGGGCATTATTACGAATGTGTCGCGCCCTTCGAGGAGAGAGAGCATGATAGCTTCCTGGTTGCCTTTGAAGGTGTCGAAACCGAAGTGAAGCTTTAGAGCGTCGGCAAGTTGTTGTGCTGAAACCATTGTGAGCTTATGTGGGGAGAATCAGACTGCGGCGGCATCGAAGTGTGCTGCTTCGAGTTGCTCGGCGCAATATTGAGGAGTGACAGTAAAAGTTTTTTCTTTGGTCGATGGAATATCGTACATTGGGTTCATCATAATAGTCTCGACTATCGAGCGCAGACCTCGTGCACCGAGCTTGAACTCAATAGCCTTGTCGACGATAAAGTCGAGGGCTTCGGGCTCGAAGGTGAGCTTCACGCCATCCATGGCGAAGAGCTTTTCGTACTGCCTTGTGATGGCATTCTTGGGCTCGGTGAGGATGCGGCGGAGAGCATCGCGGTCGAGAGGCAGCAGGTGTGTGAGGATAGGCAGACGGCCTATAATCTCGGGGATGAGGCCGAATGTGCGCAAATCCTGCGGGGCTACATGGCTCATGAAGCGGTCCTTCTCTACGCGGCGCTTGGCGGCATCGGTGGAGAAGCCCACGAAGCTCGAGTTGAGGCGATGGGCGATTGCCTGCTCTATACCTTCAAAAGCGCCGCCGCAGATGAAGAGGATGTCTTTGGTGTCGACGGCAATCATAGGTTGCTCGGGATGCTTGCGTCCGCCTTGCGGTGGCACGTTGACTACCGAGCCCTCGAGCAGCTTGAGGAGGCCTTGCTGCACACCTTCACCACCTACGTCGCGTGTGATGGAAGGATTGTCGCCCTTGCGTGCTATCTTGTCGATTTCGTCGATGAATACTATACCGCGCTGGGCACGGGCCACATCGTAGTCGGCCACCTGCAGCAGGCGGGTGAGAAGGCTCTCGATGTCCTCGCCCACATAGCCGGCCTGGGTGAGCACCGTGGCATCGACTATAGTGAAGGGCACATCGAGGATTTTCGCGATGGTGCGGGCAATTAGGGTCTTACCCGTGCCGGTGGGGCCCACCATGATGATGTTGCTCTTCTCGATTTCGACGCCGCTGTCGTCGACCGGCTGGTCGAGGCGCTTGTAGTGGTTGTAGACGGCTACCGAGAGGTATTTCTTAGCCTGATCCTGACCGATGATATACTGATCGAGGAATTTCTTGATTTCGTGAGGCTTGGGCACGGGCTTTTGCTCGTGTTTCTGCTCACCGGCCTTGGTGCCTCTTGCCTGGTGATGTGTGGCGCGTGCGCGCGAGGCGGTGTTGTGCGCTGCATCCTCGTCGATCATGCCGAGCATCGTGGCTGCCGTCTCGAGGCAGTCCATACATATGCCGGCATCTTCGGCGGGCGAGGGAAGGATGGTGGCTCCATCGGCCTCGGTCCGCCCGCAGAAGCTGCAGTGTGCGTAGTGCTGGTGCTGTTTCTTTGCCATTCTTGTTGTCGAACTGTTACTTGTTTGCCTTTACGAGCACGCGGTCTATCATGCCGTACTCGAGGGCTTCTTCTGCCGTCATCCAATAGTCGCGGTCGGAGTCGCGCTCTACCTTTTCGAAAGGCTGGCCGGAGTGTTCGGAGATTATATGGTAAAGTTCTTGCTTGAGTTTCTTGATTTCGCGCACGGTGATTTCCATGTCGGTAGCTTGACCCTGAGCGCCACCCATGGGCTGGTGAATCATCACACGGGAGTGACGCAGTGCAAAGCGCTTGCCGGTCCGGCCCGCCACCAGAAGGACGGCAGCCATCGAGGCTGCAATACCTGTGCAGATGGTGGTGACATCAGATGAGATATACTGCATGGTGTCGTATATGCCAAGGCCGGCATATACCGAGCCGCCGGGCGAGTTGATGTAGATGGATACATCCTTGCCGGGGTCGGCGGAGTCGAGGTAAAGAAGCTGTGCCTGAATCACGTTGGCGGTGTAGTCGTTGACCTCAGTGCCAAGGAAAATGATGCGGTCCATCATCAGGCGCGAGAACACATCCATCTGTGCCACGTTGAGCTGACGCTCCTCAATGATGGTAGGGCTTATGTAGGAATCGACCACACCCGCAGCTTTCGAGGTGAAAGCCGCATACTGGTCGAGAGCATTGCCGTTCATATTGAGATGATGCACGGCGAAGTTTCTGAAATCGTTATTTGTCATAAACAGTTTTTGTTGGGAGTATCTATGTGTCACACTCCGTTTTCTACTTCAAAATTAAGCATTTTTTTGCGGCTACACAAATATTTCATGCCGCATGGCCAAAAAAATTTTCAGGAAATAGTAACTTTGCAGCAGCAATCACATTATTATATACAATATCCAATCAGAATATCCACACGATGCCTACATACTCACCGATGCAGACGGTAAAACGTCATTTTTTCGCCATGCGCAACGGCGTGATAGCCGACACACTGCGCAAAGCCGGGTCGCCCTTCCGTGTAATTTTCGGCCTCAACCTGCCGCAGATTGTTGAGATTGCGCGCCTCACCGGCCCTTCGCAGGAGCTCGCCGAAGCCCTATGGGCAAACTCCGGCACACGCGAGAGTATGCTCATGGCACCGATGATAGCCGAGCGTGAGTCTTTCACCAAGGCCGATGCGCTCCGATGGATTGACACCATTCCCACGGCTGAGGTTGCCGACATCCTGTGCCAACGTCTGCTCCGCTCGATGCCCTATGCCTGGGAGCTTGCCGAGGAGCTTGCCGCCGACAGCGAAAAGCACATGAATCAATACACGGGCATGAGACTTGCCTTCAACCTGGTGTCGACCGACCCTGCCCACGCGCTCGAGCTCACTCAGAGATACCCCGACGCCCCCCTTGCCGCAGCACTTGCCGAGGAGGCGAAATTCCTGACGGGCGAACAATAAAGGCTGCGAGGGTGTTATGAGTTAAATTCATCACACCCGGCCTTATGAAAGTTCCGAAGTTTTTTACTTGCATTGCCGCTGCTGCAATCGCCCTGTGCTCACACGCCGCCGACCGCTCATTGGCCGACCGGCAGATTGACACTACCCTGCTCTCCAACAAAGTAGTATTTATCGACGGCAAACCCGCACCTGAGGTCACACAGCACTATGTGGACTCTGTGCGACGTGTAATATCGACATTCTACTACGACCAGTTCCGCCACTTCCAGGATCCCGGCGCGCCTTACTTTCTCTTCATGAGCAAGGATGCCAAGCTCGCCATGGGCATAGGCGGCGCCGTGCGTATGCGCGGCTACTACGACTGGGGCGGCGCAATCCCGGCCAGCGGCTTCGCGCCCTATCTCATACCGATGCACCCCTCTCCCACCGACAGGCGCCACTTCGACACTACCCCCGCCGGCACATGCCTCTTCTTCCGCGTGATAGGCCGCAACAAAGCCCTGGGCGAATATCAGCTCTATATCGAGGCCAACTTCAACGGCTATCAGTCGCGAGATTTTCACCTGAAGAAGGCATACGCAATCATCAACGACTTCACCATCGGCTACGCTGCATCGACTTTCTCCGACCCCGCCGCCGTTCCGCCCACAGTGGATGCGCAAGGACCCAACAACAAGCTCACCCCCACGGCAGTGCTGCTGCGATGGATGCCGGTGGTAAAAGACCGATGGGTATTTGCAGTCTCCGCCGAGACTCCATCGCCCTCACTTGCCGTCGACAACACCAACACAGAGAAAGTGAGCACTTGGATGCCCGACTGGGCCGCTTTCGTGCAGTACCAGTGGGCGCAAGGTCAGCACGTGCGCCTGGCAGGCATAGTGCGCACACTATCCTACCGCAACATGCTCGCCGAGAAGAACCACAACACCGCCGGCTGGGGCCTGCAGCTCAGCTCGGTAGCTCACCCGCTGCCACAACTCACCACCTACCTCACGGCAAGCTACGGGCATGGCTATGCCGGTCTTGCAGGCGATATGCAGATTGGCAACTACGACCTTGTGGGGCGCCCTGACGCTCCCGGCAGCCTCTATGCACCCGCTTCATTCGGCTGGTGTGTGGGCGTGCAGTACAATATCCGCCCCGACCTCTTCGTGAGCGCATCGGCATCGCAGAACCGCTATCTTCCGCGCTACGGCGTGAGCCCCGACGAGTATAAATACGGCATTTTCACCTGCCTGAATGTATTCTGGAACATCACACCGCGCATACAGGTAGCTGCCGAAATAGACCTCGGCAAGCGGCAGAACTTCTCCGGCGAGCACCGCTGGGCACGCCGCGCCGGCGCCATGTGCCAGTTCTCATTCTAAACCGGCGATAGGGCCAACAAAAACGGTTGCTGTGACAGCTTTGAAGCTACACGGCAACCGCTTGATTTTTCTTATATCGATTAGACACAATGCTTAGAAATCATCATCGAAATCGTCGAAGTCATGTGTATAGTCCTCGTATGCATCGTGATAGTAATCATCACTCGCGCAGCTGTCGCATGGAGGGTAATTGCTTGATTGATTGGATAAAGCATCATCTTTGCGATGATCTCCGAATATCAAGTCCAACAAAATCATGTCACGCAGAAAACTCCAGAAACTCATAGTTATTTTAGCTTGGTTTGCGAAAGGATGTAGCTGAATGAGAAGATTATCACATTTCTACGCCTTTAGATCTTTTTATTCTTAGGGAGAATTTTCTTCTCATCGGCTTTAAGGCGACGTTCCACTTTCTTTATGTCTTCGGCCGGTGGAAGTACTTCAGGTCGGATTCCACGGTCGAGAAGCATCTCACGGACAGCGAAATTATTATCAATGTGCTCACGCTCTATCCTTACTTGACCCCTGAGGTCTTTCTGCTGAACATTGACAGATGTCATTTCGGCGGCAAAGTCCTTGGCTTTAATTGCGAGAGTTGAAAGGAAATCGGCAAGCGGACGCTTGTCGGGTGCACCCACACGTCGCTTCATCATCGCTGTGTTAAGTCCAAACAGAGCCTGATCGCCTTTCGTACGTATTATTGCAAAACCTTTGGAATCAACCCCGCGTTCATATAACACGCCGGAAAGAACATGCTCCGTCTCAGCAAGTTTGGCTCGCGCTTGCACTCGCTCGTAGTCGAGAAGTCGCTGATGCACAAGTTCGGCACGGCGAGTCTGCACCGCAAAATAGTTTTGAGCAAAAGCAATCTCGGGCTTACGAGGGTCGCCATTTTGCGCTACAAGATAGCAGGCATAGCGAGTAAGCATTACATCATCTATCTGACGTTCAGCGCCGGAACCAAGCGCAACCATTTTGCTGACGCCGGCAAAATGGTCTGATATCAACTCCCCGGCGTTTTCAGCCGATTCTTTGGCTTTTTCTATAATCGACTGAAAGTTCCGCCACTGGACGTAACCCATAACAGGGGCAAGCTCGCGAGCACTCCAACATTCAACACCCTCATACTCGATGGCTATTGATTCAAAACTGTCAAATAGACTCCGTATTTCTTCGGCTTTCATAAGCGTTAAGCGATATTCCAATGATTAGCAAAGTTAAACATTATTATTGGATAAACGGCGCTCACGGCATAAGTATTTTTAAGCATATATGAGAATTTTTTTATCAGGGCCGCGCGCTTGAAATTACTCACTTTTGAGTATTTCGCACGATAGTCGGTAGTCGTAATTTTGCACTCGAAATTACAAAACTATCGACTATCATGCACATTTCTACATCAAAGCACATCTTCGCAGGTACTTGCCTGCTCTTCTGTGCCACAGCATCGGCCGCTCTCACAGAGCCTCAGGTTGAGTGGATCAAGCTCTTCGACGGAAACACCTCTTCGGGCGACAACAGCACCGCCGTACTTGCCACTTCTGCCGACAATATCTACTGGCTCAACACCCTGGGCTCCACCGATGCCGCTCCCGATCTTTTCTATGCCGGCGAGAAGATTTTCACCGGATCGCCGTATACAGGCACAAGTGTGGCAAATAACTTCTGCCTCACCAAGACCGACGGCCAAGGCAATGCTCTCTGGACCGTCTACTCCAACTCGGGCGACTATATGGCTAACCAGGGCGGCCTCGCCAGCACTGCTGACGGCGGCGTGGTTTTCTTCGCCAAAGTACGCCATACCGACGGATACATCGACCGCGCCCTTACTCTTGTCGATGCAGAAGGCACGTCCACTGACTTCTCGACAGCTGTAGACAAGCGCTACTACATGGGCATTGTAGGCAAAGTTTCATCCGAGGGCACTCTCGAATGGCTCCGCACCATCAATGCCGCAACAGGGTCGGAAGAATCCTTTATAGCCGACGGCCTCAGCACCTCCGCTATAGCTACCGATGCCACCGGCAACATCTATGTAGCAGGCAGTTTCTCCACAGAGCTCGGTTTTGCCAAAGCCGACGGCAGCATGGCCGAAATAGCACCGGCTGCAGGAGCCTCTTTCTATATAGCCCGACTCGATGCCGACGGCTACTATCTCGACAGCGCCTGCTCCACGGGCACGCTTAAGAGCGCGTCGCTGCTCGACATCACCGTTTCCGGCAACGTGCTCTACTTCGAGGGCACGGCAACAGCCGAGGATGGTAACACAGGCAGCTTCGGCGAGGCCGAAATCAAGGCCGGCGAATTGATTACGCCCTTCATCGGCGCCCTCGACCTCACTACCGGTAATGCCAATTGGCTCGTAAGCCTCCTCAGCGAGAAGTCGGGGCAAATCGGATGGCAAAATTCGCACCTCACTGTCGACGGCGGCACCCTCTGGGTTGCGGCACAAGCCTCGGGGCGATTTACCGACCCCAGCGATGTAGCGAACACAATCACATGCGGAGGCACTCTGCGCGACGGCCTTCTCTTCAAATTCGATGCAACCACAGGCCGATGGCTCGGAGCAACTGCCGGCAAGGCTGATTTCGGCAGCGCCAACGCCGACCCCTCGAAGGATCTCATCGGCTATTTCCACGCTGTCAAAAGCCCGGCAGATGACGATGCCATCTATGTATACGGCTACAACATGACGCAGAAAAACGTCTTTATCCGAGGCTACAGCAGTGCGACACTCGCCCCCATCACCTCGCAGGACTGGCCCGTGCTCGTAGGCGGCGGAGTACCGGCGGCGTCGGGCTTCTCCTACCTCCCCAGCGAAGGCTGCGCTTACATCAGCGCCCGCGGCAACGCCGCTTTCACCGGCATCGGCGGCGCAGTATCGGCCACACCCGAGAAGTGGGCCGTATTCGCCGCAGGAGTCCAACTCCCCGGCAACTTCCTCTCAGGCATAGAGAATGTGGCTACAACGACACCCGACAGCAATACATTCACCGTACGTACCGGTATCGGCAGCCTCACCATGAGCTGCGACAAGGATTTCGCGGCCACAATCGTCGACCTTTCGGGCCGTGTGGTGGCAAGCATCGCCTTATCGGCCGGTGAAAGCACCACGGTGGCTCTGCCCGCAGGCTTCTACATCGTTTCCGGCCGCAAAGTAATAGTGCGATAAGGTGATAAAAGAAGCAATACTATTCATAGCATGTATTTTGGTATCCTCAACCATGGCCGAAGCGGCCGTGGTTGAGGGCTTTGCCACCGACAGCACCGACGGAAGCCCTCTGGTGTCGTGTGCAGTGGCCTTCGAGCCCTGGCACATAGCAGTGCAGACTGACATCGACGGTCGCTTCAGCGTCAATCTGCCCTCCGGCACCTACACAGTCAAAGCCTCCTACCTCGGCTTCGAGCCATATTCCCGCATCATCAGCATAGGGCGCCGCGACACCTCTATTGTAATCAGCATGAAGCCCGCAGGCGAGCAGTTGCGCGAAGTCACCATCACTGCAAAGGAGTCGGGCGGCCTTACCTCATCCTCGCGAATTGACCGTGCGGCAATGGCACACCTTCAGCCATCGAGTTTCACAGATCTGCTTGAGCTCCTGCCGGGCAATATCTCGCAAAATCCCGACATGGGTAAGGTAAACTCGATCAGACTGCGCGAGACCGGCACAGTGGGAGCCACCGGCACGGTGAGCGACAATGCCGACTATGCAATGAGTGCACTCGGCACAGCCTTCAACGTCGACGGCGCACCGATAGTGAACGATGCCAACCACCAGAGTGTGGGCATCGAGGAGGCCACCGGGCGCAACAGCATGAACCGCGGTGTGGATATGCGCACACTCGCCACCGACAATATCGAGAGCGTGGAAGTGGTGCGCGGTATACCATCGGCCGAGTACGGCAACCTCACCTCGGGCGTGGTGAATATACGCCGCAGCCGCAAAGCCACACCACTGACCGCACGCTTCAAAGCCGACGGCTACAGCAAACTGCTCTACATAGGCAAAGGACTCACACTCGGCCGCGACAGCCGCAACACTCTCAACGCCGACCTCGGGTGGCTCGACAGCAAGACCGATCCGCGCAACTCGCTGGAGAATTTTCGCCGTATCACGGCATCGCTGCGCGCCTCTCTCACCCATGAAAATTCGTCGATGCTCACAGAGTGGGCCTTTGCCGCCGACTACACCGGCACCGTCGACCGCGCCAAGAGTGACCCCGATCTATCGCTCGTGAAAATCGACGAATACAAGGCCGACAACCACCGCGGGGCTATTGCAAGCGACCTTTCATTATCACTTCGTTCAACGCCCTTGCTACGCCGCATCGACCTCAAGCTCTCGGCCTCATATAGCCTCGACCGCCTCACCCGCCGCAAGCAAGTGGCACCATCGCGCCCGGTAGTGGCCCCGGTGAGCAATTCGGCCGGAGTACACGACGGCGTGTATAACCTCGAAGAGTATATCGCCGACTATCTCAGCGAAGGCAAGCCGCTGAGCATTTTTACCAAACTCGGTCTTAAGGGCGACCTGCCGGCGTGGGCGGGCGCAAGCCATGGCTACAAACTCGGCTCAGAGTGGACATTGAGCAAGAACTACGGGCGCGGCCAAGTGTACGACCCCATGCGTCCGCTGTCAGCGTCGTGGACATCACGCCCGCGCGCGTACTCCAGTATACCGGCAGTAAACGTCGTATCGGTCTATGCCGAAGATGCCTTCAGCACACCATCGCCCATAGGTCGCTTCGACATTCAGGCAGGCGTGCACGGCATAGCACTCGCAGGGCTAGACCGACGCTATGCCATGGCCGGAAAGATGTACTTCGACCCGCGCGTCAATGCCACACTCACCCTTCCGGCGCTGACCGTGGCGGGCAGACGGCTTGAGCTGATGCTCGCGGGCGGCTACGGCGTGAGCACCCGAATGCCGACCGCCGACTACCTCTATCCTCAACCGGCCTATCTCGACATACTTCAGCTCGGCTACTACAGCACCGAGCGCCCCGCCGAACTGAGCCGGGTAAACATACGCACATATATCAACGATGCCACGAACTACAGCCTCAAGCCTGCGCGCAACCACAAATGGGAAGTGCGTGCCGGTGTGAGCCTCGGTGCCAACAGACTGTCGATGACATACTTTGAAGAGCACCTCAACTCAGGTTTCCGATACTCCAACGTCTACGATGCCTACGGCTATACCCGCTACGATGCTTCGGGCATCAAGCCCGGCGAACTCACGGCACCGCCCGACATCAGCACCCTACCCTCCACCGACGAGCGTGTGCTCCGCGGCTATCGACGTGCCGAGAACGGTTCGCGCATCGACAAGCGAGGCATTGAGTTTCAGCTCAACACGGCACGCTGGAAGCCACTGGCCACATCGCTCATCGTGACCGGCGCGTGGTTTCGCTCCCGCTACAGCAACTCGCAGATGCTCTTCGACCCCGTATCCGACGTTGTGGGCGGCACCGCTGTAAGCGACCTTTTCGTGGGTCTATACAAGAGCGACGACGGGCGCGTGAGCGATCAGTTCAACACCAACTTCATGTTCGACACGCAGCTGCCGAAACTTGGCCTCGTTTTCTCCACCACCGTGCAGTGCATGTGGTTTGTGAAGACACGCCGCCTGCCACAGAACGGCACCCCCGACTCATATATCAGTGCTGCCGACGGTCTCCTCCACCATTTCGATGCCTCACAGGCCGAGACCGACGAGGTGCTCCGCTATCTTATCCGCCACTACAACCCACAGCTCTACGACACCTACACCGTGCCTCCGGCACTCTACGTCAACCTCAAAGCCACAAAAACCATAGGCAAGTGGCTGCGCGTGGCTCTTTTCGTGAACCGCATCCTCGACTATCTGCCGGCATACAGCAACAAGGGGCTGACCGTGCGCCGCTCCTCGGATGCCTACTTCGGGATGGAACTGAACTTCACACTATGATGAACAAAATTTTACAAACAATACTGGGTGCCGCTGTCGTGCTCGCCACAGCCTGCACCGACGGCTTCACCTCACCCACCGATGTGCAGGTGAGGCTCAGCGTGAATATTCCTGCTGATGTAAATCTGCCGACACTCGGCCAAGGCAGCTTTTCGCTCTACAATATCAGCACGGGAGTGACTGTAGCCATCAACACCGGCTCAGAGCCGGAAGCCGGGGTGAGTGTGCTGCCGGGGCTCTACGATATTTCGTACACGGCCACGGCAAGTCTTGCCGACGGAGTCGTGGCCGAAGTCCGGGCCATAGCAGCCTGCCGTGAGTTAGGCCCAACGAGCCCTGCGGTGAACCTTGAGGCTTTTGCCATAGTGCCTACCGACGACCTCATAATCGCCGAAATGTTCTACACCGGCACTCTGCAGACCTCCGGCAATCAATACAACGGCGACCAATACTTCAAGCTCTACAACAACACCGACCACACCATCTACGCCGACGGGCTCGCCATCGTGGAGTCGAAGTTTCTCACCACACAGAAGTTCGACTACACGCCCGACATCATGGCACAAGCCATGAGCATCGATGCCGTCTACCTCATCCCCGGCAGCGGGCGTGAGCACCCGGTTGAGCCCGGAGGCTCGCTACTCATCGCCGACATTGCCATCGACCACCGCGAGCTCAACCCCAACTCTTTCGACCTCTCACACGCCGACTTCGAGTGGTACGATGAAAGCACAAACCCCAAGTACAGCGACATCGACAATCCGGCCGTGCCAAATCTCGACAAATGGTACTGCTACACCAACACCGTGTGGCTGCTGCATAACCGTGGATTCAAGGCCTACGCTCTCGCACGCATACCCGTTGACAAGCAGACCTATCTCGAGAATTACCGCTACTCCTACGAGTTCAATCAGGTGACAGCTGCCGGCAGCTTCCCGATGTCGGGCACCTGCTATAAAATACCCAACGAATGGATCTGCGATGTGGTGACCTGCTCCGTGGCCTCGTCATATCAATGGAATGTGACGGCCCCGTCGCTCGACATGGGCTGGACCTCCTGCGGAACTATCGACGGCGACAAGAACCGCTACTTCCATGCCGTGCGGCGCCGCGTGGCCGCCACCACTCCCGACGGCCGCGTGATACTGTGCAAGACCAACGACTCGGGGCGCGACTTCATCGCCGATGCCACACCATCTGAAATAGAGAAAGCACTGTGAACGCACTCCGATTTCTGATATTCAGCCTTGGCATAAGCTCGGCGGCATATAGTCTCGCTGCCGATATAGAGCATCGCATCATGGCCTATGACACGCTCTTCAACGCACCGTCGCGCCTCGCCCTTGCCAATGCGGCCTTGATACCCATGCAGCACGATGTGTCGCTGTCGCATGCCATGGCAGGCTTCGACCGCCGGAACACAGGCAGCGAGCTCGTGTTCGGCATCGGCACAGGTGCGGGAGCAGGATTTTTCGAGGCCGCCTCATATATGAAGTACGGGCGCTCAACCATCACCGGAAAGGCTTCATACAGCAATGGCAAGCGCTTCGGTGTGCAGTACTGCGATGTGTCGGACCCCGCAGTTGTCTTTCCCTACTTCACCGCCGATGAGCTCGGGGGCAACTACAGCAGCGAAAGCTATATCTTTGAGGGCACTTATTCTTCCGACTTCAAGAGCGGCACATGGCTCTACGGTGCAGGCTTGGCCTACCGCGCGCTTCAGGAATACCGCAAGGCGGATCCCCGCCCCAAGAACACCGTCGGCGACCTCTCCCTCAAAGCGGGCCTCGGGCGCAGGCTCGGCGGCTATATTCTGGCTCTGGGAGCAGACGTGGCCAAGTACAGGCAGAGCTCCGATGTGATATTCGTGAGCGAAACAGGTGAAGTACCCGTGTACCACCTCACCGGCATGGGCAGTCACTACGCCCGCTTTGCCGGGCAGGGAAAAGCATCGCTCTACACCGGCAACCGCCAGAGCTATAGCCTCTCGCTCTTCCCGACCGGAAAGGACGGATACTTCGCTACTGCGCAATATACCTTCTTCACTCTCACCAAATCGCTCAAGGATCTCAACAATCTTCCTTTGAAACATATCAGAGAGCACAAAGCAGAGGCGGAAATAGGTTGGCGCTCCGCAGTGCTGAGCACGGGCTTAGACTTCTGCTACCGTAAGCGCCTTGGAGGCGAGAGTATCTTCGGCGATGCGTCGGGCAATGTCTACCCGGAGCTGTTCACTTTGGCCGCATACAGCTACAGCACACTTTCCGTCGGTGCCTCAGCCTGCTACCGACACGTCCTTCCCGGCAAACAGCGCTTTGAGGCCTGCTTATCGGCAGGATATTTTCATTCATCGGAAGTCTATGCGGGAGTGTCGCCACGACTCCGCAGCACGGCCTCACGCATCACGGCGGCCGTAAAGTGCGAATATGTGCGCCTACTGTCACGCCGCTGGCTCATCTCTGCACACGCAGGGGTATCGAAGGACGCCGTCGGGCTTCTGGCGGCCGGAGGCGGTGCGGGAGCCGACTATATCTTTGGCAAGCGTGCGCTCGGCATCGCAGCCGAAGCACAGGCGCTCAACGCTTCCGGCGGCAGTTGCGGCTACCGAATCAAAACTGCCATAGTATTCAAATTTTGAAAACAACATAAAATCAATATGAAATTCAGAAAATTAGCTATCCTTGCGGTCGCTTCCGTGCTTGGAGCGGCCTCGGCAACCGCGGCGAATATCCCGCCGGACATGCGCACCGGCACCCTCCCCGGCGGGCTCACCTACTACATCCTGAACAACGACAGCGCAGAAGGCACGGCCGACTATTTCTTCGCGCAGCGCGTGGGCTCGGTCCACGAGGATGAGAACCAGCGTGGCCTCGCACACTTCCTCGAGCACATGTGCTTCAACGGCACCGAACACTTTCCCGGCAACAGCCTCATCGCCTATCTCGAGAGCATAGGCGTGAAGTTCGGCGCGCACCTCAATGCCTACACGTCGACCGACGAGACGGTCTACAATATATGCAAAGCACCCACAAGGCGTGCATCAACTGTCGACTCATGCCTGCTCATACTGCGCGACTGGAGTTGTGCCCTCACGCTCGCCGACGCCGACATCGATGCCGAGCGCGGAGTGATAGTGAACGAATGGCGGCAACGCAACTCGGCCTCCAACCGTATGCTCGAGCGGGCTTTTCCTCGCCTTTACGGAGGCTCGGCCTACGGGAACCGCCTTCCTATCGGGCTTATGAGCGTGGTTGAGAATTTCGATCCGGCCACACTTCGCGACTTTTATTCCAAGTGGTATATTCCTGCCAATCAAGCAGTGATAGTGGTCGGCGACATCGATGCAGATGCCGTGGAAAAGAGCATAAAGCGCCTCTTTGAGCCCGTCGCGACCCGTGGCGGACGCTTGGCTGAGCTCCCCGAAGTGGCTGTTGCCGACACTCTTACCTGCGTGGTGGAAAGCGACCCCGAGCAGGGAGTGCGTATGCTGCAGCTCTACTTCCGTATGCCCGGTATTCCCGCCGGACTCGATGCGGAGATTGAGCGCAAAGTGCTCTCCGACATGACCTCGGGTATTCTTGCCGAGCGCTTCGCCGACATAGAGGCGAGCGCAGAGTGTCCGCACACCTCACTGGGCGTAGGCGAGGTGAAGTACCTTATGAGCCGCGGCGAGCAGGCTCTCACCATGCGGGGAACGGTGAAAGCCGGGCGCGAGAACGATGCTCTCGCCACATGGTACGGCGAACTGATGCGGGTGCTGCAGCACGGTATCTCGCAGGCGGAAGTAGATAAAGCGCGGGCAGAGCTCGAGGCCTCGCTGGCCGAGCGCAAGCGTCGGCACACAATAGCCGACAACACTGCTTTGGCTCGCAAGGCGGTGCGCCACTTCCTCGACGGCGGCCATAGGATAAGTGAGGAAGAATATATCGGAGCCATGGCAAAAGTAGCTGCAAGCGTAAGCCCTGCCGATGTGGAGCGCTACATACGCTCCGCCGCGGGCGATGCCCCAAAAGGCGCTGTGATATACCTTACCCGCCCCAAGGGCGATGTCAGCGACAACGACATGCAGGCTCAGCTCTGCGCCACTTTCAGGAGTACAGCCTCGGGCTCATTCGCGCCCTTTGTGCAGCGCGACTATACCGATGCCCTCATGACCGCCCTGCCCGCACCCGGCGAAATCACCGCAAGCGACTCGCTCGGCCGCTTCGGGGCGAAAGTCTACACTCTCTCCAACGGCATCCGCGTAGTGACCCGCAGAAGCAGCGCCAAGCCCGACCAGATTTTTGTACGCGGATATAGCCCGGGCGGAATATCCATGGTCTATGATGAGGCCGACGTGCCCACCCTGCGCGTAATCAATGAGTTGATGGCTGCCATGAAGCATGGCGGCCTCAGTGCCGCCGACATGCAGCGCGTGCTGGCGCGCAACAATGTGAAGGTGTCGACCTCCGTGAGCAATACGGAGGAAGGACTTGAGAGTGCCACCAACCGCCAAGGGCTCGAGACGGCTTTTCAAGCGCTGTATCTCAGAGCTACCGCATTCGAGCCAGATACGGCAGCCTTTTCCAACTTCATGGATGCGCAGCGTGCCTCGGTCACAGGCCGCAGGCTCAATCCCGTGCAGATAATGGGCGACTCCATACACTACTGCATCTATAACCGGCACCCGCTGGCGGCACGCCAGAGCCCGGCAGATGTGGAGGCCGTGTCGATGGCTAAGGCTATAGCCATATATGCCGACCGATTTGCCGACATGGGCGATTTCACTTTTATGGTAACAGGCGATTTCGACACCGACAGCCTTGAGCTCATGCTCAAGCGCTACGTAGCCTCCCTTCCGACCAAGGGCCGTAAGGACACGCCACGCGATTTCGGCTACATATACACACCGTACAGCTTCGACAGCCGCTTTTCACAGGCCATGGAAAATCCGCAGGCGATAGTCTACAGCTTCTTCAGTGGCGATTGCCCCTATACTCTGCACAATATGCTTTGTGCCACAGCTTTCGGGCAACTGCTCCGCAGCCGTCTGCTTGCCGATCTGCGCGAGGATAAAGGCTGGACCTACTCTATCAAGACGCACTGCGCCATCAATCCGGGTGTAAGCGCCGGGGCGGGGCCGCAGATGATGATGCCGACATATATAAAGGTGACATCCGGGCGCGAGGAGGAGTCGCTCAATGCAGTGCTTGAGGCCGTGACGGCTCTCGCTTCGGAGAATGACATAAGCGCCGATGAGCTATCAGGCATCCGCAACTATCTGCTTAAAAACCATGATGAAGCCACCGCCGACAATGCCTATTGGTTGAAAGTAATCAAGACATATCTGCGCGACGGAGTAGACCTCGACGGAGGATACACCAAGGCGGTGGAGCAAATCACGCCGGAAGCAGTAGCCGACTTTGCCCGCCGCTACATACTCCCGGCACATAAAGCAGCACTTGTGATGAGTGCTAACTAAGATTTCCCTGACGCTCGAGGATAGCCGATGCCAAAGTGTCGGCGCTATGAATGAGCGCCTGCAGAGGTGTGCGTCGCGATGCCTGGCGATAGAATCGCTCATCATCGCGCGAGAGATTCCAGGGTCCCATATGCCATCGGATGGCGTAGATTTCATCGTCGGTGAGGTCGAGCCCCGATTGCAGAAGAAGAATTACCGACTTCTCGCCATGGCCCACGGGAAAATTCTCATCGTGGATTTCGTAGGCTTCCACCTCTTCGTAGGTACCAATCTCATTGCGCTTTTTCTTGCGCACCAATCGGTAGAAATCGGCCTTGCACACATCGTGGAGCAAGGCCGATATTGCTATGCTCTCGGGGGTGAGCTGTGCCTCCAGGTCGGGGCGCTCACGTATCACCCACTCGCGGGTGTTCATGGCGGCATCGTAGACATTGAGCGAGTGGTCGGCAAGGCCGCCGGGATAGGCATAGTGGCCTTGTGCCGAAGCCGGGGCGGTGAAGAAGCCCCAGCTTTCGAGGTCTTCGATTATATACTCTATATTCTCACGCCCGGTGGAGCGCAAGATTTCTACAAAGCGGTCGTGGGCTTTGCTATCGGCAGGTTTTGATTTATCTGACATTTACTTTTAAATTTTATAAGACGGGGCTGAGGAGGCGGAGAACCGACTCTGAGAGCTTCTTTGCTGTAGGACGCCGGCGCCACTGCGCGGCATGTACGCGCTCACACTTGCCAAGGTCGGCTTTGTAGACCTCTATCATGCGGGCTGTGAGCTCTTTGCTGTAGAAGAAAAGATTGGACTCGAAGTTGCACTCGAAGCTGCGGAAGTCGAAGTTGGTCGAACCGATGGTCACAATCTCATCGTCGACTATCATCATCTTTGAGTGGAGCATACCTCCGCGATAGAAATATATCTTGATGCCTGCACGCAGACACTCGGTGATGTAGGATGCGGTGGCGAGGGTGAGCATACGCGAGTCGCTGCGCTCGGGTATCATCAGGCGCACATCCACATGCGCGAGGGCCGCCGACTGAAGTGCCTTCAGCAGCGCCTCGGTAGGCAGGAAGTACGGCGTCTGGATAAATACCCGCCTGCGCGCATTGGAGATGGCTTTGTGGAAGGCCAGCGCGATATTTGCCCACTGCGATGTAGGCCCCGAGGTGAGCAGCTGCGCACCGACGGCACTCACCGCCGCCGTACCCGTGGGCGGAGCCGCATGAGCCGGTGCGGCATCGTCGATAAGCTCGCCGCACATAAAGTTCCAGTCGACCGCAAAGGAGTACTGCAGTGCCGCCACCGCCGGGCCAGTGAGGCGCACGTGAGTGTCGCGCCAGCTGTCGAAGCGCGCCCCACCGTCGATATACCTGTCAGCCACATTCATGCCGCCGAGGTAGCCCACACTTTGGTCGATGATACATATCTTGCGGTGGTTGCGCCAGTTGATGCGGGTGGCAAGCTGAGGGAAGGTCACGCGGAAAAAGGGGTAGGCTTCCACCCCGGCATCGCGCAGATGCTTGAAGAAGCGGGAGCGGACGCTGAAAGAGCCCACGTGGTCGTACATCAGGCGCACGCGCACACCCTGCCTCGCCTTGGAGATGAGGATGTCGGCAATGTGTCGGCCGAGATTGTCGTCCTCGAAGATGTAGTACTGGATATTGATAGAGTGCTTTGCCGCCAGCAGATCCGACTCGAGAGCCGCAAACTTTGAGGCGCCGTCGGTAAATACCTCCACGGTATTGGCCGGATAGAACTGTGCGCCAGTGAGGGAGCGGCCGAGGTTGACGAGCTGCACAGCCTCGATGTCGAGGCCGCTGTTGCGCGGGTCGGCATTGACCCTTTTCTCCCCCTTCTTGAGCTTGCGGCGTGTGCGGCGGCTCACCATGCGGGTGTTCTTGATGCTGCGTCCGAAAAAGATATACAGCACCAGGCCCACCACGGGAAGCAAAAGGAGAATCGTGACCCAGCCCAATGATTTGACGGGGTTACGGTTCTCCGAAAGTATCACAAAGATTATCACCACCGTCGACCCGACGGCAATGAGTGCCAGGATAGAATATATCCAGTTGGCGGTAAGTATATTTGCTATGGCCTCATACATCGCCTGTAGCGGGGGCCGGGGCTATTCATCGAATGTCATTTCGTCGAAGCCCTGAGCATCAAATTCGTCGTCATTGAAGCTGTCGGCTCCGTAGAAGTCTTCGTCGAGGTCGCTCACAGCGCTCGCTGCGTGCTTGGCTTCGACTTTGGCATCAAACTCATCGATGTCGATGGTCTCAGGCGGGGGCGTGCCGAGGGAGAGAGTGCACAGTGGGTCTTTAAGGGTGCGGCCCGTGATGAGCTCAGTCATCTCGATGAAGAACATACGCTCGGTGATGTAGTCAAACACATACAGCAGTTTCTGACCTTCGTCCTCGATGAAATCGGCGAGGACAGATTCATCCATCAGCCACACATCCTGGTCGTCATCGACACCCATATCCTCGAAAGTTATCTCTTTCTCTTTCTCCCAGTTGCGGTCGCAGAGGAAGAAGGAGCTCATCTGTGTGGCATCATAGCCCACGCAGCTGCAGATGGCCTTCTTGAGGTCGAGGAATGTAGCGGTGGCATCGATTCGGATTTCACGCTTGAAGTTGTCTACTTCGTCGGAGACAATACGAAAATTGAATATCATACTATATAATTCGGGTTCTCGGGGTTTGATATTGCGAAGTTAGCAACAATCAAACTATTTATGCAAACTTTTTGCAATATTTTTTTCAACCCCTGCCCCGATTTCCTCAAGAATAGCCTCCGCCAGCAGAGCTCCCCACAGTTCATAGCCGGCTACCGTATAGTGCACGCCGTCCTTTCCTAGCACTCCGGCTTTTTTCATCGCGGCAGCAGCCCCTGTACCTCCGGCCACGCCGTAGTGGTCGTAGAGCGCTATCCCATGCGCGGCAGCAAAGGCTTTCACCGTCGATGCCACCGAGGCGACCTTGCCGTTTACCACGGTGCTTCGCACACGGCGCCGCCTCCCGCTCTTGGTGCGCACGCGGCGGTAAGAGCTGCGGTAACACTCGGCCGGAGTCACCAGCAGAAGTTTTGCCTGCGGACAGTGGCGACGAATCGTTGATGTGAGGCTGCTGATGTCGGCCTCTATCGACTCGGAGGAGCTGCGACCGAAGGCTTCGTTGGTGCCCAGGGCAATCACTATCAGGTCGGGGCTGAGAGTCGACAGGCCGTCGCCAAAACCTTCAACAAGGCTGTAGGAAGAATATGTGGCACCGTTGTTGCCGATAGAGTGTACGAACGTGCCCACACTGTCGCGGGAGAGCACCACTCCGCCGAGTGTGTGCCTGCGGGCATCGTCGAGGTGAAGCGTGTACGAGCACACGGCACTGTCGAGGGCCACGCTACAGCCTCCTGCGGAAGTGATGGTGCGCAGCTGCGTGAAGGGCTCGGTGCAAGTGATGGAGAAGTCGGCTTCCGGGGCGGCGGGCTCTATGGAAATGCCTGTAAAAAGCATATCGGTGGCCCATGGCATCTTGAGCAGCTTCGACGACTGATAGGGCTCGGTGGTGCGGAACGTGTAGTCGCGTGGCTCGTTGGTGCCCGCGAGCTTGAAGGGCACTATAAGCCCGCGCCCGGCACTGCGGCTCGCACTGCACAGCTTGCTGCGCAGGACGGCACCGCCGAAGTCGGCCTGCACATGTGAGTCGCCGAGGTAAACCACTGTGAAAAGGCTGTCGCCGCGCGCTGCAGCCTCGAATTTGGCAGCCAGGACGCTCCAGTCAGAGCCATTGAGCTCGATTTTGTTCCTGTCGCTTTTGATAAAAGGATATGCGCTCACATCGACACGCCCGTGCTGCGCTCCACATTCTATGTCGGGATTAAGCCGCAGCTCCGTCTGAGCCTCATCCTCGGCTCTTGCCGGAAGCATCGAAGCCCCGAGCATCAGCAGCGCTGTCAGTACGGACCTATTCATTGGCTGCGGTTGTGAGTGCGTCGAAAAGCAGCGATGCCAGCTCGGCACCACCGTCGTGGTTCAGATGCACATAGTCGGCATTCATAAGTTTGCGTTTGCGCCAGTCGGCGCAGCTGCCTGCTCCGCCCATAGCTGCGCGCGTATCCCAGAAGTGCACGCCGACACTCGCCGCGGCACAGCGCTGCGCCTTCACCATGGCATCGCACGTGGGTAGTGAGCTTATGGTGGTACCGTTCTTGCTGCCACGGTCGCTGATGCCGAGAATGAGAATGTCGGCTCGCGGATATGCGCTGCGCAGATGCGAAGCCACCGCAGCCAAAGCTTTGCCATAGGGGCTGTAGTCGCGTTGGTCGGCAGACAGCGCATTGATGCCATACTCCACAATTATAAGGTCGTAGTCGATCCACCGGCGCATTTTCTGAGCCAAAGATTTATTGAGCCGAGCATGACCTACGCCGGAGTTTCCGCGGATAGGCATACAGTCGACCTGCACGCCTGTGGCTCCGTCGAGATAGGCACCGAGAGCTTTTGCTCCTGCCGGCAGCCCTCTAAGCTCGAACTTGGCCGTAGGGCCGTCGAGACGCACACACTGCGGGGCGGAAGTCGTGTCGAGGGCAACGGTGCGCTCTACGCCGTCGATTGCAAGAGTGACTTCTCCACCTGCGGGAGCTATAAGGAGCAGGGACGACGCGCTCCAGTCGGCGGCATGAGCCTTGTGGGCCACGCCTTTGAATGTGCTCCGTGCGCCTGCCGAGGCCACAGCATAGTCGCCGGAGAGAGTACGCAGGGTATCGCTCTTTTTCAGTGCTCTGATGTCGTGCATAGTCCACCCTTGGTCGGTCTGCCGCACCGACTTGCGGAAGCCGGGGATGTCGCTGTGCAAGGCCATGAAGCCAACGCCGCTGCCGCCATACTTCGCCTGAAGCAGTTCGCGAAGATCCTGTGTGATGATGTCGCCCTCAATAAACGAATCGCCAATCACGCCTACCCTCACCACCCTGTCGGCGGCTTCGACCAGGGCTGCTTTGAAGCGAGGCAACATCTCACCCGACGGCAGATAGCTTTCGATGAGAGCCTTTCCTTCCACTATGCGCGGGCTTGGCTGTATCGGTGAGGCCGTGGTATCGGCCGAAGTGCTGTCGGCAGTTGCCGCCGGTGCTTGCTCCGGAGTGGGCTGCGATGCGCCTTCGGGCTGCGATGCCGCCGTGGCCAGGAACTCTTCGAGCTGAGGGTCTATCATACTCTCGCTCACGGGCACTACCTTGTGCTCGGCGGGGAACAAATCCTCGAAGAGGTCGAAGTCTTTCAGCACATTGCCGGTGAGTTCGCTCAGCGGCAATGCCGACAGGCACAGCAGCAAACCCAACGCCAAGCCTACCACAGTGAGCAACTTTTGAGAAGAAGAGGTGTTGTCGTTCATTGTCAGGAATATTTGGAGAGAACTGAGAGAAGCGGCGCTGCCTTGTCGTCGGTCTCGCACCACTCGTCGACGGCATCGGAGGCTGCCGTGATGCCGCTGCCGGTGTATATGGCCCAGTGCGCGGTGTCGAAGTGTACACATCGAAGCACCACGTAGGCCGTACTCCGCCCGTCGTGCTTTACGTTGATTACGCCGCCATAGTAGTGGCGCGGACCGGCCTCAGTAGCAGCAATCTCGGCAAGCGCCTCCTCTCGGGGATAGCCGCAGACTGCCGGTGTGGGGTGTATGGCTGATATAATCTGATCCACGGGAAGTGGAGCGGAAGAACTTTCGATGCGGATGGGCGTGCACAGATGCTCTATGCTGCCGTAGCGAAAATCGTAGCACGGCTCGGCACAGGCTCTTATATCCTTACGGACGTGTTCGAGGCGACCGCAGATGTCATTAACCACCAATGAGTGCTCGTCGATATTCTTTTGGCTCCACGCCTCTTTCGACCCCATGCGGCGCGTGCCCGCTAAAGCCCTGGTATACGCAGTGCTGTCACTCTGCGCTTCAAGTAGCAGTTCGGGAGATGCTCCCATCCACCAACCGCACGACGGGTGATGGAAGAGAAAACAGAACATATCGGGAAACAGCGCGAAGTACTCCCGCGCCATGCCCTCGGGGTTGAATGTCGAAAAGCTGCCGCAAATCTGCCTGCTTATCACCGTCTTGCCGCCTCGTTTCTGAAGTAAAGCTACAAGGCCGTCTACAGCCTGAATATAGCTCTCACGCGGAGTCGACTCCTCCGGCACGTCCATCGGGCCGGCGACACACTCGCCCGGCCACGGGCTAAGCTCCGCTTCGCCAAACGACAAGCGGCCACCGTCAATGCCCGTGAAGGCATAGCGGCGCACAAGGTCCTCGCCCGGAAGGCGGCACAAAAGAAATGCTTCTTCCATCAATGTGCGAGTCGGCCTAAGAGGTCAAAACCTTCACAATCGTAAATGTCCACATTGCGGATCTGCCCCGGCTCTATGCCCTCCTCGTCATCGACAAAGACGCAGCAGTCTACCTCGGGCGAATCAAACTCAGTGCGACCCACATAGCGGCTGCCGTCGAACTCGTCGATTATCACGCGCATCGTAGAGCCTATCTTCGATGCTGCATGTTCGAAAGCTATGTCCTGCTGTATCTCCATGAGGCGGTCGAGGCGTGCCTGCTTCACTTCGGGAGCTATGGTGTCGGGCAGATTGTTGGCTGCAAAAGTACCCTCCTCCTCGCAGTAGGCGAAGGCACCAAGGCGCTCGAAGCGCTGCTCGGCCACAAAGTCGACAAGCCGCCCGAAAGCCTCATCGGTCTCACCGGGGAAGCCTACCATCATTGTAGTGCGGATGTGTATGCCGGGCACCTCGCGGCGGATGCGGGCAAGCAGCTCGCATGTGGCAGCAGAGTCGATGTGGCGCCGCATATTTGCCAACACGGTATCATCGATATGCTGAAGAGCGATGTCGAGATACTTGCACACATTGGCATGGCGTGCCATCACCGGCAGAATGTCGTAGGGAAAATCGGAGGGATAGGCATAGTGAAGGCGTATCATCTCCACGCCTTCGACAGATGCCATGCTGTCGATGAGCACCGCAAGCTGCGATTTACCGTCGCTGCCGTCGAGATCGCGTCCGTAGGACGACAAATCCTGGGCTATGACGTTGAACTCCTTCACGCCCTTGCCCGCAAGCTCTTTCACCTCCTCGACAATCTCGGCTACGGGCCGCGAGTGATGACGACCCGTAATCAACGGAATGGCGCAGAAAGCGCAGAAGCGGTTGCAGCCTTCCGAAATCTTAAGGTAGGTATTGTGCGGAGCCGTCGACAAGGTGCGCTGCCACGGTTTCACGGCCGACTTGCGGGCGGCAAGCTCATCGACGAGCGCGCCCCAGTCGAATTTGCCATAGATGCCGTCGAGCTCGGCCATCTCTTCGGCAAGCTCGGCACGGTAGCGCTCGGTGAGGCAGCCCATGGCATATACAGCGGCGATGTCGCCCTGCTCCTTAAGCTGCAGGGCCTCGAGAAGGATGTTGACCGACTCCTCTTTCGCATCGCCGATAAAGCCGCATGTGTTTATCACATAGACGGAGCCATCGGGCTCAAGGCCGTCGGTGAAGCGGACATCGAAACCGGCTTCGGCAAATCGGCGCGCAAGCCTCTCGCTGTCGACAAGGTTCTTGGAACATCCAAGACTGAGAATAGATACTGCTTCGGCCATCGTCACGCCTCCTTGCGTCCGAAGAGCGATTCCACGAATGCACGCTTGTTGAAGAGCTGCAGGTCGTCGATGCCCTCGCCTATACCTATATATTTAACGGGGATTTTGAACTGGTCGCTGATGCCTATCACCACGCCACCACGGGCAGTGCCGTCGAGCTTGGTCACGGCAAGGTGTGTGACCTGGGTTGCGGCAGAGAACTGGCGCGCCTGCTCGAAAGCATTTTGGCCGGTAGAGCCGTCGAGCACGAGCAGCACCTCGTGTGGAGCTCCGGGCACCACCTTGTCCATCACACGCTTGATTTTGGAAAGCTCGTCCATAAGGCCCTTTTTGTTGTGCAGGCGGCCTGCGGTGTCGATTATCACCACGTCGATGTCGTTTGCCACAGCCGACGAAAGGGTGTCGAAAGCCACAGCAGCGGCATCGGAGCCCAGCTGCTGCTTCACCACGGGCACGTCGGCGCGGCGGGCCCACTCGTCGAGCTGCTCCACAGCGGCCGCGCGGAAAGTGTCGGCGGCGCCGAGCATCACTTTATTGCCGGCGCTCTTGTAGTGGTGCGCGAGCTTGCCTATGGTTGTGGTCTTGCCCACACCGTTGACACCCACCACCATTATTACATAGGGCTTTTTGCCCGCGGGAGGTGTGAACGAAGCCTCACCCTCGCCATTGTCGCTCTCGGCCAGAAGCTCGCTGATCTCCTGGCAAAGCAGCTCGTTGAGCTCGTCCATGTCCACGTATTTGTCGCGTGCCACACGAGCCTGTATGCGGTCTATGATTTTGAGTGTGGTCTCCGCCCCCACATCGCTGGTGATAAACACTTCCTCGAGCTCGTCGAGAAAATCGTCGTCGATGGTTCTGCGCCCTGTAAACACGCGCCGGAGCTTTCCGAGCACGCCTTCTTTGGTCTTTTCGAGGCCACGGTCAAGGTTTTGCTTCTTGTCTTTGCTGAAGAAATCGAAAAATCCCATTTCGTTGTGATTGATTTTTTAGACTGCAAAGGTAACAATTTTTTTCAAAATTTTGTACCTTTGCCCTCATGATACAGATTATTATTAGCCCAAATTCCAAATACTCTCTCTCTGAAATGGCTCAGATGGCTTGTGAAGCCGGAGCCGAGTGGCTTGTGCTTGCCCTGCCCGAAGGCACCGAAGGGCTCCGCGATGAGCTCGAGCAAATCGTGACTCTATGCCGCGACGGCGGTGTGATTGTCACTGCCGACAATGTGGAAGTGGCCCGGGAACTCGGCCTGCACGGTGTGTTTGTCGACGGTGCCGAGACCTCGGCTGTCAGACTGCGCGAAGAGCTCGGTGCCGAAGCCATCATAGGCACGATAATACGCTCCTCCGACAGTGCACCCGCCCTGCAGCGTGCCGACATCGACTATGTGGCGCTACGACCCGAAGAGGTCGACGCCGCAGCAGTGATTGCAGGCATACGTGCCGCCGAATGTCAGATCCCCGTGGTGGCATACGTGCCCGCAATGAAAGTCGACGCCGATGCCGCAGCCGCATATATGGCGCAAGGATTCAGCGGCATCTGCGCAGGCACGCGCTTCTTCGACGGCGCCGACCCTGTGGCTGAAATCGAACAACTGCTCAACGCTATCAGATAGTGGCCGGCGAACTGTCGAAAACACTTTGGCGCACTGCCCTGCCCCTCGCGCTCGGAATAGGCGTGGGAGTGTGGCTTTTCAATAAGGATGTAGACCTCGACACCCTCCGCTCCATCAGCTTCGACAGCCGCACCATAGCCGGCCTGCTGCTTGCAGCCTTGTTTGTGATCGGTCGCGACTTCGGCCTGGCGTGGCGCTTCCACACCATAGCCGACGGCGACCTCACTTGGAAACGCGCCGTGCGCACCGACATCATGTGCGCATTCACCTCCGCCATCACCCCCTCGGTGGTTGGCGGCAGCGCCCTCGCCATCTTCTACCTCAACCGCGAAGGCATAGCGCTGGGGCGCGCCACCACCCTCACGCTCACTACACTCTTTCTCGACGAGCTTTTCTTCGTGATTTTCTGTCCGCTGATAGTTCTGCTGGTGCCTGCCGACGAGCTTTTCGGCAGTTTCAGCAGTGAAGAGAGCCGTGAAATGCTCTTCGGCGGCATCAAGATAGTGTTCTGGCTCGTTTATGCCGGCATTGTGATATGGACCGCCATACTTTTCGCCGCCATCATCGCTCGGCCCGATGCCGTGCGCAAGCTGCTCTACCGCCTTGCCTCCACACGTCTGCTCCGGCGCTTTGCTCCTCGCATCGAGGGCATGGCCGAGAATATGGTGAGCACATCGCAGTGGGTGAAGGGACGCTCGCGCCGCTGGTGGGCCAAGGTTTTCGGCTCGACGGTGCTTTCGTGGTTCTCACGCTACTTTGTGGTCAACGCCCTTTTCTGGGCCTTTGTGCCGGCAGCATCGGGCCTGCTTGTGTTTGCCCGCCAATGTGTGGTGTGGGTGGTGCTCATGGTAAGCCCCACACCCGGCGGAAGCGGCATCAGCGAATGGCTTTTCGCCAATTACTATGGCGACCTCATCGGCAACCTCGGCATAGCCGCCGTCATGGCTCTTATCTGGCGTATGTTCAGCTACTATATCTACCTTATCGTAGGGTGTTCGCTCCTTCCGGCTTACTTCGGCGAGCGCGCCAAGAAAAAACATCAGCAACAATGAGAATGTTCCGCTTGTTTGTATTCCTCACTCTTCTGCTCGCCTCAATTTTTGCACGGGCCGAAGGTGGCACGGTGTTCGTGATACCAATCGACACCGAAATCGACAATTCCGCTTTTCATCACTTCCGTCAAGGCCTGCGACAGGCTCGCGAGGCACGCGCCTCGATGCTTGTGCTGCACCTCAACACCTACGGAGGCGCCCTCGATGCAGCCGACTCCATCCGTACCTCGCTGCTGAGAGTGGAGATGCCTACGGTGGCTTTTGTCGATGTCAACGCCGCCTCGGCCGGAGCTCTCATAGCCCTTGCCTGCGACAGCGTGTTTATGGCACCGGGCGCAAGCATGGGCTCGGCCACGGTGGTCAACGGTGCCGGCGAGCCTATGCCCGAGAAATATCAGTCGTACATGAGCACCATCATGCGTGCCACCGCAGAGCATCACGGCAAAGTCATCCGCGACGACAGCCTCGTGTGGCGACGCGACCCTTCGATAGCGGCCTCTATGGTCAACCCCGAAGTATCGGTATCGCTGACTTCGGCACAGGCCGTTGAGTGCGGCTACGCCGATGGCGTGGCTTCGTCGATTGATGAAATTCTCAGCGACCTCGACCGTGCCGGTGCCCCCGTGGCTTACTACCGCAGCTCGCTTGCCGACGACATCCTCGGCTTCCTCTCCAATGCCGCCGTGCGTGCCGTGCTCGTGATGCTCATCATTGGCGGCATCTACATGGAGATGCACACCCCCGGCCTCGGCTTTGCGGCAGCTGTCGCTACCGTGGCCACGGCGCTCTACTTCCTGCCTATGCTTGTGGGCGGCAGCGTGCCCGCATGGGTGCTGGTGGCACTTATCGCGGGAGTGGTACTGATAGCTCTTGAGGTATTTGTGGTGCCCGGCTTCGGCGTGTGCGGCATAAGCGGTATACTCGCCATCGCCGCAGCTCTCGTAGGCGCCCTTACAAGCAATGATGCCGTGACCGGCTTCGATCTCGGAGCACTCGGCCACTCTCTCGCCGTGGTTGGAATAGGCACAGTGCTTGCAGTGGGTGCGATATGGTATCTGACGTCCTCCCACGGGCCGGAATGTTTCCGCCGTCACTCCGAACTGATGACGGAGCTATCTGTGGCCGACGGTTTTGTGGGTGTCGATATGTCGCCGATGCGCTTTGTGGGCCAACATGCCCGCGCCGTGACTGTGCTCCGCCCTGCAGGCAAGATCGAGATTGGTTCGGAGGTGTTCGATGCCGTATCGACCGGACCTTTCATCGCTGCCGGGCATCAGGTAAAGGTGGTGAAATACGAAAATGCGCAACTTTACGTATCTGAATTAGAAAAATCATAACGCAATGAGCAATAAATTCATAGGCATTATACCCGCCCGCTACGCATCCACACGCTTTCCGGGCAAACCACTGGCTCTCGTCGGAGGAAAACCGATGATAGAGCGAGTCTACACACGTGTGGCCGATGTGCTGCCCGAAGTGGCCGTAGCCACCGACGATACCCGCATCGCGGAAGCCGTGGAGGCCTTCGGAGGACGCTGTATCATGACCTCCGACACACACCGCAGCGGCACCGACCGCTGCCTCGAGGCCTACCATAAGTCGGGCTCGGATGCAAATGTCGTAATCAACATCCAGGGCGACGAGCCTTTCATCGACCGTTCGCAGCTGAGCACCCTCATGGAGAGCTTCGCCGACGAGACAGTCGATATTGCCTCGCTGGCACGCCCCTTTGACCCCTCGCGCGGCTTCGACGCACTCTTCGACCCCAATACACCCAAGGTGGTGATGGACAGCAGCATGAATGCGCTCTATTTTTCCCGCTCCATCATCCCTTATGTGCGAAACTACGATTGGAAGAAATGGCTTGAACATGCGCGGTACTACACCCATGTAGGGCTCTACGGCTACCGCGCCGAAGTGCTCGAGCAGATATGCCGGATCCCGCAAAGCCCGCTTGAGATTGCGGAGTCGCTTGAGCAACTCCGCTGGCTTCAGGCAGGATACAAGATACGCATGGGGCTCACCGAAGCCGCAAATTTCGGCATCGACACACCCGCCGACCTTGAGGCGGCCAACGAGTACCTCGCATCACTCGAGCAATGACAGACCGCAGCAAAGCGCCCGAAGTGAGGGAGCTCGACGTGCGCCCCATGCCGCCCGAGACCGTCGAGACTTTGCCGTCAGGACTGCGCTTCCACCGCTTCAGCGGCGGCGACCAGGAGGTGTGCAATCTGACCTTCGTCTTTGAAGGTGGTGCCTCCGAGCTTGGTAGCGACATACTGAGCAGGGTGATGCTGATGGCAGCGACCGAAGCCACCGCGAGCTACGACACCGCCACAATGGCCGACCTCATGGACTTCAACGGTGTGCGCACGGGAGCCGTGTGCCACGGGCACTACAGCTCGCTCACCTTCGGCATCCTCAATCATCGCCTGCCCGCCGTACTGCCACTCATCGGCAGTATGCTCACCGAGCCCGTGTTCCCGCAGGAGCGCCTCAGCTCGATGCTCCTGAGTGCAAAAGCCCAGCAAGCCACCGCGAGGCGCGACATCGCCGTGCTTGCCGACGAAGCCTCGCAGCGCATGATGATGGGCTCGAACCATCCGCTGGCATTTGTGCCCGATGATGCTTATATCGACTCCATCACACGGCTCGATATTGCCACCCTGCACAGCCGCATGATGTGCCCCGCACGCATGAACGTGTTCCTTTCAGGACTTATCGACGGACAGTCGCTTACCACGGTGCGCGATTTCCTCCCCGGACTCCCCTCCCTCGGAAGCGGCGTTGAGAAGGCCGTCGTACCATTCACCTCAGCTCCTGCGGGTACGCGCGTAGAAGTCCGGCACAACGAGTCGCTCCAGAGTGCCATCGTGTGCTCCATGCCGGCTATTGAGCGGACACACCCCGACTACAACGACCTGCGCCTTGCCGTGATAGCCCTCGGGGGCTACTTCGGAAGCCGCTTGATGAGCAATATCCGCGAAGAAAAAGGCCTCACCTACGGCATCGGGGCGAGCTTATTAGGCTCTCAGGAAGGCTCGTTGATAAAGATTTCAGCCCGCTGCGACAAGAGCTACACCGAGCGTGTGCTCACCGAGATAGCGTCGGAGCTCCGGCTGCTGGCCACGGCCCCGCCCGAAGGTGCCGAGCTCGACCGTCTGCGCCGCCACGTGCTCACCTCACTGGCGCAGCAACTCGACACACCCACGTCGATTATGGGCTACTACGCCACCGAACTTTACGTAGGCACTCCCCCGCGCTACTTCGAGGCTCAGCAAGAAGCGGCCCGCGCTCTCACACCGGAGCGCATAGCTCAAATCGCATCCACATATCTGCGCCCCGAATTTCTGCGTACGGCAATAGCCCTCTAAACACTTATTCACATTTAAGACTCGGATTTTTCGATATTTTTTGCTTACTTTGCAGTCTGAAAACAGAAACATTAACTGACATCCAGATACAATGAAAAAAAGCGCTTTACAAAAAGCCCGCGCAGCTTATCAACCCAAGCTGCCGATAGCCCTCCAGGGCTCCGTAAAAGTGGTTGAAGGTCGCCCGACAGAGTCGGTAGCCGACCAGGAAGCAATCAACAAACTCTTCCCCAACACCTACGGTCTGCCCGAAATCCGATTTGAAAAGAACACCGCTCCCGCCCCCGGCAAGCCCGTCAATGTAGGCGTGATACTCTCCGGCGGTCAGGCTCCCGGCGGTCACAACGTGATCAGCGGTCTCTTCGACGGCATCAAGAAGATACACCGCGACAGCCGCCTCTTCGGCTTCCTCATGGGCCCCGGCGGTCTTGTCGACCACAAATACATTGAGCTCACCGCTCCCATTATCGACGAATACCGCAACACCGGCGGCTTCGACATCATCGGCTCGGGCCGCACCAAGCTCGAGAAAGTTGAGCAGTTCGACAAAGGCCTCGAGATTCTCCGCGAGCTCGGCATCACAGCACTCGTGATTATCGGTGGCGATGACTCCAACACCAACGCCGCAATCCTGGCCGAATACTACAAAGCCAAGAACACAGGCATCCAGGTAATCGGCTGCCCCAAGACCATCGACGGCGACCTCAAGAACGACCTCATCGAGACTTCTTTCGGCTTCGACACCGCCACAAAGGTTTACTCCGAAGTTATCGGCAACATCCAGCGCGACTGCAACTCCGCCA
>JAMPHP010000034.1 GCA_023663365.1 Muribaculaceae bacterium | reverse complement strand
AAAGCCCGTTTTTTACTCTTTTTTTACAAATTCATGCCGAAAATTTTCTTACTTTTGCATTATGAGTTATTTCAATGTGACAATACTGGGGTGCGGCTCGGCAACGCCAACTCTCCTCCACTTCCCCAGCTGTCAGGCCGTGCGCTATCACAATCGCCTGATGCTGGTCGACTGCGGCGAGGGCGCACAGCTGCAGATGCGCCGCTACGGCCTTTCTTTCGCCAAGGTGAGCGATATTTTCCTCTCGCATCTGCATGGCGACCATTTCCTGGGGCTGCCCGGTCTGCTTTCCACCATGGCTCTTCACGATGTGGAGGGCTGTGTGACGGTACACACCTTTGCCAAGGGTGCCGAGATGCTGCGCCGCCTCATGGATGTGGTGTGCCCCGACCGCTCCTACACCCTTCGCTTCAATATCATCGATCCTGCCGACCCCGGCGTGCTCTTCGAGGATGCCAACCTGCGGGTGAGTGCTTTCAAGCTATATCACCGTGTGCCCTGTGTGGGCTTCCGCTTCGACGAGAAGCCCAAGCGGCGCCATATCGACGGCGAGGCCGTGCGTTTCTTCGGCGTACCGCACTATATGATGAATGCCATCAAGGACGGTGCCGACTTCACGCTGCCCGACGGCCGTGTGATTGCCAATAATCGCCTCACCACCGATGCCGACCCTGCCATGAGCTACGCCTACTGCTCCGACACTGCTTTCGACCCGCGCGTGGCCGATGCCGTGCGAGGTGTCGATGTGGTATATCATGAGGCTACATACGGCGACGACCGTGCTCACAATGCCGCCCCGCGCGGTCACTCCACCGCCCGCGAGGCGGGTCGTGTGGCCGCTGCCGCCGAAGCCGCCCGCCTCGTGATAGGCCACTACTCCAAGACGGTGCTCGATGAGGATGCTCTCGCCGCTCAGGCTACCGAAGAGTTCGGCGGCGTAGTGATACCGGCCCGCGAAGGCCTTGTAATAGACCTTGCATGATGGACGCACTCCTTGGCGACAACTACTTCATGGGGCTTGCCCTCGGCGAGGCACGGGCAGCCTTCGAGGAGGGTGAGATACCCGTGGGTGCCGTGGTGGTAGGAGGCGGGCGCGTGCTCGGGCGTGGCCATAACCTCACCGAGCGTCTGTCCGACGTTACCGCCCATGCCGAGATGCTTGCCATCAGCGCCGCGGCGCAGGCCTTGGGCGGGAAGTTTCTCGAAGGGTGCACGCTCTACGTCACCGTGGAGCCTTGCCCGATGTGCGCCGGAGCCATAGGCTGGAGCCGCATTTCGCGGGTGGTGATAGGCGCCCCCGACCCCAAGCGCGGCTACAGCACCATCCTCCGCCCCGGAGCCACGCCCTTTCACCCCCGCACTATCGTGGTGGAAGGTGTGCGCGAGGGCGAGTGCCGGGCCCTGATGCAGGATTTCTTCCGCGGGCGCCGTACTTAATAAAGTCTTAAACTCTCTCTAAATACACTCTAAGATGCACTATTTCCTCATAGCCGGCGAGGCTTCCGGCGATCTCCATGCCTCACACCTGATTTCTGCACTCAAGGCCTCCGACCCCGATGCCGTGATTACCTTCTTCGGCGGCGACAAGATGGCCGCCGCAGCCGGTACAGCCCCGATTGTGCACTACCGCGACATGGCGTATATGGGCTTCAGTGAGGTGCTGCGAAATCTCGACAAAATCTCGGCCAACCTGCGCCGTGCCAAGGATGCCGTGCGGATGGCCAAGCCCGACGCGCTGATTCTGGTGGACTATCCATCGTTCAACCTCAAGGTGGCCTCGGCGGCGGCAAAGGATAAAATCCCGGTCTACTACTATATATCGCCCAAGATATGGGCGTGGAAGAAGTGGCGCATACGCGACATCCGCCGCCTTGTGAGGCGAGTGTTTGCCATCCTGCCTTTTGAGCCGCAGTTCTACCGCGACAATGGATTCGATGCCACGTATGTGGGCAATCCGTCGGTGGCCGAAATCGACGCTATGCTCGCCGCAGCGCCCTCGCGCGAGGACTTTCTGCGCAAGTACCGCCTTCGCGACCGCCCTCTGGTGGCGCTCATGCCCGGAAGCCGCAAGGGTGAGATCCGCAACAACCTCGCGGTGATGAACCTCGCGCTGAGCCAGTTCCCGCAGTATCACGGCGTGATAATAGCCGCTCCCGGCATCGACGATGAGCTCTACAAGGCTTTCGGTGCCGGCAACATACCCGTGATACGCCCCGACAATGCCGCCGAAGTGCTCGCGCACTGCCGTGCGGCAATGGTTACGTCGGGCACCGCGACCCTCGAGACGGCCCTCTGCGGAGTGCCTCAGGTGGTGTGCTACCGTGCCAACGGGGCGAAGATTTCATACGACATCATGAGGCGCCTGCTCAGCGTAGACTATGTGTCGCTGCCCAACCTCATCGCGGGCCGCGAGATCATACCCGAGCAGCTTGTGCATCTGTGTACCCCCGACCTTGTGGCCGAGAAGCTTGGGCCGCTGCTGAGGCTCGACAGCGAAGCGCGCCTGGCGCAGCTCGAGGGCTACAGGGAGATGCGTGAGCGCCTTGGCACTGCCGATGCGGCCAAGGCCACTGCCGACGCTATTGTAAGAGATTTAGCGCTAAAATAAATCCGCCTACCACCACTGCCAGCACCGTGGCGGCGATGAGAGCCGTGATGCTCAGCTTGCGCAGACCACCGCGGCAAGCGGCTATGCCCCAGATGGCAATTCCGATGGCGGCGATGCCGAAAGGCAGGGCCACGAAGCCGTTGCCGAAGATGAGAATCAGCCATGCCGCGAAAGCAAGGGCGAGAGCAGTCCATGCCACGGCGCCCTTGCTGCGGGCGGGAGTGGCTGCGGGCTCTTCCGGCTGTGTTTTTTCAATTTTTTCTTCTTCCATATCGAATAAATTTGGACAAAAGTAATAATTTTTTTGAAAAGAAAATTGGCAAATGACGAAAGACTGCGGATGCTCGGGCCGGCTCCGCAAAATATCAACAATTATATATGTCTGATAATCTGCGTTTTTACATTTTTTAAATAAAATAATCGTCAAAATATTTGCACCTTTCGCAAAAAGTGCCTAACTTTGCATCGCTTTTGAAAAAGACGGGGTGTAGCTCAGTTGGTTAGAGTACGCGTCTGGGGGGCGTGAGGTCGCTAGTTCGAGTCTAGTCACCCCGACTAAGAAA
>JAMPHP010000033.1 GCA_023663365.1 Muribaculaceae bacterium | reverse complement strand
ACACGACTGATGACGAGGAAAGAAAGCGTCCGAAAGTCACCTCGGAGGATATAAATCACTCATTGACTTACTAATGTTCATTATGCGTATTAATTTTTAAGACTTACTTATGCTTAATCCCTTCAAGAAAATAGCCACCGCCCTGCGCCGACGCCGCGAGCTCGCCGCAATGCCGCTCAGGCTCGAGTTTGTGCTCACCGACTACTGCAACCTCAACTGCCGCGGCTGCACGCACTATTCGCCGCTGGCCGCGAAAGAGTTCGCTCCCATCAATCAGATAGAGCACGAAATCAGGCACCTCGGGCGCATATGCAGCGACGGCATCGATTCGGCATATCTCATCGGTGGTGAGACGCTCCTGTACCCCGACCTCTGCAAGGCCATGGAGCTGCTGCGCGAGGCTTTTGCCAAGCAGAAGCTCTTTGTGTTTACCAATGGCCTCATGCTGCCGCGGATGTCCGACGAGTTCTGGACCACTGCCGCACGCCTTGGCTTCGTGATAGCACTCACGCGCTACCCCGTGAAGTTCGACTACGATGCCGCCATAGAGCTCTGCCGCAGCAAGGGCGTGGCTTGCGAGGTGTTCGGCGACCGCAGCATGGCGGACTCATTCTATCGCTTCTCCCTCGACCCCAAAGGACGCAACAACGCCCGCCTGGCGCACTTCCGCTGCTTCAACCGCGGCTGTGTGTCGGTGCTCGGAGGCTACGTCTATCCCTGCTCTATAAGTGCCTGCGTATCACATCTCAACAAAGCTCACAGTACTACCTTCGAGCATCGCGATGGCGACCGCATAGCCGTGGACAGCGTGCGCTCAGCAGCCGACATCAAGCGCCTCCGCGATCGTCCCGTGCCCTTCTGCCGCTACTGCCGCAAGCCCGACACCGTGCCCTACGCACCCTCAAAGCGCGAGCGAGCAGAGTGGGTGGAGGAGAAATTATAAATTATAAGTTATAAATTAATAGTTCTTCGTTCGCAGCTAAGTAATGAGTTGTAATTTATAATTTTTAATTTATAATTTACAATGTAGTCTTGAGTGAGACGATAGCTATCAATTTATAATTTATAACTTATAATTTTTAATTTATCTTAAAGATGCTGAAGTTCACCGAGCCGTAGGCGCGGTGCTCGCGGAAGTGGGGCAGCGCCGAGAAGTCGTGCTTCTTGCTGTGCTCTATCACTACTATTGTGCCGGGCTTCACAAGGGCTGAGTCGAGGATTTTGCCGGGAATTTCGGCAAAGCCGGGCATATCGTAGGGAGGGTCGGCAAATACGATGTCGAAAGAGCGCGGAGCCGCTGCGATATAGCGGAGCACATCGCCGCGGACCAGTGTGAAATTGTCGGCGCCGAGCTCGCGCGCCACCTTCTCGATGAAGCGCTGCTGTGAGGATGCCTTCTCCACGGCAGTCACGTGGCGGCACTCGCGTGAGAGAAACTCAAAACTGATAGCCCCCGTGCCCGCAAAGAGATCGAGGGCATCGAGCCCGTCGAAGTCCACGATATTCTCGAGCACATTGAAGATATTCTCACGGGCAAAGTCGGTGGTGGGGCGCGCCGTGATATTGCTCGGTACGTCGAAGCGGCGACGTCCGTATTTACCGCGTATTATTCGCATAGAGGGAGTACTATTAAGGGAAATGGAGCCTGCAGAGCCTCGCGGCCGGCTCGGAAAGCTGCCGAAGGGAATATCACCGGCATCACGTAGGCCGCATATTTGCGGAGCGCCGGCATCAGCGCATCGCGTGTGGAGCCGTGCCCGCAGAGCAGTATCTCGTCGGAGCGCGCATCGAGACCCGCCTGCTGCATCGATGCAAGGATATAGTAGATGGCATCGGTGTCGGTGCTGAGCGGATGTGTGGCCGTGAGGGCGAGGGAGCCGTCGGTGCCGAAAGCGATGATGTCGACCTCACGACGGCCTGCGCACTCGTGGAAGTGGGCATAGAGCTTGCCGCTGTTGCCCAAGAGAGTCTTGCGGCTGAAGTAGCGAAGCAGAGGTGTGATGTGGCAGTGCACGGCCGGGTTGCGGAACGTGCGGGCAAGAAAACTTGCCGTGCCGCTGTCGAGAGGCCACACGATGTCGGCATCGAGCGAGCCCACATGGCCGCTGAGCAAATCGCAACTGTCGGGGTCGGCGCTAAGGCACGCATAGTTGCACAGGCGACTCTGAAGCTCGCTGTCGAGCCCGTGAGGCACCGCCATGTAGTGTGCCTGGCGAACAACCACATCCACACGCCCGAAGTCGCTCAGAAGCACCGGCGCTGCATACACAGCCTCCTCCAGAGCCTTATGCCCCGGCAGGGTTGGATCGAGCGGAAGTGAGAACTGCAGTAGGGTAGAGTCCTCCACGGTCGACCATACCACCGCCCGCAGCAACTCGCGCTCAAGCTGCAGGGCAAGCCGCCACAGCCGTGGCCGCTCTATAGTATTATGGTCGGGTAGCGTCGAACTCATCGTAGTGCAAAATTACGCAAAAATGCCGAGCACGCCAATTATTTCACCATGCTTTTTCGCCTCAGGAATTTCGTCCCGCCATCCCCGCCGCGGGGGATCTCCGAATCCCCCGCAACCCTACAGTGGGGTTTCCAAACCCAGGAAAGTCAGAAAGGGTAAAGTCAGAAATGGAAAAAAGCAAAAAAGGCAAAGTCAAAAACGTTCGAATAGCCCACCAACCCCCGCCGAAAAAGCCCTCATATCTCATAACTCGAATTTCATAATTCTCACGGTCGCGGCAGCTCCCCCCCCAGCACTATGAGCTCATTGACATATTGAAAAAAAAGCCGCGTGGGCAATCAAGCGTGCACGCGGCTTCTCAATAACCAATTGTTGAGCCTGTGTAAGACGCGAAAAACTGACGCATCTGCACTTATTGCATTATGATGGATTGTTAATCACCAACCAACGACCTGTTTTATTTGAGCCCTCGCGAGTTAACAAACCCAATTTTCGCAACTTAGCAATAATTCGATTTACCTTGCTTTTTGAATAACCAAGGCGCAATACAATTTTGGGCTGGGTTATGGTTGGATTGTTTGAGATTAGGTCTAATACCTTTTTTATCTCCTCATTTATCTCCTCATTTATCTCCTCATTTATCTCCTCACTCTCGCCATTGGTATGGTCTTGTGAGCGTTTGGCAAGCGGATATGTTACCGTTGAAATGAGTAAATCACTATCAAACTTCACATCGCCACCTGTCAATTCTTTCCACTTGATTATCTTGTCTATGCCATATCCGGCGTTTTCCGACAATTTGGGATGGCGAAAGAATTTGATGATACTCGGATTGCGCGGCATAGACAATACTCTGCTACGAAACTCGGAGGCATCAAGAATGAACCGTCCGGGATTTTGCATTACTATCTTGTCGGCAAACACTCTAATTGTCGGGTGTGCAGCCGCAAAATAATCTGAGTGTGCGCAGAAATTCACAAGTCCTTCCCGCAAGCAGAATAACTGCGAATTATCTTCCGTGCCGAATATATCGGGGCCTTCGATATAGGGGGCGTCTACGAAATTTCTCAACCTGCGCATTATCAACTGAAAACTCTCCCATATATTCTCCTGCTCCGGCATACGGTAAGTGTATCGTTGTGCTGCATTGCTATATGATTCTCCGGGGATTTCCATATAATCGAGCCAAAAGTTCGGGAGCACCCGAAGAATGGAATCGCGCTTGCCGAACATCAGCAAACTGCCGTAGGACAATCTGCCTGAACCGAGAACTATGTTTATCTTCTTGCAGAAAACTTCATCATTGAGATTTGAATATGATAACGGACGGTTGAAATCGCGAAGATAGCTGCGATATGAAGCCAAAGATTCCAAATTGACATCTTCAAAACTGCTACCGGTCACTTCCATTTCAGACCGCGAACCAAAAGCACTGTCGCGGACTATCGCATCCACCTCCAGATCAGACGCGAGTACATCTCCGCTGCCTGTACGGATAAACACCTCTCCTGTGCTTTTGATAGCCACAGGCTTGTGTGGCGACACCGGTATTTCAAAAGCAAGAACATTCTTATCCTCAATCGTATATCTGTATGCACGGCTTGAAATGACCGCATTGAATTTGGACCGAGAACGCAGAGTAGTGATAATATCTTGTTCCATTTTCTCGATATTTTCAACCCCGCTAACCCGATAAGAATTACCGTTTGCCTCCTTCTTCTCTTTGACGCCAACGATAATCCACCCTCCGGCTGTATTTGAGAACGCACTGACGGTTTCCCACATGGATTTGGGTATGCCCCCAGTGGCCTCCTTTACCTCGAAGTCATCCCATTCTATATCGTTGAGCCTTTTGAGCAGTTCTTCCTTTGTCATTTTTATCTCGGATTTATATGCAAAGGTACGAAATTTTCACAAGGTATTAGCTATGTTTCAAAACTTTGCGATTATCTGCTCGCTTCAATATGCTTTTTATGCGCCGTGGCGGATCTCCGAATACGTACAGTAGCCATCTATGGCGAACACATCTATGGCGACCGCAGGTGTCAACGCATTTATAGCAGGGTATCTGAGCAAGTGTCAAAGCAATCGCCAACTAACACTAAACTCCCTAAAGCCCTTAAAAAGTCCCCAAGAAAGGGAAATGCCCGCACAATCCCCCCTGCCGAGCCGGTATCTTTGCGCGCAATATGCAGCACCACGCCCGCACATACCGCAGAGCCGACATC
>JAMPHP010000032.1 GCA_023663365.1 Muribaculaceae bacterium | reverse complement strand
CCTGCAAGGATAATACGTGAGCAGGCAATCCTCTCGGCATTGTCGTAAGAGTAAGCGAGAGCAAGGGTGTGCGATTGGGCTGATGCGTAGTCATATACCCTTGTTTCTTCCACAGAGACCGCTCCTGCATAGTTGTAGCTAAGTGAACGGGTGAGGCTGTGCCGAGAACCCGACTCAATCGACTGGATGAGTTGCCCGAGTTTGCTGTAGTGGTGTGTGACTGTGTGGTAATCGCCGTCGGAGTGTACGTCGACCTCGAAAGTTTTCAAGCCCGAGGGGCTGTCGAGCCGCACGCTTCCGGCAGTAGTGCCCGGCTCGAAGACGTCGGAGTAGTAAGGGTATTTATCGTAGACGGTCACATGCTCGGCCACGAATGTAGCCGAACCGGGTACGGTGCTTATATCATAGAGCTTGGGCAGCTCTCCTGTGGGGAAGTCGAGAGGATAGGCCTTGGCCGATAGTGCCTCTATGTCGGCATCGGTCAGCGACGCGGTGCCGGTGAGTACTTCGCGCCCGAGACGGTCGTAGAGGTGCAGCCTCCACGAGCCCGCTGGCAGTAGTGCGGAGTGCTCAGCCACGAGGCGTCCGGCCGGTGTATATGCAAATTGCGAAGGTCCGGCTCCGGGAGTTTTCGACCACACGAGGCGGTCGCGGTCGTCGTAGCGGTATATATAGGCATGCTCGAGTAGCTCGGGGTCGTCGGCGGCGTAGTCTTTGGCGCCCAGATTTGGAGGCAATATATAGCGGAGGTGTCCTCGGTCGTCGTAGATGTAGTGAGCGTCGACGTTGCGCACAAATATGCCATCTTTCTCAATAGCATTTCTGCGGAGAATCTGCTTTCCCTCCAAATCCCGACCAATGGTTAGCTCAATTCCGTCTTCATCGCAGACCGTCTCCAATATTATCGTTTGCTCCGGCAAGCGTCCTTTGTTTGAAATACTTCCATCGGGAGCAATACGCAAATCCGGGCAGCTGAGCCATATAGTACGGCTGTTTGTCAGTCGGCTTATTTCTACTGATTTCTTACCTTCGTACCACTCGGCACCCTGCTTTATTTCGCCAATTGGCAATCCCCGCGGCGAGGCTTCGTACAGATTGACTTTCCACATGTGTCTGTTGGTTGGCGCATCAGCATTGGGCAGCGCTCCGGTAATGCCGGAGAGTTGTCCGAGCAGATTGTAGCGGTGGTGGATATATAGCCCGGTTGAAGTTTTTTTCCCGTCGGTGCCGCGTGCTGAGTGGTCGGCAATCACAGAAAGGCGCCCAAGTCCGTCGTAGGTGCGCGATTTAAGGTGCTTGAACAGTCCTGAGGCATCTCTAAAACGCTCTGAGGTAACTGTCAAACCGTCGGCGCCCCCATCGCTATATGAAAAGACCTCGGAAGTACCATGTCCGTCAACGGCAATTGAAGCAAGTCGCCCGCGGTTGTCGTAGGCATAGCGGGTGGTGGCTGCCCAGGGAGTAGTGATGGCCGCCGGATTTCCGAAAGGAGAATATTCCATGGCCGTGATCAGTGCGTGCCCCTGATTTTCGGCAATCCATTTTTCGGCGTCTCCGTCGAGGACATCGGCAGGGGCATCAAGCGCTTTTCTTGGCATACCCTCGATTTTGAAGCATGGGAGAGAGTTCCGGTGTCCGTAGAGGTAGGAGCAGCAAACTCCGTCGGCATCGTCTGTCTGGATGAGATTACCGTACCGGTCATGTATATATGCAGGCGATATGATGCTATCGGAGCATCCATCATACCACGATATAATACGCTCGGGGCGGAAGTTCCCATCTTTGCCTTGGTATTCGGCTTTGACATGACGCACTGCCCGCTGTGTGCTTTCAATCACTTCGACAGGTCTGTTGAGGATATGTGCCTCTGCCATTTCCGAGACCGGGGCAGGATAGACCAGGTCGGTAGTCTTCAACCCATGCGGATGTGTGTTCACAGCCCTGCTCGGGATTCCTGTTTCGGGTGAGAGATAAACTACAGAGTCGGATTGCAAGATATTTCCGTTGTCGAGGCAGCTTACTTTGGTGGTCTTAACGAGTCTTTCTGTATGTAGCTTTATTTCGTAAGGATGAAGACTATAGGGAGTAGGTTTATTGTCAGGATTCTTAGGGTCAAGCAGCGACGCGAAGCCAAAGATAATATGCCCTTCCTCAAAATCGGGGGCCTCCGCACCGGAAGTGCCGAACTGCACGTAGTCGCGGCATACCTGCACTCCGTACAGTCTTTTTTCCGATTTCAGGATTTCATAAGAGTATCTTTCCTCCTCTACGGGCTTGGTCTGTATTCCTTCAGTTTTGTATATCACCTTTTTCGATAGTCTGGGACCATTACTGCCGACTCTCGAAAGCTCAATGATATAGCGTTTGCCGAACTCTAAGCTCAGCGCATTGTGCGGTGCTTTGGTATCCTCGAAATGATAATCAATCTGCCCCACACGGAAGTGCTCTTTGACCAAGGGGTACCAGATAGGTTCTTCACCGAAATCATATCGCATATAGTCTGACGACGGCTGTATCATGAATAGCCCGGCTTCGGGGCGGCCTTCGCCTATGGCGGTGTAGCCTTTGCACACCGATACGAAAGTCGCGCTTGATGGCACGGCACGGACTACCGGCTCGCTGTAGGAGTAGCGTACAATCTGCGGTTCGTCCTCATCAATGGATGATTGCAAGGATATTTCCTTCACTCGCAGGCCACCTCCGAACGACAATTCCGGATCAGTGTCACCGGCTATTATTCCGTTGCTGTTTTCTTTTCGAGCCTTGAATGTATGCGGCTCATATACGAAACTCGCGCAGCCACCCCCCGGATAGTTTATGCGCTTCAATATTCCGGCCTGCATGGCCGAGGAATTCGGCATACGGTCGTTAAATCTTCCGAAATGCCACAAATCAGTGCCTCCCCCGGGGCTGAAAACTCGCTCAATCCGGATATTAGGGCATAGCGACGAGTTTGAGGCTCCGTTGTAGTACCCCCAGTAATCCACAGAGTATCCACCGTCAGCCGGAACATACTCTCTTTGCAGGTCATATTCAAATGTATATGTGCCTGTTCCGTCAAGACATACCTCCGACAGAAGATAAGCATCACCGAAATCGTGGTATTTCATGGCGGCCTTTCTCAATTTATTTTTTGCGTCCTCTGTGGAAGATAGTGTCACCGAAGCAATCGACCGGCATCTTAATCCATCCATATTATAGGTGAAATCAAGTCGCTTGTTTGTGAAAGAAACCGATTTCAACACTTTAGGGCTCTGATATCCTCTTACAACGCTCCACCTCGACCGGTGATTGTCAAACTGTTGTTTAAGCTCATAATCTTGTAAGCCGGACTGAAGCGGATCTATTCCAACCATCATACCATTATAAGCATAGCTGAAAGACCATCCTTCATCCCACTCAAATGTGATGGCGCGCCCTGAGGGGAGGATAATTCTGTGCAGCATCCACGACACTATATGCGCTTTGGTATCGCAAGGATTCTCGACTTTTTCGTAATAGTCGCCTTGCCACACGTTGCCATCGCCGAAAATGTACCGCACTCCGTCTGGAGCGATAACGATGATACTGTTCAGATATTCGTTTCCCTCCACACAGTACTCCTCATCTCCGCAACCGATAAATTCCACACGTCCATCGTCTGCCTTAGTCACTCGCGTCAAAGTTCTATCGGGCAGTGCTATAGTGAATATATCCGGCTGACTGTCCGTCGGGTCACAGCGTCGAGGCTGCGTTGCAATACTTCGGTATGCAAGCTGCCAGCGGTCGGTGCGCGATGCGTCGTTTAGACTGTCGGCTACATTCTTATATAACTCATCCGGCCGCCCCATGATTGTGCGGGTCACGCGCAGGGCAGGCTGAAGCGTCCAGCCATAGCCGAGCACACCGTGGTCGTCGTACACCTTGATGCCGTTGGTGTGGTAGCGGAGCGAAATGGGCAGCGAATAGCCGTCGGCCTCTATTGTGTAGACCGGCAGCGAGAAATCCACGGCACCCGTGAGCAGCGACGGGCGTGGCATCTGCTGCTCCACCACGGCGGTCGATTGCGGAGAAGGCGGGATAAGGTCGGTGCGCACGGGTGTGATATAGTCCTGCGCCGATGCGGTTAAGAAAAAGGTTATCAATACGAGTGCGGAAAAACGTCGGGTCATAGCACAAACATCTCCTTCCCGGTGAGCATCGGCTCACCACTTATATTGATTACAAGCATATAGCGGCCCGCACCGAGCCCCGCAAGCGATATATCGACCGTGACAGGCTCACTGCCGAGCACCCTCGATGAGTGGCCGTAGATATTTCCCGGCACATCCACTATATAGACCTCCACCTCGACACCCTGTGCCGCGGGAAAGCTCACATTGAGCGAAGAGCCCGAGCGACTTACGTCCACGGCATCGAGCACAGCCCGGCGGTCTACCTCCGATGGTGTATCTTCTCTATTATCGTCGGCGGCGTCGGCTACAAGGTGGTATTCAGCGAGATAAAGCCTCTCCTCCACGCCGCTGCGCTTAACCTGCACGGCAAAGGGGAGAGAAGCACCGGGGGTATACCATCTATAGAACGACACCTCCGAAGAATCAGGCGCTATGCTATCACCGCCCGAATAGATAGTGCGAACCGAGCGCTTCTCGTGCACCAGGCGTGCCGCCACCGTGTCGCCGGGAACGAATACGAAGCGCCCGCTCCCGAGAACCTCTGTGTGCACCGTGCCGGTCTGTGA
>JAMPHP010000031.1 GCA_023663365.1 Muribaculaceae bacterium | reverse complement strand
ATCGTCACCGACCCCTATTGGGAAAAGACCGCCGATACCATCACGCTCAAAAGCACCGCACGCAAGCTCGTAGGGGGCGCCTACACTACCGCCACCGTGAGCCACGGAGCACTCCCCACAGCCACCAAGGAGCGCGTCGGCCTCATGCCCCGCAGTGCCGTGTCCGACATCGCCGCCATCCTCCGCTACATCCGCGAGACCACCGGCGATGACCCCGCCCTCATGGATGACTACGCATACCAAATCATGCGCGAGTGGGACCCCGAGCGGACAGATAGGACACAGCAATTCAAGCATGATGCCAAACTCACCTACTTCCCCGCCGTTGATTTGTCGAAAATGGTAGTGTCGTCGAGTCTGTTTGACTATGCGCCAAACCTCACCGATATGCCCGCGGCGTTCCACACGCCTAATCTGACATCGATGTACTGCACTTTTGTCGGATGCAAGAAACTCAAGCGCCTGCCTATGCTCGACACCGGCAAAGTATATCGCGCCGATGCCGCCTTTCTCGAGTGCATGAGTATTACCGAGCTCCCGCCATACGACTTTTCAAGCTGTACAAATACAGGATGGGGACTCTGCCGCGATTGCCGCAAACTTGAAAAGGTACCCTTTCTCGACATTACAATATGCCAAAGGCTCGAAAATTGCTTCGAGAACTGCTACGAGCTGAGGTTTGTGCACCTCAAAGGATTTGGCACAATCGAAGACCCGAACTACTACAATACATTTCACAGAGTCGCAAAGTGGGGCGCCGACTCCGAAGAGAACCGCCGCAGCCTCGTCGACACCCTGCTCACCGACAGCTTCGACCGCGCAGCAGCGGGCTACACACCCCTCACAGTTCAGCTCGAGCCCGAAGTGCTCGCACGCCTTACCGATGCCGAGAAAGCAGGCATAGCAGCCAAAGGCTTCACGCTGGCAAGCTACTGACGTTGAAAATTATAAATTATAAATTAAAAATTATAAGACCACACGCAATGAAAACAAGCACCATCGAGGCCACACACCTCACTGCCGACCCCGGCCACGTATTCACACAGAGCGCCGACGTGCCACTGGCCGACCGCATCTTCACCACCGACCTCTACCTCGCCGCCTCCGACAGCCCCGACGCATGGCGCGAAATCACCGCCGACGAAGCCGCTCCCCTGCGCGCAGCTCAGGCCGAAGAGCGCGAGCGTCGACTACAGCAGGAGAAAGAAAGCACGCCCGACCGCCAAACACCCGCCACCGATGAATAAGCTCCTCGCATGGCTCCGCGAGAGCAACCGATGGAAGCACCTCGTAGGCGGCTTCGCCGTGGGAGTCCTCGCCGCAGGTGCCTACTCGGCACTCTACGCCGCCACCGTAGCCGCAAGCTGCCTTGAGTTCAAAGACCGCGCCCACGGCTGCCGATGGGATTGGATAGACTGGGCGCTCACCGTAGCAGGCGGAGCAGTGGCAGCCGCAGCATGGGGTGCAATAACTCATATCTCATAACTTGAAAAATGGACTCGCTATCTTTTATCCTCTCGCTATGTACTGCGGTGCTCGGCTGCTCCACGCTCGTGGGCTGGCTCCTCTACGGCAAGGCCATGCGGCGCACCAAGGATGCCGAAGCAGCCAAAGCCGAAGCCGAGGCTGCCGGTGCACATTGGGAGCGCTACGAGAAGCAGCTCGACCATGCCAACGCCACCATCGCCACGCTGCACAAGCAGATAGAGCGCGATGCCGAGCGCATATCGCAGCTCAACGGCGCTCTCGACGGAAAGACCGACCGCATCCGCGAGCTCACCGACAAGCTCATAGAGTCGGAGCGCGCCCTCAACGAAGCCAACGCACGCATCGTGCGCCTCACAGAGGAGCGCGACCGCGAGCGACTGATGAAGGAAAAGTACAAAGAGTGGCACTGCCGCTCAAATGTATGCCAGCCCGGCAATCCCGACCCCAACGGGCGCGTACCGCCCAACCCCAACCTCATCGGAAAACGATTTAGCACCAAAGACAAATGAAATACTTCACCATCGCCGAGCTCTGCCGCTCGCAAGTGGCCTCGGCAATGCACATCGACAACAGTCCCACCCCCGAAGTCAAGGCACACCTCACGGCGCTCGTCGAAAATATCCTCGACCCGCTCCGTGAGGCCTGGGGGCGACCTATCCGCGTCAACAGCGGCTACCGCAGCCCGCAGCTCAACAAAGCCGTAGGCGGCGTGCCGACGTCGCAGCACCTCACCGGCGAAGCTGCCGACATCACTACCGGCAGTGACGTTGACAACCGCAAGCTTTACCAACTCGCCCAATCGCTCGGGCTGCCCTTCGACCAGCTCATCGGCAACAAATACGACTTTAAGTGGCTGCATATAAGCTACTGTCCCACACGCACACGAAAACAAATATTCTAAGAGTATGTCTACCGAAAAGAACAATCCACTGCCTGCTTACGCTCGCGCCAAAGGGCTCGCCACGCGTGCAATGCTCGAAGCAAAACTCGACTCCAAAGCCGACCGCTCCGAGCTGAGCAACGTGCTCGCCACCGACCCGCTCACACCTTGGGAGGAGCCCGAACTGCCGGCCCACCGTCGGCTCTTCGTGGAGATGTGGTGTGCGGCATGGGGGCGCTTCGGAAGCTACGATGCCACCCGCGAAAAGCCATTCATCGGCAACGGCGTGGAGATGAGCTTCGAGGAAGCCGTGCCCGTGCTCATGCGCTTAGAGGGGCAATCGTTCTACCTCAGCACACCAACCTATGCCGCTCAGCGCGACATCCGCACAAACATCCCGCCGCACACCTACGGAGGTCAGAACTACAGCCGCCTCTTCCTCGACTGCTACGGGCTCGAAGTGGCAAATCTCGCCGACAGCACATCTGTCACCATCGGCACTTTCGGCAACTGCTTCCTGCGCTGCCACAAGCTCCGCAAAGTGCTCCCCACCCTCATCATCAACGACAAGAACGTCGCGTTTAGAGAGTGTGAAGCCCTCGAGGACTTCGACATCACAATCACCGCCGGAGCTACGGTCTATCTCGGCGACTCTCCGCTGGTGTCGGCAGCCTCGCTCGAGCTCCTCGTAAAGCGCGCACCGGCAGCAGCGGCGGCAGTAGTCACACTCCACCCTGAGGCATACGCACGCCTCTCCGATGACCTTCTCAGTTCAGCCTCAGCTAAAAACATAACATTCGCAACTGCATAACAATGGCAAAGATACAGACACTAACCGAGCGCGACACCGGCACTACCATCTACCCCGCCACTACCGCTGCCGCCGTATATCACTCCGACGGTCGAACCGCCGAGCAGAAAGCCGCCGACCTGAGCGCTGCCATCGGGAAGAAAGCCGACGGCTTCACCCTCTCACCCGACCTCGCCATGAGCCCCGAGGGCGAGCTCTCTGTCACCGACGCAGCCAAGCGCAGCTTGCTCATAGACTTGTGGAATGATGCATCGGGCGACTTTGGTCGCTATAATGCCGAGACCGGGTTCTTTGAACTTAATGGCCTAACGGACATCACTTATGAGGAGGCCATAGCTATCTATAATTTGTACGATGGAGGCCGTAACATACGACTTACCAACAGATTTAGTTTTGAGAGTGTAAGAACGCTTCTCCCTATCAAAACATGGAGAGATTTGGATGCTGTAAGTCTTGCCACTGCTTTTTATAACAGCCCTAAATTGGAAGCTGTCAGGTTCGTTGGGTCAAGCTATTCAAATATAAATGATTTATGGCTTGCTTTTGGTGGCTGCAAAAACTTAAAGGTTATTTACGGAATACTCAGCGTTTTCAATGCCCCTCAAAATAAGATGAGTGGTTTTGTCAATTGCAATGCTCTCGAGACAGTACAAATCAGAGACTTGAAATTTTCAATTTCCTTTGCTGACTCTCCACTGCTCTCGCTCGCCTCCTTGCAGTACCTAATTGACAACGCCATAAACACCACCGCAATCACCGTCACCGTCCACCCTGACGTATACGCCAAGCTCACAGACGAAAGCAACGCCGAGTGGAACGCCGTGCTCACTGCAGCCATTGACAAAAACATATCATTCACAACATTATGATACAACAGCGCGTAACAACCCGATACACAGAGATATACGTGGGGGGGGTAATTTCTTGACCGAAAATTACCCGACCAACTTCCACACGTTTGTAACCCGAAAGATTTTGACTGCCAACGACCACATAGACCGCTACCGCGAAGTGACCGCCGCCGAGCGCTCGGCATTGGAAAAATCCGATGCCGAGGCCAGTGCAGCGGGAAGAGGCGTGCGCACTCCATTCACCCCACTTTACGAACGTGCCGGAGCGAAATTCAACGACGCAACCGGCTACTATGAGATGAATACTCTCACCGACCTTACCGAAGATGAGATGGCCTATGCCTACACTATGGTAGACCGAAGCTCCGACCCGCTCAACGTCACATCATGCCTCTATCGCAACTTCAAGGGTCGCACTATGTTCCCGATTACATTCCACCGCTCCGGCGGCATCGGGCTGTCGGCGGAATACCTTTGCACCTACAACTGTTTCATACAGGTGATAGCCTTTGCCAACAGCGGCGGTGACGCAGACTCGTTCAAAAACTTCGCACTCAATTGCGACAATTTGCACGCCGTAATCGGCTTGACACTCTCTCGATATACCGCGCGACCGTTCACAAATGCTTTCAAAGGCTGCCGCAAACTCGAGCACGTATGGATACGCGGTGTGTGGGCTGACATTGATTTCAGCGATAGCCCGTTGCTCTCGATAGCGTCGTTGGAGTATATGGTCGCCAACTCCTTCAACGTCGATAACGCCCACGGGCGCACCGACAGCACCACCCTCACCCTCCACCCCTCTGCCTATGCGCGGCTCACCGACGAGCTTATCGCCGCAGCAGCCGAGCGCCAAATCACATTTGCCACAACCGAATAACTCGTAATTCCAAATGAACACAACACCGAAAAGCCTCGGGCTCGTAGAGCTCACCGTCTCCGACCCCGCCAACATCCTCATCGACACCCGCGCCACGAGCCACCCCACCATCCGTCGCGCCACCGTGCCAGAAGCCGACCTCGAGCACTGGACGGAAGCTCCCGCGCCCACCTTCAACACCGCGGCCTACGAAGCCCGCGTCGAAGAGCTCATCCGCGC
>JAMPHP010000030.1 GCA_023663365.1 Muribaculaceae bacterium | reverse complement strand
ACTGATGAGACTTGGCGGAAAGCATCAAAAAAGACCTCAGAATTAATGCGAAACCCTTAAAATAAATACATTCCTTAATCAAAAATTAACTTGTGTGTTAAAAGTAAACACACTCTAAGACTCTGAAATAGACCCACAATGGACGTCTGGATAATAATCACCATCATATCGCTGATATTCTCGGCTCTCTTCTCGGGCGTCGAGATGGCTTTCGTCACCTCCGACCGCGTGCGCGTGGAGCTCGATGTGAGCCGCGGCGGCTTCATTGGCCGCGTGATCAAGCGCTTCTACGCACACTCCGAGCTATTCATCTCCACAATCCTTGTGGGCAACAATGTGATGCTTGTAATCTACGGCATGGGGGCGGCTGCCCTGATAGAGCCCCTGCTGGCGCAGATTTCCACCAATGAGTTCTTCATCCTCATCGGCCAGTCGCTCATCTCCACACTGGTGATACTGCTCACGGGCGAGTTCATACCCAAAACGGTGTTCGGCATCAACCCCAACAACTCGCTGCGCATCTTCGCACTGCCTGTCTACCTCTTCTATGTGGTGCTCTATCCCGTGTCGGCTTTCACATCATGGCTCTCGCGCGTGCTCATGCGCCTGGTTGGCGTGAAAGACCCCGACAAGAAGCTGCGCCTCATTTCCATCGGCGACCTTGGCGACTACATCGAGGAGACCATCGACGACATGGAGGAAAAGCAGCAGGAAGTGGACCACGAAGTGAAAATCTTCCGCAATGCCCTCGACTTCAGCTCTACACACGTGCGCGACTGCATGATACCGCGCAACGAAATCGTGGCCGTAAACATCGACACCGCCACACGCGAGCAGCTCGTGGAGCTCTTCACCTCCACAGGCCGCTCGAAAGTGATAGTCTACCGCGACGACATCGACACAATAGCCGGATACATCCACGTGAGCGAGCTCTTCGACCCCGACGTGGACTGGAAGACCCGCATCAAGCCCGTGCTCTATGCTCCCGAGAACCTGATGGCCAACGTGATGATGCGCCGCCTGCTCACACAGAAGCGCTCCATTGCCATCGTCATCGACGAGTTCGGCGGCACCGCCGGCATGATCACCCTCGAGGACCTCATGGAAGAAATCTGCGGCGACATCCAGGACGAGCACGATAAATCGCAACTCACCGCACGCGAGGTGGAGCCCGGCATCTACGAGTTCTCCGGCCGCTGCGAGATTGCCGACATCAACGAGCGCTTCGACCTCGACATCCCCGAGGACGACAGCTACCAGACCCTTGCCGGATATATCCTGCACACCACAGGCACCATACCCGCCCAGGGCGATGTGGTAGAAACCGCGCCTTACCGCTTCGACGTGCTCAAGAAGTCGGCCAACCGCCTCGAGCTCATCCGCGTAAGCACCGCCGCCACCGACGGCGAGCACCAATGATTGAAAAATTTGTCATTGCCGCCACTTATTCGTATCTTTGCACTACTTATGGCAAAAGGTAAGCTATATCTATTCCCCTCACTGCTGGCTCAGGTGCCCGTGGAGCAGGTGCTCCCGGCGGGCAATATAGAGCTTGTGCGCACTGTGCGCCACTTTGTGGTGGAGGAGCTGCGCACGGCGCGGCGCTTTCTTAAAGCCTGCGACCGAAGCATCGACATCGACAGCCTCAGCTTCGATGTGCTCAACGAGCACACAGCACCCGAAGCGGTCGAGGCCATGCTCACTCCTGCACTCGAGGGCCACGACATAGGTGTGATAAGCGAAGCCGGATGCCCCGCCGTGGCCGACCCCGGAGCCGACCTCGTGGCAGTGGCTCAGCGCAAAGGTGTGGAAGTGGTGCCCCTTGTAGGCCCGTCGAGCATACTGCTATCGCTGATGGCATCGGGCTTCAACGGCCAGAGCTTCGCCTTCCACGGCTATCTGCCCATCGATGCTGCCAAGCGCTCGGCCACTCTCCGCCGCATGGAGCGCGACATCCGCAGTGCGCACCAGACACAGATATTCATCGAGACACCCTACCGCAACAACAAACTCATCGCCGAGCTCGCGGCAGCCTTGCCTCCCGACATGCTCCTGTGCGTGGCCTGCGACATCACAGCGCCCGACCAAAGTATCCTCACGCGCCCGCTACGCCACTGGCGCACCGCTAAATACGACTACGCCAAGCGCCCTGCAATCTTCCTTCTCAGCAATTAGTGAGAAGAGAAAAGAGGTTATAGAGAAGAGAAAATAGATTAGCAACAGAAAGAGCGAAAAAAATTGATAATAGAAAAAAACGAGAAAAAATTTATAATTTATAACTTATAATTTATAATTTAAAAAAAGTGTCTCGCCGCCGACAGAAACGCAATCAGGAAGCATACTGGGCCTCTCAGCCCGGCCTCTTCGACATGCCTGAAAGCGCGGGTAAGGACGGCGACGGCACACTTGCTCCGCTACCCGACGAAGCACTTGAGACGCCGGAGAAGCTGAGATATATGTCGTTTGGCAGCGGCAGCTCGGGCAACTGCTCATATATAGGCACATCGTCGTGCGGCCTGCTCATCGACGCCGGAGTCGACAACAACTACGTGGAAGAGCAGCTGGCCCGCAACTCCATCGACCCCGACACCATCCGCGGCATACTGCTCACACACGACCACAGCGACCACGTGCGCTACGCCTACGCCATCCTACGCCGCCATCACGGCATGAGCCTCTACGCCACCCCGAAGGCCTTCAACGGCCTGCTGAGGCGACACAGCATGAGCCGACGCATCAAAGACTACCATGTGGCTGTGTTCAAGGAATTTCCGTTTACCACGGGTATATTCACGGTGACACCTTTCGAGACCAGCCACGACGGCACCGACAATGCCGGCTTCCACATCGAAGCCCTCGGCACCACCTTTGTGGTGGCCACCGACACAGGCACCGTGACAGCGCGAGCCGACCACTACATCCGCACCGCCACGCACCTGATGATAGAGGCCAACTACGATGCCGCCATGCTCCGCAACGGGCGCTACCCGCAGCACCTCAAGGCACGCATAGCCTCCACTTCGGGACATCTCGACAACGCCGACACCGCGCGCTACCTCGCCTCAGTGGCACCTGCCGGCCTGCTACGCCGCATCTTCCTGTGCCACCTCAGCCAGGACAACAACACTCCGCAGATAGCCCTGGCCACCGTGCGCGGAGCCCTCGAAGAGGCCGGCATCAGCCTTGCCTCCGACCCTCGCGACGAGCAGCGCCTGCACCTCTGCGTGCTTCCTCGCCTTGAGGCATCGACACTGACCGTGCTTGATTGACAAAGCCGTATTTTTGAGGCATTTTGCCATTAACTATTGTTAAAAAGGTGTCGTATTGGGTCAAATGTTTGGACATTCGGGAAATTTGCACTAATTTTGCGTGCTTATTAAAACCAGAGTTTTTTCCAAAAGGCAATTCTAAGCGCACTATTAACCAATTATTATGACAAGCAGCAAACGTATCAAAAGCCGACTCTCCAGCGCCACAGCTTGTGGGGTACCTTGCGTAGCGTCTACCCCCCCCCATTTGCAAATCGCTGATTTTCAACAATTTCGCAAATTTTCTTCAAACACTCGATAACCTCGGGATGCCTGCATACCGCATAGCTGACGAAGCTCATGCGGTGAGTTCTCACGCGCTCGCCCGCGCATGAGCCTCAGCGATGCCGTCGTCCCTCACTCATAGCCTCTTAACCAAGATGCGTAAACCGACATTGAAACTAATCCGCCTCGCACTGCTGTGCCTCCCGGCTTTGCTCTGTGGCCTCTCCGCAGGTGCACAGGACGTGGCCGTGAAGAGCAACCTGCTCTACGATGCCCTCCTCAGCCCTACGCTCGGCGTGGAGGTTGGCCTCGCACCTAAATGGACCATCGACGTATCAGGCACCATCAATGCCTGGGCCGTGAACGACCACCGCTGGAAGCAGTGGATGGTGCAGCCCGAAGCGCGCTACTGGTTCTGCCAGCGCTTCGCCGGCCACTTTGTGGGCGTGCACGCAATCGGAGGCCAGTACAACTTCGGCAACCTCAACAACAACATCAAATTCCTCGGTACCGACTTCTCGAAGCTCAGCGACCAACGCTACCAAGGCTGGATGGTCGGAGCAGGTGTGGCCTATGGCTACTCATGGATACTCTCGCGCCACTGGAACATCGAGGCCGAAATCGGCATAGGCTGGATCTACACCCGCAGCGATGTGTACAACTGCTCCAACTGCGGCAAGAAAGTGCGCAGCAATGTGCCTCACAACTACGTAGGCCCCACCAAGGCTGCCCTCAACATTATTTACGCATTCTGATCACCGACCGTCATGCACACCATATCACGCACCATACTCTTCATTGCCGCCGCCCTCACTGCGGGCGCGCAGGCACACGCCGCAGTAGCGGCAGCACCGAAGATCTACGACGTAGCCGTGGCTGTCGATGAGGCTGCCTCGACCGTCAATGTAGGCGTGGAGCTGCGTCTGAGCGAGCTCAGCCTCAAGAGCGACGGCGAGATGATACTCACCCCGCTCATCATAGCCGCCGACGGCACCGACAGCCTCGCCCTCGAGCCCATCACCGTGTGTGGCCGCAACCGCTGGTACTTCCACCTGCGTGCCGGAGAGCTCGACAGCGGCGACGCTCCCATCTACCGCGCCGGCACCGAAGGCTCGGCGAAGTTCATGCAGAGCGTGCCCTTCGAACCCTGGATGGGCCAAAGCACCGTGGAGCTCCGCCAGGAAGCCGCCACATGCTGCCGCACCCCCGAGAAAATCGCCGGTCCGAGCCCGAGCGGCAACACCGAGCTCGCCCGCATCGACACACGCCGCCCCGAGCTCATCAGCGAATATGTGTTCGCACCGCCGGTCGACGATGCTCCCGTGGAGAAGAATATCGAGGGTAAGGCATTCGTATCGTTTGTGGTAAACCGCACCGAGCTTAAGCCCGACTACATGGTGAACCGCCGCGAGATAGCCAAAATCATCAACTCAATCGACTACGTGCGCAACGACAGCGATGCCATCATCACCGGCGTGCACATCAAGGGTTTTGCATCGCCCGAAGGCAGCTATACAAACAACATACGCCTCGCCAAGGGCCGTACGGCAACCCTCAGCGCCTACGTGCGCGACCTCTACCACTTCGCCGACGGCATCGTGACAAACTCCTTCGAGCCTGAGGACTGGGAAGGCCTGCGCTCATATATGACCGACTCTCTCGACTACAACATCGAGCATCGCGCCGAAATCATAGCCATGATCGACAGCCCCATCGACCCCGATGTGAAGAACGACCTCATCAAGCGCACCTATCCCCGCGACTATCAGCTCATCCTTAAGGAGATATACCCCTGGCTGCGCCACTCCGACTACACGGTGAAGTACCGCATCAAAGTCTACACCGACATCAACAACCTCAACCGCCTCTTCGCCTCCGACCCCTCGCGCCTCCGCCCGGTGGACTTCTACACGATAGCGGCACAGTACGAGCAAGGTTCGCCCGAATACCTCGGCGTGATGGCAACTGCCGTCAAGGTCTACCCCGACGACCCCATGCTCAACCTCAACGCCGCCAACATAGCACTCATGAGCGGCGACTACGACACCGCACAGGCTCACCTCGCCAAGGCCGGCACATCGCCCGAAGCCACCTTCGCCCGCGGCGTGCTCGCGGCAAGGCGCGGCCTCTACTCCGAAGCCACCGCGCACTTCGAGCAGGCCAAGGCTGCCGGCATAGCCAAGGCCGCCGACTACCTCGAGAGCATAGCGGCTATCAAGGACCACCACCCCGTGACTATCACAGCCGATCTCACAAAAGAATCGAAATAAACAAAAAACACAATCATTATAAAGTATTTATGAACAAGACATCCAAATTCCTCCTCGGACTCGCAGCCCTCTCACTTGCTGCCTGCTCCAACGACGAGCCCACCCCCGACCAGGTTCTAGTGGTCGGAAGACAAAAACCGGATCTTACCATCAGTTGTTTTTAA
>JAMPHP010000002.1:353107-361022 GCA_023663365.1 Muribaculaceae bacterium | reverse complement strand
CGAAAACCGTTGTACCCTTGCGGGTACCCAGGGTTCGAATCCCTGCCTTTCCGCAGATAAAGCCACTGATTTTCAGTGGCTTTTGTTTTTAGGGGGGGGGCACAAAGCTCTTGACCTCAGGAGCCCGGGGCGCATAATAATAAACCTGGTCTTGATGACCCGCTATGATCAACTACGAGTAAGGGCATATTCCCCTTTTCGGCTTGTACCGGAATAGCCACGAATGAGCAAATAATAGCTAAAATATTTTGAAACCCAGGATATAATCACTAATTTTGCACAAAATCACACTTTGAGATTATGTGCAATATACCTGATTATATAAATAATGCTGTCAGCCGTCTGAATGAGTTTCTTCCGGAGGCGGCTGCTGCCAATCTTCTCCAAAAGGATATTAAGGATAAGATTCCTTTTGGGCTGGCCGGAGCATACGACTTTTACGAGACGGAAATCTTTGGAGATCGCTTCTTATTGGTAGGAATCGGCGAGAATGAAGATGATCTTCCGCCTACGGTCATTGCAAAACAGCGGGATGTATTGCAAAGAATGACGCAGTTAACTCCAATTTTCATCTTTAACAATCTCGCCTCATTTATATTTCCTCGATATGCGAAGAAGAATCTGAATATTATTGCGGCTAACAGGCAACTGTTTCTTCCGGCAATATTCCTTATTGCAGGGAAAGAGAAAATTGAGTCGGCCAACACTGATTCCAAAATTCCTAACTTGTTTCAACCCCTTGTCTTATACCATTTGGAGCGTGAACGGCTTGATGGTAGGACTACAAGAGATATTACTCAAAAACTCAGCGTATCCTACGCCACTGTCAACAGGTGTGTCAGATGGATGAAAGAGCGAGGTTTTATCCAATTGAATGGGGCAAAAGAGAAGACTATCAGTTTTCTTTATGAGGGTAAGAAACTATGGGAAAAAGCGCTTCCATTTTTAGCCAGTCCAATTGATTTCATCGTCTATACTCCGGAATTTGGAATTACGGACAAGGCATTGCTGTCTGAACAGAATGCATTGGCAGAATATACAATGTTGAATGGAGGGCCTCACAGAATTGCCATATCAAAAGAAGTATATGATGAGATATTAAAAGATGGCAATGTGCGTTGGGATCAGTTCGGAGAGTACGGTGTCGAGGTGTGGAAATATAATCCAAGACTGTTGACAGAAACCGGTACGGTCGACAGATTGTCGCTATATCTGCTTTTGAAGGATTACGATGATGAGAGAGTGCAGATTGAACTTGAAAATATGATGAATGAAATACTATGGTAAGAGGAATTGATGTATTCAAATCGGCATTTGCCGATTACGCCGGCAACTATGTCATTATCGGCGGAACTGCCTGTGAAAGTCATGAAGACAAGGTTGGATTGACTCCCAGAGCCACCAAGGACATTGACATCATATTGATTGTGGAGGCTCTTTCCCATGAATTTGTGAGCCGATTCTGGACATTTATAAAAGATGGAGGGTATACCGAGAAACATGTCGGTGAAAATGGCAACGAGCCACGCCACCAGTATTATAGATTCAAGAATCCGACTGATGCCTCATATCCCGCACAGATTGAATTGTTTTCACGCTCTCTCGGAATATTTGATCATCCTGAGGATATGCACATAACGCCAATCCCGACGGATGCGGATCTGTCGAGTCTTTCCGCCATTCTTATGGATGACGATTACTACCATTACACCATTAGCCATAGTTCTGTGGAAGATGGAGTGCATATTGCCAATGTGGAAAGTCTAATTGCATTGAAATGCAAGGCATATCTTGAAATGAACGCCATAAAGGCTGCCGGAGGTGCGGCTGACACCAGACATATAAAGAAGCATCGCAACGATGTCTTTCGTATGCTAGCAGCGGTGCCTATGGCAGCCGGGACATTCGATATTCCAATTGCCATTTACGAAGAAATCCAGAAATTCTGTGAAATGGTTGCCAACGACATGCCTGACCAAAATCTAATCAAGGACATGGGGCTGCGGAGAGGCTCGCCGCAACAACTTTTTGACAGACTCACATCAATGTTTGAGAAGCAATGAGAATACAATACGCAGATATGAATCTGTAATGTGTTATAAGAACGTCCATTATCGCCCCACACACACTTCGGCTCAAGCCAAAAAAAATCGCAAACGGCTGTGCTGTTTGCGATTTTTTTGTTGCCTTGGAAGGATTCGAACCCTCACAGGCGGAACCAGAATCCGACGTGCTACCATTACACCACAAGGCAGTGGTTTTTGCTTTTGCGCTGCAAAGTTAAGCACTATTTTTCGATTATGCAAATTTTTTTTGAAATTTTACACGCTATTTAACCTACGTCGCTGTCTGACAGCAAATTATGTGTCAGATTGAATTTTTGAAAAATATATGCCGGATTATGCCTAAATTTGCAGTTCAAAATACTCCTTATATAATATAATGACCGACTCAGCAGACATCGAAGCAGCCCTCCTCGCCATGGCCGATGAGCATCAGGCCCGCCAACTCCTACGATTTTTCAAGACCGGCCCCGGCGAATATGGTGAGGGCGACCGATTTATCGGCCTGCGAAATCCACAAGTACGCGCTGTAGTCAAAGAAGCATGGCGCGAGACTCCCCTACCCGAGGCGGTAGCACTCGCGAAGTCGCCGCTCCACGAAGTGCGCCTCTGCGGTCTGCTTATCATGGTTGAGCAGTACATCAGGGCCATGAAGAAGAACGACCGTAGCACGATGTCGGAGATTTTCGGCACCTACACTGAACTGCATCCACACATCAACAACTGGGACCTGGTCGACCTCTCCGCCATAAAAATAGTCGGCAACCACGAGGCGCTCAACCCCGGCCTGCAGCTTATGGACGAGTGGATCAAGCCCGACGGTCATACCCTCTGGCAGCAGCGCATAGCCATGGTGAGCACATGGATGCTTACACGCAAAGGTCGCATCGACACATGCCTGGACCGCGCCACGCTGCTACTCTCGAGCCCACACGACCTGCTTCACAAGGCCGCCGGGTGGATGCTCCGCGAAGTGTGGAAGAAAGGCTATCGCGATGAGTTGCGGCAATTTCTCGAGGAAAACGCCGGGGCCATGCCCTCGGTGATGCTAAGCTACGCCTGCGAGCAGATGTCGGCCGACGAGCGCAAGCACTGGCAGGCTTTGAGGAAAGCTGCACATCAGTAAGTATTATGATAAAGATTAAAGAATACACAGGCGCCATCGATGCCATCATGCACCTGCTGCTGCTCGGCGACGAATCGGCCGAAATGATAGGCCACTACCTCCCGGTCGGCAAGATTTACACAGGCTTTATCCACGGCACAGCAGTGGCTGTGTGCGTAGCAGTCGAGAATACCGACGGCACGGTCGAAATCAAGAATCTCGCTGTTGCCCCCACGATGCAGAGGCAAGGCATAGGCCGCGCCATGCTTGCGTACACCGAAGCGCAGTACCCCGGCCGCAACTTCCTCCTCGGCACAGGCGAGACGCCCTCTACCCTACGATTCTATCACTCTTGCGGCTACCGCCTCTCACATCGCATCCCGAACTTTTTCATCGACAACTACGACCACCCGATAATCGAAGAAGGCATCCGGCTTTGCGATATGCTCTATCTGGTCAAAAATCAGACAGAGCGCAATCGTCGCGACTGATAATATACCACAACTATCACAGCCAGCGTAAGCAGCTCCGATACCGGAATCGCCAGCCAGAGCCCGGCCACATCAAGGAGCGATGGCAGCAGCACAAAGCCGGGCACCATGAACACAATGCCACGCAGAAGCATATACACTATCGAGCGCGTGGCCCGCTCGCAACTTTGATAGTAGCCTATAAAGGTGATATTCAAGGCAAAGGGAAGAGCGCAAAGCCCAAGCAGCGGCAAGCCGTGGCGTGCAATACCGTAGGCCGCCTCCGACGGACTGAGAAAAATACCGGCCAACTGGCCCGACCCCATCCACATACCTGCCGTGACAGCCACACCACACACCACAGCCGCCACAAGCGCTATATGCAAGGCACTACACACACGGTCGGGGCGCCCGGCTCCGTAGTTATAGCTTATTATAGGTTGCGACGACTGCGCCACGGCATTGCTTACCGAGAATACGAGCGGGAAGAGGTAGCAACCAATGCTGAAAGCAGCCACTCCCGGCTCGCCAAGGTACTCCATAAACATATAGTTGCCCGTCACCATCATCACACCGATTGCAAGCTCGGCAATAAAAGTGGCCATGCCGATCTTTGCCATATAGCCTATGCTCTTGAGCGAGCTGCCGAGCGACTTAGCATCGAGGCTCAAGCGGCAGAACTTCAGTTTGTCGGAAAAACGGATGAAATACAGCACCACCATCAGCCCGGCAGCTATGCAGGCTATCGACGTGGCCATAGCCGCACCTTTGATGCCGAGCCCGAGCGGAAACACCATATACCAGTCGAGGAAGATATTGAGCACGGCTGCCACAATCTGCACCGCCATAGCATAGCGGGGCGAGCCGTCGAGGCGTATGAGCATCATGCCTGCACACTGAAGATAGAAAAAGAGCAGCCCCGGCAGCAACCACAGCAGATAGTCGGTGGCGTAGCTCTCAAGAACAGGGCTACAGCCGAGCATATACAGCAAGGGGCGCGTGAAGAGCAGGCACACGAGAGTCACCAGGCCGAAAACCACAGCACCGGCAGCATAAGCCTGCGTCATCACCATCCCGGCCGCCTTCTCATTGCCCTCCGCAAGCCTGATACCACCGACCACAGAAGCCCCGATACCGAACATAAGGCCTATACCGGCGCAAAGCAGAAATATCGGAGCCACTATATTAATGGCAGCCAAGGCATTGCTACCCACTCCATGCCCCACAAACATACCGTCGCAGATATTGAGAGCCGAGTTGAAGGCCATGCCTATCAAGGTGGGAAAAAAGATGGCCCTGAAGAGTGAACTTATCTTACCCGTGCCAAAGTCAAGTTTATCCTTATCCATATTTTTGCGATTTTTGCAAGCCCTTCCATGTAATTTCTCTGCAAAATTAGGCAAAATAAGCAAGCCGGGAAAATTAAGATAAGGTCAAAGAATTACCCGACACCATATTTCTCTGAAAATCAGAGCCCCGAAAAGATTTTCCATATAGAATAATTTTTCGGTACTTGATATTTATGTGCCAAGCAATTATTTTTGCATGGCAAAACAAGAAAAACAACGCAGCTAAGCGTTCATAACCACAAAAAGACCTCAATGAAAGTACTACTTATCAACGGCAGCCCCCACACGCAAGGCTGCACGGCAAGAGCCCTCACAGAAATAGAGACCATCCTCAAGGCTGAAGGCGTCGATGTGGAGCGCATCGACGTGGGCACCAAAGACATCCGCGGCTGCATAGGCTGCAACTTCTGCCGCGAGCACGGGCGGTGCGTATTCAACGACAAGGTCAACGAAACCGCACCTCTGCTTGCCGCAGCCGACGGCGTAGTGGTTGGCAGCCCGGTGTACTACGCCGGATGCAACGGTCAGCTCCTTGCCTTCCTCGACCGCCTCTTCTACAGCACCGCCGGCACCGTCGACAAGACCATGAAAGTGGGTGCGGCCGTGGTATCGTCGCGCCGCGCAGGCTCGACATCTGCATTCGATGAGATAAACAAATATTTCACCATCAGCGCCATGCCTATAGTGTCGAGCACATATTGGAACGAAGTCCACGGCTTCACCGCCTCCGATGTCGAAGCCGACCTCGAAGGACTCCAGACCATGCGCAACCTCGGCCGCAACATGGCTTTCATGATCAAGGCCATAAAAGCTATGAGCGCCGACATCCCCGCACAGGAGCGCACTTCGTTCACCAGCTTCCACACCGAGGGGTAAGAGTATGTTTGAATTTAACACAATGATATACTAAGGGAGGAAAGACGGCCTCTTCCGAGCTTTCATTCAGTCGTTATGGCACCCCATAACTCCTTCATTCAATCTCAGAATATGCTCGCTTTCCTCTCCTGATTATATACATCAGTTAAATTCCAACATACTCTATGAGTATATTCCTACTTATTTTTCTCAAGCCACTCGGTGCGGACTGCATCGGGGAGATGACGTACGGTAAAATCCGAGAACGTGGCTTTAAAGCCATTTCCGTCGGGGCTTGCCGCCATCATGCCGACCCTTACCGGGCGGTTAGCCTCCATCCACGCATTGCGCATAAGCACATACTCCTTATTGTCGAATGAGTAGAAAATCTCGATGGCATCGCGGCGCCTCACGGCCTTTATCCAGATGCTATCGACAGGCTTGTCGAGAGCTATCACACTCCAGTCGGATGTGTGGTGGGTGACTACCGTGCTGAGGTTATACTTTCCGTCGACATACTCGATACCGGCCTTGATGTAGTTCTCGTGGTCGATGCGGATCATCATGCCGGCTTGGTCGAAGCGCTCCCTGTAGTCGCCTGTCACCTTTACCTTTGCCTCAAATTCGCCGCCATACTCGGCATAGTAGAAGGGCGCATCATCTACCGTAAACCCATAGTGGGATATACGCCAGTAGTCGCTGCGCGGAGTCACGTCCATCACAAGTTTTCCATCGGAAATATTCCACCCGGAGGGCTCGTTGAACCAATTCATCTTTTCGAGTGTCTGAGCACTGCAATCAAGCCATACCGATACGGCTATCAGAGAGGCGAGCAATATCTTTCTCATTTTTTCTTTAATTAACCATTGCCATTTATTAACTTTGCAAAGTTAAGGACTTTCAGCATAAGCGTCAATGCTTATAAATAACCATTTGCATCCGAAATGGCCACATCTCATAAAGAAATCGACACGCTACTGCGGCGGCAGGACTTCTCGCCGCGCCACGACGACTGCGAAACAGTCTACCGCTACGCCCAATGCGTTGCCTCTATTGAAAATTCCATCGTGGTGGTGAGCGACCTGAAGGAGGGCTGCAGCAAGATTTTTCATGGCCGGTTTTCAAAAAATATAGGTCTGAGTGGTATCGAAAGCGAAAGCTCTATATGGGAAAGCGAAGTACTCGACCACATCCCGACCGATGATCTCGACAATAAATTTGTGGCGGAGCTGCGATTCTACAATTTTTTGAGACGGCTTCCACGCCTCCGACGCGAGGACTACTATCTGAGCACAAAATTGCGGATGGCAGATAGAAGCGGCAGACCTATCGACATCCGCCACCGTATGTACTACCGATACCAGCCCGATAGCGACACGGTGCGGTTTGGCATCTGCATATACGAGCCCGCGCCTCCGGGCATGGCTTTGAAAAGCTACGCCGTAGATGCAGTGGGCGGCGACATTGTCGAGCTAGCGGCCGATGCCGACAAAGCCATCCTTTCGGCTCGGGAGAAGCAAGTACTCAGCCTCGTAGAGCAAGGATATACCAGCAGCGATATAGCCACAAGGCTAAGCATAAGCAAGCACACTGTGAGCAGGCATCGCCAGGAAATCCTCGCCAAACTTATGGCCGGAAACTCTGCCGAAGCGTGCCGGAGGGCAAGGCAGCTGCGGATTTTAGAGTGAGGACATCACTCGCTCTCCTTTTTGAAAAAGCGCCGCAGGCGAGCCACACCGGTGGTTCCAAGGATAAGGATTGCGCTGTACTGCGCGGCTTTCGCCAGACCGAAGAACACCACCCAAAGTGCGGTCTTGGCTGCCGCGCTTACAGGCAGGAGCATCTGCGCGAACGAAATCACATAGCAGAGCACGCACACAGCGAGCACCCACACTCCCGTGCGGAACGACAGACGGCTCAAGGCATCGCGAAGTCGGGCTGCTCGTTTCATAGTTTTACTGTAATAAAATAAAAAATCTGCAAGCAATGCCTCGATGGCTTTACTTGCAGATTTTTCGAGTGTCCGAGATGAGATTCGAACTCACACAGCCTTTCGGCCACTACCCCCTCAAA
>JAMPHP010000002.1:152676-353007 GCA_023663365.1 Muribaculaceae bacterium | reverse complement strand
TGCCGGGGTAGTCGTTGATGAGGATGGGGTTGATGACGCGGTTGATGATGCGCGCATAGGCGGGATGAAGGCCGTGGACGAGGCATATCTGGAAGGTGCACCCGCGGATGCGGTCGACTCTCGCGTGGCTCGCCGTACAGGTTGGGGGGCGGTAGAGTCGCAGACCGAGTGCTTTGGCTATGGGGCGGCGCTCAGCTATGATGCAGGTGTCGAGGTCGGGGTTGAGGTGCTGAAGCCAGCTTATGTATGAGAGGAGGACTTCGGTGCTGTCGTGGCCGGGCGGGTCGATGATGTGAGCGCGGACTACGCCTGTGCGCCTGCGCTGTCGCTCCATAGTGAATATGGCGCTTCGCTCGCTCCAACGCAGTGGAGCCCCGTGCCATCGGCGGAACGGGGCTGTGATGTCGACTCTGCGATATGTGCGGGCGTGGTGCTGCATATTGCGCGCAAAGATAGAGGCTCGGCAGGGGGAATTGTGCGGGCTTTTCCCTTTTTAAGGGCTTTTTTCGAGATTCGGCAGGCGGGTTGACGGTTTCGGATGCGTTGACATTGGTGGTCGCCATGGATGGCGACCGTACTGGGCGCAGGCCGAGGGCTTTAAGGGCTATAAGGTCGGTAGGGAATTTAAGGTTTTTTTCGAGATTCGGCAAGCGCCAAGTTGATTACCGAGCCCCGGAAAGCCCGACCACGCCCTCATAAATCAAAACTCCTTCTGTTGCAGATAAGGATATAGAGCTGCCCATCACCTGATGAGCAGCTCTATACAGCAAGTTATATGGTCTGATTCAAAACGCTGTTAAAGTCATTGAGCTATTGTCATCGAAAGTGATTCGGATCTTCTTATAATTTGCAAAGTCAAGAATCGTGACCGTGAATGTTTCTGTCCGAGAGCTTACATCTTTCCACTTGGGAAAATCTGCGGCAGCAGCGCTTGGCTTAAAGCTTATGTCGGTAAATTTAGCGCTCACCTTACCTGCATTTACTGAAAAGCTACCTTGAGCCGACATTATGCCGTAATCACCGTTAAATTTGCTTGTGGAAATGCCATGTCGAATACACCGTCCGTCCTCATTGAACCAGTATACCACACTTCCCTTTCCGGAGCCGGTACTCCAGACATACCCGTTGACTAAGATATTTCTGATATCGTCCACTTTAGGCAAATCGCTACTGCGCCCTTTGGTATATTTGTATACATTGCCTGTGGCTTTGTTTTGAAGTACCATCGTTGACGCAGTGAGGCTGTTGATACTATAAAGTGATGTGCCTATCTGCAATGTTTTAGCAATGGGATGATAGTTGTAGTTGCCTGTTGAATGTGATGTATAGCTGCTGCTTCCCGGTGCATCAAGTATGAATTCCTCGTATGTTTTACCATCGTTGTAGAAGTAAATTATATTCAATCCACCTTCGCGAATCCATACTCCATGAAGATACGATTCATTATTTGCGATTTCATTGCCATTAGAGTCAGTCATTACCGACCCATCCTGTGTAAGTATAAACTGGGGGTACTTGGAAAGTGGATAAAGACGGTCGCCTTCATGCTTTAAATCCATTTCGAAGTCCGAATCTGAATTCCCGCTTGTTGAAGCATAAGCACCTTTGCACGAAATAATGTTCTTGCTTTCTCGATAAGTAAAGTAAGCAAAAGCAGTTTGGGTGCTGCCTCTGAATTCAAGCGAACCACTATTGTCGGCATTGAATTGCATATACAATTCCTGCTTCTTAGTACCTCCTACAGGATTGTTGTAGTAGCTTATGCCAACCCAATCCCCTATTACAGAGGTTGGAGTGCCAAGATCGTCGTCTTGGCTGCACGACGTGAATGTTGTGCAAATCATCATTGCGATGAGTGCGAAGAATATCGCTGTTGAAATTGTTTTCATTCTATTATTTCTTTTTAAATGGTACGAATGCCGGATCGATTGAACTTACAAATCTGATAGCGCGTTTATTGGCATCCATCATATCTTTACCCTTTTTGGTTTGCTCTTTGCTGTCAATGCGGCATCCGGTCTCGCTGCTTGCGAAGGTTCCGCCGTAAGAATTGCCCAAGAAGTAGCCGTTGATTGCTGCATACAGGTAATATTCATGCGTGTAGAAATATTTAATCTGCCCGTCGTCGGTGGGTTCTGAATAGTTGCCGCTCATATCGTACAATCCAAGTTCATTGGGCGCTTTGGTAGCTATTTCATGTGGCTTTGAGTTGCTGTTCTCTGCATACCATGCTACATTATCAAGACTATTGCTTCCACTATATTTGTAGCCCTTGCTTTTTGAGCCGCCCTTATATGCGTATTGCCATTCTTCGATTGTTGGTAGACGCCAGGGTAGGCCGCTATTATAGTGTAGGCTCAGCATGCCGGCTCTGAATTCGTAAGCCGAGAGGATGCCGTCGGAGTTCATATCCATGGGCTCTGATTCGTTATTTCCAAAGAATACTGCTACATTGGCGGGTAGCTCTGTCTGGAAAATACAGTATGGGCCATAGGGGCCATCTTCTATATTAATCACTTTATACGTCTTTCCGTTGATTGTGTATGTAATCGGTTTTGAGGTAAATGATTTTACAGTTCCGAAATACTCTTCTCCATTATCCTTCACATAGGATTTGTAGTAGTATTTTTGCTCGCCGTAAATACCGTTGACACTCACATAGTATTTGCCATAGCCCTCTTCTGCTACAATTTTTCTATAAGTGTCTTTCTTGAAGTCGGGGTCAAAACCGAGGTAAAAGCCGACCTCGGCTTTTTCTGAGGCTCCACGTACGGTACACGACAATGTTGCTTCAAGCGGCTCGATGTGCTCACACCCATCGGTTGTGACGCGTATGCTGCCTTGCTCTTGTCCGGGCTCGTCAATCTCATCGCTTTCACTTTTGATATCCCTTGAGCAGGAGAGCATACTTGCTGCCATGAGCAGGGCACATGCCGCTGTGATGATTTTTCCAAGTATTGCTTTCATTGGTTTAGAAATTATTTGGCAAGTTGGTTAGTAATAAGTTAGTTTGTATAAGGTATGAAGGCGGGGTCGACTGAATAGACAAATCGAAATCCTGTTTTTCTTGTGTCAAACACATCTGTCCTGATTTCAGAGGGCTCGCTGCTGTTGACCGTACATTCGGATGCTTCGCTGATGAAATTGCCGCCATACATTTTATTTGTTGCAAATATTCCGACCATTGATTGGAATGCTAAATAATCATGCGAGGCAAAATACTTTGTCTGATAATCGTTGACCGGCTCCGATAAGTTGCCGCTCATGTCGTATAGCGATAATTCGTTGGGGGCTTTTGTCCCGACCTCATGCATTTTTGCCCGGCTGTTTGAGTAATACCATGCCACCTCATCAATGTCGTTGCTACCGCTGTATTTATATCCTTTGCTTGCATAGCCACCTCGGTATGCCATCTGCCATTCCACAGTGGTGGGGCAGCGCCATGGCAAGCCCGTCCGATTGGCCAAATCTGCAATGAATGTGCGCACTTCGTAGGCAGTACATTCGCCATTGCCATTTTCATCCATCGGCTTAAAGATATATTCATCAATTTTAAAACTTTCGTCTGCTGGAATTTCTGTCTGTAGTATGCAGAAATCGCCATAGGGGCCATCTTTTATCAGCACGGGCTTGAATGAACGGCCATTGATTGTATATTCTATAGGCAGCGATACAAACGATTTTACGGCTCCTAAATATTCTTTACCGCCGTCAATCACATAGGCTCGATAGTAGTACTTTTGTTCGCCATAGATGCCTTTTGTTTCTATGGATATGTTGCCGTTGCCTCCCGTGATTGATATTTTACGATATGTCTCTCTTCCGAAATTTGAACTGAACCCAAGATAGAAGCCAATCTCAGCATTTTGTGATGCTCCTGCCACTTTGCAGTGGAAAGTCGCCCTCAGCTGTTCGGTCTGTTTGCAGTCTAAGGTTGTCACACTGACGCGTCCGCTCGGGTTTGTCGGTTTTTCTTCTTCTTCCGTGCTGCCGTCTATTGAGTTTTTCGGTACTTCTGTGGATTTAACACGCGTAGCTATGTCACCATCTATCTCGAGTCTGGTATTGGAACCCTGACCCACTATGCTGACATAGAATGTCTCTCCGTCCAGGTGGCATCTTAGAAGATTTTCTTCGGAGTCGTAGGTATATGAACCATCGGCTTTACTCTCATATTTATTTTCTGAAAGTAGATTTTGGTCGGTGCAGTAGTACGTGAACTTGGGCTCTTGACCGAAAACAAGGAAGATAATCTCGCTGTCGTCATAGTCGATTCTCCACGACCCAAGATAGGGCTTGTCGGGATTAAGGGCTTCAAGGTCACTGTTGTCTCCTTTAGAGCATGAATTGGAGAGACATGCTATCAGCAAGAATGCGACCATGAACACGCCCTTACACTTAATTGTGCGTGTAAGCATTGATTGGTTAGGCTTTTTAATCGACAAAACCGCCCTATTGCCGAATGTAAAAAAGGAAAAGCGTGGGCCGTTTGAACACTTGCCTGTCTCACTCTTGAAGGCCTTCGCATTGCCCGACACAGAAAGACAGGCAAATGCAGACGCCACGCTTGAAGATGCAAAAAATGTATGTGGCAAGTATATATGACACTCGCCACCTAAATCTTACATATTCAGGTGTATCTACAATTGCCTTATCCTTGACCGTGTCTAAAAGAAGTTGCGAAGTTCTCAAGAGTCAAGAATCAAGCGCATGTAAACGCTTTTTATTGATATGTGATGCAAACGATAGTGGGACTATCGTATTGCGTTTGCAAAAATACAAACACTAATTTAAATAAGCAAATATTTTAACACGCGAAGATTCAACACCTTTACGCCGCGGGGGGATTTCTTGCCACGCAAGCGCCAAAGGGCGATGACCGAATCCCCCGCAACCCTACAGTGGGGTTTCCAAACCTGGGAAAGGCAGAAAGTGCTGACTTCGCCTTTCCCGGGTTCGGAGACCCCACCGGAGCGGGTGGCGGATAATGAAATCCGCCACGGCGTCAGTTTATAAGTTATATCTTATATTTCATATCTCATAATTCTCATCCCTCATCTTATCTCTGCTCTCAGGAGCGGGAAGAGGGCAGGGGAGGCTGCGCACACCGACACGTTGCGGTTGTCGCGGAAACTCTCCACGCGCGCACCGGCCTCTGTGGCTATCAGGGCACCGGCGGCCACATCCCACAGATTGAGGGCAAGCTCCCAGTAGCCGTCGAAGAAGCCCGCCGCCACATAGCAAAGATCCACGGCGGCAGAGCCCATGCGCCTTATGCCCCGGACCTTGGTGGCAAGGCGCGCGATGTTGTCGAGATTGTTGTCGGGGTTCACGGCCTTGTCGTAAGGCATCCCCGTGGTGAGGACGGCGCGTGCAAGCTCAGTCTTTTCGCCGCAGTGTATCGCGCGGCCGTTGAGAGTGGCTCCTTGGCCTTTTACGGCACGGAAGAGCTCGCCGAGGTAGGGCGCGAATACCACACCTGCCACCACGGCACCTTCATGCTCGAGGGCGATTGATACCGAGAAGATGGGAAGCCCGTTGTTGAAGTTGGTGGTGCCGTCGAGCGGGTCGATGATCCATCGCCATGAGCCTTCGTGGCTCTCGCTGCCCGACTCCTCCGAGAGAATCGAGTGCGTGGGATATTTGCTGCGGATATGGTCTATGATAAGGCGCTCCGAGGCCTTGTCGGCGGCAGTCACCACATCGAAAGCATTCATCTTTTCCTCGGCATGGAGATTGCTGCCGCGGAAGTAGCTGAGCTGGATGTCGCCGGCTTCGCGGGCCCACGCTTCCATGTCGGCAACTATGTCGGTGAGGTTCTGCTTATCTGTCATGCTCTTTCGTTTTTCTGATTTCAATGTCGGCAGCTTTGTTGCCTTTGCCGTCGGTGCTGTGTGTGAGAGCGCCCGCCACCCAGGTGCGCTCCACGCGGTGGCGCACTTCACGCCCTGCAAAGGGTGTCCAGCCGCACGTCGAGAGCACGTTGGCATCGGAGATGGTATAGGGGTCTACTTCCCGCACAAGAGCCATGTCGGCGGGGGAGCCGATGTCGAGACGCCCGCAGCGGAGTCCGAATACCTTGCGCGGCCCCTCCGTCATCTTCCGCACCACAAGCGGTAGTGGCAGGTAGGAAAGCATCAGGGGCAGTGCGAACTGAATCGACGGCGCTCCCGACATGGCCGTGATGCCCGGCAGCCGCTTCTCGCTCAGGAGATGTGGCGCATGGTCGGTGCCTATGGTGTCGATGGCGCCGCTGATAAGCGCCTGCCGCAGTGCCTCGGCATCGGCGGGAGTCTTGATGGCCGGATTTACCTTGTGAAGGCTGCTCCGGGCAGAGCTCTCGGCAAGGACAGGATCGAGATAGAGGGGGGTAGTCTCGGCGGTGATGAGCTTGGTGTCGGACGGGCCTTCGGACAGCAGCTCACGCACTTCGTCGGCCGTGCTTACATGCGCTATGTGGAGGCGGGTGCCGAAGCGCTCGGCAAGCTCTACGGCGGCCGCTGAGGAGCGCAGACATGCCTCGCGCGACCGTATCTCCGGATGAATGCTCACCGGCACCGCTTCGGCCGAACCGTAGCGGGCGATGGCTGCGGCGGTGTTGGCCGCTATGATATCGTTGTCTTCGGCGTGTACGATAATGGGCAGGCCGATGTCGGCACAGTAGCGGAAAACCTCGGCGAGCTCGCCGCTCTCGGGCGAGGCCATAGCCCCCGTAGAAGTGCCGAGAAAGAGCTTGACCGCCGGCACAAGCGCCGGGTCGAGCTTGCGGAGCTCCTTCAGGCCGCCGGGTATGATACCCATCAGCGGCATGTAGCGGGTATACGACCCTTTGCGTCGGGCGGCATCCATCTTTTCGGCGAGGGTGGCGGCGCTCGTTGTGGCAGGCTTGGTGTTGGGCATGTCGAACACCGCTGTCACGCCTCCGGCCGCTGCTGCACGGCTCTCGGAGAGCACGGTAGCCTTGTACTCAAGGCCGGGCTCGCGGAAGTGCACATGGGTGTCGATCAGGCCTGGGATGAGGTAGCCGCCTTGTGCATCCACCACTTCGGTGGCTTGTGCCAAGAGTTCGGCAGGCGCATCGCCGGTGCCCTTAAGTGCTGTCACGCCCTCACTGCACAGTACGTAGCCGCGGTAGGGAGCCGCGCTGTCGGCGATGAGGGCGTTGTGGATAAGTAGTGTTTTCATCAGTTGCGGGAGTAGTCGGGGTAGGAGGTAAAGAGGCTGTTCCACTTCAGGCGCACCACGCCGAATACTGCCTCTCCGAAAATGCCGGAGCTCATCTTGCTGGTGCCAAGAACACGGTTCACGAAGATAATCGGTATCTCCACCACCTTGAAGCGGTATTTGTAGGCCGTGAACTTCATCTCTATCTGGAATGCGTAGCCCTTGAACTTGATTTTGTCGAGCGGAAGAGCCTCGAGCACACGGCGCCGATAGCACACAAATCCGGCTGTGGTGTCGTGGATAGGAAGGCCGGTCACGAGCTGAACATACTTCGAGGCGTAGAACGACATCAGGATGCGCCCCATGGGCCAGTTGACCACGTTCACGCCTGTCACATAGCGAGAGCCCACCACCACGTCGGCGTGGTCGTTGATGGCGGTGTCGCGAAGCCGCACAAGGTCGGAGGGATTGTGCGAGAAGTCGGCATCCATCTCGCAGATATACTCATAGCCTGCCGCCACACAGTGCTTGAAGCCGGTGATGTAGGCCGTGCCAAGGCCGAGCTTGCCGCTGCGCTCTATAAGGTCGATGCGCCCGGGATACTCAGCCATCTTTTCCTTCACGATGGCTGCGGTGCCATCGGGCGAATTATCGTCGATCACGAGCACATCGAAAGCCGTAGGAAGCGCCATCACTGCGTCGATGATGGCAGCGGCGTTCTCGCACTCGTTGTACATGGGTATAATCACGCAGGCATCGGCTCTTTGGCTTGACATGGTAGGCATTTTATGATTATTCGTCGATGGAGTAGTTGAGGAAGTCGTTCATGGGTTTGAGCAGGGCATAGAGTGATGCCGCTTTTTTCTGCCATCCCTCTTTCTCGAAGAAAGAGCGTGGCAGTTGGCAACCCTTGCCATACTCGGTGAGCCGCAGAAGGTCTATGTCGGGATGATTTCGGTCGTATCCCTTGGGGGCAGTCTTGAGCTGGTGCCCATACCACCCGGGGAAGTGCTTCTCGACTTCGGGTGTCTCGACTATGCTGCGGAACTCATCCACATTGTCGATGATTGCTTTGCGGAGCTTCTTGAGCATCGGAGCCGGCGGGCACCATACGCCTGAATAGAGTGCCGACTCGTCGACACCCTGATGGAAGTAGTAGCAGGCTCGCTCGCATTGCCGCCCGGTGGGCGAGATGAGAGCCGAGAAGTAGGTCTTGTAAGGTGTCTTGTCGGGTGAGAAGCGAGTGTCGCGGTAGATGCGGTAGAGGCAGTCCTTGGCTTCGACATGCACCAGAGAGCTGTCGAAGCGTGCCATCTCATTGATGAGCTTCTGCACCTGCTCTATCCACCAGGCGCGAAGAAGATCGTAGCGTGCTTTGTTGGCGGCGAACCAAGTGCGGTCGTTGTTGGCCGCAAGCTCGTCGAGGAAGGCGTAGAGCGCCTTCATGCTCGGTGCTGACGAGGTCTCATTCATTTTATATCCACCCATTTTATATCGGAAATCTGCTCTTCGGTGCGAATGGTGCGGCTGCCGCCGCCATCGGGTCGTGAAGCCTCGCGTTCTTCGGCGCTGAGCTCGATTTCGGTAAATTCAACGTATTCGCCCACGTCGCGCGATATTTTTTTCTTTTTCACCTCAGGCTGTGGCGCAGACTGCCGGGAGCCGCCTTGGCGTGCACGGCGCTCTGCCTGCCTGCGCATCTCGCCGGCGGGGTCGGCCATGAAGCGGCGCATGCTGCGCATCTGCATCCAGATACGCCAGCCCGTCTTCAGCAGGGGCCACAGTATGAAAATAACTATGATGAGGATAAGTATAGACATTGTAGATAAGAGGGTAGGAGGTTCTGCGGGATAAGACCCGGGCAAAGGTTTGCCGAAGTATCAACGTATGTGCGGCAGGCTCGGTTCGTCAAGGCCGCGACAATCGCTTATACGCGGCTTTGGCGAAGCATCGACAGCAGGAAGTAGAGCACTATTGTCCACGCCAGGCCTGCCACGTGATAGATGGCCACAAATACTATCGCTGCCACGATGATTATGTAGCGGATGAAGTTCTCGTGAAAGTCGAAATTCTTGAATTTGAGAGAGAACATCTTGAAGCGCCCCACCATCGCCCAGCACATCAATGCGATAAGTACCCACATCACTATCCAGCCGGGGTAGGCATTGTCGGCAATCCATCCGCACACGCCTATCCAGAAAATGGCGTTTGCCGGGATGGGCAGGCCGCGGAACACACTGGCTTGCTCGCTGTCGTTGTTGAATTTGGCCAGGCGAAGTGCTCCGAAGGCCGGGATGAGCAGCGTGGCAAAGGCTGCCCATGCAAACTGACCCTGCACAAGCATGGTGTTGAGCACAAGCATCGCCGGCGCAACGCCGAAGCTCACCAGATCGGAGAGTGAGTCAAGGTCTTTGCCAAGCGGTGAAAATGCTTTAAGCAGGCGTGCCGAGGCTCCGTCCAGGAAGTCGAAAACAGCCGCCGCTCCGATGGCTATCATGGCCCAGTACATGCCTTCGAGAGAGCCGAAACTTTCTCCGAGATGAAACGACATGAATATGGCCACACAGCCCGATATGAGGTTGAGGCAGGTAATCGTGTTGGGGATAATCCCTATCAGTCGTTTAAGCATTGTCGCTGCGGGGATGCAGGCGGGCTACCGGGGTGACACCGCCGGTGGTCTTGTCGCCGATTTTTACTAATATCTCTGTGCCCAAAGGCAGATAGAGGTCGATTCGCGACCCGAACTTTATGAAGCCCATGTGGTCTTCGATGAGTGCTTCATCGCCGGGGCGGGCGTAGGTGACGATACGTCGGGCCATCGCTCCTGCAACCTGCCGCATGAGCATGAGCTGGCCGCCGGTGGTGCGGATAGCAACTGATGAGCGCTCGTTCTCCGTGCTCGATTTCGGAAGGTAAGCTGCCATGAAGCGGCCGCTGTGGTGCTTGATATACACCACTTCGCCATCGACAGGGAACCAATTGGCGTGCACGTTGAATATGCTCATGAATACCGACAGCTGAATACAGCGGCAGTGAAGATATTCATCCTCAAAGGTCTCTTCGAGCGCTACTACGGTGCCGTCGGCACTCGATACCACCACATCCTTGCGGTCGCCGGTAAACACGCGCCGGGGCGAGCGGAAGAAATTGACAACAAGCAGGAAGAATATGGTGCTTATGGCGGTGACGGCTATTGCCCATGCCAAAGGCCGCACCCACATCCATAGGGGAGCGTTAATAATCAATAATATCGCAAACAGCGATATTATTATCGGGGTGCCTTCATGATGTATTTTTACTCTCATTTGTGCGTATGCGGTCTTTTGCAGTGGCAAAGTTAATAAAAAAATTCTATATTATGTTTTTTTTGCCAATAATTTCAACCGGCGCCGTGAAAAACAGCAAAAAACAGCAGGGCGGGCTTCTGTCCGTCCTGCTGCAAATGGATATTCGGGTATATCAATATTGCTCGTTCTCGTTGGGGAAGTCGCCCGACTTCACATCGTCGATGTAGTGCCCTACGGCATCGTTGATGACTGTGGAGAGGTCGGCGTAGCGGCGCAGGAACTTTGGTGAGAAGCCCTTGTTGATGCCGAGCATGTCGTGCATCACGAGCACCTGGCCGTCGACTCCGCCTCCGGCTCCGATGCCGATCACGGGGATGGATATTTCTTTGGCGACCCGGCTTGCAAGCGCCGCCGGAATTTTCTCAAGCACGAGTGCGAAGCAGCCGATTTCTTCAAGCATCTTGGCATCGGACACGAGCTTCTCCGCCTCGGCCTCTTCCTTGGCACGCACGGCGTAGGTGCCGAATTTATTGATGGACTGCGGGGTGAGACCGAGGTGACCCATCACGGGGATGCCTGCCGATAGGATGCGCTCTATTGATTCACGGATTTCGGCTCCGCCTTCCATCTTGACAGCTTCGGCGTGGCTTTCTTTCATGATGCGCACGGCCGATGCGAGTGCTTCCTTGGAGTTGCCCTGATATGTGCCGAAAGGCATGTCGCATACAACGAGGGCGCGCTCGGTGCCTTTGATCACGCTTTTGGCGTGATAGATCATCTGGTCGAGCGTCATGGGCAGGGTGGTCACGTTGCCCGCCATGACATTCGAGGCGGAGTCGCCGACGAGAATCACATCCATGCCGGCCTCATCGATGAGTTTGGCCATAGAATAGTCGTAGGCGGTGAGCATGGCAATCTTCTCGCCGCGCTGTTTCATCTCTATAAGTCGCGAGGTTGTCACCTTGCGTTTGTTGTCTACTGTGTTGGTTGACATAGTGTTGGTGTCTATAGTTAGTATGTACCGTAAAAGGTGCGCGCCGCAGCTTTCGCTACGACGCGGCAAAGGTAGTCAATTTTTATGAATTATGAGTGAAAAGCTTCAGCGAATACCCAGTCGTGCGAGGATTTCGACTGCTTCATCGGCGCTAATCGTGCGTCGTGAAGCGAGCTGATTGGCAAACGAATGTGCTGCCTCATGCACGGTGGCATGGCGGAAGATGCGGTCGACCTGAGCCATGCAGCTGTCGAAAAGCCGGTCGGCTTCATCGGCCTCGAGGGAGCAGTGGTCGCTTGCTTCGCCTCGCAGTGCTTCGCGGATAGGTGCGGTGTCGCTGTCGGCGAGTGTGCGGTGGCTGAGCACATAGCGGCGGCAGGCGATATTGCCAAGAGCCATGTAGGCTGTGGTGCGCAGTTGTCGTAAGGTCTGCGACCACACAATTTTGGCCGACATGCGCGGATTGCCCTTGAAGCCGTAGTCGTGGGTCATCACCATGGATTCGCCAGGCTCGGCATCAAGGCGTATTTCAGATAAAAATTCCATGCCGTCGCAAGCCACCAGAGTGATGGTCATGCCGGCGATACCGTATGTCTTATCGCGCTCATCAGTGTAGCGCAGAGTGGGTTCGTTCATCTAAAAGTACAGTTTATTTCTCTTAGCTTAACGCTGGTTTGTCGCTGTCAGTTCACAACCATAATCTTCGTGACGGCGCCCGAACTGCTGCCGGAAGCGTTCTGGGAGGCAAATACGAGATATACGCCTGTCTTTACGCGCTTGCCTGAGGGGTCGCAGCCATCCCACGAAATCACGCCGCCTTCTGAGCGGCCGGTGAAGAACACGTTGCCTGCCGTGTCGGCAATCTTCACAAGCGAGTTGTCCATCAGCCCGGTGATGGTAATCCATCCGGTGTACTCGGGTCGGACGGGATTGGGATATGCATAGACATCGGAGTAGCTCTCGGCTGCCGGCGCTGAATCGCTGTCGAAAGCCACGAGGCCGTTGGCTGTGCCGAAGTACACGCGATTGCTCGTGGGGTCGCAGGTGATGGAGTAAACGGAGTTGGAAGGCAGGGGCGAATTTTCAGCGGTGTAGTGCGCAATAATTTTTGTGCCATCGGCGCTGACAAGATATACGCCGGCCGATATGGTGCCGAGCCACTTACGGTTCGAGGGGTCGACGCCGATGCAGTACACACGCTCGGTCTCGAGCAGATAGTCGCCGAAGTTTGTACCGTCGTTTCGGGGCACAATAGGTCGTTTCACTCTCAGGGTGGCAGGATTCAGGGCGTCGGCCGGGTTGGTGATGTAGAACACTCCACGGTCAGTGGCAAACCATACGGCTCCGTTCTTATCTTCCACGATATCGTAGTTGAAAATCATAAAGATGTCGTTGCCCTCGGTGTCGGTGACGGTATAGTAGTAGGCCGATTTGTCGTCGGTAGAACGGAATGGTGTGCCATTGTCATCGTATGCTACAAAGCCGCCTTCCTGAGCTCCGGCCGTGAAGAATTTGATGGAGCTTCCGGTGCAGAATAGGCTGCGGACATCTCGCTGGAATGAGTTATCATCCGTGAAAATCTTTTCGTGGCTTATCGTATACCAGTCTTCAAGCTTCACTTTGTCGAGTTGCTTGCGTTTTGAGGCCGGAAGAATACCGATTACGGCATTTGGGTCACCGTTCTGATAGCCGATAAACATCCATAGGTTTCCGTCATGGTCAATGTCGACGTTCATGGTTCGGTTCCTCCACCACCAACTACCGGATGGTGTCGGGTTATTGTAGCGGTTGCAAATACCTAAAATATCGTTGCCTTTGGCCATTACTAAGCCACAGTTATTGTTGGCGTAATACACAATGTCATCGTCATCCGGATCTATAACGAAATTGACATTGCCTGTTATGCGTCCACTATAAGTGTCGTAAAAAAAATCGGGGTATGAGGTATACCTTGATGCATCCTTGATGCCGGCGTCTGTGAATTGACCATTCTCAATAATGTCGAGATAACTGATAGTCTCCATATTGTCGAATGGTTGAGTATATATGAAGTTTGCCGTGGGGTTGGCAATGTACAGGCGCGTGAAGTCTTTGTTCCACTTGAGGAATACGGGTTCGCCGATGCGTGTGCCTTCGGGGGTGTTGATCGTCATAAGTTTTTTTGGCGAGCTGCCGCTAAGGTCGTAGCGTGCGAGTTCGCCGTCTTTCTCAACCCAAACAGAAGAGAGGCCGTTTGCAGCCACCGCTTTGCCACCTTTGAGTGCCTCGGGTACGGCTATCGATGTGACGTTGTGGAGGCTGTCGACGCAGATGTATTTGGCGGCGGTAGAGGTAAACACGCCATTGGCGCAGCGAACCACTTCGCCGGTGATGGGGTCGTTGGTGCTTTTGGCTGCGTGATAGGTCTTGGCTGTGTGCTGGTCGAATGGATTCGGGGGATAAATGCGCCCGGTGAGTCCGTTGTCACCGTCTTTGTAAGCCACGGCATTTCCAGCTATCTGAATAGCCTCGGCATTGGTCCATAGCGAATTAGTCTTTTTGAAATGGCTGATGGATGAACGCCGCGTGCCGTCGGCTGCAACATACATGTCGGGATATTTGTGCACCAAGAGATGTCCGTTGATATGGAATACATGGTTGGCGCTGAAGCCCAGAATACCCGACTCACTGACTTCGTGGCGCTCGTCGTCGAAAATAACGAAGCCGAAAGCCGTGGCTACGTATATTTTCTTGCCGTCGAATGTCACATCGTTGATGGTGTGATCCGTCGTGAGCACGGCATCGCGGATTTCGGGAAGGTTCACGGTGCCACCGTCGTCATAGATGAGGTCGATGTTGCCGCTTGTATATGCAACCAGCAGATATTTCCGGTTGTAATTGTAGAAGATATTCGAAATCTTTCCGTTCTCCGACAGCAGGTTGCCGGAGTTGTAGGTATATAGCTCGTTGTCGGAGAAGTTGTAGTGCGATAGTGTGTTGCCCGATAAAGTGTATACTCTTGTCGGGGTTTCTATCACCCTCGAGAATCCGTCGCCGACTACCGGGTATATAGTCCAGCGGCCGTCGATCTGTTGGGCCATTGACACACCACATAGGGCAGCCAGAGAGAGTGTTAAAATGAGGAGTTTCTTTATCATAGATTAAAGTGTTTCGAGATATTTGGCAAGAGCGGCCACGGCACGGCCACGGTGACTTACGGCATTTTTGCGGTCGGGAGAGGCTTCTGCGAATGTGCAGTCCCATCCAACGGGGCGGAAGAGCGGGTCGTAGCCGAAGCCTCCGTTGCCGGAGAGTTCGCTGATGATGGTTCCTTCAATGCTGCCGTTGAAGAATACGGGCTGTCGGTCGCCGGTCAGAAGTGCTATTACGCATCTGAACCGCGCCCTTCTGTCGGCCACACCCTCAAGCTCGGCAAGCAGCTTGGCGTTGTTTGCCTCGCTGTCGCCGTGAGCGCCTGCATACCGGGCGCTGTGTATACCCGGGGCACCGCCGAGGGCATCGACTTCGAGCCCCGAATCATCGGCGAAGCAATCGAAGCCGTAGTGCTCTTTCACCCATTTGGCTTTGAGCAGAGCGTTTCCTTCAAAGGTGTCGGCGTCTTCCGGTATATCGTCGTGGCAGTTTATGTCGGCCAGCGACAATACCTCAAATCGCTCGCCGAGCATCCGGCGGAGTTCGGCGAGCTTATGGGCATTATTGGTGGCGAAGACTATTTTGTCCATCATCTTTTATCTAACGTTGTGGCTTGGCGTTTATTGTGGATGGCTGTCAGCCTATCACGATATTCACAATCTTGCCGGGCACCACGATTACTTTGCGTACAGTCTTGCCCTCGAGCCATTTTGCGGCAGCCGGATCGGCCATTGCCGTGGCCTGCACGGTGTCGGCATCGGCATCGGCGGGGACGGTGATGTTGAAGCGTGCTTTGCCGTTGAATGATACGGCCATGGTCAGGCTGTCTTCCTTGAGGAAGTCCTCGCAGAACTCAGGCCAGCGGGCGTCGCAGATAGTGCCGGAGTTGCCAAGCGCTTTCTGCCAAAGTTCTTCGGCCACGTGCGGGGCGAAGGGAGCAAGAAGCACGAGTATCTGCTCGAGCACGGCCCGTGAGCGGCATTTCTGCTGGGCGAGTTCATTGATGCAAATCATGAAGGCCGCCACTGAGGTGTTGAACGAGAATGCCTCGATGTCGGCTGTGACTTTCTTGATGAGCTTGTGCAGGCTCTTGAGGTTTTCGGCGGTGGGTTCGCTGTTGTCGGCAAGCAAGGTGTCGCCCTTCCAGAAGAGCGACCAGAGCTTTTTCACGAAGCGGAACACGCCGTCGATGCCGTGTGTGTCCCAGGGTTTGCTCTGCTCAACCGGGCCGAGGAACATCTCGTAGAGACGCAGCGTGTCGGCACCGTAGCGCTCAATCATGTCGTCGGGGTTGACAACGTTGAACATCGATTTCGACATCTTCTCAACTGCAGTGCCGCAGATATATTTGCCATCTTCGAGCACGAACTCTGCCGTGGCAAATTCGGGGCGCCATTGGCGGAAGGCTTCCGTGTCGAGGACATCGTCCTTGACCATGTTGATGTCCACGTGCAGGGGGGTGGTATCGTACTGCTCTTTGAGGCCGGAGCTTACGAAAGTGTTGGTGTCCTTGATGCGGTATACGAAGCTGCTTCGGCCCTGAATCATACCCTGGTTGATGAGCTTGCGGAAGGGCTCGTCGTCGACAATCTCGCCGTAGTCGAAGAGGAATTTATTCCAGAAGCGGCTGTAGATGAGGTGCCCGGTGGCGTGTTCAGAGCCGCCTACATAAAGGTCGACCGAGCGCCAGTAGCCGTTCGCTTCTTTCGATACGAGCGCATCGGGGTTGTGCGGATCCATGTAGCGGAGGTAGTAGGCCGATGAGCCTGCGAAACCCGGCATGGTGTTGAGCTCGAGGGGATAGCCTTCGGGTGTTGTCCAGTTCTTTGCACGCCCGAGTGGAGGCTCGCCCGTCTCGGTGGGCAGATATTTGTCGATTTCGGGAAGCTCGAGAGGCAGATTGTTGTAGGCCGTGGGTATGCCGTCGACGTAGCACACGGGGATGGGTTCACCCCAGTAGCGCTGGCGGCTGAATATGGCGTCGCGGAGTCGGTAATTGACCTTCACGCGACCTATGCCGGCTTCCTCGATATATTTTTTAGCGGCAGCGATAGCATCTTTCACCGAGAGCCCGTTGAGGTTGAGCGAGGGCCCTTCGGAGTTTATCATGCGTCCTTCCTTGGCTTCAAAAGAGCTTTCCGATACATCGGCCCCTTCAATCAGAGGTATGATGGGAAGGTCGAAATGGCGGGCGAAAGCGTAGTCGCGGCTGTCGTGTGCGGGCACGGCCATGATGGCGCCCGTACCGTAGCCGGCGAGCACATAGTCGCTGATCCACACGGGCACTTTCTTGCCCGAGAGAGGATTGATGGCATATGAACCCGAGAATACACCGGTCACGCGCTTGTCGATCATACGCTCGCGCTCGGTGCGGTTGCGGATTGAAGCCAGGTAGTCGTCGACGGCTTTGCGCTGCTCGGGGGTAGTGACCTCATCCACATACTTGCTCTCGGGGGCAAGAACCATGAATGTCACGCCGAATACAGTGTCGGCGCGGGTGGTGAAAATCTCGAGTTCGAGGTCATCGCGACCGTCGATCTTAAAGCGCATCTCAGCACCTTCGGAGCGTCCGATCCAGTTGCGCTGGGTCTCTTTGATGGAGTCGGACCAATCAAGAGAGTCGAGGCCGCGGAGGAGTCGCTCGGCGTAGGCCGACACGCGCAGGCACCACTGCCACATCTCCTTCTGCTCCACAGGGTAGCCGCCGCGCACGCTCACGCCTTCGCTCACTTCATCGTTTGCGAGCACAGTGCCCAGCTGCGGGCACCAGTTCACCATAGTGTTGCCAAGGTAAGCGATGCGATAGTTCATGAGTACGTCGCTCTGCTCTTTCTTGCTCATTGCCTTCCACTCATCGGCAGTGAATGTGAGCTCCTTGCCACATGCTGCATTGATGCCCTCGGTGCCTGAGTGCTCGAAGTGCTTCACTAGCTCTTCGATGGGCATGGCACGGTCGGCGGTGCGGTCGTAGTATGAGCCGAACATTTTCAAGAAAGCCCACTGCGTCCACTTGTAGAAGTCGGGGTCGCAGGTGCGTATGCTTCGGCTCCAGTCGTAAGAGAAGCCGATGTTGTCGAGCTGGCTGCGATAGCGTGCGATATTCTCGCGGGTTGTTACCTCGGGGTGTTGTCCCGTCTGTATGGCGTACTGCTCTGCGGGGAGGCCGTATGCGTCGAAACCCATGGGATGCAGCACATTGAAGCCGTTGAGGCGCTTGTAGCGCGAGTAAATGTCGGAAGCGATGTATCCTAAGGGATGACCCACGTGCAGACCGGCCCCCGAGGGGTAGGGAAACATGTCGAGCACGTAGAATTTGGGGCGCGATTTGTCGTCGCTGACGCGGTATATGTCGTTGTCGGACCAGAATTTGTGGACGCGGCTTTCGATTTCTTTATGATTGTATTCCATTGCAGAAGAGGGTGATGTGGTTCTATTTCGAGAGTTCGAGCATGCGCTCTACGGGGCGCAGCGCTTTTTTTGCGAGTTCGGGGTCGATGAGGACTTCCGGTGCTTCGTCGGTCAGGCAGTCGCGCAGCTTGGCAAGAGTGTTGAGCTTCATGAAAGAGCAGTTGTTGCATCCGCAAGTGCTGTCGACGGGTGGTGCCGGGATGAATGTCTTGTGCGGAGCGGCTTTCCGCATTTGGTGCAGGATGCCGCTCTCGGTGGCTACGATAAACTCCGTGGCCTCACTCTTCAGTGCGAAGTCGAGGAGTGCGGCGGTCGAGCCCACCTTGTCGGCCATGAGCACTACGGGTCGCTTGCACTCGGGGTGTACGAGCACAAGTGCGCCGGGGTGCTCTTCCTTGAGGCGCGCTATGCTCTCTGCCGAGAACTGCTCATGCACGTGGCACGCGCCGTCCCAGAGCACCATGCTGCGGCCGGTCACGGCGTTGAGGTATGACCCGAGGTTGCGGTCGGGGCCGAATATCAGCTTGGCATCGGCCGGAAAACTTTCGACAATCTTGCGGGCGTTGCCCGATGTCACGAGCACATCGGAGAGAGCCTTGACCTCGGCCGTGGTATTGACATACGAAATCACCGTGTGATCCGGATGCTCCTTGATGAAAGCCTCGAAGGCCTCGGCGGGGCAGCTGTCGGCCAGCGAGCAGCCGGCGGCGGTGTCGGGCACGAGGACTTTCTTGTCGGGGCACAGAGCCTTCACGGTCTCGCCCATGAAGTTTACGCCGCACATCACCACGATGCGGGCGTCGGCTGCGGCTGCGGCAGCTTTTTGGGCGAGGGCGAGGGAGTCGCCCACAAAATCGGCGATGTCCTGGATGGCTCCGTCTACGTAGTAGTGAGCCAAAATCACCGCTTTCTTATCTTTTTTCAACTGCAGAATCTGCGCCTTCAGACTCTCGTCGGACGGCGCCTTGCACATTGCGGAACATTCCATCATTGCGTTTCAAAAATTTTTGATGCGCAAAAATAGCAAAATTCTCCGACACGGCGAAATTCAAGCAGTGAAAATTCTCATTTTCAGAAGTGGAGCGATACACCTATCGAGGGGTTCCAGGCGTGCACTTTGTAGTCGGCGGTGAAGGTTCGGGTGGTGCCTGCGAGCAGATCGGGATAGCTCACGGACGCATTGTCGATGCCGAGGCCGGCCACGTAGAGCAGGGCGGCATCGATAGAGAGATACTTCACCGGCGAGAATGAGAAGCCTACCGATGGCGAAATCTTGGTCATGCCGGGGGTCTCGGGGTTGTAGTACTCCTTGCGCACGGGGGTGGTGTCGAACATCAGGCCAAGGCGCAGGTCGAAGCGCTCGGTGAGAGAGTATTGGCCGCCAATTTTGAAGGTCCAGGCATCGCGGTATTTCTTGTCGATATACTGGTTGAAGGGCGTGAGTTTCTCGCTGAGGAACTCGATGTCGAGGCTTTTGTATGCACTCCATGCTGTGAATTGTGCATCGAAGGCGAGCAGGAGCTTCTTAATAGGGCGGTAGCCTACGCCGATATTGAACACTGCCGGGCAAGGCATCGACGCTGCAAAGTTGGCCTGATTGAGGATGCCGAGCTGATTCTGGAGAATTTCTGCGGCATCGCTGGCGTAGCTCACCGCTGCCTCGCCTTTCTCTACCTTGAGCTTCATCTCCGAGCGGAAAGAGGCGCCCACGCTCACTTTGCTGTTTATGTCCCAGAGGATGCCGGCATTGACACCTACGGCCACGTTGGCTTTGCCGGTGAGGTTGATGGAGGCGGGGGTGTCGGAAGTAGGCCATGCCGAGCCCATCGAAGAGAGCAGGGCATTGAACGACGATGCCGACACGAGGCCCTTGTTGAGGTCTACAGTGCCCCATGTCACCATCACGCCGGCACCTATCGAGAGGTTGGGAATGATGCGCCATGCCACCGTGGGCTGCACGGTGAAGGCCTTGAGGTTGACGCTCTGGTTGAGCACGGCTCCGGGCCAGTTCTCACCCCAGTTGATGCCGCTGCCGTAGGGGGTGTAGAAGCTCACACCGGCCTTGAGATTGCGGTACACCGACATGCCCAGGTTGAATGCCATCGGTGTGGAGGGGGTGTTCGAGGTGGAGTATTTGCTGCCGTCGGGCAGGGTGGCGGTGGCATCGGCGAATACACCTGTCACGGAGCCGCTGAAATCTACCGTGTGATCCATGAAGGCCATGCCTGCGGGGTTGAATATCATGCTTTCCGAGCCCAGTTTCTGAGCCACACCGGTGTGGCCCATGCCATTCTGGCGGGCACTGAGGGTGTTTACCTGATAGCCTTCGGCCGAGGCCATAAGAGTGCAGCCGCACATGAGGGCGAGCGTGAAAGCTCTTACAATCTTTTTCATCCTTGTAGAAATTTTGTGATAACAAACTGCAAAGGTAGGCAAAATAATCCAAAGAGGCACGATAAGTTAAAAGCAATTAAAGCCCGAACAGCCGCAGACGGCTTGACGTTAGTAATTTATACATCACAAGCTAAAAATTGTAATCGTATGAAAAAGTCGTCATTAATACTCGCCGTACTCACCTGCACTCTGATGCCCGCAGTGGCACAGAGGGTGGAGATGCTGCCTTTCGGCGACTTCAATTCGTGGGTCACCCGCAATATCAAGGAGTCGCACATCATAGGAGGAAAACAGAAACAATGCTACGAAATAGGCCCGACAGTGACCATCAACGGCGATAAGCCCTACACCAACACCGGCGGCTCGCCATGGGCCACCTCGAATGTAATGGCGAAGGTGTGTGGGGTGACCAAAGTAAGCAATATGGTCTACCCTGCCGAGCGCTCCGCCGGCAATAAATGCGCCCGCCTCACCACAGGGATGGAGACGTGCAGCGCCGCAGGCATAGTCAATATAGATGTGCTTGTGTCGGGCAGTATATTCCTGGGCAAGATGCTTGAGCCGGTGAAGTCGACCTCCGACCCCTACTCCCACATGGAGATGGGTATGCCCTTTACGAAGCGCCCGAAAGCACTGCGCTATGATTACAAGCTCTCTATTCCGGCCGGCGACATGATATACTCAAGCGGTTTTGGAAAGAAAAAGACAGTGCCGGGCCGCGATAAAGCCGAAGTGCTCATCCTCCTGCAGCGACGCTGGGAGGATGCCGACGGCAATATCTTCGCAAAGCGTGTAGGCACAGGCCGCGAGCAGCTCGGGCGCTCTACCTCGCAGTGGGTGAGCAACAAGCGGCTGACCGTGCGCTACGGCGACATCTCCCGCCAGTCGTACTTCAAGCCGTCGATGGGTCTTATCGACAAGGACAGCAGCTACTATGCCCGCAACTCCCGAGGCAAGATGGTGCCGGTGCAGGAGGTGGGCTGGGATAGCGCCGATGCCACTCCCACGCACATCATAGTGATGTTCTCCTCCGGCAGCGGAAAGCCGTATACGGGCACTCCGGGCACCGAATTTCTTGTAGATAACGTAGGCCTGGTCTACTGAGAGAAAGCACAAACACAATCGCTGCCACGATATATCGATATATCGTGGCAGCGATTGTGTGTAGTGTATATTACTCAAAAGAGCCCATCTTGAGGTAGTTGACCTCTTCCTGGGTGAGGTAGCGCCAACGTCCGCGGGGGAGATTTTTCTTGGTGAGGCCTGCGAAGTACACGCGGTCGAGTTTCACCACATGGTAGCCGAGCGACTCGAATATGCGGCGCACGATGCGGTTGCGGCCCGAGTGGATTTCGATGCCGGCCTGGTTGCGGTCGGTCTCGGTGGCGTAGCTGATTGCATCGGCGTGGATGGGGCCGTCTTCGAGCTCTATGCCGTCGGCGATGCGCTGCATATCGTCTTCGGAGATGTCGCGGTCACACCATACGTGATAGATTTTCTTCTTCACGAACTTGGGGTGTGTGAGCTTCGAGGCCAGGTCGCCGTCGTTGGTGAGCAGGAGCACGCCGGTGGTATTGCGGTCGAGACGGCCTACGGGATAAATCCTCTCGGGGCATGCACCCTTCACGAGGTCCATCACGGTGAGGCGCCCGTTGGGATCGTCGCTGGTTGTCACGCAGTCCTTGGGCTTGTTGAGCAGGATGTAGCACTTGCTCTGGAGGGTCACAACCTTGTCGTCGTATTCAACCACGTCGTTGTGTGTGATCTTTGTTCCGAGCTCGGTCACTACCTGGCCGTTGACCTTCACGAGGCCCTGCTGGATAAACTCGTCGGCCTCGCGGCGCGAGCATATACCGGCATTGCTCATGTATTTGTTGAGGCGGATCTGCTCGTTGGGATCGGGAGCTACCACGTCGTATTCCACACGCTTGGGGCGCGGTGTGAAGCTCTTGCCGCGGGCGGGGAAAGCACCGCCTTGCTGGGGGCGCTTGTTGAAGTTGCCGGGGCGCTGCTGCTTGTATCCGCCGCCGTTGCCGTAGGGGCGCTGCTGGCGGGGGCCGTTGCTGTAGCCGCCTTGACGCTCGCCGCCGTTGTTGTAGCCACCCTGGCGGTTGTTGTATCCGCCGCCATTGTTGTAGGGGCGCTGCTGGCGGGGGCCGTTGTTGTAGCCGCCCTGACGCTCGCCGCCATTGTTGTAGCCGCCTTGGCGGTTGTTGTATCCACCGCCGTTGCCGTAGGGGCGCTGCTGGCGGGGACCATTGTTGTAGTTATTGTTGTAGGGTCGCTGTGGGCGCGGACCGTTGTTGTAGTTATTGTTGTAAGGGCGCTGCTGGCGATATTCGCCGCCCTCGCCACCTTCGGGAGCCTGGTTGCTGTAGTCGGGGCGGTTGTACGACGGTCGTGGAGTGTAACCGTTGTTGGCCGGACGGGGCTGATATGGGCGCTTGGGGCGGAAGCCATCGGCATCGTCGCCGTTTTCGCTGCCTTCCGGACGTGAGCTGAATCGGGGGCGCGCTTCTGTGCCCTCTTCGGGTGCGTGGAACGCTTGGCCTATACGCGGACGCTTAGGTTTCTTCTCATTAGTATTGGAGTCCATTCTATAAATAGTTTGATGTGTTTACGACAGTGATGATAGAATTTGAAATTTATTTGAGGTGAGACCCGCATCATGCGGGCATCCGCCTCTCGGCGTAGTGGATTTTGGATAGATGTAGATGTCTGATCTGTATGGGTATTGTGTTAAATTTGTACGGGAAACGTGATGGTGCAAACAAATATTGGTGAATGTCAATAAGTTCGCTGCAAATTTAGCAATAAAATAGCTAAATGCGCGGTTAAAAAACGTTAATTCTTTGCACCGTCGTTGCCATAAGTTAAACGTTTTGACGATTGCTTTGGTTTGCAGTGCATCGCTTGCCGATACTGCAGCGAAATTTTATTGCAACTTCTTTGTGTAAATGCAAAATAAATTGTAATTTTGCAAGCGCACACATTCTTCCCTATGCCTATGGACAGCCAACATACTCCGATGCCCGCCGGTGCAGCCGGCATTATAGCCCGAATAAAATATCTGATGGATCTCAAGCGGCTCAATCAGTCGAGCTTCGCACGTGCTGTCGGAGTCGATGCCGCCACGGTGTCGCGTGTCCTGGGCTCCGATAAAAAGCCTTCGGAGAGCTTCCTCAACCGTATTGTGGTGAACCTCGGAGTGTCGAAAGAATGGCTTGCCGACGGCTCCGACCTCCCCTTCCCCAAGAGCAGCCATCAGAAGGCTTCCCGCCAGCCCGAAGGGGCGCCGGTCTATAACATCGACGTCACGGCCGGCACCACATCGCTGAGCCGTATGTTTACCGACGAGCGCATAATAGGCCGTGTGTGCCTCCCGGGCATCGACCCCTCGCTGCCGATAGTGCGTGTGAGCGGCGACTCGATGACTCCCCGCCTCCTCCCGGGATGCTTCATCTCCATCCGCAGCATAAGCCTTGATGCCCCTATCTCGTGGGGGCGCATCTATGTGGTGGTCCTTCCCGACTATCGCCTGGTGAAATATGTGCGCCGCAATGCCGACCCCGCCTTGGTGACCTTGGTGAGCGCCAACCCGGCTTACGACGATATCGAGGTGCCACGAGCCGACATCGAAGGGCTTTATCTTGTTGAGAATGTAATCAATCATGACTTCCTTGCGTAGACCTCTGCCGCCCTGCAATCAGCCCGGCGTCAATGAAGCCGGTTGCGACGAAGCCGGCCGCGGCTGTCTGGCCGGCCCCGTATTCGCCGCCGCCGTGATTTTGCCCGACGATTTCTCCCACCCCTGGCTCAACGACTCCAAGCAGCTCAGCGAGAAGCGCCGCATGGAGCTCCGCGAGCTCATCATGAGCAGCGCCGTGGCGTGGAGCGTGGCGCAGATTGATGCCGAAGGCATAGATAAGATGAATATCCTCAACGCCTCCATCGCGGCCATGCACCTCGCGCTCGACGGCCTCGACGTGCGCCCCGGTGCTGTGATTGTCGACGGCAACCGCTTCAAGCCCTACGGCGAGCTCCCGTGCACAACCTTCGTCAAAGGCGACGGCCGCTTTGCAAATATCGCCGCTGCTTCTATTTTGGCAAAGACATCGCGCGACTTATATATGCAGGCCATGCACGCCGAGTACCCTCAATATCATTGGGATGTGAACAAAGGCTACCCTACGGCAGCACATCGCGAGGCCATAGCTGCTTACGGCCCGTCGCCTCTGCACCGCATGAGTTTTCGCCTTCTGGCACAGCCTGCAATACCCGGACTCGAGTAAGACGAGTTCTTTAATAATTTTTAACCAAGAAAATGTTTCGCGGGCTGAAAAAATATTGTAATTTTGCGATGTGAAAAGTGACCAAAGTCGAGTATCTCCCTCAAAACTCTCCACAGGCTTTTTTATCAGCCTCTCGTACTTAGGCTTTGCTCACACCACCAAGGCATTGATTGCAATGCTGTGATGGTGGTTTTGCTATGAACATTTGGTCTAAACATCATGGACATTAAATAGTTGTTTTATAGATAATTGTGTATTAGAACCGGGGCGTCGTGAGACAGCTCCGTTTCCTATTTTTATAGGGGCTTGTTTTCTCCTTACTATCCGGGCCGACGGCTCTCCCGCAATTTTTTTCTTGCACTCTGATTTTTTTATGCTTAACTTTGTGCTATGACTTCTCAACAGCGCATCCTGTGGGCCGATGATGAGATTGACCTCCTCAAGCCCCATCTCCTTTTCCTCCGCAACCGCGGCTATGATGTAATCACTGCCAACAATGGCCGCGACGCTTTCGACATGGCTATGGCCGAGCCCTTCGACCTAATCATCCTCGATGAGAATATGCCCGGCCTCACCGGGCTCGAGACTCTCGCCTTGATAAAGCAGCACCTGCCTCAGGTGCCCGTGATCATGATCACAAAGAGCGAGGAGGAGAATATCATGGATCAGGCTGTTGGCAGCAAGATTGCCGACTATCTCATAAAGCCTGTCAACCCCAACCAGATTCTGATAGCCATCAAGAAGCACCTCCACTCCGAGAAACTCGTGAGCGCCAAGGTCACCGGCGACTACAGGCAGGAATTCGGAGAGCTCGGCGCCCGTATCAACAGCGCCGACACAATTGAGGCGTGGTACGACCTCTACGGCAGGCTCGTATTCCGCGAGATGGAGCTCGCCGACGCCGCCACAAATATGGGCGAGATGCTTGAGATGCAGAAAAAAGAGGCAAACGCAGAGTTCTACAAGTGGCTCCGGCGCAACTATGAGGACTGGGTGTGCGCCGACTCCGACGACGACCGACCGCTGATGAGCCCGCGCATATTTCCGCGCAAAGTATTCCCGCTGCTCGATGCCGGTGAGAAGGTGTTCTTCATCCTCATCGACAATTTCCGCCTCGACCAGTGGCGCACGGTGAAGCCGCTCCTGGCCGAATACTTCAACATGAGCGAGGAGCTGTATACCACCATCCTGCCCACGGCCACGCAGTATGCCCGGAATGCCATCTTCTCCGGCCTGATGCCGGCGCAGATCGAGCGTATGTTCCCCGAGCTCTGGGTCGATGAAGATTCGGAGGAAGGCAAGAACATCAACGAATCGCCACTTATTGCCACTCAGATTGAGCGATATCGACGCAACTACCGCTTCTCATATCACAAAATCAACGACAACGCCGCCGGTGAGAAACTCCTCCGCGAGTTTGCACAGCTTGAGGCAAACGACCTCAATGTGATTATCTTCAACTTCATCGACATGCTATCGCATGCACGCACCGAGTCGAAGATGATCCGCGAGCTCGCCTCGACGAATGCCGCCTACCGCTCGCTCACAGAGTCGTGGTTCCGACATTCGTCGGCGCTCGACATTTTCCGCCGCATCGCCGAGAAAGGCTACCGCATAGTGCTCACCACCGACCACGGCACAATCCGCGTGGATAGCCCCGTGAAGGTGGTCGGAGATAAAAATACCAACACCAACCTGCGCTACAAGCTCGGCAAGAACCTGGCTTACAACGCCAAGCAGGTATATGAAATCAAGAACCCGGCCCGCTTCGGCTTGCCATCGCCAAATGTGTCGACCACATATATCTTCGCCGCACGAAACGATTTCTTCGCCTATCCAAACAACTACAACCACTACGTGCAGTACTACACCGGCACATTCCAGCATGGCGGCATATCCATGGAGGAAATGCTCGTCCCCCTCATCTCCCTCTCGCCTAAGTAAAAGGCTTGTCTACGAGCCATTGCAGACAGTTCCATCGAGCGTGTAGGGGTCGCCATCTATAGCGACCGCAAATGTCAGCGCATCTGAAAATTATGATTTCAACGGGACGAACTTGCGGTTTTCTCCCCACATTTCAGTGTGCTGAGCTCCCGAAGTGTGTCGAGTGCCGTGCGGAGCACAGAGGCGCTGTCGGCCGCAGGAGCCGGGGTTATGGCGCCGGCTGCCGGGGATGTGCACGATGCAAAGGGCCACTCGAAGAGCCCGAACCAGTCGGTGCCGTCCGCAGCCCCCTCATTGTCGAAGAAATACTGCCATCGAGGAGCGTAGTAGTGGCTGAGCAGGCCGGCCCACTCGCGGTTGGCATAGTCGTGGAGCTGCCCCGTGTCGGCCTGTGTACGCTGCCCCCATGTGGTGAGCAGTGTGCGGGCATTGCGCTCGAGCAGGTCTTTGGCATCGTCGGCTTCCACGCAGGCGCGGGCATCGGCTATCCATCGGCCGAGATCCATGTCGGGGCGCGTGGCTGTGAGTCGCTCCTGAAGTGATATGAGGTGCATGAAGCTGTCGGCAATCCGGCGGCGGCCGTCGCTGTCGGCGTCGGAGTACTTGCTCAGCAAGGCGTGCGCGCGGTCGGCCACGCACTGGCGCACGAAGTCGGTGAGGTCGGCGCGGTAGTTGGCGTTTGAGCCGCAGATGTCGGCAATGCCTGCGAAATCGGTCACTGCATCAAGCAGGCTGTCGCTATCCCAGTACCAAGATGATAGAGCCCATGTGCTCACCGGGCCCGGCTTGGGCGACGGGCGCATCAGCAGCACGCTCTCGGTGGTGCCTTGCTGGCGCTCCGAGGGGCAGTTGTAGATGCTGTGCGCAAGAGCTTTCCACACACGTGCCGACACACGGTGTGCCTCGCTGCCTGCTGCGAGGCCGTAGCGGGCGGCGCTGTAGTCGTAGAGCCATTGCTCAAGCGAGGGTATCGTGCTGCGCCATGGCAGGTCGAAGAGCAAGTCGAAGAGCATGGGATTGTTCTCAATGCCTTCGGGAATTGCGCCCACACCGCACAGTGCAGTGGAGTCGCGGAGCTCGAGCGCCTTGGCGAGCGATTGCATCATGGCCGGTGCGCGCCCGAAGAGCCCGCTGTTGCCGCCGTAGTTGTTGAGCATCCCGTAGACCCAGTTGTGCTTCGCGCCGGAGGCGTCGGTGCTGTTGCCTCCGCAGGCAGTGCTTGCGCGGGAGTCGCTGTGCAGGTCAAGGATGAGCAGACGGCCTGCAGGAATGGTGGTGGTGACAAACTCGCGCGGGTTTTCCTGCCAGTGCTGTGCCACCCACACGGCATCGGGCCTGTGCTTCTGAAGGGCGCTCCACATGGTGGCCACAGAGGCGCGGCAGTCGAAGCCGGCGGGCACGGTGCCGCCCTCGTGAAAGGGGTCGATGGCATAGTAGGGAGTGTCGAGCACATCGCCGTAGAGCTCGTCGACAGCGGCATAGTAGCGTGCGGCGGCTTCCGCCAGGCGGCAGGTGTCGGCGATGATGGCGGGCCGCTCGAAGGAGCACCATTGCCCGGTGGGGAGGATGTCGCCGTCGGTCCAGTTGGCCACGGCGGCGGCCTCGACACCGCTCAGGAAGTCGCGCGGCATCATGCCCGAGAAGCCGGGCACCACGGGGTGTATGCCAAGGTCGCGCATTGTGCCGAATATGCTGCGGGCCAGTTCGCGGCGATTGTCGCACCACTGTGCCGGCAGCGGGCCGCCCCAGCCGGTGAGGTTATTCATATAGAACCATGCGAAGTAGGCCGGCCCCGGCAGGAAACTTTGCAGCGCATCGTAGCCGTAGCTTCCGAGCATACGCTCCCACACGCACTCGAAGCCGAGGACCATAAGTGGTGCGTTGATGCCATGCAGCAGCATCATGTCCACTTCCTGCAGCCATCGCTCCTCGCCCCAGAAGGGAGTGGAGTAGGAGTGTGTGCAGAAGTTGAAATAGTAGCGCACCGGCACAGCCGCACTGTGGCTCTCGGTGGCGCACAAGGGCAGCTCTGCCGGAAGTGTGGCACTCATGTTGCCCCAGCCGAGGGTGATGCCGAGCTTGTCGCGCAAGTAAATATTTAGCCCTGCGCCGAGTGCGGTCGGTGTGCCGGCGGTGATATGGATGGAGGCACCGTCGCTGCTCACAGCTACGGTGTCGGTGCCGCTGGCGTGGAGCGTGTAGTGCACGCGCCCAGCATCGGCGGGCAGGATGCGGCTCAGGAAGGCGTCGATGGCGGTGTTGACGCCGGCATAGCATGATATGGCGAGGCTTATGGCGAAGAGGGTGATAAGGAGCTTTTTCATGGTGGCTGAGTGGATTGCTCTGCGAAGATACAAATATTTTGGCTAATTTTGCATCCTGAAAAAATTGAGAGTAATGGATAAGTCAAAGTTGAAAGGCCATGCGGCCATGATAGGTGCCGAAGTCATGTGGGGCGTGAGTGCCCCTGTAGGCACTGCTATCCTGGCTTCGGGCATGGCTCCTATGCTGCTCACCGACTGCCGTATCATAGGTGCAGCGGTGCTTTTCTGGATGGTATCTCTGTTTAGCGGGAAGCGCGAGAAGGTGTCGCCGCCCGACTTGCTGAAGATGTTCTTCGCCTCGCTACTCGGCATCGTGATCAACCAAGGCTGCTTTGTGTGGGGGCTAAGCCTCACATCGCCAATCAACGCCTCCATCATCACCACATCGCTGCCTATACTCACCATGGTGATGGCGGCGATAGTGCTCCGCGAGCCTGTCACCGGGCTGAAAGTGGTCGGTGTGCTCCTCGGTGCCACCGGAGCCCTTATCCTCGTCACCTCGGGTCATGGCGGCGCAGGCTCGGGCTCGGCTGCCGGCGATATCCTGGTGATATGCGCACAGCTGAGCTTCACCTGCTATCTGGTGCTCTTCAAGAGCCTTATCTCGCGCTACAGTGCCGTGACGCTGATGAAGTGGATGTTCTCCTACGCGTCGATATGTGTGATACCCTTCACCTACAGCGAGTGGGCGCCCGAAGTGTGGGCGGCTATGGAGCCCGGGGTGCTTGCCGGTGTGATATTCTTCGTTCTCGGCCCCACCTTTTTCAGCTACCTTCTTCTGCCTGTGGGGCAAAGCAATCTGCGACCTACCGTCACGGCGATGTACAACTATGTGCAGCCCGTCGTCGCCACGGCAGTGGCCATCGCTGCCGGCCTGGGCGTGTTTACTTTCGCCACGGCCATCTCAGTGGTGCTCGTGTTCACGGGCGTGTTCCTGGTCACACGCAGCAAGAGCCGTGCCGATATGGAGCGTGAGTCTCAGTAGTCGGTCTCGATAAAGTCGACCTCGCTGCGCGACTTATTGTTGAGGGCTCCCTGCACGTCGCCTATGGATATGCCGGTGCCGCCGAGCTGCGCATTGATCTGCGAGAGTGTGTTGTCCACGAACTTCCGCTTTGCACGCAAGAAATCCTTGCGGTCGATTTTCTCGTAGTTGTCGGCAGAGTATACCGGGCCTATCTCCCTTGCCGACTGCTGCAGGCCGGTGGCATCGAAGCGATAGAGGCCGCTGTCGTCAACAGCTTCGAGGATGAGGCCGGGCAGGCCGCCGAGCTTCCAGGGACCGTTCATCACGGGGATGTCGGGGGCGAACCACGCCGTCCAGCTGCGGCCGTGAAAGTCAGTGCTTGCCTTCTGGCACTCGTAGCCCAGGACGGTCTTGGTGCTGTCGGCGATCTGCCACTCCCACACGGGCATCTCTTCGGTGGTGTAGAAGTATTCGAGGCCGTTGACATCGTAGGTGATGATGCTGCGGTCGGCTTCCGACTTGAGCACGTAGTAGCTGCCGTCGCGCCTGGGCATCTGATCCAGTTTGTCGCTGAAATATGCGTTGCGGGTCATCTCCTTGTATTTGGCAGAGCCCTCGGGTGTGGAATTGAGGGAGTCGATATACTCCGTGACCGGGGAGTAGAACTTCGACCGGGCTGCGTCGGCAAGCAATATAAATTGATTGGTGCGCTCAACCTTGCCCGTGCGGGTGCTCGGCTGCGTGGCTGTGTAGCTTACTTCGATGATGGCGCCCTGCTGAGCGGATGCTGCTGCCGACAGGCATAGCAGGCTGAAGATAAGTGCTGAAATTCTCATTTTGCAGACTGATTCGACGTTAATAATCTGTTTCCCAAGCTTGACGTTGCCGGTCGTACTTTGGCAGGTTGGCGGGTGAGCCGTCGGCGTTGAGCCGCCCGCCTTCGGCCGCGATAATACTTTCGAGGTTATTGATATAGTGCTCATGGTCGGCAAGGATGGTGCGTCGCTTGCCTCGCTGATATTCATCGGTGGAGTAGACGGCGGGAATGTCCTGCGGGCTCATCCCCACTTCCTTGGCATTGATGGTGAAGTCGTCGCCACCATCGGCGCGGAGGATGATGCCGGGCAGCCCCCGGAGCTTCCAGGGGCCGTCGGGCATGGGCAGCTCGGGAGCGAACCATGCCGTCCAGCGGCGGCCGTGGTAGTCGCTGCGCGCCATCACGCACTCATAGCCTTGGATGGTTGCGGTGGAGTCTTCCACAATCGTCCATTCGATTTCGTCGATGGGCTCGGTGTAGCTGTAAAGGTCGCCGGCCTTGAAGTCGTACACTGTGATTTGAGCCGCCTGCCTGTCTTTCTCCACATAAAGATACTCCTGCTTTTCGGGTGCGAGGCCGAGCTTGCGGCCGTCGTAGGTCACTGTGCCGTCGGGGTGCACTACAGTCCATGCCTTGAGCTGGATTTCGCGGAGCTTGGCTTTGCCCTCGGGGGTGGAGTTGCACGAGTCGCAGTAGAGGCTGGTGGTGTTGTAGAAAAGCGATTTCTGAGGGCCGGCCATAAGCACCATCTCGCGGGCATACGGCTCTTTGCTGTCGGTGTCGCGGTTGGATACGGTGTACTTCACGGCGAGATTGCTTTGTGAGGCTGCCGATAGTGCGATGAGGCAAACCGCAGATGTGATGATAGACTTTTTCATTTGCGTAGAGATATTGAGACGAGGATTTCTCTTCCGCGCAGCCTGCGCTGCGACTCGAATGAGGAAAGCTGGCTATAGGAAGTGTAGTTGTACGACCGACGGTCGAAGATGTTGCTCAGAGTGGCGGAGAGCTCAATACGCTTGTTGAGCTTGTAGACTACTTTGGCATCGAGCAGCACGGCGTTTTTGTAAGCGCCTTCGGTGAGCTCGTTGCGGTAGTGCTCGCCCGAGATGCGGCACTCCCATTTGGGGTGTGGCATGAAGTTGAGCAGCAGTGTGTTCTCAAGGCCCGAGAGCCAGGCATTGCCTGTGCCATTCATACTCAATCGGCTGTTGTCGAAGTAAATCTCGTAGTCGAAAGAGAACCACCGCACGGGGTTGCCGTTGATTTTCGCGCCCACGCTCCAGTTGGTGCTCACCGAGTTTACCGCCCGCTCCTCGGAGATGAGGTGCGCCCGGCTGCGGCTGAATGAAGCGTTGATGCCGGCGCTGCCGCGGATGAAGTCGAGGGTCTTGCCGAGATTGGCGCGGGCCATCAGTGATCGGCCCGTGCTTTTGGCATCGGTATAGTATGTGGCGATGTAGTCGCCATAGAGCTGTTGTGCCTGAGTGTAGGGGCGGTCCGACCACGAGTGGATGATGAAAGCGTTGGCAAACAGGCCGCGGCGTGTGTGCTTGTAGGCCAGCGAGCCCGACACACTCTGCGAGCCGCTCCGGTAGAACTTGTCGACGCCACGGCGGAAGGAGCGGTAGTCGGTCATTATGTAGCCGGGTTGGATCAGGTTCAGGTCCATGGGGGAACGCCCTATGGTTCCGCGCAGCGTCATCGTAAATCTGTTGCTTGGCTTCCAGTTCATGCTCAGCGAGGGCGAGAAATAGCCGTCGGAATGGCTGCGGAGGGCATTGCCGAAGGTATATCGGGCGAAGCTCACCGGCACATCGAGCTTGAGGTTTACGCGCTTGAGCCAGTATTCCAGGGTCGGGGTGGCAAATACGGTGAAGTAGTTGGTGCTCATGCTGTTGTCGGCAAGCCCTGCGAGCTCGGAGTGCATGGCGCGCACGTAGCCCTTCACTCCGGCTTCGAGGCTGATTGTGACGCCTTTGACGGTGAAAGTGTACTCGGCGCTCTCGCTCGTGTGGAAAGCGTGGTCGCCGATGGTCTGGCTCATGCTTCTGCCGGCGAGTGTCACGGCAAGGCTTTGCGGAAGCGACTCCCACTCGTTGGTGCTGTTGAAGGTGACAAGGTGCTTGCCGCCGAAGCGCTTGATCATCCTGAATTTGTTCGACACGTAGTAGTCGGGCAGCGACGCGCGCTGCACGTTCGGGAGCGAGCCGACCATGTCGAGCCGCACATTGTCGAAGTCGACATTTGCCTGAAGGGTGTTGTTGATGAATGTGGTCTTTTGGTTGACCTCGTAGATGAATTTTGCAGCCACGGAATGTGTGCGGTCGCAGCCGTCGCGTTCCTCGGCCACTATGCGGTCGCCGTTCTCGAGGAAGTAGGTAGTGGTGGCGGCAGCGCGGGCGGCCACGCGGTTGAAGGCGTAGTCGATCTGAGCTTTGAACTCCCCGCCGCGCACCTTCCACAGGCTGTTGGTCGATGCCAGCACCGAGCGGTTGAATAGCGTGCGCTTTTCTTTCAGCGACGGTACTCCCGGCAGATCCACGCTCACATAGCGGCTTAGACCCGTGCCACGGCGCGAGGCGAAGAAGTCGGTGGCCTGTGCCGAGAGGTTTTCGCCCGTATTGTTGGATTTCAGTGTGCTGATATTCTGGAAGCCGGGCATTACAGCCATGGCAAACACCTCGCCGTCCCAGAGGGCGCCTGCGGGCTGGGCCGAGTAGCCGCCACCGGCATCGCCGTGCACGCTCCATGTGGCCTTGGCCTTTTCCTTCAGCTTGAGGTTGATGGCAGCTTTGTCGGAGAAACTTATGCCAGAGAGCACCTGCATGGGTTGGTGGTTCTCCATCACCTCCACGGCACCGACATCGTCGTGCTTGATGCCATTGGTGGCTATGCCGTAGCGGCCGCCGAGCAGGTCGGAGCCCTCGATGTAGAACTTGTTGATGTCGGAGCCCTGATACTGTATTTTGCCGTCGCGGGCCACGTCGATGCCCGGCATACGCTTGAGCACGTCGCCTATGGTGCGGTCCTGCTCCTGTGCGAACGAGCCCACACTGTAGCTGATGGTGTCGCCCTGCTCGCGGATGCGGTCGGCTTTCACAGCCACCTCCTTGAGCAGGGTTGTGGCAGGCTCCATCTCCACCACAAGCGCCTTGCTCTTGCCGTCGAGCTTGATGGTCTGCTTGGCAAACCCCATCATGGCCACATCGAGGGTGTAGCCCTCACCGCCGGGCCATGGGATGGCAAATGCCCCCTTGGCATCGGCAGTGGCATATTTCTTGATTTTTCCCTGTGCGTCGCGCAGAATTACCGAGGCTCCCGGCAGAGCTTCGCCCGAGCCCTTTTCCATCACAGTGCCACGGAGGTCGGCCTGCGCCACGGCGGTGAGGCAGGCAAGTAAAAAGGCAGATATGAGCAGGGCGCGTATCATAGGCGGTGATAGTCGGTCTCGAGGAAGTCGATTTTGGCCTCTGCGCCGCTCTTGCGGTGGTCGTGGCCGAAGTTTATGCCCGTGGCCGCAGAATTGATGGAGTTGCTGTGGTCGCGGTAGTGGCGCAGGTCGCGGAGCATGCTTATGCGGTCGGTGCGGACGTAGTCGCGCCCCGGGTATATAGGGCGCATGGGCTGTGACGATGCTTCGATGCCTGTGGCCGTAAAGCTATGCTGACCGTCGGCCTCGCAGGCTTCGAGAATAAGGCCGGGCAGGCCGGTGAGCTTCCACGGGCCTTCCGACAGGGCTACCTCGGGTGTGAACCATGCCGTCCAACGGCGGCCGTGGAAAAGCGCTTCGGCCATAGTACATTCATAGCCGAGGATGGTCTTGGTACTGTCGGCAATCTGCCACGAAATCTCATCGGTTGGCTCGGTGTAGACGCCGTAATCCAGCGCTCCGCTGCGGTCGTAGACGGTCATCTCCCCGGTAGCTCGCGAGCGGAAGATATAAAGGAAAGAGCGGTAGGCCACCGCATCCATGGCATCAAGGTCCTTCGATTGGACATACTTGGCAATGGCTGCGCGCCGGATTTTAGCGCTCACCGCGCGCCCTTCGGGAGTGGACTCGAGAGAGTCCTTGCGCTCGGTGTCGGGGCAGTAGAACTTCGAGAAATCTTTCGAAGCCAGCAGGATGAAGGGGATGTCGCGCTCCACGATGCCGTCGGAGCCTCGCACGAAAGTCTCATGATAGGAGTACTCCACTTTTATCTCGGCGCGTGGGCAATCCTGCGCGCCGGCGCTGAAAGCCGTCGCGAGCAGAGCCAGGATGAAAGCGAACCATTGAATTTTCATAAGAAAGTGCCTGACGACATATTGAAATGCAGAGTGGGTTTACGCTGGCAAAGGTACGTTTTTTTTTAGCACCGCAAAACATTTGCAAAATTATTTTCGTCTACATGGCACTTTGTGCGGTGGACAAATCGATGGTAGCAGGTTGTTTGGCCGAGTTTTGCCCTGAATAGTTAAGCCCGCCCAGCGCGAATTTCGCAATTTATCGCAATTTATCGTAAATTGCGATAAATCGATTTTTAACGTATTGAAGTGCAGGTGTTTGGTGGCTTGGGATTGCGCTTTTATACTTATGTCGGCTAAAATGCGTAACTTTGCGGCATGAATTGGTTGGAAAGTTTGTTTTTCGAGCAGTCGCCGCTGCAGGCGGTTTGCGTGATATCAGTCATAATAGCCTGTGGTCTTGGCCTTGGCAAGCTGAAGGTTTGCGGCATCTCGCTTGGTGTCACCTTTGTATTCTTCACGGGTATTCTTGCCGGTCATCTCGGCCTCGCCATCGACCCCGGTATGCTTAAGTATGCCGAGGATTTCGGTCTGATGCTGTTTGTGTACGAGCTCGGCCTGAAGGTAGGTCCCGGCTTTTTCAGCTCATTCCGCACCGGTGGAGTCAAGCTCAATATGCTTGGCCTCGGCCTTGTGCTTGCGGGCACCCTCACGGCCATCGCACTGAGCTTCCTGCTCGATGTGCCTATGAGCGATATGGTGGGTATAATCAGCGGCGCCACCACCAACACACCTTCGCTCGGTGCCGCCCAGCAGGCACTCAACCAGCTCGGTCTGCCGGCTGACGGTGCGGCTCTGAGCTGTGCCGTGACCTATCCCCTCGGCGTGATTGGAGTGATACTCGCTTTCGTGCTGATAAAGAAGTTTGTAGCCCGTCCTGCCGACTTCGAGCCTCATAACCAGGCTGATGCCGACCACACCTACGTGGCCGAGTTTATCATCACCAACCCGGGTATAGCTGGACTCACGCTAAGGCAGGCCAAAGCGCTTATCGGCACAAACTATGTGGTGTCGAGGATATGGCATGGCGACGAGGTGTCGATACCCGGCCCCGACGATATGCTCAATGCCGGCGACCGCGTCCTTGTCATCACACACGAGGAGGAAGTGCCGCGCCTGACGATGCTCTTCGGCAAAAAGAGCGACAAGGACTGGAACCGGCCAAATATTGACTGGGATAAGGTGGATAAAAACCTGATTTCGCGCATTATCACCATCAGCAAGCCGCAGCTCAACGGCCGCCGCCTGGGATCGCTGAAGCTCCGCAACCACTACGCCGTAAACATCTCGCGCGTGACCCGCTCGGGCATACGATTGCTTGCAACGCCAAACCTCATCCTTCAGCTCGGCGACCGCCTCACGATAGTGGGCCAGAGCGATGCCATCGACCGAGTGGAGCATCTGGTGGGCAACTCCGACACCGACCTCAAGGATCCCAATCTCGCCGCCATCTTCATCGGCATGGTACTCTCGCTCATCATAGGCTCTATACCCATCACCATCCCCGGCATATCGGTGCCTATCAAGCTCGGCCTCGCCGGAGGCCCCATTGTGGTGGGCATCCTCATAGGCCGCTTCGGCCCCCGCTTCCACATGGTCACCTACACCACACGGAGTGCCAACCTCATGCTGCGCGGCATAGGCCTGAGCCTCTTCCTTGCCTGCCTTGGGCTTGAGGCCGGCAGTAAGTTTCTGGCTACGATCATGCGCCCGGAAGGTCTGCTGTGGATAGGCACCGGCTTTGTGATTACGCTTGTGCCCTCATTCATAGCCACCATCATGGCAATGCGCGTGTGGAAACTCGACTTCGGCACCGCCGCCGGCATGGTGAGCGGTGCTATGGCAAACCCAATGTCGCTCTCGTATGCCAACGACATAACCCGCGGAGACGACGCTTCCGTGGCCTATGCCACCACCTACCCGCTGTCGATGTTTGCCCGCGTGCTCATAGCCCAGCTGCTGGTAATCTGCTTTGTGTGAGCCAAGGGCAATCAAGCCTTAATTTACGTGATTATTCCGCAGCTTGAAGATTTGAGTGACCCTCGCCGGTTCTGTGCAAAACAAAAGACGCCGATAGAAGCAATTCTATCAGCGCTTTCTTTTGGAGCGGAGAGAGAGGGATTCGAACCCCCGGAGGTGTGACCCTCAACGGTTTTCAAGACCGCCGCAATCGACCACTCTGCCATCTCTCCTTGGCTTTGCGGTGCAAAGATAGGGCTTTTTTGCGGTATGTGCAAATTTTTTCAGAATTTTACGTCGAAGTCTTGTCGGGGCAGGTGCTGATGCGATGCCACCACGAGTGTGCCGTGGCCGTTGTCGAATATCATTCCTGCCGAGAGCGCTGCGGCCAGGCGTGGGCGCAGCTGCGGCGAGGCGTTGAGGATGAGTGCGTGTGCTCCTGCGGTGAGGTGGGGCAGGTATTGCTCGGGCGTGGTGTCGAGGTCGTCGGCCACTACCATGTCGGGTTCTTGGCGGCTTATCACGGTTTTGGCCGCGGCACGCCTCACTGTGGCTTCGAGCGGTGCCGGCGTGGAGGAGTAGATGGCCACGCGGCGGGGGCGGAATTCCGCCATCAGCCGGTAGAGGAGGCGCAGCCGCGTGTCGCGCCCTATCTCTGCGTAGCCGTAGTAGGGGAGCTTCTGGCACAGCACTTCGGTGACGAAGCGGAAGGCGAAGGGCGAGTGTATGCCGAATCCGCGGCTGTGCCTCAGGCGTGTGAATGCTTTCAGAAGAGTCGGCATCGGCGGGCTTCCACGAAAATTCCTGCCGCAAGGAGCAGGTAGATGAGTGTGACGCAGGCGTAGGCCACGGCAGAGCTCTTGCGGATCGACTCGGGCGCGAATGTCATGCTCACGATGTGTGTGCCTGCCGGGAGGGCTATGGCGCGCAGGATATAGTTTACGCGCGCTATTTCGGCGGGTTTGCCGTCGATTGTAGCGTACCATCCCCAGGGGAAGTATATCTCGGAGAATACGCCTACGCCGCCGTGTGCGGTGGTGGCGGTGTACTCGACTTTGTTTGGCGTGTAGGATGTCATCACTATGGTGTCGCCCGGGGCGAGCGACGGTGCCTCGGGGAGGGCTCCGGCGAAGCGGCGGTCGGCCACTGCCTGACGTGCGAAGTCGAGGCGTGCGGCGTCGAGGGCTGCCATTTCGGCATCGGCATTGTCGACCCACACAATGGAGTCGACGAGCCATGCGTTGCCGAGGGCGTGCTCGTTGCGCATCACGGGAGCGGCCTCGTCGCCGGTGATCACGTAGTGTGTGTTGAGCATGTCGGCCACACGGTAGGCTGTGCGGAGGCGCCCGGCGATTTCGGCCACCTCGGGGGCGTCGAGCTCGGGTGAGTCGGGGAACCAGCCTATCTGCAGCATGGGCGTGAATTTGCGCTGAATGATGTCTTCGTAGCGGTTGAGCTTGGCTGCGTGGTAGCCGCCGACGGTCTTGTGGAAGTAGGAGCGTGTGGCACCGTAGAAGCCGGGGATGTCGAGCACGCGGTAGTGGCCGTCGCCGCCGTCGGCGAGGATGCTGCGGTCGAGGTCGTCGGGTGTGAAGGTGATGTTGCCGCCTTCTTCACCGGGGCCGAACGAGCTGTGCGAGAGGTAGCGCTTGTCGGCGGAGTATAGGTCGGCGGTGACGTAGAGGCCAATGGCTCCTGCTGCCATGCCGAGGCGTATCTTGCGGCTTATATAGAGGCCGATAGTACCTGCCGCGAGGGCGAGGAAGAGGAGCGAGCGCCAACCGTCGGCGCGCACCATGCCGTAGCGGAGGGTGCTGATTGCCTCTACGTTGGCGGGGTTGGCGAGCGAGTATTGGTAGAGCATGTCGCCCATCTGATTTTGGCTGTATCCTGCCTGCTGAGCGTACTGTGCCACTTGCTGCTGTATCATCTCAGCCCCCGAGCGGTCGGCATCGGTGATTGCCTCGCCGAAGAGCGAGGGCCACAGGGCTGCCGCCAATGAGATTAGTGCCGGGAAGCCGAAGGCTACTGTCAGCGGGCGGCGGTACTTGCGCCATCCTTCCTCTCCGGCTTCGAGGAGCTGCGCCAGGGCGATGATGCCGAGCAGGGGCATGGCGAACTCGACCACTACGAGGATGCTCTCGACGGCGCGGAACTTATTGTACATCGGGAAGTTGTAGATCATCCAGTCGGTGAGCCACTCGGCGTTGTAGCCCAGCGAGAGGAGCACGGCGATGATGGTCGAAGCCACCATTGCCCACTTGAGCGGACCTTTCACTATGAAGCAGCCCAGGAGGAAGAGTGCGAAGATAATCACACCGACGTAGACGGGGCCGTTGGTGCCTTCGGAGTTGTTGAAGTACTGTGTCAGATAGGGAAGCAGCGGCGAGGTGGCGGCAAAAGCCGAAGCGCCGTCGAGCTTGTCGAGGCTCATGTGCACCATGTGGCCTGCTTCGGGGCGTGCGCTTGCACCGCCTTTGATGTTGGGCACGATGAGGGTGAACATCTCCGAGGGGCCGTAGCTCCAGCCCACGATGTCGCTTTTGGGCAGGCCGCCGGTGGGGCGCTCGGCAGGCTCCGAGGCTTCGGCTGCGCTCTGCAGAGGGGTGAGTTCCGACTGCGAGCGCTTGGTCTCCTTGGAGTATTCGTAGGTGTTGTAGAGCGATGGCGCGTTGGCACCAAGGGCGAGGGCTCCGGCACCGATGGCGATGGCCGAGGCCGCGCACCAGCGGCGTATTTTCTTTGCTTTAACAGCTTCTATAAGGTAGCAGATGGCGATGATAAGCATCACCAGTGCGAAGTAGTAGCTCATCTGCGGGTGGTTGGCGTTGAGCTGCAGCATGGCGAAGAGAGCCGTGAGCGCCGCCCCTGCCACGTAGCGGCCGCGGTAGAGCATCACGAAGCCTGCTATGGTGGGCGGGATGTAGGTGAGCGCGATGAACTTCCATATATGCCCGGCACCGATGATGATGATGAAGTAGCTCGAGAAGCCCCATGCGATTGCTCCGATCAGGGCATAGTACCAGCGCATACGCAGTGAGAATAGCAGGATGAGGAAGCCGGCCATCATCATGAAAAGCAGGTTCGACGGCGCCGGCAGCCCGAGGCCGAAGAGGGTGTTGAGCCAGGTGAAGAGGCTGTTCGAGGGGTAGGACGGCGCTATCTGGAAGGTGGGCATACCCCCGAAGAGAGCATCGGTCCAAAGGGCTTTCTCGCCCGTGGCTTCCTCGAAGAGCTTTGCTTCCTGACCGTTGGCGAAGCCTTGCTGCATGTCGGGCTGGCGCAGGCTGTTTCCCTCAAAGTTGTCGGGGTAGAAGAAGAGAATCGAGAGCAAAGCCAGCACTGCTATCGACACGAAAAATCCCCACACTTGTGGGCGCTTGATAAATTCGGTAATCTTTTTCATGTTATTTTCTGACGAGTGTCACAAAGCGGAACGCGGGATCGCCTTCGTGGATTTCAATGGCTTCGACCCTGAAGTCGTCGAGCGGAATTGCGGGGAAGAAAGTGTCGGCATCGTCGCTTTCGGCATCTATGACGGTGAGGTGCAGAGTGCGGGCTTTCGGGAGCGCCTGGCGGTAGATTTCGGCACCGCCTATCACGAAGGCATCCTCACCGGCCATTGCGAGAGCGGCATCAAGCGATTGCGCCACTTCTATGCCGGGAGCAGAGTAGGCCGGTGTGCGGCTGACAACGATGTTGCGCCGGTTGGGGAGCGCGCCCTTGGGGAGCGACTCGAACGTCTTTCGTCCCATCACCACGGTATGCCCGGTGGTAAGGGCTTTGAAGCGGCGGAGGTCGGCGCTTATGTGATGCAGGAGCTGCCCTTTGCGGCCTATGGCTCCTTTGCGGTCGATTGCAACTATGAGGTTCATTGAGTTAAATTCAAGCTGACACTTACACCGAGACCTCGGCTTTGATGTGGGGGTGCGGGTCGTAGTCGGTGAGAGTGAAGTCGGAGTATTTGAAGTCGAAAATATCGTGCACATCGGGGTTGATGAGCATCTTAGGCAGCTTGCGGGGCTCTCTTGTGAGCTGCAGGCGCGCCTGGTCGAGGTGGTTGAGGTAGAGGTGTGCGTCGCCGAGAGTGTGCACGAAATCGCCGGGCTTAAGGCCGCAAGCCTGAGCCATCATCATGGTGAGGAGGGCGTATGAAGCGATGTTGAACGGCACCCCGAGGAAGCAGTCGGCACTGCGCTGGTAAAGCTGGCACGACAGCTTGCCGTCGGCGACGTAGAACTGAAAGAGGGCGTGGCACGGCGGCAGGTTCATGTTGGGGATGTCGGCCACGTTCCATGCGCTCACCATGATACGGCGGGAGTCGGGATTGTGGCGGATATCGTTCTGAGCCTGAGCTATCTGGTCCACGGAGCCGCCTGCATAGTCGGGCCATGAGCGCCACTGGAAGCCGTAGATATGGCCGAGGTCGCCGTCGGGGCCGGCCCATTCGTTCCATATGCGCACGCCGTTCTCCTGCAGGTATGCCACGTTGGTGTCGCCGCGCAGAAACCACAGCAGCTCGTGGATTATTGATTTGAGATGCAGCTTCTTGGTGGTGAGTAGCGGAAAGCCCTCGCTGAGGTCGAAGCGCATCTGGTAGCCGAACACCGAAAGGGTGCCGGTGCCTGTGCGGTCGTGCTTTACGGTGCCGTGGGTGAGGATATGGTCTAAAAGTTGGAGATATTGCTTCATTTGAGATGTGATATGCGGTTTAAGTGTTGGGCGGAGCTCTGCGTCTTGCTCATGGATGCGGAGCCGGAAGTGTCGAGGCTCTGCATCAGAGGCATCCCGAGGCGGTAGCGGCCTGTCTTGTAGCTTATGGCAGAGTTGGGGCACACGGCGGTGCAGTCGAAGCAGACCACGCATCGGGCGGAGTCGACGGTCTTTTCGGGAATTTTCACGCACTGAGCCTTGCACACGCGCTCGCACTCGCCGCAGTTGATGCATCGGTCGGGGTCGATCTCGATGTGGAAGTACGAGCGGCGGGCACCGTAGCCCAGAATTATGCCTACGGGGCATACGGTGTTGCACAGCAGCCGTCCGTGCCTCGAAGCCACGGCCACCACGATGGCAGCCGTTGCTGCGGCCACGGCGAGAGTGCTCACGGCGAAGCGCACGGCCGGTGCGGCCAGGCCCAGCGGGCGTGCCACAAGCTCCTCCACCATGCGGGCATAGGCGCTGTAGGGGTCGAGCAGAGTGGTGGCAAGCGATACACCCGAGAGCAGCGTCACGAAGGTGATGAGCAGGAACACGATGCGTGTGCGGCGGCTTGGGGCGGCATAGCGGAAGGTTTTTCTACGGCGTGCCACCATGCGCGCCGTAGCTCCCACGCAGTCCATCAGCGTGCCGAGCGGGCACACGGTGGAGCAGTAGATACGCCCGTAGATGAGGGTGACTACCGCCCAGAAAATCAGGCATACAGCCACACCCGAGAGCATGGAGGTGAGAATCTGCATACGCACGAACACGCTGTCGTAGCCGGCAAGGAGCGCCCAGGTGGGCACTCCCATGGCTATCAGGGAGATGATGATGCGGATTATGCGTGCGGAGCGATACATATCCGCAAATTTAGTCATTTTGCGCGAGAAAAGCGGCCTCTTCCGGGCTTTTTTAGGGTCTTTAGGGCTTTTAAGGTCTTTCCATTTCTGCTTTACTCCGGTCTGCCTTTCCTGGGTTTGGAAACCCCACTGTAGGGTTGCGGGGGATTCGGAGATCCCCCGCGGCGGGAGCAAGACACCCCACTGCAGGGTTGTGGGGATAATGCATGCTTAGCTGTCTATCCAATAGAAAAGGATGCGATAGGCTCCATCATGAGGGAAATGCGCAAATTGGAGGTCAAAGTTCTTTTCGTGGTTTGTATATAGTATCGCTGTCATATCATCAGTCGAAGCCGGATCCGGTTTGAACAGATTCCATTCCTTGTAGTCTCCAATGTATTTAAGCCACTTCAAGATACGGAAACCTTCACGGTAATATGGTTGGCTATGTTTAACGTCTCTCATCCCAATGATTGAGTCCTTTGAAGAGAAAGCACAGATATTGAAAGCGAATACTCGCCCGAAGCACATATCGCCACCCAAATACCTTACTGGAAGCCAGTTTGGACCTTTCAATGGCCAACCAAGATAGTTGTCACCACCCCATGTGGATGCTATGAGTTTTTTATCCATCTTGCCGTTAGGATCAAAGAACTCTCTAACAAGTTTGTATGCCACAATGGAACACATTTTAAAATCTTGCTGACAATATTCGGGCATATCTTTTGGAAAATAACTTTTGTTGAAATCGTTGAAGATTTCTTCAGCCTTGAGTCTTTTTTCTTCCTCTGACATTTTGGCAATGAGTTTTCTGTTCTCCATTTGTCAGTTATCGTTTTTGAATAAGAATGTTTGTGTCAACACTTACGGGGAGATGTTTCACGTAGCGGTCTCCGACACGGATGTTGACTTCTCGGATTCTGACATCTGCACATAGGTCGTCGGCAATGGAAACGAGGACAGGCTCTATTTCGAGATTTTCAATGTAGTGCTTTGGTATGGCTGAGTAGCCAAGGATAGCACCGATGATGTTTCCGGCAATAGCTCCGGTGGAATCACTGTCGCCATCGTGGTTCACTGCACAGACGATGCAATCTTCAAAGTTGTCGATGTGGCGCATTACGCTGAAGATTGCTATTGCCAATGCTTCATCGCCCACCCAACCTTCGCCAAGTTCACGAATGGCATCACGGTCAGAAATGTCGCTTATGCCTAACTCCATGCCTCTTTTTATCAATGTGATAAATTTTCGAAGCTCTTCCTCATGACCGGGGAAATATCGGTTCATCAGCGCGAGACCTCCATCAACTATCCAGCCGAACACAGTGCGGTCAACTTTTTCATCGTGGATACAATTTTCAACGGTGGTCGCCATCAAAGCTGATGCGAGAGTACTTGCAATATGGTGATGGGTGATTTCAGCAGCCCATCCGGCAAGATGAGCAGTGTCTTCATAATCGTAAAGGTTGCGGTGCACGGCATTGAAAATGCCTATTGGAGCGACTCTCATCACACCTCCGCACCCCTTGGAGTTATTTTTGATGTCAATACCATTGGCTGTATTTTGCAAGGCCACCATACACGTATTTCCCGGCGCACGTCGAGACCATAAAGCCTTGATATTGCTCAACCAACTACCCTCAACAGCCGACGGCATTTCGGTCTGAGTCTTGTACCATGCGAGATATGCTTTCTCGATATATGGCAGGACTTCTTCCGGCTTGCCTGCTTTAGTGGCTATGACGCCGTTCATCAATCCTTCTGCGGTAAAAAGCGTCATCTGAGTATCATCGGAGAACTCCGCAATTCCGTTATGCGGAACATAACGAGTGATACCCCTGCCGCCAAACTTTTTCAAGATAGAGGAAAGGTTCATGAACTCAACCTCATAGCCGAGCGCATCGCCTATAGCACCGCCAACAAGAGAGCCACGGCATTTATCTTGCAATTTAGTGTAATCCATATTCCGCAAGTTGATATTATAAAAACGCAAAGATAACAATTTTCAGCCAATTAAGGGTCTGAATCACAAGAAATACTTAGTGGCAACTTCCTTTACATTTGCGGTCAGTGATGCTTGCAGAGCTCGCGAATGTCGCGGCGGGTGCCGAAAACGGTGATGCGGTCGCCGGCCTCAACCGAGGCCGAGGTGCGGTCGAGGAGCGTGAGGGTGGGGCGGCGGATGCCAAGCACGTTGGTGCGCTTGGTGGCACGCGAGGCGGCAATCAGGGTGAGGGAGTAGTCTTTCCCGAGGCGGTCGGCCACCTCCGCGTAGCTCAGCCCGAGGAGCTCTTCCGGGGCATCGAGGTTGAGCACGAAGGAGTCGGCATCGACTGCCAGAGTCTGCACCGTGCTTCCGAGCTCGAGCTCGTGGGTGAGGTCGGCGGCGGCGCGTTGCTCAGGGGTGATTATCCGCTCAATGTCGAGGCTATGGAGAATTGCTTCGTGGAGAGTGTCGATGGCACGGGCGTAGATGTGCCGCACTCCGGCTTTCTTCAGCAGGGCGACGGTCTTGATGCTTGCGCCGAAGTTTTCGCCAATAGCCACAATCACGAGGTCTACGCCGCGCAGAGGGAGCACTTCGAGCTGAGCCGGTTCTGTTGAGTCGATGAGGTAGACTGTGGATATGTAGTCTTTGAGGCCGTCGACGGCGCTCTGCGAGTTGTCGGCACCAATCACCTGATGCCCCATGTCGGTGAGGTCGCGAGCGAGGTTCTCGCCATAAATTCCGAGGCCAATAATAAGGATACGCATCAGTTTGTATAATTTATGATTTTCAATTTATAATTACATCGTCGGTGGGTAGCATGGGCGAGCGGTCGGTGCGGTTGCCTACCAGGCCGCAGAGCACCGAGATCACGCCCACGCGGCCCAGGAACATAGCTGTGGCCACCACTATCTTCGATGCATCGCTCAGCTCGGGGGTGATGCCGAGCGACATGCCTATGGTGGTGAAGGCCGAGAAAGCCTCGAACATCACCCCTTTGAGCGGTAGCTCAGGCTGAAGAAGAGTGAGCAGGAGTGAGTAGCCCAGGATGGCGAAGCCCGAGAGGCATACCACGGCATAGGCTCGGCGCACGGAGTCGGGCGCTATGGTGCGGTTGAAGGCTGTGATGCCTTTCTGGCCTCGTGCAAGGGCTCTGATATTCAGCACCACGGTGGCGAAGGTGTTGACCTTGATGCCTCCGCCCATCGACTGCGAGGCGCATCCCACCCACATGAAGAACATGGCAATGAGCAGCGTGGCACCGAGCCATTGGTCGGGGCCGTAGGTGCTGAATCCGGCCGTCCGCACCGTGCAGGAGCAGAATATGCTCTGTATGGCGCGGCGGCTCCAGCTGAGACCTGCCATGGAGTGGTTGTACTCCAGGACGTAGAATGCCACACAGCCAACGGCGAAGAACACCGCCGACCACAGCAGCACGAGCTTGGTGTTGATGTCGTAGATATGCGCCCGGTGCCTGCGTCGGCGCCCGGTGATGGAGCATCTGAGCCTGCCGATGTACTCGCCGGCGGCCTCCTTGATGTTGACCAGATTGGGGAAGCCGAGGCCGCCGGCCAGGATGAGTGCACTCAGCACGAGGTATATAGCCTGATTGCTATCCATCAGCGCGGGCTCGGCCATGCCTTGAGGCAGAGTGGTGAAGCCGGCATTGCAGAATGCCGACACCGAGTGGAAGACGGCGAAAAACGCGCGCTGCCCCGTGCTTCCGCCGAAGCCGTCGGGCAGCGTGAGGTATATGCCTAAGGCGCCTATGCCTTCCACACAGAGAGTGAAGGTGAGGATATAGAGGATTACGGGCATGAGCGAGCTGATGCTCTTGGAGTAGATAAAGTCGCGCATCAGAATCTGGTTGTAGATCGAGGCACGACCGCTGAAAAAGAGTGCGAAGAAGCTGGTGAAGGTAAGCACCCCGAGCGCGCCTATCTGCATGAGCACTATCATCACTGTCTGACCCAGAGGTGTGAAGGACGCCGCGATATCGACGGTGCACAGCCCGGTCATGCTCACGGCGCTTGCAGCCATGAATAGCGCGTCGATATAGCGGATGCCGCCTGTGGTGCACCTCGGCATCATGAGCACGAAAGAGCCCAGGATGATGAATATAAGGAAGCTCGCCGAGAGAATCAGCGAGGGGTTGGTGCGCCTCCCGAGCATCTGCATGGTGCCGTAGCAGAGCTCGGCAAGGGAGTAGACGCCGAGCCCCGTGAAGAGGAACCAGCGGCTGTGCAGGAAGTGCCAGATACTGTCGACGGGCGTGCCGGCGGTGTGTGGAAAGATTACCGGGATGAGAGTGAGCAGCATCAGCCCGGCGGCGATGCGCTTCACAAATAGGCTGTCGCGCCACCAGGATTTAAAGCCGAAGATGATATTGAAGAGGATGTAGGCAATGAAAAGCCCCTGGGCTATGTGGAAGCCGCGCATGAGCAGGTGTCGGTCCAGAGTGCTGCTGTCGAAGCCACCGTATAGCACAAGCCCGGTGACCACCGCTGCCGAGGCTACATACACGGCGATACCCCCGCCGGTGAGGCAAGCTCCCACGACGTCGGAGTAGCGCCTGCTGATGCGGGCCATACGCCCGTGAAGGCGTGCATCGGCCGCCATCAGGCGCACGATATTCGGCAGTCTCTTTCGTTTCATTTGTCTTTTAAACAAACAAAACGTGCGTAGGGGTCAGTCGGGCACGGCGAAAGTGGCGAGCAGAGGGTAGTGGTCGGAGCCGCATCGAGGGCCTTTCTCTATGCTCAGAGGCATGAAAGCACCGCGGTAGAGGATGTGGTCGATGCCGAAGTAAAGGCGGTCGGAGTTGAAGGTAATCACCGGTCCGAGGCCTACTTCGGGATATACGCTTCGGAAACCGGCATCGGCCAGGGCACGGATTGTGTGGCAACCGCTCACATCGTTGAAGTCACCGGCGATAATCACGTCGGGGCCGCCGTAGAGGCGTATGTATCGCTGCAGCTGAATGAGGTCGCGTGTGCGGCCCTCGGCGGCGGAGCTGAGTTTGCGCAGGAGTTGGTCGCGCACGGCTCCGAGGTCCTCGCGGTGCAGCTCAGTGAGGCTCATGTAGAGCTCTTTGTCGTCGGCACGCAGGCGCATGGAGTGCAGGTGCACGTCGAAGATGGTGATGATGCGGCCCGACGGGAGTGTCACGCGATAGCACCCGAGGCATCCGCCGGGGAAGTTCTCCGGGTTTGCGTCGAGATGGATTGCTTCCACAGGAAACTTCGACATCAGCAGAATATCGCTCATGGCCATGAGTATGTGCGGGTACTTCTCGTGCATGGCTTTGAGCTGCGCGGCAGAGATGAGATTATCGCCCAGGTCAGTGCAGATGTATGTGGCTTCCTGCAGGCACACTATGTCGGCATCGGCGCTGAGGATGTAGTCCATCTGAGGGTTGGGAGCGCTGTTGTCGGCCTTGGTCTTGGGTATGGCATTGGTGTGCGGCGGCACGAACTGGTGTGCGTTGAATGTGAGCAGCGTGAAAGTGGGCGCTCCTTCGGGAGCCTTGCGAGTGCCGAAGTTGAGCGGGCAGTAGTCGAGCGCGGGGCCGGCACATATCACCAGGCCGAGAGCGCATACCACGGCACCGCGCCGGTGCACGAAGAGCTGCACTGCAAGGAGACCGACCACTATCCAGAACGCGATGGGAAAGCCAAGAGGCAGCACACCCCACACACCGCCGTAGCGCAGCGGCGAGAGCATACCCGCATAGCCGGTGACTATCAGGATGCCGACGGCGGCAATATCGACCAGCAAGGCCAATGCGCGCCATATCCGTGCAGCAGTGCCACGGGTAGGCTTCGCGGGGGATTTTTCAGAGGAGCGTGCCAAGGGCGGGAGAGAGTGTCAGAAGAACCAGTGGTTGCGGAACACGCCTTTCTTCTTCCAGTAGAGCAGCAGGAGGAAGCCGAATATCATGCCTCCGAGGTGAGCGAAGTGGGCAACACCGTCGGCCGAGCCGCTGATGCCGTACATGAGCTCAAGCACGAAGTAACCGATGATGATCCACTTCGACTTGATAGGCACGGGGATGAAGAAGAGGTACACCGGCATGTTGGGGAAGAGGAAGCCGAAGGCCAGCAGCACGCCGTAGATAGCTCCCGACGCACCGACCATGGGGGTGTTGATGAAGGCGTTGAGGCGAGCGCAGTCGGGGTCGGCGTAGTTATAGCCGCGCTGTATCAGGCCCCAGCCGTCTTCCATGACCTGCGCCGTGACGTCGGGTGGGAGCAGACTCTGAAGGTCGTCGATGTATATGGCGAAGATGCCCATCTGCACAAGAGCGGCGCAGATGCCGCAGCTTATATAGTAGAAGAGGAAGCGTGCCGAGCCCATGGTGAGCTCTATCGTGCGGCCGAACATCAGCAGGGCGAACATGTTGAAGAACAGGTGCATGAAGCCCCCGTGCAGGAACATGTAGGTGAAGAGCTGGAAGGGCTTGAAGGCCGGCGAGGTGAAGTAGTAGAGAGCCAGATATTTGTCGAGCACACGGTCGGCGGCGGGTACCAGAGCCATGAACGCCCACACCAGAATGTTGATGATGAGCAGGTTCTTGACTACGGGCGGAATGTTGCTGAAGAACGACTGGGAGTTGAAGTACATATCGGGTGAGGAGAGTGATTATACGTTGAAGCGGAAGTGCATGATGTCGCCGTCGTTCACCACATACTCCTTACCTTCGACAGCCATCTTGCCGGCTTCTTTCACGGCGGTCTCACCACCGAGAGTCACGTAGTCGTCGTACTTGATTACTTCGGCGCGGATGAAGCCTTTCTCGAAGTCGGTGTGGATGATGCCTGCGCACTGGGGCGCTTTGGAGCCGCGGCGGAATGTCCAGGCGCGGACTTCGTCGGGGCCGGCGGTGAAGTATGTCTGCAGGTCGAGCAGAGAGTATGCCGCGCGGATGAGCCTTGCCACACCCGATTCCTCGAGGCCTATCTCCGCCAGAAATTCCTGACGCTCCTCGTAGGTGTCGAGCTCCGCGATTTCGCTTTCGGTTCGGGCTGCCACAATGAGCAGGCCGGCGCCTTCGTCCTTGATTGCTTCGCGGACTGCTTCGACGTATTTGTTGCCTTCGGCGGCAGCTTCGTCGTCGACGTTGCACACATAGAGCACGGGCTTGGACGTGAGCAGGAAGAGCTCGCGGGCAAAGCGGCGTTCATCCACGGAGTCGAAAGAGACCGAGCGTGCGGGCTTGCCTTTCTCAAGCGCTTCTTTGATGGCCGAGAGCACGTCGACCTGGAGGCGTGCGGTCTTGTCGCCGGTCTGCGCCTGCTTCACGGTCTTGTTGAGGCGGTTCTCGACAGTCTCGAGGTCTTTGAGTTGTAGCTCGAAGTCGATGATTTCCTTGTCGCGGACGGGGTCTACCGAGCCGTCGACGTGCGTGATGTTGTCGTCGTCGAAGCATCGGAGCACATGCAGAATGGCGTCGGTCTCGCGGATGTTGGCCAGGAACTTGTTGCCGAGGCCTTCGCCTTTTGACGCGCCTTTCACCAGGCCTGCGATGTCGACGATCTCGACGGTTGCGGGCACCACCGAGCGGGGGTTGCACATCTCCACGAGCTTGTTGAGTCGCTCGTCGGGCACTGTGATTACGCCCACGTTGGGCTCAATGGTGCAGAACGGGAAGTTGGCCGACTGGGCCTTGGCGTTGGAGAGACAGTTGAAAAGCGTTGATTTACCTACGTTGGGGAGCCCAACGATACCGCATTGTAGAGCCATTATTCTTGTTTGTGCTGGTTTACCGGGAGGCGTGTTAGCCTCGATGAGTTATGAGTTATCAGAAGAAGTATGCCACGCGCACCGCCCACTGGCGGTTTTTGGCGCTTTGGTTGTCGAGCTTTCGGGTCTTGAGCAGATAGGTCATGCCCCAGGTGTACTGGACCGATACCTGCCATCTGCGCCATAGCTCGAAGCCGCCGCCTGCTGTGAGGCCGAGGTCGCCGCCCGAGAATTTGTAGGGATTGTCGGCACCGTTGTCGCCTTTTATGCGCGAGTGACCCACCGAGAGCGCGAAGTCGGGACCGCCATATACGAAAGGCGCGATATAGTCCTCGAGGCCCTGCATACGAGTCCATTTGAAGCGCACATGCAGCGGAATCTGGAGGGTGTGTATCATCACATTGGGGTCCTTGAAGCCGTCGGCTGCCCATATCTTGCGGTCGCCGAGATGCGTCTTGGCACCCATCTGGTTGTAGAGCAGGGCGAAGTCTATGCCGAAGCCTATGCCGGGGAACATCAGCTCGCCCATCACGCCGGCCTGCATACCCACGGTCTTGTCGACCGGGAAAAGGTCCTGCTTGAAATCGAGGTCGTTGACAGTGACACCTGCCACGGGAGCCCAGCGGAATTGCGCGCTGGCGGCGAAGGGGATGGCGATGAATGATATGATTGAAAGCAGCAGGGCTGCGACGCGCGTGTTCATAATATAATTACTGTAAATTCGCCGCAAAGATACGGTAAAAAATCGACAAAGAGAGTGAATTAACGATTTTTCAGTAGATTTGCCCCGCAGAAATGCGTCGGGAAAGAAAAAAATCGCGTAAAATCAAAGAGTTTAAACTTTTTTTATTATTTTTGGCGCGACAATGCCAAAAAGCATTGTCGTTAACCTACTTTATATACCCACTATGGACATGCTTGATCCCACTCTGAGCGCTGCTCCCTCGCAGCCCGGAACAGACCTTAACGAAGCGACGGGCACCGCACCCGTCGCCGGTATCGAAACACCCGCGGAAGCATCCGAAGCAGCCCCCGAGCCTCAGGCCGAGGTCGAGGCCGAGGATATGATGAGCGAAGGCCTCAGCGCCACCGCCGAAGCCGAAGAGCAGCGAGAGCACACCGAGGAGTCGCTCCTTGCCGATGCCATCGCTCTGCTTGAGAAAGACGCCGCCGAAATCGGCAACGATGAAATCCGACGTCTGCGTCAGCTATTCAGCATGCTCCATAAAAACACCGGTGCCGCCGCCGAGGGCGAAGCTCAGCCCGTAGCGGCACCCTCCGAAACTGAAAAATCGTTCAACGCCACCATAGAGCAGCTCCGTGCCCGGAAAGCAGAGTGGGCTGCCGCGCAGGAGGCTCTCAAGGCTGCCAACCTTGAGCGCAAGAACGCCATCATCGCCGAAATCATAGCCCTCGCCGAGGACACCGACAATGTGAACCGCACATTCCCGCGCTACCGCGAGCTGCAGGATGAGTTCAACGCCGTGGGCGATGTCGACCCCACCGAGGAGACTTCTGTGTGGAAGCGCTTCCAGGAAGCCCGTGAGCGCTACTCCGACAACCTCAAGATAAACAAGGAGCTCCGCGACTACGATTTCAAGAAAAATCTCGCCGAGAAAGAGGCCATCCTCACCGAGGTGGCCGAGCTCAATGCCGAGGAAGATGTGATCGCCGCCTACCGCAAGCTGCAGGATATGCACAACCGCTGGCGCCGCATAGGCCCGGTGGCCAAGGAGCTCCGCGATGAAATCTGGAACCGCTTCCGCGAGGCTTCGGCCGAAATAAACAAGCGCTATCAGGCTTTCTTTGAAGCCCGCAAGGCTCAGGAAGCTGCCAACGAGGCTGCAAAGACAGAGCTCTGTCATCAGGTGGAGAGCATCGACTTCTCCACACTCCGCACTTTTGCCTCCTGGGATGAGGCTACCCGCAGGATACAGGCCATGCAGGAGCAGTGGCACGGCATAGGATTCGCTGCCAAGAAGGTGAACCGCGCCCTCTTCAACCGCTTCCGTGCCGCCTGCGATGCTTTCTTCGCCGCCAAGTCGCTCTACTTCAAGAGCACACGCGAGGAGTTTGCCGCCAATCTTGCGCGCAAGCAGGCTCTTGTGACCGAGGCCGAGTCGCTTAAGGACAGCACCGACTGGCGCAAGGCCGGCGACCGCTTCATGGCTCTCCAGAAAGAGTGGCGTGAAATAGGCTCCGTGCCCAAAAAGCACAGCGAAGACCTCTGGAAGCGCTTCACCGCCGCGTGCGACTATTTCTTCGGTCAGCGCAAGAAAGCCGGCTCGGGTGCCCGCCGCGAAGAGCAGGCCAACCTCAAGGCCAAGCGCGAGATTGTGGCAGCCCTCTCGGCTCTTACTGCCGAAGGCGTGACCAAAGGCGCCGCTATCGCCGAGCTCAAGAAGCTGCAGGACCGCTGGCGTGAAATCGGTCATGTGCCTTTCCGCGAGAAAGATAAGCTCCACGATGCCTACCGTGCCGCCACCGATGCCGTGCGCGACCACTTCGCCCTTGCCGAGGCAAAGGCACGCCGCGAGCGCTTCGAGGCCGGAGTGGCAGAGATAGAGAGCGACGGAAACAAGCTCTTCCGCGAGCGCGAGCGTCTGCTCCGTGTGCTCGAGAGCCGCCGTGCCGACCTCCGCACTTACGAGAACAACCTCGGTTTCCTCTCGTCGAAGTCGAAATCAGGCAATAATCTTCTCCACGATCTTGAGCGCCGTATCGACAGGCTCAAAGCCGACATCACCGACCTCGAGGAAAAAATCAAACTGATCGATACAAAGCTCGCATAAGCTACCTTTTATAACGGAGGCCGTTTCATGACTTCTTCCCAACGTCCTATAGGCAAAGGGCAGTTTCTCGAGACGCTCCTGTCGCTGGTCGACCTCCTCATTGTCGATCTGCTTTTCTGGCTTACCATCACGGTATTTCCTGAAATAAAGGAGCATACGAGACAGTTGCGCGAGCTGTGGCTCTTGGTGAACGTGAGCTTCATACCTATGTTGGTGTGGACCATCGGGCGCCGCCACGAGTTCAGGGCAATCCGCATGGAGTCGCTGCTGCGCTCGACCCTTGCGGCAGTGTGCACGCACGCCCTTTTCTTTCTCTCTCTCATAGCTTTTCTCGGCATCACAGTGGTGCCGGGCAAAGCGTATGTGTTCTACTATGGCCTGATGATGGCCCTCATACCGCTGTGCCGTGTGCTCTGTGCCACAGCGCTGAAAGACTATCGCCGGCGCGGCTACAACTTCACGCGCGTGGTGATAGTTGGCACCGGGCGCACAGCCAAGCGCCTGTATGCAAGTATGCAGAAGGACTCCGGCTTCGGCTATCGTGTGCTGGGCTTTTTCGACGATGAGCCCGACGACGACTTCCGCATCGACTCGGTGCGCCCTATCGACGAGCTTGCCGAATTTGTGGAGCAAAACCAGGTGAGGCAGATTTTCTTCACCCTCTCGGGCCACAACGAGGCCCTGGCCGATGTCATTAAAATCGCCGACGACCACGTGGTCGACTTCTACTATGTGCCGCAGATACCGCGCACGCTGCCACGCCGCTTCGAGCTCCACAGCATAGGCCCGCTTCCGGTGTTGGCGCTGAGGCGCAATCCGCTGCAGAATGTATTCAACCGTGCTCTCAAGCGTGTGTTCGACTTCACCGTGTCGTCGCTCTTCCTGTGCTTCTATCCCTTGATATACATACCCGTGGCGATAGCCATAAAGATATCATCGCCGGGGCCGGTCTACTTCAAGCAGGAGCGCACGGGCTATCTCGGAAAGTCCTTTGAGTGCTATAAGTTCCGCACGATGCGCGTCAATGCAAACTCCGACAAGTGCCAGGCTACAAAGAACGACCCCCGCAAGACGCGTCTGGGCGACTTCCTCCGCCGCACCTCGCTCGACGAACTGCCGCAGTTTATCAATGTGTGGCGCGGCGACATGTCGATTGTAGGGCCTCGCCCGCACATGCTCAAGCACACCGAGGACTACACTCGCCTGGTGGACCGCTACATGGTGCGCCACGCCGTGAAGCCCGGTATCACGGGCTGGGCGCAGGTCAACGGCTACCGCGGCCTCACCGACGAGCTCTGGAAGATGGAGCGGCGTGTGGAGCACGATGTGTGGTACATAGAGAACTGGACCTTCCTGCTCGACATAAAAATAATGGTGCGCACCGTGCTCAATGCCGCACGCGGCGAGAAGAACGCATTCTGACCCCGCCATGCTCACAATCTACAAAGCATCGGCAGGCTCGGGCAAGACTTTTACACTTGCGTTTGAGTACATAAAGACCGTGCTGGGCTACAAGCTGCCCGGCACGGAGACCTACGTCCTCAATGCCGACAAGTATATGCCCTCGGGTCACCGCCGGCGCAACCGCCACCGCACTATCCTTGCCATCACCTTTACCAACGCGGCCACCGAGGAGATGAAGGCGCGTATCGTGCGCGAGCTCGCCGCACTGAGCACCGACGAGGGCGCCTCGGCGTCGCTCTACGGCAAGTGGCTCACTCGCGACTACGGCTGTACCGCCGGGGAGCTGCGCACCGCCGCCGCCACGGCGCTGGCCGAGATGCTCTATGACTACGGCAACTTCAACGTGAGCACTATCGACTCGTTCTTCCAGACCGTGCTGCGCACATTCTCGCGGGAGGTCGACCATCAGGGCGACTATGAGCTTCAGCTCGACACGCTGCTGATGATGAAGCAGAGTGTGTCGGTGATGCTCGACGAGATAAACTATATGCCCCGCGCGGGCCGCTCGCGTCTTGTCGACTGGGTGAAGCGCTACTCCCTCGGCAAGATGAGCGAGGGCAAGGGCTATAACTTCTTCAACCGCGAGGGCGACATCCTCAATGCCCTCACGCGAGCCATGGCCGACTCGCTCGACGAGACTTACGGCAACTATGCCGCCGAGTTGCGCCGCTATCTCGAGGATCCGGCCCGCATCGAGGCTTTCGGCCGAGAGCTCTCGCGCAAGGCTCTCGAGGCGCTCGCGCCGGCAAGGACTGCCGCGCGCGATTTTCTGGCTAAGGCTGCCGCTGCCGGACTTCCCGAGACCATATTCAACAAGGCTGTCTACGCCCGTGTGTGCGATGCCGCCAAGGGTCGGCCGGTAGATGTCGGCATCAAGGGCATCAGCGATATTGCCACAGGCGAAAAAGAGCCCAAGAGCCTTCTTGTGGCCACACATCTTAAGAAAGCGGGCCTCAAGGCGGAGGCGCTGGCCGACTACAGCGAGGCGCTGGCCGACTTCTGCCGCAAGGTCTATGTGGGAGTGCCCCTCTCGGCATACTACGGAGAGCTGCTTGAGAGCCTCGGCGCACTCGACTTTTTCGGGATGTCGACGGCGCGCCTCGAAGAGTATCTACGAGCCAATAACACGGTGCTCATCTCCGACACCGGCGAGCTGCTGCGGCGCATCATCAGCGATGCCGAGATGCCCTTTATCTATGAGCGCCTCGGCATGACGCTCGAGACCCTGCTTATCGACGAGTTTCAGGACACCTCGCACCTGCAGTGGCACAATCTGCGCCCGCTCGTGGCCAACAGTATCGCCGAAGGGCACGACAACCTTATCATCGGCGACGAGAAGCAGGCTATCTACCGCTTCCGCAACTCCGACAGCGAGCTGCTTGGCAGCATAGTGCAGACCCGCGACTTCCCTCACGACCACCGCCTGCGAGGCTTCGAGCCCGCCGACAACACCAACCACCGTAGTGCCGCCGACCTGGTGAGGGTCAACAACACCGTGTTCGGGCGTATGGCCGGGCTATACGGTGCCGACAGCTACGGCAACGTGGTGCAGACCCCCGCCGAGGGTATGCGCTCCGTGCCCGCCTATGTGAAGGTGAAATTCGACCCCGACGGCAATCTGAGCACCGAAGCGCTGCTCGAGGAGATGGCGCAGGAGATTTTGCGACAGCACCGCGAGGGCGGCTACCGCTGGCGCGACATCCTCATCCTCACGCGCTGGCGTGCCGAGGCTACCACAGTGGTGGAATACCTCGTGCAGAACCACCCTGAGATTGCCGTGCTCTCGTCGGAGGCGCTTCTGCTGAGCTCTTCGCCGGCGGTGCGCACTATCATGAGTATGCTGAAGCTCGTGGAGGGCTCATACAGCGGCAAGCGCGCCGATGTGGAAGGCGCTCCGAAGTATGCCTCCAATGCCGACATCGTGCTCATGATCACGCGCTACAACTACTACCATGCGGCCGGCTACCCGCCCGAGGATGCCCTGCGCATGGCTCTCGACAGCGAGCAGGCCACTGAGAGTCTCGACCGCGAAATACGTGCCATCCGCGCCGAAAATCCCGCCAATCTTGTGGCACTCATCGAGGCCATCGTCTGCCATAAGCTCTCCGAGGAGCAGAGGCGCGCCGAGAATGCTTATATCACTGCGCTGCAGGACCTGGCGGTGCACCACACCGAGGGGCCGGACCCGTCGATAAAATCTTTTCTCGAGGCCTATCAGCTCAACATCGACCGCTGGGCTATCAAGGCTTCGGCCGAGCTCGATGCCGTGGAGGTGATGACAGTGCACAAGTCCAAAGGCCTCGAGCGCGACTGCGTGCACATTCCTTTCGCCGACTGGGAGCTCACCCACGGCACGCAAAGCGCATGGCTGCCGCTCGATGGCCTCGAGGGCTTCGACCCCGCGATAGTGCCCCCGGTGCTGCGCGTGACCGTGACCTCGAAATCGGCGCTGCGCAATAAGCTCGTATCGCCCTTCGCCGGTATATTCGAGCGCGACGAGAAGCTCGAGACCATCGACAATCTCAACACCGCCTATGTGGCTTTCACCCGCGCCGCACGCGAGCTGTGTGTGCACTCTACGGTGAAGAAAATCGGCCGGGGGCTGCATGAAGTGTTCTGTGCTCTGCCCGACAGCGCCGAGCTCGCCGATGATGCACGCATCGACCTTGCCTGCGGCTTCGATGCCCTCGACGAGACTTTTACCCTCGGTGAGCCCACCGTGAAGGCGGCAGGAAAATCTAAAGGCGAAGAAAAAGCCACTGTTTATGCCGATGGCTACCCCGTGCTTTTCAACGACAAGACGCGCCGACTCACATCTATCGACGACATCCTCTCGACTTCGCTCGACATCGGCGGTGAGGAGGAGAAGGAGATTGTGGATGAGCCTGTGGCTCCACCGCTGCTGGTGGAGGCCGCCGAGCGTGGCAACATCCTGCACTCAATCCTTGCATCGGCACGCACACTGGCCGACATTCCAGCCTCGGCGGCGGCAGTTGGCCGCAGGGCCGGGCTCGATGCCGACACCGTGGCCGACTATTGCCGCGAACTGCAAGATGCCATCGCGGATGGTGGGCCGTGTGTGCAGAGTTGGTTTGACCCCGCCATGAAAGTATATGCCGAGAGGGCAATCTATGTGGCCGACTCCGATGCCACTTTCCGCCCCGACCGTGTGGTGGTGGCTCCCGACGGGGCCACGATGGTGGTCGACTATAAGTTTACCACCGAGGCACGCCCGGGGCATTTCAGGCAGGTCGAGAACTATATCCGCCTCCTCACGGAGCTCGGTCACAGTGATGTTCAAGGCTATCTGTGGTACCCCCTTCTCGGTATTTTGAAAAAGGTGACGCCGAGGTGACAAAACGATGGCAATAGCCAGGTGTAACAATTCTGTAACAAAATAGTATGGCGCGTAAATATCAGTATAAAAGATATTTACGCGCTTAATTTTTGCTTAAAAATTGTATTAACATTTATTTGCATTAAAAATATTGACAGCTCGCCCGAAGCCGGTAATTTTGGAGTGTCGGAAGTAAAAAGGCCGATTGAAAAATCTAATTGATCACCTCTAAAAGCATCACTACTATGGCAAGCTCAACTACATTTCAGACCAACTTGATGAACCTTCAGAGCAACATGCTCAACTTTGCATATATGCTCACTTCCAACCGTGATGATGCTTACGATCTGCTTCAGGACACCACCCTGAAGGCGCTCGACAATCAGGATAAATATGCCGAGGGCACGAACTTCAAGGGCTGGGTGTTCACCATCATGCGCAACCTCTTCATCAACAACTACCGCCGCGCCTCGCGTGCAGCCATGATGGTCGATACTACCGACAACCTCTACCACCTCAACCTGAGCCAGGACTCCGGCATAGAGTCGCCCGAGGAGAGCTACGGTGTGCAGGAAATCACGGCAGCCATCGCAGAATTTGCCGAGGAGTACCGCGTGCCTTTCTCGATGCACGTTGCAGGCTACAAGTACAATGAAATCGCCGAAAAGATGGGTCTTCCGCTCGGCACCGTCAAGAGCCGCATCTTCTTCGCCCGCAAGAAACTGCAGGAGCGCTTCGCCGACTACCGTTGATTTTGCCCCTCGGGCTGCGGCGTATTGAAAAAAAAGAGCTACCTTTGCGGTATGACAGTACGACGCATAGCCGCCGGCATCCTTCGCCGCTTCGGAAAGTGGATGCCCGATAAGATATATCTCAAGTGGATGTTCCGTGTGAAGATGGGGCATCCTTTGTGTGTGGATAATCCCCGCACATTCAACGAGAAGCTGCAGTGGCTCAAGCTGCATTTCCGCCGCCCCGAGACCACGGCCATGGTCGATAAGATCGAGGCCAAGGAGTGGGCAGCCGCCCGAATTGGCCGTGAGTATATCATACCTACCTATGCCGTGTGGGACCGCCCCGAGGACATTGACCTCGACGCCCTCCCCGACTCTTTTGTGCTTAAAAGCAACCACTTCGGCGGCAATAAGGGCGTGTTTATCGTCCGCGACAAGGCCGTCTTCAATCTGTCTGCCGCCGTGCGCGACCTCCGCTCCCTGCTGCGCCGCTCCATCTACGATGATTACCGCGAGTGGCCCTACCGCGATGTCCGCCGCAGGGTATTTGCCGAAGAGCTTATAGGGCACGATGTGGACGACTTCAAGTTCTTTTGCTACGACGGCTATGTGGAGTCGGTGATGGTGTGCTCCGACCGTGCTTCGGGCGACACCAAGTTCTACTTCTTCGACAAGGATTGGCAGCTCAAGCGCTATAATATCCGCGGGCTCAATGCACCCGAGGGATTCACACTTCCGCGGCCGAAGAATGTGGAGAAGATGTTCGAGCTCGCCTCCGAGCTCTCGCGTGGCTTCCCCTTCGTGCGCGTCGACCTCTACGACATCGACGGCCGGATTTACTTCGGCGAGATGACATTCTTCCCCGACTCGGGCATGGACCCCAACCTGCTGCCCTCGACCGATGCTTTCTTCGGCAGCCTGATTAAACTACCGCAATCAAAATCATGAAGACTTTAGGATTTATAATAAGCCATAAGGAGAACGAACGCCGGCGCGCCATCGTGCCTGCCGACCTTGCCGCCATGACAAACCGCGGCTATGTGTATATCGAAGAGGGCTACGGCGACGTGCTCGGAGTAGCCGACAGCGAGTATGCCGCCCTCGGAGCTCACATAGTGAGCCGGAGCGAGGCCTTGGCTTGCGACATAGTGTGCGACCCCAAGATTGGCGATGCCGAGTACTTGGATAAGCTGAACGGACAGACGATTTTCGGCTGGATACATGCCGTGCAGAACCGCGACATCTGCGATAAGATATGCCGTGCAGGCCTCACCGCAATAGCGTGGGAGGATATGTACGAAGGCGGCCGCCACACTTTCTACCGCAACAACGAGATTGCCGGCGAGGCTGCCGTGATGCACGCCTTCCAGTGCCACGGCGTATTCCCCTACGGCCTTAAAGTGGCAATCATAGGCCGCGGCAACACCGCCATGGGTGCCGTGAAGGCTCTGCACTATCTGTGCGCCGACGTCACAATCTACGACCGCCGCACCGAGTGCCGCCTGGCCGAGGACCTTCCGCAGTACGACGTGATAGTGAATGCCATCCTCTGGGACACCAACCGCACCGACCACATCATCTACGCCTCCGACTTGCGCCGCATGAAGCCCGGAGCCATGATTATCGACATCAGCTGCGACCGTGCAGGGGGCATAGAGACTTCTATCCCGACCACTATAGAGGAGCCCGACTATATGGTCGACGGCATCCGCCACTATGTAGTTGACCACACCCCCTCGCTTTTCTACAAGACATCGTCGCAGGAGATAAGCCATGCGGTGGCGCACTTCTTCGACGACCTCATCGAGGGCCGCCCCAACCCGGTGCTCGAGAGTGCAACGTGCATCGTCGACGGAGAGATCCGCGACCCCAAGATCATAGCTTACCGCCGAAAGGCAGAGGCCGCCGATTGACGGCACTTTTCCAAGAGCTTTCTTCTTCCATAAACTCACTCTTAAAAAAATAGGGAAAAATCCGCCGCTCGGCTTGCTTATCCAAAACTTTTTGTTACTTTTGCGATATTGAACCCCTAAAACGATTTCTTATGGCAAAAGTATTTGGAGCAGTGACTGTGGATGCCAACCGATGCAAAGGTTGCGACCTCTGCGTGGTGGCCTGCCCGGTCGACGTATTGGAACTACAGCCCAAGGACGTGAACGACCGCGGCTATCACTATGCCTACCCGGCACATGCCGAGGCATGTATAGGCTGCGCTGCATGTGCCACCGTGTGCCCTGATGCATGTATAGAAGTGTATCGCGTGGTGGACCGCGGATGATAAATTGATTATAAAACAATCTATACCTTTTCGATATGGAAGAAGTAAGACTGATGAAAGGCAACGAGGCCATCGCCCACGCTGCCATCCGATATGGTGCCGACGGATATTTCGGCTATCCGATCACCCCGCAGTCGGAGGTGCTCGAGACACTGGCAGAGCTGCGTCCGTGGGAGACTACGGGCATGGTGGTGCTGCAGGCCGAGAGTGAGGTCGCTGCCATCAATATGGTCTATGGCGGAGCTGCCACGGGCAAGGCTGTGATGACCTCGTCGTCGTCGCCCGGTGTGAGCCTCAAGCAGGAGGGCATAAGCTATCTTGCGGCGTCGGAGCTCCCGGCACTTATCGTGAATGTGATGCGCGGCGGCCCCGGCCTCGGCACCATCCAGCCTTCGCAGGCCGATTATTTCCAGGCCACCAAGGGCGGCGGCCACGGCGACTATCATCTGATAGTGCTCTCTCCGGCCACAGTGCAGGAGATGGCCGACTTTGTGGCTCTCGGCTTCGACCTCGCTTTCAAATACCGCACCCCCTCGCTCATCCTCGCCGACGGCATCGTGGGCCAAATGATGGAGAAAGTGGTGCTCCCGCCGCAGCGTCCGCGCCGCACCGAAGAGGAGCTCCGCCGCCAATGCCCCTGGGCTGCCTGCGGACGCCTCGACCGCGACCATCAGAATGTGGTGACCTCGCTCGAGCTCGACTCCGCAAAGATGGAGGAGAACAACCATCGCTTCCAGGCCACATACCGTGCCATCGAGGAGAATGAGGTGCGCTTCCAGGAGTACTACACCGACGATGCCGAGTACCTTATCGTGGCCTTCGGCTCGGTGGCACGTATCTGCCTCAAGGCTATCGAGGATGCCCGCGCCGCCGGCGTGAAGGTGGGCTTGCTTCGCCCGATCACCCTCTGGCCCTTCCCCAAGGCCGAGATTGCTCGCCTGAGCAAGCAGGTGAAGGGTATACTCACCGTAGAACTCAACGCCGGGCAGATGGTCGAAGACGTGCGCCTGGCCGCAAACGGCGCCGTAGAAGTGCATCACTTCGGCCGCATGGGTGGCATCGTGCCAAACCCGGGCGAGGTTATCGACGCTCTCAGGAAGCATTTCTCTGTATCTCTTTAAATCGTACTCACTATGAAACCCGAAGATATAATCCGCCCCGAGAACAAGGTCTACAGCCGCCCGAGCCTGCTCATCGACCGCCACACTCACTACTGCCCCGGCTGCAGCCACGGTGTGGTGCACAAGCTCGTGGCCGAGCTGCTCGATGAGATGGAGCTCGCTCCCAAAGCAATAGGTATAGCGCCGGTTGGTTGCGCCGTTTTTGCCTACAACTATATCGACATCGACTGGATTGAAGCCGCTCACGGACGCGCTCCCGCACTTGCCACAGCAGCTTCGCGCCTCAATCCCGAGCGCCTCGTATTCACCTATCAGGGCGACGGCGACCTCGCCGCTATCGGCACCGCCGAGACTATCCACGCTGCCAACCGTGGCGAGAACATCACCATCATATTCATCAACAACGGTATCTACGGCATGACCGGCGGCCAAATGGCTCCTACCACACTGCTGGGCATGAAGACCGCCACCACACCCTACGGACGCACGGCCGAGCTCAATGGCTACCCTCTGAATATCACCGACCTGCTCGCGCGCCTCGACGGCACCTGCTATGTGACCCGCCAGGCCGTGCACACTCCCGCGGCCGTGCGCAAGACAAAGGCCGCCCTCAAGAAAGCCTTCACAAACACTGTGGGCAAGCGCGGTACTTCGATTGTCGAAATCGTGTCGACCTGCAACTCCGGCTGGAAGCTCACCCCGGCGCAGGCTAATGAGTGGATGGTTGAGCACATGTTCGAGAAATATCCTCTCGGCGACCTTAAAAACGTAGAATGAAGCTATGAAAGAAGAAATTGTAATAGCCGGTTTCGGCGGTCAAGGCGTGCTCTCTATGGGTAAGATACTTGCTTACGCAGGCCTTATGGATAATCTTGAAGTGTCGTGGATGCCTTCCTACGGCCCCGAGCAGCGCGGCGGCACGGCAAACGTGACCGTGATTCTCTCCGACAAACTCATCAGCTCGCCCGTGCTCGACAGCTTCGACACTGCCGTGGTGCTCAACCAGCAGAGTCTCGACAAGTTCGAGAGCAAGGTGAAGCCCGGCGGCACTCTCATCTACGACCCCTCGGGCATACATCGCCTGCCGCAGCGCACCGACATCAAGGTGGTGCGCGTGGATGCTATGGAAGCCGCCATTGAGCTCAACAACTCCAAGACTTACAACATGATACTGCTCGGCGCACTCCTTAAGTGCCGCCCCGTGGTAGGTGTCGATGCCGTGCTCCGAGGCCTCAAGAAGACTCTCCCCGAGCGCCATCATCACCTCATACCCCTCAACGAGCAAGCGCTCCGAAAGGGTATGGAACTGGCTTGATATGCCAAAATCCGACTCCGCACAGTGCGGAGCCACGATACAATCCGTGCGTATGTTTGTTCTATAGAAGATATAAACATACGTACGGATTAAATTAAACAATTATATGACTACATTTGAAGAATTAGGTGTCCGCGACGACCTGCTGCGTGGTATTGCTGAAATGGGCTTTGAGACGCCCATGCCCGTGCAGGAAAAAGTGATTCCGGTGCTGCTCAACGGTGACCACGACCTTGTGGCGCTCGCACAGACCGGCACAGGCAAGACCGCAGCTTTCGGCCTGCCCGTGATACAGCGCATCGACACCGACCGCCGCGACACGCAGGCTCTCATCCTCGCTCCCACACGTGAGCTCTGCCTGCAGATTGCGGCCGACCTTGCCGACTTCTCGAAGTACAGCCCCGGCCTCGACATCCTGCCCGTGTATGGCGGCAGCAGCATCGAGAGCCAGATCCGCGCCGTGAAGCGGGGAGTACAGATTATAGTGGCCACTCCGGGCCGACTCATCGACCTCATCAACCGTGGTGTGGTGAAGCTCGAGCACGTGCACACAGTGGTGCTCGACGAAGCCGACGAAATGCTCAATATGGGCTTCGTCGACTCCATAAACGATATTCTCAGCCACGTGCCCGACGACCGTAAGATGCTCATGTTCTCCGCCACGATGCCCGCCGAGGTGGCGAAAATATCGAAGCGCTTCATGAAGGACCCGCAGGAGATCGTGGTAGGCACCCGAAACGAGGGCGCAAAGAATGTGCGCCACGTCTACTACATGGTCAACGCCCGCGACAAGTACCTCGCCCTCAAGCGCATCGCCGACGACTCGCCGAATATCTACGCCATAATCTTCTGCCGCACCCGCCGCGACACTCAGGAGATTGCCGACAAGCTCATCCAGGACGGATACAATGCCGACGCTCTCCACGGCGACCTCTCGCAGCAGCAGCGCGACATCGTGATGAAGAAGTTCCACGACCGCGTGATCTCGCTCCTGGTGGCCACCGATGTGGCCGCGCGAGGCATCGACGTGGATGACCTCACGCATGTGATAAACTACGGTCTGCCCGACGATACGGCTGTCTACACCCACCGCTCGGGCCGCACGGGCCGTGCCGGCAAGACGGGCGTGTCGGTGGCCATCATCCACTCGCGCGAGAAAGGCAAGCTGCGCGAGATAGAGCGCATAATAGGCAAGAAATTCGAGCGCAAGGAGGTACCCACGCCTCAGCATATCATCGAGAAGCAGCTCTACAACCTCGCCGACCGCATCGAGAAGGTGGAGGTCAACGAGGAGGAAATCAACCGCTACCTGCCCGGGGTGCTCCGCAAGCTCTCGTGGCTCTCGACCGAGGACCTGCTCAAGCGTGTGCTCTCGCTCGAGTTCAACCGCCTGCTCAACTACTACAAGGACGCTCCCAACATCGACTTCATCGACGAGAAGCCCGCGCGTGAGCGCAAGGAGAAAGGCGAGAAGGGCGCACGCCGCACCGACAAGGAGAAGGACCGCCGCACCGCCGAGCGCGGCATGGCGCGCATCTACATCAATGTGGGTAAGGCCGACGGTTTCTATGCCGGAAACCTCATCGAGCTCCTCAACAAGAATGTTGCCGGCCAGCGCGTGGATGTGGGCCGCATCGACCTGCTGCCGTCCTACTCGCTCTTCGATGTGAAGAAAGGCGATGCAGGCCGTGTGGTGGCTGCCCTGAAAGGGCTCGATTTCTTCGGCAAACGTGTGTTCAGCGAAATCGCCGACCACGACCGCGACTATGCCGCCGCATCGGCCCGCAAGGAGAAGAAAGGCAAGAAAGAAAAACGCTAAGCATGAAAAAAACTCGCAGACTCTCTACCCTGAAAGCAATGGCGGCCTTGGCCGTCGCTGCTTTCTCGGCTTTTACGGCAGATGCCCGCACGGCAGCCGAGCTCTTTGTGGATGCTCCCCCGCAGGTGCTTCCGCTCCTGGAGCGCAATTCGCGCCTCGATATGCTCGACTACTTCCGCAGCCATCTGCCCACTCCCACCGACAATACGCTCGGCGGCAGCTCGCGCGTGCTCCGCGAGAGCGATGCCTGCATTGAGCTGCAGCTCTCGCGCGACGCTTCCATGAGCATAGCCCTCGTGCCCCTGAAGGCTGACACGCTCGTGGCCGTGATTGAGACTGTGCTCACTCCCGTGGCCGACAGCGGCGTGCGCTTCTACCGCACCGACTGGACGCCCGTGCAGCGGCAGCCCGCAATGCCGTCGGCGGCCGACTTCATGCCAAAGGGCGAGAAACTGCCCAAGGGCACGGAGATGCCCGCGGCGCTATATATCCGTGCCGACTACGACCCCGTGTCGGGCCGATTTACCTTCGTCAACACTACCGCAGGCTACTACACCGACACCGACCGCCCCGCAGGCCTCGCCCTGCTCCGCAGTGCCGTCGATATGGTGTACGACGGCAAGCGCTTCGTGAAGCCTAAGCAATGAAAAGCACTCGCATAGCCATATCGCTGGGAGAGTTCTGCCGACGCATAAGCCGCACCATAGCCGCAACCCCCGGGCTCACTGACATCTGGATCACCGCCGAGACATCGGATGTGCGCAGCTCCGGCGGCCACTGCTACATGGAGCTTATCGAGAAGGACCCCGCCACAGGCGCCCCTCTGGCAAAGAGCCGTGCCGTGATATGGGCCTCGACCTTCGCACGCCTCTCGCCGGCATTTGCGGCGGCTACGGGCAGCCCCCTTGCCTCCGACATGAAGATTATGGCGCGAGTGTCGGTCAACTATCATGCTGTGTACGGTTTCACGCTCGTAATCAACGACATCGACCCCGGATATACGGTGGGCGACCTTGCCCGCCGACGCATGGAGATCATTGCCCGCCTGCGCGACGACGGCGTCTACGACCTCAACCGCTCCCTGCCATGGAGCGATGTGCCTGCCCGTGTGGCCGTGATTTCGGCGCGCGGTGCCGCAGGCTACGGCGACTTCATGAAGCACCTGCACCTCAACCCCTACCGCCTCGCTTTCCACACCGAGCTCTTCGCATCGCCCATGCAGGGTGAGCGCACGTCGGCGGGGGTGATAGCGGCTCTCGAGGCCATCATGGAGCGGGTCGACGATTTCGACTGCGTGGTGATAATCCGTGGCGGCGGAGCTGTGAGCGACCTGGCGTCGTTCGACGACTACGAGCTCGCTTTCAACGTGGCCCAGTTCCCGCTCCCCGTGGTCGTGGGCATAGGCCACGACCGCGATACCACCGTGCTCGACTATGTGGCCAACACGCGCGTGAAGACACCTACGGCAGCCGCCGAAGTGCTCATAGGGCGCATGGCCGAGGCTCTTACTGCCGTGCGGCGCGTGGGTGAGGAGATACTTCACACTGTGGTCGACAGCATCGAGGCGCAGCGCCGCCAGCTCGCCTACTATACCGGCAATATCCCCGCACTGGTGCGCAATGTGCTCGACAGCAACCGCCGCCGCACAGGCCCCGACGTGGCCTCGGCCCTCAGTGCCTCCGTAGGCAATATAGTGCAGCGGCGTGCCGACCGCCTCAAAGCCCTCGAGGAGCTTCTCGAGGCACTATCGCCGGCATCGACGCTCCGCCGAGGCTACTCGATAAGCCGCTGCCGTGGCCGTGCCGTGACCGATGCATCCGAGCTCGCGCCCGGCGACATCATCACCACCACGTTTGCACGGGGCTCGGTAGAGTCGGAGGTAAAATAGAAAACGCCGGGGATAGACACCCCGGCGATACGCTCAGCGCATGATTTCAAACCATTGAGGCACGGCGAAAGTGCAGAAAAGCACCATTACAGCCACTGCCAGCACAAAGACGAGCGTGCTCTTCTTTGCGTGGCATACGCCCGCGAGAAGCACGCCGAGAAGCATTGCTATCAGGAAGATGATGGATTTGTGGCTGTCGCCGTACGACGAGCACACCACTATCAGCGGCAGTATCACCAGGCCGGTGCCAACGGCAGATAGGATATTGCCGTAGTTTGCCACGTCCTTGAACTTTGCGAGGCAGAGGTATGTGGCGGCAAAAGCCCACATCATCTCGCTCCACGCGATGTTGGCCTCATTTACGAAAGCGGCTACCCAGAATATGGTCAGAAAGGCCACGACGCCGATTGCGGCGACTTTGAGCCAGATTGCAACAGATGATTTCATAGAATAGATATTGGTTTTTTATTTGGGAATGATACTGAACATCAAGACTTTGATAAGCTTGCACCGCAAAGATAAAAACTAATTATCGGATTTACCCCCCCCTAAATTGTTAAAAATACATAAATAAGCAAGTTGTGAAAAACGAGGGTTCGTCACCGCGACGGACCCTCGTTTCCGTTAAATAGGATTATTTCTTTACGAGTTCATCATACTTAACACTTTCGATTAATCGATTCTTAACTTAACGTACTATTTTCGTCACCTCAGCACCGCGACGCATGATGTAGATGCCTGTGCCGGGCTTTTCGACCGGCATACCCTGCAGGTTGTAGAACACTGCGGGAGCCTGCTCGGCTTCGATAGTGTCAATGCCGGTGGAAACGTTGCCGTAGGTGTGGTCGTCCCAGTGGTCGCCTTCGTGGTCGAAGTACATTGTCTTGCCGGCGAGCTGATATGTGCGTGTCTCTTCGGCGGCGATGCGTGCGTGAGCGGCAGCCGGTGCGCCGGTATTGCTGAATGTGAGTGTGGAGTGGTAGAGGTGTGCGGGCACCACAAAGTAGAAGTAGTGGCCTTCGGGCTGGTCAACGATGCCCGAGTCGGTGTGGTCGGGGTTGACGTCGGATACGATGGTGTAGCTCACCGATGTCCATGCTTTGGGAACGCGGGCGTAGACACGCACCTCTTCCATAGCTTCGGTGTGGTTGATGAGGCTGTGGGAGCCGTAGAAAGTGATGCCCTGCGCATTTGTGGCTTCCCACTTCAATTCGGCCAAAGCGTTGTCGTCGGCGTTGAGCATGGCGATTGAGGCGCTGCCGTCGACGATGTCGAGCCATTCGCCGTCGAAGTACATGGCAGTCTCTGTGCCCGGGGAGCAGACAAGTCGGGTGTCGGAGGTGAGCACGCCTTTGTCGTCGCCTGCAAGACCGACGGCCACCGGTGCGAGTACTTCCCACTTGCCGTCGTGATAGACATAGGATGCTCCGGCTTCAATCTTGCCGGCTTCGACGCATGTGTCGCCTTCCTTGAACGCAACCGAGAGATTGCCCTCGAGCTCGGCGCGGTAAAGTACGCCGGCGGCAGCTGACATCATGTCGGCTTCTGCATCGGTAGCGGTCATAGGTTGCCATTGGGGGCCTTCCTTCTGTGTGAGGAGCACGGTGTTTTTCTCAAAGTTTACCACGATGCGGTATGTGCCGGCATCGACTTTCCATGCACAGGCACCGCTGGCTGTTCCATTTGCAGTGAATTTCTTGATATTCAGTGGCGCATCTTGACTCAGCGGGGCGTCATTCGATTCGGCACCATATCGGTCGCCGGTGTTGACTGCATCCCAGTTTGCGCCAAGTTTGGTGGTAAAGGAGAAGTAGGCATCTGTTTTGGTGCCGTTTTTAAGCTCTACATTCTCGAATACGAAGCACTTGCCGTAGCGTGTGGCTTTGAACTCATAGTTCATCTCCCAGCTGTGATCTACAATGTTGCCTACGAGGTAGAGGACATCGGGCTGCCCTGCGGCTTTAGCTCCGCCTTCCACAGGCAGGTAGTCCTGATCTGTGGCGCAGATTTCCACAGGGTCGGCACCGGTGCCCACGTAGAGGGCATACTGCTTGCCGAGTGCGGGAGCGATGAAGGTCCAAGTAAAATCAAAATCCACGATATCCGACTTTGCCACCTCTTTCATCTGGATGGCTCTCACCGTGGCGTCGGCTGCGAGCTCGAAGGGGGCGGTATAGAGAGTGGATGTATTGTCGGGCTCGCTGCCGTCGATGGTGTAGTATACCTGACCTCCGTCGGCTGAGGCAGTGATGGTCACGGTGTTGCCGTCTGCACTTATCGAGGGTGCTGTGAGAACGTAGGGATTGATGATTTCATACTTGTAGTGACCTTGAGAATCTTTTGTCGTAAGGCGCTTGAAGAAGGTCTCGCCGGGAGTCACACCCTCGATGTCGACGGTCTGCTCGCTGTTGCTGCGGAATATCACGTTGAGCGAGTCATACTCGCCGTCGAACGTATATTTGAGGTAGTCGATGCCGTCGATGCTCACGGTCTCGGTCATTGTCTTGGAGCTGTCCCAGGACCAAAGTTCGCCTGCGTTGTTTGGTTTCCAGGCGTATATTTTGGTGGTGGCCCAGGCACTTGATTTGAGGAGATACACAGTGGTGGCCTCTGCCATAGCACTGAAGCCTAAGCAGCTCAGCAGGCACGCCAATGTGAGGATGATTTTTTTGTTCATGTGATTTATATGATAGGTTTGTTATCGGTGGAGTGTCAGCGGATATATTCTTTGGTGACTTTTGTTCCGCGAACTACGATGTAGAGGCCTGATACGGGGCTTTCGACGCGGATGCCTTGCGGCGTGTAGTAGACGGGCTCTACATCGGGCATTGAGAGGTCGATGTTTTCGATACCTGTCTCGGGCTTGGTCACGCTTATTTTCATGTCGGCAAAATCGGCGGTGATGTCGTATGTGCCGGGTTCGATAGCCCATGAATATGCCGAAGATGCATCCGCGCCGGCATAGAACGCTTTGAGCTCGGCGCTTCCGCCCACGCTCACGGGGGCATCTTTCGATATGGCGCCGTAGCGGTCGCTGCTGTTGATCACGGCATCCCACTCGGAGCTGTCACCGGTAGAGCCGAGAGCTGTGACGAAGGAGAAGAAACCGAGGTTTTTGCCTTCGCCGGCATCTTCGATAGTGACGCATTTTGCGATGTATTTATCGCCGTCCTTAGTCATCGCTATGCCTGCGTTTGTTTTCCATGCACCCTGCGGGATGTTGCCCATAAGGTAGAGCTTGTCGGGAGCATTGCCGCCGACCACGGGGGTGTCGTCGCCGTTGTTTCCGTTTCCACCTTCGATTTTTGTCTTTGTCCAGATGCAGTAGTCGTTGCCTGAGGCTACGATGTCGGAGTCGGAGTATCCTGAGGGCGAAACCATTGCGGGTCCGATTTTCACCACAAGTTTGCCTTTTGAGCCGGTGACTTCGGCCATGTGGCAACTGCTTTCCGATTTAAGCACGTTCACGGCACTTGTGTTGCTGACACCTACGGAGTTGCGGATGTTGATAAGGCGCTGAATTTCGGTTTTGTACTGCTTGTAGTGAGGGAGGAATACACAAGGAGCTCCGGGCGAGCAAAGCATAAAGGCGTTGGCCGCTACTACGTTGCCATTGAATTTGTTCCAATCGTCGCGGTAGGTGTCGTGATTGTCGAGGAATGTGACGGCGTACTGCTGGTAGCCGTAGTGAATCATGCCGGCGGGTTGGGGTGTGGTGTAGCCTGCCATCCACACGAGTTTTGTCATGTCGCCGCTGCTGAAGGCTTCGTTGACGGCGTACTTGAAGGGGAAGTCGAAAGCAGCCGACTGCTTGCCGGTGGCATCGATCCACGCTTTCACGGCATCGTAGCTGCCATCCCAGTATTCACCCACGCAGTAGGTGGGCTTGCTGTATTCGTTGTATATTTTGGTAAATCGACCGGCATAGCCTTTCACCATGTCGAGGCGGAAACCGGCGTATCCGAGGTCGTCGAGGAGAAATTTGCAGTAGTTCTTGCAGTTGTCCTGAACGTTTGCATTGGTGTGGTCGAGGTCGCGGCAGCCGTCGAACGACTCTCCTGTGTCGTATGCACCGGTGGGGGTACCATGGCCCGAGCCTGCCATATTGTCGTTGCGGCAGATGCCGTCGAGGCCTATGTGCCATGTGCGGCCGTTCCACTCTTCGGTGGGGAAGTCGGCCCAGCTTGTCACGCCGTTGCGGTGGTTGATCACGACATCGGCGATGATGCCGGTGCCTTTTGCCTTGTATGTGGCTATCATTGTGCGCAGCTGCGCTTCGGTGCCGAATGATGAGTTGTGGTTGGTGAACCAGTACTGAGGCATGTAGCCCATCTGCTGTCCGCTGCCTGCTTTACCCGAGTTGGGCACCCAGATGAGGCGGAAGTATTGGCTGAGCTCATCGGCCTGAGCGGTGAGGTTGGTCCACTTGGTGTCGGAGTACGAATCCCAGTAGAAGCCCTGTAGCATGACTCCTTCCCAGGAGGCGGGCCAGGCATAGTTCTGTGCCGATGCACTTGGTGTGGCAAGGCAGCCAAACAATAAGGCTAAAAGTGTAATCGCCTTGATTGTCAATTTTTTCATAGTAATTCTAAGTAAGATGATGATTGGATGATATAAGTAGGTTACGAAAGCATGCGGGGCATGCGCGAATCACCTTGCAAAGGTAAGTATAAGCTCCCAAAATACCCCCCCAATTACTAAAATATGTTAATTATAGATTAATATTTGCAAACGTCGCATAAAAAAAGCCCTGCGGCGGGGCAGGGCTTCCGGATGTATGGAGTTCGGGACTTATTCGTCGAGCACTTTTTTGACAACGGGCAGGATTATGGCTTCCATCACTTCATAGCCGTCGGCGGTGGGGTGCACGCCGTCGTTTGCGAAGGCGGGGTTGAGTGAGCGGGCGTCGGGGGCGAGCAGTGCGGGGTGATAGTTCACGAAGTGCAGGCCGCTCTCCACGGCGTAGGCGGCTATGGCGGCGTTGAGTGCGGCGATGCGCTCGGGCGCGTCGGTGATTGCGGGGTTCCATCGGAATCCTGCTGCGGGTAGCACGGAGGTGAGGATCACTTTGATGCCGTTTGCGCGGGCTATCTCGACCATGCTCTTGATGTTGTCCATGGTGCGCTCGATGTCGAAGTCGTGGGTGTTCTCGGCCACGTCGTTGGTGCCACCGTTGATTACTACCACGGCAGGCTTAAGGTCGACGACATCGGAGCGGAAGCGCACAAGGAACTGATATGTGGTCTGGCCCGAGATGCCTCGGCCGATGAAGCCGTTGTCGGCGAAGAAGGGTCGCATTTTGGCCCAGTTGTCGGTGATGGAGTTGCCGAGGAACACCACGCGGCGGCCGTCGTTTGCGGCGGCGCGGACCGAGTCGTTTGCAGCGGCGTAGCGTGCGAACTGTGCCCAGTCGCCTTTGGCGGCGGTAGCGGGCAGGCATGCGATGATTGCGATGATAATTGTGATCAGTGATTTCATTGGTGTATGGTTTATGGTGTAGGGTGTTAAATCCAGGCGTTACGGCGCTCCCGCACGGCAAGCGACTCGCCGAGCATACGGATGAACTCCTGCATGGAGCGCTTCCGGTAGGCGTTTCGGAGTGTGTGCACGCATCCGTCCATCTCGTTGTCGGGCAGGTCGATGCGTATTGCCTTGACGCCTTTCTCGTTGTGGATGGTTGCCTCAGATAGGACAGATGCGAGCATGGTGCTACGGATGAGCTTGAGGAGGATGTTGACTTCGTTGAGCTCTATGCGCACGCGGAATTGGCGGTGTGGCGAGAGCAGCCTGTCGAAGGCATTGCGGGCCTGTAGGCCGGGCGAGGGGAGTGCCAGGTCGTAGGCTGCGAGCTCGTCGAGGCTTATCGATGCCTTGGCAGCCAACGGGTGATGCTCGCCCACGATGACGGCGAGATGGTTCTGGAAGAGGATGTGCGACTCCACGCCCTCGACGGCCCTTGTCGGGCGGAAAGCGAGCACGAAGTCGACCACACGCTCGCGCAGGAGGTCCATGAGCTCGGCCATGGGCTTGTAGTAGATGTTGAGCTTTATCCTTGGGTAGAGGCGCATGAATGAGATCAGCGTCTCGGTGAGGATGGGGCTGAAGGAGTAGGTCACGCCGATAGAGAGTGTGCCTGCCGAGAGCTTGTTGAGGTCGTTGATTTTCACGGCGCAGAGCTCGGCGTCGCGCAGTGTCTGTATGGCCGCGGGCAGGAGCTCGCTGCCGGCTTCGGTGAGGCTCACGCTGTGGCTTGTGCGGATGAGGAGCTCGGTGCCGAGCTCAGTCTCGAGCTGCTTTACCTGCTGCGAGAGGGTGCTTTGCGTGACGCACAGGGCTTTGGCGGCCTCGGAGAAGTTGAGCGTCTCGGCCACTTTAGCGAAGTATCTTAGTTGGCGAAGTTCCATTATGCTGCAAAGTTAGCTATTCTCCGGCTATCGAGTGGCCTGAAATGATACTTTTTTGAGGGCAAAAATAGGCAGGGTGGCTCCGATTGCCATGCAGAGCAGGATGGCGGTGCAGGTGAGGCCGTTGCTGACAAAGGTGAAGAAGTAGTGCTCCGCCGACGCTTCTGTGGCGTGGAGCGTGTAGAGGGCCAGTGCGCCGAAGGTGCGGTAGGCGTAGATGCCCGGAATCATGGGCAGCAGCGCCGGGAAGAGGTAGGCCTCGGCGGGGGTGTGCGCCGCAGGCGAGAGGAGCACGGCAAGCACTCCTATGAGCGTGGATGCCGCCAGTGTGGCGGCGGTGATGTGTATGCCTGCCACCGATGGCTCCATGAGCACCATGCGGGAGGAGTGGCCGGCAGCGGCAATGATAGCGCAGAAGATGTAGGTACGGGCCGGAGGACGGCTGATAGCGGCAAAGCCGATTGCTGCTATCGCTGCGAATAATCCGTCGTGCAGAATTTCTCCGATAATAGTCATAGAAAATGTTATAAGGGTGAGTCTCAAAACATACCGGCCTGCATCAGGAGCATGGCCGTGCATAGCCCTGCCGAGAGACATGCCGTGAGCACCATGGCATCGATAAAGCGCGAGAGGGCGCATATATAGTGACGGTAGAGGAGGTCGGTGAATGAGTTGAGGAAGGGGATGCCCGGCACGAGGTAGAGGGCGCAGGTGGCCATGGCCACGTCGGGTGTGTCGCCGAGCCCGAAGAGTAGGCAGGTGGCGCCGAGGATGCCCGACACAAGGGCGCAGACTGCCACTGTGATGCGCAAGTCGATGCCACGGCGGAGCATGTGCTGCCTGGTGATGAATCCGGCCAATGTCGCGGCTGCAACCACGGCCATGGCTGCGACGTCGCCTCCGAACAGGCGGCAGAACGAGGCATTTGCCGCCGCCACCGCGACCGGTACCCAAGGCCGTGGGGCGGCCTTGGCGGAGTCGGCATCCTGAAGGAGCCGTGTGGCCTCCGAGAAGTCGATGCGGCCGTCGGCCACGGCCCAGCTCAGCTCACTCAGGCCTGTGTTGAGGGCGAAGCTCACGGGCACGTGCGCCGCCGAGGCGATTTCGGTGCAGGCATTTTCGGCATCGGAGCGCCACACCGAGAGGTGTATGTGGCGGGGCATGATGGTGATGGCGAGCTCCATACCGTAGGCGTGAGCTATGCGCGCAGCGTTTTTCTCGAGCCTTATGCAGGTGGCACCGCATCCGAGCAGGAGCGAGCAGTAGCGGCTCAGAAATCGGCAGAGTGCAGCGGGATCGGGGCGGGCTTCAGAGGTCATCGAAGTCGTCATAGTCGTGCTCGTCGATTCTGATGATGTCGCCCGGCAGGAATATCTCTTCACGCTCGCTGCCTATCTCCACTATGCGATGTTCGCCACGGGAGCAGCGCACGGCAGCCCTCGCGAGGCGCGCTATCACCACGGCGATGAAGAAGCCGGTGATGATGCTCCATGTAATCAAAGGTGTAGTCATAATGTGTTTTGAATTTTTCTGCAAAGTAAGGCCATAAAAAACTGACGACACAGCTCCGGCGAGTGAAAGATTCGATAGCAGCTATCGCAAAAAAAAGCCACATCCCCCGCTGAGAGGAATGTGGCTTGCGACTCTGCTGGGCATAGTGTTTCGTATTTAATAATTGTTGGCTTTGCGCTCGAACCAGCCCTGATCCATGCCGCACACGGGGCAACGCTTGGGAGCTGCCTTGGCGGTGATGGTGAAACCGCAGCGGCGGCAGTACCATTCTACGGGCTCTGCCTGCTCGAACTCTGTGCCGGTCTCGAGGCGCTCAAGGAGCTTGATGTAGCGTGCCTCGTGCATCTTCTCTACGCCGGAGATGAGGCGGAAGGTATTGGCAATCTGGGGGAAACCCTCTTCCTGCGCTGTCTTGGCGAAGGACTCGTAGAGGTCGCTCCACTCCTCGCGCTCACCGGCGGCGGCTTCGGCGAGGTTGGTCTTGGTGTCGGCCACTACGCCGGCGGGGTAGCCCGCTTTGATTTCTACGGTGCCACCCTCGAGGAGGTTGAAGAACATGCGTGCGTGGCTTAGCTCCTGCTCGGCAGTCTCGAGGAATACGGCTGCTATCTGCTCGTAGCCTTCCTCGCGTGCTTTCTCGGCGAAGAGAGTGTAGCGTGTGCGAGCCTGGCTTTCGCCGGCGAAGGATGCGAGAAGATTATGTTCGGTGCGTGTGCCTTTGATGCTTTTTTTATCCATAACTATTTCTGTTTTAGTTTAGTTCTTGTGTGTCGTGTCTATGCTATAAAACAATCGTGCCGGCATATTGTTCGCTTTGCCATTGACTATGAACACAATGCAAAAAAGCACAAAAAAAGCTAATCTTGAGAGAAAAACGGCCTCTGAGGGTGTTGTAAGAGCATAATATTATATTGTATTATATAATCTCAAATCTCTCCGACCTATGGTATCAGAAACTTTCCAGACTAAGCTCCTCGCTATACAACGCAATCTGCTCAACTTCGCCTACACCCTCACCTCTAACCGCGACGATGCCTACGACCTGCTGCAGGATACTACCCTCAAGGCGCTCGACAATCAGGATAAATATGTGGAGAATGTCAACTTCAAGGGATGGATGTTCACCATCATGCGCAACCTATTCATAAACAAGTACCGCCGCGACGTGCGCTCTGCTGTGGTGGTGGACACGAGCGAGGACCTCTATATGCTCAACGTGTCGCAGGACTCGGGGCTCGACACTCCCGAAGGGGCTATGTCGACGCACGAAATCCACAGCGTGCTTGCCACTTTCTCGCCCGACCTGCGCGAGCCATTCTCGCTTTTCCTTGCCGGATATAAGTACACCGAGATAGCTCAGAAGATGGAGCTGCCGCTCGGCACCATCAAGAGCCGCATCTTCATGGCACGCAAGCGCCTCCAGAACCGCCTCGCCGACTATCGCTACGATTGAGAGTGCTTTGTGATTACTTTGTAAAGACCTGATATTTGCATAATTGAAATTTTATTTGTAGATTTGCAATTCATAATATCAACCACAAGAAAATGAGAGTGATAACCGAAGAGCCTCTGCGGAACTATATTGCCAAGCATCCGGACACGGAGACTGCTTTGCAGGATTGGCTCAGAAAGGTGAAATCGGCACAATGGGCTAATTTCGCAGATGTGAAGAAAACCTTTAATAGTGCAGATAATCTTGGAAACCAACATTATGTGTTCAACATAAGGGGCAATAATCACCGACTTGTAGTTGTGATAAAGTTTACAATCAAGTGGGTCTATATAAGGTTTATCGGGACCCACGCTGAATATGATAAGATAGATTGTTCAAAAGTATAAGGTCTTCGGATATGACAAAGATTGAAAATGAAGCACAATACCGCTGGGCTTTGCAGAGAGTTGAGGAAATACTTCCTTACGTGACAGACGATACCCCGCTGACCGACCCTTACAGCATGGAGCTGGAGCTGCTGTCGGGCCTGGTGGCCGACTACTCTGATGAGCATTACTCTATTGGGGAGCCGACACTTGTCGATATGCTTAAGCTAAGGATGTATGAGATGGGGCTGACGCAGCTGGCTTTGTCCAAATTGCTTGGCATCAATCCATCGCGTATCTGTGAGTATCTTGCGGGACGAAAGGAGCCCACTCTGAAGCAGGCGCGGGAGATAAGCCGTAAACTCAATATTGACCCGGCAATTGTCCTTGGGGTGTAATGCCGGCTATTCGGCCGTTGCTGCTCGGGCGGCTTCGGCATCGGCCTGCAGTTGGTGGCGGAGAGCGTCGAGGGAGTCGAAGTGCTGCTCGTCGCGCAGGCGGGATATGAACGATATTTCGACCGAGCTGCCGTAGAGGTCGCCGTCAAAGCCCATTATGTGTACTTCAAAACTTATAGGCGCTCCATCGGCATCGACGGTGGGGCGCCGCCCTATGTTTGCCATGGCTCGGTGTGTGCTTCCGTCGGGGAGTGTGGCATCGACGGCGTAGACACCCGTGGCCGGAAGCAGCTGTGCCGCGTCGAAGGGGGCGATATTGGCTGTGGGGAAAGATATGGTGCGCCCCAGTTTCTTGCCATGAGCAACGCGTCCGCGGTAAGTGTAGCTGTGGCCGAGCATGGCTGTGGCCTCGGCAATCTGCCCGGCGGCAAGGGCCCGGCGGATGGCTGAGCTGCTGATGTGCGCCCCGCCCGGGCACGCTTCGGCAGTGAATACGGGGATTGGGGCTGCCGAGAGGTGGGCGGCGGTGGCGTGGTCGCTGCCTATGTGGTTGTTGAATCCCATCACGAAGGCCTCTACACCGCAGCGCTCGTGCAAGCGGCTTATAAACTCGGCGCCGCTGAGGGCGAAGTCGTCGCGCCCGAGGCTGAGAATACGGGCCTCCACGCCGCTGATTTGCTCTATCAGCTTTATTCTTTGGTCGGGTAGTGTGAGGATGGGCGGTGCGGCCTGCGGCCTTACTATTGCCATCGGGTGCGGTGATATCGCGAGGGCGAGTGGGCGCATACCCAGGCGCCGCGCCTCGGCCGAGAGGTGGGCAAGGAGGCTCGCATGGCCTCGGTGAACACCGTCGAAAGTGCCTATCGTGGCTATGTAGCCTTTGTCAGGCATCGGGCAGATATTCTGTGAACTCGGTGCCGGGCACCACATGCACAGCGCGGAAGCCTATGGCACGGGCTGCATCGACATTGGCCTGTGAGTCGTCGAAGAAAAGGGTCTCTGCCGGGTCGATGCCGAGCTGGTCGATGGTGTAGTGGAATATGCCGGCATCGGGCTTGGCCGAGCGTGCTTCAAAGGAGGTGACCATGCCGTCGAAGTAGTCCTCGCGGCGGAGGCCTTCTTTGCCGAACTCCGTGGCTATGACGCCACGCCACATGATGGGGTTGGTGTTGCTGAGCAGGTATATGTTGTAGCCCTTGCGGCGAAGCTCTCTGAGAGCTTTCAGGCGGTGCTCGGGTATGCCTACGATAAATTTCTGGAAAGCGGAGTCAATCTGGTAATCGGTAGTGCCTTCGGGGAGCTTGGCACGGAGGGCGGCGTGGAAGTCGTCGACGTTCATGGAGCCGTCTTCGATGGCCATGAATATGCCGGTCTGCGCATAAAGCCCGAAGTAAGAGTCGGGGTCGGGGAGTCCGAGCGCAGCGTAAGCGTCTACGCAACGCTGCCGGTCGATGTCGATGATGACTCCGCCGAGGTCAAACAAGAGGTTTTTTATCATGGTTATGACATAATAAAGCAGCTCCAATCGGAAGATCAGAGCTGCCGTGTAGCTTGGTAGTCCATAGGAGAATCGAACTCCTCTTTCAAGAATGAAAATCTTGCGTCCTAACCGATAGACGAATGGACCGTCCCTTCGGCGCTGTACCTTGGCGGCATCAGAGCCGGTGTAAATCGTTTATGCCTTAGGCAGCGAGCTTAGCGATGTGCTTGGCCAGCTTGCTCTTGAGGTTCGAAGCCTTGTTCTTGCTGATGGTGTTCTTAGCAGCGAGGCGGTCGAGCATAGCGCTCACTTCGCGGTAGCGAGCTTCAGCAGCTGCTTTGTCGGTCATCTTGCGGAGGTTGCGAACGGCGTTGCGGGCAGTCTTGGCATAGTAGCGGTTGCGCAGACGGCGGCTTGCAGTCTGGCGGATACGCTTTTTAGAAGAATCGTGGTTTGCCATTGTATGCGATAATTCGTTATATTCTATTTATAATTAGTAGTCCATAGGAGAATCGAACTCCTCTTTCAAGAATGAAAATCTTGCGTCCTAACCGATAGACGAATGGACCATCGCGTGATTTGCGAGTGCAAATTTAGATATTTTTTTTCGATTGGCAAAATATTTCCCTCGGCCAGTCTTTGTTTTAAGATTTTTTTAGAAATAAAAGATGCCCCGGCTCAGTGTCAGGGCATCTTGTGCTATATAAAGCGGGAGTATGCTTTATTCGGGGCGGCGGGTTTTCTTGCCGTAGCCGTACTTGGCTGCAGCGCCGAGCTGCTCTTCGATGCGGAGGAGCTGGTTGTACTTGGCCATACGGTCGGAGCGGCTTGCCGAACCGGTCTTGATCTGGCCGGCGTTGGTGGCAACAGCGATGTCGGCGATGGTAGCGTCTTCGGTTTCACCGGAGCGGTGCGAGATCACAGCGGTGTAGCCGTTGCGCTGAGCGAGCTCTACGGCGCGGAGGGTCTCGGTGAGAGAGCCGATCTGGTTTACCTTCACGAGGATAGAGTTTGCGCAGCCGAGTTCGATACCCTTTTCGAGGTACTTAACGTTGGTCACGAAGAGGTCGTCGCCAACGAGCTGGCAACGGTCGCCGATGAGGTCGGTGAGGATTTTCCAGCCTTCCCAGTCGCCTTCGGCCATGCCGTCTTCGATAGAGTCGATGGGGAATTCTTCCACGAGTTTCTTGAGGAACTCAGCCTGCTCTTTGCTCGAGAGCTTGGGAGCGTCGGCACCCTGCTTCCAGGTGTAGTCGTATACGCCGTCTTTGTAGAACTCGGAAGAAGCGCAGTCGAGGCCGATGGTGATGTCCTTTCCGGGTACGTAGCCGGCCTTTTCGATAGCTTGGATGATTACGTTGAGTGCATCTTCGGTGCCGTCGAGAGTGGGAGCGAAGCCGCCTTCGTCGCCAACTGCGGTGCTGAGGCCGCGGGCTTTGAGCACGCTCTTAAGGTTGTGGAACACTTCGGTACCCATGCGGATGCCTTCCTTGAAAGAAGTTGCGCCGATGGGGCGAATCATGAATTCCTGGAAGCAGATGGGAGCGTCGGAGTGAGCACCGCCGTTGATGATGTTCATCATGGGCACGGGGAGCACGTAGGTGTTGCAGCCACCGATATATTTGTAGAGGGGAAGGTCGAGGTAGTTGGCAGCAGCCTTGGCAACAGCGAGCGATACGCCGAGGATGGCGTTTGCGCCGAGGTTGCTCTTGGTGTCGGTGCCGTCGAGAGCGAGCATGGTCTCGTCGATAGCGATCTGGTCGAGAGCGCTCATGCCTACGAGAGCAGCGGCGATGGGGCCGTTCACGTTGGCAACAGCCTTGAGGACGCCTTTGCCCATGTAGCGGGCTTTGTCACCGTCGCGGAGTTCGAGGGCTTCGTTCACGCCGGTGGAAGCGCCGGAGGGCACGGAAGCGCGGCCGAAAGCGCCGGATTCGAGGATTACGTCTACTTCTACGGTGGGGTTGCCGCGCGAATCGAGCACCTCACGTCCGATGATTTTTTCTATTTTCATAATACTGTTACTTAATAACTTGTTATGTTGTGTTTTATTGTTTTGCTTAGTGGCGAATTGTTTTCGGCACAAATTTACGAAAAATTTCTGTAATTAGCATCACAGGGCGGAAAAACTTTATGGCTTCGTCTGCGTTCTTTTCTAAGAGAGGCAAAAGAGGCGAAAGAGCTTCAGTTTTTGCCTATTTCTCGTGAAAAATGTTTACATTTGTATCTTAAAACAAATTACATCACATCGCCTTATGCACCCCAACGACAGCGAACTTACATATAATCAAGCCCTTTCCGAGCTGGAGGCGATCCTCTCGGGGCTCAGGGCCGACAATTGCGACGTGGACACGCTCGCCGAGCGCACCGCACGTGCGGCGGCATTGCTCAAAGTGTGCCGCGCCAAGCTCACGCGCACCGAGGGCGAGCTGCGAAAGGTGCTCGAAGAGCTCGACAACGCTATCGAGAGCTGATGGGAGCTGATTTATCATCCGAAACTTTCTTATGCTGAATTTCACGCCACTTGTCCGCCCTTTCTTCGAGCGCAGAGCACGCCTGACAGCCGGTATCGCCACGCCGGCCGACACCGAGCGTGAGCAGCGGCGCGTGCTTGAGTCGCTCCTGAAAGCTGCCGCCGGCACTGAGGTGGGGCGCCGCTATGCTTTCGCTCCCGGCATGGCCTACCGCGACTATGCCGATGCCGCACCTGTGACCGAATATGAGAGCATCCGCCCCGATGTGATGCGTATGGTGGCCGGAGAGCGCGATGTGCTCTGGCCGGGGCGGTGCAGGCGCTTCGCGCAGTCGTCGGGCACATCGGGGGGCAAGAGCAAGTATATCCCGCTTACGGATGCCTGCCTGCACCGCAACCACTACCGTGGCGGGGTGGAGTGCGTGGGGGCTTACCTTGCCCGGCATCCGCACAGCAGGCTTTTCGGCGGCAAGAGTCTTATTCTCGGAGGAAGTTTTGCCAATGAGCTCGCCGACGTTCCGGCAGATGTGTGTGTGGGCGACCTGTCGGCTACTCTTATCGACCGTATAAACCCGGCGATAAATCTTTTTCGTGTACCCTCCAAGGATATTGCCTTGATGCCCGACTGGAGCCGTAAGCTCCCTGCTATAGCCAAAGCTGCCATCGGGCAGGATGTGACCAATATCTCGGGTGTGCCCTCGTGGTTCATGACAGTGCTCCGGACGATACTCGAGATGACGGGAAAATCCACCATCAATGAAGTGTGGCCCAATCTGGAGGTATTCTTCCACGGAGGCATCGCCTTCGGCCCCTATCGCAACCAGTACGATGAAATCATCGACCGCAAGCGGATGCACTATATGGAGACTTATAATGCTTCCGAAGGCTTCTTTGCGCTGCAGGACAGCCGCGAGACACACGCCATGCGGCTAATTCTCGATGCCGGGGTTTTCTACGAATTTGTGCCTCTGGAGCAATTCGGGCGCCCCGGAGCTGTGGCACTCCCGGCATGGGAGGTGCAGCCGGGGCACAGCTACGCTCTGGTGATAAGCTCGTGCAACGGACTCTGGCGCTATATCATCGGCGACACCGTGCGTGTGGAGAGCGTGGAGCCGCTGCGTATCACCATAGCGGGTCGCACAAGCAGCTTCATCAATGCTTTCGGCGAAGAGCTCATGGTGTGGAACGCCGACCGCGCCATTGCTGCGGCATGTGCACGCACAGGCGCCGCCATAGCCAACTATACTGCGGCACCCGTTTACGCCGCATGTGGCACCAAGGGTCACCATCAGTGGCTCGTGGAGTGGGCCACGCCCCCGGCTTGCGGCAACGAGGCTTTCGCCGACATTCTCGATGCCGAGCTGCAGGCCGTGAACTCCGACTACCAGGCCAAGCGCACAGGCGGCATTTTCCTTGCCCGCCTTGAGCTCACCGAAGCTCCCAAAGGCACCTTCAACCGCTGGCTCGGAGCCACCGGCAAGCTCGGCGGGCAGCGAAAGATACCCCGCCTGGCCAATGATCGCCGCATCATCGACCGTATTCTGGCTTCAATGAAATAAAACCCTGACAACCTGATATAATGAATGTTCAACGATTGATTTTCGCGGCGGCACTATCTGCCGCCACGGCTTTCGGCGCCTCTGCCGAAAGCCCGAAGTACGTATTTCTATTTATTGGCGACGGCATGGGGCTTGCCCCCGTGGGCGTGACCGAGACTTACTGCCGCACCATCCTCAAAGACGCGCATAAACTCACCATGACGCAGATGCCCGTGCAGAGCTGGTGCCGCACCTATTCGGCATCGTCGGACATCACCGACTCGGCCGCAGCCGGTACCGCGCTATCCACCGGGCACAAGACCCGCAACGGTATGCTCGGCATGGACCCCGACACGGCAGCCGTATATTCAATCACGCGCGACCTCGCGGCTATGGGTTACGGCATTGGCGTGGTCACTTCCGTGGCTCCCGACGATGCCACTCCGGGTGCTTTCTACGCGCACGTGCCCTCGCGCAAGATGTTCTATGAGATTGGCTCGCAGATGGCCGAGTCGGGCTTCAACTTCCTTGCCGGAGCCGGCCTGCGCGGAACTGCCACCGACGGCAAGCCAAACGACCTGCTCGAGAAGTTCGCCGCCAACAATGTGCAGATCGTGCGCGGCCCCGACGAAATCGAGAAAATCTCCTCCGAAAAGGTGCTCCTGCTCAACCCCGAGGGCACCAAGGAGTGGAACATAGGCTATACCATCGACTCCATAGCCGGAGTGCTCAATCTTCCGCTCATCACCGAGACCTGCCTCAAGCAGCTCGAGCGCACCTCGCCCGACCGCTTCTTCATGATGGTCGAGGGCGGCAACATCGACCACGCCCTTCATGCCAACGATGGGGGTGCCGCCGTGAAGGAAATCATCAACTTCGACCAGGCTCTCAACATCGCCTATAAATTCTATCAGGCGCACCCCGACGAAACTCTTATCGTGGTCACTGCCGACCATGACACCGGCGGCATGGCTCACGTGAAGCCTGCAGGCGAAGGGCTCCGCAACATCGACTACCAGAAGGTATCGAAGGAGGAATTCAGCGACTACTGCAAGAGCATCCTCCACAGCCGCATGATCTACAAGTGGGAGGATATGCGCGACTATCTGGCCGAAAACCTCGGCTTCTTCACTCACATAAAGCTCACTCAGGAGCAGGAACAGACTCTCCGCGAGCTTTTCGACAAGACTTTCGAGATGCGCAACAGCGCCGACCAACAGACTCTCTACGCTTCCTTCAATGAATTTGCCGTGGAGGTATTCGGCATCTTCAACCGAGCCTCAGGCTTCGCCTTCACCACTTCGAGCCATTCGGCCAACCCCGTGCCCGTGTTCGCTGTCGGCGTAGGTGCCGAGCGCTTCGACGGCCCCAACAACAATATCGACATCCCCCGCACAATCCTCAGCATCGTCAAGGATTGACACCTCGGGGATTACGCATAAAAAAGCATCGCCACCCGGCCGGGTGGCGATGCTTTTTTATGCGTGGTCGGCGTGATTATTCGCCTACTGCCTGAACGAAGTTGAGCGAGCGGTTGTCGACCTTTTCCTTGCCCAGGAGGAGGGGCAGGGGAGTTGCCTGGCGTGTGAGGCCGAAGGTCTGGTTGAAGCGCTGTCCGTACTCAGCCTCGGTGAAGGGGCGGTTGTCGGTGTTGATGTCGCGCACCTCGAACACGAGGATGCCGCGGTTGCCCTTCACGGGGCCTACGAGCTTGCCTTTCTCGGCGGCGGCAATGGCACCCTGGAGGGCGCTTTCGTTGAAGCCGATTGAGAGAAGGGTGGGAGTGGTGATGTTCACGTTGCCTTCGTTTACTTCAGCGTCCATAGCCTTGGCATAGCCGGCGAGGTCGCTTGCCTTGCCTGCGTAGTCAGCCATGAGCTTGTCAGCTTTCTTGGCGTTGCGGGCCTGAGCTGTGAGCTGAGTGTTCACGGCGGGGCTTGTGTAGGGGATGAAGTCGTCGTAGATGTCGGTCACGGCCACAGCGATGATGTAGCTCTGCTTGTCGTCCTGCATCATGGGCGATACTTTGCCTTTCTTTGCTTCCATAGCCCACTTCACGAAGCGGCGGCTGTCGGTTGCATTGCCAATGCCGGTCGAGGAGTTGCTTACCTGGTCGGAGAGCACGCTGTAGCCTGCTTCGGTGGCGTTTTTCACAAATTCGTCGGCCGAAGAGTTGTTGCTCACGTAGGTGCGGAGAGCCGATGTGAGGTCGTTGAGGGTCTCCTGCGAGGGATCGACAGTGTACTCGATGGTGGCGATGTCGTAGTAGTTGACGGGAGCGTGGCGGCGGTTCACCTTGTAGACGGCGCTCACGGGAGTGCCCTGGATGGTGTCGGTGAAGATGAAGGCCTTGCCTACGGTGGCGTTGGTGAGGGCGCCCTTGATGTTCTCTTCAAGGCCTACGCCTTCGAGTGCTGTCCAGATGCTGTCCTGGCCCTGGATGCTTGCACCGTCGGAAAGGGATGCGAAGCTGGCGCCGCTGTTGAGCACATTCACGATGCTGTCGAGGTTCGTGCCTTCGATGGCGCGGAGCATCGACACGTTGATGGAGTCGATACCTGTGGTCACGTCGAGGATTTTGGCGATGGTGTAGGTGTCGTTGTCGCGGTTGAGGAGCTTGGCCTGGCCTTTCTCGTTCTCGTTGACGAAGGTCTTGAGGCGGTTGTCGGAGATGCGCGAGAGGGGGAGGTTGGCTGTCGATACCACGAAGCGTGAGTTCTGAGCCACGGCTTCGGTTCCGGCGGTCTCGTTGAGGCCTGCGATGGCATCTTCAACTACCTGCTGACCTGCGATGCGGTCGGCCTGCGAGGGCTCGATGGGCACGTAGATGTAGTTGATTTCGCGGGTTTCCTCGTCGATGCGGTAGTTTGCTTTCTGAGCGTTCCAGAGAGCTTTGACGTCGGCATCGGTGAATTCGATTTCGTCGTCGGCAACGGCGCTGGCGTCTTTGTTGACGTAAGCGATGTGGCGGGTTGTGGCGTTGTCGTCGTAGAAGCTCTTGGCATCGAGTTTATTGTAGGTGAAGAGGCCTGTGACGAGGCTCATGAACTTCTGGTTGAGCATGTTGGCTTCGAGTTCCTGCTCCTGCGATGCCCAGATTTTGCGGAGCTCATCGCCGAGCTCGGGGCGCAGACCGTACTTGGCGGGGTTCTGCATTGCATCGTAGACAGCGCGGCCCGATGCTTCGGGGAGCTGGAGCTGCTGCGAGAGGTAGCCGATCATCTGAGCTGCTGCGGGGTGGGGATTCTCACCTGTCATTGCTTCGGTGAGCTCGGCGTCGGTGACCTTGATGCCGAGGCGCTCGTATTCCTGCTTGAAGAGCTGCTCGGTGAGGAGCGACTGCACTACGGTCTGGGTGAGTACGTCGTTGCTGTACTCGCGGCCCTGACCGCGGAGCTGCTCTCCGGCTTGTGCAAGGCGGTTCTGGTAGTCCTGGTATTCTACGGTCGCTCCACCGGCTTTCGCTACGGTGGTGGGGTGGCCGAAGTAGGTGCGTCCTGAGGTGAGGAAGTCACCCAGGATGAAGGCAAGGAGTGCTACTATGATGATGATGAACAGCAGCACAGACTTGTTTCTGATTTTCTCTAAGGTTGCCATTGTATGTTGATAGTTTATTATTTCGCGGTAAAAAACGCACAAAGATACGTTTTTTTTGTCACAAAGTCAAATATCGTGCACTGAAAATGCGTATGGCGGCTAAAAAACGGTAGCCGGGGCACGTTTTGCGACGTAAAAAAGGCCGAACCACTGCTGTGGCCGGCCTTTGTATGTGGAGGACAGGCGAGGGGCGATTATTCCTCGTCGTCTTCTTCGTGCATGTTGTGGAACACGTTCTGCACGTCTTCGTCGTCTTCGAGCTTCTCGAGGAGCTTGTTGATGGTCTCGCGCTGCTCGGGTGTCACATCCTTGACATCGTTGGGGATGCGGACAAATTCGGAGCTGATGATTTCGAAGCCGTTGTCCTCGAGGTATTTCTGAATCTGGGAGTACGATTCGAAAGCACCGTAGAGCACGATTTCTTCGTTGCCTTCCTCGTCTTCGTCGTGGCCGAGTTCGTCTACGCCGTAGTCGATGAGCTCGAGCTCGAGGTCGTCGAGGCTCACGCCTTCTTTGGGCTTGATTTTAAAGAGGCTCTTGTGGTCGAAGAGGAAAGTGAGTGAGCCCTGAGTGCCGAGAGTGCCGCCGTGCTTGGTGAAGTATGAGCGCACGTTTGCAACGGTGCGGGTGTTGTTGTCGGTGGCTGCTTCCACGAAGATAGCGATGCCGAAGGGGCCGTATCCTTCGTAGGTGATTTCCTTGTAGTCGCCGGCGTTTTTATCGGTTGCTTTCTTGATTGCGCGCTCAACGGTGTCCTTGGGCATGTTGGCGGCTTTTGCGTTCTGCATCAGAGCGCGGAGGCGGGGGTTGGTGTCGGGGTCGGGTCCACCGGCTTTTGCGGCGATGGTGATTTCTTTGCCTATGCGCGTGAAAGTGCGCGACATGTTGCCCCAGCGTTTGAGTTTACGGGCTTTGCGGTATTCAAATGCTCTTCCCATTGGATTTGCTTGCTATGTTGTTAGATTACTATATTACTATAATTTGATGTTGCCATTATCGCAGTTCGGCACCGAGCTTGCTGCGGAGAGTGTCGATGATTTTTGCCATCACACGGTCGATGTATTTGTCCTGAAGAGTCTTTTCGGGGTCCTGCAGTGTGATGGAGATTGCATACGATTTCTTTCCGGCGGGCAACTTGTCGCCTTCGTATACGTCGAAGAGCTCAATGTCGCCGAGGATACGGCGCTCCGCTTCGCGCACTGCGGCTTCGATGTCGGCCATGCTCACTTTGCTGTCGAGCAGGAGCGAGAGGTCGCGCTTCACGGCCTGAGTCTTGGGCAGGGGGGTGAAGCGGGCGTTTGTGCGCGCGGCGAGGCGTGCAATGCTGTCCCAATCGAGCTCGGCGTAGCTTACGGGCACTTTGATGTCGCAGGCCTTGCATACGGCGGGGCTTACGATGCCCATCATGCCGAGCACGGCACCCTTTGTGTGGCGTATCTCAAGGGCCTGAGCGAAGATGCCGCCGGCAGGAACTTGCGCGGGTGCGAGGCTGTAGTCGGCCGGGCCGAAGCCGCAGCGTGCGAGCACGTTGGCTACGGCAGCCTTGAGGTCGTAGAAGCCGGCGTCCTCGCGGGCACGGAGCCAGTTGGCGCGTCGGGTCGAGCCGGCGAGCCAAAGTGCCAGGTGCGAGGCTTCGCTGTAGGGCGCCAGGGGTGCTTCGGAGGTCGATGCTTTTGCGGGGTCGCGGAAGTATACGTTGCCAAACTCGTAGAAGGCCGTGTCGGGGTTTCGGCGGTTGATGTTGTGAGCCACCGACTCGAGGCCGCCGAAGAGGAGAGTCTGGCGCATCACGCACAGATCCTGGCTGAGCGGGTTGAGCAGACGCACGCAGCGATCGAGGGGGTAGTCGGCGAGCTCTGCGTAGTAGCTCTCTGCGGTGAGGGAGTTGTTGAGGATTTCATTCCATCCGGCACCGGTGAGCTGCTCTGCCACTGTGCGGCGGAGGTCGTCGGCGGCATCGACGGGAGTCTTGAACGACAGGCATGAGTGCAGCTGGCTGCTCATGGGCACTTCGTTGTAGCCGTAGATGCGGAGGAAGTCTTCAATCACGTCGCAGGGGCGCTGCACGTCCATGCGGTAGGTGGGGACGTCGAGGCTTAGAGCGCCGTCGGCACCAAGTGTTGTGCCGATCTCGAGGGCCTTGAGGATGCGGACTATGGCATCGTGGTCGAAGTCAACACCGATGAGGCTGCTGAAGTCGGCGATGTTCATATCCACATGGTAGGGGGCTACGGGTGCGGGGTAGTAGTCGACGATTTCGCCCACGGTGTGTCCGCCGGTGAGCTCGCAGATGAGCTTGGCGGCGAGTTTGAGGGCATAGAGGCAGCCGTTGGGGTCAACGCCGCGCTCGAAGCGGAACGAAGAGTCGGTGTTTATGCCGTGCCGGCGTGCTGTGCGGCGCACCGATGTTGCGTTGAAGCATGCGCTTTCGAGGAAGATGCGGGTTGTGCTTTCGGTGGTGCCTGAGTTGAGGCCGCCGAACACACCTGCTATGCAGCGCGGAGTGTGCGCGTCGCAGATCATGAGGTCGGCGCCGTCGAGCGTGCGCTCAACTTCGTCGAGGGTCACGAACTTGCTGCCGTGGTCGGCGCGGCGTACCACTACCTTGTTTTCGGCCAGGGTGTCGGCATCGAAGGCGTGCAGAGGCTGGCATACGGCATGGAGGATGTAGTTGGTGATGTCGACCACATTGTTGATCGAGTGCATGCCGATGGATGTCAGGCGCTTTACCAGCCAGTCGGGCGAAGGACCGGTCTTGACACCTTCGATGGTGATGCCGCAGTAGCGTGTCACGGCTTCGGGAGCTTCGATGCTCACGGTGATGCCCTTGCCGGCGGGGTCATCGACCTTGAAGTCGTCGACCGAAGGCTTGTGCGCGGTCACTTCGGCTATGCCACGGCCTGTGAGAGCGGCGGCCACGTCGCGGGCCACGCCAAAGTGCGAGGCCGCATCGATGCGGTTGGGGGTGAGGTCCACCTCGAGCACGTAGTCATCTTCAATGCCGAAATACTCTGAGGCAGGGCGGCCCACCATGGCTTCGGCAGCTGCTGGGAGCACGATGATGCCGTCGTGCGAGTTGCCAACGCCGATTTCATCCTCGGCGCAAATCATGCCGAACGACTCCACGCCGCGTATCTTTGATTTCTTGATTTTGAAGGAGTCACCGTCGGGGCTATAGAGAGTGGTGCCTACAGTGGCGACCACTACGGTCTGCCCTGCGGCAACGTTCGGAGCGCCGCACACAATCTGTGTGGGAGTGCCCTTGCCGTCGAGGTCGACGGTGGTGATATGCAGGTGGTCGCTGTCGGGGTGAGCCTCGCATGTGAGCACCTTGCCCACCACAATGCCGGCAAGGCCGCCACGGATGCTTTCGACGCGCTCAACCGTGCCTACTTCGAGGCCTATCGAGGTCAGCAGCTCCGACAAACCGTCGGGCGTGAGCTCGAGGTCCACGTATTCTTTAAGCCATTTATATGATATATTCATTGCTGGTGTGTATTTTCAAGATGCAAAGGTAGTGATTTTTAAGAAAGTCGCAAAATTTTTTGCTAAGCCTGCACGATGCGGAATTGAGTGCCGTCGTGTGCCAGAGCCAGCACTCCGGCGGCTATCAGGCGTGCTATTCGGGCAGAGGCTTCGTCGGTGCTGATGTGCAGGCGCAATGCCACTTCGCGTTCGTCGAGGCTGCCGGGAGTGTCGCCGAACAATGCCGCCAGGGCGAAGTGGCCGGCATCGAGGGCGGGTGCATCGGCCTTGGCGGCGAGCTCCCAGGCACGCACCATCAGCGGAGGTGCCGCGATATTTTCATCAGCCACGCGGTAGTAGGCCTTAAGAGAGCCGTCGGCCTCCACCACCCGGACGGGCAGCACCTCGGCCGCTTCTATCTCGGCCACTATGACGGTGAGCTCCCCCGAGCGGTAGGCCTTGAACGTGACTCGCTGCTGCGGCCGGCAGTAGCGCTCGGCGGCCTGCTCGACCACATAGATGTCTTCTTCGTTTCTCACTCCGGCCACCACGCCATTGTCTTTCACGCCTATGAGCAGCCGGCCTCCGCTGTGGTTGGCGAAGGCTGACAGCGAGCGCGCTATCTTACGCGCGTCGGAGATGGCGAACTTGAAATCCTGCCGTTCGTGCTCGCCTTCGGCTATCATACGCTCGAGCAGGCGTGCTCCACGGGTGGCCTTGAGGTCTTTCATCAGAGTGTGGCGAGGAGTTTTTCCACCGAGGCGAATGTGCGCTTGGGTGCATCGGTCCAGAAAGCATCGTAGGCTGCAGCGTTGCCGCCGTCGCCGGGGGTGTCGCTCACCACGCGGAGGCATACGAAAGGCACATCTTTAAGATGGCACACCTGTGCTATGGCTGCCGACTCCATATCCACGGCCTTGGCCTCGGGGTAGAGGGCGAGGATGCGCTTTAGGTCGGCGGGGTCGTCCACAAATATGTCGCCCGATGCTATCAGGCCTTCTTTTGCGCCGAGTGTGGCGCGGATATCGGCCGGAAGAGGGCATGTGAAGCGGGCCGGGCAGCCGGGCACATGTCCGCGCTCAGTGCCGGGGCCGCACCACACGTCGTGGTAAGCGATTTCGGTGCCGAGCACCACGTCGAGCACTCGTGCGGGATCGGAGCCTGCGCCCGTGCCTCCGGCCACGCCGGTGTTTATCACCATGGCGGGGTGGAAGTTCTCAATGAGTGTGAGAGCGCCCATTGCGGCGTTGACCTTGCCGATGCCGCATTTGCAGGCCACTACGGCGTGCTTGCCTATGCTTCCGCAGATGAAGTCGAAGCCGTTGACGGTGGCAGTCGTCGCCTCGGCGATGAGGGGCTTCAGAAGCGCCATCTCCTTGTCCATTGCCACTATTATACCTATTTTCATATAAATGCTGTTGTCAGATAAAAAAGACAGAAAAGACAGAAAAGGCGCAGAGGTCCTTTCGATGTCTTTTCTGTCGGTAGTATGGTGAAGCGTGTATTCGCTTACTTCTCGAATTTCTTCACAATCACGGTGGCGTTGTGGCCGCCGAAGCCGAAGGAGTTGGAGAGTGCTGCGCGCACTGTGCGCTTCTGGGCTTTGTCGAAGGTGAAGTTGAGGGAGTAGTCGATGTTCTCGTCGATGTCCTCGGGGTCGTGGTTGATGGTGGGAGGCACGATGTCTTCCACTACCGACTTCACCGAGAAGAGGGCTTCGAGGGCGCCGGTGGCACCGAGGAGGTGGCCGGTCATCGACTTGGTGGATGATATGTTGAGCTTGTGAGCGTTCTCACCGAATACTTCTACGATGGCCTTGACCTCGGAGATGTCGCCTACGGGAGTCGAAGTGCCGTGCACGTTGATGTAGTCGATGTCGGCGGGGGTCATGCCTGCATCCTCGAGGGCATTCTCCATGGCGAGCTTTGCGCCGAGGCCGTCGGGGTGAGTTGCGGTGAGGTGATATGCGTCGGCCGAAAGACCGCCACCTGCTACCTCGCAGTAGATTTTTGCACCGCGGGCCAGAGCGTGGTCGAGCTCCTCGAGCACGAGCACTGCCGAGCCTTCGCCCATCACAAATCCGTCGCGGCTTTTGCTGAAGGGGCGCGAAGCGGTCTCGGGGCTGTCGTTGCGGGTCGAGAGGGCGTGCATCGAGTTGAAGCCACCTACACCTGCGGGGAAGATGGCAGCTTCGGCACCGCCTGTGAGGATCACGTCGGCTTTACCGAGGCGGATGAGGTTGAAAGCGTCGATGATAGCGTTGTTCGACGAAGCGCAGGCCGATACCACGCCGTAGTTGGGGCCGTGGTAGCCGTACTCCATCGAGATGTGGCCCGAAGCGATGTCGGCAATCATCTTGGGGATGAAGAAGGGATTGTATTTGGGGCCTTTGTCGGCATTGAGGGCATAGTATCCGGCTTCTTCCTCGAAGGTGTGGAGACCACCGATGCCGGCAGCCACGATTACGCCGACGCGGTTTTTGTTGATGTTGGCGCCTTCTTCTTCGAGCTTCGCATCGGCCACAGCCTGGCGTGCAGCCACGAGGGCATACTGGGCGTAGAGGTCGAGGGTGCGCTCTTTTTTGCGGTCGAAGTGCTCACTGGCGTTGAAGTTCTTCACCTCGCAGGCGAATTTAGTCTTGAAGAGGCTCGCGTCGAAGTGTGTGATAGGTCCGGCACCGCTAACGCCGGCCTTGGCGTTTTCCCATGTGGTGTCCACATCGTTGCCAAGGGGTGTGATAGCACCCAGACCGGTGATTACTACTCGTTTAAGTTCCATGTATGATAGTGTTCTTTTATCGGGGTATTGACAGAAAGGAGGCGCTATATATGCGTGTGCGTGCGCATACGCGCATAAAAACCAAACCGCCGGTCGTTCCACAAGGGAAATTCCGTCGGCGGTTGTATGGTTTCAGACGGGGGGTACCCGGCTTATTTGTGCGCTTCAACGAAGGCAACAGCGTCGCCTACAGTTTTGATCTTTTCGGCTTCTTCGTCGGGGATAGTGATACCGAATTCTTTTTCGAAGTCCATGATGAGCTCGACTGTGTCGAGAGAGTCAGCACCGAGGTCGGTGATGAATGCTGCTTCTTCGGTTACTTTTTCGGGCTCAACACCGAGTTTGTCAACTACGATGTTTTTCACGCGATCTGCAATTTCAGACATGATAGTTTAGTATTTTGATTAATAAAATTGACAATTTTGCGGTGCAAAGTAAGCAATTATTCTCCAACTACGGAAATTTTTCTTTATTTCGGGTGTCGGGCCGCAGGTCGATTTATCGGTTAAATCGCTGCTACACACCCATGAGGCGCGGTTTTGGGTGTATGTGTCAAAAAATGTTAACACACTTTGCGACGCTCCCCCGGAGGTCATTTCCGGGCGGCTGAGAGTCGGCGCGCAATCTTGTCATAATGCCGCTTGGCAAAGGTTTGAAAGCATATTTTACAACTTTTTGCTTTAATTTTTGGCTATTTTACTATAATTGTGTAACTTTGTGGAGCTAATTACATAAACAAGCCTTACAAGTATGGAAAAAATAGACAATCTTGACCGCAAGATACTCCAGATCGTGATGCACAACGCGCGTATTCCTTCAAAAGATGTCGCTATGGTGTGCGGCGTTTCGCGTGCGGCGGTCCACCAGCGAATACAGCGCCTTATCGACCTTAAGGTGATCACCGGCTCAGGCTATCATGTCAATCCCAAAATCCTTGGCTACGCCACCTGCACCTATATAGGAGTCAACCTTGAGCGCGGTGCCATGTACAACGAGGTTGTGCCCGAGCTCGAGAAAATCCCCGAAATCGTGGAGTGCCACTTCACCACCGGCCCATACACGATGCTCGTGAAGCTCTACGCCCGCGACAATGAGCACCTCATGGAGCTCCTCAACAAGCGTATTCAGATGATTCCCGGTGTGACCGGCACTGAGACCCTCATATCGCTCGACCACTCGCTCGACCGCGAAATCCCCGTCCGCCTTATCGGCGAGGAGTCCTGATCATAGCACCGTCTCTACCGATGAAGCGCTTCTTCGCGGCTGTTGCCGCCTTGCTCGCCATGGTGAGCCCTTTTGCCGAGGCCAAGAGCCCGGTGCATACCACACTCCGTCATCCCGACTGGAGCCGAAATGCGGTTATATATGAGGTAAACACGCGGCAATATACGCCCGAAGGCACGTTCGAGGCCTTCCGCGGCCATATCCCCCGCCTTAAGGAGCTTGGGGTGGACATCCTGTGGTTCATGCCCATCCACCCCATCTCGGAGCTCAACCGCAAAGGTGAGCTCGGAAGCTACTATGCCGTGGCCGACTACAAGGGCGTAAACCCCGAGTTCGGCAACATCGACGACTTCCGCCGCGTGGTGGCCGATGCGCACGATGCCGGCATGAAGGTGATAATCGACTGGGTGCCCAACCACACCGGATGCGACAACGCCTGGGTGAGCGAGCATCCCGAATACTATCGCCTCAACGAGCAAGGCAAGATGTACGGGCCCTTCGACTGGACCGACGTATACGAGCTCGACTACAGCAAGCGTGCCACACGCGAGGCCATGATCGATGCCATGAGCTACTGGATTAAGGAGGCGGGCATCGACGGCTTCCGCTGTGATGTGGCGGGGCGTGTGCCCGTCGACTTCTGGAATGAAGCCCGCGTGGCTTTCGACAGCATCGCTGCCGAGCCGGTGTTCATGCTTGCCGAGGCCACCGAGCCCGAGCTTATGGAGCATGCCTTCGACATGGACTACAACTGGCCCATGAAGGATCTCTTCAGCGAGATAGCAGCCACCGCCGGGCAATATACCTTCGGCGACGGCACACACCGCTTCCCCGAGAAGCACGCTGCCGACATCGACTCCCTCCTCACGCAGCAGGCCGCCGTCTATCCCGTGGACAGCTATATGATGAACATGACATCGAACCACGACCTCAACTCGTGGGAAGGCACCGAGATGCAGCGACTTGGGTCTCTTGCCCCGGCTTTCGCCGCAATCACCTACACTCTGCCCGGTATGCCGCTGATATATACGGGCCAGGAAACCGGGCTCGACCGCGCTCTTGAGTTCTTCGTCAAGGACACGCCTCCGCAGTGGAAGCCCCGCAGCGATGCCTTCACATTCTATAGCAAGCTCAACGCCCTCCGCCACAGCCGCCCCGAGCTTGCCGCAGGCACTGCCGGCGGCAAAGTGCAGATGCTGCCTACGGGCTCGCGCGATGTGATAGCCTACGTGCGTGCCCTCGGCGACAGCGCCACCTACACCGTGGCCAACCTCGGCACCTCGACCGAGGCTCTGCCCGCATCGGCTGTGCCTGAGATGAAAGATGCAATCGACGCATTGACAGGCGCGCCCGCCGCTCTGCCGGCAAGCCTTGCGCCCGGGCAATTCTTTATAGCAACATTCACCCCTGAAAAATGACAGAAGCAACCGACCGCTGGACCGAAATAGAGCATCTTCCCGAGTGGGACGAGGAGTTCTATCACATCTACACCGCCAAGAAATTCGGCAAGTGGGTGATGATCAAGACACTCCGCCCCGAGTATGCCTCCGACCCGCGATATCAGGCCATGATAGAGCAGGAGTTCGATGTGCGATATAGCCTCGCCCACCCCAACATCGTGATGATAAACGACTTCGAGGATATACCCGGCATAGGGCGCTGCATCGTCACCGACGACGTGTACGGCGACAGCCTCCGGAAGCTCATCAACGAGAAGAAGGTCACACCGGCCGTCATCGAGCAGCTGCGCCATCAGCTCCTCGGAGCGCTCGAGTATATCCAGAGCAAGCACATCGTGCACCCTGCTCTCAAGCCCGAGAATATCCTCTTCACAGAGAATATCGGCAACCTCAAGCTCATCGACGTGGGCTTCGAGCAGCGGCCATCGCTTTCGCACCAGTCTACCGCCGACGACATTTACAACTACGGCAAGGTACTCACCGAGGCGCTCGATGCCGCCGGCAGCAACGACCCTGTGCTCAGGCGCGTGGCACGCAAGTGCACCGACCCCGACCCCAAGCGCCGCTATCGCGACATCCAGCAGATACACCTTGCACTCGAGAACCGCGACAACAGGCTCTTCTACATCATCGTGATAGCCTTCCTGGTGCTGATGCTCCTGCTCGTGATATGGCTCAAGACGCCATACGCTCCAACCCCCGTACTTAGCAAAGCCGCTTCGGCGGTCATTTCATTATGTCCTCAGTTTACGTACATCCTATAGCCACCGATGCCGACCAACTCCGCCAGTATGTGGAGTTCGGCATCGACCTGCATAAAGACAATCCCTGCTACGTGCCGCCGCTCGTCTTCGACGATGTGAACACGCTCACACCCGAGAAGAACCCCGCCTTCGACTTCTGCGAGGCTCAGTCCTTCATGGCTTTCCGCAACGGCGAGCCCGTGGGCACAATCACCGCAATAATCAATCGCGCCGCCAACGAGAAGACCGGCCGGCGCCAGCTCCGCTTCGGATTTGTGGAGTTTGTCGACGATGCCGAAGTTGTCGATGAGCTCTTTGCCGCCGTGGAGCAGTGGGGGCGTGAGCGTGGCATGACGGAAATCGTGGGTCCAATGGGCTTCAGCGACCTCGACTACGAGGGTATGCTCATCGAAGGCTTCGACGAGATGGGAACCATGGCCACTATCTACAACCCCGCATACTACCCCGCACACATGGAGCGCATGGGCTACACCAAGGATGCCGACTGGATCGAGTACCGCATCACTGTGCCCTCCGAGGTGCCCGAGAAGCACAGGCGCATCGCCGAGATTGCCGCACGCAAGTACGGACTGTCGGTGAAGAAGTACAGCTCCCGCTCCAAAATCAAGCGGGAGTATGGCCGCGCAATCTTCGAGCTTGTCAACGACTCATATAAGGACCTCTACGGATTCGTGCCACTCACCGAGCGCCAGATACAGCACTATATCGACCTCTATATAGGTATGCTCCGCCTCGACGACGTCACCCTCATCGTCGATGCCGACGGCCGCCTGGTGGCTCTCGGCATAGCCATGCCTTCGCTCTCGCAGGCACTGCGCCGCAGCCGTGGCCGCCTCTTCCCCTTCGGGTGGTACCATCTGCTGCGAGCCATCTCGGGCCATACCGACGTGGTTGATCTCCTTCTAGTGGCCGTTCACCCCGACTATCAGGGCAAGGGAGTCAACGCTCTCATCTTCGCCGACCTCATCCCGCGCTTCGTGGCAAACGGCTACCGCTACGCCGAGAGCAACGTCGAGCTCGAAGGCAACGAAAATGTGCAGAAGCAGTGGGAGTACTTCGAGCGCCGCCAGCATCGCCGCCGCAGAGCATTTAAGAAGGAGTTGTGAGGACTTAAGGTCTTTAAGGACTTTAAGGTCCTTAAGGTCTTTAAAGACTTTACACCGGCTTCTCTACCCCACACAAAAATCCCGCCCCGGATATCCGGAGCGGGATTTTTTAGTTGGTGTGGGTCGGTGGGCTTATCGTACCACTACCTTGAAGGTGTTGCCTTCGATGCTTACGAGGTAGACGCCGGCTGCACCCACGGTGTGTGCCATGCGTGCACCTGCTGTGGCAGAGGCGAGGACCTTGCCGTCGGTGGCGGCGATGGTCACGGTGTGGCCTTCTGCTCCGAGCACTGCAATGGTGCGGCCTTCCACGGCCACGCTCACGCCGTCAAGAGCGATGGAGCCTACACCCGAAGTGGTGAGCTCGACGATGTTGGAAGCGCGGCTCTCACCCTTGTCGTAGATTGCGGTGACAACGTAGCTGTGCTCGCCGGAAGCGCTTACATTATCGGTGAAGGTGTTGTCCTCAACAGCGGCGTCGTTGATCTTGCCGCCGTCGCAGTACACGTTGTAGCCCATGAGGGTGATGTCGGCCACAGCGCCATCGGGGATGAAGGAGAAGTCGTCGATCATCATCGAGTAGCAGTCTTCCGACACATAGCGCACGGCGAAGTAGAGAGCGCCTTCGGGGAGGTCGGCAGAGAACTGCAGCCACTCTGCGCTGAGGATTTTGTGCGTGTCGAGCTTCACGAAGTCGGAAAGCTCGGTGCCGGTGGTGGAGTAGAGCACTTCAAATGTTTCGGTGCCATATTCAGCCCATTCGGGGTCACTCTCTTTCGATTTAGCCCAGAAAGTGATAGTCTGAGCACCTCCGAAGAGCTTGGGCGAGATTGCCCAGTCGTCGTTGGCCTTGCCGTCGGAAGCGAGAGCTATGAGCAGCTTGTTGCCGCTGTGGGGGGTGAAGGGAGTGCCGATGCCGAAGCCGTATGTGTGGTCGATCACGGCCCAGCTTGTGGGCGAGTTGTCGCCGATGCCGGGTGCTGTGATGGGATTGCCGTTGATGTCGGTGACACCGATCACATAGATTGCATCCTGGGTGGGAGCACCGTCGGCGTCGACAAATGTCCAGCCGCACTGGCTTGTGGTGGCATAGGAGTCGGCAGTCTCGAAGTTTTCTTGCACGGGGTCGGGCGAAGCGCTGTCGGTGTCGGGTTCATCCCAGTCGAGCACGGCATAGCCTTCGGAGAGCACGCCGCGGAGTGCGGGCACTACGGGAAGATTGCTCAGCATGGGCTTCACGCTGAGAGTGGCCGAGGTATTGTCGTCGGCAATCATGTCGGGGTTGTAGACGATGGCAGCGTGGTACTCCACGTCGCTTTCAACGAGCGGGGTAAAGATTTGCTCGAAGGCGATGTCGGCGGAGCGGCCGCTGCGGAGAGTTTCCACGGTGCGGCTGTCGGCGAGCTCACCGTCGCGGAAGAGCTGCACGGCAAATTCGGCGGCATCGTTGAGGCCGGTGTTCTCAACCTTGACGTTTACATTGAATTTCTCGCCGGGATTAGCCTTGGCGGGAGCGTTGATGGAGGTGAGGCTGAGGTTGTGGTCCACACCGTTGCCGATACGGATCTGGTCGAGTGTAGTGGTGTCGTACACGTAGTTTGTGGCACGGAAGAGAAGCTGGATAGCCTTGCCTTCGTACTTGGAGAGGTTTACCGATACGGCACCCCAGCGGTTGGGGTCGGCGGCGTTGTTGACGAGCACTTCGAGCTCACGCGTCCACTCAGTGCCTGATGTGCGCACGTACACCTCGATTGTGTTGTAGTCGGGGCCATAGGCGGTGGTGTAGTAGTTGAAGGTGCTGAAGTTGAGGATGGGGTTCACCGAGCCTGCGAGGTCAATCTTGCCTGAGATGAGGTCGGCGCTGCTGCCGTAGTACTCACCGAACATCTGTGCGAAGCCATTGTCGTCGGCCTGCGCGAGGTATTCGGGATTGTTTGTCACCACTTCCCAGTCGCCCGAGAGGCCGGTGTAGGTGAAGAGGCTGTTAATCTTACCGCCGGCGAATGTCTCGCTGAACGGCAGGCCAAAGGGCTTGCCCACGGCGATGAAATCGGAGGGTACTGCATCGGAGCTGCCGCCCTTTGTCTGGGCTGCCACTGCATAGTAGGCGAAAATCTGTGTTTCGGGGTCGGTGGCCTGGAGGGTCTGCTCGGTGCCGGTGATGCCTGTGGCAACGGCTACGAGCGATGTGCCCTGAGCATTGGGGGCATAGAGAGTGTAGGTGACGAGCTCGGGGTTGAGAGGATAGCCCTTGGTGTCGGTGTCGACAGCGGGCCAGCTCAGGTGAACCTCACCGGGATTTTCGGTCTCGACGATGGCAAGCGATGCGGGAGCCACGGGAGTGCCTACGCCCACGAATACTGTGGTTTTGACTTCGCGGCCGCGCTCGGCATTGTTGAAGGCGATAGCGGAGTAGGTGTGCTCGCCGGTGAGCACGTCGGAGTCCACGAACGTGATGCTTTCACCAAGTGCGGGATTTTCTTTGACATGGATTTCGGTGCCGTCGCGGTAGATGCAGAGCTTGGTGAGGCCTGCAAGGGGCTTGCCGTCGTAGTCGGTGGCGGGAGCCTTGAGGCTGATGGTGGCTGAGGAAGCGCCGGAGGCATCGGGAGTGACTGTGAAGTCGGTGGGCGCACCGGGAGCTGTGGTGGCGAAGGCTGCCGTGATGGCAATCGACTTCACGCGAAGGTTGTAGACATTAGCTTCGGAGCAAGCGTGCACGCCTATGAATACGGTCTGCTCGCTCTCGGGTGCGTAGTAGCCGGTGATGGTGGCCCATGCGCTCGACGAGGCTGTCGATACTACGGTCGGGCCTACGATTTCCTGAGTCATGGCCTCGGCGGTGTTGTTGTCGCCGCAGAAAATCTCGATAGTCTCGGGATAGCGAGTGCCCTGGCTGCTTGCTTCCACGCTGATTGCGTAGACGGAGCCGGGAGCCAGGCGTATGGGGGCGGTGATCACCCAGTCGTCTTTCGCCAGCTGGCTGTCCTCACGAAGCAGGAGGGCGCCGCCGGAGAGACCCCAGCCTTTCGATGCGGGGTCGACGTTGATGATGGTCACGTCGTCGAGGTTATCTACTTCGGCGAAGTCGATGAGGTATGGAGCAGATGCAGCACCCAGCACGATGCGGTTCGACACGCCTGCAGCGGAGGTCTTGCGGTCGTAGGTGGCTTCGACGGTGTAGTAGTACGAAACTACGTCGTCGGGCACGGCGAGGGTTTCGGAGAATGAGGTCTCTTTTGTGGCGCCGGCAACCACCGAGTGGTCGGGCATACGAGTCACCTTATAAGTGATGGCTGCGGGGTCGATGTATCCGCCGTTTACGGAGCCGTCGGGCACGGTCCAGGTCACTGTCATTGTGCCGTCGGCGTATGCAGCCTTCACTTCGGGAGCTTTGGGCACGTCGGTGCCGGCAAAGGTCTTCACTTTTTCCTTGGGAGAGTTGCCCGCGGCATTGGTGAGCACCACGGTGAACTCAACCTCACCGCCGCGCGAGAGGGTCACGGGCACGCTCTCTTTCTTGCCCCAGGCAGTGCTGCCGTTGGTGATACGGTTGCTGCCGGTGAAGATGTCGTAGGAAATAGCGCCGGAGCCTTCGGTGCCACCGTAGGTGAGAGTGGGCACGGTGAAGTCGATGGTGCCGCTGAGGCTGCCGCCGGTGAAGTTGGCCCGCAGGTCGGTCACGGCCGCGGGAGCGGCATCTTCGGCCAGAGGCGCGGGCACATACATGCCCATGAACTGCTCGGCTCCGGGGTAGCGGTAGACGAGAGTGCAGGCGCCGGTGCTCTTGTTCACTTCATAGAGAGCCGACTGGTCGTCGTCCTTGGGAGTCACGCTCCAGAACATGCGCCCGGTGCGGGGGTCGATCACTGCCGATGAAGCGTAGTAGGGCAGCAGGCCGGTGTCGCCGATGAGAGTGAGCGCGCCGGTCTCGCGGTTGACGGTGTAGAGGCTCGATTTCACGCACTCCACCACGGGGCCGTTCTCTACCATTTCCTGGTCGATGGCGTAGATGGTGCCGTCGCGGTCGATAGCCACGGCATTCCACATATTGGTGAGGGTGGCGATCTTTCGTGTCACGCCGTTCTTATAGTCGATGGTGCCGAACATGTATCCCGAGCCGGACGTATCCCACAGGCAGCCGAAGATTTCGCCCGAGAGGGGGTCGTGTGCCACGTCGGTGGCGATGAACGAGTAGTCGCCGGGCGAGAAGGAGCGGGTGTTGCGCCAGGTGTCGGTGTCGTATGCACGGATTATGATGGAAACACCGTCGGAGCTTTCCTCGACTTCGCATGAGTAGTACGAGCCGTCGGCTTCAACACCGCCGCCATTGGGGAATATCTCGGAGCGGATGAATTTGAAAGGCTCGCCTTCCTTTGCCGGAAGTTGATAGAGGCCATAGGCTGTGCCGCTTGTCTCCCACGAGCGGGAGTCGAGCATACCGCCGATGATTGCCGGAAGCTGAGGGTCGGCCTGGGCTTCGGCCACAGAGATGTAGCGTGCACGCGGAGCCTTCATCAGTGCGGAGTAGCGCTGCGAGGGTATCTCACTTGCTGTGCGGGTGTAGAGCCGATTGCCCGTAGGGGCTTTCTTCACGGCCTGCGGAGGCGCAGCCGATGCCGGAACGGCAGCAAGCATGAGCATGGCAGCCGCCGAGAGAAGCATGGATTTGAAATTGTGCATAGGGTTTATTTAAAAAATGGTTTATTTCAGTGTAAGTTTCTTGATGAGTCGGCCGTCGGCCATCAGGATGTAGATGTCCGGTGCCGGGAGAGCCATGCTCGCTGCACCGCCTTTGACGGCGGCAGAGGCCACGCAGCGTCCGGCGGTGTCGTATGCCGATATGGCGCTTGCGCTGCATCCCGATATGTGCACCTGAAGGCCGTCGGTTGCTACCGAGGCTTCGACAGTTGCCGGAGCGCATATACCCGAGCTTGCCGTGGTGACGGCCTCGATTGTGGCCGAGGGCAGGGAGGTGAGGGTGCCGTTCGAGGCGTGCACCACATAGCGGTATGATGTGAGAGCCTTCAGGCCGCTCACTTTGTGCTCGGTGGCGGTGCCTGTTGAGCGCTTGTCGTAGCCCTCGACGGGGAAGTCGGAGTAGGCCGTGCCGTGGCTTACCACTACATCGTCGATGGCCATGGAGCCCTTGCTGAGGTATGCTGTGATGCGGATGGCGAAGATGCCCGGGTGCACATCGGTGCCGATGGTCTGCCCGCCGGCTTTGGTGCTTACGGTGTGACGGCTGAGTTCGGCCCACTTGCCGTCGGCATCGCAGCCTTCGATGGTGATGTAGTCGTCGGGCGCGCTCGATACACCGCGTGCCCAGAGGCTTATGGCGCTGATTTCATCGGGCATGGTGGCCGTGGTGAGGGTCTGGCCGCTCTTGGTGATGCGGAGCGAGGGCACGGCGGCACCGCAGTTGCCGCTTATGGCATAGGTCGATGTTGCCGTGGTGGTCCATCCGGCGGGCATGGCGGAGATGCCGCCCGTGAAGTCGAAAGTCGCTTTAAGAGCGCCGTCGGGGAGGGCGGTGAGCACTGTGAGGAAGTACTCCGTGGCATCGGCCATGGGCTCCCAGCTTGCAGTGAAGCCTTCGTTGTAGATTGCCGTGGCCTCGTGTGCTGTGGGTGCGAGGAAGTCGAAAGTGGGCGGGTCGGTGCGCACGGCCATTTCCTGCGAGGGCTCGCTTTCCTCACCCTTGACCACGGTGCAGACGGTGTAGTAGTACTGAGTGTCGGGGGTGAGGCCGGTCACGGTAAACTCCGTGGCGCTGCCCACGGCCCGGTGGTTGTAGTCGGGCAGATATACTATGCCGCGCACACCGGGCCCGGTGCGGGTGTACACCGAGAGAGTGTATGTGCAGCCTTCTACGGCCACTGCTTCCCAGTGTGCGGTGAAGGAGCCGGGGCTCACGGCATCGGCCTCGGAGGCCACGGGTACGGCGATGTCGGGGCGTCCGCCGGCGATTTTGAATGTAATCACACCGTCGGGGCTCTCGGCGATGTCGGTCACGGGCATGTTGATGGAGCGACCGTTCCACGGGAGCATCGATGGGATGGTGGTGTCGGTGAAGGAGGTGCGCTCGAGGCCGCCGGGGAAGGCGTCGTCGGCACGGGTCTCTTCGGTGGCCATGCCGTCGGCTTCTTCGATGTCGACGTTCTGGTGCGCGGTGGTGTTGTTCACGATGTTGTACTTCCATTTGTCGGCATCGTAGTCGATGTGCCACACGAGCATACCGTGGCCGGGGATGAACTTATCCCACCCGTCCTGCTGGCGGTTCTCGAAGAGGAAAAATTCGGTCTCTTTCAGCGTAGGCACCATTGCGGCCTGGTTGGAGGTGATGGGCTCGAGCCTGACGTTGGCGGCACTCACGAGCTCGCGAGGCTGGAGCCAGCCCAGAGCGTAGCGCTCGAATACCGAGTAGTTCGGCGGTGTGCAGCCTCCGTTGTTGTAGGGGCCGTAGTCGAGCGCCGACCAAGTGCCGGGCGTGAATGCTTCGGTGTACTTTGTGGAGTAGAGGTCGGGGAGGCCCATCACGTGCGAGAACTCATGGATGAAGGTTCCCACGCCGTCGGGTCGCGCCGGAGTGCCGTCCTCCCCCGGGCCGTTCCACTCGTTGGTGCAGCCGTAGCGGTCGATGCGCACGCCGTCGAAGATGTAAGGAGTAGAGTCGAGGTATGATACGAAGTAGGCGTGAGGCCACACCATATCTTTGATAAAGGTCGACGACTCGGCCTCTCCGGCGAAGAAGACGAACACGTTGTCGACTGCACCGTCGCCGTCGTTGTCGTACTGCGAGAAATCAACCTTGCCGTCGAGAATACGGCAGGCGTCGATTGCCATCAGGTGAGCGCGCTTATCGTCGCCGTTGGAGCCGTTCTCGCCGTAGTATGCGCGGGTATTGGGCAGAGTCACGGGGCCGTAGACATCGAACTGCGGCGTGAACTGCCCCAGCGAGTTCTCGGTGAAGAAATCGATGGCGGAGCCAGTGCCTCCGAGGTCGGAGAAGCCGGGCTCGTTGATCATGCGGTTGAAGTAGTCGTAAGGGTCGCTGACGGTGAATTTCACGTCGGTGTACTCCACCAGAATGATGAGAGCCTTCGGGCTCCCCTTTGGCGGGAATGAAGTGGCGGGCACCAGGCCGTAGCCTTGGTCGATGCCGGGGGCCTTGGTGCGTGCGGCAGCGCGCATGCGGCGAGGCGAGCGCGAGGCCATATCGCTCATTGTAGCCATAAAAAGAGCCGGGTCGACATCGCCGGTGCGAAGGAACCCGGCCTCGTCCTCAATGAGTGGTGTGCCGTCGGGGGTAGTGGCGAAATGATGGAACTCATCGCCGTAGATACGAGCCTTTACAAACGTGCCATCGGGCTGCGGGACCTCGACTACACCCTTGCGGGCGGGGATGGCGTCGGCCCACTGGCAACCGAGTGCGATTGCTGCTGATACAATGAGAGTGCGGAAAAGTGCAGTAGACATTGCTTACGTGTACAAAATGATTGGACAATTAAAGTAAAAACCTTTGTTTCGGAGATTTTGCAGATGAAAGTCCACATCGAGTATGGCAAAATGCCATAATGTGAGGGGAGCTGCACGATGCTAAGTCTCGCTTACAAGGACAAAGGTAATCACAAAAATTGTATTTGCAAGCATTTTGTGCACATTTTGACAAATAAAATGCACTTTCCAGTGTTTTGGCACACTCTATAGCCTGGTGGTCATCTCGCCGGTCTCGATGATGTAGCGCACGCTTGTGTCGAGCAGCGTGACCACGTATGCCGTGGAGTCGCGCTCCATGCTGAACACGCCGTTGAGGTTTTCCGTCTCCTGGATATAATCGTAGAGTGCCGGCGGAAGCTGGTCGAAGAGAAGCACTTGCGGCAGAGGCATACCGTAGCCGTCGATAGAAGTCCAGGCATAGCTGCGGTCGAACGACAGCCCCGGGCCGTCGTCGATGCGTATGTGGTATCCGGCGTCGGTCTCGGTGCATGAGCTGAGCTCGGAGTAGGGGAAGTAGTGGTTGATAAATTCGCCGATTTGCTCTGGCACATCGTTCCACACATCATTGTCGTGGCATCCGGCGGCCACCCATGTCAGAGCCATGCACATCAGCAGGGCAAGGGCGAGGCGTGTATTTCGGAGAGTATCTGTTATTTTCATAAGTAAGTCTTAAAAATTAATACGCATAATGAACATTAGTAAGTCGAGAGGTGCTTTATATCCTCCGGGGCGACTTTCGGGCGCTTTCTTTCCTCGTCATCAGTCGTGTAGCTCGCTACACTCCTTCTTCCTCGCAAAGAAATCGCTCCGAAATTCATCCCCGTATGATATAAATTAATTTTTGCGACTTACTTTTAAGAACCTTTTTTATAATTTGCTAACACATCGGCGCGGCATACTGTTCAACTGAGGCGCGGCATAAAGATGTTTTAGAGCAAAGAATATAATTTGGTGTATATTAAATAAAGCGTTACCTTTGCAAAAAGGTGGTAGTAAAATGCTTTCTTATAGTGCTTTTTATCCGAAGTTTATTATCACTTAAAAATTCTAACGGTCAGTTGATATGACACAATATCGTATACCAAATTTGCCTCTTTCGTATGACCTTGAAACAAAGGCTGTGCTAAAGCAACTCAACAATGCAAACCGTGCATTAGCTGAGCTGAAAGGTGTGGCCTTGACCATTCCGAATGAGAATATTTTGGTTAGTACACTGACTTTGCAGGAAGCAAAGGATAGTTCGGAAGTGGAAAATATTGTCACTACACAAGATGACCTTTACCAAGGAGCTGCCGCCACACATTATGAATATGCTATCAATGCTGCGACCAAAGAAGTGTTGAATTATCGTGAGGCTTTGCAACACGGCTTTCGTCTGGTGAAAGACAAAGGGTTGCTTACATCGTCAGTGATAAAAGAAATCCAAAAGATGCTTGAGCACAATTCTGCCGGATTTAGAAGCGTGCCCGGCACAGCCTTGAAACGCTCAGATGGGAGAACCGTTTATACTCCGCCGCAGGATAGGCAGACAATTCTACGGTTAATGGACAATCTTGAGGTCTTCATCAATGACGGCACGGCTTGCGAACTTGACCCTCTCATTAAGTTGGCTATTATCCATCATCAGTTTGAGAGCATCCACCCTTTCTATGATGGCAACGGCCGAACCGGGCGAATCATCTGTGTACTTTATCTCGTGTTGACAGGCCTCCTTGATCTTCCTATCCTGTATCTCAGTCGATATATCACTCGCAACAAGGGGGAGTATTATCGGTTGATACAGGCCATTCGTGATAAGAATGAGGATAATGCAGCAGAGTGGGGCGCCTGGATTTTATTCATACTAAAAGGGATTGAAGAAACTGCAATTGAGACCACTCGCTTAGTAAAAGGTATCTCCAAGCTAATGGCTGACTTCAAGACTGTACTTAGGCCTAAGTTCGGAAAGCTGTATCGCCATGAGTTGTTGAACAACCTCTTTTTCCATCCATATACAAAAGTGGAGTTTCTGGAAAAAGAGCTTGAGGTAAGTCGTGCGACAGCAACGAGGTATCTCAATATATTGTGTGAGACCGGGTTGATTAAGAAGATAAAAGAGTGTCGCTCTCACTATTATATAAATCTTCCGTTGATTGAATTGTTTACACGAGTATCTGAGCCCAATTCGGACTATTCTGTAGAATCTGTTTCAGACGACGCTGCCATACTTCTCAAAAATGGCACTTTTTGAGAAGTAACGCCAAGATAGTTCTCACGTTTCGCACTTTTTGAGAAGTATATTGGGTGTGGTGTTCATAAAAGAGCCGATTGTGAAGAGGTCAAACCCGATACACAATCTCGGAATTAAGGTTTTCGCCACTCAAAAAAAATATTTTGCCATTACCGGATTTTTTCTGTAATTTTGCACCGCAATGGTTGCCGAGGCCTCATGGCCTGAGCATCAAAAGGGAACAGGGTGAAAATCCCTGACAGTACCCGCTGCTGTAAGTTCCGCACCAAAGCCGGCGTGCACGATGTCATTGAAGCAAATGCTTTGAGAAGACGCACTGCCCGGTGGAACGAAGTCAGAATACCTGCCATCGCCGTTCCTTCTCAGGATAGCCTACGGGATTATGGGCATCGTCTATGATAGAGGTATGCTTGGCACGTGCCTCATCGGTCGCAAAGTTCTCCCCGCAGTCTGCCCGGAAAGGGTCGCTCCGGGATTTTTTTATTTTTTGACTACTATGCGACAACTCACAGCATACATATCAGCCACACTGCTACTTCTACCTGCCGCCGCCCTTGGCACGGAGGCCGACAGCACCGATGTGCACGAGCTGCACGAGCTCGTGGTAAAAGCCACGCGGCCGCCGGTGGAGGTAATACCCGTGCAGCAGCTCGGCGGCGAGGAGCTTAAGCGCCTCAACAGCCAGAGCGTGGCCGATGCCCTGCGCTACTTCTCGGGTGTGCAGGTCAAGGACTACGGTGGCGTGGGTGGCATCAAGACGGTGAATATACGCTCTATGGGCACAAACCACTCGGGAGTGGTATACGACGGCATAGAGCTTGGCAACGCGCAGAACGGGCAGATTGACCTGGGGCAGTTCTCGCTCGACAATGTAGAGGCCATATCGCTCTACAACGGCCAGAAAAGCGAGATACTGCAGCCCGCCCGCGACTTCGGCAGCGCCGGCACCATCTACATCCGCACGCGCACCCCGCGCTTCGCTCCGGGCGAGAACTACCACGCCCGCGCCACTTTCCGCACAGGCTCTTTCGATCTTATCAACCCCTCGGCCCTGGTGGAGCTGCGTCTGAGCCGGAGTGTAAATGCTTCGCTGAGTGCCGAGTGGATAAACTCGAGCGGTAAGTATAAATTCCGCTACCGCCGCAAGAACCCCGCCGGCGAGACTGCCTACGACACCACCGCTACCCGGCAGAACGGCGACATCAACGCCATCCGCGCAGAGCTCAACCTCAATGGCACAATCGATGAGGGCGAGTGGCACTTCAAGGTGTACCACTACGACTCGGAGCGCGGCGTGCCGGGCGCCATCGTCAACAATGTGTGGCGGCGAGGCGAGCGCATCTGGGACAACAACTCCTTCGCGCAGGGCTCGTTCACGAAGTATATAGGGCGCTTCTCCACGCTCGCAAACGTGAAGTACTCCTTCTACCGCACGCACTATGTGAACAACGACGACAAGCAGATCAAAATCGACAATATCTACCGCCAGCGCGAATTTTACTTCTCCACGGCCAACGAATACCGCATCCTGCCGTCGCTGCGTGTGTCGGCGAGCTACGACTTCATGTGGAACGCCCTGGCCGCCGACATGTATGGCTTCGCGCGCCCCGACCGCTATACCCACATGGCGGCTCTTGCCGCCGCCCTGAGCCTCGACCGCTTCAAGGCTCAGGCAAGCGCCATGGGTACTTTCATCCACGACAAGTTGCGCGGGCAGGAATCGCCAAAGGATAAGCATGTGTTCACCCCGGCGGTGTACGTCAGCGGCTATCCGCTGCGCAACCGCGACTTCTCGGTTCGAGCCTTCGTGAAGCGCTCTTTCCGTATGCCCACATTCAACGACCTCTACTACGCCGACATGGGCAACTCCAAGCTCGACCCCGAGCAGGTGACGCAGTACAATCTCGGCTTGCTCTACGAGCACAAGTCGCAGGGCTTCGTCAAGGCGGTGCGTGTAAGTGCCGATGGCTACATCAACCGCGTGAAGGATAAAATCGTGGCCTACCCCAAAGGGCAGCAGTTCAGGTGGACAATGCTCAACCTCGGCCTTGTCGACATAAAGGGTGTGGATGTGTCGGCGCTCATCACCGTAAATCCCGTGGACGACCTCATGCTCACACTGCGCGCACAGTACACCTGGCAGCGGGCCATCGACATCACCAACCCTGCCGACAACTACTATCGCGACCAGATACCCTACATTCCGCACCACTCGGGAGCCGGAGTGCTCAACGCCACGTGGCGCCGATGGATGTTCAATTGCTCATATATATATGTGGGCGAGCGCTATAACCAGCAGGAGAACATACGCTACAACTATATGCAGCCCTGGTACACCACCGACCTCTCGCTGGGCCGCGATTTCACCTTCGGCAAGGTGGGCTTCCGGGCGCTGCTTGAGGTCAACAATGTCTTCGCCCAGGACTACGACGTAATCATCAACTACCCCATGCCGAAGCGCAACTACAGGCTTACGTTGACCGTTGAGATATGAAGTTCATTCGTTATTTTATATATTTTCTGCCGCTCATGCTGAGTGCCACGAGCTGTCGCGACGACGAGCTCGTGGTGCCTGCTGAGTACGACATTGTGCCCGAGGCTCCGGCCCCGGATACGAAAGTGCGAGGTTTCTATCTCGTGAACGAGGGCAACATGGGCTCCAACAAATGCACCCTCGACTATTTCGACTACTTCACCGGCCTCTACGCCCGCAATTTCTACGCCGAGCGCAACCCCTTGGTGGTGAAGGAGCTCGGCGATGTGGGCAACGATATAGGCATCTACGGCTCAAAGCTCTATGTGGTGGTTAACTGCTCTCATAAAGTGGAAATCATGGATGCCCGCAGCGGCGTGCGCCTCGGTCAGGTGGATATTCCCAATTGCCGCTATGTGCGCTTCCACCGAGGCAAGGCATACGTGAGCGCATACGTGGGCCCGGTACTCATCGACCCCAATGCCCCCAAGGGAGCAGTCTATGAAGTGGACACGGCGTCGTTTGCCGTCACGCGCAAGGTCACGGTAGGCTACCAGCCGGAGGAGATGGAGGTGATTGACGACTACATGTACGTGGCAAACTCCGGCGGCTACCGTGCTCCGGCCTACGACAATACCGTGTCGGTGGTGCAGATGATCGACCTCAAGCAGGTGCGCCAAATCCCCGTGGATATCAACCTCCACCGCCTCAAGAAAGACCGCTACGGCAAGCTGTGGGTGAGCTCCCGCGGCGACTATATGACGCGCCCCTCGCGCCTCTACGTGCTCGGGCGCAAGGCTTCGACACAGCAGATGGCCGTGACCGACACTATAGCTGTGGCTTGCTCGAATATGGCCATTAAGGGCGACTCGCTCTACTACTACGCTACCGAGTGGAACAATTTCACCGCCTCCAACACCATATCCTACGGCATCATCGACGTGCGGACCAAAGAGGTGGTGTCGACAAATTTCATCACCGATGGCACCGAGGCCGACATCGCCGTGCCCTACGGCATAGCCGTCCACCCCGAGACGGGTGATATCCTCGTGACCGATGCCAAGAACTACGTGAGCTCCGGCTCTCTCCACTGCTATTCGCCGCAGGGAAAGCGGAAGTGGACGGTGCGCACCGGCGATATTCCTGCACATATAGTCTTTCTACCGCGATGAAGGCCATACTCTTACCTATTGCTATCGCTGCCTTGCTGTCGGCATCGTGCAGCCACGGGGCCGATACGGTGAACCTCGGCATCGACGACGTGTACTACATCTACCGTATGCAGAAGCTGCCGCTGAGCTCTGCCCTTACCGGCGAGCACTACCGATGGACTGTCAACGGTGTGCCGGTGGCCGGCGACAGCCCCGATTATATATTCCTCGCCGCCGAGGAGGGCGTGTACGAAATATCGTTCGACATCATCGACCCGGCCACGCCTTATCACTTCGACTTCACCGTGCATGTGCTGCACGAGGAGGTGGAGTACAGCCCCTACATAGCCCGCGTCTACGACTACTGCCCTGCGCCGGGCCAGTATGTGAACGAAATGCCGCGCTACGAGCCCGGCGATGATGCCGCCGCCATGGCGCAGAAGGCCGAGGACTGCATCGCCGGTGAGAACGATGTGATGATAAGCCTCGGAGGCTTCGGAGGTTATGTGACATTTGCCTTCGACCACACGGTGATAAACGTGCCCGGAGAATACGACTTCCGCATCTGGGGTAACGCTTTCTATGAGCTCGTCAACCCTGACCTCAAAGGCGGCTCCTGCGAGCCCGGCATAGTGATGGTGAGCTACGATGTGAACTGCAACGGCCTGCCCGACGACCCCTGGTACGAGCTCGCCGGTAGCGACTATGCCGCGGCAGGCACCCGCCACGCCTATTCGGTGACCTACCGCCGCCCCGACCCCGACAAGGCACCCGAGCGCGACGGCCCTTTCATCTCCGACGCCACATATATTCCGTGGACCGACAGCGACGGAGCTTCGGGCTACATACCCAAGAACACATTCCACAGCCAGAGCTACTACCCACTGTGGCTCGACGGCGACTCCTATACTCTCAGCGGCACCTGCCTGCCCGGCAATGCCGTTGACATCAGCGGCAACGGAAGCTACTATGTGCTCTACAGTTTCGGCTGGGGATACGTCGACAATCATCCCAACGACAATGCCGAGCTCAACAGCTTCAAAATCGACTGGGCTGTGGATGCCGCCGGCAATCATGTGCACCTCCCCGGCATCGACTTCGTGCGGGTGTATACCGGCATAAATCAGTACTGTGGCTGGATTGGCGAGACCTCGACAGAGCTCTCGAAGGCCGCCGACCTGCACATTGCCATAAAGCCCGATCTTCCACCCGATCCGCTTGAAAACCATTAAACCAACACCGATACTCTCTAAGTAACATTCTCTGAAATATGAAACATCTGTACTTGCTGCTTCTGGCAGTGGGCATGCCTTTCACATCTCTTCGCGCAGCCGATAAAGACTATTCGAACGGCGTCTTTGTGGTAAACGAAGACTGGTATGGCCACCAAAATTCTTCTGTAAATTTTCTCGACCCCGATGACCCCGAAGGCGACTTCTGGGAGTACCGTGTGTTCCGGACGGTCAATCCCGGGCATGAACTTGGGTGCACAAATCAGTATGGGGCAATCCACCACGGCCGCTTCTACTTCATAGCCAAGCAGGAGCGCGATCCCGGCTCCAATGTGAGCGGAGGGCGCATTACCGTGGCCGATGCCAGCACCATGAAGATGCTCTGGCAGTCGGAGCTCATCGACCCCTCGGGAAAGCAATGCGACGGCAGGGCCTTCGCCGGCTTCGACGAGCACAAAGGATATATATCCACAAGCCACGGTGTGTGGGTATTCGACCTCGACAACTATAAGGTGACAGGATGCGTGAAAGGCACCGAGAACCCTAACGGCACCTCAGGCGGTGGCAACACTAACTCAGGCGGCGCCCTCTATCACGGGCAGTGCGGCTCTATGGCGGTGGTCGGTGAGCGCTTGTTTGTGGCTCATCAGGAATACGGACTGCTGGTGGTGAATACGGCCATAGATGAGGTGTCGGAGCAAATCTCTATCGCCGATAAGCTTGGTGTCGATGGTGCCGGGATAGGTTCGGTGGTTCTCGCTGCCGATGGCTCGCTATGGCTCAGCGTGACCGCCGACACCGGTGGCCTCGGGGAGATGCTTCCATACCTCCTGAAAGTGGACCCCGCCACGCTTGAGTGTGAGAAGGTCGATATACCAGAGGGTATCAGTGCCCCGGCTTCGTCATGGTATGCCTGGACTCCCGACGGATTCTGCGCGTCGGCCAAGTCGAACACGCTGTACTGGAACGGCGGTGAGAACTCGTGGTTCTCCACCGGCCGGATTTTCCGCTACGATATCGACAATGGCACATTCAGCCGCATCATCGATTTCGAGAAAGAAGGCCTTCCCACCCCGTGGAAGCTCTATGGCTGCTCCATGCGCGTGCATCCGCTCACCGATGAGCTCTACATGTCGCTTTATCAGGAGTTCAGCTCAAAGCTGTATATCCTCCGCCGGGCAGATGCCGCCGGCAACACCCTGCAGGAGTACAGGATGATAGAGAACTACTGGTTTCCGTCGTTGCCGGTATTTCCCACGCCTGAGAATATGAGTGCTGTGTCGCTCTTGCCGGCATCGCCACAAGAGCCGTCGATAAGTGCTTGCGGGCACACACTCTCGGTGGTCGGTGGCCAAGGTGCTGCCCTCGAGGTCTACGGCGTGCAGGGCGCGCTCCTGCGCAGTGTGCCTATAGCTGAGCCTTTGGCATTGATCACGCTCGACCTCCCTGCCGGTGTCTACATCGCACGAGCGCAAGGATGCGTATTGAAATTCAAAATTTAATTACCAATAAACTAAATCATTATGCTTAGAAAATTACTCATTGGCATCTGCTTGCCAATCGTTGCTTCGGCAGCGGCTCTCACTCCCGAGGGCGGTCTGGAGCCTAAGGACGTGAAGGAGTATAAGGCGATAGCCCGTCCGGACACCTATGGCGTGGACCAGCTCTGGAGTGAGTTCTTCACGCTGCCCTCGGGCGTAAACGCCTACGCAACAAGCGACCTTGCCGAGCAAGGCCTCACGTTCACCTACGAGAACTCCAACCCCGAGCTTCTCGTGGTGACAAACTGCGGCTTCGACAGTCAGCTTAAGTACCGAAATAATAATGTGACATGGCACCTCAACCCTATGGTGAGCGGCGAGGCGCTTCTTACCATACGGTGCAACTACAAGGGCGTGGAGACGACGGCTACCCGCCGCTTTATCGTCGAAGAAGTCCCCGACAATCCTTTCGAGCCCAAAGCCACCACCATCAATGCGCTGAACGGAGTTCGCAAGAATGTCGACGGCTGGAACGAGACGGTGTATGCCACCAACTTCTTCAATATTCCCGCCGGCTGGGGCGACCCTTCGATATGGGAGGAAAATGGCATCACATGGGGCTTCGACTACACCAACACCGAGCTCATATCGGCGGTCGACTGCGAGGTGTACTCCTCGGGCACGTCGAACTATGCCCGCGGCATCGTGAAAATCAACGGTGTAAGCGGCAAGGATAAGCTCACTGCCTGGATCGAGCGAAACGGTGTGCGGGCTGAGAGCTCAATCGACGTGGACTTATACCTGATCAAAGCCGCCGACGATGAAGCACATTGGCTCAGAAAGCCTCTGCCCGATACTCTCAACGTGATGTCGAACGATTTCTACTTCTCTTCCGGCACACACTCCGTGATAACTATTGTGCAGCAGCCGAGCCACGGCACGGTGGAGCTCTGTGAGCTTGCCGACAACTACGGCCGTGTCCGTCCGCATATAATCTACACGCCTGCCGGAGTGGAGAACCTCGAGAACTGGAGCACCGACACTTTCTGCTACAGGGCAAGCCTCCTTGATGCTGAGGATAATGTGCTCGAGGCATCGGAAGCGACGGTCACAATGGTATTGCGCGACAATCCCAATATCTCCAAAGTATTTGAGTTCGTGCCTGCTCCGGGTCAGTTTGTCAATACGGCCAGTTTCACCAAAGCCGATGTGCTCATTGGCTCAGGTGGCACCGGCGGCACCGGCTCGGTACCCGCTACTACCGGCATGATTTCGCTTGGTGGCTTTGGCGGCTATGTGATAGTCGGCTTCGACGCCCCTATCTACAACGACCCCCGCAACCCCTACGGAGTGGATTTCACCATCAGCGGAAATGCTTTTGAAGCAGCCGCGAAAGGCTACTGGAGCGAGCCCGGTGCAGTGATGGTGATGCGCGACGACAATGGCAATGGCCTCCCCGACGACACGTGGTATGAATTGGCCGGCTCCAACTACTGGTTCAACACATCGCGCCGCAATGTGACCTTCACATACGAGGATCTCGGCTACAGCACCCGCTACTATATCCCCTACGAGGCTTCCGACGGACTGAACGGCGCTGTGCCTTCAAACAGATTTCACGCGCAGAACTACTTCCCCGACCCTTATCTCTACACCGATGTGAAGCTCGTCGACAATAAGCTTGCCCTCACCGGAACACACATCAATGCCGTCTACGACCTCACCGTGCCATCGTACATCGAGTGCTACCGCCCGCTCGCCTTCGGGTATTGCGACAATCATGCTACCACAGGCGAGCTGTCGGACGCGCGCAATCCATACTTTGCCGACGAAAAAGGCTCGGTGGCAGATGGCTTCGACATTAGCTGGGCCGTGGATGAAAATGGCAACTATGTGGATCTTGACCGCATAGACTTCGTCAAGATTTACAACTCCGTAAATCAGGCTTGCGGATGGCTCGGAGAGTCGTCGACAGAGGTGGGCGGCTTCTCCGCCACACGCCCCGACTTCAATCAAGAGGCCCCCGGCGATTACTATATCAACTATGCCGGTATCACACAGCTGCAGGTAGCGCAGGGAAAGACTTGCCGATATGAGGGCTTCGCTTTCCACAACGGTCGTGTGATGCGCGATGCTACAGCGCGCTGGAGCGTTGAGGATGAGAGTGTCGGTACGATCGACCAAAACGGCTTGTTCACGGCCAAAAAAGTCGGAGCTACCAAAATACACTTCAGCGCCACCGACCTTGCGCCCGAAGATGTGTTCGACGTAGAGGTGGTGGAGCTTGGCGGCGTGATCGTGACCCGCGAAGGAAATACCGGCTCGGTAAGCGACCTGGCTGGCACGGCTCTCGTGGGTGAGCGCCTGTGGTTCCAGGTGCAGAGCACCACGCAGGCAGGTTCGACCCTCAACGGCAGCACGGCCAACCGCTTTATCTACGACACGTATACATGGACAAGTTCCGACCCTTCGGTGGCTGAGGTGGAAAAGAACGGCTTTTTTCACACCCTTAAGCCCGGCAAAACAGTGTTTACCATTACTTCCGATACAGACCCCTCGCTTTCAACAACCTTTGAACTTACCGTAATCGACTTGCCCGAAGTCAAGCGCTTCAACAACTATCTCGTGATTGAAGACTCACGGATGACTCAAGAAGAGCTTGCCTCTAAAATGTTTGCTGATACGGAAATATTCAACGCATCGTTCCTCGACGGAAAAGTGGCTTATAAGAAGAGGGTGGAGATGAGCATTGCTGCTGTCGAGCCCGACGGATACGACGACAAATTCTACATCGAAGGAAACCGGCTCCGCAACCGACTGGTCAAGGATGACTGGCGCGAGTACCGCCTCACTATCGAGGGTAAACTGGGCGATGTCACTACCACGTTGACTCTGCCCGTGCTCCACACCTCGACCTACAACTCTGTAGCTGCCCCTATAGTGTGCGAGGAGAACAGGCTCCATATCGACCGTGACACCCGAAGAGGTGTGCTTGACCTGAGCGAGGTATTCGTCCTCCCCGGCATGACTGAATTCTACACTATGAGCTATCGGAAAGCTTCTTCATCGGCAGAGCTTCCCGAGGGGTATAATTGCACCATAAGCGATGGCCTGCTGTCGGTCGAACTCGACCAAGATGCAGAATTCATCGATGGTTTGGCTATCGAAGTGGAAGGCCAGGTAAAACGCGCAACTCAAAAAGCCGCGCCGGCAGGCAATACCTTCACTCCGGAAAATCCCAACACCTGGCACAAAGCCGTGGTGAAGCTCGACATCACTTCGGGTGTGGACCAATTGGAGGCAGCTCCCGTGCTCGCTCTTTACCCCAATCCGGCCACCTACAGCTTCTCGCTCAACATCGCCGAGCCCACCCATGTGACCCTTTACTCTACCGGTGGCGCGCTTCTCTTTGCCGAAACTCTTCGCCCCGGAGAGAGTGTCGATGTGTCGGCTCTCCCCGCCGGCGTTTACTTCGTGGTGCTTCCCGACGCCACCTCGCTCCGCCTGATTAAAAAATAAAGGCAGGCGCCTAATCGAAACAGGAGACAAACACCCGATGCAGGGCGTTTGCCTCCTGTTTCGATTTTGTCAAGGGAGCTTAAGCTTCGGATGTCTGAAATCAGGCACCTTCGATGCGGATTTCGTGCCGGAGTGCAGAGTTGATAAATTCGTTGATCGTAGTGCCGGCTTTGGCCGCGGCCTCGGCTACTTGCGAATGTAGGTCGGAGGGCATACGTATAAGCAGTTTGCCGCTGTAGGGCTTTGCAGGCTCAATGCCACGCTCTTGGCAGCTTTCGAGATAGTAGTCGACAGCTTGCTCAAAATCCTGCCTTATTTCATCGACAGAAGTACCTTCGTAGGAAATCAAGGTGCCCTTGATGCCCTGTACTTTGCCGAAAAAACAATTATCTTCAGGGCTGAACTCAACCGAGCCCGAATAACCCTTATACTTCATAAATCCCATATTCGATAGTCATATTAGGTTTAAATCTCTCAGCGCTTCAATAAGCTGCTTTAGCTGATAGTGCTTCAAAGTACCGTCGGGATGTGGCCTGTGTAGCTGAATAGATTTTTCAGCCAAGGTAAACTCTACTCTTGAGCCCGAAGTCTTACCTTTATTTCTCTCTTTAAATCCTAAATGTGTTAATAATACTTTTGCTTCCTCATAATTAAAATCTTTGGGTAGCTTGAGTAGCCTTTCGACTAGTTTCTGAATTTTACTCATTGAAAAAAAGTTTTATCGTTCAAAAAAAATTTCATCGATGCAAAGATACTAATTCTGATATCAGAAACAAAATTTTTTCGATAAATTTCTATTGGGTGTATGAATTATTCACCAACGGATATAAAACGCGCGGCTTCCGAGAGCTATTGCCCGGAAGCCGCGTGGCCATTGAGAGTAATGTCTATCAGTCCATGTCGATGCTCTTGAAGTTGCCGAGACGGTCGAATTTGATTTCGACGCCGTCGGCGAGCTCTACTTCAAAAGCAGTGGCTTTCTTTTCGATTTTCACCACGGTCTGGCCGCTGAAGTTATCGTTGAGATAGCGGCGGATGGGTTTGATAATCAGTTTTTCGGGCACGGCTTTTGTCTTGCAGTCGACAGAAGTCCATGCGCCTGAGTTGTTGAACTCAATCTTGGTGCCGTTGACGAGCTTTACGTCGTAGTCGGTCTTTTTGAGCAGGGCTTATCCACCTTTATCATGCCTACCTTGGCCTTGGGAAAGTAGGTGTTGAGGAACTCGCGGGCCTGCTCGGGCAGTTGGTCACGCTCGAGGGTGTATTTGTCCAGAGGCAGCGCCGCGGCACTCAGCGCGCCGGTGATGAATACCACCAATGCGCACACTAAGGTGCGGAGAGAAGTTTTCATTGTATACTTGAATTTTGGCGGTCAGGTCAGAGCTCGTCGCTCTTGGTGGCCTGATGGTCGTAGATTTTCTGCTCGAGGAGGTCGGCCTGCTGCACGCCTACTGCGCGCCACACGGCTTCACCGTTCTTGAACATGATAAGTGTAGGCACGGAGCGTACATTGTACTGTGCGGCCAGCTCCTGGTTCTGGTCGATGTCGACCTTGAGTACGTTGGCACGGTCGCCGACACGCTTCTTCACATCCTCGAGAATGGGGGCTTGCATGCGGCAGGGGCCGCACCAGGTGGCGAAGAAGTCGACGAGAGTGGGTTTGTCTTCCTGAATGAATTTGTTGAAATCGCTCATAGCGTTATATGTTAGATGTTAATATTGTCGTTCTATCAAGTCTAACGCAAAGAGCGTGCCAAAGGTTCGGTGCGTCTACTCGAGCAGGAGCTTGCGCTCGCATCGGAGCACGCGGCCGGGGAAGCGGCGGGTGAAGCCGTGGTTGTGAGTTGCCACCACAACGGCTGCGCCGGAGCTGCGTGCCACATCGTAGAGATGTGCCATAATCTGCTCGCCCGTCTCGGGGTCGAGGTTGCCGGTGGGCTCGTCGGCAAGGATAAGGCCGGGCTTGTTGAGCAAGGCGCGTGCTATGACTATTCGCTGTTGCTCGCCACCCGATAGCTGGTGCGGCATCTTGAATGCTTTCGTGGCCATGCCTACTTGCCTGAGGACTTCGTCGATACGCGCCTCGCGGGCAGCTTTGTCGTGCCATCCTGTGGCCTCGAGCACGAAGTCGAGGTTGGCAAAGGCGGTGCGGTCGGGCAGTAGCTGGAAGTCCTGGAAGACGATGCCTACGCGGCGGCGCAGGAATGGAATGTCGCGCGCCTTGATGGCCGTGAGGTCGTAGTCGAAGATGCGGGCTTCGCCGCGGGCCACGGGCACCTCGGCGTAGAGCGACTTGAGCAGCGAAGTCTTGCCGCTGCCTACACGCCCGAGCAAGTACACGAACTCGCCTTCCGACACCTCGAAGTCGACATCGCGCAGCGCGATGTGCTCGTTGCGCAGAATTTCCACGCCTTTATATTCTATGATTTTATCCATGTCGGCGGCAAAGATAAGCTATTTTTTTCGTATTTCAGATTTTTCAGTTGCTTAAAAACTCATAAACAGCGGCAGTAAGCACCGACAGGATTTGGCATTACCCCTACTTATTCGTATTTTTGCACAAATTTTCCATTGAATGAAAAATATACGCAACTTCTGCATCATAGCACACATCGACCACGGCAAATCGACCCTGGCCGACCGACTGCTCGAATATACCGATACTGTGGCGGCCAAAGACATGGAAGCCCAGGTGCTCGACGACATGGATCTCGAGCGTGAGCGTGGCATCACCATCAAAAGCCACGCCATACAGATGGACTACACCCTCGACGGCACCAAGTATGTGCTCAACCTCATCGACACCCCGGGGCACGTGGACTTCTCCTACGAAGTGTCGCGCTCGATAGCCGCCTGCGAGGGCGCCCTGCTCATCGTCGACGCATCGCAAGGCATACAGGCCCAGACTATCTCGAACCTCTACATGGCCATCGACAACGACCTCGAGATTATCCCCGTGATAAACAAGGTCGATCTCGACTCGGCAAACCCCGAGGAGGTCGAGGACCAGATCGTGGACCTGCTCGGATGCAGCCGCGATGAAATAATCCGCGCATCGGGCAAAACCGGCATAGGTATCCCCGAAATCCTCCGGGCGATAGTGGAGCGCATACCCGCCCCCGTAGGCGACCCCGAAGCACCCCTCCAGGCCCTGATTTTCGACTCGGTGTTCAACCCCTTCCGCGGCATCATCGCATACTTCAAAATCGTGAACGGAAAAATCCGCAAGAACGACTTCGTGAAGTTCGTGGCCACCGGCAAAGAATACCACGCCGACGAAATCGGCATCCTCAAGCTCGACATGCAGCCGCGGCAGGAACTCTCGGCAGGCAACGTTGGCTACATCATCTCCGGCATCAAGACAAGCAAGGAAGTGAAAGTGGGCGACACCATCACACACGTCGACCGCCCCTGCTCCGAAGCCATCGACGGCTTCGAGGAAGTGAAGCCGATGGTATTCGCCGGTGTATATCCAATAGAGACCGAAGACTTCGAGAACCTGCGCGCGTCGCTCGAGAAACTCCAGCTCAACGACGCCTCGCTCACATTCACGCCCGAGTCGTCGGCAGCACTCGGCTTCGGCTTCCGCTGCGGCTTCCTCGGCCTGCTGCACATGGAAATCGTGCAGGAGCGCCTCAGCCGTGAGTTCGACATGGAAGTAATCACCACCGTGCCCAACGTAAGCTACCGCGTCTACGACAAGCGCGGCACCATGACCGAGGTGCACAACCCCTCGGGTCTCCCCGACCCCACACTCATCGACCACATCGAAGAGCCCTACATACGCGCCTCAATCATCACCACAGGCGACTACATCGGCCCCATCATGACACTCTGCCTCGGCAAGCGCGGCGAGCTCATCAAGCAGGAATACATCTCCGGCAACCGCCTCGAGCTCACATTCGACCTCCCGCTCGGCGAAATCGTGATCGACTTCTACGACAAGCTCAAAAGCATCTCCAAAGGCTACGCATCATTCGACTACCACCTGCACGACTACCGCGAGAGCAAACTCGTGAAGCTCGACATACTCCTCAACGGCGAAAGCGTCGACGCACTCTCCACACTCACCCATGCCGACAATGCCGTGACATTCGGCCGACGCATGTGCGAGAAACTCAAGGAACTCATCCCACGCCAGCAGTTTGAAATAGCCATCCAGGCAGCTATCGGTGCCAAAATCATCGCCCGCGAAACCATCAAGGCCGTCCGCAAAGACGTGACCGCGAAGTGCTACGGCGGCGACATCTCGCGTAAGCGCAAACTCCTCGAGAAGCAGAAAAAAGGCAAAAAGCGAATGAAGCAGATCGGCTCCGTCGAAGTACCGCAGAAAGCATTTCTGGCGGTGCTCAAGCTCGACTGACAGGCCCCCCGGCATACACCGTCGTATACGCGTAGCGCGGCACCGGCATCGCCGGCACCGCGCTACGCGTTGTATAGTAAACAAGTCCGTGCCGCTCAGTGCACGGGAATTTTCTCGATACGGCGCTCGTGGCGGCCGCCCTCGAACGCCGTGGACAGAAACACATCCACAATCTCGAGCGCAAGCTCAGGAGCGATAAAACGCGCCGGAAGCACCAGCACATTGGCATCATTGTGGGCGCGGGCAAGGCGGGCAAGCTCGGGAGTCCAGCACAGGGCGGCGCGAATACCCTGATGCTTGTTGAGAGTCATGGCAATGCCATTGCCCGAGCCGCACATGGCGATGCCGGGATAGCAGCGGCCCTCCTCCACGGCCGAGGCGCACGGATGTGCGAAATCGGCGTAGTCGCAACTCTCGGCACTATGCGTGCCAAAATCCTCAAAAGCCACACCGTTGGCATCGAGATAGCCCTCGATGATACATTTAAGCTCATATCCGGCGTGATCGCTGCACATAGCCACCGACACACCATCTTTCAGAATACTCATATCACACTATAAATTAAGCAACTAATAAAGATTGGCGGAAAAAATCGCCAAATCTCCAACAAAAATAACAAAAAAAAGCGCACCGCAGTGCACCGTTCTCAAAAAAAATCACTAACTTTGCATCGCAAAAGCCCAGGTGGCGGAATGGTAGACGCGCTCGTTTCAGGTGCGAGTGCTGCAAGGCGTGCAGGTTCGAGTCCTGTTCTGGGCACCTCGAAAGCGAGATAACTAATTGAATCTTCAACAGTTATCTCGCTTTCATTTTATTCTACGTGCATATTACGTGCAAAAGGTGTCAACCGAAGTCCGCCGTTCACCCTCCTCTCGAACCTCAACAGGCGGCTCCGCCCATTATTTTTCGGAACTCTTGCCCTTTCCTTTCGCTTTTGCATTTAGAGCTTTTATAGTGTCGAGATAGGCTATCGCCACCAAGCCATCGAACCAGTAAGAATTTCTTACAAGTTGCGCCACGTTTCACGCAACCATACCAGGAGTTGTTCGGATTTTCCGAACAACTGAACCTGTCGGAAATTCTGACAGGTTGCCTCCTCATTCATCTTCAAAATAATGGCTCCATGATAAAAACATGTTAAACTTACTCATATATGAGGTTAGAGCGCCTGAATCCTCGGCCTCGCCTCACGGTCAAATCTTTTGCCAGACGAGTTATAAGGAATTTGCATACTCAGCACGAATCTGACCCTTTTGCTCGAACTCTACAATATACTGCCATGTCCGCCAGTTAGCATCAAGCAATTCAGTGTTGACCGCCTCGACCGCACGGTTCTTTGCCTGCGTCCATAGGTTGTCAATACGGCAGATGAGCGCATCATATTCAGATTGTGGAATGATTTCAAAAATGTCATTTGTAGTGTCAGTCATAGCTAATTTAGATGTTGATTTTAAGCTTTTCAAAGAAAATAGCATTACGCATTTTTGCGTGATCGATAAGACTTTTATAACTTACAACCTCAATATACGCATTGTAGTTTTTATTATATCCAAAATACCTTTCTCCATCAGGTGATTTTGTCAGAGTCCCATTGTCTGCAAATTCTTCTATTTTAGATACAATGTCGCATACAACATAAATATAGACCGGAGTATTAAGTTTGTCGGCCTTAATAGGTTCAATGCCATCCGGTAGTTCGTATTTTCCCTCTTGTATTTTTCTAGCATATCGACATGCTTGAATAATAGGGTTCTCAGAATCAGTGTAATTAGTTCTTTTGGGACGCTTAAATTCCACAATACAGATGGGTGAGACAACTGTATTTTCACCGTTTCGATACATAATCCTATTATCAAAAAAATGCACTAAATCGGGGGCATCATTACTATCAGAATAATTTGATTGATCAGATGCCGTAAATTTGGAGAAAGATAAACGCTCATCTATTATCCAAAGATTATGATTCTCATAATCCAATTGCTCTGAATTAAATCCCATAGGGTATATAAGATTGTGTATTTCAGATTCTAAATGTGCACTATCATCGGCTCTACGTTTCCTCAAAGCATCGAACATATCAATGACCGTCTTTCGATTACATACGTAATGGACTAGGTCATTTTTAGTAGCAATAGAAATCTTTTCTGAAAGTTCTTTTACTTTCGCTTGCAATTCATCTTCATTTTTTTCTACTGCGCCTTGCAATTCATGCATTGTGATACGGATTTCCTGCTCTCGATTAAATTTCGCTTTCTGTAATCTCATCTCAATGTCAAAGGATGAAATCCCCATGGGCATCGAGTCCATATCAAGGTCGTTGACAATCGACCTATGCCATGGTGCAGATGAGTTAATATAATTAAGCACCTTTGCTCGTTTTTCGTCAGAGCGCTTCCCTACCTCTTCAGCAAAGAATTTTTTTACAACTTGTGCAGCTTTTCGCTCGATATCCTCCTCTGTAATATCAGAAAATATTTCTCCGTCTCCCTTTTCGCCAAGTCTATCAGAACATATTTTAAAACCATCTCGCTCCACAGAGACGTTGGCATCAAGAAATTGTCCTAATACATAAGCCTTGACAGTATAATTTTTTTGTTTACCAGATGCGACCTCAAAGAGAGTCTCTTTGAACTCTGGAATATATTGATGTAATTGGGTGTCGGTAACTTCGCGCTTATTTGCGGTGAGGCTAATACGGCTTGTAATAGAAGAATAGTATATTTTGTATACTTGAACTTGAAATTCAAAAATTTCACCAGTCTTGGTAGATGCAACTTCGATATTTTCTTCTCCAACAGAGACAATGTTACTATCAGGCCCAATATAACTGTTTAGAACAATTCGTTCAGAATTGTCCTCTTCCCTAATGGTAATAATAGGTGCAGTTTTTTTCTTGTCAACAAAAAAAACGAGAAGCTTTTCCACGAGTTTTCGTGCTATAACATCGATACCCTTGTCCGTAATTTTATTCTTTTTGGCTCCTGCAAGATGAAGAACTGTTCCCGTTTCCTTCTCTGTACAAGGCTCATCGGTCTCGTCAATAATGATATTATCCTTTTTCCCAAATCTAAACCTTCGTTGTTTTATTCCGTCGTTGTCTTTGTATATACTTTCAATAGTTACATCATCGAAATATTTCAAGTACATAAAGCGACCGAATCCTTTACCACCGATATCTGCTTTCATTCCACTTTTATAGGTGTCAAAAGATTCGCGGTTTTCTTCATTGAACCCTACTCCGTTGTCAATAATATCAATAGCTGTTATATCGGCAGTGGCACGAGTTGTTGTTTCTGGTAAAAAAGGAGCTCGCTTGATAACAATGTCAATCTTGCCATTTTGGGCATAGCCAATAGCATCAATTGAATTACATACGGCTTCAACCAACGGTGTCAAATATGTAGTCCTAACATTTATATCTTTGACGATTCCTTCTATGTTAATCTTACTCATAATTTGATTGATTACATTGGTTTTATCATTGATTCAATGAAAGAAACTTCATCGGAGGTTAATCCATACTTTACATAAAGCTGACGGTCGATGTCCTTGACGGGCTTGCTCCAATCAATGTCACTGCCCTCGGTGAAGTCTTGCAGGGGAACAAACCGGAATTTGTCACGAACAATGTTCTGAGTGAGCAATATTGACCCCAAGAGAAACCTTACAAACTGAGTTCTCATATACGATTTTAAATTCTCGGCTTCAGTTTGGGTATCAAATACGTCAAGTAAAAGATAAGATTCAGTGCATATTGTTCCTGGTTGAAGTACTTCAAGTCGAGAAACGATTCTTTTACGTCCTTCTTTGTCGGTCTGCCCAGCGTGTTCGGCTGATGCTTTAGACATTATCACTTTCCATTTGGGCGCAAGAGCCAAATTTTGTGGGACATCTTCTTCGGAAAGGTAAGAAATACCGTCGCTACCGAAAAGCGCGATATTTCGACCCGGCTTCGCCGGGAAACCTTTGTCGAAGCTCCTTAGCCCAAAAGGTTTACGCGAGTAAACCTTTTGGGCTAAGGAGGGAGATGAGGTTTGAGGCATCACTTTATTGATAATGTCTATTATTCTTGAATCACGTATGAACGTGTCAAACGCATTAAGATATCTTTTTTCAGTTGTTTTGGTTCCATGACTATGATTAGTTATATTACATTCACCGTCATAATCATCGTCCCATAAGAAATAGCAAACACCTCCGGCAATATCCACTGTCGGGAAGCAATCTCGGGAATCTTGAAAATCAATAAGATTAGATATGTGAGTATCGTTTAGCATCTGTTCTCTAAAACTATCAAGTCCGCGTCCACCGCTATACCATTTTGCAGGCATAATCATGCTGAAAGCTTTGGGTTTTAGATTAATGGCTATATTTACAAAATCATTGTAGACGGGGATAGCACTACTACCTGTTCCGCCACCATCCATAATTTGATACGGCGGGTTACCAGTTATTGCGTTTATCTTCACGTTCTTTCCTACTAAGTCGTAAACTTTCTTGGTGAAAAGTTCGGGTTGGTTCTTGATTTTATTAATTAGGTCGTCTGGTGCCCACATATTGGCTTTGCCGTTGCGGAAGCCGAGCAATGTTCGTCGGGTGATAGACTTTGCCATCTTGGTTTTGCAGATGACAAAGACATTATCGCGAACAGCGGCATCCCAAATGGCCTGATGTTCCTCAACTGTTTGCGGCGAGACCCATTCGTTGCGGAGCCTTGCACGATAGGCGTTGTATGTCAGCAACAATGGATACAGACCGGTTTTAGAGTTAATTTCCAGAAGATGAGCCTCCGGGTTGAACACCTCGGCTGTCACGTTACCGCGGCCAACAAACCGTGGTTCTTCAATAGTCTCTGTAAAATCTTCATTGAAGAAGGTATATCCTCCTAATGTGTCGCTCATGTGCATGTTGACGACACGCCACGGAGTCAGTACGGTCTCTTTGTCGGGATTACGGAATGTTGAGAATATATCGGCAATGCGGGAGATGCGTTGCTCTATGGGCATTTCATCGGCATTCCTTACTATTTGGCGTATTCGCTTGGCGGCTGCTATGAAGATGTCCGGGTCATAATATTTCTTGAAACGGCGGAACTCCGCTTTGCTCAGTGGTCGTTTAATCTTTCGCTTCTTGCCGTCAGTGCCTATTTCGTCATACTCACAGGTTGGCATAAACTCATTCCATGAAGCCGTGTCAATGAGATTCTCGAAGTTGTCAATAGTGATTTCCTCTTTCTCATCGTCAATCTCAGCACCATAAATGAGCAGAGGCATACGAATGGAGATAGAACGCAATACGGAGATTGCATTCTGACGCATCTCCTGACGCATCTTTTGCTCTGCTATGGCAGCTTCATCCTCCGGAGTGCGTTCCTTTTTCGGTTTCTTCTTCGCGTCCTCTGCCTTCTTGTATTCTTCGTCGGTGAGACCCTGCTTGTTTACATCAATTTCAGTTGTGCCTTTCTGAGCCTTAGTTCTGCCTATTGCTTTGCCTATGCGATTGAACTCGTCAACATCCACAGCGTCGAGTTTCAAAAGTTCATCGTTGTAAAGGCCTCCGTCCTCAAAGCCACTTCTTACTACACGCTCGATATAGACTTTCTTGACTCGCTCCATTAGGTTGTTGGCATTTATCTTACTCATGTGCGAGCCATCGAGAGCAATCACAGAACAATAGTTGAGAAACTCTTCAAGTCTCTCTTTCTGTTCTGAATCGGCTTTGCCGGGCTTGGTGTTGACCCTTGCGACCTCAGCCAAAACTGTCAGTGTTCGGTCTGGTGCAAAATCAAACACATAGCAGTTGTCCTTAACCAACCCTCCAAACTCAAACGGAGTTTGAACACGGAAAATAGTCTGCATATATGCAGATGCGGCGGTGTTGAAAGTACCGGCAAGTATCAGCACACCAGTCCAAGGCTTTACACTTACTCCGGTTGTCAGACGTCCGCATGACAATGTAATGGTGCGTGTCGCAAATGGATTATCGGTTATGGCATCATTGAGTTTTTGTAGCGCGTTGTTGTATCGACGCTCCTCATCATCATCGGTTACGCCCATATCTCCGGCCACATTGACTATCTGAACACCCTTGGCACCAAACTCATCGTGGTCTATCAACAGTTTTTCAAGCGCGGCGGCCTCCTTTACTCCCGGAACCATCCAAAGTGTGTGCCTGAAAATATTGCGGAAACGGTCATTGGAAAATGGGTAAAGGGACTCTTTGTCATTCTTCGTAAGAAGATCCAGAAATCTAAGCACATAATCCTCATGCACAAACTTTCCTGATTCATCCGTGCGGAAGAACTCACGGAAGTTAAATGCCACTTCCTTATCAGCAAACCGCTGTTGATTCATCAGTTTGCCAAGGTCGTAGGTGTAGATGTTCATTGTCGGAAGTGTGCCATACGGATTGTAATCGCCCGGATGGTCAATTTCCCATTGTTTCTTGGCTTTCTGCTCGTCTATATAATCCCATGAAAAAGTCTCCTCTTCCTCAAACTCATTCTGGATGTTGAAAGGAGTTCCTGACAGATGAAGAACCTTGGTTTTCTTTTTCGTCAGTTCTTCAAGTACATTCTTGCCGAGAATAGTTTGAGTACCCTCATGGGCTTCATCAACTATAATAAAGTCCCATTCGGCCTCAAACAGTTCGTTGTTTTTGTTGAATTTGCCACCGGCCAATGACGAGCCGCGCAAGTCCTGCATGGACGCGAAATAGACATAAGAGTTCGGCTCTGCCTTCTTTGCAAAGGCTTCCATCTCATCAAAATCTATCTTGACGGCCTTAGAACCGTAGATCCAACGGCCTCCGCTATCGAAGAAAATTTTGTTGAAATCATCAAACCAACTTTCATTGACAACCGGGCGGTGAGTAAGAATAAGAGTGCGTTTGAACTGCATACGTTTTACAACCTCAAGTGCACTCAAGGTCTTGCCGAAACGCATCTTGGCGTTCCAAAGCATTTTGGTTCCTTTCTTGAATTGCTTGGTTGCCATTTCAATGGCGGTCAACTGTTCCGGACGGAAATCAATAGATTGCTGTGTCGGAGCAATGTCCTCGGGTTTAAGGGTCTTCCGACCAGCCTTAATGGCTTCGATAGCTTTAATCACCGTAGGTGGGTCACACTCAAACCATTCGGCTGCTTTGCCCGAAATGTCGAAGTGGCGCATCTTGAATCCGGAGTTGAGAAGCACCTGATGAACTGCCTTGTCGTTGAAATGTGTGAAGGTGTTGCCTTCAATGAAAAAAGAAGGTGTTGCCCACACAAGTTCATACTTGATGCCGGCGGTCTGTGTATATTGTTTGATGCGGGCATGTGCCGCCTGCCTTAACTCCTTGCAATCGTGGGTAAGCTGGTTGGGCCACAGTTCGCCTTGATAAGTGGCTTCACCTATCTTTACTGCTCCCTTGTGTTCCGGGTCGTTGATTCGGAACACATATATGAGCCTCGAAGTCGGCATTTTGAACGTTTCAACCATGGTATGTTATCTGATTAGGTCGATATAGCGGAGTTTCTTCTTGGCTTTCTCCGGTTTGCCGTTCTGACCCCAGTCACAGATCATGGCGTATGTGCCATTGTGCAGTTTAAGGTCTCCATCTTTACACCCCTTGCATGGGGTTATTGTTTCTTCAACATCGCCAAACAGTCCGACATTGGTAATCTTGGTGCTACGGCATGTATCGGGAATTACACCCTTCAATCCATCCATCTGCCAAATATTCCAAGAAATGACGTAGGCAATGTATGATAATGATTTGAGTGACGGCATCTTTCCGAATTTGGCGCGGAAATAATCAATGAACGTGTAAAGCAATGCTTCGCGGGCTAGTACCAGATTATCACCTTGCCATTCATAGCCGTATGTGTTTTTATAGGCCAGTCGTGCGCCGTCAAGCCACTCCTCTGTGGTCTCTGTGTTTTCACTGACGACACGGAGTTTGCGGTCGAGCAGACCGATTCGTTTCTCAATAGGAATTTCTTCTCCTGTTACTGTGTCGTAGCGGCTAACGAGATATGGAGCTTCGCCGCATGTGATTTCCATTCGTGTGTCACCGACATAGTCGCGCCATGTCTTATCTTTAGGGAATACCACAGGTGTGACATTGACTGTCCACGAATGGGAGCCGTCGGGATTATCAACCTCAGTATTGAATACATTCTCGCGTCCGAACCAAGCATTATCTATCAGATTGTTTTGTTTATTGCAAATCCACGACGGAGTGAATACTTCTGCCATTTCACGGCTCCGCTGCCTTTGGGTATCGGTGGCTTTTGCAGCACGTGGAATAATTACTTTGCCATATTCACCCGTGATTTTCTCAACGGTAATCTGATCGGCATAAGCGAAGCCCTCACCAAGGTGCGAATAGCTTTCTGTCGCCCAAAAAATATTTACCTGCACATCGGGAGTGCTCAAAGTGTGGTCCTTGAGCAAAACCGTCAGCAACTCAGGCGACAGAGCGGCTATTTCGTCTTCTTTTATGTCGATATCTTCGTTTGCCATTAAATATAAAAAACTCGCCGCGTAGCATCTAAAGGCTGACCTTATCGAGCTATGCTCGCTTTGCTATTCCAAAGAAAGCCTGTAACGACTACTCGGGAGTTTTCAGAGGGATTTTGGCTCGCGCCGTAGGTCTTTTGTTGTTAGTTGGTCATTTTCAGATAGACGTTACTATTCATTACAAAGTTACAAAGAATTTTTGAGCTGACAATCAGTTATGCCGGAAAACATAATCGTTCGTTATTCGGGTTAAATGCCCTGTCCCTCAAAATTTAGACTCATCTCACCTTGCCGATGCGGGCGCTGGCGTTGCCATTCTCCCTGCGGGAGGACAATCATGGTAGTGGCAGCCGGGGATGGGGTATGAATAATCTGCTTAATGTTTGGTGGAGTTTAGCGGATTTGTGAATTTGTTGTCACAGGGATGGACAGTCATGTTTGTATTCTTTCAAAACGCCGACCACTAAACTTCGCTCACCGATGGTAAAACCTTTTATCGTGTGCGACACCTGCAGTTAAGCAATAATCAATCTTGAATCATACGTCCAAGGCTTCAAGAAGAGCGTTAGCGAAGTCGGATGATTGCATGCGGATTACGTTGGTGTCGGGAACGGAGCGGCCGATGAGGTTGACGCTGCCGTACCAGCCGAGGCGTTGATCGATGACGGCGCAATTCATCTTGTTGTCGGAGCGATGGATGATATGGGTCCCCATTGATTGCAATTCGGCTTCGCAGTATCCGATTTCGTTTAGGATGATTGTGACGCTTACGCCACGGAGCATGCAGGCGGCGAGCAAGTCTATGATTTTTGGTGTGCGGTTCCAGCGAAGACGGTTGATGCTGATGACTATGCTACGTTTTGCGGTGGCGAGGTCAGAATGAAATGCTTGCTCAAAGTTTTCTGAGTCAAATATGGTTTCAGTAGTGCGTTCTGCAAAGATGTGATCGTTGACCACGGCAACGGAATAGCCAACGGCTTTGTAACCATGGAGCCGTTTCTTATACATAGAATCGCATATCGGCACTCGCAGGTCTATGTAGTCATAAATTCTGACTTCGCTCTTGCCTGGATAGTCGCGGTGGAGGCGGCCTGTGTATTGCGCAATCAAACCTTTCCACGATACGGGGAGCGCGAGCATCAATGTGTCGAGGCGCGGTAGATCGAAACCTTCGCCGACATATTTGCCCGTGGCGACCACAACCAATGGTTCCGTGTCCGGAATAGATTTCAGGCGCTCCATTTCCTGTCGCTTGGCTTTGGCCGAATCATTTCCAACGAGGCGAATGACATTCGGACATATTTTTCTACATTCCTCAGCCAGATAATCAACGTGTGAGGTCAGTCCGGTAAGTATTATCGGCGAGCGGCCTTCGCCAAGGACTTTCCTGACATCATCAATAATCAGGCGATTACGAGATTCATCTTCCGACAATGACTGAGCAATTGCCGTATAGCCGTTGTCGTCAGAGATATTTCGATACGATGTAAACCTTGGGATAAGCAGTCGTTGGAAGGTCTGTTGCTCCTGTTGTGCTTTTGAATCAGCGGTATAACGAATTTCGCCACATTGCATGAAGATTATCGGCTGATGACCGTCTTTGCGGATTGGTGTGGCTGTCAGACCATACACCCATCGGGCATTGACCTCTTTCAGCACCCGCCCAAAACTGACTGCCGGAGCATGGTGACATTCATCAACTATCACCATGCCATAGTCGCGTACAAACGGTTTCATCTCATTGTCAGAAATGCAAGATTGCAGAAGAGCAATGTCAATTTTACCGTTCAGAGTGCTTTCAGTTGAAGACAACGCTCCAAATTTCTTAAATTTCTTTCGTCGGCCACGCCCTTTTAGCTGCTCTACGGGCCCAAAATCAACTTCAAGATATTGCTCCAACCGCTCACGCCATTGGTCGAGCAATGCCTTAGTATGGACAAGAATCAGTGTGTTGACTTTCTTTCGTGCAATCATAGCGATGCCGGTGACGGTTTTGCCGAATGCGGTGGCAGCGTAGACGGTGCCACATCGGTGTTTCGACAATTCTTCAATGGCAGCGGCCTGTTCGGAACGCAGTTTACCGAGAAACGTTGCTTCAATGGATGTTCCGGGGTTGGTCTTATCCTCTATTTTCAAGTTGATGGCATTCTCTTGGAAGAAATCAATAGCGGCTTCTTCGCATCCTCTCGGTAGCCATAAGTATTCATCCACAATCTCTGAACAAGAGATTAAGCGTGGAATATTGAATGTAGGCAGTCGCATACCGAGTTTTGCATAGAACTCCGGATTTTTGAACGCAGCCATTCTCTTCAGGTGATTGACAACCTTTGCCGACAATCCGGCCATTGGTATATATAAACCGGATGAACGAGTAATTACGATTGTCTTGGGGAAATCTCCAGGCTTCATAGGTCTCGGCTCTGGTCGCTCCCATGGCGCAGACTCGCTTGTCTTTGATAACGCGCCAAGAGGCTCTTGATTGGTATGCAAAGACAGGGTGGAATCAACCTGCGCTAAGGACATCTTCATCATCTGCTGTAGATATGCCCACTGGTCAGGATATGGAATAAAATTGTCATCCACAAAAACACTGTTGCCATTCTTGCGGGCCTGACCCTGCAATGGCAGTGCGACAAGATTGCCGAAGCCGCCGTCAGGCAGGAAATCCTGATTGGGGAAGAAGCGGTCGTACGATTTGAACGACATACGGCCTTCACGATCCATCGCCTCTGTAAGTATCGCATTGCCGAGCCTTCTTGCCGATTGAGCTTTTATCGCTTCATCAAAAAGAATCCACACATGCGCTCCATTACCGGAGCGTGACCGCTCAACGTATGCCGGAATATTCCAATCCCGACAAGCAGAGATGTATGCTCTTACATCATCTTGATACCCATGCTCGCAACTCTTATCATCGAAATCACAACAAAGAAAGTAGCAAGTGTTATCGGGTAAGATAGCGTATGCACCTATCACATCCTTGCCATTCGGGTCCTTTCCTTCAAGATGGGTGTAAACATCGGTATAACCTAAAGGTTGAAACTCGCGATTCGGACATTCTGCACATTTATATTTCTTCTTGTTGCAGTATGCCGGATTCCATTCCCGCGTGCATACCGGCTGATAGCCGCTCTTCTCGGTATTCGGACTATACCATCGTCGCGCAAACACATCCTCTCGCCCACGAAACAGACTCCGAAATAACGCCACTTTCTCCTCCAACGACAACTGCGCCATCGGCTTCTGAATCGGCACTATTGGCGATGGCGTTGCTTCATAAGCGATTCCATGCTTCCGAAGCAACTCCTTCAACCGGGCATTTTCCTCCCGAAGCCGAGTCAGCTCGTTTTGTATGTCATCGGTATTGTATTCCATTTTTAGAATCTTATGAGCTTATAGTGGTGCGGTAAGTATTTTATTTTATGACTTAGTGCACCAATAAAATAGCGATAAAGATGGAAGAATATTGTTTTAATCACCTATTCCTTAAATAGTTGTTCGGCAGTTACTTCATTTTGGATTTCACCCCATTGTGCATTATGAACAACTCCATTGATGGTCACCATTGTCAGATGCAATGCTTTCCTTGTTTTTGTTATTTCTCTGAATCTCTCTTTGCGTTCGATCATCCTTTCCAGATAAGATGGCGTAATATCGAATTTTTTTACAGAGTATTTCATCTCGCACAAATTGATTGTCTCATCGTGCCTATCGATCACCAAGTCTATCTGCCCCGCCTTCTTTCCATTTTCCATACCGAGCCACGATGACACCTGTGTGGCCACTCCGGAGATGCCGATAGAGGCTTTTATCTGTTTAATATGATGTAGACAGACCTGCTCAAATGCATATCCACTCCAAGACCTGTGGGAAGAAGAGTCAATATGTGTAGACCAATAATCGCCGTCCTCTATAGTATTTCCCTTCACTTGTTTAAGGTAAAACAATGTAAACAGGTCCGTTAGTTGGAATAAAGACCCTTTCCGCTTGTTACCGAAGGCGCGATATTCCCTTATGAAGTCACAACTTTTCAGATTATCAAGCACTTCTGTCAAGTTTCCACCTTTAGATAAGTTGAGTGAATCTGCTATTTCTTCCCTCGTCATTCCCATTGAATTTGATGCAATGAGTTCCACCACCTTGCGATATACGGTGGAATCCTTAAAAAGCGATCTGAAAAGAAAATCATATTCATTCTTGAGTTCTCCCGAATGATGGAAAAATAATCGGTCAATATTCTGAGCGACACTTTGAGACTTATTCATCTTTGACAGATAGAATGGAGTGCCACCCACAACCATGTAGCATTCTGTGATTTGATGACGGTTCCACTTAATTCCGACAGACTGAAGCATCCTCTCCGTATCATAGAGATTGAATGGCGCTAAATAAATCTTTCGCGTGACACGATTGTGCAGACCTCCCTTGTCGCCAAGTAGTTTGTTGGTCATCCATGTAGTTGCTGAACCGCAGACAATAAACAACAGATTGCTTTGGCTGTCACCCCAGCCATTCCAAAACAAATCCAATGCTCTGAAAAATCTAGATCGAGGAGTGTCAAACCATGGCAATTCGTCTATGAATACCACAATTTTTTTCTTTCTGAGTGAAGATAGGTATTCCTGCAACTGACGGAATGCCTTCATCCAAGAGGTTGCCAAAGGCCATTCCCGTCCTGAATAGGACTGTAACTGAGCATTAAAATATTCCAACATATCAGACATATTGCTGTCGAGTACGCCGGTCATGTAGAAATCAAACTTCTCCTTGAAGAATTGCTTTATGAGGAATGTCTTTCCAATACGTCTTCTACCATACACGGCGACAAACTCCGGGGCTTTGGATTCCACACATTCTTTAAGAATCCCTTTTTCAAATTCTCGTCCTATGATATTTCTTGATGCTTTCATGGCGCAAAGTTACTCAAAATTCGTCGGTTGACAAAATAATTAGGATTTATAATTGGGCGAAATATGGTAAAATTACCCACATTTCGCCCAATTATAATCGCATTTTTACTTGTTTATCGCCGAGATTACAGCCATAATCTGTTCCGGCGAGAGGTCTTTCAGCAGTTCAATCGCCTGTTCTTCTTTTGATTTGTTTGAATCGTCAGCCGCCGCTGACGTTTTCTTCTTCGTAAAGACGTTGCGGAGGGTCTAATCGGTCTTTGCTGTGTCGAAGCTGCCCATGTAGCGTTCGGTGGTGGCGAGATTACTGTGTCCGAGAATATTCTTTATCGCGGATGATTCCGCGCCCGACTCCTGCGCTATGTGTGCGAATGAGTGGCGGCTGATGTGCATTGACAATGGTTTGTCTATTTCTGCTTTCTCTGCAATTTTTTTCAGGTTCATGGCGATTCCATAGCCCCACCGTATGGATAACAGGTGTGAGTCCGCGCTCTTTTTGTGACACAACTCAGCTAAAATAACTAATCAAGTGGCTGACGTGGGCTCTGATCTTGCTATATACATTGTGGATGCAAACCTCAGTATACAAGGTTCTTGCATCTTGGTAGCCGATTAATCCAATATAAACATGGACGAGAGAGAACATCAACGCGACCTGAAACGTCTGTTCAATGCACAGTCGTTCAAGGATGCCAACTATTCAGCCGAAGAAATTGAGGACTTCAAAGAAGACCTCGACTGCCTGCGCACCCACTACGACAGCTATCTGGCAAGCAATATAGATGTGCCTGTCGATGAGCTCCCGGACGATGTGCAGCAGTGGCTCGGCGAAGTTTATTCCGGCACAGTAGCACCGACGAGTTTTTCCGAGGAATCCGAGCGGCCAAGTCTGTGGCGCAGGATACTCACCGGGCTGTGCTACATCTTCGCCATCGTCACGATTCTAAATCTCCTGGTTGTTGTGGTAAGGATTTGTGTATAAGGATGTTTGATGTTAAGTTCTGTCAACAATCGCGTAGTGAATTTTAAGAAAAAGTCGGCGCAAGAATTATTAAAACACACTCTAAGTTGAGTTCATTTTATCCAACAGGCAGTAATAGGGTGTAAGTGGGTTTTATATCGTTAGGATGCCGGGTGTGGCGAGCTTGGTGTAGTCGGCATTCATTATAGCTCCGTTGGAGAATGTGATGCCGTGCTCGGTTGCGATGCCGTGTTGGGCGTGGATATGGCCGAATAGGTGGAGGTGAGGGCGGATTTCCAAGACTTTGGCAAGGAGTTGTTCATCTCCGTAGTTGATGTTGTCATCGTAATCAAGGATGCCGAGGGCCGGACTGTGGGTTATCAGCACATCGGTGCCGGAAGGGATTTTGGCGATGTTCCGCTCTTGGCGGTCGGTGATACAGTCGCCCATAAACATAGGGACGCCGTAGAATTTCACGCCGTCAATTTCCACGGCGGAGTTGCAGAGATAATGCACGTTTGGGTCGAGGCCGTCGATATTGGCGCCATAGAGGCACTCGTCGTGATTGCCGCATATGAATATCTTGTGAGCGTAGGGCAGGTCGCAGAACCAGTTGAGGAAGTCAAGGGCTTCCTGCGTGGTCCCCGTCATGGTGAAGTCGCCGGAATGAACCACAACATCGGCTTCCGGAAGGTCTCTTAGCCGGTGGTGACAGCCATGAGTATCTGAAAGATGGAGTATTTTCATATCAAGTGAGTTAAAAGTAAGTCTTAAAAATTAATACGCATAATGAACATTAGTAAGTCAATGAGTGCTTTATATCCTCCGAGGTGACTTTCGGACGCTTTCTTTCCTCGTCATCAGTCGTGTAGCGCGCTACACTCCTTCTTCCTCGAAAAGAAATCATTCCGAAATTCATCCCCGTATGATATAAATTAATTTTTGCGACTTACTTATTTTGCAAAGGTAATACTTAAGTACGGATTTTTTTAGAGGTGTAGCACTTTATGCTACACCCGCGAGATTAACTTTGCCTCAAAAAGCGATGATTGTACAAGAGTTATTTAAGTCCCTCTCTTTCGATGAAATAGCCGCAGCTTTGCAGCGCACGCACTTTCGCGACGTAGAAAATTTCATAGGGCGGTCGGCCGAATATAAGATGGCTTACGACCGGTTTTGCCACATCGAGCCTGATGGTGATGGCGGTGAAGTGACCTTTGATATAGCTTCGCCGGAAGATATTGAAAATCCAGAAGTAAAAGCACTCGTTGCAAATAATGTTGAGGGACAATGTTGGGAGAAAATATTACAAAAAGAGCTTATTCGTCCGGCGGACCAAAATGTGACCGATGCTGAAATGGCCGGAGCCGTTCTTTGGGGTGCGACATTCTATGGCTTTACTCCTCACAGCATGGACAGGTGTTTTGATTTATGCTTTAATGATGATTCTCCCTTTGCAACGCAGGCTTATCGGCTTAGCATCCAAGAGATGCTTCCGTATATTAAAGACAAAGAGGAGCGGCGCGAACTAAGGAAACTCAGTAAAGGGAATCCTGATGGCGTTCCATGTAGTTTCGAGACTTTGGAATATCTACGGGAGCGCCGGAAGCATCTCAACCGGAGCAAACGCAAGCGTGAATATAGAATGTCGAAACGGCAGGAGGAGCTATGGAAAATGCACCGGCTTTATCACGACGTGGAGCGGCTTCGTAAATTTGGCACTATCGAAGAAGCAGGCTTTAAGGAAAGTCTTATCAAGCAGATTTACCAAGCCAAATCGGTCAATGACGTAATATTGGAATCGTTTGCCTACGGAAAGATAGACCGTGTTGAATACCTGAAAGAACTGTTAGACAAGTATGCCTATGAGATGAAAGGGCCGGGCAATTCGGACAGCAAACTGACTATCATCATTTGGAGTTCGGAGTCTTACCCTCTCAATTCCGGCGAGCGAAAACAGTTATTCGAATTATTAATGAGATTCTTTGCTCTGCCGGCATCGTCGATGCAAATCGTATTCGGCGAGACCAAAGCAGAGAATCCGGAAATACAAATCCAATTTATCAGCATCAAAGATGAATGAACTTATATCGAATTGTCGAAAAAAGCGGAGCTGATTTCACCCGGCTCGTGCGGCAATCTGACACCTCAGACACGGAAGTGGAAGAATCACTGCTTGTCGTTGGTGGGTAAAACATAGCTCAGGCGCATATTCTCGCCCCAGAAGGCTTTCAGGATAGGCGAAAGCGACGCAATAAACCGTTCTTCAAATTGGTCAACGAAGTTTTGCGATGGAGCCGCCACGACAAGCTCACCATCGTCGAACGATTTGATGTGCAGCATCCGTAGCCAAGTGTCGGCGGCGGGGTATACTGATTTCGCTTCAAGGATAAAATCTTTCCAGCGCTCGATGAGTCGCCGGGCACCGCCTGCAAGTTCAGCTACCCGTTCGCCCGGTATTTTTGCCTCGGTCGAATTGTTAATTTCCCCTTTCGATGCTTCTTTATAGGCTAATAGGGTGATGTGCCGTCCAAGCATTTCAAAGATAGAGGTATCTGTGTCGGCGATGCGCTGTAGTATTTCCGACGAAAGGTAGCCCTTGAGGCGTTTATCCTGCTGCTCAATGATGCGGAAGCGGAGGCTCCTGCCGGCTTGCGGCAGTTCGATTGCGATACCGCTATTGAGCCGAGAGATGAGCTTTGGGTCAAAGTCGGCCAAAGCGGATGGGTGTCTGTCGCAGACAGTTACAATTTTGGCGTTTTTCTGCAAAAGCCCATCAAAGATTTGCAGCAGTATTTCTTGATTGAAAGGCTTGGACGACAGCACTTGAATATCATCCACTATAAGCATATCCAAGGACCGATAGAAAGCCGTGAAGAGGCTTAGCGACCTTTTGGAAGCCTCGGTAAGCTGATCTGAGAACTGATGCGCGGCAACGAAGGCAACACGTGCACTTGGGTTCTCTGCTTTGATTTTGTTGCCGATAGCGTTGGCGATATGGGTTTTCCCCACTCCCGAATTGCCAAAGACCACCAACACGCCCGACGTGGCTCCTGCCTGCGCAAAAGACCGAGCAATCGAAACCTCCTTGCTGTTTTCTGCTTCGGTGCAGATGGTGTCGAAGGTTTGCGAGCGCTTGAGCGATGGCTTGAAATCTACATTCTCTTTTTTCTTAGGCATATCATACTGTGATTTGCTCCTGCGGCCGGAGTTTATGAGGATTTCCCGTGGTTTTGCACCCTGTGCCGGGCCTACAATTCCGGCGGCTTCGAGCTCATCCATAAGCTGGCAGGCACGTTTAAAGCCAATCTCGAATTTTCGTTGAAGCATAGTTATTGAAGCAAATTCTTGCGAGGCGAAGAATTTTGCCGCTTTGTCGAAGAGGGAGTCTTTCTGTTTTGGTTCAGTGTCGCTTTCGTTCATATCAATTCCCTTTATCTCAATTTTTTGATTCTGTCCATCATTTTGATTAGACAGGCTGTTGAGGATTTTATCTAACTCGGCATTATCAATGAATGCTCCTTGCAAGCGTGACACACGGCCATTGTTAGAGAACAGCATGTCGCCACATCCAAGGAGGTTGTTTGCACCCTCATAATCAAGAATAGTTTTGCTATCAACTCTCTGAGATACCCTAAATGCAATGCGCGCGGGATAATTCGCTTTTATTATGCCTGTAATTACATCCTTTGACGGACGCTGGGTAGCGAGAACAACGTGAATCCCTGCGGCACGAGCTTTTTGTGCAAGTCGTGCGATTGGAGTTTCAAAATCTTTGCCGAAGGTCATAATGAGTTCGGCAAACTCATCTATTACCACAACGATATATGGCAGCTTATCGCTTTCCTTATCATTGTAATCTGCTATTGTTCGTACACCGGCATTTCTCAGAAGAGAATATCTTCGCTCCATCTCTGCGCACAACGCATTTAGAGCGACTTTTGTATCCCCGGAATTAGAAATTACCGGCTCTGCAATACCCTCAACTTTCAGTAGATATGAATTTGCGAGTGTGCGATATTGATAGTATTCTACCATTTTGGGGTCGATGAGCAAGAACTGCAATTCATCGGGCTCTTTGGCTGCAAGCAAAGACACGATTAGAGAGTGAAGGAATACCGACTTCCCTTGGCTGCTTGCGCCTCCGATTAAAAGATGAGGCATTTTAGTCAAGTCGGCCACCTCGCATTTTCCCTCTACATCCATACCGACGGCAATAGGCAGCACGGCTTTACTTTCCGTAAATTCAGGCGAATTCAGCAGTGTGCCGAGGCGGATTATTTGAGGTTTATCGTTGGGGATCTCTATTCCTATTGTTCCTTTGCCGGGAACCGGTGCAATGATACGGACTCCGAGACAAGCTAAGGACAAATAAATATCCTCTGATCGTTTCCTTACTTTTGAAATTTGGTTTACTGCTGTCGGATTCAGCTCTATCAAAGTATAGGTTGGTCCAACTGAGATATTGCACAACGAGCAGTCAATGCCCACGTTCTTTATGGCCGTAAGCACAGTCTTTACTTTTTCGTTGGCATCTTCGGGAAGATTGGTCATATTGCTGTTGAAAATTTTTCAAATTAAATTATTTGCAGCCCGGGCTGGGTACGATCCAGCAGTGTACTTTCCATCTAATATAAAGCGCGTCTATCCGTTTCCGCCACCGGGCCTGATTGAGTTTGCTGCAAAGTTAGTACGGAGGGTGCGTCATTTTTCGCTACATCCTTTATTTTTATCTGATTCCAGCTTTTTCAGCCGGTTATACTCTGCGATTAGTATTTCAACGACTTTTCGCCATTCGTGCAAGCTGATTGCCAAGCCTGCCAACAAGCCAACAGCAAGCCATTTAGTTGGATGTTCGGGGGAGCCGAGTGCCTGTGCGACACCTCCACAAATCCCTACGACTATACTCAGCTTGGTAATCTTTATGGAAAGCTGTTCTTTTGTCATACAACTATCTTTTCAATCTGAGATTTTCCTCAATGGCTGCAAGGACAGCTTTATCGGCATAGTCGAATGCGTTGGAAAAATTGATATTTGCATATTGCTCTGCGAGCTTTTCGTTGTTGAGAGCTATCACCAAATCAAGATTTTGGTCCTTGATCTTTGTAAGCCCGTCAAGCGCATGAGCCAAGTGGCGTTCTCCCTCAAAGATAAAAGGAGTGGTCACAATAGCCGATACATATTTTACATCACTGAATTTCGCGAACCGAGCGATAACAGGAGTCCATGCGGTTCCGGTCTGACCACCCAGTCCGGCAAGTACGTAAACTTTTTCCACATCTTTGAGAAAACCGTCCGGCAAGTCGTTGTAGAGGTTAATGTTGTATAAATTCAGAAAGGCTGTGAAATCGTCGGCCCACTCGAAATAATCAATCTCGGGTCGCCGGTGGTCGGCAAACACATAGATAGCGTTTTTGATTGAATCGGATTTTGCCTCGCGGCGGAAGGTGTTGGCCATATTGCATCCTGCTCCGCCTACGCCTATTATCATTGTTTTCTTCATACTTGTCTGTCTCTGTATTTGGATTTTTTCCTTGTAGATTAGTGTATAGTCGATTTTTTGAGTTGGTTAATATTCTAATGGAGATTAAAATTTGCCGTTCCATTGCAAATTTAGCCTGTGCGCCTGCCAATATCTGTCAGCGGCATATTTTTATACTTTTTCCATTAGAGAAAGAATATACTCACAACGGCCAATAATTTCGCCATAGTCGGGGACTGCGGCATACGGCATACAGAAAAGGCTCGGGTCTTTCATTTCATGCCACCAGTAGCCACGGTGATAGCGGACACCCTCACCGGCTCCAATCAGTGCTGCTCTTTGCTCTCTTAAATAAAAATCCTGGTCATCACTGACGATATAGAAGTAAATTCCATCGGGACACAAGCCTACAGAGAGCCACTGGCGCGTGCGCCGGAAAGTTGCCTCGTTCCACAATGCAATATAGTATTTATAATCGATGTCCCACTCAGCTTGGTCGGCATGACTGATTACACCACGCTCCACGGAGGATATCAAGCGTTGGCCATAGTCGTATGGGATTCTATGCAGCTGAGCTGTCAAATAGTTAAGCGCAGCCTCATCCTCGGGCATCAGTTTGTTTCCAGATGTCAATAACAAAACTATCTGTTTCAGGGAAGAGGTAGTATCAACATCTTCTTTTGCCCGCAGCAATACAAGGTCAAGCAATGATGGCCTGCCCGGAGTGAGGTCATCGGCCGACAAGCGGTAACGCTTGTTGCCGTCTTTGCTACATTCAATAGTCACTTGGAAGGCATCCTCCAATAATCGGCGCTGGCGATGAAATGTGCGCTCGGATATTTCCTCCCCGGGATAATCGTTCATAGAGGATACAGCCCACTTGGAGCAAAGTTCTTCGCGCGAGATGCCACGGGCACCCGACTGCAGAATCTCCCTCATGAACCAAAGCGACTGCTTTAACTGATTTGCTGCCATAATTCCTTTAATGATGGCACAAAGTTATGGCAGGGGTGTTTCAGAATTCGTGACAGCATAAAATCTTTACATTTTTCAAGTGTGTAGCACTAAATGATACACCAATTTCGTTAACTTTGTAGCCGTAAACAAATATAACCCGGTATGACCCTCACACAGAAATATATATGGCTGCTTGACGTCATTCATCGAAGCGGTGAATCAGGAATCACGCTTCGAGATATATCCGACAGATGGCTGTCAGAACATAATTATAGTGACAAAGCCCTGGACCGGGCTACTTTCAATCGCTGGAAAGATGGCATTCAAGAACAATTTGGGGTCGTCATTGTGAATGAGCAGAAGCCGCCTTACCGCTATTCGATTCTCGATCCTGAAAGAATTGAGGGTAATAAAGTGAAAAAATGGCTCCTTGACTCGGTGTCGATGGGTACGACTCTTTTGGGCAACCTTGATATTCAGGATAAGATTCTGCTTGAAGAGATTCCTTCCGGTCGGGCCAATCTTGCCACGATTATTTCTGCATTGAAGCATAATCACAAAGTACAGATTACCTACCGAGGCTTCGGCAAGATATATAGCTCCACCTTTGCAGTCGAGCCGCTGTGCGTAAAATTGTATAACAACAGGTGGTATGTTGTAGGTGACAGTTATCCTTATGGAGAGCGGAAGCGTAATACGTATGGTCTTGACCGTATTGAGGAGGCCAATGAGCTTAAAGAAGGGTTCGCCTACCCCGCCGACTTCAACGCTGCGGAATATTTTCATGACTATATTGGAGTATCCCGTTGGACTGAGCCGTTTGAAGAGCCAATAAAATTCAGGGTCTATAATCCTCATAAATATTATATAATGTCACTGCCAATCCACCATTCGCAACGCTTGCTTGTGGATGAGGGCGACTATGCTGAGTTTGAAGTGAAAGTCGCTCCCACTGAGGAGTTTTTCATGGAAATGCTCCATGGAGGCTCGTGGATAGAGGTGCTTTCACCCAAAGAAGTGGTGGACCAGATGAAAGGCTGGGTTGAGGAATTATACAATGTTTACAACAAAAAGTAATAAAGATGCAAGAGTTAGATAATTACCTGCCGCTCGACAATCTCCGAGCAAGCTCAGATTGCCCTCACTTAAACGGCAATTTTGTAGCGATAGATTTTGAAACAGCCAACGGCCGCCGGTGCAGCGTGTGCAGCGTTGGATTGATTATAGTGCGTGACGGTGAGATAGTAGACCGATTTTACAGTCTAATCAAACCCACACCTAACTATTACTCTTATTGGACAACTGAAATTCACGGCCTTACACAAGCCGATACTGAAAGTGCGCCAACTTTCCCTGAGGTGTGGGCACAAGTCCAAGAAAGAATCAAGGGTCTTCCACTGGTGGCTCATAACAAGCCCTTCGACGAGAGCTGCCTCAAAGCGGCGTTTGCTGAATATGGCATGGAGTATCCTGATTATGAGTTCTACTGCACACTCGCAGCCTCGCGGCGCCACCTCGACCTCCCCAGCCATCAGCTCCACATAGTGGCCGAGGCCTGCGGCTTCCACCTCGAAAATCACCACGACGCTCTTGCCGATGCCGAAGCCTGCGCTGCCATAGCACTGAAAATCCTGAAGTAGAGGGACTATAGAGAATAACCTTATGAAATCCTTAGATGAACGATATATAGAATTCTATGAGCCTAAAGCTACAAGTTTTTATGCTCGCCTTCACGAGTTGAATATAAGGCAGGATGTCTTAGATGAAACTCCGGCACTTTTTATCCCATGCTACGGTTCTCTTTACGAAAAATCACACGTTAAAATTGCCATAATGGGTAAAGAAACTTATGGATGGGGGTGTTTATCCTCCGCAGCCAATGATCCACTTTGGGGTATCAAGGAGTTTCGAAAAAAGGGACCTACAGAGTGGCGAAATCCATTTTGGCAGTATTTTGCACAAATTTTAGGGGATATATATGGTGTATCTAAAGAAGATATTTTGAGTCCGGACGGACTCTTTATTCCGTCGATTGCCTGGAACAATTGCCTGTCAATCGAATCCTCAAAATCCAAAACGTTTTGTGATTGGTCATATAACGATTTTGTGGAGTTATATAAAATACAGAATTTGGCTTCAGACCTTGACATATCTAATATCTACGATTTTATAAAAATATTTTCTCCAAATGTAATATTCTTTTTTTATAAAAATAAAGCAGAATACGATAGCTGGAAGTGGCAAAATGAAGCAGAACTAATCTCAACGCAAACTATTAATGATATTAACATAGAGGAATATAAAATTAATCAAACAATTGTTTTCCATATTCATCATCCAAATTACCTTGTGAGAAATCATGCGCAATCAGATGAAATGGGCAGGCATATTGTTGATAGGTTAAAGTACTACAAGTTATACTCACCCCTGCCATCCGAGATGTGGTACAACGAAGTAAATTGCTGTAACAATTCACCTGAATATAACCATTTCAAAAATGTAATTTTTGAATGTATTAATAAATTGAGTGCAGAGAATTTAAACCTAATTGCTCGAATCGCAATCGCAACTATTGCTGTTGAACTAAGAAAAATGAAATCCAAAATGTCGGGAGTAATTATGGTGCGATTATTAAATGAAATTCCTGTTTTTAGGTCTTCCGGATGGATATATAGTGAAGATGGACGTGGCCCATTAGCTGCTATAAAGGGCGCTTATAATTTCTATTATGAGAATGAAGAGTATGAAATTGCGGATTATATAGCGCTGTCATTTACTCGAAAAAATGGCTTATATGCATGGTAATTCTACACAATCCCGGATTGGCTACGTTTCAACGACTTTTGGACCGGAGTCAATTTAAAACCCCAGAGCAAGATAAGTGAATTGGCTGTTTCCTTATCGCGAAGCGCTTTGTTCACAAAGAATCGCCTCTAACCATAAGGTCTACATTCTGATATTAGGCGATTAAAATCACCGTTCCATAAGCGCGGCTGTCAGTTTTTGGCAGTCGCGCTCGCTATTTTTGCCTCGTAATATACTCTTTAGAAAACGATGATGGCAAAAGATACCGATATAACTACCGCCAAGGCTGATGAAGCATCTTATACTGAGGAAAATATTCGCACCCTTAGTTGGAGCGAACACATTCGACAGCGCCCCGGAATGTGGGTGGGCACTCCCGGAGATGGCTCAGACTATGAAGATGCGCTTTATGTACTATTCAAAGAAGTTATCGACAACTCGGTCAATGAGTTTATAATGGGGTATGGTAAAAAGCTGATAGTTGAAGTCTCAGATGGAGCAATATCCATAAGAGACTTTGGTCGTGGCATACCGCTAAACTGCGTAACTCGCGTGGTTTCTCAAATCAATACCGGTGCCAACTACGGATCGGGAGCCTATGTCAAATCGGGCGGACTTAATGGTGTCGGCATAAAGGCCGTCAATGCTTTGTCTGAACATTTTGAAGTTTATTCCGTCCGTAATGGACGTAAGAAGCGCAGTGTGTTCGAGCGAGCCGTATTGATTGAAGACTGCCCCGAAGAGTCAACGGATGAGCCTAACGGTACATTTGTTCGATTCAAACCAGATGAGACAATCTTCAAAGACTACAGAATCGATGATGATATAATCCGTTTGATGCTTCGGAATACCACTTATGTAAATCAAGGACTTACTGTTGTATATAATGACGCGACAATATTCTCGAAAAATGGTCTTCGTGATTTTATCGCTGAGGCAGTTCCTTCGGGAGGATTATATGAAGACATATATTTGACAGGCCCGGATATTGAGATTTGCTTTATGCATACCAATCAAAATGAGGAGCGTTTCTTTTCGTTTGCCAATGGCCAATTTACAAAGTTTGGCGGCACACATCAGATTGCTTTTCGGGAGATTGTGGCACGCACGATTAAAGATGTCATAAAAAAAGATATTGACCTTGCCGACATCAGAAATGGGATGATTGCTGTCATATCAATCCGCTTAGAAAACCCACAATTTCAATCCCAGACAAAGGTAAAGCTGAACAGTAAGGAAGTTGGTCCCGGAGGTGTGACTGTGTATAAATTCATTCAGGATTTTTTGTCGGTAGAACTCGACAATTATCTCCATCGCCATACCGACACTCTTGCAACTATACTCAAACGGGCAAAAGATAGCGCCCGGATGAGGAAAGATCTAAAAGCCATCAGCCAATCAACCAAATCATCCTCTAGGCGAGTTGCAATCTACAATCCAAAACTTAGCGACTGTCGTTGGCACCTCAACAATTCGCGTCAAACAGAGGACGAGCGAATGGCCTCATCTATTTTTATTACCGAGGGTGACAGTGCAGGAGGCTCTATTGAAAAAGTACGCGATGTCAACTCTCAGGCAGTCTTTAAGTTGAAGGGCAAGACTCTTAACACCTATTCAGCAACATACGACAAAGTAGCTGCCAATACGGAATTGAGTCTCCTTCGCAATGCGCTTGGAATAGAAAAAGGCATCGAAGGATTACGATATAATAAGGTGATAATTGCAACGGATGCGGATGTCGACGGGATGCATATCCGACTGCTGCTCGTAACGTTCTTTCTGCAATATTACCCCGACCTACTTATCAACGGCAATCTCTATGTGCTCGAAACACCGCTGTTCAGAGTGCGTGACAGCAAACGGCACGGAACTCGCTCAAAATCCCCAAATAACGATAATTCGGTGTATTGCTATACCGATGAAGAACGTATTGCCGCAATCAATCGTTTTGGAGACCGGGCCGAAATAACCCGATTCAAAGGTCTTGGCGAAATTTCTCCCCATGAGTTTGCCGACTTCATCGGCCCAGACATGCGCTTGATGCGGCTACCTTTAGCCCCAAATGAAGATTTATCCAAAACGCTCTCTTTCTATCGTGGCAAAAACACCCGAGAACGTCAATTATTCATCATTGAAAACCTGAAAATGGATATTTAGATTTACCTGTATTGTCTTTTGACACACCCCCGGGGGTAACTTTGCAAAAAACAAATTTAGCTATGACCTACAGAGAAATATTTTTACACGCCGACCCTCATGCGGTCAACGATGTTACCGTTGGCTTGACAGGGTGTAGTACTCAGGGAACCTTTGACATCTGCAAGGGGCTGAAACTATTTGCGCAGGGTGAGATTTACGACGCTGATGAGGTGACTGAAATAGAGAAGATCCGCTCTTCCGGCAAAAAATTCCCGCTGACAATGAAACAGGCACAAGTAATGCGAACGGGCCTTAAAGGCTATTTGGGTGCCGCGCTAAAAGCTTTGGGCATAGATAAGTCCTCCAATCGAGATGAATTAGTCAACCAATGGCTCAACCGGGAAATCGACTCCAATACCAATATCAGTATTCTGGCCAATAATATAATAGCACAACTCGAATATGAACGACAACAATCCTAAAGCACTGACCTTCGGAGGCGAGGAGCACAACGCCCCGTTGGCCGACATCTCGCATCTTTCAGATTCCGAAAAGGATAATCTGAAAAGCATGGCTTTGGGTGCGTTCGGCACCTACGACTACGAAAGATTCAAATCCGACGAAGAATTTGAGCTGGCGCTGGCTTGCTTAGCGCCATTCTATTGGGGCGAGCACGAAGTTAGCGATGAAGATATAGCAGAGTATGCAGCCTTTCATCGCGGCTTCTACTACCACAAAAAGAAATATCGCGTGTGGAAAAAGGAAGTGCTCGACCCTATGGTCAAAGCCCTCGCCGACTACGCACTTGATTCGCCCCAATATGAAGCCGGCTTCCTGCTCGAGCTGGAGAGAAGGAAGATGGAGTGTATGGACGCATATTTCTCCCACTCAGTCACGGCCGACGAAAACGGCAACTATCCCGGCGGCCGCTGGCTACGCCTGTGCATCAAGCTCCTCGGCCTCCTTACAGGGCACATCCCCGAGGATAAAATTGGTGCAATGAACATCCGCAATGTCGGTTATCCGGTTAGCAACCGTGACTTAGAACGATTCAAAACAGAATCAGACAAAGACATGAAATTAACTATCGGCAGAGACATCTACTGGCACAAAGCCCACCGCCTCTACTGCCACATCCGCCAACACGCCCTCCACACTTGGTGGGACTAAAATAGCCCCCACATATAACAACAAGAAAATGGTAAAGAGAAATATTGATCCCGAGAAGCGCCGAAAATTGGCGCAGATGTTTTATGAAATGCGAGAGAAAGGCCTCTCGAAAATGCGCCAGCGTCATGCCGGTTTCATGGAGATTGTGAAAGGCTACACCTCTTTTGACGATTTCCTCCACGACTGGGAAGACTTAATGACTCTCTTCGGCACCGAAGTAAGCGCGGGTTCTGAATACGTCGGCCTATATATACAGATTGATTATACCGACTACGAAGATTACACTGTCATCATGGGCAAAGACGGCCATCTGACAATGAGTCCTGAGGTATGGTGGCAAAATGAATGTTGCGCCAACGAGCACACCAACATCTTCACCGGCGAATCCGTATACGATGAAGATGAAGACAAATGGTCCCCACCTGTATCGGATTCGGAAACACACTGACTCTATCCTTGCAGTCGATTATGAAGTACGCTGATAAAAAAAATTATATACCTGAGAGGGAAATCCTGTCATTAGGGGCCACAATTCCGGAACAACTTTCGGAAGAAACGTCCCATGCCCTTTTGAAAATGAAAGAGGCACTTCACGGCGACGTTTCAGGCTATGTTGCCAATCGACTCAATTTATCCCCCGAAGAACTTGCTGTGGCATTAGCTCAAGAGCAAGTAGAAGGTGTTGCGTTAGCTATCTACAATATAGAAGCCCGCAGTCAGTCGGTTATTATCGGTGACCAGACCGGCATTGGTAAAGGCCGACAGGCTGCCGCAATGATACGTTACGGAATGTTGGCCGGGTATCTGCCGATATTCCTTACCGACCGATACACGCTATTCAGCGATATGTATCGCGACTGCAAGGCTCTTGGTATAATGAATGCCCGGCCGCTCATTCTCAATCAGAAAGTGTCGGTAGTGGACTTCGACAAAATTATTGAGGGCGAGGACGAACCCTTGACTGATGAGATTTGGTCACCTAATGAAGATGACGACGATGACGGCGAAGCTGAAGCCGGTCTATACCAACAGCACTACGAAGAGATCTATAAATCGCCCAAGAAGGCAGAACTGGACTTGATGTATCGCAGAGGCGATATAGAAACATCGAGCTTTGAATACCTGATGCTGACATATTCGCAGCTGAAGGATGCCAAGCGAGATATGACTCGCCTTGATTTTCTGACCTCTCTTTGTGAGAAACATCGTGTGCTATTCATTTTCGATGAAGCTCACAAAAGCAGTAGTGTTACCGCTGGCAAAATCTCGGTTATCACGCAGGGTATCAATTCAATATTGGAGCAATGCCCCAAGACTCAATGTGTGTTTCTGTCTGCAACATTTGCCAAACGCCCGGAATGCCTGATTACCTTCATGCGCCAGACAATGCTCAGCTCGCTGGCGACAAACGACACGCTGAAGCTGGCCTTTGCCAACGGAGGCGTGCCTATGCAGGAGTATGTAGCATCAAAACTCGCCAACGAGGGGCAAATGATTCGGCGGGAGCATTCCACTGAAAGTCTTCCCGAGCCTACCTACACATATCTTGACGACAAATTGGTAGAACATGCCGAGCTTTTCGACAAGGTAATGTACTGGTTTCGTGAAATGGTCAAGCTCTCCGACATGATAAAAGAGCTTATGGTCATGACCAAACTGCTTGAGGCAGATGTTTTCCGTCCATACCCGACAAGAGCGCAACTCTTCTATGTCAATAAAGTGCTTTTGCTCTCGTTGAAAGCGCGTGATGTAGCTGAAGCGGCGGTGCGGGAAGTTAGAGCCGGTCGGAGCGTTGTCATCGGTATGAGCGACACTTTGGAGTGTGTATTGCGCGACAGCATCGACCCGATAACAAAAGAGTGCCGCACAGGTGATTTTTCGACCATGCTGTTAAGACTATTGGACAAAACTCTCTCTAACCCCAAGGTCGTCGGAATGACGGTCTTTGACCTTGATTTGGATGGCATCCCGACAAATCACGAAATTTTCTCCAAGTTAGATGACGTCAGGACCTATTCTGATCAAATCAGGGATGGAATCTTGGAAGATATATTTCATCTGCCCTTATCGCCGATTGATGTAATCCGACAGCTGATAACTCAGGAAGAATTTACCGACAAGTCAGGAGTGACACGAAATATCCGTTTCGAGGAATGCACCGGTCGCGCTCGCCAAGTGGAATATCTGTCGCCAGAAGGTGACGATGAGTATGTCAACGCAATAGTTGTTCCCCGCAAGAAACGCCACTCCAATCACATCTACAATGACTTCCAAAACAACAAACTGGATGTAATTCTCATCAATGCCTGCGGTGCAATCGGAGCCAGCGCCCATGCCGTGGAAACCGCCGAGGTTCAGCGCAGCGAAGTGCGTCAGCGAAAGATGCTGATTGTTCAGAACGATCTTGATGTGAATATCGACCTTCAGAAGCGAGGCCGCATAAACCGCACGGGTCAAGTGGAGGAGCTACCACCTCTCTACGAATATATCATCACCGCTATTCCATCAGAGAAGCGGCTCAATATGATGCTTCGTGCGAAATTGCGCTCTTTGAGTGCCAACACTGCGGCAAATCAAGATCAGGACAAGCGTCAAGCCGATTTCATTGACATTAGCAACCGCTACGGAAACCAGGTCACCACAGAGTTCCTTTCCAACAATACGGAACTCGCATTCGTGCTGGGCTTAAAAGGGGCTGCTACTGCAAGTCAATTGTTGGCCCGCGTGGCAATGCTCAGTGTCACAGCTCAACAAGATATAATCGACGAAATATTCTCTGCCTATCAAAATCTTGAGCAGGAGTTGCGACGCATCAACCAATGGGATTTGGCGCGTGATTACCGCGACTTCGAGGCGGAGTTTGTCAAAGAGGAGCTTTTCACCAAGTCGGTTGATGAAAGCGCATTAGGAAGTGTGTCTATGCTTTCGACATTCCGCTGCCGACACCGCACCTTCCCTTACGATGCCGCTTCGTTGGTTCAGGCCATCGCAAAGTCGAAGGCTCAATATGGTGCGCACCTTTCGGAGTCGGGGCAACTTAAAGATGAGATCAGCGCCTATTATCGCCGCGAAAATAAAAAGATTCGTGATAAGATAAAGGCACGGAAAGAAACTCTCTGGGCTTTAACTCTTAAGGCTCTGTGTAGATATATCCCTAAGGAGGAGCAAGCCATTCAATTTATGCTGCTTGCTCAGCACCCTGCCGAATTTTGGCTTGGGTCGATTGACTCTGATTTGAGAGTTTTTCCCAAGCAAGAATTTCTGAAGCGTAAGTTGCTGTCATATTCCACAGATTTTGCCGACTTATACGACCGCGAGAAAAAAGAACTCAAAGTTAAGTCAGAGCAGCGTAAACGACTGATGGAGGCTCTTTCAAAAGCAGCTATAGGTCAAGGGTTCGGTAATATACTAGACATTCTTCCGCTTGACGAGAAAATCAACCGCGTCATCGCAGTCTTGAAAGAGGTGCGTTTCGATAAGAATGAAGCTCGGCGTTTCCAGCCGGGTAAGGTGCAGTTTGTTTTCGCCCTATCTGCCGGGCATAAAGAACTCGTTCTTAACCTTGTCGATAAAGGTTCGCAAAACGATTATGCCCGATTGATGCAGTTGCTTGACTCCCCACAGTGGAATTTCAACCCCCTTGAATGGGATCGAGAGATAGCCAAGTACAACAATCGTATCCTTGATCGTAAAATCATCACCGGCAACATTCTGGGCGCATATTCCAATCCGCTGGTGGCATCGGTCAAACCACGCTTTATCACCTTCTCTCTTGCCCCTGATAAGGATGGCGTTGTCCACACGGAGCAGGGATTGCTGCTGCCGATGTCGGGCGAAAATGTTGAGAAACTGGCATCTAATGTCGCCTTGCCTTTGGTCGACGGTTTGAAATATGCCAACGCTGCCAACCATGTTTACCAGATTTCAGGTATAGGTGTTGGATTCTGCATAATACCAATGCGCAACTTGCAGGGCACAGGCTTGACATTTTGTATCTCCGTCACGGACAAGGATTCAAAGAAATTTGAAAGCGATACCCGCTTTGACTCCATCCGCGGGCATTTCAAAGCGACTGCCGTCACATCGATGCGCAACAAGAACAACGCCTCGGCCAAGAATCCGCTCAAACATTATGCGACCGACCGAATAGCTTCAGGTAGCGCGGTGTTTGTTGAGGTGATGACTTTGTTGGCCTCGCTGAATGCCGTTATTCTTATTCCGCGCGAATATCTCACAGTAGGAGAAATGAACGGTCATGCAAAGAGCCGCAAAGTGAATGAGTCCAAGCATTGGCCTAAGCTTGATTGGCAAGCGTCTAAGATTATGCCTCCCGTCAGAAAAGAGATAGAAATACGTATTTCGGCCCCGGTAAGCTGCGTGGATGAGGATGTGCAATATGTTGATGAGTATACGCTTCCGGTGCAACTTTGCCTTCGGACTCTTAACTATGAAGGGAGGTCATTCACCGAGCGCTCCTTGGCCGGACAAATTCGGGCTCTCTATTTTGAATGGCCTCAAACGCGGAAGACCCCTGCCTATATGCATCGCGATGGCTGGAACAACTTGATAAGTATAGTCCGCCACGACCTTCATCGGATTTTGATGAATGCAGGTAAGGAGCAGACAGTAAAATTCGACGAGGACGTCATCCGCAGGCTCAAGGCAGAAATTGCAAAAGAGCAATTGTCGGCAATAGGCAAAACGGTCGAACGATACAAAAGAGAGATGCTATTTCTCGCTCCCCCGGCAGAGGAAGTGCAAAAGTTTCTTGACAATAGTCTATGCCATCCTCGCCTGGGTAACATACGCAAGAGCCTTGAAAACTACCTCAGTGGCAAAAATGATATAATTATTGACGTATGAGCTATATAGGTATTGTCGGAGCCAAACGGCTTGATGCAGGGAATGAGACACGTCTTCAACAAGCGGAGCAAATGATTAAGGAAGGGCAAGATCCAATCGTTGTCAAGATCCGGACCGGCTGGGAAGGTGGCATTGATGGCAAATGGCGCTACGAGATAGCCGACCCTTTTCTCGCGACTTCAGCCATTGAAGATTATGTGAAACCACGCTATGGCGAACCCATCAATATTCGGTTCATATTGCGCGATGCTAAGATACTGACCGCATATCCGGAATTTGAGACTCTTACATTATATGCTATGTACTCACATAAAGCCGGCTTGGCAGGTTATTATAACCCGGATACCAATGGTATAGTAATTTCGATGGGCACGCCTAAAGCCGAGTTCAGTTATCAGATTGAGGGCGTTCTTTTGCACGAAATACAGCATTTGATTCAAGAGATAGAGGGGTTTGCAAAGGGCGGAAGCCCTAAGGCCCTCGGGATGCGTCGTTATCTTCGTTTGGCCGGAGAGGTTGAGGCTCGCAATATTTGCCTTCGGCATTTCCTGACAGAAGATGAACGCCGTCGTACCTTGCGAACAGAAACTCAAGATGTACCCGATAGAAAACAAATTGTAAGATTCAAATAAAGCTATGGCTATCACGCTAAATATCAAAGAACTTGAGAGCTTGCTGGAGGCGACTCCGGCTTCACACAATGTGATGCTTAAAGGTAAACATGGCATTGGAAAGTCGGAAATTCTCACTCGTTTTTTCACCCGCAAAGGAATGAAGGTGATTTCGCTTTTCCTTGGCCAGATGAGCGACCCCGGCGACCTTATAGGATTGCCGCGACTCAATCCTGAGACAGGAACAACCGATTTTATGCCCCCCTATTGGTTTCCGGTCAATGGTGAGCCAATCGTATTGTTCCTTGACGAATTGAACCGTGCGCGTCCCGAAGTGCTTCAGACCATCATGGACTTGGCCCTCAACCGCAAATTGGCTGGTCGAACCTTGCCCGAAGGGAGCCGCATAATCTCGGCGGTGAACGATGGCGAGGAGTATCAGCTTACCGATCTTGACCCCGCATTGGTCTCTCGCTTCAATATCTACAATTTCCGCCCGGAACCGAGCGAATGGCTCGTATGGGCACGACAAGCCGGACTTGATGAGCGCGTGATAAATTTCATTAGTGGTCATCCTGCTTACCTCGACGAGGAACTCCCCGATCTTGATGCCGGACTCGAAAAGAGTGCCGACCGCCGTGGCTGGAAGCGAGTGTCGGATGTTATCAAGGATGAGCCACAGCTTACAGGCTTTCATAAGAAGCTGATTGGTGGCATTATCGGTGCCAAGTCCGCCGGAAGATTCTTCGACTTCGCAGCCTCTGCACGCGCCATCACAGGAAAAGACCTGATGCTTGAATATGAAAAACATATCAATACAGTGAAAGCACTGCCGCTTCATACCATCTCTCTACTGAACGATTCAATTTTTGCTTTCATCGAAGCAGAAGGACTGAAGCCGGAAAATCGGGCTACAGTTGCCCGGTCGCTGGAAGCATACGTAGATATGCTGTTGGCGACCGGACGAAGCGAGGCTTTGGCTCACTGGATTTCCGACTATGCCGGCAGCGACTATCCCGAGACCGCGCTATTCGTTCTCACAGACCTCCCCGACCTTTACAGAAAGATTCAAGAGTTTATTAACGGTTTATAGTATGGCTACAGCAAACGACCGATTCAAGTATCTGGCTGAAAGTTGGTTCCTGTCGGAGCCGGCATTCTTTGCCATGTTTTGCAGCCATGCACATGTTTCTAATCCAAAGTTGAGATGTGCCGTGCGTGTTGGACAAGGACGTATGGAGTACAATCCGGAAATTATTTCGGCGATGCCCGACGAAGTGTTTGAGGAAACAATCAAGATTGAGATGATCAGGCTTTTCCTGAAGCATCCTTACCAACGCACGCCTCTTGATTGCCCCCGCGAGAAGATGCGCATTGCAAGTGATATTGTGTTGACATCCAACTATACTTTCCAATATCAACCGTCGATGGCTACGGCTGAAGTGTTTGAGCTTCCCGATGATAAGCACTACGAATGGTACCTTGAAAACCTACCGACGTCGGATGATGGCAAAGAGGCCGAAGTCCGGGCTGAGTCCGCCGAACTATGGGAAGAAGATGAATGTAAGCAGATTGAGATTAACAAGACAATAGAGAAGATTAAGGACTGGGGAACAGTTCCCGGCAACCTCACCGATACTATAATTGCATCGACACAGGCGAGGATTGACTATCGAAAGGTGTTGTGCGGTTTTCGGGCATCTGTTTTGTCGTCAGTACGGTCCCTGACGCGAATGCGCCCCAACCGTCGTAGCGGCTTTGAACACATGGGCAGCAAACACGATTTTTCAACTCGCCTGTTGATTGCGGTCGATGTCAGCGGCTCTGTATCAAACGACATGCTATGCAATTTCTTCTCCATCATCGTCAGATTCTTCAAGTATGGCATTGAGACAATGGATGTAATTCAGTTCGACACGCAAATTCAAGGGGCGGTGCTATCATTGGAAAAGGTGAGGAAAAACCATCGCTTCGAGATAAACGGTCGTGGAGGCACCGACTTTCAATGCGTGTTCGATTTCGTTGCTGACCATCGTGATTATGATGGACTCATTATTTTCACGGATGGCCGTGCTCCTCGACCGCGAGTAAAAAATGGTGACCGAACAAAAAGAGTATGGGTATTCGACAGCGAAGGCTCCTACGAAATGCGAAAGCCCTGGATTACAGAGACCGGTCGAGCGTGTTTTCTAAACCTGAAGTAGTCAATGGATAGGAACGAACTCATCCGCAGAGTAAAAAGAGGAGAGGACACTCGGCAGATCAAAATGCTGTATTTCTTTAATCTGCTTCCTCGCTTCCCGGCTACGTCACGTTTTATGATTCGACGTGGCGAGAATCCCATGCACTATATCTACCTCCTCAAGCCTCTCGGGTTTCAGGTGATCGATACCCGCGATGCTGACTATGATGCGGAAGAGTGGCAGCAGAATGCTGCTTTCTATCATCTTATACTGGGCGAATTTGAGCTTTCCATATATTGGGACACCAACAAAGGAAAAGACGACCTCGGATTCTTCTCTATCGTTTTCACAACCCCCGACCGGGAAAAGCACGAACTTGGTGGCTACCACATAAAGGTTGTAGAAATGATACAGAACACGATAGAGAACTGGTATGAGTGGATGGCTCAGTGGAAAGAACTTGAAAAAGAAATACCCAAAATCAGAAAATCAACAGAAGTGGCAAATAATACCTTAGATGCAATTATTCCGAGCATCATGCGGAAGAATGGATGGGACTATCATATAGAAAGAATATGCGGTGATACAATATTGAAAATAAAAGTAGCCTACCATAGATGTATCGAAATAAAGATTCTCCCGACAATGGACTTGCCGAAACTGCTTCAACTTTTTGACCGGATACCCAACCTCTCGGCAGTCCTTAGCGACATAGGAGTGATGAACATTGCTGTAAAAAACTACGGCAACGACATAAAATGGACGAAAAACGACAGCGCGACAGCACAGGACCTCCATCGAGCTCCGTCGGAATTATGCTGAATAACATAATACAACCGCCTTGTTATCTGGGAAATAATTTTTAACTTCGCACTTACAAATACCCAATAACGAATATGAATCAAGCTTTAGACTTACTTTCAGCATATTTGAAGGCTCATAATGCTTTTGTAATAGACCTATTGGGACTTCTTATCGATTATGGAAAGGTCCGAAAGGATGCCGAAAAGACCTTACCATATCATCTTAACGTAATTGACGAATTACACATCAATGAAAATGCCCATAGTCGCATTCTTCATAAAATGTTGTCTTACCGAAATCCTGATGGAGATTACCCTATTCTTCAGTCCTTGATTGATCGGTTGGCGGAGAAAAATCCAACGTTCAAGCGCATTAAAATAGATTTACCCTACATAACGCAAGAAACAGAACGCATAGATCTTTGGGTTAGGGATAAAACCTATACTCTAATTATTGAAAACAAGGTCTACAACGCCCGGGACCAAGAAGCACAATTGGCTCGATATATAGAAAAATCCATCACTACGAATCATTACGGTCATGAAAAGGAAGATATATTCGTAGTATATATGCCGCAAAGACCCGGAGAGCCATCTAATCAAAGCTGGGGGCCGTATCAAGATTCATTCATGGAACGTTATGTTAGTTTTTCCTTTATGGACGGTGTTTTGCCTTGGCTTAGAGAAAAAATAATTTCTTCTTCTAATATCGGATATGGCACTAAAGACCAGATATTTCATACGGCGATCAAACAATATATTGACTATTTAGAGGGATTATTCTCTCAAAGAAACTATATGGAAGGAATGAGTACAACACTTGAAAAGCTAATAACCGACAAACTCCAACTAAATGAGTGCAAAGATAATTTCGAGAAATTCGAGAAATTATCCGAACAGTATGACGAATGCTCCAATCTAAGAAATAAACTTTGGGAGATGCGACAGAATGCCGTCAAAAAGCATTGGCATGACTGTCTCATTGACAAATTTCCCAACATTCAAATTTCAACGAAATCGGCCTATGTAGGTGTTATAATCCCAACAAACGAAGGTAGCGTTTACGTTCACATTGATGAGGATGGTACAGCAGTATATTGTCAAGCAGAATTTGAGGAATCTAGGCCAATCGAAGGGTCAATTGTTATGAAATTAAAGACTGACAAACTCCTCAACCAATCTAACACAACCTGCTCGTGGACTTATTTTCAAAAGAATCCGTCACACGATGTGTTTGATTGCTTCGTAAATGTTATTAATTGGTTAATCTCGCATAACCATTAATCCTCGGTTTATGGAAAAAGAACGATACTACGAAATTATCCCGAAAGATAGCGACCCCGAAGTTGCAAGGGTTCTTGACTTTATAACCGACAAAGCCAAACGGCAGTTCGATTATGCTGGCCTGGAAAAAGGCTTCAATCCCATTGCAGACCCGGATTTCTTTCTCTTCCAGACTCTTGTTGTATTAGCTAATAAGCAGGACAAGACGCACTTCATCTGTCAAACTCATGCAGAGTTCATTCTGAGTGGTTACATGATAGAATTTGCGGCTCTACAAGAACTCGTTGATGAAATAGAGAAGAAATGCAATGTTGAAGTATTCGCGATGGGGATGGCTGCTGACTTGATGTTTAGTGAAGGATGGCCTCCATCGGATGTTTTAACAAATATCTCCCAACTTTTGGCCGGGAGATAGTAGGTATTGCTTACCGATAGTGGCAGTATCATAGCGAAGCTTGCAATGAAATCGCTATCGCCATGCCGCTGTCGATGAGGTGGCGGTTGCCGGTGCGGGCGTTGTCGATAGCGAAGATGGGTTTGCCGAGCTTGACAGCCCATTCTGCGGCGTGCATGGTGCCCGACTTCTTTTCGCAGGCTACTACGATGACTTTGTCGGCAATGGCCATTTGCAGGCGAGTGCGAGCTATCAGCCGGGTCGGGTTTGCCTTTGTCCCTTCGGGATATTCCGAGACTATCATTCCACCGTTCTGCAGTATGACAAGTTCAAGGTCGGCGTTCTCCCTGGGATAGGTTCTGTCGAGGCCTGTCGCTACTATCGCAACCGAAACTCCTCCGGCTTCCATGCAACCTTGATGAGCCGCCGTGTCGATGCCGCGAGCCAGGCCGCTGACCACGATGTCAGAAGAAAAGAGCCGCCCAAGTTGACGTGCCAACTCACACTCCTCCGCCGTGGCATCTTTCGCTCCTATGATGGCCACATGATTGCCTGAGGTGAGTGCGTCTTTTGTGCCTTTGATGTAAATCGCCTGCGGGCAATCCGTACCCAAAGCCTGCAAGGCCTCAGGGAAGTCGGCGCTTTTGCTGTCAAGGGTTTCGATAGGCTGCGTGGTCGGAGTCGGTTGTTTTATCATTTGATTTTTAGGGTTGATTTCGCCACAAAAATATAGCGTGGATGTATCAAAGTGTGCGACAGCTACTGCGGCTTGCCGTGGCGCAGTCTCGTCAGCGGCGGTTGAAGTGGATGCGGTCGGGGTGCCATTTGTCCATGGGAGTGTGGTCGGCTTCGGGGTGGCCGATTGGGATGAGGTTGAAGGGGATGAGGGTGTCGGCGATGTTGAGGATGCGCGCGGTGGCTTCCATGCGGTCGGGGTGCGGGTAGAGGCAGGTCCACACGCCGCCGAGGCCGATGGCGTGTGCGGCAAGGAGGATGTTCTCGGTGGCGGCGGAGCAGTCTTGCTCCCAGAGTGTGCTGTCGAGGCCGGGGAGGAAGCGCTCTTTGTTGGCGCAGACGACTATTGCCACAGGGGCGTGGGCGGCCATTTTGGCGTAGGGGAGGGCATCGGCGAGTTGGCTGAGCAGGTCGGGCTTGTCGACGACGATAAATTCCCACGGCTGCTTGTTCACGGCTGTGGGGGCGCTCATGGCGGCGTGGAGGATTGCGGCCACTTGGCCGTCGGTGAGTGCGCGGTCGGTGTAGCGGCGTACGCTCACTCGTGTGAGTATGTTGGTGTAGGCCGGGTTCGTGAGGATGTCGGCCGGGATATTCATGTCGTTCATATTGGATATAACGGCCGACGGAGCCCGATGGTTGGCTGCCTGGCTTGCTTATTTCAGTGCGGCGCGGCTGAAGCGGAGGGTGGCGGAGTGCAGCGGAAAGTTGAGGCGAAGGATGGCACCGTCGAGCTCGATGCCGGCGCTTGTCTCGGTGTCGACGGCCCGGCCTTGGGCGTCGCGCCACTCGAGGTCGTAGTGGCCGGTGAAGATGGTTGGGTGCAGCCGTCCTTTGAGTGTGAGCCGTGTGCCATCAACGAGGATTATGGAGTAGCTTCCTCCCGGCTCGGCCACTGTGGCGAGGGTGTAGCTACCTCCGAGGCTCGCTTTGGCCGGGTCGGTGTCGCGGTCGAGATAGCGCCAGAATGTCTCCATGGGGTCGGTGGATTGTGCTATCCTTGCCTTGAGGCTTTCGAGGTCGGGGCAAGGGGCTTCTTCGGGCTTCGGGAGCGGTAGCCAGCGGATGTCGTTGCGCAGTTCTTTTGCGGGTCTGTCGCAGAGGTAGCCTATCGCTGCGGGGTGCATGATGTCGAAGGGTACTTCGATGGTGATGTCGGCCTGGGTGCCTCCGAGGCTCACGAACGCACGGCGGTTCTCTACGGCCAGCACGGCCGACAAGGCAGCCTGTGCGCCGGTGGGGTAGGTGGTGGTGAAGCGCCCTGCGGTGACGGTGCTGTCGATGCCGCAGCAGAGAGTGTGCACGCGGTAGTCGGAGTCGAAGCCGAGCTGAGGGTCGTCGGCTGTGCGGGGCGGCAGGGTGTAGCTTATTGCGGTGTAGTTGGCGGAGTCGGTGTAGTTCCAGACCATGCTCACGGTGCGCGTGCGCGAACCCTCGGCGGCGATGCGCAGGTGATAGTCGAGGCGGTCGACGGGCTCGGCGAAGTGTGCGAGGTTCGACTCTGCCATGGCCGTGAAGGAGAGCGCCAGCAGGGCGATGAAACTAACTCTCTGCATCGGCGAGGAGTGTTTCTACGGTGTCGGCAAATTCGTCGGCCGGCATGTCGAAAGGCAGCCAGTGGATGGTGAAGCCGCGCCGTTCCATGCCCCTGAACCATGTCATCTGCCGCTTGGCGAACCGGTGGATGGCTGTCTCGAGCTGCTCTTCCATCTCTTTTCGCGAAAGTTGGCCGATGAGGTGCAGGGTGAGGAATTTGTACTCGAGGCCGTAGTAAATGAGGTCGTCGGGTGCTATGCCTGAGTCGAGGAGGGTCCGGACCTCGGAGAGCATGTTTTCGCTGTCGAACCGGCGGCGCATACGCTCGCTCACCATCCGGCGGCGGCTGTCGCGAGGGATGTCGATGCCAATGATGAGCGCGGGCAGGGGTGTGGGCTCGTGTGCGGCACTTCGTGCTTCGGGGTGTGCCGCGTAGTACTCTTCGATTTCGATTGCGCGGATTGCACGCTGGCAGGTGTCGATGTCGGTGGTGTTGTGGAGGGCTTTGCTGCGAGCGAGGATTTCGGCCAGCTCGTCGAGGCTTTTGCCCGCCAGTCGGGCTCTGAGCTCGCTGTTTTCAGGCACCTCGGGCAGGCTCATTCCCTTGAGGAGCGACTCAACGTAGAGTCCTGTGCCGCCGCAAACTATAGGCCGTCGGCCCCGTGCCTCGATGTCGGCAATGGCGAGCCGGGCGTCGCGCAGGTATTCGTAGAGGTTGTACTTGTGCCCCGCCGGGGCAATGTCGATGAGGTGGTATGGCACGTCGGAGCCGTAGTCGACGAGGTCTTTGCCGGTGCCGACATCCATTCCGCGGTACACCTGACGAGAGTCGGCGCTGACGATTTCACCGCCGAGGCGCCGGGCCAGATGTGCTGCGCGGCGTGTCTTTCCGCTTGCTGTTGGGCCTATTATTGTGAGCAGGTGCACTGTGTGATATGCTTGGAAGGGTGATGGCTCAGTTTTTAGCGCCTTTGATGTCGGTGAGGCGTGTCCAGAATCGGCGGAGCTTGAAGAAGTGACGGTCCTCGTTGTTGCTTGCTATGTCGAACCAGGTGTGGTCATCGTAGTCCACTGCCCAGTCGCGCAGGTCGCGCAGGCGGAATGTGGGCCTGTAGTGCTTGATGGGGTAGAGGCGGCGCCCCTCGCGGTTGTAGGTCTTCCACGCCATCGTCATGGTGTGGATGCGGTATAGCTCGTTGGCCAGCAGCGGTGCCAGCGAGTTGGTGGCGAGCCCTCGGTCGAGCATATAGGCATTGAACCACAGGTCTTTATCGCCGGTTGCAACCGCGTCGGGGCTTTCGATGAAGGCCGCGTAGTGCACCACATTTGCCAAGGATGTGAAGCCCTCGTTTGTGAAGCAGTAGCGCAGATGAAAGTCGTTGATGCCGGTGGCTTCGGTGAAGAGCCTGCGGGCTTCGGGCTCGCCGAGGCTGTAGGTGCGGCTGATGATTATTTCAGCCGGGGTGTCCCACTGCCCGTCGGGGCCTTGGTGGAGGAGAATATCGTCGCCGCAGAATATGAGGAAGCGCACTTCGGTGGAGTTTCCGGTGCCTGCATGCTTCTCACCCATGGCTTCTACGAGAGCTTTCATGCTGGCGTAGCGGCCTGCCATGAAGAAAATAGACAGGAGGTAGGCCAGTGTGGGTATGATGTTGAAGAAGAAGCGGTCGGGCGCGTTCATGTCGGAGTTGATATAGCGTGCGAAGTAGTACCAGTACTCAATCGCGCCCATCAGCACCGACAGCAGGAGAACTATCGACACCTGATATTTCGACTCGCGGTAGTATAGCGTGGCCACGATGCTGTCGCCGGCGTAGAAACCGTTTCGGCGCTGACACTCGCGGCAGGCCCGTGTTCCGAGCCCGAGGTATAGGGCCAATGCGCAGTATAGGGCGGCCACGGGAAGCATCACCAGGCAGGTCACGAATGGTATCTCACTGTTGTAGAGGTTGAGGTGTATTACCGTGGGCACGAGCCAGTCGGTGCAAAGGATCACTACCACAAACATCACCAGAGCGGCCGTGAGGAGGATTTTTGCGGCGAGGCTCAGCAGCAGCGAGCAGCGGCTGAATTTATCGGTGAGCGTGCTCCGGGTCATGGTTGCCAGGAGGTAGCCCTCGGCAAGACAAACGAAGGCTATCCACAGTTTGGGTACGAAGAGAGCCAGCACCGGCGGCAGCGTGATAGCGCCGTAGGCAATAATCCAGTTGATCCACATGGCGTGGAGCACATGCGAGGCGCTCTGAGGTGTTTTTTGCTCTGACATCAGCGTAGTTTTTCGTCGAAGAAGCTGAGCATACGTGCATATACCACAGCACGGGCGTTGCATCCGTTGATAGAGTGGTTCATCTGCGGGAAAACGAACATGTCGCAGAGTATGCCGGCGCTCTGGAGGGTGGATACATACTGGAGCGTGTTGGCCGGGTGTACATTGTCATCGGCAGTGCCGTACATCATCAGCAGCGGGCAGCCCAGATGGAGCGAGCGGAGCAGTGCTGAGGCATCGTTGTAGCCGCGCTCATTCTGCTGCGGCGTGAGCATGTAGCGCTCGGTGTAGACGGTGTCGTAGAAGCGCCAGTCGGTCACGGGCGCTATGGCCACTGCGGCAGCGTAGGGGCAGGAGTCGGCCGAGGCGCACATCAGGGCTTCGTAGCCGCCGTAGCTCCATCCGTAGATGCCTATGCGTGAGGCATCGACGTAGGGCAGCGATGCGGCATAGCGTGCTGCTGCGAGCTGGTCGATGGTCTCGTAGTGGCCGAGGTTTTTGTACACGGCGTTGCGGAAAGCAGTGCCGCGGCCGCCGGTGCCGCGACCGTCGACGCATATCACGATATATCCGCGTGAGGCGAAGTACTGCTCCCAGTCGAGCTGCCAGCGGTTGAGCACCTGCTGCGACCCGGGGCCGCTGTACTGGCTCATAATCACGGGATAGCGCTTGGATGCCGAGAAGTCGCGGGGCTTCACAATGTAGCCGTTGAGCTCGAGGCCACCCTCGCCGGGCACCTTGATAAACTCTTTGGGAGCCGTGAGTGCTGCTGTGCGGTCGGCATAAGCCTTGTTGTCGACTATGGTGCGGATTTCCTTGCCGTCGGGTCGGCACAGGTGCGTGGCCGGCACTTCAGTCACACTGCTGTGAGTGAGCAGCATGGCGGTGCAGCCGGGGGAGAATACCGCCGCTGAGCTGCCCTCGGCGGGGCTTACGGCGCTTACGATGCCTTTGCGGTCGATGCGGTACACGGTGCGGTCCATCGGCGTGGGAGCGGCGGCACAGAAGTAGTGGTAGCCGGCGGCGTCGCTGCCGTAGTATGCCGTGGCATCGCTTCCGGCCGAGCTTATGTCGCGCAGCTTGGCTCCGGCGTAGGAGTATTCGTAGAAGCGGGTGTAGCCGTCGGCAGCTGAGGCTATTACAAAGGAGTTTTCGCCGGCGTGAAGGTCGGAGTATGTCTCTGTCTCAATCCAAGCCTTGGCCTCGTCGGTGTAGATTGAGCGTGTAACTGTCGACTTGGGGTTGGCGAGGAAGAGCTCGAAGCGGTTCTGGTCGCGGTTGAGGGTCGACACAAGCAGCTGAGTTTCCTTAGGCCCGTAGGCAATGCGCGGGATGTAGTACGCGGCACCGCCGGGCAGGTCGACGGTCTTGGTCTTGCGGGTCTCTACGTCGTAGCTGTGCACCGATACCGAGGAGTTAGGCTTACCGGCCACCGGGTATTTGTAGCTCATCACGCCGGGGTAGAGCTCGTACTGCTCCTGCTTGTCGCATGTGCCGGCGTATATCGGCAGGGTGTAGAGCGGCACTGCGCTTTCGTCGAAGCGCACGTAGCAGAGAGTGAGGTTGTCGGGCGCCCAACTCATCAGCGAGGTCACCCCGAACTCCTCCTCGTAGGTCCAGTCGGTGGCGCCGTTGATAATCGCGCCGTCGGCACCGTCGGTAGTCACGGCCACTTCTGTGCCGTAGTCGAGCTTGGCGGCGTAGATATTGTTGTCGGCCACGAAAGCCACCATGCGGGAGTCGGGCGAGAAGAGCGGGTCGCGCTGGCGCGGATGCTCCTTGGAGAGGGGTTTGAGGAGACGCGAGCGCACCTCGTAGACGTAATATGCTGCCGTTGCGGAGCGGCGGTATACGGGCTTGGAGTCGCGCCACAGCATCACCTTCGATGCATCGGGGCTGATGATGAAGCCCTCGAAGTCGGGTAGGGTAGTTTCGCGGGTGTAGTCCACGTCGAAGAGCGTAGCCGTCTCTTTGCCGGTGGCTATATCCTTCACGATGAGCTTTCGTCCATCCTCCGAGCGCTCCACATACTGCTTGCCGTCGGGCATAAACACGATGTCGGCCTTGGCGGGAGTGTTGGCGGGTGCGCAGTAAGGCGCGAGCTCACCCACGGCGCTGCTGCGCATGGCACCTACAGCAGCGGAAGCGGTGCTTGCTGCCGACAGGAGGATGAATGGAAGTATATATTTGATATTCATGTCGTTAATCTGATTTCTACGGTCTTTGATGCAAAGTTACGCATTATTCCGCAAAGATAGAAACAAACGGCGGTAAATTTGGTTGGACTCGCGGGAGTGTCCATCCAAATTTACCGCCGTGGATGTGTGCTGAAATCAGAGGCGCACTTTGCTGCGCTGCGAGCCTTTGACTCTGATGAAGATGCCGCCCGAGGGATTGGCTACGGGCTGACCTTGAAGGTTGTAGTAGCGCACAGGAGCGTTTTCGTCGGCTACTACGGTCCCGATTGAGTTCATGGGGCTGTCGGTGTGGGTAATCTTCACCCTTGTGTCAGTCACCTCGAAGTGGAGGAAGTCGGTGTTGTCGATATTGTGGAGGAACGGCTTCCACTCTGATGTGCCTGCTTCGCGGAACACGGGGTACACATCGTACTCGCCCACGGGGAGCTTGTCGGCATTAAGCATCAGGGTTCCCCATCCGTAGTCGGGCTCCAGCTGGCTGTACGAAGCCAAATCTAAGTATTGGGCGGGCGCCGTGTCGCATTTTAGAGCCACTTCAAGAGCGGATGTGTGCAAGGTGCAGTTGAAGAAACCGCCCGTGAAGTTGATCATCTCGTTGGAGCCGCGTGGGTAAGAGTCGAGCTCTGTGTCGAAAATCTCGTTTATATACATCTGCACTTTAGGGCAGCCTCCGGCATCGGGGCGTATGCCTACGCCTGCCCGCTGCCAGTAGGAGTAGTCGTGTCGGCCCGGTTTCAGAGCGGGGAGCAGGAAGTAACCGTCGTAGCTGCCGTCCCAGCCCCAGTTGATGTGGAAGTAGCCGTCGGAGCTGTAGCCGTCGCACACGAATATGTGACCTTCATTCATGGGGCTGGTGCCTTGGTAGTACACCGGGCGACGTTCGGCCAGCTCGGAGTATATCAGGTCTTCCCATTCGCTGTCGGTGTACCACTCCCTGAACTCTATGGATATGGAGGCATCGTATTTGAAGAACTTGTGCATGGCCACCAGTGCTTTGATATTCTGAGTGCCGGTCTCCACCGGAGAGTATGTGGAGCACGCCGCGATGCCGCAGTAGCGCATGAGGCGTGCCACTGCAAGCTCGGAGTCGCTATAGCCGAAGCCGCTTCCGTAGCTCGGCTGCATTGATGCCCAGTCGATAGTCACGGTCGAGAAGTCGAGCGAGAGGGTATAGTCCTTGTAGTTATATTGATATGTATACGTGTTCTGACCTTGGCCCGTGGAGGGGTAGTTGTGGTATTTCATGATTTGAGCCATGGCCGTGGGGCCGCAGCCGGTGAGCGACTTTTTACCGCTGTGCTCGGGGCAGAATTGGTTGTAGGGCGAGTTTTGGCCCCATGTAGTCTTGCAGAGAGGCTGGATGGCAGCTTTATCGGCCCGCGAAGGGGCGATGTCGGGCCGGGCGTATTGCTCCATGAGCACTTTAAGAGCCGGCGGTATGCTGTCGCTGTTGAAAGAGCCGCGGTCGGTGTAGCCGAGCATGAAAGGCGTGTCGCCCGACGCGGTCATGATCACGAAACCCTTGTCGGTGCCTTTCGAGAAAACGTAGGCCGAAGGTTCGGCGCGGGTGTTGAGGTGTGTACGTACTAATTTGAAATTGCCGTCCGAAGGGATGGCGTGCATTGCCTCTGCGGCGCTGAATGTGCGTGCCGCGCCTGCGAACGAGAGCAGTGCGATGCAAGTGGCGGTCAGTAAAAGATTAGATTTCATGATTGGGTTTATTTGGGAAACATCATCCTAAGGCGCGGGGCCTTAGGGTGATGTGAGGTTTGCTGATTTATGCCTTGGCAGCCAGGGGTGCGGGCACGTTGTAGGTGCGAGTGGCGAGCTCCTGGTCGAGCATGTAGAGAGCGAGGCCGTCGTTGCCGATGAGCTTAAGGCGGTCGATGAGCTGGTGTGCTGTCTCTTCTTCCTCAACCTGCTCCGACACGAACCAGTCGAGTTTGCCGCGGGTGGCGTAGTCGTGCTCGCTTTCGGCCAGGGCGTAGAGCGAGTTGATGAGGCCTGTCACCTTCTCTTCGTGGGCGAGAGTATCCTCAAATGCTGCCAGAGGGCTGTCCCATGCGGTGGGCACGGCGTCGATGGCGGTGAGAGTCACGCGGCCGCCGCGCGAGAGGAGGTAGTTGATGAAGATTTCGGCGTGAGCCTGCTCTTCCTTGAACTGGATGCGGAACCAATTGGCGATGCCCGAGCGGCCTTCTGCCTCGAAGTGCATGCCCATTGAGAGATAGAGGTATGCCGACCAGAGTTCGGCATTGATCTGCGCGTTTATAGCGTCTTGAATTTTAGGACTAATCATTTTTGATATAGCGTGTTTTATGGGGTTTGTCTATTTGTGAATTCCCATCAGAATTCGGTGCCTGTGGTCGGCCGAGCGGTCGAGCAGCGGCTCGATGATGTATGAGCCGCCCAGACCGGTGGTGTCGGCATAGTCGGGGAATATCAGCCGTGTGCCTGGAGGATATGCGGCGGCTTCCTGCGGGGTGGCTACCGCACGGATGCGGTCGCCAAGATAGTAGTTGAGCGAGTAGAAGCGGTAGACCATGCCCGGGTCGAGCGAGATTACGGCGGCTGCGGGCTCTTCCGTGAGGCGCTCCACGGCTCTGAAGTCGCTGCGCGGGTTGAGGATTGCGGGCATACCTGCTGCCAGATAGGCCACATACAGCGCCCATACCGTGCACAGCAGATGCCCCACGGGGGTGTGGCGGTTGCACATCCAAGCCACGCCGCAGGCTGCCGGAACGGCGAGCACTGCATAGGCCCACCAGGGCATGGGTGCCGGGGCGAGCTTGGGCAGAGGCCATATCTGCAGTGCCACAAGAGCTATGGGCGCGAGCACGGCGAGCACGGCCATGGTCCATGTGAAAGCCTTCACGGCACCTATGCGGCTTTTGCCGTCGAGGATGTTGGCTATGCCGTAGCAGATGAAGGGGTAGGCCGGAAGAAGGTAGACCGAGCGCTTGCTGGCGGGGATGCAGTAGAAGCCAACGACCACCACGGCGGCCACGAGGCTCAGCAGGGCTGCGGGCGAGAGTGCGCGCAACTGCAGGCGTCGGCGACCGAAGCAGGCCATGAGCAGAAGCAGTGTCCACGGCAGCAGGCCGGCGATGAGCGTGACGAAGTTGTACCAGAAAGGCTTGAGGTGGCTGTCGTAGGACATGTGTCCCAGCAGGCGGCCTATATTCTCCTCGTACATAAGCTCGTAGAACTCCTCACCTCCTCGCTGCCACGCGAGGATATACCACCACGACGAGGCCGCCAGGGCAAGAAGCGCCAGCCCGAGCATCTTGGCCAGAGTGGAGAAGAAGCCGTCACCTCGCAGGAGGCGGTACACCCCCATCACGAAGCACGGCAGAAGCGCGCCCACAGGGCCTTTGGTGAGGGTGGCGCAGGTGAGAAGCACCACCGTGGCTATGTAGAGGAGCCACTTGCGGCGCTTGGCACGCTCGCGTATATAGTACATTATATATATAGCGCCCACCATGCAGGCGGTGAGCACCATGTCGAGGCGGCAGGCCACCGAGGCGCGGAACACCTCGAAGCTGCACATCGTGACGAAGGAAAAAATCAGCGCGAAGCGCATCCCGCGCTCACGGCGAGCCCAGGCATATCCTCCCATCACCATAGCCATTGCCGCAAGTGCCGACGGCAGGCGCGCAAGGTACTCAGTGACGTGGCCACCGTTGAGCAGCCACGACAGAACCGCTATGATCCAAGCCACGAAAGGCGGCTTGTAGGGAAGGTCGGCGCCGTAGCTCAGCGGCAGAATCCACTCTCCGCTCTGCAACATCGACATTGCCACGATGGCTTCGCGCGGCTCGCCTTTTGAATAGAAAAGAGTGAGCCCGAGCCATGGCAGGAGCAGGAGGGCAAGCGCGATGAAGAGAATCGTGCCGCCGCCGGGGATTTCGGTGTCGTCGTGCTTAATCATGCAGCAAAGTTAACACTCTAAACTCGTTTTTCCAAAAAATAAACGCGGCAAGCTCAGTTTGAGTTTAGCCGCCCGCCGGTGATGCCGATTTCGTTAAAAATTATTGTAGATAAGGCGCTTCACCCCCTCTGAGAGGTGCTGTGACGGGCGACATAATAAAAATATTGCCGAGCCCTTTGATTTTTATTAAAAAGTTTGCAAATGTCGGGAATAGTTTTTAACTTTGCAGCAATCAAAAAGGAGGCTCTTCGCGCAAGCCCCGTGAGCAGGGTCTTCCCAACGACTATTTAAGCCAATACATTAGCCATGGAAATGCCACTTATCGCCCGCATTGAGAAAGGGAGTAAAAACGCCCTGATGGCCAAGCGTATAATCTTCCATTACCTCAACAACGGCTACGACACTATCGCAAATCTTGCCAAAGAGCTCAACCTGAGCGTGCCTACCGTGAACAAGTTTCTGGAAGAGATGGCAGCCCTCGACATAATCAAGGAGAAGGGCAAGCTCGAGATCAGCGGCGGCCGCCATCCGGCCCTCTACGGCCTCAACCCCAAAGCGTGCTACTTCGGCGGAGTTGACATCAAAAGCAACTCCGTGGCTATGGCCGTGATCGACCTGTGCGGCAATGTGGTGGCGAAGTCCGACAATGTGCCGTATACCTCGGCCGACACCGCCGAAAGCCTCGATGAGCTCTGCGCTCTGGTGCGCGACTTCCTGAGGTCGGTGCCCGTGAAAGTGTCGGAAATAGTCAATATCAGTGTAAATATCTCAGGCCGTGTCAATCCAAAGACAGGCTACAGCTATACGCGCTTTAACATCGAGGAGCGACCCCTCTCCGACGTCCTCACCCAGAAAATCGGCGTGCGCACCTGCATCGACAACGATACACGCGCCATGACTTTCGGCGAATATACCTGCGGCTCGCACCGCGAGGAGCGCGATGTGCTCTTCGTCAACGTGGGGTGGGGTATAGGTATGGGCATAGTGCTCGACGGTAAGATATACTCGGGCACTTCGGGCTTCGCCGGCGAAATCGGCCACATGGTCACATATAATAATGAGGTAATCTGCCATTGCGGCAAGAAAGGATGCCTCGAGACCGAAGCCTCGGGCAGCGCCCTCCACCGCAAGCTCTGCAAGCGCCTCGACGAAGGAGCCAACTCTATCATCGCCGACCTCTACCGCAGCACCGGGCACATCACTCTCGACGACATCCTAGATGCTGTCAAGCGAGAGGATTTACTCTGCCTCGAGCTCCTTGAGGATGTGGGCCGTGAGCTCGGCCGCTGGCTTGCCGGTATGATCAATATCTTCAACCCCGAGAAAGTGATTATCGGCGGCGTGCTCTCCGAGACCGGCGACTTCCTCCTCCAGCCCCTCCGTGTGGCCATGAGGCGCTACTCGCTCAACCTCGTGAACAAGGACACCAAGATTGTGCTCTCGAGGCTCGGCCACGATGCCGGTGTGCTCGGCGCCTGCGTGATAGCCCGAAGCCGCGCTTTCGAGGATTTTCTCGAGTGACACCGCCACTATCTGAATTTCATTCACGAAATAATATATAATCGAGTATCGGAGTGATACTCCGGACGACACCCCGGTTCTGACACACAATTATCTATAGCATCTACATGGAAGACAGACGCAGTTTCCTGAAAAAAATGGCACTCGGCGCATCGGCGCTCGCAGTGCCCGGAGCCCTTGGCTCGCTCAGCTCGTGCACAAAGGCTGAGGCTGCCAACGAAGCGCCCGCCACTCCCACCGTGACGCCCCGCGGCGCCGGCCTGCCCATCACGGGCACATTCCTCGACGAAATCTCACACGACATCCCTCATCAGAACTGGGGCGAGGCCGAGTGGGATGCCGACTTCGCGCACATGAAGGCCATGGGTATCGACACCGTGATTATGATCCGCTCGGGCTACCGCAAGTTCATCACATTCCCCTCGGAGTATCTCACGGCCAAGCGCGGGTGCTACACCCCGCACGTCGACCTGCTCGATATGTACCTCCGCCTTGCCGACAAGCACGGCATGAAGTTCTGGTTCGGCCTCTACGACTCTGGCCGCTACTGGGACACCGGCGACATGAGCTGGGAAGTGGAGGACAATAAATATGTGATCGACGAGGTGTGGGAGCGCTACGGCAGCAAGCACCCCAGCTTTGGCGGCTGGTATATCAGCGGCGAGATAAGCCGTGCCACAAAGGGCGCCATCGACTCGTTTCACGCCATGGGCAAGCAGTGCAAGGATGTGTCGGGCGGTCTGCCCACATTCATCTCGCCCTGGATCGACGGCAAGAAAGCCGTCGCCGCCGCCGGCTCGGCTCTCACCAAGGACGAGGCTGTGAGCGTGCAGGAGCATGAGCGCGAGTGGAGCGAGATTTTCGACGGCATCCACGATGTGGTCGATGCCTGCGCCTTTCAGGACGGGCACATCGACTACGACGAGCTCGATGCCTTCTTCGAGGTGAACAAGCGCATGGCCGACCGCTACGGTATGCAGTGCTGGACAAACGCCGAGAGCTTCGATCGCGACATGCCCATCAAATTCTTCCCCATCAAGTTCGAGAAGCTGCGCCTCAAGCTCGAGGCTGCCAAGCGTGCCGGCTACGACCGCGCAATCACCTTCGAGTTCAGCCACTTCATGAGCCCGCAGTCGGCCTATGCACAGGCCGGGCATCTCTACCGCCGCTACTGCGAATACTTCGACATCAATCCTGACAAAATCATAGTATGAAAAACGACATTAACTTAGGGTATCTCTTTTTCATCTCCTTCGTAGCCGCCCTCGGAGGCTTCCTCTTCGGCTACGACACGGCGGTGATTTCGGGTACCATATCGCAGGTAAGCTCGCAGTTCGGGCTCGATGCCTTCAACCAAGGCTGGTATGTGGGCTGTGCCCTGCTCGGCTCCATCGGCGGTGTCGCCGTGGCCGGTATGCTCGGCGACAAGCTCGGCCGCAAGCGCGCCATGATAGTGTCGGCGGTGCTCTTCAGCGCCTCGGCCATAGGCTGTGCGCTCAGCGGCACCTTCGGCGAACTCGTGCTCTGGCGCATTGTAGGCGGTGCCGGCATAGGCGTAGCCTCGATTATCTGCCCGCTCTATATATCGGAGCTCGCCGCCGCCGAGTACCGCGGCCGTCTTGTGTCGCTCTATCAGCTCGCAGTCACTATAGGCTTCGTGGGCGCATATCTGGTGAACTACGGCCTGCTCAACTACTCGCTCTCCGGTGCCGATGCCACAGGTGCTTTCGGCAAAATCTTCGTGAGCGAGGTGTGGCGCGGTATGCTCGGCATGGAGACACTTCCCGCCGTGCTCTTCTTCGTGATAATCTTCTTCATCCCCGAGAGCCCGCGCTGGCTGCTTGCACATAAGCATGAGCAGCGTGGCCGTGAGGTGCTTCAGCGCGTGTTCACATCGGCCGATGCCGCCCGTGCCGAAGTTGCCGCCGTGGAGGCATCGCTCAAGGCTGCCGCCGCAAGTGCCGCAGGCTCGCAGTGGAGGCTTCTGCTGCGCCCGCGTATGCTCCGTGCCGTGCTCATAGGCACCGCCATAGCTATCCTCGGTCAGTTTATGGGCGTCAATGCCGTACTCTACTACGGCCCCACCATCTTCGAGGATGCCGGCCTCTCGGCGGGCGACTCGCTCTTCTATCAGGTGATGGTCGGTGCCGTCAACACGCTCACCACCGTGGCCGCGCTTCTGCTCATCGACAAGGTGGGCCGCAAGCAGCTCGTCTACTGGGGCGTGTCGGGCATGATAGTGTCGCTGCTCCTCATCGCCGGCTACTTCACCTACGGTGCCTCGCTCGGCCTGTCGTCGCTCTGGCTCCTCACTTTCTTCCTTATATATATAATGTGCTGCGCCGGTTCGATATGCGCTGTGGTGTTCGTGCTCCTGAGCGAGATGTACCCCATGAAGATACGAGCCATGGCTATGTCGGTGGCAGGCTTCGCGCTGTGGGTGGGCACCTACCTTGTGGGCCAGCTCACACCCTGGCTCATGGCACACCTCTCGGCTGCCGGAGTGTTCCTGCTCTTCGCGCTGATGTGCGTGCCCTATATGCTCATCATGTGGCGTGCCGTGCCCGAGACCACGGGCAAGTCGCTCGAGGAAATCGAGAAATTCTGGGAAGACGATCCCGAAGGTGCAGCGGCAGCGGCTTCCGACGCCGCCGACGCGCTTTGACAGAATATCCATTCAAAACAACAATATACTTCTAAGCAAATGATTGAAAATTTACCGGCCCTGATTGAGCAGTACCGCAGCGAGCTCTTCGACAACGTGCTGCCTTTCTGGCTTGAAAAATCCATAGATACAGAGTGTGGCGGATATTACACCTGCCTCGACCGGGAGGGCAACGTGTTCGACACCGATAAATTCATCTGGCTCCAGGGCCGTGAAGTGTGGCTCTTCTCCATGCTCTACAACAATGTGGAGCCCCGCAAGGAGTGGCTCGATGCTGCTATCGGCGGTGCCGAGTTCCTCAAGAAGCACGGCCACGACGGCAACTACAATTTCTACTTTTCCACCACACGCGAGGGTGAGCCGCTGGTTGAGCCCTACAACATCTTCTCCAACACCTTCGCCACCATGGCTTTCGGACAGCTCGCCAAAGCCACCGGCAATCAGGAGTATGCCGACATCGCTCTCAAGGCATGGAACGCCGTGCTCGCACGCCGCGACAACCCCAAGGGCAAGTGGAACAAGCTCCACCCCGGCACACGCTCCCTCAAGAACTTCGCCCTGCCGATGATTCTGTGCAACCTCGCCCTCGAGATCGAGCACATGCTCGATGACAGCGTGTTCAAGAATACCGCCGACGACTTCCTCCACGAGGTGTGCGACGTATTCATCCGCCCCGAGCTCGGTGGCCTCGTGATGGAGAATGTGCTCGCCGACGGCACGCTCTGCGACTGCTTCGAAGGGCGCCACATGAATCCCGGCCACGCCATCGAGGCCATGTGGTTCATCATGGACCTTGGCAAGCGCCTCGGCCGCCCCGACCTCATCGACATGGCCAAGGAGACCGCACTCAAGATGCTCGACTACGGCTGGGACAAAGAGTACGGCGGCATCTTCTACTTCATGGATATCAAGGGCTGCCCCCCGCAGGAGCTCGAGTGGGACCAGAAGCTGTGGTGGGTGCACATCGAGACCCTCATCTCCATGATCAAGGGCTACCACCTCACCGGCGACGAGCGTTGCCTCGAGTGGTTCAAGCGCGTGCACGACTACACCTGGGAGCACTTCAAGGACAAAGAGTACCGCGAGTGGTTCGGCTACCTCAACCGCCGCGGCGAGGTGCTACTGCCCCTTAAGGGCGGCAAGTGGAAGGGCTGCTTCCACGTGCCCCGCGGCCTCTATCAGGTGTGGACCACCCTCAAGGAGATTGAGGCTGCACAGGCCTGATGCACACCCCATAAATCAGCTCCGCCCTTCCCACCGGATTGGTGGAAAGGGCGGAGCGATGTATAGGGGGTAGAGCAGTCTACCGTGGAGCAGGCTTAGCCTACGAGAGCCACGATGAGCTCTTTTTCGTCTTCGGGGTCAGGGTTTACTGTCACCTTGCCTTCGCGGGCGAGCCAGCCAAGGGCAGCAAACACTTCTTTGTCTTTGAGCTTGGTCACTTTCTTGAGCTGTTTCACACCAAGGGCATCCGCACCGTTGAGGGCTACCCACACAGTGCCGGCATAAGTGCCGATTGTTTCGTTGTTCATTGTACTTTATATTTAACTGTTAGACAATATTCTACGCTGTCGTAGCGGAATTTCGGTACTTTATGCACGCAAAATTAACATAAAATACCAAATATCCAACTATATTTTTTAAACAATTCACGCCTCTTTTTGTTTGCCAGGCCGCACTTATCTGTAAATCAGCCTTAAAGAGTTTGGCCGGCTCGAGGAGCCTTTCTGAGGCCGCTTTTCGGGTAAAATTGGTGAAGAATGATTAAATAATGCGAAAATCAGCTTATTAAAATTTTTTAATAAGCTTTCGCCTTAAACAAAATAATGGCCAAGAGGTTTTGCGATAAAGAAAAAATATAGTTAAAGAATGTAAAAACAGTGTGCAGTTCCAAAAAAGGTGCTAACTTAGTGCCGTCAAATAGAGGTTTTATACCCCTTTAACGGTAGTGACCGTGCGAATGTCTTGAAGGACAGGGTGTTGGCCTTTGTGCGACGATTGAACACAAAGACCTTTAAATTTATACGAACAACAGACATTTAATGAAGTAAGACCTCTACACCCCACTCACGCGCGCACACGCCGCGTGTTCACCCGTTAAAAACCACTCTATATTACAACTAATAATCAATCATCAATTAAAGTAATTCTCTAATACCTGTAATAATGGGAAAAATTACTCAACATTTCCGACTATTGCTATTGATGGCCGCTCTCGTGCTTACAGGCGCTTATGCCTGGGCCGCGCCCTTCAATGTCACCGGTACGGTGACCGATGAAACGGGCGAGCCCCTCATCGGCGTTTCTGTGAAACCGGAGAACAGCAAGACCGGTGTATCTACCGACTTCGACGGTAAGTTCACTATCCAGCTCCAGGCTCCCGGCACTCTCGAGTTTTCATACGTCGGTATGGAAGCGCAGAAAGTGAAAGTGAGCGGTGCCACTAATCTTTCCGTAGTACTTAAGGAAAATTCAAACACTCTCGAAGATGTTGTGGTCGTAGGTTACGGCACACAGCGCAAGGTCAACCTCACCGGTTCGGTGCAGAATGTGACCTCCGACGAAATCATCCGTCGCAGCGTGTCGAACGGTACGAGCGTCCTCCAGGGTATCGTCCCCGGTGTGACTGCAACTCAGGGCTCGGGTGCTCCGGGTGGCGACGCCGCCTCGCTCTCGATCCGTGGTGTGGGCTCTATCAACTCCAACGCTTCGCCCCTTATCCTCATCGACGGTGTCGAAGGCGATATGAACCGTATCGACCTCAACGCCATCGAGTCGATTTCTGTTCTTAAGGACGCTGCTTCGGCTTCTATCTACGGTAGCCGCGCCGCCAACGGTGTGATCCTCGTCACCACCAAACGTGGTAGCACGGGCAAGCCCAAAGTGACCTTCAACGGCTACGTGGGCTGGAACACTCCCACCGAAATTCCCCAGACTGTCGACGCCGTAGGCTACCTCACCGCTGTCGACATCGCCAATGTCAACGCAGGCATCGACCCCATGTACGCCGACATCATCGAGGCTTACAAGACCGAAGGCTCCAACCTCACAGGCCGCTACGACACCAACTGGCGAGACCTCGTGCTCAAGAAGAGCGCCATGATGCAGAACTACTCCATCGGCGTATCCGGCGGCAACGACATGGTAAGTGTTTATGCCAACGCAGGCTACTACCACCAGGACGGTATGGTGCCCAACAACTACTTCAAGCGCTACAACATGCGCCTCAACTCCGACCTCAAGATCAACAAGTGGATCAAGCTCGGTGTTGACTTCAGCGTGCGTCAGGCCGAGGCATACAACCCCATCCAGGGCGCCAACACACTCATCGGCTACGCCCTTATCTTCCAACCCATCTTCGCGGCCTACGACCAGGACCCGAACACCGGTGAAATCCGCTACGGCTACGGCAACGCCGCCGGCAACAACCCCGTGGCTGTTATCAACGACGGTGGCTACTCCAAGAGCATCGCTCCCGAGTACATCACCAAGGCAAACCTCGTGATCACTCCCGTCAAGGGCCTCACCATCCTCGGCAACTGGGCATGGAAGCGCAACGACGGCAAGACCTACACCTTCAACCGCAAGGTCGACATGTACGAAGGAGGTATGTACAAGGGCTCCACAGCTGTCAACTCGGCAGCACGCGAAAGCCGTACACAGACCAACTTCATCCAGTACAACGCGATGGCAACCTACGAGAACACCTTCGGCAAGCACTACCTCAAAGCTATGGTAGGCTTCCAGAGCGAGGAGACCAACTCCAACTCTCTCGAGGCTGCACGCAACACCTTCAACTACGACGGCTACGAAGACCTCGAGCACGGCGATGCCTCCACCGCCACCAACTCGGCTTACCGCTCGAGCTTCGCAATGCTCTCCTACCTCTTCCGTATCAACTACACCTTCAAGGACCGCTACCTCCTCGAGGTCAACGGCCGCTACGACGGTACTTCGCGCTTCAAAGCCAACAAGCGCTGGGGCTTCTTCCCCTCGGTGTCGGCAGGCTGGCGTATCTCCGAAGAAGCCTTCATGAAGGACACCCGCACTGTGATCAACAACCTTAAGCTCCGTGCATCCTACGGTCAGCTCGGCAACCAGGCCCTCGACGGCTCGCTCTTCCCCTATGTGTCGGCAGTAAGCTCGGGCACAGGCTACGGCTACTGGTTCGACGGCGAAATCGTGCCCGGTGCCGCTCAGGTTCAGCTCGCAAACCCCCTCATCGGTTGGGAACGTTCGCACCAGTACGACGTAGGTCTTGACTGGAGTCTCTTCAACAACCGCCTCGACGGTAGCTTCGACTGGTACTACCGCTACATCGACGATATGATCCAGAAGTTCGCCGTGCCCGGTTTCGTTTCGCTCTCAGCTCCCTGGCAGAATGCCGGCAGCATGCGCAACATCGGTTGGGAATTCTCCATCAACTGGCACGACCGCATCGGCAACGTGAACTACTACGCCAAGTTCAACCTCTCCGACGTCCGCAACAAGGTGCTCGACCTCTACGGCAATGAGTACAAGAGCGGCAACCGCTGGTCCACCGAAGGCATGGCCCTCTCGCAGTACTATGGCTACGTGGCCGACGGCTACTTCCAGAGCCAGGCCGAAATCGACGCCAAGAATGAAGACGGCAGCTACGTCAACGCTGTCTACGGCGAGCGCAGCCTCGTGCAGCCCGGTTGGATCAAGTACAAGGACCTCAACGGCGACGGCGTGATCGACGGCGACGACCGCACAAACATCGGCGACAGCCGTCCTCACTTCGAGTTCGGTCTTACCCTCGGCGCCGACTGGAAAGGCATCGACTTCAGCATGCTCATCCAGGGTATCGGTCAGCGCGACATCGCCTACACCGGTGCCGGTGCTCGTCCTCTCCTCGGTGGCGGTACTCTCTATGAGCACCAGCTCGACACCTGGACTCCCGAGAACCCCAACGCCAAGTACCCCCTCCTCCTTGTCGACGCCAACGGCACTATGTCGAACAACCTCTTCTCCTCCTTCTGGGTGCGCAGCGGTGCTTTCGCACGTATCAAGAACATCGTGCTCGGCTACACTCTGCCCCGCAACTGGACCCGCAAGGCTTTCATAGAGCGCGTGCGCATCTATGGCACTATCAACAACCTCGCCACTATCCGTGCAAAGGATAACTTCTACAAGGGCTTCGACCCCGAGCAGAGCGGCGGTGCCACTTGCTACCCCCTCAACCGTTCCTACATGGTAGGTCTCCAAGTTGACTTCTAATTTTTCCCCTCGACACTCTCAGACACAAATGAAAAAGACACTATATACAGCTATATTGGCCGTAGCGGCGCTGAGCACTGTCTCCTGCTCCGACTTCCTCGACAAGAAGAGCACCGCCTACGACTCCGACGGCTTCTATGAGTCGGAGGCAGGCCTCGACGAAGGCGTCACTGCCATCTACCGCACCCTCGTCTACGACGAGAACTGGGCCGTGCCCCAGATCATGGTGCAGGATGTCTACAGCCCCTACGCATGCCAGTTCACCGAGAACAACACCATCAGCGCAGGCCCCGGCCTTACCCCCGACCAGAGCTACGTGAAGAGCTATTGGAACGGTCACTACGCCATCGTTGGCCGTGCCAACAACGTGATCACCGGTGCCAAGGTTGACTTTGCCGGTCTTATGGATCCCAACTCGGGCCTCTCCGACAAGTACCGCCGCCGCCTCGCCGAGGCTTATGCTCTCCGTGGCTATGCCTACTACAACCTCGTGCAGGCTTTCGGCAACATTCCCTTCCTGAAGCAGGCCGCCACCCCCGACGACTACACTTGCTTCGCCACTCCCAAGGAAGAAATCGCAGCATATATTATCGACCAGCTCCAGGAGCTCGTCGACGCTGAAATCCTCCCCTGGGCTCCCGAGCAGCTTGGCCGCATGGGCAACGGTGCCGTGGCTGAGCTCCTCGCCCGCTGGGCTCTCTTCGCAGGTAGCCACGACTTCGACGGCAAGGGTCAGACCTATTTCGACATCTCCGCAAAGGCTGCAAAGAAGGTTATGGACCACCACGGCCTCGCTCAGAACTTCCCCGACCTCTTCACTCACGCAGGTCAGGCAAAGGCCGACGTGCAGAAGGAAATCCTCTGGGTTTACCCCTACTGCATGGGCTCGGTGAACCACACCAGCAAGATTCGCCTCGGCCACACCTCGCGCTCGGCAGGCGGTAGCTCCGTGCGCTTCCCCTCGAGCTTCACTCACATGATCTTCGAGTGCACCGACGGCAAGCGTATCGACGAGTCGCCTCTCTACGACCCCTCCAAGCCCTACCTCAACCGCGACCCCCGCATGGCTCACACCATCCTCATGCACGGTCAGGAGTTCTGGTGGAACAACGGTGAGAACGCCATCCGCCTCAACGTCTACGACAAGAACCACGACAAATACCCCAACCCCCGCCGCAAAGGCCAGTGGTACAAGACCGACAACATCGACGTGACCGGTACCGACTACTCCTGCGCCCGCTCGGGTCTGGGTGCCCTCTGGATGAAGTACAACGAGGATATGACCGAGAGCTTCTCCGACTGCACCATCGACCTCATCGTGATGCGCGGCGCCGAGGCTTACCTCACCTACGCCGAGGCTATGATTGAGCAGAACAAGCTCGAGCAGAGCGTCTACGATGCCATCAACGACGTGCGCGAGCGTGCCGGTATGCCTAAGTTCGACGCTTCGCGCGAGGGCGACCAGGACAAGATGCGCCAGATCGTGCGCCGCGAGCGCAAGGCTGAGCTCGCCATGGAAGGCGTGCTCGTGACCGACTTCCGCCGCTGGAAAATCGGCGACCTCCTCAACGCGCTCCCCATCCATGGCCAGCCCGTGGCCACGCTTGAAGACGGCACCAAATTCCAGTACGACGGTCTTGCAGGCAAGACTTACATCCCCAACTTCGACCGTGAGTTCCTGCCCAACTTCAAGTCGACTCCCCGCCACGACCTCAACGACATCCCCGACTTCACCGAGTGCTCGCAGTACTACACCACTCGCGACAGCAAGCGCTTCTGGAACGACCGCTTCATGTGGTGGCCTATCCCCCGCGCCGAGCTCGATAAGAACCCCAACCTCAGCAACCCCGAGGGTTATTGATAAATAGTGAAGTGGCCGGTGCCGAATGGCACCGAAAGGTTCGACAAGTCTGACCCGTCCGACAAGTCCGACCGGTCAAAAAAGCCCGGCACCGGCCACTCATAACTCATCACTCTTAACTCATATCTTGAAATTGCGCTACTTTACCTCAGCCATATTACTCCTGACTGCCGTCCTTGCCACTGATGCACGCAGCACCGTGAGCAAGACCGACGGCACCGTCACTCTCGCCAACGACGAGACCTCGGTGACTTTCGACGCCGGCAGCCGCTTCGACATCCTCTCGATGAAGCATTGCGGCTCGGGCGAACTCGTGCAGCCGGGCTCCAACCTCGCACCCTGGACCATCACCTACCTCGGTGCTCAGGGCGAAACTCCCGAAGTGAACCCCGCCTGCGCCGTCTACAAAGGCTACACGCAGGAGCGCACCGACAGCTCCGCCGTGCTCCGCTTCCGCTGGGACACCAAGCTGCAGTACGACGGCAAGCCCTACCCCGTTGAGATGACAGTAGCGCTCCCCGACAACTCGCCCCTCCTTCAGTGGCAGATTGCTGCCACCCTCCCCGAGGGCTGGAAGGTGAGCGAGCTCAAGTTCCCCACCGTGGCCATCGCTTCGCCCAAGGATGCCAAGGTGATCACTCCCGCCGGTTGGGGCAATGAGTACAAGCTCCGCGCCGACACCATCTACGAGGCCAACTACCCGTCGTGGTCAGCTTCAATGCAGATGATGATGGTCGACAACGCCGACGGCGCATACTTCTACTCCCCCCGCGACTACGATGCTTGCGGCAAGCTCATGACCATAGGCGAGCGCCTTGGCCAGAGTGAGTTCACCACAAAGACCGTGGTGAGCGAGGCATGGAACAAGGACGGCCGCTTCGAGCTGCCTTGGACCACCGTCACCGCATTTCACCCGCAGGGCTGGGCCGAGGCCGCCAAGGCTTGGTACCGACCCTTCGCACACAGCACTTCATGGGGCAAGGTTCAGCTTAAGGACCGCAAGATTCCCGAGTGGCTCGTGCAGAAAGACCTTTGGCTCCGCGCCAAGTACACCGGCGACACCACCGTGGCCGCCGTCCACCGCGCAATCGACTACTTCGGCGACGACATCGCTTTCCACTGGTACTTCTGGCACAACCATCCCTACGACAGTCATTACCCCGACTACTTCCCCGCAAAACCCGAGTTCGCACCCATCGTGCAGGCCGTGCGCAAGCGCAACTGCCAGGTGATGCCCTACATCAACGGCCGACTCTGGGATCCGGGTGCCGACAGCTACAAGGCTCGCCGCGGCTATGAGGCTTCGTGCCGACGCCCCGACGGTGCCCTATACACAGAAATCTATCCCACATCTATTGTACCCAACACCGTCACCTGCCCCTCGTCGCCCATCTGGCACGACATGCTCATCGAGCTTGCCGACAGCATCCAGGAGCGCATAGGCACCGACGGCATCTACATCGACCAGATTGCGGCAGCCGCACCTTACCCCTGCTACGCCTCCAACCACAGCCATCCAAAGGGTGGCGGTGAGTTCTGGTACCGCGACTACAAGGGCATCATCGAGGATATGCGCCGCGATCATCTCCGACCCGGCAACATCATCTTCTCCGAAGAGAACGCCGAGTGCTACATCCCCGTGTTCGACATCCTCCTCACCGTCAACACTCCCCACACACCCTCGTGCAAGATTGTGCCTCTCTACCCGCTCATCTACTCCGACCGTGTGCTCACCACAGCCTACACATACACTCCCTACTTCGACGTGCGCCTCGGCGACTTCCGCTACCAGAACATGCAGTGCCTCCTCTACGGCTCGCAGCTCGGCTGGGTGGATCCGCGCCTGCTCTGGGTCGACGAAGCAAGCGAGTACGAAGCCAAGTTCCTTAAGAACCTCGTCGAATTCCGCAAAAAGCAGCACGATGTCTTCATCGGCGGCCAATATGTGCGTGAGTTCATCCCCGAGGGCGACAACCCCACCAACACCGTGCCCGTATTCGGCACCGACTATATGGTCAAGGGCGCTGAGTGGCTTTCGCCCGCCGGCAAGCGCGTGATGTATGTGGTCAACAGCGACTCTAAGCCTCACCGCGTGAAGCTTCCCACAGGTAAGGAAGTGAACATGAAGCCAATCTCGGCTCAGCGATTCAATCTCGATTAAAAAAGCCCTAAAGTCCTTAAGGTCCTTAATGACCTTAAAGACCTTAAAAAAGAATAAGATCAGCAAATGAAAAAAATCATACTCTCTTTAGCCGCCGCGGCCCTGCTTGCACCTGCGATGCAGGCCGAAAAGACAGTGTGGACGCTCGCCGGAGCCGACTACACCGTCGACACCCTGGCGTGCTATAAGTCGGGCCCCGGCACAACCCTGGCTGAGCTCAAGCTCACCAACAGCGCCCGCACCATGAAGCTGTGGGTCACAACAACCGACCTCACCGACCCCAACGTCGAAATAAAGACCATCAACGGCACTCCCATCCGCTCCAAGAGCATGATCATCAACAAGATGGTCGACAGCCGCAAGGGCGATGGCAATGTCTACTTCCTCGGTGTCAACGCCGACCTCTTCTCCACCCTCGGCCCCATCGGCACAAACATCTGCGACGGCGAGATTCTCAAGACCGCCAAGAAGTCGACCGGATGGAGCGCCGTGGGCGTGAACAAGGACGGTCAGCTCAACTACGGCACTCCCCTGGTGCAGTTCTCGGCCAAACTCAACGGCAAGACCGAGCTCGCTCCCACCCTCGTCAACGTGCCCCGTGGCACCGGCGAGACTGTGCTCTTCACCAACCGCTGGAGCTCTACCACCACTTTCTGGCCTATCACCGGCGACCCCGAGTCGCCCGAAGGCATCCACGTGGTGCTCAAGCCCAAGGATGGCATCCTCCACTCCGACCGCCCCACCGAGTGCACCGTGCAGTCGGCTCCCGTGCAGGGCAGCAAGACTGTGAGCGTGCCCGCAGGATGCTTCGTGCTCTCGAGCAACGTGGCCAAGAACATCACCCGCTACGCCAACTTCAAGGTCGGCGACACCTACACCATCACTCCCGCTTCAATCAACATCTCCTCAAGTGCCTACGGCGACAACCACAGCCTCGCCGGCACCATGGAGCTCTGCGGCGGCGACCCCATGCTCATCGTGCAGGGCGAGCGCAAGGCAAGCTACCCCACAATGCCCGACTACGGCGTACGCCGCCCCCGCACGGCCATCGGCAGCGATAAATCGGGTACGAAGATGTACCTCGCCGTGCTCGACGGCGACGCCATCAACAAAGGCGTGTCGGCAGGTGCCGACGCCAATGAGTGGGCCGACGTGATGCTCGCCATCGGCAGCTGGTATGCCCTCAACTTCGACGGCGGCGGCTCCACGGTGATGTACACCGACTGCTTCGGCATCATGAACGTGCCCTCAGGCACAGGCGACACATGGGGTAGCATCAAGATGCGTCCCGTGCGCAACGGTTGGTTTGTGGCTACTCCTGACCTCGGCGACACCGAGATGGCCTCGATAGAGTTCGTAGACCCCCATCTCACGTGCGACAAAGGATACACCTACACTCCCAAGTTCTACGGCTACAACAAGGCCGGCCTCCTTGTCAATAAGAACGTCACCGGCGTGATCCTCGCCGCTCCCCGCGAGCTCGGCACCGTGAGCGCCGACGGCAAGACCCTCACCGTGACAGGCGACGGCACCTACGCCCTCACCGCAATCCGCGGCGGCATGGAGTGCACTATCGCCGTGCGCGCCGGCGACTACACCGCAAATGCCTCAGGCATCGAAGATGTAGTGGTCGACACCGAAGAAGCCCCCGCTGAGTACTACACCCTCCAGGGCATACGCGTACCCGCCGACCGCCTCGCCTCCGGCATCTACATCAAGAAGCAAGGCGCCAAAGCGGAGAAGATAAAATTATAAATTATAAGTTATAAATTATAAATTATAACCGCCGTCCCCTCCGCCGCGAGGGATCTCCGAATCCCTCGCCCCCTCCAGTGGGGTTTCCAAACCCAGGAAAGGCGAAAGAAACATTCCTCCAGAAAAGGCGACGAAAGAACCATCTTCAACTTTCCTGGGTTAAAACCCCACTAAAGGGAAGCGGGGGATAATGAAATCCCCCGCGGCGCCAAGAAATCCCCCGTGGCATAAAACTAAACTAAACCAAATCCTAATATTAACCTTAAACAAAGAATGGAAATGAAGAAACTTTTCCTCCTTTCGCTTGCTGCTGCAAGCTCCATGTCGATGTTTGCTCAAGACTACGTCAACAGCATCAACGACAAGTTCCGCGAAGGCTACCACCTCTCCGTAGAGTGGGCTAACCTCGATGAAGTTGGTAACGCTAACATCCGCTACGGTATCGGCTCCAACGACTTCTTTTATCTTCAGGACTACGTTGGCAACACCGTGAAAGTCTACAACGAGCTCGGCCTCGAGAAGACCATGACTCCTCCCTCCGACTTCCTCTGGTGCAGCAACAACGCCGATATCGCCGGCAATATCGTAGTACGCGGCTCGAGCGAAGTATGGCCCGGTACCGGTGCTTACGGTGGTTGCTTCTACCCCGGTAAAGCTGCTAACCTCATCTGGATTATCGATGGCGAAACTCAGGAATGGGTTCCCGGTACATTCAATCTCACTCAGGGTCCCTCTGCCCGTTGGGACTACTTCGGCCATGTGATGTACGACACCAAGTCGGAATTCTGGCAGCTCCTCGCTACCCCCGACGGTGGCACTACCGGTCTGCTTACCGACTTCTTCCTTGATGGTGAAACTCATGAGTGCACCGGCGCTGAAAGCGTTGCCATTCAGCTCGACCCCGTCTTCAAGGACACCGCTGCAAAGAAAACTGTGACCCAGGGCACCGCTCAGTACTATGGCACTCCCGACGAATATGGCCAGTATCCCTACGCTGCTGTTTACGCCAACCCCTACACCGGCATTACCGGCTACAACCCCGCCAACGACCTCGGCAACGGCGTCCGTCGCTATGAGTATGTTGAAGATGAGGAAGGCTTGTTGAAATGGGCTGCTACCGACGACTACTTCATCACTCCCCAGCACAACGACATCGGCGGTTTCATGGTATTCAACCTCAAAGGCAAAGACTACATCGTTTACCCCGCCGGTAACTATGCTACCCACGCTGCCGATGCCATCGCTATCGCAGAAGTAGCCTACACCGACACCCCCGTTGGTGACAACGCCAAGGACGTAGCTCAGCTCGTAGCCCGCTCCTATGGTCAGGCTCTCGAGAACGGCAGCCCCGCCTACCTCACCGCTACTTTCGTAAACTGCCTCAACGTGCAGCCCGTAGAAGGTGACCCCTGCTCGGTATACATCTACTGCTACTCTTCCAAAGGCCCGATGGTTAAGTTCAAATTCACCGTGCCCGAAGGTGATTCCGGCATCGACAACATCACCGTCGACAACAACGAAAACGCTCCCGTCGAATACTACAACGTAAACGGCATGCGCGTAGAGAACCCCGCCGCAGGCCAGCTCTACATCCGCAAGCAGGGCACATCCGTTGCTAAAGTACTTCTCTAAGGTAAATTAAATTGTATGGATTATGGATTATGACTCCCCGAGCTCATAATTCATAATCCATATTGCATTTTTTTCGCCCCCATACCGCCGTGGCGGATTGCCGCCGCGAGGGACGCGGATGCCGTGGCGGATTTGGGCGACGCGGATGCCGCGAGGGATCTCCGAATCCCTCGCCCCCTCCAGTGGGGTTTCCAAACCCGGGAAAGGCGAACGAACATTTTAACCGCGTTTTAACCGCGTCTCGCTTTCCGGGGTTCGGAGACCCCACTAAGGGGAAGCGGGGGATAGGGAAATCCCCCGCGGCGAGACAGAATAATCTCAATGATTAATCTTATTTCTAAACCAATAAATTATTAACAATGAAAAAAAGCATTATCGCTTCTTTGGCACTTGCATCGGTTTTCGCGGCTAACGCTGCCACCGGCACTGTGCTCACACAGAAAGGTTTTGCCCTTGAACCCGTGTTTTCGCTTGAAAACCTTACGGGTGCGCCCAGCACTAACGACATCCGTTCGGCTGTTGGCGTCAACGACAAGTTCTATGTCAACGACTTCGCCACAGGCCTGAAGGTCTACGACAAGGAGGGCAATCTCATCAAGACTATCCCCGCTACCGAGGGCTACCACAACTGGATCAGCAGCAGCCTCGACCAGGCCGGTCACGTGTTCGTGCAGATCGACAAGGCCGTATTCGGCTCTGTCGGCGGCCAAATCACCGCCAACGGCGGCCACGGCTTCATGGTGATCGACAGCAAGACCGACGAGGTCATCGTTCCCTTCCTTGAGATGAACTCCAGCTCACAGCGCTACGACGCTATGGGTCCCATCGCCGGCAACATCCTCACCGATGAGGTTGTGAGCGTGTACGAGCCCCTCAACGCAGGCACATCTACCATGCGCTATCTCTACAACGCGCGCGGCGTGGAAGCCAAGCCCAATTGGTGGAAAGTTCAGCTCATCAGCACAAGCGCCGGCGTAGTTCCCACCGAGGAAGTGCCCTCGCTCTTCACTTCGCGTGCCCAGGCACAGAAGTCGACAGGCATGGCTATGCAGTACACCTTCACCGGCCAGGAGAACTTCGACATCGCTATCTTCGTCAATCCCGAGTACAAGACCACTTACTCGGCCGAAGGCATGTTCGGCAACGCCATCCGCAAGTATGGCGTGAACCTTAAGCCCACCGACCAGTGGTTCTACACACCCCAGCACTCCGGCCTGACAGGCTTCAACTTCTTCACCCTCGACGGCAAGGACTACATCATCTACCCCGCCGGCACCACCAATGCCGCAGCCGATCCCTTCGCCATCGCTGAGGTAAGCTACGTCAACAGCCCCGCCACCGACATGACCATGGCCGGCGAGACTCTCGTCGACGGTGAGCTCGCAGGCACACTCAAGGCCCGCGTATACGCTGCCACCAAGGAAGACGGCAACCCCATGTATGCTCCCGGCAACACCTACACCGTGCCTTCTTTCAGCGTTGAGTATATCGCCGACGACCCCAACTCGGTATATATCTACATGTTCAGCCAGGGCGCTCCTCTCACCAAGTGGAAATTCTCCGTCAACGTGCCCGAAGCCCCCGCTTATACAGGCGAAGGCACCGTAGAGAAGCCCTACACCGTGGCTGATGCACTTCAGCTCATCGACAAGGGCGAGATGGCTGCCGACAATGTCTACACCGCAGGTGTGGTGAAATCCATCACCGAGCTCAGCACTGAGTACGGCAACGCCACATACGTGATCGCCGACAAGGATGCCGACAACGAGCTCATCGTGTTCCGCGGCAAGTACCTCGACGGCGCCAAGTTCACTTCCGAGGACCAGCTCAAGGTTGGCGACGAAGTGGTGGTATGCGGCAAGCTCATCCTCTATGTGAAAGGTGAGACCAAGACTCCCGAAATCGAGAGCGGCAACTACATCTACAGCATCAACGGCCTCACCGAAGAGCCCGGCCCCGACTTCTCCGACTGCACCGGCACCGAAGAGGCATCGATCGTGATCAACGACGTCGACTTCACCTTCCCCATCTTCAAGGCTGAAGGCTATGGCTTCAACACCCTCAAGGCCGACGGCAACAACGCTCCCGTGATCAACTCCGGCTACGATACCGGTGTGAAGAGCCTCCGCCTCTATGCCTCGAACACCATCACAGTGTACGGCGGCAAGCTCTCTACCATCAAGTTTGTCCTCGCTGCTGATGCTGCCGACAAGTACGGCACTATCACCGCCTCCACCGGCACAGTAGAGCAGGCTAAGGGCGACACCGAGTTCGTATGGACCGGCGACGCTACCGAGGTTAAATTCACCGTAGGTGCCAAGGCCGACCTTTCCGACAAGCCCACCGGCGCCCAGCAGCTCCGCGTGGCTTCCTTCGTAATCAACGAGAAGCCTGTCGAAGAGCCCAAAGAACCTACCGTAGGCACCATAGGTGCTGTCACAACTCAGGAAGGCTTCATCCTTGAGCCTCTCTACACCGTAGAAGGTGTTGCTGCCGTCAGCAACCTCATCTCTCCGAACATCCGCTCGGGTGTTGGCCTCAACGATAAGGTATATGTCAACGAATACGGCGTAGGCGTGAAGGTCTACAACAACGTTGGCGAGCTCATCAAGACTATCCCCGCTACCGAGGGCTACCACAACTGGGTAAGCTGCAACACCGACCAGGCCGGTCACGTGCTCGTGCAGATCGACAAGAAAGCCTTCGACGGCACCATCTCGGCAGATGGCGGCCACGGCTTCATGGTGATCGACAGCAAGACCGACGAGGTCATCGTTCCCTTCATCGCTATGACATCGAGCGCTCAGCGCTTCGACTGCATGTCGCCTGTTCAGGGCAACATCCTCGAGACCGAGAAGGTAGGCATCTGGGCTACCCTCCTCAACGGTATCTCGTCTTTCCGCTATCTCTACAACAATGTAGGTGCCGCTAAGCCCAGCTACTGGACTACCAAGTCGTTCTTCACCAATGCAGGCATCGTGTCGGCTGAGCAGAATCCCACCGAGGTAATCTTCCCCGAGAAGGCTAACGTGCAGACTTCTACCGGCTACGCAATGCAGTATACCTTCGCCGGCGACGTGAACTTCTCCGTGCCCGTCTACGCCAACCCCTACTACAAGGTGACTTACTCGGCCGAAGGTATGTACGGCAACGCTATCCGCAAGTACATGGCCAACTACACGCACTCTGAGGACGGCTGGTTCTACACACCCCAGCACTCCGGTCTGAGCGGCTTCAACTTCTTCAACATCGCAGGTAAGGACTACATCATCTATCCCGCCGGTGAGAAGAACACCGCTGCCGATGCATTCGCTATCGCTGAGGTAAGCTATGTGCAGTCGCCCGCTACCGACATGACCATGGCCGGCGAGACCCTCGTCGACGGCAAGCTCGCAGGCACACTCAAGGCTCGCGTATTCGCCGCCACCAACGAGGCCGGTAACCCCGCGTTCGGTGCCAGCACCGCAGGTGCTCCCTCGTTCGTAATCGAGCCCGTGGCCGACGATGCAAACTCTGTATACATCTACTTCTTCAACATCAATGCTCCCGCCAGCAAGTGGAAATTCACTGTTGATCCCGAGACCGGCGTCGACGCAGTCGACGTAGTCGACGAAGCCGATGCTCCCGCCGTTTACTACAACCTCCAGGGCGTACGCGTGGCTAACCCCGAGCGCGGCCTCTACATCAAGGTTCAGGGCAGCAAGAGCACTAAGATCGTCCTCTAAAGGAATTATAAATTATAAATTATAAGTTATAAATTCCCGCCCCCTACGCCGCGAGGGATTTCCCAATCCCTCGCTCCCTACAGTGGGGTTTCCAAACCCAGGAAAGGCGAAGGAACATTTCGCTTCGGTAGGGTTTCTTGCTTCGCAAGCGCCTAAAGGCGATTTCCAAACCCTGGAAAGGTGACGAAAGCCAACTTCACCTTTCCAGGGTTCAGAGACCCCACTAAGGGGGGCGGGGGATAATGAAATCCCCCGCGGCAAAGAAACCGCCCTTGGGCGCTTGCGAAGCAAGAAATCCCCCGCGGCAAGGACGGAAATCCCCCCGCGGCGCTCCGAGAGCGCCAAAACACACTGACCATTCTCAACTCCTCGTCGGGGCCACCCGGCCTCGACGAGGAGTTTCTTTTAAAGAATGTCGGAAACGCCGACATCTTATCTATAAATCAATTATTTAATCCCTAATGAAAAAAATTCTACTCGCAGCAGTAGTTTTAGCTGCTTCGGGGACTACTGCCAATGCCGCAGTCGGTCGTACGCTTACACAAGATGGGTACTCGTTGGACCTCGTCTATTCAGTTGAAAGTATGTCGAAAATCACCTCATCGACTAATCGTTCAGGTATTCTATACAAAAATAAGGTGTATGTGCCTACGCTCTTCGGCAATCTTACCGTGTACGACACAAGTGGCAAGGTGCTCAAGACAATCGCACCCACAGAAGGCTACAAAATCTGGACCGGCTGCAACATCGACGCCGCAGGCCATCTGCTCGTTCGCGTCGACAAGACCACCGCAACATCGTTCGGCGCTACCGGCGGTGTAATCTCGACCGGCGACGGCCATGGTTTCATGGTAATAGATACAAACACCGACGAGGTGATACACCCGTTCCTACCTCTTGATGCACCAACTCCAACCGCTTCACTTTCGAGAAAATATCGCTTCGATGCGATGGCTCCCGTGGCAAAGGATATATTTACAGAGGAGGTGATAGGTGTTTATCAACAGCCGATGGATTCCGTGCATTATTATCGTTTTCTATACAATAACCGAGGTGTGGCCGCTAAGCCTAATGTATGGAAATGGGCACGAAAAGCGACCATAGAGACAGCTACCTCAACTGCATATCTGATGGAGTATGCACACATCGACGACGCCTATTTCTCTATCCTTATATACAGCAATCCGCACTACGAGAAAACATATTCAGCGGCAGGAAAGAAGGGAAACTCAATCCATCGCTATACTTCGGGCTACCAGCCTCTCGACTACTACTACACACCTCAGCACTCGGGTCTGACAGGCTTTAATTGCTTCCGACTTGACGGCAAGGACTACATCATCTATCCCGCCACACAGAAAGTGGGAAGCGGTATGCCGGCCGATGCTTTCGCCATCTCAGAGGTGCGCTACGTGGATAGCCCCACGACTGATATGACTATGCCGGGCGAGAATCTTGTCGACGGCGCTCTCGCAGGCACCCTCAAGGCGCGTGTCTATGGCGCAACTTCAGCAAATGGTGGTGTGCTCTACAGCGGAACGTCGGCCTGTGTGCCATCTTATACTATCGAGCCCGTGGAAGGCGACGACAAGTCTGTATATATCAGTGTGTACAACACCGGCGCTCCCGCCAACAAATGGAAGTTTACCGTGAGCGAGCCGAGCAAGGAAGCTCCTCTCTATATGATCTCCAAGAAGGCCGGTGCCGAGTGGAATGTAGGCGCAGGTCTTGCAGGCGACCTTATGACAAATATTGAGGGTACAAAGACTCACGTGCTCCGCGATGCAGCGTTTGCCGCCGGTGAGTCGCTTATCGGCTTCTCCCGCTACACCGGCAATTTCAACAGCGTGAACCTCGACCGCTTCGGCCCGTCGGAGGCAAATGCCGAGCTCGCAGCCGGCCCTATGCCCTTGGTGAAAACATTTGCCGACAGCTATCTCTTCAACACCACCGGCGCCACCAATCTCAGCTTCGTGGCCGACATGGGCGCGAACACCCTCTCGGTGTACACTCCCGCCGACCTGCTGCCTGCCGAGACGCTCTATATGCACGGCACTTTCTACGACCGTCACTTCGACTTCGGCTGGCCCGTGGAGCTCGCCTGCAACAACCCCTCCGATGAGCAGCAGGTCTACACCGCCACCGGCATCCTGCTTGAGGCTGCCGAGGGTAGCGACAAGGCTTACTTCGTGCTCTCGTCGGACAAGGCCGAAGGCGCTGCCTCGCGTGTGGCTCCCGGTGCCATGAGCAAGCCCGAGATCGAGGCTGCCCTCGCCGATGCCAATATAGGTCATGTCTACGAGACAAAGTCGGCCACCGACGCTCAGGCCGACCTCTATCCCCGCATCGCCGGTGTCGACACCAAGGACGCTCAGCTCACCGAGGTGACGCCGGGCTACTACGACCTTACCGCCACCTTCAGCCCCGACGGTAACCACACTCTCAACTTCGACTACAAGGGCACCACCACCGGCATTGGCAATGTCGATGCCGAGGCCTCCGATGTCCCCGCCGTGTACTACAACCTCCAGGGCCTGCCCGTGGCCACCCCCGAGCACGGCATCTACATCAAGGTGCAGGGCGACAAAGCCACTAAGGTGAAATTATAAGTTATAAATTATAAAATCCGCCATGGCCCCTATGCCGTGGCGGATTTCTTGCTGCGCGCCGTGGCGGATTTCATTATCCGCCACTCCCTACAGTGGGGTCTCCGAACCCAGGAAAGGCGAAAGAGCATTTTGTGCCGTGGCGGATTTCTTGCTTCACAAGCGCCCAAGGGCGGTTTGCCGCCGTGGCGGATTTCACTATCCGCCACCCGCTTTAGTGGGGTCTTTGAACCCAGGAAAGGCGAAAGAACCATCTTCACCTTTCCAGGGTTCGGAGACCCTGCTATTGTGTTGCGGGGGATATGGAAATCCCCCGCGGCGCTAAAGGCGAAAGAACCATCTTCACCTTTCCAGGGTTTGGAGACCCTGCCATTGTGTTGCGGGGGATATGGAAATCCCCCTCGGCGCTAAAGGCGACAAAAGCTAACTTCACCTTTCCAGGGTTTGGAAACCCCACTGTAGGGGTGCGGGGGATTCGGAGATCCCCCGCGGCGTTTGGTCATCTGCGGCGGGAGGTGCTAAATCGCCGTCTTGCGTACTCGCTATAGTTAAAAAAGAGTTAAAGGTGGTGTGGGGTGCTTGCGGGCTCGGGTGATTGCGCTACTTTTGAGTTCTTTCACTGCGCAATATAAACGTCTATGGCACATCCATATTACAGCCGTTTTTCGGAGCCTATCAGTTTCATCACAACTACCATAGTTGATTGGGTCGACATTTTCACCCGAGAGTGTTATTGTGATATTGTGATTGAATCGTTGCAGCACTGCATTGAGCATAAAGGGCTGTGCATCTGTTCGTGGGTGCTTATGACCAATCACATACACATGCTGTGCTATGCCGAGCGTGCAGATGTGCCTCTATGGGCTATCCTGCGCGACTTCAAGCGCTATACCTCGCGGCAGCTTTACGACGCTATCGACGGCAACCAGGCGGAGAGCCGTCTGTGGATGACCGACCATTTCCGGCATCCCGGCGGTATCAATCTATGGCAGGATGGATATGACGAGTTTGCGGTCTACGAGCTTTCAACTCTCATTCAAAAGACCAATTACATACATAACAATCCCGTAAAAGCCGGCTTCGTGGATCGCCCCGAGCACTACCGCTACAGCTCCGCAGTCGACTTCGCCGGCCGTAAAGGTCTGCTCCCTCTCGTAGATGTCAACTACGGCGTAAAGACTTATTGACTTAACGATGGCGCCGTGGCGGATTCGGTTTTATGCCGTGGCGGATTTCATTATCCGCCACCCGCTATAGTGGGGTCTCTGAACCCAGGAAAGGCGACGAAAGCTATTTTCAACGGAGACCCCATTATAGTCTTGCGGGGATTCGGAAATCCCTAGCGGCATAAAAAAGATCTCTTCACCTTTCCTGGGTTTGGAAACCCCACTATAGGGATGCGGGGGATTCGGAGATCCCCCGCGGCGGGAATTTTCTGCCGTGGCGGATTTCATTATCCGCCACCCGCTTCAGTGGGGTCTCCGAACCCAGGAAAGGTGACGAAAGCTTACTTCACCTTTCCTGGGTTCGGAGACCCTGCTATCGGGGGGCGGGGGATAGGGAAATCCCCCGCGGCATAGGGATTCCCCCATTGCATAAACGATCCCCCGCGGCGAATAGGTTTCCCCCCCCCCGCGCCCTCCCCGCCCTCACCCCATCGGGAATGTGGGGAGCTCAATGCGGAAGGTGGTGCCGAGGCCGGGGGCCGACTGCTTCACGAATATGCGGCCGCGGTGGTATTGCTCCACGATGCGCTTGGCCAGGGTGAGGCCGAGGCCCCATCCGCGCTTCTTGGTGGTGTAGCCGGGGTTGAATACGGTCTTGTGGTTCTTGCGGCTGATGCCTTTTCCGGTGTCGGCCACTTCGATGTATGCCATGCCGGGGGCCGAGCCTGCCGTCACGGTGATGGAGCCTGCGCCGTCCATGGCGTCGACGGCGTTCTTGATGAGGTTTTCTATGACCCATGCGAGCAGGGGAGGGCATACGCGCACGCGGGCGGGCACTGCGGGCGGGTTGTAGCCGAGCTTGATTTTCGGTGATATGCGGGTGCTCATGTAGCCCACGGCATCGGCGGCCACGGCATCGAGGTCCTCGGGCTCCATCTTGGGCACGGAGCCTATCTTCGAGAAGCGTGAGGCTATGGTGCTGAGGCGCATCACGTCCTTGTTCATCTCAGCCACGGTGTCGGCGTCGACTCCGTAGTCGGGCAGGAGCTCCATCCATGCCATGAGCGAGGATATCGGCGTGCCGAGCTGATGGGCTGTCTCCTTCGATAGGCCCACCCACACCTTGTTCTGCTCTGCTTTCTTGGTGGAGAGCACTGCGAAGTAGACCACGGCGATGAAGGCGAGCATCACCAGGAGCTGTATGTAGGGGTAGATGCTGAGGCTGCGGAGCACGGTGGAGTCCTCGTAGTAGAGGTACTGGCTGCCGCCTTCGCCAATCTCGATCTCGATCACATTGGGGGAGTGACGCATCGAAGCGAGTTTACGCTCGAGGAAGGCGATATTGCGCGGGTCGGACGGCAGGCCGAAGGCGCCGCTGTCGTCGGCCACGGGCAGGGCGAAGTTGCGCTGCTGGAGGATGTTGCCGTCGGCGTCGGTGAGCAGCACGGGGATGGTGGTGTTGCTCTGGATGATGCCGAGGAGGAAGTCGATGTCGCCGGCGGCGCTGTCGTCGGGGCGTGTGGTGGCCTCGACGAGCTCTTTGGTGGCATCGGCCCATAGCTGCATCCTCTCGCGCTCCATGGCTGAGAGGTCGCGGATGAGACCGTCGGAAAAGTAGAGGAAGAGCGCCACCACGGCAGCCGAGGCAACCAGAAAGGCAGCCTTGCCGTAGCGCCGTATGTCGTAGATATTGCTCATAGGCCACAAAGTTAGCGAAAGGCCTGCTAAGTAGCAAAAAAATTCGTAAATTTGCAGACCGAACAAGATAGCCACACAATGACAGCCATCGACATCATCATCCTTGCCATAGTGCTTCTGGCGGCCGTTTTGGGAGCCGTCAAGGGGCTTGTGCATCAGGTAGGCACCATCGCCGGGGTGGTGTGTGCCGTGCTTGTGTGCCGCTTCTTCGGGGGCACCGTGGCCGACTATATCGTGGATGCGGGCTCGGAGCACGCCGGTGTATACCGCACCATGGTGTATGTGCTTGTGTTTGTTGCGGTGTTTGCTGCCGTGCAGATGGTGGCGCGCCTCTTCAGCACGGCTCTGGGCAAGATGCACGTGCGCATCCTCGACCGTGTGGCCGGGGCCATCTTCAGCGGAGCCCTCAGCGTGTTGGCCATGAGCCTGCTGCTCAACATCTACCTGGCCGTGGCTCCCGACGACCGCCCCCGCTTCGACACCCCCGGCAAGCCGTGGCGCACGGCAGTGCTGTGCTTCGCCCCGAAAGTTCTCGGCTATATCACAACAGATGCCGGCAAATAAACGTTATCACTTCAATGAGCAACGATAAAAACATAGATAAAGACAACGACTCCCGCCCGGACTCCGACAGCGAGATCATCTCGCAGGCAACCTCGGGCGAGTATAAATACGGCTTCACCTCCGACATCGACACCGACATCATCCCCGCCGGACTCACCGAGGAGGTGGTGCGCCTGATCTCGCAGAAGAAGGGTGAGCCCGAGTGGCTGCTCGACTTCCGCCTCAAGGCTTTCCGCTACTGGCAGACACTCGAGGTGCCGCGCTGGGCGCATCTGCGGGTGCCCGACATCGACTTCCAGGCCATAAGCTACTACGCGGCACCCCGCAAGAAAGAAGGCCCCAAGAGCCTCGACGAGGTCGACCCCGCACTCATCGACACCTTCAACCGCCTCGGCATACCCCTCGAGGAGCAGAAAGCGCTCTCGGGCATGGCCGTGGATGCGGTGATGGACTCGGTGTCGGTGAAGACAACTCACCGCGAGCGCCTGGCCGAGCTCGGCATCATCTTCTGCTCCTTCAGCGAGGCCGTGCGCGAGTACCCCGACCTTGTGCGCAAGTATCTGGGCAAGGTGGTGAGCTACCGCGACAATTTCTACGCCGCGCTCAACTCGGCGGTGTTCTCCGACGGCTCCTTCGTGTATATCCCCAAGGGAGTGCGCTGCCCCATGGAGCTTTCGACATATTTCCGCATCAACGCCTCGGGCACGGGCCAGTTTGAGCGCACGCTCATCGTGGCCGACGACGATGCCTATGTGAGCTACCTCGAGGGCTGCACCGCGCCTATGCGCGACGAGAACCAGCTCCACGCCGCCATCGTGGAGATCATCGTGGAGGACCGCGCCGAGGTGAAGTACTCCACCGTGCAGAACTGGTATGCCGGCGATGCCGAAGGGCGTGGCGGTGTCTACAACTTCGTGACCAAGCGCGGCCTCTGCCGCGGCGACTACTCCAAGCTCTCGTGGACGCAGGTGGAGACCGGATCGGCTATCACATGGAAGTACCCCTCGTGCATCCTCGCCGGCGAAGGTGCCGTGGGTGAGTTCTACTCCGTGGCCGTGACAAACAATATGCAGCAGGCCGACACCGGCACCAAGATGGTGCACACGGGCTCCAACACCCGCTCGACGATAGTGTCGAAGGGTATATCGGCAGGCCGCAGCGAGAACAGCTACCGCGGCCTGGTGAAGGTTGCCAAGGATGCCACCGGCGTGCGAAACTACACCCAGTGCGACTCGCTCCTGCTCAGCGACACCTGCGGCGCACACACATTCCCCGTGATCGACGTGGCAAACCCTACGGCCGTGGTGGAGCACGAGGCCACTACCTCGAAGATTTCCGAGCAGCAGATTTTCTACTGCAACCAGCGCGGCATACCCACCGAGGAGGCCGTGGCGCTGATTGTCAACGGCTATGCCAAGGAGGTGATGAACAAGCTCCCCATGGAGTTTGCCGTGGAGGCGCAGAAGCTCCTCGCCATCACGCTCGAGGGAAGCGTCGGGTGATTTCAAGTTATGAGTTATAAGTTATGAGTTATAAATTATAAGTTATAAATTTAACAACGAATTATAAATTGTGAGTCGGCTACGACCGCAATTATCAGATATATGGAACAAGAACTTTTGAAAGTCACCGACCTCAGGGCCGGTATAGAGGGCAAAGAAATCCTCAGGGGCATCAATCTCACCATCCGCCCCGGCGAAGTGCATGCCATCATGGGCCCCAACGGCTCGGGCAAGAGCACCCTCTCGGGCGTGCTCGCCGGCGACCCTCGCTTCACCGTCACCGGCGGCTCGGCCACTTTCCACGGCGTGGATCTGCTGGCTCTCTCGCCCGAGAACCGCAGCCATGAGGGGCTTTTCCTCTCTTTCCAGTACCCCGTGGAAATCCCCGGCGTGACTATGGTAAACTTCATGCGCGCCGCCATCAACGCCAAGCGCAAGTACTTCAACGAGCCCGCGATGTCGGCCGCCGACTTCCTCAAGCTCATGCGCCAGAAGCGTGCCGTGGTGGAGCTCGACAATAAGCTCGCCTCGCGCTCGGTCAACGAAGGCTTCTCGGGCGGCGAGAAGAAGCGCAACGAAATCTTCCAGATGGCTGTCCTCGAGCCGCGCCTCTCTATCCTCGACGAGACCGACTCGGGCCTCGACATCGACGCGCTGCGCATCGTGGCCGGTGGTGTCAACAAGCTCCGCACCGACCGCAACGCCACTATCGTGATCACCCACTACCAGCGCCTGCTCGACTATATCAAGCCCGACTTCGTGCACATCCTCTACAAAGGCCGCATCGTGTACTCCGGCGGCCCCGAGCTCGCACTCGAGCTCGAGGAGAAGGGCTACGACTGGATCAAGCAGCAGGTCGATAATCAATCAGCAGCCGAATGAGTCCGTTCAAGCAATATATAGACCTTGTCGAGGCTACCCCCGCACAGGAGAAGCCCGCACTGCTTGCCGGGCTCAACGAGGCCGGGCTGGCGGCCCTGCGCAAGGAGCTCGACGCACGCCCGGCATACGCACCTTTGGCCGAGGTGAGCGCTCAGGCGCTCTTCGCTCCCGACTATGGCGTGAACCTCATGCGTGTGAACCTGCCGGTCGATGCCGCGGCATCGTTCCGCTGCGGTGTGCCGAAGCTCAACAGCCTCCTTGCCGTCGTTGCCAACGATGCCTTCCACCCCACCGAGAGGCTCGTCAAGGAGTGCCCTGAAGGCCTCACCGTGTGCTCGCTCCGCAGGGTGCCCGGGCACCTCATGCTCAAGGTGAGCGAGGCCATGGCCCGTAGCATTGCCGGAGGAGGCGCCCCCGCTGCCGCAAACGCCATGCTCCTCACCGACGGCGTGCTCGTGCACGTGGCGGCAGGCGTGAAGATAGAGAAAGCAGTGCAGATTGTCAACATCGCCTCGGTGCCCGTGCCCTCGCTGCTGCCGCGCCGCGTGGTGGTGATTGCCGAGGAGGATGCTGCCGTCAAGGTGCTCCTTTGCGACCATTCGCAGCCCGGCACCGCCGAGCATCTGTGCTCGCAGGTGGTCGATGTTGAGGCTGCCGCAGGGGCTTCCGTGGAGCTCTACGACATAGAGGAAGCCGCCGACAACGCACGCCGCTACTGGCAGCTCCACGCCTCGCAGGCCGAGCGCTCAAGCCTGACCGTCAACACCACGGCTCTGCACAGCGGCCGCACGCACAATGAATTTCGCGTCGGCACCACCGGCGACCATACCTTCACCTCGCTCAGCGGCCTGGCCATCTGCGGCGGCTCGCAGATTGTCGACACCGACGTCGTACTCACCCATGCCGGCAAGCACGGCACCAGCCGCCAGCTCTTCAAGAACGCCCTCTTCGAGGCTTCGCGAGGCGGATTCAGTGGCAAGATTATAGTGAAGGAAGGCGCAATGTATACCGACGCCGAGCAGACAAACCGCAACATCGTCGACGGCGCCGAAGCACGCATGATCACCGCGCCACAGCTCGAGATCTACTGCGACGAAGTGCAATGCAGCCACGGCGCCACCACAGGTCAGCTCGACGAGCGCGCACTCTTCTATATGCAGACCCGCGGCATACCCGCCGACGAGGCCCGCCGTATGCTCACCCAGGCATTCATGGCTGATGTGGTCGATAATATATCGTTTGAAGTGCTGCGCCAGCGCCTGCACGTGCTCGTGGAGAAGCGCCTTAGCGGTACGGCTGCTTCGTGCGATACCTGTGCCAACGCCTGCAATACCGACGAACAATGACCGACACACACCGCAGCGATTTCCCCATCCTCAGCCGCACCGTCAACGGTAAGCCGCTCATCTACCTCGACAACGCCGCCTCCACACAGACTCCCCGCGCCGTGGTCGACGACATCGAGCGCATCTACTACACCGCCAAGGCCAACGTCCACCGCGGCGTGCACTGCCTCTCGCAGGAAGCCACGGCGGCAATGGAGCACTCACGCGAGAGAGTGCGGGCATTCATCGGCGCCGACTCCACTGCCGAGATCATCTTCACCCGAGGCACCACCGAGAGCATCAACCTTGTGGCTTCGGCCTACGGCGAGCTCCTCGAGCAGGGCGACGAAGTGATCCTCACCGTCATGGAGCACCACAGCAATATCGTGCCCTGGCAGCTCCTGCGGCAGCGTCGCGGCATAGTGATAAAAGTGGTGCCCTGCGACGAGCGCGGCGTGCTCGACCTCGATGCCTATCGCGCCCTCTTCACCGAGCGCACACGCCTGGTGTCGGTCACACAGGTGTCGAACGTTCTCGGCACCGTCAACCCCGTGGCCGAGATGGCCGCCATAGCGCATAGCCACGGAGTCGTGGTGTGCGTCGACGGCGCCCAGGCAGTGGCACATACCAAGGTCGATGTCAAAGCGCTCGGAGCCGACTTCTACGCTTTATCGTCGCACAAGATGTACGGCCCCACCGGCGTAGGCATCCTCTATGGCCGCCGCGAGCTCCTCGAGGCCATGCCTCCCTACCAGGGCGGTGGCGAGATGATAGGCCACGTTAGCTTCGACCACACCACTTGGGCCGAGCTGCCTTTCAAGTTCGAGGCCGGCACGCCCGACTACGTAGGCGCGGCCGCCCTCGCACGCGCCATCGACTATATGGAAGCCGTCGGCATCGATGCCATCGCCGCCCATGAGCACGAGCTCCTGACCTACGCCACCGGGCAGATGCTCACCATCCCCGGCTTGCGCATCTTCGGCACGGCGCCGGGCAAAAGCGCCGTCATATCATTTCTCCTTGGCGATGCCCACCACTACGACACCGGCATCCTCCTCGATCAGCTCGGCATAGCCGTGCGCACAGGCCACCACTGCGCCCAGCCCCTGATGGAGCGCTTCGGCATCGAAGGCACCGTCCGCGCAGCCTTCGCCCTCTACAACACCCGCGCCGAAGTCGACACCTTCATCGCCGCCCTCCGCCGCGTAGCCGCCATGCTCGGCTGAGAGAGTGAACGATAAGAATAAAGAGGGTGTATCATAATTTGACTATGTTACACCCTCCTCATTTTTTAATGGGCTGAGGTTTCGATATATTTTAGGCGACCGAATTTTTGCCGTTTTCAAAAA
>JAMPHP010000002.1:112895-152576 GCA_023663365.1 Muribaculaceae bacterium | reverse complement strand
GTGTTGATCGGAGCGTTGGGGTCGTTGTTGATGGAGATGATGATCGAGCTTTCCTGCATACCTGCAATGTGCTGGATCTGACCCGAGATACCGCAAGCGATATAGAGTTTGGGGCGAACTGTCACACCTGTCTGGCCAATCTGGCGCTCGTGCTCGATGAAGCCGGCGTCAACGGCAGCACGCGAAGCACCTACCTCGGCACCGAGAGTGTTGGCGAGGTCGAAGAGGAGCTGGAAGTTCTCCTTGGAGCCTACGCCATAGCCGCCGGCAACGATGATGGGGGAGTTCTTGATGTTGACTTTCGACTTTTCGATGTGGCGGTCGATGATTTCAACCACGAAGTCGGCATCGTCAACGTAGTCCGAAGCCTTAAGATCTACTACGGTGCCTTTGTGCTCGGGGTTGAATACTTCTTTCTTCATCACACCCTCACGGACGGTTGCCATCTGCGGACGGCAGTCGGGGTTGACGATGGTGGCCACGATATTGCCGCCGAAAGCGGGGCGGATCTGGTAGAGCAGGTCGGTGTACTCCTTGCCGGTCTTGGGGTCCTTGTGGTCGCCAATCTCGAGGGCGGTACAGTCGGCAGTCAGACCGCTGTGGAGGCATGAGCTCACGCGGGGACCGAGGTCGCGGCCGATGCAAGTAGCGCCCATGAGGCACACCTGAGGCTCGATTTCACGGAAGAGCTTGATGAGCGCAGCTGCGTGGGGGTTGGAAGTATAGGGGAAGAGACGCTTGTCTTCAATCTTATATACGGTGTCGGCGCCATAGGGGAAGAGCTGCTTTTCGATGTCCTTGAGGTTGTCGCCGATTACGACTGCTTCGAGTTTAACGCCAAGACGGTCGGCCAGTACGCGACCTTTGGTGAGCAACTCGAGGCTGACGTCGGCCACACGGCCTTCGTCGTATTCGCAATATACTATGAGGTTGTTTTTGTCTGCCATAGTGATAAATGAAAAGGAAGTGAGGCCTTAGCCGATAGTGTGGTTTGCGATGAGTTCTTTTACGAGCTCTTTGATCTGAGCGTCGTCGTTGTCGAGACGGCGGCTTTCCTTGGCTGTAAAGACTACGTTCTCGATAGCCTTAACCTTTGTGGGGGAGCCGGCAAGACCAATCTGCTCGGGATCTGCCTCGACAAATGCAGCGCCCCACTCCTGAATCTGGAGCTCGGGATTGGCGGCAACGCGGGCTGCGGAAGTCTCGTCGAGCTTGGCAAGTTCGGAGGGCGATGCAGCATACTTATACTTCATAAGGCGCTTTGCATTGCGGGGACGACATTCTGCTGCCGAGCCATTGACAGTGACCACGCAGGGCAGGGGAGCGCATACGGTCTCGACACCATGCTCGAGGCGGCGCTTCACAGTCACCTTGCCGTTTTCGACACTGAGGATGTCCTCAGCATAAGTAACCTGGGGAATACCGAGCTTCTCTGCAATCTGGGGACCAACCTGTGCGGTGTCGCCGTCGATAGCCTGGCGACCGCCGAGGATGATGTCGTAGTCGGCGATTTTCTTCACAGCCTGAGCCAGCGAGTAGGATGTGGCCAGAGTGTCGGCACCGCCGAGAGCACGGTCGGTGAGAACAATGCCGCGGTCGGCACCGCGGAAGATAGCTTCGCGAACGATCTCAGCTGCGCGGGGAAGACCCATGGTAAGCAGGGTCACGGTGCTGCCGGGATGAGTTTCTTTCAGACGAAGAGCCTGTTCGAGTGCGTTGAGGTCCTCGGGATTGAAAATCGCAGGCAAGGCGGCACGGTTGATGGTGCCGTCTTCCTTCATTGCATCTTTGCCTACGTTGCGGGTGTCGGGCACCTGCTTTGCAAGCACTATGATGTTCAAACTCATAGAATACTTTTTTATTTTATTATTAATTTTTCCAAAACAAGTCCACAAAAGTAGTGATTTTTAACGGTCTATCAAAACTTTGGTGTGCCTGTGAGGTTAAATGTGCGTTAAAATTTCTTATTTAGGCGAAAGTCATGCTTTGGTCTTACGCTCTATCCAGCGACGTGCATTGACAAAAGCGGAGATCCATACGGCGACTTCATCGTTGCGGCGCGAACGGGGGTAATAAGCCCACTGCCACGGGAATATGGCGCGCTCGAGGTGAGGCATGATTGCAAGATGGCGGCCATCGGCAGAAGCAAGAGCCGCAATATCGCCTTCGCTACCGTTGGGATTGCCGGGATATGCCGAGTAAGCGTATTTTGCCACTGCCTTGACACCGGCCTTACGCAATCCGCCTTCACCGAAGTGGAAGCGACCTTCACCGTGTGCCACCCAGATACCGGCTGTGACACCGGCAAGAGAACCGAACATCACACTGTCGTTTGCCGGAATCTTAAGCGAGAGGAAGGTCGACTCGAATTTACCCGAAAGGTTGTGGCGCATCTCCACGCGCTTGTTGCCATTTTCGTCGCAACCGGCACCGAGGAGGTCGAGCTCAATCATAAGCTGACAGCCGTTGCATACGCCGAGGCTGAGAGTGTCGGGGCGGTCGTAGAAGCGCTTGAGAGTTTGGCGGGCTGTTTCATTCCAGCGGAAACCGCTGGCCCAACCTTTCGCCGAGCCAAGTACGTCGCTGTTGGAGAAACCGCCGCAGAATACTATCATATTGATGTCGTCGAGAGTTTCGCGACCGCTCATGAGGTCGGTCATGTGCACGTCTTTAACGTCGAAACCTGCCAAATAGAGCGAATATGCCATCTCACGCTCGCCGTTGACACCCTTCTCACGGATGATAGCAGCTTTCACACCGCTTGCCTTGCGACGGCGGGGCGTGATGCCAAGCGACTTGAATGTGCCTTTGAAAGAAGCCGGGAAACGATAACGCAGCGGCTGCTTGTCGAATTGTTCAAAGCGGCTTTCTGCGCAAGCGGGCGCCGTCTGAAGCAAGTCAAATCGGAAAGATGGCTCATACCAGCGGCGGCGGGCGGCGGGCACCGACACCATGAAGGTGCGGTTGTCGCTATGGCTGATGGTGAGTACGTTCTCTGTTGCAGGCGATGCCACCGGGAAATAGCGGACACCGAAAGCGTCGAGAATTTCTTCTGCCTTCCGTTTGTTCTTATCTGAAACCTGCACGAGGACTGCCGGATTTTCCGCAAAGAGTATTTTCACGAGGTCGGTTTCACCATACATGGCAAAGCCGTCGGTGTAGAAGTTGAGGCCACCCTTAGTGCTTGGGAAACACATCTCGAGCAGCGCTGTCACAAGGCCACCGGCGCTGACGTCATGTATGGCATCGGCATAGTCGCCTTCGACGAGCGCTGTGACACACGCGAAAGCGGTGTTGAAGTAGTCGGCATCGGCCACGTCGGGGGTGGCACCTCCGATTTTGCCAAGCGACTGAGCAAGCACCGACCCGCCAAGCGCGAGCGGGCATTTGCTGAAGTCTATATAATATAAGGTGGAATTGAGCGACGGATTGAGGCAAGCTGTCGGTTTCTTTCCTGGCGCGGTAGTATGGCCCGATGCAGAGATAATCACAGTGCCGGGAGCGGTGACCTTGCTTCCATCAGGATACTTCTGTGTCATGGAGAGGCTATCCTTGCCGGTGGGGATGTTGCAGCCAAGCGCACACACGAAGTCGCTGCAAGCCTCTACGGCACGGTAGAGAGCGGCATCCTCGCCCTTATTCTTGCATGGCCACATCCAGTTGGCACTCAGCGATATGCCACTGATGCCGCCCTTGATGCCTGCACCAACGATATTGGTGAGAGCCTCGGCCACGGAAAGACGCGAACCGGCCTCTACATTGGTGAGAGCGACCTGAGGTGCATGGCCGATAGATGTTGCTATACCATCGGTGCCACGGTAGTCGAGCACGACTGCACCATAGTCGTTGAGCGGGAGCTGGAGCTCGCCTGTGCACTGCTGGCGCACCACACGCCCGGTGACACTGCGGTCGACCTTGTTCGTAAGCCAATCCTTGCAGGCCACGGCATCCATAGCGAGCACTGCATCGATGTACTCTCCGATTTTTTCCTGTTCGTAAGCGGCTTCACCGAAGAGGGGAGTCTCAGTTGTGTCGGTGATGATGGTTTTCGGGGGATTGCCGAGCATGTCTTCCACAGCCAGGTCGATGGCGGCGCTATCCTTGCGGCGGAAAGAAAGACGGTGGTCGTCGGTGGTGTGTCCGACCACATACAGAGGAGCGCGCTCGCGCTGTGCTATACGCTCAATAAGAGGGATGTCCTCGGCGTTGACTACAAAGCCCATGCGCTCCTGACTCTCGTTTCCGATAATTTCCTTGTCGGAGAGGGTAGGGTCGCCCACGGGAAGTGCGTCGATATCTATCACACCGCCCGTGCTTTCGATAAGCTCGGAAAGAGCATTGAGATGACCGCCGGCGCCATGGTCGTGGATAGAAACGATAGGATTGTCGAGACTTTCGGCAAGCGAGCGGATAAGGTTTGCTACACGTTTCTGCATCTCAGGGTTGGCACGTTGCACGGCATTGAGCTCAATAGCACCTGCGTAGCGCCCGGTATCGACCGATGATACGGCGCCGCCGCCCATGCCTATGCGGTAGTTGTCACCACCGGCAAGGACTACGCTTTGTCCGGCCTTAGGCTCGCCTTTGATAGCCTGATCGGCAGTTGCATACCCGACACCGCCGGCAAGCATGATAACTTTGTCGTAGCCATAGACACGCTCATCTTCCTTGTGCTCGAAAGTGAGCAAGGAACCTGTGATGAGAGGTTGGCCGAACTTATTTCCGAAGTCGGATGCGCCATTGGATGCTTTAATGAGGATGTCGGCGGGAGTCTGATAGAGCCATTTTCGCTCGGGGATAGCTGTTTCCCAAGCTCTTTGAGCCTGCGACATACGCGGATAGGAAGTCATATATACAGCAGTACCGGCAAGGGGCAGACTGGCGCGGCCGCCACCGAGACGATCGCGGATTTCGCCGCCGCTTCCGGTTGCGGCACCATTGAAAGGCTCTACTGTAGTGGGGAAATTGTGTGTCTCCGCTTTAAGCGACAGCACAGTATCGATCAGTCGCTCTGAGAAGAACGAGGGCACGTCACCACGCTCGGGGGCGAATTGATATACCTTCGGGCCTTCGACAAAAGCGACATTATCCTTATATGCCGACACAAGGCCTTGGGAGTTAGTCTTGCTCGTCTTCTTAATCAGTTGGAATAGGGTAGAGGGCTTCACCTCACCGTCGATGACGAAGGTGCCGTTGAAAATTTTATGGCGGCAGTGCTCTGAATTAACCTGCGAGAAACCGAACACCTCACTGTCGGTGAGGGGACGGCCGAGGCGCACCGACAGATTGCGGAGATAATCCTCTTCTTCCGGGCTGAGTGCCAGACCTTCACGTGCATTGTAGTCGCTGATGTTGTCGATATATTCTTGGGCGGCAGGCTTTTGTGTAATCTCGAACACATCGGGTGCGGGATTGGTGTACTTGCGCTGCAGCATCGGGTCGAACACTGCCACATTGGCGGCCGGGATGAACTGTTCGATACGAGAAATGCCGTCGATACCCATATTCTGAGTAATCTCAACGGCATTCGTACTCCATGGAGTAATCATTTCTTTTCGCGGACCGACATACGAACCTTCGAGTGCGGTACCGGGTGCAAGCGGAGATGCTCCGCTGAAAAGCCAGCGCAGACGTTCGATTTCGTTGGCATCGAAATTGTGCGAGCTTTCTACGGCATAAGCCGTTCCTTCGGGGGTGGTGAAAAATACAACCATCTGGATGTGCTTGTGTTGAATTAGGTTGCAAATTTACTAAAAAAGCCGCAAGCGGCAAAATTTGACTGCCTGTCTTTTCTGTTGTATTCGCCAAGAGTACTTAATGAGGAGAGGATAATCCTATCTGACCGTCAAACCCTATTTAACATAATCGACATTATGTTACACAAAGCATAGTCTTTAAATATACACAAAGGTACGCACACCGCATCAATATTGTTGCGTAATCAAGCTATGGCCGGGATATAAACCGCCGGAGCCTGAGTTGGCGCATTCTGCCATAAACCGCCTCAGAAATGGAAAAAACCGGGCACGCCAAAAGTCAGGCACCAAAATAAAAAAATCTGGAGCGCAAGAAAAAGCGGCACCCCGATGTAAAATAAGGGTTTCCGTGTCTTGTGATTGAAAAGAATCATCCCCAACAAGCCTCCGAGCGCACCCATACATGCACTCGGAAGCAACAGGGATATTTCGGAGAGTCGGCTTTTTCCGTAGACTGCAGAAATCTTATCGAAAGCAAATAGCAAGAAACTAAGCACACACATCACGGTGCACAGCATCTCAAAATTTGTGTAAAGCCACTCGAGCATAGAATCAGATTATCTCAAGATTTTCAGCAAGACGCTGGCGCACAACTTCATACATCATCACGCCGGCTGCAACACCGACATTGAGCGAGCCTATACGGCCAAACATGGGAATAGCAACACGAGTGTCGGCTATTCTCAGTATTTCGGGAGAGATACCGGTATCTTCGGCTCCCATCACCAAGGCGAGCGGCGTAGTGAAATCGGCTGTGGTATAGTTGATCGACGATTTTTCAGTCGAACATGCCACCTGGCAGCCGCTCTGCTTGAGATATTCGACAGCACCGGCCAGCGAATCAACCCTACAGACAGGAATATGCAGCAGTGCTCCGGCCGATGTCTTGACAGCATCGGCTCCGACGCTCACACTGCCGCGGGTTGGTATCACAATTGCGTTGACACCGCAGCACTCAGCCGTGCGGGCAATAGCACCGAAATTGCGCACATCGGTTATGCCGTCGAGCACAAGGATAAAAGGCAGCACGCCATCCTCGAACAGAGTGGGTACCAAATCGTTGAGCCGACAATAATCTATCGCGGCAATCTGTGCGATGACTCCCTGATGGTTCTTGCGAGTGATTTTGTTTAATTTTTCTACCGGCACGCGTTGCACGGGCACTCCCCTCTCCTTGGCAAGGTGGCAAAGCCTGATTGCAAGGTCGCCGTGAAGGTCTTTCTTTATATAGAGTTTATCGATTGTGCGGCCGGCCTCTACGGCCTCGAGAACAGGGTGTATACCGAATATATAATCGCTTGAATCCATAGTCGTTAACTTTCGTAATCTGTTTTAGTTATTATACTTTTCGAGCAGAGAACGGGCATTGGCAAGGGCAGCCTCATCGTCGGGCGAACCGCTTATCATCAGTGCCAGTTCGGCAGGCCTCTCCTGCGGCTGCAGGCGGCGGATATGCGTTGTAGTGGCAGTTTCATCGTCTACCTTATAGACCTTGAAATGCGATGTGCCGGCTGCCGCCACGCCCGGCAGGTGCGTGATAGTGATTACCTGGATATTGCGGCTGATAGTTGCCATCATGGCAGCCATGCGCGTGGCAATATCACCGGAGACGCCGGTGTCCACTTCATCGAAAATAATCGACGGGAGGTGCATCTGCTCTGCTACAATAGTCTTGATGGCGAGCATCAGGCGCGAGATCTCACCACCGGAAGCTACTGATGCCACCGGCATCAGCGCCTGATTCTTATTGAAGGCGAACAAGAATTGTATCTGATCGTATCCGTCAGGGCCGAGCTTCACACGTGTGAGTGATATATCGCAACGCAAATTTTGCATACCCAGCGGTGCCGCAGTGCTGCGTAGTTGCTCGGCAAACTCGGCGGCAGCCGCCGTGCGCTTCTCGGAAATCTTGGCTGCGAGCATTATAGCAATCTTCTTGGCCTTTTTTGCAGCTGTCTCGAGACTTGCGAGCACGCCGTCGGAGTCTTCAAGAGCCTCAAGCTGCTCGGCCAGGCGGTCGCGGATTTCAATCAAGCCGTCGGCATTATCTACATGGTGCTTGAGCTCAAGTGAATATAGTTTGCTCAGACGCTCATCTATTTCATCGAGCCTTTCGGGGTCGGCAGCAAGAGCAATATCATAGTCGACAAGCGAGTCGCTGATATCAGCCACCTCAATGCGGGCCGACTCAAGCCGCTCAGCCAGAGCGTGGAAATCAGTGCCATCGGTGGCCGTGCCTATCGTTGCCGACAATTCCTCGAGCGCCTCGACGGCATCGCGCATAAGTGCGAGAGCATTTTCCTGCCCGTTGAGCAGAGGGTCGAGAGCCTCTCCGAGCGTTGTCTTTATTTCCGTGACGTTGGCCAGCTGCTGGCGCTCCAACTCGAGCTCTTCATGTTCGCCGGGCTGCAGTTTAAGCTCTTCGAGCTGAGAGTACTGAAACTGGATAAACTCGGCATCGTCGCGATTGCGTCGGATTAGTTCGCGTGTATCAGTATACTGCTTCAATGCCACACGGTATGCAGCAAAAGCGCGTCGGTAGTCCTCGAGAAGCTCGCGCGTGCCTGCCAGATTATCAATTATAGCCAATTGATACTCCGGCGAAGCCAGAAGCAGATTCTGGTGTTGCGAATGGATATCGACCAAGCGCACCGCCACCTCATGAAGTACCGAAAGATTGACGGGAGTGTCATTTATAAAAGCACGGGAGCGCCCGCCCGGGGCAATCTCCCTTCGCACAATACACTCCGACGAGCCCACACCGAGCTGGTATTCGTCGAGAAGGTCAGCTACACCGTCGGCATCGGAAATATCGAAGTAAGCCTCGATAACCGACTTTTTCGAGGGGTCGCGCACTACCCTGCTCTCGGCACGCTCGCCAAGCAGGAGCGAAAGAGCACCGAGCATGATGGATTTACCGGCACCGGTCTCGCCGGTGATAATGTTGAAGCCCGGCTCAAACTCGATGTCGATACCGCTGATAAGCGCGTAGTTTGATATATGAAGAGACTTAATCATTATTTATTATCGGCACCCTTTTTAATCTCCTCGAGGCGTGTCTGCTCGGTGGGATAGATGGGTTCAAGAAGTTTATACACCTTGTTGCGCTCTTCCGCCGGAGCCTTGGAGTAGATATTGACGAGTTCGTCGAGTTTTGCATCCTTGAACATCGACAGAGCCACCGACATGGGAGCCACCTTGTAGACCTTCTCAATGGCCGAGAGCGATTCGGTGACTGCCGATCGCCCTTTGTCGACCGACACAGCCATATTATCGAGTCCTTGTCGGTGGTAGCTGTATGTCATATCGCGGATGCCGCTTGTGGCGGGATCGGTATATGCGCCAAGCACCGACGAGCGGTTCTTGGTATCTTCAAAAGCTTTCCAGCCGCTTTCGCCCGACGATTGCGCCTGCTGCACAATGAGTTGCAACCGATCGAAGTAAGGGTCGCCGCCATGCGGTGAAAAAGAATCAAAGTCGACGGCGAGGATGAGGTAGGCGTAGAAATTGAGAATTGCCGTAAGCTGACTCTCCATATTATTTACGGAAAAGACCAGTGGCTCATTCTCGCGGTAAGTGAACTCGATTTTGGTATCGCGGAAATTAATCAGAGTCGTAGTGTACGAACTGTTGTAGACCGGCCTTAGCGACTGCACCTGGAGGTCGCCGCTGAACACATCGTCCTTCACCTCCTTGATGGTGAAGAACAGACGGCACTCAATCTTCTCGTTTGTGGCAAACTGAGTATTGGTGAATGTCGTGGTGTTCATATAGTCGTTCATAGCCTGCTCGAGAGTCTCGAATATCTGCCTGTTGGTGCCCTCGACCTGTTCGGCGTTGAGCGTCACGGTGCAGTTCAGCTCCTGAGCCGCAAGCCGGGCTGTGCCGACAAGCGTAGACAGGGCCATGAATACAGTTAAAAGCCGGAGAGAGAGAGTCATAGCAAAGTCTGGATGGCATCCATAATGTCTGATGCCACTTCTTTTTTATTTTTCAGGCCGAACGAGTCAATGTGTCCGCCCGCCTTGATGATAGTAACCTTATTAGTATCCGTGCCAAATCCCGCGCCCTTGTCGGCAAGGGTGTTGAGCACTATCATGTCGAGATTTTTCCTTGCGAGCTTTTCTTCGGCGTTGGCCAGTCCGCTGCCGGTCTCCAGCGCAAAGCCCACCATAAGCTGACCGGGCCTTTTTCGGGCACCGAGAGTGGCTGCTATATCGGGGTTTTTCACCAAATCGATGCGGTCTATGCCATCGTGCTCACGCTTGATTTTACTCTCATGATATTCAGCCGGGGCATAATCGGCAACTGCCGCCGACATCACAGCCACATCAGCATCGGGGAAGACAGCCTCACACTCACGAAGCATATCGCGAGCGCTCTCTACCCTGACGGTGTTCACCCCGGCAGGATCGGGCAACGATGTGGGGCCGCTCACCAAAGTGACATCGGCGCCACGCGAAGCAGCCTCTGCGGCAATGGCATAGCCCATCTTGCCTGTGGAGAAGTTGCCGATGAAGCGCACCGGATCAATCCGCTCGTATGTGGGGCCGGCTGTGACGAGCACACGCTTACCCGCAAGAGCCTTGCCCTTGCCGAAGAAAGCGTCAAGCACCGCGGCTATGCGCTCCGGCTCCTCCATGCGACCTTTGCCTACCAGATGGCTGGCAAGCTCGCCGACTTCTGGTTCTATCACCGTGACACCATCGGCACGGAGCGTGGCGAGATTTCGTGTGGTGGTAGGATGCGCCATCATGTCGAGATCCATCGCCGGAGCCACAAACACCGGCGCTTTCGCCGAGAGGTATGTCGTGACGAGCATATTATCGGCTACTCCCGTGGCCATCTTGGCCAGAGTGGAGGCTGTCGCGGGTGCCACAATCATGGCATCGGCCCACAGACCGATGTCGACGTGCGAATGCCACTCTCCGGTGTTGGCCGTAAAGAAATCGCAGATCACCGGCTTGCCTGAAAGCGCCGATAAAGTCACCGGCGTGATAAATTCCTTACCTGCCGGTGTGACTATGACCTGCACTTCGGCTCCGGCTTTAACGAGCGCGCGCAGAAGCACCACACTCTTGTATGCGGCGATACCGCCGCATATCCCGAGCACTATATGTTTGCCGTTGAGGTTTGTCATTTCTTCTTGTTGCGGAGGCGGATACGTGTAAAGGCCCTCTTTGTGTTCTGCGCAAAGTCGCCATTCATAATCCAGCTATAGTAGCCCGGATCCTGCACGAGTACTTCTTCGGCAATGCGCCCTTTATACTTGCCGAAGTTGATTACCTCGCGCCCTTGCTCATCAAAGATGAGGCGCCCCATGAAGTCGACATTGCGGTTGTTCGATGCAAACTCCGAAAGAGCTCCCACTTCGGCCGGCAGATCGTCGTATTTCTCGAGCTGAGCGAGAAGCACCTTCATGGTGGCTTCGGTGTCGGCAGCGGCACCATGTGCGCCCACGAGCTCTTCACCGCAGTAGTATTTGTAAGCTGCCGAAAGCGTACGCGGCTCTTTCTTGTGGTAGATCGTCTGTACGTCGATGAAGCGGGCCTTGGAAAAATCGAAATCGACATTTGCACGACAGAATTCCTGATCCAGCAGCGGTATGTCGAAGCGATTGCTGTTGAAGCCTGCAATGTCGCATCCTGCGAGGATTTGAGCCAGCGAGGCGGCAATCTGCTTGAAGGTCTTTTCGCCGGCCACCATCTCGTCGGTGATGTGATGCACTGCCGTCGCTTCGGCCGGTATGGGCATTTCAGGGTTGATACGGCGTGTCTTCTCGATGTGCGAACCATCGGGAAGCAACTTTATGAGCGAAATCTCAACGATGCGGTCGGTGTTGACGTTTGTGCCGGTGGTCTCGAGATCGAAGAAAACCAGAGGGCGGGTAAGATGCAACTTCATCGCTTAGAAATCACCTACTGTCATGGGCATGAGGAGCATCACAAGCTCAGTGTTCTCTGGCTCTTCGCCGGGGCGGAACACACCGGGGCGGCCGGCATCGCCAAGATTGACCACTACATCGGTGCCTTTGAGTGTGGTGAGGATTTCCATGAGATAGTTGGCGCTGAAGCCTATAGTGAGTTCACTGCCGGTGAACGAGCACGGCACTTGCTCACGGGCGCTGGTGCACAGATTCGGGTCGTTGCTCTTGATGAGGATGTTCTCTGGGGTGATGCGGAACTTCTCCAGGCCACCGTCGACTTCCACGAAGATACCCACACGGCGCACGGAGTTGAGGAGCGACACGCGGTCGACGGTGAGCACCTGGGTGTTGTTGCGGGGTATCACACGGTTGTAGTCGGGATAGTTGCCATTGAGGAAGGTGCACTGGAAGGTGTAGTGCTCGCTGGCGATGACGGCATTGCGAGAGTTCATCGTCACGGAAAGGGTCTCTTCCTTGGCGAAGACATTCTTGATAATATTCGACGGCTTGGCGGGTATCACACACGAGCCCTGCACGCCGGGGGCGGTGCGGCGGTCGATGTAGCGCACGAGCTTGCGGGTGTCGGTGGCTACAAACGTGATGCTCTCGGGAGCTATATCCATGAGCACACCCTGCATGATCTGACGATACTCATCGTTGCTGACAGCAAACATGGTGTTGTCGAGACCGGCAATCATCTGCTCGGTGGCAATGGTGAACGAGATGGGGTCACCGGCGGTATCGGCGGTGAATTGCGGATATTGGTCGCCGGGCTGACCGACGAAGGAATAGTGGCCCGACGAGTAGGAAAGCTGCACTTCGAGAGTGGTGTCGTTGACATTCATCTCCACGCCCTGGTCGGGAAGTTCCTTCAGGAGTTCGACAAGGCGGCGCGCACCGAGGCAAAAAGCGCCTTCGCCCTTGGCTCCGCTGACCTCCAGGCGTGCGGTAAGCGCGTTTTCCTGATCAGATCCGGTGATGGTGAGCTCATTGCCTTCGAGCTTGATATAGAAGTTGTCGAGGATGCTGAGAGCATTCTTGGAATTGATGACCTTGCTCACAGAGGAGGTCGCATTGTAAAGAGCTTTACTCGATATGCTGAATTTCATGTCGGGATGATGATTGTTGTTTTCTATAGTTTTGTGAACAGCGCCGGGGGGTGCGCTATCAATTTACAAATTTAGCTATAATTTTTAATCTGACAAAAAAGATTTCAAGCATAGCCCGACGAAAAAAAATACGGGCCGCCCCTTTTACGAGGCAGCCCGCGATATAGATTTTGGAAAGAGATTACCAGATAACCACCCGCTCAGCCTCGGGGAGGAACATCGGGTCGGCTTCGGTGATATCGAATGCCTTGAAGAAAGGCTCGATATTGCGCAGGGTGGCGTTGACGCGCCAGCGGCCGAGGCTGTGGGGGTCGGAGATGGTGCGCGAGAGGATTTCATCCTCGCGGATATTGCCGGCCCACACATTGGCGTATGCCAGATAGAAACGCTGCTCGGGGGTGAAGCCGTCAATCACGGGAGCCTCAGCACCGCCCAGCGAGTTGAGGTAGGCAGTGCGAGCCACGCGCAGACCGCCCTGGTCGGCGATATTCTCGCCAAGGGTAAGGTGGCCGTTGGCATGAGTGTCGCCGGTGACTATGATGCTGTCGAACTGTGCGGCGAGTTTTTCGGCGAGCTCGTTGAAAGCAGTGGCATCAGCTTCGGTCCACCAGTCGGTGAAGTTGCCGTCCTTGTCGAACTGGCGGCCCTGGTCGTCGAAGCCGTGGGTCATCTCATGACCGATAACCACACCGATAGCGCCGTAGTTCACTGCATCGTCGGCCTCGGGGTCGAAGAAGGGCTTCTGGAGGATACCGGCAGGGAAGCAGATTTCGTTGGTCGTGGGGTTGTAGTAAGCATTTACAGTCTGAGGCGACATAAGCCAACGCTCGCGGTCCACGGGCTTGCCGTAGTCGGCGTTGTTATAGTCCTGGTTGAAGAGGATGGCGTTCTGGATGTTCTTCCAATAGGGAAGCTCGGGGTCGATGGTGAGCTTGCTGTAGTCACGCCAAGTGTCGGGATAGCCGATTTTCACATGGAAAGTGGCGAGTTTCTCGTGGGCGCGGGCTTTGGTGGTATCGCTCATCCAGGTGAGGTTGTCGATGTGCTCGCCAAGAGCCTTCTGGAGATTGCCCACCAGGGTGAGCATACGCTCCTTGGAGCTTTCTGGGAAGTACTTGCCCACATAGAGCTGACCGAGAGCCTCGCCGAGGATGCCGTTGGGCACGGAAAGGGCACGCTTCCAGCGGGGCTGCTGCTGCTCTACGCCGGAGATAGCCTTTGAAAGCTCAAACTCGGCGTTGATGAAATCGTCGCTCAGGTAAGAACCTGCCGAAGCCACATACGAGGCGGTCATGTAGTCGCGCAGCATCTGCTCGTCGCTGTCGGCGATGGCCTTGGCCACTGCCTGATAGTACTTGGGAGAGTCTACGATCACGGTGTCGACATCAAGACCCTGAAGCTCGAAATAATGACGGAGGTTGACCGAAGGATACTCTTCCACCAGTGCAGACACTGCGGTGGGGTTGTACTGGGCGGCGATGTTGCGCTGCTCTGTGCGGGTCATCTGATTGCGGGCAAGCTCGGTCTCGAGGGCAAGCACATTGTTGGTGAAGCGCTCGGCGGCCGCCTCATCATAGCCGATAAGGCCGGCTACGGTATTGAGATAGGTGCGATATGCATCGCGAACACGCTGAGCACGCTCGGTGTCGTCGGTGTAGTAATCGCGGTCGCCGAGGCCAAGGCCGCCTTGCCCCCAGTACATGGTGTTCATGTTGCTGTCCTTGAGGTCGGCCTGCACGCCGGTGCCGAAGAACACGCCCACGCCGGGCATTGTGGCCATGAGGTCGACAATTTTCTCACGGGGAGTGGCTGCGATCACAGCGAGGTCTTCGGCGATGGGTGCCATGCCCTCTTTGTTGAGGCGCACGCTGTCCATGCCCATATCGTAGAGGTCGGCCACTTTCTGCTCGTTGGTGCCGGCAGCGGCGTTGCGGTCAAGGCCGAGCACGAGTTCGCGGATTTGCTCGCGGTTGTTCTCTCCGAGCTGGTCGAAGGTTCCAAAGCGCGAGTATTCGGGTTTGAGCGGATTTGCTTTCATCCAGCCACCGCAGGCATAATCATAGAAATCAGCCTTGGGCGAGACGAGGGTGTCGAGGTGCGACACATCGATGCCCTTGGGCGCGGCCGTAGGCTTGCTGCAGGAGCCGAGAGCTCCGGCTGCAACGAGTGCTGCCATAAGTAGATAATTACTTTTTTTCATTTTGGGTTTATTAAATAATATTGAATTGTCATTGATTTTTGATTTCGTCGAGCTCCATCTGCGCAAGCTCCCACACGCTCATGGCATTCTCGACAGCCTTTCCGGCTTCGGCATGTGCCGTGAATATTTCCGGGTCGACCACTCCTGCGGCAATCTTCGCCTCGATGTCGGCCAATTCGGCCTCACGCGCCGCCACTGCGGCTTCGGCCTCCTCGACTTTCTTGGCGGCTTTGCGGATTGTGCGCTCCCGCTCCCGCTGCTCGGCATAGCTGAGTTTGCGCTGCTCTGCCGGTGTGGGTTGGGCTGCCGGCGATGCCTTGGGCGATGAAGCCTTGGTCGGTGCCGACGGCGCAACTGCCGCCTCGCCACGCTCGGCGGCTTTCTTCTCGAGAAACTCATAGATGCCTCCAAGGCACTCACGCACCTTGCCGCCGCCGAACTCATATACGCGCTGCACGAGTCCGTCGAGAAACTCTCGGTCGTGGCTCACCACTATCACGGTGCCGTCGAAGGCGGCTATAGCCTGCTTGAGTATATCTTTGGTCTTCATGTCGAGGTGGTTGGTGGGCTCGTCGAGAATAAGCAGGTTGACCGGCTCAAGAAGCAGTTTAATCATCGCCAACCGTGTTTTCTCACCACCCGACAGCACCTTCACTTTTTTATCGGAAGCCTCGCCGCCGAACATAAAAGCTCCGAGTATATCGCGGATACGTGTGCGGATGTCTCCGACAGCCACGCGGTCGATAGTGTCGAAAACCGTTAGCTCGCCATCAAGCAGCTGAGCCTGGTTCTGAGCGAAATAACCGATTTTCACATTATGGCCGATCCTGAGAGAGCCGGTATAAGGTATTTCTCCCATGATACATTTGACCATGGTCGACTTGCCCTCGCCGTTCTTGCCGACAAAGGCCACCTTCTCGCCGCGTCGTAGAGTGAAGTTGGCGTGGTCGAACACCTGATGGTCGCCATAGGCCTTGCCTACTTCGTCGACAATCAGCGGAAAGTCACCCGATCGCGGTGCCGGCGGGAAGCGCAGACTGAGGTGCGAGGTATCGACCTCATCGACCTCGATTCGCTCTATCTTGGCAAGCTGCTTGATGCGGCTTTGCACCTGCACGCTCTTGGTGGCTTTGTAGCGGAAACGCTCGATAAACTCCTCGGTGTCGGCTATCTGCTTCTGCTGATTGCGGTAGGCTCGCATCTGCTGCTCTATTCGCTCCGCCCTGAGTGCCACAAACTTCGAGTAGTTCACCGAGTAATCGTAAATCTTGCCACAGCTGATTTCTATCGTGCGGTTGGTGACATTATCGATAAAAGCGCGGTCGTGACTCACAAGCACCACAGCCTTCGCTTTGGTCATAAGGAAATTCTCAAGCCACTGGATCGACTCAATATCGAGGTGGTTGGTGGGCTCGTCGAGAAGGAGCACATCGGGACGGCGCAAGAGCAGTTTGGCGAGTTCGATTCGCATACGCCAGCCGCCGCTGAACTCCGAGGTCGGTCGTCCGAAGTCGGAGCGGAGGAAGCCGAGACCAAGAAGCGTGCGCTCCATGTCTGCCTCAAGGTTGTCGGAGGCAAGCATACTTATCTGTTCGGTGAGACTGCTCACACGTTCTATCAGAGCGGCATACTCATCGCTCTCATAGTCGGTGCGCGAGGCAAGCTCGGCAGAGAGCTCGTCAAGCCTGCGGTGCATATCGTCGACATGGGCAAAGACCTTGCGAACTTCCTCTGCCACGGTGAGCGTGTCTTCAAGCACCATTTGCTGGGGCAAATAGCCTATGGTTACGTCCGACGGGACCGACACCGAGCCGGTGGTCGGGCGCTGCAGCCCCGCAATGATCTTGAGCATGGTGCTCTTGCCCGCACCGTTCTTTCCCACAAGGGCTATCTTATCCTTGGGGTTGATCACATAATTTATATTGTCGAAGAGCAGCTGGGAACTGAACTCCACCGACAGATTATTGATAGAAATCATCTTTATTTGCTTTTCAACCTGCAAAAATACGAAAAAAAACGCACCTGTGCAAAAATGCGTCGGAGAGGCACATGCTCGGAAAATATGTTGATAAAAAAGCCGTCGGCACGCTTATGCGAACCGAAAATTGTGCTTATCTTTGAGCGCTCAAAGACAACGGAAGTTTGACAGAAGCTTTTGCAAAAATAATCCAATGAATTGTTGCACAGTTCATTTTTTATTTGTTACTTTGTAGTAATATTAAGTAATACTACAAAACCGATATGAGACTAAGTTTTTCCCGACCTCAGCGTCCGCATACCATTTACGTGTTGAAGTCATTCCGCGACAAAACGGGCAAGAGTACAACCAAGCGCGTTGAGACTCTTGGATCAGAAGAGGATATAGAAAAGAAGTATGGCTGTGCCGATGGTCTTGAATGGGCCAAAGAATACGTTGCAAGGCTGAACGAGGAGGAGAAACAGGGGAGAGAAAGGATAAGAGTTGATTTTTCGCCGTCGGAGCGCATTAAAAAGGACGAACAGGTCACATGCGATTGCGGTGATTTGCTGCTGTTGCCTCTATACAATAAACTTGGTATTCCTGAAAAATGCGGTGAGATTGCCGCAGGTACCAAAGTGAAGTATAATCTCAACGAAATACTTGAGACTCTCGTGATGTTGCGAATATTACTGCCCTGCTCAAAGTTAAGCAGTTATGCGCTTGGCCAGAAGCGCATGCGCAAGATGACGGCTGCATTGGAGGATGTCTACAGGGCCTTGTCGCTGTTGTCCGCACATATTGACGACATACAGGCCACGGTATGGGAAAACTCCCGGAAAGTGATGGACCGCAACACACGGGTCATATTCTATGATTGTACCAACTACTATTTTGAAATAGAGGACAATGACCCCAAGGGAATCGACCCTCGCCATCCCAATCGCCCCGAGGGTATACGCCGGAGAGGCAAATCAAAGGAGCACCGCCCGAATCCTATCGTCCAGATGGGGCTGCTGATGGATGCTGACGGCATCCCGCTGTCGTTCATCATTTTTCCGGGAAACGAGTCAGAACAACCATCCCTGCAAAAGATAGAAGAGATGATCGCGGACAAATTTAGGCTCAACGAGTTCATAATAAGCACAGATGCCGGGCTTTCAAGCGAAGACAACCGCCGCTATAACACCACCGAGGGCCGGGAATACATAGCCGTGCAGTCGTTGCCCAAACTTTCCGAGGCCGACCAAAAGATGGCTCTCGACCCGCATGGGTGGCACATCGCTTTCCGCGACAGCAATCTCGGACCGATAGATCCGGCCGACCCGTGTCGCGACACATTCAATCTCGACGAGATAGACCTTGAAAGAGAGCGACATACACGGTTTTATAAAGAAATAATCGTTGAAAAATGTATTAACGGCCGCAAATCCACAGTGCGTCATGAGCGTGTAATCGTCACATACTCACACGACTTCGCTCTTTATCTCAGGCACAAGAGGGCCGAGCGGCTACCGGTAGCCGAAAAAATAGTAAAGACAAAAAACACCAAGCCGCGCCAGTCGCAGCAAGATCCGCGCAACTATGTGGAAACCGTCTACTGCACAGCAGATGGAGAAATCGCCCGGAATGTGACAATGGCAATCAATTGGGACAAAATCGAGCAGGAAGAAAAGTTCGATGGCTTCTACGCCTATGGCACATCCCTCGATGACGATGCCGTGGACGTGCTGCGAGCCCGCTCGTTTCATCATGAAATAGAACACCTCTTCCGCACCACCAAAACATTCCTCGACAGCCGCCCCGTATTCCTTCAGCGCGCCGACAGAATCCGCTCTCACTTTCTGATATGTTTTCTCGCGATGGTCATTCTGAAAATGCTTCAAAAACAGCTTGATATGCCAGACCTATCAATAGACAGGCTTATCTCCACGTTGCGGAGCTTCAAGTTCGCCCACATCAGAGGAGCCGGCTATATGCCCCTTTTTGAACGAACCGAAACAACCGACCGCTTACAGGAAATCAACAACATATGCGTTGACACTCAGATAGTTAAACAAAAGGCAATGAACAAACTGTATCGAGAAATGTTAAAATAACGTTAAACACCTAACTCGCAAGAGTAATACTACAAAGCACACAAGCGTAAGCTCGTGTGCTTTAATGTGTTATAGCCGATTCTGTCAAAGATGGAAAAATACGAAAAAAAACGCACCTGTGCAAAAATGCGCCGGAGAGGCACATGCTCGGAAAATATGTTGATAAAAAAGCCGTCGGCACGCTTATGCGAACCGAAAATTGTGCTTATCTTTGAGCGCTCAAAGACAAAGAACATGTACAGAAAAGGCAAACTATACTTCCGCTACGGCACGATGGGGTCGGCAAAAACGGCCCTTCTGCTCACCACAGCATACAACTTCGAGGAGCGGCACATGGATTACATGTGCCTCAAACCCGTGGTCGACACCCGAGAGCAATCTAATGTCATCCGCTCCCGCATAGGCATAGAGCGTGAGTGTCGCTGGATCTACCCCGGCACCAATCTCTTCACCATGGCCCGCGACCTTTACCGCAAGGAAGGACGCCTTGTCGACTGGTATCTTATCGACGAGGCGCAGTTCCTCAGCGAGGCTCAGGTCGATCAGTTGGCGCGCATCGTCGACGAGCTCGGCAGCAACGTGATATGCTATGGGCTGCGCACCGACTTCCAGAGCCATCTCTTCGAGGGCTCGCGCCGACTCTTCGAGATCGCCGATACTATCGACGAGATAAAATCGACCTGCAACTGCGGACACAAGACCATAGTGAACGCGCGCATAGATGCCTCTGGAAATATCGTGGAGGAAGGTGCGCAGGTAGAAATCGGTGGTGACGACCGCTACGTGGCAGTATGCCGTCGCTGCTGGCGCAACAAGCGCATAGAGCAGGCTCGGCGATCGATACTGCCTCTTGAGTTCGACGAGGAGGAGCTCGACGAGACCATTGAAGTAAAACAAGAAAAAACTGTAGAAGTATGATAGTGTGCAGCATCATCGACGCATCGCGCTACGGTGCACTTTCCCCAAACCTCGCCGAAGCCATCGGATGGCTTATCGACCACTGTGCCGATGATTTCGCAAAAGGCAAATACAGCATTGCAGGCAGCGGCAATGCTGAGATTTTCGCCAAATGCGAAGAGCCCGCGCTGCTTCCCAGGGAGAAAGCGGCACTGGAGTCGCACCGCCGCTACATCGACATTCACGTGCCGCTTAAAGGTACGGAAATCATAGGCTGGGCTCCGGTAGAAGCGCTCAAGCACATCCGCACGCCCTACGATGCCGATGCCGACATTGCTTTCTACGGCGATGCCGCGCATTCGCTGCTCCACGTCAAGCGTGGCCAGTGCGCCATTTTCTTTCCCGAAGATGCCCATGCCCCGAATATAGGTCTTGGCTCCCACCGCAAACTTTGTATAAAGATTCCTGTTTAAGAAGTATGACATCTCTCCATTCCATAAAGATAGCAATACTTCTGCTGGTCTCCCTTGCGACAAGCGTCGCAGGACTGGCATCAGGCACGGTCAAGCTCGCGCCCGAGACTCTCAACTATAAAGTGATGTTCAAGTGGGGCATCATCAACAAGCAGGCCGGAACAGCCACACTCCGCCTCACTCACAACGCCGACACCTACTTCGCAACTCTGGCGGCCAAGTCGGCCCCGTGGGCGGATAAAATTTATAAGGTACGCGATACCCTCAACGGGCGCATGACTTACCGCGACCTCACCCCGCTTTTCTACGAGAAAATCGCCAATGAGGGCGGCGAGCGAAAGCACGATGTGGTTACCTACGACTACAGCACTCAGGGGCTGGTCCGCGCCGACTGCATCCGCAAGGTCTACAAGAAAGGAGTGCTTAAGGTAGATGAGACACGCACGCTCAGAACCGAAGGCGACGCCGTGGATATGCTCACGTCATTCTATTTCATGCGCACTCTGCCATTTACGAGCATGACACCCGGCACGGTGACCCGCATCGACATATTCTCGGGCAAGCGCAAGGAGCTTCTGTCAATCACTTATCATGGAGTGGTAGATGCCGACCTCGACGGAAGCACGGCAAAAGCCTATCATATCAGCTTCACCTTCACGTCGGGCAACGGCAAAAAGACATCCGACGATATGGAGGCCTGGATTTCGACAGGGCCTGAGCGCATACCGCTCCGCCTGGAGGGCAAGCTACCGGTCGGTAAGGTGCACTGCATCTACACAGGCAAAGATGCCCGGTAGATGCAGCGGATTATAATCCCATAAGGTCGCGGTAGATATCTAACGCGGCCTTTATTTTTTCGGCACTCACAGTGCAATCGATACGCGGACGGCCTACATCCTCAAGCAAGGTGAAGTTGATTTCGCCTGCCATCACATTCTTTTTATCGCATCGCATGGCTTCAAGAAGCGCGGGATAGTCGTCGCAAGTGATGTGATAGGCACCGTAGTTGTCCCTCACATAATTGGCAAAAGTATGGAGGGTGTCGGAGGGGAAGCCTGCTTCGAGATGAGAGAGCACGAGGCTCACCACCATGCCCCAGGCTACGGCATATCCATGCGGAACGGGCGAGTTGTGACTGATGGCAAAACTCTCGAAGGCGTGGCCTGCGGTATGCCCCAGATTGAGCACTTTTCGCAGCCCTTTCTCCGTAAGGTCGGCCTCCACTATGCGCGATTTCACACCCACACTTGCCTCTATGAGCGGCAGCAGACCGGCAGTGTCGAGGATAGGCCGCACAGGGCTGAACGCGAGCATGCGGCTGAGGGTATCCTTATCTTCAAGCAAGGCATGCTTGAGCATCTCGGCATAGCCCGAGAGAATCTGTTGCTCGGGAAGGGTGTTGAAATATATACTTGATATGATGGCAGCTTCCGGCTCGGTGAAAGTTCCTATCTGGTTTTTGTAGCCGTTGAAATTGATGCCGGTCTTACCGCCTACCGATGCATCGACGGCGGCAAGAAGCGTGGTGGGTATATTGATGCACCTCATGCCGCGCTTGTAGGTGGCGGCTGCAAAACCGCCGAGATCACTTACCACACCGCCTCCGAGATTAACCACCACGGTCGAACGTGTGGCCTCGACCTCTGAGAGTTGTTTCCACAGCGATGAGAGGCCGTCGATATTTTTATTAGCATCGCCGGCTTTCACCGTGATGACTTTAGCCGTGGCTGCCGACTTGGAATCGTTGACAAGCAGAGGAAGCACGAACTGCGCCGTGTTGGTATCGGCCACAATGACAAGCTGAGGTGCGCCGAGCGTGGCGACAAGGTCGTCGAGGGCACGCCCCACAAGGTTGGTAAAAATCAATTTTTGCTTCATAAGTAAGACATAATAATAATGAAATCCGAAGTGCCGAAAACTATGCAAACCTATGGCACTCCTTACTTATAACAAACAGCGGAGGATTTCGGCACATTCATCCATGGAATTTGCCACAATGTCGGCACCGGCAGCCTCAAGAGCCCCTTCGGGAAGCGGCCCGGTGCGTACTCCTATCGTAAAGGCTCCCGCCCGCGAAGCGCTTTCCACACCGAGAGGAGCATTGTCGACAGCTACGGCGCAGCATGCGCTTACCCCGGCCTTTTGCATACCCATCAGATAGGGCTCGGGGTCGGGCTTGCCCTTGCTGACATCGTGCGCCGTGACACGCTGTGTGAAAGCTCCGGGATAATCATGCTCAAGTCGCTCGAGGATTGAAGCCTGGCCCGAGCCTGTCACCAGCACACATGAAGCTCCTGCTGAGAGCACCGCCCCAACCGCCTCGGGAGCGCCAGGCATAATGGCAGGCGGCCCCATGGCCTTGAACAAGTCCGATTTTATGGCATAGAGCCGGCGGCAGGTATCTGCGTCGGCTCCGTGGCCGTACTGACGGCGATACAGTATGTCGATCGTCGATGCGCCGGTACGCCCCTCGTAGGCGTAGAACTCCTCAGGCGTACATTCGAGGCCTTCCATGGCACACATCCGTGTCCATGCCTGCGCATGTCCGGGCATGGAGTCGTAGAGCACGCCGTCCATGTCGAAGAGCACGGCCCGCACATCGGACAGGCAGTGACCGGTGCGGTCGGTGTAGCGATTAAGGGCTTCTGTAAGTTTCATCGGTGTATATTGTTATCGAGCCACGCCGCGATGGCTGCAAGTGTTTCTTCGGAAATATCTTCGGTAAGACGGGCATATTCGTCGGGCATGCCTGTCGTACACTTCTGAAAGAGGTGGTTGTGGCCGGGCAGGAGCATGGTGTTCGCTTTGCCGTTGATCTCGGAGATGGCGCGGAGGTTGGCAGGAAGTACCTGCATGTCGCGTTCGCCGTTGAGGGCGAGCCAAGGCACGCCGACGGCAGCAATGTCGGCCGAAGGGTCGTAGCGCAACATCTCGCGGTACCACGGCGATGTAATCGAGGCTGCGGCGGCGTTCAGCTGCGAGCGCACCTGAGGCAAAGCCGTGGCATCGTTGCCGGCCGCTTCTGCAAGTCTGCCGTATATAGCCATCTGAGCCTGGATGGCCGACAACGGGCCTTTGGCGATATCAAGGAGCCCGCGTTGAAGCGCCTCATTCTCCCAAGTCCCTGTCATGGCAACAGCCATAGCTCTGCCCTGCGACATGATCACAGAGTCGCCCGGCCACGCCGGTGCGGCAAGGGTGACAATGAAGCGGCACCGAGGGTCAGCAACAGCCACACGGATTGCAGTGGTGCCACCTTCCGAATGACCGAGCACTCCGGCCGGAATATCTGTGTAGAGTGAATCAACGAAAGTAAGGGCGGCACTTATATCGGATACAAAGTCGCTGTTTGTAGCTGCGGCGAAGTCGCCGCCGGAAGCACCGATGCCGCGGTCGTCAAGACGCAGCACGGCATAACCGTGGAGTGTCAGGCTGTCGGCTATCGTCCGGAATGGCCTGTGCCCGGCAATCTCCTCGTCGCGGTTCTGCCGGCCGCTTCCGCTTGCAAGCACCAGCACTGCCTTTGGTGTGCCTTCCGGCACCGACAGTGTCCCGCCAAGGCTTATGCCGGCGCCGGTGTTGCACACCCGCACTTCGCTATCAAGCGCAGATGCTGCGCAGGCCGTGAGCGTAAGGGCAAGTGCAAGTGTCAGGTACTTCATAAATCCACCACATTGGCCGCCGGTTCATCGAGGATGGCGATGGCTATCACCTCGTCGGCAGTATCCACAAAGTGAAAGTTCAGTCCTTCGGTATATTGCGAAGGCATATCGTCGATGTCGCGCTTATTGTCGCGGCTCATCACAAGGTCGGTTATTCCTGCGCGCTTGGCGGCAAGTATTTTTTCGCGGATACCACCCACAGGGAGCACGCGTCCGCGCAGCGTGATTTCACCCGTCATGGCTATCCTCGGTGCCACACGGCGCTGTGTGAATGTCGATACTATCGACGTGGCAATGGTTATGCCTGCCGATGGACCGTCCTTGGGAACAGCACCCTCGGGGAAGTGGACGTGGAGCGAGTATTTGTCAAAAAGGTCGGGCTTGATGCCAAGTTGCTTGCAATGGGTCTTTACCCACTGGTAGGCAATGGCAGCCGACTCTTTCATCACATCGCCCAATTTTCCCGTAAGCACCAGCGATGGATTCTTCGACGGAGCCAGCGAGGATTCGGTGAGCAGGATTTCACCACCGACCTCGGTCCAGGCAAGGCCGGTGACCACACCGGCTATATCGTTGCCTTCGTAAGCGTCGTGCTTGCAGGGAGCAAGCCCGAGTAGAGCGTAGAGGTCGGAGGCCTCCACCGGCGAGGGGAAGGCCTTGCCTTGCATCTTATATAGCACAGCCTTGCGGGCGACTGCGGCCAACTTCTTCTCAAGCGAGCGGACCCCGCTCTCTGCTGTGTAGTCGCTGATGATATGGCGGAGTGCGTCATCGCTTATCTGAAGCTCTTTGGGCAGGAGGCGGTCGGTGTCGAGCAGGCGCGGTATGAGGTGTCGGCGTGCTATCTCCATCTTCTCTTCGAGCAGATAGCCGCTGATGTCAATGATCTCCATGCGGTCGAGCAAGGGGCGGGCTATCGTCGATAGCGTATTTGCTGTGGCTATGAAGAGTACGTCGGAGAGATCGAAATCCACATCTATATAATTATCGTGGAAGTGGCAGTTCTGCTCAGGGTCGAGCACCTCAAGCAATGCTGCCGCAGGGTCGCCTTTATAGTCGTTGCCGATTTTGTCGATTTCGTCAAGAAGGAGTACTGGGTTCTTGACTCCGACACGCTTGATGGCATCAATTATCCGGCCCGGCATAGCCCCTATATAGGTGCGGCGGTGACCGCGGATTTCGGCTTCATCGTGAAGACCGCCGAACGACACGCGCTCGTATTTGCGCCCGAGGGCTCTGGCCACGGATTTTCCTATCGACGTCTTGCCCACTCCGGGCGCTCCCACAAGGCAGAGGATTGGAGCGCGACCGTCGGGGTTGTGCAGGAGCATGGCCAACTGCTCCACGATACGTTCTTTCACTTTCTCGAGACCGTAGTGGTCGGCCTCGAGAACATCCATGGCGCTCTCGAGGGTGGCATCCGATGCCGTACTCTTGTTCCATGGCAGAGCAAGCAGTGTGTCGAGATAGCTGTACAGAACCGAATAGTCGGGCGAGGAGGGATTGAAGCGTCGCAGCTTCTCCACTTCCTTATTGAATAAGGCAAGGACTTTCTCGGGCATACCCGCATCCTTGGCTCGCGACAGGAGCTCATCGGGCTCGTCTGCTTCGCCATAGAGTGTCTCGCGGATAGCTTCCATCTGCTGCTGCAGGAAGGCATTCTTCTGGTTCTCCTCCATGGTCCGCTGGGCACGCTTCATTATATTGCGGGTAATCTCCATTCGTTCGCCGAAGATGTTGAGCTGCGCAAGCAGTCCTACCGCACGGTCGGTGATGCGGCTTTTTGCCAGGAGGGCACTCTTCTCGGAAGTGTCGATTGGCAGATTGGTGCACAGAAAGTTGACAAGCATCACATTGTCATCGATATGCTTGAGGGCATCCGAGAGTCCGTTGGGGTCAGAGTCCTTTATCGACTCGAGAGCTACGCGGCGCACCTGGTCGCAGGCGAGCTCGAACTCGAAAGAGTCGGCCGGCTCCTGGTCGGCGATTATCTTCACCCTGGCCACGAGGGGCGCGTAGGCTGCCACCGTGGCACTCCGGCCGAGTATGCGGAATTTATCACGGGCCCTGACAAGAGCCGAGTGGGTGCCGTCGGGGCGCTCGAATATATTGAGCACATCGGCCACCACACCGTATTTATACAGGCCGGTGGTGATCGACGGTGATTCCGTGTCGGGGTTGAGTTGGCATACGATGCCTATGGGCTCGGCATTCTCGTTGGCATGACGAGCCAGTGCGAGCGAACTCTCACGCCCGAGCTCGAAGTTTATCGTCAGTCCGGGGAAGAGGACAAGGTTACGTGTGGGAAGTATGCAGAGAGCGTCAGTATCGGGCTGACGGTCGTATTTTGTAAGGTCTATTTCGATGCGTTGGATACCCGTGTCGAGAGTGTCGCCGCCTTTATTGTCGTGCTTGTGGTCCATCTGTGTTTGATCTGTTTCGCATTAGAGCATAACAAAATTGAGGCCAAAATTACAAAAAAAGAGCCGAATGGCAGAACCCGCCTGGTAAAATAATGTTAAAATACCGACTTAAAGGTATAGCAATGAGGACAAAAGCGGATTTTATGTTATGAAACATATTCACCAAATTGCCACAATCCGAAAATAATTTATAAATTGCGCATCGAAAATGGATGAAATCATTCTATAAATCACCTTTTACGAAAAACTACACATACTAATAGCATGAAAGTCTACCAAACCAAAGAAATCAAAAACATAGCCCTGCTCGGAAGCAAGGGCTCGGGTAAAACCACACTCGCCGAAGCTATGCTCTACGAGTGTGGAGTTATAAAACGCCGCGGCACCGTCCTGGGCAAGAACACTGTCTGCGACTACTTCCCCGTGGAGAAGGAGTACGGCTACTCGGTGTTCTCGACCGTGTTCTACGCCGAATTCCTCAACAAGAAGCTCAACGTGATCGACTGCCCCGGAGCCGACGACTTTGTGGGCGCCGCAATCACGGCACTCAATGTCACCGACACCGGCGTGATCGTGATCAACGGCCAGTACGGCGTGGAGGTTGGTACGCAGAACATATTCCGCACCGCCACATCTCTCAACAAACCCATCATCTTCGCCCTCAACCAGCTCGATGGCGAGAAGGCCGACTACGAGAATGTGCTCGAGCAGATGCGCGAGGTATTCGGCTCCAAAGTAGTGCCTGTGCAGTACCCCCTCGCCTGCGGCCCCGGCTTCAACGCCATGATCGACGTGCTGCTGATGAAGAAATACTCATGGGGCCCCGACGGCGGCACTCCCACTATCGAGGAAATTCCGGCCGAGGAGAAAGACCGCGCGCTCGAATTCCACCGCGCTCTCGTTGAGGCCGCCGCCGAGAACGACGAATCGCTCATGGAGAAATTCTTCGAGACAGACCACCTTACCGAAGACGAGCTCCGCCTGGGTATCCGCAAGGGCCTCATCGACCGCTCCATCTATCCGCTCTTCTGCGTGAGCGCCGAAAAGGATATGGGCGTGCGCCGCATGATGGAGTTCCTGGGCAACGTGGTGCCCTTCGTCGACGATATGCCCGCTCCGGTCGATACCGAAGGCAAGGAAGTGGCCCCCGACAGCAAAGGCCCGCTGAGCCTCTACGTGTACAAGACCACGGTCGAACCGCACATCGGCGAAGTGAGCTACTTCAAAGTGATGTCGGGCACACTCAAGGCCGGCGCCGACCTTGACAATATCACCCGTGGCGGCAAGGAACGTCTGGCTCAGATATTCTGCGTATGCGGGCAGATCAAGACTCCCGTCGACGAGCTCTGCGCCGGCGACCTCGGTGCATCGGTCAAACTCAAAGATGTGCGCACCGGCAACACTCTCGATGAAAAGGGTTGCGAGATAGCCTTCGACTTCATCAAATATCCGGCACCGAAATATCAGCGTGCAATACGCCCCGTCACCGAAAGCGATGCCGAAAAACTTGCCGGCATCCTCACCCGCATGCACGAAGAAGATCCCACATGGCAGGTAGAGCTCTCCAAGGAGCTCAAGCAGACCATCGTGTCGGGCCAGGGCGAATTCCACCTCCGCACTCTCAAGTGGCGCGTCGAGAACAACGACAAGCTGCCCATCGTTTTCGAAGAGCCTAAAATTCCCTATCGCGAGACCATCACTCGCGCTGCACGTGCCGACTACCGCCACAAGAAGCAGTCGGGTGGCGCCGGTCAGTTCGGCGAAGTCCATCTCATCGTAGAGCCTTACACCGAAGGTATGCCCGCTCCCGACACCTATCGCTTCGGCAATCAGGAGTTCAAGATGAGTGTGCGCGACACACAGGAGATACCTCTGGCATGGGGCGGCAAGCTCGTGGTATGCAACTGCATCGTGGGCGGCGCTATCGACGCCCGTTTCATCCCCGCCATCGTCAAAGGTCTCATGGACCGCATGGAGCAGGGCCCCCTCACAGGCAGCTACGCCCGCGACGTGCGCGTATGCATCTACGACGGCAAAATGCACCCCGTGGACTCCAACGAAATATCCTTCCGCCTTGCCGGCCGCAATGCTTTCAGCCAGGCATTCCGTGAGGCCAATCCGAAGGTTCTCGAGCCGGTTTACGACGTCGAGGTACTCGTGCCCGGCGACGTGATGGGCGACGTGATGAGCGACCTCCAGGGACGGCGCGCCATCATCATGGGCATGTCCAGCGAAAACGGTTTCGAGAAAATCTCGGCACGTGTTCCTCTTAAGGAGATGTCGAGCTACTCGACTTCCCTCAGCTCCATCACCGGCGGCCGCTCCTCGTTCACGATGAAGTTCAGCAGCTATGAACTGGTTCCTGCCGACGTTCAGGACAAACTCCTCAAGGAATACGCTGAGAAGAATACCGAAGAATAAAGGTCACTTCCGACTATCACCAACAGAAAACCCGAAAGTCAATCGCCGACTTTCGGGTTTTCTGTTGGTGACATTCTTGGGGGAGGGAATTTAATATCATAAATTGCTCTATAAGGCCATCAGGAACGCACCGATAGAATAAAAAAAGTGCTGTCAATCATAAGTCGATGACATTTGATTGACAGCTTATTATTTTGCGTCGGGGTGACAGGATTCGAACCTGCGACCACCTGGTCCCAAACCAGGTGCGCTACCGGACTGCGCTACGCCCCGAAATGCGAGTGCAAAGTTAATTAATATCAGGCTAAAATCCAAATTAATTTTCGCTCGCAGGAGAAAATGTTTCAAAGCTGTTGTCGGAGTACAGCACAATGATAGAGCTTATGCGCTTGCCTGAGTTCACGGGAATGGTCCTCTCAGTGATATGACAGTCGGAGGGAGCTCCGCACATCACGGAAGCCTCCCAACGACCTTCAGTGGCATCCGGCACCTCTTTTTCGCGGCAGCTCTGCTGTTTTATCAAAGCGTCAGCCAAGCCATAAGGCACATAAGGCTCATCGTGCGCCTCCTGAACATCAGATGCTTGCGAGGCAGAGCCGAGCTCCGAACGGCTCTCGGAGTGCTCTGAGGTTTCGATATTTGCAACATTCAGCATATCCCCTCGTCCAAACAGCAACCACACGATGTCAAGTTCGGGAAACTTCTCATCGAGTTTGGCAAGGACTTGGTTGCCTATCGACTTGTTGCGACCATTGAGCATCTGCGAGAATGTAGGACGAGGTATGCCGGCCCGATCCGCAAATTGGGTACTCGAAAGCCCTACGTGGGCTATAAATTGTTTAAGTCGCTGTATTATAGGACTTTCTTCGTTGTTTTCCTGCATTTTATATTTGCAAACTTATTCTGTGTGCAAATGTAATAAGAAAAATTCATATATGCAAATACAACATTCATACAATTTGCAATTGAAGTAAATTCGATATTCACAATTGTAAATACCAGCAGATTGCAATTGTAATCTTTGCTGTTTGCATTTACATAACAAGCTCACACACTGGATATGCCACAGCTCCATGACTTTCACTTAAACTTCAAACAGAAATATACACAATCCTCAACTTCACGGCATGTATCGGCAGCCACTTTAAGAGTGGATGCTCAGCTTCGCACATCAGTAAAGTATTATAGCAACACTTTAAAGAGACAGTGTAAAGTGGTGGATTTCAGTTGTTTGTACAGTTTATTAAAAGATGTAAATGCAAATATTGCCTCCAAATTTACATTTGCGAACAATGTATTTGGAGGCTTTTAGCCGTGAATAATGCCATAATGCGTGTTTGGATTTATGAATTAATGAGAGTAAAGGGTAGTTCGTTTGTGTAAATTATTATTCTCACATGAATAAATTTGTTGTCATGAAATCAAATTCCCAATTGTAAATCAGGACTACTCTACCCTATTGTTTTCATTTGGCATCTAATGAGAGCTTAATATTTCAATTTTCTCGGACACTTTGTCGTTTCTTTATAAAAATAACAAGCTCGTTTATTCAAAAGTTTTATTAAACAAGCGTTAAAATCTTATCATCAGTGCATTAGGCCACATAGATAGCAAAACAGAGAACGGCAGCATCCGGCTCGAACCGGATGCTGCCGTCGTTCTTAGAGTCTGTTTGAATTATACTAAATTGAAATGGGAGAAAAAATGGCCTCTTCGAGCTTCCATTCAATTTCAGAATCTGCCCTTTTCGCTACTGCCTGCTCCACTCCCTTTGTAGCGCGACCGTGCAGTATTGAAGTTGTAGCGCAGCGTCAGCGAGATGTCGCGCGTATCATATAGTTTCTTTACATGCGATGTACTGACAGCATCGAAAGATGTCATTTCTTGACGATAGGTGTTGAAAACATCGTCGAATTGAATCTTTATGCTCCACGTGTCATTTGCAAAAGATTTATATAATCCGAGATTGCAATTCCACCGACTCCTTAAATAAATATTGTCACTGTTGCCTGAGGTCTGCGCTGAGAAATCGACGTTGAGCCACAGTGCCCACGGAAGCTGAATGGCGTTGTTGAAGCGGAAAACGCCCACGGGTTTGTCAAGTTTTACTTCCGAGCCGTTGTGAATGAGTTTGAAGTCCTGCACAAGGACACCGGCCATGAACGAAGGCCGCCATATTGCAAAGAAACATGGCGAATAATTGGCAAAAGCCTCAAGCGTATTGAAGCCCGGCATATTCTCCATCCTGAGCAGTATCGTATTGCCGTTTTCCGGCAAGGACGTGGTCTGCCACATGAAATAGTTCTTTGTGGAATAGTATGAGAGTTCAACAATGATGTCGCGCCATGAGCTTGTCAAGGACAAGTAATCCCTGTATACGGGTTTAAGGTTAGGATTACCCGACTCATAGCTGTAGCGGTCCAAGTATCTTATGACACTGCTGAGTTGATCGAAGGCGGGCCGCGATGTCTTACGTGAGTAGGAAAGATTTGCTGATACCTCCCCAATCGGAAATGCAAGCGTAGCAGAGGGTGCGACGTTATTGTATTTTCGGCTTTGGTCGTCTTTCTTCTCGCCCCAAAGATAATATCGTGAGTCAGTGTACTCCCATCTGATACCGGCAGACACCGACACCTTTCCGAAAGTCTGCGATATTTCAGCGAACAGCGCCGAGGTGCTTTCCTTTATTTTTGTATCGTTGGCGGGGATAAAATCGGCATCGGAAAGATAGCAATCCTTGCGGAGAATGTCGCTGACCTCAACCCCGAAGCTCACATCCCCTTTCCACAGCGGATGAGACGCAGTGATATTGCCGGCCAAGAGCCGATTGCCGACATCGTTGTTGGTGCCGAACTTGCGTTCGGGATTGGATGCCGAAACTTCGGTCTCTGTCGTAGTGCTGTTGTTTATCTGCCACAACAGGTCGATGTTTGCCCTCAGCTCCCACTCTGCCACGGTCCCCGAGCAGTACGCGCTCAGAAGGTGCCTGCGCTTGCGCTTGTGGCTATTACCCTTGTATCTGAGTTCATCCTCAAGGGCTGAGTCAAGAAGCCTTGATGTGAATGTGGAACTGCTGCCTACAGACGGACGATAGGCAAAATCATAATACAAGCCCGCATACAGCTTATTGGAATTATAATTGAGCCCAAGCCTTCCGTCATACACCGGATATTCGGCGAAGTCTTTGCCACTACTGCTCTGCGATACCGTGCCCGACGGAAGTCTGCGCGTGGTGTTATTCTCAAATCGCGGACGCTCGCGGTAGTTCTCGTAATCCAGCGTGGCAAAAAAGTCAAAACCGCCCTTTCGGAAGTTTAAATTTGCCTGCTCAAAAAGATAAACATAGTGTTTGTAGCCTAGGCTTGTGCGATTCTTAAAAGAAAAGCCCTCGCCGAGGGGTGCGACGGTCGTAATTATTATGACAGCATTGACCGTCGAGGCGTAGCGAGCGCCCGGCGATGTCACCACATCGACGCTTTTGATGTCGGAAGATGCCAGCCGGTCAAGTTCCGAGAAGTCGCGAATCTGCCGTCCGTTGATATATATGGCAGGTGTGCCTTTGCCCGTAACTTCAAGTTGTGAGCCCGCCCGCAACACAAAAGGTATCTTGCCGAGGACATCAAGAGCGGTGCCTGCATTTGCAAGATACGTGCCCGAAATAGACACCTGCAGACCATCTTTTTGCAACTTTGCCACAGGCCGTGAGCTTTTCACTATAAGTTCTCCCAATTCATACGATGCCGGGGAGAGCCGTATTGTGCCGAGGTGTCCGCGTGGCTCTGAAATTCTCTTCTCCTCATACCCCAGAGCCGTGATATGCAGCACGCACGAATCGGTGGCAGCCGCAAGCGTAAAATTTCCGTCGGCATCGGTGACGGCTCCGGCCACAATAGCGGACTCACCGGCTGTGAGCAAAGTCGCATTGGCAAACTCCACAGGGGCGCCGCTCCCGTCAACGACTGTTCCTGTTATTGTCTCAACATCCGCAAAAAGGGTGTGAAAGGTGAGGCAGAGCGTCAGCCCTGCCATTAAATACTTCAATGACATCTTTATGAAATTATATTGTTTATGCTATAGTCCGCCCACTATGATCCATCCCCTTTGATCGTTCCGGCGCAGTGCAAGTTTATGCCGCTTTTCCACGCCTCCGGGAAGCCGCAGCACATAGGGCACATAAGTAATTTCTTCATTGCCGGAGGTGAATGATTTGCCCACCGACACGAGAACAGCCCCCTTGAGCTCCTGCTCATACATCCCATCCTTTATATTTTCATCGATGGCAGCGTCAAGTATAGCTTCATTCCAAGTCTCCAGTGCATTGAGAAAAGCTGATGCGGCCTCGGCAGCGCTTAGCCCGGCAAGCCCGCGGGGTATACTACGCGGCATTTCAAGGCATCTTATCCTTGACGGAAGCTTTACGGGATTAGTTTTCGGTATATCATAAATTACTTTGCTTATCTTCACGACCTCGGTTTCCACCCCGCCGTCGATGATGGCGACGGTCGCCGATTTGAGGTGCCCGGTATGTGCATCTATCTCATAGCGGCGCACATTCTCCGACTCTGCTATGGAAGCATTAAGCATGTATGGGTTGAAGAAATCGCCATGAGGCTCTGACCGGACCGTCAGCAGTATATCATCGCCCGACCTTTCAACAGTATATTGCGCCTCGCCGCTGTTGATGCAGTTCTGCAACTCCACCTCAAAAATCCGCTCGGGAGCAAGCAGCACCGCCAATTCGCCAAGAACTTCTTCGGCTGCCGCATTGTCGAACTTCCACCCGATATTGAGCCCGTCAATCCAACTATAAACAACGGTATCATTGCCGGCTGCCGTACGTCCGCCTTTATCCACGCGCCATTGCGTCGACGATTCCGATTTGACGATGGAGATGTTGTGCTCCACAAAATCGTCCGAGACATTGATGTATTTGAAATTTTCCATCGGCCTCGTCCTCACATTCACCGTCATTTCTATCCCGTGAGAATTTAGCAGCGAATACATTGTCTCCTCCAATATCTCTTTGGCCGACACGCCCGCATGTGGCACAATCAATGCCAATACAAGGGCTGCTGCACAGGCACCGGCGGTGCTCCATATCCACCACCTGGGTCTTCTTTTGCTGGTGTGGCTATCCAGGGTCGAGGCTATTCTTTGACGCAACTCGTCGGACGCGCGGAAATCGCGGCGCGGCTTCAGCACCTCTTTTATATCTTTGTAATCATCCATGGCTATCTATTTTTGAGGTATTGTTTTCTCAGTTTATCCATTCCCGATTTGTAGCGCGACTTCACGGTGGATGCCGGGGTCGACAGTATCAGTCCTATTTCCACAAATGAAAGTTCATCCATCACATTCATTCTTATAACCTCGGCTTCTCTCTCGGGCAGATTATCGAGCAGGACGTTCAGCCGCTCGAGCTCCTCCGTATCGGGGTCCTCTTCATCAGTTGTGTCGGGAATCTCGATGTCCGCGTCTGTTATTGCGCGCACACTTTTCCCGGCGAGAGCTGAATCCTTGCAGAGATTGTGGACTATGCGGAAGAGGTACATTCTGAGGCTGCCCTTTTTAATCCCGGAAATATCACATTCCAACAGCTTTCTGACCGCTTCGTGAACCACATCCTCAGCATTTGCTTTGCTGCCGGTCCGTATTGCCGCGAAGCGCACAAGGTAATCAAGGTTGGCCTCAATCACCTCTGCAAGTCTTTGCCGTATCGGTATATCCAATTGCTTTTTCACTCGATTATGACTGTATCTACTATAAAGACTGAAAACTCATGAATTCGACGAAAAAAGCAAGTGAAAAACCTGGCAATTAACCATGTTTAACTTTACACTTATATGGGCAAGAAATTCGAGCGCGATGGTGATATGATGATATGCCGCCGGGGCACATCGAAAAGGCTCGAACTGAAGGATATCACGCGTGCCTGTTATTTCCCTTCAATATTTTTGATAAGGCGGGCAATAGCGGGTGATAACGGTTGAATATTTTTGGGGTATTGAAATGGAATTGTTGTGGAAGCGTCTCTTATCTCCTTATACTCATCCACTGTCAGGTTTGTCTTTTCAACAGGATATATTTCCAGATATGCGTCCATTTCAATCGGCTCTTTTGTGTCGAATATTTTCTTCAGCCATTTTCCTCTCCCTATAAGATGTATGTTGTACGTTCCACTCATAAACTCATCGATACCATACGAATTAGCGGCATTATCGACAAACGACAATGTCCAAGCCCCTGCGGTAATGTCGGTAGTCATACCGATAAGTTTGAAGATAAAGGGAGTCCATTGTCTGTTTTTGTGATTGCTAAGCACATCAGCCGTTTTTGTGAATTGGCCACCTTTCTTCCGATAGATAAACTGTGGTCCATACTTGCCCTGTACCGTATCGCATAACGAACCCTCCAATATTGCGGCGGGCACTTCAATCTTTTTATCGGGCAGAAATGCCATGAAATCAAACCAGGAAAGTTCCGTTATGTCATCGCCACGCTTCGGTGAAAATATACTGTCAACGCCGTTTTTTGTAATTCGGGCATATCTTTTATATCCCTTGGGGGTTGGCCTTGCGTCAATGTTTCTATAACCCTTAACTTTACCATTCGCCACAAACGCCTCAGCCATATACTCGCAGTAATACTGCATCGTATCAGCGCCGGTGATTCCGCTAGTGTACTCCCTCGCGAAGCATACAACTCGCTTTACGGGTCTGTCGAATGGGGTAATCACTACCTCATTAAGCTGATATGTGGCAGCATTCAAAGAAATTGTATCGCTGAATGTCGATGCAGATTTTGGTTCATATCCAATACATCGAATTGTAATCGGCAGTTCCTCTTCATCCACCATGATACGACCGTCATTATCGGTAAGACCTTTTATGATGCCGGAATTACCAATGATTGTTGCTCCTGTTATCGGGCTTTTGTCAGACGAATCTGTCACAGTAATTATTTTGGCTTTTATCGGCAATACCACCGACAATACAAGAGCTATAAGGAAGATTACTTTTTTCATAAACGCACTGTTGAAATCAAAGGCAAATTTAATGATTTTCTTCTTCAGTCGCGCTTACATCGCATACTTATTTACATCGCATACTTATAAAGGAAAAAGGTCGTAATTCCCGGCTATCGCACCGGAGAATTACGACCTTATTATTATCTAATTTCCCGCGAATTAGTCTTCGGAATAGCCTGGCGACTAAAACGCGTGGCTGAAAATCAAAGGTTTGTCGCAAATTTCCAACCTATTTCCAAACGCCGCATACTATTCCGGTTCATATCCCTCGTAATAGTAAGATTGCTCAATTCCGTGGAAGATGACATCGCGGTCATCAGTCTCTGCGGAGAGCGCGGATTGTATCAAGAATCGGAGTTCGAGGTCGTTGACCGGACTCCGCTCCATCGCAGACATATAGTCCTCTTTGGAAATCTTACGCCAATCCACGACCATCCTCAATGAACGGCGTAGCATCATGTCGAGCCAAATGCGAGTGGCACGGCCATTGCCCTCCATAAATGGATGCGCAATGTTCATCTCAACATATTTAGCTATTATTTGCTCGAATGTAACCTCCGGCATTTTTTCGATAGCTTCAAGTGCCGGAATAAGGTATAAGGAATTAGCGAAGCGAAATCCACCTTTCGAGATATTTAGCTTGCGGATTTCACCTGCAAACTCATATAATCCATCAAACAACGCATGATGTATCGCTTGAAGTCCGGCCACCGTGCCAACTTCAAAAGAATATACATCCTTTGAATCGAACAGTTTTTTTGCCTTTTCGATGCTTCGCTTGTCAATTTCTGTTTGAGTCATAGAGAAATCCCGGATTGGTGAAAATATTGAACTCACTTGCTTTCGCGGAGGAATTCTTCTACGATAGCAGGGTCTCCACACATTGATAATGCTGAACCTGCTACGCGGAAGTTGGCGTAAGTCTTGCTTTTTATAAAGCGTCGGAACGCCTCATATGAGGGTATGTCGAGAGTCTTTGCTATACGGCATACTATTGTTCCCGTCTGTGTGGCGGTCAATATGCGATGAAGCACTTTATCTTTCTCACTCATTGATTCCAACCGAAGGGCAATTTAAATTGATTCTCGTTTGGCGAGAAGTTCTTTAAGGTCATCCAAGACGTTTTCCCAACTTTGCGTATGAAGCGGTTCGTAATGTTTGAGGATATATCCTTCGGTCATATCAGCAGCCTCCATGCGGCTGAACATTTCCGTATAGTCGCATTCCTCTATTTCTGCAAGAGCCTCCACGCACTGGGCAAGAAAGCCCATCTTGACTTCCTCCTTACTCAGTTCAATCCATTTTTCGCCGGTGCGTGAATCGATTTCCTCTCTCATCGTAAGGTGTATTTGAAAAAAGGCCGTAATTCATAGAAACGAAATCTAACGAATTACGGCCCTTTTATTATTTAACTGTCAGAGTGTCAATCTTCGAGAGCAGCCTGAGCAGCAGCTACACGAGCGATGGGCACACGGAAGGGTGAGCAGCTCACGTAGTTCATGCCGAGCTTGGCGCAGAAGATTACCGACGAGGGTTCGCCACCGTGCTCACCACAGATACCTACCTTGAGGTCGGGATTTGCGGCACGGCCTTTCTCAACGCCCATGCGTACGAGCTGACCTACACCAGTCTGGTCGAGAACTTCGAAGGGATCGGTCTTGATGATGCCGTGTTCCTTGTAGAACTTGAGGAACTTGGGAGCATCGTCGCGGGAGAAGCCGAAGGTCATCTGTGTGAGGTCGTTTGTACCGAAGGAGAAGAAGTCGGCAACCGATGCGATTTCGTTGGCTGTGAGGGCTGCACGGGGCACTTCAATCATTGTGCCGACTTTGTAGCGGATAGATGTACCCTTTTCCTCAAATACCTTGGCAGCAGTCGAGTGGATAACATCGGCCTGGTTCTGGAGCTCTTTGAGCGAGCCTACCAGAGGCACCATGATTTCGGGGTGTACGTCGATACCGCGCTCTTTGCATGCAAGAGCAGCCTCGATGATGGCACGGGTCTGCATCTCGGTGATTTCGGGGTATGTGATACCGAGGCGGCAACCGCGGTGTCCGAGCATGGGGTTGAACTCTTCGAGAGCGTCGACCTTAGCCTTGACTTCGGCCAGTGTGATGCCCATTTCGTCGGCAAGTTCTTTCTGGGTTGCGGTCTGGTGAGGTACAAATTCGTGCAGAGGGGGATCGAGAAGGCGGATAGTCACACCGAAGCCGTCCATAGCTTCGAAGATGCCTTCAAAGTCACCGCGCTGGATGGGGAGGAGCTTGGCGAGGGCAGCACGACGGCCTTCGAGGTCGGAGGCGAGAATCATCTCACGTACTGCCTTGATGCGGTCGCCTTCGAAGAACATGTGCTCTGTGCGGCAGAGGCCGATACCCTGAGCACCGAACTTGCGTGCCTGCTTGGCGTCGCGGGGGGTGTCAGCATTGGTGCGGACGAGGCACTTGGTGAATTTGTCGGCAAGGGTCATGATGGCTGCGAAGTCGCCGTCGAGTGCGGGCTCTGCAGTGGGTACCTGGCCGTCGTAAACCTCACCGGTCGAACCGTTGAGCGAGATCCAGTCGCCTTCGTTGTAGGTCTTGCCACCCATTTCCACGGTCTTGGCCACATAGTCGACTTTGATTTCACCGGCGCCGGAAACGCAGCATTTACCCATACCGCGGGCAACTACGGCTGCGTGCGATGTCATACCGCCACGCATGGTGAGGATACCCTGTGCAACGGCCATACCGCGGAGGTCTTCGGGCGAAGTCTCGATGCGGACAAGCACCACTTTGCGTTTTTTCTCAGCCCAGCTTTCGGCGTCTTCGGCGGAGAATACCACCTGACCGGAAGCTGCACCGGGCGATGCTGGCAGACCCTTGGCCACTACCATGGCATGCTTGAGAGCCGATTTGTCGAACACGGGGTGCAGAAGCTCGTCGAGCTTCTGGGGTTCCATGCGCTTGAGGACAGTCTTTTCGTCGATGACACCGGCGCGGAGGAGGTCCATGGCGATTTTAACCATGGCAGCACCTGTGCGCTTGCCGTTGCGGGTCTGGAGCATCCAGAGCTTGCCGTCCTGGATGGTGAATTCCATATCCTGCATATCCTTGTAGTATGCTTCGAGACGGTCGGCGATGGCGAAGAGCTCGTTGGCGCAGAGAGGCATCGACTCCTCGAGCGAGGGGTACTTCGATGCGCGCTCTTCTTCGCTGATACCCTGAAGGGCAGCCCAGCGGCGCGAGCCTTCGATTGTAATCTGCTGAGGTGTGCGGATGCCGGCTACGACGTCCTCGCCCTGAGCGTTGATGAGGTACTCACCGTTGAAGATATTTTCGCCGGTGGCAGCGTCGCGGCTGAAAGCCACACCTGTAGCGGAGTTGTTGCCCATATTGCCATAAACCATAGCCTGCACATTGACGGCAGTACCCCACTCTTCGGGGATCTGGTTCATGCGACGATAGAGGATTGCGCGCTCGTTCATCCAGCTGTCGAATACGGCGCAGATGCCACCCCAAAGCTGCTCCCAGGCGTTGTCGGGGAAGTCTTTGCCGGTATAGTCTTTTACAGCGGCCTTGAAGAGACGCACGAGGTTCTTGAGGTCGTCAACGTCGAGCTCGGTGTCGAGCTTCACGCCTTTTTCCTCTTTTACCTTATCCATGATTTCCTCGAAGGGATCGATGTCGGTTTTCTTTTTGGGCTTCATGCCGAGCACCACGTCGCCGTACATCTGCACGAAGCGGCGGTAG
>JAMPHP010000002.1:51463-112795 GCA_023663365.1 Muribaculaceae bacterium | reverse complement strand
TCGGTGGCAGTGCCTTCCCGAAAGCGAGTGCAAAGTTACAACCATTATCCCCCGTCCTCCAAATTTTTCCCGCATTTTAACACTTATTTAACATTTGCCCGATCCGCAAAAATCACCCTCCCCTTGGCTATCTTAAAGTCTTTAAGGTCGTTAAGGTCCTTAAAGTCCTTAAGGCAGCAAAAGCCGCCCTCGGGCGGCTTTTGCGATGATTTTTTTTACTTTCAGCGGACAGCGACTTTGACGGGGGTCGGGTGCTGGTCGGTGACCACGAAGTATATGCCCACCGGCATTTCTACATCGAGGTTCTGCTCGACTGAGTCGATGTAGAGCACTATGCGGCCTGCAGAGTCGTAGACACGGCATCCAGTCTGCGGTGCCGAGCATATGAAACGCATGAATCCGGGGAAGGTCTGTACCACCAGGGGCTCTTCTGTTGTCACACCGGTGATACCGGAGTGGTCAACGAATACTACATTTGACATCTGCGAGCGGATGTCGAGCCTTACCGACTGCACCGAGTAGGCTTCGCGGTCGCTCTCGTCAAAGCCGTCGATCTCGAGCGAGTTGCTTTCAGCCACGAGTTCTTCGGTGACGGGCTGCCCGCCGGTGAGGTATTTGGTGCGTGTCACTATATAGTAGTCGATCACTTCGCCTTCGGGCGCGGCGCTCCAGTTGGCAGTATATCGGTCGCTTCGAATGTCGGTGGGTGCAGTTGCGGTGAGTGTCGACAGCACGGGCACTTCGAGACATTCGCCCGAGAGACCCACACCACGGCTTCCGAAGTCGCCCTGAAGAAGGATGCGTGCGGTGTGCTTGCCGAGCTTCGTGGGCGTGTAGCGGATTTCGAGCCAGTAGCCACCGTCGGCGCAAACGAGCGATGCCGGGATTGATGTCTGGGATATAGAGAACATGGCGGCATCATCGCGATAGAGCGACACGTCGACCGTGCCTCCGAGGTTCGCACCCTTCACATAGAGCTGGGTGATCGACTCCTTGCCAAGCGCTACCTGACCGAAGTCGAGTGCTTCCATGGCGATAGCGGGCGCCATGAGCTCGGGCTCGCCGGAGACAACGGGAGGCACCACTACGGAGCCGGGGGTGAACTTCTCGCCTTTCTTCGTACCCCATAGGTACTCTGCGAGCTCAGGCAGGTCGATGAAGGGATTTCGGTTGCCCTGGATTGAGTAGACCACTTCGTTGCGGTCGATTTCCTTCTGGCTCACGGGGTCCTGGCGGTGCCACTGCATGAGCAGGTTTGCCGCCCAGGGGCTAAGGGTAGGATAGAGGTTCTGGCCGAGCATGTAGGTGTACTTCCACGTGAGGTTCTGGAAGCAGGTGACCATATAGAAGTATGTGCGCGCGAAATCGCCCTTGTACTCGTCGTCGGGCTCGTAGACCTGAGCGGCGCCGCCACCCTGATTGTTGACGGGGTATCCGACGGTCGACACGCCGTTGTCGAAGTTTATTCCTGATTTATCCACCACACCGAGGGGGTAGTTGCTTTTGGCCTGGTTGGCAGGACCGTCGGCAGGATAAAGGTGGTTGAGGTCGACATAAGCCGACACGCTCGTGCTTCCGCCCCACCAGCTTTTGGGGAATGAGTGCTCGCGGTTGAGGCCGCTGAAAGAGTAGAGACGCCTCGGTGTGGCGGCATACATATCCCACCACAGGTCGGTGTTAGGCCTGGCATCGGTGCGCCTGAAGTAGTCGGGGAGCGCCGAGTAGGACGACACGGTGGTAAAGTTGTGGATAAGATTGTAGGCGGCAGTCTTGAGGTCGCCTTCGGCTTTGCCGTTGAGCGAAGAATAGTAGCCTGCGGGGATTGCTGCGAAAGCGCCTTGTACGCAAAGGGCAGTCAACGCGAGGGCAAGAAGGTGTCGAAGTATTCTCATCAGGATTATAATGTAATGAATTGTCGAAACGGGCGCAAAGATAATAAAAAAATCAATGCGCCCGTGATAGCAACAATTTTAAAGTGTCAAATGTTCGGCCGGGAGGTCGGGGAAAGCCTCGGCCACGCCCGGATAGGTGATTTTGCCGTCGAGCACATTCACGCCCTCGGCCAGGCCGGCATCTTCGCGGCAGGCTTGCCGCCAACCCTTGTCTGCGAGTGCTTCGACGTAGGGCAAGGTGGCGTTTGTGAGCGCAAGTGTCGAGGTGCACGGCACAGCTCCGGGGATATTGGCCACGGCATAGTGGAGGATGCCGTCGACGGTGTAGACGGGTTCGGAGTGCGTGGTGGGGTGCGAGGTCTCGAAGCATCCGCCCTGGTCGATTGCCACATCGACAAGCACCGAGCCCGGCCGCATGAGCTTAAGCATGTCGGCGGTGATGAGGCGGGGAGCCTTGGCCCCGGGGATAAGCACGGAGCCGATCACGGCATCGACAGTGGGCAGTTCCTGCTCGATGTTGTGGCGGTTGGAGTAGAGCGTCTTGACATTGGCCGGCATCACCTCGGCGAGATGGCGCAGCGTGGGAAGCGAGATGTCGGTGATGGTGACGTCGGCACCGAGGCCGGCTGCCATGAGGGCTGCATTGCGGCCCACCACACCGCCTCCGAGCACGAGCACCTTGGCGGGCTTGACGCCGGGGACACCGCCCATGAGGATACCGCGGCCACCCTGGGGCTTCTCGAGGAAGCGCGCAGCCTGCTGCACCGACATGCGGCCTGCCACCTCACTCATGGGGATGAGCAGCGGCAGCCCTCCCTGCGGACCCACAACAGTCTCGTAGGCTATGCACACGGCACCCGAGCGTATCATAGCCTCAGTGAGGGCTCGCTCGCATGCGAAATGGAAGTAGGTGAACACTACTTGACCGTCGCGGATGAGGCTGTACTCCGGCTCGATAGGCTCTTTCACCTTCACTATCATCTCGGCCTGCACATACACATCCTCGATAGTGGGGAGGATAAGCGCTCCGGCGGCCTCGTAGTCGGCGTCGGAGAAGCCGCTGCCGCAGCCTGCGGTGTGCTGCACCAGCACCTTGTGCCCGCGGGAAGTGAGTGAATGAACACCGGCGGGGGTCATACCGACGCGGTTTTCGTTGTTTTTGATTTCTTTCGGTACTCCGATAATCATGGTATAAAAGGTATTAGTGGTAGTTTTCGGCCCAAATTTAGTGATTTTTTTGAATTGACAGCACAATGCACCGACTTTTTTCGCGGAAAAATGTGTAATTTTGCTATACCTTATGAAAGACGGCACCTCGCGCTCATTGGCTATTGGCATCATCGCGGTCACCGCCATAATGATAGCCATTCTTGCGGCGGCGCGGCTGATGCGCCACCGCGAGCCGCACGTCGATGTCGACCGCGGGCGCTACCCCGTGTGCGGGCTCGACCTCTCGGCCCACAACGGCGTGCCCGACTTCGACAGCCTGCAAGCCGCCGGCATCGACTTCGTCTACCTCAAAGCGAGCGAGGGCGTAGCCTTCCGCGACCCGGCCTTCGTGCGCAACTACGCCGCAGCCCGCAGGGTAGGCATACCCGTGGGGGCCTACCACTTCTTCCGCTTCGATTGCGACGGGCGCCGCCAGGCCATCAACGCCCTCCGCGCCACCGAAGGCTGCTCGCTCGACCTGCCCATAGCTATCGACGTGGAAGAGTCGGGAAATCCCGCGCAATCATCCACCGACCTTGTGGTGAGCCGTCTGCAAGCCATGATAGCACATCTTCATGGTGCCGGCCGAAAAGTGATAGTGTACACCAACAAAAACGGCGACGCCCGCTTCTTGCGCCGACACTTCGACGACATCGAAGGAGGTGATCCCGAGCTCTGGATATGCTCATTCACCGACCCGCCACTCACACGGAGGCCCTGGCGACTGTGGCAGCACAGCCACCGCAGCCGCGTGCCGGGGGTGAAAGGTGCCGTGGACATGAACACTTTCAACGGCGACCGTCCTCAATGGGAGCGCTGGCTCGCAGAGCAACGCAGCCCCGCCGATGCGCAGCGGCTCGCACAATAAATGCATCGCGCGCACGTTATTAGCATAGTATGAAAATGAATAGACCGATCATAGCCCAATATACCATAATGCTGCTGCTCGCCCTGGCCACACTTCTGGTCACAGGCGAGGCATCGGCATTTCCCGCCACCACCTACACCGAGAGCTCGCGCCTGGCCGATGGCCGATGGATGAAAGTAAGCGTCGATGCCGACGGTGTGTACCTCATCAGCACATCAACACTCCGCTCGTGGGGATTTTCCGACCCCTCGAAGGTACACGTCTACGGCTACGGCGGACGCCGCCTGCCCGACATACTCGATGCCGACACCTACCTCGACGACCTGCCTCAGGTGCAGAGCGTAGTCACCGACCGCGGCATCATATTCTACGGACTCGGTGCCGGCGAATGGACCACATCCACACTCTCGCACATCTACTTCCGCCAGAACGATTACTCCTCGCGCGGCCACTACTTCATAGGCGAGGCCCCCGAGGGCGAAGCTCGCCTCAGCCCCGGCAGCACCGCCACGGCCCTTGATGCGGGTGCTACTGCCGCCACGACCTTCAGCGAGCGCTGCCACCACGAGCTTGAGCGCACAGCCGTGCCCGGCGAGGCCGGCCCCGAGCTTCTGGGCGAAGATATGCGCTACACCACATCGCGCACCATCAGCTTCGACGCCCCCGGAGCCGAGGCCGACAAGCCCGTGAGCTTCCTGTGCTCATTTGTGAGCGCCATGACAGGCGGCACAGGCTCGCTGTCGTTCACCCTCAACGGCTCACCCCTCCCCGCCGTGAATAACGACCGCGTAAGCGCCACCAACTCCAGCAGCTACATCCATGCCAACGAAACCCTCACCTCGCACAGTGCCACCGCTTCGCCCTCATCGAAAGGCACCTACGAGCTCGGCATCACCTTCAAGGCCGGTGGCAGCTGCACAGGAGCATGGCTCAACTACGTCACCCTCGTCTACTCCCGCAAGCTCGCCCTACCCTCCTCGGGCTACCTGCTCTTCAACAGCACAGCCTCTGCGCTGAAGCTCAGCGGCACCTCCGCAGGCCTCACCGTGTGGGATGTGACCGACCCTCGCGCCGTGGCCGCATGTGCCACCACAGCTCCCGAGAGCGGCACTGCCGCGTGGAGCAACAGCGGCGCAGCCTCCAACCGCACATTCGTGGCCTGGAGCAGCAACGCCACCCTCCCCGTGCCTCGCGCCGAGGGATTTGTCGCCGCGCAGAACCTGCACGCCGACCGCGACTACGACATGGTGATAGTGTCGCCCCAGGCATTCATCGAACAGGCCGAACGACTTGCCGCACTCCACCGCGACTCCTCCGACAGCCTCCGCGTGAAAGTGGTGCGCCCCGAAGTGATATACAACGAATTTTCATCGGGCACAACCGATGCCGGAGCTTTCCGACGCTACTTCAAGATGCTTCGCGACCGCGGACTTGAGGAAGGCGGCCGCCCACTGCGCTATGCTATAATGATGGGCCGCACCTCCCTCGACAACCGCGGGCTTTGCGCCACCACAAGCAGCATACCCACCGTGCCTATGTGGATGACACGTGGCGTGCGCGCTTCGCTATCCGACAACGACGGCTACTGCACCGACGACATCACCGCCATGCTCGACGACGGCTCCGGCGCCAGCTTCGGCACCGACCGCCTCTCGATTGCCATCGGCCGAATACCCATCCTCTCGGCGGCCGAGGCCAAGGACGTGGTCGACAAAGCGCACCAATACGCCGAAAGCGCAAAAAAGAGCGCATGGAAGCACCGCTACATGTTCCTTGCCGACGACCAGGACAATGGCATACACCTCCGCCAGAGCGAGAGCCTGATAGCTCAGTTCGAGACATCGGATCGCCAGCAGCACCTCGTGCGCAAGGTATATATGGATGCCTACCCCTTCGTTGGCTCCAACTATCCCGAGGCACGCGCGGCCATGTTCCGCTACCTCGACGAAGGCGTGGTGTGGTGGAGCTTCATAGGCCATGCCAACACCACCGGCTGGACGCAGGAGCAGCAAATCACCTACTCCGACCTCAACAGCCTCTACCTCCGCAACTGGCCTTTCATCTATGCCGCCACCTGCAATTTCCTGCGCATCGACGGCAACTTCATCTCCGGCGGCGAAATCCTCTATAAGGAGCGCTACGGAGGCGCCATCGGCATGATCAGCGCCACCCGCCCCGTGTACATCACCGAGAACGGAAACCTCAGCGACGCAATAGGCCGAGCCTTGAGCAGGCGCGACGACAGCGGACGGCTCCTCACGCCCGGCGAAATCTACCGCCAGTCCAAGAACGACATCCGCAACAGCGACGGCTCGATATCGAACAGCACCAACCGCCTGCGCTACGTATTCATCGGCGACCCGGCTCTCAGGCTGGCAATGCCCTCCAACATCGTGCGTGTCGACAGCATCAACGGCGAGCCCTTCGATGCCGGAAACCAGCCCACTATGGCCGCTTACGGCCAAGTACCCCTTGCGGGCTCCGTGACCGCCCCCGACGGCAAAGTGCTCGACGGCTTCAACGGCGTGGTACTCATCGAAATCTTCGATGCCGAGCGCTCGCGCACCACTCTCGGCCATGGTGAGACGGGCTCCATTGAGACCTTCCAGGACTACGGCGAGCGCATCTACTGCGGCTCTGCCGAGGTGAAGAACGGCCGCTTCAGCATCAACGTGTCGATGCCGTCGGAGACCACGCAGAATTTCACCCCCGCCACAATGTCGCTCTACGCCTACTCTACCGTCGACGACACCGAAGCCGTGGGCCTCAACCGCGACTTCTACGTCTACGGCTACGACGAGAGCGCAAAGCCCGACGACAAAGCCCCCGTCATTGAGCAATTCGTGCTCAACCACAGCAACTTCCGCAGCGGAGGCACCGTCAACGACTCGCCCATGATTATCGCCACCGTCCGCGACGACGTAGGCATCAACGTGAGCAACGCCGGTGTAGGACATCAGATGACGGCCATCCTCGACCGCACCACCACATTCACCGACGTATCGTACTATTACACACCCTCGGCCGACGGAAGCCCCTCCGGCGTAATCAACTATCCGCTCGACGGCCTGCAGCCCGGCAACCACACCCTCGCACTGCGCATTTGGGACACTGCCGGCAACTCCGGCACCGCCGAGATCGACTTCTTCGTGCAGGAAAACCTCGCGCCGAAAATCTACGAAGTATACACCGACGCCAATCCGGCCTCCACTCAGGCCAATTTCTACCTCAGCCACGACCAGCCCGACAATATGGTCACCGTCGAAATCAGCGTGTACAACCTGATAGGCCGCAAGGTGTGGAGCGGTGAGGCTACAGGGCGAAGCGATATGTTCACAAGCGTGCCCGTGACATGGGATCTCACCGACATGGCCGGCCGCCGTGTGGGGCGCGGCATCTACCTCTACCGCGCATCCATCACCTCCGACGGCAGCACCTACGAGACGGCCTCGAGGCGCATCGCCGTCACAGCGCAATAGCGACCGCGCCGGATTCTCTTCCGATAAATACGCTCCATGGTTTGCCGCGATGAAAAATTTTTCGTAATTTCGGAGCAGAAAATTTTTCAATCGCCATCATGGAAAAACGGATCATCGAGTGCGTGCCCAACTTCAGCGAAGGGCGCAACAAAGACATTATTAAAAGTATAACCGACGCCATCGAGGCTGTCGAGGGTGTGAAGCTCCTCGACGTCGACCCCGGAGAGGCCACCAACCGCACGGTGGTCACCTTCGTGGGCGAGCCCGAGGCCGTGGTCGAAGCCGCCTTCGAGGGCGTCAAGCGCGCAGCCGAGCTCATCGACATGCGCGGCCACCACGGTGCTCACCCACGCATGGGTGCCACCGATGTGCTGCCCCTGATTCCGGTGTCGGGCGTGAGCCTTGAGGAGTGTGCCGCCATGGCACGTACCCTTGCCGAGCGCATAGCCACGAAGCTCGGAGTACCCACCTACTGCTACGAGGCTTCGGCATTCCGCCCCGAGCGCAAGAACCTTGCCGTGTGCCGCGCCGGTGAGTACGAGGCGCTGCCCGAAAAGATGGGCACCGACCGCGGCCCCGACTTCGGCAACCGCCCCTTCGACGATGCCGTAGCCCGCACAGGAGCCACCACCGTAGGTGCCCGCGACTTCCTGATAGCCGTGAACTACAACCTCAACACCACCTCCACACGCCGTGCCAACGCCATCGCTTTCGACGTCCGCGAGAAAGGCCGCCCCGCACGCGAGGGTGGCAAGCTCACCGGCAAGCCTCTGAAGGATGCCGACGGCAAGCCCGTGATGATTCCGGGCACACTCAAAGGCACAAAAGCGATAGGCTGGTACATCGACGAATACGGCATTGCTCAGGTGTCGATGAATATCACCGACTCCACCGCCACACCACTGCACGTGGCCTTCGACGAAGTGTGCCGCGCAGCCGCAGAGCGTGGCATCCGTGTGACGGGCACCGAAATCGTGGGCCTCGTGCCAAAGCGTGCCCTCGTGGAGGCCGGCAAGCACTTCCTCCGCAAGCAGCAGCGCTCTCTCGGCATCCCCGAGAGCGAGATTATCCGCATAGCCATCAAGAGCATGGGCCTCGACGAGCTCCGTCCCTTCAAGCCCGAGGAGAAAGTTATAGAATATATGATTGCCGCCGATGCCACCGAGCATAAACTCGTGGACCTCAGCGTAAAGGATTTCGCGCAGGAGACGGCATCCGAATCGCCCGCACCCGGCGGCGGTTCAATCTCGGCATATATGGGAGCCCTCGCGGCCGCATTAGGCACAATGGTAGCCAATCTCTCGGCTCATAAAGCCGGATGGGACGACCGCTGGGAAGAATTTTCCGACATCGCCGAGCGCGGCCAGGCTCTGGTAGAGCGTCTGCTGCACCTCGTCGACGAAGACACCGCCGCCTTCAACCGCATCATGGCGGCAATCGGTATGCCTAAGGGTGGCGAGCAGGAGATGGCAGCACGTGCCGCAGCCATGGAAGCCGCCACGGCATACGCCTGCGAAGTGCCTCTGCAGACCATGGAGAGCGCCTGCGCCACATTCCCCCTCCTCGCCGACGTTGCCCGCAAAGGCCTTAAGGCGTCGGCAAGCGATGCCGGTGTCGGTGCTCTGGCAGCGCGTGCCGCAGTGCGCGGTGCCGGGCTCAACGTCCGCATCAACGCCGCCGGTCTGGCCGACCGCACCCTGGCCGCTGAGCTCATAGCTCGCGCCGAGAAGATAGAAGCCGAGGCCGAAGCCGCCGAAGCAGAAGTATTAACCCTGGTAAACAGCGCTATCGCACAATGAACGCCGAAGAATTTCGCCGCGCCGTGGCTGCCGGCATACCCGAAGAACTACCCGCTCCCAAGCCTTACGACACTACCGTAAACCACGCCCCGCGACGCAAGAAGATACTCAGCGCCGACGAGGAGCGCCTTGCCTTGCGCAACGCCCTGCGCTACTTCCCCGCCCGGCACCATGCTGTGCTCGCGCCCGAATTTGCCGACGAGCTGCACCGCTACGGCCGCATCTACATGTACCGCTTCCGGCCCGACTATGAGATGTATGCCCGCCCCATCGATGCCTACCCCGCCCGCTCGCGTCAGGCCGCGGCCATCATGCTCATGATACAGAACAACCTCGACAAGGCCGTGGCTCAGCATCCGCACGAGCTCATCACCTACGGAGGCAACGGTGCCGTGTTCCAGAACTGGGCTCAGTACCTGCTCACCATGCGCTACCTCAGCGAGATGACCGACGACCAGACCCTCGTGATGTACTCGGGCCATCCGCTCGGCCTCTTCCCCTCGCACCCCGGTGCACCGCGCGTGGTGGTCACCAACGGCATGGTCATCCCCAACTACTCCAAGCCCGACGACTGGGAGCGCTTCAACGCCCTCGGTGTGAGCCAGTACGGCCAGATGACGGCCGGCTCGTATATGTACATCGGCCCGCAGGGCATAGTGCACGGCACCACCATCACCGTGCTCAACGCAGGCCGCAAGCAGCTCAAGGAAGGGCGCACCGACCTCGGAGGCATGATATTCGTCACGGCAGGCCTCGGCGGCATGTCGGGCGCACAGCCAAAGGCCGGTAATATAGCCGGCGTGGTCACTATCGTGGCCGAAATCAACCCGCAGGCCGTGGAGAAACGCCGCGCCCAAGGATGGGTCGACGAGGTGTATACCGACCTCGACAAGCTCCTCGACCGTGCACGCAGCGCCCGCGAGGCTCGCGAGGCCGTTTCGCTCGCATATCAAGGCAATGTGGTGGACCTCTGGGAGCGGCTTGCCGAGGAGGACATCGACGTGGAGCTCGGATCCGACCAGACTTCGCTCCACAACCCCTGGGCGGGTGGCTACTACCCCGCAGGCCTCTCTCTCGAGGAGTCGAACGCCATGATGGCCGACGACCCCGGGCAGTTCCGCGAGCGTGTGCAGGAGTCGCTGCGCCGCCAGGTAGCTGCAATCAACAAGCTCACCGCACGCGGCATGTACTTCTTCGACTACGGCAACGCCTTCCTGCTCGAATCGAGCCGTGCCGGTGCCGACGTGCTCCGTGCCGACGGCAAATTCCGCTACCCCTCCTACGTGCAGGACATCATGGGCCCGCTCTTCTTCGACTACGGCTTCGGCCCCTTCCGCTGGGTGTGCACTTCGGGCAAGGAGAGCGACCTCGAGGCCACCGACCGAATAGCTGCCGAAGTACTCTCCGAGATACGCCGCACCGCTCCCGACGACATCGCCGGCCAGCTCGACGACAACATCCACTGGATCAAGGAAGCCGGCCGCAACAAACTCGTGGTGGGCTCGCAGGCACGTATCCTCTACGCCGACTCCGAAGGACGCACCAAGATTGCCCTGGCTTTCAACGAGGCCATCGCACGTGGCGAAATATCGGCTCCCGTAGTGCTCGGGCGCGACCATCACGACGTGTCGGGCACCGACTCGCCCTACCGCGAGACTTCAAACATCTACGACGGCTCACAGTACACCGCCGACATGGCCGTGCAGAACGTTATCGGCGACTCCTTCCGCGGCGCCACATGGGTATCAATCCACAACGGCGGCGGCGTGGGCTGGGGCGAAGTGATCAACGGCGGTTTCGGCATGGTGATCGACGGCTCCGACGAAGCCGCACGCCGCATAAGCTCTATGCTCCTGTGGGATGTCAACAACGGCATCTCGCGCCGCTCATGGGCGCGCAACGAATGCGCTATCGACGCTATCAGGCGTGAGATGGAGCGCACGCCCGGCCTTGTGGTCACCCTCCCCAACTTTGCTTCCGACACACTCTTAGACACCGTATTGAACCATGAATAACACACACTACATCGGCCGCGAGCTCAGCATCGACGAAGCGTGCCGCATAGTGAGCGACGGCACTCAACTCGCTCTTGGCGCCGAGGCCACAGCTCTCATCACACGATGCCGTCAGTACCTCGACAAAAAAATCGAAGAGTGCACCGAACCGCTCTACGGCATCACGACAGGCTTCGGCTCGCTGTGCAATATCTCTATCAATGCCGACGACCTCTCGCAGCTGCAGAGCAACCTCGTGATGTCGCACGCCTGCGGTGTGGGCGAGCCCGTAGCTCCCGAAATCGTGAAGATGATGCTCCTGCTCAAAGTGCAGAGCCTCAGCTACGGCAACTCGGGCGTGGAACTCATCACCGTGCAGCGCCTCATCGACTTCTTCAACGCCGACATCCTGCCCGTGGTCTACTCTCAGGGCTCGCTCGGCGCTTCGGGCGACCTCGCGCCGCTGGCAAATATGTGCCTGCCCCTGCTCGGCCTCGGCCAAGTGATGCACAAGGGCAAGCTCCGCCCCGCCGCCGAAGTGCTCGCCGAATGTGGCTGGGAGCCCCTGCATCTGAGCTCTAAAGAAGGCCTGGCGCTGCTCAACGGCACTCAGTTCATGTCGGCCCACGCTGTGTGGGCGGTGTATCGCGCCAAGCGTCTGTTCAAAGCCGCCAATGCCATCGCGGCAATGTCGCTCGAAGCCTTCGACGGCCGTATCGAGCCATTCGGCGCCGAGGTCAACGCCGTGCGCCACCATGCCGGCCAGATAGCCGTAGCCGCCGACATGCGCGGGCTCCTCGCAGGCAGCCGCCTCATAGAGCAGCCAAAGCAGCACGTGCAGGACCCCTACTCCTTCCGCTGCATCCCGCAGGTCCACGGAGCCGTGCTCGACACCATCGACTACACCGCCCGACTCATCACCGAAGAAATCAACAGCCCCACCGACAACCCCACCATCTTCCCCGACGAAGACATCATCGTGTCGGCCGGAAACTTCCACGGCGAGCCCATAGCCATGCCCATGGACTTCCTTGCAGTGGCCTTGACCGAGCTATCCAACATCGCCGAGCGACGCATCTACAAGCTCATCGGAGGCACACGCGGCCTGCCCTCTTTCCTCGTTGCCAAGCCCGGCCTCAACAGCGGCTTCATGATAGCACAATATGCCGCCGCCGGCATCGTGAACCAGAGCAAAGGCCTTTGCTGGCCCACCTCGTGCGACTCCATCCCCTCGTCGCAAGGGCAGGAAGATCACGTGTCGATGGGTGCCAACTCCGCCACCAAGCTCATCCGCGTGCTCGACAACACCGCCCGCGTGCTCGGCATAGAGCTCTTCACCGCCGCGCAGGCTCTCGACTTCCGCGGCCCCGCACTCACGTCGGAGCGCGTGGCCTCGCTCCACCGCTCATTCCGCTCGGAGGTCGGCTTCATCGACGTAGACACCGTGATGTCGCCTCTCATCGAGAAAGCCGTGGCATTTGTCAATAATCTCAATGTGACCGCATAGCGAATGTACATAGTAAATATATCCAAGGCGTGGATGGTGCTCCCGCAGCACACCCTGCGCCTGGCCGGTGCCGACATGGAAAGCGCCCCCGGCACGCTCTCCGACTGCTGGATGCGCATAAGCCCCGACGGCCTCATCGAGGAGCTCGGCGCCATGGCATCGCTCTCACCTGCCGCACTCGAGGGGCACGAGGTGGTGGATGCCGACGGTGGGTGCGTGCTTCCCGCTTTCTGCGACTCCCACACACACATTATATATGCAGGCAGTCGCGACGGCGAGTTTCTCGACAAAATCCGCGGCTTGAGCTACGAGGAAATAGCGCGCCGTGGTGGCGGCATCCTCAACTCCGCCGACCGCCTGCACGAAACTTCCGAGACAGAGCTCTTCCGCCAGGCCCAAGCTCGGGCGCTGATGATGATAGCCAAAGGCACCGGCGCTATGGAGATAAAGAGCGGCTACGGCCTCAACACCGCCGACGAGCTTAAGATGCTCCGCGTGGCGGCCGCACTGCGCGACTCGCTCCCGGCCAAGGTGCGCATCACATTCCTCGGAGCTCACGCCGTGGGCCGGGCTTATGCCGGTCGCCGCGCCGACTACGTGGATATGCTCATCGCCGACATGCTGCCGGCCGTCGCTGCCGAAGGACTCGCCGACTACGTCGACGTTTTCTGCGACGAAGGCTTCTTCACCACCACCGAGACAGCACGCATCCTCGAGGCCGCCGCACACTATGGTATGCGCCCCAAGATACATGCCAACGAGCTCGCCTGCTCAGGTGGCGTGCAGGTAGGCGTGGCTCACGACGCCCTCTCTGTCGACCACCTCGAGCGCATGGGCCAAGCCGAGATCGAAGTGCTCAAGGGCAGCCGCACCGTGGCCACGATGCTCCCCGGAGCATCCTTCTTCCTCGGTATGCCCTACGCACCGGCGCGACGCGCTGTCGACAGCGGCCTGTGTGTGGCCCTCGCTTCCGACTACAACCCCGGCTCATCGCCCTCGGGCGACATGCGCATGGTGTGGGCTCTCGGCTGCATAAAGATGCGCCTCACACCGCAGGAAGCACTCTCGGCAGTCACCCTCAACGGTGCCGCCGCCATGGACCTCTCGCACAGCTGCGGCGCACTCTCGCCCGGCCGTGCAGCCTCCTTCATCATCACGCGCCCCCTGCCCTCACAAGCCTTCATCCCCTACGAGTACACCACCCCGTGGATTAAGGATGTATATCTCCAAGGAAAAGTATTCGATGCGTCCAAATTATAAGCTGTCAATCAACAAATACAACTTATAAATTGTATTTAAATAAAAAAAGTACTATCTTTGCAATATAATTATAAATGACCTTCGATGACATCACAGAAGATGGACGCCTTTGGGCTGTAAGATACGACGGAGATGAAGATAATATCCTCGATTCTCTTTTCGACCGCTGGAATGATGTATTGTGGTTGAGGTCATTCTTCAAAGCAAATTCACGCGATTTGGAGAAATACTTCAAAATTACAAACATCAATGAAGCCATTTGCAGGACTATCGATGACAGCGAGAAATTGGAAGCTATAATGATGGATATATCTCCCTCTGCAAACCTCGACTTAATCTTTCGGCCTTTGAACAACAGCCGTATTGCGGAATGCTTGCTTGGCAAAGAAAAAGCACGACTGAAGAATCTTGTCGGACGCACTTCTTGGCTGCGCATCTACGCTATAAAGCTCGCAAAAGGTGTTTACATCATTACCGGTGGTGCTATCAAACTTACGGCGACGATGCAAGAACGAGAGCACACCTCTGCAGAACTCGTTCGCATCGAAAAGGTCAGGAATTTTCTTCTCGACGAGAAAATCATTGACGACGAAAGTTTCATCGACTACATTGCAGAACTTTAATTTAGCGTAACCATGGACAAGATTCGAGAGCGATTGAATGCACATAAATCTACGGTAGCATCCCGATGGCGGGAAAAGGCTTTGGCGCGACAGGCCGACAAAGAATGGCTACAATACTCTAAGCGCATAGCCATGATGATGCTTGACAAGATGGATGAACTCGGCATCACTCAGACGGCTGTGGCCGCGAGGATGGGATGCACACAGCAGTACATCTCGCGAGTTCTGAAAGGAAACGTCAATCTAAGCATCGAGACAATCACCAAGATTGAAGCAGCTCTTGACATTCAAATACTTGAACCGGTCCTCGCAATCCGATAAAGCAACTGTTTCGGAGCTCTAAGACCAATCTCCAAGGAAAGCGCCGATGAAGTTTGGAGTTTCGATACTTTTTATCTAAATTTGCACCATAAAACACACAACTCAATATTTATCACCGATTATGAATCGCAAATTATGCTATGTGCTGGCTCTTGGCGTGGCTATGTCGCTCTCTTCCTGCGGCAAAAAGCTCGGCCAATTCAGCTCCGACTATTTTAGCACCACCCCCGATCCGCTCGAAGTGGTGGGCATGAATGTCCCCGCCCGTGTAAGCGCCAAAATCCCCGCCAAGTTCTTCGTGAAGAACGCCGAAGTCACCGTGACTCCCACCCTCGTGTACAATGGCGGCGAAGCCACCTCGCAGGCATACACCTTCCAGGGTGAGAAAGTACGTGGAAACAACCCCGTGATTTCCTACGAGTACGGCGGCACACAGACCATCCCCGTAAACTTCGCATACCAGCCCGAAATGGCAAAGAGCGAGCTCATGCTCGACTTCGTCGTTACCCAGGGCGGTAAGACCTATACCCTCCCCCGCGTGAAAGTGGCCGACGGCGTTATCGCCACCGCTGCAATGGCCGATGCTGCAGGCGTAACTCCCGCCCTCGCTGCCGATGCATTCCAGCGCATCATCAACGAGAAATATGCCGCCGACATCATGTTCCTCATCAACCAGGCAAACATCCGTGCCGGTCAGCTCAACACCGACGCAATGCAGGAGCTCCGCAAGGAAATCAAGGCTGCAAACGATGCCGAGAACCTCCAGCTCGAGGAAATCAACATCTCCTCCTACGCTTCGCCCGACGGCGGTGTGAAACTCAACACCACTCTGGCCGAAAACCGCGAGAAGAACACCAAGGACTACATGACAAAGCAGCTCAAGAAGGATAAGATTACCGAGTTCGGCGAACTCACAGCTCAGTTCACCGCTCAGGACTGGGAAGGCTTCCAGAAGCTCGTTGCACAGAGCAACATCCAGGACAAAGACCTCATCCTCAGCGTGCTCTCCATGTACAAAGATCCCGAGCAGCGCGAACGCGAAATCCGCAACCTCTCGTCGGTTTTCGAGCAGCTCGCCGACCAGATTCTTCCCCAGCTCCGCTACTCCCGCATCACTGCATCCATCAACGTGATCGGCAAGAGCGACCAGGAAATCAAGGACCTCTTCGCTTCCGACCCCTCCAAGCTCAACGTTGAAGAAATCCTCTACTGCGCAACCCTCACCGACGACAACGCTCAGCGCCTCCGCATCTACGACACCGCCGCTCGCCTCTACCCCAACGACTACCGCACCTGGAACGACCTCGGCATGGCTCAGTACATCGACGGCGACTTCAACGCTGCCAAGGCATCCTTCGCAAAGGCTGCTGCCCTCGGCAACAACCCCGAGCCCCAGATGAACCTCGGCCTCATCGAGATGATCGACGGCAACTACAGCAAGGCAAACCAGCTCTTCGGCTCTGCTGCCGGTGTGAAAGAACTCGGCGACGCCCTCGGCGTATACTACCTCAAGCAGGGCGACAACGCCGCTGCCGTGAAGGCCTTCGGCGACACCAAGAGCAACAACGCCGCTCTCGCCCAGATCCTCACAAAGGACTACAGCAAAGCTAAATCGACCCTCGCCGCCATCGACACCCCCGACGCAACCACATACTACCTCATGGCCGTCCTCGGTGCTCGCACCAACAACGAGTCGATGCTCAACACCAACCTCCGCCAGGCTGTCCGCCTCGACTCTTCGCTGGCTAAGAAGGCTGTCAACGACCTCGAATTTGCAAACTACAACCTCTCAAGCGCCCTCAACTGATCGCCGCAAGAGAGCAAGTGATAGCTCACACAGCGTCCGGGAAAAAGCCCGGGCGCTGTTTTTTTTGCACGAAAATTGCAAAAAAGCTCTCTCAAACGCTTGTCGCACGCTTTTTATTGCTATCTTTGCAGGCTCGCCTTGTGCCGGGGTGGTACGGGCAGCAGCGTTTTTTATCTAACAAGAACCCTTAAAAATGAACCTTAAGCAATTATCACTCTGCGCACTTGCAGCACTTTCGGGCCTGAGCATGCTCGCCGTGCCCGCAAAGCAAGGCCTGCGCACAGTTTCGCAGCCCGACAGCTCCACCATCAAGGTGCGTCTGGTTGGCGATGAGTTCTATCACACCTATGTCACTGAGGATGGTCAGGCCGTGGAGCGCGATGCCGACGGCTACTTCCGCGCACGCGGCACCGAGAGCCTCCGTGCTGCAAAAAGCCGTGCCACTGCGCGCCGCACCGCTGCCGAAAAGCCGCGCAAAGCCACACAGGTACCCGTCACAGGCTCGCCTCGTGTGCCGGTGCTCCTGCTGCAGTACTCCGACGTAAAATTCAAGGATGCCGACCCCAAGGCCACCTTCACCAAATTCTTCGAGGAAGGCAATGAAAGCGCCCGCCAGTACTTCATCGACCAGTCGAACGGCAAGTACACTCCACAATTCGACATCTACGGCCCCTACACCCTCTCCGGTAAGCGTGCCACATACGGAGGCAACGACTACTGGGGCAACGACATGGGCGTTGGCAACATGGTAGGCCAGGGTTGCCAGGGTCTCTCTTCGCAGATCGACTTCAGCACATACGACAACGACGGCGACCGCGAGTGCGATGTCGTAATCGTAATCTACGCAGGCGTAGGCGAAGCCTCGTCGGGCGAGGAAGACGCCGTGTGGCCAATGCAATGGTCGCTCTCGAGCTCCGAGTTTGGCAAAGCACTCTCCCTCAACGGAACAAGAGTCGACAAATTCGCCGTATTCAACGAGCTCAACGGCACAAACAATAATAAAATCGACGGCATCGGCACTTTCTGTCACGAGTTCTCGCACTGCCTCGGCCTGCCCGACTTCTACGACACGCAGTACAACGGCCACTTCGGCATGGGCGACTGGTCGCTCATGGACAACGGTTGCTACAACAACGACGGCTACACTCCCATCGGATACAGCGCCTACGAGAAGGAATTCATGAACTGGATTGAAATCCCCGAAGTGACCGCCAACACCTACTACACCCTCCCGGTGATGAACCAAAAGGACATCGCCACCGACAAGGCCATCAGAGTGACAAGCGACAAGGATAAGAACGAGTACTACATCATCGAGAACCGCGCTTGCCAGGGTTGGGACTCCTACCTCCGCGCCGAAGGCCTCCTCATATCTCACGTCACATACTCGGCTTCTGCTTGGGCGAACAATGAAGTCAACGACCATGCACTTCAGCGCATGACTCCCATACCCGCCGACAACCGCCTGAAATTGGATGTTGAGTCCTACATGGGCCAAACATATTATTTCATCAACGAAGAAGATGAAAAAGGCGACCTCTGGCCCTACGGCTCCGCCACCGAGCTCACCGACACATCGAAGCCCGCAGCTGCCCTCAACTCAGGCACCCGCATGGGCAAGCCCATCACCGAAATGACACGCAACGCCGACGGCACAATCTCCTTTTGGGCCATGAAGGCGCCCAAGGCCGCCGTGGCCACACCGGTAGCCGTAGCACACAGCGTGCCCTCGACAAGCTCCCTCACTCTCAGCTGGCAGGCCGGCGATGAAAACGCCGTCACTTACAGCATCGAAGTAAAAGAGCATAAGGACATCAACGCAGAGCTCGTGTTCGACACCGACTTCACCAACGAAAACCATGCCTGGACTACCGGCGACTATACTAACGTCGAACCCGAGCAGGGTGGCATACGTCTCGGTTCCGGCAATCGACTCGGCTCCATAACTTCGCCGGCCTTCCTCTCCGACGAAAACGGTCAAGTCACCGTATTTGTCAACGCGAAGTTCTACTCCGAAACTGATGCCAGCAGCATCAAGGTGAGCATCACCAACGCAAACGGCGTCGAGCAAGCCTCCAAGACCATAGCACTCAGCGGCGACTACACCGACTACACCGTGCTCCTCGACGGCACCGGATCCGACTACACAAAAGTGAAAATCGAGACCACCGCCAAGAAAAAACGCGCCTTCATAGCTTCGGCCAAGGTCTACACCGGCGATGCCACAGCACTTGCCGCCTCGCGTGCCGTGGAGAGCGGCGACGCAAGCCTCCGCACCATCACAGGCATCACAGGCACATCCTACACCGTGACCGGCCTCAACGAAGGTGCAAGCTACGACTACCGCATCAAGGCAGTGCCCGTCGATGCCGACAACTTCGATTCGAGCCCCTGGACAAGCTACGTCAATGTTGACCTCAGCGACCTCAGCGGCATCAGCACAATCACAGCCGACACCGACGCCGAGCCCGAGTACTACACTCTTCAGGGCCACCGCGTAAGCGCCGATGCCCTCACGCCCGGCATCTACATCGTGCGCCGTGGTGCAAAAGTAGAAAAGACAGTAGTGCGCTAAGCATCTGCTCACTCCCATAGCAAAGCCCGCCTGCAACATCCGATGCAGGCGGGCTTTGTGTGTCGTATGGACTCATAGCTAATTGGAGATCATTTACTGTATTGGAGTCCTGCTTATAAATACAGAATCGGGAGTGTATTTTCTAACGAGAGGTTCCGCCAACCAAAACATTAAATAGTTCAATTTTTTAAACTTCTCGTTAAAGACCACACTATCCGGACCGGAGAATACTTTTACATTCCTTGAATTAAACGAATCAACTGAGTCCAAACCGACAATACTCAAATTACTGCTAAATGGTGAATACTCCGTAGCTCCAAGGCTTCTCATATTTCGGGCTTTGGATGGCAATGTATCGAAGCCCCACGATAATATTTCTTTATGTGCAGATAGAAAAGCCACAGTATCAATCACATTCGATTCGTTGGGCTCATAAATAACATTTTTTCCATAAGGATTAATTCGTCCACTGATGATATGGTACCCTCCACCCTTTATCGATACAACAGACCAAATGTGGGCATTATGACCACTCATATATAATATCATCGGCGTATCTTCAATCACCGAAAGCAAAGAATCGGAGGATGTCAAATACAAAAGATTCAAATCAGCATTATTCGATAAAGCCTTATTCTGACTGCTCGATGCAACCAGATCTAAACATAATATCAACGCAATTATCAATGTGAGCTTTTTCATCTAAACGCCGGTATTAATAAAAGGTATTCCCATTACACACAGTATAAGATTTTCGGTTCTAAAAAGACCAACCATCCTCATTTTCGCAAAGTTACTATTAATCCTGTAAAATGAGAAATGCTACAATATGTTATACAGCATATTTGTGCTTTGAGGGGAGGGGGTTGCAAATAAAGCCCGCCTGCAACATCCGATGCAGGCGGGCTTTGTGTGTCTGTGCGGTTGAGATTATCCTAAAATCTGCTGCGCATGGATTTTGGTCTTTACCTCCTTAGGCAGCATCACGCGCTCCACCACGCCCTCGGGCGAGATGATGAAAGTGGTGCGGAAAGTGCCCATATACTTGCGGCCATACATGCTTTTCTCGCCCCACACGCCCATCTGCTCCACCAGCTTGTGGTCGGTGTCGGCGATAAGAGGGAAAGGCAGCGAGTGCTTGGCGGCAAACTTGCGGTGCGACTCGGCAGAGTCCACACTCACGCCCACCACCTGATAGCCGGCGGCAAGCAAGTCGGCATAGCCGTCGCGGAGGCTGCAGGCCTGTGCGGTGCAGCCCGAAGTATTGTCTTTCGGATAGAAATAAAGCGCCACGCGCTTGCCGGGAAAGTCGCTCAGACGCACCTCGCGGCCTTCGGCATCGGTGCCAAGCAAGTCGGGCACCTTGTCTCCTACATTGATCATAGTATTCTGTATTTATTATCGGATGCTTGTACAACACACAAAGGTACACATTTTCACTCTTTTTTGCGCCCCTCCCAAAAAAAATTCGTAAATTTGCCACACCAACACGCACCACTATGGCAGCCGACGACATCAGAGAAAGCGCATCGGCGCAAATCCTCTCGGAGTTTCTGCGACGCACACGGCGCCGCTGCACTCCCGAGCGCTATATGGTGCTTGCCTCGGCAGAAAGCATGGCGGGGCACTTCACCGTGGAGGATCTGTCGGCACACCTTGCTGCAAACGGCCGCCGCGTGGCCACTGCCACCGTCTACAGCTCTCTGCAGCTTCTGGTCGACTGCGGCCTGCTCAGGAGGCTCAGGCTCGACGACGGTGCCATGCGCTACGAAGCCACGCCATCGAACCACTACCATCTGCTGTGCCTCCGCTGCGGTAAAATCAAAGACATACGCGATCCTCAGCTCGAAGAGCTCCTTAAAGGCCGACGCTTCTCGGCCTTCACGCCCGCCTACTTCGCGCTGTCGGTCTACGGCGTGTGCTCCGCCTGCGCGCGCAAAGCTCGAAAGAAAGAGAAGGAGCTCAAAAAAGCTGCCTCCGATAAAATGAAATCTAAATAAGCATCACATATCCAAAACATACTCTGTAAACGACATGAAAGCCGATATACTCTTAGGCCTCCAGTGGGGCGACGAAGGTAAAGGAAAGATAGTGGACGTCCTTGCTCCCGACTACGACATTGTAGCCCGATTTCAGGGCGGCCCCAACGCCGGCCACACCCTCGAGTTCGACGGTCACAAGCATGTGCTCCGCTCCATTCCATCGGGTGTCTTCGCGCAAGGCTCCATCACCAATATCATCGGCAACGGTGTGGTGCTCGACCCCGTGCTCTTCCGTGGCGAGGCTTCCGACCTTGAGGCCGACGGTGTAGACCTCCACTCCATCCTCAAGATTTCAAAGAAAGCCCACCTCATCATGCCCACTCACCGCCTGCTCGACGCCGCCGGCGAAGCTGCAATGGGCAAAGGAAAAATCGGCACCACAGGCAAGGGTATAGGCCCCACATACGCCGACAAAATTTCGCGCCACGGTCTGCGCGTGGGCGACATCCTCGCCGACGACTTCGACGAAATCTACGCCACCGCTCGCGATGCCCACTTCCGCCTGCTGGCCGAGATGGGTGCTCCCGTCGACACCGAGCGCTTCGCAGCAGCTGAGGCCGAGTGGCTCGAGGCTCTCGCCTACCTGCGCACTTTCGACCTGGCCGACACCGAGCACTTCGTCAACAAAGCGCTCAACGACGACTGCAGCGTGCTCTGCGAAGGCGCTCAGGGCACTATGCTCGACATCGACTTCGGATCGTACCCCTTCGTGACTTCGAGCAACACCGTGGCCGCCGGTGCCTGCACAGGCCTCGGCATAGCTCCCGGTCGCATCGGCAGGGTCTACGGCATCTTCAAGGCATACTGCACACGCGTGGGCAGCGGCCCCTTCCCCACCGAGCTCTTCGACGCCACCGGCGAGGAAATCCGCTCCATAGGTCATGAGTACGGTGCCGTCACGGGCCGTGAGCGTCGCTGCGGCTGGCTCGACCTCGTGGCTCTGCGCTACGCCGTGATGATCAACGGTGCCACAAACCTCATCATGATGAAGAGCGACGTGCTCGACACCTTCGACGAAATCAAGGTCTGCACCGCCTACCGCCTCCCCGACGGCTCCGTCACCGAGGATTTCCCCTACTGCGTGGGCCGCAATGCCGAGGGCGCTGCCGACGTCGAGCCCATCTACGACACTCTGCCCGGATGGCTCACCGACATCTCCGCCGCAAGGCGCGAGGACGAGCTGCCCGAGACTTTCCGCAGCTATATCCGCTACATCGAAGAGCACGTGGGCGTGCCCGTGAGCATAATCTCCGTGGGTCCCGACCGCGAGCAGACAATTATCCGATAGCACCTACCTTAAACACTACCCCGAAAAATGGCCAAAGTCAAACCCTTCCGCGGCATCCGACCGCCTCGCGAGATGGTCACCGAAGTGGCATCGCGACCCTACGACGTTCTCAACAGTGAGGAAGCACGAGCAGAAGCCGAAGGCAATCCTCGCTCGCTTTATCACATCATCAAGCCCGAAATCGACTTCGAGCCCGGCACCGACGAGCACGCGCCCGAGGTCTACGACCGAGCCGTGGAGAATTTCGCAGCCTTCCGCTCTCGCGGCTGGCTGGTGCAGGACGAGCGCGAGCACTACTACATCTACGCTCAGACCATGGACGGCCGCACTCAGTACGGCATCGTAGTGGCAGCAAACGTCGACGACTACATGGAGGGCCGCATCAAGAAGCATGAGCTCACTCGCCGCGACAAAGAGGAGGACCGCATGAAGCACGTCCGCATCAACAACGCCAACATCGAGCCCGTGTTCTTCGCCTTCCCCGACAACGAAGCCCTCGAGGCTATCATCCGCAAGGTCACAGCAGGGCCCGCCGAGTACGACTTCACCGCTCCCGACGGCTTCGGCCATCACTTCTGGGTAATCGACGACGACGCCACCATCGCCGCGATCACCACCGAGTTCGACAAAATCCCGCACCTCTACATCGCCGACGGTCACCATCGCTCCGCGGCAGCCGCTCTCGTGGGCAACGAAAAGGCGCAGCAGAACCCGGCGCACCGCGGCGACGAGGAGTACAACTACTTCCTTGCCGTGGCCTTCCCCGCCTCGCACCTCAAGATCATCGACTACAACCGCGTGGTTCGCGACCTCAACGGCCTCTCGCCCGCCGAATTTCTGGAGCGCATTGAGCGAAACTTCGTCATCGTCGACAAGGGCACCGAGGTCTACACCCCCGAGGCGCTCCACAACTTCGCACTCTACCTCGAAGGCCGCTGGTACTCCCTCACGGCACGGCCCGGCACATACAACGACAACGACCCCATCGGCGTGCTCGACGTCACAATATCGTCGGACCTCATCCTCCGCGACATCATCGGCATCACCGACCTCCGCTCCGACAAGCGCATCGACTTCGTAGGCGGTATCCGCGGCCTCGAGGAGCTCAAGCGCCGCGTCGACTCGGGCGAGATGGCTTTCGCGCTCGCGCTCTACCCCGTGAGCATGAAGCAGCTTATGGACATCGCCGACACCGGCAACATCATGCCGCCCAAGACCACATGGTTCGAGCCAAAGCTCCGCTCCGGCCTCGTGATACACTCGCTCGAATAAGACGAATCCCCTCGAAAACACATCTAAGCGCCTTCGTGCTCCGACACCGAGGCGCTTTTTGCATCCGCGAACCCGCCGCCGATGCCGAGCGTTTACATTCTAAACGTTTCATCAATGACACCTACACCGCAGGCGCATCCTTCGCGCCATCCTTTCGTCTACTTCCTCATCTTCATAGCCATCCTGGGGGCTTTCAGCTCGCTCGTCAACGACATGTACCTCCCCACCATCCCGGCCATGATGCGCGAGTTCCACACCACTCCGTCGATGACTCAGATGGGCCTCACCATGGTGATGCTCGGGCTCGGTGCAGGCTCGGTGATGTGGGGCTCCCTGAGCGACCGCTACGGGCGCAAGCCCATGCTGCTGTGGTCGCTGGGCGTGTTCGCACTCGCCACCGGCGTGGCCGTTTTCTCGCCCGGCATACACTTCTTCCTGGTGTGCAGGCTCTTTCAAGGCATAGGTGCAGGCGGCGCAATGGTACTCTCCTACTCCATCCCCACCGATCTCTACAGCGGGCGGCAGCTTGCCAAAGTGATGGCTCTTGTAGGGGCCATCAACGGCATCGCTCCTGCTGCGGCACCCCTCGTTGGCGGCGCCATGGCCGACAGCACCGGCTGGCGAGGCATATTCGTGCTCCTGCTGGTGATAGGTGCCGGCATGTTCTTCTGGTCGGTGCGCCGCCCCGAAAGCCTCCCGCCTTCGGGGCGCATCCGCACAGGCAGCATCGCCGTATATGTCCGGGCCTACGGTAAGCTCTTCGCCAACGGCCGCTTCATGGTCTACGTGCTTCTCAAGGCCATTGCCATAGGCCTGCTCTACGCCTATATCTCCTCGGCACCCTTTATCATTCAGGACCACTACGGCTTCACGGCGGCGCAGTTCGGCCTCATCGTGGGTGGCAATGCCCTTGCCATCGCCGTAGGCTCGACCCTGGTGATGCGCTTCAAGGTGCTTAAGCAGGGGCTCGTAGCAGGCACTGCTCTGATGTGCCTCTTCGCCATCCTGCAGGCGGCCGTGATGTACACCGGGCGCGGAATTGTGCTCTACGAGCTCATGGCGGTGCCTATGCTCCTGGGCAGCGGCATGGTGTTCGCCTCAGCCAACAGCCTCTCGATGGAGGTCGGGCGCAGCGATGCCGGCACAGCCTCGGCCATCCTCAATGTGGTCAAATATATCTTCGCAGCCATAGTGGCGCCATTGGTCGGTATTGGCAACATTCTGCACTCCACGGCCATAGCATTTGCGGTGATTGCACTGATAGCGCTCGTGCTCGCCGCCATAGCACATCGGCTCACTCCACTGGCGGCGATGGTGAAAAAGTAGTACGCCGTGCTTCGGTATATGGCGGAAAGGTCTTATCTTTGCATCGCCATGAAACCGATAAAAATCCTCCTGTGCGCGGCCATTGCCTGCGCTCTCGCCTCAGAGGCCCGCGATGCCTCGCAGACCATATCCTTCGACAGCCCCCTGCCATCCGACGCTCCGCCTTCGTGGCGCTGCCCCGACGGCGAGTCCACACGACGCTGGGAGCGCGAGTCTCTACCGATAGGAAACAGCGCTTTCGGAGCCTCCATCCTCGGCTCTGTGAAGCGCGACCGCCTCGTGCTCAACGAGAAATCGCTATGGCACGGCGGGCCCGCTACAGGCGACCCGCTCTACCGCGCCATGAACAGGCAGGTGCCCGACAGCATGATGCCCGCAATCAGGGCACTCCTAAGCGAAGGGCGCCACAAAGAAGCCGATGCGCTCCTTGCCGAAAACTTCCGCGGCAACATCCCCTATAACGACAGCTCTTTCGGCGGCTTCACCGTGCTCGGCGAGGCCGTGGTCACAAGCGATGCCGACGAGGGCGCCCTTGCCGGATACTCCCGCTCGCTGCTGCTCGACAGCGCTTTGACAGTGGTGCGCTTCGAGGCGGCCGGAAAGCAGTACGACAGGCGATACTACGCATCGTACCCCGACAGCGTGATGGTCATCACCTACTCGTGCTCGGCTCCGCAGTCGCTCACATTTGCTCTCGATACCCCCAACCCCGTCGACAGTGTCACCGGCATAGCCGACGGCATCGTCTACCACGGCCATCTCAAAAGCAACGGTATGCGCTGGGCTCTGGCCGTGAGCGCACTCGCTTCGGATGGCGGCACCGTGACTCCAAGTGCCGAGCGCGCCTCGCTGAGTGTCGAGGGGGCACGCGATGTCACCTTCCTGCTCGCCGCCGCCACCGACTACCGCATGAACTTCGAGCCCGATTTCTCCGACCCGCTGACCTTTACCGGCTCTGCGCCCGCACCCCGTGTGACCGCCCGCATCAATGCCGCCCGCGAGCGTGCCGACAGCCTCTACAGTCGCCACCTGGCCGACTACTCCGGGCTCTACGGGCGCGTAAAGCTCAGCCTGGGGCAGCCACAAGCAAGCAGCCTCACCACTCCGGAGCGACTCGAAGCCTACCGCCGCGGAGCAGCCGACACATCGCTCGAAGAGCTCTACTTCAACTACGGGCGCTACCTGCTGATAGCATCATCGAGGCCCGGTACGCTTCCGGCCAACCTTCAGGGCCTGTGGAGCGATGTAGTCGACGGGCCCTGGCACGTTGACTACCACAACAATATCAACGTGCAGATGAACTACTGGCCCGCCACGAGCACAAACCTCCTCGAGTGCTTCGAGCCATACACCGACTACATCCGCTCGCTCGTGGTGCCCGGTGCGGCCACCGCTCGCGAAACATTCGGCGCAAGCGGCTGGACGGCATCAATCTCGGCAAATCCCTTCGGCTTCACAGCTCCGCTCGACTCACGGCAGATGGAGTGGAACTACAACCCCTCGGCAGGCGCTTGGCTCGCCTCGCAGCTCTGGGACTACTACCTCTTCACCGGCGACACCGAGTGGCTCCGCACCATAGCATACCCCATAATCCGCGGCAGCGCGGCTTTCACCGCCGACATGCTCGCGCCCCTGCCTGACGGCACTCTCTCGTGCAGTCCCTCCTACTCCCCCGAGCACGGCACCATCAGCGCAGGCACAGGCTATGCCAATGCCCTCGCCCGCGAAATCCTCGGAGCCGCTGTAGAGGCCGCCCGCATCCTCGGCACAGACACGGAGCTTCGCGACCGCTGGGCTGCGTTGCTCCCCAAAATCACACCTTATAATATAGGCCGGCACGGGCAGCTCTGCGAATGGCTCGACGACATCGACGACCCCGCCGACAGGCACCGACACACCAACCACCTCTTCGGCCTTCATCCCGGCAGCAGCATCACTCACGCCGACACCGCACTCATCGAAGCGTGCAAGACAACCCTGCGGCAGCGAGGCGACGAAGCCACAGGATGGTCGATGGGTTGGAAACTCAACCACTGGGCGCGCCTCCACGACGGCGACCACGCCTACACTCTCTTCCGCAACCTGCTGAGCCTTGGCACGGCCGACAACCTCTGGGATATGCACCCGCCATTCCAGATCGACGGCAACTTCGGAGGCACGGCCGGTGTAGCCGAGATGCTCCTCCAGAGCCACGACGGCCACATCACCCTGCTGCCCGCGCTCCCGGCGGCGTGGCCCGACGGAAAAGTGGAAGGCCTCCTCGCCCGCACAGGCATAGAGGTCGACATCGAGTGGGAGGGCGGAGCGCTCACCCAAGCCCGGCTCACATCCGCGGCAGGCGCATCATGCACCCTGCGCTACGCCGGCTCTGTGCTCCCGCTGCACATCGAGCCGGGAGCCACCGCCACCATAGTCCTGAGCGACGGCAGCCTCAAGCATGTGCTTTGAGAATTTCATCATGAAAAAATATTTTGCTGAATGAGAAAAAAGTCGTACCTTTGCGGCACCGATTATGTCCAACTCATTCATCGACAGTCGCGCGGCACGCTTTTGGCCAAGCTCGCCACTCCGCGACGGTCAATTTATGTAACTATTAATCAAGAAATTAAAAAGTGGATACTATTAGCTACCGCACCGATTTCCCCAACGCACAGGAAGTGCAGCACGACTGGGTTGTGATCGATGCAACCGACCAAGTTCTGGGTCGCCTCTGCGCAAAAGTTGCAAAACTTCTCCGTGGTAAATACAAACCCAGCTACTCGCCCAACGTAGAGTGCGGCGACAACGTGATCATCATCAACGCCGACAAAGTAATCCTCACCGGCAAAAAGATGACCGACCGCATCTACCTCAACTACACCGGCTACCCCGGCGGTCAGCGTGAGCTCACCCCCGAAGTGCTCATGAAGAAATCCTTCAACAAGCACATCAAAGCCGGAATGCACCCCCTCTTCATCCGCGTGATGAAAGGCATGCTCCCCAAGAACCGTCTTGGCCGTCGCCTGATCGAGAACATGCACGTGTACAACGGTCCCAACCACCCCCACGAGGCTCAGAACCCCACCGTAATCGACATTAACAAACTGAAATAAGCGACACAATGGAAACAGTAAATGCAGTTGGCCGCCGCAAGGCAGCCGTAGCCCGCGTTATCATCAAAGAAGGCAACGGCACCATCACCATCAACAAGCGCCCCCTGAACGTGTACTTCCCCTCGTCGATTCTTCAGTACATCGTTAAGCAGCCCCTCAACACCCTCGAAGTTGCCGAGAAATACGACATCCACGTAAACCTCGACGGAGGCGGTTACAAAGGCCAGGCTGAAGCTCTTCGCCTCGGCATCGCCCGCGCTCTCGTGAAAATCAACCCCGACGACAAGGCTATCCTCCGCAAGAACGGCTTCATGACTCGCGACCCCCGCGCTGTCGAGCGTAAAAAGCCCGGTCAGCCCAAGGCTCGCAAGCGCTTCCAGTTCTCCAAGCGTTAATATCCCTCTCCTTTTGGCACCCCGTGTGCCGCATAAGTGTTTAGTATCTAAACCGCGCCGATGGACCTGCGTTCCCTACCCCGCGGTTGCATGAAAATTTAAAGAACGTAAACCTAACTTCTACAAAAATGGCTAATCCCACATTTGAACAGCTCCTCGAAGCCGGTTGCCACTTCGGCCACCTCAAGCGTAAATGGAACCCCGCAATGGCACCCTACATCTTCATGGAGCGCAACGGTATCCACATAATCGACCTTTATAAAACCGAAGCCAAGCTCGCCGAGGCAGCAAACGTGCTCCGCGGCATGGCTAAGCAGGGCAAGAAAGTGCTCTTCGTAGCCACCAAAAAGCAGGCTAAGCAGGTTATCGCCGACCTGGCCAACTCTGTCGGCATGCCCTACGTGATCGAGCGCTGGCCCGGTGGTATGCTCACCAACTTCCCCACCATCCGCAAGGCTGTCCGCAAGATGACCACCATCGACAAGATGACTAAAGACGGCACCTTCGACAACCTCTCCAAGCGCGAACGCCTCCAGATCACCCGCCAGCGTGCAAAACTCGAGAAGACCCTCGGCTCCATCGCCGACCTCAACCGTCTTCCCTCGGCTCTCTTCGTGGTTGACGTACTCAAAGAGCGTATCGCTGTCGCTGAAGCAAACCGCCTCGGTATCCCCGTATTCGCTATGGTCGACACCAACTCCGATCCCTCGACCGTCGACTACGTAATCCCCGCAAACGACGACGCTTCCAAGAGCATCGAGCTCATCGCCGGCACTCTCGTTGCCGCTATGGCTCAGGGCCTCGAAGAGCGCAAGGCTGAGAAGCTCGACAACGAAGCTGCCGAAGCTCAGGCCGAAAAGGGCGAAGCTCCCCGCCGCGAACGTCGCCGCGTGCGCCGCAACGACGCCGCCGAAGCTCCCGCTGCCGAAGAAGCAGCTCCCGCTGCTGAGGCCGAAGCTCCCGCTGCCGAATAATTTTTTCTAAGTAAAACCTCCATACTACATATCACTATGGCAGTAACAATGGCAGAAATCACCAAGCTGCGCAACCTCACAAGCGCCGGCCTGATGGACTGCAAAAAAGCTCTCGCCGAGACCAACGGCGACATCGACGCAGCTGTCGAAATCCTCCGCCAGAAAGGCAAAGCAGTAGCCGCTAAGCGCGAAGACCGCCAGGCTTCCGAAGGCTGCGTGCTCGCCAAGAACGAAGGCAACTTCGCCGCTATCGTAGCTCTCTGCTGCGAGACCGACTTCGTGGCTAAGAACGCCGGCTTCGTGGCACTCACCGAGAAACTCCTCGACTTCGCCATCGCCAACAAGGTGAAGAGCCTCGACGAACTCAAGGCCGCCACTATCGACGATATGACCGTGGCCGACCTCATCACCGATGAGACAGCCAAGACAGGCGAGAAGATCGAACTCGGCCAGTACGAGTACCTCGAAGCTCCCTCCACCACTTCCTACAACCACCTCGGCAACAAGCTCTCCACCATCGCCGGTTTCAACCAGGAAGGTGTCGACTACCAGGTTGGCCGCGACGTGGCTATGCAGATCGCTTCGATGAACCCCGTGGCTGTCGACCGCGACAGCGTAGCTGAGGAAATCGTCACCAGCGAGTACAACGTAGCCGTTGAAAAGACCAAGGAAGAGCAGGTTAAGAAAGCTGTGGAAGCAGCTCTCAAGAAAGCCGGCATCAACCCCAACCTCGTCGACAGCGAAGACCACATCAGCTCGAACATCGCCAAGGGTTGGCTCACCGAAGAGGAAGCAGAGAAAGCACGCACAATCGCTGCTGAGACTGCTGCCGCAAAGGCTGCAAACCTCCCCGAGCAGATGATCAAAAACATCGCCCAGGGCCGCCTCAACAAGTTCTTCAAAGAATCTTGCCTCATGGAGCAGGAATTCGTGAAGGACGGCGAACTCACTATTGGCCAGTACCTCGAAAAGGCCGCCAAGGGCCTCGTAGTGGTATCCTTCAAGCGAGTTAACCTCAACCAGGACTAATAATCCCACACATAAGGCAAGAGGATGCCGAGGCATCCTCTTGTCAAAAGGTCCGGTAGCTCAGTTGGATAGAGCATCTGCCTTCTAAGCAGACGGTCACGCGTTCGAATCGCGTCCGGATCACTTACAACAACCTGCGAAGGCGAGAGAATCTTTTTCTCGCCTTATTTTAATTGTAAAAATATGTCTTATAAATCAATTGATTATATTCAAAAAGTTTTGTCTGATGAAATATTTCATTATACAAAAGATAGAAAGAAAGCTGCCGGTAGGGCCCTTGGCACATTTATTGAAATAATAACTTATTATCTGTTAAAACAATGGAAGCTTGATGAATACACTGCTATTGAGCGTCCATTACGAGAATATGGGAATTCTGATATTACACATAATGTCGAATTTACTTTGCATCCGCGCATTTTCAATGCATCATTCGCACTTAATAGACTGAAACGACTAACTGGTAAAGGCTTTGTTGATTATCTTGAATTGGGGCGAATTGAAACCAAGAGTGGATGCTTGATAGATAAAAGCAATATATTAAAAAATGCTTTTACTTTTGCATTAAGAGAGAACAGCTTTTATAATGCATACTTTCAGGATGGTATGGTCACAATAGCACAATTAAGAGACCAACCAGTAGCTATGATTGAATGTAAGCGAGTTGGTGTTGAAGAAGGTATGACAAAAGGCCCACAAACCATAGAAAAAGCTAAGCAGGGTTCTTATGTAGCAAGAACGGTATCTTCATTGCAAAGGTTTATCCAACCTGATGGTAAAGTAATGGGCATTATACCCACAGCTGATATCCATTCTCCAATAATTGATGATTACTATCATATATTAGAGAATATTATGGATGGCTCAATTCCAAAACCGCAGGATTTTATACTTACTGTTGGAGTTGTGAGTAATCATGGCAATTGGTTTACGGCATCGAATATGAACAAAGAACTTCGCGTATTGGCCAAGTCCTTTGATTGGCTAATATTTCTTACAGATGAAGGCTTAGCTCAGTTTGTAGAAGATCTATTATTATCTCCTAAAGATGAATACGCTAAAGTGAGAGACGGTTTTATATGCACTTATTCAAATGGATCAAAGTTACGCGCATTTACAAAAACAAAAATGTTTCTGGAGGCTGATGCCCAATTACGGAACTATTTTGAAAACAATCTGAGCAAGATAGAAACCGAATGGTTTGAAATTTTATCGCCCCAAAACAAGACAATATTTGATTTAAAAGAATCATTGTTTAAAATTTTACGTTAATGACGGCTGGAAGACATATCAATACCAAATCAAAATCTTGGTGCACTCCTCCAAAGTATGTAGAAGCAGTAGAGAGAGTTCTTAATACCATATACCTTGATCCCTGCTCTAATGAAGAGTCTATAGTAAATGCACATATCAATTATATGCTGCCAGAACAAGATGGATTAAAAGAGTCATGGGCCTTTCCCACAATATACGTAAATCCTCCTTATGGGATAGATAAACAAAGGGGTACTTCAATTAAAAATTGGTTGGCAAAATGTTCTATGGCACATAATGAATATGATTCGGAAGTATTAGCATTAGTGCCTGTCGCTACAAACACAAGACATTGGAAAGAATACGTATTTAAAACAGCTCGTGCTATATGCTTCTTGTATGACACTCGATTAAAATTCATCATTGACGGCTCATTAGACAATAAAGGTGCTCCAATGGCATGTGCTATGATCTATTGGGGACATAATTTATCTAAATTTGTAGAGGTGTTTAGAGAGTTTGGTGCTTGTATAGATTTGCAATCTCTAACGACGCCCCAAGAGCAACCCACGTTATTTGATACTTTCTAATTTAAATTATATTGCATAACTTTGCAATACTTTCCCACACATTAAAGGACGTGTTAAGGCCGGAGGGTCTAAAAGCGGTACCAAATTCGGTATACTTTGAAAAAGCAAAAATCGCAACTCTCTAAAAAATCAACGCCTATATGCACAATAACTTTGCTCCCAGGCGGATCACAATAAGCTAATTTAGCTATCTTAGCTATAAGCTACCTCACCACAATACCCTCCTTAAAAAATCCCCTCCTCCATGCCTCCCCCGATTCCTGATTTCGCCCGACCCAAGGCGAGCTATCGGAAACTATACGCATTCCAGAAAGCGGAGGCAATCTACGATCTCACCTATTTCTTTCTCAAGGGCCACATCCCCAAGTCCGACAGGACATACGATCAATAAGCATGATCGGCAAGCTCTCCGAGCTTGTAAAACAAGATTTCCTCCAAAAGGGCGGCATCAAAGAGCAGATGTTCAAAGCTCGGACCGCTGCCCGACACCTATAAGCCGGCACGCCACACTATGAACGAGAAAGACACACAGCCACCCACATACCTCGAGCGCACCAACGGCAACTACCTCGCCGCGGCCATGCTCTTCATCAGCGAGAGCGCGCTGCCCGGATGGGCAAAGACCGCATTGCGCGTACTCATCCTCGCCATTGTCGCTGCCGCAATCCTCGGCGGCCTTCTATGGCCCTTCCTGTGGTAGGATATTGCACGGTCCGATATTTTTGCGTACTTTTGTGTGCATAAACCCACTCTATAACAATGGACGTTAAAGAATCAATGCGGGAGATACTGCGTGCCGAGAGCGAAGCCATCCTCTCCATCCCCGTCGACGACTCCTACGAGGCTGCCGTCGAGGCGATAGTGGAGCGTGTGCATGGCCGGGGTGGCAAGCTCGTGACAGCCGGAATGGGCAAGGCCGGGCAGATTGCCATGAACATCGCCACCACATTCTCATCCACCGGCACTCCTGCGGTCAACCTGCATCCCAGCGAAGCGCAGCACGGCGACCTCGGCGTGCTCCAGCCCAACGATATAGTGCTGCTGATCTCCAACAGCGGCAAGACCTGCGAGATTGTTCAGCTCATAGAGCTCCTTCACGGGCTATATGCCGACATCCCCATCATAGTGATTACCGGCGCTCCCGAGAGCCCCCTGGCAAAGGCCGCCGACATCACCCTGCTCACGGCTCCGGCTCCCGAGGTATGCCCCTTAGGCCTCACCCCCACCACTTCCACCACCATGATGACCGTCATCGGCGATGTGCTGGTGGTGAATGTGATGCGCCGGATAGGCTTCACGGCAGCTGAATATGCCAAGCGCCATCACGGCGGATACCTCGGCCATGCCGCACGTGCTAAAAACTTCGTAGAATGAAAAAAATCATATGCATCGGCGAGTGCGCCCTCAACATCGTGCTCGGCCCCGACGGCACCCCCGCAGGCAGTATGCCCGGCGGACGCGTGGCAAACGCTGCCGCCATTCTCGCACGCGAGAAATTTGAAGTGCTGATGGCTTCGGAGGTTTCTGCCGACCCCGTGGGCGACATCCTGGCCACATACCTCAGCGACGCCGGCGTGAAGCTCGACTCGCTCGACCGCTACACCGAAGGGCACACGGCGCTCAACGTGTTCACCTGCACCGCAGGCAGCGATGCTCCCACAGCTCTCACCCGCTACGAGGACTATCCCGAAGAGTGCTTCGACATCGTGTGGCCCCGGCTCGACGAGGGCGACATCGTGCTCTTCGGAGGCTACTACGCCATCGACCGCCGTATGCGCGAGCGCCTGTCGCGCTTCCTCATGCACGCCGCCGAGCGCAAAGCCGTGCTCATCTATCTGCCCGGCTTCCTACCTCAGCAGGAGCCACGCATCACACGCGTGATGCCCGCAATCCTCGAGAACCTCGAGCTGGCCAACGTAGTGGTTGCTCGCAACAACGACCTCAGCCTCATCTTCGGTGTCGACAACATCGACGCCGTTTATCACAACCATATCGACTTCTACTGCCGCTCACTAATCAGCGTCGACGCTGCCAACGGCGCCATCAGCTACTACACAGGCAAGGAGATGAGCTCCGTGAGCATTCCGCCCTCTACCTGCCGCACACTGCTGTGGAACGCCGGTGCCATCGCCGGCATCGTAGGCGCCATCGCCGAGCGCGGCCTCGGCACCGATGCCTTCGAAGCTCCCGACGCAGCTCTCCGCGAAGCAATCCTCGGTGCAGCAGCTCTAAGCGCAAAAAGCGCCGCCGAAGCCCTTACTCAGAAATGGCAATTAATCTAAGATAAGTAAGTCGCAAAAATTAATTTATATCATACGAGGATGAATTTCGGAATGATTTCTTTTCGAGGAAGAAGGAGTGTAGCGCGCTACACGACTGATGACGAGGAAAGAAAGCGTCCGAAAGTCACCTCGGAGGATATAAAGCACCTCTCGACTTACTAATGTTCATTATGCGTATTAATTTTTAAGACTTACTTAAATATGTCAAGCCCCAATAACGCCCCCCTCACCCCCTTTCCTAAAGCCCGCGACATGCGCGTAGCCGTAGTGCGCACCCTGTGGAACAGCCACGTCACCGAGCCTCTGATGGCCGGTGCTCTCGACGAATTTCACCGCGCAGGCCTCACCGCCGACGATGTCGACACCTTCGAGGTGCCCGGAGCCGTCGAGCTCACCTTCGCCGCATCGAAGCTCATCGAGAGTGGTCTCTACGACGCCATCGTGGTGCTCGGTTGCGTGATCCGAGGAGGAACACCACACTTCGACTACGTGTGCCAAAGCGTGACACAAGGCATCACACACCTCAACAGCGAGTGCGACATCCCCGTGATTTTCGGTGTGCTCACCGTCGACAATGAGCAGGACGCCCTCGACCGCGCCGGCGGCTCGCTCGGAAACAAAGGCACCGAGGCCGCTCAGGCTGCCCTGCTGATGTTCGACTTCGCCGACCGCGTCGAGAACCTCTGAGCCCGATAAAGCGTTTCATTATTAATACTGTTCAACTAATTAATAATGAAACATCATGAAATCTAATCAGAGGAAATCTTCGGGCCTTTGGGCCTGGATCGTGATAGCGATAATCGTAGCAGTAATCGCAGTAGGCACGCTCTACTACATCGGCTGGTTCGACAACAACACTCACATCGACACCCCTGCCGGCGACAACGTCGAGCAGCAGTACGAACTCAAGGAGGCCAATGCCGACTCTCCCGGCGAAGCCGACTGGCAGAACGCCGACGGTGAAAGCCTGCGCGAAGTAATCACCGAGCCGGCCTCCGACACCTCTAACCAATAAGTATCAGTTTTGAAGAGATTTACGATATACCTCGCCGCCGGCATCCTGATGTGCGCCGCAGCAATCCAGGCCTGCAGCCACCCCGACAGCAAACTGCCGCCACTGGCTCGTGCCGAGCAGGCCTACGCCGACAGCCGCTACTCGCAGGCACAGTTGCTCTGCGACAGCCTCATCCTCAGCCCACAATACTCGGAGCTGAGCGTCGATGAGCTATGCAGGCTGTCGCTGCTGTTCATGCGCCTGGGCGACAGCGCCGGCGATATCGACGCAAACACAGCCTTTGCCGCCCGCACTCTGAAGTCGGCCATCGAGCGAGATGCCGACTCCACACTTCTCTTCCTCAACACCGTGCCCGTCGAGGACCAGGCCCGAGTGGCAATACTCACGGCTATCAACGAGGCGCACGACGCCCCCGCCATCACCGACACCATCACTTATGACTACTAAGCAAGACAACTGGCTCGACCGCCTCGCGGCTCTGCGCGATGCCATGCCGCAGTCCGATGAGCCCGAAAGCGCTCCCGCACCCGAGCCCGAGGCCGCCCCGCAAATTCAGAAAGACAGGCTGCTGATCACCTACGAGCGAAAAGGCCGGGCAGGCAAGAGCGCCACAATAGTGAGCGGCTTCACCATGGCCGACGACGACGTGGCCGCACTGGCCTCGGAGATGAAGCGCCGGCTTGGCACCGGTGGCTCGGCACGCGGAGGCGAAATCCTCATCCAAGGCGACAGGCGCGACGACGTGCGGGCCTTCCTCCTCGAAAAGAAATTCAAAGTGGGTAAGTCATGACCATAGCCGATCTCCTTCCCGTCATCATCACCGCAGGGCGCCGTCGCGCTCTGCGGAGTCTTTGTGCAGGCGGAGGCACAGCCGCGGGGCTGGCCGGTTCGTCGGCATCAATGATGCTTGCCTCTGTTGGTGCCGATGCCAAAGCGCCGGTCGTCGTGGTCGGCGACAGCCTCGACGATGCCGGCTACCTCTACTTCGACCTCTGCCGCCTTGCCGGTGAAGAAGCCGTGGCAATGCTGCCATCGGGCTTCCGTCGCGATATTAAATACGGCCAGGTCGACCCGCCAAACCAAATCCTCCGCACCGAGACCCTCGCACGCCTCGCGGCCGCGTCGGTGCGCTTCGTGGTCACCTACCCCGAAGCACTCGCCGAGTGCGTGGCTTCGCGCTCAGAGCTCCGCGAGCACACCCTGTCGCTCTCAAAAAGCAAAGCCACAGAGATGAGCGCCGTGGAAAAGTGGCTCAAAGAGAACGGCTTCAAAGAGACCGACTACGTATACGAGCCCGGGCAGTACGCCGTGCGAGGCTCCATCTTCGACATCTTCGGCTACTCCATGGAGCTACCCGTGCGCCTCGACTTCTTCGGCGATGAAATCGACTCGATTCGCACCTTCAACGTCGAGACTCAGCTCTCCGAGAGCCGCCTCGAGGCCATCGACATCACTGCCAACGTGAGCCATCGAGGCGAACTGCAGTCGCTGCTCGACTTCATCGACACCGACAGCCTCATAGCCATGCGCAACGAAGCCTTCACCCTCGAGCGGCTGCGCGCGATAGCGGCATCGGGCATGTCGGAAAGCACACTGCTCACCGACGACGGCGATGCCGAAGCACTCAAGCTCGTAATCAACCCCGAAACCTTCGCCGCACGCCTGGCCGCCTTCACCCGCATCTCCTTCACCGCCGCCCCCGCGAATGATGCAAATCCCCCCGCCAATAAACGCGCCTCAAAAGCCCTCTCCTTCAACTGCTCCCCGCAAGGCATCTATCATAAAAACTTCGACCTCATCAGCGACTCATTCAGCCGCCTCAAGAGCGAAGGCTACCGCCTGTGCATACTCTCCGACAATCCACGCCAGTTCGACCGCCTGCGCGAAATCTTCGCCGACCGCGGCGACAACATCTCCTTCGAAGCCGTCGACGGCACCCTCCACGAAGGGTTCGTAGACCACGACGCAAAGGTGTGTGTGTTCACCGACCACCAGATCTTCGACCGCTTCCACAAGTACACCCTCAAGAGCGACCGCGCACGCTCCGGCAAACTCGCCCTATCGCTCAAAGAGCTCGGCCAGATCGAGGCCGGCGACTACATCGTGCACGTCGACCACGGCGTGGGCCGCTTCGCAGGCTTGCTGCGCACCAACATCAACGGCAAGATGCAGGAAGTGATCAAGCTCGTGTACCAGAACAACGACATCCTCTTCGTGTCCATACACTCCCTCCACAAGCTCGCCAAGTACCGAGGCAAGGAAGGCGTGCCTCCCAAGATAAACCGCATAGGCTCAGGAGCATGGCAGAAAGTCAAGGACCGCACCAAGAGCAAGCTCAAAGATATAGCCCGCGACCTCATAAAGCTCTACGCCGCGCGGCGCGACGAAAAAGGCTTCGCCTTCTCGCCCGACACATACATGCAGAACGAGCTCGAGGCATCATTCATCTACGAAGACACCCCCGACCAGCTCGCTGCCACAAATGCCGTGAAAGCCGACATGGAGAAGGATCGCCCCATGGACCGCCTCGTGTGCGGCGACGTGGGCTTCGGAAAGACCGAAGTGGCAATCCGCGCGGCATTCAAAGCCGCCACCGACGGCAAGCAGGTGGCCGTCCTCGTGCCTACAACCGTGCTCGCCTACCAGCACTTCAACACCTTCCGCGAGCGCCTCAAAGACTTCCCCGTGCGCGTGGAGTACCTCTCACGTGCACGCTCCGCAAAAGATACCAAGGCCATCCTTGCCGACCTCGAAGCCGGTAAAATCGACATCGTGATAGGCACTCACAAGCTCATCGGCAAATCGGTGAAGTTCAAGGATCTCGGTCTGCTCGTGATCGACGAGGAGCAGAAATTCGGCGTGGCAGTCAAGGAGCGCCTGCGCCAGATGAGGGTCAACATCGACACCCTCACCATGAGCGCCACACCCATACCACGCACGCTCCAGTTCTCGCTCATGGGTGCGCGCGATCTCTCGACCATCGCCACTCCGCCGCCAAACCGCTACCCCATCATCACATCGGTCGATGCGCTCAGCGACGAAATCGTGGCCGAAGCCATCAACTTCGAGCTCGCCCGCAGCGGTCAGGTTTTCTTCGTGAATCACCGCATCGAAGGGCTCTACGAGCTCGAGGCCATGATAAAGCGACTCGTGCCCGATGCACGCACCATAGTGGCTCACGGCCAGATGCCCCCCGAGAAGCTCGAGAAAGCCATCAACGACTTCTCCGCTCACGACTACGACATCCTGCTGGCCACAACCATCATCGAGAGCGGCATCGACATGCCAAACGTCAACACCATGATTATCAACAATGCGCAGAACTTCGGCCTCAGCGAGCTGCACCAGCTTCGCGGACGCGTTGGCCGCAGCTCGCGCAAAGCATTCTGCTACCTCATGGTGCCTCCCGGCAAACCGCTCTCGCCCGATGCACGCCGCAGGCTTCAAGCCATCGAGAGCTTCTCCGACCTCGGCTCGGGCATACACATCGCCATGCAGGACCTCGACATACGCGGTGCAGGCAACCTGCTCGGCGCAGAGCAAAGCGGATTTATCGCCGACCTCGGCTACGAGACATACCAGAAAATCCTCCGCGAGGCAGTCACCGAGCTCCGCACCGAAGAGTTCCCCGAGCTCACCGACGAGAGCGCGGCCGAAAGCGCCGACACTACCGAGTATGTGGCCGACTGCACCATCGAGAGCGACCTCGAGCTACTCCTGCCATTCTACTACGTACCGCAGGAGAGCGAGCGCATAGCCCTATACCAGGAGCTCGACAGCATCGAGCGCGACGACCAGCTCAAAGCCTTCGAGGACCGCCTGCGCGACCGCTTCGGCCGCATCCCCGATGCCGCACTCGAGCTCCTGCGCGTGCCGCGCCTCCGTAGGCTCGCCCGCCGCCTGGGCATCGAAAAAGTAGTCATGAAGCAAGGGGCCATGTACCTCTTCTTCGTCGATGAGTCGAACAAAGCCTACTACCAGTCGCCAATGTTCGGCCGCCTGCTCAACTACCTGCAGCACAACCCGCAGCGCGTGGAGATACGCCAGCGCAACCAACGCCGCTCCTTCGCCATCAAGCACGTGCCCACGGTAGCCTCGGCTCTGGCAATACTCGAAGAAATCCTCTCTCTTGATACTATCTGAAATTTTTTGTACTTTTGCACAAAATATTTTTATCTGAGCGATGATAAACAAAATCAACGAAATACGCGCGGAGCTCGCAGCCATCGAAAGCGCAAGCAAAGAAGAAGCAGAAGCACTGCGTATCAAATATTTAAGCAAGAAAGGCGCTATCTCGGCGCTGATGAACGACTTCCGCAACGTGGCTCCCGAGCAGAAGCGTGAGCTCGGTCAGGCTCTCAACGAGCTTAAGAACTACGCCACTGAGCGCATCAACGCTCTCCGCGAGGCTTCAGAGGCGGCTGCAGCTTCGGCCGACCTGCTCGACATGAGCCGCTCCGCAGCTCCCGTGCGCTTAGGCTCACGCCACCCGCTGTCGCTTGTGCGCGAGCAGATTATCGACATCTTCCGCCGCCTCGGCTTCACCATTGCCGAAGGCCCCGAAGTGGAGGACGACTGGCACGTGTTCGAATCACTGAACTTCGCCGCCGACCACCCCGCGCGCGACATGCAGGACACTTTCTTCATCAGCCGAAACCCCGACGTGCTCCTGCGCACTCACACATCATCGGTGCAGACTCGCGTGATGACCTCGCAGAAGCCACCCATCCGCATCATCTGCCCGGGTCGCGTGTACCGCAACGAAGCTATCTCAGCCCGTGCGCACTGCTTCTTCCATCAGGTAGAGGCGCTCTATGTCGACCACAACGTCACCTTCGCCGACCTGCGTCAGACTTTGCTCTACTTCGCACGCGAGATGTTCGGCCCCGACACTCAGATTCGTCTCCGCCCCAGCTACTTCCCCTTCACCGAGCCATCGGCCGAAATGGATATAAGCTGCGACCTCTGCGGCGGAAAAGGATGCTCATTCTGCAAGGGCACCGGATGGGTTGAAATCCTCGGATGCGGCATGGTTGACCCCGCTGTCCTCGAAGCATGCGGCATCGACTCAAAAGAGTACACAGGCTTCGCTCTGGGCATGGGCGTGGAGCGTATCGCCAACCTGAAGTACCGCGTGTCGGACCTCCGCCTCTTCTCCGAGAACGACACCCGCTTCCTCGAAGAGTTTACCGCAGCTCACTAAGCACTCCGATTTTGAAGCAGCAGGAGCTATATAAGGCTGTGGTCGAGCGCTTCGCGGCAGAGATGCCGGTGGCTCAGACGGAGTTGCACTACGCCAACCCCTTCCAGCTCCTGGTAGCTGTAATACTGTCGGCGCAATGCACCGACAAGCGCGTCAACATGATCACGCCGCCGCTGTTCGAGGCATACCCCGATGCCGAAGCTCTCGCGAAAGCCTCGCAGGAGGAGATTTTCGGATATATAAAATCGTGCTCATACCCCAACAACAAGGCACGCTCCCTCTCAGGCATGGCACGGGCCCTTGTCGCTGACCATGCCGGAGAAGTGCCCGCCGACATCGACTCGCTCATGAGCCTGCCCGGTGTCGGGCGGAAGACGGCAAACGTGATTCTATCCGTAGTATTCGACAAGCCGGCAATGGCCGTCGACACACACGTGTTCAGAGTGGCAGAGCGGATAGGACTAACCACACGCAGCCGAAACCCGCTGAGCACCGAGCGAAAGCTCACCGCAAACATCCCCGAGGAGCTGATCGCAAAGGCTCACCACTGGCTCATCCTTCACGGTCGATACGTGTGCAAAGCCCGAAAACCTCTGTGCGACGACTGCTTCCTCAACGACATCTGCCGCCACCGCTCACGCGAGCTTGCCGCACAAGCGCGCAGTGTTGAGAGGGTGAAAAGCGCAGCAAGCAAGCACCGCAAATGAACGAAGACAGCCTTTTCATCTACTCCATCGAGGTGCTCGGCACCATAGCTTTCGCCATCTCGGGCATACGACTGGCGGCGGCCAAGAGCTTCGACTGGTTCGGCGCCTACATCGTAGGGCTCGTCACCGCCATCGGCGGCGGCACTCTCCGCGACCTCCTGCTGGGCATACCGGTGTTCTGGATGCAGTCGGGCATGTACCTTGCCGTGACATTCCTCTCGCTCGTCACGGTGATAATATTCCGTAAAGCCCTCGTGAAAGGTATGCGCACCCTCTTTCTCTTCGATGCCATTGGCCTGGCGCTCTTCGTGGTGGTAGGCATAGAGAAGAGCTTCGCCGCGGGCTTCCCCGCATGGGTGGCTATAGTAATGGGCATCATCACAGGCTCCTTCGGAGGCGTCACCCGCGACATCCTCATCAACGAAGAGCCGCTATTCTTCCGCAAAGACATCTACGCCACAGCATGCCTCGCCGGTGGACTCGTCTACTGGGCCGTCCAGCACATTCCCGGCACATCCGCCATCATCCCGCAGCTCAGTTGCGCAGTCACTGTAGTAGGCCTGCGCGTACTCGCGGTGCACTACCACTGGTCGCTGCCAATTCTGCACGTGGACCCCAAAGACCTTCCCGAATCATGACCACCGATACTCACACCGACGACGCCCGACTCGAGAAAATAATGCAGTTCGTGAAATACTGCCTCGTGGGCGTGCTCAACACCCTGGTCACACTGGGTGTGATATACCTCTGCAAATCCTTCTTCGGGTTGAACCTCTACGTGAGCAACGCCCTCGGATATATCTGCGGCGTAATCAACTCATTTCTCTGCAACAAGACATGGGTATTCCGCTCCAAAGGCGGCTACACACGCGAGGCCGTGAAGTTCCTCATCGGCTTCGCACTGTGCTACGCACTGCAGTTCTGGGTAGTGTGGATGCTCAACGAGAGCACATTCGGCTCACTCCTGTTCAGCATCGCAGGCATCGAGATTTCAGGCTACGGCATAGCCACACTCCTCGGCAACGTAGTGTACACCCTCGCCAACTTCGTCTACAACCGCCTCATCACTTTCAAATAAATCGCTGTTCAAAAGGTTTTGACATAAGGTTTTGACTAAGATTGTTTTTTGTATTATCTGAAAGAATTGCGTACCTTTGCATTGTTTGATTTAATATGATGCAATAAACTTTTGCCTGCACAAGCAGTCTTATATATAAAACGGCGTATTATGATAGCAATACCAAAAACCGGGAAGATTGACTCCATTGTACTTGCGAATTATATTCTCAAGCATTTTGGTCCGATGTCGCACCTGAAACTGCAGAAACTGCTGTTTTATTGTGATGCGTATTGCCTCGCTTTTTTTGGCGAGGAATTGCTTGCCGACAAATTTGAGGCCTGGGTACATGGCCCTGTATGCAGGAAAGTTTTCAATGAAATGAAAGGTGCCTCGCTCTTATATTCTGATATGTCGTATTCTCCCATCAACGGAATCGATGAGGATGCTTTTGTCAACAACCTTCCCATAGATATCCGTGAATTGCTGAATGACGTGCTTTCTAATCTGACGAAATGGTCCGGTATCGAACTCGAACGAGCAACACATCGCGAACTCCCTTGGATTGAAGCAAGAAGAGGATATGCAGAGGCCGACAAGTGCCATGTGGAGATATCGAAAGAGACCACTCGCTCTTTTTATAGAACCCAGCAGGGACTCTGATGGCAAAATTCAAACCATCCGAGCGGTCTTCGCTGATACTGGAGAGAGGATCTGTAGCTGATGAAAAGAACGACTCAAACTTCAAGATTTCTCTTGCATATTTTGACCCGCATCAACCTTATGCATCAAGTTTCCACCATTGGCAATCGGTTGGATTGTTAAGTCGGGCAATGGAAACCCTCCAAGGCTTCTGTAAAAGACCTTTGCGGCAGCAAATAGATGGCGATAAGTTTGCCGTATATCAATCTTTCCCACCCGCCGACAAAACGAAATTTGAATATCCGAAGCACGTCCCGGAAGATGCCGAATGGGCAAGAATTCATGTCAACGGTCCGGCTGTGCTTATAGGGCATATTGTAGGTGATACATTTTATTTGGTTTTTCTTGATAAAACTCATAAATTTTGGTTGACTAAAAGAGCTGCAGGCAAATAATTTCTATCAGTAAGCCCCAAAGCCATTCTTGCACTATGAGACCTCCACACTTCCTCTTAATATTTTTTTTCGTAGCCTTTGCGAGCTGCACTACGTTCAAGTCTATTAAATGTGGAAGTCCGTCAACCGACACCTACCGCAATTTCGCACTTGATACCATCGCCTCAAATAGTGCTGCGAAGAATGTGCTGATTTCTTCGGCCAATCACGACCGATATTTTGAGGATTCCAAATTTACCGGCGGTCGCTTTAACAGCGAAACAATCGGAGAGTATTTTGCGCGTGTCCGTGGCAACGGCGCTTTATTGATTGTTCGTAATGATACTATCCTTCTCGAAAAGTATTATGGTAGTTTCTCACAACTATCGCCATCAAATATTTTCTCTATAACAAAGGCAATAACCGCTCTATTATGCGGCATCGCAATTGATGAGGGCTATATATCTTTAACCGATCCCGTAACCAAGTATATTACGGAACTTAATAACGCAGATCCCATGTTTAAGGAACTTACTATCGAGCACCTGCTTGATATGCGCACCGGGATTGATTTTCAAGAAAGCTACGGATGGAACCCATTCTCGAAAATGGCAAAGCTCTATTACGGCAAAGATGTAGTCAAGCAATTCAAGAAGTTGCACTTCACATCCAAGCCCGGCACCGCTCATTATTATAATTCAATGGCTACTGCCTTGCTGGGAGTGGCAATAGAAAGAGCTGTAGGCACTCCTTACGCCCGATACTTACAGGAAAAAGTATGGAAGCCGCTTGATATGGAAGTCGACGCATTTATCTCTCTCGACGATAATAAAAACCGGCAGGCAAAGGCTTATGGCGGATTGGTATCTAATGTCAGAGACCTGGCAAAAATCGGTCGACTATATATAAATGGCGGTGTCTACGGCAACAAGCGGATTGTGAGTAAAGAATGGATTGACCGCTCAACTCATTCTTCATTGGAGAACGAAGCATACTCTCTGGGGTGGAACAATATCATCACCCGCATCGATGGCAAGGATGTAGTCACACCACGCTTCTTCGCTATAGGACTATTCGGTCAGGTTCTGTTTTGCGACCCCACACAAAACCTCATTTTTGTCACTTTGGGCGAAAAGAAAGGGTGTGAATATCACTTGCTTTTCGACGATTTTTGTAATTTGATATCAAATTGACCTGTGTAAAGCAACCCTCATCACTTTCAAATAAAAATAAATCTGTCCTAAAGAGAGAAAAACGCGTCAAAAAGCGTTGGCGTTGGGATTTCTCAAGTATTTGTTGTATTTTTGCGGAAGCTAACCCCGCAAAAATCTCACATGATTACACGACTCACACAAATCGTTGAAGAGGCCCGCCAGCGCGGCCGCAAACGTATCGCCGTGGCCTACGGCAATGACTCACATACCCTACGTGCCGTCTACGACGCCTACCTCGAAGGCCTCGTTGAGCCCACAGTATTCGCCGACAAGGCCCGCGTGCTCGAGATATGCCGACAGGAGGACATAGACCCTACCGTATTTGCCATCGTCGACGAGAAAAGCGATGTGCGATGCGTGGAGATGGCCGTGAGCCTTGTGGCTTCGGGCGGTGCCGACGTGCTCATGAAAGGCCTGGTTTCGACCGATAAATATATGCGAGGTATCCTCAACAAGGAGGCCGGTCTGTTCCCGCCCAAAGGCACCCTCAGCCACGTGTCGGTGGTGGAGATGCCCGGCCGCGAAAAGCTGCTGTGCATTGCCGACGTGGCAGTGATACCGCTGCCCGACTTCAAGCAGAAGACCGTCCTGATAAAATACCTCAGCGGCATCGCCGCATCGCTCGGCATCGACACTCCAAAAATAGCCTGCATCGCTCCTTCGGAGCAAGTGCTGCCGTCGGTGGTATCTTCGACAGAAGCTGCCATCCTCGCCAAGATGGGCGACCGCGGTCAGCTCGGCAAGGTGATTGTCGACGGCCCTCTCTCACTCGACGTGGCGCTCTACCCCGAAGTTGCCATCGAGAAGAAGGTCACGGGCTCCACTGTAGCGGGCCAGGCCGACTGCCTCCTCTTCCCCAACATCGAGTCGGGCAACGTTTTCTTCAAATCGGCCACACACTTCGGCGGAGCCGAAATAGCCGCCATCGTGGTAGGCACCAAAGTTCCGTGCGTGCTCACATCGCGTGGCGACACTCCCCGCACCAAACTATTCTCCATCGCACTGGCCTGCCTGCAATGTAAATGACAATGGCACACAAGATATTAGCAATCAACCCCGGCTCCACATCCACCAAAATAGCCGTCTACACCGACGAGGAGCCCACCTTCACTCAGTCGATCCAGCACGCTCCCGAGGACCTTGCACACTTCGCAAAGGTCGCCGACCAGTTTGAGTGGCGCAAAGGACTTATCCTCAAAGCCCTCAGCGACAATGGCATCGACATACACGAGCTTTCGGCCGTCATTGGCCGTGGTGGCATCATAAGCCCCATCGAGAGCGGCGTCTACGAGGTCAACGACGACCTTCGCCGCGACCTCATCAACGCTCGTATGCAGCACGCATCAAACCTCGGCGGCCTGCTGGCACGCGACATAGCCGAGCAAGTCGGCGTGAAATCGTATATCGCCGACCCTGTGGTGGTAGACGAGATGATGCCCTACGCACGCATCAGCGGTGTGCCCGAGCTGCCGCGCGAGTCAGTGTTCCACGCCCTCAACCAGAAAGCCGTGGCACGCCTCTTCGCCAAGGAGACCGGCAAGCGCTACGAGGACCTCAACCTCGTGGTGTGCCACATGGGCGGAGGGTGCACCGTGAGTGCGCACCGGCGCGGACGCGTGATCGACACCACAAACGCCCTCGACGGCTGCGGACCGATCTCACCCGAGCGCTCCGGCTCGCTGCCTCCCGGCCCGCTGATCCATCTGTGCTTCTCGGGCAAGTACACCGAAGCCGAGCTCATCCGCCTCGTCCACGGCTCCGGCGGCCTGATGGCACACCTGGGCACCACCTCCGTGCCCGAAGTGCTCGACCGCATCCTCGCACACGACTACCATGCCATGCTCATCCTCCGTGCCATGTGCTACTCCATAGCCAAGGAAATAGGCGCCATGTCGGTGGCTCTCAAGGGCAACGTCGACGCCATCCTCATCACAGGCGGCATAGCGCACAGCAAGCGCGTGACCGACTTCATCGCCGACCACGTCAACTTCATAGCTCCCATATATGTGTATCCGGGTGAAAACGAGCTCCGGGCCCTGGCCGAAAACGCCCTGGCCGTGGTGCGCGGCGAGCGTCAGCCTCGCACCTACGTCAGCGGTGAAGTCGAAGACCCATCGGCTATCAACGACACCACACGCCCGTCGAAGCTCCGCGACTGGCTCCTCGATGCCATATCTCCGCAGAACGTCACCGCATCAATGAGCTCAATCCGCAACTATCTCGGCAAATGGAGCTCGAAAAACAAACATTGAGTTATCTCATTTAGATTTTCAAATCTTCCAGAATATCCGGGCGGCCACAGCACGTGTGCCGTCCGTTTTTACTATCTCGCAAAGGTCGCCGGGGCAGCTCTCAGGGCCGTCGGCCACACGCAGCTGCACCGTCTCGCCGAAGTGGCACTCGTGGTGAAACATTATGTCGAACCTCGCCGGCACCATCATGTCGAAGTGCTCGAGAGGCCAGTGGTTGAGGATAAGATCGAGATAGCGCACCGTGTTCACATGCCTGTTGAAGTCGAGGTCGCGGTAGCGGAAGGTATAGCTCTCCGTAGAGCACACATCGGGCAGACGCGGTATGCGGGGAGTCTTTGCTATCGGGCAGGCCACGTCGGCCAGCGGAAAAGGCACGCGCAGAGCAGCCGAGAGATCGGCCACCGTGCGGGTGGCGAAGTCCATGGCAACCCACACCGTGCGCATGTGCCCGTACACATTCCCGGCGGGGTCGGTCATCACAAAGTTGCGCTCGCTGAAGTGGCGGTTGTAGCTCTCAATCCACGTCGTCAGAGTGTAGCTGTCGTTGATGGCCGGGTAGCGGAGCATCTCCACCGACAGGCGGCTCAGCACCCAGCCTATATTTTTCACGATGAGAGCGTCGTAGCCTATCCCGAGAGCATTGGCATGCTCGGTGGCAACCTCAATCACGCGCTCGGTGACGAGCGTGAGCGGCATACGCCCTTCGGCATCGCTCTCACCGGCTGTGAGAGTGTAGTGGTGGCTGTATTGATTTTGAGTCATAGCAACATGGTTTATATCTAAAACGCCAACAGGTGCAAAAAAGTCAACCCGGGTATTAAAAAAATTTCGGCAGGAGCGCTATCGTGAAGAAGCACCCCTGCCGGTGATAAGTAAGTCGCAAAAATTAATTTATATCATACGAGGATGACGAGGAAAGAAAGCGTCCGAAAGTCACCTCGGAGGTTATAAAGCACCTCTCGACTTACTAAGGTTCATTATGCGTATTAATTTTTAAGACTTACTTATTGCGGGCTATCAGGCCTTGATGCGCTCTACGTAAGCACCGTTGCGGGTGTCGATACGCACCTTGTCGCCGGTGTTGCAGAAGAGGGGCACACGCACCTCGGCACCGGTCTCAACGGTGGCGGGCTTGAGAGTGTTGGTGGCGGTATCGCCCTTGATGCCGGGCTCGGTGTATGTGATCTCGAGTACTACGGAAGTGGGCATCTCGCAGGTGAGGATAGTCTCCGAGGCGGCGTGAACCATAGCTTCGCAGATGTCACCTTCCTTGAGGAACTGCACGCCTTCGATGCTCTCGCCGGGGATAGCCACTTGCTCGAAAGTCTCGGTGTGCATGAAGTTGTAGCCCATGTCGTCTTTGTAGAGGAACTGGTAGGGGCGACGCTCGATGCGAACTTCTTCAACCTTAACGCCCGAGTTCCAGGTCTTCTCGAAGATACGACCGGTCTTCACGTTGCGCAGCTTGGTGCGGACGAAAGCCGGGCCCTTGCCGGGCTTAACGTGGAGGAATTCGACGATGAAGAAGTAGTTGCCGTCGATGTCGAGGCACATACCGTTTTTAAAGTCAGCTGTTGTTGCCATAAAAAGGGTCTATATTGCTTGTTTTGATTTGATTTCTATTTCAGACTGCAAAAGTAATAATTTTCGGCGTATTATCCAATTTTTGAACAATCCTCATCTATAAATATCCTCGCAATGGCCGAGGTATCGCACGTGGAGGGTCGGCAACAGCAGATTGTGGCCACCTATCTTCAACTACAGTAGGTAAGCTCAAAATAATTGCTTAATTTTGCGATAAATAACTACCTATCCTCCGACTACTGATATCGATGAAACACATACTCTCAATAATCGCCCTCCTGCTCACATTCGGCTTTACCGCCGGTTCGGCGAGAAAAGATGCTTACGCCCTTATTCCCGGAGATGTACGCGTCACCGTCTATCAGTTTTCATACGGGGCAGATGAGCGAGTCTGCAAAATAGACACCATCTACTATGACTCTTTATGCTATCCTCCGGCGATTGATGCCATTAACGATTGCCTTAAGTACTATCCCTTGCTTAGGGGAAATGACACCGTCGTGAGATATGAGCATGTAAGCAAGCTGTGGGATTGTACTTCTGTATTATTTTGCGGGAATGATACAATCCTAAACTCTTGTCGACTTGGCCGGGACAGTTCCGGACAACTGAAAAAAAAGAGTGTGACGCGTATTCAAAGCAAAAATTTAATACAACGCTTTCCATCGTGGTCGGAAACAGAATTATCGGCTCAGGAAAAATTTTACGACTATCTGCGTTCAGCTCGCTTGGACTCTCTGCTGTATCTGATTAGTATTAATGAAGGCCGGCCTAATGCTTGGAGCTCCATAAGCCGCGTGATAGTAACAAACAGCAAAGTAAGCGAATGCACTATTATTCTTTTTCTCTCTCCTTATCGATGGTCTCTTACGCCAGTAGCTTCACACTCCGAAAAAAATAATTAGTATTGTAGAATAGCTATGAAAGCACCTGCACTTATCCTTTGCGTTGCCTTTGCACTTGCCTCAGCGGCTCAAAGCGTTTTTAAGGTCACGGAGATTGAACCGATAGAAATTGCGCGCTCGGCACCGGGTGTAAGCATCGCCGGGGTGTGGCGCGGAGAGTCGGAGCTGCGATTCAAGGTTCTCTGTCGTCTTTCCGAGAATATTGTCCTCGGCCAAAATGATAGTGCGTCAAGCCTTGACATCGCTATTTTTGATATATCGAGCTCTCCAAAAATTATTTACGGCTACTCCAACCGGCAACTTGCGCCGGCAATAGCGGCTCAGCTAACCGACAGTACATCCGCCACTGTGTGCCTCAGCGACGGCAGGTGCCTCAACATCCGGTTTCTCCCACTTCAGAATCCTCAATATGAATATCGCAAAGATTAGCCTTACCGCGGCAGTGCTCGTCGCTGCACCCTCGTACGCTCAGATTATCAACGTGGAGGAAATTGCTACGGAAGCTTTCACTGATGCTTGCTCGAAAGATGCCAGCTCCATAGCTCCTGTTCTTCTCTCAGATAGCTGCATCTGCGCTGAAATAGAGGCGAGGGCAAAGGCTGAGTTTTTCAAACTCACCGACGAAGTGCGCCGTCGCGACTACGACTACGCTCCCGAATATGGCTCCGAATTGGTATACACTATCGCCCACTATCCGGCTCTCAACATCTATGCCGTAGAAATTCCCCGCATAAATACATCTGAGGCGTGGTGCTTCGATGAATGCAGCCTCGCCTTCCTCGGTGCCATCCCCGCACCTGTGGCTATCAACCGCGAGGGAGTGATGATGTCGCAGATATTCACCGACTGCGATAATTCGCTCAATCTCTCCTTCTACAAGCGCTCCGGCAATCAAGTCATTGAGCTGGCAACCTTCATGTGTCCATTTTTCGGCGTACCTTTCGCCACATGCACCGACTGCAGTGGAGCTTTCTACATCGGTCCCTCGGAAATCTTCAGCCGCTATCAGTGCCTGAAGATTTCTCTGTGAGTGCGATAGTCCGCACGCAAAGCGCCAAGCCCAAAAAATCTGTATTTAATACTTAATAATAGTTAATTCACTCAATTTATATCAATCAATTTTGGGCGGATGAAAAAAGTTGAGTAATTTTGCATCACTTTATAACACCTCGCCCTGACTTAGGCCTTTTAATTATTTACGCATTTTATTCATATAAAAGAATCTAAGCTAAGGCATACACGAGGTCAACGTCGCGACGACAGTCGACCCTCAGTGTAGAGAAAGGTGCTATATAAGCTAAGTAAGTATGATATAATCTCTACACTTTAAGTTTTTTATCTATAAACAACTGACTTGAATCACAAACTCGTGCCTTTTGGCTTAGGTCCTTACCCTTTGAAGAAAAGTGTCAGGACTTTTTTTTGCACCTACCACTCAAATCCACGCCCCAATTCATTTTTTTAATTCTTTGACACAGGCTACAGCCACGGAGTTTGATTGATTTTTCGTAACTTTGCCGAGTTAATGGAAAAATTGGCAGCTTGAAAGCTATCATCATATATATCGCGGCCTTTGTGCTTGCTCTTTTTGCCTTCTCCGCATTAGGACGTCCCGACTCCGACGCCCCCGCCGATGCCGAGGCTTTCGCCGCGCGTACTCCCCTCATCGACAGCAGCTCGACCGATGCTCTCATCGACTCCATCCTCCCGGCAATAATATCTACCGATACCCTCCCCGGCGACTCTCTGCTGGCCATCCCCGCACGCTACATCCCCAAGCGAGAGGCCTCAAACTCCCGAGTGAAATATGTGAAGACCGACCTCGACGCCCCCGTCGACTTCTCCTCGTCCGACTCAATGGTGATCATGCGCCGCGACTCCGCCTTCATGTACGGCAACGGCTCGGTGAGCTACGGCGACATCAAGCTCGATGCCGCAGAGATACAGATGGACCTCAACAACAACACCGTCTACGCCGTAGGCCGGCTCGACTCCACCGGCGAGGTCGAAGGCAAGCCCGTGTTCAACGAAAAAGGCACCGACTACGAAGCAGCAACGATGCGCTACAACTTCCGCACCGAGAAAGGCTACATCACCAATGTGGTCACGCAGCAGGGCGAAGGCTACCTCACCGGCGGACAGACAAAGAAAGGCGCCGAAGATGAGTTCTACCTCAAAGACGGTCGCTACACCACTTGCGACCACCACGACAATCCTCACTTCTACTTCCAGCTCACCAAGGCAAAAGTGCGCCCCGGCAAAAACATCGTGGTAGGCCCCGCCTACATGGTGCTGGCAGGCCTGCCTCTGCCGCTGGCTGTGCCCTTCGGCTACTTCCCCTTCACCGACAAATATGCCTCGGGCATCATCGTGCCCAGCTTCGGCGACGACTACAACCGAGGCTTCTACCTTAGCGACGGCGGATACTACTTCGCCATCAACGACAACGTCGACCTCGCCCTCACCGGCGAAGTCTACACCAAAGGCTCATGGGGCCTCCGAGGGCGCTCGAGCTACGCAAAGCGATACAAATTCTCGGGCTCATTCGACATCAGCTACCTCAAGACCATCACCGGCGAGAAAGGCTCGCCCGACCACTCAACACAGACCAACTTCCAAGTGCTGTGGAGCCACACGCAGGACTCGAAAGCAAACCCCAACATGAACCTTTCGGCAAGCGTAAACTTCACCACATCGGGCTATTCGCGAAACGACCTCAACTCCTACTACTCACCGTCGTTCACCGAGAACACCAAGAGCTCCACCATCAACATGACCTATCGCTTCCCGGGCACGAAGTGGAGCCTCTCAACCACTTTCAACATCTCGCAGCGAACACAGGACTCCACACTGGCAGTCTCCTTCCCAAACATCACCGTGTCGCTCTCGCAGGTCTACCCCTTCAAGCGCAAGCGCGCCGTGGGCAGCGAGCGATGGTACGAGAAAATAAAGCTCTCCTACACCGGCCTGCTCCAGAACTCGCTCACCTCGAAGCAGGATGAGTTCTTCAAGAAAAGCCTCATCAAAGACTGGCGAAACGCCATGCGCCACACAGTGCCTATATCGGCAACGTTCAACGTGCTCAAATACTTCAACATCACACCCTCGATCAACCTCACCGACCGAATGTACACCAACAAAGTGCGCCGGCACTGGGATGAGGAGCAGGGCATCGAGCGCATGGACACCTCCTACAACTTCTACAACGTTTGGGACTTCCAGGCATCCGTGTCGATGGACACCAAAGTATACGCCTTCTTCCAGCCGCTCGGCGCGATCGGCAAGAAAATCAAGATGATACGCTACGTGCTCACGCCCTCGATTTCATTCTCGGGCGCGCCCGACTTCTCTTCGTCGTTCTTCGGCTACTACGGCCGCTACACCTACACAAACAGCCGTGGCGAGCAGCTCGAGCGCAAGTACAGCTACTTCCCCAACGCCCTCTTCGGCACACCCTCGCAGGGTAAGACAGGCTCAATATCATATCAGCTGTCCAACAACCTCGAGATGAAAGTCAAGAGCGACAACGACTCCATCGGTGAGCGCAAAATCTCGCTGATCGAAAACCTCAACATACAGCAGAGCTACAACTTCGCCGCCGACTCACTCCGATGGAGCGACCTCTCCACCTCAATCCTCCTCCGACTGGCCAAGAACTTCAACCTCAACCTCTCGGCCACTTGGGATGTGTACACCTACGGCCTCAACTCATCGGGCACTCCCGTCAAGCTCAACAAGACCCGCCTCCAGGCCGGCAAAGGCATAGGCCGACTCCAGCGCACAGGCACATCATTCTCATACACATTCAACAACGACACCTTCAAGAAACTCTTCAAGAAGAAAGACGACAAAGGCGACGCCGCCGATGGAGCAGGCCAGAATGCAGCTCAGGCAAACCAGGGCCGCAACCGCCGCGACGACGGCGACGACTCACACGGCGACGGCGACATAGAGATGACTCCCGAAGGATACGCCAAGTGGTCGGTGCCATGGAGCCTGTCGGTAAACTACTCGATAAACTACGGCTACGGAGCATTCAACTACGACAAGATGGAGTTCGACGGGAAAATCACCCAGAACCTCTCATTCTCCGGCAACATACGCCCCACGCCGGCGTGGAACTTCTCATTCACAGCATCCTACAACTTCGACACCAAGAAGCTCGCCTACATGAACTGCAACATCTCGCGCGACCTCCACTGCTTCACCATGCGAGCCAGCTTCGTGCCCGTAGGCCCATACAAGAGCTACAACTTCCACATATCGGTGAACTCATCAATGCTCTCCGACCTCAAGTACGACAAGCGCTCATCTCGCACCAACGGCATCCAATGGTACTGATGCTCAACGCTTAACCCCTCAACCTCGCATTTTTCCCTTTCAAAAGGGAAAATTTCACAACTGATTAAGTATCACCCATGAAACGCTTCATTAAATATCTCTTCGGTGCCGACCTGTGGTGCTCGCGCTTCGGCGTGATGGCAGCCACTACTTTCGGCTCTCTGCTGTGGTTCATCATCGACTGGTGTCTCGGCACCACCTTCCGCTCAATGAGTATGTGGGTGCTCTGGCCCAACAATCTGCTCGCGGCGGCCATCCTCATGCTCCCCTTCGTGATCTCGCGCCGCGTGTGGGTGCAGACCATCTGGCTCGTCCTCGTGGATATGCTCCTGATGGCCAACCTCATGTACAGCCGCACCTACTTCACCGGCATACCGCCCGAAAGCTATCTGCTGGCCTCGAACCTCGCCGATTTCACGGCAAGCGTGTGGGACTCCCTGCGATGGGCCGATGCCGTTTTCGTACTCATCCTCGCCGCCGGTGTCTTTTTTGCCCGCAGGCTGCCGAAGGCAAGCCCGTCGCGCCTGTGGGGGCGCTACGGCTCCATCACAGCCATCATCGCAGCCATCGCCCTTTGCAGCGTGACAGCTAAAGGCGGCTTCTACAAGCACTACGATAAGTTGGTGGAGTCGTGCTACACAAGCAGTTGCGGCGTGCCGGCCTACACCGTAGGCGGCCATGTGGCCTACTTCATCATCGAGAGCCGAAAGGCTTCCGACCCATCCACCGCACGCGAGATCGACCGATGGCTCTCCGAGCAGCGCTCCATGATGGCTCCCGTGGCTCTGCCCGACAGCGTCACTCCGCGCCGCAACCTCGTGATCATCCTTCTGGAGTCCTTCGAGAGCTGGCCGCTGGGCAAGGAGGTAGCCGGAAAGGCAATCACACCGTATCTCAACAGCCTCCTCGCCGACAGCACCACCTTCTATGCGCCCAAGATGCTCACACAGGTCGATGCCGGCCGCTCCATCGACGGTCAGCTGCTCCTCACCGCAGGTATGCTCCCCATGCAGGGCACAGTCTACAGCACCCGCTATCCCGGCAGCACCTACCTCACTCTCAACAAAGCGCTTAAGGAGCGCTACGGTGCCGAAAGCTCTATCTTCACCGTCGACCAACTCATCACCTGGAACTTCGGCGTGATAGCGCGCTCATTCGGCTACGACCACATCTACGACCGCAGCTTCTGGAACAACGACGAAAAGGTGGGCCGACCCGGCAAACTCAGCGACGGCTCTTTCTTCCGCCAGAGCGTGGAGAAACTCGGTGCCGGCGAGCTCTGGCCCGAGGGTGAGCCTGCCATGCTCACCTTCGTAACCTACTCGGGACACAACCCCTTCCGCCTGCCCGACGCCCTGCGCGACCCCGACTTCGATGTCCGCCCCGAGGGCTTCCACAAGACGCTCGAGAACTATATCACAATGGCCCACTACACCGACTCGCAGCTCCACACCCTCATCGACTACCTGCGAAGCCGCAGCGACTGGCCCGAGACCATGGTGCTCATCACCGGCGACCACGAAGGCCTTGCCGTGGAGCGCGAGACAATCCGCGAGTCATCGGCCGAGGCAGCAGAGCTCGTCGATGCGGAGCAGTACACGCCATTCATCGTGCTCAACGCCCCCGTAGGCGGCCACTACACCGATGTGCTCGGCCAGGTTGATATGTACCCTACTCTGCTGGCCATGCTCGGATGCGCCGACTACCGCTGGCAGGGCATGGGGCAGAGCCTGCTGGCCAAGGATAAGATACCGGCGGCCATTTCGTCGATGACCAAAGAGCTCGTCGGCGACACCGCCGGCATAGCCCCCGACCGTCTGCGCCACTGGCAGCAGGCACGCCGCATCAGCGACCTTATTATCCGCACCGACTACCTCGCCAACCGATGAAACAGCCTCTCTCCCGCAGCGCCCGCATAGTGGCTTGCGCTCTCTTTGCGCTGGCTATATGCGTGCCGATGATGGTCTACCCCCGCTATCTCGACGATCTCTGGTACGGCATCTTCGCCTCCGACTACCTCCGGGGTCTCACCGACAGCGTCGACACCGCCGCTCTGCGCGACACCCTCCTGCACCATTGGAGCACCGACAATATGCGCCTGTGCAACACCGTGTTCACCTTCATGCTCCTGCTCCCCAAGTGGATAGGCGGAGCTTTGGGAGGCCTCGCCATCTTCGCCTCGCTCATCCTCACGGGGCGCATCGCCGGCTGCCGCATAGGCTCTATGCCTGCGCCGCTGCTGGGCCTGCTGCTGTGCCTATGGAGCTTCTGCCTGCCGTGGTACGACTGCATGACGGCCGAGTGCTTCCAGTTCAACTACATCATATCCACCGCTCTGGCGCTCTACGTGGCACTGGTCTACCTGCGCCGTCCCTACCGCCGCACCTGGGTCTACGCCGCCCTCGGCCTGCTCTGCGGCCTTTGGCACGAAGGCTTCGCCGCTCCGCTGGCCGGAGCCATGACCCTGATAGCCGTCGGCCGCCCCGCTGAGCGCTCACGCCGACGCACGGCGCTGATATGCGGGCTCTTCGCCGGACTCCTGTGGCTCGCCCTATGCCCTGCCGCCACCGGGCGAGCACTTCCTTTGGCCGAGATTTTCCGCCCGGGGCACATGGCCTTCGTCACTTTCGTGCATCCGGCCATGCTCATCATGCTCCTGCTCATGTCCATCGTGGCATGGAAGCGGCGCAGCTACTTCCGAGGCAATCTCTTCGTGCTCTTCTTCCTGCTGATGACTCTCATCAGCTTCTGCATCCACATGTACGGACCCCGCACCCCGCGCACGGGCTTCTGGGCCGAAGTGTGCTCAATAGTGCTCTGCATAGGCGTGCTGCACCACTTCTACGATCTGCTTCCCCGCTTTTTCCGCTCCCGTGTGGCGGCGGGCATTGCCTTTGTCCTCGTGGGTGTGCACCTTGCGGCAAGCCTGCGATACACATTCACCGTCAGCGATTTCGAGGCCGACATCGAGGCTTCCCGACAGGCTCCCGACGGTGTGATATTCCGCGATTTCGTCACCGAGCACGATGCCCCGGTGGCCGCATGGCAGTACCCCGACCTCACGCTATACCTCAGCGAGAACCGCGACTATGTGCCCGAGTTCTACGACTTCGAGCCGGGCAAGGAGTTTATCGTCATACCCACTGTCCTCGAGTACGTCACCGCTGACAGCGGCAGGCAGCTCAGCCCCGACTCCCCCGTCCGCGAGCTTGGCGGCCGCCTCTTCATGCCCACCGACAGCCTGCGCTCCGGCGAGTTCGACGCCACGGTCACTTTCGGCCCGCTGCGCACACGCAAGCGCATATTCTACTACCCCTTCACCTCCCGTGCCGACGGCCGCCGCTACGCCTACCTCTACCCCTGGCGCTCAGTAGTAGAGATGTGGCTGTGGAACGTCGATAAAGTTGAAGAAATTATAAATTAAAAATTATAAAGTATAAATTGACAATACTGAATTTATAACTTATAATTTATAATTTTTAATTTCTCCTGTCACTTTTCGTCCGACTCTTGTGTCATATATACGAGACGCCTCAAAAACAACTCTTTTCGCTAATCGTATAAAACAGATAATACTATGTCAGGCAACGTACTTTCACTCTTTGTATGCGTGGTTCTCCCCATCGCCATCGTGCTTATCACGGCTCTCGCACGCATAAACTCCGACAACAAGCGCACCCGCATCATCATGCGCGCAATCGAGGCAAATAAGGACATCGACACCGACCGCCTCATCGAGTCCTTCCGCAAGCCGCAGAAGAGTGCTCGCGAAATCCTCTATCGCCGCCTCCTTCTGGGCTGCATATTCACTTTTGCAGGCATCGCGCTTGTCACCACCGGTGTGGTGGCGCTGCTCACCGGATGCACCTTTGCCGACGACCCCGTGAGTGTGCCCATCGTATTTGGCGGCGCTTCGCTGGCAGTAGGTATCAGCTACCTCATCGTCTACTTTGTCACCCGCAGCGACATCGCCCCGAAAGCCTGAGCCGCCATGACCCGCGACCAATTCATAGAGCATGTAGAGGGCAGTCAGGCCGCTTTCAGGCGCTTCCTGACAGCCCTTTGCTGCGGCGACTCTCAGCTTGCCGACGACATCGCGCAGGAGTCCTACATCAAGGCATACCTCAGCTGCGACGACCTAGCCGACGAAGCCAAGTTCCGCGCATGGCTCTTCAAGATTGGGCACAATACCTTCATCAACCACAAGCGCGGTGCGCGTGTGCTCACCGACTACAGCGAAGCCCGAGCCTTGACTTCCGACGAAAGCGCCGACGATGCGTTCCGCTATCAGGCTCTATACAGCGCGCTCGACCGAATACCCGCCAAAGAGCGAACTTCCGTGCTGCTTTTCTACATGGAAGGATACTCCATCAAGGAGATTGCGGCCACCGTCGAAGCATCGGAAGATGCCGTGAAACAACACCTCTCGCGCGGACGGAAACATCTGCGCGCCTTACTCTCAAACACCCTCTAAGCGCATGGACCTCAACGACGACAACAAGATAAAAGACCTCTTCGGCAGCTTCGACCCTAAGCTATCCTCTTCCTTCGACTTCATCAAGAAGCTCGAGCGAAACATGGATGCTGTCGAGATTGTGAAGCGCCACAACCTCGCCATGCGCCGTCGAAGCCGTAAGGCCGTGCTCATCGCCGCCCTGAGCGGCTTCGTGGCAGGCGTGGTGCTCTCGATCCTGCTCCCACTCGCCGGCCGATGGATAGGCACTCTCTCCGTTTCGCTCCCGCTTCCCGACTTTGGCAGCCTCAGCTTCGGCACGTCCTTCATATCATGGGCCATCATCGCTGTGGTATCGACCATCACCGCCCTCAACGCCTACGAGATAGCCATGGCTAAGCTCTCGGAGGCAAAGTCCCGATAGAAAACTATGGAAAAGCAGTCAATACTTGCCGCGGCCATCTTGCTGTGTGCCACGCCGGCTTTCGCCCGGCTCGAGAATGTTATGCCCAAGATTAAAGAGGTAGTGCCTACGGTCGGCACCGACTTTGCCACCGGGCGCGCCGTAGTTGTCAACGACCCCACTTCCTGTGCCGAATTGCGCCGCTTCATGGCAGAGGCCGGTCTCACAGCCGCTACATCCGCTCCGGCTCAGATCAACGTGACAATCGGGGCCGTTGAAGATGCCTGTGACTACTCCCTCCCCGGCTACCCCGACGAAGCATACGCCATCAGCGTCAGCACAGACCGCATCGACATCACCGCTCCCACACCTATGGGCGTGACTCGCGCCGCACAGACCCTCGCACTGATGGCTCAGGACTGCCACGGTGCCATCGAAGGTGCCGAAATCAAGGACTGGCCGGCCTTCAAACTGCGAGGCTTCATGCACGACGTGGGGCGCTCATTCCTCTCTGTCGACGAGCTCAAGCGCGAAATCGACCTGCTGAGCCGCTTCAAGGTCAACACTTTTCACTGGCACCTTACCGACAACACCGGTTGGCGCCTCGAAATCAAGGCATTTCCCGAGCTCACAAGCGATGTGGCCATCACCCGCTATCCGGGCATGTTCTACACTCAGGAGCAGGCACGCGAGCTACAGGACTACGCCGCCGACCGCGGCATGACCATCATCCCCGAAATCGACATGCCGGGCCACTCTCAGCCGTTCCTGAGAGCCATGGGGCACGATATGCAGACACAAGAGGGCATAGCCGAGCTGAAGATTATCCTCGCCGAAGTCTGCGAGCTTTTCGACAAAGCTCCTTATATACATATCGGCGGCGACGAAGTGGGCTTCGACGACAGCTATATCATCGGCATGATAGATTATGTACATTCCTTGGGAAAAAAAGCCGTAATCTGGAACCGCTACAACACTCCCGCAAAAACCGTCGATCCGGCGAAGATTCCATGCGACATGACTACCAATTGGGCTACGTCGGGCCGTCTGAGCCCCGGCATCCCCAACATCGACATGCGCTACAACTACACGAACCACTTCGATGTATTCGCCGATGTAGTCGGTATTTTCAAATCTTCGATCTTCGACGTGGACAAAGGCAACCCCGACGTCGCCGGCGCGATTTCCGCAGCGTGGAACGACACCAAGACTCCCACGCCCGATGACATCGTGCGCCAGAACAACATCTATGCCAACATCCTCGCCTCCTGCGAGCGCGCCTGGACCGGCGGCGGACGGCAGTACATCGAGACCGGTGGCGTCACCCTCCCCGACTCAGGCCCTGAGTTCGACGAGTTTGCCGACTGGGAGCGCCGGTTTCTCTATCACAAGGCCACGACCCTGGCCGGGGCAGCCTCGCTGATTCCCTACGTCAGGCAGACCAACGTGCGCTGGCACATCACCGATCAGATTCCGAACGGCGGCGACGCAAGCGCCACACTTGCCCCGGAAGAATATCTGCACGCCGACACGATGCCCGCCTCCTTCCTCATCGACGGCATCACCTACGGCGTCAACACCGCCGCCGGTGCCGGCATCTACCTCCGCCACATCTGGCACGGCATCGTAAAAGGTTTCTACGACACCCCCGCCGACAGCGTCACACCCTATGCCTGGACCTACGTCCACTCCCCCGTAGAGCAGGATGCCGCGGCCCTCATCGAGTTCTACACCTACAGTCGTTCGGGCAACGAAAAGGCGCCCGAAGCAGGCCACTGGGACCGCCGAGGCTCACGCATCTGGTTCAACGGACAAGAAATTCCCGCTCCAGCATGGGAGCAGCCGGGAGCCGACATCCGACAGGACCAAAACGACACAGGTCTCACAAACGAAAACCTCACCAACCGCCCACCCGTAAGCCTCCGTCTCAAGCAAGGGTGGAACAAAGTATTCATCAAACTTCCGCACGTCGACAGTGGCGGCACAGCACGCGACAAATGGCAATTCACCTTTGTCCTCACCGACCCCACCGGCCTCAACGCCATCGACAATCTCATCTACTCGCCCACCCGAGGGAGGTATGAGTGATGAGTTCGTTGCAGACTTTCCTTTTTTGCTTTTTCAGGGTCTTTAAGGTCAGTAGGGACTTTAGGGAGTGTAAGGGGCGCTACGGATTGCAATATGTCAATGTGCTCTTTGCTGCGGTTTGGCTTTGGGCCGCGGGGCAGCTGCCGCTTCCTTCGG
>JAMPHP010000002.1:5156-51363 GCA_023663365.1 Muribaculaceae bacterium | reverse complement strand
CAAATGACAATCCTTCTCAAATCCTGCGATAAATAAATTTAAACAGTTTCTAAGAATTAATCGAGGTTTATTTGCTCTGCTCGAAGAGCCATGTGCGGGCTGCGGTGATGGCGTAGGCGTTGTTGCCGGCTACGTCTTTGCCGCATTTACCGTCGGCTTCAAACTGGAAAATGTTGACCGGTGCGCCCTTCCCGAGCATCGTTGCGGCGAGTTCGCTCTGGCGCTCAACAGGGAGCTGTGCGCTCCATTCACTCCAAGTGTACTGTACGCTTGCGGCTTCGGCAGCTTTCTCCACGGCTTTGATACGCTCAGTGGCGTTCTTGCAGTCGCTGTCGACGAAGTATATGAACTTACCCTTTACGAGCTGCGGGAGTGTGGCATTGTCCAATTGGCTGTCGACGAATATCGACGCTGCGAAAAGGTCGGGGTAAGCTACGGCGTAGTACATCGAGACCATGCTGCCGTCGGAGCGCCCTGCGGCATAGATGCGCTTGGTGTCGACCTGCTTGCTTTTGACTATGCTGTTGAGGAGGCCGATAGCGGCGTCGACTTCGGTCGATGGCTTGAAGTCCTTGTCGATGGCATCGCGCCCGAGCTCAGGCACCAGCACATAGCAGGGGTTCTCTTTCTGCCAGCTGTCGGAGCCCCACACGAGTGCGCCATAGTCCTGAGTGCCTGTGCGTGAATCGGCTGTGAAGAGCACCAGCGGATAGCTCTCGCCGGCTTTTACATCGGCGGGCGAGAGGAGGCTGTACTTCAGGGTCTTGCCCGAAGTGGCATCGGTGTAGGTGAGTTGCTCGAACTTGGGGAGCACTGAGGCCGTGAGAGACTGCAGAGCGCTGTCGGCAGTTGCTGTGGCGGTAGGTGTTGCTGCTGTAGTTTCTTGCTTGGTGTCGGCAGCCCGGTCGGTAGTCTTGCCTGTGCAAGAGCCCAGAGTGAAGGCTCCGGCAAGGAGGAGAGCCGAAGAGGCGCATAAAGAAATTGATTTAAGTTTCATAATCGGTAGTGTTTTGTGTTGCATACAATGCAAAACACCTCTGTGCGCCTTTTTGTTCGCGCAGCCTACAGCATCAGCCGGTAGGCCGCGGAGTCGATGGAGTCGAAAGTATAGCGGGCAATCTCCACAAATCCGCACTTCTCGGCCACACGGAGCGAGGCTGTGTTGGTGATGTCGGCGGTGATGAGCAGCGAGCTGAGCCCGAGGGAGCTCCGGCAGTAGGCGATGAGGTGGCGCAGAGCCTCCGAGGCTATACCTTTGCCCCAGTGCGGGCGGCCAATCCAGTAGCCGACTTCGCGCTCGCCGGGCAGGGTGGGGTAGTGTTCGTCGCCGATGGGCACGAGCCCTATGCAGCCTATTGCCTCGCCTGTGTCTTTGAGCGTGATGGCGAAGCACTCGGTGTTCGGCATGAAGTAATCGTTGATTACCTGCCTGCTCATCTCCACAGAGGTGTGCGTGGGCCAGAGAGCTTTCTCACTCACGAGGCTGTCGGAGGCGTAGCGGAAGAGGTCGTCGGCGTCGGCCGGCCGCCAATGGCGGAGTATCAGTCGGGGTGTATTTATCATCCTGTTTGAAATAGCATCGGCAAGGACCATCGAGAGGATGGTTCTTGCCGATGACGTGTGTTTATCTTTTAAGATTTAGACCCAGCGGGTGAACGCGAAGTCCTGACGGTGGGGGAGTTCGGCGTTCTTGGGATAGAGGCGGAAACCGAAGCGGAATACGCCTGCGTCCTTGATCTTGGCAGAAAGCTCGTAGGTGATTACGTTGCCTTCCTGCTTGGCAACCTTGAACTGCTCGATGCGGGTGAGGCTTTCGGTGCCGTCGTGCTGGCGGTAGATCACCATCTCAAGGCCGAGGTCGCGGCCGATACCGTTGGTGTCGATTGTGAACTCGATGCGGAAGGGCTCACCTGTGAGCGAAGCGTTGAGGTCGCCGCTGTGGCGCACGTCGAGCACTTTGATGCCATCCCACTCGGAAGCAACCTTTTCTTTCCAAGCCACGATGCTCTTGGCCAGGGCGCAGTTGTCGGCGGTGAGGCGCTTTGTGCGGGCTGCTTCGGGCTCGTAGAAGCGTGCGATGTAGTCGTCGATCATTCGCTTCATGGTGAAGTGGGGAGCGATGTCGCCGATAGAGCCCTTGATGTACTGGATCCAGCGGGGCGAGTAGCCGGCGGAGTTCTTCTCGAAGTAGAGAGGAATGATTTCGTTCTCAAGCATCGAGTAGATGGTGGCAGCGTCGAGCTTATCCTGCTGGCCCTGGTCGGTGTAGGTGCGCTTGTCGGTGAGAGCCCAACCGGCCTTCTCGTTGAAGCGGTAGCCTTCGTACCACCAGCCGTCGAGCACGGAGAAGTTGAGCACGCCGTTCATCTCGGCTTTCTCACCCGATGTGCCTGATGCTTCGAGCGGACGGGTGGGGGTGTTGAGCCAAATGTCGACACCGGTCACGAGGCGCTTGGCCACGATCATGTTGTAGTCTTCGAGGAAGATGATCTTGCCGAGGAACTCGGGGCGGTGGCTGATCTCGATGATGCGCTTGATGAGGTCCTGACCGGCACCGTCGGCGGGGTGAGCCTTACCTGCGAAGATGAACTGCACGGGGAAGTGCGGGTTGTTGACGATCTTGGCGAGGCGGTCGAGGTCGGTGAAGAGGAGGTGTGCGCGCTTGTAGGTGGCGAAGCGGCGTGCGAAACCGATGATGAGGGCGTTGGGGTTGATGCGGTCCACGATGTTCATCACGGCTCCGGGGTCGCCCTGGTGAGAGAGCCATTTCTCCTTGAAGTCGCGGCGGAGGAAGTTGATGAATTTGTTCTTCATCGTCTGGCGCATGTTCCAGATTTCCTGGTCGGGCACGTCGAAGATGCCTTTCCAAGCCTGGGGGTCGCTCTGGTGCTCGAATACCTGCGCGCCGAGCTTGTTGTAGTAGAATTCTTTCCACTCGGAAGCGGCCCAGGTGGGCATGTGCACGCCGTTGGTCACATATCCTACGTGGCTTTCTTCCCAGGAGTAGCCTTTCCAGATGCCGGCAAACATTTTCTTGGACACTTCACCGTGGAGCCAGCTCACGCCGTTTGCTTCCTGGCAAGTGTTGAGGGCGAACACGCTCATGGAGAAGCGCTCGTTGGTGTCGGGGTTCTCGCGACCCATGTTCATGAGGTCGTTCCAGCTGATGCCGAGTTTTGCGGGATATTCGCCCATGTACTTGCCGAAGAGGCCTTCGTCGAAGTAGTCGTGGCCTGCGGGCACGGGGGTGTGGACGGTGTAGAGCGACGACGAGCGCACGAGCTCGAGGGCAACGTTGAAGTTGAGGCCGTCTTTCTGCACGTAGTCGACGAGGCGCTGGAGGTTGAGGAGCGCTGCGTGGCCTTCGTTGCAGTGGTAGAGCTGCGAGTTCACGCCGAGTTTCTGAAGCATGAGCACGCCGCCGATGCCGAGGAGGTACTCCTGCTTGATGCGGTTCTCCCAGTCGCCACCGTAGAGCTTGTGGGTGATGGGGCGGTCGAACTCGCTGTTCATGTCGAAGTCGGTGTCCATGAGGTAGAGCTTCATGCGGCCAACGTTGACACGCCATACGTGGCTATAGATGATGCGGCCGGGGTAGGGCACCTCGAGAATCATGGGACGGCCGTCGGGCTCCATTACCTGCTCGATGGGGAGCTGGTTGAAGTTCTGGGGCTCGTAGTTGGCAATCTGCTGGCCGTCGACGCTGAGAGTCTGAGTGAAGTAGCCGTAGCGGTATAGGAAGCCGACAGCAGTCATGTCGACGCGGCTGTCGGATGCTTCTTTGATGTAGTCACCTGCGAGCACGCCCAGACCGCCGGAGTAGATCTTGAGGCAGTTGCAGAGGCCGTATTCCATCGAGAAGTACGAAACCGAAGGCACGTCTTTGCGCATCGGCTTGCTCATGTACTCCTTGAAGTCGGCATATACATGGTTGAGAGTAGCCATGAATGCTTCGTCGGCGAGGAGCTCGGCGATGCGCTCGGAGGTGAGTTCCTGGATGAGCATCACGGGGTTCTCGCCGTTTCGGCGCCAGGTGTCGGGGTTGATGGAGCGGAAGAGGGCTTTTGCTTCGCTGTTCCACACCCACCAGAGGTTTTTGGAGAGCTCGTCGAGAGCTTTGAGCTGAGCGGGCAGCTCGCTTTTTACAGTAATGTCGCGCCACACAGGGGCGTTGGTGTTACTTACGGGGAGTTTCATATAAGATGGGATTGTTCTTTTTTACTTTTTAATGCGCAAGTCGCGCTTTTCGAGCGCGTGGCAGAAAGCTGTATAGTAGTATGATATAAAGTCGGTCCACTGAGCCTTGGCGGCAGTCGTCATGGCGGCGCGACGGATGTCTTTCATCTTGTCGGCCGGTGTGGCTACGAGGGCGTCGATGTCATCGGCGATGGCAGCGACCACACTGTGGTAGTTGCTGTCGGTGCGCTCGATCACGTCTACGCCGCAGGATGCGAATGTTGGGTTCGTGTCGATTTCCTGCACCCAGCGGCCGAAGCCGGCAAGCGATGTTGTGGCTGTGGGCACACCGAAGGCCACGCTCTCGAGGGGTGTGTAGCCCCACGGTTCGTAGTAGGAGGCGAAGACGGTGGCATCGAGGCCGGGCAGTAAATCGTAGTATGTGAGGTCGAAGATACCGTCGGCACCGTCGAGGTAGCAGGGCACGTATATCACGTCGACTTTCGCAGCGCCATCGTTATGGAAGCCTATGCTGTGGATGCGGTTGTTGACGGGGTCTTCGTTGTAGTTGTTGAGCTTATGTGTGAGCACGGGGTCGCTCAGGCGGCCGCAGTTGCCCATTGCAAGCTGGTGTGCGAGGTCCTGTCGCGGGCCTCCGCACCATGCGGGTACGAGCACGAGCGAGAGCACTTTGCGCGGCAGTTCGCGATGGCTCAGCACATTCATTGCATCGAGGTAGACGTCGAGGCCTTTGTTGCGGAACTCGCAGCGGCCCGATGTGGCCACGATGAAAGTATCGTCGGGGTATTCGTTGCCGGTAAGAGCACATGCTACCTTAAGAATACGCTCGCGCGAGGCCTTGCGGGCGGCGGCATAGCGTGTGCGCGAGGGCACGAAGTTGAGCTCGAAGCCGTTAGGGGTGACTTCGGGCCGGATCTCGAGTAGCTGCTCGGCTTCGTCGGCGGTGACATCGCTCACAGTGGTAAAGCAGTCGGCAGCGTGTGCGGCTGCTTTCTCGAGCGAGTGCTTCGACTGCATGTTGAGCTCGGCAGCCATCTGGTCGCCGTTATAGTTTTTAAGCTGGTCGTAGAGAGGCTTGCCGTTTCCGCAGATGCTTCGCCCTATGCTTGTGGCATGGGTGGTAAATACGGTGGCCACCTCGGGCATGTCGGCTTTGAGCGAGAGGAGCCCCATAGCGGTGGTCCATTCGTCGAAAAGCGCCACAGCGGCTTCGGGATTTGTCTTTGTGAAAGATATGATGCTTTCGATGACAGCTGCCGCCGCCCGACCGAAAGCGCAGCCTTCGTCGTAGTCGCCGTAGGCGTGGAGCGAGTCTACGCCGTAAAGCTCCCACATACGACCGTATGCACTGTCTTTAGAGGCATACATGCCGTCGAACTTCACGAGTATGGCAAGAGGACGGCCCGGAATATCCCAACGGCCCACGCGGACATCCACTCCTTCGGGGAGCATGGCGTTCTCGACCCATTTGCGCATCAGCGACTTTGTCTCGATGAAGTAGGGCGAGGGATTTTCAGCAGTCCACACGTCGGGGCCAATGAATATCAATTTGTCCTTGAACTGCTCCTTGAGGGTCTTTGCTTTGCTCGACAGTACGGTGTAGATGCCGCCGATTTTGTTGCAAACCTCCCAGCTTGTTTCAAACAACAAATCTATCTCAGAACTGCAATTGTACATATATCTTGAATTTCAAGTCTTTTTACGAGCCGCAAAGGTACGAAAAAAAAATCACACTACCAAATTAATATTCAGATAATACACACGAAAAAAGCCCGGAAAACGGCGGTTTTCCGGGCCTGAATGGGGCGTGGCAGTGCCGGAGCACTATCTCACGGCGATAACCTCTATTTCCACGAGCACGCCTTTGGGGAGCTCACGGACGGCAACAGCCGAGCGTGCGGGGTAGGGCTCTGTGAACACGCGGCCATAGACCTCGTTCATGGGGCCGAAGTTTGCCATATCGGAGAGGAATACGGTGGTCTTGACAACGTTGTCGACGCTCAGGCCGGCGGCATCGAGGATGGCGCATACGTTGGCGAGCGACTGCTCGGTCTGTGCCGTGATGCCCTCGGCGATGTTGCCGGTGGCAGGGTCGATGGGAATTTGGCCGGATGCGAAAACCATTGTGCCGGTGTCGATTGCCTGGCTGTAGGGGCCTATCGCTCCGGGAGCTGCGTTTGTTGCGATTACTTTTTTCATTGCAGTATATATTTATAGGGTTGTATCTACCTAAGTGAGAGCTTCGGGGATGTCGAAATCGGCAATCTTCATCGACGATGCCACCGAGGCGAAGCTCTGCTCAAGATTGCGGAATGTAGGGCCGATGTCGGGGAAGTTTTTGTCGAAATCGGTGATGAAATCGGATGTGCCGAGTGTATACAGGCGCTGCGAGAGGCTTGCCACGGTAAACCCGGAAGGGTCGACGGCGAGCTGGAAGCCGTACTCTTCTTTAAGCTCGGGGATGAGCACACGGTTGAAAATTCCGGCAGTCACGAGGCGGTCGGTGATGCCGGTGACCAGTCGTGCCGGCAGCTCGAAGGTGTTCATGAGGTCGCGCGCGGTGGCGGGTCGCTTTCCGGCCACGAAGCGCTTGGTGATGGCTGCTGCTATGGCGAGAGTGACCATGGCGCGGTATCGGTCGGAGATGGCGCTAACCTCGCGGTCGAGGTTGAAGGCGAACACATTCTGCGAGGAGTAGCATATCACTGCGCCGGCGAGCACTATCACCCACACCAGCTGTATCCACAGAAGGAGCAGGGGAAGGAATGCGAAAGAGCCGTAGATTGCATTGTAGCGGGTCACGTAGAGCGTGCCGGTGACGAAGAGCCACTGCAGCACCAGGAAGCCTATGCCGGCCATCACGCCGGAGATGAGTGCGTTCTTGAACTTGACTTTGGTGTTGGGCACCAGTAGATAAGCGGCGGTGAATATGAGGCACGTCATCACCCACTGGGCGGCCTCGAGGAGCCAGCCTATGACAGGGGTGAGGAAGCCGAAGTGGAATATGGCCCGCAGGGTGGAGCTCATCAGCAGCGACATGCCGCTGGCACAGAGCATCATCACCGGCAGGATGAGCAGGATGGCGGTGTAGTCGCTGATCTTGCGCCAGAAACTGCGTGAGCTTTTCTGCCCCCAGATGAGGTTGAAGGAGTCCTCGACATTTCCCAGCAGCGAGATGAGAGTCCACAGAAGCACGACTATGCCCACGCCGAGGATTACACCCTCGGAAGTCTGCGCCAGGTAAGAGTCCACGAAGTTGATGGCGTAGTTTATTGCCACGCGCTGTGCCGGAAACAGCTTGTAGAGCTCATCCTGCAGCACAGCCTGCATCCCGAAGCCGCGGCCTATTGCCAGCAGCAGAGCCAGGGCAGGGACTATGGCGAGCAGGGTGCGGTAGGTCATGGCGCAGGCTTGTGTCTGGATGTCGCGGTTGAGAAAGGAGTTGACCGACAGGTTGAGCGTGCGCAGGATATTGAGCCACCAAGAGCGTCTGGGGTCGCTCCACAGACCCGAGTTGACGAAATACCACGCATCGGTGAGGCGCTTTGTGAGGCGCTCCATGCGGCTTGGTGTGGTAGTCTCGGGGCTATTCATATATGATGAAGATGTGGTGGCTTGTGATGATTACAGCGCAAAGATACAACAATCCTGCCGCAAAAAGCGTTCATCAAGTCGAAAAACTCACCTAAAAAAGTTGAACAATCTATTTTTTCTGACTAATTTTGCAGAAGAAAAGCGCACTATGGCACCAAACATCATCCAAACGGCAGTAAACGCCCTCCACGGCACGCATAAGTCGCGCCCCCAATATAAGCTCGGGGTGGCACTCAGCGGCGGCGGCGCCCGAGGCTTCGCCCATGCCGGCGCCCTCATGGCTATCGAGGAGGCGGGGCTGAAGCCCGATGTTGTTGCCGGTGTGAGCGCCGGTGCCGTGATTGCCGTGCTCTACGCCGGCGGTGTGAAGCCTCTGCGCATGGCCGAGCTTTTTGCCCGCGCCGGCTTCCGTGATTTCGCCGAGCTCAGCATGGGCAACGGTGGCCTTTTCAAAATAGATAAATTCAAGGAATATATAATACGTGCTCTCGGCGGACCTACGCGCCTTGAGGAGCTTCGGCTGCCTGTCTACCTCGGTGTGACCGACATCGACAACGGTTGCCCGGCCGTGTTCTCGGAAGGAGAGATCGGCCCCCGCATGGTGGCGTCGTGCTCTATTCCCATAGTGTTCAAGCCGGTCAATATCGATGGCGTGAACTATGTGGACGGTGGCGTGCTCCGCAACCATCCCGCGTGGATAATCCGCGACAAATGCGAGTGCCTCATCGGTGTGAACGTGAGTCCGCTTAAACCGCGAAAGGATTTCCGCTCCATCGTAGGGGTGGCTCTCCGCACCTACAATCTGATGGCGAAGGCAAATCAGGCACAGGATATGGAGCTTTGCGACGTGTCGGTGCAGACTCCCGAGATTGCCGACTGTGCCGTGTTCGACCTCAAGAACATCAAGCGGATATTTGTGAGCGGATATGTGGAGACCCGCCGGGCCTTGCAAGAGGCCGGATTGTGGAACCCCAAGCCGAGCCAAACCAAATAATTGACATCATAATCATGCCAGACTCCAAGCCAATCATCTACCAGCTGCTACCGCGTCTTTTCACAAATTACTGCGATACACCCACTGTGGGAGGTACGCTTGAGCAGAACGGCTCCGGCAAACTCAACGATATAAACCCGGTGATACTCGGTGAAATACGTCGGCTAGGTGCCACTCACGTGTGGTACACGGGCGTCATTGAGCACGCTCACGATGCCGACTACACCGCCTTCGGAATCACCCGCGACAACCCTCATGTGGTGAAAGGCCACGCAGGCAGCCCCTACGCCATATCCGACTACTACGACATCGACCCCGACCTTGCCGTGGATGTGCCCCGGCGCATGGCCGAGTTCGAGGCTCTGGTGGAGCGCACGCACGCGGCCGGCCTGAAGGTGATCATCGACTTTGTGCCCAACCATGTGGCTCGCCGCTATTGCTCCGATGCCCGCCCCGCAGGCATTGAAGATCTCGGCCACGGCGACAACCACGAGATGTTCTTTGCCCGCGACAACAACTTCTACTATATCACCCGCCAGCAGTTTGCCCCGCATATCGACCTCGGAAGCGGTGCCGATGCCTATGTCGAATTTCCGGCCAAGGCTTCGGGCAACGATTGCTTCAATGCCTTCCCCGGCTGCAACGACTGGTACGACACCGTGAAGCTCAACTACGGCTACGACCCCGGCGACGGCTCGCAGCACTTCGACCCCGTGCCCGACACATGGTACAAGATGCTCCACATACTCCGCTACTGGGCGGCAAAAGGTATCGACGGTTTCCGCTGCGACATGGTGCACATGGTGCCTCTCGAGTTCTGGCACTGGGCCATCCCCCAGGTGAAGCAGCACTTCCCCGGCGTGGTCTTTATCGCCGAAATCTACGATGTAGGGCTTTACCGCCCCTTTATCGACTACGGCGGCTTCGACTACCTCTACGATAAAGTAAATCTCTACGACACACTGCGTGCCATCGAGACTCAGAACCACTCCGCCGCCCGCCTCACAAACTGCTGGCAGACAGTGGAGGGCATAGGCGACCGTATGCTCAACTTCCTCGAGAATCACGACGAGCAGCGCTTTGCATCGCCCTTCTATGCCTCCGATGCCAAGCGCGTGCTCCCCTCGCTCGTGGTGAGCACCATGATGTCGACCGGGCCTATGATGATATACTTCGGCCAGGAGCTCGGCGAGCCCGGTGCCGATGCCGAGGGCTACAGCGGTCACGACGGCCGCACCACTATCTTCGACTACTGGAGCGTGGCTTCGGTGCGCCGATGGCTCAACCGCGGTGCCTGCAACGGCGCTCTCACCGAAGAAGAGCGCAAGCTCCGTGGCATCTACGGCAAGGTGCTCCGCATGGCCAATGAAGAGGCGGCAATCCGTGAAGGCTCGTTCTTCGACCTCATGTACGTCAACCTCGAGAACAGCGGCCTCAATCCGCACCGGCACTATGCCTTCCTGCGCCATCACGGCAGCGATACGCTTCTCATCGTGGTAAACTTTGGCGACAGCGACGACACCGTGCGCCTCAACATACCGCGCCATGCCTTCACCTGCCTCGATATAGCCGAAGGCATCGACCCTCAGGCCGTCGAACTGCTCCAAGGCACGACGGCGCCGAAAGTATTCGCTTCCTCCGAGCCTTTTGTGGCAGAAGTGCCTGCCCACGGTGCCGTGATATGGAAGATAGCGTCGGAGCGCATCGAACCGCTCCGCCCCATGGCTCCGCTGGCCGAGAAGCCCAAGGCTGCCGCCAAACCGGCCGCAAAGCCCAAAGCCACCGCCGCCAAGCGGACACGAAAAAAGTAAAACCCAATCCACCAAATATATAAACCAAACGTATCCAATGGATTCATTTCTTCCCAACTTTAAGGTTTTCTCAGGCACCAAATCGCGCTATATGGCCGAGGAAATCTGCAAAGAACTCGGTGTCGAACTCGGCTCAATGAAGATAGAGCATTTTGCCGACGGCGAATTTGAAGTCAGCTTCGAGGAGTCGGTTCGCGGCTGCGAGGTTTACCTCGTGCAGAGCACCTTCCCCAACTGCGACAATCTGATGGAGCTCCTCCTGATGATCGATGCTGCAAAGCGTGCTTCCGCCAAGTCGGTAATCGCTGTGATGCCTTACTTCGGCTGGGCCCGCCAGGACCGCAAGGACAAGCCACGCGTGTCAATCGCCGCAAAACTTGTGTCGGATATGCTCGTCACGGCAGGTGTCGACCGCGTTATTACCATGGACCTTCACGCCGACCAGATCCAGGGATTTTTCAACGTTCCCGTCGACCACCTCTACGCCTCTTCGGTATTCATCCCCTATATCCAGAGCCTCAAGCTCGAGGATATGGTGATTGCCACTCCCGACGTGGGCGGTGCCAAGCGTGCCAACAGCTACGCCAAGTACCTCGATGTGCCCCTGGTACTGTGCCACAAGCAGCGTGCCAAGGCCAACGTCGTGGCCAAGATGACCGTGATCGGTGATGTCGAAGGCAAGAACGTGATTCTTGTCGACGACATGGTAGACACCGCCGGCACCATCACCAAGGCTGCCAACCTGATGATGGAGAACGGCGCCAAGTCGGTGCGTGCCCTTTGCTCTCACGCAATCATGAGCGATCCCGCCACCCAGCGTGTCAACGACTGCGCTCTCGAAGAGATGATTTTCACCAATTCAATCCCTTATACCAAGGATTGCCCCAAGTGCACCATAATATCGGTAGCCCGACTCTTTGCCGACACTATCCGCCGCGTGCACTCGTTCCAGTCGATTTCATCGCAGTACCTTATTAAATAAGCAAGCGCAATAATATCGCATCACGCAAGGGCGCCCCGAAGTGCAGTCGATGATTGTGCCGGTGCGCCCTTACTGTTTACAAACACCCTCCATGCCATGAAAACCGTATGTCTCGACGGATTTACCGTCTATCCTGCCGATGATGCCCGCTGGGCTGCCTTCGCCGATGTCTGTGATTTTGAAATATACGACCGCACCGATGCTGCCGACATCGTGGCAAGGGCTGCCGGAGCCGATGCCATCCTCACCAATAAAGTGCCAATCAGCGCCGACACTATAGCCGCCCTTCCCGATCTGCGCTACATAGGCGTGCTCGCCACGGGCTACAACATCGTCGATGTAGAAGCCGCGCGCCGAGCCGGAGTCGTGGTTACCAACATACCGTCGTACAGCACTATGTCGGTGGCTCAGCACGTGTTCGCGCTCCTTTTCGCTATCACGAGCCGGGTGGAGAGCTATGCTGCGGCCAATGCTGCAGGACGCTGGAGCTCGCAGGCCGACTTCTCTTACCGCCTTGGCGAGTGGAGCGAGCTTGCCGGCAAGACCTTCGGAATTGTCGGCCTGGGTAATATTGGTGGGGCCGTGGCCCGCATAGCCTTGGCGCTCGGCATGAAGGTGGCCGTGGCTACCTCAAAGTCCCAAAGCGAGCTCCCCGAGGGCTATACCAAGATGGAAATCGACGAGCTCTTCGCCGCCTCCGACGTCCTCAGCCTTCACTGCCCGCTCACACCCGGCACCCGAGGGCTCGCCGACAGCCGCAGGCTTGCCTTGATGAAGCCGTCGGCTATCCTTATCAACACTTCGCGTGGACCTGTGGTTGATGAGCAGGCGCTTGCCGAGGCTCTCAACAGCGGCCGCCTCCACGCTGCCGGCCTCGATGTGATGTGCAATGAGCCGCCGGCCGCCGACAATCCGCTGCTCTCGGCCCGCAACTGCTTCATCACTCCGCATATAGCATGGGCTTCGACCGAAGCCCGAGAGCGCCTCTTCGACATCGCTCTTGAGAATTTGCGAACTTTCGCAGCCGGTGCGCCGTTGAATGTGGTAAATGCTTGATGGTATGAAATTCAACTGGAAATCTGACATCCTCGGCCACGGCTTTGAGCAAGCATCGGTAGATCAGCCTGCCGACCGCGACGGAGCCGTGCGATGCACCGTAGTACGCAAGCAGGCAGCCACAGCATGCCGCCGGGCAGTGCTCTATCTGCACGGATTCAGTGATTACTTTCTCCAGAAAGAGATGGCCGACACCTTTGTCGACGCAGGCTACAGCTTCTATGCCGTGGATTTGCGTCGCTACGGGCGCTCGTTGCTGCCCGGGCAAAAGATGTTTGCCGTGCGCGATCTGCATGAATATTTCGCCGACATCGCCGCCGGAGTGAGCGCGATGCGTGCAGATGGTATTACCGAGGCTGTGCTGATAGGGCACTCCACGGGCGGACTCACGGCATCGCTCTACATGTCGGAATCGCCCGACCCTATATTCAAGGCACTCGTGCTCAACAGCCCTTTTCTGGCATGGAATCTGCCCGCTGCTGTCAGGCGCTTTGCAATCCCCATGGTGAGTGCTCTGGCTCGCCTGTTCCCGCACATGCGTGTGCACCAGCGCCCCGACCGCGGATATGCCGAGTCGCTCTCCGCCGACTATGGCGGCGAATGGACCTACCGCAAGGAGTGGAAGCCCGACATCTTGCCCGACCCCGATGCGGCCTGGGTGAGAGCTGTCGACCGTGCTCAGAAGCAGCTGAGGCGGCGCACTATAAGTGTGCCGGTGCTCCTGATGCACTCCGCCGACTCGGTGCGCCCCGGCGATGCGAAGGAAAAATATAAGCGCGCCGATGCTATCCTCGATGTGGAAAGCATAGCGCGCTATGGCAGAGCTCTTGGCGGCAATGTCACCGAGCTTACTTTTGAGGGCGGCCTGCACGACCTCGTGCTTTCGCGCCCCAAAGTCAGGGAGCAGGTCTATAAAGCAATGCTCGACTGGCTCGGCAAGGTGTTAGCTTAGAGTAGTTTGATGTTGATGTAGCGCTTGGGGTTCTTCTTGATGTCGATGAAGAGGGAGTCAAGCGAAGCCACGGTAGCGTTGAGGTTGTTGTAGAGCTCGGGGTCGTTTGTGAGTTTGCCGACTGTCGAGTTGGGGTTGTTGAGGCTCGCGGTGAGGGTCTCGAGGTTTGCCACGGTGGTCTGCAGGTTGTCGAGCAGGCTGTCGATGGGAGCTTCGCGGAGGCGTCCCGACACAGTGGTGAGGTCGCCGGTTATAGTGTCGACGTTGGCGGTGATGCTCTTGATGTCGGATGCTATGGGGTTGAGGCTTGCCATCACACCGCGGAGAGAGCGCAGCGAAGCGTCGAGCTCGGTGGTGATACCGTCGAGGCGGCTTATGCTGCGGGTGAGCGCCGGGTCGGCGGCGATGGCGTTGAGGCTTGTGAGCAGAGTGTCGATTTTAGGGAAAATGGCGCTGACCGAAGGCATCAGGCTTTCCGATACGGCTGCCATCATGCCGGCTTTGGTGCCTCCGATGAGGGTGTCGCCGATTGCATGAAAACCGTCGGCGGGATTGCCGAGAGTCAGCACGATGGAGGCCGTGCCGAGAATGTCGCTCTCTACGGTTGCTTTGGTGCCCATGGGAAGGCGAAGCTCTTTGTCGAGGCTGAGCTCGACGGTGACGTTGCCGGGGCGCTCGTAGTCGTAGTGAATCTCGCGCACAAGACCGATTTTATATCCGTTGAGAGTGACGGGCGCCGACTGTGCGAGGCCTTCGACATTGGTATAGTTGGCGTAGAAGTAGTTGGCGGCTTTGAAGATGTTGACGCCTTTGAGGAAGTTGATGCCGAAGAAGAGGATGGCAAGGGCCACTATGACCAGCAGGCCTATAATCACTTCTTTGCGAAATACTTGTTTCATATATTCTATTGTTAGTTTGCATGTGAGTGGAGCTTTGCACGGCGGTAGTCCATGAAAGCGTTGAAAAGAGCCTGTGCACACTTCTGCCTGCCGCTCTCGGAGGCGAGGAAGCGCTCGGCGGCGGCATTGCAGATAAAGTCGAGCTCAACGAGCACGGCCGGCATCTTGGTGGCCCACAGCACCAGAAAGCCTGCTTGCCGCACGCCTTTGTCGGCACGTCCGGCAGTGCTTACGAGCTCATTCTGAGCCAGGGAAGCGAAGTCGATGCTCTGCGCCATATTGCGGTTCTGCCCGAGCTCGAAGATGATATATGATTCCGATGAGTTCGGGTCGAAGCCTTGGTAAGTGGCGGTGTAGTCCTCCTCTAGCTCGATTACGGCGTTCTCGCGCATAGCCACATTGAGGTTGGCTTTGCTCTTGTGCAGCCCGACGGTGTAGACCGACGCTCCGTGCACCAGATGCCGACCTTTCGACCGCTTGTCGATTGAGTTGACATGGATGGATATGAAGAGGTCGGCCCCGGCCTCGTTCGCTATCTTGGCGCGCTTGTCGAGAGGCACAAAGATGTCGGTCGAGCGTGTCATCACCACATCAACACTGTCGCCGCAGTTCTTGTTCACTAGTTTGTGCAGGCGCTTTGCCACGTCGAGGGTGATGTTCTTCTCGTAGTTTTTGCCGCTGTTGCAGCCTTTGTCGTGGCCGCCATGCCCGGCATCGATGGCGAGAGTGAAGTCGGCTTTGGCATCTTTTGCCTGCGCACAGAGGCATCCCGCCGCAAGGATAGCTGCGACAGCAATACATCGAGATATGAAAGCAATGATGCGCATAGGAGTATTCTTCAACTTGCAAAAGTACGAATTTTTTCGACTATCGCAGTGGTCATTATGGTTAAAAAACACGCCTAAATCACTTTATCGGCCTTCAGACGGCGCTCGGCGGCAGCGGCAAAGCTGTCGGCAGCGGTAGGAAATCCGGCGGTGCGGAGCTCCGACTCGCGGGCGCGGATAGCGAGGATGGCATCCTCGCGCTGCATCGAACCCGCAGGAAAGTCGATCACGGCAGCGGCGGCTGCTTCACCGCTGAGCGTGGCCGCGTGCAGCTCGGCGGCATTACATTCCACCGTGCTTGCGGCGAGGCCGGGGCGGTTCAGGTGTATCCACACAATCAGAGCTGCCGCTGCAAACCACAGGAGCGTGAGCAGCTTGCGGTTCAGAGAAGAACGATGGCGAGCTTTGCGCACGCTTCGGCGTCGTCGAGAGCGTTGTGGTGATTTTTGAGGGGTATTCCGAAGTACTGGCATAGTGAGTCGAGCGATTTAGAAGCGCACATACCTCGCGGTATGCTTGCGCGGGCGGCTTTGAGGGTGCACAAAAACGGGCTTTCGGGAGGCTCGAGGCCATAGATGCGGCAAGCCTCGCGTATACATCCGGCATCGAATGGAGCGTTGTGGGCAACCAGAGGCAGGCCTTCGCACCATTGGTGCAGCTCTTTCCACACGGTGCCGAATACGGGTGCGTTCCAGGTGTCGCTGTCGGTGATACCGTGCACGCGGACGCAAGCATAGGAGTACCAGTCGGGCTCGGGTTTTACCAACGAGTAGCGGCGGTCGACAATCACGCCCTCGCGCACCTTTACGGCCCCTATGGAGCAGATGCTGGAGCGATGGCCGTTGGCGGTCTCTACGTCGATTGCAACGAAGCTATCCATTCAGGGCAGTGATTACGGCATCGCGGACGCGCTCCATGAGCCAACGCGGGGTGGAGGTGGCGCCACATATTCCTATGGTAGATGCACCCTCGAGCCACTCCGGGCAGAGTTCTGTTTCGTTTGCAATGAGGTGAGTGCGGCTGTTCACGTCGCGGCAATGCTTGTAGAGTACCTTGCCGTTGCTGCTCTTGGTGCCGGCCACGAAGAGAATCACGTCTTTTCCGGCAGCAAAGCTGCGCAAGTGGTCGGCGCGGTTCGCCACTTGGCGGCAGATGGTGTCGTAGTAGCTGAATGCTACCCCCGGCGCCATGCGCCGCTTTATCTCGGCAGTGATTTCGCTGAAGCCTTCGAGCGATTTTGTGGTCTGCGAGTAGAGCGCCACAGGGCGTGTGAAGTCGATTTTGTCGAGGTCGGCGATGCCTTCTATCACGATGGCGCGGCCTTCGGTCTGCCCTACAAGTCCGTTTACCTCGGCATGGCCGATTTTGCCGTATATCACAATCTGCGGGGCATCTTGGCCCAGGTGCCTGTTGGCGTCGAAGTTGGCCTTGATGCGCTGCTGCAGCTTGAGCACCACGGGGCAGGTGGCATCGATGATGTCGATGTTGTTGGCGCTTGCCGTCCGATATGTCTCGGGAGGCTCGCCGTGAGCGCGCAGCAGCACTTTCACCTTGTGGAGCGAGTCGAGGCCGGCGTGGGTGATGGTCTGAAGTCCCGTGGCACGGAGGCGCTCCACTTCGTCGGAGTTGTGCACGATGTCGCCCAGGCAGTAGAGAGTGCCGCCTTGGGCAAGCACCTCTTCGGCCTTGCGGATGGCTGTGACCACTCCGAAGCAAAATCCCGACTCGCTGTCAATCTCGATTTCTGCCATCAGAGCCCGGCTATGGTACGGTTGAACTGCTCCATGAGCCATTGGTCCTGCTCCTCGATGGTCATGGCAGAGTTGTCGAGGCTGATGGCATCGTCGGCTCTGCGGAGCGGACTCTCGGCGCGGGTGGTGTCTATTCTGTCGCGATGCACCACATTGGCGAGCACGTCCTCGTAGGAGATAGATGCGCCTTTCTCGATCATCTCCTTGAAGCGGCGCTGTGCGCGCGTCTCGGCCGAGGCATCGACGAAAATCTTGAGCTCGGCATCGGGGAATACCACGGTGCCTATGTCGCGCCCATCCATCACTATGCCTCTGTCGCTGCCTAGAGCCTGTTGCATGGCCACGAGGGCGCGGCGCACCTCGGGGATGGCGGAAACGGGCGACACGGCGTTGCTTACACGCAGGCGGCGGATTTCGGCTTCTACGTCTGTGCCGTTGAGCATGGTGTGCTGGGCTCCGCCGTCGGGCTGCACTTGGAAGTCGATGTGGATGTCGGGAAGGGCTGCCACTATGGCAGCAGCATCGGGGGTGCCGTCGGCGCCGATCAGACCGTGGTCGAGGGCATATAGAGTGACGGCGCGGTACATGGCGCCGGAGTCGATATATCGGTAGCCGATTTTAGCGGCCAGACGGCGCGCCATGGTGCTTTTACCCGACGACGAGAAGCCGTCGACGGCAATTATTATAGGACGATGGTTGTTCACTGTCAACGTATTATGTCGCTGAGGTTATACGATAGATTTATCATGAAAGTGGTGGCTCCCGTGTGAGGCTGCGCGAAAGCTGCGCCTACACCGAAGTTTTTCACCTTAAGCCCGGCACCTATCGAGAAGCCCGAGATGAAGCTCCGCGAGTAAGTGCTCATGTCGGTGCGTGTCTTGTAGTTGTAGGCCAGGGAGATGTAGTAGTTCGGACTCGATATGAGGTCGATGCCGAATATGAGATGCCTGAAGAGGTTGCTCATGAAGCCGTCTTTCACTTTCGGCTCGTCGGTCGAGGTGCCGTCGCCGGTCTCGGTGTAGGGCAGGCTCCACTTGGTGAGGTTCCATGCCGTGACGGAGAAGCGCACGGGAAAGGTGCCGAACGACTGCGACCAACCAAGGCGCACGTCGAAGGGCAGGCGGTCGTAGTGCTCGTTGAAGCGCTTTACCTGGCCGCCGAGGTTTGCCACCACGAGCGAGAGCGAGAGGTCGCGGTCGGCGTCGAAGTAGTTGATGCCGAGGTCGGTTGAGATGGCAAAGGCGGAGTAATCGGCATATCCGCTGTAGAGCATCTTGAGGTTGACGCCGCCTCGCAGGCGGTCGGTGATGTCGTGCGAGTATGTGGCACCGAACGCCACGTCCTTAGGCGAGAATGAGCCCACGATGGTGCCGTCTTCGAGCGTCTCTTTCATGGAGCCGTAGCCGAAGTACTGTATGTGCGCCCCCCAGGCGCCGTGCTCGCCCGCCGAGTGTCCGTAGCGCAAGCCGGCGAAGCTCGACCCGCCGATGTAGTACATGTAGTTGAGCGCCACCATGCCGCTCATCTCGGGGCCGAGCAGAGCAGGGTTCTGGTCGGTGACGGTGATGTCGTCGTCGACCAGCGATATATTCACACCGCCAAGGCCGTAGATTTTTGCCGACGAGGTGATATTGAGGAAGTTGTATGCTGTGCTGCCTCCTTCCTGCGCACGCAGAGGGAGTGCGGCGGTGAGGAATAGCAGTAAGGACGTTATATATATATGGGATAGCTTCATTAACGTGAACTGTGGTACAAAGTTACTCACATTTATTTATAACGCCAAATTTCGCCGCGTATTGCGCGGGGGCTTCTATTTCACCTCGAGCACACCCACTGCAGTTGCCGGAGTGTCGACGGTGCGCTCGCCGTCGCCCTGAGCTGTGCGCTGCACGAATATGTGGAGCTTGCCCTGCGAGCGCCATAGGTCGCAGTCGAGTGTCGGCTCCCAGGCATCAACACTGTCGAGGGTGAGGTCGCTTACGCTCCATGTGCCTTCCGGGCCATCGGTGGTGGAGCTCATCGACACCTTCGAGCCCCGCTCGGCATCGCGGAATATCATGGCGATGTAATTGCCGTCGGCCACTACACGCGGGCGAGATACGGGTATCATCTTCGTGCCACCGCCTGCCAGCGAGAAGGGCGTGGTGCGCTGCGAGATGGCGCGCTGCTTCCATGCCGTGCCGTCGTGCCACACCATGCGGTACTGCGGCACCGAGGAGTCGGGGTCGCGCCAGTAGGTGACGATGTAGGGGCGTGAGTCGGCATCGGCCGTCATGGCGGTCTGGTTTATAAGCTCGGAGTTCTGCGGTATGCGCCAGGCGTACTCGGCGTTGGCGGCGTTGATGGGTAGGGTATAGGCCGAGCCGTCGGACTTCTGCCAAGAGCGCCCGCCATCGGAGGAGCGTGCGTAGCACAGGTCGTGATTTGTCTCCACGAGCCATGTCTCACGCCACACCCAGGACAGGTGTATCACGCCGTTTGCATCTACGCAGAGCTGCCAGTAGGGGCTGCGCTCGTCCTGGCCGTCGAGCAGATTATCCTGCACGCGGAGCCATTTCCGGCTTTTGTGGTCGTAGCGGTTGATTGCCATGTTGCCACGCCCGGATGCGCCTGAGCGGTACACAAAGAGCATGTCGCCGTCGGCCAAGGTGTAGAACTCGGGGTAGGTCACTTTCTCTTCGTCGATGCCTGTCATGCTCTCGAGCGGTCCGAGTTGGAGGCTGCCCGGGGCCACGGCACGTGCATAGCGCAGAGGGTGGCCGTGATGGTCGAATGAAGTGTGGAGCACACCGTTGCCATCGACCCCGATGCTGATCACATTGTGAGCGTCGGACACATTTCCACGGTACTGTGAGGTGCTGAGCTCCCAGCTTTCGGCACCGAGAGGGCGCTTGCCGAGGGTGAGGTAGCCGAGGCTGTCGTAGTATGCGATGTACTGTGTGCTGTCGTGTGTGGCGAGGGAAGCCGAGCGGAAGACGGCGGTGTTGACCGACGTCTTGCTATAGCCCGGCCCGGCCTCCACGAAGCGTGCCAAGCCCGCATCTGGCTGCAGCCCCTGAGCGAGAGAGGCTGCAGCCAGAGCGAGCGCTGATAGTGCGATGCGTGCTTTCATCAATATTTGAAATCGCTGCTTTTCACAAATACGCGGAAGTCCTTGATGGCGCCGGGAACCTCAGCCTCCATGCGGGGGAGATACTCGAGGCCTCCGAGGGTGTGCTCAGCGCCGAGGTCGAGGACGATGGCGTGCGGGTATTTGGCTTCCTTGCCGGTCGACCAGAAGGTTGACTCCTGAAGGTCGTAGATTTTATCGGCGGCGCGGTTGCCGTCGGTCACATCTTCGGCATCGGCGTAGACCACGGTCCACGGCTCGCGCGAGAGGCGTTTGCCATCGGCATCGAGGAGGTAGAACTCGGCGATGGCGGCGTTGTCGCCTTCGTCGATGGCGTTGAGGAACTCAAGAGCCACATATCTGCCCGATGCTTCAGAGGGGAAGTCGACTTTCTGCCAGCCGTTGCCGGGCTTGAAGGAGCCGCTCATCACGGGCTTCTCGGCGCTGAGGTCGAGCTTTTGACCCTCCTCACGGTGTGTGAGAGGCTTGGGCGTGAGGAGCTTGTCGATAACGGGCTTGGCGAGGCCTTCGCTGCGGGCCTGCTGCGGACCTACGATGTCGAATACCACAATTTCGTTGTCGCCCTTGTTGAGCCAGCAACCGGGCAGATAGAGTGTCTGCTGCGGGCCGATCTCCCAGAAGCGGCCGAGGTCGTGACCATTGACGTAGACCAGACCTTTGCCCCAGCCTTCCATGTTGATGAAGGTGTCGCCGGGCTTTTTGACCTTGAAGGTGGTGCGGTAGACACCTGCGGGCAGGCGGCCGGACTCCTTGCGGGTGGCTTCGGCAAGGGGCTTGAAGTTCATGCCGCTGTAGAAGGCCGGTTCGTCGGGAAGGTTGAATACATCCCAGTTGCGAAGCTCGGTGGTGAAGGGGTAGCCGGCTTTGTCGATTGTGACGGTGACTTTGTCGGTGATGCCTTTGAAGTCCTTAATGGCGCGGCCGAAGTTGATGCGGCCCATGGCCTCGACGAGGATGTCGAGCCGCGCACCGGCTTTCACTGCGGGGATGGTGAGCTGCTTCTCGCCGAGGCGGCGGTCGAGCTTGCCTATGTAGCGGCCATCGATGAATACCTGAGCGAAGTCGTGGGGCTCATCGATGGTGAGCACTGCCTGCGACGTCAGCTCGGGGAGGGTAGTGCGGTAGAGGATGCTGCCGAAGCCTTGGTCGTACTCCTCCATGGTGCGTATTTTCTTGTCGCTTTTGGGAGCGGGCAGATTGTCGAAGAGAGGTGCGAACTCAGTGAATGTGAACTCTTTGACGGCCACCGAGGGGATGGCTTTGGGCACGGCGGGCAGCCTGCCGATGTGATACTTGGCAAGGGCTTCGCGGAGAGCGTGGTATTTGGGTGTGGCTTCGCCATACTCGCTGATGGGGGCGTCGTAGTCGTAGGAGGTGACGTCGGGGGCGAAACCGGGCGAGTTGGCGCCTGCCCAGTGACCCCAGTTTGTGCCGCCGTGAGTCATGTAGAGGCTGAATGAAATGCCCTTGTCGAGCATCTCAGTGAGGCCGGCGATCATATCGGCGGCGGGGCGTGTCTCGTGGTTGCCGCCCCATTTGTCGAACCAACCGCTCCAAAATTCCGAGCACATAAGCGGGCTCTCGGGGCGCTCGTGGCGGAGGCTGGCGAACTGCTGGTCGATGTTTGCTCCCGTGCCGAAGTTCATGGTCCAGATGAGGTCGTCGAGGCCGTTGTTGAGATAGTTCGACGACCAGTCGCACTGGAAGAGTGTGACATCGGTGCCGAAGTTGCGGCGGAGCATGTCGCGGATATTACCCACATACTCTTTGTCGGTGCCGTAGGAGCCGTATTCGTTCTCAACCTGCACCATGATGATGGGGCCGCCGTCGGCCACGGTGAGGCCTTCGACCTGCTCGGCCACGGCCTTCTGGAACTTATCCACGCGCTCGAGGAAATAGGGGTCGTTCTCGCGCAGCTTTATATCCTTCTTCTTGAGCAGCCACCATGGCAGACCGCCCATCTCCCACTCGGCGCACACGTAGGGGCCGGGGCGGAGAATCACGTACATGTCGTTTGCCTTGCAGAGGCGGATAAACTCGGCAAGGTCTTTCTGTCCCTCGAAGTCGAAGCTGTCGGGTGTCTGCTCGTGGTAGTTCCAGAACACGTAGAGGCAGATAGTGTTCATACCAAGGGCCTTGCACATCTGAATACGGTGCTCCCAGTACTCGCGAGGTATGCGCGGGTAATGGAGCTCGGCGGCTTTCACCACGAAAGGTTCGCCATTAAGCAGGAATGTGCCCTTGCCGGCCTCGAAGCGGCCTTTGTCGTCGAACACGTCCATGCTCCAGCTTTCGCGCCAGGGTATTGTGATGCTGTCGCCGTCGAATTGCATGGGCAGCCACACGTAGCGGGAGTCCTCAAGGTCGGTCTTGTTCCAGCGGTCGAACATAGCCACATAGGCATCTTTCTTACCCATCACGGGCTGCACGTAGGTGCTCTGGGCGTAGAAAGTCTTGTCGGCATCCTTGCCGGTGCAGGGGTTGCCGAGATTTGTCCAGGGGCCCATGATGGAGTCAGCCACGGCAAGTCCGGCCTGATTGGGATCCCAGCCGGTGCAACCCGAGGTGAGCACGTAGTACTTGCCGTTGCGCTTGAATACCGCAGGAGCTTCGCGAGCCTCGCCTATGAAGTTGCGGGTGAACTTGCCGGTGGGGCGGAGGTAGTCGTCGGTGAGCTCGCTGATATACATCGTCTGGTTGTTCTCCGACGAATAGAACTGGTATGCCTTGCCGTCGTCATCGACAAACACCGTCTGGTCGCGGCTCATGGCATTGTTGGGGCGGAAGCTGCCCACGTAGGTAAAGGGACCTGTGGGGCTGTCGGCCACGGCCACGCCGGCGGCAGCCTTGCTGTAGTCGGCGCTTTCGGCGTGCACCCACATCACGAATTTGCGGGTCTTGGGGTTATAGACCACCTTGGGGCGCTCTATCACCTTGCTCGGGTGCAGGTCGCTGCCGGGAATGTCGGGCTCGGCGGGAAGGACTACGCCCCCGAAGGTCCAGTTCACCATGTCGGGCGAGGAGTAGCAGCTCACGCCCGACACATCGGTGCGGTAGCACTCCCATGTAGCCCACTCGGGGAGGATGGTCTTGCCTTTCTTGTACTCGCCGTACCAGTAGTATTTACCGTTGTGATAGAGGATGCCGCCGCCGTGTGCGTTGACGGGGTTGCCGTCGGTATCGAGCCATTGCTCGTACTGAACGATTTGCTCACGGGGAGCAGCCACTGCCGACACCGCCGACAGAGCCGCTGCCGCGAGAGCAAGGCTTGTGATAAGTTTATTCATGAGATTGGTTTTGGTATTTCAATACAAATCCGTGGTTCCGGTTGAGGGTGATTTTGACCTTGTGCGGGTTCTTCACCTTCATCTCACGGGCACGGAGGATGCCGTCGGTATCTCCGGAGTAGACTTCGGCCACGCTTCCCGGTGCTATCATGGGGAGATCGAGCGAAAGGTCGAGGGGCTCGTCGAGGGCGCTGACACCGGCCACGTACCAGGTGTCGGCGTGTCGGCGCGCTATCACTGCGTACTTGCCGGGGTAGCCGTCGATGAAGCGTGTCTCATCCCAGGTGGTGGGCACCTCGCGCATGAAGCGCACGGCATCGGCCGGAGCCGAGGCCACCGCTTCGGGGGTGAGGGCGAAGTTCTGCACGGGGTTCTGGAAGAGGATGGCGGTGGCGAGCTGGAAAGCATCGTCGGTGCGACGGATGTTGCCGCCCTTGTCGTCCTTGGCAAGGCGCTTGTTGAGCACCGTGCCGCCATACTCCATGCAGCCCACGGTGTTGCGGATAAAGGGGTGCAGCGATGCGTTGAAGGCTTCTTTATCGCAGAAATCCTGCGAGAAAACGAGGTTTTCCGACGCAAGCACGGCCTCGCTGCCAACGTAGTTGGGGTAGAGGCGCTCCCAACCGCGCGGCAGGGTGCAGCCGTGGAAAATCACGCTGATGCCATAGTCGGCGGCATCGCTGAGGATATCCTCGTAGAGGCGCATCGTCTCCTGCTTGTCGCCGCCGAAGAAGTCGACCTTAATAGTCTTCACACCTATGCTTTGCAGCCATTTGAGCTCTTTCTTACGGGGTATTGGGCGCGACATCAGGTCGGTAGGGCCTTGCTCTATGTCGTTCCACCAGCCACTTGATGAGTACCATACACCTATGTTCACGCCTTTTGAACGGGCATATCGAGCGAGCTCTGCCATGCCTTCGCGGCCTATGTTTGTGTTCCACCAGTTGTCGATGAGAGCATGGTTGTAGCCCATATCGGCCGCCAAGTCGATGAATTTGCGCTGATCGTCGCTGTTGATGCTGCCATCCTGCCATATAATCCAGCTCCATGTGCCGCGGCCTTCGGTGCTGCAGTCGGCTTCGTAGAGAGGTGACAGGGGCGCCCAGGGTATTACGGTCTCGACGATGGGCTTGAGCGTGCTTCCGAGGGTGATAGTGCGCCAGGGCGTGGCTCCGGGGAGGGCTATACCCGGCGCTGCAGTGCCGTTGCCGTTGTTTTCTTCGGGCATAGGGTACTCGATGGTGTAGGCACCGCCGGCGAAATCGCTCAGGCGTGAGCCACAGTAGGAACCGTCGACGCCGGTCTCGCTCAGGAGCACCCATCCGCGGTCGCCCACGTGGAAGAGCGCGGGGAAGGTGTAGCCGTGGCCGTACTGCGAAGGCACATCCATAGGAGCATCGGCGCTGTACTCTTCTTCATAGCTCGGTTTGGTGCGCTTCCAGCCTATCATAGGGTCGCTCTGCGGTGTGATGAAGGTGGTGGTGAATGATGGAAAGCAGAACGAGGTGTTCTCGCGGAGCACCACGGCGCTTCCTCGCTCGCCCAAGCGGGGCAGGTGGTAGCGGAAAGCTATGTCGTTGTTGCCGACGAGCCACTCTATGGTGAGTGTGTGCCCGTCTTTATTGCGGAAGCGGGTGAGCAGACGGCGTGCCTTGAAGTCGACCGTAGAGTGTTTTATGCGGTCCTGGGCGAAGTTTGCCTCGAAGTCGGCTATGCTGTCGCCGAGAGCCGATAGTGAGTCGGCGAAGTCGGCAGTGTCGGTCCACAGTCCGAGTTTCGACGGCTCGAGCATCACCTCGCCATCGTAGCTTACAGAGTACACCGGGCAGCCATCAATGAGCTCCACCGAGAGGCGTGTGCGGCCGTCGGGGCTAAGTACGTCCGCAGCCGATGCCGTGCCTGCGAGTGCAAGGGTGAGAATCGCTGAAAGAATTGCTCTCATCTGTCAGATTTTTACTTTAATGTGAATTACCGCCTTTGCCGGGACGCTGAGTTTCAGCATGTCCTTTGCCACACGGGCGCCGCTGAAAGGCTTTAGGCTTACTGCTTCGGGCTTACCGAAGTCGTTGAAGTCGGTAATGTGGTCGGCGGTGAGGATTTCGGCCTCGAGCACGCGGGCACCCTTGGCGGGCAGCGGCACATCGACATCTACCGCCGAGCTGAGATCAGTGTTTGTGAGGGTGAGATTCATAATGCCGGCGTTGACCGAGGCCGTAGCGCTCACCTGCGGCACCGTGCGGCCATCGCGCACATCCCGTGTGCGGGTGTCGATGGCCAGGGGCAGGGGAGTGGCACCCTGATGGTCGGCATACATCTTGAATACATAGTAGGTAGGCGTGAGCACCATTTCGCCGCCCTTTGTGAGCACCATGGCCTGCAGCACGTTGGCTATCTGAGCTATGTTTGCCATCTTCACCCTGTCGGTGTGGCGGTTGAACACGTCGAGGCTTAGCGAGGCCACAAGCGCATCGCGCAGGGTGTTCTGCTGGTAGAGATGCCCCGGCACGGTGCCCGGTTCCTCGTCCCACCATGTGCCCCACTCATCGACCAGGAGAGCCACGCGACGGCCGGGGTCGTAGGCGCTCATGATGGAGTCGTGGCGATTGATTACATCCTCAATCTCAAGGCACTTGCCCATGGTCCAGTAGAAGTCGTCGTCGGAGAAGCGGGTCGCGGTTCCCTTGCTGCCTGTCCAGCCGGCCACGGTGTAGTAGTGCAGCGAAAGGCCGTGCATGTGGTTGCGGGCTTTGTCCATGAGCACGTCGGTCCATCGGTAGTCGTAGTCGCTGGCGCCGGATGCTATCTTGAAGAGCTCGTTGCCGTCGAAGTTGCGGCAGTAGGTCTGGTAGCGGCGGTATTCGTCGGCGTATGCTTCGGGAGTGAAGTTGCCGCCGCAGCCCCAGCTTTCGTTGCCTACGCCGAGATACTTAAGGTGCCAGGGCTTCTCGCGTCCGTTCTGCTTGCGCAGCTCCGCCATAGGGCCGTCGGCAGCGGTGATGTACTCCACCCACTTGGCGAGTTCGGCCACGGTGCCGCTGCCTACATTGCCGCTCAGGTAAGGTTCGCAGCCGATGAGCTCGCACAGATCGAAGAACTCATGAGTGCCGAAGCTGTTGTCTTCCACCGTGCCGCCCCAGTTGGAGTTGACCATGCGCGGGCGCTTCTCACGCGGGCCGATGCCGTCGGTCCAGTGATATTCGTCGGCGAAGCATCCGCCCGGCCAGCGCAGCACGGGCACCTTGAGCTCGCGCAGTGCATCGACCACGTCCTTGCGATAGCCGCGTACGTTGGGAATTTCAGAGTCCTCGCCTACCCACAGGCCGCCGTAGATACACGTGCCGAGGTGCTCGGCGAAGTGGCCGTAGATTTCGGCGGGGATTACGGCGGTGCTGTCAATATCTCCGTAAGAAGGAACTACGGAGGCTTTGTCGGCGGCCCACGCTGCCGCAGAAAGCGACAGCATGGCGCTTGCAACCAGTGCTTTGCTGTATTTCATGTTATTTATTTTCAAATTCGTTGCTTTCGATGCGCACGGAGCTACCTTCGGCACGGGTGGCGGTGGCGCTCGAGGGTAACCATACCGACATCATGCCCTCGCCGCGGTGCGCCCATGCGTAGTAAGGTATGAGGGTGAGATTAACGTCGTCGAAGCGCGGTAGCCCCTCGCTGTCGCGGCCAAGGAGGCGCGCCTTGGTGCTGAGCTCGGTGTAGCCACCGATTTTTGCCGAAGCCGCAGCTGCGAATGTTGAATTGGAGCTTATCACGGCGCGCTGGATGTCGAAGTCATTATCGGGCCACTCGGCGCAGTAGACCAGCGGTCCGCGCTCCACTGCCACACGGCCTCGGTCAGCCTCCACCTTCGGGTCGGCGGCTATGCAGCGGGGAGTCATGTCGAAGTTCAGTTCAACAGTATCGCCCTTACGCCAGCGGCGATTGATGGAGAGATAGCCGTCGGAGATGTCGTGCGGGATAGCTTCGCCGTTGACCGATACTGTGAACGCCGGCGTGTAGCCGTCGGAGTAGGAGTACAGGTCGCCCGGCACGGGGCTGTTGAGCTGCCGCCCGGGTATGCGGAGCTTGAGAGCGAACTGCCCGGCCTTGTTCGAGTCGATGGTCACAGTCACGCGCCCGCTGCCGGTGTAGTCGCCGCTTTGGCGCAGAGCCACCTTGCGGCCTCCGACCGAAACGGTGGCGCTGTTGCCGATGTAGAGGTTGACGTAGAGCTCGCTGCCCCGCACGGCGTAGATGTAGCCGGGGAGCGAAGGCAGGAAGCGGCAGAGGTTCGAGGGGCAGCAGGCGCACCCGAACCACGGCTTGCGCGAATAGCCGCCCTCGCTGGCCAGAGGATTGGGGTAGAAGAAAGCTCCGCCGTCGACCGACATTCCGGCGATAAGGCCATTGTAGAGCGTGCGCTCAAGCACATCGTAGTAGCGCGCATGGCCGTGAAGGAGGAACAGGCGGTGGTTGACGTAGACGTTGCCTATCGAGGCACAGGTCTCGCCGTAGGCCTCGGCATTGGGGAGCTCGTAGTCGTCGCCGAACGATTCGCCGGCATGGCGTGCACCTATCGCGCCTGTGATATAGAGCTTGCGCTCCACGATATTGTTCCAGATTCGGTCGATGGCCGCGATGTATGCCGAGTCGCCGGTGAGAGCTGCCACGTCGGCCATGCCTGCATACATGTATGCCGCACGCACGGCATGGCCCACGGCCTCGCTCTGCTCGGTGACGGGCAGGTGAGTCTGGTTGTAGGCGTTGCGGTGCTCGGTGCGCCCACGTCGGTCGAGAAAGAACTTGGCCTGCTCGAGGTAGCGTTCCTGCCCCGTGGCGAGGTAGAGGCGAGCAAGAGCCATCTCGGCAATCTGATGCCCCGGCACAAGGGCGAGCTGCCCTTCGGCGGCTCCGATCTCTCGGCAGATGCAGTCGGCATATCGGATGGCTATGTCGAGGAAGTTGCGCTTGCCGGTGGCCTGATAGTGAGCCACAGCGCCGTCGACCATGTGCCCGAGGTTGTAGAACTCATGGCTGAGGTCCTCGACCTTTGCCCAACGCCGGCCGGGCTGCATCCACGGGTGCGGATGCGCGGGGTTCATGGTGAAGGAAGTGTTGAGGTAGCCGTCGGGCTCCTGAGCCTTGGCTACGATGGCAAGGACGCTGTCGATATAGCTTTCGAGGCGCTTGTCGGGGAAGGTGCTCAGCATATAGCTTGCGCCTTCGATGGTCTTGTACACGTCGGTGTCGTCGAAGGGAAAGCCGCCTACTTCATAGCTGTCGGAGGGTGTGGCAGCCTTGATGAAGTTGTCGTAGCGGCCTGTCTCCTCGCACTTTGCGAAAGCCAGTGGCACGGTGACATCGCGCACGGCGGCCAGGCGAGGGCTCCAGAAAGGATCGTCGATAGATACGGCTGTGAAAGGCACCGGCTCGGTAGGGTAGCCGTGGCTCGGTGAGGCATACGCTCCGGTGGCAAATAGAGCGGCGGCTATTGCGCTTACAATCACTTTCATAGCGAGCTTTCGGCTTCGTTGCTGATATACGGCGTGCCGTCCTTATCGAAGGATACGGGCAGCCAGAGATGGCGCGACTCGGGGAGCGACTTCGGATTCCAAATGTCGGCCATGAAAGTAATGCTGCCGTCGGAGTCTTTCAGGATGTATGTGCTCTGCCCCCCGAAGGTGAGCTCCGCACCCTCGCCGCGGCACGGGTTGGGCAGTTTGTGCCACTCGCCGGTGAGGCTGTCGGCCCACATAAGGCGGGCTTCGTTTGGAGCCCATCCGGTGCATCCGGAGCATATCATCCAGTACTTGCCCTCGTGCTTGAATATGGCGGGAGCTTCGTTGTGACCGCCGGGGAAGATGCGCACATATCGGCCTGTGTGGCGGGTGTAGGTGGAGTCGAGCTCGGCTATCTGAAGCGTGAGATTGTCCTCGGATGAATAGATGTGATATGCGGTGCCGTCGTCGTCGACAAAGAGAGTCATGTCGCGTGCCATCTGTCCGCCCTCGAGGTCGCGGTAAGTGAACATGCCGTCGTCGACCTTGGCATACCACTCGGGTGTCCACCACTCCATAGCGAGGTCATCGGCACTCGGAGCCTTGGCACTGCCAATGTTCTGCGGCAGGATGCCGGCATTGACACGGCTGCTCGACAGAGGCACGAACGGGCCGAGCGGGTTGTCGGCAACGGCTACGCCGGCTTGGGCGGCTTCGTAGCCACGCCCTTTCAGCTCGTGGTGAAACCACATCACATATCGGCCGGTGGCAGGGCAATAGACCACTTTGGGGCGCTCTATCACGGAGCCGCGCTCCACGATGGCGTCGCTGCTGTCGCTCACCGGCATCACGATGCCGCGGTTCGACCACGTGCGCAGGTCGGTGGAGGTGTAGCAGGCCACGCCTTCCTGCGGGGCGTTGAAGCCGCGATGCTCGCCGTACCAGTAGTAGATGCTGTCGGGGCCTTGTATGATGCAGCCGCCATGGCAGTTGATGTGTTTGCCGTCGGTATCGGGCCATAGTTCGCCCTTGATCACAGGGATGTCGGCACTGCAGAGTGCCACCGAAAAGGCGAGCAGGAATGATCCTGCCGTAATTCGTTTAATCATTATGCTGTCGGTTTATGATATTGTACGCTTGGTTTTCTCAAAATATTCCGTGGGAGATACGCCGAACTCCTTCTTGAAGAGCCGGCGGAAGTATGCGGCACTGCCGAAGCCTGTCATTGCGGCTATATCGGCCAGCGAGTGAGAGCCTTCGGCGAGGAGCTCGAGGGCTTTGCGCAGCTTGATTTTGCGGATGAACTCGTTGGGGTTCAGGCCGGCGATGCTCTTCACCTTGCGGTAGAGTGTGGAGGGGCTCATGCACATGCGGTCGGCGAGGAACACCTGGTCAAATTCTTCCATCTCCATGTTCTCCTCCACCAGCCGCCGCAGCTTCTCGACAAATTCCTTGTCGATGGAGCTCAGCTCCTGCGCGGGAGTGCTGCTGTCGGGAGTGTTGGCGTCGCTGTCGGCATCGTCGGCCATGTGTGGAGCCGGGATGTCGAGAAGGCGCATGGTGAGTTTGTGGCGTGTCTCGATGATATTGTTGATGCGCGCTCTCAGGAGAGTGGCGCTGAAAGGCTTGGTGATGTATGAGTCGGCTCCCGAGCGATAGTCTTCCTCCTTGTCGCGGATGGTATCCTTTGCAGTGAGTAAAATCACTGGGATATGGCTTGTGGAGGCGTCGCTCTTGATTTTGTCGCAGAGCTCAATGCCGTCCATCTCGGGCATCATGATGTCGCTGACGATGATGTCGGGCATCTCGGCCATGGCGGCCTCGTAGCCCTCGCGGCCATTCGAGGCGGTCACTACCCTGAAGTCGTCGGAGAAAGCCTGTGCTATGTACTCGCGGATGTCGGCATCGTCTTCCACGATGAGAAGCACGAGTTTGCCGTCGGGAGCAATGGCGGTGTGCCCTGCGGTCGAAACCGACTTTTCGGGCTCATTTGCGGCTTCGAGGTGGTTGGCATCGGGATAGGAGTTGTCGACGAGCAGCCGCACCGTGAACACCGTGCCTTTACCTTCTTCCGAAGTCACTGATATTGAGCCCTGATGGAGCTCCGCAAGGTTTTTGGTCAGGGCAAGGCCGATGCCTGTGCCGGCGGTCTTGCGTGCATTTGCGGCCTGATAGTAGCGCTCGAATATGTGCGGCAGTGCTTCCTTGGAGATGCCTGTGCCGGTGTCGGCCACGGAGAGGTCAACGTATTTTACACCTTTCTCCGTCAAAGTGCTTAGCGACAGGGTGATTTGCCCGCGCTGAGTGTACTTCATGGCGTTGCCCATGAGGTTGTTGATGATGGTGGTGATAACCTCGGGGTCGTAGTACATCTTCACGCCTTCGAGCTGAGCTACGTCGATTACGATGCTCACTTCCTTGTTGCTGTTGAGCTCCTTGAAGCGCAGCCCTACTTCGCGCACGAAATTCGCCAGCGAGTCCTGCACGACCGAAAGTTTGCGGTGATGTGTCTCTGTCTTTCTGAACTCGAGGATGCCGTTGATGAGGTTGAGCAGGCGCATTGAGCTGGTGCGGATGGTGTGCAGCTTGCGCCTGTTTGCATCGGCAATCGACGAGTCGTTGACGAGGTCTTCGATGGGGCCTATGATGAGCGACAGGGGAGTGCGGAGCTCGTGGGTGATGTTGGTGAAGAATATCATGCGCTCTTCGTTGAGGCTCTGCACGTTCTTGATATTCTCACGCTCAATGGCGAGGTTTTTCTCGAGGTTGAGCTTGTGCTTGTAGAAGCTCACCAGGCCAAAGATGAGCAGGCTGCCGGCGAGCACGTAGATCAGGATGGCCCACCACGACAGCCACGCCGGCGGGGTTATGGTGATGTATGCCAGTACTTGAGGCGAGCCCCACTCGGCGCCGTTGAGGCGCTGGCGCACCTGAAAGCGGTATTTTCCGGGTGCGAGGTTGCGGTAGACTGCCACATTGTTGTGCATGCCTTTGGTCCACACTTCGTTCACGCCGACCATGTTGTAGGAGTACTCGGAGTTTGCAGCACCGGTGATGTCGGGGTTATTGAATTTCAGGCTGAAAGTGTTGCGGTTGTAGGGCAGGGTGATTTCCTTTCCGCTGATGGGTATTTCGATTTCGAGGTCGTGGTCCGATGAATTTCTGTCGTGCACGACAAGCTCTGTGAGAACGACATCGGAGCCCGGACGGCGCACCTTATGGCTGCTTGGCGAGAATGTGGTCAGGCCGTTGAGCGAGCCGAAGTATATGGTGCCGTTGCGGTCGAGCGCCGACGATTGCTCGATATAAGCCTCCAGCCCGGTGGCGTGCGTGCGCTCGTATACAGAGATTTTCCCATCGGCAGGATTGTAGAGGGCTATGCCGCGGTTTGTACTGAACCATACATTGCCGTTGCGGTCCTCTTGAACCGACTTGATGAAGCTGCTTGCCAGACCGTCGGCCTGCGTGAGGCATCTGTACTGCCGCGGGCCGGAGTCGGAAATGAGGTATGCCCCTTCGCGCGTACCGATCCATATATTGCCGTCGCTGTCTTCGGCAATAGTGCTCACGGCGTTGGAGGGCAGTCCGTTGGTGGCGTCGTAGCTCTGCATCACGTCGCCTGCCGGGCTGAAGCGCACGGCTCCTTTGCCGAGAGTGCCCACCCACAAGGTGCCGGCGCTGTCGTGCAGAATCGAGGTGATATACAAGTCGGGCAAGAGAGCATTGTACTCCTGCACGGGTACTGCCTCGTGAGAGCTGTCGATGCTGAATATGCCGAGACTTGTGCCCGCCCATACCGTGCCGTCGGGCATCTCGGCCAGGGTCTTGATTTCGGCATCTGGTATGCGGATTTCGGCTGTTTTATTCCTGTTGTTGTCAAGGATATAGATGCCGGCATAGCTTGTGCCGGCCCACAGGGTGCCGTCGGAGTGCCCGAGCATGGCATTTACCTGCGAGGAGTAGCCGAGATTGGCATCGGCGAGCTTTATGCGCTTGGGCGGGTACGAACCGGCTTCAAGGACCTCGTTGTCGCCGCCGAGCCATGTGCGGCCGTCGGTGGTGAGGGCGATGCTCCACACGGCTTGCTTCCGGTTGACACCTCTTGCCGAGGTGAACGGCTGAGTGACAGTGAAGAAAGGCAGCTCGTGGGTGAACACGTCGATGGCATCGCTGTTGTTGCCTATCCATTTGTTGCCGTAGCTGTCCTCCATAATCTTCATCACGATAGGCGATGAGATGTTGTTGTACACGGAGTAGTTCCGCGCCGGTTTGATATTGAAGAAGGTGAAGTTTGCCGCAGCTCTGTCGGCTGCCGAGAGGATGCTGATGCCGCCTTCGGTAGTCCCGAACCATATATCGCCGTTGCTCATCTCGCAGATGCTTCTCACCTGTCCGGGCAGAAGCGACGTGTCGGTGCCGTCGTGGCTTATATTCAGGAATTTGCGCCGTTCGGGGTCGTATATCGACACACCTTTGTCGGTTCCTGCCCACGCGAAGCCGTTTCGGTCCACGTGTATGCAATATACGATGCATCCTTTGATGGCGTCGGGGCGCGAGGCATCGGGCCGGAAATTCTCAAAGCGCTTGTTCACCAGATTGATGTGCGAGAACCCTTTGCCATCGTGGCCTATGTAGAGCGCGTGGCGCACGGAGTCTTCCACGGCGCACCACACCGGGCGTGGAAAGTCGTCGGGTGTACTCTCGTAGATACCTCCCGCTATGCCTGTGGCGGGGTCGAGAAGGTCGGGGATGTCGTGGTAGTGTGTAACCCAGATTTTGCCGCCGGAGGCGCGGTTGAGCGAAGTGATGTTGTTGCTTCGGAGATTGCTCTCAAGCCGCGATATGGTGCACGTGCGGTAGTCGAACTTGCACAGACCATCGTGGCGCGTGCTTATCCAGATTATGTTTTCGTCGTTGGGGTCGGCCAGGAGGCTGTTGAGCTCATTGCTCGAAAGACCTGAGTTCTCTTTTGAAAAACGGCGGAACGACACACCGTCGAAGCGGTTCAGACCGTCGATTGTTGCAATCCACACAAATCCGTGGCCATCCTGGCTGATGTCGCGGATGTAATTGTTGCTGAGCCCGTCGTTGTGGTCGAGGTGAAACCGATGAAAAGTTTCGCCGAGCACTGTCGATGGCAGCAGCGCGGCAAGACACAGCAATATGGAAAGTGCACCGAAGTTTTTCATCGCTCGGGTATTGGATTTTTAAGGGGAAATACGTGTCGAAGTATTATTACGTCACAAAGTTATAAAATACTGCGATGTTTTCAATGTAAAAAATCGGTCATGGACGGTAAAAAATCGGTCAAAAAGTGTCTCAAAGCTGTGATTGAACTATTTATGCCGTGCGATTGACCAATTTTTTGCTCGGGTGGTCGAAGCTAAGGATTAACTTTGCAGTGCAATATCATTCTGCAAAACCTCACTAATCCATGAATACAATCAGCAAGCACATTCTGGTGGCTGTCGTTGCGGCGGCAGGCTTTGCCCCTGTGGCATCGGCCGCTCCAAAGACCCCCGAAAAAGAGGCTGCCGAGGTCAGAGCCATTATTAATAAGGTGAACGACTACTGGCAAGCCAACAATGACCCGCACAGCAATCCCTTCTGGGACAACGCTGCCTACCACACCGGAAATATGGAGGCTTACAAGCTCACCGGCAACAGCGACTGGCTCGACTATTCACAGACCTGGGCCGAGCACAATCAGTGGAAAGGCGCAAAGAGCGACGACCGCAGCAAGTGGAAATACAACTACGGCGAGACCGACGAGCATGTGCTCTTCGGCGACTGGCAGATTTGCTTCCAGACCTACGCCGACCTCTACAACATCCTCCCCGACGACAAGCGCATCCGTCGTGCCCGCGAGGTGATGGAGTATGAGATGTCGACTCCGCAGCACGGCTACTGGTGGTGGGCCGACGGCCTCTACATGGTGATGCCCGTGATGACTAAGCTCCACAAAATCACCGGCAATCAGCGCTACCTCGACAAGCTCTACGAGTATATCGTCTACTCCGACAGCATCATGTACGACCCCGAGGCATGTCTCTACTACCGCGATGCCAAGTATGTCTACCCCAAGCACAAGAGTGCCAACGGCAAGAAGGACTTCTGGGCGCGTGGCGACGGCTGGGTGCTCGCCGGCCTTGCAAAGGTGCTCGCCGACCTGCCCGCCGACTACAAGCATCGCCCCTTCTTCGAGGATAAATTCCGCAGCATGGCCGATGCCGTGGTGGCTTCGCAGCAGCCGGCAGGCTACTGGAGCCGCTCCATGCTCGACGAAGCCCATGCTCCCGGCCCGGAGACCTCGGGCACTGCCTTCTTCACCTACGGCTTGCTCTGGGGCATCAACAACGGATACCTCACCGATGCCAAATATCTCGATGCCGCCAAGAAGGGTTGGAACTACCTCAAAGGCACTGCCTTGCAGAAGAATGGACGCATAGGCTATGTGCAGCCCATTGGCGAGAAAGCCATTCCCGGCCAGGTAGTCGATGCAAACTCGACATCGAACTTCGGCGTGGGAGCTTTCCTGCTTGCCGCGTGTGAGTACGTCCGCTTCCTTGAGGCCGACAGTTCTGCCGACCGTGCCTATTGGGTAGACCTTTTATATAAGATGGCACACCCCGTGCTGAGCAATATGGCCAAGGGTGAGCTACAGAAGAATATGCTCGTGGAAGTGAGCCCCAACTGGGACGGCCGCGACAAGGGCGTGACTTACATGGAAACCTTCGGCCGCCTTATGGCCGGTATCGCGCCCTGGCTTTCGCTGCCCGACGACGGCACTGCCGAGGGGGCCAAGCGCAAGGAACTGCGCGACATGGCACTTGCCTCCTACCGCAACGCCGTGGATCCGCAGAGCCCCGACTATCTCCGCTGGCGCGGTCATGGCCAGGCGCTTGTCGATGCCGCTTATGTGGCCGAGAGCTTCCTCCGCGGCTATGATGCCCTCTGGATGCCTCTCGACGACACCACCAAGCAGCGCTATGTGGAAGAATTTTCGCAGCTTCGCCGCGTGGACCCGCCTTACACCAACTGGCTCCTCTTCTCATCGACCATAGAGAGCTTCCTCGCCAAAGCCGGCGCTCCCCACGACGAATACCGTGTGAACTCCGCCATCCGCAAGGTAGAGGAGTGGTATGTGGGCGACGGTTGGTATGCCGATGGCCCCTCCTTTGCCTACGACTACTACAGCAGCTATGTGTTCCACCCCATGTATCTGGAGACACTTCAGGCCATGCGCGATGCCGGTAAGTACACACGCATCCACTACACCAAGTACTACGACCGGGCTCTCCGCCGTGCGCAGAAGTTTGCAATCGTGCTCGAGCGCCAGATTTCGCCCGAGGGCACCTTCCCGGTGTTCGGTCGCTCGATACCTTACCGCATGGCCACCATGCAGCCTCTTGCCCTGATGGCGTGGTACGATAAACTTCCCGCCGGCCTCACCCGCGGGCAGGTGCGCTCGGCGCTGACCACGGTGATGCACCGCATGTTCGACGGACGCGAGAACTTCAACGAAGGCGGCTTCCTCACCATAGGCTTTGCAGGCCGCCAGCCCAACATTGCCGACTGGTACACCAACAACGGCTCGCTCTACATGACCTCGCTTTCCTTCCTCCCCCTTGGCCTCCCCGCCACACATCCCTTCTGGACCGACGCTCCCCTTGCGTGGACAAACAAGAAAGCGTGGGGCGGCGACCCATTCCCCAAAGATCATCATTGGGGTGAAGGTGCTGCCATTGGCGACCTCTTCTGACGACACCTCCCCGGCTCCGAAAGCCGACACAATAACCAATCTCAAGTAATTCTCAACCAAAGTCAAGTAATCGTAAATTGTGTTATAAAACATGTTTTTCTCACTCATTTTCTCCGGTGATTGTTTTTAGCATCAATTTGCACTCTTTAGTGCCGCACGGCACCTCTGTGCGGCACTAAAGAGACTAAATTGAATGATTTCGACAAGTGTTTTGAATGAAAAAGAGCAGGCCCCGATGTGCCTTTCGATATAATTTTGCAGCAAAATCAAATCCTATCAATAACCAAATTTTATACCATGTTAACAAATACGAGATGGAAATCAGGAATTGCCGCGGCACTCTTGATATGTGTCTCCGCCGCTTGGTCGACTCCCGCCGTGTGGGCTGACCCTGCTCCGGCAGCGGCGCCACAATCCAAGTCGCAGACGACTTCCGTTACAGGTACCGTGACCGACAGCCAGGGCGAGCCCCTGATCGGTGCGAGCGTTGTACTGAAAGGTTCTAACAAAGGTGTTACCACCGATATCGACGGTAACTTCACCATTCAGGCAGCTCCGGGCCAGACCCTTACCATATCTTATGTAGGCTGTGTGACCAAGGACGTCAAAGTTGGCGCCGGTCACCTTGATGTTGTGCTCGATGAGAACAACAACGCCCTCGACGAAGTTGTGGTCGTGGGCTTCGCAACTCAGAAAAAAGTAAACCTCACCGGTTCGGTCGGCACCGCTACTGCCAAGGACATCGCTTCGCGCCCCGTGCAGAATGCCGCCGCAGCCCTTCAGGGCGTGATTCCCGGTCTTAATATCTCCAACTCTTCCAGCGGTGGCGAGCTCAACGCCTCCAAGCAGATCGACGTGCGCGGTATGAGCACCATCGGCGACGGCTCGAACGGCGGCCCGCTCATCCTCATCGACGGCATGGAAGGTGATATGAACACCCTCAACCCCAACGATATCGAGTCGATTTCGGTGCTTAAGGATGCCGCAGCTTCTTCAATCTACGGTTCGCGCGCTCCCTTCGGTGTGATTCTTATCACCACCAAGACCGGTTCGGAAGGCCGTGCCCAGATCCACTACAACAACTCCTTCCGCTTCAACCAGCCCCTCACCACCATGGAGATGATGGACTCCTGGCACTACCTCAACTACCTCAACGATGTGCAGACATATACCGACGGTAAAAAGGCATTCCAGCAGGACTTCATGGACGGCGCTTACGCATACTATACCGGTGCCAGCGACAACTACATCTATGAGAATGTGTGGGATGGCACTCACCGCCGCTGGGGTTCCGGCGAGTGCGGTGGTGTATATGCCAACGTGAACTGGATCGACGAGCTTTATAAAAAGACAGCTTTTGCCCAGGAGCACAACATCACGCTCACCGGCGGTACCGACAAAATCACATACTATGTGAGCGGTAACTTCCTCGATCAGGACGGCTTCCTCAAGTACGGCAACGACAACTACGAGCGCTTCTCCGTGATGGGTAAATTCTCGGCCAAGATGACCAACTGGCTCAACCTCCAGTACACCGGCCGCTGGATCCGCACCGAGTACGACCGCCCCACAATCATGACCGGCGGTTTCTATGAAAAGGTGATACGCCGCCTCCTTCCGACCAACCCCAAGTATGACCCCAACGGCTACATCGCCGCTGACTACAACTACATCGAGCACCTCGAGAACGGTGGCCGATACAAAGAGCAGAACGATGCCTTCACCAACCAGCTCAAGCTCGTGATCACACCGCTCAAGAACTGGAACATCATCGGTGAGTTCAACCTCCGTGTCAACAACGACTGGCGCCATCAGGACTCCAAGATCGTCTATGCACACGATGCCGACGACCTCGAAGGCCTCAGCTCCGACGACATGCACATCGCATTCGACTGCGGCCAGCACAACAGCGTGAGCGAGCGTGCCTACCGTTCGACCTACCTCAACTACAACGTCTACACCGACTACTCCTTCAACTTCGCCGAGAAGAACAACATGAAGGTGATGCTCGGTTTCCAGGCTGAGGACTTCAAGGACCGCCTCCTCTCGGCCAGCCGCGACGACATGCTCGTCGAGGACCTCCCCGTGCTCGACCTCACCACCAGCAAGGAGACCTACGGCATCGAAGGCCGCTACCAGCAGTGGCGCACAACAGGCTTCTTCGGCCGTATCAACTACGACTTCGACAGCAAGTACCTCCTCGAGGTCAACCTCCGCTACGACGGCACCTCGCGCTTCCGCCGCGACAGCCGCTGGGTATGGAGCCCCTCGTTCTCGGCCGGCTGGAATATCGACCGTGAGAACTTCTGGGAGAAAATCCGCCCCATCATCCCGAGCTTGAAAGTGCGTGTGTCCTACGGTCAGCTCGCCAACCAGAACACCAGCGGCTGGTATCCCACCTACCGCACAATGGGTGTCTACAATCAGGCCGGCACATGGCTCGTGAACGGCGCCAAGCCCAACACCGCTTACTTCCCCGACCTCATCTCCTCAAGCCTCACCTGGGAAAAGATCCGCAACACCAACATCGGTGTCGACTTCTCCGCTTTCCGCTATCGCCTCACCGGTTCGTTCGACTACTTCTGGCGCTCCAACAGCGACATGGTAGGCCCCGCCGTGAAGCTCCCCGCAATCCTCGGTGCATCAGTACCTAAGGAGAACAACCTCTCCATGCGCACCTACGGCTGGGAACTCCAGCTCGCATGGCAGGACCACATCCGCGACTTCAACTACTCGGTGAAGGTAAACCTCTCCGACGACCAGACCAAAATCACCGAATACCCCAACGTGGAGAAGTACATCAACAACTCCAACTACGACCCCTACAACAACTACATCGCAGGCGACGTGGTGGGTAATATCTATGGTCTCACCTCAATCGGTGTGGCCCGCGACCAGGAGACTATGGACGCTCACCTCGCCACCACCGACCAGAGCAAGATCGGCGACAACTGGCAGGCAGGCGACATGATGTACAAGGATATCGACGGCGACGGTGTGATCACCCGCGGTACCAGCAAGAACGCCCTCGGCGACCTCAAGATAATCGGTAACCAGCAGCCCCGCTACCGCCTCGGCCTCAACCTCTTCGCTCAGTGGAAGGGCATCGACCTCACAGTATTCTTCCAGGGCGTGCTCAAGCGCGACTACTACTTCAACCCCGACGGCGGCCAAGGCACAGGCGGCAAGGGTGCAGTGTTCTGGGGTGCTACCTCGGGTGGACGCTGGGAGTCGCTCTTCCTCAACGAGCACCTCGACTACTGGCGCGACGAGAGCAGCGTGCTCGGCGAGAACCGCGACGCTTACTACGCACGTCCGCTCTACTACACCAACAAGAACCGCATCATGCAGACACGCTACCTCCAGGATGCTTCTTACATCCGCCTCAAGAACCTCCAGGTAGGCTACACTCTCCCGAAAGAAATCTCCAAGAAATTCTTTGTGGAGAACCTCCGACTCTTCTTCTCGGCCGAGAACCTCTGTACATGGACCAAGATGTCGAAAGTGATCGACCCCGAGTCGCTCGAAGTTTCGTCGATGAAGTCCGGTTCTTCCTATCCTTTGGCAAAGACCTTCTCATTCGGTCTGACCATCGACATCTAATGTAGTCCTTTAAATGATTTACCAAGAACAATGAAGACATTCATGAAAATCAATATATCGGGCATGTGTGCGCTCGTAGCCGGTATCGCCCTCACCGCGTGCGACGACTACCTCGACATCACACCTCCCTCGCAGGTTACCCCCGAGACATACTTCACCTCCGCCGACCAGCTCGGTGCCTACACCATCACTTTCTACAAGAACGGTGATGATGTGCAGGGCAACCGCGGCAGCAACCTCTTCCCTTCGTTCGGTATTAGCGGCAAGGCCTACGGCTTCTTCCTCGACGATGACCAGGGCACCGACAACGAGTCGGGTACAAACAACCGCTTCTTCGACGGCACTACCAAGAGCAAAGTGGGCTCTACCGGCGGTGGCTGGAGCTTCGGCACCATCAACAGCATCAACTACTACCTCGAGACCGTGCTCCCCAAGTGGAAGGCAGGTCAGATCAGCGGTGCCGACGAGCTCGTGCGCCACTACATCGGTGAAGGATACATGATCCGTGCAACCGAGTACTTCGGCAAGCTCCGCGACATGGGCGACTTCCCCATCCTCCGCAACACCCTTCCCCTCGACAAGCAGACTCTGATCGACGCTTCAAAGCGCCGTCCGCGCCACGAAGTTGCCCGCTTCATCATCTCCGACCTCGACAGTGCCATCATGCTCCTGAGCGACGGTGGCGCTACCGGCCGCACCCGCATCACCAAGCAGGCTGCGCTCCTCTTCAAGGCTCGCGTGGCTCTCTATGAGGCTACTTTCGAGAAGTACTTCGCAGGCACTCCCTTCGTGCCCGAGAAGAGCGCAGGTTGGCCAGGAGCTGCCAAGGACTACAACAAGGACGTGGTCTACGACAATGCCGCTGAAGTTGCCTTCTTCCTCGACCAGGCTCTCGATGCCGCCAAGCAGGTGTGCGACAAGCACCCCAGCCTCACTCCCAACAATAAGAAGGTGCTCGGTGGCAAAGACTTCCCCTCGAACCCCTACTACAACCTCTTCTCTATCCAGGATCCCTCGGGCATGGACGAAGCTATCATGTACCGCGCCTACGATATCAACGTAGCAGGCGGTCACTCCTTCAACCAGTATATCAAAGGCGGACGCGGCTACACCCAGGAGTATGCCAACAGCTTCCTGATGGCAAACGGCCTGCCCATCTACGCTCCCGGCTCCGGCTATCAGGGCGACGACTTCGTGGCCGACACCAAGGTCAACCGCGACTATCGCTGGCAGCTCTTCATGAAGGCTCCCAATGAATATGTATATTCCGATAACCTCGACCAGCGCATCGGCGAAGGCAAGAAGAACAAGAACGATGCCGAATTCAAGGTGCCCGCTATCGTAGGCGGTACTGTCGACTTCACCACCTCCACCGGCTACACCAAGGGCAAAGGCTGGGCCACAAACAGCACATGGAGCAAGGGTGGCTACGACCTCACTTCAGCAATCATCTTCCGCTCCGCCGAGGCTTACCTCATCTACCTTGAGGCTGCCTGGGAGAAATATGGCGACGGTCTCAACAGCGAAGCATGGGGATACTGGAGCAAGCTCCGCGAGCGTGCCGGTCTGCCCGCCGACCCCAACATCACCATCAACGCCACCGACCTCGACCTCGAGGAGCAGACAAGCCACGACTTCGCCCTCTACTCGGCCGGTCAGCGTATCACCTCGAAGGTGCTCTACAATATCCGCCGCGAGCGTCGCAGCGAGCTCATCAGCGAAGGCCTCCGCTGGGACGACCTCATCCGCTGGCGCGCCCTCGACCAGCTCAAGACCAAGCGCTTCTTCAAGCACGGCTGCAAGGTATTCGGCCCGATGAAGGATTGGTTCATGACCAAGAAGATGAGCGGACGCACCGCAGCATACCTCTGGGATCAGGCCGACGACACCAAGAACACTTTCTCCTCGCCCACCGATGTTGAGGGCGGCTTCAACGGCGATGCCCGCTACCTCTCGCTCCTGCGCCTGTCGAAGTCCAACGACTGGTACGACAGCGGCTACTCATGGCGCATGGCTCACTACCTGAGCCCCATCGCCGAGAGCCACTTCCTCGAGAGCACAATGGACGGTGTGTCGGTCGACCAGTCGCCCATCTACCAGAACCCCTACTGGAGCACCGTACACGATACTCCCGCACAGCAGTAATCAGCAGATGTAACCTCCCAAGCCGCGGGTCTGCCCGCCGGACCCGCGGCAATAACCAAATTCAAACCAAATTCAACCTAAATACAAACCAATTCAAAATCAATTGCTATGAAGAAATTCTTTATCTCCGCAGCTATCGCTACCATGGCACTCTCCATGAACGCTCAGCGCACCGAAGGTGGCGACAACCTCCTCGCCAACCCCTCTTTCGAGGATCCCGGCTATGTGCAGGCTATCCCCGAGCAGTATGGCTGGGCGCCTATGAACACCTGCCGTCTGCTCTCCGAGCTCCCCGGCTGGACACTCACCGGTGTTGACATGTGGAGCTTCGGCGCCGAAGTGATGGACGATCCCGCACTCGACCTCGGCGACGGCGACATGCGCCCCGACGACGACGCTCACTGGCTCCGCTTCTACTCCGATACCGACAATGCCTGGACCACTATCGCACTCCGCCAGAAACTCACCGGCCTTGAAGTGGGCAAGAGCTACAAGCTCGACTTCGTGGTATGCGGCCAGCCCTATGCAGTAGTAGGCTCGGGCGACGGCTCCTGGAACGCCAACCTTACCGTAAATGTTGCTATCGCCGAAGTCGACGGCGACCGTCTCGGCCGTGAAATCAAGAGCCAGGACCTCGAAGAAATCGAATTCGACTGGACCCGCCGCAGCATCGACTTCACTCCCTCCGCTTCTGAAATCTACGTGCAGGTATCCATGGGCAGCTGGCTTCCCAGTGACAGCCACGACCAGGCATGGCTCGGCCTTGACTGCTTCGACCTCTACGACCCCAACGGCGTGAACGGTATCGACGAAGTAGTAGTTGACGAAAACGCCCCCGTTGAGTACTTCAACCTCCAGGGTATGCCCGTTGCCAACCCCGAAAACGGCGTATTCATCCGTCGTCAGGCCGGCAAGGTAGTGAAAGTAGCTCTCTAACCGACGACTAAGCACTATAAACTTTGGCCGCCATTCCTCGCCGATGGCGTGGTTGGCGGCCATTTTCACACTTAAACCATAAAATCTATATCGACATGAGATTTACTCTTATCGGTGCAGCTCTCCTCTAGGCTCTTGCTTTCGCTCCTGCCGCCGTAGCTCAGGACGATGCCGACATCGAAAACAAATATCCCGGCTTCAAGCTCGCTTTCCACGACGAATTCGATGCCGAGGCTCTCGACATGGAGCAGTGGACCGCCGAAATCGGCTTCCAGCGCAACAACGAAGACCAGTGGTACACCGACTCCAACTTCGAGCTCCGCGATGGCAAACTCGTGATTATAGCCAAGAAAGAGCGCTTCAAAAACCCCAATTACAAGCGCTTTGGCAAGGACTGGAAGGAGACCCGCGAATACGTGGACTACACCTCGGCTTCGCTCAAGACCAAAGCAAAATTCCACTACGGCATCTATGAGATGCGCGCAAAAATCCCTGTAGGCACCGGCTACTGGCCTGCTTACTGGGCGTGCGGCAACAGCCGCGAGTGGCCCAACAACGGCGAAATCGACATGCTCGAGTACTACGGCGACGCAATCCACGCCAACGTGGCCTGGGGCAGCTCAACCCGCTGGAACGCAACATGGAGCAGTCAGGCTCCCCGCATGAGCAACTTCGACAGTGACTTCGCCGACAAGTATCACGACTGGCGCATGGAATTCGACTATGAGTCGATCCGCCTCTATATGGACGACCGTCTGCTCAACGAGACCAAGCTCGACCGTACCGTCAACCCCAAAGTTGACTGGCTCCCCGGCGACGATGGCTACAACCCCTACCGCGACGAGAACAACCTCTTCGACGCAGCTTGGGTGAACCTCGCTCTCGGCGGCAACAACGGCGGCAGTCTCACCAACACTCCTTTCCCTGCCGAGTACCTTATCGAATACGTGCGCGTCTACACCCCCGACGGCATCTACTCCGGCATCAACTGGTACCTTGCCAAGGCTCAGGAAGCTCTCGACAGCACTACTGAGGGCAATGAACCGGGCGAGTACACAACAGCTGCCCGCGAAGCGCTCACCGATGCAATGGAAGCCGCTAAGGCTCAGATTGATGTCGCCGACGAAGCCGGCGCAAAAGCAGCAGCCGATGCTCTCCGCGCAGCAATCGAGACTTACAAGACTTCTTACAATCCTGCCGTAGCGGGCGAATACTTCTTCGAGCATGTAGCTTCCAATCTGCGCCTCTCCACAGGCTGGAAGGACAATGAGCACTGTGTGCTCATCCTCACCGACAACCGCCTCGAAGGTGCCGACTCCAAGGGCTATCAGCAGGCGTTCACTCTCGTTGAGGCTCCCGAAGGAGCAGCAGTAAAGGGCTTCAACCTTAAGGTGGGCGACAACGATTATGTGTATCGCAATTCGTGGAACCTCCGCGTGAGCTCCTCGCCCAACCTTACTGCCAAGGACTATATCTTCAACATTGAGTTCGACGGCAAATATGCCCGTATCAAAAACGAAGGTTCGGGCAAGTACTTCGGAACCGACGACAATTGGGGCTGGGCCAACGTCTACAGCGATAAGGCGGGTGTAGGCAACGCTAAAAGTGCATTCCGCATGATCCGCACCGACCTCGACGGCGTTCAGGACATCACTGTCGATGCCGCCACCGGCATCTCGGCAGTCTACAATATGCAGGGCATCCGTGTAGCCGACAGCCTCGAGGGCCTCGCCGGAAACGCACAGATGTATATCGTAGTTGAAAATGGGAAGAGCCGCAAGGTTTTAATCAGATAATCAGCATGGTATAAGCGGTAATAATTTCCAATGGTTTCTATGTAGTTTTAAGAAACTGTTTAAATTTATTTATCGCAGGATTTGAGAAGGATTGTCATTTGGATTTTTAATCTTGATGAAGGAGTTTAGGGGTTCCTAAATGACTGAATCAAGATTAAAAATACATTGACAAGACACTCAAAGACAAGATAAAATAAATTTTTAAATAGTTTCTAAGGTAATAGATTGTTTTTAGGGTTTTCAATGTGAGGGCTGCGGGGCTGACGGTGTCGGCAACGCAGCTTTCGCATTGTGTGAGTGTGGCGGAAAATGTGTAAATTTGCACTTATGAAAGAGGAGATACGCAAAGCCACAGTGGCCGACCTCGGCACTATGATGGACATCTACCGGGCTGCAAGCGCCCGCATGGCAGCAGCCGGAAATGCCGCTCAATGGGTTGGCGGCTATCCGTCGGAGCTCGATATAAGCAGCGATATCGAGCGAGGTGTGAGCTATGTGATAGAGCGATTCGGAAGTATTGCCGGAGTGTTCGCTTTTATCATCGGCGAGGACCCAAGCTACCGCGACATCGAAGGCGCGTGGCCATCGGCAGCTCCCTATGGCACTATACATCGACTCGCAGCGGCGCCGGGGCAGCACGGCATAGCCGACGCCTGCCTCGACTTCTGCCGTCGCTTCGGAGTGGATGTGCGTGTGGATACGCACGCCCACAATGCTGCCATGCTGGCATGGATAGCGAGCCGAGGGTTTGAGTTCTGCGGCATCATAAGCACCGCTTCAGGCTCGCCCCGAAAGGCATACCACATGAGCGTGGACTAATTGTGCTGTAGCGTAATGCGCAAGTAATCAGTGTACTATTCGGAGGTGGTGAAAAAAGTTGCGAAAAAATTTGGCCGGCTCGCAAAAAAGCGCTAACTTTGCATCGCAATTGAGAAAAACACCCATGCGAAAATAGCTCAGTTGGTAGAGCACGACCTTGCCAAGGTCGGGGTCGCG
>JAMPHP010000002.1:0-5056 GCA_023663365.1 Muribaculaceae bacterium | reverse complement strand
GAGGTCATGATTATGATGGTGTTCTTGAAGTTGACGTTGCGGCCTTTGTTGTCGGTGAGGTGGCCGTCGTCGAGCACCTGCAGCAGGATGTTGAATACATCGGGGTGGGCTTTCTCTATCTCGTCGAAGAGGACCACGGAGTAGGGTTTGCGACGTACGGCCTCGGTGAGCTGGCCACCTTCGTCGTAGCCGACGTATCCGGGAGGCGCTCCGACGAGTCGCGACACGGAATGCTTCTCCTGATATTCGCTCATGTCGATGCGGGTCATCATGTTCTCGTCGTCGAAGAGGTATTCTGCCAGGGCCTTCGCGAGCTCGGTCTTGCCCACGCCCGTAGTGCCGAGGAAGATAAACGAGCCGATAGGGCGCTTGGGGTCGTTGAGGCCTGCGCGGCTGCGGCGCACGGCATCGGCGATGGCGGCGATGGCCTCATCCTGGCCTACGACGCGCGAGTGGAGCTCTTCCTCGAGGTGGAGGAGTTTCTCTTTCTCGCTCTGTACCATCTTGTTGACGGGGATGCCTGTCCAGCGCGACACTACGTCGGCGATGTCTTCGGAGTCGACTTCTTCTTTGATGAGAGCTTTCTCGCCCTGCATCATGCGCAGCTGCTCCTGCACCGTCTCGATGTCGGTCTGCTTCTCGGCAATGCGTGAGTAGCGTATCTCGGCCACCTTGGCGTAGTCGCCTTCGCGCTCTGCTTTGTCGGCTTCAAAGTTGAGCTGCTCGATGTCGATTTTATCCTGCTGGATGCGTGCTATGAGGTCGCGCTCGGCTTTCCACTTGGCGGAGTACTCTTTCTCCTCTTCGCGGAGCTGTGCGATGTCGCGCTCTATCTCGCGCACTTTCTCGTCCTGGCCTTCGCGCTTGATTGCCTCGCGCTCGATTTCTTTCTGCGCTATGCGGCGGGTGATGTCGTCGAGAGCCTGCGGCACGGAGTCGATCTCGAGCTTGAGCTTCGATGCAGCCTCGTCGATGAGGTCGATGGCCTTGTCGGGGAGGAAGCGGTCGGTGATATATCGCTCGGAGAGCTGCACGGCGGCGATGATCGCTTCGTCGCGGATGCGCACCTTGTGGTGGTTCTCGTAGCGCTCTTTGAGTCCTCGGAGGATGGCGATGGCGCTGGCCTCGTCGGGTTCGTTGACCATCACTTTCTGGAAGCGTCGCTCGAGGGCTTTGTCTTTCTCGAAGTATTTCTGGTATTCATCGAGTGTGGTTGCGCCTATGCTGCGGAGCTCGCCACGGGCAAGAGCCGGCTTGAGGATGTTGGCGGCATCCATGGCGCCTTCGCCTTTACCGGCACCCACGAGGGTGTGGATTTCGTCGATGAAGAGGATGATTTCGCCGTCGGCCGATGTGACCTCGTTGACGATAGCCTTAAGTCGCTCCTCGAACTCGCCTTTGTACTTGGCGCCGGCCACGAGCGCGCCCATGTCGAGAGAGTAGATTTGCTTTGTGCGCAGGTTCTCGGGCACGTCGCCGCGCACGATGCGGTGCGCAAGCCCCTCGGCGATGGCTGTCTTGCCTGTGCCGGGCTCGCCGATGAGCATGGGGTTGTTCTTTGTGCGGCGGCTGAGAATCTGGAGCACGCGGCGGATTTCTTCGTCGCGGCCAATCACTGGATCGAGCTTGCCGGCGCGGGCTCGCTCGTTGAGGTTGACGGCGTATTTCGAGAGGGCATTGTAAGTCTCCTCGGCGCTCTGGTCGGTGGCTTTCTTGCCTTTGCGGAGCTCGGCGATTGCCGCTTCGAGCTCTTTGCGGCCAAGCCCGGCATCCTTGAGAATGGTCGATGCCGGTGAGTTGATGTCGAACAATGCCACAAGAAGGGCTTCGAGAGTGACATACTCGTCGCCCATTTTCTTGGACACGTCGATGGCTTTCTGCAGCACATCGTTGGAGCTGCGGCTGAGGTAAGGCTCCTGACCTGAAACCTTGGGCAGGGCAGCGATGCCGGCCTCGACCTGACGGGCCACGGCAGCGGGGTTGGCGCCTGTCTTCTGGAAGATGAATTTGAGCACAGACTCGCCTTCGTCCATCACACCTTTGAGCAGGCACACGGGCTCTATGGCCTGAGTGCCGGCGGCGCGCGTTATCTCGACAGCCTTCTGTATCGCTTCTTGCGATTTGATGGTGAAGTTGTTGAAGTTCATATCTTGAGTTTTGATGAATGTATCGTTTGGGGTAAAAACTATCTTCTTTTCATTTTTATAATTAACAAATCTTGTGCCACTTTGGTTTGTGCATCGGCGCTCGAGCTTGTGTGTAAACATTATTTTGCTTAATTTTGCGGTCTGCAACAGTGCTCATAACCTACGAATACCGTTCGATACCATGAAACCATGTCAAGCTCTTGCGGCTCTGGCCATAGCTCTATGCTCAGCGCTGCCATCTCAATCAGCAGAAATATTCTCGTATTCGGCACCAGATGGCCGGTCGGGTATGCGCCTTGCTTCCCGTGCCGACGGTGCCTCGGAGTGGGAGCCCGTGGCCGGGGGATATGTGTTTTTCGGGTCGGACTTCGGACCATGGGGCAGCCACAAGGTGATGTTTGCTCCGCGGCTTATGCGCGACTTGGCCTCGGGTGAGTGGGTGTGCGTGTTCGGTGCCGATGCTTCGGGCGAGGTGGTAGGCCTTGCCTCGTCGGCCGACTTCAAGCACTGGCGCCCGCAGCGCTACTATGCGTCGGTCTCCGACCTGCCGCGCGACATCTGCTTCAGCGGCAGTCTGCGGCCCGATACCGCTACCATTGCCGGAGTGCGACATGCCGGTGCGCGCCTTTGCATCGAAGATGCCGAGCTCGACAGCATCAAGGCGTATGCCCAACGGCGGCGCAAAATAGCACAGGCCTACGGTGAGACCACTGCCGAAGACAGCGTCCGCTATGCCGCTCTTGCTGAGCCTCAGATACGTGTGACCGTAGATGCCGACGCGGCAAAGCCTATCAGCGACAAACTCATCGGTATATTCTTCGAAGATATAAACTACGGCGCCGATGGCGGCCTTTATGCCGAGCTGGTGCAGAACCGCGACTTTGAATACTCGGCTTCCGACCACAGCGGGTGGAACTCGCTCACAGCGTGGAAAGTGGCAGGGCAGGGGAGTGTGCGCATCGACACCGTGGCGCCTCTGCATCCCAACAATCCACACTACGCCAGCCTCGAGAGCTACGATGGAAGCCTCAGCATTGCCAACCAAGGCTTCGACGGCATAGTGCTCAGAAAAGGACAGCGCTACAACTTCGCCATACATGCCCGTGCCGCGCGCCCTGCCACGCTGCGGATGGAACTCCGTGCCTCCGACGGCTCACTGCTCGGCAGCCGCAACATTAAAGTCAAGAACGACGAATGGCAGAAATACCGGGCAAGCATCACCGCCAAAGCCGATGCCGACAGAGCCACAATCGTGCTAAAGCCCGGAAAAGGCTGCAAAGTCGATGTCGACATGGTGTCGCTCTTTCCCGAAGCCACCTTCAAAGGCCGAGACAACGGCCTGCGTGCCGATCTGGCCCAAGCCCTTGCCGACCTCAAGCCACGCTTTGTGCGCTTTCCGGGCGGATGTGTTGCTCATGGCAACGGCATCGACAACATCTACGATTGGAAAGGCTCGGTCGGCCCACTCGAGAGCCGTAAGCCCCTCAGCAATCTGTGGGGCTACCACCAGACCAGAGGCCTCGGCTACCACGAGTACTTCCTCTTCTGCGAAGACATCGGTGCCGAGCCACTCCCGGTGGTGGCTGCCGGAGTACCTTGCCAGAACTCCGGCCGTGCCGCACATCATTCGCACGACCTGCTGACCTCACTCGGCCAGCAGAACGGCATACCATTCGACGAAATGAAAGCCTATGTGCGCGACGTGCTCGACTTGATCGAGTATGCCAACGGAGCCACCGACACCCCATGGGGTGCAATCCGTGCTGCCGCCGGACACCCCGAGCCATTCAACCTCCGATATATAGGCATTGGCAATGAAGATATGATAACCGAAGTCTTTGAGCCACGCTTCCGCATGATATACGACGCCGTCAAAGCAGCCTATCCCGACATCACCGTGATAGGCACCGTCGGTCCATTCTACGAAGGTGCCGACTACGACCGCGGGTGGGAACTTGCCCGTGAGCTCGCACTGCCAATGGTCGACGAGCACTACTATGTGTCGCCGGGATGGCTCTACAACAATCGCACCTACTACGAAACCTACGACCGCAGCGCAAGCAAAGTATATCTTGGCGAGTGGGCTGCACATCTTCCCGGCCGTCCCAACAACATCGAGACAGCCCTTGCAGAAGCACTCTACCTTACCGACATAGAGCGAAACGCCGACATCGTGGCAATGACGTCGTACGCGCCCCTGCTTGCAAAAGACGGGCACACACAGTGGCGCCCCGACATGATATACTTCGACAACACCTCGGTGAGCAAGACCACAGACTACTACGTGCAGCAAATATACGGGCATAACACCGGTGACCGCTATCTGCCCGCACGGATTGAAGCCAACCTGCCCGACAGCGCACTACGCCGCATCGGAGTATCGGCGGTGACCGACAGCCGCACCGACGACACAATTGTCAAAATCGTCAACATCCTGCCCGTAGCCCTAAAGCTCGACATCGACCTACCGGGCATATACTCCGGCACCTATAAAGCCACACGCATAGCCGGGGCGCCTGCCGACGAGCATACGAGCCCGCAGGAAGTTGAAATCACCCTTCCGCGCGCACACGTGCCGGCCTACTCCTTCACCGTAGTGAGGATTGGCGGTAAAAAATAGCAATTGTGTAAATCGCGTCTAATCAATCGATAATAAAACGGGCGTGCAAAAATTATCAAAAAAACATTCAAAAAATTTGCACAACTCAAAAAAAACGCCTAACTTTGCACTGCTTTTTGAGGGAAGCACCTCGGGAGCACAGGAGATTCGCTAGCTCAGCTGGTAGAGCACAACACTTTTAATGTTGGGGTCCTGGGTTCGAGCCCCAGGCGGATCACAGAACAAATGCGGCATAAAGCCGCAAATCGCTGAAACTAAGACAGTTTCAGCGATTTTTGTAATACCCCTA
>JAMPHP010000029.1 GCA_023663365.1 Muribaculaceae bacterium | reverse complement strand
AGGGGAGATCGGGGATGCGGCGGTTGTCGGGGGTGTGGTAGATGAGGACTGTGCCCGGGTAGTCGTTGATGAGGATGGGGTTGATTACGCGGTTGATGGTGCGCGCGTAGGCGGGATGGAGGCCGTGGACGAGGCAAATCTGGAAGGTACAGCCTCGGATGCGGTCGACTCTCGCGTGGCTCGCAGTGGAGGTGGGCGGGCGGTAGAGTCGCAGGCCGAGGGCCTTTGCTACGGTACGGCGCTCGGCTATGATGCAGGTGTCGAGGTCGGGGTTGAGGTGCTGAAGCCAGCTGATGTATGAGAGGAGGACTTCGGTGCTGTCGTGCCCCGGCGGGTCGATGATGTGTGCCCGCACTACGCCTGTGCGCCTGCGCTGGCGCTCCATGGTGAATATGGCACTCCGCTCGCTCCAACGCAGAGGCGCCCCGTGCCATCGGCGGAACGGTGCTGTGATGTCGGCTCTGCGGTATGTGCGGGCGTGCTGCTGCATATTGCGCGCAAAGATAGTGCCTCAGCAGAGGGAATTGTGTGGGCTTTTCCCTTTTTAAGGGGTTTAAGGTCGGTAGGGACTTTAAGTCTTTTTCGAGATTCGGCAAGCGGCTTAGCGCTTGCTAAGAAATCCTACGGTAGAGAGTGGCGGAAAAACCGACACGCCCATAAAAAAACTTGCCCAATATTTTGCAGTGTCAAAATAAATCGCTATATTGCGCCAAATTTCTCACCAAACCTTAAATTCAATATTCCAAATTTTATTTCTATGAAAAAAATCATTCCACTTTTCTTAATCACCATTCTATTCGCCGCATGCGCGAATGAAGGGTTGGATGCCCCGAAGTACGATACTTCGAGCACCTCAGGCAAGCGTTCAGAAGCCGAAGCAATTTCTATAGCTCAGAATCTTGCTGATGCTCGTACAGCAGATTCTCGCATCTGCATTACACCTGAAGTTGCTTCAGTCAACATCATCGGCTCTTCCTTATCCAGAGGAAATGCCGACACTCTAATCTATGTTGTCAACTATGCCGACAACGATGGGTACGCCTTAATCTCTGCCGCAAAAAGTGGCGATGCCATTATTGGCTATACTGATGCCGGCACATTCGACGCAGATGAAGCAGCTGCAAATCCTGTTTTCAGCTACTACCTCGAGGCTGCATTAGATTACGTCTCCACTCAGTCTAAAATCATGCCGATAGACCCAATCCCTAATCCAGGAGCTCCTATCTCAATCACGAAGTCTGTGTTTCCGACACTTGCAACTGAATGGGGACAAAGATATCCCGAGGGTCTATTTTGCCCTAATGGTATAAGTGGTTGTGTGCAAACAGCAACTGCACAGATAATGGCGTTTTTCGAGCAACCGACCTCAATCAATCTTACATATCCCGACAGGTCTGCTGAATTAATAAACCTGAATTGGGATAATATAAAACTTCACAAGAAGTCTTCGAATACTCTTTCGGAATACGAAGCGAAAAGAATGCTGTGTAAAGGCAACGAAAGCTCTCACATTGCACTTGCCCATCTTTGTCGAGAATTAGGGCATCTTAACAATGCCTCCTACAACAACTATTCAACAATTGCTAATAGCTACTACAATTACATTCTCTTTAAAAGTATGCTTCCCAATCTTTCTTTTACTGATTATAATTCATTTAACTCCTCATATTCCAACCTCTTCGAGGAATTATCGTCAAAATCAGGAAGTATTGCTTACGTAAGGGGGCGCGATTTAAATGAAAGTGCAGGTCATGCATGGGTATGTGATGGTGGCGATTATGTAAAAACGACTTCGTCTGCACTTGATTATAAAGGACAAACCATTACCGTTGTTGAAGAAACATATTATTACCATTTTAATTGGGGTTGGTGTGGCCAAGACAATGGATATTTTTTGGCTGGCGTTTTCGACAACAATAAGCCGGCATCTCGATACAGCTTCACATCCTCATTAAATTTCTTCGTTGTAAGTAAATAAGTAAATATTATATAGAATTTCCAACTATGAAAATACATTTTTATTTCATTGCGCTTCTTCTTGCTGCTGCCACCGCATGCAGCAACGACGAACCTGCGCCCACTCCGCCTCCTACTCCTGATGAAGGTGAAGAGTTTGTGCAGACACAGCTCATCCTCACAGAGGCTGAAAGAAAAGCAGCAAACGAAACTCAGGAATTTGGGCTTAATTTCTTCACAGCTCTCTGCGCAAACGAAGAAGCAGACAATAATATCGTGGCATCACCCCTTAGTGCTTCATTGGTGCTGTCGATGCTTGCCAATATCACTGACGACGCGACAACCGCTGAAATCACCAAAGCTATTGGCACATCAGACATCGACGCTCTCAACACTCTGTCGGCTAAACTATTTTCAGCACTGCCAAACTTGGACAAAGACGTTAAAATGAATTTGGCCAATGCTCTGTGGTATCACAAAGACTACACTGTCAATCCTGCTTTTGAGAACATTGCTCACGACAGCTATTCTGCCGACATTTTCAAGGCCGACCTCCAATCAAATAATCCGGAGGTGATTAAGAGCATAAATAGTTGGGTTGAAGATAAGACATCCGCAAAAATAAAATCTATTGTGGAATCGCTTGATGTCCACACCGTGGCAATCTTTGCAAATGCACTATATTTCAATGGGCTTTGGGCTAATCCATTCTTGTCGGGAAACACTTCCAAGTCGAAATTCCGTGGTCTTACGCGCAGCAATGATGTTGATATGATGCATAATAGTGGTCTTCAACATTTCGCTTCTACAAAAGATTTTCAAGCTGTCAAGATGGAATTCGGCAATGGTTCGTATGAAGCAATTTTTGTTTTACCAAAGGCCGGTATCGACATTAACGAGTTTGTTGCCTCAGATGCTCTTGCCTCAATTTACACCACTCCATTCTACGATGAGGCAATCGAATTTTCTTTCCCGAAATTCAAAGTTGAGCCTGAAAACACTTATTCATTGAATGATACATTTGCCATGCTTGGCATAAAATCGCTGAAAGCACAAGATATAAGTCTATTCACCTCTCCTGTCAATGTCGATATGAAGGCTTTCCAAAAAGCCACTATAGAGTTTTCTGAAGAAGGTGCCGAAGGCGCAGCTGTAACTTGGGTTCTGGCAGAAACAGCCGGCTCAGAACCCATTATCCCCGAAGTAAATTTCAATCGACCTTTCGTATTCTTCATAAACGAAACCACAAGCGGCTCGTGCCTCTTCGCCGGAAAGATTGTCAATATCTAAACCATTTTTCACGCCACGGCTGCGGGGATTTCTCCCGCGGCGTGGCTGATTTCTTGCCCGGCAAGCGGGGTTGGTGGGATATTCGCGCGTTTTTGCCTTTGACTCTGCATTTCTGACTTTCCAGGGTTTGGAAACCCCACTGTAGGGTTGCGGGGGATTCGGAGATCCCCCGCGGCGAGAAATTCCCCGCTGCGAGAAGGTATATGTGTGGTCAATACGGCTAAGAGCTCGTTGACATTCTGATTATTTTTGCCATTTACGCAAAAAAAGTGTATCTTTGCGGTAAGAACACAGGGTAAGATGAACGACGAGAACACACTCGACTTTGAACAGGCGGAAGATGCCGCCATGCAGGGGACCGCGCAGTACAGCGAGTCCGACATTCAGACGCTCGACTGGAAAGAACACATCCAGCGTCGGCCGGGCATGTATATTGGTAAGCTGGGCGACGGCACCAACACCGACGACGGCATCTATGTGCTGCTCAAGGAGGTGCTCGACAACTCTATCGACGAGTATATGATGGGCTTCGGCCACCAGATTGATGTGGATGTGGACGCGAGCTCGGCTTCGGTGCGCGACTTCGGCCGCGGTATCCCTCTGGGGTCGCTCATCGATGTGGCCTCGAAGATGAACACGGGCGCGAAGTACGACTCGGCGGCTTTCAAGAAGTCGGTGGGCCTGAACGGCGTGGGTATCAAGGCGGTGAACGCTCTTTCGACGTCGTTCGAGATCACGGCTTTCCGCGACGGCAAGTGCAAGCGGGCGGTGTTCTCGATGGGTAATCTGATAGAGGAAAGCGGCATAGAGGACACCGAGGAGGCCAACGGCACGCTGGTGCGCTTCACTCCCTCGGCCGATATTTTCCGCGACTATGCTTTCCGCGAGGAGTTCATCGTGCCGCTGCTTAAGAACTATACTTTCCTCAACACGGGTCTTGCGATCATCTTCAACGGGCAGCGCTATATCTCGCGGCGCGGTCTGCTGGACCTTCTGCGCGAGAATATGACGCAGACTCCGCTCTACCCTATCATCCACCTCAAGGGCACCGACATCGAGGTGGCCATCACGCATGTGAACCAGTACGGCGAGGAGTACTACTCTTTCGTCAACGGCCAGCACACCACGCAGGGCGGCACGCATCTGAGCGCTTTCAAGGAGGCGGTGAGCCGCACGCTGAAAGACTATTTCGGGCGCAACTTCGAGTACTCCGACATCCGCAACGGTATGGTGGCGGCCATCGCCATCAAGGTTGAGGAGCCGGTGTTCGAGTCGCAGACCAAGACTCGGCTGGGCTCGCGCGAGATGAGTCCCGACGGTGTGACTATCGCCAAATATGTGGGTGACTTCATCCGCAAGGAGCTCGACAACTTCCTTCACCGCAACCTCGAGGTGGCCGATGTGATTCTGAAAAAGGTGCAGGAGAGCGAGCGCGACCGCAAGGCTATGGCCGGTGTGGCCAAGAAGGCCCGCGAGACGGCAAAAAAGGTGAGTCTCTACAACCGCAAGCTCAACGACTGCCGCGTGCACCTCAACGACAGCCGTGGCAGCGAGGAGAAGAAGGATGCGTCGTCGATTTTCATCACCGAGGGCGACTCGGCCGGCGGCTCGATAGAAAAGGTGCGCGATGTGGAGACTCAGGCTGTGTTCAAGCTCCGCGGCAAGCCGCTCAACACCTACGGCGCCACCAAGAAGGAGCTTTACACCAACGAGGAGTTCAGCCTGCTGCAGGCGGCTCTCAACATCGAGGACGGTATCGAGGGCTTGCGCTACAACAAGGTGATTATCGCCACCGATGCCGATGTCGACGGTATGCACATCCGCCTGCTCATGCTCACGTTCTTCCTTCAGTATTTCCCCGACCTTATCAAGAAGGGGCATGTGTATGTGCTGCAGACGCCGCTCTTCCGTGTGCGCAACAAAAAGACGGCGAAGCGCACCGCAAAGGCGAAGAAAGCCGACAAGGGCGCCGACGACACGGTGTACTGCTACACCGACGAGGAGCGCGTGGATGCCATAGCACGCTTCGGCGACAATGCCGAGATCACACGATTTAAAGGTCTGGGCGAGATTTCGCCCGAGGAGTTTCGCGGCTTCATCGGTCCTGAGATGCGCATCGACCGCGTGAGTCTGCGCAAGGACGACGGCGTGGCCGAGGTCCTTGAGTTCTACATGGGCAAGAACACTATGGAGCGCCAGAACTTCATCATCGACAACCTTGTGATAGAAGATGACACCAACATCGACAGATAAGGGCGGACGCACGGCTCTGTTCGCGGGCTCGTTCAACCCTTTCACTCGCGGCCACGCCGACATCGTGGCGCGCGGCCTCGAGATTTTCGACAGGATAGTGATAGGTGTGGGTGTCAATGCCGACAAGGCCGGCGGCACCGACTGCAGCGCCGCCATCAGAGAGCTCTATGCCGATGAGCCGCGGGTGGAGGTGGCGGTCTACTCGACTCTGACGGCAGATTTCGCCGCCGAGCTGGGTGCGTCGGCACTGCTCCGGGGCGTGCGCACGGTGAAGGATTTCGAGTACGAACGCGACCTTGCCGACATCAACCGCCAACTTTCGGGCATCGAAACGGTTATATTATTTAGCAGGCCTGAGTATGCAGCCATCTCCTCGTCGGTAGTGCGCGAGCTGCAGTGCTATGGCCGCGACGTTTCACCATTCCTCCCAAGCAAATGAAAAAAATCATACTCCCGCTCTTCCTCCTGGCAGCAGCCGTCGTCACCCTCCATGCTTTCGACGACTACCGTATAAATCCCGCACAAAAGCTCAACACCGCCCGCGCCATCATCGAGCAGTACTATGTGGAGGATGTCGATGCCGACACCCTCACCACAGAGGCCATCAAGGCTATGATCAAGACGCTCGACCCGCACTCGGCCTACACCACCCCGGTGGAGACGAAGGAGTTCACCGAGCCGCTCGAGGGAAAGTTCAGCGGCATAGGCGTGCAGTTCAATATGCTTGAGGACACTGTATATGTGATCCAGACCGTGGCCGGCGGCCCCTCGGAGCGCGTTGGCATCCTCGCCGGCGACCGCATCATAGCTGCCGACGACACCGTGATTGCCGGCAAAAACATGAAGAACACCGCCGTGATGAAGCATCTGCGCGGTCCCAAGGGCTCTGTTGTGCTTCTGAAGGTGAAGCGCGGCCCCGAGCTGATTGACTTCGCCGTGACCCGCGACGACATCCCTCTCTATAGTGTCGACGAGACTTTTATGGCCGACCCCACCACGGGCTATATACGCATCACCCGCTTTGCCGAAGAGACGGCCAAGGAGGTGAAGGCTGCCATCGCGAAACTGCGCGCACAGGGCATGAAAAACCTTATCCTCGACGTGAGCGACAACGGCGGCGGCTACCTCGGTGCGGCTTTTGAGCTTGCTTCGGAGTTTCTGCCCGCGGGCACACCTGTGGTGAGCACATCGGGCCGCGCCACCCGCCCCACCACATACACCACCGAAGGCAGCGGTGACTTCCTCAACGGCCGCATAGTGGTGATAGCGAACCAGAACTCGGCCTCTGCCGCCGAAATCCTCACGGGGGCACTACAGGACAACGACCGCGCCCTGGTGGTGGGCCGTCGCACCTTCGGCAAAGGACTCGTGCAGCGACCCTTCCCTTTCCCCGACGGATCGATGATACGCCTCACCGTGTCGCGCTACTACACGCCCTCGGGCCGCTGCATACAGAAGCATTACGACAAGGGCAAGGGCGAGGAATATATGCTCGAAGTGCTCAGCCGCTACGATGCCGGTGAGCTATGGAGCGCCGACAGCATACAGCGCCCCGACACGCTCCTCTACCACACGCTGCACAACAAGCGTCCCGTATATGGCGGTGGCGGCATCATCCCCGACGTATTCGTGCCGGCAGATACCTCTTACTATAGTGTATACTACCGCGACCTGGTGGCAAAAGGCCTCCTCAACAAGGTTGCCATAAACTATGTGGACTCGCACCGTGCCGAGCTGCAGAAGCGCTACCCTACCGACAAGGTATTCCACAGCGAGTTCAAGCTACCTGAGGAAGTGCTCACACGCCTGATCGATGCAGGCACTGAAGCAAAAATCGAATATAAGCCCGAGCAATGGGAGCGCTCGAAGCCGCTTATCAAAGCAATCATGACCGGACTGCTGGCGCGCGACCTCTATGAGGACGGTTCGTACTACCGCCCACTGAGCCGGCTCAACAAAGATTTCAACGAAGCTCTCAGCCTCATCAACGACAGCGAGCGCTACGACGAACTGCTGCAAGGGAAAAAGTAGATTTTTAACAAATCGGCTTCGCGCTTGTACCTCAACGCATTGCACTCAATTATCCGAATATCCTCCGAATTTTGATAAAATTTTTCTTCAAAAAAATTTGGAGATTGAAAATTAATGCGTAACTTTGCAACCGCAAACGGGAAAAGACAAAGGCTTCCCCGCAGCAGAGAAAATTGAAATCGCCTCTTTAGCTCAGTTGGCCAGAGCACGTGATTTGTAATCTCGGGGTCGTTG
>JAMPHP010000028.1 GCA_023663365.1 Muribaculaceae bacterium | reverse complement strand
TCTACGGTTTTCTTCAAATAGAATATCGCCGCATCAAGATTGCCATCCTCAAAATATGTGTCGATAATGGTACGATGATGTCCCCATGGAACTAAGAAAATAAAATCGCCCACAAGTTGTTGGCACATCTCGCTTTCAGAATTGCCCACAAGTTGTGGGCAATTTGTATTTGTCTGTCTGTAAAATAGATACATCTTCTTCATGTATTGAAGATTCTGTCGGGAGAAACCATCGGATTCGGGCAAAGCATCTTTCAAATCTTGACTGAGATTTTTATAAAATCCGGAGCCGTATTTGTTTTCAGCATCATGAGCCACAATGTCACGCCCTACCGACCAATAGAAGCGGAGCAACTCTTGGTTAACGCGTGTAGCTGCTTTTATTTGTGCGCATCTGTAGCGCTCTTTCAACTCCTGTATCCATCGGGAGTAGTTAGCATCATTTTTTATAAGTTTACTCATAATCTGTCGGAGTGAAGCGGTTGGCAGGATTTTACTTATGCAAAAGTACTCATTATTTTTGAGACTACGAGTGTCGCAATGCGATTGTCTATTGTGGTATACTATATTGCATCATGTGAGTATCGGTGATGAACAATGCAGCCGACAGTAGTGTTATAAAACCGTAAATTAACACGAATTTAATCTTTCAACTACTTATTAAGATATGGTAAAGAAACTACTCGTAGCCGGTATTCTCGGCATCGCTTCCGTATTTGGAGCCTCCGCACAGAAAGCAGAAGTAACACTCTCCTACGGCGCTTACACCCAGATGGATGCAATGGATATGCACGATGGCTGGGATGATGTCAACACCGCCTGGGGTGCCCTCAACTTCGGCCTCAACTTCAAGGTAGCCGACAAGATTTGGATCGGCCCGTCGTATACCTTCTCGTCGACCACTACAAAGGGCGGTTCGCACCACTCCAATATCGCCTACCATGCCATCATGTTCAACGGCCGCTATCATTACTTCAGCAACAGCATCGTATCGCTCTATGCCAAGGTAGGCCTTGGTGTGGAAATCAGCTATATGCAGCCGCGCCACGACGACAATTACTCAAAGGCTTACTGTGCTTTCCAGATTGTGCCTCTTGGCGCACAGGTCGACCTCAATCGCAACTGGGCAATCTACGGTGAAGCCGGCTTCGGTGCTCAGGGCTTGATTCAGGTAGGTGCCAAATTCAAATTCTGACAGAAAGAAATACTCTTAAATTATACCCCGCTTCCGAAAAAATCGGAGGCGGGGTGTAACGTTTTGCCCCATCGTGTGTCTTAGGTATAGAATGACCACAGCAGAGTTTGAAATACTGGCACACAGCCTGCGGAGCCGCCTGGTGAAGGAGGCGCGCCGCATTGTGGGCGACGCGCCGGAGGCTGAGGATGTGGCGCAGGATACCTTGCTTAAGCTATGGACACTCCGCGACAGTCTCGGTCAGTACCGCTCGGTGGAGGCTCTTGCCGTGCTTATTTCCCGCCGCCTGGCACTCAATGTGCTTAGGCAGAGTCATAGCACCGAGCGTGTAGAGCTCCACGACGGTACTGCCACAGTCCCTTCTGCCGAAGATGTGCTGATCGGGCGCCAGACAGGCGAGTATATCGACAGCGTGCTCTCCAAGCTCCCCGACTCGCAGCAGACCCTCATCAGGCTAAGGCATATCGAGGGCTACGACAATGCCTCCATCGCCGCACTGCTGGGCTCGAGCGAGGGTGCGGTCCGCACGGCTCTTTCGCGGGCACGCCGCTCTGTGGCAAAGGTATTCGGTATTTATGCAGAGAGATAAGATGAGAAAAATAAATAGAAATATGAACGAACGCGAGCACATATCCACTCTTGTGGAGCGCTTTCTCGACGGGAGCTCCACACAGGCCGAGGAGCAGGCAATCTATGCCTACTTTGCCACGCACAGCGATGTGGGCGAGCTCGAGTGCTACAGGGCGATGTTCGGCTGGTATGCTTCGCTTCCGCAGCCCGCAGCGCCTCGCCGCCGAGTGCGCCGCCGTGTGTGGTGGAGCGCCGCCGGAGTAGCGGCTGCCACAGCTGTTGCCGTATGGGCGGGGCTCTCGTTTGGCACTCCTCGCACGGCAGTCGACAGCGAACTCTATGCGCGCTACCGTGGCAGCTACGTGGTGCAGGACGGCAAGCGCATCACCGACCTTTCGGTGATATATCCCTGCATAATGCGTGCCGAGGCCACTGCCGACAGCCTCAACGCCGTGATGGCCGAGGCCGACAGCGACTTTGAAGAGGCTATAATTGATGAAGCGATCCGCGGAATCAGCGACCACGAGCTTGCCGCCCGTGTGCGTGCCGAGCTCCTCGGGCAAGATATTTGATAACGACTGTAAATTATTGATATTACTTTAGATATGAGAATTACCGCAATCCACCGTATCCTGACCACAGTAGTGCTCATGCTGGCGCTTTGCCCGGTATTTGCACAGGATAGAATAGTGAAAGTAATCGACGAACTTGAGAAGCGCAGCGATGTGTCGACCACCTACAGCGAGCGCCGCACCAAGAAGAAGCATAAGCTCTACCGAACCACACGAGTGGTGAGCTTCAACAACGATGAGCTCTACCGCAAGCTCGAGAAGGCTTTTGAGGCTGAGCGCCCCAACTCTATCTCGGCCGTGAAGAGCAACGGCTCGCGCTCCTACCGCTTTGCCGACGAGAAGGGCACAAGTACTTTCACCCTCACTCAGAACAGTGTGGTGATGAGCTGGCGCGACAACAGTGTTCCCGACAATGAAGATGACGGCTCTTGCAACTTCAACACGGGTGACTTGCGCGGGCTTGAAGGCCTTGCCGATATGCAGTTCAATGAGCTGAAGTTATCCGACTTGGATGAGCTACGCGACTGGGCTGAAGCACAGCGCCAATGGTCGTCGAAACAGCGGGAAAAGAGTAAGGATAAGAAAGTGAAGAAGTCGTGCTCACGATCAAGCACGACTTCCAATGGCCGCACAAGTACTACCACTACCACAGTGGTGTACTTGTAGTTAATAGCTAAGGTGCGGGAGCTCAGTCGATGAGCTCTATGCGGCGCCAGAGGCAGTCGGGCACGAGCTTCCACAGCGCTGTGACCACTGCCCACCGCGAGTCGATCACGGCCACGCGCTTGCCGCGCAGGATGGCCTTCTCGAGCCGCGGGGCCACGTAGTCGATACTCATTTCCATAGGGTAGTCGGTGCGTCCGTTAAGCAGCGGGGTGTCGACGAAGCCGGGGCGGATATCGCTTACGGCCACGTTGACGTGCTGCTGGTGCGCGAGCTGGTCGATGGCCTGCAGGTAGGTCCACTGATAGCGCTTCGAGGCTGAGTATGTTGCCGATATGCCTATGCCTTTTGTGCCGGCCACCGATGTGATGGCGGCGATGTGGCCGCGGTGGAGGTTGGCTGTCTGCTTGAAGTATTTGTATGCGGCGTTGATAATCTTCGTGAAGCCGAGGACGTTGACCTGCAGTGTCTGCATGTCGCGTGCGGCATCGAGCTCGGGGTTGCGCCAGCCGCATCCTGCGGCGTAGAGCAGATAGTCCATGCCGTCGATAAGCTCAATGAGACGGTAGAAGCGGTCGACGGCATCGTCGGCAGCCACGTCGAGAGCCATGTACTCGATGCGGTCGGGGTACAGAGCCTTGATTTCCTTGAGGCGGTCTTCACGGCGTGCCGCAATGCCCACGCGCCAGCCGAGGCGGGCGAAGTCGGTAGCTACGCGCATGCCCATGCCCGAAGAAGCTCCGATGATGATTATCTTTTTCATTCTGACGATTTTAGAGATTTTTCTACCGAGGCATCGGCTGAGGTTGAGCCTGCTGCGTCGGTGACTTCGGCAGGCGCGCTCTCGGGTGCGTCGGCGTTGATTTCCTTTAGAACGTCGTCGGGTGCCGGCTTGTTCAGATGGCTTAGGCCGAAAGTATAAACAATTGAGAAACTACCCGACACCGGATTGGAGCGGGCACCGAAGCCCGGAATATACCATGGCTTGCCGTAGCGGGCTTTGCTCTGGTGCATGATGGACAGGTATTTCACCGTCCAGCCGGCGGATATGGGCCCCCATATCTTCACGCGGAGGCCGGCCACCACTTCGAGCCAGCCCACAGTGGCACTCTGGTCGGGGATGCTGAAGTGCGCCGTTTCGTCCCAGTAGGGTGAGTTGAGCGAGATGTCGTCGATGGAGTATTTGAAGGGCGACAGACCGTAGCGGAGGCCTGCGAAGAAGGAGTAGTCGGGGTTGGAGTTGAAGAGAAAGTTGTAGTTGGCACCAATGCGGAAGTACACGCTCAGAGGCGAGCGGTAGGTGTAGTTCATACCCGAAGGCTTGTGCGAGGCAGTGCCGAGACCAACTTCGACGATGGGCTTGTAGCGGTTGTGCAGCGAGAGCTCGAGCCAGGCATCGGCCACGCCATAGTCCTGTCCGAAGGCTCTCAGGAGCGGATCCCAGATGTTGACACCGATGCTGAGAGCGTGAAAGAGCGGGTACTCCATCTTCGGTACACGCTTCACGGCTGTAGAGTCGGTCCACTCCTCGCCGGTGATAGTGTCGACGTACATTGTGCGTCCTTTTTCGTCGACAAAGCTCACCGAATTTGCGCGGCGCTTGGCGTTGATGCGGGCGGTGTCGCCGGCTGTCTCGTTGACCGACTGTGTGGTGGTCGCCGCCGTGGTCACGGGAGTCATGCGTCGGCGTGCCTGCGCCGGCATCATCAGCGAAGCCAGCACGGCGAGCAAGAGGCATATAAAAGTGATGCGTGCTTTCATTCTACATCCGGTGTTTCGGGGTTTTCATCACCGCCTTCATCGTCATCGCCTTCATCGGGGGTATTGGTGCGGAAGTATATCTTTATACGCTCGATGTCGGTGTTGGTGACGATGGAGTCGGCAAGCACCACAGAGTCCATAAGGTGCGTGGTGTACTTTACCGAACTGATGGTGTAGATGTACATCGCGCCGCACTCCTCCGATGCGAAGTATGGCTCGGAGGTGTATGTAAAGGTCACGGTGTCGTTGAAAGCCGGGTCGTCGATGCCGGGCTGACTGTAGCTGAAGCACCAGGCTGTGGAGCCGGCCGTGGAGCGCATAGGCAGGTAGACCTGCGAGATGGCGCCTTCGCCCACGAGGACGGAGTCGTGCGGTGCGCCCACGCCCATGATCTCGATGTTGCTCACGGTCATGGGGGTGCCCGTGGCCGAGGAGTAGAATCCGGCCAGCGGTATTGAGCTCTGGTTGTCGAGACATCCTGAGCTGTTGCACGAGGCTATGGCTGCTGCCATCGACACCACCGCCGATATGTAGAGAAGTCCTTTCACCGGCGTATTACGATGTCGGTGAGACTCTTGCGTTTCTTCTCGGGAGCGACCGTCCCCTCTGCCGGAAATCCTATGGGGATTATGGCCATGGGCTCAAGAGAGCTGTCGAGCTCAAGGCCTGCACGGAGCACCGCGGGGTCGAAGTGGCACACCCAGCAAGTGCCCAGGCCGTGGGCTGTGGCCGAGAGACAGATGTGCTCAGTGGCAATTGCGAGGTCGATGTCGAGGTGGTTCTTGCCGTCGAAGGGGCGCACCCAAGCCTCGTCGGGGCATCCGCATACCACTATATATATGGGAGCGGAGGCAATCCAGTCGCGGACGTATGCCTCGTTGACGGCCTTGCGGCCGGCGGCATCGTCGGGTCCGACTACGATAAATCGCCAAGGCTGGCGGTTGCAGGCCGAAGGAGCGAGCCGTGCATCTTCGAGGACGGCATCGATGAGTGAGTCGGCGGGTATTTCGGGAGAATAGGCGCGGCAGGAGTAGCGCTCGCGCACGGTTTGGTCGAATGTTTTCATTTTTCTCCGAGAGTTTCTTCTATTTCATATTCATTGCGCTTGGGCGAGTTGCGCACCACGAGTTCGCCCACGAAACCGGCGAGGAAGAGCTGTGTGCCCAGGAGCATGAGCACCAGCGATATGTAGAAGTAGGGCGAGTCGGTGACGAGGATGTAGTGGCCGCCGGTGTACATGTGGTAGAGCTTGCTTGCGCCCACGAGCACCACTGCCACGAAGCCTAAAAGGAACATCAGGCTGCCAAGGAGGCCGAAGAAGTGCATTGGCTTTTTGCCGAACTTGCCCGTGAACCATAGCGTGGCAAGGTCGAGGTAGCCGTTGACGAAGCGGTCGAGGCCAAATTTGGTCTTGCCGTATTTGCGTGCGCGATGCTGCACTACCTTCTCGCCGATGCGGTGAAATCCGGCGAGTTTCGCCAGATATGGGATGTAGCGGTGCATGTCGCCATATACCTCTATGTGCTTCACCACCTCGCTGCGGTAAGCCTTGAGGCCGCAGTTGAAGTCGTGGAGGTTCTTGATGCCGCTCACCCGTCGGGCGGTGGCATTGAAGAGTTTTGTGGGAATGGTCTTCGACAGAGGGTCGTAGCGCTTCTGCTTGTATCCGCTCACGAGGTCGAAGCCGTCTTCCTTGATCATGCGGTAGAGCTCCGGTATTTCGTCGGGGCTATCCTGCATGTCGGCATCCATAGTGATCACGACGTCGCCTTTGGCGAGGCGGAAGCCGGTGTTGAGGGCCGGCGATTTGCCATAGTTCCGGCGAAACGACACGCCTTTTACGTGCTCGGGGTCGTCGTTCCTGAGAGTGCGTATTATATCCCAGGAATTGTCGGAAGATCCGTCGTTGACGTATATCACCTCGTAGCTGAAGCCTTTTTCGGCCATGACCCTTGCTATCCAGGCATTGAGCTCGGGCAGCGACTCGGCTTCGTTGAAGAGCGGTACTATTACAGAAATATCCATGTGATGCTTAGCGTTTTTGTGCAGATGATACCTTGCCGCGGACGGTGGCGGCAATGGCAGCGAGAAATGAAAGGGCGGTGCCTGCTATGATGTTGAACGAAATGAGCTGTGCCGAGACATCGACAGCTGTCGGCAGGCCCGAGTGAGTTGTGACGTTGCGCAAAGTGTCGGCCCACAGCTCGGCCTCAGGGCTGCCCTGAGCCTCAAGCAGCTCGATGGAGCTCTTCACCGTGTCGACGATGAAGGTGGGGGCGAAGAAGCGCAGGCACACATAGGTGAGCAGCGCAGGCAGCAAGGTGCCTAAAAAGAACGATGCTATACCTTCGGCCCACAGCTCGGGGAAGGAAAGCGCACCGTCGGCAGCTACGTAGCTGCGCCTTAGCATACGGTAGACATAGAAAGGCATTGCCAGCGTGCCGGCCCAGACTATTGCCGAAGCGAGCACCGAGCCTGTGGAGAAGCCCATGGCGAGCACCAGCACGCAGATGTAGAGCCCGAGGTAGAGACCGTTGTCGGCGGCTCTTGCCAGGATGGGGCGTGGTGGCGGTACGGGGGATTGCTGGGGCATCGCAGGGGGAGTTTTAGTGTTTTAGATGGCAAAATTACGAAAAAATGCCGTAACACTACAATTTTTTAGGACGCCGATTTGTTATAAAGAGGTAAAAAGAGAGAAAACACATCAACGTTTCACCGTAATACTATTTTATAATGAGAGGACGTAACTTATTTTTCACCGGCCTTGTGATAGCGGCAGTAGGCCTGCTGCTCATACTCTTCCGCGCACCCCTTGCCGACGGGGGCGTGGTGATAGCCGCCGGTATCCTGTTTGTGCTTGCCGGTCTGCTCAACATGAGCGTGTTCCTTGGCTCCCGCGACAGCAGCGGCAAAGCCCGCATGGGTGCTTTCGGCACAGCTTTCGGGTGGATAGCGAGTGCTGCGGCAGTGGTGCTCGGCCTTGCCATGCTCATCTTCAGCAAGGCATTCGTGGCTATCGTGGGCTTTATGTTCGCGGTACTGCTGCTCTTCGCGGCCCTTTTCCAGTTCTTCCTGCTGCTCTTCGGCTCACGCCCGGTGCGGCTCCCTAACTGGTACTTCGTGGTGCCCGCGCTGCTCGTAGCTGCGGCTATCTACATCTTCATGCGTAAGCCCGACACTGCCGGCGAGACAGTCGACCTTATCGTCACCGGCTGCGGATTCATCCTCTTCGGCGCTGCCACAGTGCTCGAAGGTCTCACCATAGGCAACCTCAACAGGCGAGCCCGCCGCAGCGCAAAGGCGGCATCCGATGCCGTGCTGCGCGGCACACCCGCCGAGAGCCATCCGACGGCCGACACCGCCTCCGCCCGGGTAGAGCCCGAAAAGCCCGAGCCGAAGGCCGACGATGCCAAGTAAGGGGTTGAAAATCCCTCCGCGAGGCTCAAAATTGCATTGAAAAACCACTTTTTTGGGTGGAAATCAAAAAATAA
>JAMPHP010000027.1 GCA_023663365.1 Muribaculaceae bacterium | reverse complement strand
GTTAGGCATCGGTCTGCAAAACCGAGCACAGCAGTTCGATTCTGCTTGGTACCTCATCGCCCGACACTCCACAGTGCCGGGCGTTTTTTCTACTCCGACCCAATGAATTCTATAAAGACAGTACTTGCAATTGCTTGCGCAATATCTTCATTCACAACCGCCCGGTCTCACGAAAGCTCCGACAGCACAGGCCGTGAGCTCGATGAGCTCGTGGTGGTGCAGCGCCAGGGCATACGCCGCATGTCGGGAGCCGTAAACGGGCAGGTAATCACTGCCTCGGAGCTCAAGCGCGCCGCCTGCTGCAACCTCGGCGAGAGCTTCACCACCAATCCGTCGGTCGATGTGAACTACAGCGATGCCGCCACCGGCGCCCGCCAGATCCGTCTGCTGGGCCTCTCGGGGAGCTATGTGCAGATGCTCACCGAGAATGTGCCGAACTTCCGCGGCGCGGCTGCCCCTTACGGCCTTGGCTATGTGGCCGGCCCGTGGATGCAGTCGATACAGGTGTCGAAGGGTGCATCATCGGTGAAAAACGGCTACGAATCGCTCACCGGGCAGATCAACATTGAGATGAAGAAGCCACAGGCCGATCCCTCATTCTCGGCAAACGTCTACTACGACATGATGAACAAGCTCGAGCTCAATGCCGACGGCAACATCCACTTCGGCGAGAGCTGGAGCGCCGGACTGCTTACACACTTCGAGAACGGCTTCAGCGAGCACGACGGCAACGGCGACGGCTTCAGCGACATGCCCCGCGTGCGCCAGCTCGCACTCATGCCACGAGTGGCATATCTTGGCAGCAGCTACGTGTTCCAGGCGGCGGTAAAATATCTCGACGAGCGCCGCCTCGGCGGGCAGCACGGCAAGCACGCCCACAGCACGGGCTCCATGCCGCTCTACCGCACCGACATCGACACCCGGCGGCTCGAGCTGATGACAAAGAACGCCTATATCTTCGACCGCGACAACGACGGCAACATCGCTCTCATCCTCTCGGCATCGGGGCACAATCAGAAGGCATCCTACGGGCTGCGGCTATACCGGGTGGAGCAGCGCGAGGCCTACGGCTCGCTTATGTTCGAGCGCAAATGGGGCGGGCTCCATGCCCTCAGCACCGGCATCTCGGCTTCGTACGACCGCCTCGACCAGCACTACCGCCTCCTTGCCGATGCCACGCTGCCTGCCGACCGGCGCCTTGAGGAAGAAACCGTAGGCGGCGCCTACGCGCAGTACACCTTCAACCTCGACGAGCGCTTCATAGGCATGGCCGGCATACGCTACGACTACAGTAGCGCCTACGGAAGCATGGTCACGCCGCGCCTGCACCTGCGCTACAAAGTGCTCACCGACCTCTCGCTGCACGCTTCGGCCGGGCGCGGCTTCCGCTCGCCACACCCACTGGCGGAATATGCCTACATGCTGGCATCGTCGCGCCGCATAGTGCTCGGCGATAAGCTCCGCCGCGAAGCCGGATGGAACTTCGGTGCCGGCGCCGACTACACCTTCTACCCCGCCGGCAAGAAGCTCGGCATAGCAGCCGAATACTACTACACCACATTCTCCAATCAGCTCATGCTCAACCTCGACCGCGACCCACATGCGGCCTATATCTACTCGTCGGCGGCCCGCTCACGCTCGCACGCCGTGCAGGTCGAGCTCACCTTCGAGCCCCTCAAGGAGCTGAGCCTCACGGCAGCATGGCGCCTTACCGATGTCAAGGCCGACTATGGCGACGGCCGGCTCACACAGAAGCCGCTCACCTCACGCAACAAAGGCCTTTTCACCATCGGCTGGGCTCCGCAGATGGGGCTTTGGCAGGCCGATGTGTCGCTTGCCATCAACGGCGGAGGCCGTATGCCCGCGCCTTACCGCCTTGAGTCGGGTGAGATGTCGTGGCGCAGCCGCTACGGCACATGGCTCGGCCTCAATGCGCAGGTCACGCGCAACTTCCGCCACTGGAGCATCTATATCGGCGGCGAGAACCTCACCAACTACCGCCAGCCCAATGCCATCGTCGGGGCATCCGACCCGTGGGGGCCCGATTTCGATGCCACCATGATCTACGGCCCTCTGCAAGGAGCCATGGTCTACGTGGGATTTCGCTACAACTTCACAAAATATATATGATATGACCAGAATTATCACTATCCTTTTTGCCGCCTTTGTGCTCGCGTCGTGCCCCATGATCTCATCGGCCAAAGGCGCATCGAAAGCTGCCGAGACAGCCGTGTTCACCCTCGTGCCAAAGATGACTTGCGAGAACTGCGTGCGCAAAATTCAGACCAATCTCCGATTCGAGAAAGGTGTGACCGAGATTACTCCCGACCTCAAATCCCAGACCGTGACAATCAAGTACAAAGCCGGTAAAAACAGCCCCGGGCAGCTCGCCAAGGCTTTCAAGAAAATAGGCTACACAGCCACACCCGTCGAAGAAAAGAAAGAGGAGTAAGCTCTCTTACTGCTCAGGCGGATATTGCCCCGGAGAGCAGCCGAACATTGCCGAGAAGCACTTCGAGAAGTAGGACGACGAGCTGAAGCCGACCATATACATCACTTCGCTCACCGAGAATTTTTTCTGCTCGAGGAGCATTGCCGCCTTGCGCAGGCGCATCTGGCGGATATAGTCGACGGGCGACACTCCAACATACTTCTTCAGGAGCCTGTAGAGGTTCTTCGAGGGTATGTCGAGAGTCTTGCACACGAAGTCGACGTTGAGGTCGGGGTTTGCCAGATTGTTCTCTATCACATCGGTGACAGCTGCAAGCTGCTTCTCCGACGGCGACTCCACGGGCTCGGGAGCGGCGGTATCGGTGAGGCGCTCGAGGCGGAGATTGCGTCGCATCTTCTCACCGGCCTCCAGTAGCTGTGCCACCTTGGCCTTGAGTGTGGGTACCTCGAAGGGCTTGGGCATGAACGCATCCACGCCGCTGCTGATGCTCTCGCCGTGCATCTCCGGAGTGTTCTTGGCCGTGAGCAGAAGTATGGGCACGTGAGCGAGCGCGGGGTTGGCCTTGAGGCGGCGGCTCATCTCGAGGCCCGACATCAGCGGCATCATCTCATCGGCAATGATGATGTCGGGGCGAAAGTTCGCAGCCACTGCCAGCCCGGCTTTGCCGTTTTCGGCGATGGCGCAGTTGTAGTCCTTCGATAGGGTTGAGCGGACGAACGATGCTATCGAGCGGTTGTCGTCGACAATGAGTACACGCGGCCGGCTGTCGGCCTTGCCCGTCGCGGAAGCTCCGCTGACTTCGGGCGCACGCTCCGCCTCCGCGCTCTCGCCCAAAGGCAAGCGCAGGCGGAAGGTCGAGCCTTCGTCGACGCGGCTCTCCACCGTGACAGAGCCTCCGAGCAGGCGCGCATACTGTCGCACCAGATAGAGGCCTATGCCGGTGCCCTCGTGCGAGGCCGCAGTGCGTGGCGAGCGGTAAAGGCGCTGAAACACAAGGCTCTGCTCGGCCTCGGGGATACCCACACCATCGTCGGACACCGACACCTCGAAGTCGGGCTCACACTCGCTCACCGAGAGCGCTATGGTAGAGCCGGGCGCGGTGTACTTCACCGCATTGCTGAGCAGGTTCGACACCAGCGACTCGAGCTTCACGGCATCGGTGCTGGCATAGATATGAGGCACCGATGATGTGAACACAAACTTGCGCTCCCCCACCCCACGGCGGTAGCTGTCGAAGATGTCGCGGCAGAACTCCACCACGTCGATGCGCGATATTATGAGCATCTTCTCGCTGCCGAGCTCGAGGCGGTTGATTTCGACGGTCTGATGGATGAGCGAGTTGAGGCGCATTGCATTCTCGTAGGCCGTGTCGATGTCGCGCGAGGCTTCGTCGGGAGCCTCGCCCGTGCGCACTTTGCTCAGCGGCCCTATGATCATCGAGAGCGGAGTCTTGAGCTCGTGCGATATATTTGCGAGGAAGAAGAGGCGGTTCTCCACGGTGGCGAGCACATTGGTTCGCTCTATCTCCTCGAGGTGGCGCTTCTGCCTGCGCCTCCCCTCTTTGATGATGAGAGTGATGATGCCCATGAAGCACAAGGCGTAGATAGCCATGGCAAGGCGCGACTGGTACCATGGGCCGGGCACATCGAGCTCTATGCTGCGCACCGATGCAGGCGCGCCGGCCACAGCCACTTCGATGCGGTGCCTGCCGGGGGCGAGCGAGGTGAGGTGGATGCGGTTGTCGCCGTCGGGGAGCAACTGCCAGCGCCCGTCGCCGTCGAGGCAGTAGCAGAAGCGCAGGTACTCACCGGGCGAGAAGTATGCCGTGACTGGATTAATCTCTATGTCGCGGTTGTCGCCGGGCAGCTTTATCACCGGCACCTTGTGTGCCGACAGATCTATGTTTGCCCTCATGTCGCCCTCGCTGATTCGGAGCATCACAATCTCTTCGTCGACAGGCTCGTCGAGCAGGCGCTGCGGCTGAGCCACCACAATCTCGTCGGTAGCGCCGAGGATTGCCTCGCGGGCGGTGCTGTCGTAGTATATTGCGGTGTAGGCCTTTGAGGGCAGCGGCAGCACGCGCGCCGTCATCGCTGCGGGGTTGACTGCCCACACGGCAGAGCTCGTGGCCACCCATATCTCGCGGCCGACGGCAGCCATGGCGCGGACTGTCTCGTCGGCACCGCCGAAGGGAAAGCGTATGATTTTGTCGCACACCTCACCCGATGGCTCGATGCGTGCCACGCCTCCGTAGAAGCCACACCAAAGGGCTCCCGACTGATCGACGCACAGTGTGGTGGGCTCCTGCCCGGTGACTGTGCGGACGTCGATACGGGCCAGCGCGCCGGTGCGGGCGTCGATGCGCGTAAGAGCTGAGTCGCGGAAGTGGAGCACCCACTTGTTGCGGTGACCGTCCTGCACGATGCTTCCGATGAGGTCGTTGGGAAATCCGCGTCGCGCGGCCGAGAACACCGTGTCGGCCCTGTGGCGCTCGCCCTCGGCGCGGAAGCGGTTCAGTTTTTCCTTGAATATACCGCCGAGGTAGCCCGCCACCCACACGGTGCTGTCGGCCGTGTCTTCGAGTACGCCGTAAGCCCAGTTGGCGTTGAGGCGGCGCGAGCGGTCGGTGATGCGGTGGTTGTGGAAGGTCCCGGTGCGGCGGTCGTATATGTTCACGCCGCCGTCGGTGGCCACCCACACTTCGCCGTCGGAGCTCTCCATGATTCCTCGCACACGGTTGTGCGAGAGGCTGTCGGGCTTCTTGCCCGGGGCGAACCAGCGCGCGCCGCCTTGCTCGGAGAGCATGATTATGCCGTTGCTGCCGCCTATCCACAAAGCATCGCGGCTGTCGCGCATGATATGGTACACCTGCTGGCCTTCGTTCATGCCGGTGAGGTCGGCCAGGGAGTAGACACGCACCGGCGAGCTGTAGTCGATGATGCTCACGCCGTCCTCGGTGCCGCACCACACATTGCCGAGATTGTCGGTAAAGATGCTCCACACCACATTCGATGCCAGAGAGACGGCACTGCGCGAGTCGTGCCTGAACACCATCGGTGTGCCGTGCAGTGGCATGAGCATGAGGCCGTTGTCGGTGCCTACCACAAGGTTTGCACGGCTGAAAGCGAGCGATTTCACGGAGTTGCCGTCGCACTCGGGCAGCACGCTCACGGCCCCGGTGGCGGGATCGAGCACAAAGAGAGCGCCTTCGGTGCCGAGGTAGATGCGGCCCGAGGAGTGCTCTTCGGCGATGGCATTGACAAAGACATTTCCACCCCGGGCAAACTCGTGCGGGAGCTCGCGCGGCGAAAAGCCTCCGGTGAGGGGGCTGTAGGTGTACAGGCCATCGTAAGTGCCTATGTAGACGGTGCCGTCGGAGGCTTCGAGGAGCGAGTAGACGGCGCGCTGAGGTATAGCCGCCTCGGGGCCACGGAATGTACGGTCGGCGAGCGAGTAGTGGTAGAGCCCCGATAGTGAGGCTATCCACAGCTCGCCGTCGATGAGCTGCATGGCACGTATCTCGCGCGGTGAGGTGCCTTCGGCACGCTTCAGCGAGGCTTTGACGGGGTCGAGGATGAAGAGGCCGTCGTTGGCTCCGACATATATCATGCCGTCGGTCTCGACCATGGTGTAGACTTGTGCACGGAAAGTGGCACCGTCGAGCTCGGCCGGGTAGCTCCGGTAGCCGTCGAAGAGGTAGAGCCCCGATGTGGTGCCGAGCCAATTGCGGCCCATGCTGTCGCGGAAGATGTCGAACACTGCCAGCTGAGTGCCGTCGACACGGTAGTTGAACCAGCACAGCCCCGCGTCGCGCGGAAGCGCGGCGGCCACAAGAGCCACAAGGCTCATCAGCAAGGCTATAAGGCGAGGCAAGGGGGAGTTACGAGTTATGAATTATAAATTATAAATTATAAATTATAAATTTTTGTCGATATATCGGGGTATCGATATTTCTATATTACTTTATTCTTTTCTCGATGTCTTTTCCGGTGGGAGCCTGGAAGATCGAGAGGCCGAAGGTGTGCACCACGGCATATACGTGGTCGAGGATGTCGGCGGCGATTGCTTCGTAGCTCTTCCACTCGGTGTCGGCCACGAAGAAATATAGCTCTACGGGCAGGCCTGCGTTGGTGGGCTGTAACTGTCGAACCATGTAGGTCATGCTTTTGTTCACCTGCGGATGCGAGCCGAGGAAGGCATCGAGGTAGCGGCGGAGGAGCTGGAGGTTGACCACCTTTGCGGCTTTGTCGATGTCGAGGCCTTCAAGCCAGCCGAGGCGCTCGAGCTCTGCGAGCTCTTCGGGGGTGCAAAAGCGCACGGTGTTGATGTCGATGTAGACGGGCCGTGTGACTCGCCTGCCGCCGGAGTCCTTCATGGGCTGATAGTTGCGGAAGGAACCTTTGATGAGCGAATAGGGCGGGATTGTCGACACGGTGTTGTCCCAGTTGCGCACTTTCACCGATGTGAGTGTGACCTCGAGGACTTCGCCGTTGATGCCGCCTATGTCGGTCTCGATCCAGTCGCCACGGTTGAGCATACGGTTGGCCGTGAGCTGCACCGAGGCCACCAGGCCGAGGATAGTGTCCTGGAACACGAGCATGAGCACTGCCGCCGAAGCGCCGAGTGCCGAGAGAATGACCACGGGAGTCTTGCCCACAAGTATGCTCACGCCTATAATCACACCTATGCCGATGAATATGAGCTTGAACATCTGGAAGATGCCTTTCACGGCATAGCCCTTGAGCTTGGGGCGGAGGAGGAAGGCACCGTAGAGGTTGCCTATGAATATCACGAAAATACGCACGAAGGCCCACACTATGTAGAGCGAGGTCAGCGCCGAGAGCCAGTGCACGGAGCCTGCCGTCTCGCCGAAGAGGCCGGGTATGAGCCATCGCACAGCCATGGCCGGGGCGAGCTGCGAGAGGGCTTTCATAAAGCGCTCGTTGAGCAGGTCGTCGTCCCAGGTGGTGGGGCTGCGCAAGATCAGGCGCTCAAGCACGCGCAGGAGCAGCTTCGTGGCATAGTAGGCGAGCACTGAGCCGAGTGCAATGCCGGCGAGCAGGAGCACGTTGATGATGGTGGCGCTCCCGGGGCAGGTGATGTGCTCGTTGAGGAAAGGGCGGACGTACTGCAGCATGGTCAGCGGACGATTACTTTGCTCACTTCATTGCCACGGCGGCAGATGTAGATGCCGGCGCCGGGATTTTGCACGGGTTGGCCTGTGAGTGTGAAATACTCGGGCTTGGCAGCATCGGCAACGCTCACGGCAGCCACACCGGTGCTTGCCTCGGTGGTGACGAAAAGGAAGGAGAAGCGGCTCTGCTGATACGATACGAGGGCGAGCTCGGTCACCGGCCCGGCATTGGGCGAGGGCTTCCAGCAGTCTTCCTCCCACACCCACTCGCCGGCCGAGGGGATGAACCACACATCGGCAGTCTCGCCCGAGAGCGAAATCACGGCTTTCACGCCGGTAATCTCGGTGTCGGGGTCGAGGCATCGCAGGCGCATGGTGTCGCCGTCGTACACACGCATGTCGGGTCCTGCATCGTAGGAGCCGTAGAGGCGCACTTGCGTGTTACCCTCGCCTGTGGCCTCGAAGCTGACCTCGACACCGGCATCGGTGAAGGAGCGGCCATCCATGGGCACCGACTGCTTCTGTGCCGGCGGCTGCACGGCAGGATTGAGCGTGGTGGGGTCGTTGAAGTTGAATGTTGCCTCAAGGGCGCTTGCTGCAAGGACTGAGCCGAGGGCTATTATGGTGAGAATACTTCGCATCGTGTAGAATTTTAGGATTGCTGCAAAATTAAGAATAAAAGCGCTAAAAAACAAACCAATCAGCACCTGCACTGAGGGCTGATTGGCTTGATTGGTAATATATGCTTCCCGGCGGAGGTCCGCTCAGGCGTGGCGGAGTGTTACTCCGAGCACTTGGCGTTGATAAACTCGCGGTTGAGGCGTGCGATGTTGCTCAGCGAGATGTTCTTGGGGCACTCAGCTGCGCAGGCACCGGTGTTGGTGCAGTTGCCGAAGCCGAGCTCGTCCATCTTGCGCACCATGGCACGTGCACGACGCTTGCGCTCTACCTGGCCCTGGGGCAGGAGTGCGAACTGGCTCACCTTAGCCGACACGAAGAGCATAGCGGAGCCGTTCTTGCAGGCAGCCACACATGCGCCGCAGCCGATGCAGGTGGCGGAGTCCATGGCGGTGTCGGCCACTTCCTTGCTGATGGGGAGGTTGTTGGCATCCTGAGCGCCGCCGCAGTTGAACGACACGTAGCCGCCGGCCTGCTGGATTTTGTCGAATGCGTT
>JAMPHP010000026.1 GCA_023663365.1 Muribaculaceae bacterium | reverse complement strand
GAATATAAAAGTCGCATGAAGTGGAAGGTCGGTCTGTTCGGGGGCATCGCCACCAGTGCAATCGTCTATTTCATGCTTATCAAGGGCATCAAGGACCTGACGATAATGACACCCGAACTCAAATCGTGGATAGGCAACAACACTGTTCTTATACTCGGAGTATGTCTCATAGGTTTCACAATCATAATGCAGCTGTTGCATTTCCTAAAGGTCAACGTATTTAAAATAGTTGTGCTTTTAGGTACATTCTCACTTGCCATGGCTTTTGCCGGAAATGACCTCGTGAATTTCGTGGGCGTGCCGCTAACCTCTCTCGCATCTTATCAGGACTTTGCAGCCAATGGAGGAGGCAATCTCCACGGGTTCATGATGAGCAGTCTCAACGGACCGGCGCAGACACCGTTTTATTTCCTTGTGGGCGCGGGAATGATAATGGTTGTGTCGCTCGCCACATCTAAGAAAGCGAGGCAAGTTACGCAGACCACTGTTGGCCTCAGCTCACAAAGTCAAGGCGACGAACTTTTCGGTTCTTCAAGGATCGGGAGATCTCTCGTCAGAGGGGCGATAAACACATTCTCTTGGATTAGTGACAGAACACCCTCCGGAGTCAAAAGATGGATTTCACAACGCATGGACACCACAGTGCAACAACCCGAGGAGGGGGCAGCATTCGACCTTGTCAGAGGGGCTGTCAACCTGATGCTCGCTGGTATGCTGATAGCGTGGGGTACCTCGATGAAACTGCCGCTCTCCACCACTTTTGTGACCTTTATGGTAGCGATGGGTACATCGCTTGCCGACCGCGCATGGGGTCGCGAAAGCGCCGTTTTCCGCATCACCGGGGTAATCTCGGTAATAGGAGGCTGGTTCATCACTGCAGGAGTTGCCTTCATCGGTGCCGGACTTGTCGTCTGCCTGATGCACATGGGGGGAGTGCCGGTAATGATTGCCGGAGGGGTCATTGCACTTGCTATGTTGATAAGGAGCAATATACGTTTCAACAAGAAGAAAAAGGAGGTGCTGAATGACACTCTCTTCCAAACCATACTTACTACTCAAGACACTAAAGAGGTATGGACCCTGCTAAGGATATACATCAATGAGAAGCAGAAGATGTTCATGAATTTCGGTGCGGAAGTGTATCGCGACGTGATAAACGGTTTTTTAGGAGACAAAGGCAAACTGCTCTCATCGGCAGAAAAATCGCTGGTCACTGAAAAGGACGTGCTTAAAGGACAACGTCGCAAGCTAACACTCTGTTTCAGGAAAGCATCACCGCAGATTGCGATGGAAAAAAGCACATGGTTTCATCTGAGCAACAACATGGCCATGTCAATAACCTATAACCTGCGGCGCATCAATGAGGTGTGTAAGGAGCATGTCGATAATAATTTCACTCCTCTTCCCATGCGTTTTCATGATTCGCTTTCGAGCATCCGCGATGAGGTATGTGCCATTTTCAATGATGCCGAAGGGGCGGTTGATGAGAATAATCCTGAAACGATTGATATTCTCCGAAAACGATGTGAGGCAGTCAAGCAGGAGCTCTCACGAAATTCCAAAGAGGTCTATGACTTGTTGCAGAACGGAGACACTGCCGACATGACCGTTGCATACGTCTATCTCAATCTCCTTCAGGAGAGTCAGGAACTGGTCACCTCTCTGCGAAAAATGCTGCGTGCCGCCGGAAAACTGAATCTTGAACCATCGCACTACCGCAGTTTCTCACATGTCAACTCTGCCCAATAAACATGCTTATGACATCGTCCGGAATAATGGAAAGAATAATGTTGACGGTTGTCAGCGCAATGGTGTCATGCGTACTCCATGCAGGGAACAACGATACTGTGCCGGTTAACTATATCCCTAAAATCAGCGGCAATATCAGAGTCAAGTATGAATATTCCACAGTTGACGATGCCGGGCGCTTCGCTGTCAATAATGCCCGTGTCAAACTTGACGGAAAAGTCATGCCGTGGGTCGGATACAGAGTGCAGGTCGACTTGTGTAACAATGGAAAAATACGCCTGATGGACGCTTATGTCAGACTATCCCCGACTGATAGGCTTGATATATTTGTGGGGCAGGAGCGGGTACCCTTCAGTGTCGATGCCTCAAGGGATCTGCATGAGTATATGTTTTCCGACTTGTCTTTTGGGGCGGATTATCTTGGGAACCTGCGCAGTGTCGGTGTGAAATTAGGTTACCTTTTTCTCAATAACCGCATATATGCAGAAGCCGGAATGTTTAACAGTGGTACTACCGAAAACCAGAATGTATGGCGTGGCGATTTTACATACGGGGCAAAGATGAACTTCAAAACCGATTTAGGTCTTTCACCGCAGGTATGCTTTATGTCAAGGAAACCGCTTGACGGCATTCGCCACAATATGGCCGACTTTTCGCTGTCATGGACGTGCGGCAGGTTTTTCTTGGAGGGCGAGTATCTTTACTGCAATTATGCAGGGGAAGCCATTCCAGATGCGCATGCCTACAATTTCATGGTCGATTATAGACTTGATGTTAACAATGGCATACTCTCAGAGGTATCATTCAGAGGACGTTTCGATGGAATGACAGATATAAGTACCGGCATTCCAGATGCTGATGGACAGATAAGAATTGACCATCCGCATCGAAAACGAGTGACCGCTGGTGTGAAGTTTACATCAGTACACAATAAAGCGAACCTGAGCCTGCATCTGAATTATCAACAGTATTTCTATGGAAATTCTTACAGTATCAGTCCCGGTGAGAATAACCGTCTTGTTGCAATGTTTGTTCTACACTTTTAAGACCTGTAATAGACTACATGGTCGAATCAATTATCGGAGTCTAAATAAACCGGCCGGTGACGCTCTCCGCATTTGCTTTGACATCGGCCGGAGTGCCTGATGCCACTATGCGCCCTCCGGCCTCGCCTCCGCCGGGCCCCATGTCGATAATCCAATTGGCATTGCGGATCACGTCAATGTCGTGCTCAATCACCACGACAGTCGCCCCCGACGCGATGAGATGCCTGAATACCTCAAGGAGCTTCCGCACGTCGAGCGGATGCAGCCCGATCGTGGGTTCGTCGAACACAAAGAGTGAGTCGGCCTGCTCGCGCCCCATCTCCGAGGCGAGCTTCAGGCGCTGCGCCTCACCGCCCGAGAGCCCCGGGGTGGCCTCGCCGAGTGTGAGATAGCCCAAGCCGAGGGTGTCGAGGGTCTTGATCTTGGCAGCCACCGACCGAAAATCGCTGCACATGCCTATGGCACGGCTGATGTCGCTCTCCATTATTTCGGGCAGCGAAAACTCAGAGCCGTCCTTGCACTTGCATCGGATGAGCGACGCCTCTCTGGAGTAGCGCGAACCGCGGCACTCAGGGCACGGAATATCAACATCGGGGAGAAACTGCACATCGAGGCTCACCTGCCCGGTGCCGTCGCACACGGGGCATCGCAGAGAGCCGGTGTTGTAGGATAAGTCGCCGGCTTTCACTCCACGTGCTTTTGCATCGGGTGTGCGGGCGAAGATTTTGCGCAGGTCGTCGTGTATGCCTGCATAGGTAGCCACCGTAGATCGCACATTGGCTCCGATAGGAGTGGAGTCGATCAGCTTTACGTGTTCCACTCCGTCGGCTCTGATTTCTTTCACATGCGCCGGTAGCGCCTTCACGCCGATTGCCGCCTCAAGTGCAGGGATGAGGCTCTCGAGCACCATCGTGGTCTTTCCCGAGCCGGAGACACCCGTCACCACGGTAAGTCGCCCCTTGGGAAGCCGCACCTCCAGCGGTTTCACTGTGTGGATGGCATCGGTAGTCATCACAATCTCACCGAGGGCAAACATCTGATCCGGGTCGACAGGGTCGATAATCCTCGCTTGACCGCGGCCTGCGAGGAAGGGGCCAATCCGCGAGTCGGGGTTGCTCTCAATCTCGGGCACCGACCCTTGCGCAATCACACGGCCACCATCGGCACCGGCGCCCGGCCCCATCTCTATAATCTGCCGCGCATGGTTGAGTATCTGCGGGTCGTGATCGACCAAAGCCACCGAGTTGCCGTCGGCCACGAGGTCGTCCATCACGCCTGTGAGGCCGTCGATATTTGCCGGATGCAGGCCTATCGAAGGCTCATCGAGGACGTATAGCACTCCTGTGGTCCGGTTTCTCACAGCCCGTGCCAGCTGCATACGCTGTCGCTCACCGGTCGAAAGAGTCGATGCGGTGCGGTCGATCGACAGATAGCCGAGCCCGAGATCCACAAGCCTCCGCGATGTGGAAAGGAACGAGTCGCAGATGTTCTTCGCCATCGGCCGCATCTCCTCGGGCAAAGTCGCCGGCACACTCTTCACCCATGCGATACATTGGTCGAGCGTCATCTCGCACACCTTGTCGAGCCCTATGCCGGCGATACGCGGCGCCCTGGCAGCCTCCGACAGTCTGGTGCCGTGACACTCGGGGCACACATCGCTGCGCAGAAATTTCTCCACGCGCTTCATGCCCTTTTCGTCGGTGACTTTGCTCAAGGCGTTTTCCACGGTATGCACGGCATTGTAGTAGGTGAAATCGAGCTCGGTAGCCTGGTCGGAATTTTTGGGCCGGTACAATATATGCTTCTTCTCGGCCGGACCATCAAACACAATGGTCCGCTCTCTTTCGGTAAGCTTGTTGAATGGCACGTCGGTGCGGACACCCATCTCACGACAAACGTCGGTCATGAGCGACCACATCAGCGAGTTCCACGGAGCCACGGCACCTTCGTCGATTGTCTTGGTCTCGTCGGGCACCAAGGTGGATCGGTCCACGGCCATCACCACACCCGTACCGCCGCAGCGCTTGCACGCACCCGTGCTGTTGAACGACAAATCCTCGGCACCGGGGCCATAGAAATGGGTGCCGCACGCCTGGCAGACGAGTTCTCTCTCCGCCGCCACATCGAGCGACGGACTATGGTAGCTGCCACAGGACGGACAACGATGCGAGGCAAGCCTTGAGAACATGAGGCGGAGGCTGTTGAGGAGCTCTGTGCCGGTGCCGAAGGTGCTCCGTATGCCCGGCACACCCGGGCGCTGGTGCAGCGCTATGGCCGCGGGCACATACAGCACCTCCTCGACATCGGCACGCGCAGCCTGGGTCATACGCCGCCTCGTGTAGGTCGAGAGGGCCTCGAGGTAGCGCCTCGAGCCTTCGGCATAGAGCACGCCAAGTGCCAAAGAGGATTTCCCCGAGCCGGAAATACCGGCGATACCTACGATGGTATTCAGCGGAATATCGACATCTATATTTTTGAGGTTGTGTACTTTCGCACCCTTCACCACTATTGCGTCGGGCTTATCGGAATGTGTGTTCATCGTCTGTTTCTATTTCCTTTTCTCTTCGATTCGATTTCTTCATAGTGGAGCATCGACCACTCCACAAGATTATTGATAAGAGGCATCAGGCTCTTGCCAAGCTCAGAGAGCGAATACTCCACCTTCGGCGGAATCTCCGAATACATCTTACGTAAAACATAGCCGTCGGCCTCAAGGTTCTTCAAAGTATCGGTCAATACCTTTGGCGAAATATCGGGGATGGCTTTCGCGATTGAGTTGAAGCGTGTGGCCTCGTTCTCCGACAGCACACACAGCACCAGCAGCGTCCACTTGCCCGAGAAGCGCGAGATCACGTTCCTCACCGGGCATGAGTCGGTACAGGTAAATTTTTTCAAATTTTCTTGCAGTGGTAAAGCGTTCATATACAGCTAATGCTTACTTCGGAGTAAGTGCGTCACTTCTTGGTAAGTTCTTGTTTTTAAGCGATTATTGGCATAACTTTGCACTATCAAAATGAAAGCGGGTTTCTCCTGCAAAGTTAATAATAAAACTCAAGCCAACAAAAAGATGAACGAAGTAAAAGTATTGAACACCGGCGCAAAATTCGGCCACGCATCGGCAGGCAAGCTCCACGGATTTGAGGGTAAGCAATTTGTGAAAGATGCCACAGGTGCCACATCGTGCGAAATCTCATTCGGCACTCTGCCTTCCGGCGCCTCCGTGCCCTTCTTCCACAGCCATAAAGAAAATGAAGAGAACTACATCATCCTCTCGGGTGCCGGTAAGTTTCAAGCCGACGATGAGGTATTCGACATCGCCGAAGGCTCTGTTATCCGCGTGTCCACCGGCTGCGACCGCAATATCAAGTGCACCTCTGCCGAAGCGATGACCTACATCTGCATCCAGGCAAAGGAAGGATCGCTTGGCGCATACACCATGGACGACGCCGAAATCACCGAACACGAAAATTTGATGTAAGAATGTAAAGATGTAAGAATGTAAAAAGGTAGGCAAAACCGTGATATTGGTAGTGATGAAATAGGGTTGATTTGTAATTTTGCAAAAAATACATGACTGCATTATGACACGTTTATCAATTCTAACATTGCTCTTCAGCATCACTTTCAATATCATGGCCCAGGAAAAAATAGTACAGACAGCAGGGCGCGACCGCCTCGGCGACTTCGCGCCCGAATTTGCCCACCTCAACGACGACATCCTCTTCGGCGAGGTATGGAGCCGCAACGACCTCCTTTCGCTCCGCGACCGCAGCATGGTCACTCTGACGGCTCTCATAAGCCAAGGCATCACCGACAGCTCTCTAACCTATCACCTTCGGGAAGCGAAGAAAAACGGCATCACCCGCAGCGAAATCGCCGAGATTATCACACACATAGCCTTCTATGCCGGATGGCCGAAGGCGTGGGCGGCATTCAACCAAGCCACCACCGTGTGGGCCGACAACGATGCGGCAGGCGCCGATGCAAAAGCGGCTTTTCAGAAGTCGATGATTTTCCCTATCGGCGAGCCTAACACGGCTTTTGCCCGCTACTTCACCGGGCAGAGCTACCTTGCGCCGGTCTCCACCGAGCAGGTGAAGATTTTCAATGTCACCTTCGAGCCACGTTGCCGCAACAACTGGCACATACACCATGCCACAAAAGGCGGCGGCCAGATGCTTGTCGGCGTGGCCGGGCGAGGTTGGTATCAGGAAGAGGGTAAAGCACCCGTCGAAATCCTGCCAGGCACCGTGGTGCATATCCCGGCCAATGTGAAACACTGGCATGGAGCCGCAGCCGACAGCTGGTTCGCCCATCTGGCATTTGAAATCGACGGCGAGAATTGCTCCAACGAGTGGCTCGAGCCCGTCGACGACGCACACTACGACGCACTCGCACAGTAGGCGAGCCATCATTCTCCGACACCGACATAGAGCAGGCACCGGGTATCACTACTCGGTGCCTGCTTACCATCAAGATATGCGGAGTTGATTGATTTTGCTTAGACGGCTTTCTGCCGGAATTCACCCGGTGTCATTCCGACAATTCTTTTGAACGAGCGGCTGAGATGGTGCGGATAGTTGAAGCCGAGGTCGTAGGCTATCTCGCTGACGGTCTTGTCGGTTTCGGCAAGCTGCTCCTTTACCTTGTCCATCACTGCGAGCTGAATGTGCTCGGTGGCTGTCTTGCCGGTCTCTCTCTTCACAAGGTCGCCGAAATAGTTTGGCGACAGACAGACCTTATCGGCGCAATACTGCACCGTGGGCAGCCCCTTGGTTTTCGGCAGGTCGGAGTTGAGGTAATCCTGCACTATTGCCGTGAAGCGGTCTATGATACTATGATTGCTTATTTCGCGGGTCACGAACTGACGCTCGTAGAATCGGACACAGTGGTTGAGCATCGTCTCGATATTCGATGCCACTATCTGCTTGGTATGCTTGTCGACGGGATGCTCAAGTTCGTCGCGTATCTCACGGAAGCAGTTCAGGATTATCTGCTTTTCGCGCTCCGACATGTGGAGCGCCTCATTGCTCGAGTACGAAAAAAATGTATAGTCTTTCATCCTCCTGGCCAAGGGCGTGCCATAGAGCAGGTCGGGGTGGAACATCAGTATCCACCCTTTGGGATTGGGCGTTTCGCCGCCATCGTCTACCCCGGCCACTTGTCCGGGAGATATGAACAGCATCGTACCTTCCTGATAGTCGTATTTGCTGCGGCCATAAAGCACCGTGCCACAGTCGAGCTCCTTGAAGAACACGCAGTAGAACCCGAACTCCTTGCAACAATGAGGTATCGCCTTTAATTGCGACATATCGGTCACGCTCACAAGCGGATGCAGGGTCTCGGCTCCGATAATGCGGTTGTAATCCTGCACGTTTTCAAGTTTTATTATATTGTCCATACGATAATTCAAGTTTATCGCTGCAAATTTACTCATAAATACATCTCAATCCAAGTTCAGTCAGCGAAATCAGTAATAATGGTTAGTTAATCCGTGATATGTGTTATCGCCTTGATATGTGGATGTTAGAATCCGTAAATTTGGATATTCAATCAGTAATATGAGTTATTCCATGTCCTGAATTCTGTCCTAACTTTGCGGTGTGAAAACAAATTCTAAAAACAGACATATATGAACCGATTGACACTTTTCCTTACATTCCTTGTGGCCACAATGCCACTTATGGCATCGTGCAGTTCCGATGAGCCCTCATACGAGGCTGAATACGCTCCGCTCGAACCTTCGGGCAGCACAAAGACTTTGGTTGCCTATTTCTCCGCCACCGGCAACACACGCGCAGTAGCTGAAAGAATAGCCGAACTTACAGGCGCTGACATCTACAGCATCGAACCCGCGCGACGATATGCGGCCAACCCATACGATGACAGCCAGCTTATCCAGAACGAGGCATACAATGACCTGCGCCCGGCAGTGGCAAATCTTCCCTCCGAGGAAATGATAGCCCGGTACGACACCATTTTCGTGGGCTCGCCTCTATGGTGGCACCAGCCTGCAATGGTAGTTTGTACCTTCCTTGACGCATACGATTTGAGCGACAAGGTCATTGTTCCGTTCATGACCTACGGAGCCACCACATATCTCAATGAGGGTATGCAGAAACTCTTCAAATGCACTCCCAATTCAATCCATGTTCCCGCCACCCTGCCCGAAGATATTGATCCCGATAATATACGCGAACCGCAGGACGATGATGAGGGTATAGATGTTCCAAACCGTCCAAATCAGGTCGAGGGTTGGCTGCGACGCATGGGGCTTATGCCCGGTCAGTCAGGCATAGCTGAAATTTCATCGGATGATGAAAATATGTTCTCTCTCGGCATCAGCCGAGGCAATCTCGCCGTGAGTGTGGCCGACGGTCATTCGCCCGCACATCTCCGCATAGCATCCATGAGCGGAGCACCGGCCTACAACCGCACTGTCAGCGGAAATGAGAACATCTCCCTGCCTCAGGGTGTGTATG
>JAMPHP010000025.1 GCA_023663365.1 Muribaculaceae bacterium | reverse complement strand
GCGGTGCGGAAGCGGAGCACACCGTGTGTGGCGGGGTGCTGCGGGCCGATGTTCACCACAAATTCATCTTTCTCGAAGATGCGTTCCTGATGCTTCTGCACCTTGCCTTCGGCATCGAGGGTATATACATCAGTGAAGTCGGTCTGACGCTCGCTCTCGGTGCTGATTGGGTTGAGAGCGGGGTCCTCGTCGTAGTCCTTGCGGAGGGGGAAGCCTTTCCAGTCGATGCTGAGGAAGAGGCGGCGCATGTCGGGATTGCCGGTGAAGACGATGCCGAAGAAGTCGTAGACCTCGCGCTCGTAAGTCACAGCCACGGGCCAGAGGTCGGCCACGGAAGCGATGTGGGGAAGCTCGCGGTCGCCCGAAGCTATCACTTTCACGCCCACGATTTTATCGTACTCCGACGACATCAGGTAGTAGATACAGCCGAGGTTCTCGGTCCAGTCCATACCCACAATCGTCACCAGGTAGTCCATTTTAAGTTCGGCGTCGTCGCGGAGAGTCTTTGCAAGGTCGTGCCACTGCTCTCCGGGGATTGTCACCATGGGTGTGGTGTCGCCCTCGACAACAGCCTGAGGGAAGAGTTTGCTTATCTTATCGGTGATGTTAGCCATAATGAATGAGGATGTGGGTGAAGATTAGTCTTCGACGCCGTCGACGGGATGGGCGGCAAGAAATTCTTTCTGTTTCTCCTGACGGTTGACACCTCCGAAGAAGCGCTCAACCTTGATTTTACGCGACAGCTGCATGATGCCGTAGATCATAGCCTCGGGGCGGGGAGGGCAACCGGGCACAAATACATCGACAGGCACAATGTCCTCGATGCCCTTGGCCACGTGATAGCTCTTGCGGAAAGGACCGCCGGAGATTGCGCACGAGCCGCAAGCAATCACATACTTAGGCTCTGCAAGCTGGTCGTAGAGGCGGCGGAACACGGGCACCATGCGGTTGACGATAGTACCGGCCACCATCATAAAGTCGGCCTGACGGGGCGACGAACGAGCTACCTCCCAGCCGAAACGGGCCATATCGAAGCGAGCCGCACCAAGCGACACGAACTCGATACCGCAGCAGCTGGTAGCGAAGGTAAGAGGCCAGATAGAGTTGGAGCGGCCCCAGTTGATGAGTTTATCGAGCGAACCGACAATCACGTTGGTGCCGCTCTCCTGAAGCTCTTTTACGAGCTTTTCGATGTATTCGTTGTCTTTAAATGCCTCGTAGGGCATGCTTTTTGTCGTTACTTCCATTCGAGAGCTCCTTTCCGCCAGGCATATACAAGACCCAGCACCAAGATGCCGAAGAATACGGCAATACATAACAAACCATCGACGCCAAGCTCACGCATACGCACTGCCCAAGGGAAGAGGAACACGGTCTCGACATCGAACATAAGGAACAGAATAGCAAAGAGATAGTAACCTACTTTAAACTGCGACATGCTTTCGCCGCGGGTAGGAATACCGCACTCATACGCTTCCCCTTTCTGGGGGTTGAACGACCGGGGCGAAATCAGCTTGGCAATCCATAATGCGAGGAATACCAGCGCCACGCCTGTGAGCAGGGCCGTGATGCCCAGCAAGCCGTTGTTCTCAATTCCAAAAATGGCTGATGATATCATATTTAGTTTTATTATATTTTCATCGGTCCTGATTGCGGCGGCACGAGTTGAACCGCCGAGGTATTTAGCGTGAGAAGAGCCTGATTACAAGAATATTAAACCACAGATTTTATGCCGTGGACATGAAAATCCCCGTAATCGTAGCGCAAAGGTAGTGATTTTTGCCCGAATAACCTATTAAAACCATAAAAAAACTTTCCACACACTAATATTTGCAAATTACGCATCATTGCCGTAATTTTGCACCGCAAAGCCGTTCGCGGCTCCCGCTCATTAATATATATAGCATCATTATAACAATCCTAAACAATCACATCACAATGAGACTTCTCAAATTCGCGGCCATAGCCATGGCATCGGCCGCAATGATTCTTGCCCTGCCGGCGTGTGGCGGAGGCGACAGCGACGACGAACCCATCCCCGAACCGTCGCCTATCCCCTCTCCCGAACCCGTCACCGAGACTCTCTCGCCGGAAGATGCAAAAGAATACGTCGAAGACAGCGCCATAGAGTTCATCTCGCTCTTCAACGCCAACGACCAGCGCGAGCTCGCCGACCTCTCGGAATACGTGGCAAACAACTACGCCGACCTCGACATCCCCTCCAACTGGGATGCCGACGACCGCAGCCTCGCCCCCGCCGACTTCACCCGCGCAATGGCAAAGGCATACGCTTCGCGCTCGGCAAGCACAGTGACCCGCGCAGCGCTGATCTACCGCCTCTCCGACTACGCCGGCGTATACGAGCCCGGCACCCGCAGCTGGGTGAAGACCGCCGACAGCAAGGACGTGATATTCCGCTTCAATGGTCCCAAAGGCGCATGCGAGCTCAAGGCTTCGCCCTCGCAGGGCGAATGGGACCTCGACTACGAGGATGAATACTACCCCGAGGACAACTTCACCGTGAAAATACCCTCGCGCATCACCATCACTCTCACCGAAGGCACTCAGAGCTACGTCGAAATAGTTGCCGACACCAAGGCCGACATCAACGCCCGCACGGCAAAGGTCGACATCAACGCACGCCTGATGAACATCCAGGCCACCATCGCAGCTTCGGCAAGCAACTCCGAAATCAGCGAGAGCCAGACCCTCAGCGTCAACGGCACCCTCTACCAGACCTCCACCGCCCGCCTGCGCGGCAGCAAGATGCTCGACGACAGCACCATCGAGCGCCTCGAGGATGAGGACATCGAGCTCGGCGACGTAATAAAGTCGGCAGAAGCGAGCATAAACCTCATGGGACGCATCCAGATCCGTGCCAACGCATCAAACTTCACCCGCATAGCTGAGGCTATCGAGACCAACGACATCACCGACTCGTGGAACGGCGACCTCACCGAAAGCGAAGCCGAGGCACTGTGCCGCCGCGCTTGCCGGAACCTCAACTCCGACATCAGCGCGAAAGTTTTCTTCGGAGGCACCGACATCGAGCAGGCACGCCTCACCTTCATCCCCGTGTACGAAGGCAGCCCCTACGGCTACTACTGGTACTGGGAAATCGGCGCCGCTCTGCTCTACTCCGACGGTTCCACTCAGACCCTCGAAGACTTCGAGGATATGAACTTCGGCTCCGTCGAGCGTCAGTGGCGGTCAGTCATCAAGGCTTACGAGCGTCTGTGGGATATTTTCTAAGAAATCGCACAAGCAAGACTTGCGAAAACCGGGGGAGACTCCTTCTCCTCCGGTTTTTGCTCATTGTCGCGCTGCCCTTGCAAGCGACCGAGGCAAGCGACAGCACCGTGGTGCTCCGCGACATTGAGGTCACCGCAGGGGCTCCCGCTACACGCGTGCACCGCGACGGCAGCCTGCACTTCGGAGCGGCTGCCCTGCGCACCATGCCTCGCACACTCGGCGAGGCCGACGCACTCAACTATGTGAAACTGCTGCCGGGCATCAACACCATCAGCGACTACAGCTCAGGCGTGGCTATCGACGGCATGAACTATGCCAACAATATGTACACCCTCAACGGCATCCCCGTATATTTCCCCTACCACTTCGGCGGCTTCTTCTCCACATTCAACCCCGTGCTCTACCCCAAGGCTGCCGTTGAAAAAAGTGCACGCGGAGCCGATGCTCCCGACTGCCTCGGCGGCATCGTGGCCGTGAGCTCCGAGAGCACGCAGGCCGACAGCATACACGCCGACATCAACGTGGGCATGATAGCAAGCACTATCGCCTTAGAGCTACCCGTGAGCAAAAATCTCACCATAGCAGCCGCAGCTCGTGCAAGCTATCTCAACCTTTTCTATGGCGACCTCCTGGGCGGCCACAACACAAAAATCGACTACAACTACTACGACACCGACCTCAACATGCGCTGGCAGGTCGACCCGTCGAACACCATCACCGGCACATTTCACCACAATGCCGACAAACTAAACTACCGCCAGACCACCTCGACCATGCTCACTGCCATGCGATGGCACAACACCCTTGGCGGCATCACATGGGCATCGAGCCACTCAGGCTACTCCATGAGCCACCGCATCTTCCACTCATCGTTTGCCAACCGCCTGGGCATGACAGTGACCGACATCGGAGTGCACGGCCGCAACTCATTCGCAGGCACCGGCATAGCCGGTTCGGCCGACATCTACCTCAGCGATGCCCTCACCCTCTCGCCGGCCTACTCGGCGGAACTCTATCGCTATCTGCCGCAGCGCGTAAGCTCGGCAGGCGTAGGCTCCGGCAACACTTCCACCATGCAGCATCTGCGGGCGGCTCTCGCTTCGACAGGTGCCGACATCCGTTGGCGCAAAGGAATACTTGAAAGCAGCGCTTCGGCAAAAGTATCGCACTACAGAGGGCCACACGGCTACTCTCACACCACATTCGACCCGGCGCTCAGCCTGATGATAGAGCGGCGGCGCTGGTCGGCAAGCATATCGGCCGGCACGGCCACACAATTCGTGCACCAGACAGGCTTCTCGGAGATAGGCATGGCATCCAACTTCAAGCTGTGCGCCGACAGCCGCACACCGCCCGAGCGCATAGTCAACCTCTCGGCAACAGGCACCTACCGCCCCGCCCGCGGCCTCGCACTCACTGCCGATGTCTTTTACAAAATCATACGCCGCCAACCTGAGTACAGAAGCTCAATACTCGAGCTCACAAGCGCAGGCTACGACCCGGTGGACTACATCACGCCATACGACGGCCACAACATCGGCGGCTCAGTGATGGCTGCATACAGCAGCCGCAAGGTCGATGCCACAGCTTCGTACAGCTACTGCCGCGCACTGCGCCATCCGCGCGACGGAGGTCCCGACTTCACGGCTTCAACAGAGCTGCGCCACAGCGTGAAAGCCAACGGCGTATGGCGCATCTCGCCGCATTGGGAAGTAAACGGCATATTCACCCTCGCATCGGGCCGCCCATACACTCCAATCACGGCTGTCTATATGGTGGCGGGCCGCATCATGCTTGAGTACGGCGAGCGAAACTCCGCCAACATGCCACCCTACCACCGCCTCGACCTCGGCGCCGCCTACACATTCAGCACCGGCGGACGCCTGCCGCTGCGGCACCGCATCGACCTTGCCGTGCTCAACGTGTATGCACGCCGCAACATCGAGATCTACGCCTACGCCTACCATCGCGACGGCAAGTACTTCCGCCGACGTGAGATAGGCTCGCTCATGAGTACCCTGCCTTCGCTCAGCTACACCATTACATTCTGACTCCGATATGAAAGCATACACTCTCCTCGCACTCCTCGCACTCACAGCCTGCGCCAACACGCCCGAGCTGCCCGGCCCGGCACTCGTAGTCGAGGGTAGCATCGACAGCGACGGCTACCCCGACGTAATCGTGACTCTTTCCGTACAGGCCGACGGCTCCAATGTAGACCTCTCTGACGCCATGATGCGCATGGCCACCGTCACCATCAGCGATGATGCCGGCAACAGCGCAGTGCTCACCGGCGCACCGTCGTCGAAGCACTTCCCGCCCTACCACTACTTCACCTACGATATAAAGGGCGTGCCCGGGCGCACCTACACCCTCACGGCACGCTACCGCGACCTCTCCGTGAGCTCCACGGCCTATATGCCCTACCCTACTCCCATCGACTCGGTGGTGCTCGGCACCATAGCCACATCCGACACCCTGCGCACCGCCACAGTGCACTTCACCGCCCCCGACGATTGCCCGGCTTACTACCACCTGTCGACGCGCGTAGTCGGTCTCGATGGCCGCTTCCTGCCCGCAACCCTCGGCATTACCGAAGTAAACGAGCCGGGCGCGAATGTGTGCATGGAAGCACTCAGGGCAAAGACGAGCATCGACACCCTCGACTACGTGCCCCACTACCCTATCGGCTCAGTGGCTCTTTTCAAGCTCGAGCGCGTGGAGCGGGAGGTCTACGACTTCTGGAAGATGTTCTCCAACTCGAGCCTTTTCGGCTCATCGGAGTTCTTCGATTCGTCCTTCTCACTGCCTTCCAACATCGAGGGAGGCTACGGCATCTGGTCGCCTGCGGGTGCATCGACCGCCATTGTTGAAATTGTGCCGTAGACACATACGTAAAGAGCCGCACCTTCGCGGCGCGGCTCTCCTGTGGGTATGGATAAGATTTATTCCTCTGTTGAATTGTTGTCGGCTTGAGGCTCACCCTGCTCCGTGGCATTGCTTCCGGGCTGCTTGGGTTTGCGCCGACGGCGGCGACGCCGCTTTGCCGGTGTCGCGCTCGCGTCGCCGGTGTCTTGGGTTTCTTCTTCGCCGGCTTCGGGGTCGGCATCATCCGCTTCGGCAGGAGCGGGGAGTTCGGGCTCGGGAGCGGGCTGCTCAGGGCTTGCCGGGGCATCGGCCGCTACGGGAGCCACCACTGCTTCGGAGGCTTCGGCTGCGAGCTCGTCCGCATCGGGAGCCGGCAGGAGCTTGGGCTCGGGCTTGCGGCGCGGTTTGCGGACCTTGGCGGTCTCAGGAGCTGCTGACGCAACTTTCGCTTCAGCAGAAGGGCTGTCGGTCGAAGCTGCGGAGACAGCAGCCTCTTTGACCTGATCGTCCTTTTTAGGTGCTTCGGCTTTCGCGGGCGCTTCGGCTTTTGCCGCAGGCTTCTGCTTGGGTTTCTGAGCTTTCGGCTGCTCGGCCTTTTCGGGTCGTTCGGCCTTTTCCTGTTTCTCGGGGCGCTCATCCTTTTTGCGGGCGGGTTTAGGCTCGGGCTTGGGTTCAGCTTTTACCTCGGCCTTTTTGGGCTGCTCAGCCTTAGGCATGGCGGGAGCAGGCTTGGCCTCTTCTTCACCGCGGCGGCGTTTCTCGTCCTTCTTCGATGCCGAAGTGCGGCCGGCGTCCTTATCGTCGCGCAGGTCTATAGCATTGCGGTCCTTATCGACCACACGATATGCCAGATAGGCGAGCGACTCGTCAGGCAGCACTTTGAAGCATCGGCCCAAGGTGCGACGCCAGCGACCGTACATCGTTGAAATCAGACCTTTCTTGATATACGCGTCGACATACGGGTGCACATACATCACAAAGTCTTTCAGCCCCATGGTGCGCACCAGATACTCGAGCTTCTCGAAGAGTGTGTCGGTGAAAAGTATCGATGGCTGGACCTCGCCTTTGCCAAGGCACGAGGGGCACTGCTCGGTCACATGCACGTCCTGTGCGGGGCGCACGCGCTGACGTGTGATCTGCATCAGGCCGAACTTGCTGAGCGGCAAGATGTTGTGGCGGGCGCGATCGTTGGCCATAATCTCGCGCATGTGGTCGAAGAGCTGCTGGCGATGCTCGCTCTTGGCCATGTCGATGAAGTCGACCACGATTATACCGCCCATATCGCGCAGGCGGAGCTGGCGTGCAATCTCGTCGGCAGCACGGAGATTTACCTCGAGAGCGTTGGTCTCCTGGTCGTTGGTGGCCTTGGAGCGGTTGCCCGAGTTGACGTCGATCACGTGCAGGGCTTCGGTATGCTCGATGATGATATATGCACCCGACTTGAATGATACAGTCTTGCCAAACGACGATTTGATCTGCCTCGTCACGCTGAAGTTGTCGAAAATCGGCATATCCTTCGAGTAGAGCTTCACGATGTCGCGACGCTCGGGAGCTATCAGATTGACATACTTCCGTATCTGCTCGAAGATGTCGGGGTCGTTGACATATATATTCTCGAAGGAAGGGCAGAACACATCGCGAAGCATACCTACCACACGGTTTTCTTCTTCAAATACGAGAGCGGGAGCCTGCGAGCGCTGTGCTTTGGCGCAGGCATCGTCGAAGGCCTGTACGAGTGTCTTGAGCTCGTGGTTGAGCTCGGCGGCACCTTTACCTTCGGCCGAGGTGCGCACAATCACGCCGAAATTCCGGGGCTTGATGCTCTCCACCAGACGGCGCAGGCGCATCTTTTCGTCGCCCGACTTGATTTTCTGCGATATGGATATTTTATCGGCGAAAGGCGTGAGCACCAGAAAGCGACCCGTAAATGAAATCTCGGTGGTGAGTCGCGGTCCTTTCGACGAAATGGGTTCCTTCACAATCTGCACCAGGAGTTCCTGGCCGGGAGTGAGGGTGTCGGCTACGGAGCCGTGTTTATCGATGTCGGGCAGTATTTTTGCCTGCTGAATTTTGGGTAGATGCTTGCGGTCGCCAAAGAGCTGGGTGAGAAAGGCCGAGTATGTGGCGAAGCGGGGCCCGAGATCGAGGTAATGGAGGAAGGCATCTTTTTCATAGCCCACATTCACGAAGGCGGCATTGAGGCCCGGCATGAGTTTTTTCACCTTTGCCAGATAGATGTCGCCCACGGCGTATGCGATGTTGCGGGCCTCTTTCTGAAGCGACACCAGACGGCCGTCTTCGAGAAGGGCTATCGACACCTCATTTGCCTGTACGTCTACGATAAGTTCACTTTTCATTATGTAGCGTTGATGCGGGTTTAAAAATTACCAATACTTACTTATAAAAAGAACAAAACTTCTGCTCCGCGGCTGTTGCTTGCCGCGTGCCGAAGTTTGTTCTCTATATGTCATGGCGTGCCTTTTCATGGCACACTGATTGATGAGAAATAACCGAGCACGCTCGGCAGCTCTGCGGGCAACAGTGCGGGCTTTGCTCAAGGGCGCACGTGCCGGCGCAGATACCCGCACGGAGGCGGGCGCTTGCCTTATTTCTTCTTGTGGCGGTTCTTTCTCAGACGTTTTTTACGCTTGTGCGTAGCCATCTTGTGGCCTTTTCTTTTCTTTCCGTTGGGCATTGCGGTAGTGCTTAGGAGGGTTAATAAAATACTATGAAATTATTTTTTCACTTCGTCCATGAACACACGTGCGGGCTTGAAAGCGGGGATTTTGTGCTCGGGGATGATGATGGTGGTGTTTTTGGAGATGTTGCGGGCAGTCTTGGCGCAGCGGGTCTTCACGATGAAGCTACCGAAGCCACGGAGATACACGTTCTCACCGTTGGCAAGAGATTCCTTCACTACTTCCATGAAGTTTTCGATAGTGGCGAGGACCGAGGCTTTTTCGATACCGGTAGTCTTGGCGATTTCGTTGACGATTTCGGCTTTAGTCATTTTTAGGTGATTTATACGATTGGAAATTATTTTAATCGATAAGCTGGCCGGAAGCGGTTTTTTACCCCCGTTCCCGGTTTTGCGGTGCAAATATCGTAATTATTTTTCATTCAAGCACAAAACAGAGGCCCAAAATTGCATTATTTTTTGATT
>JAMPHP010000024.1 GCA_023663365.1 Muribaculaceae bacterium | reverse complement strand
ATCAACGACTGATAATAATATCAAAGGGAGCATCGCAACTCGCGGTGCTCCTTTTACTTGCTGTGATAAATCTAATAATATACTTTATATATTACGATTTAATTTGTATATTTGCAGTGCGCAACCGTTACTGCGAATAAGAACGAATTATAGTCAACCTCGGCAGATGTGTAACGGCTCTGCTGGGGTTGCACTTTTTTGAATGAAAGTAACAATAGATATTCCCAAGTCAAAGATGATGCAAGCCATTGCTCTTGCCAATCTTCAAGGTGCAGACTTTCCCGATGATTACATTGAAGAATTTGCTGAGGTCAAAGAAGTCGATATTACTGATTATTGCACCAAGGAGAAAGATTTCAAGCAACTTCCTATTGCTGTTAGTATGGCGGCTATGGCGATGGTGTTACAATACAAATTGAAAACAAACCTAAAACCGAGAAATGATGAGCGAGATAAAGACCGTAGGCGACTTGCGTAAAGTCATAGCCAATCTTGATGATAGTTTCAAGATTGAAATGAGGATTAGGCGTAAACTGACCGATGAGGAATTGAAATACATGCCTTATCCATACCCTTACGAAACAGAATATGCAACTCTTGAATTTGACGATATTGGCTATTCGGATAAAGAGTTGTGCTTAGGTGTGGAACGAAGACAAAACAATGAATGATGATGAGCGAGAAGAAAATTAAGGTGGGAGATAGGGTGCGGATAACGTCTTTCTGCGTCAAATACGAGATAGAGCCTATTTATGGCACTGTCGTTTCCATAGAGGACTATGGAATAGGCGTTGAACTTGACACTCCCGAACTCCTCTATTTAGATGCTCGCGACATTGAGGTTGTACCACCGATTGACCCTCGCACCGCGTTTCTGCAAGAGTTGAAAGAATTGCTAAGTAAATACAATGCTACTATATTCGGGCTTGAAATGTGGGCGAGCATTAACGGTGAGCAATGTGTCTTTGAAAATGCGGAATATCTTGACTCCGACAACATAATGGACTACGAGGAATGAGCGATAAATACTACTGCGGCATAGATGTTGGCGCGAAAGGTGCGCTGACCGTGCTTCACGGCGAAAGCATAGAGTCGTTTGCTTTTGAGGATTACGACATCGCGGATATTGGCTACAAACTGCGAGATTTGGTCAACTACAACTCGGTCTATGCTGTTGTGGAGGATGTTCACGCGGTGTTCGGCAGTTCGGCCAAGGGAACTTTTGAGTTCGGGTTTAATAAGGGATGGATTGTAGGGATGTTGACCGCATTGAATATCCCTTACTCGATGATACCGCCCAAGAAATGGCAAAGCGGTGTTTGGGAGCGTTGCGACAAGGTGATGGAGGGCACGAAAGTAAAGACCAAGGAAACGTCAATCAACTGCGCCAAGAGGATATTCCCCGGCGTTGACCTCAGACGCTCACCGAAGTGCAAAAATCCGCATGACGGCATCTGCGATTCGTTGCTGATGGCTGAGTATGCGAGAAGAAACAATCTATGATTATGGCAGAACTTAATATACCAACAGAGATTAAGGACATTAAGGCGTTCCCGCAGGTTGACAAGACCGCGCGGCAGATAATCACCTACGCCGTGCTGATGAGCGCGGACAATCAGAGTGCGTTCATGCGCTTTCATCCGGAATACTTGGATGCTTCCGGCAAGGCAATGAACAGTGCCGGGAAACAAGCCTCGCGTCAATTTTGGGGCTATGGCAAGGTGAAAGATTACCGCGAGCAATACGTACAAGAGGTTGCGGAGTTTTTGGGGAGGAAGCAGGCGATTCGCAGTGAAGCATCAGACATAGACGATAGCCGCAAGGACAAGGCACTACGCTCGCTATTGAGCCAAGCTATGTCGCTTGTTGAGGGTGGTTCGGATTTGGATGCTGAGACAATCAAGATGTGTAGCGACATCTTTACCAAACTTGGTCTTATCAAGTCAACTGAGGAACAGCAAATCAAACCGTTACGCTTTCTCCCTCTACATTGTTGGGGTGATGGTTGCCGTTACCGATTATTCTGTGAGAGCATGGTGTTAGAGGGTTCAGCTATAGATGAATGTCAATTCTGTAAAGCAAGAGCCAAAGCTGAGGAATTGGGCTACAAATTCAAAGACACGGAATTGCTCAATATACCCGAAGATGTAGTAAAACGGCTTGAAGAAAAAAATAATGTCAAGTTGGAGGACATAATTTCAGGGCGTGTTCAAAATTAACCAAATAAAAACGAAGACACGAATGAGTAAGATTATCAAGGAGGGCGAGCTGCCTGTAAAGCGAGTGATGTGCGACTACTGCGGTTGCGAATTTGAGTATGACAAGAGGGATGTGGCGAAACGCGAGACACATAGGGAATATTTATCCTGTGCTTGCACGTCACGCTCTATAACTTATGATTATTCCGTAGCGTGCCCCTACTGTCATACAAGCCATACGCTTCCTGCGGACATACTCGACCAACTGAAATCCTCTAACCCGCTTAAGGACTTTATGGAGGATGCAAAGGCTCTCGCCGCCCAATATGGCTATGAAATAGAAAATATAGACATCAAACATAAAGATACAGACTAATGGAAATTACAGGAAAAGTAGTCGCGGTGCAGCCTGTCGAGAACGGCACAAGCAAGAGCGGCAAGGCTTGGCAGAAGCAGTGCTTCGTGATAGCCACAGAGGGGCAGTACCCGAAAAACGCGAGCTTTCAGCTCTTTGGCGACAAGGTAAAGATGTGCCCCAAGGTCGGTGAAGAGGCAAAGGTGCAATTCGACATAGAGTCGCGCGAGTGGCAAGGGAAATGGTTCACGCAGCTTAATGCGTGGAAAGTCGAGGTGGCGGGGCAGAGTAGTGCCCCGAGCGCCGAACCGAGTGCCGCACCGCCCGACGACGATTTCCCGTTTTAAGCACCTGTCAAAAAAATACCCGCAGTACACAAGCGCTGCGGGTATTTTAGTCTGATGTCAGCTTTTTGTTGCCACTTCTTTCCAATTTGAGCCGTCGGTGCTTATTCGCACTCCGAAGCGGTCTACTCGGAGGAAAGTCTCACCAAAGCGCATTGAAGCACCGCTTTTATTTATCAGGAGTCCTGCTTCACCCCAGACGGACAGTAGCCCATCATTGCCGAGGATTGTGCGGCTCTCCGGAGTGGTGCGCACATTGCCCGAGATATTTGGTGTTAGAGTCCGAGAGCCGATGTCGGAGCCTCCGAGCACAAGGCTGGAATCGATTGTTATTCGGGCTTTGTAGCGGTCGGTGACAGGCAGACTGTCGATTGAGCCGATGAAGCGGAATTGGAAGTTGCTTGCGCCGATGCCGGACCGCCATACAACCTCACCCGAGCTCGCGGCTATAATCTCAAGGGATGCCGTACCTGAGAAATTTATTGCTTCGGATGATGTTGATGGTTGGGAAAGCCCCGTAGGCACTGTGATAAGGAAGTTCATGGAACTGCCTGCGGTGAACTGCTGTGTGAGAAGATTAAACTCCACGGAATCGCCCGACGAGATGTAGTATTGCGCAATGCTCGTTATACCTCCGGGCTTTGTCTCCGATGGTTTGTAGCCGAGCACCACTTTGAGCGCGGGCGCTTCTACTGAGTTGAGCGACACATTGCCCGAACTGGCCGCTCCCAGCAAGTCGCCAACGCCCGAGTTTACCACTCTGAGGCGAGGGGTGCTGTCGTCGAAGAGAGTGAGGCCGTTTCCATCGAGGGTGAGCAAGATACCGTTGCCGTTGGCTATGTGCATCTGCTGCCCCTCTATGCGGACGGTGTTGTCGCCAAAATAAGCCGAGCCGTCGGCACGGATAGCGCTACGTGCGCGGTCGGTGGCAGTGGGTTGCTCTGCCGCATCGATGGCATCACCACCGGCGAAGAGTACGAGGTCGCGCGCACCGAGCTTCACCGAGCCGTTCATGCCTGCGCGCACCACCCAATTGCCTGCGCTGTCGGTGTAGCCCATTTGCAAAAGCGTGGCGAGCATCAGGCCGGTCTTGGTGACACCTCCCTGCTGCAAGGCATTTCGGAGATACGAGGTGTCGAGAGGAGACGCCGACCAGGCCGTAGCAATATTTCCCTCCTCAACCTTGGGCGAGTTTATGTAGACAATACCGTTTTTCTGCACCTGAACCATAAAGTCGAGAGCGCCTTCTGCCTGCGGTATTGTTGCATAGGCTTGGCATCTGACCCAACGATCGGTGGCGAGGTCGTTGAGCATGACAAGAGCGAGGTCCTGCCATCCGCCGTCCTTGTGGTAGAAACGGAGCGACACATGTGCATAGCTGTCGAGCCCGGTTGCAGCAGGGACGTATGCGTAGAAAGAGAAAGTGTATGAGGTGCCCGGGCGAATGGCATCCAGCGTCTGATATGCGCTGTAGTACTCTGCCTCATCGAGCCCATGGATATTGAAGCGCAAGGTGCCTCGCCCAAGATAAGCGCCCACGGCATCGTCGCCCGAGGGTAGGTAAGTCACATCGCCGTTGGCGGCTGGGAGCTCCCTGTTGCGCCAAAATTCTTTGCCGTCGAGGAAGTCGGAGTTTCGGAGCAGGTTTGTACCTCCGACCACAAGCCCCGCAAGGTCCGACAGCACAGGCACGGTCTCTCGATCGAGCACCGACTTATCGTCGGAAGCCGAGGCGCGAAGCTCAAAGATGATAGAGGTGGCGCCGGTCGGCACAGCAATTGCCGCCGAGCTCACTCCCTCACCGGCCACGAGCGTCCAGTCGGAAGCGAAGCCTGCCTCGTAGACAATACGGTAGAAGAGGAAATTCTCGATGGAGAGGACTGTTGATTTCTGCGACGTGGCATACTTCACACATTCCACCGAAGAAGCGGACAGAGAGCCGTCGGCAGCTTTTGTGATTACATTCACCGACGGTATGATGGAGTAGACAACGGCATCGGCACCCTGTGCTCCTGGGATAACTTTGAAGAGCGAAAGGGCGGTCTGCACCGTGACTCCCTTATAGTACGCCTGTACGGTGACAGAAGCCGTTTCGGCCTTCAGCTCTCTGACGGTTACTCGACCGTGCGAGTCGATGGATGCGGCCACTTTACTTTCGTCGAGACCCGGCAAAGAGAAATTGATTTCGGCCGGGTCTACCGGGGTAGAGCCCTTGTAAAGTGTGGCCTGAGAGGAGACGGGAACTGAGCTTATTGGCACGCCCCCGGGGGTGCACAGCACACTTATCACCTCATTGTCGAGGTCGAGCATGTATGTGGGCGCGACATCTCCCACGATGCCCTCGATATAGTCACCAATCGGCTTGTCGCCAATCGTCGAAGTGACATCGAGCGAGCCTTTGATTGTCAGCTTGCCGTTTTTATACTCGATATAGCCATCTTTATCGCCGATATAGAAGCGAGGCCTGCCATTGTAAACTCCCGCCTGCCTTCCGACAAAGAAATACTCTGCGCCCTCGGCATCTACACGATCGAGCCCTTCGATGTATCTTTCGTAGCCTCCGCCGACCACATCGCGAACCTTGACATATTGTCGTGCCGCCTTGGTGAGGTTGCCATACTGCACAATGACATCGCCGACCTCGGGGATGCCGTCGCCGTGGCATGTCCTTTTAGATAACGTGATACTGCCGTCGCCGACCGAAATCACCCGCCTGCGGTAATACTTAAGCTCTTCACTCTCTTGCTTGAAACGGTAGCATAAGCCCACGTCGTCAATCTCGAAAAGATTTGGCACGGAGCCGTTCTTTTGGTCGAAGAAGCAGACATATTCGGAGCCTGTGTCAACGACGCTTGTTACCTCGATGGCGGCTGCACTCTCGACAATCATTCCACCACGTGCGGAAATTTGATTGACTACAAGGTTGTTGACCTGCATATCCTGGCGCACATTGAGGCGGTCTATTTCGAGGACCCAAGCTCCCGACTCATCCTTGAAAAAGCCCCAGCCGGCTCCACCTACAATGCCGCTGCGGAAGCCGGTAGACGAGAGCAGCGAGAAGAACTCGGTCGGAGACATTGAGCGATCGGCCATGCCGTCCTTGCGAAGATATAGTTTGTCGCCGACAACACGCACTATTTGTTCGATGTTGGAGATGCTTCCGAGCTGCCTGCTGATGGCGCTGACTTCACCGGAGAGTTTCGTCACGGGGTTTGCCACCACCTCATATTTATCGGAGAGAACCACTTCGACATCGGGGATGAGCGCAGCGCTCTGCGAGGTGGGTTCTCTGAAAGTATAGGTCAAGGACTGAAGATATAGTTTTTCCTGATGAGCCCCAGGGATGAAGCGCGGGTCGAAGAGTGTAAAGACAGACCCCTCGCGCAAGACGTCATAAAGCGATACTCGCCCGCTGTTCTCGAGGACGAAGATTTCGTTGTTCTCGGATAGGAGCGCCCCGCCCCTTTCCAGAGCTATGCGCTTATGCTCATCGGAGGCTTCAAGAAATTGCTCCATGAGGCGCACCTTGTCGAGGGAGACGATCCACGTAGGCTTTATGTCGCTGACCTCACGCAGCATGTCGCGCTTGTACTCGTCTAAGCGTTGCTCGGCCCACAGCACATAAGAGTGGGGCATGTCGATGCCGACGAAGAAAAAGTGGTCGCCGGACTTTGCAAAGCGTCTGGTGGAGGGTAGATACAGGCCGGTTGACTCGAGATCGGCATCACTCTTGGCGAGGGTGAGCCTCCACTCAGAGGCGTATTCGACTCCGTCTTTTTCGGTTATGGTGCGTGTGTTGTCGAAGTTGACACCATTCTCCACAATCACGAACTCATAATCTTCGGAAGTTCCGAGCATACCGTCGGAGAAAACGACACGCGCTTCGGCCCCTGCCCTGTCGCCGAGAATTGAGTCCCAGACGCGATTGCGGTACTGCACATCAGACTCTCCGGCCTTCTTCGTAGTGCCCCATATATTCTTAATCCATATATTCCAGGTCCCGGCCCAAAGATATTCGGGGGTGGAGGCGATGAGTTCGGGTTCGGGATATTCTATGGTTACGTGGAGGTTTTTTTCGGTAGTGTTGTGTACGTCTACTTGTACCTCTATAGAATACGTACCGGGCTTCAGTCCGACCGATGATACTTCTTTTCCATCGGCATCGAAAGCCTTGACGAGCTCCTTTTCAATCTCAATCTGCCCCTTTGTGTCGGGGAACTCATACACTTTTTGATTGTTCTCGCTGTTGCTTAGCGACATCGGGCGCTTTTTGAGCGAGATACCCGCGCTAACATTCCGACGGCCCAAGTCGAGATTACCATTGAAACCCTCGGGCACGACTATCGGGCCGCACGCCATCTTGACGGAAGAGCGGGTTCCGGATTTGAGATATTCAGAGCCTCGAAGTTCGGGAACAGAAGAACGGCGCACTTCGCTCTCGGAGGCTTTCGCCACATCGTCGCTCTCAATCTTCTCGACATCGACAACTACATCGAGTCGTCCGAGCGTATCGGATGTAGCTCCTTGGATAGACGGGTAAATATCCTCGTTGTTGTCGAGGCCACCCAGGAGCTCGCCGTACTTTTCTATGGAGCTGCCTTTGGCGGGCAGAACCTCAGAGTTTACCACCTCGAGCTCATCGGCAACATACTCCACAGGGTTGAACGTTTCGTCGGTGTGCCCTTTCAAGTAGGCGAAAGACTTGGCCGCATATTCCTCGTCGAAAGCCTCAACCTTGATTGGCTGTGTGTCCTTGTGCGGGTATGGGGTGATTGGTTTGCCATCTTCATCGAGGAGTTGGCGGCGCGGATTTGTTTTCCATCCCTTGACATAATCACGGAATGTCTTGCCCCGGAGCTCGGAGAAGTAAATGTTGCGGAGTTCGGGAATCCAATCCGGATCGGCGGGGAACGACGGATTATCGGCATCGACATCCTTGAAGTAGCGGTAGGGGAGATTTTGGTTTCCTCCACGCCCGAGGTACATATTGCGGATGTCGGCGCTCTGTACTTGACGCTCAACTTTAAGCAGGCCGCCCTCGAAACCGTACTTAAAGATGTGGTTTATTTCTGCGACAGGATAGCCGATGCGGATCACATAGCGGTCGTAAGTGCCGGTGACAGGTACAATCTCCCATCGCACGGCGTAAGTGTCGTATAGTTTTAGAAGTACATCCCAAAGGTAAGAGTAACTGATGTCGATGGCAACAGCTTCGTCTGAGTAGTCACGCTCGGTATTGAGGTCGATAGTGATGTTGTCGCCGAAGTAATAGGCGAGGACTTGTGCAAAGAGCTCCTTGAAATCGGGGAGAGTAAGAGAGACCGATGCAATATACTTATCGGCGACAGGCGTGCCCGAGGCGATGGGCTGCGGGGTGAAGAAAAACCATCGTTTGAGCTGATATATGGCCCAGTGCTGGAATGTGAGGTCTATCTTTGAGTATAGCGAGGTATTGTCCTTTGCCGCCTGCGGCGAGCGGAGCGGCATGATGTACTTCTCTCCCCGGAAGATGATGGCCCAGTCGTATGAAAAGTCGGGCTCGATGTCTCCGTCGATCTTAACCTGGGTCGTGATGGTTTTCTCGCCCATGTGCTGCAAGGAACACGTGGCTTGGCTAATAGTGGCATACGACTTTCCCTCACCCTGCCGGATAGGGAAGTTGAGCTCTGTGATTGCCGGTATCATTCAGTGGTGAATACATAAGGCTCTATGGCTCTGATGGTCCTATAATTCGAGATTGAAGTCGCACTTGAGCGGGTTCTCCACTCTGATTTTGAGTTCTACTTCGACACAATCCATGGCCGAGCCATCGTTGCGCCTGAAGAAATCGGTGGGCTGGGCGATGGGCTCGGGCACGCCCACAATCTTCACGCGCTTATAGTCGTTGTAGAAAGTGATTTCACGATACGTGCGGACATCGCCACGGATGGTGTATAGTGCTCTGTTGAAACGGTCTATTACGGCATTGGCGTTCTCGCGGTTTCTGTTTGGGGCGAGGATGAGGAAATGGACCGAATAGTCGAAAGCGTCGGGCACGGAGCGACGGTCGCTATGCTCCCCGGCCTCCTCCACATAGGATGTGACTTCACGAGCTTTGACGGGAGCTTCGGTGCGGTTGTCGGCCTTGAGGTAGATGAGACCCCAGCGCTCGAAGGTATCGTCAATGTCACCATCGGCAATTTGGATGCGAGAATGTATCATCAGACGTTGACCTTGTAAATGTTGAACTTAACGAACTTATTGCTCTTGGCCGAGACATCGTTGCGGCCAAATATCGAGACGGGTACTTCGCTCGGGCGGCGAGGAACACTGTCTCCCACACCAACGATGCGCAGGCGGCTGCCGTTTGCCACATAGAGCATGGGGATTATACATTTCTCGACATTGAGGGCCACCTTTACCGTGCCCTTACAGTTGTGGAATATGTACGCTTGTTTGTCGTTGAGAATTTCTCCATTGAACGTTTTGCCGACGAAAACGCCCCGGTCCTCAATGTCGGAGAAGTGGTCGGTGAGGGTCTGAATATCGGGGTAGTTTCGCTCGAGGCACCAGTCGGGATTTTGTATGTAGTAGTCAATGAGTGCGTCGGTGCTTTCCGAGCGGAACATTGAGGTGTAGCCGTCGCGGCAGATGCCGCAATCGCGGGCACCCTTAATCAGGGTTTCTTTTAAGCTGTCCATCGCTTGATTTTGAATATTAAGAAAATAAGGATGAGCGCAAGAGCGGAGAAGCTATATGCGGCGTAGTCGATTTTGAACTGCTGCCAAGCCGAGAGCTCTTTTTCTACGGGGTAGGGCGCGGGGATGGTGTCGTTGATGAAAATGCGCAGGGTGTCGTGCACTTCGATGCGGACGATGTGCTCACGGTCGCGGACATCAATCACGGAGTCGCCTTTAACAAATACGAAGCGTGTGTCGCGGACGGTATCGCGGACGGTGTGCAGGACATCGCGGTCGCGCCACTCTGTGTGCACGCTTTCTACGGGGGTGTAGATTGTGCGTGTGCAGCTCGGCAGAAGAATAAAAGTGAGAAAAAACAGCAGAACGAGGCGCATAGTCATTAATGGCTTTGTTCATTCTTTGCTTCGGCCTTGCAGCTCTCTGCAAAGGCGTTGTAGGCGGCGAACTCGTCGGGCCTGGCATCGCGCTGGCGCAGGATGGCGAGCTCTTGACCGACGGTATAGCGGGCGCGGATGAGCTCTTCGACGCGGGCTTCGTAGGCCGCGGTGTTGAAGGTGGGCG
>JAMPHP010000023.1 GCA_023663365.1 Muribaculaceae bacterium | reverse complement strand
CTGCCGATCCGTGAGGGCCGGGCAGATAGTCGACCTCGCACCAGATGGGGCGGATGTCGGTGGTCTTGCGGCCGTCGAGGCGGATGCCTTCGTCGAGGATGCAGCGGCGCACGGCTTCCTTCTCCACGTCGTGATAGTAGCGCTTCACAAGGGGAGCCTTGGCGTCGCGCTCTTCTTCGGGAAGTGCTTCGATATATTCGTTGCAGATGGCGTCGAAAGAGTCCTGGCGCCAGTGCTTGTCGGCGCAGCCGGCTTTGGCGATGGCGTAAGCGCGGTCGTAGCACTTCTCATGCACGTCCTTGCGGAGCTCTTCGTCGTTTACTTCGTGGCAGTATTCGCGCTTCACGGCGCCTACTTCCTTGGCGAGCTCCATCTGAGCCTTGCACTGCACCTTGATGGCGTCGTGAGCGGCACGGAGGGCGGCCAGGAGGTCGGTTTCAGATACTTCGTCCATCTCGCCCTCGACCATCATGATATTGTCGTAGGTAGCGCCTACCATGAGTTCCATGTCGGCTTTCTGAAGCTGGTCGAAGGTGGGGTCAATCACAAATTCGCCGTTGATACGAGCTACGCGAACTTCGGAGATAGGACCGTTGAAGGGGATGTCGCTCACAGCGATGGCTGCCGAAGCGGCAAGGCCGGCGAGGCAGTCGGGGGCATCGACACCATCGGCGGAGTACATCGTGATATGCACGAAAGTGTCGGCGTGGTAGTTGTCGGGGAAGAGGGGGCGGAGCACGCGGTCTACAAGGCGAGCTGTGAGGATCTCATAGTCGCTGGCGCGGCCTTCGCGCTTAAGGAAACCGCCGGGAAAACGACCGGCGGCAGAGAATTTTTCTTTGTATTCAACCTGAAGAGGCATGAAGTCAACGCCTTCGCCGGCTTCTTTGGCAGAAACCACGGTGGCGAGAAGCATAGTGTTGCCCATGCGCACTTCTACCGCTCCATCGGCTTGCTTGGCCAACTTGCCGGTCTCGATAGTGATCTCACGGCCGTCGGGAAGCGCGATGGTTTTTTTAATAACGTTCATAAAGTGTCTGTTTGTATGTTTTTGTCTTCTGAATAATCGCGCAAAGATAACACTTTTATTCCGTATTTCCAAATCACCGAGCCACAGGCTCCCGCAAAAAGGCTTTTCCGACATCTAATTTTCCTTGCACACTATCGCCGCGGGGGATTTCATTATCCCCCGCAACCCTACAGTGGGGTCTCCGAACCCAGGAAAGGCAAAAATGGAAAGTCAGAAATGGAAAGTCAAAAACTGAAAGTCAGCAACGAACTCATGTCTCATCAGTGCAGAAACTAAACTCTGCAATACTATACCGAACATGCCGCTGACACACATTTAAAGGCCAAAAAAAGACCATCCTGCGCCTTTTCGGTTTTTGCCGATATTTGCGTATCTTTGCACAAACATTCACATTTCGACTCATGGATAGAAAACTCATTGGCGGCAAGCTCTTGCTCCTGCTCGTCCTTATCACCTCCATTATCACATTGCCATCGTGCGGCGACAGCACCGACGATGTGGCCGACTCTTCGCTTACAGGCACCTGGTATGGCACCCGGTCGTATTACAACCCCGTAAGCGGCACCAAGTATCAGACTCTCAGCGTCACATTCAACACCGACGGCACCGGCAGCCTCGAGTACGAGTCGCCCGCGAGCTACTCGGTGGCCTACTTCACCTATTCGCAGCGCGGAAGCAACGTGAGCTGCAGCGGTGCATGGGCGTCGAGCTCCTCCGATGCCGTGGAGACCGACTTCCGAATGAACTTCGAGCGCCGCGGCGACAGGCTCATCCCGCTCGACAAATACCCCTACTTCATCCTCACCAAGGACGGCTCGGTAGAGACCGACGGCGACGGCAATGAGGTAATCAACGACAGCAACCTACTGCGTCAGGTGTGGGTGCAGAACGATGGCTCGACCGTGGTGGTATTCAGCACCGACACCTACACCGAATATGTGCTCGCAAAGCCATTCGGGAGTGTGTATACAAAGAAGTACTCCGACTCGTATATCTACGACTACCGCCGCAGTATCATCAACATCGGCGGCACACAATTTGAAGTGCTTGTGCTGAGCAAATCGGCACTGCAGCTGCGCTCGGCTTCGGGCAAAATCTTCAACTACTCGGCCGGTGTCACCGCCGACATACCGAGCGATGGCGGCAGCTCCTCCGAAAGCAGCTATGCCGAGCTGCTGCAGTCGCCCGACTTCGGCTGGAAAGACAGCAGCGGCAAGCGCATCATCACGTTCAGCGGCTCCGCCGTGAGCTACATGGAGCAGAGCACACGGAAGCTCGGCTCATACGGCTACCCGACGCTCGACGCAAGAGGCACCTACACCATCGCGGGCAAAAACATCAGGTGCAGCTTCGACGACATCTTCTGGGAAAGCGGCACCTCCACGGCAAAGGGCTGGTTCCCGGGCTGGACCTGCGGAGGCTCTGCATCAAAGACTTATACCATACAGGCCATCAGCACACAGTCGCTCACTCTGGTGCTCGACGATGGCAAGAGCTACGTCTTCACCCCTTTCTGACAGAGGCAGGTACCGCCGCGGGGGATTTCTTGCTACGCAAGCGCCCAAGTGCGATGACATTATCCCCCGCAACCCTACAGTGGGGTCTGCGAACCCGGGAAAGTCAGAAAGGGAAAGTCAGAAAGGGAAAGTCAGAAAGGGAAAGTCAGAAAGGGAAAGTCAGAAATCAAAAGCCAGCAAAGAACTCATGTCTCATAATTCATAACTCTCTTTACACTCCGTGCCGTGATATTTGTTATAAAAAATCATTACCTTTGTAAAAGAAATAGCGAATAAGAATTATGCCACAAGTATCACGGCGAGGCGACGAAATGCCCGCTTCTCCCATCAGGCGCCTCGTGCCCCTGGCCAACAAGGCCATAGAGCGAGGCATCAAAGTATACCGTCTCAACATCGGCCAGCCCGACGTGCCGACTCCTCCGGAAGCCCTGGAGGCCCTCCGCCATATCGACCGTGAAGTCCTCGAGTACAGCCCCTCGGAAGGCCTGCTGTCGCTGCGCCGAAAGCTGCACCAGTACTACCGGCGATTTAATATCGACGTCGACGTCGACGACATCATCGTGACCACCGGCGGCTCCGAAGCAGTGCTCTTCGCCTTCATGGCCTGCCTCGACCCCGGCGACGAAATCATAGTGCCCGAACCGGCATACGCCAACTACATGGCCTTTGCCATCTCGGCCGGGGCCAAGATTGTGACCATCCCGTCGAGCATCGACGACGGCTTCGAGCTGCCGCCCGTAGAGAAATTCGAGGAGCTGATCACTCCACGCACAAAGGGCATCCTTATCTGCAACCCCAACAACCCCACGGGCTATCTCTACACCATGAAGGAGATGCTGCAGATCCGCGACCTGGTGCTCAAGCACGACCTCTTCCTTTTCTCCGACGAGGTCTACCGCGAGTTCTGCTACACCGGCGCGCCCTATATCTCGGCCTTCCACCTCCCCGGCATAGAGGATAAGGTGGTGCTCATCGACTCGGTGTCGAAGCGCTACAACGAGTGCGGCATCCGCATCGGCGCGCTCATCACCAAGCACAAGGAGCTGAAGAAGAATGTGATGAAGTTCTGCCAGGCACGTCTGAGTCCGCCTCTGCTGGGCCAGCTCGTGGCCGAGGCCTCCATCGACACCCCTCAGCAGTATATGCTCGACACCTACAATGAATATGTGGAGCGCCGAAAGTTCCTCATCGACCAGCTCAACAAAATACCCGGCTGCTACTCGCCAATCCCCATGGGAGCGTTCTACACCGTGGTGCGCCTGCCCGTCGACGATGCCGACGATTTCTGCCGATGGTGCCTCGAAGAATTCGACTACGAGGGCGCGACGGTGTTCATGGCTCCCGCATCGGGCTTCTACACCACCCCGGGAATGGGGCGCGACGAAGTGCGCATGGCCTACGTACTCAAAAAAGAAGAACTCGCACGCGCGATGACCGTGCTCCGAAAAGCCCTCGAGGCATATCCGGGGCGTAAACCTGTATGCTGATGGAAAAAAAGACCATTCTCGAGATGGGGCGCGACTCCATCGAGCAATTCCGCGCACGCACAAAGATGCCCGTGGCCGTGGTCCTCGACAATGTGCGGTCGCTCAACAATATTGGCTCAATCTTCCGCAGCGCCGACGGCTTCGCCGCCGCCGAAGTGGTGCTCTGCGGTATCTCGGCCACCCCGCCCTCGCCCGAAATTCACAAGACCGCACTCGGGGCCGAAGAGTCAATGGCCTGGCGCTACTTCCACACCACCGCCGAGGCCGTAGCCGCGCTCCGCGCCGAAGGCTACATCATAGCATGCCTCGAGCTCGTCAAGGGCAGCGTGCCGCTGCAGCACTACATCCCGGAGCCCGGCAGGCGCTATGCAATCATCGCAGGGCACGAGGTCGAGGGTGTCGACCAGGCAATTGTCGATATTGCCGACCTATGCCTCGAGATACCTCAGAGCGGCACCAAGCACTCGCTCAATGTGGCCGTATCTACAGCTATTGCCTTATGGCACTTCTATGAGCACACACTTCTCAGCACTCAACAACAATGAAAAATACACGATTTCCGGCGCCTCTGCGCCGTGGCGATAAAATAGCGATATGCTCTCCGGCAGGAAAAATCGACCAAAAAATAGTCGATGCCGCAATGCCCGTGCTGCGCACACAGGGATGGGAGCCGGTGATTATGCCTCATGCCCTGGGTGAGAGCGGCAGCTTCAGCGGCACCGCCGACGAGCGCTACGCCGACCTCCGCGATGCCTTCGCCGACCCCTCGGTGCGGGCCATCCTGTGCTCCCGTGGAGGATACGGGGTGGTGCACAACCTCGACCGACTCGCCGAGCTCCCACTCGCCGACGACCCCAAGTGGGTGATCGGCTTCTCCGACATATCGGCGCTACATGCCCTCATGGAGTCGAAAGGCATAGCGAGCGTACACTCGTCGATGTGCGCCCACATCAAAGAAGGTGCCGATGACCCCGACAATGCCGCTCTCTTCGACATCCTCCGTGGCGGCCGACCCGTGCACATCTTCGACAGCCACGACTACGACCGCCCGGGCATCGTCACCGGAAAGCTCCTTGGCGGAAATCTCGCCGTGATAGCCGAACTCATCGACACCCCATTCGACCTCATCCGCCCCGACACCATCCTCTTTATCGAGGACATCGCAGAGCCCATATACAAGATAGAGCGCATCCTCTACCAACTGCGCCTGAGCGGAGTGCTCCCCAAGCTGAAGGGACTCATCGTGGGGCAGTTCACCGACTACAAACCGTCCGATGACCATCCCGACATGGAGAGCATGATTCGCGATGCCGTGGCTCCCTACGACTTCCCCGTGGCTTTCAACGCACCCATCGGACACGTCGACCACAACGTGCCCCTGATCGAAGGCGCCACCGTCACTCTCAAAGTTAGCCCCTCAGGCCACAATTCTATCATCTTTCACCGATAGACGGCCGTAGTCTCGCGCTTTTTTTGTACTTTCGCAAAAAAATCAGAAACACCATCAAATAGCTGCCTATGTCGTGCCTCCGAGCCCTGCTGTGCCTCATATTCCCTCCACTCGCCGTGATTGATAAGGGTTGCGGCTCCATAATACTTGTAACGGCACTCACGCTCTGCGCTTGGGTGCCCGGAGTGATAGGCGCTATTCTCATCTGCACACGCTCCTGACCATGAACCGTATAGTATCTCTACTGGCAGCTATCCTCATCTTCTCGGCCTCAGCCTCGGCGCAGACCGAAGTGCGCTTCCACAGCGAGGCTTCCGACACTCTGCTGATAACCAAGCTTCTCGGCAGTGCCGCCGAGCAGCGCTTCGCCGACTCCGAAGCTCGCGTAGCCTTTTTCGCCCGTCAGTTCGAAGGCACACCCTACGGAGCTGGTACTCTCGAAGCCGACACCGAAATTCTCACCGTCAACCTCGACAGCCTCGATTGCACCACCTTCGTGGAGACGGCCATGGCTTTGGCTTATACAATAGGCGAGAACCGCAGCTCATGGCGCGACTTCGTGTACAACCTCCGCCGACTCCGCTACCGTGGCGGAGAAGTCAACGGCTATCCTTCGCGTCTCCACTACATCAGCGACTGGGCGGTGGATAATATACACCGTGGCAACTTCCGCGACGTGACACGCGACTTCCCGCGCTTCAACGAGCTCACTCGCACCATCGACTTCATGAGCGAGAACCGCAGCAAGTATCCCGCACTGGCCGACTCCGCAAACTACGCACGCATCCGCAGCATCGAGAACGGCTACCGTATGCACCTTTTCCCCTACATCAAGAGCATAGACCTTGGCAACAAAGCCGTGAAAGCCGCTTTTCACAACGGCGATGTTGTAGCCCTTGTCACCAACATCAAGAACCTCGATGTGAGCCACATGGGAATAATCGTGAAAGACAGCCCCACGGCAGAGCCCTACCTCCTCCACGCCTCAAGCAGCCACGGCAAAGTAGAGGTGAGCAGCACTCCGCTGGCTGAGTTCATGAAGAAAAACCGCCGCTGGCTCGGCCTGCGCGTATTCCGCCTGGCAGAGTGATGCGCACAGTCTACGCCTTCGACCTCGACGACACCCTCTACCGCGAGATGGACTACGTCCACTCCGGCTACCGCACCGTAGCTCAGGCCATAGCGCAAGCCACAGGCGCCGATGCCGACACCATCTTCCACACCATCTGCACCAACCGCCCGCTCGGATTTGAAGCCGCACTCATGGCCGTGAAAGACTTCCCCGGTGCCGACACATACTCCGTCGACGACCTCGTGGAGATATACCGAGCACACCGCCCCGACATAGCCCTATACCACGGCGCACGAAGCACCCTCGAAGCGCTCAAAGCGCGCGGTGCCACCCTCGCACTCATCACCGATGGCTCCACAAGGCACCAAAGGGCAAAAATCGAAGCACTCGGCATAGCCGACCTCTTCGACTCCATCCTCATCAGTCAGGAGACAGGAGGCGACAAGACCACCGACATCCCTTGGCAGACCGTCGAAACACTCTACGGACCCGCCCGACGCTACTACATCGGCGACAACCTCTCCAAAGACTTCCGCCTCCCCAACCTACGTGGATGGCACACCGTGATGCTCCGCGACCGCCGCGGCCTCAACGTATTTCCCCAGCGCCCTGCCGATTGGCCGCCACAAAACCGCCCCCACACCACCATCGACAACCTCGAGTCGCTGCTGTGAGCGCCTGCGGTCGCCAATGTTGTGGGTCGCCAATGTTGTACGGTTGCCCATCCATGGCGACCACAGGCCCGCACATACCGCAGAGCCCGCATAGTACGGTCGCCCTCCATCCATGGCGACCACCAATGTCAACGCATCAAAAAAAGACCTCACACCTTACTGCCACCCCTATATTGCTAAAGACATGCGAAGGCAGGTCTACTGACGACATGTGTTTTGTGCACCGTAGTTTAGGCTTGTGCCCCTATATCTTTATTTTCACAGCCTTGCCGGATTGCCGCACGATATAAAGGCCTGCTTCGAGAGCTCCCAAATTATTGCCAAGATATTGACCTGAAAGCCCATATACCTCGTATGGCAAATCATAATTGATGCCTTCGGCCTCATCTTCTATTATAGGAGTCTCAACCCCGGCTACATGTATATTGTAGAATTTCCCCCATATATTATCATTAACATACTGAAATATAGAAGACCTGGGCACAGTGAGAGTTGCTATCCAATATGTAGATTCATCAAACGCGTTGACATCTGCCTTGGGCGGAAGCTCTGACAAACATTCAATTTCTTCCAATTCATAACAAAAAGCAAATGCTTCCGACCCAATCTCTGCGACAGACTTACCAATGGTAAGCGAGGTGAGCCCCTGATAATTGAAGAAAGCTTTGCCGCAAATCTCAGTGACAGAATTACCTATGATAAGTGAGTTTGTTGATACCAAATAGCTGAAATCGCGGATATCATTACGCCCTATATAGTTCATATTGCGTCCTATATATAGCGCGTCAAGTTGGCAACAAGTGAATACATAAGTTGATAAGTCAATCGCACGATTACCATCATCAATCGCGATTTCTTTACACCCTCTGAATCCTGAGAAAGCACCTTCGTCAATCTTAGTGACGGAATTTGGGATGATGAGTGAGGTAATACTGCTACAATCAGCGAAAGCTCTTTCGCCAATCTCAGCGACAGAGTTGCCTATGGTAAGCGATGTAATTCCGTCGCATGCTCTAAAAGCATATTTGCCAATTTTAGTGACGGAATTTGGGATGATGAGTGAGGTAATACTGCTACAATTAGCGAAAGCACTTTCTCCAATCTCAGTGACAGAGTTGCCTATGGTAAGCGATGTAAGCCCATCGCAACCGCTGAAAGTTTCTTTGGCAATTTTGGTTACCGAATTGCCGATTTTAAGCGAGGTGAGCCCGTCTAAACCATGAAAAGCATATTCGCCAATATCAGTGACGGAGTCGGGTATGGTGAGCGAGGGAATCTTATCGCAACCCCAGAAAGCATATTCACCAATCGAACAGACAGAGTTAGGGATTGTAAGTGAGGTAAGCTCGCCGCAAAGGCCGAATGCATAATCCCCAATCCGGCGTACAGATTCACCGATAGTAAGCGATGTAAGCCCGTAGCACCAATTGAAAGCTCCTCTGCCAATCTCGGTAACAGAGTTCCCAATGGTAAGTGAAGTAAGCCCCCTGCAACCCTCGAAAGCAGCAGTATAGATATGATTGACAGAGTTTGGGATGACTACAGATGTCAGAGCACTACAATCCTTGAAAGCCCCTTCTCCTATCCACATTACCGAATTGCCGATGGTAACCGAGGTAAGGCCGCTGCATCCGGAGAACGCATAGTCTCCAATAGAATTAACTGAGTTTGGGATTGTGACAGATGTCAGCCCGCGGCGCTCTTTTAAAGCTCTGCTATTAATATGGATTACCCTGTAAGTTTGTGAATCAACGGTAATTCGTTCGGGTATCACAAGATTACTATTGCTACCATAGTATCCGCTTACATAAGCTACACCCTGATCTTTGAAGAGATAATACTCTATATCATCAACGGCACCCATAGTGAGTGCTTCGCCTCTCAGACTACAAACCATAAAGGTTACAAATAATATAATTAACCGGCAGTATTTCATATTCTTTTCCATAGCATTATGCATATTTTAAATTATCGTGGCGGAAAGATTTCCAAGGTGGCGCTAAATTACTGAAAATATTTTATATACACTGCTTATTTGCGCGAAAAACACTCATAAAATTTCTCGCCGCGGGGGATTTCTTGCTACGCAAGCGCCCAAGTGCGATGACATTATCCCCCGCAACCCTGCTGTGGAGTTTCTTGCTGCGCAAGCGCCAAGGCGATTACCGAACGCTGGAAAGGCGAAGTAGCAAACTTACAGTAGAGTATCTGAGCAAGCGCCAAGGCGCTTGCCAAATCTCGAAAAAAAGCCTTAAAGACCCTACCGACCTTAAAGACCAAAAATACTCTAAGGTACAAGCTGAAACTTCGGTGCACGAAACTCATATCGTCAGGAGACCTGCCTTTGCAGGTCGTGCAATCTTAGCGTGAGGTTGGAGCCCGCAGGGCGTAAACCTCATGTTTTCAATCATATAATATGCGACACCCCTGTCAGGGGGTGTGAGTCGAGCATGTGGGCCGTCTTGCGACCTCCTGCCGGAGGTCTGTATATTAGATTATTAAAGCATACCTTGGGTGTACGCTCTTCGAGCTCCACCCAAGGCTGAGGTCTTGATGACCTGCGAAGGCAGGTCAACTACGAATAAAGGCATACTCCGGCATTTCGGCTTGTGCCCTTAAAGACCCCGGAAAAGCAAAAAAGGAAAGCCCGCAAAGTACGGTCGCCATCCATGGCGACCACCAATGTCAACGCATCCGAAAGAGCCAAGGCGATTGTCGAACCAAAAAGGAAACTCATATCTTATATCTCATAATTCATAACTCCCTTATAGAGCGCGCCGGCATGAGCTGTCCGAGGATAGCTCATGCCGGCGTATATTGCTGCAAGTCGTAAAACGGAGGGGCGGGGGCTTAGCGGTAGTCGCTGAAGCGCTCCTGGAGCTTCTTGCGGGCGGTGAAGATGCGGCTCTTCACGGTGCCAAGGGGCAGGCCTACGTGCTCGGCGATTTCGTTGTACTTGTAGCCGGCCACGTGCATCGAGAAGGGGATGCGGTATTCTTCGGGAAATTCGTTGATGGCCTTGGTGATCTCGGCGGCACCGTAGCTCTCTTCGGGCGACTCCATGGCGCTGTCGCTGCTGAGGTTGAGCAGATAGAGGTTGTCGGTGGTGTCGACCACGGTGGCGGCGCGCACCACGCGGCGGTAGTTGTTGATGAAGATATTGCGCATGATGGTGAACACCCAACCCTTGAAGTTGGTGCCCTCGGCATACTTGT
>JAMPHP010000022.1 GCA_023663365.1 Muribaculaceae bacterium | reverse complement strand
TTAAAAACAACTGATGGTAAGATCCGGTTTTTGTCTTCCGACCACTAGAACCTGGCAGGGGGTGGGAGTCGCGAAAGCGTGCCGTCTTGCGACCTCCTGCCGGGGGCCTGTAAATTAGATTGTTGGCGTGTACCTTGGGTGTCCGCTCTACGAGCTCCCACCAAAGGCTAAGTTCTTGAAGACCCGCTATGCGGGTCAACTACGAATAAAGGTATGCACCGGCATTTCGGCTTGTCCCTAAGGGTCTATTGTAAGGATTAAGACAATAAAAAAAGCTCCGCCGTGGCGGAGCTTTTTTATTGTGAGTTAAGTCAGGGCTGATTAGCCGTTGATCTTAACCATAGTTGCGATGAGGTCGAGCACCTTGTTGGAGTAGCCGATTTCGTTGTCGTACCACGAAACCACTTTCACGAAGGTGGGGGTAAGCTGGATACCGGCCTTCTTGTCGAAGATGGAAGTGCGGGTGTCGCCGAGGAAGTCGCTGGAAACAACGTCGTCTTCGGTGTAGCCGAGTACGCCCTTGAGTTCGCCTTCAGAAGCTTCCTTCATAGCAGCGCAGATTTCCTCGTAGGTAGCGGGCTTGGCGAGGTTGACGGTGAGGTCAACAACAGATACGTCGAGGGTGGGGACACGCATCGACATGCCGGTGAGCTTGCCGTTGAGTTCGGGGATTACTTTGCCTACAGCCTTGGCAGCGCCGGTCGACGAGGGGATGATGTTGCCGGAAGCAGCGCGGCCACCACGCCAGTCTTTCATCGAAGGACCGTCGACGGTCTTCTGAGTAGCGGTGGTAGAGTGAACGGTGGTCATGAGGCCATCGAGGATGCCGAACTTGTCGTTGAGGACCTTGGCGATGGGAGCGAGGCAGTTGGTGGTGCAGGAAGCGTTGGAAACGAACTGAGTACCCTTAACGTACTTGTCAGCGTTCACGCCGCATACGAACATGGGGGTGTCGTCCTTCGAGGGAGCGGACATAACCACGTATTTAGCACCGGCTTCGATGTGAGCCTGAGCTTTTTCTTTGGTAAGGAAGAGGCCGGTAGATTCAACTACGTACTCAGCACCTACAGCTGCCCAGTTGATTTCTTTGGGGTCGCGGCATGCTGTCACACGGATGTGCTTGCCGTTTACGATGAGCTCGCTCTTTTCGAGGTCGTAGTCTACGGTGCCGTCGAACTGGCCGTGCATTGTGTCGTATTTGAGCATGTAAGCCATGTAGTCAACGGGAAGAAGGTCGTTGATGGCTACTACTTCGATGTCGGTGCGTTTGGTGGAAGCACGGAAGACGAAGCGACCGATGCGGCCAAAGCCATTGATACCAATTTTTGTCATAGCGTTTAAAATTGAATATTGGATAAAGAGTTATGTGTTGTATGTCAGAGTATTAAGCTCCGCCGGCGGGCTGTTGGACCCGAGGGGTGCTTTTTAACACCGCAAAATTAATGAAAAATTTCGGTATTTCAATTTTTCCTGTGTTTTTTATTGTGAAAAAGTTTTGTTAATTTTGTAGCTACAATCAAGCCTTACAGGAGGCGGAACATTCTCACCGCTCTCCGTGTTTTCATAAGGCTTACTAAAACTTTTTAAATTATGAAGAAATTCCTCAACGAGTTCAAGGATTTTGCCATGAAAGGCAATGTTGTCGACATGGCAGTCGGTGTGATTATCGGTGCTGCCTTCGGCAAAATCGTGACATCGCTGGTCAACGACATCATAATGCCCGCAGTGGGTATGCTCACCGGCGGCGTCAACTTCTCCGACCACAAATGGGTGATACAGAAAGCCGTGCAGAGCGGCGAGGAAATCGTCACTCCCGAAGTGGCAATCACCTGGGGTGCTTTTGTGCAGACTGTCTTTGACTTCATCATCATTGCATTCTGCATCTTTGTAGCCATCAAATTCATCAACAAACTTCACCGCAAGGAAGAGGCTGCCCCCGCGCCCGAAGCTCCCAAAGGCCCATCGCAGGAAGAACTCCTCACCGAAATCCGCGACCTTCTCCGTCAGGAAGTCAAGAAATAACTACGGATACCCTGCCTATATTTCTGATCGGCTACATGGCCAGCGGCAAGAGCACCCTCGGGAGTGCCCTTGCTGCCGCCGTACCCGGCCTCGACTTCATCGATCTCGATGCCGCCGTCGAGGCCGAAGCGGGCTGCTCCATAGCCGAGATTTTCGCCCGGAGCGGCGAGGAGGCGTTCAGAGCTATCGAGGCCGACATGCTCAGGCGTGTGTGCCGCCGGGGATCTGTGATAGCATGTGGCGGCGGCACCCCCTGCCGTAAGGCCAACATGGACTTCATGCTCTCTGCCGGCACCGTGGTGCGCCTCGATGCCGATGTCGACACTATAGTCCGCCGCCTCCTTGAGGCACCAGAAGGAAGCCGCCCGCTGGTCGATGCTTTCCGCTCCGACCCCGCGGCGCTCACCGGCCGGGTGCGCACCATGCTCGGCGAGCGTGCCGACGCCTACTCACGGGCCCACGCAGCCTTCGATGCCAACCTCCTCGACACCGCAGAGCAAGTGGCCGGGTCGGTAGCCCGCTTCCGCCTCCAATTTATCGACAACCACCATTAACAAACACACCCGAATGTCTGCCCCAATTCCTCTTGAAGAAGTGCTCCGCACGGGCACAGTAGCGCGCCAGGTCACCGTAGGCCTGCCTGCCTCGCGCAAGCTCACCGACCATCGGTTTCCGCTCACCCCCGAGGGCGCGGGCATGCTCGTGGAGCGGGGCTTCCGGGTGCTCATCGAAGAAGACGCCGCCAGGCACATCCACTACCACGACCATGCCTACAGCCGCCATGGAGTGGAGATAGTGAGCCGTCGCGAAGCCCTCGAGGCCGATATCGTGATCTACCTCCCCGGGCTCGACACCGCCGATGCCCGCTGCATAAAGCGCGGGGCGCTGCTGCTCACCTTCCTCAATGCGTCGATGAGCGATCCGGCGGCTATCGACATTCTCCTGCGCCGCCATGTGATAGCCCTCGGCCTCGAGAACTTGTGCGACAAAGCCGGCAACCGCCCCTTCGCCGACATCCTGCACGAGATAGACGGCCGCGCGGCCATGGCGGTGGCATCGTCGCTCCTTGCCGATGCCGTCCATGGCAAAGGCATCCTCCTCGGAGGCGTGGCCGGTGTGGTGCCCTGCGAGGTGATGATCACGGGCTCCGACATGGCCGCCTGCGCCGCAGCACGCACGGCCCTTGGCCTCGGGGCGATAGTGCGTATGTTCGACAGCAATGTCTACCGCCTGCGCGAAGCCATGGCGAGCCTCGGCCCGGGCGTGATTGGTTCGGCAATCCACCGCAAAGTCTACGACAGCGCCCTCGCATCGGCCGACATCGTGGTAATCACCGACACCGAGCCCGCAGTGAGCGTCGACACCGACCGTGTGAATCTGATGAAGCGCGGAGTGATATGCTTCGACCTCACCTCCGACCCCGGCAAGGCCTTCCCCTCGCTGCAGCTTGTGGAGCTCGACCTTGCATCACCGGCCGATACCGACCCCTCCAACCCCATGAGGCTGTGCTACGTAAATGCCGGCAACACCGTGCCACGCACCATGGCGATGGCTCTTAGCAACACCTTCGTGACCATGCTCGACGACATCGTGGTGTGCGACGGCGTGGCAAACGCTCTCAAGCTCAACGAAAGCCTCCGCCGTGCCACTTTCCTCTTCCTTGGCAAATGCGTCGACCCTGCCGTGGCCCGCACTCTGGGCGTGAGGCACGTGGACATCAACTTATTCCTACAGTTCTCCTGATGGCAGTGAAAAAACATAAGTACTACGTGGTGTGGGCCGGTCTCTCCCCCGGAGTCTACGACAGCTGGGCCGAATGTCAGCTGCAGATTTCGGGCGTGCCGGGAGCGCGCTACAAGTCGTATGCCACCCTCGATGAAGCCGTGGAGGCGTACCGTGGCGACCCCGACGAGCAGCTCGGCATCATCCGCAGTATCATAAAGCACACGAGTGTACCCAAGCCTGCGGCCGTGCCCGGAGGAAGCGGCCCCGGCTACTGGGCCACGCTGCCGGGCGTGCGGATGGATGCCATCGCCGTCGACGGTGCCTGCGCAGGCAACCCCGGGCGCATGGAGTACCGTGCCGTGCGCCTTATCGACGGGGCCGAAGTATTCCGCATCGGTGCCACACAGCCTCTCACCGGCACCAACAACATAGCCGAATACCTCGCCATGATACATCTGGCCGCTCTCCTGGCAAAATCGGGCGACACGCGCACCCCTATATATACCGACTCCAAGAACACTCTGGCATGGCTCCGCAAAGGCCGGTCGAACACCTCGCTCGAAGAGAACGAGCGCACCGCACCGGTACTGGCACTCCTTCGCCGCGCCGATGAGTGGCTTGCACGCTTCGGCCCGATTAGAAACCCTATACTTAAATGGCGCACCGAGGAGTGGGGCGAAATCCCCGCCGACTTCGGTCGCAAATAATTTCCGCGACTTATAAACTACTACATAACCAATTCAACAAGAAATGGCCAAACAACTCAATATCCTGAAAAACGATTCGTGGCTGGCACCCTACGCCGCCGCCATCGAAGGGCGCCACAACGACGCTATCCGCAAAGAGCGCGAACTCACTGCCGAAGGCGGCTCTCTGGTCGACTTTGCTAACGCTCACAAATACTTCGGGCTGCACCGCCTCAAAGACGGCTCGTGGGTGTTCCGCGAATGGGCGCCCAACGCCACCGGCATCTGTCTGGTGGGTGACTTCTCGGGCTGGCAGGAGCGCCCGGAGTTCCGCCTGCACAAGGTAGGTGGCGGCCTCAGCGGCGTGTGGGAGGTAAACCTGCCCAAGGAGGCTATCGCCAACGGTCAGCTCTACAAGATGCGCGTCGACTGGCCCGGCGGCAGCGCCGAGCGCATACCCGCCTATGCCGACCGCGTGGTGCAGGATCCCACCACACACATTTTTTCGGCACAGGTGCATGCACCCGCCCGGGCCTTCCGATGGACCGACAAGGATTTCACCCCCGACACGGCTCCGCTGCTCATCTACGAGTGCCACATAGGCATGGCCCAGCAGACCGAGGGCGTGGGCTCCTACGAGGAGTTCCGCACCAAAATCCTGCCGCGCATCGAGGCCGACGGCTACAATGCCATCCAGATCATGGCCATACAGGAGCACCCCTACTACGGCTCTTTCGGCTACCATGTGTCGAACTTCTTCGCCGCATCCTCGCGCTTCGGCACTCCCGAAGAGCTTAAAAAGCTCATCGACGACGCTCACCGCCGTGGCATTGCCGTGATCATGGACATCGTCCACTCCCATGCAGTGAAGAATGAGAATGAAGGCATAGGCCGCCTCGACGGCTCCGTGGACCAGTACTTCCACCACGATGCCTCGCGCCGCGAGCATCCGGCTTGGGACTCGCTCTGCTTCGACTACGGCAAGAATGAAGTGCTCCACTTCCTGCTCTCCAACTGCAAATACTGGCTCGAGGAATATCACTTCGACGGCTTCCGTTTCGACGGTGTCACATCAATGCTCTACTACGACCACGGCCTTGGCAAAGCCTTCGGCGGCTACGGCGACTACTACGACGGCGGTCAGGACACCGATGCCATCACCTACCTCACTCTGGCCAATATTCTCATCCATCAGGTCAAGCCCACGGCAATCACCATAGCTGAGGAGATGAGCGGTATGCCCGGTCTGGCCACACCCTTCCGCGACGGCGGCATAGGCTTCGACTACCGCATGGCCATGGGCATCCCCGACTACTGGATCAAGACCCTAAAGGAAAAGAAAGACGAGGACTGGCACCCCACCTCGATTTTCTGGGAGCTCACCAACCGCCGCGCCGACGAAAAGACCATCTCCTACGTCGAGAGCCACGACCAGGCTCTCGTGGGCGACAAAACGGTGATTTTCCGCCTGATCGACTCCGCAATGTACTGGCACATGATGGTCGGCGACGAAGACCCCGCAGTGACACGAGGCATCGCTCTGCACAAGATGATACGCCTGGTGACCCTCGCCACAATCAACGGCGGCTACCTCAACTTCATGGGTAATGAGTTCGGGCACCCCGAGTGGATCGACTTCCCCCGCGAAGGCAACGGATGGAGCTACAAGTATGCCCGCCGCCAGTGGGATCTTGTCGACCGCGAGGACCTTCAGTACCGCTTCCTCAATGCTTTCGACAATGCCATGATAGAGCTCGTGAGCCGGCGCCACAACTTCCAGGCAAAGCCCGTGCGCAAGCTCTGGGAGAAGGACGACGATCAGGTGCTCGCATTCATGCGCGGCGACCTCGTGTTCGTGTTCAACTTCAGCCCCACCGAGAGCTACAACGGCTACGGCATCCTCGCCCCCGGCGGAGTCTACAGCACCGTGCTGAGCACCGACAATCCGGCTTTCGGCGGCTTCGGCAACATCGACGAGGAAGTGGAGCACTTCACCGTGCCCGACCCGCTCTATGCGCCCGCCGGTGTGGAGCGCCTCCCCCTCTACCTGCCCGCCCGCACCGCTCTGGTGCTCCGCAAGCACCGCGCCGCACGAAGCAAATAAGCACCGCGCTTACCCCCCAATAAACGAAGCCCTTGACCGCATGGCCAAGGGCTTCGTTTATGGTGGTAAGCGCTCTATCTGTCGAGCAGGTCGATAATCTGCGATGGGGTGGAGATGATGTGGTCGGCGTATGCCTCCTTAAGCTCGGTGATGGGCCGGAAACCCCACGTGACGCCTACCGACTCCACGCAGGCGCGGCGCGCCGTCTCCATGTCCACGCCCGAGTCGCCCACATAGAGCACGTTGGCCTTCGGAGTGGGGCACATGGCAAGAGCTTTGAACACTATCGAAGGGTCGGGCTTGCGCGGTATGCCGTCGAGATTGCCGAGGATGGCGCGGAAGTTGGCGCCGGGGAAGTAATGGGCGATGATACGGCTCACGGCAGCCTCGTACTTGTTCGATGTCACGGCAAGGTCTATGCCCTTGGCGGTGAGGTCGGCGATGAGCTCGGGGATGCCGGGGTAGGGTACCGTCTCGTCGCAGCAATGCTCGTCGTAGTAGCTCTTGAAAGCAGCGAGCGCATCGTTGATATTCTTTTCGGTGCGGGCTTCCACAGGCAGGGCGCGCTCTATGAGCTTGGCCACACCATTGCCTACCATGCCGGGGTACACCCACGGGCCGTGAGTGGGAAAGCCGAGAGTTCGCAGGGCGTGGTTGGTGGCCGACGCGAGGTCGGCGATGGTGTTGAGGAGTGTTCCGTCGAGGTCGAAAATGATATAGGTCTTCATAGCGTGTCGGGGAAAAGCGTGTCAAAATGGGTAGCCGACAGAGAAATGGAAGTTTGCGTCGCGCCCCCACTTGGGATGAACGATTGGCCACCGCTCCTGGTTCATTGCCGGGTTGTGAGCCTTGAAGCCGAGGTCGAGGCGGAGCAGGAAGTAAGTGAAGTCGAAGCGGATGCCGAGGCCGTAGGCCGCCGCTATCTGCTTGTAGAAGGTGTTGAAGCGGAATACGCCGCCGGGCTGAGTCTCGTAGTCGCGGATAGTCCACACGTTTCCGGCGTCGATAAAGAGCGCACCTTCGATCACCCAGAACAGCCGCGCGCGGTACTCTATCGAGAGGTCGAGCCTGATGTCGCCGCACTGGTAGATGAAGTCGGTCACGGAGTTCTTTGCATCGTAGGCACCGGGGCCGAGTGTGCGCACGCCCCAGCCGCGCACGCCGTTGGCGCCGCCGGCGTAGAAGCGCTTCTCGAAAGGCACCATCGTGGAGTTGCCGTAGGGGAATGCTATGCCGAAGCCCGTGTGCACCGACAGTGAGTTGCGGTGGTTGAAGTTGCGCGTGTAGGTATAGTCGAAGTCGCCTTTGAGGTACTGGGCATACTGTATGCCCAGAATTTTATACACACCCTGCGAGCGGTGCTGGCGCACAAGGTGCGATATGCCGTAGAGAAGGTTGCCGGCGCTCTCGCCCGACACACGGAGCGTGCTCACGTAGGGCTGCACGGCTCGGGCGTTGACCGAGGCCGTGGGCATACGCCTGTTGGTGCGCGTGAAGGTGTAGCCCAGCCGCATGATGAAGTGGTCCTCGTAGCTGTAGCGGAGCAGGGGGTTGCTCGGTGCTATCTCGTCGATGAAGTTGAGAGTGGAGCGCGGGATGCGCACGTAGTTGATGTCGATCAGGTCGAAAGTCTGCCTGCGGCTGAAGCCTCGGCGCTGCTGTTGCCACTTCCACTTCCATGCCGTGCCGAAAATCACGCGCGTGTACTCGGGCCGCTCCTGATAGTTGGCCGACACGGCAAACTCCGTCGATGCCAGCCGCCGCTGCTTGAAGCTCTTCGACAGGAAGGGGCACACAAACTTGGGGAAGGTGATGCCTACCTCGCCTGCAAACTCGGTGTAGCGCTTGTTGATAAGACCCTCGAGGTTGCCCGAGAGGCTTTCGTAGGACGTGCGGAACTTCGCCGTAAGCAGCTCGGAGCCGCGAGTGAGGTTGCGGTGCTGATATGTGAGGCCTATTCCGAAGCCGAGGTCGCCTTCGGAGTTTGTGCCCTCCACTTCCACCGAGGCCGTCTGCTTCTTGTTGCGGGCAAGGTAGATGTAGGCATCGAGCAGGCACAGGTCGCCCTCGGTGGCCGCACGGCGCATCTCAATGTTGATGAACTTCACAATGGCGAGCCTGCCCAGAGCCTCGTAGGTGCGCTCCACGGCAGCCGCCGAGTAGGGCTTGCCGGGCACTATGTAGCACATCTCGTCGAGCAGCTTAGGGCGCAGATAGCGGTCGCTGCCGTAGATATATGTATTTCCCATATACTGCACGGTGTCGCGCAGTGCGGCATCGCTGCCGCTGTCTATATCGTTGTCAATCACAAATATCACTTTACCCACGTCGTAGCGGTGATATGAGCGGGCGTCGAGGTTGAGCGTGAGGTCTACGGCGCGGCTTCCGGCCACGGTGTCGGCAGTGAAGGTGATGTATTCGCGGTTGAAATCGTAGTATCCGGCATTGCGCAGGCGTCGGGTGATGCGTGCGCGCTCTTCGTCGAGCACATTGCGGTCGAGCAGCATACCGGGGCGCACCATCGAGGCCTCGGCACGGTCGGTCACGAGCCTGCGGATGGCGGTGTCGGCAATATTATAGCCCATCGACGATACGATGTGCGGCTCGCCGGCGGTGATATGGTAGACCACATCCATGCGCTTGCGTCCGGGGCGCGACATCGTGTCGGCGGCAACCGAGGCGTGGGTGAAGCCGCGGTTGACCATGGCCAGGCGCAGCTGCCGTGCCGATGCCTCGGTGAGCTGCGCGTCGTAGATCACCGGCGGCTGACCCACACGGCGCAGCCAGCGGTTGTACCACTTGGTGGAGTCGCGCCCGGCAAGGCTGTAGGTGGCCAGCTGGAGCTTTGCAAATCCCAGCACTTTGTGGTTGGGGCTCTGGCGCAGGAAGTTGTAGAGCTCTTTGCGGTCCACGTCGTCGCGGTCGTCGACCTCGATATGCACATTATCGAGCAGATAGCTCCCCTCGGGCACATGCTTGGTGGAGCTGCAGGACGCCGCAAGGAGCACGAAGGCAGCCCACAGAGCGGCCTTGAGGCTGCTGCGGAGCGGTGCTGTGATATGCTGCGTGCGGCGCATGGTGTGCAGGCTTGGGTCAGATGGGGATGGTGAACACAAATCGCGCACCGCCCTCGTAGTCGGTATCGACGGCGAGGGTGCCTCCGAGCAGCTTTGCCACCAGTTTCGATATATAGAGGCCCAGGCCGCTGCCTTCCGTGGAGCTGTCGAGCTTCTCGAAGCGGCCGAAGATTGCCTCTTCCATCCCCGAGGGTATGCCCGGGCCGGTGTCGGCGACAGAGAAGGTGAGCTTGCGGGCTTCGGTGTCGAGGTCGAAGTCGAGTGTCACCGTGCCTCGCTCGGTGAACTTGCGGGCATTCGACAGCAGATTGATCAGCACCTGCGCCACTCGCTGCTCGTCGGTGATTACCACGGCATCGGGCTTGCACTGAGGATTGAATATCACCTTTATCGACGAGCGCTCGCTGCTTGATTTGTCGAAGACGCTGTCGATGGCGCAGCGGCAGATATTGTAAATCTCGGTGGGCTCTTTCTTCACCGACATGCTGTCGTTTTCAAGAGCGCCGAGGTCGAGCACGTCGCTCAGGAGGGTCTGCACCATGTTGGTGCTGAGCTCGATGATGTTTGCGAAGCGCTCGAGATACTTGCGCTTGTCGGTGGGTATGCAGTCCACAATCACGCGGCTGTACTCCGCAATGGCGGCAAGGGGTGTCTGCATCTCGTGGCTCATCGTGTTGATGAACTCGGTCTTGAGATTGTCGGCGCTCTTGGCTTGGTCGCGGGCGAGGATGAGCTCTTTCTGTGTGTCGCGCAGCTCATTGCGCTCATCGCGCAGGTGGTCGGCGGTGTCGCGCAGGCGGTCGGCGAGCCGGCGCATCTTGCGGTTCTGCTTCCAGAGCATACCTATCATGGCAAGGAGGAGAAGCAGGGCCAGCCCCGACACTATGAAAAGGATTTTGTTTGCCTTGTAGCGTGCCTGCAGCTTGCCTGCCTCGAGCTCGGCGTTCTCGGCACGGAGGGCATTCACGTCGTAGATAATCTGCAGCTCGCGGTAGCGCTCCTGCGCCTTGCTGTCGATTTCTTCGCGGAGAATGTCGTTGAGCCCGCGCAAGGCCCTGAGCGACACTGCGCCGTCGCTAAGGGCATCGCCGGCCTCGAGCAGGGCGTTGAGCAGATAGTAGCGGTAGTTCTCGCGGGTCTCCACGGCCAGGCCGGCCTCGATGGCTTCGATAGCCTCGCGGTAGTTTTTCACGGCCATGTTGTAGTACACCTTGGTGCGGTAGTTGTTCTCGAGGTCGTTCTTCACTGAGGTGTTTCGCCCGGCGATGTCGAGTATCGTCCTATAGTACTGATGTATTTCGGCCGGGGTGAGCACCTTGTGGTTGGCAAGCATACGGCGGTAGCAGAGGTACCTGTTGCGGTCGAGCGAGCGGTATTTGCGGCCGCGGTCGCGGTAGGCTATCGAGAGCGAATCGATGATATTGAGGGTCTCCTTGTCGATGGCAACTGCAGCCTCGGGATTGTCGTTGTTTGTGAAGACGGGCGCGGCACGCGTGTATATCAGATTTCGTACGGCACCTACGGGGAAGTTGGCACTTCGCACGGCAGTAAGGAGCTCGTTGGCGAACTTTTCAAGCAGCGACCCTTGCGTGCTCGCTGCCAGATGTGTGCACACGGTGAAGAGCAGGCGCACACGCTCGGCGGCATCTTCGGGAGGATTGCTGTTGAAGCGCTCTATCAGTTGGCTCAGAGTCTCGCTCTTCGATGTAGTGGTATCGGCCCGGATGATGTTCTCGGTCTTGAAGAGGTCTATCAGCAGCCTTATCTCATCGGCACGGGGGCTGCGGCGCTGCTCGTCGATGAGCACCGCAAGGCTGTCGAGGGCGCGGGCGTCGGTCTGCTTGCAGTTGGCGCGGTACATTATAGCCTCTACCTGCGCAAGAGTGTCGCCGGCGTTGGTGGCCGAGCGATAGAGCTGCGCCGCAATCTCGGCACGGCGGTCGAGTGCCTGCGAGAGGTCGAGGATGTCGTATAGCAGTCGCACGCTGTCGGCAGCGGTGACCGCTTCCGTCAAGCGTGTGCCAAGGCTGTCGAGAAGATGCTCGCTCTCGGGCATTTGTGCCCTGGAGGTGGCGCCCGACAGCGTGATTAAAAGCGCCGCAACGACGCATAGAAATGGGCGATACATCGGTTGATTGGGATTAAACACACAAAGTTAGTGTTTTTTTCGGGTATATCGGACCCTTTTTCTTAACTTTGCGGCATAAAAACCACCGATAAGTAAGTCGCAAAAATTAATTTATATCATACGAGGATGAATTTCGGAATGA
>JAMPHP010000021.1 GCA_023663365.1 Muribaculaceae bacterium | reverse complement strand
CAGGGGTGGCCATACACTATATTGATGAGAACATGAGGTTTACGCCCTGCGGGCTCCAACCTCACGCTAAGATTGCACGACCTGCCAAGGCAGGTCTCCTGAGGGCAAGAGCTCTGCTAATCGGCTTTACGACTTGTGTCGGTATTGCAGTGTGGATAAAAAGTGCTATCTTTGCAAAACAAACGACAAGGCCCGTCGTTTTATATTTGAGTACTCATCGAAAAATATATTATAGCCATGGCACGTCCAATAGCAGAAACCCCGGTGCTCTATGGCGCGGATGCACAGCGGTTTGAGACAATCATCCAGAGCACCAAACCTTACTCCAAGGAGAAAAAAGAGCAGCTCCGCAAGACTTACGAGGAATTTAAGCGTAAAGTAAAAATCCTTTTGTAAGTATGCTTCAATTACTTAGGTTAACCGATGATTATCCCATCGGTTCATTTGATTGTGGCGACGAGGATTTGAATGATTTTCTTTTGAATGATGCCAAGGCCTTTCAAAGGAAGCAAATCGCATATACATATATTCTTGAAGATGAGGGGAAAATCCTTGCGTATTTTTGTCTGTTGAACGATAAAATCTCGCGGCAGGATTCTTCCAATTCAATCTGGAAGCGCATTAAAAAAGAATTTCCCGTAGAAAAGCAGTTCAGCAGTTATCCCGCAGTTAAAATAGGACGTTTTGCGGTAGATAAATCAACACACGGCTCCGGCCTTGGCTCAGAGCTGATGACTTCTTTAAAATTCTTGCTTCAAGAGAAGCATGTTGTGTCGGCTTTCAGATTTATAACAGTTGATGCATACATCAACGCTATACCGTTCTATGAAAAGAATGATTTTCGCCAGTTGATGCCTAACGACCCTAACGAACATACTAAGACAATGTTCTTTGATATGTTCTCTCTTTCGGAGTGATTTATATCATGGCACATATCAAAGATTCTTTCACGCAAGAATGAATATCCCCGACAATCAGAGTTGATGTCGGGGATATTATTTGCAGGGAGGAGGGTAAATGTCAGAATGCGGCGATAGTTTCGGGCTGAATTGTGACGGTGACTGCGCTGTCGCGGGCACCCTCGGGATGGTAGGTGTATTTCACACCCATTCCGCAGTCTTTCATGAGTTTGAGCTGCGTGCGGCCTGAGATGTCGGTGAGCTCGTCGCGGAGTGCGTTGGTCGACTCTTCGCGGATGCCGTCGAGGTCGGCGTTTGCGAAGTCGTAGATTTCGGTGTCGTAGGAGTATGTGTAGACGAGGAAGTTGTCGACGGCTGTGACGCTTTCGAGCACAAGCCCTTCGTCGATGTTCATGGGGCACTGCTTGTTGGTGATCGCAAGCATGCTTTCGAGCTGAAGGCGGTCGGTGTCGTCGCCGATTTCTTCGGCCGCGATTTCTTTAAGCTCGGCTGTGGTAAGGGTCACGCTCACGCTGTCGCGGCTTTCTGCTCCTCGGTATATGAGTCGGAGCGAGGCTTCTGCTTCCACGAGGTCGTTGAGAAAACTCTTACCGAAGTCGTTGCTGCGGAGGAAGTTTGCCAGAAAGGCTTTCTGCTCTTGGTCGACATCGGCGAGTCCGGCGACGCTGACGTTGTCTTCGTTGAGCTCGTAGGTGAAAGTAGCGCTGTTGCTGTCGGTGTCGTAGCCTACGCTCTCGAGGGTTCCGGCAGCACCGAGGCTTGCGGGGCACTGTTTGTTGAATTGCTCGATTTTCATTCGGAGCTGAGTCTGCTTTGTCTTTGTGCAAGCTCCGGCAGCAATCATGATTGCTGCAAGGATGATGTAGATGTATTTTTTCATAGTGCTTACAGAATGGTTGACTATTGGTTGACTTAATAAGTGAAGCTGAGAGCCGAAGCGCCGAGCATAGCCTGAGCGATGGCCGATATGTGGCTGTTGTCGACGGCTTCGATGGCAGCTGTGATTTCGGCTGCCGACGAAGGTGCTCCGCGGAAGAGAGTTGCGCGGGCGAGTGCCATGATGCGGTTCTCGCGATTTTCCGATGCCAGTGCGAGCTGGCCGAGGTACTGCTTGCGGGCGGCAGCGAGGCTGCGTGGAGAGAGACCGCTGTCGGCGAGGCGGCTGAAAGTGTCGGAGCAGATGCGGCGGCAACGTGCGCTGTCGGCGGCATCGCATCCGTAGTAAACGTTGAGCAGCCCTCCGCCTGTAAACATTGCCGTGGATGCTTCCACGGAGTAGACCAGGCCACGGCGCTCGCGGAGCTCGACGTTGAGCAGCGAGTTCATGCCCGGGCCTCCTATGATATTGGCAAAGAGGGCCACGGCATGACGCTGAGGCGAGCCTATGCCCGGCACCGAGGCGCCGAGCAGCGTGTGGCACTGGTGAGTGTCGAGGCGCTCGGTGCGCTCGAATGGCTCTACCTTGCAAGTGCCCGACGGGCGCTTTGGTGCCGAATGGCGAGGCATGGCCTCGAAGTGCCTCTCTACCAGGGCTGCTATGCTCTCGGGTGTGCGCGGCCCCGAGTAGAAGGCCACGACGTTGGGCGTGGTATAGTAGCGGTCGAGAAAGGCACGGCAGTGCTCCGAGCCCAGGTCGCGCACGCTCCCGGGGGTGCCGAGGATATTGTGTGCCAGCGGGGTGCCGGCAAAAGCGAGTTCCTCGAAGTCGTCGTAGATGGCTTCGGAAGGGGTGTCGCGGTATGAGTTGATTTCGTCGATTACGACCTCGCGCTCTTTGTCGAGCTCGCGGTCGGGGAAACGCGAGTTCACGGCCAGGTCGGCTATGAGCTCTATGCCTCTGGCGGCGCATCCGCCGGGGAAGATGGTGTAGAGCACCGTCTCCTCTTTGGTGGTGAAGGCGTTGAGCTCGCCTCCCACGGCCTCCATGCGGTTGATGATGTGCCACGACGAGCGCTTGGCCGTGCCTTTGAAGATGGTGTGCTCCACGAAGTGAGCGAGGCCGTGCAGACCCGGCTCCTCGTCGGCACTGCCCGCGCGCACGGCTATGCCGAAAATGCCTGCCCGCGCCCCTTTTTGGCGCAGGCATACGAGCCGGAGGCCCGAAGGCAATGTGATGAGTACGGGTGCTGACTCTTTCACACCCTCTCTCCTTTCTCAATCCACCGGCCGTCGGCTTTTATGAGGGCGATAAGAGCGGGCAGAGCTTCGGCGGGCTCGATGTTCTTCTGCACACACTCGGTGCCTCGGTATATGCTCACCTTTCCTGCGGCGGCACCCACGTAGCCGTAGTCGGCTCCGGCCATTTCGCCGGGGCCGTTTACGATGCAGCCCATCACGGCAATCTTGAGGTGGCGCAGATGCAGGCACGCTTTCTTTACTTCTTCGAGAACTTCGGGAAGTGCGAAGAGAGTGCGGCCGCACCCGGGGCAGGCCACGATTTCGGCCTGAAAGCGAGCGAGCCCGGCTGCCTGGATTATCTTGCGGCAGATGTCGTCGGCTTCGTCGGCGCTGAGCAGTGGCGAAGCTATGCCCACGGCACCGCGGTAGCCGTCGAGAAGGATGGATCCGAGGTCGGCGGCGGCAGCGAGAATCACGCGGTCTTTGTCGGTAATCTCGGGGTAGGAGAGGAGGAGCGCGGATGTGTGGCGGTTGCGGCGGTAGGCTGCCACGCGGCCCGGCTTGCCGAGCACGAGGGCATCGTCGGCGTTGCCGAGCAGTGCCGGAGCGCCGGGCACAGCTTTGCGCCGGCTTCGGTCGGGCTCGCTGAGGGCATCGAGCTCGGCCATGCAGTGCGCTATCAGCTCGCGGGCGACAGGTATCTCGTTCTCGGGCGCTTCGCTGAGCGACACGCGGATGGTGTCGCCTATGCCGTCGATGAGGAGCGAGCCTATGCCTACGGCCGATTTAATGCGTCCTTCGAGGGCGTTGCCGGCTTCTGTGACTCCGAGATGCAGTGGATATGCCATGCCTTCGGCCTCCATGCGCTCCACGAGGTGACGCACGGTGTCGGTCATCACGGGCACATCCGATGCTTTGATTGATACTACTACGTCGTTGAAATTCTCGTCGCGGCAGATGCGTAGGAACTCCATCGCCGACTCGGCCATGCCCTCGGCACCGTCGCCGAAGCGGCTCATTATGCGGTCGCTGAGCGAGCCGTGGTTCACGCCGATTCGGATTGCGGTGGAGTGCTCGCGGCAGAGCTTGAGGAAGGGGATGAATTTCTCGCGGATGCCTGCGAGCTCGGCGGCATATTCCTGCTCGGTGAATACCATGCGTCGGAATGTGCGGCCGGGGTCGAAGAAGTTGCCCGGGTTGATGCGCACTTTCTCCACATGCAGGGCGGCCTCGAAGGCGGCTGCGGGGTTGAAGTGGATGTCGGCAACGAGCGGAGTGGCGATGCCTTGCTCCGCCAGGCGGCTCTTTATGGCGGCGAGGTTGGCGGCATGAGCCACCCCTTGTGCGGTGAGCCGCACAAGCTGAGCCCCAGCTGCGGCCAGCGATGCGGCCTGCGCTGCCGAGGCGTCGGTGTCGAGAGAGGGAGTGGTGGTCATCGACTGCACCACTACGGGGTTTGGTGCGCCAATGGCTATGCCTCCTATATTGGCAGGCTGCACGTGGCGGCGCTTATCGGAAGTGTTCAAAATCAGTTGGTCTTGAATTTGTAATCGTTAATGGCTGCAAGCTCGGCATCGGCTTTCTCAACTTTTGCCGAGAGCGACGCGCAGTAGGCTGCATAGCGGGCGGCCAAATCGGCATCGGCCAGGGAGAGGATGCGCACGGCGAGGACGGCGGCATTGAGGGCGCCGTTGATGCCTACAGTTGCCGTGGGTATGCCCGGAGGCATCTGCACTATCGAGAGCAGGGCGTCAATGCCGTCGAGGGTCGAGGCAATGGGTACGCCAATTACGGGCAGTGGCGTAAGTGCCGAGATCACGCCCGGGAGCGCTGCAGCCATACCTGCGGCAGCTATGATTACTTCTATGCCGCGGCCTTGAGCCTCGCTTGCAAATCGCTCTACGGCAGCGGGAGTGCGGTGTGCGCTCAGGGCGTGCATCTCGAAAGGAACTTCCATCTGCTCGAGGAAGTCGGCGGCCTTGCGCATTACGGGCAGGTCGGAAGTGCTGCCCATGATAATACTTACTTTTGCCATTGTGTCGGTTTTGTGGTCGTTTGGAATTGTCAGAAAAGAGATAGAACGGTGTAGACTATGCCTGCCGAGAGTATCGCGCCGGCGAATACTTGCATCACTGTGTGGTGACGGAGATACAGTCGCGCCCAGGCAACAGCGCCTGCTACTGCTATGGCCACGCTTATCCACACCAGCGGAGCGCTCATGATGAGGCCATGATAGCCCATCCAGTAGATCAAGGCTGCAAGACCGGCTATGCCTCCGCTGTGCGCGCTTATTTTCCACCAATGGGTGATGGTGAGCGATATGAGTGTGACTACTGCCGCCGCGCCGAAGAAGGCGATGAGCCATATGGGAGCGTGCAGAGCCATCAGGTAGGATCCGGCCAGAAGGTAGCATACGATGGCTGTGCAGTAGGGCACCGTGCGCTGACTGCGGTCGGAGATGCTCGCATCGCTCACTTTGCCACGGTGGATGAGGATGGCGATGAGCACCAGCGGCACCAGAGCCGTGATTGCGGCCACGCCCAAGGTGGCCCACAGGCGCGGAGCCAACGGCAGATAGCGCAGCGGTGTGAGCCACATGGCGGCTATCATAGCGTAGGTGGGCGTGAGCAAGGGCGAGAAGATGTCGCTCAGCAGGTGTGCCGTCACTCCGGCGGGAGTATATTTTTTCTGTTCCATATCTATATATAAACAATCGGGCGACAGACAATTACTTAAGACTTACTATAATTGCTTTCGCAGCCGTGCCACAGGATGGCCGAGCCGCTCACGGTACTTTGCCACGGTGCGTCGGGCCAGGTCGTAGCCACGGCTTCGGAGCGCTTCGCAGAGCTCACGGTCGGGGAGGGGATTGTGTTTGTCCTCGCTGTCGATGAGTTCTTCGATTACTTTTAAAATCTCATGAGCCGAGACATCGGCGTCGGCATCGGGGCGCTCGTTGAAGAAAAGTTTGAGCGGATACACGCCGTGCGGCGTGAGGATATACTTGCCGGCAGCGGCACGTGAAATCACCGAGAGGTCGAGGCCGGTGCGGGCAGCGATGTCGCGGAGAATCATCGGTCGGATGTCGGCTTTGTCGCCGCTGATGAAGAATGAGCGCTGGATATCGACAATCGCACGTGCTATGCTCATGAGTGTGGCAGAGCGCATCTCCACGAGCTTGATAAAAGCCGCGGCATCGTCGCGCTTGCGCCGGATGAATGTCAGGGCCTTTCGCTGCCGCAGCCCGGCTTTGTCGCCGGCAGCTGCTTGCGGCTCGCGCTCTGCTTCGCGGGCAAAAGTCTGCTCGATGCTCATCTCGGGGATATTGCCAAGCAGGCTCAGTGTGAAAGTGTCGCTTCCGGGATCGTAGTCGAGGGCTATGTCGGGTGTGATATGTCGCACGGAGTCGGCGCCACGCCCGAGGTCGAGGCCTGAGGCGGGCTTGGGGTTGAGCGTGCGGATAAGCTCAAGTGCTTCGGCAAGCTCGGAGCGGGAAATGCCGAGCTGAGCCTGGAGGCGGTCGAAATGCTTCTTGGCAAAGGAGTCGAAGTGGTCGGCTATGATTTCGCCGGCGTGCGACCGTGCCTGAGATGGCTTTAGGCGGTCGAGCTGCAGCAGGAGACAGTCGCGCAGATCCACGGCGCATATACCTGCGGGCTCGAGGCTACGGATGAGGCCGAACACGTGCTTCACTTGCTCTTGCCGGGGTTCGAAGCCTTCGGCCATGGCAATGTCGTCGGCGATGTCGGCAAGGCAGCGTGTGAGGTAGCCGTTGTCGTCGAGATTTCCCACTATGTGCTCAGCTATGCGCAGCTCTTGCTCGTTGAGCTCATACTCGTCGGTAAGGTGCTTCATGACGGCATCGATGAGCGAGTCGCCGTCGTCGGGCGCTATCGTCACGGGGTCGAAAGCATCGTCGAGCCTGCTTCGAGCACGAATTCCTGCGGGGGCGTCGTCGGCATCGGCATAGTCGGCCATCTGGAGCTGGTCGGCACTTTCGCCGAACTCATCGTGCGAGTCGTCGGGAACCGATTCGGAAGCCTCGAGTGCCGGGTTGTCGTCGAGTTCGCGGCGTATTTCATCTTCGAGCTCAGGCACAGACATCTCGAGCAGGCGCCCCAAAGCCACGTTCTGTGGGTTGAGGCGCTGCTGCAGCCGCTGTTGCTGCACTTGCTGTAGCCGCTCGGATGAAGCCATCAGAATTTACGGATACCCATCACGTGGCGCATCTCGGCAAGGGTTGCGGCGGCACGCTCGCGGGCGCGCTCGGCACCTTGCTTCACTACTTTTGCGAGGTACTGCTCGTCGGCGAGAATGTCGGCCACACGCTCGCGGATGGGGTTTGTCACCGCCAGGATATCTTCGGCAAGCTGCTTTTTGAGGTCGCCGTAGCGGATAGAGCAGTCGGCGTAGGCATCGCGGAAGGATTTCACCACTTCGGGAGTGGATGTGAGCTCGAGGAGTGTGAAGAGGTTTGCGATCGGTTCGCTCATGGGCGAGCCGGGCTCTTTGGGACCTTCGTCGGTGGTGGCACGCATCACCTTCTTGCGGAGGACTTTGGGGTCGTCGACAAGGTAGATGCAGTTGCCTTCGCTCTTGCCCATCTTGCCGGAGCCGTCGAGGCCGGGCACTTTCACGGGAGCACCGCCGAAGTCGAAGTCGGTAGGCTCGGGGAAAAGGTCGACGCCGTAGAATGAATTGAAGCGGCGGGCGAAGCGTCGTGTGAGCTCGAGGTGCTGGAGCTGATCCTTGCCCACGGGCACCTTGGTGGCTTTCTGGATGAGGATGTCCACGGCCATGAGGGTGGGGTAGGTGAGGAGGCCGGCGTTGACGCGCTTGTTCGTCGACGCGCCTATGATTTCTTTCTCGAATGCTTCGTCGCTGTCGCCTTCGGCGGCGGGTGTTATACCCAGCGCCTTGCGTGCTTTATCCTTGAATGAGGTGGTGCGCATGAGCTCGCCGATGCCCACATGCATGTTGAGCAGAAGGTACATCTCGGCGATTTCGGGCACATCGCTCTGCACGAATATGGTTGATTTGTCGGGGTCGAGGCCGGCAGCGAGGTACTCGGCCAGGATGCTCTTCACATTGGCGTGAAGCTGAGCGGGGTCGGGGTTGGTGGTGAGGGCGTGGAGGTCGGCGATGAAGAAGTTGCAGTCGTAATCGTCCTGCACGGCCACGAATTTGCGCAGAGCGCCGTAGTAGTTTCCGAGGTGGAGGTTGCCGGTGGCACGGATGCCGCTGAGCACTATTTCTTTTTCACTCATTGTCTATGATTGCTTTTTTTCAATTCGCAAAATTAACAATAATACATCGCAGCACAAAATATCCGATGGAGTATTTTGCGGATTTCGCGGATGGAGAGTTTTTGTGGATGATTTTTCTAATTTTTTATCGACAAAATCAAGTAGTGTCAGAAAATTGTTGTATCTTTGTAATCAAGAACTAAACAACATTGATATGGCAAGACCGGTTAAGGAAACTCCCATTCTCTTTGGTTCGGCTGCCCGGCGGTTTGAAGAACGTATGCAAAATCCCCCTAAGGTATCTTCTGAGAAACGTGCTCAAATCCGAAAGTCTTACGAGACCATTATGAAGATGATGGTCGATTAAAAACGTGACCAGAGAGGAATTTCAAACAAGATGCAGAGTACGCCGTCTTAGTGTCGGTGATACCATTAAGGCATTTGACTGTCGCGATGAGGACCTGAATGACTTCATCCTCAATGAAGCATGTCTTTATCGCAATGCTTTGTTGTCGGTTACGTATGTGGTCGAAGATAAAAATTCGTGTGAAGTATTGGCATACTTCAGTCTGTCGAATGATAAAATATCTATATCTGATTTTGAATCCAAGACTGAGTTCAACCGCTTCAGAAAGCACAAATTTGTCAACGAGAAAAGATTGAGAAGCTATCCCGCAATAAAGATAGGTCGTTTGGCAATTGCTGCATCTGCCCAACATCAATCCATTGGCACATATCTGCTGGAGTTCGTTGAAGATTACTTCATTGTCGATAATAAATCGGGGTGCCGTTTTGTAACGGTGGATGCTTATGTAGATGCAATTCCATTCTATATTAAGAATAATTATCAATTTCTCAACAATGATGATGAGGACAAGCATACGAGAGTGATGTACTTTGACCTTGCATCACTGCTTTAGAACCTTAATCAGAAAACTAAATTCAGTGTTCTCAGTAGATTCGTCGGTTTTCTGCGAATGATGTGATGTGCCGCAATCTGCCGGGATTTTGTGGATTTCGCGCCAATGTCGGCATGAAGCGGCAGGGCGGGTATGAAAAAGCGGGTGTAACATAGTCCAATTATGATACACCCTCCGGCTGCACTGTATCACTCATTGGCCATCACCTGCCATCGATGCGGAATAAACGTCTTTGAATGCTTCTGCGATATTATCGACCGATGTGCCGCATGGCCTCCTAACATCCAAATCGAAAAATACCACGACATCCTACCCGACTGCTGGAAACACACGCAAAAATAGCCGCCCAATCTCTGGACGGCTATATTTTTTTTCAGGTCTATATGCTAACGCGGACGGTTGTACCAGATACATATTGCTTTAATCTTGTTTACGGTTGTACTAGACTTTAAACATTCCTCAATACCATAAGTGTCAGATTATTTGATTGGATGCAATTTTTATTCTCATTTGTTTTTAAACAACATCTTAGATTTGTTTAATTGGAGATTTATCAATAACTTTGTGAAAATCAATTTTTTTATGAAAATATTTTTAAGTTTTTTTCTAAGTTTCTTGTTCGCTTTATCTAGTATGGCACAAACCATAATTGAGATGGAAGAACAAGGTGGCGTATATCGTATACCTTGCTTAGTTAATGGGGCAAAAATGAAACTTATTTTTGATACAGGTGCTTCAACTGTTTGCCTATCGCAATCAATCGCTGAATATCTCTTGGATAATGACTATATTTCATCCGACGACTTTATAGAGGCTGGTCAGTCAGTAGTGGCTGATGGTCGCATTGTTGACCATTTAAAAATAAATATAAGGGAAATTGTATTAGGAGGTGTACGTCTTCATAATATTCCAGCAGTAGTTGTCTTTGAACAATCGGCTCCTCTTTTATTAGGTCAAAGTGCCATACAACAACTTGGAGATATTACAATTTCAAATAACAAATTGATAATATTTTCTTTTAATGATACATTATCAGAGGCTGAGATTGACAGATTGGACCAGGAAAGCTCTGATGCTTATAAAAATGAGTATTATGACTTGGCAATTGATAAATTGCTGCAGATAAAAGATGCTGTTGGATTGTCTGCCTTTGGATTGCATAGATTAGTTTTCTGCTTTTATTCAATACGAGATTTTGCTTCTGGTATTAAATATGGTAAAGAGTGGTTAAACACATATGAAAATGATGAACAGAATAAACCTTTCCTAAGAAGTATATATGGTCTTATGGGAGACCTATATAGATATCAGGAAGACTATCGCAATAGTTGCTTGTATATGCAAAAATACATGGCTATTACAAGTGATGTGTCCCCGATAGATTATGACTCTTATGCACAAGCATTAGCAAATACAGGTCGATACTATGAAGCAGATAAGCAATGGAAGTTGGCGGAAAAAACTCGCTTAAAAGAACTTCATAAAACATTTAAGGATGTGCTAGAAGGTCGAGTACATGATGAACTACTTAGTCTATTGTATGAAGTGCATCGAATTTATGCAGAAGAAAATAATGATAATTGGGCGTATTCTTATCGAGGATTTTCTGCATTATGCGGACATTCAGAGAATATTAAATGGTTCAAAGATAGAGGTAAAAGCCTTAATTTATTCAAGGAACATTTCCTAAAATAAGCTACTTGTAAATTCTAACTTTTCCTCATAATGGGCTTTATCGTACTTTTGCATCAGTACAACATTAAAGCCCATTTCTTATGCAAAACATCTTAACCTATTGAGCGTAATGTATTTTGGCTATGCATCACTGTTTTAGTGTCACGATTACGAAGTTAAGACTCTTATTATAAATAGAATTTTACGGAACTTCTGCGAATGATGTGATGTGCCGCAATCTGCCGGGATTTTGCGGATTTCGCGCCAGTGCCGGTATAAAGCGGCAGGGCGGGCATGAAAAAGCGCCGGAGGCTGATGCCCCCGGCGCCGATGTGCCGATAAAGGTATAGATAGGTTATTCGGCGGTTGATGCAGTCTTTGGATGGACTGTGAAGGTCTGCTCGCCGGTGTCGGGGAGCTCGCTTTGATCGGACACAACCTTTACGTTGAACGAAACGATAGCTGTGGCCGCAGCTTTGTCTTCGGCGAAGAGCGGGCACTCGATTTCGAGCAGATGCTCTCCGGTGGGAGTAGTCTCGCTTATCTCAATCTCCATGCCGTAGGGCGGTTCGATTGAGGAGCCGATGTAGCGGTAGTCCCAGTAGTAGTTTGCGGCGGTGATCATGGCGGGCTTTCCGGCATCGTTGTTTTTCACTTCGATTGAAGCCACTTCCATGGTTTCTCCTTGTACTACGTAGAGGTATCCGTCGGCGCGGACTGCGTTTTCGATAGCGATGTTGAAGTCCACGTCGGGCACGTCATCATCGTCGTGGCATGCTGTGAGGCCGAGCAGAGGCAGGGCCATGAGCATCATTGTCAGGAATTTTTTCATCTTTTAATTTGGTCTAATTTAATCTAATAGGTTAGTTCTTGAATACGAGGTCATCACCCTCGACGTCGATTACGATGGGGTGCGTGCGGTCCACTTTCTGCGCCAGGATGTCTTTCGAGAGTTGGTTGAGCACCAGGCGGTGGATTGCACGTTTCACGGGTCGTGCGCCGAATTCGGGGTCGAAGCCTTCGTCGGCAAGGAAGCTGAGTGCCTTGGGGGTGACTTTGAGCTCTATGCCCGACGAGTGTGCGAGCATGCGCTGTATGCTCTTGATTTGGAGGCCTACGATTTCTTCGATTTCATCGCGGTTGAGGGGCGTGAACATGATAATCTCATCGATACGGTTGAGGAACTCGGGCCGGATGGTCTGTTTGAGCATGTCGAGCACGGCTTCCTTGGTCTTTTCGACGGTCTCGGTCTTGGTCTCGGGTGTCATCTTGGCGAAGTTGTCGCGGATGAGAGCCGAGCCCATGTTTGAGGTCATGATTATGATGGTGTTCTTGAAGTTGACGTTGCGGCCTTTGTTGTCGG
>JAMPHP010000020.1 GCA_023663365.1 Muribaculaceae bacterium | reverse complement strand
TCCAAATGACAATCCTTCTCAAATCCTGCGATAAATAAATTTAAACAGTTTCTTAGAGCCCCCCAAAAAAGGCATGCGGCCATTCCCCGCCGCATGCCGCAAATCTTATGTAGGTGTCGCCATCTATGGCGACCGCAAATGTCAAGGCGACCGTCGGCGCCAAAGCGATTGCCGCTAATATATTCTTATTGTATAGCAGCAACACGTCGTATATTCGCGAGCTTGCTAATGAAAGAAGTGTCCGATTTTGCTTTCTGCATATTATAATCGGACTGTAAGTCAAGCCAAATGTGAGCGGCAATGCCAAGAGCGGCCTCCAGCATGAGTGCCATTTCTGTGTTGACCGCACGCTTGCCATTTACTATTTCGTTCAGAAGCGAAGGCGAAACCCCTATCTGTTCTGCGAGTTTGGCTTGAGTAATCTTTCGCACCTCCAACTCATCGCGGATTAATGTTCCGGGATGTGTTGCTTCAAATGGTGTCAGATTGTTAGCAATCATTGACGGGTCGATACCGGGAAGCGTAATCATTTTATTATTATTTTCAAGAGGTCAACTATATTTTTTGCAACGTTTGGCAATACCGGGTTGAAAACCGGTGCTATGCAGGTTATTTAATATCGCTAAGTTATAAAAAGTTTTTCAAATTCACAAAAAAGTGAAGTGGGCAATAACCGCCTCGGCGTTAACTCATATTTACTGACAGATTTTTAGCTATTGTAGATATTATATTTTTTTGCTAAATTTGCCGTTTGAAAAACAATGCTGTAATAAACGAGCAATATGGCAAAGGAATATAAGCGAACACTCATCACCACCGCTCTCCCATATACCAACGGCCCCGTGCACATCGGCCACCTCGCCGGTGTGTATGTGCCCGCCGACATCTACGCACGCTACCTCCGCCTCGCAGGCCGCCCCGTGACCCTCATCGGCGGCAGCGACGAGCATGGTGTGCCCATCACCCTGAAGGCACGCAAGGAAGGCGTGACCCCGCAGGATATCGTCGACCGCTACCACGCCCTGATCAAGAAGTCATTCGAGGATCTGGGTATCTCCTTCGACATCTACTCCCGCACCACTTCCGACATCCACCGCGAGACCGCATCGGAGTTCTTCCGCCGCCTCTACGACAAGGGCGAGTTCATCGAGAAAAGCTCCGAGCAGCTCTACGACCCCGAGGCCGGGCAGTTCCTGGCCGACCGATATGTGACCGGCGAATGTCCGCACTGCCACCACCCCGCCGCCTACGGCGACCAGTGCGAGGCTTGCGGCACTTCGCTCAACGCCACCGACCTCATCAACCCCAAGTCTACAATCACCGGCGCGACCCCCGTGCTGCGCGAGACCAAGCACTGGTACCTGCCCCTCGACAAGTGGGAGCCCGCCCTGCGCGAGTGGATTCTCGAGGGGCACAAGGAGTGGAAGACCAACGTCTACGGCCAGTGCAAATCGTGGCTCGACATGGGTCTGCAGCCTCGTGCCGTGAGCCGCGACCTCTCGTGGGGTGTGCCCGTGCCCGTCGAAGGCGCCGAAGGCAAGGTGCTCTATGTGTGGTTCGATGCTCCTATCGGCTATATCTCAAATACCAAGGAGCTCCTGCCCGACTCGTGGCAGTCATGGTGGAAGGACCCCGAGACCCGCGTGATCAACTTCATCGGCAAGGACAACATCGTGTTCCACTGCATCGTGTTCCCGGCCATGCTGATGGCTTACGGCGACGGTTTCCAGCTCCCCGACAATGTGCCTGCCAACGAGTTCCTCAACCTCGAGGGCGATAAAATATCCACTTCGCGCAACTGGGCCGTGTGGCTACACGAGTATCTGGCCGACTTCCCCGGCAAGCAGGATGTGCTCCGCTACGTGCTCACCGCCAACGCTCCCGAGACCAAGGACAACGACTTCACCTGGCGCGACTTCCAGGCACGCAACAACAACGAGCTCGTGGCTATCCTCGGCAACTTCATCAACCGTGTGGTGGTGCTCACTCACAAGTACTACGGCGGCGAAGTACCAGCCCCCGGCGATTTCGAACCCGTCGATACCGAAGCCTTCGCAGAGATGGACCGCCTGCGCACCTCTCTCACCGACAACCTCGAGACCTTCCACTTCCGCGAGGCTCTCAAGGATGCCATGGGCTTTGCCCGCCTCGGCAACAAGTACCTTCAGGACTGCGAGCCTTGGAAGCTCGCCAAGACCGACCCCGAGCGCGTGAAGACCATTCTCTACGTCTGCGCCCAGATCTGCGCTTCTATCGCCGTGGTCATGGAGCCCTTCATGCCCTTCATGAGCGCACGCCTCGCCGCCATCCTCGGCGGCATCAAGCTCGATTGGCACGTGATAGGCAATGAGGATATGGTGGCCGCAGGCACTGTGCTCGGTCAGCCCGAACTCCTCTTCGAGAAAATAGAGGACGCTGCCGTGCAGGCGCAGACCGACCGCCTCGAGGCCATCAAGAAAGCCAACGCCGTGGCTGCCTTCAAGCCCGAGGTGCAGCTCCCCGAAATCAGCATCGATGACTTCGGCCGCATCGACCTCCGCGTGGGCACCGTGCTCGAGTGCGAGGCCGTGCCCAAGGCCAAGAAGCTCCTCCGCTTCGTGATCGACGACGGCACCCCGGAGCACCGCACCATAGTGTCGGGCATCGCCGAGCACTACAAGCCCGAGGAGCTCGTAGGCAAGCAGGTGATATTCGTGGCCAACCTCGCGCCCGCAAAAATACGCGGCGTGCTCTCGCAGGGTATGATACTCTCGGCTCTCAACGCCGACGGCTCGCTCTGCGTGGCAGGCCCGACGGCGAAAGCCACACCCGGCGCTCAGGTCAAGTAGTGTACTTCTTCTCAACAGGTAGTGATATGAAGCCCAGAATTTTAATAGTGTACACCGGCGGTACTATCGGTATGATTGAGGACCCGACCACAAGGGCGCTCAAGCCTTTCGACTTCTCGCATCTGATGGATAATGTGCCGAAGGTGAAGATGCTCGATTATGAAATCGACAACATCCAGTTCCATCCGCCCATCGACTCCTCCGACATGGATCTGGCTCATTGGCAGTCTATCGCGCGAAGCATTGCCGAGCGCTACGACAGCTACGACGGCTTTGTGGTACTCCACGGCACCGACACCATGGCCTACACTGCTTCTGCGCTCTCTTTCATGCTCGGCAACCTCGCCAAGCCGGTGATTATCACCGGGTCACAGCTGCCTATAGGCGAGGTGCGCACCGATGGTGAGGAAAACCTCATCACCGCACTGCAAATTGCCGCCGACCGCCAGCCCGACGGCTCACCCACGGTGCGGGAGGTGGCTATCCTCTTCGAGAACTACCTGTGGCGCGGCAACCGCTCCACCAAGCGAAGCGCCGACAATTTCAACGCCTTCAAAAGCAACAACTACCCCGAGCTCGCCAAAATCGGCCTCGGCATATCTTTCAATCACGGTGCCCTGCGCAAGTCTGATTGCTCCATGCCGCTCGACCCGAAGTTCGACCTCGACCCCTCGGTGATGTCGATCGACCTCTTCCCGGGCCTCGACGAGCGCATACTCCGCCATCAGCTTGCCACACCCGGCATCAAAGGCATCGTGCTCCGCACCTACGGCGCCGGCAACGGCCCCACGCAGCGCTGGTTTATCGATGCCGTGCGCGATGCCGTGGCCGGTGGTAAGGTTATCCTCAACGTGACGCAGTGCGTCAACGGTGCCGTCCATGCCAACCGCTACATGGGCGCCGACTCGCTCTCGGCCGCCGGTGTGGTGTCGGGCCACGACCTCACCTTCGAGGCCGCCATCACCAAGATGATGTATCTCTTCGGTCTCGGCCTCGACAAGCATAGCGTGGAAAAGGCTCTCACCGTGCCTCTTGCAGGCGAGCTCACCATCACCACTTCCAAATAGAAAAATGAAACACACCTTTGCCTCCATATCGCGAGCTTTTCTCTTTGCAGCGCTGCTGACTGTGGCCTTGTTGTCGGCTTCGACACCTGCCACAGCTGCCGCCAAGGCTCCCGTGTGGGAAGTGGTGGAGGCTGTCGATGTCGATGCCGTGCCCGTGCTTTCGACCGACGAAGCATCTGCCTCGGGCTTTGAGGTGTCGGTGCACGAGGGGCGTATATATATCACTGTCGACAAGCCCGTGAAAATCGAGGTGTTTTCTATCCTCGGGCAGCTTGTGGCAAGCCGTACGATAGCACCGGGCACCGTGCGCCTCACCATAGGCAACCGGGGCATATACATCCTCAAAGGCGCCGGCTCCACCCGCCGTATCAACCTTTGAGCATATCCTTTTCAAAGATGAAAATCAAAGTAGTAAACACTTCGGGCCTGCCTTTGCCCCAATATGCCAGCCCCGCGGCAGCAGGCATGGATATACGTGCCGCCGTTGATGCTCCCGTAGTAATAGCTCCCGGGCAGAGGGCACTCATCCCCACCGGTTTGCGTGTGGAAATCCCCGTCGGCTACGAGGTGCAGCTCCGCCCGCGCAGCGGTCTGGCTCTCAAAAGCGGTATCACGCTCCTGAACTCCCCCGGCACTATCGACGCCGACTATAGGGGCGAGATAGGTGTTATACTTATAAACCACTCCGATGTTCCGTACACCGTGGAGCGCGCCGACCGCATCTGCCAGATGGTGGTGGCTCCCTGTGTGCAGGCCTCGTGGCAGCTGTGCGACTCTCTCGACAGCAGCGAGCGTGCCGACGGCGGTTTCGGCCATTCGGGGATTAAGTGACACCTGACTTGTGAAAATTACCTTACGAAAACCCACGCTCTTCTTTGCTGCCGTCATTGCGGCGGCATCTCTTTCGATATGGGCCGGAAAGCCCCGTAGCACCGACCCCGGAGCCATCGCCAAGGCCGAGGCTCTATATCTTGAAGCTGTCGATGCCGATGCCGACGGCAGGCAGGACGATGCTTTCATGCTCCTGCGGCGCGCTCGCGAGCTCAACCCCGCCGACCCCTTTGTGGCCGCCGCCGTGGCCGAGTACACCGCCGGCCTGCCCACTACCGACTCGGCCATGCTCGAGGATGCCTACCGCGCCGTGAGGGCCCGCTTCGAGGCTGCTCCCGCCGATGAGCACTATGGCCTCGTGTTCGCTTCCTTCGCACAGCAGATGGGGCGTGTCGACGACCTTATTTATGTGTGGCAGACCATGGATTCGCTCATGCCTTCGCGCACCGATCCTGCCATGAATCTGGCCACAGCTCTGATGAGCCGCTATTCGCAGACCTTCGACCGTGCCGACTTCGACCGCGCCATGGCGATTTACGACCGCCTCGAGCAGGGCGCAGGCCCCTCGCTGCCTCTTGCTTCGCGCAAGATTGGTGCGTATATGATGATGAAGGATACGGCGGCGGTGGTTTCGGAGATTGAGAAACTTGCTGCCTCGGCTCCTGCCGATGTCAACAACCTCATCATCGTGGGGCGCCTTTTCGCAGGAGTCGGCGAGCCCGACCGTGCGCTCGACGTGCTCGATTCGGCAAGCGGCATCGACCCCTCCAACGGCAAGATTTACCTCGCACGTGCTCTGGTATACCGCAGCCGCAACGACAGCGTGGCTTACGACCGCGAGGTATTCCGCGCCCTGCAGGCTCCCGCCGTGGAGTATGGCGATAAATTCCAGCTCCTCTCCGACTATGTGGTGAAGCTCTACGCCGACAGCACACAGCGACCGCGCATAGAGCAGATGTTCGAGACCATCCAGGAAGTCAATCCCGGCGAAGCCACCCTGCACGCCCTCTACGGTGCCTACAAAGCCAGTGTGGAGGAGCCTGAGGCGGCAATCGAGCAGTTCAACTACAGCATCGACCTCGACCCCAACCAGCCCAACGTGTGGCAAAGTCTGGTGCAGCTCTACTCATTGGACGGCAACACCGACGAGCTGCTCGAGGCATCGCGGAAGGCACTGGTGCACTTCCCCGGCGACCCCTATTTCGCTACAAACGGTGCTATGGCGCTGGCCGTGAAGGACCGTATGCCGCAGGCTATTGCCCTGCTCGACAGCGTGGACCGCAAGCTCATTGCCAACCGCAGGCAGGCTTCGCTCATCGATGCCACTCGCGGCGACTTTTTCTATCGCATAGGTGAGCGCGACAGCGCTTACGTGGCCTACAGCCGTGCCATTGAGGAGGACCCCGACAACTACATGGCGCTCAACAACTGCGCCTACTATATGTGCGAGGACAGCACCGGCACCATGCTCGACCGTGCCGAGCTCTATGCCTCCATAGCCACTGCCGCCGAGCCCGAAAATGCCACCTTCCTCGACACTTACGCCTGGGTGCTCTACTGCAAAGGCGACTACGAAAAGGCACGCGAGATCATCGACCGCGCCCTTGACCTGTTCAAGAAGGAGGACTATGACGATCAGGGCTCCGTGGATATATACGACCACGCCGGAGATATATACTACCGCAGCTGCAATCGGCGCGAGGCCGTCGAATTCTGGAAGAAAGCCCTCGATCTCGGTCCTGCCGACGATGCGCTCAAGGAAAAAATCCAAACCAAAGTACGATCTGCAAAATGAAATCAGCTATACGCAAGATATTGCCCTGCCTGATTGTGGCCGCTTTCGCTCTTGGCTTCACGGCCTGCAAGAGCTCGCGCCAATCGTCGGCGCAGGCCTATGGCCCCGAGGCTGCATCAAAGCCCGCCGGCCGCACCCTCTCCGATGAATTTACGGCCATGACAGCCGCCTACTCACCGTGGACCACACTCTCGGTGCCCGTGAAGGTTGCGGTGACCAAGCCCAAGAAGGTGAGCGTGTCGGGCACGCTGTCGATGGTCTACGGCAAAGCCATGTCGCTGTCGCTGAAGATGCTCTTTATCGAGGTGGCTACGCTTTATGCCGACTGCGACTCTGTGATAGTGGTGTCGAAGCCGATGAATACCTACTATGTGGAGTCGCTCGAGCGCTTCACGGCCGCCGCCGGCTTCTCGCTCGCCGACATCCAGTCGCTCCTCCTGGGCCAGACTTTCGCGCCGGGTCGAGGCGTGGCCCAGGCTTCGGCGGCGTCGGTATTCACGCTCGACGAGGTGGACGGTTCGGGCACTCCCGAGCTGAGGCTGTGGTCGATGACGCCACGCAGGCGCATTGCCGGTGTCGACTGGAACTTTACGGCCATCTCTGCCGTCGACCCCGCATCCGAGGCTTCGCCACAGCTCTTTGCCCTCGATGTGGCTGCCGGTGCCAATGTGCTGCGCTGCTCGTTCGCCCAATCGGAGCTTTCGCCCGCGGGTGTGATAGCCTCGATGATGCAGCTCGAGGGCACCGTGAAGAAGCATCAGCTCGATGCCGTGATTTCGGCTTCGATGCAGAAAGCACGCTGGAACGCTCCGCTCACTCTGTCGAGGCCCCGAATACCTGCCGGTGCCACAAGAATGACCACTGAGCAGGTGCTCAAGCTCCTCGGAAGAATTTAACCGACACATCGCTATGCGCCGCCTGATTCTAATCCTTATCGCCGCTCTTGCCTTTGCCTCTGCCATCCCCACGGCCGAGGCTGCCAAACCGCGGCGAAACTCCAAGACCGTCAGGCAGGAAAAGCGCGAGACGAGCAAGAAAATAGCACGTACGCGCTCGCAGATTTCGGCAAATACAGCCGAGGTGTCGCGCCAGCTCGCCGACCTTCAGCGCATCGAGGGCGACATCAAAATCAGCGATGAAAATATAGCGCTGCTGAGCCGGAGCGTCGACTCTATCCGCACCTGCACCCGCATCCTCACCGACAGCGTGAATGTGACGCAGGCACGTGTCGATGCCCTCAAGAGCTCTTATGCCGCGTCGCTGAGGGCAATCCGCTCACAGCGCCAGGCGGCTTCGGCCACGGCATTTATTTTCTCCTCGCGCTCCTTCACCGAGGCCCGCAAGCGTGTGCGCTATCTGCGCGAGCTCAGCAGCTGGGAGAAGCAGAAGGCCGCAGTGCTGAAGGATGAGGCCGAGCGCCTCCGCGGCCAGAAAGAAAGGCTCGACTCAGCGCGTGTGCGCCTCGATGCACGCCTTTCGGTCCTTCGTAAGGAGCGCGGAAAGCTCAGCGCCATGCACTCCGATGCCGATGCCCTTGTGGCAAAGTTGCGCAGGCAGGGCCGCAAGCTCGAGAAAGCTCTGTCGGAGCAGCAGGCCAAGGCCAAGCGCCTCGATGAGGAGCTCAACAGAATCATTGAGCAGGAGGCACGTCGCGCTGCCGAAGAGGAGCGTAAGCGCCGTGCCGCCGAGGAAGAGCGCAAGCGCAAGGAGGCGGAAGCGGCGGCAAAGGCGGCCAAGAGTGAAAGCACCACCAAGCCGGCAGCTCCCGCAAAGCCCGCCAAGCCGGCTCAGCATAAGAAGCCGTCGCCGGCTGCTCCCGTAGCCTCGTCCTTCGATAAAGCCAAGGGCAAGCTCCCTATGCCCGTGAGCGGCAGTGCTGTGATTGTATCGGATTTCGGCCGACACGCGCACAAGAATCTCGCCAAGGTTGAAATTCAGAACAACGGTATCGACATCGAGACCACTCCCGGCTCCTACGCCGTGGCTGTCTATCCCGGTGTGGTGAGCATGGTGATTGTGATGGGCGGCTACCACAATGTGGTGCTCGTGCGCCACGGTGAGTATCTGACCGTCTATGCAGGCCTCTCCGACCTCACCGTGCGCAAGGGTCAGGAGGTAAAGGCAGGGCAGGCTCTCGGCTCAATCTACAGCGACCCCGCCGACGGCAACCGCACTCGCCTGCACTTCGAGGTGCGCAAGGAAATCGAAAAGCTCGACCCCGCCGAATGGCTCCGTTAGTGCTCTATGACAAAGGCGAATGTGCATAAATCGGCCACTACGCAGAAGATACTCAAGGTGCTGAGCGTTTTCGGCGGTGTGCAGGCTGTGGGCATACTCTGCTCGGTGGTGCGCACCAAGCTCGCCGCACTGTGGCTCGGTCCGGCCGGTGTGGGCCTGATGGCTATCTACAACTCCACCATGGACCTCCTTGCCAAGACTTCGCAGCTCAACCTCGACCAGAGCGCCGTGCGCGACATCGCCATGGTGCGCTCCGATGCGGGGCAGACGGCCTCCGTGGTGGCTGCCGTGCGCAAGCTCTCGCGCACCATAGGCATAGTGTGCACTCTGCTGGCGGCTCTCTGCTCCCCGCTCATCAGCGAAGTGGCCTTTGGCGACCGCAGCCACACACTCGCTTTCGCCGCTCTCTCGCTGTGGATATTCTTTGCCATCATGACCAATGGCGAGTATGCCGTGCTGCGCGGCCTTGACCGGCTGCGACCTATGGCCAAAGCCTCGCTGTGGGCCGCGGTGGTGTCGATAGTGCTTGCCGTGCCGCTACTCTACTTCCTGCGCATCGATGCCGTGGTGCCGCTCTTCCTTGTGTACTACGGCGTGCAGTGGGCCTTTGCCATGCGCTTCCGTGCGCGCGACATCAGCCGCGTGCGCATCACTCTGAAGCAGGCATGGCGGAGCAGCCGCGACATGCTCCGCCTCGGTGCATATATGACGCTCAGCAACACCGTTACGCTACTGGCTTCGGGAGCCTTCGTAATCTACCTCAACCGCTCCTTCGGTGAGGACACAGTGGGTATATATCAATCGGGCTACACCCTCATCAACACCTACGTGGGCATCATCTTCACGGCCATCGTCATGGAGTACTACCCACGCCTCTCCACCGTGATAGCCCACCGCAGGCGCACCGAAGTGGTCGTGTCGCACGAAATCAAGGTGGCGCAGTGCGTGCTCATGCCCGTAGCCGTCGCCTTCATCTGCTGCAGCCCTCTGGTGATACGCATCCTCTACACCTCAGCCTTCGAGGCCGCGCTGCCCTATGTGGCAGTTGGAGCCTCGGGAGTATTCTTCCGCGCAGCCTCGTGGTGCGTGGCCTACACCATCCTCGCCCGTGGCGACGGCCGCATCTTCGTGGTTACCGAGCTGGCAAGCGCCGTGGTATACCTGGCGCTGCACATACCCCTCTTCGCCACCTTCGGCTTCAAGGGGCTCGGAGTGGCCTATGTGCTGTGGTACGGCATCTACTTTGCCGTGGTATGGGCCGTCTACCGCTATCGCTACGGCCTCAGGCTCCGCCCCGGCATAGCGCTGCTCACCCTTGGCGGCTTTGCGGCGGCATTGCTCACCCTGGCCGCCTGCGCCCTCGCGGGCCCGTGGATTACCCTGCCCGCGGTGCTTTTGCCTGCGGCTTGGTTTGCCTTCCGCAGCCTGCGGTGAACCAAATGCCCGGGTGGCGTGTTTCTCTATTGTTTAACTATCCAATATGAGAATAATATGAAAAAGTTAGTATTGATTGGAGCTCTCGTTGCCGTGCTGGCTATAGGGAGCGTATCTTGCTCTAAGAACGACGGTGCCAAAGAAGCATCCGCTATTACATCGAAAATCGAAAACTGCACAAACCCCGACAGCCTCAGAGTGTATGTCGACCAGGCTAAGGCCTACGCACAGAAACTCGTGAAAGAAGGCAAGGTGGAGCAGGCCAAAGAATATCTCGCCAAGATAGAGCCCGTAGTCAAGGAGAAAGCTCCCGCGCTCGCCGGAACCCTCGCCTCCGTAGAGACAGCCCTCGACAAGGTTGGCGACGTTGTGGGCGATAAAGTCGACGATGCCAAGGACGCCGCTTCGGCTGCTGCCGACAGCCTCGGCTCGGCAGCTTCCTCGGCTTCCGATGCAGTGGCTGCAAAAGCCGATGAAGTGAAGGACGCCGCTGCCGAAAAAGTACAGCAGGCCAAGGACGCCACCGCCGATGCCGCCCAGAAAGGCGCCGACAAGGTGAAAGAGCTCCTCAAGTAATCAACGAATATACAGACACACGCCCGTCGAGGCTGCACCATGGCAGCTCCGGCGGGCGTGCTGCTTGTAGCACATACTTGCTTATTCTGCTATCGAAGGATAGCTCAGAACAATGCTATTGTGTGGATAGGCACATTTATAAGTTTCGAGATTTTTCATGGCAGGGGATCCTTTTCTGATAGTAAATTTACTCAAAAGCTCCTCTTCTGAATATCTGGCGGCATATAGCACGTTAGCTGTGAATGTACTGTCTTTTTCGATATAGGTAAACATGTAGAAATTAAGCTCCGGCATTCGTTGCATATTCTTTGCTGACAGATCGACATCCTCATATATGAAGTTTAGTGGAGAGATATCATATAAATGAGTTACCACCTCTCCCGACAGTTGCATTGAAAGAGGAAAGAACACAACCAGGTCGTGACTTACGGCAGTAAATTTTATCTCCGTCGACCTATACTCGACATCGTCGATAAAATACGTGCCGAAAGACTTGTACTTAACCTCCACCGACCCATTAGTTTCTATCGAGTTATAGTCGGCAGCCCGCATGTCGATGCTTGTGAGCAACGACAATGCCAAGAGAAGGTAAATGACAGCATGTCTTAGGCTTTGCATCGTTTTAAAATCAGATATATTGGAATTCATTGACATTCTGCTTCCCGAATAATATTATAGATTTTTGACCCTTGAATACAAAAAACACCATCTATCACTACAATAGACGCATTAAGACTATCGCATAAGGCGATAAATTTAGGAAACCTCTTTTTAATCGCATTAAGTACAGAATTATTATCATCAGGGTCTGTCACAGAATCTACCCCATACTTAGTTTCAAAGGCAATTGCCGATATCATATTATCAAGTACGTCTTTGCAATCATCGTCCTCAATTGCCTTGAGGAACAATAGAGAAATATCAAAAATTTCAGGATGCCCGTATGCATACTTCGTAAAAATCTCGTATACCCCCTCAGTGTAATCTGCAAATCTGTTTTCAAGAAAGAATGCGAATAGCAGTGCAATGTCTTCGGTCGGATTGATTATGCGTGCACTATCTCCGGTCCACACTCCTTCAATTTTATGGTTCATGACGGTAATTTCATAGCCGTCAGGTTCAAAGAATGGTATAGCCGCGTATTCACGGTATACACTAAGAGAATCAATAAAGCGCTTGACCTCTTCTTCGATTGAGTCCTTGACTTCGTAGACCTCAACGTTTTTTTCAATCTGAGGTGTCTCAATTGCTTCTTTGACATCAAGCATTGGTGGCTGCGCCTTTTTGCGGCAGCTAATAGCCGATACCAACAGCGCGCCTAATAGAATGTGAATAATTCTCAATTTCATAACTAAGTTTTTTGATACGTTCTTTTACAACTGTAATACCGTCCAACCGGATTGGCAAAGGTAGATTTGGCTGCAATTTATCAATCATTCTTCATACACCAATGACGGAGTATATAGAGCATAGAATCTTGTTTTTCTGATTATGCCCATCTTGATATAGTATATGGCAACTTCTATTGAATTAGCGCTACTGCCATACTGGGAAGATTTTAATAAAAATCTCTCAATACGATTAATATCCCTTTTAAGAGCCCATTTATAAAAAAAGTTATCATCATCAAAGGAGTTAAAATAATGTATATACTTTTTGAAATTATCGTTTATGCTCTCTTTCTTTCGGATGTCAGTAGGAAACCTATTAAACCGTATTGCTATTGAATCCTCTTTGCAGGCTATATAGGCATAATCAATGTCTCCAATAACAGTATCAGAATAACCACAGATAAATACTATAGTATCATTTTGCAAATTGACCTTTGGGCACAATTCAGACAGGATTTTCAACTCTCCAGTTACTGAATAAGCAGAATAGGTACTGTCGAAACCAACGCATTTTCTTGAAAAGTATCCATTTTTCATTGGATCTTCATAGATAGCGTGAATATCTAAAACCTCGCTTATCATTTCTGAATGATTAAGAGTATCATCGGTTTGCGCTTGAATAACTAACGCAAAAATTAATGACAAAATAATAATTGAATATTTCATTGATTGATATATTGAGATTAATAGATATAGGGGATGATTGGAAGTTCATTAACACGTTGCTTTTCAAAAATATTATAATATACACTCGCTCGTCTTTTAGTATCTAATATCCTACTCATCTCCAATGGCTCATTATTATAATTAATTGAGTAATGAGTGCGTAACGGAAGGCCTTGTTCAGCGCGAATTTTATTTTCAATATGAGTTGTAAAAATATCAGAAGAATAAACATCTCTTATGCCATCTTTAGTTTCCAGTGAAAACCAAATAGTGGCATTTCCTATATGCCAATTAAAATAAGCGTGAGAAAGCTCATGCGCCAAATCAATCGCTGGATTTTGTAAAATTCCCGATGTGGTTGGTAATTTTGCTCCGTCCACATTCCAAGTGATGTTTCCACTTGGAGATGTTGTACTTGACTCACCAGGATAAATAGTTACTGGATAAGGAGAGTCTGCTAAAACCGAGACTAAATCATATCCTGTCGAACCACCTTTCATTATAGTGTTTAAGGTAGTTGTCACAGAATTATAAAACTCCGAATCTCCTGAATATAATTGATTCTCGTAATTATAGAAGCCCCATTCTTCGTTCTGCTTTATCCATCTATATGTATAACCATCTCCGGGAGCAATAGAAAGCAACATCCCTGTCGGGTCTGTATACCGAATAGGGTTTCCGGCACAGTAGGTATATGGAGAAAGCCATGGTGTTTCAGATGCCAATAGGTCGGGCGCGCCCCACAGGCAGATGGGGGAGAAGAGGCGGCGGGGGCCGAAGTCGTAGGCTGAGGTGATGAAGTCACCCCGCTCTTTGGCGGCGAAGAGGTGGCGCTGGCCCGCGGGCTCACGGTGTGGCTCGCCGTAGGGGTAGTAGGTGACGTGCTGCTCGAGCCGCCCCTCGGCATCGACCACCATGTTGACGTTGCCCTGCCAGTCAGTGAGCATGAAGTGCGCTTTGCCTGCTCCGTCGAAGTAGCCGCCCGGGAAGTCAACACGCTCAAGAGTGTCGGCATTGAAGGTGAATGGACCGACGTAGCGGCGGTTAGCTGCTATTAGCCTGTTGTTTCCTTGGCGGATAGTACGGATTGAAGAAAGACGCAGTCCGGAAGCGGCATAGACGTTGCTTTCGTTGAACATTGCTCCACGTGTCAGCCC
>JAMPHP010000001.1:1582902-1678801 GCA_023663365.1 Muribaculaceae bacterium | reverse complement strand
ACATTGACAAGACGCTCAAAGACAAGATAAAATAAATTTTAAACAGTTTCTTAACAATATCATTTACCTGTATACTCCTTATAGAGCATGATAAGATGCGATGCACTCCAGCTGAAGTGTGGAGCCTTAAGGCGCGCACCGGTATGAGTGTCGTAGTTCTCATGTATCGGCGCTCCTTCCTTCAGTCCGTCAAGACGATCAAAGACCTGACGGGTATAGCTGTCAGCAAGTTCGTCATATCCATAATTGCGTAATCCGCTGATTGCAAAATAAGTCTGATCCAACCATATCGGACCGCGCCAATATCCGCGTGGATTATATTTGGGATTATCGGCAGCAACCGTCGGAAACGGAATATACGTTGAGAATTTTGCAGTATCTTGAAGCAGAGGCATCATATCCTTCACCTGCGCGGGAGTGGCAAGTCCGGTCCAAAGCATAGTGTACGCCTCGCATCCGGGATCACCCGCAAACGAGCGATCCGCAAGCTTACGATCAAAGAAGAATTTTCTATCCTTGTCAAAGAAATAGTCCGCCACTTTCCCACTATGATCCGGTACATCAAATTTCTCGCCTAAAATCTCAGCAAATTTCTTTAGCAAACAGCACTCCTGTGCCAGATAAGCATTGAGGTCAACACTTTCCAGATCCATACTCCAGGCATCACTGTGGCCTCCGTTGGCAAGCATTTTGACATCATCGAAACGGATGGCATTATCCATACCACTCTCCCATGCAGCAGCCTCAAGCGTTCCATCAGTGGAGCCATACTCGCACATGCCGTTACCATCATGATCACGCTTGGCATACCACCACTTATGGTAAGCCAGCAGCTGAGGATACATCTCGGCAAGAAAACTCTTGTCACCGGTTGCATCGTATATCTTGTCAACGGCCCAGCACACCAACGGAGGCTTGGTGTCCCTGGCATTGTTTGCTGAGGGATCGGTGAATATGCAGTCAATAACCATTCCGTCAGGCTGCTGATAGTCAAACATCGCCCGGATATTGTTCTTGGCCAGTTCCGGATCAAAATTCGCGGCACCCGCACAAAAGCGCCAGCTGTCCCATGCCCAGAGTCCCACAAAATATTCTACCGCGTGGCTTGGTATAATACCGTCATGCAGCAGACCGCCCCGCGCCTCTCTGTGATTTGAAGCGAGAGTCGTCATTGACTTAACTGCTATACGGTCATAATCCTCAGGCATATCATCGCGTAATGTCGAGGCAAGGTAACCCTCCCAGCGCTTACGGTTATCGGCCAGCGCAGCATCCGGATCATCAAGGAGAGCCACTGTGCGGCCAACTCCCGACATTGCTTCATCCCTGCTATAAAAAAATCCCAATGCCACATGCACGGTCTTACCCTGTTGTGATTCGGCAGAATAGTTACCATCCTTAACCTCCAGATACACATCCTGAGGAAACGAAATAACAAATGTCTCACCGGATTCATGGGCAGCAAATACGGAATTACCTCTTTTGGTGAGTTCCATCCCTTCAGCCCATCCCTCACCGCTATATTGCAACGGACATCCAAGCGTGCTCTCAACAGTAAGGAGTATCGAATGGGCATCTATAAAATGAAGTTGTTGGCGGATTTCCCCATCCTTATATATGGCTGACAATAGGAGTTCGCCGGGATAATAGCATGTGCTGTCTGACAAAATCTCGCCTGCCGATATGGGATGTACTGTCACAGCACTTTTCGCAAGCCATTGCCTGCGGTTCATGTCTATACTGTAAGGTCCGCAGAAACCATTCACCCAATTTCCCTTCTCCGGCGGTGTGAAACCGATCCAAGCTCCGGCATCAGTGAATAGTCCGCTGTGCCCATGAAGAGTATCGGGAGTGTAGGCGATGTCGAAAACATCAGGAAAGTCATGCCTGCGCTCGTTTGTCGCGGAGACCTTGGCGCAGGAGTTGACAGCAACTGCCGTCAATACTACCGCACCTATCATCATTAAAAAATACTTGATTTTCATTTTATGAATCTGACTTTAGTAGATGACAAAAATTGAATTTTGTCGGTTAAATTATTGATTGTTAATATTTTACCCTTGTAAGAATCCCTGAAAAACAGTAACTTTAAAGGAATCTCCAACGCGCTCATGGGCCCGATGGACAAGCCAAAGTTCGATGTCTTCAATTTTTTTCATGTACTTAACTATTTGAGTTCAAATTTACAGGTGCTTAAGTGCTCGGAGTCAGAGCCGGCCATTACTTCAAACTCTCCCGGCTCCCATACATATTCCAGTTCGGAATTATAGAACCGAAGCATGTCGGGAGTTATCGAGAATGTCACATCACGGCTTTCACCGGGAGCGAGGGTAATGCGCTCAAATCCTTTCAACTCCTTCACGGGGCGAGCCAAGGAGGCATATACGTCGTGCATATAGAGCTGCACAATCTCGGTCGCTTTAAAATCGCCGGTATTGGTCACATTGATTGTTGCCTTGATTGCTTCACCTTCCTTCAGAGTGGTTTTATCGAGCTTCAAGTCTCCGTAGGCGAAAGTAGTGTAGCTTAATCCGAAACCGAATGGATAGAGAGGTTCATTGCGCTCGTCGATGTAGTTGCTCTGATAGCGGTTGAATACATTCGGGTCATTATCCGGGCGGCTTGTATTCAAATGGTTGTAGTATATCGGCACTTGTCCAAGACTGCGAGGGAAGGTCGTAGTCAATTTACCGGCAGGAGAAACATGTCCGAAAACAACATCGCAGATTGCAGCTCCGGCCTCACTGCCACCGTACCATACATTCAAAATTGCATCAACATTGGCATCTTCCCATGTCAGAACAAGGGGGCGGCCGGTGAAAAGCAATAGTACTACCGGTTTTCCCGTCGATACCATAGCTTTGAGAAGTCGTTTCTGCACATCGGGCAACTCAAGATCTGCACGCGAGGCGGATTCCCCGCTCATTTCTGCGGACTCTCCCAGTGCGGCTACAATCACATCGGCCTTAGCTGCCGCAGCGAAAGCTCCACGCAGCATCTCTTCGTCATTGCCGCGTGCTATCGGGCGGATTCCGTTGGCGTTTATCTCCGTCGTTTCGTCGGCATACACATTGCAACCCTTGGCATATATAAGTTCGGCCACACCTTTAAGTTCATCCTCCATAGCATCTTTAAGCGACTGATGTTCGGATGGCGTGCATGTCATGCTCCACATGCCACACATATTATTCCCGGCATCGGCCATAGGACCTACGAGTGCAATTCGTCCTTTGGGTGATAAAGGAAGCGTCCGATTGCTGTTTTTGAGCAAAACAAAAGTTTCAGTTGCGATTTCACGCGCTATTCTACGATGTTCAGGTGTGAATACTTTTGTGGTGGCCGCCGTTGTATCGCAATATTTATATGGGTCTTTAAACAAACCAAGACGATACTTTGCTTCAAGGACGCGGCGGCATGCCCGGTCGATCATTCCGATAGTTACATCCTTGTTCTCCAATGACTCGCGCAGAGTGCTCAGGTAGCCTGACGACACCATGTCCATGTCAGTTCCTGCTTCGAGAGCCTTTACCGAAGCCTCTGCCAATGGTGCATATCCAAGTGTAGCCATTTCAGAGATTGAACCATAGTCTGTGGTGAGCAGGCCATCGAATCCCCACCTGTCGCGGAGCACATCGACCATAAGCCACTTGTTTGCGGCAGCAGGAATACCGTCGACAAGATTGAACGAATTCATCACACTCGCAGCGCCACTCTTGATTGCAGCTTCGTATGGCGGCAAATACTCGTTGAACATACGCTGGCGGCTCATGTCGACAGTGGTGTAATCACGACCGGCCTCAACGGCTCCATATAGTGCGAAATGCTTTACGCAGGACATGATTTCATCCTTGCCTGACATATCTTTCCCCTGATAACCTCTCACATAAGCCGGGCCAAGAACAGAGCTCAGATACGGATCTTCTCCATTACCTTCGGCAATGCGACCCCAGCGGGGATCGCGACAAATATCGACCATAGGGCTGAAGGTCCAGTTAATGCCGGAGGCTGCCGACTCTATGGCCGAAATTCGAGCCATGCGCTCGACAGCCGCCGAATCCCAGCTACACGACAGTGCAAGAGGAATAGGGAAAACGGTTTCGTAGCCGTGTATTATATCCGCACCGACAAGGAGTGGAATTCCATGGCCGCTTTCCTCTACGGCAATTCGCTGTAGCTCAAGAATCTTTTCCGGGCCCTTTACATTGAATACACCACCAATTTGATTCTGTCGTATAAGCTGCTCAAGCTCATTCGACATCACATAGCCGGTGACTATATCTCCACCGGTCACAAGATTTATCTGCCCGAGTTTTTCCTCAAGCGTCATCTCATCCATCAGCGAGGAGATGAACGTGTCCATATCCTTATCGGAATCTTTGGCACCACCGCATGAGCAGAGAATCGGCAGGCTTACAAGGAGATGCAAGCCGATATTTAATAATTTCATAATCCTGAAAATATAAAAAAACGGGACCGGGTGCTATATCTATTATTGGAAACTCGACGCACACCGGTCCCGCAAAAGTAAACTGTCAATTCTGTCAATCAATGATGTCCGTGCCCATCGAGCAGGATAGGCTTGACTTCAATCGGAGTCTTGTTCGTGTCGATTATCATGCGGTAAGTCCCGTATTCCTGACCGATATCACCGACAGTGCAGCCGAAGTTGTCGGGATTACCGACTCCATCCTGCCATGCGAATGAGCGGCCGAAAGAACTTGTGTCAGTGATGTTGACTTGGCTCGACTGGATTTTATTATCCCAACCACGCTTGCCGTACAGTGTCAACTGCGACCAACTGCTGTGGACAAGGAATGTCGTTTCAAATACGCCGGCCGATGTCTCGGCACAGCATAAGTATTGACGAGGATTATCCCAGCTCCAGCCCGGAGAGATATAGATTGAGCCATCGTGCCAGCCTACGTCCCAACCGCCTGTGCGGCCATGCCCGAAGTATTGGCCGGTTATCCATAAGCCTGCGTCGGAAGTGCGTTCTGTCCATATATGCTGAGTGCCGTCGACGTCGTAGAGCAGGCGGTACTCTCCGCTCAGAGCCTTGAACACATAGTTGCCATCTTCATCACAATCAAAATACTCGGGCTGGAGCAGGCAATCAACGCGCTGGAAGTTCTCGAATGTAACCGTCTGGCCTTGTTCAAGAGTGAGGGTTACTTCCATGAATTCATTATAGCGGCTGCCGGTCATTGATTCTCCGTTCACTTTGTAGTCAACGGGGCGAATGAGTTCGGCAGGTGTTTTCTCCACAAGATATACAATCTTGTTGTTGAAATCGGCACGAACGGTGTATGTGCCCGCGGTAAAGTCGGGGCCCGGTATCATGTCGCCATTGAAGACGCAATATTCGGGATTTCCGGCCACGCTTTTGTTCACTATGTTCGCAGGGATAGGTTCGAGGACCTGGGTGGAGCGGGCACTACCCCAATCGCGTGCCTGGTAGAATTTCACATCGAATCCTTTCGCAAGATACATCGACGTTTCATATACACCGTCGCCGACAGGCACCATCTGGAATGAACCTGCACTTTCGGTCAGTTTCCAGTCGCCTGCGGTAGTGCGTCCGGCCTTGGGATGGCCGAAGCCGGAGCCTGTCACCCACATGGCTTTTTTATCCCAAGCGTTCATTGCCGGGCTCTCGGTATACACAAGCATGCTCGCCGCATCAAGATAGAGATCATATTCCCCTGTGGGCCCGCGGAATCGTACGCGACCCTCCACATCGGAGATTACTTCATAAAATTCGGGTTGGATCATATCGCTGATTCCTCCGAAATTGCTGAATATGATTTCTTCGCCATTGGTGAGCATCTGACGGGTGTGCAGGTAAGCTCCCGACGGTTCCATAAGGATGTCGTTGACATAATAGTCCTCCTGCTGAACCGGCACGCGGCTTACCATGTCGAAAGTTTTGGCAGCCAAATCGACAGTTATGTCGTAGACACCGGCCTGAAACAAAGCTCCGGCACAAAAGTCGCCCGTACCTGTCACAAGCGTCGGCTGATTCAGAGTAAGATCCTCTGCCCAGATTTCAATCTCCTCATGTGTTCCCCATCCATGATGTCGGAAGAACTTGAACTTGAAATTTTGGGCCAGATAAAGGCTGATCTCAAACTTGTCGGGGCCAATCCGCCGGCAGCTCTGGCAGTTGTCGGGCGCATCGATAGCCCACCCGGTGGTGATAGCCTCGGTCGCTCCGGAGTGGCCGAGTTGCTCGCCGATCACATATAGAGCATCGGGATATTTCACCTCCGCCTGTTCAACATAGAGCAGGTCGTTCAGGTGGTCGTAAATCACATCGTATTCACCGCTCTTCCCTTTGAACACTGCCTGATTAGCAACCGGGAGCTCCCAAAAATGACTTTGGAGCGTGTACTGAAGCTTATCGAAACCGGTGAAATCAATGCTCTCCCCTTCGGTAAGCGATATTTTTGCACCGCTGAAAGTGCTGTAGTATGTATCGTTGAGTTCGACTCCATTGATTTTCACCACAGTCTTGGAAGGCCACTCCGGCCACTGATCAGGGCGCACTACCTCGTCGTCGCACGAACTTAACACGAATAAGCCCGCAACGAGGAATATCGGAATTAATATTTTGTTCATAGTCGGAATTTCGTGATTAGCGTTTGTAAGCATTCAGGATAGCTTGATACTCTGTCTCATTTACACGAACCATACATCCATGCCGGGCTTTCGGGCCTGCGAAATAGCGCTCGGTCCAGGGGCCTTCAAGAGTCTCCGCCTCAAACATGTCGTACTGCTTCGGATAATTCTCGGTAAATAAGTAATAGCCCTTGTCGTCGACGGTCGGGACTACAATCGGGGCTTCGTGCCAGCGTTCGTCGACCGGCCCTACTGCCGGCCCCGGATTTTCGTAAGGACCTGCGAGAGCGCTTGATTTTGCAATGCGTATGGTCTTGCCGGTTTCGGGATATTTCTCCCTCGAACGCTCGTCCTTAAAGATTGCATAGTAGCTGTCGCCTGCCTTGCGGATAATTACGTCGATGGTTGCCATGTTCTCATCACTGCCGGTGAATGAAAACAGGAACTTGGGTTCGCTGAACGTTTTGAAATCCGAAGTAAGGATATAAAAAGTCCGTTTGCTGTCCCATTCGTATGCGTCCGCATCATCGCCTGTCAGACCGGCGTGCCATGTTATGATATACTGATCGCTCGGTTCGTCAAAGTACATTTTGGGCGCACCATAGTAGATCTCTTCATTGTGATATCCATAGAGGTCGGTTATCTTGTTGAATATCGACTTGGCGAGCTTGGTGTACTCCCAGTTTACAAGATCGGAGGAGTGCCACAGAAGTGGAATTCCCGAGCCTTTTTTGACGCTGATCATGTAGTAGCCGTCGCGACCTTTGCATATATCGGGGTGTCCGTAATAGGCCGGAAGTACTGTACGCGAATCATTGAGCGTTTCCCAATTGTAGGCATCGCGCGATACACTGTAGAACAGTGAACCATAATTGTCATCGGTCATGTGCGCGAACAGGTAGCCCCCATCCGTAGCTTCGACGGGAGGAACGGGTGCGGGTGCAGGCTCATCACTATTGTCGCAAGATATGGCGATGAGGCCGAGCAGCATACATCCGATGATGTTCATATATGATAATGATTTCATTGGTTTGTCGTTTTTTGTGTTAAGACTTACTTACATCCCTTGTGCCTGGTCGTAGTCAAATTGCCAGTCAGGACGGGAGTAGTACTGCTCCAGTACACAACCGTTGGCAGCTGCGGCTTCGATAGCATAATTCGGCAGCGGTACATACTGGCGGGTAGGAACTTCACCTTTGACCTTCGATGTCACACGGGCGTAGCTGTTAAAACGTATGAGGTCAATCTTGCGGCAGCCTTCGTAGTAGAGTTCATGCGAGCGCTCTGCAAGAATTGCGTCCAGGAAATTTTCGGCAGAAGATGTTTTTGAAGCATCAAGATTATTCAGCCCTGCACGGCGGCGCACCTGATTGACAGCCTCAATAGCATTTGCCGATGGCGCAGCTTTTGTGCTGCGCACCGAAAGCTCGGCATACATAAGGAGTGCGTCGGCCCAGCGTGCGATAGGAATATCAGTGCCTTGGAAAGAACCGGAGGTTTCAATCGGGAACTTATTGCAGATGTATCCGTCCCAGCGGGTGCCCAAATCATTGGCGGTCACTTTCTCGCCGCTCTTGTTCCACCACTCGGTGACGATAAGATCACGTCGGCGGTCGCCGTTTTCAAATCCGTCGTAGAATTTCTTGGCAACATTGTAGAATGCCTGCCAGCCGCCGTTCTGAGGGGCGAACACCGTAGGGTTGCCATTAGGATCCTCAGCGGCCGCATCCCAGGGCACGGTACACATCGACAATATGTTTGCATTGCCGTGCTTGGGGCCTCCATCAGCCTCCGGGTCGCAACTTACAGCCATGATAATCTCGCTGTTGAACTTATTGGCATTTTTATAAAGATCGGCACAGGGATTGCTGCCGCCGGTAAAGAGTGAGTATTTGCCTTCGAGCTCGGCATACATCTCCAATCCCTTATCATAATAGCCGGCCATGTGGCCGCCTTCATTCAGGCAGTGACGCATCAGGCAGAATCGGGCATAGTCGCGGGTATAGCGGCCTTTCTCGGTCTGAACCTCAGGTGCATTTTCAGCTGCGAAAAGCAAATCATCGTAGATATATCCGCACATTTCATCGAGGGTCGGGCGCACGGTGTTGCGCTGAGCTTCGTCATCGAATACTTTATCAGGATCAACAATCACAGGTACAGGCCCGAATACATGCATCAGATAATACATCATCATACCACGGCACAGGCGGACTTCACCCAGTAGTGCATCGCGTTTTTCTTCCGACAGTACATCAGCCGGAGCCTTCTGAAGTACATCGACAACATTGGTAAAGCGCGTAATCTCAGCGGTTTTCATGAAGTGATTGGGGTTGCCATCATCGGTCACCCAACCGCGCCAGTAATAGATGCAGTTTTCGTAGTTGGCTTTTGACAGCTGGAGCCATTCTCCGCCGCAACGGGTATAGCCGGGAGCCATGATGTCGGTTGTCGAATCGAAGAAACGGATGTCGCCACCGGTTGCTATATACCATCCGTGCATACCCGTACCTTCATTGATTGTGTAGGTAAAAGGTGTGGTGAACGGCAGATAGCATATCATCATGTACGACACGTATTCACTCTCGGTAGAGGGATACTTCCCTTGCTGGAGCTCGCCGAATATCTTGGCATCGAAGTTGTCTTCACAGGCAGTGGTGAAGAGCAGGATCGCTGCCATAAGCGAGTATATAAATCTGTTTTTCATAATATGTCACTAATTAGCAGATTAGAAAATAATCTTTGCACCGAATGAATAGCTGCGGAGCTGAGGATAGTTACATCCCGACAACATGCCGGTAGCTACGACGATTTCAGGGTCATCGCCCGAAAATCCGGTGAATGTGAAGGGATTTTGAACATCGGCATACAGGCGCAAGGACTTGAGGTATCCCTTGAAGAACTTCCATTTGCGGGCATCGAAAGTATAGCCCAATGTAATATTGCGCACGCGAAGGAAGTCGGCCTTCTCATAGAAGAGTTTTATCGGCGCATTGCCCGGGGTAGTCACATCTTTTGTTGCCACGCCCGGTGTGGTTCCGTTAGGGTTGGTCTGCGAATTCCACACGGTAAAAGCATAGTCGGTGGGATTGCCGGCGCTGATACCACTCGACAGGTTGCCGGCCGAGCAGTTCGCTGCATTGGTGCTGTTGTACTTTTCCACGCCAAGTTGCCCGTACATGTAGATGTCGAGATCCCAATTCTTATACACAAACGTGTTGCCGAATCCATAATAGAGCTTGGGCAGAAGATCGTCCATATAGATGTCGCCTTCGTCTATCACACCATTGCCATTGCGGTCCTCCACGATAGGAAAGCCGGGCTTCTGTGCATCTGCCGGAAGTGAGCGCTGCGAGTCGGGCATGTTGCTGCGGTCGGCGTTGATGATGCCCGTAGTGTTGTAATAGTAAAACGCGCTCATAGGCTCATTGTCGCGCTTCTGATAGGTCTTATAGTCGTAGTTCGGCATACGTTCAACCCAGTTCGCGCTGTAGTGCGACAAGGCAAGCGATGTGGTCCAAGTAAAGTCGGAGGTTCGTATGTTTTCTGAATTGAGCGACAACTCAACACCTGTGCGCTTGTAGTGTGCACCATTGATCGGACGCAGCGGATACATGTTGAGCAGAGAGGTCGGTGCATACCCGAGCATATTTGTCACATCGTTGCGAAATACATCAAGACTTCCCGACAGGCGATTGTTGAGCACCGCAAAGTCAAGACCCACGTTCTTCATAGTGGTCTTCTGCCAGGTCACATCATCATAGCTGCCTCCGAGCAAAACAAACGGGACGTAGGTCACACTACCGTTTGAAAATTTAATGTCCTCGCGAGATACGCCCACTGTGCCATAAAGGGTCGAACCGAGATTGTCGCTGCCGGTCACACCATAGCTGGCACGAAGTTTAAGAAGATTGAGCCAATTCAAATCGCGAAGGAACTTCTCCTGCGACATCTTCCATGCAACCGATACTGATGGAAACCATGAATATTTCTTGTTGTCGAAGAATTTGTCGGTACCGTCGCGGCGAAGCGTGGCATTCACAACGTAATTATCCAGAATAATAAACGATACGCGGGCAAACTGTGACCGCTTTTCATTCTCATATTTATAGGACGACGGATTGAACGGTCCGTCGGCCGCTGATAAGTTCGAATCCTGAATCATATCATTGGCGTTCTGATACGAAACGGTCATGCCATTGCCTTTATCGACATAGCGGCCCATGCCGACAACCGCACTGAAATCAAGGTATTTGCCGAATTTATGGTTGAAATTGACCATAGCCTCCATCGTTTCATACTGACGCTCAACATATCCAAGGCTGCCGCGTGATTTCTTCACCAAGCCGAAATACACATCTTTGGGGATATAAGATGTGCGACGGCCGGTCTCTTTGTTCAGACCATACACAAGGCGGACCGACAGCATCTGCTTGATAATGTCAACATCCATCGCAAAGTTGGCATAGTAGCTGCTCTGCTTGGATTGGTCTTTGATATCGAGCGTGGCAACTGGGTTCGGAACACGACCGAAAATTGTATAATCACCATACTTGTCATATACCGATAAGTAAGATGGATAGTGAAGAGCCGAATACAAAGAGCCCGACGCCGAATCGCCCTGATTACCGGTATCACCACCCACCAGTGCGTTGTCGTATGTGTTCTTGTTCAGGTTGACAATCGTTGCCAACTTAAGAAAAGGGAAGAGCTGGGCCGTGACATTCGTTCGCAGAGAGTAGCGCTCCATGCCGGCATTCCTTATAATACCGTCTTCTTTAAAATAATTTACGCCCAGATAGTATTTCAACTTTTCAGTTCCACCGCTGATGGTCAATGAATGATTGTGGATATGGCCGGTCTTCAGCACATAGTCCTGCCAGTCGGTATCGGTCGCCGCGGCTATCTGAGCCTGCGTGAAAACGGGAGTCCATTTACCGTCATAGGCCACATTGCCGTAGGGATACTGATTGTTGTTAAGCAGATATTTCTCCTTGTCGAAAACGTTGACAAGGTTCATATACTCGTTGCTGTTCAGTCGGTTCAGACCATAATTATATCGTTTTTGAAAGGAATAGCTGCCTTCGTATGTTATGGTCGGTTTTCCCTCAGCTCCTTTTTTGGTCGTTATAAGCACAACACCGTCGGCAGCACCGATACCATAGATGGCCGCAGAGGCATCCTTGAGTATTTCGATGGACTCAATGTCGCCCGGATTCAGACCGGCAAGAGCCGAGCGCTGCACATTGTCAGGGAGGCCGGTTTCACCGCTGCCTGCTTCCAACGATGAATTAGGCATAATCACACCGTCGACCACATAAATAGGATTGCCGCCACCTCGAATCGAGATATTGATAGCGCCACCCGGCTGAGTGCTGTTGACGGTGGCCTGAAGTCCGGCAGCGCGGCCAAGGAGCATACTCGACACGCTGCTGTTGGCCGCTTTCGATATTTTATCGGTCTTTACCGTCGCGATAGAGGTGGTCAGGTTTTTGCGCGTTGTGGTTCCGTAGCCAACCACTACAACCTCTTCAAGCAGCTTATTGTCAGGCTCCAATCGCACGGTAAGGTCGTCGGATTTGCCGGGGTTTACCGTGGCGGGAAGAAAGCCCACATAAGAGAAATGCAGTTGTGCTCCCTCCGGTATTTCTATTGAAAACAAACCGTCGATATCAGTGACAACACCATTTGTATTCTTATCGAAATATACCGGCGCACCAATCAGCGGTTCATCATTAGATGCGTCAAGCACCAAGCCGGTCACCTTGCGTTTCTTAGTTGGCTCCTCGGTTGAGTTCACAGTCTTGCTGTCAACTTTCTTAAGGGAAATCTGATACCCATCGATATCGTACTTCACATCGGAGCCTTTGAATACCTGATCCAAAAGAGTCTTTACAGGTTTATTCGACACATTGACGCTTACCTTGCGTTTAGTGTCCAATGTTCCGTTAGCATAAAAGAAGATGAACTTGCTGTTTTTCTCTACATAGGTCAAGACATCTTTAACCGGAACATTTGCCATCTGCACGGTAAACACCTTGGTGTCAGTATAATCACCGGCCTTTGCAGCCAATGATGTCAACGGCACCAAACATAGGCATAGCAAAAGAATTATTTTGTATAATCCTTTCTTCGCATTAATCATGCGGATACAATACTCCATGATATAGCATTAGTTTAAGGTTTTTTTAAATAGGAGTAGATTCAGAACCGCGTATTCAGAACCAAACTGCCATCATATTTAGATAATCGATTAGTCTTGGATTAGCCACAGGGTCTATTGGAGCTTGGAGACATATATTTGCCCCTCACGCTCCTCATATACAATAGGAGTGGAAAATGCGATTGTGCGTAGCACTGCTTCTACATTTTCTTTCAGATACAGCTTGCCGCTTACTCTTATGTCGGCAACTTCCTGAGATACTACAAACTCTTTCCCATAGCATATATTAAGCCTGTCGAAGACCTCTGAAAGAGCTTTATCATTATATATCAGTATATTGTCTTTCCAGCTGACGTAGGGTGTCACATCCACATCCTCCGGTTGCCCTAACGACGAATTGCTGATGTCGACAAGTTGACCCGGGTTCATGACAACCGATTCATTGTCAGCATTACTCAGCTCGATTTTGCCGGAAACGAGCACAACCTGTGCAGGGATGCCATTGTCGTAATCCATCACATTGAACGACGTTCCGAGCACTTCTATCTCAAAATCACGACTTCTTACAATGAATGGATGCTCACTGTCGTGTGCGACATCAAGATAAACTTCTCCTTTCACAAAAATCTCTCGGCAATCTTGCGAAAAAGCTCGCGGATACACCACCTTGGAATTTGAGTTTGCCCACAGATGTGTCCCGTCGGCAAAAGTTATCTCCGCGCGTCGCCCTTTGGGCACCACAAGCTGGCAAAAATCATTCTTATTCTCAGCCGGAACAACTTGCTCGACAGCCTTTCCATTGACAGTAAAAGAACCGTTGGCAAGGCAATTCACGAAAGCCTTATCCAAATTTACCTCTGCAGTATCACAGCCGGGTATAATATTGAGAATAACATCATCATCCACATCAGCGGCATTGGCCATGGCAAATTCGTAAATATTATTTGCCGGAGAAGCATCCGTGGATTTGAGCACATCCACATTCCTGAACCACAGCAGAAGTGCTATCGATGCCGCTATCGAGCCGGAAACCATCACTATCGCCCTGCGCAACGACCTGCGGCGTCTTGCCAGCCGGATACGCAATTCACAGTCAAGCCACGACTCATTTATCTCTGAGGGAGTAAATTCCTTTTCACGCAGTCTGAAAGAATCTCTGACTGCTTGAAGGCATTTGTTGATTTCTGTATTATGGTCGCTCATGATGAATGTTGGCTGTTTATATTAAAAGACGGAAGTTTCTAAAAATACTACTCACTTTTAGGATAGAATTGCACAAAGAAATGCGATAAATGGCACAGCGCCCATTTCTGCCCTCAACGATTTCAGTGCTCTCGACACAAGATTCATCGCCGACTGAGGATTCATATCCATCACTGCGGATATTTCCTTATATGATAATCCTCGCACATATCTGAGATATATCGATACACGCTGATTATATGTAAGAGAATTATACGATTTGATCAGTTTCCGATGCAGCGACCGATGCTCATCATCCACTTGAAACATCGAGTCTATGGCCGGATCATTCTCATCAATTTCAAACAGATGCTCTGAAATCGACACAGTGTCGCGCATCGACGAGATTTTGTCGAATATCATATTGCGCAATGAAGAAAGTAGATACGACCGGACATACGACGTCGGCGAAAGCTGACGACTGCTGCATATCTTGACAAAAACATCCTGAATACAATCCTTTACAAACTCCTCATCTGCAACGAATTTCATACCCCAGTTAAACAGCAGGTTATAGTTTGCCCTATACAACAGCGAAAGGGCTGCCATATCTCCGCATATAACTTTAGACCACAGTTCAGCTTCTGTCATTACTACGAAAAATTACATTAATCTAATTTCTCACTCTATATAACGGTGATGTCCGTAAAAACTAATCAATAAAAACACAAAAAATTAAGGCCGATGAATATCAAACGGCGCAATATCAAAATGCGGGTATCTCACGGCATATTCACCAAAAACAGACAACCCTGCAAGTGAACTACTTATAGGGTTGTCGCAATGATTTTGGCGGATAGGATGAGATTAACTATAGTTTTACTTTTGCTATATCTACCATTCTGATTCTTCTTTATCGTTATGGGTTTTCTTTACTGAAGTCGCACGTTGGCGACTTTTTTTCTTCGTAGAGTTTACAAACTCATAATATTCATTAGGACTCATTTCTTCTTCCTCAACCAGTTGTTGGAGAACATCGAGTTTACCGAGAACACGAAGAACTCTAATCAGGCTATTAAACGAGCCAATCTGTCCTTTTTCTATTTTCTTTACAGATGACAGAGATACTTGTGCATCAGACGCAAGATTTACCTGCGTTATGTTCTGACGCAGCCTAAGAGTCTTTATTTTATCACCTATACGTTGTTGAATCAATGTATCAGTCAAAGAATAAATATCCATAATAGTTTTATTTAGAGCTATTAGGCCGCAAATATAGCAATAATAGTTCGTATTCCAACTATTTCAAGTGTTTTTTTGAGGATATTCTTGCCGTGTAGCATCTGTGTAGCACAGCTATGTCAAAACGGGGCGTTTTCGTGGCATTTCAGGTCATACACCCAAAAACAGAAAGCCCTGTAGGTGAGCTACTTACAGGGCTTTCGCAATGGTTTTGGCGGAGAGGACGAGATTCGAACTCGTGGTAGGATTGCTCCTACGTCAGTTTAGCAAACTGGTGGTTTCAGCCACTCACCCACCTCTCCTTCGGTTTTGCAGTGCAAAGGTACGCAGTTTTTTTGATACTGCCAAACGTTTTTGCGATTATTTTTTATCGAATACGTAATTTTACGTTTTTAATCAGCTTCCGGCGCGGGCTGCCTGTCTTTTTTGAGCCATTTTCCCGAGCGCATACGCCACAGGAATATTATGCCGCGGAACACCAATTCGGCGCACATGGCTATCCATACGCCCCGCAATCCCATGGTGGGCGCAAGGATTGCCGCCAATGGTATGCGCACCATCCATATACTGCCGAAGTTCATCACAGCGGGTATGAGTGTGTCGCCCACGCCCACAAAGGCTCCGTAGGCAACTATCGATGCTGCATACATCGGTTCGGCCCATGCTTCGATACGGAGCACTTCCGCTCCGAGGTCGGCGATTGCCGACACCGGTGTCATTATCTCGAGCATGAGGCCCGCACAGGCATACATCACCAGCCCCATCACTGTCATCACGGCCATGCCGAGCAATGTGGTGAGGTGGCAGAAGCGCTTCACGAGGTCGAAGCGTCCGGCTCCGTAGCTCTGGCCGCACAGTGTGGTGGCGGCTTCGCCTATACCGAAGCCGGGCAGATAGCACAGGCTCTCGGCAGTGACGGCAAAGGCATTTGCAGCAATCGCCACCATGCCAAGCGGTGCCACTATCATGGTGATGGTAATCTGCGCGCCGCAGAATATCACATGCTCAGCCGTCATGGGCACGGCAATGCGGGCGGCTTTCTGCAGCACGGCCCGTGTGGGGCGGTACGACTTGAATGCCTCGGCTCCGCGCAGCATAAGGTCGGGCTGACGGCGGCACAGGTACCACATCATGGCTGCTGCTATTATGCACTCGGCGGCAACTGTGCCCAAAGCGGCTCCGAGCACTCCGAGGCCTGCGCCAGGCATCACGATGGTGTGCCCTGCAAGGGCGAGTTCGCGGGTGGGGAAGATGAGGAAAAAGTTAAAGACCACATCGAGCAGACACATGCACACGTTGAGCAGCCCCGGCACTTTCATATTTCCGGCACAGCGGAGCATACCGCCTGCAAGGTAATTGAGAATGAGCACCGGAAGTGCCGATACGAACACGAGGAAGTAGAGCGACGCTCCCGGCGCTATTGCGGCGTTTCCGCCAAGCCATATTGGCAGTTGCTGCGATATGGCCACCCCAAGGAGCGCCATCACAGCTCCGGCTATCGCGCACGATATGATGCCTTGCCTGAGCACGGCGCGCGCACCGCTGTGGTCCTTGGCTCCGAGGCGGTGTGCAACCTGCACGGAAAATCCCATGGTGAGCATCGAGCATACGCCCCAGAACATCCACAGGCTGCTGTTCATCAAGCCCACCGAGGCCGAGGCATCGGCACCGAGGCGCCCTACCATGGCCGCATCGATATACTGCATCAGTATTGTCGAGAGTTGGGCTATGATAGCGGGCGCCGACAGTTTTGCTGTCAGTGCTATCTGCTGTCTGAGGCTTAGCGCCTCGCCGTCCTGTATTTGGTGTATGTGAGCCATTGCGGCTGCAAAGGTACTAATTATCGGCGAATAAATCGCGTATCACGGCATCGGAAGTAAGCCAGCGGTGCTCGGGGATATAGAGTCGGGCGCCGTCGCGCACAAGTGCTCCGGAAGCCAAGGATCGGGTTGCACGCTGCAGAAGAGGAGTCCGCTCCGCGTCAGGCAGCAACTCCGTATTTATGCCCTCGGCAGTGCGCAGGCTCACGAGTATGAGGTCGTTGAGTCGGTCGGTAGCGCTTTCTTCATCGACTTGCACGGCGGTCTCCGGCGAGGCCATATACGCACGCAACTCCGAGGGCACATAGCGCCGCAGCCCGTCTGCGCCGAGGCTGTGCGCGCCGGGGCCCAATCCGAGATAGGGGGTGCCTGTCCAATAGGCGCCGTTGTGGCGCGAGCGATAGCCAGTCAGGGCAAAATTCGATATCTCATAGTGCTCGAAGCCGGCGGCGGCAGCCTCCCGGCACAATATGGTGTACATCTCTTCGATGAGCTCGTCGGATGCCTCTCGCACCAACCCTCGGTTGCGCTGCATGGTGAGCCGTGTGCCTTCCTCGAAGCTCAGGCAGTAAGCCGAGAGGTGCCTTATACCGGTGGCGAGAAGCCTCGCAAGGGATTGCTGCCACGAAAGGGTCGTCTGGCCGGGCAGTCCGTAGATCAGGTCGGCGCTGATGTTGTCTATCCCGCATCGCTGCAGGCAGTCGATGGCCCGGAGGGCATCGTCGGCAGTGTGCCGGCGGCCTACAGCCTGAAGCTCGCTGTCGACAAGCGACTGCACACCCATGCTCACACGGTTCACTCCGGCCTTGCGCCACGCAGCAACCGCCTGCTCGTTCACGCCCTCGGGGTTTACCTCAATGGTGCACTCCTCCACCCTCTCGAAGGGAAAGAGCGAGGCTATGCGCAAGATGTCGGCCGGAGGAAGCACCGACGGAGTGCCGCCTCCGAAGTAGACCGTCTGCACAGGCTCATCGGCGAGCTCACCTGCACGCGCACGCCATTCTTTCTCAACCGCATCGGCATAGCTGCTCATACGGCTGTGATTTGCAAGCGAATAGAAATCGCAGTAAGAGCACTTCGCTGAGCAGAATGGTATGTGCACGTATATTCCGGCCATAGCTTCAGGTATTCAGAAACGTCCGCACAAGGGCTTGAACTGGCAGTATTTACACCCCGTCGAATCGGCACACTGCGTAAACGGCACCTCCGGGTCGAAAATCGACCTCACAAAGTCGACGAGCTTAGGCCGGAATTCATCCTCATAGACACTGTATGCACCCACGGCGTTCTTACCTATGAAAAGCGGTGCAAGGTCCTCACCGGCCGAGAATTTGCGCATCGGGTGCAGCACGGGCACAATCTCCATGCCGGCATCCACCATGTCGCGGTAGGCCTGCGCATAGATAAACAGCTGGAACATGCCGTCCTTTGCCTTGTTGCTCAGCAAGCCGTCGATGCTCTCGGCCTTGGTATCATCGCCACCCGTCTTGAAATCGACAAAGCGCATTGTGCTGGCATCGATACCGTCCACCCTGTCAATAGCCATGAAGAAGTTCACGGCGAGGTCGTCGGCAAGCGTCCACACACCCCTCACCTTCATTTCATTGGCGATAAAGGTGAAACTGCGCCCGTCGCGGCAGTAGAAGTCGCGCTCGGCCCTCAGATTGGCCCTCGCAATCGAAGCCACGAGGCGACAGGCGATGTCGGCATCGACAGTGAGCTCCACGGCAGCCGCATCCTCGACCTTCGGGTAGCGCTCTTTCACCACCATCATGCGTGCCATTGTGTCGACTTCCGGGCAGCGTTCGTCGAGCCATCGGTCGATGATTGCCGGGGTGATGAGGCTTCCCTCCAGAGGCTCGAAAAGCCCCTGAATGGTGTTGTGCACCGCCGTGCCGAACTGTGCCGCCGAGAGGTAGTCCACCAGCTCGTCGCTGCCTCGCATATTTCTCACATATGCGAGGTAGAACTTCATCGGACAAGCCTTGTAGGTCTTGAGTGCCGAGGCGGAGAAGCGCTGCGGGCCGCCGGCACGGAACTTATCGAGCAAGGCCATCACATCCGCGGTCTTCGGCACCGCCAGCGTCGGCTTCACACTGCTGTGCGAGAGGTAGCTCAGCGAGCGCATGTCCACTCGCAGGCGAGGCATGAGGTAGCGCATCTGCGATATGTAGCGCGACATCTCGCCGTTGCCGCGGCCTTCGGGTCGTGAGTCGTAGAATAGCGCCACACGGCGTGCCCGGGCAAGGAGGCGATAGAAGCTGTAGGCGTAGGTCCACTCAAGGCTCTCAAAGTCGGGGAGGCCGAAGCCTCGGCGCAGCTTGCCGGGTATCATCGTCTTGGAGTACTGCCGGCGCGGAAAGATACGCTCGTTCATCGATAGCACCACCACATTGTCGAAGTCAAGGGCGCGCGTCTCAAGCACGCCGAGCATCTGCAGTCCTTCAAGAGGTGTTCCTTCCACGGTGAGTCCGCGGTTGTTGAAAATGCGCTCGAAAAGGTGGAGGAAAGTACGCTCGTTCATCGTCACTCCATATCTGAGCGCAAGCTCGGTGATACTCTCCACTTCGGAGCGGAAATACTTCACCGCCTCTATCTCGAAAGCACGCACACCACGGCCTGCTTCGGCAAGGCATCCGGCAAGCCAATCGAAAAGCGTAGTGAGATACGCCGACACATCGGCAACACTGCTGAGGCTCCTCACCGGCGCAAACACCGGGGCAAGCTCGGGAGCAATATTCAATATCTCGTTCACCGGGATGTTGTAGAGCTTGTTCTCGGTGATATGAGTCGTGAGCTTTTCTACCGTATCACCTGCTATGAGTTTGATATGCGGGTGCGCTATCACCGCATCGACATCTTCATAGTAGAAATTGAGCGTGCCGCGGATTTCGCGCGCACGAAGCTGCATACTTATGATCGAGCTGAAGAGCGATGCGAACGTTGTGGTGCGGTACGGCAGTCCCATCGAAATATTGACAGCTTCAATGCCATCGGGAATCGACAGCAAGGCCGGCAGAAGAAGTCCCTGGTCGGGAAGTACCACTGCCGTATTAAGCGGATTGCGGCTGTCGATATATGGAGCCCACTGCTCAAGCACACTGTGGATAGCCTTTGCTTGCCCGGTATTCGAGGGCACTGCGGTGACAGTGATTTCAGGCGATTCGGCAGCAGCCGGCGGCAGCACATAGTCATCGGGCATGGGGAAGGAGCGGGCAAGCGACGCTATGCGGCTCAGTGGCGGAGGCAGCTCCGAACCATCTTCAACGAGCTGCAGCGGCGCCGTATCCCAGAAAAACGATGCGATGCCGAGCCTGTGCAGACGGTCGAAGATAAGGGTCTCCACTGTGCTGAGGTCATTGAACCCTACGAATACGTAGTGCGTATCCTCCGGCACCGACGAGGCATCGAGCCCGCGCACGGTGTCGAGAGCCGCGCGGAACTGCCCTCCGGCCGAAGCCAATCCTCGCTCTGCAAGCAAGGCGTGGAAGCGGTGGTAGACATCAGCAAGTATTTCCCACAGATACACAAACTTAGCACTAAGAGAGTCGGCTTCATCGCCACCCCCTACGTGCATCCAGAAAGTATCGACATCGGCAGTGAGACGGCTTTCACCCCACACCCTGCGCACCACCTCTTTCTGATCCTCATCGAGATAATCGGCCTGTATTTCTTTCACATCGCGCAGGTTGCGGAAGAGCTCGTCGGCATTGACCATCGAGCGGTCTATGTCGTCAAAATCCGAGAGCATCATATCGCCCCAGAAGATAAAGGAGTCGAACTCCCGCGCTCCCTCAAGGCGCCCCCGCTCCTCCATCACACTGCGGTAGGCTGTGTAGAGTATGAAAAGCTGCTCGCGGGCCGCAGCTTCAGGATAGGGTGCGTGCAGCGATGCGAAGGTCCGCATGGTCATGAAGCGCGGCATCAGGGCCACTCCGTGCACTTGCTCCCGCACATATTTCTTCAGGAACATAGCGCTTCGCTTGTTCGGAAGCACATACACCACTTCCTCGGGCGCCGGGCGCCCCGGCGCAACCTCGGCATAGTAGGCTGCTACTGATTGCAGAAAACGGTCAGTTGCCATTGCGACGAATGAGAATAATCACCCTCACAGCCAAATCGAAAAACACCATCTTCGCGTTGGCGTTTGCCGCCACATCGCGCCTTGCATCATCGAAAAGCGCTGTCATATCCACCACATTCTTCTCATTGATGAAGGGGAAGAACTTCACGGTGAAGGCATGCTCGGTGCGGTCGAGGGTGAGCAGACGCCCGTCGCCCAGGTGCATCAGAAAACTCTCCCGCACCAGGCGTGTGCAATAGTCCACAAACTGCATGGCACCCTCGCGGCCAAGCCCCGCCACGGCGATGCTCCAGGCTCGGAGGTCGGCAACCTTACGGGCATAAGCCTTGCGCATGAGCTCCACGAAGAACTCGAAATACTGCAGCCTCTCCTTCGACACCGACACCAGCTTCAGTGCCTCGTTGATATTCCCCTCCGATATTCGCGCAACATCGGCCGCCGCAGCCTCGTCGTGGCCGTGAGCCACAAGGATGTCGGTAAGCTCCGCTTCGGTGTAGCGGCGCACCTCCACGCGCTGAGTGCGCGAGTAGATGGTGGGGAGTATCCGGCGGGCATCATTGCTCACCATCACGAACTTAGTGTCGGCGAAAGGCTCTTCGACGAGCTTAAGGAGCTTGTTGGCGGTGTCCTCGCGCATACGCTCGGGCAACCATAGCAATGCCACTTTATAGCGCGACTGGCGCGTCATGAATGTGAGCCTTCGCAGCAGCTCATTGGCCTCATCGACGTATATCTGCGGCTGTGCGTTTATGCTGTCGAGCGTCACACGCCACGTGTCGAAATCCATATAAGGAGTCTCGCTCATAAACGTGCGGAACTCCTCTATGTAGTCGTCGCTGACTGTAGCCTTGCCCGAGCCGCGCTTCACCACCGGGAAAGAGAACACAGTGTCGATATGCCCGAAAGCCTCATGCTGGCGGCACGACGGGCACACTCCGCACGAATCGCCTCCGACGCGGTTGGTGCAGTGGATATACTGTGCGAAAGCACGCGCGAGGGCAAACTTGGCAGCCCCGGCCGGCCCCTCCAGCAGAAGTGCGTGCGGGATGTGGTCGTCGTCGGCCATGCGCCGAAGGCGGTCCTTCACATCCTCGTGCCCGTAGATATCGGCAAATTTCATTTCTTGGTATGATTATCTGCCACGTAGCGCCGCACTTCCTGGAAAAGGCGGGTAGCGAACACAAAGTCGTTCAGAGCTTCATTCGAGGTGGTGTAGATCTGGCTCATGTCGCCAACCCACTCACGGTGACCCTTGTTGATGAAGATGATGTTCTCGCCGATTCCAAGCACCGAGTTCATGTCGTGAGTATTGATTACGGTGGTGATATTGTACTCGTGAGTGATGTCGCTGAGCAGTTCGTCGATAAGGATAGAGGTCTTGGGGTCGAGGCCGGAGTTAGGCTCGTCGCAGAAGAGGTACTTTGGATTGAGGGCAATAGCTCTGGCAATAGCCACACGCTTCTGCATACCGCCCGAAATCTCGGCCGGATATTTGTTCTCGGCCCCTTTGAGGCCCACACGCTCGAGGCAGAACATAGCTCTGTCGCGCATCTCGCCGCGGCTCATGTCGGTAAACATCACCAGCGGGAAAAGCACGTTGCCGAGCACGGTCTCGCTGTCGAAGAGCGCCGAGCCTTGAAAGAGCATACCGATCTCCTTGCGCAGGTTTTTCACCTCCTCAGCTTTCATGGTCAGCAGGTTGCGGCCGTCGAAGAGGATTTCTCCGGTCTCGGGTGTCACCAGGCCTACGAGCGACTTGATCATCACCGTCTTTCCCGAGCCGCTTTGACCTATGATAAGGTTGGTCTTGCCCGTATAGAAGGTTGCATCGATGCCATGAAGCACCGTACGTCCATCAAAACTTTTTGTGAGATGCTTTACTTCTATCATTGCAGCAGGAGTTTGGTGAGGATTACGTCGAAGAGAAGAATAAAGATACTGCTCGCAACCACGCCATTGGTGCTGGCTTTGCCCACCTCGAGTGCGCCGCCCTTCACATAATAGCCGTAGAACGATGCCGTCGTGGCTATGATAAACGCGAACACAAGCGACTTGATAAGGCCGTACCACACATACCACTCAATGAACATGGCCTGTAGACCGTAGACGTAGCGCGACACCGTGATAAGGTCGGTGAACACAGCCACGAGATAGCCGCCCACAAGCGAGGTGCCTATGCACAGAACCACAAGCACCGGCATGAAGCACACGAAGGCCACTATCTTAGGCAGCACAAGGTAGTTGGCCGAGTTCACACCCATAATCTCGAGGGCATCGATCTGCTCGGTCACGCGCATCGTGCCTATCTCCGAGGCTATGTTGGAGCCAACCTTACCGGCCAGGATGAGGCACAGGATGGAGTTGGAGAACTCGAGCAGCACGATATCGCGCGTGGCAAGTCCCACGGAGTAGGCCGGTATCAGCGGTGAGGCGATGTTGAGCTGCATCTGGATGGCTATCACCGCACCTATGAAGAGCGAGATGATGAGCACAAGCGGGATGGAGTCGATGCCAAGTTTGTTCACCTCCTGAACGGTGCGCTTCAGGCTCACGCTCACCCTGTCGGGGACGGAGAATATGCGCTTCAGGAATATACAGTAGCGGCCGAAAGTGGCCAGCGATTGTGTCAGTATCATTATACCTGTGTGTTTTTACGTAGCCGCAAATATACGCAATTTTTTTTACCTGCGTTTACGGTGTCGATTATAATGCCAATTTTTTTCGACGATTGGTCATCATCTGTGCTTTTCTTCTAGCTTCGCCTTAAGGTATTGGCCGGTGAGGCTTTCGGGGCAGGCTGCCACCTCCTCGGGCGTACCGGCCACCACGAGTGTGCCTCCGGCATCACCGCCATCGGGGCCGAGGTCAATCAGGTGGTCGGCAGTCTTGATTACATCGAGATTATGCTCGACCACCACAAGGGTATGCCCTGCTTCGACAAGCCGCTTGAATGCGGCAAGGAGAAGGCGGATGTCGTGGAAATGCAGGCCGGTAGTGGGTTCGTCGAAGATAAAGATCTGTGGCTGAAGCGATCCGCCGCCACCTGCCCCGAGCGGCGAGGCCGACATCGACAGGTAGTAGGCCAGCTTTACGCGCTGATTTTCACCGCCCGAGAGTGTGCTTGAGCTTTGGCCGAGGCGTATGTAGCCAAGGCCGACTTCCTGCAGCGGACGCAGCCTGCGCACTATGCGCTGCTCGATTGCTCCCGCGCCCTCTGCCGAGAAAAACTCGATAGCAGCGTCGACGGTGAGGTCGAGGATGTCGGCGATATTGAGGCCACGGTAGCGCACATCGAGCACCGGGCGCTTGAAGCGCCGCCCGTGGCACTCCTCACATTCCACGGTCACATCGGCGAGAAACTGCATTTCAATCGTGATATATCCCTCACCCTTGCACGCCTCGCAGCGGCCCCCTTCGGTATTGAAGGAAAAGTATCCGGCCGGGATGTCGAGTTGCTTGGCAAGCGGCTGCGATGCCATCAGGGCGCGTATTTCGTCGTATGCCTTGAGGTAGGTTGCGGGGTTCGAGCGCGACGAGCGGCCGATAGGGTTCTGATCCACGAATATCACTCCCGAGGCCCGCTTGAGGTCGCCCGATATGCCTGCGTGACGGCCGGGCGCATCGCCTTCGCCGGTGTAGTGACGCACAAGGGCACGATAGAAGATGTCGCGCACCAGCGTACTCTTCCCCGAACCGCTCACACCTGTCACGCAGGTAAATACGCCAAGCGGAAAATCCACATCGATGCCCTTCAGATTGTGCTCCGAGGCACCTTCCACTCTTATGAAATCGCGCCACCGGCGTCGCGAGGCCGGTATTTCGATACCAAGCTCACCGGTCAGGTACTTCATGGTGTAGCTTTCGGGGCACTTCTCTATTCCCTTCGGCGGACCCTGATACACTATCTCACCACCGAAGGTGCCGGCACCGGGGCCCACATCAATAATTCTGTCGGCGTGGCGCATGATGTCCTCGTCGTGCTCCACTACCACCACCGTATTTCCGAGCTGCTGAAGGCGGCGCAGCACTTCTATAAGCCTGTCGGTGTCGCGGCTGTGAAGTCCGATTGAGGGTTCGTCGAGTATATACAGCGAGCCCACAAGGCTGCTGCCGAGCTGCGTGGCGAGGTTGATGCGCTGGCTCTCGCCGCCGGAGAGGCTGTTGCTCAGTCGGTCGAGAGTGAGGTAGCCAAGCCCCACATCCACAAGGAAATTAAGCCTGCGGCGGATTTCGGTGAGCAGACGCCCCGCAACGGCGCTGTCGGCATCATCAAGCTCAAGAGCATCGAACCACGGCTGAAGCTCTTTCACGGGCATAGCCACAAGCTGCGATATGGTGGCACCGCCAACTTTCACATACGAGGCTCCCGGCTTAAGGCGGGTGCCACGGCAGGCACGGCAGGTGGTGCGCCCACGGTAGCGGGCGAGAATCATGCGGTACTCCACGGCGGCACGCTTCGAGCTCACATAGTCGAAGTAGGCGTTGATGCCTTGCACTCCTTTGGCGGCATCGCCTTCCCACAGCAGGTCGCGCCACTTTTCATCGAGCTTGTCGTAGGCGGTATGCACAGGGAAGCCCAGTGGAGCGGCGGCATGGATGAAAGCCTCACGCCAGCGGGCCGACGACGGGCCACGCCACGGCGCCACGCATCCCTCGAAGAGCGACAGGCCCGGATTGGGAACCACAAGCTCCTCGGCGATGTCGAGTGTTTTTCCGAAGCCCTCGCACACGGGGCAGGCTCCCACGGGATTGTTGAAGTTGAACATCTGGTCGCTGAGCTCATCGAAGGTGATGCCGTCGGCCTCGAAGCGCTTCGAGAACGGCAGGCATTTCACTCCGCCATCGGGCTCCCACACGAGCAGCGAGCACTCGCCGTGCCCTTCAAAGAAAGCCGTCTCGGCCGACTCCGCCAGGCGCGACACCTCGTCGCCCCCATGGGCCACGGCAAGGCGGTCGATAAGCAGGTCGACGTCGCCGGGCGCGCCGCCGATATTCTCTATATCAATGAAATTACGCTCTTTATCAACTACTCTCGAATATCCTTCCTTAAGGTAAATATCGAGTTGCTGGGGTATGGTACGCCCTTCGGGAAGCACTATCGGCGCAACGACCGCAATGCGGGTGCCCTCCGGGTAGCTCGTGGCGGCCTCCACCACATCGGCCACGGTATGCTTCTTCACTTGCCGGCCCGAGACGGGAGAATAAGTGCGCCCTATGCGCCCGAAAAGCATACGGAGATAGTCGTAGATTTCCGTCGATGTGCCCACGGTCGAGCGGGGGTTGCGGGTGTTCACCTTCTGCTCTATGGCTATAGCCGGGGGCAAGCCTTTGATGAAATCGCACTCGGGCTTGCGCAACTTACCCATGAACTGACGGGCATAGGCCGAAAGACTTTCCACATAGCGGCGCCGACCTTCGGCATACAGAGTGTCGAAGGCAAGCGACGATTTGCCCGAACCCGAGAGACCGGTTATCACCACAAGCTGATTTCGAGGAATTTCCACGTCAACGTTCTTAAGATTGTTGACACGGGCTCCTTTCACTGTAATATTGGAAACGTTCATCTTACAAAATTAGTGTTTTTCGCGGGCCGGTGCAAGAATACCGCCCTTTTGCCATGCTAAAAAAAGCAAAAACCTTGGCCGCCATTTTTATAATCACTATTTTTGTAGATATTTTTTTAATTACATAATTTACTTTTCACATTATGAATTATCAGATTGACTACACCTACACCTTCAGGGTGCTCCCGTCGAGTGCGGGCGATGAGTATTTTCACCTTGCGGCATTGCGGCCCGACGGCTCCGAAGCCGAGATAAAACTTAGCAAGCTGCAATTTCAGCGCTCGCCCGGCTATGTCCTTCCGGCTCAGCTGAATTGCCGTGTAAAGAGTATTTCGCCCGATGGTCTGCCGGTAGTCACGCACATAGTTGCGCCTTACGTATATGAGCTTTATGAAAATTCATTTGCCCGTGGCGACACTTTCGAGGCCGAGGTTGTATCGGTGCCCTCTAATCCTGCCGAGGAGCCTTTCATGCTCCGCGACACCAATGGCATTTTCTATCCGCATTTCGAGCCCGAAGGTCTGCTGTCGAAGGGGCAGATAGTGCGCTGCAAGTTCTCGCAACTCACCCCGCGGAATTTCAGGCTCGCCCGTGTCGACGAGGGTGCCAAACTGCCCTACTACTCTCTTGCCGACATCATGGCCGGAAGCGAGGTCAGCCCTGCGGCGGCGGCCTTTGTCACACGCCTTGTCGAGGAGTCGGACGATATGTCGACCGTGCGCGCCGAAATCAGGCAGAAAAGCCCGCTATGGCCTCTGTCGGCCGCCCGCACCGTGATAGCGCACCTGCCTGAGTGGTTCCTGCAAGCCGGCGTACACCGCCGTCACCGTGCCGTAGCAGCTCTGCTCAAAGCCTTCCGCCGCGCTCTGCTCTACCTCCTCGAAGGCTCCGGCTACCTCAATGCCGTGCCCGCCGAGCACCGCCGTGCCCTCCGCCAGCAGCTCACCGAGATGGTTGAAAGCATCGACCCTTACACCGACACCCTCGCCGTGATTGCGAAAGGCCGTCAGGATGTATTCGTGGAGAGCATCCTCGACAAGCTCCAGCGCTCGGGCTACCTCTACCACCCCGCCCAGCAGTTCGGCGTGCTTATGCTGATTTTCCGGCTGCACCCCGACAAAGTCGGAAATTACCTCAACCGCATCTTCGAGAGTATCTTCAGCCGCGACCTCGAGAACTGGAAACGCGAGCCTTTCAGAAGCGCTTTCGTGGAGCAGTTCAAAATCTACGTGAGCCAGTCGAGAGCCGAGCTCGACGCTCTGCCGCTGGCCGAGACCCGCGAGCAGAAGTCGCGCCTCGAGACCATCATCACAGCCATAGCGCTCCAGCTCATCCTCGCCGATGACGACGACCCCGACCGCGACCGCACCGAGTCGCTCTTCTTCCGCTACGTGGCGCTTCTGAGGCCGCTCAACAACGAAGCCCTCCTCTCCAAATCATTTCTCTCGCTCATGGGCGCCGACCTCAACACGCGCCTGAGCTACCGGCAGCTCAAAGAGCCCATGATGATGATGACGCAGGCCACCGTGATGCCAGCAGGCGACTACATGGCGCGCCTCACCTCATCGCACCGCTACTCCAACGGCTCGGTCGACATCACCGTGTCGGAAGCCGGCATACAGCTGTCGCTCACACGCAGGCGCGACATCACCGAGCGTGTCATCCCCGACGGCCTCATGGGGTGGCTGAGACCTCAGATATTCCTCAACGGCATCCGAGGCCTGTCGGGTCCACGCCTGCGCAAGCTCGCCGACCACAACCAATGGTGGCACGACATCGAGTCGAGCCTCTTCGACGCCGTGAGCACCGAAGCCGACACCCGGGCGCTCGACGAGCCCGTGCAGCGCCGACATGCCGACAAGGGCGATGACGTCTACATCGTGATCGACGGCATCGACGACTACTTCGACAACAACCCCACATTCAACTGCCACATCGCCGACAGCGACTTCGAGGATGGCTCCGGCATCCTCAAGCGCGACCAGATTGTAGGCTACAACCTCAAGCAACCCTCGGCGACAGCCTTCACAGCCCCCGACGGCTCGCAGCTCGGCTTCCTGGCACGCGTGCTTGACATTCGCCCCGACGGCTCCTACATATTTTCTCTTCGCGACGAGGTGGACAGCTACATCGAAGATGCCTTCAACTTCGACGACGAGTACATTGCCATCGTTGCAGGCATCAACGAGCGCGACTATAGCGCCATAACCCGCGCCGGTGTGGGCCTCTTCATCGAGAAAGACCCCGAAGAAGCATTCACCATCGGCGACATCGTGCACATACGCCTCTCACAGAAAGGCAAGCAAGGGCAGATCAGGGCCTATATCACCGAGCGCTCCGACAGGCCCGAAGATAAATTCGACAAGGCCGAAGCATTTGCCAACCTCCTCAGGAGCATAGGCGAGAGCGATGCCCCCGCCGAAGAACCCGCCGAAGAGCTCATCCGCGACTTCGACGAGATGCTCCGCCCCGACGATGTGCGTGAGCTCATCGGCATCCTGCGCTTCAAGGCAATCGCCGAAAGCGACCTCATAAAGGCTTACGACTACCTCCGCTTCGGTCGCATCCTCTCGCTCGTGATTGGCGACAAGCTGCTGGCCGACAAGCTCGGCACTCACGCCTCCCTGCTCACACTCCACCAATACTACGCCACAAACAGCCGCATCGATGCCGACAAGCTCGAGGCTCTGCAGGCCGAAGCATGCTCCGACCCGCTGCTGAAGATGATATACCACCGCCTCGCCATGGTGTCGTGGCTGGGTAAGTCGGAGCGCAATGCCGAGCTCTATGCCAACGCCACCGAGCCGGCCAACGAGCTCGAAGGGTCAATCGCCCGCATGGTACTCAGCTACAACATGCTGAATGTATCCGAGAGCGCCGCCGACACCACCATAGCCTCCGAAATCAAGCAGGAGATTATGAAAAAGCTCAACGTCAACAACGAGACCCGCCGAAGCAAGTACTACGGCTCCGAATCGAAGTACCTCGAGTTCAAGACTTCAATCGTATACCCCGCCACGGCTCCCGGCGAGGAGATGCGCGAGGATCCCGAAGCTCAGCAGTTCCATATCATGAGCCGCGTGGCAGGCTTGCTCAACGCTGACGGTGGCCGCCTCTACATCGGCGTGAACAACGACGGCTACGAGGTGGGTATGCACGACGACTTCAAGTACTTCGCGCGCCGAAACGCCTCAATAGGCCGCTACAGCTTCAAGATTAAAAACCTCGACAACCTCTGCGTGTTCATCGAAAATCTTGTCAACGAGACTTTCGGCGCGAGCGTAGGGCGAAAAATCGCGGTGTCGGTCGACGACGAAGCGGAGAAGGGCGTAATCCTCCTGGATATCAAGGAGTCGCTCGACCCCGTATTCATCGACGGCCGCCTGTTCGTGCGCCAGAGCGGTCAATCGACCAGAGAGTACCACGGCCAAGCCATCGACGACTTCGTGCGCGAGCGTGCAGAGCTGCGCGCCGAGCGCATGCACTTGCTTTCCATCTCACAGCCCGAAGCGGCCGAAGCCGACGACGAGCCCGTGGCCGCACAGGCAGAAACCGACAAGCCTGCCGAGAGCACCGCACAGCCCGCCGAAGAGCTCGCCGCACCCGAGCCGGGCTCGTCTCTGATATCCACCTCGCGATGGCGACCCAATGTGCTGCACAGCTATGAGACGGGGTATGCGGAGCCTTTTGGCTACCTGTACTTCAACGGCGAGAAATCGCTGATTTTCTCTCGCAAGGACCTCTACATGGAGCCCGGCTTCGACGGCTGCCGCCTCGCCCTGGCCATCCCCCACGAGCTCGCCGACGGCTTCCTCATCCTTGCCTACGACAATGAGCGGGCCCTCCGCATCCCTCTTGCTGAAATCTACGAAAAGGGCGAGAACACTACCATTGAGTACAACTCCGAGCACAGCATCATGTTTGCCGCCATTGCTGCCAAAGACGACGCCCTCGTGTGCGTGGGCGCCGACAGCGCCGACACCCTGTGGCGAAGAGCCAACAAGGTGGCACTCATTGAGCAGGCTCACCTCATGAGCTCCCCACGGCGGCTCCATGACGCCCCCATCCACCACACCGTGGCCTACGAAATCGCCGACGCCAAGGCTGTCGACCGATTCGCCGACTGCCTATCCGACAAAATCGCAGGCAAGCGCTTCGGCGCCACAATGCGTGTGAAAGAGTCGTCGCCAAACCTCGCAAATAAACTCGAACTGCTCGTAAACGACTGTCACTAATGCTTTTTTCAATTATCACCGTTTGCTACAACGCCTCGGCGACAATAGCACGCACTTTGGCAAGCGTGGCCGAGCAATCGTTTGCCGACTACGAGCACCTCATCATCGACGGTGCCTCCACAGATGCCACTGTGGCAATTGTGAATGCCCGTCCCGACAGTCGGCGCCACGTCACATCCGAGCCCGACAAGGGGCTATACGATGCCATGAACAAAGGCATAGCCGCCGCCAAAGGCGACTACCTCATATTCCTCAATGCCGGCGATAAATTTCACGCGCCCGACACGCTGGAGAAAATCGCCGCGGCAATCGTCAAAGCCGACACCCCGGGCATTGTCTACGGCCAGACGCTCATCGTCGACAACGATGGCAAAGCCCTCGGGCCAAGGCACCTCTCGGCACCGGCCGAGCTCAATCTGGCAAGTTTCGCACACGGCATGGTTGTGTGCCACCAGGCATTCGTGGTGCTCCGCCGCATAGCCGGCTTCTACAACACACGCTACCGCTACTCGGCCGACTATGAGTGGTGCATCCGATGCCTGCAGCACTCGCGCCGCAACGTGCTTGCACAGGCCGACTACCTCGTGGACTACCTCAGCGAGGGTATCACCACGGCAAACAAACTCCCGTCGCTGCGCGAGCGTTTCTCCATCATGTCGTACTACTACGGCTTTTTCCCAACTGTCTTCCGCCACATTGGCTTCATCGGCCGATGGTGGAAGCGTCGCAATGACAAGAATAAATGATATTACTTAATACCACCTTTAGTGTCGACGACAGCATCGTGCTGCCTTTCATCGATTTTATCCGCGATGTGTACGTATCACTTGCCGAAAGCTCGGGCATGCACTCCTGCCTCCTCTCGGAGCTGAGAGTGCCGCAGGAGCGAAACGCTCTCACCGATGCCAACACACGCACCTTTGCTCTCCAGATGCGTGCGCCTTCCGACGCTGCCGTCGAAGAATTCCGCACCGACATCCTGCCCGAGATTTATCGCCTCATGGGCTCCCGTTGGGGCATGGGGGTGGCTATGTTCGAGTCCACACTCGATGTGATCCACGACTCCTCTGCAAAATGATAGAAGAGAAAGTGAAGCAGGCCGACCGAATTATAATCGGCATCGACCCCGGCACCAATGTGATGGGCTACGGCATACTCGGCATCTTCGCCCGCAAACCCGCCATGATTGCCATGGGTGTGATAGAGCTGTCGAAAGTCGGCGACCACTACATGCGCCTGGGCCGCATCTACGAGCGTGTGGCAATGCTCGTGGAGCAATACTGCCCCGACGAGATGGCCATCGAAGCGCCATTCTTCGGCAAGAATGTGCAATCGATGCTCAAGCTCGGGCGTGCGCAGGGTGTGGCTATGGCGGCCGCTCTGTCGAGGCAAGTACCCATCACCGAGTACGAACCGCGAAAAATCAAACAGGCCATCACCGGCAATGGCGCCGCATCCAAGGAGCAGGTGTGCGAGATGCTCAAGCGCATCCTCGCAATCCCCGCCGAGGCTATACTCCCGAAGCTCGATGCTACCGATGCCCTCGGGGCGGCCCTGTGCCACTACTACGAGTCGGCCAAGCCCGACTTTGCCAAAGGACCGTCGTCCTGGAAAGAATTTATTGCTAAAAATCCCGGTAGAGTAAAATGAACGAGACTGACCGCATTCTGAGCCTCCGCGAGGAGCTCCACAAGCACAACTATAATTACTACGTGAAGAACGAGCCCGAAATCAGCGACCGGGATTTCGACTTCCTTCTCAAGGAGCTGGAGGCGCTCGAGGCCAAGCATCCCGAGCTCAACGACCCCAACTCGCCCACCCGCCGTGTCGGATCCGACATCACCGCCGGCTTCGACCAGGTTCCTCACATCTACCCCATGCTCTCGCTCGCCAACACCTACTCCATCGACGAGGTCGATGCCTGGGTGCACCGCGTCGAAGATAGCATAGGCTCATCCGATGTCACTCTCGTGGGTGAGATGAAGTTCGACGGCACGGGCATTTCCCTCATCTACGAGCACGGCCGACTCGTGCGGGCCGTGACACGCGGCGATGGCGAGAAAGGCGACGTTGTCACCGAAAACGTCCGCACTATCCGTAGCATACCCCTGCAGCTGCAAGGGCACGGATGGCCCGACTTCTTTGAAATACGCGGCGAGATCGTGCTCCCGTGGGCGGCTTTCCACAAGCTCAACGCCGAGCGCGAGGCTGCGGGCGAAGCACCCTTTGCCAACCCGCGAAATGCTGCCGCTGGCACGCTCAAGCTCCTCAAGCCCGCCGAGGTGGCGCACCGCGGCCTCGATGCCTACCTTTATTATTTATTAGGCGAAAACCTGCCTTTCGACAATCACTTCGACAATATGATGGCAGCACGCTCGTGGGGCTTCAAAGTGAGCGACGCCATGACTCGCCTGCACTCCATAGCCGAAGTTGACCGCTACATCTCGCACTGGGACAGCGCCCGCAAGGAGCTGCCCGTAGCCACCGACGGGCTCGTGTTCAAGGTCGACTCGCTGCGCCGACAGCTCAACCTCGGCTTCACCGCCAAATCACCACGATGGGCCGTAGCCTATAAATTCGCGGCAGAGCGTGCCCTCACACGCCTGCGCTTCGTATCCTTCGACGTAGGCCGTATGGGCATCATCACCCCGGTGGCAAACCTCGAGCCGGTCCTCCTATCGGGCACTATCGTGAAAAGAGCGTCGCTGCACAACGACGACATCATGCGCGCTCTCGACATCCACGAAGGCGACATGCTCTATGTGGAGAAGGGCGGCGAGATTATCCCAAAAATCACCGGTGTCGACACCGATGCCCGCCGCCCCGATGCGGCTCCCGTGGTCTTTGTGAGCCGGTGCCCCGCCTGCGGCACCCCGCTTGTGCGCGTCGAAGGCGAGGCTGCATGGGTGTGCCCCAACAAGGAAGGTTGCGTGCCGCAGATTGTGGGGCGCATTGAGCACTTCGTGGGCAGGCGCATGATGAATATCGACGGCATTGGCGAGGAGACCGCCGCGGCTCTGTTCGCGCACGGATTTGTCCGCAATGTCGCCGACCTCTACGACCTCACCGTGGAGCAGTTGATGACCATCGAAGGCTTCGCCGAGAAAAGCGCAAGGCGCGTAATCGACGGCATCGAAGCATCAAAGGCCGTGCCCTTCGGGCGTGTCGTATTCGCACTCTCCATTCCTTATGTTGGAGAAACCACCGCAAAGAAAGTTGCAAAAGCCGCAGGCTCGCTCGAGAGGCTTATGGCCATGTCGGTGCCCGAGCTCGAGGCCATCGAAGACGTAGGCCCGCGCATAGCCCGCACCATTGCCGATTTCTTTGCCGACGGGCAGAACCGCATCATGGTGGAGCGCCTGGCCGCAGCAGGCCTGCAGATGCAGATGGAGCAAGGCGAGGAGGCCGCCCCGCTATCCGACACCCTGGCAGGAAAATCGATAGTAATCAGCGGAGTATTTACCCGCCACAGCCGCGATGAATACAAAGCGCTCATCGAGCGCCACGGCGGAAAAAACTCCGGCTCAATATCCAAGAAAACCGACTTCATCCTCGCCGGCGACAACATGGGCCCCGCCAAACTCGAGAAAGTGCAAAAGCTCGGCGTACCCGTCATCGACGAAAACCAATTCCTCGCAATGATAGGCGAAAACTAAAAAATCTCCAAGAAAGGGAAAAGCACGCATAATCAGCACCTTGTACGGTCGCCATCTATGGCGACCGCTGATGTCTACGCATCCAAAAACGCCAACGCATCCGGAAATAATCGCACCCTCGCCACCCTTACGCCGCGGGGGATCTCCGAATCCCCCGCAACCCTATAGCAGGTCTCCGAACCCTGTATACCTTGAGTGTCCGCTCTTCGAGCTCCCCCAAGGCTACGGTCTTGAAAACCCGCGATGCTAAAGGTGCGATGTGCTCTAATTCTTTGCCTTGTTCTTTGCTTCCTTTTCGGCTACCTCTTTTTCCAAGCGAGCGATTACTTCATCGCTATGCTTGATTTCTGCCTCCAAGTCGCTCGCTTGTTTTTTCAAGCGTGCGATTTCGGCTTCGGAGGGATAGATAGCCTTATAGTTTTTTGCTCGAACTTCCCGCTCTGAAATTTTCGCGCCTGTTCCATCCGGGATGAAGTTCAGAGCCATTTGCACATTGAACTGAATTGAATATCCACACCCTCTGCAATTTGCTGCAACTACAGGTACTGCTCCGCAATGTTGGGTATTTATTTCGTTTTTCTCATCGAAGTCGTAGTGCATTTGAAAACGCACCACCGGGTCTATCAGCCATGAAGCAGCCCCACAAATAGGACATTTATATCCATGCAGACGTTGAGATACACCCACCATTGCGAGGGTAATTTTTTGAAGTTCTTCCTTCACTTCTTTTCCTTCTTTCATAATTTAGTTTTTCCGTTATAACAATCCTCTCCCCGAATATGTTGACAACAGCTTAACCATGGCTGATTTCAGCGAAAAATTTATTAACTTTTGTCCATGGAAACCCGATTACACTACATATTCGTAATTGTCGTTAATGTCATTGGCCGGGGGTGGGAGTCGCCTACACGGGACGTCTTGCGACCTCCTGCCGGAGGTCTGTATATTAAATTATTAAAGCAAACCTTGGGTGTACGCTCCTCGAGCTCCCAAGGCTTGTGCCCTTAAAGACCTTAAAGTCCCTACCGACCTTAAAGCCCCTAAAGTCCTTAAAAAGGGAAAAACTCGCACAATCCCCCTGCCGAGCCACTATCTTTGCGGGCAAATGCAGCCACACGCCCGCACATATCGCCGAGCCGACATCACCGCCCCGTTCCGCCGATGGCACGGGGCGCCACTGCGTTGGAGCGAGCGGAGTGCCATATTCACCATGGAGCGACAGCGCAGGCGCACAGGCGTAGTCCGTGCACATATCATCGACCCGCCCGGCCACGACAGCACAGCCGTGCTGCTCTCATACATCAGCTGGCTCCAGCACCTCAACCCCGACCTCGACACCTGCATCATCGCCGAGCGCCGCCCCATAGCCAAAGCCCTCGGCCTGCGACTCTTCCGACCGCCAATCAGCACTGCGAGCCATGCGATAGTCGACCGCATACGCGGCACCACCTTCCAGATATGCCTCGTCCACGGACTCCATCCCGCCTATGCGCGCATCATCAACCGCGTCATCAACCCCATCCTCATCAACGACTACCCGGGCACAGTCCTCATCTACCACACCCCCGACAACCGCCGCATCCCCGACCTCCCCTCAAAGTTCGAGCCCCAAATATCACTCGCCGACTACCGCACCCTCACCGCACTTACGCCGTGGCGGATCTCCCCGCCGCGGGGGATCTCCGAATCCCCCGCCACCCTACAGTGGGGTTTCCAAACCCAGGAAAGGCAGACCGGAGAAAAGCAGAAATGGAAAAGGCAAAATGGCCCACCATCCCCCACCCGCCGAAAACGAACTCATATCTCATAACTCTCAACTCATAATTCCCACGGAAGCGGCAGCTGCCCCGCGGCCCAAAGCCAAACCGCAGCAAAGAGCACATTGACATATTGAAAAAAACGTGGCTAAGAAAGCTAAATAAGCTAAATAAGAGTGCGCCGTGGCAACTCAACAGAGCAGCCACGGCGCACTTCATAACTCATAACTCAAATCTCATAACTTACAATACCGGGCCAGCCCGTAGATATAGCGGCGAAATCCGGGGCGATAGCCAAGCACGCGGTCGAACCACGCAAGGCGGCTGTGCAGCATACGCACCACCATACCCACATAGATCATGGCGAAGAGCGTGCCGAAGCCCACTACATTCCACAGCCACGAGCCGAAGAACACATAGCCGAGCACCACTGCGATAGCCACAAGGCTGATGTCGACACAGATTTTGGCTTTCGGGAAGGGGATGCCCGAAGCCTTGCTGATGGCCGCCGGCATACCCTCGCCGGGCATCGTCACAGAGCCGCACCGCACCTCAAAAGCGATGCCTATGCCAAGCACGGTGCAGCCCGCAAACTGAGCTACGGCCTGCCACAGCAACTCTGTCGGTGCTATTGCCGATGTAAGATACATATTCACATCCAGCAAGAAGCCGAACACAAAGCCTATGATAAGCTGGAAGAGCTGCACGCGCTCGAAGTTGCGGCGAAGCACCAGGATCTGCCCGAACACAAGGATGATGTTCATGATGTTGGTGTACTCGCCTATGCTCAGAGCCGGTGCCATATCGGCCTCTCCGGCCATGGTCATGACCAGAGGTATCGAGGATATCACGCTGCTACCCAGCGCCGACCGCACACACAGTGCAACACCGAAGGTCATGATGAAAAGTGAACCGAGAAGCAGCAGATGCTGCCAGATGAATGAGATGAATTTGTCCTTTACAGTTGGTTGGGAATAAGATGTTACGTTCATTAATCACTAATTTTTCGCACTGCAAAGTTACGCAAAAATTCGCAGATGTGGAAGAGGAGCTCATGGCTGAGCAAAAGCCGGAATTAATATAAAAAAGTTTAAAACGAAAGTCCGTTAAAGACTTAATAGCTAAAATTAACATTCCTTTTTGTCGCTTTTATTGTTATAATTGTAACTTTGTATCTCAAAGCAAAGAATAATTCAGTTCATCGCAACTCCATCTTCCTGAAATATTTAAACTATTGACATATAACCCTTTAATGTTATGAGCGAAAGCGTAAACATTCGCCAACTCAATGAGCTGGTAGCTTCCAAGAGCGACTTTATCTCCATGGTCACACATGGCATGGATCAGACTATTGTCGGTCAGAAACACTTGGTTGAGAGCCTTCTCATTGCACTCCTTGCCAACGGCCACGTACTCCTCGAAGGCGTCCCCGGCCTCGCCAAAACCCTTGCTATCAAAACATTGTCGCAGCTCATCGATGCCAAGTACAGCCGTATCCAGTTCACCCCCGACCTTCTCCCGGGCGACGTTATCGGCACTATGATCTACAGCGTCAAGAGCGAGACTTTCCAAGTGAAGAAAGGCCCTATCTTCGCCAACTTCGTGCTCGCCGACGAAATCAACCGCGCCCCGGCAAAGGTGCAGTCGGCTCTTCTCGAAGCCATGCAGGAGCGCCAGGTCACTATCGGCGACCACACATTCCCCCTCGACAAGCCCTTCCTTGTGATGGCCACCCAGAACCCCGTGGAGCAGGAAGGTACCTACCCCCTGCCCGAAGCTCAGGTCGACCGCTTCCTCATGAAAGTCGTCATCGGCTACCCCACCAAGGATGAAGAGCGTGAAATCATCCGCATGAACATTGCCCGCGAGCAGCGCCCCGTACTTCCCATCCTCAAACCCGAGGAAGTAATCGCCGCACAAAAAGTTGTAGAGCAGATTTACGTCGATGAAAAAATCGAGCGCTACATCGTCGATATCGTCTACGCCACACGTACTCCCAAGGAATACGGCCTCGACGACCTCGCCGGATACATCTCGTTCGGAGCTTCGCCCCGTGCCTCGATTTCGCTGGCACGCGCAGCACGCGCCTATGCTTTCCTCCATCAGCGCGGATATGTAATCCCCGAGGATGTGATTTCGGTTTGCCACGATGTGCTCCGCCACCGTATCGGTCTCACCTACGAAGCCGAGGCAAACAACTTCACCACCGACATGATCATCACCGACATCCTCGACAAGGTGCAGGTGCCCTAATTCAACTCCAGTACATAAGACTGCCTTTCCATGGATTCAAATGAACTCTTAAAGAAGGTTCGCAAGATAGAAATAAAGACCCGCGGCCTCTCGCAGAACATCTTCGCCGGCGAATACCACTCGGCCTTCAAAGGCCGCGGCATGATGTTTGCGGAGGTGCGCGAGTACCAGTACGGCGACGATACTCGCGACATCGACTGGAATGTTACGGCCCGCCACAACAGGCCCTACGTAAAAGTCTATGAAGAAGAGCGCGAGCTCACGGTGATGCTTCTTGTCGATGTGTCGGCAAGCCGCAACTTCGGTGCCGAAGGTCCCGAAAAACGTGAGATGATAGCCGAAATCGCTGCCACAATCGCATTCTCGGCTATTCAAAACAACGATAAAATCGGCGCTATTTTCTTCTCCGACCACGTTGAGAAGTTCATCACCCCCAAGAAAGGCCGCAAGCACATCCTCTTCCTCATCCGCGAGCTCCTCGACTTCACCCCCGAGAGCCCCGGCACAAACATCGCCGAGGCCGTCCGATACTTCAGCGATGCCCTCAAGCGCCGCTGCTCGATGTTCCTCATTTCCGACTTCATCGACAGCTCCGACTACCGCACCCCACTCACTGTGGCCGTTTCGCGCCACGACGTGATGGCAATACAAGTCTACGACAAGCGCGACGGTGAGATGCCTGATGTGGGGCTGATGCGTGTCGCCGACCTCGAGACAGGGCTCACTCGGTGGGTCGACACCTCTTCTTCGCGCACCCGCAAGGCTTACAACAAATGGTGGTACGACCGCCAGCAGCAGATGGCAAGCACCCTTCGCAGCACCCGCGTCGACTTCGTGTCGGTGGCTACCGATGAAGACTACGTGCGCGCTCTCATGGGTCTATTCAAAAACCGTGCTTCAGTATGAAATTTTCAGCCACACATATTATATTAAGTGCCATGGCCGCGGCGGCCTGCCTCACAGCGACTGCCGCCCCGCAGGTCAAGGTCACGGCAGCTCTCGACAGCGCTGTGGTGGTGATGGGCGACCTCAACCGGCTGCACGTCACCGTCGACATCCCCGAAGCATACGCATCATCGGCGCAACTGGTCGATTTCCCCGTGCTCACGCCCGGTGCCGAGTACATCGAGTATAAAGGTGTCGACGTGGTCGCTTCCGACAGCAGCTCGGTATTCTCCGACGGACACCGCAAGCTCGACTTCGACTTCACCATCCAGGCTTTCGACCCCGGCACTCTTACGCTGCCGCCCTTTGCCGTTGTGGCCACTCCGGGTGCCGACACGGCGTTTTCCAACGTCGTCACGCTTAAAGTGCTGCCTGTCGACGTCGACTCTTTGGAGACCATCAACCCCATGGCCTCGGTGGCATCGCCGCAAAGCCGCTGGTACGACTTCATCCCCACCTGGCTGCTGTGGGTGCTCCTCGGCATAGCTGCCGCCGGTGTTGCCGTATGGTGCTATTTTGCCTTCCGCAAGCATCAGGCCACCGCCGAGCTGCGCCGCACCCCGCCCGTGCCGCCATACGAGCTCGCAATCTCGCGCCTGGCAAATCTCCGCTCGCGCAACCTGCCCGAGAGCGGCCACGAGAAAGAGTACTACACCGAGTTGGTCGACATTCTAAGGCAGTACCTGCAGGGCCGCTTCGGCATAAACGCCATGGAGATGACCTCCACGCAGATTGTGAAAGCCCTCCGAAGCAACCCCGACACGAAGATGACTGCCGAAGTGATGCGCTCGGTGCTGTCGATTGCCGACTTTGTGAAGTTCGCAAAAGTACGCCCGCTGCCCGACGACAACATCAAGGCGTTCACCCGCGCCCAGGACTTCGTGGAGCAGACAAAGCCCGCGCCCGAACCAGAGCCTGAAAGCACCGACACCGCAGGCGCCAAGAACCCCATCAACCAGAATAAGACCTCTAAATAATTCTTATGACGCATTTCGCTCATCCGCATTTCCTCTGGACGCTCCTCATACTGGTGCCGCTGATTGTGTGGTATGTGCTCAAGCAGCGCAACAGTCACGCCACCATGGCGCTGTCGTCGACGCAAGCCTTCGCCGCTCTGCCACGCTCGTGGAAACAGTATCTGCGTCACTTCCTCTTCGCTCTGCGAATGGCCGCTCTCGCATGTCTGATAGTGGTGATGGCGCGCCCGCAGATCCGCGACAGCTGGCGCACAAGCTCCACCGAAGGTACCGACATCGTGCTCGCCCTCGACGTTTCGTCATCGATGCTTGCCCGCGACTTCGACCCCGACCGCTTTGAAGCCGCCAAGCAAGTGGCCGCACGCTTTATCGCCGGCCGAGAGAGCGACAACATCGGCATCGTCGTATTCGCCGGCGAAAGCCTCACCGGCGTGCCTATGACTGTGGACCGCGCACAGCTCCTGCAGTATCTTCAGAACCTCAGCATGAACGTCCTCGAAGACGGCACCGCCATAGGCGACGGTATCGCCACCGCCCTCAACCGCCTCAAGGAAGGCAAAGCCAAGAGCAAGAGCATAATACTCCTCACCGACGGCTCCAACAACACCGGCGTGGTTGCGCCCGTCACAGCCTCAGAAGTAGCCAAAGAGCTCGGTGTGAAAATCTACACCATAGGCATAGGCACCAACGGCTCCGCCCCCTACCCCACCCGCACGCTGTCGGGCCGCATAGAGTTCCAACCGCAGCCTGTGGTAATCGACGAAGCCACACTACGCACCATAGCCGACAGCACCGGCGGCAAATACTTCCGCGCCACAGGCAACCGTGTGCTCGAAGAGGTATTCGCCGAAATCGATGCTCTCGAAAAGACGCAGATGGACGTCCGCCACTTCTCCCACACCGAAGACAACTACATGCTTTGGGCATGGATAGCCTTCGCATGTCTCGCCCTCGAGCTGCTGCTGCGCTACACCGTGCTGCGTTCCATTCCCTAATCGTTTACTTATGTTCGACTTCGCATATCCCTCATATCTCTATCTGCTCGTACTGGCACCGATTGTCGCCCTGCTCTATGTGGCGGCACGTGCGGCCCGACGCGCAAAGCTGCGCCGCTTCGGCCGCCCCGAAGTAGTGGCTCATCTCATGCCCGACGCCTCACGCTACACTCCGGCCATAAAGGTCACCCTCGCTATTCTGGCGCTCATTGCCATGGTGGTGATGCTTGCAAGGCCGCGGGCAGGAGCCAAAGAGCAGCAGGAGACCTCGGCCGGTATTGAAGTGATGATAGCTTTCGACGTCTCCAACTCAATGCTCGCATCATCGACCGATCGCCCCGACGGCATCAGTCGCCTCGACCGTGCACGCCTATTGCTTGAGAAACTCGTCGACCGCCTCGACAACGACAAAGTCGGCCTCGTGATTTTCGCCGGGCAGGCCAAGATGCAGATGCCGCTCACATCCGACTTCTACACCGCCAAGATGTACCTCAACGAGCTCAACCCCTCGCTTATCAACTATCAGGGCACCGACATCTCGGGAGCCATCAAGATGGCAATGAACGGCTTCTCACCCGCCGAGGACATGCACAAGGCCATAATCCTCATCACCGATGCTGAGGATCACGAAGGAGCAGCCATCGAGACGGCACGTCTTGCCGCAGAGAACGGCATCCAGATCGACGTGATAGGCCTCGGCACACCGCAGGGCACACTCCTGCCCGGGTTTGCGAACACCGACGGCACTCCCGTGATCACAAAGCTCAACGAAGAGCTCGCCGCACAGATAGCACAGGCAGGCGACGGTATATACGTCAACGGCGCATCGCCGTCGGCACTTGGCGACCTCTCCGAGCAGCTCGACACGCTTCAGAAGTCGGAGTTCCGCTCAATAAGCTACACCGCCGGTGCCGAGCAGTTCCCCACATTCGCATTCCTGGCCTTCCTCTTCCTGCTGATCGACATCTTTGTAGTCGACCGCAAGATAAGCTGGCTCAAAGGCATCAACTTCTTCACAAAAGAAGCAAGTGCCGGAAAGGAGAATAAAAAATGAAACGGACAGCAATCTCAACAGCAATCATACTTAGCCTGGCAGTCGCTGCCCGGGCTCAGCTCTCCATGCCACAGCAAGGCGCACCTCAGGAGGAAGCCACCGAGGCTCCCGCGCCCGAGGCTCCCGAAGCTCCGGCAGTGCAATCGAAGTACAACACTCCCTCGCAATCATATAAGGACGAGCGCAACGCTATCCGCCGTGGCAACGCCCTCTTCGGCGACGAGAAATACCACGAAGCACTCGAGCAGTACGAAAAAGCCATCGCCGTGAACGGTGGCTCAATCCGTGCGCGCTACAACAAAGCCGTAGCCCTGCTCCAGCTGCAGTCCGACGACAACAAAGGCACACAGAACGACCCGCGCACAGCCGCCGGACGCCTCTTCGAGGAGATTGTGGCCGATGCCAAGACCTACGACAAAGAGATTGCCGAAAAAGCACTCTACAACCTCGGCAACATGGCGTTCAACGACGAACAGTACGACCGCAGCATTGAGCTCTACAAAAGTGCGCTCAGGCTTGAGCCCGACAACCTTGCCACCCGCGAGAACCTCCGTCTGGCTCAGCTCAAAAAGCAGGAGCAGGAAAATCAGGAGCAAAATCAAGATCAACAGCAGCAGGACCAGCAGCAACAGCAACAAGAACAGCAGCAACAGCAGCAACAGGACCAGGAGCAACAGCAGCAAGAGCAGCAACAACAACAGCAACAGCAGCAACCCATGACGCAATCGGCCCAGCAAATCCTGCAGTCAATGCAGAACAAAGAGAACCAGACCCGAAAGAAGGTCAAGGAGCAAGAGCCTCCCGCCGGACGCCCGCAGACCGACAAACCCTGGTAAAAAACTTCACAACCGCGGGCTCCGCGCCCCGCTACCTTTCGACTAATTATGAGAATCAAACGCATCATACTTCTTCTACTGCTGGTGGCCGCAACACTCGGAGCGGCCGCTCAGCAGCCATCGTTTTCTCTCATTCCTCCGCGCAATGTAGTGCAGGGGCGCAACTTCTCGCTCACCTTCAGGCTGAGCGACGGCGATGCGAATCCCCCGGCCGCACCGCAGCTCAAGGGCTGTACTCTGCTCTACGGCCCGGCAATGTCGACCATGCAGAGCACTCAGATTATCAACGGCCGCATGTCCACCTCGAGCTCTGTCGACTTCTCGTTCACCTACCGCGCCGACACCCCCGGCACTGTGGATGTTCCCGAGATTTCGGTGAGCTGCGAAGGTAAGACTCTCCGCAGCCGCGCCGTATCTTTCCAGATTCTGCCTTCCGACCAACCGCAGGCCTCGCAAGGCGGCGCCCCCTCGCCCGGCGGGCAGCAGGCAGCCACACCTTCGGGTCAAGGCACCGGTCGGATTTCTGCCGACGACCTTCTGGTGCGGGTATCTTTCTCCAAGAGCAGTGTATATGAGCAAGAGCCCGTGGTGGCCACTATCAAAGTATATACCAAATACGACATATCCTCGTTCCTCCCCACCACACAGCCGGCTTTCGAAGGCTTCCTGTGCGAGGAGTTGCCCGTGACTCTCGAGACCTCCATCGAGCACTACAACGGCCAGAACTACCACACAGCCGTGCTTAAGCGCCTTCTGCTCTACCCGCAGAAAGCAGGCAAACTGAGCGTGAACTCAGGCAAGTACGACGTGACAATCGTACAGTACGAGAGCGTCAACATGGGCTTCTTCCGCACTCAGCGCCCCGTGGAGCGTGAGGTCACAACATCCTCCAATGCCGCCACGCTCACCGTGAAAGAGCTCCCCAAACCGGCACCCGCCGGCTTCAACGGTGCTGTCGGCCGCTTCAACGTGAGCACCACCCTCGAGCCCGAGCTCATGCGCACCAACGAGGCTTCTGTCTACTCCTACATCGTGAAAGGCCGCGGCAATATCAAGTACCTCTCCGAGCCGGGCGTGCAGTTCCCCGCAGGCATCGACGCTTACACCCCCAAGACCGAAATCAACGCCAACGTCACCGGCGGCTCAAACATGAGCGGCACATTCGCCACGCTCTACACCATCGTGCCACAGGAAGTCGGCAACTTCACCATAGAAGGCTTGCCCTTCGTCTACTTCGATCCCGAGACCGAGCGCTACGAGACCGTCGAAGTCCCCGACACCCCGATTAAAGTTCTTCGCGGCAACAGCTCCGCAGCCGCTCCTCAGCAGTCGACCATCGACAATGTGATCAACGACATCCTTCACATAAAGCCCATCGACAGCGAGCGTCAGTATCACGAGATAGACTACACTTTCGGCAAAACCTACTACTGGCTCGCCTACGCTCTGGTGGCGCTTATCCTTGTGCTCCTTGTGGTGGTTTACCGCAGGCACATCCGCATGAAGGCCGATGTGAGCGGGCGCAAGCTCGCCAAAGCCGGCCGCGTTGCCACCAAGCGCCTGCGCGAGGCCCGCGCCGCTATGGATGCTCACGACAGCGACCGCTTCTACGCCTCAGTGGCCAAGGCACTGTGGGGATATATCAGCGATAAGCTCTCAATCTCGGCTTCGCAGCTCACTCGCGACAATGTGGCCGAAAAGCTCCGCGCCTACGGCCTGCCCGACGATGCCACCGACCGCGTGCTCGACGTACTCGACCAGTGCGAGATGGCACGCTTCACTCCGGCGCACTCCGATGCCGAAATCGCAGGGCTCTACGACCAGGCTACAGCTGCAATCAAGAATATCGAAGACGTAAAGAAACATTGACATGAAAAAGATATTAGCCCTCGCACTGCTGCTCGCTTCCTACCTTAGCGCCCTTGCGCTGAGCACGGGTCAGCAAGCCGACTCGGCCTACAACAAGGAAAACTACCGCCTGGCCATAGAGCTCTACAGCCGGAGCATCGCTGCCGACGGCCATAGCGCAACGGCATGGTACAACCTCGGCAACGCCTATTTCCGCAACGATAACCTCGGCAAAGCCGTTCTGTGCTATGAGCGCGCCCTTCGCCTCGACCCCACCGACGAGGATGCACGCCAGAACCTCGACTTCGTGCGCTCGCGCATCCTCGACAAACCCGAGGACGACACCGCCTTCTTCGCAAGCATGCACCGCAGTGTGGTGGCATCCTGCGGTGCCGACACCTGGGCGTGGATTGCTTTCGCCACATTCGTGCTCCTCATGGGAGCTGCCGGGCTCTACATCTTCTCACGGAGTGTGGCCATGCGCAAGGCCGGATTTTTCGGAGGCATCGTACTCCTCTGCATCTTCGCCTACTTCCTCGGAGTGGCCTACGATGCCGCGGCCACAGCCCGCTCTCACGACGATGCCGTGGTAATCGTGCCCTCGACACAGCTCAGCTCCACGCCTCGCGCCTCGCACACAGCCTCCGACAAAGTGGTCACCATCCACGAAGGCACCAAGGTGGAGATTGTCGATTCGGTGGCGACACCCGACGACCCCGTCTCGCCCAAGTGGTACAACGTAAAAATCAACAACGGCACCAAAGCATGGCTCCGTGCAAGCGATGTGGAGCGAATTTGATATCGCAACAAAAGCTGATAGAGCTTAGAGACAGCGATTTAAATAAAAACATGTTGTAAAACATATAAATTTTTTGCCGTTTTGTTTGTTTACTTAAAAAATTGACACTAATTTAGTAACCACAAACAAACACGTATCACTCACCCTAAAAATATTGCCCGTATGACCAAGACAATCACCTTCAACGAGCTCCGTCGACTCAAAGACCGCCTTCCCGACGGATCGATGCATCAGATTGCAGACAGACTTAACACCACGGTTCAGACCGTTCGCAACTACTTCGGCGGCAGTAACTACGACTTCGGCAAGAATTGTGGTGTTCACATCGAACCGGGTCCTGACGGGGGTATCGTCGTGCTCGACGACAGCACTATCTACGACATGGCCGTAGAAATACTCCAGAGCCAGGAAGCCGAATAAAGCTACAATCTTCGGTCATCCAATCTCATAACAGGACGCTGAGGCCATGGCCAAAGCGTCCTTTTTTTCATCCAAATAACTTTGCCATGTCCAGATTTATCACCGTTGCCATACACACATACGAAAAAGCTCTGGCACTCCGTACCCTCCTCGAGGGCGAAGGCGTGGAAGTGGAGCTCAACAATGTCAACCTGGAAGTACCGGGCTTCTCCTCGGGAGTGCGCGTGCGAATCAAGGAAGAAGATTTGCCGCTGGCCCTGCGTATCATAGAGAATCGCGAGCTATTCGGCCCTACATCGCCAGGAGCGGCAAGTTCGCACACCATACTGGTGCCGGTGGACTTGAGCGAGAACTCCTTCAAATCGGCAGCTCTGGCCTGCTCTATCGCCTTCAAGCGCAAAGCGTCGATCACACTCCTCTACAGCTATATCGACCCCTATATCGCCGGCAACGTGCAGTTCACCGACACTCTCTCCTACGAGATAGGCGAGACCGGCGCTCGCGAGCAGATGGTGGCCAACGCCCGCAAGCTCATGGAGCACTTCGCCGAGAGGCTGCGGGCAGCCATGAAGCGCGGCGAGGTGCCTATGGTAAAGTTCGGCCATACAGTGATGGAAGGCGTGCCCGAGGATGCCATCATTGAGTATGCAAAGATGACACCTCCACGCCTGATTGTGATGGGCACGCGCGGGGCGGAGAAGAAGGAAAGCGAGATGATAGGCAGCGTGACTGCCGAGGTGCTCGACGAGGGGCGCTTCACCGTGCTCACCGTGCCTGAGCCATGCGATGCGCAGACTCTAGAGAAGCCACAGCGCATACTCTTCTTCAGCAACCTCGACCAGAACGACATCCTCGCCATCGACACTCTCTATCGCCTGTATGGTGGCGAAGAGGCTTCGGTGACGATTGTCCACATACCGAAGAAAAGGCGGTTCAGCGATTCATCGGCCGACAAGGCTCTCCGGCGGCTCAGCGACTATTGCCGCGATAACTTCCGCCACTACCACTTCATGAGCGTGCCTGTGCGGCAGAGCGATGGCGACAGCGAATTTGCCAAACTACAGGAAAAGCATCACTTCGACCTGATTGTAATTCCCAATCGCCGACGCAATGCTTTCAGCCGTCTGTTCAACCCGGGGCTCGCCCACAAGATTTTGTTCCAGACGGATATTCCTATGCTGGTTATTCCTGTGTGAAGAAGTCGCGCAAGTGCAGGTAGAGCGCATGCAGCGGCAGGCCCATCACGTTGTAGAAACTGCCCTCTATCCCCTCGATGGCTGCCGCACCGACCCACTCCTGTATGCCGTAGGCTCCGGCTTTGTCGAGTGGCATGAAGCGCTCCACATAGGCTTCAATCTCGCTCTCCGCAAGTGGGGCGAACGACACTTTTGTGGATGCCGAGAAACTCTCGCTCCGATTGATTGTGCTAAGGCACACACCCGTGACCACCGTGTGCGTGCGCCCCGAGAGGCGGCGCAGCATCTCTTTGGCCTCTGCGGCACTTTGCGGTTTGCCGAGTATCGTGCCGTCGAGAATAACCACTGTATCGGCCGTGATCAGCAGCACCTCTTCGCCGATGTCGTGCCGGTAGGCCTCGGCCTTGAGCCGTGAAAGATATTCAGGCACCTTGTGCTGGTCAAGGATCGCAGGATATGTCTCCTCCACGTCCTTGCTCTGAGCTATCTCAAAAGCGGGCACTATAAGGCCAAGCAGTTCACGCCGGCGCGGCGAATTGGATGCGAGCACCACACGCACGTCGCGGTATGCCTCTGATGGCAGCGGCGGGAGCACCTTGGGTTCAGCGGCTATTCTCATCACCATCCGTATGCTTTTGCACTGTCGAGCCAGTGGCCTTGTACTTTAAGAATTTCCTCAAGCAATTCTCGGGCCACGCCGTAGCCGCCGTCGGCACCACTCACAAACTTTGCCACAGCCTTTACTTCGGCGGCGGCATCGCGCGGAGCCACCGGCAAGCCGCACACACGGAGCACGGGCAGGTCGGGAATATCGTCGCCCACGTATGCCACCTCATCGGCTCTCAGGCCCTCTTTTTCAAGCCAGGCGTTGAATACAGGCAGTTTGTCGGAAGAGCCGAGGTATATATCGGTAAGTCCGATTGCGCTGAAGCGCCCTGTGATGGCAGGCACGTTGGCACCCGAGATTATGGCAAGGCGCAGGCCCGATTTCACGGCCAGCTGCATGGCGTAGCCGTCTTTGAGGTTTGCCATTCTCATAGGCACTCCTTCGGCCGACATAGGCACCGTGGTGGGCGAGAGCACGCCGTCGACATCAAAGGCCACGGCTTTGATTTTTGATAAATCGAAGTTTATGCGACTCATTTTGAGTGAGACTTTAAGATTGCTTCCGAAAGGATGTGGTACACAGCGCGTAAATCGTCGGGCAGTGCTTGCTCGTGCGCTTTAATCACGGCAAGGTCGCCGCGGCGTGCAGGGCCTGTCTGTGCTGCATGCGGACCGATGGCAAATGCCTTTTCTACCGTAGCCTCAAGCAGAGGGCGCACCACATCAAGGTCGTAGCCTTCGGGGGCGAGCACACGCTCCACACCTTCGAGAAGAATATTGGTGAAATTCGATGTAAATACTCCCGCAATATGCAGGCTCTTGCGCTTGGCGGCATCGGCATGGTGCACCGAGGTCGATATCGACGAGGCGACAGAGTCGATTATGCCGAGGTCCTCCACACTCGCAGCTTCATTGAAGAAAGGTACACGGGCCATATCCACATGGCAATCCTTGGTGAAGGTCTGCAGCGGATAGAGGATGCCCACACGCCGACTTATCGGCTCGAGCACCTCCTTGGGCAATGTACCTGATGTATGCACCACCAGCGGGTCGTAGTCGAGCCGCCCTATGGCGCGCACCACATCAGCTACGGCGTGGTCGGCAAGGCTCACGATGATCATGGCGGGCTTGCGCTCCCTGAGTTCATCGTAGCGCAGAGCCTCCGCACCTATTGAGGCGGCGAGCGCTTCGGCATTTGCCGGCGTGCGGTTGGCTATATACCCTACCCTCCCCTGCAGAGCACGGGCAAGGTGGGAGGCAACGTTGCCGCAACCGGCTATGGCTATGTCATTCGGGGTCAGCATCGCGACGCCAAGTGCCTATATGCACCTTTTCCCACTGAAGTTTCGCGGGATCGACGGGCTTGCGCGTCTCTGCCGCATAGCCGAAAGTAATCACGCACTCCACTATGAGGTCGTGTGGAATGTCGAGGATTTCGCGTACTATATCTTCCGACGGCTCACCATCGGCGCTTTCACGGCCACGCACCTGCACCCAGCACGAGCCTATCCCGAGTGCCTGCGCCTGCAGGTGCATGAATGCTCCGGCAATGGCAGCATCTTCGATATATGCCTCGCTCATTGCAGGATCGGCGGTGACAACCACTGCCAGGCGGGCATCCTTGATTGATGTGGCATAGACAGGCTTGCACTCGGAGAGGCGCAGCAGAGTGTCGCGGTCTTCCACCACCACAAAGCGCCAGCAGCGGGCATTCTTCGATGTCGGGGCAAGCAATGCCGCCTCGATGATGGTCTTTACGTCGTCGGGATCGATAGGACGATCGGTGTAGCGCCGTATGCTGTGGCGCTGCAGAAGCATTTCATGAAAATTCTCCATGTGGGATGTGTTTTGAAGCGTTATCAGGTATCACCTGCGGCATATCCAGGCCGATGGATAGAGCTCGTAGACGCCTATATTGCGTGCCACGGCTCCAAGCTCTTCCTGTGAGGGTGCCGAAAGTGCATACACGCGCCATCGGCCGTCCTGCGCGAGCAGGCTCAAGGGCAACTCTGTGGTGCTGTGAGCCTTGATGAAAGTCTCAGCCTCGGTCTGCGAAGCCAAGGATGCCACTACCAGGCAATATCGCCCGGGGGTATTGCTTGGCTGCTCGGTGCGCTCACGGCGCTTTTTGGCGGGGCCGCTGGCATCGGCAGGCGTATTAAGGATAAGCACAAGGGCGGGCTCGGAGGCTCCGGGCTGCGCGATGAGTGGTTCGTCGGCAGGGAGCGACAGGGGTAAGGTAGCCACGGAAGCCGTCTGGCGGTCCGACGACACTCGCGAAGGCAACTGCGACACGATAAAGACGAGCAGAGCAAACACCGCAATGGCGGCCGCACTCGATGCCGTGCGGCGAAGAGAGCGGGCAAGAGCCTCGCGACGCGACTGCAGTGCAGCGGCGGCAAGGTCGATTTCACCGTCGGTCGGCACGGTCTTGCGTATCTCAAGCGGCTCTACACGAATGCTCGCAGCACACGGGCTTGCAAGAGGCTCGAAGCAGAGCGCGTCGCTATCGGCATCGGCTGTCAGGGTGCCTACCTGCGGTATGGCGACAGTCGCACCTTTGGCAAGGGCAGCCTTCATCTCCCTCACACCGTCGAGCATGAAAGCCCGGGCCTGCGCTGCATCGACACCGTCTTTACGGCAAATCGACGAAATAAGCGCTTGGCCATCAGTGTCGGCGCAGGCTTCGAATGAGATTGCCATATAAGGCGCATGGAGGATGCCGCCATCAAAGCGTGCGCTTCGGCGCTCGGCGGTGAAAACTCCCACACCGGGCACTGACGCGACTCCATGGCGCCACACAAGCTGCGATATATGTTGGTAAAAATTGCTCATTCGTCCTACAAAGTTAGGCATTTTATTCCGACTCCGCAAATAAAATCTAAAATGTAAGCGTAAAAATAAATTTTCGCGACTAATATATAATCGCTACTTTTGCATAGTTGAAACCACTTATTCTGTCGACAAAATGCTTACAATCATCATAATTCTGTCGGTGGCTTTACTTGCCGCCGCAATCTATATCGTAGCCCTGCACTCACGTGCAGCACGCCTCGACGAGCGCCTGCAAGCGAGCGACAAGGCTCTTGCCGAGGAGAAGGCACGCACCGAGCGCGAAGGTCTCATCGCCGAGAAGCGCTTCGCAGAGCTCGCCGCAAAATCGCTGGCAAGCAACGCCGAAGCGCTCCGCCGCCAGAGCCGCAACGGCATGGAGGAAGTGCTGGCACCTATGAAGGAAGACCTGGCCAACTTCCGCCAGACGGTGCTCGACAGCTACTCACGCGAGGCGCGCGAGCGCTTTTCATTAGGCGAGCGCGTGCGCGAGCTCATCGACCTCAACCGGGCCATCGGCAGCGAGACCCGCCGGCTCACCGATGCCCTGAAAGGCAACTCCCGCTTCCAGGGCGACTGGGGCGAGACTATCCTTGCAAATATCCTCAGCACGGCAGGCTTGCGCGAGGGCTATGAGTATCATCTGCAGGCAAACCTTGCCGCTGCCGACAGCGGCAGGCGCCTCCGCCCCGACGTTATTCTCACCTATACTCCCGGGCGCAACATCATCATCGACTCCAAGGTGTCGATACAAGCCTACTTCGACATGCTCAACGCTCCCGACGACGCAGCCCGCGAGCGCTCGGCAAAGGCGCACATCGCCTCGGTGAAGAAGCACATCGCCGAGCTGCGCGACAAAAAGTACCAGGACGAGGCCGCCGGCGATACTTTCGACTACGTGCTCATGTTCATCCCTCACGAGGGAGCATTCCTTGCTGCGATGGACCTCGACCACAATCTGTGGGAGAGCGCGCTGGCAGCACGCGTACTGATTATAGCCCCCACTCATCTCATGGCGGTGGTAAAGCTCATCGAGCAGATGTGGCGACAGGAAAAACAGAACCGCAACGCCCTTGCAATCGCCGAAGAGGCAGGCCGAATGCTCGACAAGCTGCAGGGCTTCACTGCCGACATGCAGGCTGTGGACCGAGCTCTTTCCTCGGCACGCCAGGCCTACTCCTCCGCTTACTCAAAACTCGCCGAAGGACCCGGCAACCTTATCAACCGCGCACGCAAACTCCAGACACTCGGAGCCAAGGCCCGGAAGCCGCTGCCACCCGCCGCAGATGCCGACGACGAGCGCCCCGATGCTTGACCGGGTGCAACCTTAGACCTCTGTCGGGTGTTATTCTTAGTGACAGGATAAGTTATAAAAGGATAAAATCTGACATGAAGAAGACATTTCTATTGATAGCCCTTGCGGCAGGCATACTGCTCTTTGCAGGCGAATATGCCGCCGGCACCCGGCACACCACGCCGGGCATGTCGGCTCCGGCACTCGAGCTGCGCGAGGCCGACAGCACCGTTGCGCGCGACCGCCTCCACGGCGACTACGTGCTTCTGTGCTTCTGGTCGACTCTCGATGCTGTATCGCGCCGCGATGCAAACCTCTACACCGCCTGGTCGCGCTCACACCCCGACGCACCTCTTAAAGTGATAGGGGTGAACTTCGATGATTCACAGGGACTTTTCCGAGAGATAGTGCGCCTCGACAGCCTTGAGGCCGACAACCAATTTCACGTATCGGGCGACACCGCCGAGATGGTGGCCCGCAACTACGGCCTCGAGCAGGGCTACGGCTCGACTCTCGTTGCCCCCGACGGCAAGATTGTGGCCATCAATCCGCAAGTCGACAATCTCGCGGCACTGGTGCCGGCAGGCAGCGCTAACCGCGGTTGCTGATGTAGCGCTCATAGTAAGTCATAATCAGCGAGCTCACCGGCAACGCTATAATCATGCCTATGATGCCAAGCAGCGTGCCCCACACCGAGAGCGACAGCAAAATCACAGCCGGATTCAGCCCCATCTCGCGCCCCATCACATGGGGCGTGATTATGTAGTCGCAGATGCTTTGGCTCACCACATAGACCAGCACCGACTTGCCCAGCAGAGGCACAAATTCCGCCGTCCCGCCCAGCGAATATATAAAGCATATCACGGCCACGGGTATCAGGGTCACATACTGGAAGTAGGGTATCATATAGAGCACACCCACAATCACTCCCATCGGTATGGCAAGCGGCAAGCCCACTATGCTGAAGCCTGCGCAGTAGAATACTGCCGCGCAAAGAGCCACAAGGCCTTGGCCACGGAAGTAGCTGTTCATGTTCTGCTCCACGTCGTGAACCACGTCCATCGACTTGCCTCTGTATTTCTGCGGCACTATCAGCTTGAAGCCGTGGCAGATGCGCGGGTAGTCGATGAGGATAAACAGTATGTACACCAGTGTGAGCAGCCACGAGAGCGCGCTTTTGAGTATGTCCACCGACTCTTCAAGGATAGAGGAGCCGCGGCTGATGATGGTCTCTATCCGCGAGCCGTTGAGAAGCGCGGCAAGGTTGTCGGGGTCGAAGTATTTCTCCACGAAGCCTATCACTGAGGCATAGAGATGCGGCATCTCATGGTTGCCGTCCGACACGCTTCGGAGAATAGCGCCGAGCATGTCGAGCTCACGCACCACCGATGGCAGAAACAAGTATATCACCAGGCCGAGCACCACCGTGAGATCCACAAGCGTGAGTATCGAAGCCAAGGTGCGCCCCTTGGTGCGTGTGAGCCTGCGGTTGAAATCGACCACCGGCTGAAGCAGATACGCCACGAAGCAAGCCACAAAGAAGGGCAGCAACACATTGCTCAGATAGCGCATCAGAAGCACAAGCCCTACGGTGATGGTGGTGCCTATTATCAGACCCATTATGCGGTCGGTGGTCCAGAATGTTGCCTTCTTATCCATGGTTCGGTCGTATTATTCTTGCAGTGAAATATGCTGCTGCGGCGACGAGGGTGAGCGGGAGAAAATACTCGTAGTTCCACGTCATTTCCGCAGTGATGAATATCGCCATAAGGGGAGCCCTGATTATTGCCGACATGGCACCGGCCATGCCGAGCAGGGCGAAGGTCTGCGGGCACAGCCCGAGGCCGAATATCGCGTTGGCAGCCATAGAAAAGAGGTAGCCGGCCATGCATCCGGCAAAGAGCGTGGGTGCAAAGTCGCCGGCCACACCGCCGCCGCTGTTAGTGAGTGTGGCGGCGCTGCCCTTGCACAGGAGCACTCCGCCCACCACAGCGAGCGGCACCCACGAGGGCATGTCGGCAAAGGCAAATATACTGTCGGACATAAGGTGTGGCTCGCCTTCGTTGATTACCGTTGCCAGCACTCCATAGCCCTCGCCCCAAAGCACGGGAAAGAGAAATATCATGAGTCCGAGAGCAAGCCCCGAGGCTATATTCCGCACCATCGGTCGCGATATGGACTCGAGCAAGCCGCGCGTGCGCACGGCCGTGTAGGAGTAGTACACTCCATAGAGGCCGCAGAACACTCCCAGCACAAGCACAGCCGGAAGTATCGACGGCTCAAAACTCTCAGCAGGGATAAAAGCCACGTCGGGCGTACATCCCGACCACAGATATGCCGTCAGCGCCGCCACGATGCAGGCGCAGAAGAGAGCAAGCAGTGCAAGGTTGGCCATGCCGAGGCCAAGGACCTCGAGAGTGAACATCGCCCCGCCGACCGCCGACTTGAAGATGCCGGCGATGCCCGCACCCGCACCGATAGCCACCATCATGCGCTTGAGCGACGGCGACAGCCCCGCGGCCTTGGCAAGATTGCTGCCTATTGCTGCTCCGGCAGTGGCTATGGGGCCTTCGGAGCCTGCCGAGCCGCCGAAGCCAAGCGTGAACGTACACGCAATGACGGGGGTGTACACAAGGTCGGAGGGCACATCATAGTTGTGGCTGTCGAGTTGCTTCTTGATGCGCTCGGTGCCATGCTCGATATTGTGGTGCAGCACATATCGCTGGTAGAGCCCGGCAAGCAATATGCCCGCCACCGGGAGCACCACGAAGAGCAGCGACGGCCCGCCGATACCCTCAGTGAGCTTGCGGCTCACAAAGGCTATAAGCTGCTTGAGGATGAAAGCACCTGTGCCTGCAAGAGCTCCCACCGACACTGCCAGCAGAAGCACGAATACCCCGTGAGGCAATCGGCCGCGCAGATAGCGAATAGGACGGGCTGCCAGAACGGCAGCCCGACAGGTGTAGTGCTTTACTGTGTGCGAAAAAGGTAGCATAATGCGGATGTGTCGGTTGAAATACTAACACCGCCCGCCTATGCTTGGTTCACTCTATTCCATGCGGGTCGCGGCCCTCATCTCGTCGTACTCGGCCCATTCGGGGTCATTCTCGGCATAGATGCGCAGGGGCAGGAGAGGGAAGGAGGCGAGAGCTCGGTTGAGAAATGAATTGAACACCTCGGTAGAGAATGTGTAGAACACCCAGTTTCGCTCCCCGGCACCGGTATATATGCCTGTGAGCAGCGCCGTGTTCTTACCCTTGAGCAGCGCCTCGAAAGAAGCCGTGATTTCCTCCATCATCGCGGCATCGGCCTCGCCCGGAAAACCGAGTTCACCGGCAGGTGTGTAGGGCAATGTCACCTCCACACGGATGCTGTACTTGCTCCGCGAGCGGAATTTTTCGACATCGGTGCGCCCTGTTACTATCACGGTGCGTCCGCTGTCGTCTACGGTAGGGAATGTGAGCCAGTCTTCCACAGTCTTTTGGGGTGTTTAATAAAAAAAGGTTCGGTCGGAGTATAAGCCGGGTTATGTGGCGTGCCTACTTTCACCCCGAAGGGGAGCCGTGCACGCCGTCCGTCATTTATCTGGCATTACCGCCGTGAGCAGTCTACCCCCCGGCAATGGACGAGCAGCCCTTAGATGCCGGTATACTTGACCTTGCAACCCATAAGGTGTGCGGCACGACGCATCGCTGCATCGCCCGGTGAGCTCTTGCCTCACCTTTTCACCCTTACCGCCCGGAGGCGGCGGTCATTTTCTGTCACACTACTCTACCGTTACCGATAGCTTCCCGTTAGGAAATATGGTGCTCTGCGTTGCCCGGACTTTCCTCCCGTACTTTACAGGAAGTACGAGCGACGGACCCTCCGGCCGAACCAATGGAAGTTATGAGTTATAAGTTATGAATTATGAGATATGAGTTGAAATTGTCACAACCAATAATTTATAACTTATAATTTTTAATTTATAATTTATCAAATGTATCCTCGTATCACGCCGCGCTTGGAGTTGCGCACGAACTGAAGGATTTCGTCGCGCTCCTTGGTGGCGGGGAGCTCTGCCTCGATACGCTCTACGGCATCGCTGATGTTCATGCCGCTGAGGTAGAGGTAGCGGTAGATTTCCTGGATTTCGCGGATAGTCTCGCTGTCGAAGTTGCGCCGGCGAAGACCCACGGAGTTGATGCCTGCGTAGCTGATAGGCTCGCGGGCAGCCTTCACGTAGGGGGGGATGTCCTTGTTGACCAGCGCGCCGCCCTGCAGCATCACGTGAGCTCCGATGTGGCAGAACTGGTGGATGAGGCTGCCGCCACCGATTACGGCGAAGTTGTCGACAACGACTTCGCCCGCAAGCTGGGTTGCGTTGCTGATAATCACGTTGTCGCCCACGATACAGTCGTGCGCCACGTGGCTGTAAGCCATGATGAGCGTGTTGCTGCCCACCACTGTGCGGCCGCGGGCATCGGTGCCTCGGTTCACGGTCACGCACTCGCGGAGGGTGGTGTTGTCGCCGATGATGGCGAGGGTCTCTTCGCCGTGAAACTTAAGGTCCTGCGGAATCGCGCCGATTACCGCGCCGGGAAATATATTGCAGTTCTTGCCAATGCGGGCACCCTCAAGGATGGTCACGTTGCTGCCGATGCGGGTACCTTCGCCAATCTCCACATTCTGGTCGATGGTCACGAAGGGATCGATGACAACGCTCGGGGCTATTTTTGCCGCAGGATGAACGTATGCTAAGGGCTGTTTCATCTTTATAATACAATATTACTTGTTCTTGATTATCTGTGCCATGAACTCGCACTCACACACCACCTTCTCACCCACGAAGGCGCGGCCTTTCATCACGGCCATGCCGCGGCGCAGCGGTGTCATGAACGACACATGGAAGAGAAGAGTGTCGCCGGGAACTACTTTCTGGCGGAACTTCACATTGTCGATTTTCATGAAGTATGTGGAGTAGCGCTCGGGCTCGTCGACGGTGCTGAGCACCAGGAGGCCACCGGTCTGAGCCATGGCTTCGACAAGCAGCACGCCGGGCATCACGGGTTCCTGAGGGAAGTGTCCCTGGAAGAAAGGTTCGTTGGTAGTCACATTCTTCACGCCCACGATGTAGTGCTCGGTCTTGTCGATGATTTTGTCGACCAGCAGGAAGGGATAGCGGTGCGGGAGGCTGCGGCGGATGGCGTTGTTGTCCATCACGGGCTCTACGTTGGGGTTGTAGATGGGTGCCTGCACATCCTGGCGGCGTATATCGCTGCGGAGAGCCTTGGCGAGCTGTGTGTTGATGGTGTGGCCGGGCTTGGTTGCTATCACACGACCTTTGAGAGGACGACCGATAAGTGCGATGTCGCCGATGAGGTCCATGAGCTTGTGCCGGGCAGGCTCGTTGGGAGCGGTGAGCGGGCGCTCGTTGATGAAGCCGAAGTCCTTGGCATCGTGGTGAGGCACACCCATGAGGTCGGCAAGGTGGTCGAGCTCCTCCTGTGTCTTGGGAGTCTCGTAAATCACGATGGCATTGTCGAGGTCACCGCCCTTGATGAGGCCGGCCTTGAGCAAAGGCTCCACATCGCGCACGAACACGAATGTACGCGCCGCCGAGATTTCCTCACCGAAGTCGGAGATATGGTCGAGGGTGGCATATTGGTTTGCGAGGAATTCCGACTCAAAGTTTACTTTCACGTCGAGGCTGAATTCATCGTCGGGCAGAAGCATGAGCTTCGAGCCGGTGGCGCTGTCGACCACTTCCACCTTGTGCTTCACATAGTAGAAATCCTTGTCGCTCTCCTGCTCCACTGTGCCTACTGTATTGATAGCTTCGAAGAAAGGGCGAGCGCTGCCGTCGAGGATAGGCATCTCGGGGCCGTCGACCTTGATGAGCACATTGTCGATACCCGAAGCATAGAGCGCCGCCATGGCGTGCTCAATGGTGCTCACGGTGGCTTCTCCCTTGCCAATCACGGTGCCGCGGTTGGTGGAGATTACATTTTCTGCAAGTGCGTCGATAGTAGGCTGTCCTTCGAGGTCGATGCGCTGTATCTTATAGCCGTGGTTGTCGGGGGCGGGGCAGAATGTTGCCACCAGCTTGGCTCCTGTGTGGAGGCCTTTGCCACGGAGGGTAAACTCGTCTTTGAGTGTGATCTGCTTCATTGCTTGAATATATGTGACGGGGATTACTGTTTTTCGTTAAGTTGACGCTCAAGGCGGTTGACACGCGCCACAAGCTCGGCAAGATGCTTCTGGGCGGCTGTGTTGCGGGCGTATTCACCCATAGGCACTGCCGGTGAGCCCATGTAGCGGCTGTCGGAGGGGATGCCCTTAGCGATACCGCTCTGTGCTCCGATCTGCACACGGTCGCCCACGGTGATATGGCCGGCAAAGCCTACCTGACCGCCGATCATACAGTTGGAGCCGAGCTTCGTGGAGCCGGCGATACCGCTCTGCGAAGCCATCACGGTGTCGTGGCCTATCTCGCAATTGTGAGCTACCATGATGAGGTTGTCGAGCTTCACGCCGCGCGCAATGTGGGTGCGTCCCATCGTGGAGCGATCCACGGTGGTGTTGGCTCCGATTTCCACATCATCGTCGATCTCGACAATGCCGAGCTGAGGGATTTTGTGGTACACGCCCTGAGCATCAGGGGCGAAACCGAAGCCGTCGGCTCCTATCACGGCACCGGCATGGATTATGCAGCGTGCACCGATGCGGCAGCCATAGTACACTTTCACGCCGGGATAGAGGATGGTGCCGTCGCCGATAGTGACGCCCTCACCCACATACACCTGCGGGTAGATCTTCACGCCCCTGCCTATGCGGGCACCCTTGGCTATATATGCCGTGGCTCCTACATAGCAGTCGTCGGAAACCTCCACGCCCTCGGCTATATACGCTCCGGCCTCCACTCCCACCGGCCGGGGCATGATGGCCTCGGCGGCAAGCTGCATCAGCGACGCAAGCGCAGCATAGGGATCGTCGACCCTGATAAGGGTGGCTTCGACCGGATGCTCGGCAACGAAATCTTTGCTTACGAGCACTATCGATGCCTTTGTATCATATATATAATGAGTGTACTTGGTATTGGCGAGAAAGGTGATGGTGCCGGGAGTGGCATCTTCAATCTTGGCGAAATTGCTCACGGCAACCGCAGGGTTGCCTTCGACAATTCCTCCTATATATTGCGCTATTATTTCGGCGGTAAATTGCATAAAATGTATAATGATCGGGACGAGCCCCTTAATTCAAAGTGCAAAATTGGCAAAAATTTTCGATACAGCAGCAAATTTATTGAAAAAAAGTGAAATCAAGCCTTTTCAAAGCCTTATCACACATCTTTTACACCTCACTCTGCGCCCGGCATTGAGCGAAATTCACAATTCTTTCGTAACTTTGCAGAATTATGGCGAACATACTCAACATCGAGAACCTCACCAAGAGCTACGGCGACCGATTGCTGTTCGGCGACGTCACCTTCGGTATCGACGAAGGCGACAAGATAGGTGTCGTAGCTCGAAACGGTACAGGCAAGAGCACCATGCTCCGCATTATTGCCGGAGCCGAGAGTGCCGACAGTGGCAAGATCACGTTCAGAAACGATATTCGCGTAGGATACCTCCCGCAAGAACCCGAGTTCACCCCCGGAGCTTCGGTGCTCGAGGCTGCCCTCGATGCCGACGACCACGTGGCCGCCACTGTCAGACGCTATGCCGCGGCGATAGCATCGGGCGACCATGATGCCATAGAGCGCGCCGGTGCCGATATGGACCGCGACAATGCCTGGGACTACGAGGACAGGCTCAAGCAGACCCTCTCGCGCCTGGGCCTCTCCGACCTGTCGGCGCCTGTGGAGCGTTTGAGCGGCGGCCAGCGGAAGCGCCTCGCCATAGTGCGGACGGTGATGGCCGAGCCCGACTTCCTCATCCTCGACGAGCCCACCAACCACCTCGACATTGCCACTATAGAATGGCTCGAGGGCTATCTCAAGCGCTCGCGTGCCACCTTGCTGATGGTCACTCACGACCGCTATTTCCTCGACCGTGTGTGCAACAAAATCATAGAGCTCGACGCTTCCACCGTCTTTGAGGTAGAAGGCAACTACGACATGTACCTTCGCCGCCGAGCCGAGCGTATAGAAGCCATGAGCGCAGAGCTTTCGAAGGTGCGCAACATCCTGCGCAAGGAGCAGGACTGGATGAGCCGGCAGCCTCAGGCTCGTGCCGGAAAAGCGAAGTTCCGCATCGACAATTTCTACGACCTCAAGGAGCGCTCACGCGCCGGGCACACCGAGCGCAACGTGCGCCTCGATGCCGCCAGCTCGCGCATAGGCTCCAAGATCTTCGAGGCGGAAGGCATCTGCAAGCGCTTCGCCGACAAGATTATCCTCGACGATTTCACCTACACCTTCGCCCCGGGCGAGAAACTTGGCATCGTCGGTGTCAACGGCGTGGGTAAAAGCACTTTCATCAAGATGCTTCAAGGCATCGTTGAAGCCGACCAAGGCACATGGAATGTGGGCGAGACCGTGCGATTCGGCTACTACAGCCAGGACGGCATCGACTTCGACCGCAACAAGCGCGTGATTGATGCCGTGACAGAGCTCGCCGAGGATATAGACCTTGGCGAAGGCCAGCGCATAGCCCCGATGCAGTACTTGCAGCGCTTCCTTTTCAGCCCCGCCGATCAGCAGAAGTACATCCACACCCTCAGCGGCGGTGAGCGATGCAGGCTGCACCTTGCCACAGTGCTCATGCGGCAGCCCAACTTCCTCATCCTCGACGAGCCCACCAACGACCTCGACATCATCACCCTCGGCATACTCGAGGAGTACCTTGCCGACTTCAAGGGCTGCGTCATCGTGGTAAGTCACGACCGATATTTCCTCGACAATATCGTGGACCATCTCTTCGTGATGGAAGGCAATGGCGTGGTGAAGGATTTCCCCGGCAACTACTCCGACTACCGCGCTTGGCTCGATGCAAAACCCGCTGAGGAATGTAAAAACTCCGCACCCAAAAAAGCGGCTCAACCGGAGCGACGCCGTGCCGAGCGTCCGGCTCGAATGAGCTTCAAGGAGCGCAAGGAGTTTGAAGCCCTTGAGGCCGAACTCGCAGCTCTCGGCGAGGAGAAACAGTCGCTCGAAGCCTTCTTCACTTCGGGCGAGAGTTGCCCCGCCGACGAATTTAACGCCAAATCACAGCGCTACGCAGAGCTCGCCGACATCATCGACGAGAAGGAGCTTCGCTGGCTCGAACTTTCGGAGAAAGAATGAGACAATCTATTGCCCTGCTCGCCCTGCTCGCAAGCCTCGGAAGCACCCTCGCGGCCACCGAAGCCCCCGACACTGCCGCCCGTGCACACCGCCTGCGCCCTCTCGAGGTGATGGGCGTGAAGCAGACTCCTTCGGGAGGGATAGCCACCGAAGCCGTCACTCGCATCAGCGGCTCCGATGCCCGCCGCCTGGGAATAGAGGCTCCAAAAGGTGTGAGCCTGGTGGCTCCGAACTTCTACATGCCCGACTATGGCTCCCGCATGACCTCGTCAATCTACGTGCGCGGCCTTGGCGCCCGCATCGACCAGCCCGTAGTAGGCCTGTCGGTCGACAATATACCCTACCTCAACAAGGACAACTACGACTTCGACATAGCCGACATCGAAAGCATCGAGGTGCTCCGCGGTGCCCAGTCGGTGCTCAACGGCCGAAACACCATGGGCGGGCAGATCAACATCCGCACTCTCTCGCCACTGCGCACAAAGGGCTGGCGCGCAATGGTGGAGTACGGCAGCGCCAACACGGCAAGCGCCTCCGCTGCCTACTACGGCCGCATCGCCGACGGGCTCGGCATGAGCCTGAGCGCACGCTACCGCCACACCGACGGTTTCTTCCGCAACGGACACACCGGCAAAAAACTCGACAACGAGAACTCCGGCTCACTACGATGGAAAACCGCCTGGCAACCTTCGCCGAGGCTGTCGATGAGCAACACCGCCGTGCTCACCGTCAACTGCCAGGGAGGCTACCCCTACGCATTGCTTCCGGCCGGGACCATAGCCTACAACGACACCTGCGCCTACCGCCGCACAGCCTTTGCCGACGGCCTCACCGTGGCATGGGCCGGCAAAAGAGTGGTGGTGACTTCGGTCACATCGGTGCAGTACCTCGACGACAAGATGACCCTCGACCAGGATTTCACCACCGCCGACTACTTCACTCTCGTGCAGGACAGGCGCGAATGGAGCCTCACCGAGGACCTTTTCACACGCGGAGCCCGCGGCGACTACAGTTGGCTCGGAGGTGTATTCGGCTTCTACCGCCGGTCCGATATGGATGCACCCGTCACTTTTAAAGACACCGGCATAGCCCAACTCATCGAGAAGCACCGCAACGATGCCAACCCCGACTACCCCATAAGCTGGGATACACGCCGCTTCACCCTCGGGAGCAACTTCACGCAAAGCGCCGGAGGCTTCGCTCTCTACCACGAGAGTGCCTACGCGCTGGGGCGATGGCGCTTCGAGGCCGGCCTGCGCCTCGACATTGAGCGCACCATGCTCGACTACCGAAGCCACACTTCCACAGGCTACACCACCCTGTACATGCTCCCCGGCGGTGGCTCTGAGATTTACTCCCACACACCCGTCGACATCGACGACCGCGGCAGTCTCAGCCACACCTTCGTGGAGCTCCTGCCCAAGCTCACCATATCCTACGACTTCGAGCCCGTGACTCCCTACTTCACTTTCTCGAAAGGATATAAGGCCGGTGGATACAACACGCAGATGTTCAGCGACGTGCTCCAGCAGCGCATCATGGCTTTCATGGGCATGAGCTCAGCCTATGAGCTCGACGACATCGTGGCCTACGACCCGGAGCGCAGCTTCAACTACGAGATGGGTATTCACTCACGCCCGATAGCAGATGTCGACCTCTCGATTGACGGCGCCCTCTTCTACATCGACTGCCGCAACCAGCAGCTCACCACCTTCCCGGCGGGCAACACCACCGGGCGCATCATGACCAATGCCGGGCGCACACGCAGCTTCGGCACTGAGCTCAGCTCACGCTACCGCCCTACCCACGACCTCAGCTTCGCCCTCAGCTACGGCTTCACAAACGCCACCTTCCGCACCTACAACGACGGCCGCGCCGACTACCGCGGCAAGCGTGTGCCCTACGCACCGGCGCATACTCTCTTCGCCGAAGCCTCCTACCGCGCCACTCCGCTATCCTTCCTCGGAGTCACGCCCTCGGTCACGGCCACAGCCCGCTGTGTGGGCGATATATACTGGAACGAAGCCAACACCGTGCGGCAGCCCTTCTACTGCCTGCCCAGCCTGTCGCTGGCTTTCAATGCCGAGCACTGGTCGCTCCGGCTATGGGCCGACAACATCACCGACACGCGCTACGACGTATTCTACTTCGTGTCGATGAGCCGCGAATTTGTGCAGCGCGGTGCCCCGAGGCGTTTCGGGGCCTCTTTCAGGTTGACTATATAAATTTCAAAAAAAATTCGTAATTTTGCAGTCGAAGATATGGAATTCACACTCGACTATTTCACCGGCATTGCCGAAGATGCAGTAAGCAGCATCGACTATCCCTCAGTTGCCCCGGGTCTTTACGATCCTATCCGCTACACCATGGCTTCCGGCGGCAAACGCATCCGCCCCGCCCTTTGCCTGGCGTCGTTCTCGGCTCTTGCCCGCAAGTCGCCCGAGGCGGTAGTGAAGCAGGCTATCGCCGTGGAAATGTTCCACAACTTCACCCTCCTTCACGATGATGTGATGGACAATGCCGACCTCCGCCGCGGCCGTCCTACCGTACATCGCCGCTGGGGCGAAAATGCCGCGATACTATCGGGCGACGCCATGCTCACCATGGCATACGGCCTGCTGGCCGACGGTGCCGATGATGCTTTCCGGGCAATCTTCGAGGTATTCAACCGCACGGCCATGGAAGTATACCAGGGTCAGCAGCTCGACATGGAATTTGAAAGCCGCGAGCGTGTGAGTGTGCCCGAGTACCTCGAGATGATCAAGCTCAAGACATCGGTACTCATCGGCTGCGCGACCCGCATCGGAGCCATGCTCGCCGGCGCAAGCGAAGATGTATGCGACCGCTTCTACGACTACGGCCTCGCCCTCGGGCTGGCATTCCAGCTCCGCGACGACTGGCTCGACACCTTCGGCGACCCCGCGGTATTCGGAAAAGAAATAGGCGGCGACATCGTGAACAAGAAAAAGACATGGCTTCTGATAACGGCGCTCAACGAGGCTCACGACGACGTGGCCGCTATCCTCGGCGAAGATCTTGAGCGCGCCGAGATGATACGTCAGGTGTCGGAAGCATACCGACGTCTCGACCTCGGCTCCCGTTGCAACGACCTCGCACAGAGCTACTCCGAAGCTGCCGTAAAGGCTCTTGCCGATGTGCCCATGGATGCCGATGCCCGGGCTTTCTTCGAGTCGCTTGCCAAAGACGCCGCCTCGCGAAATCACTGAGAAATATGATCGACACACACACGCACCTCTATCTGCCCGAGTTTGACGATGCCGGCCAAGCGCCCGGAAGTCTTGCCGGCGGGTGCGCGGCGGTCGACCGCGCGGTGGAAGCAGGCGTGCAGATGATGATTTTCCCCAACGTCGACCTCACCACCATAGAGCCCATGAAAGCGCTCCATGCGCTCCGCCCGGAGTGTACCGCCATGGCCATGGGGCTGCACCCTACCGAAGTCAAGGAGAGCTACCGCGACGACCTCGCAAGCATACGCCGCGAGTTCGATGCCAACCCGCATCAGTACATAGCCGTGGGCGAAGTGGGCATCGACCTTTACTGGGACCGCACATTCGAGCGGGAGCAGATGGACGTGTTCGACGCCCAGACCGCTCTTGCCGTGCAGCTTGGCCTGCCTGTGGTCATACACTGCCGCGAAGGCTTGGCGCAGGTGCTCGAAGTTCTCGAGAGCCACCCGGCCGCCAAAGCGGTCTTTCACAGCTTCGGAGGCACCGAAGCCGATGTCGATGCCATAAGGCGCCGTGGCGACTACTACTTCGGCATCAACGGCATAGCCACGTTCCGCAACAGCAAACTCGCCTCCGTGCTCCCGTATATCGGCATCGACCGTCTCCTCACCGAGACCGACTCGCCATACCTCGCTCCCACTCCTCACCGCGGCCGCCGCAACGAAAGCGCCTACATACCCCTCATCGTTAGCCGCATGGCCGAGGCTGTCGGCTCCGACCCGGCATCCGTTGCCGCCGCAACTACCCGCAACGCAAAAACACTGTTCAACATACTCTAATAGTACAATGGCAAAAATAGGATCTGTAATGACCCCGGTAGGCCGCAAGGCCCTCTTGCTGGGAAGTGGTGAACTTGGTAAGGAAGTGGCCATCGAGCTGCAGCGCCTCGGCGTGGAAGTGATAGCCTGCGATAAATACGCCGGCGCGCCCGCCATGCAGGTGGCTCACCGCTCCTACGTGTTCGACATGCTCGACGGCGCACGCCTGCGCGAAGTCATAGAGCTCGAGCGCCCCGACCACATAATCCCCGAAATCGAGGCTATCGCCACACCCACCCTTGTGGAACTTGAGAAAGAAGGCTTCCATGTCACCCCCACGGCTCAGGCCGCCCTCCTCACCATGAACCGCGAAGGCATCCGCCGCCTCGCCGCCGAGAAGCTCGGCCTCCCCACATCGCCCTACCGCTTTGCCTCCACCTACGAGGAGTTCTGCAAGGCTATCGACGAAATCGGCCTGCCCGTGGTGGTAAAGCCCGTGATGAGTTCGTCGGGCCACGGACAGTCAACCGTCCGCACCCCCGAGCGCATTGAAGAAGCATGGCGCGAAGCACAGGAAGGCGGCCGTGCCGGTGCAGGCCGTGTGATTGTAGAAGGCTTCGTCGACTTCGACTACGAAATCACCCTTCTCACCGTCCGCAGCACCTCCGGCACAGTATTCTGCGAGCCCGTAGGCCACATACAGGTCAACGGCGACTACCGCTACTCTTGGCAGCCACAGCCCATGAGCGAGGCCGCCCTCACCGAAGCCCGCCGCGTGGCCAAGGAAATCACCGATGCCCTTGGCGGCTACGGCATCTTCGGTGTCGAGCTCTTCATCAAGGGCGACAAAGTAATCTTCAGCGAAGTGTCGCCCCGCCCGCACGACACCGGTATGGTGACCATGATTTCGCAGGACATGAGCGAGTTCGCACTCCACGCACGTGCCCTCCTCGGCCTCCCCGTGCCCGAAGTGCGCTTCCTCGGCCCCTCGGCTTCGCGTGCAATCGTGGTCGAAGGCGACACCGACAAAGTGGTGATGGACAATCTTGAAGCCGTACTGGCCGAGCCAGGCGTGCAGCTCCGCATTTTCGGCAAGCCCGAAATCAAAGGACACCGCCGCATGGGCGTGATTCTTGCCACCGACACCACAGTTGAGAAAGCCCGCGAAAAAGCCGAGCGCGCCTACGAAGCCCTCAAAGTCGAAGTCCTCCCCCGCTGATAAAACCACCCTCCTCTTCAATCCGAGCGAGGAAAAATCTTGGCGACAATCATTGACTAATGCCACCGAGAATGACACCACAATGTCGTTTCTCGGTGGCATTATTGTTAAACTGCTATGTCGACCATATGTTACGCGATATAATCCTTTGCCAGATGCGGAGTTTTTTGTAATTTTGCGTTCAATCTCACATAATGCGTTCCAAGAGAGGAAGCGAAATGTGATTATAATAACAAAGGCGTTTACTCGCTTTATTCTTGGCCTATCTAAATTGGTCCAAATAATTTAAGTTCACCAAGAATGAAGACAGTCAGCGCCCACGGGTATGTACTTACCTATCCGGCTCATTCTATGCCGCAATGGCATGGAGTGAGTTTGTGGTATCTGCATAGGCGTGGGGTGTCTGTACTTCATTTCAGTGAACTTCGGAGATTGGACCCTCCTTGATAGGCGAAATGGCAAAAGTACGGATGCCCATCGCCTTTTTTTGTTTATAGTCGTAATAGGGGTGATCGACGACGAAATAGATAATGCATCTTTAACAGTGATAAATTCAACAGATTGTTACATAATTGTTAATAAATCAGAAGAGCGCAAGGCTTGACAGATAATAATCGTAACGTTACAATCTGTTTTCAAGAGTTAAGATGTGATTTTGCATATGCCTCCAAGAGAAAACTTACCAAACATATTAAATATACCCTTATCTCAACTCAGCTCCGAAGCCGACGTTGAAAACAAGGTGATTATTCCCCTGTTTAAGCAAATCGGATTAATTAACAGTGAGTCTGATTATAAACTTCGTGACCCTGTCAGAATACAAGCTGGCCATCAAGTTATGAAAAAACAAGCGGACATCGTTATTTATAAAAATGGTCAACCATACATTGCGATAGAGGCTAAAAGACCTGAAGCAAGAATAGATGATGATGCCATCGGTCAGTTAGATTCTTATGCCATGTGGTTGCCTGCAAAATTTGGTGTAGCTTGTGATGGCATAAAATTTATTCTAAGGGGTTATTTTGAAGGAAATGAGCGAGTTTATCTTGTTAACAAACCTCTTAATTCTGTTAATCTCGATCTAATTTCATCAGTCTTATGCGAGGGTAATATATCAAGACTATCTGAGGTCTCGCGCCATGTAATTCAAGAACAATCCGATAGCTTTTCTTCTCTACTAAAGCAAATTCATCAAGACATCAGGGATATTGATAAACTTGACCCCACTAATGCCTTTGATGAATGGAGCAAACTGCTCTTTATGAAAATCAACGAAGAACGTTGGTCCAATCTACACGATGGCAACAGAAGATTAAGCTATGCAAGGTTTAAGGAAGAAGTTGAACGTGAAACAGGCCTTCAATATATTGAAAACCTATTTGCGCAAACTTGCAATAATTATCCGAACATATTCTCTACTACAGATAAAATTAATCTGAGCATTGCTGCTATAGATAGCATCCTAAAAAAATTCGATGGTTATTTCATCAATGAAATCCCTATGGATGTTAAGGGTAGAGCATATGAAATATTCCTCTCCTCTACCTTTAGAGGAAAGGGGTTAGGCCAGTTTTTTACCCCACGTCAGGTCGTGGAATTTATGATTGAGTTAGTGGATATTAACTTGAATACAATTCTTCTTGATCCTGCTTGTGGTACTGGTGGATTTCTTATAAATGGATTCCAAAAAATCCGCACTCTAATCAACCAAACTCCAGATAGTGTTTTCGCCAGTTGGGGGAGATCGAAAGAACAATTCTTAGAGAATGTTAAAAGTTCTCATATTTTTGGTGTAGATGCCGAACCTCGTGCCACCAAGACCGCTAAAATGAACATGATTATGTGGGGGGATGGGGAAAATGTTGTCAGAGGGAATGGACTGGATTCTATTGACATCAATGGAAATCATTACCCTTATCAGAATCAGAACATTTCTCTTATTTTAGCCAATCCCCCATTCGGGAACAAAGAAAAAGATGAATCTATACTCAATAAATATGCTCTTCATCGCACTGACAATATAGTCAAAACAGAATGTTTGTTTATTGAGAAAGCTTTAAATGAGCTTGCTCCTGACGGCGAATTGGCCATTGTTATCCCTGACGGAGTCTTAGGTTGTCAGCCCACAGTTTGTGTACGTAAACTAATAAAAGACCAAGCCTTGATTAAGGCCGTAATATCGCTTCCCAAGCATACATTCGCTCCCAGTGGCGTTCCAACTATCAGTACAAGCGTCTTATATATCAAAAAATACTGTGCCGAATTCTTTTCTAAACTTCACTTATCTCATACTGAAGAAGAAATTGAAAATTTAAAGGCACGGTACGGCTATATTGATTATAATATTTTTATGGCTGTAGCGAATCAAATTGGATATGACCCCAATGGCAGTGCATCAAGGTCTGGAATTAATGACCTTGATGATATTCTTGCTTCATACCGGACAGCTCAGTCTCACAATCTGTATATAGGAGAACAATTTCACGAAATATCAGACAAGGCGTTTGTCATAAATAGTAAATTGTTAGAGTCACGTATTGATGCAAGATATTATTGGTTTAATAATCTTTTATCTAAGCGTCAGTTTGAATATGTGGAGCTTGGGGACTATATCGAAAAAAGTGGCGTGTCGTTTTCTCCTAAGGATTTTGCTCCGTCCGAAACTTTTTCTATCGTCAGTGTAACAAATACACTTGGCATCATACTTGACGAAGATGACGAGAAAAAATTTGAGGTAGAGGGGAGAAACATCACTAAGTCTAAAATAGTCCACACAGGAGACATCGCATACAACCCATATCGCATTAATGTTGGTAGTATTGGTATTGTCGGAGAAGAGTTTGACGGATTGCTTATTAGTCCGTCCTATGTAGTCTTTCGTACTACAAATGGATTGGATGCCAAGGTGCTTTGCGCCCTATTAAAAAATGATTTTTATAATACCTATATTGACATATACGGTATTGGTACGATTCGAACTTCTTTATCTTTTACCAAGCTAAAGAAGTTAAAGATACCTCGTGCTCTTGTAGGTGACATCGCTCCAGTCAATGATGCGTATGAAAAGATTACAAGGTTAAAAGAACAGATTCGCAACGTCGAATCGGAAATGCAAAACAACATATCATCTTTTCTGTCTTAACAATGGCAATTTAATTCTAAATTCAAATATGATGAAAAAGTTAATGTATTTAATTCTCTTTCTTCTACCCACTTCGTTTGTGGGGTGTGGTGGAAGTAATTCAACGATTGAAGACGATTCGTTGAAGAATGACTCTATCGCTACTCAGCAGGAAGCGGATTCGCTTGCTTCGCTTATCCATACATTAGATAGCATTAGTAATAGTGGTGAACTCGTCCATTACGACATCTATCAAGTTGGCAAAATAAAGGGCATTGAGGTATCCGTTCAAAAGGTCTCTGTAGACACGACACAGATTGCATACATCAATTTGCGTAAAGATTGTGGAGGTGAGTATTATTACTCTTGGGAAGATGCCATGATTTTCTCAAAGGAATTACCGTCACTCTACTCGGCGGTCTCCAACATTCAAAGCAATCTAAACAGAGCAGTCGATCACGAGGAACGTTTTGCATACGTCACCAAAGACAACATCGCTTTCTTAGCCTCAGCAGAACCCAATAAATCATGGGCAACTCGTTTTTCTGTCGACTCCCACAAATCCAACTCTACAATTACACTTGTAAATAGCGACATAGAAACGCTTGTCTCTCTAATTAAGCAAGCAGAAGAAAAGCTCAAGGAGATAAAAAATAAACATTAATGTCTGGGATGTAATAGCTACAACATCCACAAGAAAAGTACAGTACTTGAACTGTTTCTGCAACAAGCTGCTCAGAAAGCATACTCTCTGTTTATGAGTTGGATGGCTGATTTGATTTAATAAAATCGTCAGGAGTCGCATTCAAATTCAATTTACAAAATTCGTATAAGCGTGGTGTCCCAGCCGATTTTCGGTTGAGGTCACCACTTTTTAATCGTGCAATTATAATTAAACTCTATTAAATCTTGTGGGCAAGGCTGTAGAGTGTGGTTGAATTATGGTGAACGGCCATGAGAATCTCCTCGAATATTTTCTATCAAAGCATTATAAATGCTGATTAAATAGACATGTGTACATCACTACGGGCGCAACCATCTCCTACACACACCGCGCCCCTTTCAGACGAAGGAGGCGCGGTGTGTGTGGTGTATAATATGTGGGGGCTTAGCCGAATTTGCTGATTTTGCGCAACTGCGATTCGTTGATCACTTTTATGCGGCGGCCGTCGACGATGAGGATTTTTTCGTTGACAAAGGTGGTGAGTGTGCGGATAGCGTTTGAGGTTGTCATATTCGAGAGGTTGGCAAGGTCCTCACGCGACATATATATGCGCAGGGTGCAGTTGTCGTCCTCATAGCCGTAGTTGTCGAGCAGCACTATGAGCGCTTCGGCAAGGCGACCACGGATATGCTTCTGTGTGAGGTTTACTATCTTGGTGTCGGAGCCGCCGAGGTTACGCGAGAGCTCGCGGATGAAGAACCAGGCCAGGTCGATATTGTTCTGAATAAGGTCGCGCACCACCGAAAGAGGCACTGCGCCGAGTGTCGAAGGTTCGAAAGCGAGCGCGCTCGACACATAAGGCTCATCGGCGAAGAAGGCCCTGTAGCCGAAGTACTGCACCGGACGGATAAGGCGCAAAATCTGCACGCGTCCTCCTACACCTTCCTTCGTTTTCTTAACTTTGCCCTTGAGTAAAATCCAGAGGTTTTCGGGATCATCGCCCTCGGCATATATCAACTGATTCTTCTTGAAAGAGTGTATCTGCAAGTTATCGGTGACGATGCGGCGCTCGTCGGGGCTAAGGATAGACCAAAGCTCGGCGACATCTTCATTGAGGACCTTTTCCAGTGCGGCTTTCAACATAAAAAGGAAATGATATGCTGTATAATACTGCTTTACAACATGCAAAATTATAAAAAATTTCTTCAGCCACCAAACTTTTTGCCTCCAATATGGCTTTTGAAGATTACGAGAGGGTATTTTAGCACTCTTTTTTGCTATTTTTACATATCGCTTGTTATAAATGTTGTGAAGATTTGCTAATTTTGCATCCTATGAACGATAGCTACAATTTCGATACAGTCTACGACCGTCGCAACTGCGACGCCACAAAATATTCCGAACTCGAGGAGAAATACGGCAGAAGCGATTTGCTGCCTCTCTGGATAGCGGACATGGACTTCGCCGTGCCCGAAGCCGTCACACGCGCACTCGACGAAGCAATCCATCAGCCCGTGCTCGGCTACACCACTGCTCCGGCAGGATTCTATGCCTCGATAGCCTCTTGGCTGTCGGAGCGGCACGGATGGGCGGTAGAGCCTCACGAGGTCGATTTCATGCCGGGCGTAAAGAAAGCCATAGGGCTGTGTGTGAATTACTTCACATGCCCCGGCGATAAGATTTTGATACAACCGCCCGTGTACCATTCCTTCCGCTCCGTGGTCGAAGGTAACGGCCGCGTGGTGGTCACCAATCCGCTCGTAGAGGATGCTCAAGGCTCCTACCACATGGATATCGAGGCTCTCGAGCGCACAATCGAGGCCGAGCGCCCCGTGATGATGATTGTGTGCAACCCTCACAACCCTATCGGCCTGCAGTGGGATGCCGACACTCTGCGGCAAGTGGCCGCTGTGTGCCACCGCCACGGAGTGCTCATACTCTCCGACGAAATCTACGCCGACCTCGTGCTTCCGGGCGGCCGACACGTACCCACTGCATCGGTATCGGCAGAAGCGGCAGAGATTACGGTGACTCTCGGCGCGCCGTCGAAGTCCTTCAATATCCCCGGTATCGCCAGTGCCTGGACTGCCGTGAAGTCGCCCGCTCTTCGCGATGGCTTCTTTGCATGGCTCAAGGCAAGCGAGTTCGACACCCCGCCCACATGCGCCATCTATGCCACCATGGCAGCCTACAGCGAGTGTGAAGATTGGCTCGATGCCATGCTCGCTTACCTCCGCGACAACCGCGACTACGCCATCGACTACATCGCCACCCACATGCCCGGTGTGCGTACTTTCACACCCGAGGCCGGCTTCGGCCTTTGGATAGACTTCCGCGGGCTCGGACTTAGCCACGACGAGCTCACCGAAATGCTCACAGGCAAAGCCCGCGTGGCCGTGAGCGACGGCGTCAGCTTCGGCAAAGAGGGCTCAGGCCTTGTCAGGCTCAACTTCGGCGTGCCCCGGAGCGTGCTCACCGAAGGTCTCGACCGCATAAAAAGCGCACTTTAAAGCACCCCACTACTATGCGCTTCACCAAAATGCACGGCATAGGCAACGACTTCGTGGTGGTCGACGGCACACAAGCCGCCGGCCGCGACCTCGCTCAGCTTGCCCGCACCCTTTGCGACCGTCGCCGAGGCATCGGAGCCGACGGCCTAATCGCCATTCTTCCCTCTGCCGATGCCGACTGCCGGATGCGCATCTTCAACGCCGACGGCAGCGAGGCTCAGATGTGCGGCAACGGCATCCGTTGCGTGGGAAAATACCTCTACGAGCGCCTCGGCGTGCATAAGCTCAACCCCGCAGTGAGCACCATGAGCGGCATCAAGACGCTCCGCCTCCACGTGGCCGGCGAGGAGGTCGAAAGCGTGACCGTAGACATGGGTCGCCCCGTGTTCGACCCGCCGCTCGTGCCCGTACTCTTCGATGGGGCGCGCATGTGCGAGGCTCCGGTGACCACACCGACGGGCACTTTCATGCTCAGCGCCGTCTCCACAGGCAATCCGCACGGCGTGGTCTTCGCCAACAACCTCGGCACCCTCGACATCGCCACCATTGGCCCCATGCTCGAGCAGCACCCCGTGTGGCCCGAGCGCGCCAATATCGAATTTGTGAGCGTAGTCGACAGCCATCACATCGCCCAGCGCACTTGGGAGCGTGGCGTGGGCGAGACCGAAGCCTGCGGCACCGGTGCATGTGCCGCGGCCATTGTCGCCGTCGACGCCGGCCGCGCCGACTACCCCGTGGAGGTGAGCCTCACAGGCGGCAAGCTATCTATCGACGTCAATGCCGACGGGCACATACTCATGACAGGCCCCGCCGCCACATCTTTCGACGGCGAATGGCGCTTCGACGATGGTGAGGAACCCTCGATAAAATAGACTCTTCGTTTCTTGTATTTGCGCGTGAGCGGGCGCAGATGATTTACGACAATGGTGGTTGGAGGAACTGGCGTAAGTATAGCGGTCTTATCAATAAACTCAATCCATCCCGTGAGAAACGCCGGATGCTGAATATTACGATTAAATTGCTTAACTCGCAAATTATGAGTAATTTTGCATTCTAAATAATAAAGACATGCCTCTGACAAAAGATGAAATACAGTCGCTTTTGAGCGATATTGAAAATGAGCGTGTGGAGCGCACATTATCCACTGACAACACTAAAAAAATGTCGGAGGCAATATGCGCGTTTGCCAATGATATTCGCAATACTAAGAAGCCCGGATACTTCATAATCGGTGCTGACGATGACGGCAAACTCGATGGTCAGACGTTCACCGACGAACAATTGCGCTCCTATGCAGGACTACGAAATGCAGGAACAATCCTTCCGCCTCCGGCAATGATGGTCTACAAAGAAACTTTCCCGGATGGTGAGGTTGCAGTCATTGAAGTTCAGCCAAGCGAAGACACTCCTGTGCGATACAAAGGTGTTATCTGGATAAGGATTGGCGCGAGAAAAGCAGAAGCTAATACCGAAGAGGAACGCATCTTGACCGAAAAGGGCCAAATTCATAGTTCTTCTTTCGACGGTCGCCCATGCCGCGAAGCCACGATTGATGATATTGATGTAGACCGGTTCAAGAACGAATACTTACCGAAAGCCGTTTCTCCTATAACATTATCGAAAGATAAGCGCAACGTCACTCAGCAACTGGCATCACTACGCCTTTTTGATACTCGATTTAATTGCCCTACGTACGCAGGAATCCTTTTGTTGGGACACGACCCTCAGTATTTCATCCCGGGAGCATACATTCAGTATGTAAAATTTGCCGGAAAGACACGTGCCACAAAGGTGCTCAAAGAAAACCGTTTCAAGGGCAATCTTATCTTTATGCTGAAAGAACTGGAGTACTTTATCAAGTATTCCATCGAATATAAGCGACCGGAGTTTGTGAGTGTTCTACGCGAAGAGCCACGCATCAACTATCCGTGGGAGGCTATCCGTGAACTCGCTATGAATGCCGTTATGCACCGCGCATATAACGGAAACAACTCTCCTATCAAGTTTTACGAATACAGTGACCGAATTGAGATTGACAATCCGGGCAACCTATACGGCAAAGTTAACTTGGAGAACTTCCCCAACGAGACAGATTATCGAAATCCCAATATAGCCGAGATAATGCTGAATCTCGGCTACGTCAACCGTTTCGGTAGTGGTGTAAACACTGTTTCGACGCTTCTTGAAGAAAATGGCAGCGTCCCGGCAGAGTTCCGTCTTGACGATTACACTACTTTCAAGGTGGTCGTCCAAAATGCCGATGTCATAGAAAAAACACCTAATATCACAGTAAATGACACCCATGTCACCAATAGAAACACGGATGTCACCAATGATGTCACCAATAATGGAACGATGCGGAACGATAGCGGAACGATAGCGGAACGATACGGAACGATACGGAACGATACGGAACGATACGATGATATTGATAGAATCGTGATTGAGAAAATGAGAACAGATAAAAGGATAAGTGTAACACAACTTTCCAAAATTTTTGGAAAATCAAAGACAGCTATGTTCCGCGTTATCGATAGATTAAAATCGGAAGGCAAGATTCGTAGAGTTGGTTCTGAGAAATCCGGCACATGGGAAGTCATTGAATAAATACGATCATTGAAAATCCTGATCTATGGAAGATTCAATACTATCCAAGAATTGATAGAAACATTCCGTCCTATCATGGAAATGAACAATGCCCGATTCCGACAAGTCAGAACGATGCTTGCCGGATTTATCGCTACGCAAGAAAAGGATCTGAATTATATGGATGAGTATATGAACACCCTCTTTGACTTTATGGACCACAATCTTAATAATCGAAGCTAAATATACTTTCATCACTCTCCTCGAAATAGAGAGGCTATTTGAAAAAACAAGGCATTGGCAGAGTCGATTTCACATTCGGGATGCCGAAAAAAAATAGGCTCTTTACAATAAAGAATTTTTTCCGTAATAAGTTTTAAATGCCGAATATATTTGCTAATTTTGTAGCAAAATTGAGCGGCAATGGAAAGCAATCCATCGGAGCACAGCGGCAAAGTCCGCGAAGTGTCCGGAAATCTCATCTACGTGCATATTGAGAGCCGCGGGGGCACCCGCGACTGTGCATCGTGCGCCCTTGCGGCGGCCTGCTCCGGAGCCAACGGCGCCGACCTCACCGTGGCTGTGCAAGTACCCGCCGGCGTAGAAGTGCCCCCCATTGGAGCCACGGTGAAAGTCCGCCCCAAGGCGCAGGCGCAGCGCAATGCCACTCTTGAGCTTCTGGTGCTGCCATTGGTGGTATTCCTCTGTGTGGCTGTGACCGGCACGTTCTTCAGGCTCGAGAGCGGCCTCACAGGTATTCTGTCGATTGCTGCCGGAGCGCTCACCTATCTGCCGATCTACCTGCGGCATCGGCGACAAAAGCCGGCCTGGCTACTCATCCACGACACTTGAAAATCCAGTACTCACTATACGATGACCCTGCTACTATTCTCCATTATTCTTCTCGGCGGCCTCGGCCTGGCCGGCGCGTTGCTGCTCTATGGCACCGCGCGGCGCTTCCATGTGGACGAGGACCCGCGCATCGACCGCATAGCCTCTATGCTCGCGGGCGCCAACTGCGGCGGTTGCGGCTTCAAGGGTTGCCGCGACTTCGCCACACGCTGTGTGGTGCAAGGCAATCTTAAAGGACTGCACTGCCCCGTGTCGGGTCCTGAAGGTATGCTCCGCATTGCCAAAATCCTCGGTGTCGAGGCCAATGCCACAGAGCGCAATGTGGCCGTGCTCCGCTGCAACGGCTCATGCAGCGCCCGTCCTCAAAAATACATCTACGACGGTGCCGAGAGCTGCGCCGTGATGGCTTCGGTAGCCGTCGGCACACACGGCTGCTCATACGGCTGCCTCGGATGCGGCGATTGCGTGAGCGCCTGCCGCTTCGGAGCCCTTGCCATCAACCCTGCGACCGGGCTCCCCGAAGTCGACGCTGCCAAGTGTACGGCCTGCGGCGCTTGTATGAGCGAGTGCCCCAGGCACCTCATCGAGCTTCGCCCCGCCGGACGCCGCGAGCGCCGCGTGTGGGTGGCTTGCTCAAGCCGCGACAAGGGCGCTACGGCACGCCGCACGTGCTCGGCTGCATGTATAGGGTGCAGCAAGTGCGCCAAGGCATGTCCTTTCGGAGCAATCACCGTAGCCGATAATCTATCAGATATAAATCCTGCACAGTGCAAAGCCTGCGGCAAGTGCGTGGGCGTATGTCCTACAGGAGCCATACTCGCCACTTTCCCGATACCTGCCAAAACCGAAGCCACGCCATGCTGAAGACATTCCGAAAAGGCGGCATACACCCGCCTGCCAATAAAACCGCCGACCGCTCCATTGACCTGCTCCCGCTCCCGATGGTGGCTGTGCTGCCTTTGGCTCAGCACATAGGCGCACCGGCGCGCCCGCTGGTGGAAAAAGGGGCGCATGTGAGCCGCGGGCAACTCATTGCCGAAGGGAGCTCATTCGTGTCGGCATCGCTTCACGCCCCTGTCAGCGGCACGGTGAGCGCCATCGAGGATGTGGTACTTCCGTCGGGCCTTCCGGCACGGGCCATTGTGATAAAAGCCGATGAAGCCGACCATGCGGCCGACACCGAAGCCCGACTCGCGTATTGGGAGTCGACAGTGCCATCGGCACGTGTCGCCAATGATTTAGCCCCCGACTTTCTGCGCCGCCGCATCTCCGAAGCCGGTATCGTGGGTTTGGGCGGCGCTACCTTCCCCTCGCATGTGAAGCTCTCGCTCAAGCCCGAGCAAAAGCCCGAGGTACTGGTAATCAACGCCTGCGAGTGCGAGCCTTACCTCATGTGCGATGATGCGCTGATGTGCGCCTATGCTCCGCAGATAGTGAGCGGCATAGAGCTTATGCTCCGTGCCGGCGGTATTCCACGGGCAATCATAGGCATAGAAAGCAACAAGCCCGAGGCGGCAGCAGCGCTGCAGAAGGCTCTCGGAGCACACGAAAAAATCAGCCTCGAAATCCTGCGCACCAAATATCCGCAGGGTGGCGAGAAGCAACTTGTGGAAGCAGTTACCGGCCGTCGTATAGCATCCGGAGCTCTACCCATATCGGTGGGCGCGGTAGTGCACAATGTGGGTACGGCTTTCGCCGTGTGGCAAGCAGTAGCCACCGACATGCCACTTATCGAGCGCGTAGTGACCGTCAGCGGTGATATTCCCGAAGGGGAGCGCAAAAACTATCTCGTGGCTATAGGCACACCCCTCTCGGAGCTTCCGTTCACCCTGCCCGCCGAAGCACGCGTAGTCGTAGGCGGACCGATGATGGGCCGCACGGCCGTGCGCCTCGACGCCCCGGTCACAAAAGGTACTTCCGGCCTCACTATCCTGCGCGGCAAAGGACGCCGCCCCGTGCAGGCCTGCGTGCGATGCGGAGCCTGCGTCGATGCCTGCCCCATGGGGCTCGAGCCTTATCTGCTCTCAACCTATGGCCGCCTGCATCTCTTCGACGAAGCCCGCGAAGCCGACGTTGCCGACTGCCTTGAATGCGGAGCCTGCAGCTACAGCTGCCCCTCGGCCCGCCCCCTCCTCGACTATATACGAATCGCCAAACAACGCTCCCGAAAATGAACGATACCACCCTCATCTTTTCTCCCTCGCCGCACATCCACACGCGCCGCAGCACATCGGGCGCCATGAAGCATGTGCTGGCGGCACTGATTCCGGCAGTGCTGTGCGCGCTCTACTTCTTCGGCCTGCCCGCTCTATGGGTGCTGACAGTGTCGGTGGGCGTGTGCGTGCTCACCGAGTGGGCCGTGACGCGCTTCATGCTGCGCCGCCCCTCCACCGTGGGCGATTTCTCGGCCGTGCTCACCGGCGTTCTCCTCGCCCTCAACCTACCCTCCGGGCTACCGCTTTGGATGGTGGCTTTCGGTGCTGTGATAGCTATAGGCATTGCCAAGATGGCTTTCGGCGGCCTTGGTTGCAACATCTTCAACCCCGCGCTTGTAGGACGTGTGTTTCTGCTCATATCATTCCCCGTGGCAATGACCACCTGGCCCCTGCCCGGCGATGCCGACGGCGCCACCGGTGCCACTATACTCAACCTCGTGAAATCGGGGCAGGCCGACCCTTCGGCGTTCTCGACCACCGACATGCTTCTCGGAGGCATAGGCGGCTCCATGGGTGAGGTGAGCGCAGTGGCCATTCTTCTCGGATTTGCCTATCTGCTGGCGATGCGCGTGATAAAGTTCGACATTCCGCTCGCCATTGTAGCCGGAGTGGTGTTCATCGACATCATCGCAGGCTACCCGCCGGGCTTCGACATCATCTCGGGCGGCCTGCTTCTCGGTGCCGTATTCATGGCCACCGACTATGTGACCTCACCCATGACGCGCGGCGGCATGTGGGTCTACGGCATCCTGATAGGCATAATCACGGCCTCGATACGCCGCTGGGGTGCGTACCCCGAGGGTATGTCGTTTGCCATACTCATCATGAACGGTGCCACACCGCTGCTCAACCGGTATATGCGGCCGGCACGCTTCGCCGCAGCCCGAAAGGAGGTGAAGGCATGAAATCGACACTTCGCAATATGGTGCTCTCGCTCACCACGCTTACCGCACTGGCCGGCGGAGCGCTCGCAGCCGTGAATCTGCTCACCGCCGCGCCCATCGAAGAAGCCTCGCGCAAGGCACGCATCGAGGCTATGGCCGCGATACTGCCGCCTTTCGATAACGACATCGCCGCCGCAGCCACCACACTTCCCGACGGCCTCACCCTCTACCCTGCCACTATGGGCGGAGAGCCCGTAGGTGCTGCTGTAGAGAGCTTTACCGACAATGGTTTCAGCGGTCGCTTCACTATCCTGGCAGGCTTCGACCAAGAGGGACGCCTCACCGGCTACCGCGTGCTTGAGCACAGCGAGACACCCGGCCTCGGTGCAAAGATGGGGCAATGGTTCGCCACCGATCCGCACAGCATAGTAGGCAGCTCAAATATCCTTGCAGTGAAAGGCGAAGGCGGAAACCGCGATGCCGACAGCGGAGCCTCCACTCCGATAGCGGCAGGGGCCACCGAAGTCGATGCCATCACAGGCGCCACCATCACTTCTCGTGCATTTCTGGAGGCTGTCAACAAAGCTCGCGCAGCTTATTCCAACTATAAAAACGACCGGCAATGAAAGCTCTGAAAATAATCACCGAGGGCATCGTCAAGCGCAATCCCACCTTTGTGCTCATCCTCGGCATGTGCCCCACGCTCGGCACCACATCCTCGGCAATCACGGGCATGTCGATGGGCCTTGCCACACTCCTTGTGCTCATCTGCTCCAACGCCGCCATATCGGCCATCAAAGGTTTCATCCCCGACAAAGTGCGCATACCGGCCTTCATCGTGGTAATAGCATCGTTTGTCACCATCGTGCAGATGGTGATGCAGGCATGGTTTCCGGCACTCTACTCCGCCCTTGGCATCTTCATACCGCTCATCGTGGTAAACTGTATCCTACTGGGGCGAGCCGAAGCGTTTGCCTCCAAGAATAAAGTGCTCCCCTCGATATGCGACGGTCTGGGCACAGGCCTGGGCTTCACACTGGCTCTCACCGTGATAGGAGCCGTGCGCGAGCTCCTCGGCACGGGCGCAATATTCGGAGCGCAGCTCTACAGCGCCGACTTCGGAGCCTTACTCTTCGTGCTCGCACCGGGTGCGTTCATAGTGCTTGGGCTACTGATTGCTTTGTTCAACCGCCTCGTAATAAACCGCTAAGCCATGCTATCATATCTCGCCATAATATTCAGTGCCATACTGGTCAACAATATAGTATTCGCACAGTTCCTCGGCATCTGCCCCTTCATAGGTGTGTCGAAAAAACTCGACTCGGCCTTCGGCATGGGCATGGCCGTGACCTTCGTGATGGCTGTAGCCACAGCGGTGACATGGCTGCTGCAGCACTATGTGCTCAGCCCTCTCGGCCTGGGATATATCCAGACCATCGCCTTTATCCTCGTGATTGCCGTGCTTGTGCAGATGCTCGAGATAGTGATGAAAAAGAGCGCTCCGGGGCTGTATGCCGCCCTCGGCGTGTTTCTTCCGCTTATTACCACGAACTGCGCCGTGCTCGGCGTGGCTATAATAGTGGCTCAGAAAGATTTCGACTTCCTTTACTCCGTGGTCTACGCCATAGCCACCGCTCTGGGCTTCGCCCTTGCCATAACGCTCTTCGCCGGCATACGCTCGCAACTTGAGCTTGCCGACGTGCCACGCTCCATGCGCGGTGTGCCGGTGGCACTCATAGTGGCCGGCATCCTCGCCATGGCTTTCATGGGCTTCTCCGGCATGAGCATAGGGTAAGGACGTAAAAAAAGAGAGGGGGTCTCACGACTGCCTCCCTTTCCATTCATCACATTATGCTTAAAGTTAAAAGCGGTATTACTGAATGTAAATATCTTTAGTATCTGCTTTCGACGGTCTCCCAATCAACTATATCCCAGAGTTTGCGGAGCGCGTCGGCACGGCGGTTCTGGTAGTCGAGATAGTAGGCATGCTCCCACACATCGAATGTGAGCAGCGGGGTGAGGCCTGCTGTGATGGGGTTGGCGGCATTCGGACCCTGAGTGATGAAGAGCTTTCCGCTCTCATCGCGAGAGAGCCACACCCAGCCTGAGCCGAAGAGGCCCACACCGGCATCGACAAAGGCTTCCTTGAATTTCTCGAAGGAGCCGAAATCGCGGTCGATAGCCTTGCGGAGGTCACCGGCAGGTTCGCGGCGGCCGTCGGGAGAGAAGGAGAAGAAGTAGAAGATATGGTTCCACGCCTGAGAGGCGTTATTGAAGAGCGGTCCCTGAGCATGAGCGATTATATCCTCGAGCTCAGAGTCTTCGTACTCCGTACCTTTGATGAGCTTATTGAGATTGTCGATATATGCTTTCTCATGCTTTCCGTAGTGGAATTCGACGGTTCTCTTGCTGATCACAGGTTCGAGAGCGTCGTCGGCATAGGGAAGTTGCGGTTGTTCGTAAGTCATAGTCAGTGTTTTATATTATTCGATATTGATTTTACATTATGACCGCTTACTGCGGTTTTATCAATACAACGCCCTCTGCGCGGGCTTGGTTCGCGGCACGGGGGCTTTTGACATTTGTTAATCCATTTTTTTTGCTTATCTTTGCACATCCGAAACAACGGAACCGCTATACCAAATCCACATTTCTTCTACACATGAATAAAAAACATTTAAGCCTTCTGCTGGCAGGAGCGGGCGCGCTCACTGCCGCAGCCGAGCAACCTAACGTAATCATCATCCTTGCCGATGACCTCGGCTATGGCGACCTTGAGTGCTATGGAGCCACCAAGGTGAAGACTCCATCGGTGAACCGCCTCGCCAAGGAAGGTCAGCGCTTCACCCAGGCCTACGCCGCCGCTGCCACAAGTACGCCCTCGCGCTATGGCCTCCTCACAGGCGAATATGCGTGGCGACGCAAGGGCACAGGCGTGTCGAACGGCGACGCGGCCATGATTATCACCCCCGAGCGCTACACCATGGCCGACATGATGGGCCATGCCGGATATGCCACAGCAGCGATAGGCAAGTGGCACCTCGGCCTCGGCGACAAATCAGGCGGTCAGAACTGGAATGAACCGCTGGCCTGCTCGCTCGGCGACATCGGCTTCGACTACTCCTACATCATGGCTGCTACGGCCGACCGCGTGCCTTGCGTATTCATCGAGAACGGCAGCGTGGCAAACTACGACCCCGAAGCACCCATCACGGTGAGCTACAAAGCTCCCATCCCCGGCGAACCTACCGGCCACGGCAATCCCGAGCTCCTCGACAAAATGATGTTCAACCACGGCCACGACCAAGGTATCGTGAACGGTATCAGCCGAATAGGATATATGAAAGGCGGCGGCAAAGCCCTCTGGAAAGACGAGAACATCGCCGACTCTATCGTGGCTCACGGTGTGCGCTTCATAGAGAAGCACGCCAACGAACCTTTCTTCATGTACTTCTGCACCAACGACGTGCACGTGCCCCGCTGGCCCCACGACCGCTTCCGCGGCAAAAATGAGATGGGCCTCCGCGGCGACGCTATCGCACAGTTCGACTGGTCGGTTGGCCGAATACTCGACACACTCGACAGCCTCGGCATTGCCGACAATACCCTTGTGATACTCAGCAGCGACAACGGTCCTATCGTCGACGACGGCTACAACGACGGCGCTGTTGAGAAGCTCGGCGACCATCGCCCGGCCGGCCCGCTCAGCGGCACCAAGTACAGCATCTACGAGGGCGGCTCGCGAGTACCCTTCATCGTGCGCTGGCCCAAGGGTGTAGAGGCAGGAAAAGAGAACAATACCATAGTATCGCAGATCGACCTCTTTGCCTCGCTTGGCAAGCTCATCGGTGCGCGTATTCCCGCAGCAGCCGCTCCCGACAGCTTCGACCGGCTCGGCACCTTCCTTGGCACCGACCACACACACCGCCCCTGGGTGGTGCAGCAGGCTCACGACAACAGTCTGGCCCTCCGCACGCCCGACATGAAGTATGTAGAGCCCACCGAGACCGACCCTGTGATATCGTGGAACCCGAGCGTGACCACCGGCTACAGCCCCGAGCCCAAGCTCTTCGACATGGCAAAAGACCCGACTGAGACAACAAATCTCGCCATCAAGAAAGCAGAGACCGCCAACAACTACGCCCGCATCCTCGACCTCGTGAAGGCTTCGGACTACCGTAAGCTCAAAACCCTCGGCATGAAGCCCTGACACCATGCGTCGTCGCCTCTCTGAATACACCGTCTATTATATCATAGCCGCGACAGTCGCGGCTATGATTTTCTCGGGCTGCCATAGCACCAAGCCTGCACAGCGCCCTACGGCGCAAGGCTCAACGAGTTCTTCGGGCAAGGTTATCGAATACCGCAGCGATGCCGTGGGTATGGAGAGCGACATGGCGCAGCGCATCGAGCGCGAGGCCCGGCGTTGGGTAGGCACACGCTACAGCTTTGGTGGCGCCTCACGCAAAGGCACCGACTGCTCAGGGATGGTGATGACGATATTCGCCGATGTCGCCGGCGTGAAACTCCCGCGCAACTCGGCCAAGCAGCACGAGGCATGCAGCCCGCTGGCCGACAAAGAGATGGCCTCGGGCGACCTGGTGTTCTTCACCACATCGAAGGACCGCGGACGCATCAACCACGTGGGCATATACATAGGCGAAGGAAACTTCGTGCATGCCTCCACATCGCGGGGCGTGATTGTAAGCGGGCTCAATGAGCCCTACTACCGCCGGCACTACCACTCGGCACGGCGCGTGCCGGGCATAGCACAGGGCAAAAAGACCGAAGAACAGAAAGCTGAAAAGAACGCCAAGAAGAAAGCGGCAAAGCAGCCGGCCATCACCTCGAAGTGCCGAGTGCGCCGGCTTCCGGCGAGCAAAGCAAAACTGGCTCTTCCGGAAGGAGGCATAGACCTGCCATACAGGCTCGAAGTGCCATATATAGAACCATTCATCCCCATCGAGGAAGAGCCCGATGAGGATACCGACGAAGAGCGCGCCGACATCCGCAGTGAGGTGCAGCGCGCCATGAAGTTTTAGAGTATGTTTGAATTTAACTTAATGAAATACTTAGGGAGAAAAGTCGGCCTCTTCCGAGCTTTCATTCAGTCGTTATGGCACCCCATAACTCCTTCATTCAATCTCAGAATATGCTCGATTTTCTCTCCTAATTATAAACATCAGTTAAACTCAAACATACTCTTAGAGCGATGATTTAACGAGCGGCCATAAGCGCCTCGCCCACAGCCCGGCGGTAGGCATAGACGCCTTGGTCGGAAATCTCCACAGTGAGGCGCTTGCCATCGGGCGCGGGCACGCTGATGTGCCCGGCATCGACAAAGGCGAAAAGCAGGTGGCGCTCGCCATCGGCTGCGGTGAAGCTCCACTCCTGCAGCTCGGCGTCGAAATCGAGGCGCACCGACGAGCCGTCGTTGAGGCTTATCACATCGTAGCCCGAGGCATCGCTACGCACGAGGTAGCGACCATCACTACCCTCCACTATCTTCTCGCCCTTGGCGAGCTTCATGGGGTTGCTTCCGCCCCAGAACTCTATGCTGTTGAGCACCAGCAAGTCGGCCAAGCCGCACACTTCGTACACGGGAAGGACCCAGAAGGCGAAGAACACGAGCTCGTTGATGAATTTATTGTCGATATTCCTATTCCAGCCAAGCATGCGGTTGGTGAGCGCGAAACTTCCGAGACACGAAGGCGTGGTAATAGCTGTGAGCAGCATCAATGCTGCCATAAGAGATGTGACAATGCGATGTTTCATAGCGGTTTATGATGAGCCCGGCACCTTAGGCCGATATTTCGCGGCGTGCCTGCTCGTAGAAGTTTGTGATATTTTTAACGTAGCCTACAGTCTCTGTGCCACGGCAGTAGCCGTACTTCACCACGGGGTCGTTGTAGTACTTCGGATTCATCTTCATGAGGATGGCTTTCTCCACATTTCCATCCCATACCTCGGGATTATATCCATATTTATCGGCAAGGGCGATTGCATCGTAGACGTGCGCGATACCCACATTGTAGGCGGCTATCACGAATTTCATCCGCTCCTTATCGTTGGGCACATACTTGAGGAGGTAGCGGTCGAGGTCGCTGATGAGCTTGGTAGCTACCTTGACGCTCGTCTCGGGGTTGTTGAGCGACTTCACGTTGGTGCGGTAGCCGCGTGCCGTGCGGGGCATGATCTGCATCAGACCGCGTGCACCCACCCATGAGCGTGCGTTGGGGTTGAAGCGGCTCTCCTGAAAAGCCTGCGCAGCCATCAGGCGCCAATCCCAGCCCACTTGCGGCGCATACTGCTTGAAGAGATTGTCGTATTTGGAGATGTATCCCTTGGAAAAATCGAACTTCACCGATGGCTTCGACTTGCTCTGCTCGAAGTACTGCTTGAGGAGCTCGGCATTGGTGCGCTGAGGCAGCTCGCCGGCAAACCACACGTCGATAGAATCGGCAAGCCACTCCTTGTCAGGAGCCACCGCCCACGATGAGCGCTGCGGGAAGCTCACCTCCATCTCGATGTCGAGGTCGGGATAATAGGTTTTGTTGAGGAGTGCTATGTCGCTGTCGACCACGGTCATGGGTATCTTGCCGTCGCTCACCATGCGGATCAGGTCCTCGGGTATTACGCTGTCGGCATCCACTTCTTTGATGATGATGCCGCCTCCGACTTCATCGTTGAGGTTCTGCATACGGCGCAAGTACTTGCTGTCTTTCTCCACGTACACCTCACGCCCGACGAGCTCTGTGACATCGGTCACGGGAGCCTGCCCCGCCACTTTGGGCTGCACGAGCACCTGAGTGGTGAAGTTCTCGGGGCCGCACGGGAGCACATACTGCTTGTAGTGCTGCGTGATAGGCACTTCGTAGGCTATAAGGTCGACCTTGCCTGAGTCGAGCATCTCGACGGCCGAGCTCAGGCTTCGGGCAACCTTAAGGTCGAGCACCATGCCTTTCTGCCGGGCCAGGCTGTCGACGAGCGTATAGTCGTAGCCCATAGGCTCACCCTTGTAGATAAAGTAGGATGTGGGGCTATAGAGTGTGACCACGCGGAGTGTGTCGGGCAGGCGGTCGGAACTATCGGCATCGGCCTTGCCCCCGCGGCTGCACGAGGGCAGCACGAGGGCAAGCAGTGATGCGCAAAGGGCAATTCGGATGAAAGACAGGTGCATAAAGAGTGACGTTAGTACTCGAATGTCCCGTAGGGCGACACCAGCGTGAGCTTCTTCGCTTCGGCTTCCTCTACCCTGCCAATGATTTGTGCCGGAACACCGAGGCCTTGCGATATGGCAATCACCTTGTCGGCGACTTCGGGGCGGCAGTAAATCTCGAGACGGTGACCCATGTTGAACACGCGGTACATCTCGCGGGGATCGGTGCCGGATTGGCGACGGATGAGGTCGAAGAGCGGCGGAACATCGAATAGGTTGTCTTTTATAACGTGCTTGCGCTCCACAAAGTTCAGCACCTTGGTCTGAGCACCGCCCGAGCAGTGCACCATGCCGTGAATGTCGGGGCGCATCGCTTCGAGCACCGCTTTCACCACAGGGGCATAAGTGCGTGTGGGCGAGAGCACGAGCTTGCCGGCATTGACAGGCGCGCCGTCGACGACGTCGGTGAGCGAGCATCCGCCGCAGTACACAAGCTCCTCGGGCAGTCCGCCGTCGTAGGTCTCGGGGTATTTCTCGCCGACAGCCTTGCAGAATACATCGTGGCGGGCCGAGGTGAGGCCGTTGCTACCCATGCCGCCGTTGTACTCTTTCTCGTAAGCGGCCTGACCGTAGGATGCAAGGCCGACTATTACGTCGCCGGCAGCGATATTGGCATTGTCGATTACGTCGGCACGGCGCATACGGCAGCACACAGTGCTGTCGACGATGATGGTGCGCACGAGATCGCCCACATCGGCTGTCTCGCCGCCGGTCGAGTAGATGTTCACACCGTAGCCGCGCAACTCTTCAAGGAGCTCTTCGGTGCCGTTGATGATGGCCGAGATCACTTCGCCGGGCACAAGGCGCTTGTTGCGGCCGATGGTCGACGAGAGCAGGATGTTGTCGGTGGCACCGACGCAGAGAAGGTCGTCGATATTCATGATAAGAGCGTCCTGCGCGATGCCTTTCCACACCGAAAGGTCGCCGGTCTCGCGCCAGTAGGCGTAGGCGAGCGACGATTTGGTGCCGGCACCGTCGGCGTGCATGATGTTGCACCACTCGGGGTCGCCGCCGAGGCGGTCGGGCACAATCTTGCAGAAAGCTCCGGGGAAGAGCCCTTTGTCGAGATTTTTGATGGCGGAGTGCACGTCGGTTTTCGAGGCCGAGACACCGCGGAGGTCGTATCTTTCGTTAGCCATGATTATGTATATTAATGTGATATTATTACTTCAGTTTATTGAGCATAGCCGGGCGCCCTACCACCCACAGGATGTCGCCGGGCTCGAACACGAGGTCGGGGCGCGAGTCGATGTGCTCCTGGCCGCGGTCGACGGCCACCACCAGGGCATCGTAATTGTCGCGGAGCGATGCCGACTGTGGGGTCTGCGACACAAGAGGCGAGTCGGCCGACAGCAGTATGCTCGTGAGCTTTATCTGCGACGGATCGACACGCACTTCGGGCTCGGGGAGCGTGGCTTCCACTTCGGGCAGCATGGCCTCGATCTGCTCATCTGTGCCAATCACCGAGAGCACATCGGCCGGATAGATGCGTGTGCGGCCGTTGGGGATAGGGATGTAGGTGGTGCCGCGCTGTATGCCCACTACATTCACGCCGAAGCGGCGGCGCAGGTTGGAGTCCATCAGCCGCTCACCGGCAAAAGTGCAGCCCGATCCGACGGTCATGAAAGCCTGGTGCAGGTCGTTGACCACGGCATTCTTCTTGCCGCTTCGGCGCAGCTCGCGCTCGTTGAGATTGTCGAGGAACTTGCTTTCTATTCGGCTCATGCTCTTTCGCACCCGTTTGGAGAAATAGAGCACGCAGAGCACAGCCACGGCGGCAGCCACGGTGACACCGGCACGTGCCGAGTAGAAGAGCGTGATCGCCTTGATGATGAAGGCAAGGTCGACGAGCACGCAGAACACCGTGATCACCGCCACGGGCACGCGCGCCGAAGCATCGGCGAAACGCTGTCCGGCAGGAAGCACGAGCGCGAGCAGGAAGGGGGCCATCACCGCCAGGGTGATGCACGTGCACACAAGGTTGGCCCAATTCGGCATTATACCGATGAGATAGGGATAGAGGAAGCGCTCGGCAAGGATAAGGATGGCAATGAGCACTATAGAGTAAAGCACCGTGCGGGAGAGATAGCGCTTGAGCATCTTGCCCCAGGGGCGGCCGGCGGCTTCGCTGTGGTCGGCCTGCTCGCGGTAGCGGTCGATGAGGAAGTGCAGCCGTTCGGGCAGATGCCGCTCCACAAGACCGTAGAAGGGCAGCGACATCTTGATGAAGTAGGGTGTAGTAAAGGTCGTGATTACCGACACGGCCACTACTATAGGATAAATCGTGGAATCGAGCACGCCGAGCGACATGCCGAGGGTGGCGATGATAAACGAGAACTCACCTATCTGCGTGAGCGAGAAGCCGCTCTGGATAGCCACTCGAAGCGATTGACCGGTGACGAGCATACCCGAGGTGCCGAATACTATCATACCCACAATCACCACTGCCGAAAGCAGCAGGATGGGTGCCCAGTAGCTCACGAGGATATGTGGCTGCACCATCATGCCCACGGAGATAAAGAACACGGCACCGAAAAGGTCCTTGACCGGTGCCACCACATGCTCTATTCGCTCGGCATAGCTGGTGCCGGCAAGCACCGAGCCCATGACGAAAGCGCCGAGAGCCAGCGAGAAACCGCAGTACACCGAAAAGACCGCCATGCCGAGGCACAGCCCCATCGACACCACGAGCAGGGTCTCGCTGTTGAGGAAGCGGCGGATGCCGCCAAGAAGCGACGGCAGCACATACACGCCCACCAGAATCCATATCACCAGGAAGAATACGAGCTTGCCGACACTGAAAAGGAGCTCGGAGCCCTCTACGCTGTTGTTGATGGCTATCGACGAGAGAAGCACCATCATAAGCACGGCAAAGAGGTCCTCCACAATGAGAACCGCCAGCACAAGGGAGGCAAACTTCTTCTGCCTTAGGCCCATATCGGTAAAGGCCTTGATGATGATGGTGGTAGACGACATCGACAGCATACCGCCCAGGAAGAGGCTGTTGATAGTGTTGAAGTGCATCAGGTGCCCGATGCCGAAGCCCGTGGCCATCATGCACACTATGATGATAAGGGTGGTAACCACAGCCGAGCCGCCCGAATTGAGCAGCTTGCGGAAGCTGAACTCAAGGCCGAGCGAAAAGAGGAGCACCACAATGCCTATCTGCGCCCAGAAGTCGATGTTGGCCTCATTGGCTACCGATGGCAAATACACAAAGTGCGGGCTCGCAAGGAAGCCCGCAACGATATAGCCCAGTACTACGGGCTGCTTGATCCACTTGAAAAATACGGTGACGAAGGCGCCGAGGAGGAGGATGAACGCCAGGTCTGATATGAGTCCTTCGATATCCATGTGTCAGATACTGAGTTGGTTTGCAAGACCTATCGACTTGGTCGGATGCAACTTCTCGAACTGCGAGAAAAGCTCTATATAGTCGGTGGTCTCACGCACGAGACACACCAGATTGAGGCGCGTCTCATTTGCGTCGTAGTCGTAGTCGACGTAGAAATTGCTGAGCTTGATGTTGTGGTGGCGAAGCACCTTGCGGTAGCCGCCTATATCGCGGATGATTGCGTCGACTTTGATGCGGATGATGCGCGACTCCGAGCCACGGCTCACGTAGGCCTCGATGCGCTCGAGCTGCACCAATATGAATAGGATGAGAGCCGAGGCCACCACCGAGAGCCAGTACATGCCGAGCCCCACAGCCATGCCTATGATGGCAACCATCCAGATGCCTGCGGCAGTGGTGAGGCCACGCACGGAGCCTTTCATCTGTATGATGGCACCGGCACCGAGGAAGCCTATGCCGGTGATAACCTGGGCTGCAATTCGCCCGGGGTCGCCGTTCTTAAGGCCCATATACTCCTGAGGCACGTAGATCGACAGCAGCATGGCAAGAGTGGCGCCCATGGAGATGAGCGAGAATGTGCGCACACCGGCCGACTGACCCTTGCGCTTGCGCTCATAGCCTACCACGGCACCGAGCAGCATACTCAGCACAAGTTTGTAGATAGAGCCTACGGTGTTGACCTCTATCGAATTGACGGCTTCGTATATCTGCTCTATGACTGTCATCAGCGGAGATTGAACTGGCGTGAAATCAGGCGGAAATTATCGGCGAAGAGCTCCACGGTATAGTCACCGGCTATGAGGGGTGTATTCACATCGTAGTAGATGGTGACACCACCGATTTCCTCACCGGCATACTCCACACTCTTGCGGGCTGTGTACTCCACATTGCCGCCCTCGAAGCTAAATGTGCCGCCGGGGCCGAGGAGCTGGCCCGAAGGCGATATGATGCGCATATAGATGGTCTTCTCGCCAACCGGCGTAGAGTTGTTCTGCGGGATGGTGAAGGTGGCCATGAGCTGCACGGCTTTGGTCACTTTCTTCTCTTTCTTTCCTTTTTTGTTGAGCGGAGTGAGCGCGAGGCCTGTCACATTGAGCTTCTCGGCCAATGTCATGCGCTCGCTGAGCACTTCGTTGCGCTTGGCGGTCTCGGTCACCTGGCTGCTGAGGCGGTCATTGCGCTCCTTGATTTCCTTATTCTCATTTCGGAGAGCTTCATTTTCCTTGTTGAGTCGGTCGATTTCCTCCACATAGTGGCGCAGGAGAGCACGGAGAGTGTCGATTTCGGAGCGGAGCTTTGCAATTTCGGCGGCACTCTTGTGCTTCTGGTTGGCGAGCTCCTGCTGGAGCTTCTCCACCTGCACGCGGGCAGCCTCATACTTATCGTTGAGCTCGCGCTTGATAGAGTCGTCCTTGATATACTGACGCGAATTTTCAAACTGGGCGAACTCATCGTTTAAGCTCTGATACTCACGCTCGAGATCGGCCTGAGCCATATTGAGCTGCATCATCTCGATTTCGGCGCGGGCGGCATCGGCGCGCTTGTTGGCCTTCACGGTCGAGAACACAAGCCATCCGGCAAGGATAGCCACCACGATTATGGCCAGACCCACGAGGAGGTTTTTGTTTTTAAAGTTCTGCGGTGTCATGGATATATCTTGTTCCTGTTAATCTATTTTTGTCTTGCAAAATTAGCGAATAAATCCGAAATCAGAAAGGCACATCTACTGCCGGCCCTGCGGCAAAGTTGTCGTTGGGCTTCATGCCCGACTGTGGAAGGCCGAGGGCAGCGGCATCGGCAGCTGCCTGCGCTGCATCGGGAGCGCCGTCGGCGTTGTCTTTGGATGCTCTCATCACGAAGCCGCCGGAGTTGTCGTTGGCATCGGCGGCATCCCAGTTCTCGAAGCGGACGTACTCCTTGCGGAAGAGCATGTCCACGGTGCCTATGCTACCGCTACGGTGCTTGGCGAGGATAAACTCGGCTTTGCCGCGGATATTGTTGCCGTCCTCATCGAGGCCTGTATGCGAGTAGTACTCAGGGCGGTGGATGAAGCACACGATGTCGGCATCCTGCTCGATGGCACCCGACTCTCGAAGGTCGGAGAGCTGCGGGCGCTTGTCCTTGTTGCCGCGGTCCTCAAGTTTACGGTTGAGCTGCGAGAGTGCTATGATGGGGATATTGAGCTCTTTGGCGAGTGTCTTAAGGCTTCGGGAAATCGTACTTACCTCCTGCTCGCGTGAGCCGAGCTTCATACCGGCAGTCATGAGCTGAAGGTAGTCGATGATGATGATCTTCACGCCATGCTCGCGCACGAGGCGGCGCGCCTTGGTGCGCAGCTCCATGATCGACAGGCCCGAAGTATCGTCGACATACAGAGGCAGGCCCTGCAGGCGGCTCAGGCGTGTGGTGAGCTGCCCCCAGTCGGATGTGCTGAGGTCGCCGCTCTTGATTTTCTCGCCGGGGAGCTCGCAGGCATTGGATATCAGACGGTTGACCAGCTGAAGGTCGCTCATCTCAAGCGAGAACACGGCCACGGGGTCGTCGTGAAGAGCTATATTCAGCGCCATGGAGAGCACAAATGCAGTCTTACCCATGGCAGGACGTGCCGCTATGATTATGAGGTCGGAGTTCTGCCAACCCGAAGTCATCTTGTCGAGCTCGCGGAAGCCTGTGCCGAGGCCGCTGAGACCCGACTGGCGCCGTCCGGCCATCTGCATCTGCTCCACGGCGCGGTCGAGCACGGGGTCGATCTGCGTCACATCTTTCTTAAGATTTCGCTGCGATATGTCGAAGAGTTGCTTCTCGGCCTCCTGGAGCAGATCGTCGATGTCGTTGCTCTCATCGAAGGCACCGTTTTCCACCTTGGAGGCAAAGGATATAAGCTCGCGGGCAAGGTATTTCTGCGCCACAATCTTGGCGTGTGTCTCCACGTGAGCCGCCGAGGCCACATTCATGGTCAGCCCTGCCACGTAGCCGGCACCACCCACGCTCTCGAGCTCTCCGTCGTGGCGGAGCCTGTTGGTCACGGTGAGCATATCGATAGGCTCCTGTGCCATACCCAGCGACTGGATAGCCGTGTAGATTTTCACATGCCGGGGATCATAGAAACTCTCGGGGCGGAGCAAATCGCACACCGCAGTGAAAGCATCGCGCTCCAGCATGAGGGCTCCGAGCACGGCGGCCTCTATCTCCACCGCCCTGGGCACCAGCCGGCCTGCAATCTCTGCCGGAAGCTGATTGTTTTTACGCTGGAAGCGCGGTCTGTCGGTCGTTGCGGAATTTCCTTCCATAGTCAAATCCAAGTGCTATCTTTTCTGTACTTTTTCAATAAAGCCCGAGGTAGGGATAAAATAAATCTCAACACGGCGGTTGGAGGCACGGTTGCGCACTCCGGTGTTTGGAGCCACCGGCTCGTCGGAGCCTATGCCATAGGGTATAATTCCGGTGTCGGCTCCGGAATTGTGCCGATAGAAAAACTCATCGATGGCCGTAGCCCTGTCGGCGGTAAGTGCGTCGGCGTATGTTGCGTCGCCGGTATTGTCGGTGTGTACGGCCACGACCACCTTATAGTTGTCGGCACGCTTCACATAGGGCACCAGCGCCGATAGGCGGCACTTGTCGGTGTCTTTCAGCGCTGTGGCATTGGGTGCGAAAAGTTCGCTGCAAGGGATGGTGACGAGCACCACCTCGCCGGAGCGCACCCTCGACACGGCAAAACCGGCGCTCTTGAGCGTCCGCTCAAGCTGCGCCATGGCTGCCGTCACTTTAGCCTGCTGCCTGGCGGAAACTTTAGGCGTGCTGATATTCTCCTCGATACCGGCTGTGAACGGATCGAAGTCATCTTTGGGAGCGGCGCCGGCCCCAAAGGCCGACAGCAACAGCAGGCCCGCCGCGAACACTCTTATTGCAAAGGAGAGGCGCTTTGGCATGGTTCAGATGAGACTTTCCTCGTATGCAATCTCGGCCCGCACCATGGCTGCGATGTCGGCGGTGCCGAAGCCCACGGCAGGAGCGTTCTTGCGGAAACATTTTTCAATAAAAGCCACCACGGCATCGACGTCGACCTCGCTGTCGTCATCGATGTCGATGTCAAGGTCGCCGTTCTCCTCGTAGAAATCGTAGATAAGGTCGAGCACCTCGCACACGGCATCGACATCGCGAAGCTGCTCGGGAAGCACGGCGCACATGCGCTCTACCGCCTCGTTTTCGTTGTATTCTTTCATAATCAGTCTATTCTATAAGCCCTTGGGGCAAGGTCATGGAGATGGTGCGGTGCTCCACATCCACCTCGTCGATAAGGTCGTCGGCGGCAGGGACAAGGAGCTCGCCCCGAGGCGTATCGACCACAAAAAGGACGTTTTCGGTGGAGTCGTCGTAGTCGGCCACTGTGCCTAAAGCACGGCCGTCGTCCACGATTGTAAAACCGATTAGGTCGTCGAGATAGAAATTACCGTCCTCGTCGATGTCGTCTTCGCCCTCGGGCAGCAGGCTCTTCTCCACATAGATAGCCTTACCGGCGAAGCGGGCTGCTTCGGGCTCCGATGCCACACCCTTGATGGTGAGCAGAAGCGTCTCCGAGCCCTTGGGGCGCACGCCCGATATAAAAAAGGGCACGAGCAGACCGTCGAGCTCTACAAAGAAATGGCCGACAGCCTCGACAGCAGCCATCATCTCAGGCTCGAAAGTGGCGGCAATCTCGCCCTTCACACCGTGAGGTTTGCCGAAATTACCGATGTCGGCTACTTCGCTGCGCGCTATCATCTTTTCTTTTTCTTCTTGCCCGAAGGCGTGGGTGCCTGCTTGAACTCGTGAAGATGCACCACTGCCGGGTCGAGCGCGATAGCTCCATGCGACAAATGGCGCAAATCGGAGAAAATACGTGCGTCCTCCACCGAATCATTTGTCGATGCGATGAGTGTCTTTTTCATCTGATTGGCTATCATGAGCACAAGAGCCTCACGCTCCTCGCCTTCGTCCATCTCTACTGCCTTTTCCACGAGCTCGGGGATAAGGCGGCCATAGTGCCTGTAGGGCATCGAGCCGGGGCGCTCGGGCCTGACTGGGGCGGGAGCGTCGCCGAACACCTCGGGGTCGACGTGCTCAAAGGGAAAGTCGACATCAAGCTTGAAGTCGCTCATGATCCAAAGATGGTCCCATAGCTTACGGCGGTACTCGGCTGCATCGCCCGAGGCGGGCACAAGCGTTGACATGGCCGCAATGATAGTGTGGGCACAGCGGTTGCGCTCCTCGCGGTCGGCGATGGTCACGCAGTGGTCCACCATATTCTGTATATTACGCCCGTACTCGGGTAGCACAAGGCGTCGTAGATGATTGCTGTATGTGAGCATAAATATTCTTTCGATTCGGAATGTCAAAGTTACGAAGATTTTTTCGTAACTACAAAAAAAAGCCCACGTCCGGGTGGCGGACGGGGCTGAGAAGGTTATCGTATTTCTTGTAATTCGGCTTTTTAATAAGACCAGAAAAATGCCTTCTCTTGCTTATTACAACAAAGCCGCTTCCGAAAAGTTCGACCAAGCACGATTTTTGAGAGGGTGTTTAAAAATTATTGTAAAATTTTAAGTGCCGTATTTTTGAGCTAATCCGCTCTGAATAAGAGGGAGCATAG
>JAMPHP010000001.1:1464188-1582802 GCA_023663365.1 Muribaculaceae bacterium | reverse complement strand
GCAACCCTACAGTGGGGTTTCTTGCTGCGCAAGCGCCAAGGCGATTACCAAACCCTGGAAAGTCAGAAATGGAGAGTCAAAGGCAAAAACGCACGAAGAGCCCACCATTCCACGCCGAAAAAAGAATTTATAATTTATAATTTGCAATTTATAATTCCTTCAGCAGCGGCAGCTGCCCCGCGGCCCAAAGCCAAACCGCAGCAAAGAGCTCATTGACATATTGAAAAAAAAGCCGCGTGGGCGCCCAAGCGTGCACGCGGCTTACAAACCTTATTTCTCAATAACCTATCTTATATATATTGTGTAGATTGTTAGATTGTGATTTTCTGTGTGGTGCCGGCGGCGCGAACAATGTAGATGCCGCGGGCGAGGGTGGAGAGATCTATTGTCGAACCGCAGGCGATGGCATTGCCCGAGAGGTCGTAGAGCACTGCTGTGCCTTCGCTCACGTAGATAGTACTACCGGCGCGCACGATGCTTGCGCCGCCCTCAACGGTGTCGATGCCCGTTGCTATCTGGCGCGCAGCTTCATCGACAACGGCAAGATAGAGAGGTGTCGAACCTACGGGCACTGTCACCTTCACTGCTTTGCCATCGAGCTCGGCGGTATCGGTGTCGGGGTCGGCGGCGAAAAGCTCATTGTTGCTTTCCTCGTCGGCGTAGAGCGCGGCTTCACCGTCGGGTGCGAGGGTCACGGCCTTGATGTAGCGACCCTTGGCGGGAGTGATAGTCCACTCGTGGGAGCCCTCGTAGATGTCGTTTGCGCCGGGCGATACCACGCCGTGGTGGGGATGCTCGATGCTGACCTTGTCGGTTGCGAACTCAAGCTGCACCGGAGTGCTGAGAGCTTCAATCTGCATGGTGTTCCAGGGTGCCTTGGCCTTGTAAGCCTCTTCGGCATCTTTGAGCACGCGGAGTGTGTAGTTGGGGAAAGCCAATGCTTTGCCGAATACACCGGTATAGTTTTTGTCGTCGACGGCTGCTGAAGGAGCTGTGAGTGAGCGGCAGGTGAATGTGCGCACTGCATTTGCATCATCGACGTAGAACGCCTGGTTGGGAATTTTTGACCATAGGAACTCAGGGATGGTAAATTCTGTGATGTTTGCGTTCACAAATGCTGCATCGCCGAGTGTGGTAAGTGTGGAGGGTAGTTCAGTGAATGTCACTTTTGTTTTACGGAAGGCCTTGGCTCCAATTTCCTGAATACCCTCATTGAGCTGCGAGATTGAAAACTTTGTCGCCTCGTTGAACGCTTCGTCGCTAATCTTGGTAAGGCTCATAGGCAGCTCAATGTACTCAAGACTTGTGCAACCTTGGAAGGCGCGGCGACCGATGATTTTGAAATTATCGCCAAGGACAACCTTTTTAAGAGCGGTGCAGTTCTTGAAAGAGCCGCCGCCAAGAGCAGTAAGTGTCTCGGAAAAGATTACCTCTTCTATTTTAGTCATGCCTGCCATAAAGTTGTCATCGCCGTCAGGATCGCCGGTGTAGCCGTACTGGAAAGCTGTCTCTGAGAGGTCGGCTTTGACAAGGCTGCCCCTAAGGGCTACTCGGAGCTGTGCCCAGTCATTCAGAACCTTGTTATCTCCGGAACCTTTATCATACGGCGACATCAGGGCTGCTTTACCATTCTCATCAACTGCTGAGATTATCTTTATCTCGGTGACTTGATCAGCGGTAAGGCCGGCCTCGGCCAACGCGGCGTTGAGTTCTTCGCCGAATTTGAGCTGTTCTTTATGCACCACTGTAAGTGCCTCGGCATTGGCTGCCGAAGCAGCCATGCCTAAGGCGAGTGCCGTGAAAATATATTTTTTCATGGAATCGGTCGTAAATTATTTGATGTAGACTTTCTTTACGGATTTGCCCTGACGCATGATGTAGAGGCCTGCTTCGGGCTGAGCTACGCGCATGCCGTGGAGGTTGTAGTACTCTACGGGAGCGTTGGAGTCGTCGCCGACGATGATGTCGGCCACGCCTGCGGGCTCACCGCCCTGCTGGTAGGCACCGATGCACTTCACGCCGTCCTTGGCATAGCCGCGGCAGTCGGTGGCGGGGATAAGGTTCTTGCCGGGGGTATACTCAGCCGATGTGGTGAGGCCGGCCTCGTTGAGCTTGCTTGTGGGGCCTGTGGCGAGGAAGCCGATGTTGCCTTCACGAGTCATGGTCGAAGCCATGGCGAAAGAGGCGAGGCTGTGGCTTGCGGCAGTTCCGAGGGTGTTGTTGTTTGCCTTGAACATGGGGTCGTCCATGTTTTCGTTGAGGGCGTTTTCGCCGCCGATGAGCACATTGTTTGCGGCAGTGATGGCGGTGCGGTCGCTGTCGGCGATGGAGAGAGTCGACGAAACGGCGGTCTTTTTAGCGAAGATGAAGTTGTTGAAGAAGTAGACGGGAGCTTCCTGGAAGTAGATGTTGAAGCCTACCTCGCAGTTCACCATGGTGTTGTTGACGAATACCACTTCGCACTCGCCGTTGTCGGAGAAGTCGACGTCGGCCACATAAGCCTGCTTGTTGGTGTTGTTGAGGAATGAGCAGTTTGTCACGGAAGCCTTGCCTGTGAGGGCGTAGCCGGCCGCGGGGTCGAAGATGGAGATGGCAGTAGCCTTGCCGCCGCCTTCGTCGATGTGGTTGTCGTAGAAAGCGCAGTTGTCAACCACGAGTTCGCCGAAGTTTTCTGCATCGGCATTGCCGATCATCGATATGCCGGCGCCTGTGCCGCCACCGCCTTCCACGTTGTTGCCGGCGAAGTAGGAGTTGCGCACCTCGAGGTAGTGGCCGCGCGAAGCTATGCCGCCGCCGCAGGAGGAGCCCATGTTGTCGATGAAAGCGCAGTTGTCGATTTTAAGGCTTTTGCCCACGTGGAAGATGGCACCGCCGGGGAAGTAGCCCACCTGACGGCCGTTCACGAAGTTCACACCCGAGATTTCAACGTCGGTGTTTGCGCCGATACGGAGGATGCGGAGTCCTTCGCCGCCCTCGAGGTGCGATTTTTCGGCAGCCTTGAGGGTGGAGTTGTCGCCGATGATGTTCACGTTGCAGCCGTCTTCGATGCGGAGGGCGCCTACCATGAAGGTAGCGTCTTTCTCGAGGTGTATGGTTGTGGTCTCGCCGGGTACGGCGCACATAAGTGCCATTTCGGGGCTTCCGAAGGGAGCAGCCTGGGTGCCGGCGTTGCTATCCTTTCCGCCTGCTGCTACATAGTATTCGGCTGCAAACAACGAGCTTGCACCCATGGCGATGATTGCCATTGCAGAGAGTAATCGTTTCTGTGTCATGGTTTACGGTATTTTTAGATTTTATTGATTGATTTCTTATTGGAAAATGCGCACGTAGTCTACCTGGAAAGTAGAGGGCAGGGCGTTGACGTCGACTCCTTGCTGTCCGCCCCAACTGCCGCCGAAGGCGTAGTTGAGAATTACGTAGAAGTCAAATGAGTAGGGCCATCCGCGCCAAGTGGGGGCGTTGTTCATCACGGCGAATTTGCGCTTGCCGTCGACGAGCCACTCGAGGCGCTTGCTGTTCCATATCAGGGAGTAGGTGTGGAAGTCGGTGTGGCAGTCCTTAACGTAGGCTGAGGAGTGGTAGGCGTTGGAGCCGCCGTTCTGCTCGGCGCAGTGAGCGGTGAAGTACACGATGTTGTTGGCGTGGCCCACACTCTCCATGATGTCGATTTCGCCCGAGTTGGGCCATGCACCGTAGCGCGAGTCGTTGGGCATGAGCCATATTGCGGGCCATGAGCCGAGCACCGAGGGCACTTTGGCGCGAACATCCACACGGCCGTAGGTGAATTTCACCTTATCCTGTGTGGTCACGCTTGCCGAGGTCACGGCGTGAGTCTGGCCTTTGTCGTCGGTCCAGTTGTCGGCGAGCACTCGCAGGTTGAGGCAACCGTCGGCCACGAAAGCGTTGTCGAGTCGGGCCTTGGTGTAGTACTGCATCTCACCGCCGCGCACGTAGCCTTCCTCGTAGCCCCAGTAGCGCGGATCGGGGAGTCCTTCGTAGTCAAATTCGTCGTGGAATATGAGGCGTGAATATCCCGAGGGGATGCTTATCACCTTCGAGTCGGTGGCCACGGTGGAGAGCTTGCCGCTGTCGTCCACGGCCAGGGTGTAGCGCCGGCCTTCGGTGTCGGCGGTGCTTACGAGGCCCGAAGCCTGCGAGGCTCCCATGGCATAGGGAGTGGATGCGAGTGGCTCTACGCTCACGGTGGTGAAGCCACCCGGGCGGGCAATCTCTATCTCAGCCTCCAGGCCGTCGATGCTCCAGTCAATCAGGCGGAAGGCTCCGAGCTCGGGCTTACCTTCGCCCACGGTGAAGGCTATGCGGCCATTGCCGTCGGAGCATACCGCGGCGTGGCTTTCGGAGTAGAGCGATGTGCCTTCGGGAGTGTTGATCGAGAAGGTGACATCCACAGTCTCGCCTGCTGCGGGCTTGCCGTCGATGCCGCTCAGGTAGCCTTGATAGGCGAAGCCTTCGGCCTGTGCCGCGAGGGCGGCCAGAGCGGGGAGTATGCTTGCGATAATATATTTTTTCATGATGCCTAACGTACGATTTTGAGAGTTGCTGTTGCGGCAGCGTCGGCCACACGCACAATGTAGATACCCGGAGCGAGGCTGCCAAGGTCGAGCACGCCTTCGGGCATGGTGCCGCAGAGCACCGTGCGGCCGTCGAGAGCCACTACGGTGGCGATGGCCTCGGGCGAGCACGCATCGGCCACGAGGGTGGAGCTCTCACGGCAGTAGTAAGCGCTGAGCGAGCCGGCGGCACTCACTGTGCCTATGGAGGCTGCGGCATCGGCTATGAAAGGCACGAGCGCGCCATGGTGCACGGCACCGGCTTCATTGGCCGTATACGATGCCAGAGCGCTCGCTGTGGAGAAGTGGCAGTTGCCACCCGTGCCGGCAAGAGCTGCAAAACCGTCGGCCCTTGCGCCTGTGGTGAGTGCCATGGCGCCGACAGTGAGCAGGCATATAGCGAAAAATCTTTTCATGTCAGTAAAAATGGCTCTGCGGGTTATTCGGCCAGAGGCTCAGTGCTGAGCTCGCCGTTTTCGTTGATAGTCACCTTGAATTTCTTGCCCGAGGGAGAGGTGAGCACCACGGCCTGCGCTGTGGCGGCATGGATGGCGCGGGGCACGCTGAGAATCTGCTGGCTGCCGGTGGACACGAAGCCCTCGCCGCGGTCGATACTGAGCTCAAGGAAGTAGGTCGTGCCGGCCCAGTCGAGGTCGTCGAGTGTGGTGCCCTGCGATTGCTCACCGATGTTGATATAAGCCACACCGGCGGGGCTGGTCACGGTCGAGTATACTTCGCCGAGCACATTCTCGCCGTCTGCACTGCCCTGATGTATTGCCACTTTGAGCGATACTTGGGCGTTTGGCATAGCCTTGCCTGCTTCGTCGCAGACGAGGGCCTGATATTTCATTGTTGTGCGTGCCTGCATTGCCGATGTGCAGAGGCATAGTGCAAGTGCAGCGATTATCTTTTTCATATATTATAGAATAAAGCGATTGATTTTACTTATTGAAAAACTCTCACGTAGTCCACCTCGAAGGTGCGCGGAAGGGCTTCGAGGTCGACGCCCTGCTGGCCTCCCCATCCGCCGCCGATGGCGAGGTTGAGGATGAGGTGAAACTCATTGTCGAACGGCCACGAAGTCCAGTCGGCCTTGTCTTCTTTTTTAAGAGTGTATTTTTCCTCGCCGTCGTAGAGCCATGTGAGGCTGTCGGGAGTCCATCGGAGAGCATAGGTGTGAAACGAGCCCACGGCTTCGGGAGCCGGGCACACGAAGTTGTTCTGCACGCCGCGCATGTGGTTGTAGCGCTCGGTGTGTGCTGCGAAGTGGACGTTTGCGGGTTCGTAGCCCACGTGCTCCATGATGTCGATTTCGCCGCTGCGGGGCCATGCACCGTAGGCGGAGCTCTCGGGCATCATCCATATCGCGGGCCATGTGCCGCGTGAGCTGCTGATGCGAGCACGCACCTCCACGTAGCCGTACTTCCATGAGTGCAGTCCGCGGGTGGTGAGGCTTGCCGATGTCACGGGGCAAACCACACCGTCGATGGTGACGCTGTCGTTTCGGGCTTCGATGATGAGGATGCCGTCCTTGCACACGGCGTTGGGGCCTGAGGTGTAGTACTGCATCTCGCCGTTGCGCACGTAGCCTTCCTCAAAAGTCCAGCGGGTGGAGTCGGGGGCGCCGGGAGTGGAGAAGTCGTCGGCGAACACAAGTCGCTCGCACCCCTCGGGCACGGGAATTTCGGCGGCATCGTCGCTGCCCCACGCCATATTGGATGCCAGAGCCACACCTGCGAGGATGGCTGAGGCTATCGCTGCGTATTTCACTGCCGTTTTCATCGGTATCTTCTTTTCGGGTTTTGCTTGCTGTGATAATCGTGGAAAATCCACAACGCAAAATTAGGAAGAGGACACCGAAGGGGCTTGAATATATCGCTACAAACCTACTTCAAAGGGCGCGGCGGCTTCATGATTTGTAGCCAAGGCTTCTATTTCTGTAGCTGCGTGCCGTTGATGGCCACATATCGTGTAGGCGACATGCCGTAGTACTCCTTGAAAACAGTGGAGAAATGCGACAGAGAAGAAAAGCCTGTGGCGTAGGCGACTTCCGACACCGCGAGGTTTTTCTCGGTGAGCAGGCGGGCGGCGTGGCGCATACGCGCTTTCTTGATATACGCGCTCGGGCTCATGTTGGTGAGCACCTTGAGGCGGCGGTGCAGGTGCGAGCGGCTCACGCCGATGTGCGATGCAATGAACTCCACGGAGAGGTCGGGGTTGGCCAGCTCGCCAAGGACGGCGGCCTCGACACGCTCGAGGAGCTTTTCGTCGCCCGACTTGAGGCTTACGACCTCTTCGTTGACCTGCTCGGTGCCTGAGAACTTCTGCCTGATGACGCGGCGTGAGTGGATGAGCATGGCAATCTGTGTGCGCAGATGGTCGATGGAGAACGGTTTTGTGATGTAGGAGTCGGCACCGGCCTCGATACCCTCCATCCGCTGGCTGTCGTCGGCACGCGCGGTGAGCATCACCACGGGGATGTCGCATATCTCGTGGTTGTCTCTTATCTTGCGGCAGAGCTCAAGGCCGTCGATGCCGGGCATCATGATGTCGGAGACAATGCAGTGCGGCCGCAGGCGCAGGGCAGCCTCGAGCCCTTGCTCGCCGTCGGTGGCCGTGGCAATGTTGTAGTCGGAGCCGAGGCAGGCTGTGAGGTAGTCGAGGATGGCACTGTCGTCCTCAATCACGAGCACGGTGTGAGCCTTCGGAGCCGGTGTCTGCTGCGGCTGCTGCCTTGCTGGCACAGGCACGGTCTCGGCCTGCATCTCTGCCATCACAGCCTCGGCGCGGCTTGCATCGGCCCGCTCGCTCTCGGAGTATGCCTCGGCAGTGCATGGCAGGATTATGGCGAATACGGAGCCTTCGGCGCCGCTGCTCTCCACAAAGACACTGCCGTGGTGCGCCTGCATCATCTTGCGCGACAGGTGCAGGCCTATGCCTGTGCCGCCGCTGCGCTCCTGCCCCTTGATCTGGTAGAAGCGCTCGAAGATGAGCTCGCGGAGCTCTGCGGGTATGCCCTCGCCGGTGTCGCTCACGCGGATGCGTAGGCTGCCGTTGCCGTCGATGTCGGCGCTTATGCCCACCTTGCCGCCTCGGGGCGTGAAGCGGACGGCGTTTGCCAGCACGTTGAAGGTGACTTTGTCGAGTTTGTCGGCATCCACCCAAACCCGCTCGGGCACGTCGTCGGCTACGGTGAGGTCGGCGCCAATCTCTTTTTCGGCCATGGCTTCGGAGAAGGACTCGCACAGCAGCGCCAGGAAAGAGCGGATGTCGGTGGGTGCCACCTCGAGCTGCATGCGTTTGTTGTCGAGCTTGCGGAGGTCGATAACCTGAGCTATCATCCTGAGGATGCGCTTGCCGTTGTTTTCCATCATCTCGTAGGTGCGGAGGGTGGCTTTGTCGCGAGCGTTCTTTTTAAGGGCGGCGATGGGGCCGAGCACGAGCGAGAGCGGTGTACGGATTTCGTGCGATATGTCGGTGAAGAACTGCAGCTTATCCTCCATGAGGCTCTCTTCGCGGGCTTTGAGGCGCAGCCGACGGCGGCGGTGTATCACAGCCCGGGCGCGCAGCCCTATGCCTGCGATCAGCGCCAGCGAAGCGAGCACGTAGATGAGCTTCGCCCACCGGCTGAGCCAGAACGGAGGCAATATCTCGATGCCGAACTCGCACATCGACGGCTTCGAAGCACCATCGGCCAGAGCCTTGACGCAGAGCGTGTAGCGGCCCGGAGGAATGTCGCTCATAGAGTAGGAGTACACGCCCGCAGGCACCGCCTGCCAAGTGTCGTGGAAGCCTCGGAGCATCACGGAGTACTCCACTTCGTCGGCGTGCACATATTCTATTGCTCCGAAGCGTGCGGTGAGGTTGCCGGTGGTGTGCCCGAGGGTGAGTGAGGGCAGGTCGTAGAGCGGCACTACGGTGGTGGCGGCTGATGCCGTGCTGCTGTACTCAAGCTCGGTGAAGCGCACGGCGGGCGAGCCGGTGGAGCTGCCGATGGCCTTGTCGGGGTCGATGCCTACCACGCCGCCGACACCTCCGAACCATAGTCTTCCGCGGGAGTCGGCAAAAGCCGCGCCGCGCTTGAACTCACGGCATCTGAGCCTGCGCGTGCCGATTGATGAGAAGGTTCGGGTGTCGGGGTCGAATCGTACCACGCCATCGAGGGTGCTGAGCCACAGCTTGTCGCTGCTGTCGGCAAGGATGCCGTAGACCACGGTGCCGGGCAGGCCCGATGCTTCGTTGAAAAACTGCGATATACCTCCCGAGGAGATACATGCGAGGCCTCCTGAAGTGCCTACCCACAGCCTGCCGGTGGCATCTTCAAGGATGCCGTAGACGCAATTGCTTGCCAGACGGCGGTTTGCGAGGTTGAAGTGCTCCACGCGGCCGTCGGTGGAGTGTATGCGCGAGAGTCCGGCATCGGAGGTGCCTATCCAGGCGTCGCCGTTGTGGTCGAAGCAGATGGCATGTACGGCATTTCCGCAAATCACGGTCGAGGGCGGTGCGCCGGGGTCGTGGCGAAGCAGCCGGCACAGGCCTGTCGTGGCATCGAGCACGCACACGCCGCTACCGTTGGTGCCTATCCAGAGGTTGCCGGCGGCGTCTTCGGCAATTGTGTTGACCTGCTTGATGTCGAGCTCAAGCCCTGAGGCATCGCGCAGCCGCACCGGCCTGAAGCAAGCGGCGGCTGCATCGAAGCGTGAGAGCCCCTCGAGGTAGCTTCCGGCCCAGATACTGCCGCGCCTGTCCTGAAAGATGCACAGCACGCTGCCGCTGAGGTTCTTGTCAACACCGATGTGCGAGAACTCGGGCAGCGCGTCGGCCTTTCGTCGGCCACGGTATATGCCGTCGCCGTCGGTGCCTATCCACAGGTCGCCGTCGGCATCTTTCATCACGGCGAGCACGGGCTCGGTGCCTATGCTTCGCTCGGGCCGGAAAGGATTGAAGCCCAGGTTCTCGAACTCCGAAGTCTGACCCGATGCCGGCGGGATGCGCAGGGCGCCTTTCTGGTAGACGGCGGCCCAGAGATTGGCGTCGGCAGCCTTGAAGATGTCGTGTATCTTTGAGCGCGTGATGTCGAATTCTGTCACGGCCGGTTCTATGGGGCGTAGCTCTTCGGCATCGAAGTCGTACTCCATGATACCGTTGCCGTCGGTGCCGATATAGAGCACGTTGCGGTCGGGGTCGTTCTGCAGCACATAGGCATGTCCGGGCGTGGGTATCACTGAGCGCGTGAAGCGGTGAGTGCGATAGTCGTAGCTGTCGATGCCGCCGTCAAGCGATGCTATCAGCAGCCTGCCGTCGTTTGCCTGGGCGATACTGAATATCATGTTTCCCGATAGGCTCGCGGGGTCGGCGGCGTCGTGCCGGTGGTGAGTCATGGTGTTGTTCGACGGATTATACACGGTGATGCCGGCATCGTTTGTTCCGATCCAGATGTTTCCGAAGCGGTCCTCAAAAACGACGGTGGTCTTGTCGCTGCTTATGGCGCTGTTTGTGGTGAGGAAGCATACAGGTTTGCGCTCGGCTCCCTGGAAGCAAATCGCTCCTGAGCGCGATGTGGTGAACCATATATCGCCGCGACTATCCTCAATGATGGAGTTTACGTAGGTGAACTCGGGCACGCCGGGGTAGTTGAGCCTCGGCGTGACGAAAGTCTCGGTGCTGCGGTCGAAAATCTGTATGCCGTCGTAGGTGCCCACCCACAGGTCGTGCTTGCTGTCCTCCATCACCGAGAGCACCATGTTGTTGAGCAGCGAGGGTGAGTTGTTGCTTCTCGTGAAAGTCTTCGATGTGGAGCCGTCGAATCGGGTGAGGCCGTTGTCGGTGGCCATCCATATATATCCGGCATGGTCCTGAATCATCTTGTTGATGTGACTGTTGGATTCGGTGAATAGCCTTGCCGAAGAGGCTGAAGCCGCGAGGGCTGCGGTGAATATGATGTAGAGTGCGAGGCCGGCGCGCAGTTTTTTCATGGTGAAGATAGGGTGTGTTGTCTACGGATATGCAAATTTATAATCAAGGATTGGATGGTGCAAATTTCAGTCTTAATTTTTGAATATCACGCAATACGGAGGGTTAAAAACATCTATTGGCTACAAATCGTGAAATGATTGCTACAAATCGACAAGCCGCGGTGCCGATATTGCAAGCATAAAGGTGCAAATCATACATCGATATCGAATATTGGTCGTAATTTTACAATCGGGAAAAAGACCCTGGCAATCCTCCCGAAAAAAACAATAAACCAACATATCATAATGACACTAAATCTTAAATCCCTTACCACTGCCGCCCGGCATCTTGCCGCAGCGGCCCTGCTGCTTGCCGCGGCTCCGCACCTGAGTGCCGCCGATGTGAAAGTGAGCGGTACAGTCAGCGGCGACGGAGAGCCTCTGATTGGTGCGTCGGTCTATCAGGAAGGCAAGCAGAGCAATGCCGCCGTGACCGATATCGACGGTAACTTCAGCCTCACACTGCCCGACGACGGCGCAATCACCGTGTCGTATGTAGGCTATAAGACACGCACAGTGAAGCTCAACGGTCGCTTCCGCCTCGATGTGATACTCGAGCCCGATGCCACCGTGCTCGACGAGGTTGTGGCCATTGGCTACGGCGTGCAGCAGAAGCGCCTCGTGACAGGCGCCACCCTCCAGGTGAAAGGCGACGACATCGCCAACAAGAATACTATCAGTGCCATAGGCGCTCTCCAGAGCCAGGCGCCTGGTGTCAATATCGTGAAGAACAGCGGTAAGGCCGGCGACGGTTTCAAAGTGAATATCCGCGGCCTCGGCACCATCTACAATTCATCGCCTCTGGTGGTGATCGACGGCATCAGCGGCGGCGACCTCAACCTGCTCAGCCCCTCCGACATAGAGAGTATCGACGTGCTCAAGGATGCCGCTTCGGCTGCTATCTACGGTGCACGTGCCGCAAACGGTGTGATACTTGTCACTACCAAGAAGGGAGCCAAGGACCGCATCAACGCTTCTTATAATATGTATTTGGGCTGGCAGTCGATACCCAAGACGGTGACCACGCTCAATGCCTCGCAGTATATAGAGCTCCTGCGCGAGACCGGCCTTACCGATGCCGACCTTGAGCGCAACGTGTATATGTGGGATAAGATACAGGCCGGGGAGTTCAACGGCACCAACTGGCTCGATGCCATCAAGAAGGACAATGCCTTCAAGCAGGGACACAACTTCAGTGTAGACGGCGGCTCTGACCGCTCAACTTTCTCGGTGGGCTTCTCCTACGCCTCCGAAGCACCTACCATCGGTGTGAAGCAGAGCGATGTGGACCAGAACTACGAGCGCTTCACGCTGCGCATCAACTCGGAGTTCGACATCGTGCGCCACAATAAGCGCAATATCCTGAAGTTCGGCCAGTCGCTCACGGCTGCTTATGTCAACAGCGTAGGCATGAACCAGGGCACCGGCAACATGTACTGGAACGACGTGCGCAACGCGCTCTGTGCGTCGCCCCTCTTCCCCGTGTACGAGACTCCCGAGAAGTTTGGCTGGCCCGTGCTCCTCGACACCGACGAGACCAACCCCGTGGCAGAGATGTACTATCTGCGCTCATTCACCGAGAGCAAGAACTACAACGTGCGCGGCAACCTCTACATCATCCTCGAGCCCATCCGCAACCTTAAGTGGAAGTCGACCTTCGGCTTCGCCTACAATGGCTGGCGCAGCCGCGAGTATGTGCCCGAGTATCAAATCAACGAGAAGAACTACTCCAAGACCGACAAGGTGACCCAGGGCTCAGGCAACGGTATCCAGTACAGCTGGGACAACGTAATCTCCTACGACTGGGCTCCGGGTAAGAACCGCTTCACCTTCCTCGTGGGCAACTCCATTGAGAAGTGGGGCATGGGTGCCGACATCAACGGCAGCAACCGCGGCTCCGAATTCTCGAGCTTCGACTTCGCATATCTGAGCAATGTCAAGACCATAGCCTCGGGCTCGACCACACTCTCGGGCGCACCTTGGGGCGACGGCTCGCTGGCATCGTTCTTCGGCCGAGTGACCTACGACTACGACATGCGCTATATGGCCACTGTGGTGATGCGCGCCGACGGTTCGTCGAACTTCGCCCGCGGCCACCGCTGGGGCTACTTCCCCTCAGTGTCGGTGGGCTGGAACCTCGCCGAGGAAGCCTTCATGCAGCCAGCCCGCACCGTGCTCGACATGCTCAAGATTCGCGCCAGCTGGGGTGAGAACGGCAACTGCAACATCCCCTCCTACCGCTACCTCTCCACCATAGCGTTCGGCAACGCCATCAACGGTGCCATCTACTACTTCGGCACCGACAAGTCGCAGCCTACCATAGGCTCCTATCCCGACCTTATCGCCAACCCCGACCTCAAGTGGGAGACCTCGCGGCAGACCGACATCGGCTTCGACCTCCGTATGCTCGGCAATCGCCTGGGCGTGACCTTCGACTGGTACGAGAAAAAGACCCTCGACTGGCTCGTGCAGCCTACCGGCCTCGGCAGCTGGGGCACGGGAGCACCCTATATCAACGGCGGCGACATCAAGAATACCGGTGTGGAGCTCGGCCTCTCGTGGAACGACCGCGCAGGCGATTTCATCTACAGCGTAGGCGTAAACCTCACACACAACCGCAATAAGGTGCTGCGCATCGCCAACGGCAACGGCCTTATCGAAGGAGCCTCCGGCATCCTTGCTCAGAATACCACGGCCTTCTACCGTGCCGAGGAAGGCAAGCCGCTGGGCTACTTCTACGGCTACCGCACAGCCGGCATCTTCCAGAATCAGGAGCAGATCGACTCTTACATCAGCGAGGCCACCGGCCTGCCCGTGATGCCCGCGGCCAAGCCCGGCGACGTGATCTTCGTCGATACCGACGGCGACGGCACCATCACACCCGAGGACCGCGTGGAGATAGGCAATCCCTACCCCGATCTCACTTACGGCATCAACATCAGCCTGGGCTACAAAGGCTTCGACCTCGGTATCAACGGCTACGGTGTGACCGGCAACCAGATCGCACGCTCCTACCGCAGCGGCACCGACAAGCCTTACGACAACTACACCACCGAGATGATGGGACGCTGGACCGGCGAAGGTACGTCGAACCGCCTGCCCGCCATCAACGGCTCCTCGATCAACTGGCAGTATGTATCGGACCTCTATATTGAGGACGGCGACTACTTCCGCATCACCAACATCACCCTGGGCTACGACTTCAAGCAGCTCTTCCCGCGCCTGCCTCTGCGCCGCCTGCGCGTCTACGGCTCGGTGCAGAACCCCTTCACATTCACCAAGTACTCCGGCATGGACCCCGAAATCGGCTATGGCGGCGGCGACGCCTGGGCTTCGGGCATCGACCTTGGCTACTATCCCGGTTCGCGCAGCTATATGTTCGGCCTCAGCATTGAGTATTAATATATAATGAGTAATCACACTATGAACAAGATATATGCAGCCGTGCTTGCCGTGCTGGCAGCCATGGCACTGAGCTCCTGCGAGGACTTCCTCGACTCGCAGAACAAAACCAAGAAGGACACCGGCAACTACCCCGAGACCGTCGACGATGCCGAGCAGCTCCTCACGGGTGTCTACTCTATCCTCGGGCGCATCGAGCCTCTTTGCTCCACCTACTTCATAGGCGAGCTGATGTCGGACAACTGCTTCGGCGGCGGCGACCCCGCCGACCTCTCCACAAAGGCTATCGACCAATTCAAGAAGTCGAGCGAGGATATGTTCCGCAACGGCTGGCGTGCCCGCTACTTCGGTGTGTACCGTGCCAACTTCCTGCTTTCGGTGCTCGACCGCATCAAGTGGGGCAGCGACGACGAGCGCCGCTATGTGGAGGGGCAGACCCGCTTCCTGCGCGCATATTTCTACTACGACCTCTCGCTGATGTTCGGTGAGGTGCCTCTGATCACCACCCCCGAGGCCGTCAACATTCCCCGCACCCCGGCCGAGGAGACCTACGCCCTTATCGCGTCCGACCTTAAGGCGGCCATCGACTATATTCCTGCGGTCAAAGCTACCGATGCACCTGCCGCCGACCTTGGCCGCATCACCCGCTGGGCTGCCGAGGCGCTCATGGCACGTGTGTTCATGTTCTATACCGGCTACTACCGCACCTCCACCATGCCTCTTGCCGATGGCGGAGAAGTGACCAAGGCCGACGTGCTGGACTGGCTCGACGACTGCATCCGCAACTCCGGCCACGACCTCGTGCCCGACTTCCGCAACCTTTGGCCCTACTCATACGTGCAGGACTACAACTACACCGCCGACAACGGCCTCAATTGGGCCGGCGACGGCAACATCGAGGAGGTCTTCGCAGTGAAGTACTCAACCCTCGGCACCTGGGATGTGACACCTCAGAAATGCAACCAGTACTGCCTCTACTACGGCGTGCGCGGCCAGTCGAACTACACCCTCACCTTCCCCTTCGGTCAGGGCTGGGGATTCGGCACAGTGAATCCCGTGCTGTGGAACGACTGGGACGATGCCGACCTCCGCAAGAAAGGCTCCATCATCAACACTCAGGATAAGAAAGAGATGCGCCTCTACTCCAAGGGCGGCGGCAACCAGATGGATGAGACTTACTTTATCAACAAAAAGCACTGCCCGGTGAATGTCTATACCGATGCCACCCACACCAATGTGGTGGGCTACAGCGTGGAGCTCTACGGCATGACAGAGACCAACTTCCAGCTCACCAACACGCAGGACTGCATCCTCATCCGCTTCGCCGATGTGCTTCTGATGGCTGCCGAGCTCGGTGCTCCCGAGGCTCAGAGCTACCTCGACCGTGTGCGCACACGTGCCGGTCTGGCTTCGGTGCCTCCCACTCTCGACAACATCAAGAACGAACGCCGCTTCGAGCTCGCCTTCGAGGGTGTGCGCTACTATGACCTCCTCCGCTGGCACGACGAGCATCTCATCACCGACAATCAGACCGAGGTGCAGGTCTACGACCGCCGTCTGCCCCGCAAAAAGACGGTGAGCTTCCGCCCCGAGACACGCGGCTTCCTGCCCATCCCCCTCTCCGAGATACAGCTCTCCGAGGGTGTCCTCACTCAAAATCCGGGTTGGGAAGGTTCTGACCACTATCTTGAATAATACAGCCATGGCAGATATATCACGACGTAATTTTCTGAAGTACGCAGGCGCGGCGGCAGCCCTTGCCGCCGTGCCGGGATGGGCACACGCCGCAGCGGCACCGGCAGAAATGTCGCTGTCGAAGCGCAAGGTGAAAGTCAATTCCGACTGGGATGTGATCGTGGTCGGCGGCGGCCCCTCGGGCTGCACAGCCGCCATCGCCGCCGCCCGCGAAGGCTCCAAGGTTCTTCTCATCGAGGCCATGGGCGTGCTCGGAGGCCTCGGCACGGCAGGTATGGTGCCTGCATGGTGCCCCTTCTCCGACGGCGAGAAAATCATCTACCGCGGTCTTGCCGAGAAAATCTTCATGGAGGCCCGCAAAGGTGTGCCTCACGAAGGCACCGACCGCCTCGACTGGGTGAGTATCAACCCCGAGCATCTTATCGCCGTGTACGACCGCATGGTCACAGGCGCAGGTGCCAAGGTTCTTTTCTTCTCGCGGGTTGCTGCCGTGGAGATGGCGTCCGACGGGCGTGTGGATGCTCTTGTCGTGGCCAATAAGGACGGCCTCACGGCCTATAAGGCCAAGGTCTACATCGATGCCACCGGCGACGGCGATGTGGCCGCATGGGCGGGTGCTGACTACATGAAGGGCGACTCCGAGGGCAAGCTCCAGAAGTCCACGCTATGCTATTCTGTGGCAAATGTCGACAGCTACGCCTATCAGCATGGACCGAACCTGCACTCGGGGCTCAACCCCGACTCACCCTCGGCGCGAGCTTTCAAGACCGGCCGCTACCCACTGCTCGACACCCATTGCTGCAGCAACCTGATAGGGCCGGATGTGGTGCAGTTCAACGCAAACCACATCGAAATTGCCGACACCACCGATCCGCAGGCACTCTCCGATGCCATGATACTTGGCCGGCAGATTGCCGAGCAGCACCTCGAGATACTCAAGGAATACCGCCCTGAGACATTCGGCAATGCTTTCATCATCAAGACGGCCATCATACCCGGCATACGCGACAGCCGCCGCATCGTGGGCGACTATGTGTTCACCGCCGCCGACTGGCACGGCCGCCGCTCCTTCGACGACGAAATCGGGCGTAACTGCTACTTCATCGACGTGCATAAGACCAACTATCCCGAGACACACTACGGCCGCGGTGAGTCGCACGGTATCCCTTACCGCTGCCTCACTCCTGCCAAGCTGACAAACGTGCTCACCGCCGGGCGCTGCATATCCACCGACGAGGAAGCCTACGGCAGCCTGCGCGTGATGCCCCCGTGTCTTGTCACCGGTGAGGCAGCGGGGCTTGCAGCGCATCTTGCGCTTCAGTCGCGCCGCCCCGACGTTCACGCCGTCGACACCGATGAGCTCCGCTCACGCCTGCGTGCCTACGGCCAGTACTTCATGTAAACAACCGACTACAATGCGATTATTATCAACACTTATTCTTGCCTGCGCCGTGGCGCTTCCGGCTGTGTCGGAGGAGGCGCTGCCATATCTCGACGAGAGCCTGCCGGTGGAGTTGCGTATCGACGACGCCCTCTCGCGCATGACTCTCGACGAGAAAATAGCCATGGTGCACGCACAGTCGAAGTTCAGCACTCCAGGCTGTCCGCGCCTGGGCATACCCGAGATATGGATGAGCGACGGCCCCCACGGCGTGCGCATGGAATTTACCTGGGACGACTGGCAGCACGCCGGGTGGAGCAACGACTCATGCACCGCGATGCCGGCACTCACATGCCTTGCGGCCACATTCAACCCCTCGCTTGCCGCCGACTATGGCATGACCGTTGGGCGCGAAGCCCGCTTCCGAAAAAAAGATGTGATGCTCGGCCCGGGTGTGAACATCTACCGCACGCCGCTGAGCGGGCGCAACTTTGAGTATATGGGCGAGGACCCGTGCCTTGCCGCAGCCATGGTGGTGCCATATATCAAGGCGCTGCAGAGCAACGGCGTGGCGGCCTGCATCAAGCACTTCGCCCTCAACAATCAGGAGCACAATCGCGATAATGTGAATGTCGATGTCGATGAGCGCGCACTCAACGAAATCTATCTGCCGGCCTTCAAAGCCGGTGTCGATGCCGGAGTGTGGGCGGTGATGGGCTCCTACAACCGCTACAAAGGCACATTCTGCACGCACAACGATACTCTCGTCAACAAAATTCTCAAAGGCGAGTGGGGCTTCGACGGCGTGATGATCACCGACTGGGGCTCGGCACACGACACCCGTGAGGCCGCCCTCAATGGCCTCGACATGGAGATGGGCTCGTGGACAAACGGCCTGACATGGGGCGTGAGCTCGGCCTACGACAACTACTTCATGGCGCAGCCTCTCAAGAAGATGATACTTGCCGGCGAGCTCCCCGAGAGTGTGCTCGACGATAAGGTGCGGCGCATCCTGCGCCTGAACATGCGCACGAACATGAACCGCCGGCGACCCTACGGCGCCATGCACACCGAGGCTCACCTCGATGCCGCACGCCGAGTGGCGGAGGAGGGTATAGTGCTGCTTAAGAATGAGAAGTCCTTCCTTCCCATCGCTCCCGGAAGCTGCCGCATAGCCGTGATAGGCGAGAATGCGGTGAAGAAGCTCTCGATAGGTGGCGGCTCATCGGAGCTTAAGCCTCGTGTGGAGGTGTCGGCACTCGACGGCATCCGCGCAGTCTACGGCGACGATGTGGAGTTTGCTCTCGGCTATGCCTCGGGTGAGCCCGACTACTCCCGCGAGCTGCCGTCGGCCTACGATGCCGACTCGCTCCGCGAAGCTGCCGTCGAGTTGGCGGCGCGTGCCGATGTAGTGCTCTTCTTCGGCGGCTTGAATAAGAATTACACGCAGGATTGCGAGGGCGACGACCGTCGGTTCTATCATCTGCCTTTCGGCCAGGATGAGTTGGTAAAAGCCATCGCGAAAGCCAATCCGCGGACTGCTGTGATCATCACCTCGGGAAATGCTGTGGAGATGCCTTGGCTGGCTTCTGTGCCGGCGGTGATGCAGTCGTGGTACCTCGGCTCGATGGGTGGCCATGCTTTGGCCGCTGTGATTTCAGGCAAGGTCAATCCGTCGGGTAAGCTGCCGTTCTCCATCGGCGCCTCACTTGCCGACTACCCCGCCCACAATGGCGGCGAGCGTACCTACCCCGGCATCGACGGCACCGTGCACTACGATGAAGGCATCATGCTCGGCTACCGCTGGCACGACACCATGCGCCGCCCGGCACTCTTTGCCTTCGGCCACGGGCTGTCGTACACGAGCTTCGACTATGGCCGCGTGGTGGCCGACAAGAAGGTGTACGACAGTGCCGACACTATCCGTGTGCAGGTTGAGGTTGCCAACAAGGGTGCTCTCGACGGTGCCGAGACGGTGCAGTTCTACGTGTCGCAGAAGCATCCTGCTCTTCCCCGTCCTGCAAAAGAACTCAAAGGCTTCTGCAAGAAAAGCGTCGACAAGGGCACAAAAGCAGTGTTCGAGGCGCAAATTCCTGTGGCTAAGCTCGCTTACTACGACGACCGCCGCCGCGCATGGCGCCTCGACGACGATGAGTACACAATCCATGCCGCTGCCGCTTCCGACGACGTGCGGTCATCTGTAAATATTAAGGTAAAACAATCACTACTCACTGCAAATGAATAAGATAATAAGCGCAATCTGTGCTCTTGCTCTTGCATGTGGCACAGCTGCGGCTACTGATGCCGGCGGCCGCCCTGTGCTCCTGCTCACCGGCGCATCGTTCGCCATACCCGAGAACGGATGGTTCGAGATAGCCTGCGAGGACCTCGATGCCGAAGCCATCAACAAGGCCGTCAGCGGCGAGGCCATCTACCACACGGCACGACGCATGAACTCCGGCACTTTCTATACTACAGCCGAGCTCGACCGCACCGACGTCTTTGTAATCGGACACGTGCACAACCAGAATGTGGCAAACGAGCAGTGGCTCAAGGAAAGCTGGGAGGACTACACCAACATTGCCACGACCACCGACTACTCCGTGGCCTACGACTATGTGATCAAGCGATATATAGCCGACTGCCGCGCACTGAAGGACAACCCCGAGTCGAAATACTACGGCAGCGCCGACGGCAAGCCTGTGAAGATAGTGCTGTGCACACACTGGCACGACAGCCGCACTACCTACAACCCCGCCGTGCGCAAGCTGGCTGAAAAGTGGGGCTTCCCGCTGGTGGAGTTCGACACCAATATCGGTTTCTCGAAAGATGATGTGGCCGCCGGGGAGACTCAGCCGAGCATCGCCATGGCCCACGACACCGAGACCATTGCCGGCGTGAAGTATGGCTGGCACCCACTGCGTGGCAGCGCCTCGCACATTCAGCGCCGTATGGCTCAGATTTTCCTCGAGGTAGCAGCCGACGTGCTCGGCGTGGAAGTACCCTTTGAGTGTACACTCACTCCGGTATCGCCTTTGGTGCTTGAGGGCGAAAAAGCTTCTGTCCTTGTGGCTTTCCGAGCCGGGCACTATCCCTTCGGGCTCGAGGCCACGGCCGGCGGCAGCTCACTGGCGCACCCTGCTCTCAAGGAAGCCCCTATGCTGATTGAGGCCGAGGCCGGAAACGCCGACGTGCAATTCGCCGTCGAGAACCTTACCGACGCCAATGGCCTTACAGCGGTTCTCCCCGCCGGTATCACCGTGGGTGTGGCCGACAAGACCGTAAAGCCCGATTTCGACGGCTATATCCACGAGGCATACAAGGAGAACAGCTACACCGACGGCGAGACGCTTCAGCTTAAAAACGGCGACAACTGGGGTCGTAAAATCTATCTTTCTTTTCCCACAGCCGGAATAGATGCCGATGCCGCAGGCCGCATTGCCGTGAGGGTTTTCTTCGACTCCTACACCCTTGGCACACGCTCGGGTGAGAAGCGCCCCATGGATGGCATAGAGCGCCTCGACATCGAGGGCAACACCAAGGTCTACGACTCAAAGCTGAAGTGGAGCACACATGCGCAGCATTCTTTCGAGCCCGTGGCTTCGACTGTGCTCACCGCAGGCTTGCACAAAAAGTGGATAGGCTGGGATGTGACCGAGTGGGCCAAGCAGAAAATCAAGGAGGGTGCAGCTCACCTAACCTTCCGCATAAGCACGCCGCAGCGTTGGGGCACGCTCTCCAACTATGTGGCAAGCGAGCACAGTTCCACTCCCGAGCTGGCTCCTCAGATGCTCATCGCTACCGATCAGTCGATCACCGGCACCTCTGTTGCCGATGCCGAGGCGAGCACTATCACCCTTGCGGGCCGCACGATCATCAACCCGACCGGTGCGCAGCTCAGGATTGTCAATGTAGCCGGAACCACAATCTACAGCGGCTGCGATACCAACATATCGCTCGACAGCCTCCCGGCAGGCGTCTACCTCGCCACTGCCGCAGGTGCAGCAATCAAGTTTGTGCGCTGAGAGGCGTCGGATGTTTGGTTAGAATAAAATTTTACGTGTTTTTTACAAGTCGTAAAGTCAGCACCTTGTGCACCGCCATTTCGGCTTGTGCCCGTTTTTGCCTTTCCTGGGTTCGGTAATCGCCTTGGCGCTTGCGCAGCAAGATACCCCAATGTAGGGTGGTGGCGGATTCGGAGATCCGCCACGGCGTGTGAGGTGCAATTCATTATAAAAGGCATGTCCCGAAGGGACATCTTTAACCATCTCACTTCATATTTCTGATAGTCGCTGATACGAGGTGGGCGAAAAAAAGCGCGGGCTGCATCGGTGGTGGATGCAGCCCGCGCTGTATGTGGTAGTTGGTGATGTGATTACATCATGCCGCCCATGCCACCCATGCCGGGAGCGGGCGCGGCGGGAGTTTCCGATTTCTTCTCGGCAATGACGCACTCGGTGGTGAGGAACATGCCGGCGATAGATGCGGCGTTCTCGAGAGCCACGCGGGTAACTTTGGCGGGGTCAATCACACCGGCAGAGAGAAGGTTCTCGTACTTGTCGGTGCGTGCGTTGTAGCCGAAGTCGGCTTTGCTGTCGCGTACACGCTGTACTACGACTGCGCCTTCAACGCCGGCGTTGGCCGAAATCTGGCGGAGGGGCTCCTCGATGGCACGCTCAACGATGGCGATACCTGTCTGCTCGTCGTCGTTGGCGCCCTTGAGGTTTGCCAGACGGTCGAGGCAGCGGATATATGCCACGCCGCCGCCGGGCACGATGCCTTCGGCTATGGCAGCGCGTGTGGCGCTGAGGGCGTCGTCGACGCGGTCTTTTTTCTCTTTCATCTCCACTTCGGAGGGCGCGCCCACGTGGAGCACAGCCACGCCGCCTGCGAGCTTGGCGAGGCGCTCCTGGAGCTTCTCGCGGTCGTAGTCGCTGGTGGTCTGGGCTATCTGAGCCTTAATCATGGCCACACGTGCAGCGATGCGCTCTTTGTCGCCGTCGCGGTTTACGATGGTGGTGTTCTCCTTGTTGACGGTCACGCGGTTTGCATGGCCGAGGTCCTGCATGGTGGCGTTTGCCAGCTGCATGCCTTTCTCTTCGGAAATCACGGTGCCGCCGGTGAGGATGGCGATGTCTTCGAGCATCTCTTTACGGCGGTCGCCGAAGCCGGGAGCTTTCACGGCGCAGATCTTGAGGGAGCCGCGGAGGCGGTTCACCACGAGAGCGGCGAGGGCATCCTGGTCGACATCCTCAGCGATGATGAGCAGCGGACGACCGCTCTGTGCGGTAGCCTCGAGCACGGGGAGGATGTCTTTGAGGTTGGAGATTTTCTTATCGTGGAGAAGGATGAAGGGGCTGTCCATCACGCACTCCATCTTCTCGGTGTCGGTCACGAAGTAGGGCGAGATGTAGCCGCGGTCGAACTGCATTCCTTCCACCACTTCGATAGTGGTCTCGGTGCCTTTTGCTTCGTCGACGGTGATCACGCCTTCTTTTTTCACTTTCTCCATGGCCTCGGCAATGAGACGGCCGATGGTCTCGTCGTTGTTAGCCGATACGCGGGCTACGTCTTCAATCTTCTTGAAGTCGTCGCCCACTTCTTCCGACATCTCGCGGATGCCGGCCACAACTTCTGCCACGGCTTTGTCGATGCCGCGCTTGAGGTCCATGGGGTTTGCACCGGCGGTCACGTTCTTGAGGCCTACACCGATGATAGCCTGTGCGAGCACGGTAGCAGTGGTTGTGCCGTCGCCTGCGTCGTCGCCGGTCTTCGATGCCACTTCGCGCACGAGCTGGGCGCCCATGTTCTGCAGGGGTTCCTCGAGCTCAACTTCGCGGGCTACTGTCACGCCGTCCTTGGTGATGTGGGGTGCACCGAACTGCTTGCCGATGATCACGTTGCGGCCTTTGGGACCGAGGGTTACCTTTACTGCGTCGGCAAGAGCGTCGACGCCTTTCTTGAGCTCGTCGCGAGCTTCGATATTGAATTTAATGTCTTTTGCCATGAGTTTAATACGTTTTAGTAAAACTTATTCGATAACAGCGAGCACTTCGTTCTGGCGCATGATGAGCACCTTTTCGCCGTCGAGGTCGATTTCAGTGCCGGCATACTTGCCGTAGAGCACCTTGTCGCCTTCCTTGAGCACCATTTCTTCGTCTTTGGTGCCGTTGCCGGCGGCGAGCACGGTGCCGCGGAGGGGTTTCTCTTTGGCTGAGTCGGGGATGATGATGCCCGAAGCTGTTACTTCTTCGGCCGCTGTGGGCTGGATGAGCACGCGGTCGGCCAGTGGTTTAAGTTTCATAGTATATTATGTGTTAGTTTATATTTTTTTTGTTCTGCACATAGTTCTGCAAAAACCGCGCCAAAGCGCCGTGCACTGCCACGGTCTGCCATTTTGTCAAGTCGGTGGTATAACGAACTGACAAGCCGCTATGTTTTGTGTTTATCCAAAATAAGTTGTATCTTTGCGTCGGCTAATCATATATAATGACACAATGAGAAAACTGATTTTACTAACTGCATTATTTCTGTGCGCCTTTGCCTTTGCAGCGAGAGCCGACCAGGCTAAAGTGAAACTCAAAAACGGTGTCGAACTCACCGGAACCGTAGTCTCCATCGACCCTCTGCAGGGAGTAGTGCTCGAGATTGCCGGAAAGCAGACATCCATCAGCATGGCCGATGTCGCTGCAATTGAAAATGTAGGCGAAGCATCCACACCTGCCGCCCCGGCCGCTCCCGCTCCTGTCGAGGCTGAGCTCCCCAAAGAAAAGACTGTGAATATAGCCGGGCACGATGTGAAGTTTGTGCTTGTGCCGGCATATACTTTTTCCTATGGCTACGACGGCGACGGCAGCCGCTTCAACGATAGCGAGCCCGTGCACGAGGTGGAGCTCTCGGCGTTCTATGTGAGCGAAGAGCCCGTGTCGGTCGACTTGGCTAAGGATGTGATGGGCAGCAATCCGTGGGGCGAATATGAGTATAGCATCAATGAGAAGAATTTTGAATTGGCAAAACGCAACAAAATTTACCTGCGTGTGCCCGAAGATCCCTCCACGCTTAAAGATATAGCGCTCTTTTATCCTTCGTTCAATAAATTCGAAATTCAAAATTTTGCCATCGGAAAGGTGGGTAAAGAGGGCGAGACTTTTCCAGAGGTAAAGGCTTTTATCGACGATGTTCAGAAAAAGGCAGGCAAGGATGTGAAGCTGCTCAATGAAGTGCAGTATGCCTCTATCATCAAGCAGGGTATTGATGGCGTGAAATTTCCCATAGCTCCCGATGTGATGATGTCGGTCAACATGAACGAGCGCAAGAATCCCTCTGTTGATAAGTACATGCTCAAAGGGCAAGGTACTTATGTAAACCCGGGCGGATTTCGCACTGCTGTATTGATGAATGCTGTGGATTTCCGAGTGACTATGGGTAGGCACAAAATTGACAAGAAGAAAAAGACAGTAAGCATATATGGTGGCAATCTCGCCGTAGGCCCGATTCACCTTGTAATTCCCGCTGAATAACTAATCATTATCAAAGTATAGCTATGAAAAAACTGATTTTACTAACTGCATTATTTCTGTGCGCCTTTGCCTTTGCCGCCAGAGCCGAGCAGGCTAAAGTGAAACTTAAAAACGGTGTCGAGCTCACCGGCACGGTAGTCTCCATCGACCCGATGCAGGGAGTAGTGCTCGAGATTGCCGGAAAGCAGACATCCATCAGCATGGCCGATGTCGCTGCTATTGAAAATGTGGGCTCTGCCTCCGCTTCTGCCGCCCCGGCCAGTGCCGCTCCTGCCACTGCCGAGGCAGAGCTCCCCAAAGAAAAGACTGTGAATATCGCCGGGCACGATGTGAAGTTTGTGCTTGTGCCGGCATATACCTTTTCTTACGGCTACGACGGCGACGGCAGCCGCTTCAACGACAGCGAGCCCGTGCACGAGGTGGAGCTCTCGGCCTTCTATGTGAGCGAAGAGCCCGTGTCGGTCGACTTGGCCAAGGATGTGATGGGCTGCAATCCATGGGGTGAATATGAATATAGCCTCGATGAGAAGAATCTGGAAAGAGCGGTGCGCAACAAACTTGACCTGCCTGTGCCCGAAGATCGCGCCACGATTAAGGATTTAGCCCTTTTCTATCCTACGTTCAATAAATATGAAATTCAAAATCTTCAAATGGGCAAAATCGCTAAAGAAGGAGAGTCTTTTCCTTCGGCAAAGGCTTTTATCGACGACGTTCAGAAAAAGGCCGGCAAGGATGTGAAGCTGCTCAACGAGGTGCAGTATGCCTCGATTGTCAAGCAGGACATCGATGCCGTGAAATTCCCCATAGCACCCGATGTGATGATGTCGGTCAACATGAACGAGCGCAAGAATCCTTCTGTTGACAAGTACATACTCAAAGGTCTCGGCACTTATGTGAGCCCCGGCGGTTTCCGCAATCCCGTATTGATCAATAAGGTGGATTTACGCGTGTCGATGGGCCTGCACAATGTTGACAAGAAGAAAAAGACCGTAGGCATATACGCTTTCGGCCACGCCGTAGGCCCGATTCACCTTGTAATCCCCGCTGAATAATCTGAACTAATCATTATCAACATACAGCTATGAAGAAAATAACGATTTTCCTCGCACTTGTGGTGATGCTGCTTGCTTCGGCCACCGATGCGCAGGCTCAGTATCTGCTCAACCAGACACACTACAACAATGTGGTGCCGACCATCACTCAGCGCCACGTAGGTCGCATCAACTTGCCAAACGGCGCTTACTTCGAGGGCAGCGAAACGCTCACCAACGGTCAGCGCACCGGTTTCTATGGCATGATATATTATGCCGAAGGCGGCTTCTATCAGGGTCCCATCGACCTCTATATGCGTCCTCACGGAGGCGGTCAGCTTGTGGCTCCCAATGGCGAGGTCTACAGCGTCCGCTTTGAGAACGGTCAGCTTGTGAGCCAGACCAAGCACCAGCCCACCAACTCAGTGCCGGGCTATATCCCCGTGCCCTCGGGTGGCGGATATTCCAACCCCGTCGACAATCACACTGCCACTTGCCGCGGCTGCAACGGTAGCGGCGATTGCCAGCACTGTGGCGGAAAAGGCTATATCTCAAATGGCTCCACCTGCTCCCTTTGCCACGGAGGCCGCCGCTGTGTGTCGTGCCACGGCACCGGCTCGGTGAGGATATGACGCGAGTAGCAATAAGCAAAATGTTTGGTTATTTTGTTAGTTTATTGTATCTTTGCTAAATAAAACACCTTTGAATATGGCAATGACAATAAACTCATCACCGGTATTAATAGGCGACTCTGCAAGATTCTTTGTGGAGGAAGCTGAAAAAAACGGAAAACTTCCCACCCCTCGGTTAAGCAATGAGCGGGAGGCGGAGCTGCGTGAGGTCGATAACCGTTCGCGAAAACTGCTTTCGTTAATATTGAGTAAAAAAGATGGAGCGCAGCAGTAGTTTTAACCTCACCGAAGATGCGGAAAAACTTCCTTATACAAAGGAAGTCGCATCATATTGCATGCTATGTTTTTCGACTTGAAACAGCTCTGACATCTTGCCTCACAATCCTCACACCCTGATATCGTGCTTGCCCTCGGTATCAGGGTTTTCTATGTCGCTATCACATTCCAGCGTCTTGAAAGCTAAAAATTCGGGCGTGTGGATATTCTCAACAAAGCGACAGAGATACGCCGCCAAACGAGAATGCCGCAGGTACACCCATTGCCTTAAATGCCCTGACTATTGTCCCGACAGTCAGATTGTGCCCTCTTTCTATCCTTGACACTTGTGCCCGCTGAACGCCCATCAGTTCACCAAGCTGTTCTTGCGTAAGGTTTTTTTCTTTTCTTGCCTGTTTGATAGCCTCACCGATTAGATAGGACTGCAACTCAGCTTCCATCGCATCACGGCGTGGTGTACCTTTCTCCCCGACAACACGGTCGAGCATTTCTTCGTGAGTATATAGTTTCATCTTTTCCATATCTTATTTGTTTTTCTCGTCGTAATATTTCTTTCTCAGTGCCTCTGCATGAGCCAATTCACTTTCCGGCGTCTTCTGCGTTTTCTTTACGAATCCGTGTGTGGCGATTACCAAGTTACCCGAGTCTTTGTCCCAGAACGCAAGCAGCCTGTACTTGAAGCCTCGATATATGGTTCTGAATTCCCAGATATCATCGTTCAGTTTCTTGAATAGTTCTTTATCCATGAAATAGCGGCTCTTGGAAATGTTGTAGGCAATCTTGTCCTTTACCTTATCCGGCAAGGATTCGAGAAAGACAATTGCCTCCTCCATGTAGGTCACATCAAATTTCGCTTTCAGTTCCATTTAGTTCTTTGTAGTGCTTGCAAAGATACGAATAATGTTACATATATAGAAACACAATCGCGATTATTTTTGTTGTAAGCTGCTTTATCGAGCAGCTTGTAGCAGAGCCCTGATTCTCTGACATCTTGCCACACAACCCTCATACCCTGATATCGTGCTTGCGCTCGGTATCAGGGTTTTCTATGTTGCCATCCCATTTCAGTTGGCCGAGGTGGCGGCCTTTTTTGTTGTGTAGCTCGAAGTGCACCGTCACCTTCTCGAAGTCGATGCTGAGGTATGCCGTGCGGCAGAAGCCGTCGGCGCGGAATATGCGTCGGTGAGCCGTCGAGCTGTTGTTGAGCCGCGTCAGGCGCTCGTCGAGCACCCAGCCGTTGAGGTTCGCCACTATTGTGGAGTGCCGGGTGAGGAGCTTGATTTTTTCGTCGGGATTAGTTTTGATGGCTTGAACCAGATCCGCTTCAACACCGGCCATGTAGGCGGAAGTAGCCTCGACGTTCCACAGCGGGGATGTGAGAGGGTCGTGCTTCCGGCACTCTGTGCGTGAGTAGAGCAGAGGGCTGAGTGCGGCTATGTCGGCCGCCGTGTGCAGGTTCGCCACCTGTGCGGGGCGTCGGTTTTTGTGGCCGTTTATGGTGGCGGCCTCGTAGAGTGGATTGAAGCAGAAGCTCACGGCGGGGCAACCTTCGGCGTGTGCATTGCCAAGGAGCACCGAGTCGGCGGCGCCGTCGCGGCAGAGAAGCTCCGCGGTGTCGAGCCCCGTGTTGATGCTGAAGTAGTCGAAGATGCTCAGAAGATAAGCGCGGAGGTCGGCATTGTGGCAGTCCTCATCGTCGTAGTGGCGGTAGCACTGCTCCATGGGGTAGTCGGCTATGGTGAGGCTTGCCGGCTTGCGGTCGATGATAAGCTCGCAGATGTTGGTAGCTTTGAGGGCCTTGATGAGGTCGAGGAAGCGATTAAGCGCGGCGGTGTTCTCTGACAGCTGCGAGTTGTGGGGGCACGACCAATCGTTGAGGTACACGTTCATGGCGCCTCATTCGGTGAGTTCGCGCAGGGCGGCCTCCCACTCGTCGAAGAAACCGCTCGGCCAGTTTTCGAGAGTGCCGTCGCTGCGGAGGCTTATCTCTTGGTCGATGTGCTCGCCCTTGTCCTCGTAGATGAAATGAACCACTACGTTGTCGGCGTCGATGTTGCCTCTCTTAGCGGCCAGGCGCACGCCATTGAGCAGATGGTCGCTGTGAGTCTCTATGAAAATCTGGACACCGCCATCGGTAGCCCGTGCCAGAAATTCGCCCATTCGCCGCTGAGCTCCGGGATGCAGGTGCGCCTCGGGGTTCTCTATGATCATCAAGGATCCGGGTGTGGCCGTGAGCACGCCCACCACGATAGGCAGGATGTAGGTGTCGCCGAAGGCCATGTTGGTGGCGTCGGTCTCTTCGCCGCCGGCGGGTGTGAAAATCAGTTTTACGCGGCGCTCACCCACGGTATCGGGCTTCACCTTGAGCTTGGTGCCTACGATGTACGAAATCCATGCGTTGACGTTCGATGCCACGTCGCCGTTCCCGCTTCTGTCGAGCGATGCTATGGTGGTGGCTCTGTTGGTGTCGAGAGCTTCCTGGAGGCAGAAGGCAGCGTCGGAACCGGAGCGATTGCCGAGGCGGCTTGCCGTATGGTCGGCCGAGTGTCGGTCGTACTCGGCTTCGGGCGATATGCGGTTGGCATAGAGGTAGACGAAGTCGGGGCGGAAGAGCGACATCGAGGCGAAGGCTTCGGCGCTGTTGCCTGAGTAGACACACTGAGGCTCGGTGGCGGCAATGTCGGCCGACGGGATGGCTACGGTGAAGTCGTCGGCGAGGGTGTCGTCGTCGATTTCTATGCGGATATCATCGTCTTCGGAAAATTTGTTTTTGATTTTGTCGGAGCTTATCAGCTTGGACAGACTTCCGTTGAGCCTCAACTTGCTTTCCTGCACGGGAGCTCCGGGGAAGAAGCTCTGGCGGAGCATGACGAGAGCCTGGATGAGGCTCGACTTACCGGCTCCGTTGGCTCCGGCCAGAATGGTGAGCGGAGCTGTGCGGAAGCTCTCGTCCTTGAAGCATTTGAAGTTGTGGAGGTCGATGGTCTTAATCATAAGTAAGTCTTAAAAATTAATACGCATAATGAACATTAGTAAGTCGAGAGGTGCTTTATATCCTCCGGGGCGACTTTCGGACGCTTTCTTTCCTCTTCATCAGTCGTGTAGCAGGCTACACTCCTTCTTCCTCGAAAAGAAATCGTGCCGAAATTCATCCCCGTATGATATAAATTAATTTTTGCGGCTTACTTATCGCACACTTGTAATAGTTCGGTTGGCTGCCTTGATATAGCTGAGCATGGAGTCGCCTATAAGGCGATGAGTATGTTGGAGCTTTTCGAGTACGTTGTTTATGAACTCGCTGTCGATGCTCGAGAGATTGCCAATGCTCCATCCTAAAACGAGGCACAGGAGGCGCTCCTCAGTGCGCTTGAGGTTCGCAGCTTGCACGAGTTGACAAAACTTGGAGATGAGGCTTGGTAATGGATCATCGAGCTTATCCATACGGCTTACGCTCCGCAGTGCCACACACTCAAAAATGTCGAATGGTGCACGCTCGATAAACTTGTCGACGGCTTTATCGCTGAACGCACGCCCGGGATTGTCGATTTTGTCAGAGAGCGTGAGGCCAAGCAAAATCAGCCATAGAGTGTGAGGGTCGTCGATGCCACCGATACCGTCGGCCAAGCGGTGCAGCGCATACACGAGCTTGCCGTCGATGGAACCGAGGCAATCCCACAGCGTGCCTCGGGTGAGAACTTCGCGTGAAAGTGCCGACCAATAGGCCCACAGGCGGTCGCCGTAGCTGCAGTCGGGGCTGAGGATTGAAGCGCTGATTTCGCTGTTGAGGAAGCGACGGCGGAAGCGTGCCGGCAGCTCCGAGAAGCAAGGCTCGGTGTCCGACTTTAAGAAGAGCACGGAGTGCTCGAGCCTGAACTCGTCGCGGCAGAACTCGATATAGGTCCGCAGGCTTTCGGCACCGTCGATCACATACCATGTAGCTGAGCTGCCGTCGATCACGATACTTGCCGGCGGCAGGCCCATGAGTAGCCCCTCGACGGCGCGTATGCGGTGCTTCAGCGTCCACTGCCGGAATGGTTTGCCGTCGACGAAGCACAGCTTGCCGCTGTCGATTTTATGGCAGAGCTCGTCGATGGTGAATATCTGCGCGCGGAAGATGGCACCGCTCGTGTCGAGCTCGGTGTCGGCCAGGTGGGCAAGTATTTCGCTATCGTTGATGCTCATTTGTGCTCAACATTGATAGTGGTGCCTGCGCTGTGCGCTGTGAGCTCGGGTGCATACTGGCTCTGGAGAGTGGCTATGCCCGAGATGAAGGAGCCCTCGAGAGCGGCTGTCATGTCGTAGGCGATGTGGTATGTGCCTTTGGGGAGATAGCTTATGAAGAGGCGGGTCGAGGCGTCGAGATTTTCGCGGTAGAAGCTCAGTGCGCCATCCCACACGTAGCCCGGCAGTTGGTCGACGGGTGCAAGAGTGGCGGCGCGCTCGTCGGCGATGCTCACGTACTCGAGATTGCGCTTGGCCTTGATGGTGAGCTGCACGCGCACACGCTCACCGAGCGTGAAGCGGTCGGTAGCCACCCACTGTCCGTCGCGCTCAACCATGAAGCGCTTCTCGATGGCGAGGTCCTTGCCCGGGCGGGCTTTCACACTCTTTGCGGCTTCCTTGCCTATGCTTGTCACGGAGCCGTAGGAGGGTGTCACACCGTTTGGCGCTATGCTTATGGTGAGTTTGCGGCCGTCGGTGGGGATGGTCTGCGAGAAGTAGCCCGAGGCGCTCTCGCTGTTGTCGATGGCAAGGGGCGCGCCGTTGACGGTCACACGGTTGTCGACGGGGGCCGAAGTCCAGTCGCTGCCTGTGAGGAGTACGGCGGCGATGATGTAGTCGGGGTTGTATGCGCCGAGGTCGTCGAGAGCCTGAGCCTGCACTATTACCCATTGGCGCATGGCATCGATTTCAGCCTTGGGGGCATCCATGGTGGCGTAGGCCTGGATGATGGTGGCGTAGGCGCGCATGTCGCTCACATTGGGGAAGCACAGGCCCATGCCGGGCTTCACCACGCCGAACTGGCGGATCGAAGTGAGCACCTTGGCCGCCTCGGCCTTGCGGGCGTTGGCCGCGAGGATGAGCACGTCGTAGGCTTTGGCGAGAGTGCCGTCGGCCTTCCATTTGGCGGCGATGTCGGCCACGGTGGCGTTGATTACGCCGGCACCGACGGTCTTCTTAAAGCCGGGGAAGAGAGCGGCGATGAGCGCGAGGTCGCGGTCGGTGGCGGGGCGTCCCGGCTTCACAGCCTGCTTCTGCAGGTAGACGAAGGCCTTCTCGAGCATGGCGTCGAAGCTGCTGTCGGCCAGGCCGAGCGAACGCGCTATACCCATTGTGGTGAGCACGCTTACGGTGCACCACTCCGAAGCATCATTGCTCCATGAACCCCAGCGGAAGCCGCCGTCGGCGGTCTGCATCTTTGCCAAAGCGGCCGATGCGTCGGCGATGGCTTTCTCGGCACGGGTGCTGTCGAGGAGCTCTGCGAGGGCTGTCATGCGTGCGCTGTTGCTGCGTGCGGCCTGCACCCATGGAGTCTGCTCAAGCAGGAGCTGCTTGAGATCTTCGTTGCGCTCGAGCATGGAAGTAAGGGCATCTTCCGAAGGATTTTCACGCCATGTGCGGATAGCTTCGGCAATCTGCGGGTTGGAGGTTGTGATATGGCGCGCTGCCAGTGCCGAGAACAGGCGCGAGGCAATGCCTGTGGAGGTGATGCTCTCCGAGCCTGCTATGCCGCGCATGGCCTTAACGACGGTCCACACGGGGTTCTGGCAGTACTGCAGCGTGAGGGTGGCATCGGCCTTGGGGGTGATGTTGAGCACGAAGGGCTTCTCGTCGGTGGGGTTGAGGTAGAACTCGGTGCTTTCAATCACCGAGGCTGCCGATGAGAGCACGGGGATGGCGGCCTGCTCGCCGTCGGCATATCCGGCAGCCGAAGAGCGCACGCGGTAGCCGATAGCGGCAGCGTCGGCAGCAGCGACTACGGGCATAGCTACGATCGCTGAGCCCATAGGCGCTATGGTGTCGGTGACGCTTGCCGTGGCAGTGACGGCACCGCTCTCTATGTCGAAGATTTCTACGGTAGTGGTCACAATCTGCTCGTTGTCGAGCTTATTGTAGACCGTGGCAAGCACCGTGGCGCTGTCGCCGCTGCGCAGGAAGCGCGGAAGGGTGGGCTGCACCATCACCGGCTTTGAGGCCACGGCGCGTGCTGCGTAGCTTGCGGTGGCGAGCGCCTTGCTCCAGCCGAAGGCTTTGAACTGCCATGTGGTGTTGGCGTTGGGCACGGTGAACACTACGTCGATATTGCCCTTGGCATCGCTTACGAGAGCGGGTTGCCAGAGCGCCTGAAGGACTTCGGCCTCGCGGTATTCGAAGGACTCTTCCGGGGCGGCACTGCTTTCGCCGCCGTCGGTGCTTATACCCGGAGCCATTCCGGCCATGGCGCTGTCTTCGACCACGGCTTCCTCGCTCTCGACCTTTTCTGTCAGATCTGTCATGAGATTGCGGCCTGCCGAGGCGGCAGCCTTGTACATGCGCGAAGTGCCGCGGATATACATGCCCGACTCCGTGTTGAGGAACTTGAACAGCGGCCAGTTCATGGTGTATTCAGTGTCGAATTTAAAGGGCAGCACCATGGAGCGTTTTGCAAAGTACACTCCGGGGTTGCTTACATACAGGTGGTAGCCTGGCGTGCTGAAGTAGAAAGCCGAGGGCCAGCGACCGGCCTGCAGAGCGTCGAGCGACCGGTTGTACATCGTGGCTATCATGCCGGCATCCTTGATGGCGCTCTTGCCCGAAGCGAGTCGGAAGCGCCATGTCTCGCCACGGCCCGGAGTGAGGCGGTCGCGGAAACTTTCGGCAATAATCTCGGTGACAGCCGGTGCTGCTTTCTCAAGCTCTATCTGCTCGGTGTAAACCTTGCCCTTGCGCACTGCCACGAGGTGCAGCGACGATTTGTCGACCTCGCCGGGCACGTCGATTTTCACGGTGCTGAAGCCTTTGCGGAGGTGGTGCATCTTTGCGGGCAGGAGTTCGCTGTCGTTGCGGACGAAGGCGTAGAGGTAGAGGTCGTCGGCGTTTGTACCCACGGTGATCTTCACCGAGCCTCCGGCCACGGCAGCCTTGCCCGATGTGAGCATGTAGCCCTCGACAGAGGCGGGCACGGCATTGCGGCGCACGCTGTAGAGCTGCATTTCGTTGAGCATATCCTCACCAATGGGGACGGCGAGGAGGGTGTCGGCGGCAGCGATGCGGAAAGAGTAGTCGCCGGCGGCGAGAGAGCCCAGGTCGATGCTCACGGGAGTGCCTGTGGTGCCGGTGCCCGAGGGCAGGCCTGTGGTCTTGGCGGCATCGGTGATGCGCCATGTATATGCTATGGTGCCTTGCTTGCCGTCGGCATCGTATGCCTCGACATTTAGTGAGAACGGCTTGTCGGCGTTGAAGGACTCCGGAATCTCTGCGGTGAGGGTGTAGGGCTTGCCGGTGGTGAATGTGCGCGAGGCCTCGGCGGTGTCGGCGGCGCGGTTTGTCACGGTAATGCGGGCGATGAAGTCGTGATAAGCCTTGTCGCGCTCAAGCATCGCTGCGTCGAACACTATGGAGAAGTGCCCCTCGGCGTCGGTGCTGCCCTCTACGGTGCCTATGGTCTCGGCCGGCATGAACCAACGCCAGCGCATTGCTCCGCGGAGCAATGCCGACACTTTTGCATCGGCCACGGGCACGCCTGAGTAGGTGGTGGCGGTGCCGTCGATGGTCACGCAGCCCTTGGCGGGCACGTCGCGGCGCACGGCATCGACCGTCACCTCAAAGACGGGAGCCTTGAAGTCGCTCACCGTCACATAGGTCATGGCGCTGAGCCTTGCTCCACCGTCTACGGCTATGCGGTAGTCGCCGGTGAGCACGCCCTTGCGGGTGGCGAAGGAGCCGAAGGCACGGCCCATGGCATCGGTCACTGCCGAAGCGCTGTCGGTGAGCTCGCCGTTGGCATTGTAGAACTTGATGTCGAGCTTGCGGCCGGAGAGCACGGAGCCCTCCTTGTCGCGTGGCACTTTCGAGCCTGCCACCACGGCCCAGTCGATAGAGTCGCCGGGGTGGTAGAGCTGTCGGGAGGTGAATATCAGGACCTCGTCGGTGGCGGTGCTGTCGTCGACGGCATGGAAAGAGCCCGTGGCAACCTGCTTGTTGAGGTCGTAGGTGCCGCCTTTGTAGCCGAACGACAGCCAGCGGTTGGCATAGCCGCTCTCAACGGGGGCCTCGAAAGCGAGAAGTCCGGCTGCGTCGGTGCGGCCGAGCGAAGAGCTCGTTTCCTTTCCCCGTGCCGATGAATGGCTCTTCACGGCCACACCCTTGAGGGGTGCGCCGGTGGTGAAGTCGACGGCGGCAGTGGCTGCCGTGCGGCAGCCGTACAGAGCGAAAGCCATCAGAGGCGAAGCGTCGAATGTGGGAGTGTAGCCTGTGGCAACCTTGCCGTCGACGCTCAGCACGGCAGCATATCGGCCGGGCTTGCTCACGCTCACACTCTGCGACGCTTTGCCGTGGGTCTTGTCGGTGTCGATTTTCACTGAAGCCACACGCGGCATCTTGCCTGCGATGGCTGTGGCATTGTAGTTTTTCAGTGTGGCGGGCACACTGTAGATGTCTACGGTCACGCTTTTGGCATAGTCGTAGTTGATGTCGATGGTGAAAGCCTTGTCGGGCGCCACCATGCTTGGCAGTGCCACCTCGGCGCGAGGCCGGGTGATGGAGGCCAGGGAGTTGGAGAGAGAAGCGTTGTCGTACCACTTCGGGAAGGCCTCGAGCGATTTGCGCAGCAGCGGCACGAGGCGGTCGGAGCAGTCGGGGGCTGAGTCGGCATATTCCGTCATGGCCTGAAGCACATAGCGGGCGGCCTCCACGCTGTCGTAGCGCGAGTATAGCTCAGCGAGTAAAGGGTAGGGGCTCGAGCCTGTGACGGCAGCCCGCACGGTCCAGTAGAAGTAGGGAGCCGACGCCACTTTGGCGCTCTCGATGCCTGAGCGGCAGAGAGCTTCCATGTCGGCGCGGTAGTTGCGTGGACCGTAGGTGTAGTCGGAGTAGGTGCGCAGGGTGCAGTAGCGCACAAAGTCGGCCACGGTGGGCAGGTAGGTGATTGCTTCGGCGCTGTAGTCGAGGCAGTCGGCATAGCTGCTCAGCGGTGTGCTGTCGGCAAGAGCGGCAGCGCTGTCGAGCAGTGCGAAAGTGCGTGTGCGGAATTGCTCGGCACTCCACTCCGCGATGTCGGCGGGGTAGGGTATCAGGGGAGCCTCCACGCGGTTGTACTTATAGGCTTGTGCCGAGTAGATTGATGTGAGCAGACGAGCCTCGTAGGTGAGCATCATGGCCTTGGAGGCATTGCCGAGACCCGGTGCGGCGAGCTGACGCTCCACGAGGGCGGGCTGGCTGAAGGCCGAGTCGCGGTCGATGGCACTCTGGGCTGCACACAGCTCCTGGAGGGCACGGAGGCGTATGGCACCGTTGTCGCCGCCGGTGCGGTCGGCGGCAGCGAGGGCTGCGCGGGCATCGGTGGCTACCGTCTGCGGGTAGGCGAAGTCGGGAACTTTGAATGTGGGCTCTGCGCCGTGAGTGAGCATAATAGTGGATATCGACAGCGCCAAGGCTGCGGTGATGCGTTTTAAAAGACTCATATCTGCTTGTGTGAATTATGGTGAGGATGCTGCCGACATCCGGTCGGCAGCATCCTGTGGGATATTAACGGCTCGGGCGGCTTACTTGTTCAGGCCGCAGATCTTGCACTTTTCGTTGATCTGCGTGAAGAAGTCGTTGCCCTTGTCGTCGACGAGGATGAATGCGGGGAAGTCCTCAACCTCAATCTTCCAGATAGCCTCCATGCCGAGCTCGGGGTACTCGAGCAGCTCGACGTTCTTGATGGAGTTCTGAGCCAGCACGGCAGCGGGTCCGCCGATAGAGCCCAGGTAGAAGCCGCCGTGCTTGTGGCATGCGTCGGTCACGGCCTGGCTGCGGTTGCCCTTGGCAATCATGATCATGGAGCCGCCGGCAGCCTGGAACTGGTCCACGTAGCTGTCCATACGTCCGGCAGTGGTGGGGCCGAAAGAGCCCGAGGGCATACCTGCGGGGGTCTTGGCGGGGCCGGCGTAGTAGATGGGGTGGTCCTTGAGGTACTGGGGCATGGGTTCGCCCTTGTCGAGGCGCTCTTTGATCTTGGCGTGGGCGATGTCGCGGCCAACGATGATGGTGCCCTTGAGCGACAGACGGGTCGACACGGGGTACTTCGAGAGCTCGGCGAGCACTTCGGACATGGGGCGGTTGAGGTCGATTTTCACCACGTCGCCTTCACCTGCCTTGCGGTACTCCTCGGGGATGAGCTCGCCGGGGTTGGTGTCGAGCTTCTCGATCCAGAGGCCTTCGCGGTTGATTTTAGCCTTGATATTGCGGTCGGCCGAGCAGCTCACGCCCATGCCGATGGGGCAGGAAGCGCCGTGGCGGGGCAGACGGATCACGCGGATGTCGTGTGCGAAGTACTTTCCGCCGAACTGTGCGCCGAGGCCGAGCTCTTCGGCAGCTTTCTTGAGGGTTGCCTCGAGCTCGAGGTCGCGGAAAGCGTGGCCGTACTCATTGCCCTTGGTGGGCAGAGCGTCGAGGTACTTCACCGATGCTTTCTTCACCACTTCGAGGTTCTTCTCGGCCGATGTGCCGCCGATCACGAAGGCGATGTGGTAGGGAGGGCATGCTGCCGTGCCGAGCGAGCGCATCTTCTCGATGAGGAAGGGCACGAGCTTGGCAGGGTTGATGGTAGCCTTGGTCTCCTGGTAGAGGTAGGTCTTGTTGGCAGAGCCGCCGCCCTTGGCCACGAAGAGGAAGTGATATTCGTCGCCCTCGGTGGCGTGGATGTCGATCTGTGCGGGGAGGTTGCAGCCGGTGTTCACCTCGTCGTACATGTTGAGGGGAGCGTTCTGGCTGTAGCGGAGATTGTCGGTGGTGTAGGTGAGATATACGCCCTCGGAGATGCGCTCTTCATCGCAGCAGCCCGTGAACACTCGCTGGCCCTTCTCGGCATGGCAGATGGCAGTGCCGGTATCCTGGCAGAAGGGGAGCTGGCCTTTGGCGGCAACCTCGGCGTTGCGGAGCATGGTCAGTGCCACGAACTTGTCGTTCTGGCTTGCTTCGGGGTCGGCGAGGATTTTAGCCACCATCTCATTGTGTGCACGGCGGAGCATGAAAGCATTGTCGTGGGTGGCCTGGCGGGTGAGCACGGTGAGGGCCTGAGGGTCTACCACGAGAAATTCGTGGCCGCCCCAGTTCTCGGTGTGCACATAGTCGGAAGTCAGATGATAGTACTCGGTGGTGTCGGGGCCGAGCGGAAACATTTCCTGATAGTGAAACGGTTTTGTTGCCATATATATTACGGAGTGTTGATATGTTCGTGCGGCAAAGATAACAATATTCGAGGAGGATAACAAATAATTCTGATTAACAAACTTTAATATTTACGCTTGTTCACATTTCGCAGTCTTTTGATAATTTTGCATTGCAAATCCTGCGGCTATCAAGCCCGGTGACCGGGAGTTTACATCACCACGGCAATTCGGAGAGCCCTGCGAAGGGCTTCTGAAAGTGATGGGACGGCTCTACTCCCTTTAAAGTCACATATTGCCTGCGTCCCGTCTTGCAGGCCATTCATTGTCTCGGCAAGTGTCCTTGCCGACCATGTAGGATATATGCTGCCGTCCTTTGATTCAATCTTTGCGAAATTCCCTGTCGGGAGCCTCTGCCGAGGCCTCCGCGCTTACTGCATGTATATCAAACCAAAATCAATTATCACAATATGAAACAAGTGTTCAGACAACTGCTCGCCTTGGTGCTTCTGTGCACGGCGAGTCCCTGGCTTCGGGCTCAGGATGGCGAGACGACGATCAAGTATTATTACGAGTACGATGAAGATGCGTATATCGCTCGTGTGGTAGGTAATGGCGACATCGTAGTCCCTGCACAGTATAATGGCAGCCCCGTGCGCTACTTCGGTGGTGTCGTGAGCGAAGGAGCCACGTCGGTGACCCTGCCTGCATCGATAGTGGATATTAAAGATCCGAGTTACTCTAATGGCGCAGCAATCAAAGCCCCTGCTCTAAAGACCTTGGATATGTCGGCAACCTCGATGACATCAATCGAAGATCTGGATTTTGACGACTGCACATCGCTAAGTACTCTTCTATTCCCGCAAACGATGAAGGACATAAGCAGTATGAGGTGGGGCGATGGTTTTCCGTCGTTGAAGAAACTGTCGATTCCTCCTCTTGTCGACTATGTGGATGTTTCCGTCACGGCCCTTGAGGAGCTGATATTGGAAGATGGTATTAATGAGATATACCTATCGATTTCGATGTCGAGCCTCAAGAAGTTCCATATCGGGCGCAATGGCGACAGTCGCTCCGCAAATTGGAATTTTATGACAAAGCTTAGTGAAAAATGCACTAAGCTCGAGGAAGTTACCATCGGCGAAACTGTGACTTATATACCTGAACGTGCGTTTAATCAAATGACCACATTGAAGAAAGTGGAGCTTCCGTCGTCGCTCACCTACATCGGTGACGAGGCCTTCTGCGGCGTGCCTTCTCTCCGTAAGCTGAACCTTGGCGATGTAGACTATCTTGGTTTCGGTGCTTTTGGCGGATGCTCCGATCTTGAGTCGGTGAGCTTCAACGGCGAAATCAAATCAATTGGCAGCTCCTGCTTCAGTGGCTGCACGAAGCTCAATAAAGTGACGTTCTTCGATAAGTCTACCGTTTTGAGCGACTATATGTTTGCAGGTTGCAGTGCTCTCACTTCTATTGATTTGCCTGCGAGCCTCGCAGAACTCCCCGATGGGGTGTTTTACGGGACCGGTCTGACTGATATAAGAATACCTGAAAATGTCAAATCAGTTGGAAGCTACGCATTTGATCAAACAGCAATAAGCAAACTTACAATTCCCGGCGCTGTGGAATTTTTAGGAGACCACACCTTGGACTGCGACCTTGTGGTGGAAGCCGGCTCCGAGCCCATGGAAATAGGAACGATGAACTTTGGCTCGAAAACAGTGAGCTTGCATCGGTCTGTATTCGGACGCTTCGGACGTATAACTGCCGCAGACCTGAAGATATACGAAGGCTGTGATGAACTGGGCACGTGGGGCTATAATCTTGAAAATGTGTATGCACCCTCGCTTGCCCACTGGGCTTCAATGAAGTTCAAGAATTATACCAACAATCCTTTGAGCGATGGCAATACCTATCTCATCGTCGACGGTGCGAAAGTTAGCCGCCCCGTGCTCCCCGCCGGCATCAAGCGCCTCAACGACTATGTGTTCTACGGCTACAAACCGCTGGTCACCATCACATTCCCTGAAGGCTTTGAAAGCATAGGCAACAACGTATTTGGTAGCTGCACCGGCCTTCAGCGCCTGATCTTCCCCTCGCTCAAAGACTATCTCAACGTCACTCCCGACACCAATCGTGCGTGGGTATGGACTGCTACTAATCAACGCCCCGATGAATATTTAGAGCGATATATCGGCAGCCAAAAACTCAGCACCATGGCCTCTGTCGATATCCCCGAAGGTGTCACCGCGATTCCTCGCACGGCTTTCATCAATTGCAAGTCGATTCAGAACATAACTATTCCCTCGACCGTAGTAAGTATAGGTGAGAGTGCTTTCGATGGTACCGAGGGCCTGACAAGTGTGGGCACACTTCCCGACGGTATTACTAAAATCGGCGTGGGAGCCTTCCGCAACTCAGGAATTAAATCACTCAATATTCCCAAGGGTGTCAAGTATATTGAGGGGAGTGTTTGTAACGAATGTCGCAGCCTTGCAAGCGTGAAGTTTCACGATGATATCGACTCGATTGGAGGAAACGCGTTCCACAATGTTCCTTTCCATGATAAAGGTGATTACAGCACCGATTTTGTTGACATTTATTTGCCACGCAAGCTAAAGTCTATCGGAAAGAGTGCTTTCGCATATACGAATAGTAACATATCCCGCAGGTATCACATCTATCCCGCGCTTGAAAAAATCGGGGTATTTGCAGATAGGTATGAAAAGGGATATGGCGATGTATATATCGAGGATCTGAAAGCATGGAGCCATATTGAATTTGAAAATTTCGATGCCAATCCGGCGAAAGATCACCACATATATCTCAACGGCGAGCGCCTCACTCAGATCAATATCCCCGACGATTGGGAGTATATCAGCGACGCCGCTTTTTATTGCTGCAGTAGCCCCCGCACCGTGCGCCTGGGCAATATCAAGGCCGGAAACAATACTTTCTGGAACTGCCCCATCACTGATGTGTGCGTGGCCAACACTGAGCTCGGCACCTATACCTTCCCTTCTCGCGTGAAGAACATCTACTCTCTCTGCTCAGAACCCCCGCTGGCGGAAGCGAACAGCTTCTACACCTTCGACGATACCGCCACACTCTACGTGCCCGCGGGTTCGCGCGCGGAATACGAAACCTCAATGCCTTGCTGGTGGCAGTTCATCAACATCGAGGAAAGCGACTTCGCAGGCCTTGATGCCATCTTCGGCGCCCAGAGCGGCGTGGAGAGTGTGGCTATCCCCGAGCGTGTATGGACAGTGAGCAGCCGTGGCGGACGCATCATCATCGACGGTGCACCTGCCGATGCCACAGCGCAAGTCTACACCATGGCCGGCACTATGCTTTACAGCGGCAGCGCAAGCAGCGCCGTGGATGCCGTGCCCGGCATGTATGTGGTGCGCCTCTCCGACGGCACTTCCGCCAAAGTCTGTGTGAAATAATCTCAATCTCCCCTATATCCTCGCAGTCCCTGCCGCGCGATGCGGCAGGGACTTTTTTTGGTGCGCTCTTTACGCCGTTTACGCCGTGGTGGATATCGCCGTGGCGGATTTCATTATCCGCCACATCCTTTAGTGGGGTTTCCAAACCCAGGAAAGGCGAAGATGGTTATTTATGCCATGGCGGAAAGGCGAATAATAGTTCCTTCACCTTTCCTGGGTTGGGAAACCCCACTAAAGGGTGGCGAGGGATTCGGAGATCCCTCGCGGCGATTGTTTCCTCGCGGCAGGAAATATCCTCGCCGGCGCCCTCGCCGCGCCCACAAAAAAAAGCGCCCGCCGATGAGGGCGGGCGCCTGGAGCTATAAGTGTTTATTCTTATTTAGCTTCTTCGATGGTGACTGCGCGGTCGAGAGCTACACACTTCTCACCGAGGTCGGAGAGGTTACCGTTGTTGGTGGTAACGGTGAGCTGGCTGTCCTTGACACCGTTGCGGACGAGGAGCTTCTGGACGCCCTCTGCACGGTTCTTACGCAGACGCATGTTGATGTTGTCGGTGCCGGTGTAGTTGTCGGCCCAGCCGGTAAGAACGTACTTCTTGTCGGGGTTCTGGGTCATAACGTAGGCGATAGCCTTCACTACGCGCTGGTTCTCGCGGCTGAGGCGCGATACACCGATGGGGTAGTAAACAGTGGCGAGAGGACCGTTGTTCTCGATTTTGGTCTCGACGGGACGGCTGAGGCAGTCCTTGAGCTGAGCTTCGAGGTCGGCGATGCGGGCATCGGCGGCAGCGAGGCGAGCGCGGAGAGCGTCGCAGTTCTCAGGTTCGGGGCAAACGGGAACGACGGGAGCAGTCCAGTCGGTCTTGTTGAAGTTGTAGGTAAGAGCGAGGTAGCCCTGGAAGGCAACACCTTTCTTGTTCCAGCCCTTGCCGCCTTCGTTCTGGAGCGAGCTGAGGCCGCTTGCGCGGAGGTCGATCGAGAGGTCGATGTGCTTGTTGAGCTTGAAGGTGTTGATAAGGCCTGCACGGAGAGTCATTACTTCGCAGTCGGTGTGCTTGAAGCCTTCGCTCTTGCCTGCTGCATCATAGTGGCGGGTAAGGGTGAAGTAAACACCGGCACCTACATAAGCGGTGGCGTTGTACACGCGGTTGGGCTTGTAGCCGCACCACCAGTTGGTGAGGTTGATCATGAGGTCGAATACCGGGCCGATTTCAGCGTACTTGGTCTTGTAGTACTTGCCGCCCTTGACGGTCTCGGTGAGAGTGCCTACATAGTCGGGGCCTACTGCGCAGCCCTTGAGGCCAAGGTAGTTGACGCCGAAGCGACCGCCGAATACGGGCGAGAACCACTTGCCGCCGTAGATAGAACCGGCGGGCATGAAGCGGTCGGCGGCATCGCGCTGGATGCCGTTGGCAGCCATGTAGAAGCTGGCACCACCTTCAACGGTGATAAACCAGTTGTCTTTCATACGGTTGAGAAGCAAACCTTGCGAAGGATCCTGCACGTAGGTGATTTCCTGTGCAGCTTCCTGAGCGGCAAGGCCCTGAACGCCCATAACGAGCGCGCAAGCACATGCGATGAGTGAAGCTTTTTTCATAGAGTTTAGCTATTTATTTGATGAATGAATATTGTTTCCAATTGTTTCAGGGCGCTAAATTACGAATTATTTTTTGATTTTATAACTTAAAATTCGCAAAATAGTTCATTCGCACCCCTTATTTTAACATTTGGGGTGCGAATTTATTAGCGGCCGAGGTAGTTGCGGACTTTGGTGTAGATGTTCGCAGCGGTGAAGCCGAACTTCTCGTCGAGCACCTTGTAGGGCGCGGAGGCACCGAAGCGACGCAGGCCGAATACTTCGCCGTGGAAGCCGGCCACCATGGCAAGTGAGGTGGGCAGGCCTGCCGAGCAGCCGAACTGAGGCACGCCTGCGGGGAGCACGCTGAGGAGGTAGTCCTCGGGCTGGCGGTTGAAGAGGCCTATGGAGGGCATCGACACCACTGCCGCACGGATGCCGTCGGCCTCGAGGAGGGCGGCGGTCTCTACCATGAGCGATACTTCGGAGCCGTTTGCCACGAGCACCACGTCGGGGGTGCCCTCGGGGGCAATCACGGTGTAGCCACCACGCTCGGCACCGAGAGCTGCCTGTGCGCGGGTGCATCCTTCGGGTGCGGGGAGGTCCATGAGGTCCTGGCGCGAGAGGATGAGTGCTGTGGGTGTGTGCTTGTTCTCCATGGCCATCTTATATGCCACAGAGGTCTCAGCGGCATCGGCGGGTCGGAGCACGAGCATCGAGGGCTTGCCGCTGAAGTTTTCGATCTGCTCCATGAGGCGCAGCTGTGCTTCCTGCTCCACGGGTTCGTGGGTGGGGCCGTCCTCGCCTACGCGGAATGCGTCGTGCGTCCAGATATACTTCACGGGAAGCTCCATGAGGGCTGCCATGCGCACGGCGGGCTTCATGTAGTCAGAGAAGACGAAGAAAGTGCCGCAGGCACCGATCACGCCGCCGTGGAGGGCGATGCCGTTCATGATTGCTGCCATGGTGAGCTCAGCCACACCGGCCTGGAAGAAAGCGCCCGAGAAGTCGCCGGCAGTGAAGGCGTGTGTCTTCTTGAGGAAGCCGTCGGTCTTGTCGGAGTTGGCAAGGTCGGCCGATGCCACTATCATGTTGCCCACTTTCTCGGCGAGCACGCCGAGCACGTCGGCCGAAGCCTGGCGGGTGGAGGTGTTTGCCTTGTGTACTATAGCGGTGTAGTCGATAGCGGGGAGTGCGCCTTCGAGATAGCCTTTGAGCTCGATGGCGAGGGCGGGGTTGGCATCGGCCCATGCCTTATAGTCGGCACGGCGGGCAGCCACAATCTTGCGGAGTTCCTCGCGGCGGTCGGCGTAGAGCTTCTCAGCCTCGGGGAAAATCTGCCAGGGCTTCTCGGGGTCGCCTCCGAGGTTGCGCACGGTGGCGGCATAGTCGGCACCCGATTTGCTCAGGGGCTGTCCGTGTGTGGAGCACTGGCCCTCGAAGTTCTCGCCGTCGGCTTTTACGGCACCCTTACCCATGGTGGTGTGGCCGATGATGAGAGTGGGCTTGCGAGTCTCGGCTTCGGCTGCGCAGATGGCTTTTGCGATTTCTTCGGGGTCGTTGCCGTTGATTTCGATTACGTTCCAGTGCCATGCGCGGTACTTTGCGGCGTAGTCCTCGGTGTCGACGGCATCGACCATGGTGGAGAGCTGCACCTTGTTGCAGTCGTAGAACATAATCAGGTTCGACAGGCCGAGGAAGCCGGCTATGCGGCCTGCTCCCTGCGAGATTTCTTCCTGGATACCGCCGTCGGAGATGAAGGCGTAGGTCTTGTGCGATACCACGCTGCCGAAGCGGGCCTCAAGGAAGCGCTCTGCGATGGCGCAACCGACGGCCATGGTGTGACCTTGGCCGAGTGGGCCTGAGGTGTTCTCCACGCCGCGGGCGGGGTCGACTTCGGGATGGCCGGGAGTGACAGAGCCCCACTGGCGGAACTGGCTGAGCTCGTCGAGGGTGTAGTGGCCTGCGAGGGCGAGCACCGAGTAGAGCATCGGCGACATGTGGCCGGGGTCGAGGAAGAAGCGGTCGCGTGCAAACCAGGTGGGGTCGTCGGGGTCGGTGACCAGAAAGCGGGAGTAAAGCACGTTGACGAAGTCAGCGCCGCCCATAGCGCCGCCGGGGTGGCCTGATTTGGCCTGTTCTACCATCGAGGCAGCCAGGATGCGGATGTTGTCGGCTGCCCGTGTGAGGGTTTTGCTGTCCATTATAATGTTGAGCGTTTTGTGTTTTGGGTTATGTATATCTTGATATTTTGGCCGAAGTTACGAATTTTATTCCACTTTCGCAAGAGCTCATTCGGTATAATCCTGGTAGAGGAGGTCATTGTAGGGGAAGCGTGCCAGGTGTATTTCGCGTGCCATGTCGTAGAGGCGCCGCTTGAGCTCGTCGATATTGGTGCCTTTGCGGGCGGAGATGAACACGCAGTTGTCGTTCATCCGTGCCATCCACGATGATTTGAGTTCGTCGAGTGTGATGTTGCACTTCTGCTTCGGGGTGAGGTCGTCGGCGTCTTTGGGGACACAGGTGTAGGCGTCGATTTTGTTGAACACCAGGAGCATGGGCTTGTCGGCGCCGCCGCACACCTCGCGGAGCGTGCGGTCCACCACTTCAATCTGCTCCTCGAAGTTGGGGTGCGATATATCGACCACGTGCACCAGGATGTCGGCCTCGCGCACTTCGTCGAGGGTCGACTTGAAAGAGTCCACAAGATGTGTGGGCAGCTTGCGGATGAAGCCTACGGTGTCAGTCAGGAGGAAGGGCAGATTGTCGATCACTACTTTCCGCACGGTGGTGTCGAGGGTGGCGAAGAGCTTGTTTTCGGCAAATACATCGCTCTTGCTCAGGAGGTTCATCAGGGTCGATTTGCCTGCGTTGGTGTATCCTACGAGAGCTACGCGGGTGAGCTTGCCGCGGTTCTTGCGCTGCACGGCTTTCTGCTTGTCGATGGCGCGCAGCTCTTCCTTGAGGCGCGATATGCGGTCGAGGATTATTCGGCGGTCGGTCTCGATTTGGGTCTCGCCCGGGCCGCGCATACCGATACCGCCTCGCTGGCGCTCGAGGTGCGTCCACATGCGGGTGAGTCGTGGCAGCAGGTACTGGTACTGGGCCAGCTCCACCTGAGTCTTGGCGGCGGCCGTCTGTGCGCGCTTGGCGAAAATGTCGAGGATGAGGTTAGTGCGGTCGAGGATTTTCACGCCGAGCTCTCGCTCGATGTTTGCCACCTGCTTGGTGGAGAGGTCATCGTCGAAGATCACCATTGCGATGTCGCCGTCGTCGTCGATGAAAGCGCGTATCTCCTCGAGCTTGCCTTTGCCCACGAAAGTGCGCGGGTTGGGGTAGTCCATACGTTGGGTGAAAGTCTTTACGGCTTCCGCTCCGGCAGTGTCGGCCAGAAATGCCAGCTCGGAAAGGTACTCGGCCGATTTGGCCTCGTCCTGGCGGGGGGTGACAAGGCCCACAAGGATGGCCCGCTCGGGGGTTGCGCTTTCCGCTATAAGTGATTTTTTCTCAATCATTCGTTTACGTGTATTAATACGGCATTGAAACACTTGCCCGGGGCAGCTTGTTTGCCCGCTCAGCAGTACATTGCCTCAATTTGGTCGGCGTACATCGAGTTTATGACCGGACGGCGTATCTTCAAGGTGTTTGTGAGCTCGCCGCCCTCGATGGAGAACTCTTTGGGCAGCAGCGTGAAGCGCTTGATTTTCTCGAATCCTGCCAGACCTTTCTGCATACGCTCTATGCGCTCGGCGATGAACTTGCGGATCTCGGAGTTCTCCACGAGCTCTTCGAGCGAGCTGTAGGCTATGCCTTTGCGGCGGGCATACTCCTTGAGTGCCTCGAGGGCAGGCACGATGATGGCGGTGACGTACTTGCGCTGATCGCCTATCACGGCCACCTGCTCGATATACTTGTCCTCGCCCAACCGGCTCTCTATGGCCTGAGGTGCGATATACTTGCCATTCGATGTCTTGAAGAGGTCCTTGATGCGCTCTGTGAGCACGATTGCACCGTTCTCGTCGATGATGCCGGCATCACCGGTTCGGAACCAGCCGTCGTCGGTGAAGGCTTTGGCGTTCTCCTCGGGGCGGCGGTAGTATCCGCGCATCACCGAGGGACCTTTCACGAGGATTTCGTTGTCGGGGCCTATCTTCACATGCACATTCGGCAGCGGCAGGCCCACGGTGCCTATCACGTAGTCGACGGCCGGGAAGCAGCTCACGGTGGCTGTTGTCTCCGACAGGCCGTAGCCCACTACGATGTTGATGCCTATGGCGTGGAGAAACTCCACGATGTTGTTCGACAGCGGAGCGCCCGCGGTGGGGAAGAAAGTGCCGTTGTCGAGGCCAATCACGTGGCGCACTTTGGCGAATACGTGTTTGTCGAAGAATTGGTATTGCTTCTCGAGCCACCATGGAGCTTCGAGGCCGAGGCGGGCGTACTCGAGGTTGCGCTTGGCACCCACCTTGAGGGCACGCTGCACCATGATTTTCTGCAGGCCTTTCATGCGGCTGATTTTATCCTGCACTGCGGAGTAGACCTTCTCCCAGAAGCGCGGCACGCTGCACATGCAGTTGGGCTTGGCCACCGGCAGAGCGTCCTGTATCTCCTTGGGATTGCGGTTGATATACACCTTCATGCCCATGGTGAGGCAGAAGTATGTCCATGCTTTCTCGAAGATGTGGCTCAGAGGGAGGAAGCAGACCGAAGTATCGGAGTCGGAGAGCATCGACAGCACCTCCTTGTGAGTGTCGAGCGCCGAGTTGAAGCAGCTGTGAGGCAGCACGGCACCTTTGGGCTCGCCGGTGGTGCCGGAGGTGTAGATGAGGGTGGCGATGTCGTCGGGGCGCGCTTCGGCGGTGCGGAGGTCGACTGCGGCACGGCACGAAGGCGAAGCCACGGCGCCGAGCTCAAGCATCTCGGAGAAGCGGAGCGAGCTGTTGTCGGCGGCGTCGAGCTCCACCTCGGGGGCAATCACTATGATTTTCTCGAGGGTGGGGCAGTTGGCAGCCACGGAGCGTGCTGCGCGGTAGTGTGCCTGGTCGCCCACCACGATAAGGCGGGCTCCGGCATCCTTTATGATATATTCAATCTGCTCGGGGCTTGAAGTGGCGTAGATCGATACCGGCACGGCGCGGTTGCGGTAGCAAGCGAAGTCGGTGATGAGAATTTCCTTGCAGTTGTTGGCGATGATAGCCACCATGTCGGCCGGCTCTATGCCCATGATCTCAAAAGCACAGGCCATGCAGTCGACGTCGCGCCTGAACTCGCCCCAGGTCGTGGGCCGACATTCTTTGGCCTGCACGTCGATAGTGCTAAGTGCCACGTGGCTGTCGCCGTAGACTTTTGCCTGGTGAGTAATCAGGTTTGTGAGTGTATTTCTCATTGTGTTTGAGTTGTTACGTCCTGCAAAGATACGGCCTTTGCATTTTATAATTAACAAAAGAGCGGCTTAAAGTGACGAGCAATTAACATAACTTTCCAAATTGGAGCGATTGTGTTAAATTGATTAACAAAATATAACACATCCTCTCCAGGGCAACCGCATCAGAATCCATAATTTTTTAGCAGCGTAAACAAATATTCAGAATCAAGGGAAGCCCTGACCAGCCGTTTCTGCACACTGTGCTTATCATCGGTTGCCTTTACTATCTGCAGAGCCATCTTTCGGAGAAGTGACAGATTTTGTGCGGCGTTCTTTTTTCTTGCGCGGCAGTCATCCTCCTTGAAGGTTACATCAAGATGCCAGTGCAATCCGTTTTCAACCGCCCAATGGTCTCTTGCCAACGCCCCATAATATCTGGCGTGAGGGAAAGCCTCATCGCTGATATAGTATCTTGTCTGACTTTCTTCCCTGCCGTTTTCAGATACATGAAAGGTATGGGTGTCAACCTTGACAAGAGTCTTGAGATTTGGCCACCTGTCAAGTATTTCCTTGTCCTCGATTTTTTCAGCCGGGTATATGGAAACTCTTCGTGTCTCAACCCTTGCATGTTCCTTTTCGGTCTCGGCATGAGCCGATGTCGGCTTGTTGTATCGTATAACGTCTTTAATCTCAGACAATAACCCTGCCTGGTTTTCCTTTACTGCAAGGAAATAATGTCCCTCCATGTCGATTATCTTTCTGGCAATCTCAACTTGTGTGCCGATTGCGTCGATACTGATGACGGCATCCTTTATTTCAAGTTTGTCCAACAGTCTTGGAATCGCCGGTATTTCATTTTCCTTGTCCGTCAGTTTTTCCTGACCGATGAACAGGGCGTTCTCCGCAACATACGCATTCAGGAGATAATCACCCTTTGGCCCCTTCTCCTTTGGAGCTGTTCCACATACCTTCTTGCCGTCAATCGCAATCTGTTTTTCGGCCATGAGATCCATTACCCTGCGTCCTTGCTCGATCACACATCGCTCAAGAAAATCCGTCTTGACAATGCCGAACAACCGCTCGAATGTGTCGCTCGACGGACTCTTGTCTGTATATGGCAATAGCCCGAATTTACGGGCGCTGTGCTCTGCGAAAAGAGCCATGTCCGCATAATCTTTCTTTCCCGTGAGGTATGTCAGCAGTGCTATTGCCATCAAATCTCCGAGCTCATAAGTGCATTTATCTATCTTCCGAGGGTCTTTTACCCCATCAAATATTGCTATCAACTGGTTTCTCATGCCTATAAAATATATACATGAGTGGCATTTGTCAATACTCTTTCCCCTAATATTACATAAATCGCACTTAATTTTTATTTATTTTGATGCGGTTGCCCTGCATCCTCTCCCGCTGATTTTGTGGATTGGGAGCGAATTGCTACCTTTGCCTCTTGTTATTCTTACTTAAGCATCATGATAGCAGAATTACTCTCCGGATTGCATTTCGACGGCCTCCTCGTGGGGCTTGCCACCTTCCTTATTATAGGCGTTTTTCATCCCTTGGTTATCAAGGGAGAGTACTATTTCGGGTCGCGCTGCCGCAGGTGGTTCCTGTGGGCGGGCATAGTGATGTGTGTGGTATCGCTGATAGTGAGCAACACCATCGGCTCTATTCTTGCCGGCGTGGTGGCTTTCTCATGCTTCTGGAGCATAAAGGAGGTCGATGAGCAGGTGGAGCGAGTGCGCAAAGGATGGTTTCCCCGCAATCCCAAGCGGGTGTATCCTTTCGACGACGAGCTTACTGCCGGCGGCGATCCCTCAGCTGCCAGAAAGCCACAGCCGAAGCAGCAGCAACGTTGAGCGAGTCCACGCCGTGGCTCATGGGTATTTTAGCCACATAGTCGGCCTCGGTAATGGCACTGTCGGCAAGGCCGTCGCCCTCGGTGCCGAGCACTATGGCGAGCTTGGGCTCGGAGCATAGCCCGGGGTCGTCGATGCTCACCGAGTCGTGGCGCAGAGCCATGGCGAGAGTCTTGAAGCCCAGGGTGTGAAGGGCGCTGTAGCCGCCTTCGAGCCATGTCCACGGCACAAGGAACACCGAGCCCATCGACACGCGCACGGCGCGGCGGTTGAGCGGGTCGCAGGAGGTAGGTGTGAGCAGCACGGCATCAATGCCGAGGGCTGCCGCCGAGCGGAAGATGGCACCGATATTGGTGGTGTCGACCACGCCGTCGATCACGGCCACGCGGCTCGCCCCCGCGCAGACTTCGGCCAGCGACTTCGGTGCCGGTCGGCGCATGGCGCAGAGCACGCCTCGGGTAAGGGTGTAGCCCGTCAGCGAGGATAGCAGCTCACGGCTGCCGGTGTACACGGGCATGTAGGGGCAGCGCTCTATGATGGCTGCCGCATCGCCGCCGATGTGCTTCTCTTCGCACAGCAGCGACAGCGGTTCGTAGCCGGCATCGAGAGCCACTTGTATCACCTTGGGGCTCTCGGCTATGAAGATGCCTTTGTCGGGCTCGAGCTTATTGCGGAGCTGTGCCTCGGTCAGTGAGCTGAACACGGCAAGTGCCGGATGCGTGAGGCTGTCGATGTGCGTAATCATTTAGACGATATATGGATAAAGAAGCGATAAAAATACTTTTTGACGCGAACCGCCTCGATGAGGCGGAAGCTGCCCTCGGCACCTCGGTCGAAGCCTGGGCTGTGTATATGCGCGGGCGCATAGCATGGCGCCGTGGCCGCAAGGGCGAGGCTATCAGCCTCTATGAGAAAGCTCTTGCCATCGACCCGGGCTGCGAGGCCGCAGTAGCACTCGAGCAGGCTCGCTCGGTGATGAATTTTTTCAACAAAGACTTGCTGAACCCGTAGTTTTCAAGTTATGAGTTATGAGATATGAGTTATGAGTTGATAGTTTTTTCCACTCACATCTCATCACTTCATATCTCATCACTCATCGCTCATGACTTCTAATTCTTGAGCTCAATGACTGCTCCTGTGGTGCGGTCGAATGTCACCGAGTAGGGTGCTTTCTTGTCAGTGAAAAGTGCGGGGTTAAGGCCGAATACCGGTCCGAGCTGCGCCACGGGGAATTCTTCGGTGACTATGCGCTTACCGCCGTACGACACTGCTATCTCGCCGCGGCCCGGTATGCGGTATGCCACACCGCCCTTGGGGAATGTCTTGACTTCGCCTTTCTCCGTGAGCGGCAACTTGCCGTCTTCAAGGATGGTGAAGTCGAGGGTGATGGGCGCACCGGCAAGGTTGTCGGCATCCACTATGCCGTCGACAGCCGAGAGGCGGGCGATTACCACCGAGCGCGCGTCGGCGCTGTCGGGCACGAAGCTCACTTTTTCGACCACTGTAGAGCTGCGGTGCACACCGGCAAACATTGCCGTGAGCGCCGCTTCCTGCGCGGCGAGGTTGTCGAGCACGAGCTTCATGGCCTCGCCGTCGGCCGGGGGATTGTCGGCCTGGCCCGAGAGGATGTCGGAGCGTGTCTCGCGCAGCTCGAATATGCGCTGTGCCGCCAACTCGGCTTTCTTCGATGCTGAGGCGCTGCGTGCCATATCTTGGGTCACGGCCTGTCGCGCAGCCGGGCCTTCGAGCGGCGACGGTGCGGCGGCTTTGGCCGCGGGGATGCCGGGGCCGGCCGCGGGCTCAGCACCCTCGGCATTTATAGCAAGCGCTATATCATCGGGCGAGAGGGTCATCGAAGCGGTGGTGCCGGTTTTGAACTGGGCGGTCCACCGCTCGCCGCTGTCGGGCACACCGCGTGGCACTATGGTGATGCTGCGCACCGAAGCCGAGTGTGCCGGAGCCGTGATGGCATTGTTGATGCCCAGATGTCGGCGTGCATAGTTGTAGAACTCACCCGGGGTATCCTCTGTGAGCTCTGCCTCGATGTAGATGTCGAAGGCAGTGCGCGGCAGGGTGTAGACGAGGGCGTAGTCGTTGGCTTTGCCTGTGGTGATTTTCTGCGAAGTCTGCGCAGGTGCTATGGCCGAGGCGCCGATGATGGCGGCAGAAGCCAGTGCGAGTGCTTTCAGGGTCATGATACGGAGCTTTGGGCGCTTTTGGAGCGCGGGTTGAGGATTGATTCTATGGCGGGGCCTATGGCATCGGCGATGTCCTCGGCGGTGGTTCCCCACACACCGTTGACGCTTGCTGCCAGGCGGCCTGCCACACCGTGGATAAATACCGCCGCCACAGCGGCCACTTCGGGCACCATCTTCTGTGCCACAAGGCCGCACAGCAGGCCTGCGAGTACATCGCCGCTGCCGGCGGTGGCGAGAGCTTCGGTGCCCGACGCATTTACCACGATGGAGCCGTCGGGCCACACCGTGAGCGTGTAGTGGCCTTTAAGGACTATGATAATCTTGTGCCGTGCCGCCATCTCGATGGCTTTTAGGACACGGGAGGCGTGCGAGGTCTGCACCCCGAAGAGGCGGTCGAACTCGCCTGCGTGAGGCGTGAGTATCGAGCGTGCCGGGATGAAATCTATCATCGAGGGCTTCATCGAGATGCAGTTGAGGGCATCGGCATCGAGGATGAGCGGTTTGCCCGAAGCGAAGCAGGCCTTGAGGAAAACCTCGAGCGCCGAGGCGGTGTCGTCGGACCGGCCTATGCCGGGGCCGATGAGCACACCGGTACTGTCGCCGGGGTTCTCGAACCGACGGATTGCCATGTCGCCCCCGTCGGTTGTGAACATGGCCGCCGGCACAGAGCTCTGCATCACATAGAAGGCACATCGCGGTCCGTGGCAGGTCACACGCCCGCAGCCCGAGCGGCTTGCGGCTCTGGTGGCAAGGACGGCGGCACCGAGCATACCGTAGCTGCCGGCAAAGAGCAGTGCATCGCCGAGGTCGGCTTTCGATGCGTAGGGGCTGCGGCGCGGGAGCACCGTGCGGACAGCCTTGGCATCGATGATGCGTGTGGTGCATCGGGTGGCGTTCATGGCCTCGGCCTCGAGCGGCACGTCGAGGGTCTTCCACCGCCCTATGAGCTCGGCGTTTTCAGGCATGAAGAAGGCCAGCGTGGGTCCCACGAGGGTGAGAGTGAGGTCGGCATGGATGATGTTGCGGTTGATCATGCCCACCCCGAGGTCGGTGATCATGCCCGAAGGCAGGTCGACCGACACCACACGGGCGCCTTGCTCGTTGATGTGCCGGGCCACGGCCTGATAGCCTCCTCGCAGCGGCTTCTTGTACTCGCTGCCGAAGATACCGTCGACCACCACTGTGCGTCGGTTCATCTCGGGCATGGAGAAGCCGGGGCCTGCGTTGATGATTTCATCGAGCATATTTTTGCCCGCAACCGACACGAAGGCATCGCGAGCGGCCTCGGCATCGGGGCTGAGCATGTCGCCGCCTATGTTGAAGAGCACCACGCGCACCGGGCAACCTCCGCGGTGCAGCTCGGTGGCTGCCGCCAGGGCGTAGGCTCCGCACAGGCCGTCGCCGGCAAATACGAGAACCGTGCCTTCGCTGCCTTGGCGGAAGGCCATCACCTCTTCGGCTACCTGCCGCCCTACATCGCTCACAAAGGCACGCCTACGCCGCATCCACAGCTCCTGGCGCGTGGCATCGAGCTGTGCGATATCTTCGAGCCGCCCTATTGTGGCGGAGATGATACGCTCTATATCGGCTGGCGTGTATATATTTTTCACTCTCTGACAGTAGGCTTAGCGGGCGAGAAGTTCGTCGATTTTGGCACGGATAGCATCGGCTTTCTGGCCGCCCACGAGGCGCAGGTCGGTCTTTTTGCCGTCTTTGAAGAAGAGGAGTGTGGGGAGGCTGCGCACACTGTTCTCGGAGCAGAAATCGTTCTCCTCGTCGACATTGTATTTGCCGATTACCACACGGCCTTCGTACTCGGCGGCGAGCTCGTCGATGATGGGAGCCATGGCCATGCAGGGGCCGCACCAAGTGGCCCAGAAGTCGATTACTACGGGTTTGCCGGAGGCAATGATTTCGTTTACGTTTTCGTCGGTGAATTTCATATCAATAAACTTTCAGTATGAAATGTATAATTTATAATTTATAATTTATAATTTGAAAAGGATCAGCCCGCTACCAGGGAGTGCTTCTTGATGGAGTAGTCGATGTCGAGGTCCTCAAGGGTCTGGAGAAAGCCTTTCGAGAGCCTTGCCTTCAATGCGGTGGAGAAGGTGAGCTTTCGGCCGAGGTCCGATGCATAGATAACCATCGAGAGGGGCACTGTGTTTGTGTTGTCGGTGCCGCTGTCGCCGGTGTTGGCGGGGTCGTCGAGCAGCTCCATCACCTGAGGTATCTGCCGAGGGTTGATTTTAAGCGTGATTTCCTCTATGAGCTTTCCGCGGAGGCTGTCGAGGGGGAGTATGCGGTCGAGGCTGAAGCGCAGGTTCGTCACGCCGGTGCTGCGGTTGGTGAACTGGCGGAACGAGCCTATCACGCACACTGCCGTGCCGGGGATGCAGAGATGCCCGAACTCAGCGCGCTGCTTCTCGAAGATGGCGAAGTCGGTGGCTCCCGAGTAGTCCTCGATTTTCACGATGCTCATGGAGCCGGCGTTGGTTTTTCGCTCCTCCACGCCCACCACCATGCCGGCGAAGGCTATGGGAGTGGCTGTGGGGCTGCTTATGTCGTTCTTTTCGGCGGCTGTGGTCTCCACGCCGTGCTTCACCTCGAGCCAGTAGGGGTCGAGCGGATGTGCCGAGAGGTACATGCCCACGAGGTCGCGCTCCTTGTTGAGGCGCACCAGATTGTCCCAGCCGGGCACCGACGGGATTTTCGGGCGGCTTTCGGCCATGATTTCCTCATCGTCGAAGCCGAAGAGCGATGTGGCGGCGAGCTTGGTCTCGCTCTGGCGCTGAGCTCCGTAGCGGAGCAGCTGCTCGGCCACGGTCTCGCCACGCTTGCCCACTTCCGCCGAGAGGTCCTCGCGCTTGATGCCCTCGAAGCAGTCGAAGGCTCCGGCAAGCACAAGGTTGTCGAACACGCGGCGGTTGATCGACGACGAAGGCACACGCTCCACGAAGTCGTAGATGTCTTTGAACTTGCCGCCTTTCTCGCGCTCGTCCACTATATTGCGCACCACGTCGGCGCCTATGCCCTTGATGGCCGAGAGGCCGAAGCGGATCACGCCGGGCGAGCTCACTGAGAATGTCGAGAACGACTCGTTGATGTCGGGCCCTTTCACTTCGAGGCCCATAGCCTTGCACTCGTCCATGTAGAACGAGAGCTTGGTGATGTCGTTGAGGTTTCGGCTCAGTACCGCAGCCATAAATTCGGCGGGGTAGTTGGCCTTAAGGTAGCCTGTCTGGAAGGCAACCCAGCTGTAGCAAGTGGCGTGGCTCTTGTTGAAGGCATAGGAGGCGAACTTTTCCCACTCGCCCCATATCTTCTCGAGCACTTCCTTCTTGTGGCCGTTGGCCTGGCCGCCGGTGAGGAACTTGCCCTTGAGCTCGTTCATCTTCTCGATGAGCTTCTTACCCATGGCCTTTCGCAGAGTGTCGCTCTCGCCTCGGGTGAAGTTGGCAAGCTGGCGCGACAGAAGCATCACCTGCTCCTGGTACACGGTGATGCCGTAGGTGTCCTTGAGGTAGACCTCCATCTCTGGGATGTCGTAGACGATGGGCTCGCGGCCATGCTTGCGGGCGATGAAGTCGGGGATTTTTTCCATAGGCCCGGGGCGGTAGAGGGCATTCATGGCTATGAGATCCTCGAACACACTGGGCTGCAGCTCGCGCAGATAGCGCTGCATGCCGGGCGACTCGAACTGGAACGTGCCCACGGTACTTCCGCGGCTGTAGAGCTCGTAGGTCTTGGGGTCGTCGATGGGTATGCGGTCCATGTCCACGTCGATGCCGCGTGAGCGCTTGATGTTCTGCACGGCATCTTTGATGATGGATAAGGTCTTGAGCCCGAGGAAGTCCATCTTTATCAGGCCCGTATCTTCGATTACGCGGCCTTCGTACTGTGTGACGAGGATGCGGTCGCCGTTCTTGTCGGCGGCGGTGCTCACGGGCACCCAGTCGGTGACGTCGTCGCGGCATATAATCACACCGCAAGCGTGCACACCCACGTTTCGGATTGTGCCCTCGAGCTTGTCGGCGAAGTTCATGATTTCTGTCACACCGGGGTCGCGGTCCATCTCCACCTTGAACTCGGGCACGTACTTGATGCAGTTTGCCACGGTCTCCTTGAGCTCCTTGTCGGGGTTCGAGGGGTCGGCCGGCATGTGCCTTGGCACGAGCTTGGTGAGGGTGTTCGATGTAGCCACGGGGTAGTTCATCACTCGCGCCACATCCTTGATGGCCGACTTGCAGGCCATGGTGCCGTAGGTGATGATGTGCGCCACATTGGCGGCACCGTAGCGCTCGGTCACGTAGTTGAGCACGGTCTCGCGGCCATCGTCGTCGAAGTCGACGTCGATATCGGGGAGCGAGATACGGTCGGGGTTGAGGAAGCGCTCGAAGAGGAGGTCGTACTTGAGCGGATCGATCTGCGTGATGCCCAGGCAGTATGCCACCACCGAGCCTGCGGCGGAGCCACGGCCGGGGCCTATGCTCACGCCGAGCTTGCGGCCCTCGCGGATAAAGTCCTGCACGATGAGGAAGTAGCCCGGGAAGCCCATGGTCTTCATGATGTGCAGCTCGAAGCGGATGCGGTCGTCGATTTCCTTGTCGAGAGGCGTGGCGTAGCGCTCGGCAGCTCCTTCGTAGGTGATTTTGCGGAGGTAGTCGGCCTCGAATTTTATTCGGTACAGCTTCTCGTAGCCACCGAGGCGGTCGATTTTCTTGTGCGCCTCGGCCTCGCTCATCACCACATTGCCGTTTTCGTCGCGTGTGAACTCGTCGAAGAGCTCCTGCTCGGTGATGCGGCTGCGGTACTCCTCTTCGGTACCGAACTCCTCGGGGATGGCGAAGAAGGGCATAATGGGCGCGTGGTCGATGTCGTATTCCTCGACCTTGTCGGCAATCTCGAGAGTGTTTGCGAGCACTTCGGGCATGTCAGCGAATACCTGCTCCATCTCGGCAGTGGTCTTGAACCACTCCTGCTTGGAGTAGAGCATACGGTTTTCGTCGTTGACGTAGTGGTTCGTGGCCAGGCAGATAAGGCGGTCGTGCGCTTCGGCATCGCTTTCGTCGATAAAGTGGACGTCGTTGGTGGCTATCACTTTCACGCCGTGCTTGGCGGCAAGCTCGAGGAGCTGCCCTTCGATGGCTTTCTGCTTCTGGTAGGTCTCATGGTTGGCGCGCGGCTTGGTGGCTTTGTGGCGCTGGAGCTCGATGTAGTAGTCGTCGCCAAAAGTCTCTTTCCACCAAGCCACGGCACGGTCGGCACCTTCGTAGTCGCCGGCGCTGAGCAGCCTGGGAATTTCGCCGCCGAGGCACGCCGAGCTGATTATCAGGCCTTCGCGGTGTGCGGCAAGCTCTTTCTTGTCGGTGCGGGGGTGCGAGTAGAAACCTTCGGTCCAGGCCTGCGACACGAGTTTGATGAGGTTCTTGTAGCCGCGCTCGTTTTTGGCGAGCACCACCAGATGCCGGCCGCGGTCTTTCTTGTCGATTTTCTCGTGGAGGTCGTTCTGAGCCACATACATCTCGCAACCGATGATGGGCTTAAGATGCTTTCGCTTGGCACTTTCGAGCGCCTCGCGGGCGGCCGCCACAGCTTCGGCATCGCCACTCTCCTCGGCCTTGGCAAGCTCGTCCTTAGCTTTGCCGACGGCCTCCTTGACCTTCTTGTTGTGCTTCTTCACATCGTTGAAGAAAGCCTTGATGCCGAACATGTTGCCATGGTCGGTCATAGCCAGTGCGGGCATACCGTCGGCCACGGCCTTCTTTATCAGGCCGGACACCGACGACAGACCGTCGAGCAAGGAATATGAGGTGTGTACGTGCAGATGTACGAATTGCGACATAGAGCTGTAGTTTTCAGAGAGATATTTATGCACGGCGCTTTTTTGCGCCAAATGCAGCCCAAAGTTACGAAAATTTTTGCATATCTTTGCCGTGAACTATTGCTAATTTGAGATGCTGATGAAGAAGAAAGCTTTGTTTCTCTCGCATATACCGCCATTCCCCAAGATTGGCGGCGACAGGATCCGGATTGCACAGAGCCTTTGCCTGCTGGCGGATATCTGTGATGTAGATGTGGCATATATAAGCCACGACAAGCGCTCTCAGCCGATTAAGGACTACGAACCCAGGATTGGAGAGGAGCACGTCTTTTTCGCAGCGCCTCTCACGCGCTATCTCCGTGCCATGCTCACTCTTTTCAACCGCAAGCCCGAGGCCGTCAATCATTTTAACGACAGGCACCTGCGTCGGTTTGTCGAATCCCGGGCCGGGAGCTACGATTTCGTGTTCTGCGCGTCGCCTGTAATGGCTCAGTACGCAGGCTGCTTCAAGAAGAAAGTCCTTGATATGACTGACTCTCTTACAATGAACTACAATACCCTTGGCGAGACATCGGCCTCTGCGCTGAAGCGATTGTTCTACAGAGCCGATGCCAGGCGGATGGAGCGATATGAGAGCCTGTGCGCACAGACATTCGACAGCGTGGCATATATTTCGGAAGCCGACCGCTCATATCTGCCGGGTGGCAATAAATGTCTGCTCGGAAATATGGTAGTATTGCCCGCGGAAGAATCCGGGCTGCCTCCTCACAAGAATCGGCAAGGGCTTGTCTTTGTAGGTAAAATGGATTATGCGCCCAATATCACAGCCGTGGATTTCTTTGCCCGGAAAGTGATGCCGAAGTTGCGGGAGCGAGATCCCGATTGTCGTTTCACCATCGTCGGTGCTTCTCCCGTCGAAGATGTCAAGCTCCTCGCCGACCTTGCCGGTGTCGAAGTGAGCGGATTTGTGCCATCGGTGAGGCCTTACTATCATAATGCGGCACTGGTGGTGGCTCCGATGCTTTCAGGCTCAGGCATACAGAACAAAATTCTGGAGGCGATGGCTTATGGCTGCTGTGTGGTCACCACACCTAAGGGGCTGGAAGGCATAGAAGAACTTGAGGAAGCGCTTGTGGTATTGACTCCCGACCCCGATGCATGGGCTCAGACGGTGGCCAATCTTCTTGCCGACCCGGCTCAAAGGGAGCGCATAGGTGAGCGGGCACGACGCATGGTGTCAGCTAAATTCGGCAAGGAGAGTATCAGGAAGCAATTCTCCGAATTCCTGCGCCCCGTGATGTAGCATTGCCCACCCTTTGCGGAAATAGCGCGAGGCCATGTCGGCGGGGCGGAGTACAGTGCCGTTCCACGCCACGATGTCGATGTCGATAGCAACCAGAGGCGCGATGTCGGCCTCGGCACGGCACCGTGTCTGATAGTCTTTTGTGAGCGATTGCACGCTGTCGAGAGCGAGCACGCTGTCGAGTATGACTATCTGATTGAGGTAAGGAGCTGCATCGCGGGCAAACTCCGCCTCAGAGCGGTAGGGTGGGGTGGCGACGGCAATCTCACCCAAATTTTGCACGACATCAAGGGCACGCGCTATCTGCACCTCCGCATCGGCCCCATTGGCACCCATACAAATAATGGCTCTACTCTTCATGATAAACTAACGAATGCCGCGAAGCGGCTATATCTTGTTAGCCCCACACTTTTGTGTGGGGTAAATACGGGCATTGAGATGATGTCTCGAAGAGACTGAATCTCCGAAGCACTTCCAACAGTCCCTTCGGGACATTCGGGACTTTGGCGCGACATTCCCCCACACAGCAGTGTGGGGCTACCGAGAAAAAGCCGCTTCGCGGCACCATGCGCCACGCCGGCATTGGCTGCTTGGAGAGCGCCCATTGATAGCTTTTTAATCACGCCCATTGATAGTTTTTTAATCATAGGGAAGATTTTCATTCCACTCCATGCCGGCGTGTGCCACGAAGCGCTTCATTTCGTTCTCGAATGAAGTTTTCTTATGATGCTCTTTTTGGTTCTCAATATATGCGCAGACACTTGATTTACGGTCGGATGACACAGAGAAGCAATAATACTCGCGCCCCCAACCTTCCCATAGAGGGAACTTGCCGCTGTGTCGAGCCCATAGAGAGCTGTTTTGCTTGATGGTTTTGAGAAGATCCTGCCGGCAGGTTTTCGGGCCGAAGTCTACGAGAATGTGTATGTGGTTCTCGATGCCGTTTATCCTTAGTAATTTGGCGTTGCAGCGCTCGACTAAGGATGAAATGACTTTATACATCTCCACACAGACGCTCTCCGGGAGGGTGGGCCTGCGGCAATAGGTGCTTATCACGATATGGTGTAATGATTGCGCGGTGCTCACTTTCGGAGTGTAAGGAGAGTTATTTCCGGGGTTGCGCCTATGCGTGCCGGTATGCCTACTTCGCCTATGCCTATGTTCACGTAGAGGCGGTGCGCACCATCGGGGTCGGTGTACATGCCGCCCCATGTAGGATAGCGGAACGTTGCCGGCGATATGCCGAAGAACTCAATCTGCATGGCGTGAGTGTGCCCCGAGAGGGTGAGTGCTATGTTTTTGTCGGGGCTGCCGGCGATGTCGTCGACCCAGTGCGCGGGGTTGTGGCTAAGCAGTATTTTGAAGGCGGGGTCGGCGAGGTCGTGCGGATATGCGGCATCGAGGTCGCCGTAGGTGGGGAATGGCGGGTCGCCGATATTCTCTACGCCCAGGACTACGAGTGAGTCGGAGCCGGCCCGGAGCACTGCATAGTCGTTGTCGAGCAGGTGCCAGCCCATGTCTTTCTGCAAGGTGCGCAGCAGGCGCATGTTGGCGCTTTTCGCTGCGGAGTCTGGCCATTGGTAATAGTCGCCGTAGTCGTGGTTGCCAAGGATGGAGTATACACCCATGGGTGCTTCGAGGCGGCTGAGGGTGCCGGTGAAGGGCTTGAGCTCGTCGCTGCGGCGATTCACAATATCGCCGGTGAACACTATCATGTCGGGGTGAAGCTCGTTGACGCGCTTCACCACCTTGGCCACGAAGGCGGTATCGGCACCGTAGCTGCCTACGTGGAGGTCGGAAATCTGAGCTATCGTGAAGCCGTCGAATGCTGCAGGAAGCGAGGGGTCGGTCACGTCGACTTCGCGCACATCTATGCGGTAGCGGTTGATGAGGGCACCCCACCACATGAGGCCGAATACGGTGAGTGCCACCGCAATGGCGCCGCGACTCACGACCTTGGAGCGCTTGCGGTGCCACAAGCGTGGTATGCAGCCGAGCAGGTCGACCAAGACGAAGAAATACTTCGGGATGTAGATGCTGAAGTAGGCGTAGAGCAGCCACATGAGCCCAACGAGCTCGCTGTCGCCGGCGCTTTTCTTGGGCCACACGATGGCTGCCACAAGCAGCAGGTTGAGCAGCACCGAGCTCCACAGAGCCACAGGGCGCCAGAAGGAGGCACCGCGCTTGCATCGCTTCCACACGGCACGGCAGATGTAGGCATCGACGAGGATGTCGAGCAGAAGTACGGGCAGGATGAGCAGGAGAGGAAGTCGCATCAGATCAGCAATTTTCGCAGTTCTGCGCCGCGAGTTGGTTTTTCAGCGGGTTGGCATACATGGTGAGCATCATCTGCCGCATGAAGGCGCGCTCGTCGGCGGTGATGTCGGTCACGTCGACTTTGGCAAGCTGGCTGTCGATGTATGCGTCGAAGGTGCGCACGTCGTCGTCGGTGTAGAACTCGCGGTAGCGTGTGGTGCCGTGCACCTCATCGTAGGCGATGTAGTTGCAGGGGAATATGCGGTAGCCGCAGTGGATCGAGCGGTCGAGCAGCGTACAAGCCTTGTGCACCACATCGGCGCGGTCGGTGGCAGGGTCGGCCGCGAGGGCGCCGTTTATGCACTCGCCCAGGTGGAAATGCACGCGGCCTTTCTGGCTGAGCAGGCCTGTCTCCATGCTGAAGAGATCGTCGCGCTGGCTTTTCTTGAAGTCGGGGTCGCGGCGCTTGAGGAGGAACTCGCGCACCTTGAGGTAGTCGTTGGGGTCGTACTCGTAGGATATTGCCACGGGCATGATGTTGAGAGCCAGGATGTTTGCCTTGCAGTCGGCTTTGCCTCCAAGCGAGAGCATCTTGAGCACGCTCTCCTGAGTGCGGTCGTTGGAGTCCTTGGCTCGGCCTTCGCGCTGTGCTATCCACACAGATTCGTTCATGTCGGCAATCACGTGGTGGATATATGCCGAGAGGTGCTTGGCGGCATCGAGAGCTTCGCGCACGCCGGTGTCGCGTTTGACTATGAAACTGCGGTTGAGCTTCACCAGGTCGGTAATCCAATCGAAGATGAGCAGATTATTGCCGATAGCCACCTGGGTGATGGGAAGATGCTCGCGGATGAAGCAGAGGTTGAGGAACGAGGCGTCGAGCACAATGTCGCGGTGGTTGGTGATAAACACATGGCTCGAGCCGGGGGCATAGTTCTCCACGCCGCTGAGCGAGAGGCCGTGCGTGGTCTTGGATACGAGCATCTCGAGGAAGGGACCCATGATTTTCTGCTGAAAATCCATCTGGCTTTCCACCGAGAGCAGGCGCTTGACGAACTCGGGGTAGTCGACATCGGGCATCACGTAGCGCACGGCGTGCTCGAAGCCGGGCTCCTTGACGAGCGAGGCAATCTTTTGGTGGAATTGATGGTCGTCGTATGGGCGGATGTCGTCGAAGTTTTCCGCCTCGTTGTGTTTATGTTGCAGTGTTTCAGTCATGATGAGGTGTGGTTTAGTGCTCACTGATGGCTAAACGAACAGAGTGTCGCTATTGTTGGAGTGGAGCTATCTCGGATTTTGGTTGGTCGGTTGAGTCGGGTTGTGCCGCCGCTGCCGGAGGTGGCTCGGCGCCGTCGGGGCGCTCATGGAGCATAATTCTCGAGGCCGGTTTCTTGTCGATTGCCGAGCTTCTGCCGCTGCTTGTCATGAGCTCCTCCATGGCCGGCGGGATGATGAAAACGTCGGCCGGGCCGGTGGGTCGCATACCGTCGAACCACTTGAATTTAGGCAGATAATAGGAGCTCTTTTTGGCGAGGAAGAGCGGTGTGGCCGCTCCTGTGGTCTCGGGCCAGAGCTTTATATACTCGGTGGTGCGCCCTCGGAAAGTGGCGGTGAGAAAGCTGCTCTGGGCATTTACTATTTTATTGATGGTAGAGTCGGACTCTTCGGGGTACATGATAATCTCGACGTTGCCGCTGATGTCGAGCCGGCGCATCTCGCCGCCCTCGAAGAATGCTTTCATCTCCTTGCCGCTGATTTGGTTGTAGTGCTCGCCCTCGATGTGCTGGGCTGCGAAGCCGTTTTCGGGCAGGATGGCTTCTTCGATGGTGGAATCGTTGAGGTGCAGCGCGATTATCTTGCCGAATATCTGCTGGTCGTCGCTCCACACCACCGGGTTGACATACATTCGCAGCATAGAGTCGGCCTGAGTGAAGCGCATTGAGTCGCACAGCCCCTGCATGTCGCGGCGATAGAAGCGCACGCGCGGGTAGACTACGGCGATGTGCGAGGTGTCGATTACCGTCGATGCCGGGCGGCGTGCTGCCGTGTCCTCGGCTATGAAGGTGGTGTCGAAGCTGCGGAAGCTCTCAATGTAGCGTCCGTGGAGCCATAGGGTGTCGCTGTCGGCATATTGTTTGAGCAGCGCGCGGCCGGTGATGAATGTGCTGTCGGTGAGCTCGTTGTAGTAGCCATAGTCGCCAAGCACTTCCACGCTGTGTGCCGTGTCGGTGAGCACCATCGCACCGAAGCACTCGCCGAAGCCTCGGCCGCGGTCGTAGAAGATGGTGTCGGCGGTGAGCGTCTGGCCTTGTGATGTGACCACGGTGGAGCGATCGAAGAGGGTTGCCTTATTGCCGTCGGTGTCGTACACGCCGAGGCTTGTGTAGATGGTGCCGCGGGCGTTGACAACGGTCGAGGGCGACAGCAGCTCGGCGATGTGCGAGGCGGTGTTGTAGTAGAGTGTGTCGGAGTAGATGTCGAGGGTGTCGGAGGTGTTGCGTGAGTTGAGATGCACGCGGGTGTAGAAATTGGCCTCCTTGGTCGAGGGAGCGTACTCGCCGTAGATAGATGTGAGCGTGTTCGACGGGTCGGTGAGGGTGCCTCCCACTTCGTAATATCCGAGGTCGATGGCAAGGTCGTAGATGAAGATGTCGGTCTCGAGCTTCACGTCGCGGTTGATGAGGCGCACTTTTTTTCCGGGGTCGGCGTAGAGGGTGGCAATCTCGGAGGTGCCGTCGAACTGCAGCTCGTCGGCGTAGACAAAGAGAGTGTCGCCCTGCTCCATGCTCACGTTGCCGAATGCGCTCATCGACTCGGTCTCGGGGTAGTAGTGGCAACTGTCGCACTTCATGATCATCGGGCCTTTGGTGAAGAGAACATCGCCCACGAGAATCATGAAAGAGTCGGATGTCTGCTTCTTAAGCACGTCGGCCCGCTCGAGGAACACCTTGTTGCCGGCCGAGCGGTCGGCTGTGGGTATGGTGGGAGCTATACGCGGCACATTGGTGCGCTGCGAGGCGGCCCAGGCCAAAAGCGATGGCAGAGCCAGCAGAAGAATCAATATGAGCGACGATTGCCTGCGCATCAGTCCGACACGAAGAAGTCCTTATTTGGTGTGAATCCAACCGTCATGCACGAAGTCGCAGCCACGCCAGCCGTCCTCGATGCGCACGTAGGTGTCTTTGATTTTCTTGGCGAGCCATTTGTTGACGGTTTCCTGCCTCTGGGCATTCTCGTACATGCCTTTGATTGTCTGGAAGTCGTCGGAAAGGTTCGCCGGATGTGCTTCAATGCGCTTGGTGAGGCGCACCATGGCCACAATCTCGGTGTTGCGCTTGGGGTCGACCATGATGAAAGGCTGCGAAAGTTCGCCGGGCTGGAGCTTGGCTACCTCCTTGGCTATTTCCTGGGGCAGCTGCGACATCTCGAAGCGAGTGGTGCCGTAGTTGCGGTTCTCGCCGGTGTTCACCATCACGCCGTTGCTCATGCGGGTGTCTTTGTCCTGCGAGAAGTAGCGCACGGCATCCTCGAAGCTCATGGTCTTGTTGTCGACGATGTCGGTGCGAACGCTGTCGAGGCGTGTGATGGCGTCGGTGAGGTCTTTCTCGGCCACTTTGGGCTTGAGGAGGATGTGGCGGGTGTTGATGCGGTCGCCGCGCTTCTCAATGAGCTGGATGATGTGGAAGCCGTACTCTGTCTCCACGATTTTCGACACACGCTTGGGGTCGTTGAGGTTGAATGCCACGGCGGCATATTCGGGCACGAGCTGACCGCGACCCATGAAGCCGAGCTCACCTCCGCGACGGCTTGAGCCGGGATCGTCGGAGTAGAGGATTGCCAAGGTGGAGAAGTCGCTCTCACCTCGGGTCACGCGGTCGGAGTAGTCGCGCAGGCGCGCTTTCACGTCGTCGATTTCCTGACGCGGGATGATGGGGTTGATTGAAATCATCTGCACCTCCACTTCGAGAGGGATGTAGGGCACGCTGTCCTGAGGCAGCTGCGAGAAGTATCGGCGGACGTCGGCAGGAGTCACTTTGAGGTTCTTGGTGAGGTTGTTGCGCACCTGCTGCACGCGCATACGGTTGCGGAGCGACTCGAGGTAGTACTCGCGTATCTCGTTGTAGGGCTTGCGGAAGTATTGCTCCACTTTCTCTCGCGAGCCCAGGTTGGTGACAATCATGTTCATCTGGGCATCGGCCTGCATCTGCACCATCGATTCCTGTGCCTCTATGGTGTCGAGCTCAGCCTGATGGAGGAAAAGGCGCTCTATGGCTATCTGCTCGGGTATGTAGCAGTAAGGGTCGCCGGGGATGTTGACACGGTCGGCCTGCATCTCCTGATAGGTTTCCTCTATCTCCGATTTATATATAGGTTGGTCGCCTATCATCCAGGCCACTTCCTCGATCACGTTGCCGTCGGTGGCGGCAAAGACGCTGGCGGCCAGCAGTGCGGCCAGAGCCGCGAATATGTGTCTTTTTCTCATTGGGTGCACTTTGTGAGTATATGGTTTGCAAAGTTAAGCCATTTTTCGCAATCCCCGAAAACTGTTAAAGTTTTTTATAAATTCAGCGCACGCTCAGGTAATCGTCGGGTCCGCAGGGGGTGTGCAGGGTGTAGTTGTGTCCGTCGATGGTCACTGTGTAGGCCGTGGCTTGCCGTGAAAGGGGGATGTCGGCCTCGAGCACACCTGCGGCATCGGTGAGGACTGTCGTCCCGGCCAGCACGACGGGTTTGTGCGGCAGGACTTCGCCGCTGTCGAAGTCTACCACAGTGATGCGGATATGGCCGTATATGGCCGGGTCGCGCCTCAGCGGCAGCTTGATGCGCTCGGGAGTCAGCGTCAGTGTGGTGTCGAGGGGCAGGTAGCCGGGAGCGTCGGCGCGGACGGCCACCGTGCGCCCGCTGTAGCTGCGTGGAAGGTTGGCAAAGCGCAGGGCTTGGCCTGTGGCGCTTGCGGTGTCGGTCTTGGTTTCTTCGTCGAGCAAAAGGCTTATGGCCACGTACTGAGCTTCGGGAAGTGAGGCGGCGGAATCGGCATCGACCGGGAGCACAGTGGTGGCAAAAGGGCGGTTGGCCGCCCACGTCAAGGCCGCCAGAGCTATGGCTCCGCCGACAGCCGCCGCAAAGGCTGCACGGCGGCGACGGAGACGGCGGCGCTGACGCTGCCACAGTGCGTCGAAGTCGAGACAGAGCAGCTTCGATATCAGCTGCGTGTAGGCACGCTCGCGGTTGAGCCACGGCAGCCGGTGCACTTTCTCGTGTATGTTTACGCCGAGGAGTTCGGGCAGGCCTATGGTGCTCAGGGCGGGGTTGAAGCACTCGTCGGCACCACCGCTGCCGGGCTGTCCGCCCACGATGAACAGATAGATGCGGTCGGCCCGCCCGAGCGAGGCAAAGTATTCAATCTCCATGCTCACCCAACGCGACCGTGCCGAGGCCGGCGAGCACACCACTATGAGGTAGCGCGATTGCTCGAGCCGGGTCTGCAGCTCGGTTGTAAGGACTCCGGGCTGTATCTCTGTGGGTGCGAAGAACACCTTGCGCATCGGATAGCTGCGCCGCTTGCCCCCGAGGGCGGCAGGCAGGCGGAAGTTCTCGAGGCGGCGCTGCAGCCTGCGCCCCTCCTTGGTGTCGGCGCTGCTGTAGCTTATGAAGGCGAAGTATTTGTAGGAGCTCATTTTGTGTCGGTCGTTTCGGTGTATAGCTCGTCGAGCAGTCGTTGAGTGGCCTCTATCACCGGATCGTCGGCCGGCAGATGCTGCTTTGCGGTGCTGAGCAGGCCTTTCCATACGCGCTCACTCTCGGCTTTCCGCCCGTCGGCGTAGTAGTACATTCCGAGGATGAGTGCTTCTTCGATGGCGGCTCCGCTTTCAGGGCCAAGTTGCAGCGAGAACTCCTGAAGTGCCTCCTCGCTCTGTGCTGCTGCTTCGGCACGGTGCCCCGTGTGAAAGAGGCAGAGGGCCAGATCCGACATCGCCCTTGTGCGCCATGGGCTGCCTGCGGGTAGGGCGGCGAGACTCTTGCGATAGTATATGGCAGCCTCGCCATAGTCTTTGACGGCCAGCAGCAGGCGGGCGAGATTGCTATGCAGGGTGCCGAGGTCGGGATGGCGCGGGCTGTAGTTGAGCTCGCCAACCCGCACGGCCTCGCGGTAGGCTGCGAGCGCTCCGACGGTGTCGTTCAGAGCCAGTCGCGCATGTCCGAGCGAGCTGTGTGGCGCCGGCATCTCGGGCGAGTCGGAGCCGTAGATGCGAGCCCGCACCTCTATCGAGCGCTCGAGGCTGTCGGCGGCCTCGGCGGCGCGCCCGGTGTTGAGAAGCACCATGCTGAGGTCGTTGACGGTAGGGTAGAGGCCTATGGCATCGTCGCCTGAGAGCTCGCGCTGCAGCCGCATGGCCTGCCTGTACTTGCTCTCGGCATCGGCGTAGTTGCCGCGCAGGGCATCGATATGAGCCAGCGAGCTGTAGATGCTGCCGGTGAGCATGAGCCCGAGAGATGACGCGTGCGGCGCTGCCAGCAGGCTGAGCAGCAATCGCTCGGCATCTTCCGGCCTCCCCTGTGCGATGGCGATGCGGGCGAGGCTGTTGGCGGCAAAGGCATAGTCGATGGCCAATGAGCTGTCGGCGGCTGCTATGTCCATGGCTCGGGAGTAGACCCTTGCTGCCTCCTCGGCATCGCCGAGGAATATTTCTGCAAAGCTGCCGGCCTCGGTGAGGTAGTCGAGACGGCTAGGCATGAGCGTGCTCCGCAGTGTGAGGTAGTGGTAGGCGGAGTCGTTGAGATGCTTCAGGCGCATGATTTCCGACTTCGCCAGGCATCGCTCGGCCAGAGCTTCGGCTTCGCGCACCTGCGCCTTGCGAGCCTGCTCGTTGCGGGCTTGTCGACGCGCTATGTCGGCTTCATCGGCTGAAATCGCGCTTTTGGCCTTGAGGGCGGAGAGCACAGCGCGGCCGAGGTCGCCGCCGGCATTGAGCAGCGAGTCGGCTCGCTCAAGCTCACCGGCAATGATAAGGGCGGATATGCGCCTTTGCTGCTCGTCGGCGCTATCCCAGTCGGTGGCTGTATAGCGCTCGGCAAGTGCGGCTATCAACTCCTCGTCGGCGGAGTGCTCGTCGTAGAGGCGTGAAATCATGGCGCGGTACTGCTCGTCGGAGATACGCAGCTGCTCGCGGAGAGCCGCCAGCGAATCCTCACGCTCACGGATGCGGGCGTTGAGAGTGCGGCGTATGCGTGCGGCCACGGCATCGAGCTCGGCCTTGCGCTCAGCCTCGTCTTCGAGAACTATGGTAAAGACGGCTGCCGAGCGCTTCACCGGGCGCGAAGTGAGGTCGGCATCGCTCAGCACGAAGCCTTTCTTGCGGGCATTCTCGAGGATGAAAACCGAGGGGGCATTGAAAGCGAAGGTGCCGTCGGCGCCGCTGCGGGTCTCGTTTGCTCCACGCACTTTCACTGCAACTCCCGCCAATGGCTTGCCCGCCACTACCGTGCCGTTGGCCTTGAGTTTGCCTCGGGTCTTGGCAAGGCCACTCTGCAAGGCGGTGCCTTGAGCGTAGCCTGTGAGCGGAATTGCGGAAAGAAGCAGCATAAAAATGCCTGCGATGATGCGTAGAGCCGATTTCATGCTTGCAAAAGTACGTAAAATGCTCCAACAGAAAAGTTTTTACATGGTTCGCAAAAGTTAAAGTATGTTATATTTTACTCTTCTAACGAAAAATACCGTACTTTTGCGATGTGTATCATTATGCGCGCTAAAAGAGATTATTCCTTACTTACTTAAATCAATATTATGAAAAAATTTTACTTGCTAATGCTTTCGCTCGTAGTGGCGATGGCTGCCAATGCGGCGAACTGGTATATCTCCGGTGCTTTCCAAGGCTGGGCTCATGCCAATGCAAACTACGAACTCAAGCCCGTAGAGGGCGAAGCCGGCGTATTCCGCTACACAATGCCTGAAGGCCACAAGGCTTTTGCCGGCGAATTCCTTATCTGCCAGGGCACACCCGGAAGTCCTGACTGGAACAACAAAATCGGCACAAACGGCTCAAAAGTCAAGGAAGGCGAAGCCTACTCCTACCGTGTAGGTGCAGGCAACTTCAACATGGACGGATCCGTTGAAAATGCAGTAATCACACTTGACACCAATGCAAAAACTCTTCTCGTGACCGGTGCTGCCAAGGAAAATGACTACACCACAATCTACCTCGTAGGCGATATGGGCGGTGGCTGGAATGATTCACGCACCGATTATCCTCTCGCCCTCAAGGAAGGCACACAAGATGAGTGGACCGGTACCTATAAACTTACTGCCGCAAAAAGCTATTTCAAAATGCGCGCAGGCGATATTCAGTACGGCACCGGCCGTACTGGCGATATTGAGGTTGTCGCCGGAGAAACCTATACAACACCGCAGACAGGTGACTCTTTCGTGCTTCCCGCAGGTGAATACATCTTCACTTTTGTTTGTGCGAAGAATGCCGAAGAAGGAAAACTGACTGTGACTGTACCCGGCGGTGGTGAAATCGTGGTCACATATCCCGAAACAATGTTTGTAATCGGCAACGTGAACGGTGCCGACTGGGGTCCCGACAATGGCGTGGCCATGACTAAGGTTGAAGACGGTGTATATGAAGTGAAAGCAGTCGAAATCGGTAGTGCACTTGGCACGGAGTATGGCTATTTCTCTTTCGCAGTTTCTCTTGGTGCAGCATGGAACGAAATGGGTCAGCGCTATGGCGCACTTGAAAGTGACACCGAGCCCTCATTCGACTCAGCTAATGGTATCACCGCAGGTGAAAATTCTTTCAAAGTAGCCGGCCCCGCCAAGTACGATATGACCCTCAGCCTCGTCGACGAGACTCTCACCATCACCAAGTCGGAGACAGTGATCGAGCCCACCCCCGGACTCTATGTGCCCGCAACTCTCTACCTTATGGGTAATGTAGGTGAAAACCACTGGGATGTGACAAGTGGCATCGAGCTTACAAAGAACGATAAAGTGTTCACCGCAAGCAAGGTGGTGTTCGACGCAGCCGGAGCCGACAATGTAGTGTCGTATATACAGTTCAATGAGCTCCGCGGAACTGCTTCCGACGATTGGGGCGGTGTCAACGAAGGCTACCGATATGGTGCACCTGCGAAGGATACTCCCATCGAATTTGCAGTAGGTGCTACCAGCGCTGAAGCTCAGCTCGCTGTCTATGTTCCGAATATCAATGCATCCGCTTGCGAATCTTTTGCAGTGCCTGCCGGCACCTACGATGTTGCTGTCGACTTCAACGGTGAAGCACCCATGCTCACACTCGTGAAAGTTCAGACCGGCATCGACGCTGTCACCGCAGCCGATGCCAACGCCCCCGTTGAATACTTCAACCTCCAGGGCGTGCGTGTTGCCAACCCCGCTACCGGCCTCTTTATCCGCCGCCAGGGCAGCAACGTAAGCAAGGTATATGTGAAGTAAATTCACACACACAGATACAAAATCGAAGCGCGCCGGGGCATCCTCGGCGCGCTTTTTGCAGTTATGAGATATGAGATAAAAATTATAAGTTATAAATTATAAGTTTTAATTTTTAATGTCGCGGTACCCTACGACGTTGCGAATTTTTAGCATTCCAAGCGCCCAAGGGCCATGGTACGGTCGCCCATCTATGGCGACCGCCAAGACGCCCGCAAATGTCAACGTATCGCCCAATTCTCATTCAACAGCTCCCCACAAGTCATCAACCCCATTCTCATCAACGACAACAACGGCACAGCGAGCCGTCTTGCGACCCCCTGTCAGGGGTCTGTAAATTAGATTGTTGACGTGAACCTTGGGTGTCCGCTCTACGAGCTCCCACGCCAAGGCTACGGTCTTGATGACCCGCGATGCGGGTCAACTGCGGATAAGGAGGTGACCCGGCACATTCGGTTTGTGTCATATATTTATTCCCGATATTCCATGCAGGGGTACCTGTATAAGAAAAATAAAAGCCCGGGCATCTTTTGGATGTCCGGGGCTTTGAGCCGCGAGTGGGACTCGAACCCACGACCTTTTCGTTACGAATGAAATGCTCTACCAACTGAGCTATTGCGGCGTTATCGCTGTTTTGCGGTGCAAAGTTAGCGATTATTTTTGAGTCTGCAAACTATACGAGAACTTAATTTTAGCTTTGTCGACTCGTATGTCGGCCATTACGGGCGATACGAGGTAGGGCAGAATCTCCGACTCTGTCTGCGATGTGGTGCCGTAGTAGTAGCTGCTTCCTCCGGCGAGGTTCTCGAAGTTGACCTGCACTGGCACGAGCGAGAAGGTGTAGTCCTCGGGCTTGATTTCCTCACGCTCGAGCATGTCGGTGAGGTATGCTCTCATGCCGGTGAATGAGTAGCACTGCTTGGTGCTGTTGTATGCGGCGTAGAATGAGCTGACGTTGTCGGTGAGTTTGTTTTTGGCGAAGAACTCGTCGCGGTCTTTCTTGAGTACCAGAAGCACGTAGGGCGGAGGTGTGATGCCGAAGCCGTTTTCGATGGTGTCGACCGGTATTTCAAAGGTGAGGGTGTTTGCTACCGGGGTGGAGTTCTGATGGCTGCGATAGGCCGCGATGATATCGGGGAGGGGGAAGGTGAGCTCGAGCTCGCTGCCTGCCGGTGCCACCATGAGTGTGTGCCCGTCGGCGATGAGCTGCTTGAGTCCGTCGGCCATTTCGTAGCGGAGGTTGTTGTTGGCTATCACCTCGGGAGTGACGAGGTAGTAGGTGTGCACGGCATCGAGAGTGTCGGGGGTGACGCTGTCGGTAGGGATATAGATTTTGCGCATGTGCATCTGCATGGAAGTGACCGACACGAGTGTCATGCGTCCGCTGCCGTAGTTAGTGCCCATGTATATGCCTTTGAATACGTTCGATGCAAACGAATTTCCGTCGGCATAATAGTCGGGGTGGTCAACGAAGGCTTTGAAGAGGTCGCGTCCGAGCTTGCCGCCACGGTCGAGTGTGAGAGTGATGTCGCGGTATGTGGCTGTCTGCTCGGCGGAAGTTCCGTTGAAAGTCGAGGTGTTGTAGATGGTGCTTGCCAGAGGAGTGCTTTCGTAGGTTCCGGCGGGGTCGAAGCCGCTGGAGATGGTGTCGGAAAGCATATCTTTGAGGCGGTGCACGGTGAGGCCCATCGGTGCCACGGAGTCGCCCATGAACGAACCGCGTGCATAGCGGAGGGTGAGCACGAGCGAATCGACGTTCTCGGGTCCGAAGTTGGCGGTGTCGAGCTCTGTCGAGGGCAGGAACTGCATCACGTTGGATGTCTCAAGCCGTCCGTAAGCAGGTATGTCGATGCGGCCGATGAGTACCTGTGTGGTCTTGGGCCGGATGCGGCTCACCATCACGGTGCGGCCTTGCGCCTGGAATGAAGAGTCGATTATAATCTCCACGTTTTGGCCGGTAAGGGAGGAGCCGATTGTGGAGGTGTTGTCGTCGCAAGCCCACAGGGCCAGCAGCGCCGCTACGGCGATGCTTAGTGCGAAGAATGATTTTTTCATAGCGACTTGTAGAAGTTGTGGTAGGCGTCGATGTCGTCGGCGGGGTAGGGGAGGAAGGGTTTGCCCGAGGCTTTGGCGTAGTCCACGATTTCGGCGGGCACACCTTCGGAGCTTTCGATGATAGCGTCGGAGAAGTCGATAGCGAGCTTGTTGAGCTTCACAAGGTCGATTTTCTCGGCACCGTCGGTAGCTATGGTAGCCAGCACGTCGGAGGGTATGCCTGATTCCTGGAGCTTGGCATAGAGCGACTCGGCCAAAGGCTCGGCCAGCGTGTCGGCAAAGAGCGAATATACAATCTTACCGGCGCGGAAGGAGGGGTCGTCGGCATAGACGTGCTTTATGAAAAGCGGTGCCAGCGCGGTGATCCAACCGGTGCAGTGCACGATGTCGGCTTCCCAGCGGAGCTTCTTTACGGTCTCGATGGTGCCGCGGACGAAGAAGATGGCGCGCTCGTCGTTGACATCGGCCCAGTCGGTGAGCTCGAATTTGCCGGGAGTGTGGCGGTAGAAGTAATCGTCGTTGTCGATGAAGTAGACCTGCAGGCGGGTGGGCTGCAGTGTGGCGACCTTGATGATGAGCGGGTGGTCGGTGTCGTCGATGATGATATTCATGCCCGAGAGGCGGATAACCTCGTGCAGCTGGTTGCGGCGCTCGTTGATCGAGCCGTATTTAGGCATGAATGTGCGCACTTCGGCGCCTCTTTCCTGGAGGCCTTGGGCGATGCTTCTGTTGAAAGTCGACATCGTGTTGGCGGGCAGGTATGGTTCAATCTCCTGCGAGATATAAAGCACTTTTTTAACGTCCATTCTCGGGTCGTGTGGAGGGAGGGATGAGGTTAGATACAAAATAATGGGCAAAGTTAACGAAAAATTTTCAATTAACTTTGCCCCTAAGGTGTTTATTGACGTTTTTTACGATTTAAGTGCCCTTTTAAGTGCTCTATTTCTCAAAAGAGAGGGAATGTGGCCGGGTTGGTGACGTACTTTTGGCGGAACTGTGCGTTGGTCATGCAGAACATGAGGATGCCTTGGATAAGAGTGACAATTTCCCAAAGGCCGCAGGTGACCAGGGTGAGGCAGATTGTGATTACACCGGCACCCACTTTGCCGAGGTAGAAGTACTGGATGCCGAGGCCGCCGAGGATTATAGCCAGAAGCGCAGCCACACCGCGGCTCTTGCCTTCGGGACCGCAAGCGTCGAAAGCATTGTCGGTGGCATAAGGCTCGTTGACGGGCGGAGGTGTTGCACCGTTGGCTGCACCTTCGCCGAAGCTGTAGCCGCAATGGTTGCAGAAAGTTGAATAGTCATCAACGTACTGATGGCATTTGGGACATTGTTTCATAAGTTGCATGTTTTTGGAGATTTTCCGCAAATTTAGGTAAAGTATTCGGAAAAGGCAAGTAAAGAACGTTGAAATTTATCAAAATGTGAATGGTGAAATCTGAATGTCTGAAAAATAGAGATTAAACACAGCTCACACCGCCCGATGAAGTGAAAACAAGGGCATGCCCCGGCTGTTCAAATCACCACATGATTGAAATCTTTTGAATTTTAATGGCTGTAGAGCGCTGGAAATCAAAATAAAAATTGTAACTTTGTGAATATGAACGACCTCACAGTATCAAATATCGAGCGGCAGAATGTGCTGAACAACAATTATGCCCTTCAAGCCATCCAAGAAAACTTGGATGTTAAAGGCCTGCGTTTTTATGAACAACTCCTTTTCACGACTAAAATGGTCGCTGATTTTTATGAGGTTGATGAACGCACAATCAAGCGTTATGTGCAGGAGTATGGCGATGAACTTCGTGCCAACGGATACTTTTTAAGTGAAGGTAATTCTCTGAAAGAGTTGAAGTTGCATTTTGTTGGGGACATTAATGTCCCTAAGTTTACACGGCAGCTTGGGATTTTTCCGTTCCGCGCCTTTCTAAACATCGGTATGCTTCTCACGGAGAGTGAGAAAGCGAAACAGCTACGCACGCAGATGCTCGATATTGTCATCGCAACAATCAATAGTCGTGCCGGGGGGGGTACTAAATACATCAACTGGCGCGACCGGGATTATCTCCCTACTGCAATAAAGAGTGAAAACTACCGTAAGAGTTTTACTCAGGCAGTAGGCAAATATGTCGACGGACTTCCTACATATAAATATGAGCAGATAACCGACTTGATTTATAAGGCAGTCTTTCGGGAAAATGCCAAAGAGTATCGAGAGGTGCTTCGTTTGCAGAACGAGGAGAATGTGCGGCATACACTTTATGCGGAAGTTTTACTTTGCATTTCATCATTTGAGAATGGTGTGGCGCATGAGATTGTGAAGTGCTACTCCAATAATGGAAATAAGCAACTGATCATCGAAGAAGTCAAGGCTATAATCGACAAATTGGCATCAGCTCCGATTATGGAGCCATTCATCAATGATGCGAGATCCAAAATGGCATCCCGTGACGTCGCGTTTCGTGATGCATGGCATGGCAATCTTGCCGAATATCTTCGAGCCGTCACGCCCGATGAATTTGATAAATTCATTGGTGATGCTTCAATAGATTTCGACAATATCCTCGAAGCCAACCGTGAAGTTCTAAAACGCCTGAAACAAGCCGATGGCGATGAATGAGAAATTGAAATACATCAGCTACGATGAAGCTTTGGTTGTCTATACAAAGACAGTGGCTGCCAGTGGTGGAGGTCTGCAAGGTGTGAAAGATGAAGGCGGGATTAGAAAAGTGCTCGACTTCGTTCAGAACGACTTGTACTATCCTACTTTTGACGATAAACTCACATATCTGGTGTTCGGCTTGTGCACCGGTCATTATTTCGAGGACTCCAACAAGCGAGTGGCGCTGACTATCGGCGTTTGGTTTCTCGTCCACAATGGCTATTACTGGCATGCCTACAGCTTCATGCAGTGTATGGAGGCTATTATCTACCATGTGGCTGCCGGACGCATCGACAAAGACCTGCTCCAACGCATCATCACTTGCTATATGGCAAACGAGGATTATCCCGAAGACCTCAAACTCGAAATCATCCACGCTATAGATAATCAAGGAATGGGCTTCGAAGAATAATTTTCTACCGTAATATCAAAATGTGAAGTGCATGGCAATGCGCACTCCGTGGCGGTCGATGGGGTAAGGCACGTGTCGGTAGCTCAGGCGCCACACATAGTCCACGCGGAAGAGGCGGAGGATGTTGTCGAGCCCGGCCGATATTTCCATATACGGTCGGCCGCTCATGTCGGTGAGGGTGATGTCGGTGGGGAATAGCGGCAGGCCGTTGGCGGCATCGGGCTCGACCTTGCCCGAGCGGTGCCCCCATAGGCCGCAGAAGCTCACCACCTCGCGCAGGCCGAGGCGTCGCACACCCGGCACGAGGTTGAGGAGAGCTCCTTTGAGCTTCCATGTGGCGTGCCACGACACAAAGCTAGAGTTGATGAACTCCATGGGGTTCATCAGAGCGAAGCTGCGCGGCTGTATGATGTACGATAGGTTGGCGTTGGGAATGAATAGCTCTGTGAACGGAGCCGAGCCCCACACATGGCCGCCGCTCACATTGAGCTCGAGGGCTCCTGCCATTGATAGCCTGAACTGCTTAGACACCGAGAGCTCGGTGCGGTTGAAGCCGTAGCGGGTGCCGAATACTCCGCCGGGGGCGTAGCGGTGCGTGATGGCAAATACGGGGGCATCTTCGTTGATTGATACGCGGCTCGACTTGGCTTGATAGAAGGTCTCGCCCGGAGCATAGCGCAGGCTCAGTGCGAACACCGTGCTGCCGTAGTGCCCGAGCTCGCGGCCTGTGGCTGTGATGAAGCGCACGTAGGGCGAGGCGCACTGCTGCATGTGTGCCGCCGAGGCTTCGATGGAGAAGTTGAAGGGCAGCTCGAGGGTGTAGCACAGCGATGTCTCGCGCAGGTAGGTGAAGCGGTTGTCGTGCTTGCGCTCGAGCGAGAGCACGAAGTTGTCGGGCGAGGTGTAGAGGTAGTGGGAGCCGAGTCGGTCCACGTCGTAGCGGTGGATGAGGCGGAGCGAATGTACGGGAAATTCGCGCGGGTGGTATTTCTTGGGCTTGAATGAGTACTCGAGGTCGAGGGCATACTTCCAGCGGTGGTCGCGGAAGCCGTGGGCCACGTAGCCTCGGGCGAAGAAGTGAGGCGAGAGGTTTGCTGTGGTCATGCCACCGGCTCGCAACCGCAGGCCTTCGAGGTCGTTGTAGCTGGCGATGGTGTTGACGGGTCCGAAGTCGAAGCGGCTCTTCTTGCCTGTGGGTACATAGCCGTTGACGATGATGCCGAGCGCCTTCTCACCCCAGTAGAAGAGGGGCTTACGGCGCAGCCTGCGCATGAGCTCGTCGAGGCGGCTCTCGCCTTCGGGCACGGGAGCCGATGCTTCGGCCACCCAGAAGAGAGAGTCGCGCTGCGAGGCATCGGGCAAGGTGCTCGTGCCACCGGCCGTGAAGATGCTGTCGGCACCGGCGGGGCGGCTGAAAGAGTGGTTGCGAGTGCTTATTTTGCGTGTCACATATAGCTCGGAAGTCTTGGGCAGCACGCTGAGCACCATCATCATATCGTCGGTGGTCTTGAGGCGCGAACCGTCGGCGGCGCGGTCGAAGGTCTGTGTGATGGACAGGTCCTTGATGAAGTTGAGGTTGATTTCCTTAGGTGCATGCATCTCCACCCGGCGGATGAACATTGTGGTATCGGCCAGCGGCACATAGACGTGGCCCGAGAAGCCGAAGTAAGATTTGTTGCGCGGGTAGAAAGCGAGCGCTATGTGAGGCTCTGCCGAGCCCGGCACCACGGCGGCGCTGTCGACGAGGTAAAAGCGGTAGAAGTCGGGCGCCACGGGCGAGAGCGGGCTCACGAAAGTGTTGCGCAGAAGGTGTATGTCCTTGTCGTAGAGGTCAATTTCGCGGAGGAGGTCGTTGAGCACTGTCTGCACATTGTCCTGATCCATAAATTCGTCCACGCCGCTGCTTTTCACGCCGCGAGTCACCGACTGGCTTCGGCTTCCTTCGCGCTGCCAGTACTCGGTGGTGGCTCTCTCCTTGAGCGAAACGTTGAGCACGGGTCGGCCTGAAATCTCGGAGGTGTCCACGTGCTCTATCAAGAAGGGCATGGAGCGCATCCAGTTGTTGGCCTGCGTGGTGTCGAAATCGTTGAGAGCAAGGGCTATGCGCTCGTAGCGGTCGTAGGAGTACCAGTCGTTGCGGCGCGGGTCGGTGAGCTCGCGGGCATTGCGGATGCGTGTGGCGAAGTCGACGGCGGGATTGTTCTTCTTGGAGTAGCGTTTGCGCTTTATTACCACCTCTTTAAGCTCCTGAGCCTGCGGCTGCAGGTAGATGTCGTAGAGGCCGAGCGTCGACGATGCTGCCGGCACGGTGCGTGTGGCATAGCCCTGGCACCGTGCGGTGATGCTCTCGGTACCTGCCGGAAGTCTGAACTCGAAGATGCCCTTGCTGTCGGCTACCGATGCCACACCCGAGGGATTTGCCGTGACCGAAGCGTAGGGCAAGCCCTGCGTAGTGACCGAGTCGCGCACGATACCTCGCACAAGACCCTCGGCTGCGGCACCTGAGAGGTGGCAGAGCACGAGGACGAAGAGGAGTGATATGAGTGTGCGTGGCATCAATTTTTTTCTTAACTTTGGCGGCGTAAATATATATTGATAAAGAATGGCAACTGAAATAGAACGTAAATTCCTTGTCGCCGGCAGCAGCTACCGAGAGCTCGCCGAGAGCTCGATGGAGATGCTTCAGGGCTATCTGAGCACCGATGCCGATTCTACTGTGAGGGTGCGCGTGTGCGCCGACCGGGCGTGGCTCACTGTGAAGAGCCGCAATGTGGGAGCTGTGCGCGGCGAGTGGGAGTACGAAGTGCCCGCTGCCGATGCCCGCGCCATGCTCGCGGCCTGCTGCGGGTCGCGGCTGATTGAGAAGACCCGCTATATAGTGGATGCCGGAGGCGGCTTGCGCTGGGAGGTCGACGAGTTTCACGGTCGGCACAGCGGTCTTGTAGTGGCCGAGATTGAGCTCCCCGCCGAAGACACGCCTTTCGAGAAGGCGCCCTTCATTGGCGAGGAGGTGACGGGCCGCCCCGAGTACTACAATTCCTCGCTGGCGTCCTGAGCGGCGGGTTCGGCGCGACGCACGAGCCGGACCACGTTCTCCACATGCTGAGTGTGGGGGAACATATCTACCGGCTGCACGGCTTCGACGGCGTATTTGCCGTCGAGCAGCGCCAGGTCGCGTGCCTGTGTGGCGGGGTTGCAGCTCACATACACTATCACCGGTGGCTCGGCGCGGAGGATGGTGTCGACCACATCGGCGTGCATGCCTGCACGCGGGGGGTCGACAATCATCACGTCGGGTCGGCCGTGGGTGGCTATGAAGTCGTCGTTGAGCACGTCCTTCATATCGCCGGCAAAGAATAGAGTGTTTGTGATGCCGTTTCGCTCGGAGTTGACTTTTGCATCTTCGATAGCCTCGGGCACATACTCCACGCCCACCACCTTGCGTGCGCGGCGGCTCACGAAGTTGGCGATGGTGCCTGTGCCGGTGTAGAGGTCGTAGACGAGTTCGTCGCCGCTGAGGCGGGCGAAGTCGCGCACCACTTTGTAGAGCTCGTAGGCCTGGCGCGAATTGGTCTGGTAGAAAGACTTCGGCCCTACGCGGAAGCGCAGGCCTTCCATCTCTTCCTCGATATAGTCCTTGCCGGCGAAGAGAGTCACGGGCAGGTCGGCGAAGGTGTCGTTGACCTTGGTGTTGACCACATACATCAGCGATGTCACTTCGGGAAATTCAGCGGCGAAAGCCATGAGCATGTCGCGGAGCTCGGCGGGGCGGTCGTCGCCGACGACAATCACCACCATAATCTCGCCGGTCGAGGCTATCCTCACCATCATGGTGCGGAGGAAGCCCTCCTGGGCGCGGAGGTCGTAGAAAGGCAGGCCGTGCTCCTTGCCGTAGTCCTTGATGAAGGTGCGCATACGGTTCGATATGTCGGCCTGGAGGTGGCAGCGGCCGATGTCGAGCACCTTGTCGAAGGCACCGGGGATGTGGAAGCCGGCGGCGTTGCGGTCGGGAAATTCCTCGCCGCTGTTGAGCTGCTCGAAAGTTAGCCAGCAGCGGTTGGAGAAGGTGTACTCCATCTTGTTGCGGTACTCCCATATCTCCTTGCTGCCGAGAGCTTCGGGAATTTCCGGCAGCTCAACCTTGGCTATGCGCTCGAGCGCGTCGACCACCTGCTGCCGCTTGCATCGGAGCTGGTAGGCGTAGGGCAGATGCTGCCAGCGGCAACCGCCGCACACGGTGAAGTGCTCGCAGGGAGGCACCACACGGATGTCGGAGGGCTTGCGCATGGCGGCAATGCGGCCTTGGGCGTATGATTTCTTTTTCTTCTCGATCTGAATGTCGACACGGTCGCCGGGCGCGCCGAAAGGCACGAACACCACCATGTCGTCGACTCGTGCAAGGGCGTTGCCCTCTGCTGCCACGTCGATTATTTCCACGTCGCTAAGGAGCGGTAATGCTTTTCTTTTTCTTGACACCTTGTTGTTCTGTAATTATAATGTGCAAAATTACGCATTTTTTACAAACTATCGCTTGTTTTTTCGTAACTTCGCACTTTGAATGTTCGGCTCATGCGTAGTATCGTATATTATATAATATGTGTCGCCGGAGTGCTTCTGTGCTCCTGCCAGCCCGCTGCCACCCCGCCTCCTGCCATGGAGGACATGGAGGTCAACCCCCGCTTGACGGCTATACTGGAGCGGGTCGATACTCCCGACGCCTACTCGGTGAAGCCGCCCGACGCTCCCGACCGAGGGTGTGTGCGACTGCGCGTGCGCGGTATAGGCGGCAGCTTCGGCAAGGTGTTCGGCGACCTCAACCCGGCGCATCTGGGCTATGCCACGGCCGGCGGCTGCGCTCCCATCACCGACGATGCCTCGGCATGGACGGGCGGCAAGGGGCTTGTGAAGATACGCTCCGACCGCTACCTCTATCTCGACTCACTCTCCCACTCGTATCCCTACCTTATGCCTCATGCCGCACGGCTCCTGAGCGATATAGGCCGACGCTTCGCCGACAGCCTTGCTGCACGTGGCGGCGGTGCCTACCGCCCGAAGGTGACGAGCGTGCTCCGCACTCCGATGACGGTGGGCCGCCTGCGCCGTGTCAATGGCAACGCTACCCGCGAGAGCGCCCACCAGTATGCCACGACCTTCGATATCAGCTACAGCAAATTTGTGTGCGACGACACCACAGCCACGCTGCGCACCTTCGAGGACCTCAAGAACCTCCTGGCTGAGATAATATTCGACCTCCGCTCCGAGGGTCGCTGCCTCGTGAAGCATGAGCGGAGGCAGGCGTGCTTCCACATCACGGCAGCTCCTCCGGCCGATAAATCCAAGTAACGAGATGAGAAAAATCATAGGCAACATACTCTTTTCGCTGGTAATGATAGTGATGGCGCTTGTGCTGGCAGTGGCCGGCACTCTGATATGCGCCGTGAATATACTGCGCCCGCAGCACCTCACCCCTATAGTCGAGCATCTTGCCAACGGCATCCTCGATGCACGGGTGGAGCTCGGGCGCGTCGAGCTGTCGTTCGAGCCGTCGTTTCCTGTGCTGCGCCTTGAGGTCGACTCTCTCTCTGTGCTCTCGAAAGCCTTCGACAGCATACCGGCGCAGGAGCGTGCCGAGCTCCCCGTGTGGGCCGATACACTGCTTGTGCTCGACCGCTTCGGGGGCTCGGTGGATGTGGGTGCTCTGCTGCGCCGCGGCGAGATTGCCGTGCGGAATGTGGAGCTCGTGAGGCCCGGTGTCAATATCGTGCTCGACCGCCGCGGGATAGGCAACTTCGACATCTACTCCGCAGCCTCCGATACGGCGGCTCAGAGCACGGCCCGCTCGCCCATACCGCCTTTCTCGGTCGATCGCTTCGCATTTGTCGATCCCCGCGAGATACGCTACTTCAATGCTGTCGACGGCACGAGCGCCACAGTGCTGCTGCTCCGCGAGGTGGAGCTCGACGGCAGTGATGAACCTCTCTACCGCATAAACATCGACGGTCACCTCGCGAGCCCGCTCACCAAAGCCGCCATCAATCTCGAGGATATAGCCTTTGGCCTCGACGGCCGCGTGCACTGGCATCCCGAGAAGCCGACGATGGTCACTTTCGAGCAGATAAATGTGCGTGGAGCCTTCCTGAGCGCCACCGTCGATGCCGCCATCGACCTCGACAGCACCCTCATCGTGCCGTCGGCCAAGGTTGAGGTGGCTCCGATAGCCATTGCCGATGCCCTCAGCGTGCTCCCCGACAGTCTTCGCCGCGCCAATCGCCTCATAGCGCCTTACTTCGCCACCGACGGTGCCGTGGGTATGAGCGCCACACTGCTGAAGCCTTTCTGCCCGGCCACCGACAGCGTGCCCGCCGCCCGTGCCACAATCACCATGGCCGACTGCTCGCTCCGCTATGGCAAAGCCGACTTCCGCCGGCTCGGCTTCGACATCGAGGCTACCACCGACGGCAGCTCGTGGAATGGCACCAAGGTAGACATCCGCCGCTTCGGCGTGGCCGGCCCGGCCACCGCCATAAGCCTTAAGGCAAGCCTGGCCGACCTGCTTTCCGACCCGGCTTTCGATGCCGACCTAAGCGCCGACGTGGAGCTCAGCAAGCTGCCGCCCGTGGTGGCCGACCTTGCCGAGGGCTTCATCAAGGGTAGGGTCGATGCCAAGCTCAATGCCTCGGGCCGTGCGTCGATGTTCGGCCGCGAGACCTTCCACCGCCTGGCCATCGACGGCAAACTCTCGGCCCGCAATCTGTACTATCTGTCGAACGATACGGCGAAGATGGCCGAGGTCCGGCGCCTCGACTTTGACTTCGACTCGCAGCGGCGAGTCAGCGTAGACAGCTCCGGACAGCGCACGCAGCCCCTGCTCTCGGCTCATATAAAGGTGGATACGGCCACCATGCTTATCAACGGTGTGAACATAGCCCTTGGCCGCCTCGCGCTCGGTGCAGGAGTGGAGAACAGCGCCCGCAGTGCCGACACCACCATAGTGGTGCCCGTCGGCGGCGGCATCAGCGTGGGGGCGCTCAATATCGAGTCGATCACCGATACCGCCGGTGCCCGCATCCGCAACATGGCCGGGCGGGTGATGCTGCATCGCTTCAAAGGCGAGAGCCGCGTGCCTGAAATTCTGCTCAACGTAGACCTCGGCAGGGTGTCGGCGGGAGCACCTTCCACGCGCTTTGTGATGTCGAAGGCTCACCTCGATGCCTCGCTCCACAAACTGCCTGAGGTGATAAAGCGGCGTGCCGAGGTGCGTGCCGCCGCCGACAGTATCCGCCGCGTGCACCCCGACATTTCGCCCGACTCGGTGATGCGCCTGGTGTACGAGCGGCGTAAGCGGCGCCCGCACATAAAGCGTGTGGGCACGGGCATCAACCATGCCGATGAGGAGGTCATCGAGTGGGATCTCTCCAAGGGCTTCCGCTCATTCCTGCTCACATGGCAGCTCAACGGCACACTGAGCACGCGCAACGCCCGCCTGTTCACGCCGCTCTTCCCGCTGCGGAACCGCATCAACCGCCTCGACATAAAGTTCAGCAACGACTCCGTGCAGGTGCGCAACCTTCGCTACCGTGCCGGGCGCTCCGACATTGTGATGAAAGGCCTGGTGAGCAATATCCGTCGGGGCCTCACCTCGAAAGCCGCCGGCAACTCGCTGAAAATCAATTTTGAGCTCAACAGCGATACTATCGACGTGAACCAGCTCTCGGCAGCAGCCTTCGCCGGTGCCGCCTATGCACGCCGCGTGGCCGAAGGCGGCACGCGGATGCGCTTCGACGACAACTCCGACGAAGCTCTCGACAAGCGCCTCGACGCGCTCGCCTCGCAGCAGCCCGACACCGTGGGCCCGCTGCTCATACCCACCAACCTCGACGGCAAGCTGCAGATCAAGGCAAACAATATCTTCTACTCCGATATTGCCATGACCGACCTCGCCGGCGACATCCTCCTCTACGACGGCGGCGTGAACCTCAACCGTCTGGGCGCCCGCTCCGATGCCGGTAATCTGAGGCTTTCGGCTCTCTACTCGGCTCCGAAAGCATCCGATATGCACTTTGGCTTCGGCCTCGACCTCGAGCGCTTCAACATAGAGCGCTTCCTCACTCTTGTGCCGGCGGTCGACTCCGTGCTGCCTGTGATGCGTGACTTCAGCGGCATAATCAACGCCGAGCTGGCGGCCACCGTCGACATCGACAGCGCCATGAACATGGTGCTCCCAAGCCTCGATGCCGCCGTGCGCATCACCGGCGACTCGCTCGCTTTCATCAACCCCAAGACTTATGCCACCTTGGGCAAATGGCTGCGCTTCCGCGACCGTGCCGACAATAAAATCAAGCATATCAACGTGGAGATGATTGTGCGCGACAACATGCTGCAGATATTCCCCTTCTCCTTCGATATCGACCGCTACCGCCTCGGTGTGGTGGGCTATAATGACCTCAACCTCAACTTCGACTACCACATCGCCGTGCTCAAGTCGCCGATACCCTTCAAGTTCGGCATCACTATCAAGGGCAATCCAGATAAGTTCAAGGTGCGCTTCGGCGGTGCCAAGTTCAAGGAAGGTATGGTGGCGGAGAGCGTCAACGTGGTCGACACGGCGCGCGTCAACCTGCTCCAGCAGATCGAAGGCGTGTTCCGCCGCGGTGTGCGTCGCTCCCGCTTCTCTCGCCTCAATGTGAAAGCACCCGACGTAAGGCATGAGCTCGAGGAGCCCGACCGCGGCCTCTCGCACGCCGACTCCCTCACCCTTATCCGCGAAGGTTTGATTGAAGCTCCTGTGATAGATGAAAACGTTCAGCCGAAATAAAGTAGCTATAGTGGTGGCCGTAGTGCTCTTGCTCGGAGGGCTTTGCATGGCTTTCGGGCTTGCCCCCCGCACCTTCGTGCAGTGGTGGCGTCCGGCAGCCGTATGCGCTTTCATAGGCTCGCTTACAGCAGTAAAAGGCTGGAAGCTGATGAGGGCGGTGACCGGCATCGACGGCCTCGCGCTCAATTTTGCCGCTGCCGTCATCCTTATGGGTGCCGTGCTTACCGGCACATTCTACACCGTGAACTATTTCGCCGCCGATGCCTCCACCGAGCAGGAGTGTGTGGCCACCGTCGAGCGACGCTACAGCGAGGAGCGCACACGCTCGCGCAGGGTTGGTCGTCGCACCGGTCCGCGCAGCGAGAAGTACACCGTCTATATCCTTGAGCTCCGGCTCCCCGACAGCCGCACCTTCACCATGCAGGTGCCGGCCGACCGCTATGTGCGCACCCGCACGGGAGCAAAGATGAAAGTGACTCTGCGGCGCGGCTGCTTCGGCTACGATGTGCGCCGATAGTTTGGAGGGCGTTATAGCTTATATAGCTTATATAGCTTTTGCGGGGGCGCCATGGTTTTTCAATACGTCAAAGTACTCTTTGCTGCGGTTTGGCTTTGGGCCGCGGGGCAGCTGCCGCTGCTGAAGGAATTATGAGTCGTGAGTTATGAGATATGAGTTCGTTGGCGGCGAGGGATGGAGGGCTCTTTTGCCTTTGACATTTCTGCTTTTTCGTTTTTACCTTTCCTGGGTTCGGAGACCCCACTGCAGGGTTGCGGGGGATTCGGAGATCCCCCGCGGCGGGAGTGGCGGGGTTGGTGGCGAGGGCTCTGTAGTCGGCGAGGGAGATTTGGGGCTCGAACTTTGAGGGGAGATCGGGGATGCGGCGGTTCTCGGGGGTGTGGTATATGAGGACGGTGCCGGGGTAGTCGTTGATGAGGATTGGGTTGATTACGCGGTTGATGATGCGCGCATAGGCCGGGTGTAGGCCGTGAACGAGGCATATTTGGAAGGTGGTGCCGCGGATGCGGTCGACTCTCGCATGGCTCGCCGTGCATGTTGGCGGGCGGAAGAGTCGCAGGCCGAGAGCCTTTGCTAGGGGGCGACGCTCGGCTATGATGCAGGTGTCGAGGTCGGGGTTGAGGTGCTGAAGCCAGCTGATGTATGACAGCAGCACGGCTGTGCTGTCGTGGCCGGGCGGGTCGATGATGTGTGCGCGGACTACGCCTGTGCGTCTGCGTTGGCGCTCCATGGTGAATATGGCGCTTCGCTCACTCCAACGCAGTGGTGCCCCGTGCCATCGGCGGAACGGGGCGGTGATGTCGGCGCGGCGGTATGTGCGGGCGTGGTGCTGCATATTGCGCGCAAAGATAACGACCGAATATGGGGATTGTGTGGGTATTTCCCTTTTTAAGGGGCTTTAGTCGCTTTAATTCAAGGCTTTTTTCGAGATTTGGCAAACGCCTTGGCGTTTTAGGATGCGCCGCGTATTTGTGGTCGCCACAGGTGGCGACAGTACGAGCCTATGTGGCTGCATGTTGCGCGCAAAGATGGCGGCTCCGCAGGGGGGCGGACTTCTCCCTTTCTTGGAGACTTTCATTCAGTCGGATGCCATAAGGACTGAATGAAAGCTCAAATTATGCTCGTTTTTCTTTCCTAATTATAAACATCAGTTAAATCCAACATTCTCTATGCCGAAGGTCCTTCCCGGGGCAAAAATTTGCGAGGCTCACTTTTTGTCATTTCTGAAAAAAGAGCTATTTTTGTAGTTCAAAGCAGAAATGTATGGATTTCAGAAAAATATTTATAACGGCGGTGGTAGGCGCGGCGGCTCTCGGCTGCTGGGCGGGGCCTGTGGATGAGGCCCGCAAGCTCTACCGCGGTGGCGACTATGCCGCTGCCGCCGAGTTGATGAAGCCTGTGGTGAAGCGCTCGCCCAAGGATGGCAATGCCAACTTCTTTTACGGCGCATCGCTCTACCGCCTCGGCGACTACGATGCCGCCGTGGCTCCGCTCACTGTGGCCGAAGGGCGCGGTGTGGGCGAGGCCGCACAGCTCCTTGCCGAGCTCGCCCTCGACCGCTACGATGCCGAGGGTGCATCAGATCATCTCGACAAATGGGAGGCTATCGCCAAGAAAGGCAAGAAGAGTGTGCCGCAGGAGCATGAAGAGCTCACATCGAGGATGATACAGATGCGCAACATGCTCGAGCGCGTGGAGCGTATCGAGATTATCGACTCGCTAACGGTGGATAGCGCTGCCTTCTTCGAGGCTTACCGGCTGTCGCCCCAGGCCGGGCGCATCCTCCCGCCCGATGCTGTGAGCCGCCTCGGGGCAGGCAGTGGCGACGACGAGCTCTCCACGGCGTATATGCCCGAGAACCGCAGCGAGCTGCTGTGGGCTGCCGCCGACAGCACGGGTATCTACCGCCTGTTCGGTGCCGACATCCTCGACGACGGGACTCTCGACCATTCAGCTCCGCTCGACGACAGTCTCGGCGACGGCGGTGATGCTAAGTTTCCCTTCTTGATGCCCGACGGCGTCACGCTTTACTATGCCTCCAATGGCAGCGGCTCGCTCGGCGGCTACGATATATTCATGACCCGCCGCACCGATGCCGACGGCGGCAAGGAGTACTTCAAAGGTCAGAATGTGGGTATGCCCTACAATTCACCCTACGACGACTATCTGCTTGCTATTGACGAGGTGTCGGGGCTCGGCTGGTGGGCCACCGACCGCAACCGCATCCCGGGCAAGGTGACGGTGTATGTGTTCGCACCCTCGCAGATGCGTGTCAATGCCGACCCCTCCGACCCCAATCTCGCCGCCCTTGCCATGCTCTCCGACATATCGCTCACACGCAAGGACGGTGTGGACTACGCCGCCATGCGTGCCTCGCGCCTGCCGGCGGTCAACGACAGCGACCCCTCCGATGCCGCACGGCCACGCTTTGAAATCGACATGGGCAACGGCAAGGTGTACTTCCGTCTGTCGGACTTCACTGTGGACCGCGCACGCCGTGCCATGCTCGAAGCCCTTGGCACCGAAGCCACCCTGCGCAAGCACCTCGCTGCCGAGGATGCCATGCGCGAGCGTTTCCGCCGCGGCGACAGCTCGCTCCGTGCCGACATCCTCTCCTCCGAGCGCGAGACCGAGACCCTACGGCGCCGCCTCGCCACCCAGCGCAACACTGCAGTAAGGCTCGAGACTGCCCGTTGAATAAAACAGATAATTCTAATCCCCCCAATATCTATGCAAATCACAGTAATTCTCCTTATCGTGCTGGCAGTAGTACTCCTGATAGTATTCTTCTACTACTGCCCCTTCTTCCTGTGGATTTCGGCCCGCGTGAGCGGTGTGCGCATATCGCTCATGCAGCTGGTGCTGATGCGAATACGCCAAGTGCCCGCCAGTGTGATTGTCCGCGCTCTCATCGAGGCTCACAAAGCCGGCCTCAAGGATGTGACCCGCGACGACCTTGAAGCCCACTATCTCGCCGGTGGCAACGTGGAGCGAGTGGTACATGCCCTCGTATCCGCCTCGAAAGCCAATATCGACCTCGGCTTCAAGATGGCCACCGCCATCGATCTTGCCGGCCGCGACGTGTTCCAGGCCGTGCAGATGAGCGTCAACCCCAAAGTTATCGACACGCCTCCTGTGACAGCCGTTGCCAAGGACGGTATCCAGCTCATCGCCAAGGCCCGCGTGACAGTGCGCGCCAACATCCGCCAGCTCGTGGGCGGTGCCGGTGAAGATACCGTGCTTGCCCGCGTAGGCGAGGGTATCGTGTCGTCGATCGGTTCGTCCGAGAGCCACAAGCAGGTGCTTGAGAACCCCGACTCCATCTCCAAGGTGGTTCTTCGCAAGGGTCTTGACTCGGGCACGGCCTTTGAAATCCTCTCCATCGACATCGCCGACATCGACATAGGCCGCAACATCGGTGCCTCGCTGCAGATCGATCAGGCCCAGGCCGACAAGAACATCGCCCAGGCCAAGGCCGAGGAGCGCCGCGCCATGGCTATCGCACGCGAGCAGGAGATGAAAGCTCTGGCTCAGGAAGCCCGTGCAAAAGTTATCGAAGCCGAGTGCGAGCTCCCCAAGGCCATGGCTCAGGCTTTCCTCTCGGGCAACCTCGGCATCATGGACTACTACCGGATGCGCAACATGGAGGCCGACACCACCATGCGGCAGAGCCTCGGCAACAGCCCCACGTCGACTCCTGAAATACGCGAGTGATGACTCTCTTCGTGATTTCGCTTTGTGTGCTCGTAGGTGGCTATGCCATCTACGGGCTCATTGTAGAGAAGGTGTTCGGCATCGATGCGGCGCGACTCACACCGGCGCTGTCGAAGACCGACGGCATCGACTATATGGTGATGCCCACGTGGAAGGTATTCCTCATCCAGTTTCTCAACATTGCCGGCCTTGGCCCGATTTTCGGCGCCATCATGGGAGTGATGTTTGGCCCGGCGGCTTTTCTGTGGATAGTGCTGGGCACTATCTTCGGCGGTGCGGTGCACGATTTCATCTCGGCGATGATGTCGATCCGCAGTGGCGGCGACTCGCTCCCCGAGCTTGTAGGGCGTGAACTCGGCCCGGCTATCAAGCAGATCATGCGCCTTGTGTCGACTGTTCTGCTCGTGCTCGTAGCCGCTGTCTTTGTGCTCACCCCCGCAGGCCTGCTGGCCGATATGACCCCGGCGTGGTTCAACACCAACTTCTGGATTGCCGCCATCTTCCTCTACTATATGCTTGCCACGCTGCTGCCTATCGACAAGGTGATAGGTCGCTTCTATCCCATCTTTGGCTTCGCGCTGCTCTTCATGGCAGCGGGGCTGATGTGTGTGCTGCTCTTCGGCGGCCACACTATCCCCGACGGCTTCGCGGAGGGGCTTCAGAACCGCCACGCCGCAGCCGGCAGCCATCCGCTCTTCCCCATGATGTTTGTGAGCATAGCCTGTGGCGCCATCTCGGGCTTCCATGCCACACAGTCGCCCATGATGGCCCGCTGCCTTAAGAACGAGCGCCTTGCGCGCCCCGTGTTCTACGGTGCGATGGTGGCCGAGGGTATAGTGGCGCTTGTGTGGGCCGCCGCCGCAATCACCTTTACGGGCGGCTACGAAGGCTTGGCCGAGTATATGGGCTCCCATGCCGGCGCCGGAGCTCTTGTCCACGACATCTCCGTGGGCTGGCTGGGTACTTTCGGCGGACTGTTGGCACTGCTTGGTGTGGTGGCCGCTCCCATCACTACCGGCGATACGGCTCTTCGCTCGGCGCGCCTTGCCGTGGCCGATATGCTTGGCATAAAGCAGGCCGCCATCTCGCGCCGCCTGATGGTGTCGCTGCCGCTCTTCGTCGTGACATTCGCTTTCATGCTCATCGACTTCAATGTGCTGTGGCGCTACTTCGCATGGACCAATCAGACACTGGCCGCGTTCACGCTGTGGGCTGCCACCGTCTACCTGGCGCGCCATGGCAAGGCTTATGTAATCACGCTCGTGCCGGCGGTGTTCATGACCGCCGTTGTCTCGGCCTACATCCTGCTGGCACCCTCGCCCGAAGGCTTCGGCCTGCCCTACGGCGTGGCTCTTGGCTGCGCTCTTGGCGTGGATGTGCTTTGTGTGGCCGCCTTCGTCCGCTACGAGCTGCTGCGCCGAAGCGGCAAGCTCGTGCATGATGTTGCTTACTGATAAGTAAGTCTTAAAAATTAATACGCATAATGAACATTAGTAATTCGAGAGGTGCTTTATATCCTCCGGGGCGAATTTCGGGCGCTTTCTTTCCTCGTCATCAGTCGTGTAGCTCGCTACACTCCTTCTTCCTCGCAAAGAAATCGCTCCGAAATTCATCCCCGTATGATATAAATTAATTTTTGCGACTTACTTATGAATTTCAACGAAATACTATCCGAAACACGACAATATAACTTTCACAGCCACACGCAGTACTGCGACGGCCGTGCCCCCATGGAGGAAATGGCTCGCGCCGCCGTGGCCTGCGGTATGCGTCACTACGGTTTCACCCCGCACAGCCCCGTGCCCATAGCTTCGCCATGCAATATGTCGTTCGACAGCGTGGAGCCTTTCCTGGCCGAAGTGAAGCGCCTGCAAGGGATGCCTGAGCTTGCCGCCTGCCGCTTCTACACAGGTATGGAGGTGGACTATCTCGGGGCCGACTGGGGGCCGTCGGCATCTTATTTTAAAGACTTGCCGCTCGACTATGTGATAGGTTCGGTGCACTTCATACCATCGTTCGACGGTGAGCCTGTTGACATCGACGGCCACTTCGACTCCTTCCGCCGCCGTATGGCCGACCACTTCCGTGGCGATATCGACTACGTGGTCGATACATTCTACACCCGCTCACGCGAGATGATAGAGGCCGGTGGTTTCGACATCCTCGGCCATTTCGACAAAATCGGGCAGAACGCCTCGTACTACGCTCCCGGCATAGAAGACGGCAGCCACTACCGCGGCCTCGTGGAGGGGCTCATCGACCTCATCATAGAGCGCGGCCTCACCATCGAGCTCAATACCAAGGCCCGTGCCGAGCATGGCCGCTTTTTCCCCGGTGAGCACTACCTGCCGCGCCTCGTGGAGGCAGGTGTACCCATCCTCGTAAACAGCGACGCGCACCGCCCGGACCGTATCGAAGCCTCCCGGGGTGATGCCTTCCAAATCCTTGACAAGCTGGGATATGCGCACTCTTGAACTACTCTCGCCCGCCCGCGATGCCGCCGTAGGCCGCGCCGCCATCCTTGCCGGTGCCGATGCGGTGTATATCGGTGCACCCGCTTTCGGTGCCCGTGCCGCCGCCGGAAACGATGTGGAGTCAATCAAAGGGCTGTGCGACTTCGCGCACCGCTACCGTGCGCGGGTCTACGTGACCATGAACACTATCCTCTTCGACAGCGAGCTCGAGCAGGCCCGCGAGCTCGTGTGGAGCCTGTGGCGTGCCGGGGTCGACGCTCTCATCGTGCAGGATATGGCATATCTTGAGATGGAGCTGCCGCCTATAGAGCTCCATGCCAGCACGCAGTGCGACATCCGCACGCCCGAAAAGGCGCGCTTCCTCGCCGCCGCCGGCTTCTCGCAGCTGGTGCTTCCGCGAGAGTTTACGCTCTCCGAGATCAAGGCCGTGCGCGAAGCTGCCGGGGTGCCCGTGGAAGTATTCGTGCATGGTGCCCTATGCGTGAGCTACAGCGGCGATTGCCAGGCAGGATGCGTGGCTATGGGCCGCAGCGCAAACCGCGGCGTGTGCCCGCAGATGTGCCGGCTGCCGTATAGGCTCGTCGATGCCTCGGGGCACGACGTGGCGCCGGAGCGTCACTATCTGTCGCTCAAGGATCTCAAGCAGATCGACAACCTCGCCGATATGGTCGAGGCCGGGGCATCGTCGTTCAAAATCGAAGGTCGCCTCAAGGATGCCCGCTATGTGGCAAACGTCACCGCGGCCTACTCACGCGCTCTCGATGCCGTTGTTGCCGCGGCTCCCGACCAGTACTGCCGCTCGTCGGCAGGCCGCAGCACATGCGGCTTCACGCCCGACCTGCGGCGCACGTTCAACCGCGGCTACACATCGTACTTCCTCCGTGGCAAGGTCGAGCGCTCGATGGCATCGCTCGACACTCCCAAGTGGGCCGGTATGCCGGTGGGCGAAGTTTCGACGGCATACGACAGCCGACGTCGTAGTTTCGGCACTCGCCTCAGCGAGACACTTGCCAATGGCGACGGTCTGGGCTACTTCGACAGCCGCGGCCACTTCTGCGGATTTAGACTCAATAAGGTAGAGGGTGCCGCTCTCTATCCGGCAACGCCCCTCGAAGGGCTCAAGCCCGGTATGAAGCTCTACCGAAATGCCGACAAGGAGTTCTTCGACAGTCTCGACCGCCCCGATGCGGGCTGCTCCCGCACGATAGCCCTTGACATCGAGCTTGCCGCCGTCGACGACAGCCGCATATCGCTCGCGGCACACGATGAGCGCGGGTGCTCGGCCACGGTTGTGGTGGAGAGCCCTGCCGATGTGGCAAAGACCGACCAGACAGCCGCCCGGCAGCGCACCATGGCAAAGTTGGGCGATACCATCTACACCCTCGGCACCCTCGCCGATGGCCTTGGCTCACGCTTCGTGGCGGCTTCCGTGCTTGCCGACGGGCGTCGCAGGCTCGTGCAGGCTCTCGATGCCGTGGCCGCCTCTACCTACGCCCGCAAGCCTCGTGCTGCGGCGAAGCCCGAAGAGCTGACACTCGCGGGCAAAGCTCTGACCTATCACGACAATGTGGCCAACAGCCTCGCACGCCGCCTTTATGAGCGTGCCGGAGCTGCTGTGGCCGAAAGCGCCATAGAGCTGCAAGGGCGTGTGCAGGGCGAAGTCACGGTGATGACAACCCGCTACTGTATCCGCCGCGAGCTCGGTGCATGCCTGCGCGAGAAGGGTGCATCCAAGCTCCCCACGCCTCTGTTTCTTACAAATCCCTCGGGCACTTACCGCCTCGACTTCGACTGCGCCCGCTGCGGCATGAAGGTGGTGAAGTGTGCTAAAGCTTAAAACCATGAAATGTCCTTTTAACACTGTGATAGCCTCGGGCCTCGCCGCCCTCGGAGTGCTGCCTGCCATGGCTGCCAAGCAGCCCAACATACTCTTCATAATGTGCGACGACATGGGCTACGGCGACCTTGCCTGCTACGGTCAGCCCTACATCGACACACCCAATATCGACAGCCTTGCCGCACGTGGTACTCTCTTTACCCAGGCCTACGCAGGTAGCCCCGTGAGCGCACCATCGCGGGCCTCGCTCATGACAGGGCAGCACTCGGGCCACTGCGAGGTGAGGGGCAACAAGGAGTATTGGAAGAATGCACCCACTGTGCGCTATGGCGATAATATCGACTACGCACTTGCCGGTCAGCATCCCTACGATCCGCGCCACGTGATACTTCCCGAAATCATGAAGGAACACGGCTATGCCACGGGTATGTTCGGCAAGTGGGCCGGTGGCTACGAGGGCTCGGTGTCGGTGCCCGAGACCCGCGGCATCGATGAGTTCTTCGGATATATATGTCAGTTCCAGGCGCATCTCTACTATCCCAACTTCCTCAACCGCTACTCTAAGTCTGCCGGCGACACGGCCACCGTGCGAGTGGTGCTTGAGGAGAATATAGAGCATCCGATGTACGGCCCCGACTACCGCCGACGCACGCAGTACTCGGCCGACCTCATCCATCGCGCGGCTCTCGATTGGCTCGACAGCCGCCGCGCCGACGAGCCTTTCTTCGGCCTGCTCACCTACACGCTGCCGCACGCCGAGCTCTATCAGCCGCAGGATACTATTGTGGAAAAGTACAAAAAGCGCTTCCACAAAGACCGCACATGGGGCGGTTACGAGCCCGGGCGCTACAATGCCACCGAGCACACGCATGCGCAGTTCGCCGCCATGATCACGCGCCTCGATGCCTATGTGGGCGAGGTCGTGGCCAAGCTCAAGGAAAAAGGACTCTACGATAATACTTTGGTGGTGTTTACCAGCGACAACGGCCCTCACGAGGAGGGTGGTGCCGACCCGGCTTTCTTCGGCCGCGACGGCAAGCTCCGAGGCCTTAAGCGTCAGTGCCACGAGGGCGGCATCCGTGTGCCCTTCATAGCGAGCTGGCCCGGAAAAGTACCCGAAGGCCGGCGCAGCGACCACATCCTCGCCTTCTACGATGTGATGCCTACCTTCGCAGCCCTGCTCGGCATCGACGATGTGGCTGCGCGCTACGCTTCGCCCGAAATTGAGGGCGGCGATACCTTCGACGGCATCTCTTTCGTGCCCGAGCTGCTCGGCAAGGAAGGGCAGAAAGAGCACGACTTTCTCTACTGGGAGTTCGACGAGACCGACCAGATGGCTCTGCGTCAAGGGCCGTGGAAACTCATAGTGAAGAAGGGCGTGCCTGAGCTCTATAATCTCGACAGCGACATTCATGAGGATACCGACGTTGCCGCCCTCCACCCCGCCAAAGTGAAGGAGATGGTGGAGATAATACTTCGCGAACACAGGCCGTCGCCGCACTTCTCAGTGACCCTGCCTAAGCTCTGATGGCTGACGCGGTGAAGCATAGCGGGCAGGTGTTCACCCCCGCATATCTCGTTGACTTCATCCTCGATGAGGCCGGCTACCGCGGCGAGGCTGTGCTTGGCCGGCACTGCATCGACAACTCATGCGGCGACGGTGCTTTCCTCTGCCGTGTGGTGGAGCGCTACTGTGCCGCATACCGCAGCCGCAAAGGCACGCTCGATGGTGTCGGGCGTGAGCTCGAGCACTATATCCATGGCATAGAGCTCGACCCTGAGGCTTACAGCAACTGCCTGGCGAAGCTCGCCGCGTGCTGTGCCGCTCTCGGCATTGCCCCCGTGCACTTCGACGTGTGTTGCACCGATGCCTTGGCCGTGACCCGCTTCGACGGGCGCATGGACTTCGTGGTCGGAAATCCGCCCTACGTGCGGGTGCACAATCTCGACGCCAGTTTCGAGGCCGTGAAGCGCTTCCGCTTCGGCACCGGCGGCATGACGGATCTCTACCTCGTGTTCTATGAAATAGGCCTGCGTATGCTCGCTCCCGGAGGCACCTTGTGCTATATAGCGCCGGGGTCGTGGACATCGAGCCTTGCCGGCAGCCGTATGCGCGAGTATATTGTGGAGCACCGCAATCTGGTGTCGGTGATTGACCTTGGCCACTTCCAGCCCTTCAAGGCCACCACCTACACCATGATAGCGCTCTTCCGCAAGGGGCGCAGAGCCGACGCCTTCGACTGCCACCGCTACCTCCCCGATAGCTCGGGCAAGGCTTTGGTGGGACGCATACCTTTCGAGGCCGAAGCCGTCAAGGCCGGTTTTATCCTTGCCGATACAATCACGCGTGAAAATATGCGGCGGATGGCCATGGCGGCAGTGCCTCGTGCTGCCGTGGTGAAGAATGGTTTTGCCACACTTGCCGACAGCGTGTTTATAGGCTCCGACCTGCCTTTCGACGATTTCACCATACCTGTGCTCAAGGCCTCGACAGGTCGGTGGAGCCGCGCCTTTTACCCCTACGATGCCGCCGGCGACCCTCTGCCCGATAGCGAGGTCTTCGCCGAGCCCGCAGTGGCGGCTTATCTGGAGGCTCACAAAAGCATGCTACTGAAAGGGTGCACCGAGGCGGAGGCCGGGCGCTGGCACCTCTACGGGCGCACGCAGGCACTACGCGATGTGTGCCGCCCGAAAATCGCCGTCAACACCTGTGTGCGCGATGTGGCAAGCATAAAGCTCAGTGCCGTGCCCGCAGGCTCAGGCGTCTACAGCGGCCTCTACATCCTCACCGACGAGCCCTTCGGGAGCATTGCTTCCATTATTCTCTCCGATGATTTTATCGCCTATGTGGCTGCCCTTAAGAAATACAAGAGCGGGGGCTACTACACCTTCAGCTCAAAGGACCTTGAGCTATACATCAACTATATGCTCGCCAAGCGCAATATGACTGCCGACGGCGCGTTATAGTTTTAGACAAACCAGCATCTGAAATGAAACTTACATTTATCGTACCCCCGTGCTTCGACCACAAGCAGCCCGCCGAGCGTACTGCCGGCTGCACACGTGTGGTGTATCTGGCGCCCAATATCTATGAGCTCAGCGTGGCCGCCGTGCTTGAGCAGAATAAGGCCGATGAAGTGCGGTACCGCGATTTCGTATATCACAGCACCACCCCGGAGCAGTTCGCAGGCTTTTTCGCCGGCGACGACAGCGATGTCTATCTCATCTGGTGCGTCAATCTCTCCATCACCACCGACCTCTCGGCCATCGAGGTGATACGCCGCCACAGGCCCGAGGTGAAGATCGTGCTCATGGGCCCCGGCCCCACGCACTTCATCAAGCGCTGCCTGCCCGATGCCAATGTATTTGTGGTGCGCGGCGAGCCCGAGGCTACCGTGCAGGAGCTCATCGAGGCTTTCCGCAGCGGAGCTCCGGTGGCCGATATCAAAGGAGTGTCGTGGCTCGATGCCGAGGGCAAGGTGGTGAACAATCCGCCGCGCCCGCTGATCAAGGACCTCGACGCGCTGCCTTTCGCCGCCCGCCATCTGTTGGGCGATGCGGTATATCACAACCCGAAGCTCAAGACTACGCCCTACGTGACGATGATCACTTCGCGCAACTGCCCCTACCGCTGCATCTACTGTGTGCCCTCGTCGCTGACCTTCGCCCGCGAGATAGAGTTCGACCGTGAGCACGGGCGCAAGCCCACCATAGGCTTCCGCTCTCCCGAGAATGTGGAGCGCGAGGTGGCGATGCTTGCCTCGCAAGGGGTGAAAGCCATCGGTTTTATGGACGACAACTTCATCTGGAATGAGGAGCGCACCGCCGCAATCTGCGACATCATGCGCCGCTACGGCATGGTGTGGGGCTGCCAGGCACGCGCCGATGCCATCACCGGGCCTATCGCCGAGATGCTTGGCCGGAGCGGTTGCCGCTATGTGGATATAGGTGTGGAGTCGTTCGACGAAGGCATACTCAAGTATATCCGCAAGGGCGAGACTGCCGCCGACATCTACCGCGCCATCGAGCTGCTCAAGAAGTACAAAGTGCCAGTCAAGCTCAATGTGCTCATAGGCAGCAGTCCGCTCGAGACCCGCGAGACGGTGCTTCACACCCTTCGCGAGACCAAGAAACTCGGAGTGGACCAGGTGATGTTCAACATCGTGTCGCCCTTCCCCGGCACCGAGTACTATAAGATATGCAAGGAAAACGGCTGGCTCGCTACCGACGACTACGTGCCCACCGATGTGCAGCGCGAGTCGATTCTCAACCTGCCGCACCTCAGTGCCAAAGAGATGGAGCAGCTGCTCTTCCGCAACAATCTGCGATACTTCCTTTCGTTCCGTTTTATAGCCCGCCAGCTTGGCCGCTTCCGCTCCCTCTCGGAGCTCCGACATGCCATGAAGGCGCTGAAGATTAAGCTGTTCGGTTGATTTGAAAAACATCAGTCTGGTCATCCTCACCTGCAACCAGCGCGAGCTCACACTGCGCTGCCTGGCCTCGCTGCGCGACTTCCTCGTGGAGCCTGTGTGCGAGCTCATCCTTGTGGACAACGGCTCGACCGACGGCACCGCCGAGGCCGTGGCCAAGGCTTTTCCGGCAGTGCGCATAGTGCGCCTGGCGAGCAATATGGGGGTTGCGGCGGGCCGTAATGCAGGCCTGCGCGAAGCCACGGGCAAGCATCTGATGATACTCGACAACGACACCCTTGCCGCCGCCGACACCATCTTCGGCCTCTCGGCATACCTTACCCGCCACCCCGAGGTGGGGCTTGTGGCTCCGCGCCTGATAAGCCCCGACGGCGAGGTGCAGACGAGTTTCAAGGGCTACCCCGGCCTCGGCACCAAGCTGCGCAATGTGCTCGGCCGACGCCGCGATGTGGCCCCGGAAGCCGACCGCCCCGACACCCCTTTTGAGCCATTCTACCTCATAGGTGCCGCGCAGATGTTTCCGCGCGAGGTCTACGAGCGTGCCGGCGGCCTTGACGAGCATATTTTTTTCGGCCCGGAAGATGCCGACTTCTGCATGGCCGTGCGCAGGCAGGGGCTGAAGGTGGTCTACTATCCGCGCCTCACCATCGTGCACGACTGGCAGCGCGCTACCTCGCGCCGCCTTTTCTCGGCGGCGGCACGCAGGCACGCCGCGGGGCTGTTCTATTTTTACCGTAAGCATAAACGCTGGTTCTGATGAAGATACTGCATACTGCCGACTGGCACCTCGGCCATCTGCTCTATGGCTACGACCGCGCCGAAGAGCAGGAGGCACTGCTATCCGCTATCGTTGATGAGGTCGACCGCCGCCGTCCCGACGCGCTTGTGGTGTGCGGCGATATTTTCGACACGGCACAGCCCTCTGCCGCGTCACAGGCGATGCTCGGGAGGGCTTTGATGGATATTTACCGCCGGTGCCCCGGGGTGAAGGTGGTGCTCACCGCCGGAAACCACGACAGCGCCTCGCGCCTCGATGCCATGGCCGATGTGTGGAGGCTGGCAAATGTGGAGATGGTGGGCACGCGTGCCGAAGCCGACGATCCGCGCAAGCATATCGTGGAGCTGCCCGGCAAGGGCTTTATAGTGGCGGTGCCTTACGTCAACCGCCGCTTCCTGCCCGACGGCTTTTTCCAGAGCCTGCTCGATGCTGTCGGTAGCCGGAATGCCGACGGACTGCCGGTGGTGCTGATGGCACATGCTGCTGTGGGTGGCAGCGACGGCGGAGCGCAGACTTCGGCCGACGGTAGGCTCATAGGCAATGTGGAGTGCATGGGGCTCGATACATTCGGCTCGGGCTTCGACTATCTCGCCCTGGGGCATATACACAGGATGCAGCCTGCCGGCCCGCGTGGCCGCTACTCGGGAGCACCGCTGGCGGTGAGTTTCGACGACGACCGTGTTCACGGTATGCTCGAGGTGAGCATCGACGCCCACGGAGCCGAGCCCTCGATAGAGTTTGTGGAGCTGCCGTGCAGCCGTCCGCTCGTCACACTGCCCTCGAGCGGGAGCGCATCGTGGCCCGAAGCTCTTGCCATGCTTGAGGCCTTCGACCCACAGCGCCCGGCCTACATAAGGCTGAATGTGGCCGATGACGGCAGCCTGCCGCCCGATGCCCGTGCTCGCGCCGTGCGGGTGTGCGAGGGCAAGGATGCGCGCTTCTGTCTGGTGAATCTACAGCGCCGCAAAGCAGCCTTGGAGCAGCGCGAGAGAGGGCTGTCGATAGAGCAGTTGCGGGCGAAGTCGCCCCTCGACATCGCCGCGCTCTATCTCTCGCGCATAGGCGTGGATTTCGACGACGAGCTTAAAGGCGTGCTCTCGGAAGCAATGGCTAATGTCGAACACAACAAGAGCACAAAATGAAATTCCGCACCCTCACCATACACAATATAGCATCGATTGCCGATGCTGAAATCCACTTCGACAGCGAGCCTCTGGCCGATGCCGACGTATTCCTTATCTGCGGCGAGACTGGCGCGGGCAAGTCGACCATCCTCGATGCCATCTGCCTGGCTCTCTTCGATGCCGTGCCTCGCCTCGGCACGGGTCGCAGCGAAGCGAAGTTCGACGACATCAGCAGCAAGGACTACCGTCAGCTCCTGCGCTCGGGTACCTCCGAAGGCTTTGTGCAACTGTCGTTTACCGGCAACGATGGCCGGGCCTATGAAGCGCGCTGGCGCGTGTGGCGCACGAAAAAGAAAATCAACGACCAGTGGACGCTCGTGATCGACGGCGACACTGCCTCGGCACTGAGCAAGAAGAGCCTGATAGAGCCGGCAATCAATGCCGCGCTAAATATCGACTACCAGCAGTTTGTGCGCACATCGATGCTCGCGCAGGGCGATTTCACCCGCTTCCTCGACTCCGACGATGCCAATAAGGCACGCATCCTTGAGAAACTCACCGGGGTAGGGCAGTTTGCCGAAATAGGTGCCGAGATTTACCGAATGACCGCTGAGAAAGAGAGCGCCGTGCGCCTGCTTCGTGCACGCGCCGAAGGCACAAAGCGCCTTTCCGATGAAGAGCTCGCAGCTATCGAAAGCCGCCTTGCTGCCATCGACAGCGCCATCGACAAGCTCGCGGCCGCATCGAGGGCGTATATGGCACTGAAAGGAATGGAGCAGAGCCGTGAGGAACTGCGCCTCTCCGACGAAGCGATAGCCGCTCTTGAGCCCTCGTGGCGTGCTCTGAAGGCCTCGAGCCTACGGGCCGAGAGCGAGAAGAAAGCGGTGGAGGCCAAGCTCGAGGCAATGCGTGCCGACTATGAGCGCGGAGCCGCATCGCGCCGTGCTTTCGAGGGTTACGACCGCGTGCTCACACATCTTTCCGAGATTGCTTCGGCAGCAAAGGCTTCGGCAAAAGCCGCTGCCGAGATTGCACGGCTGGAGCCCAAGCGTGCGGCAGGGATTTCGGAGCTGGAGGCTGCGCGCTTGGCTGTTGATACCGACCTGAAGGTGGGAGGGCGGCGCTTGGCCGACTGCGACCTTGCCACCCTTGAGCGTGGCCGAAGCTCGATGGCGGACCGCCTGCGCTCCCTCGACATACTCATCGAGCTTGCAGCTCTTCAGCCCGATGCCGAGCTTGCAGCCAAGACTCTTGCCGAGGCGTCGGCCACCGCCGAGCAGGCGCGCGAGCTTTTCGCCGCCATCGACTTCGGCCACAAGGAGTGGGCCGTGATAGCCCGTGCAGGCCTGCATGAGGGGTGCGAGTGCCCGGTGTGCAGGCAGCGCGTCGAGGCTTTGCCGCCCGTAGAGGATGTGCTCAACCGCCAGTGGGTCAAAGCGCGCGACTGCGATAAGGCTGCACGTGAAGCCAAGGACAAAGCTCAGGTCGCACTCAATGCCGTGCAGGTGAAGCAGCAGGTACTTCAGGGGCGGCTCGACGCTCTTTCCGCGCGGATTGCCGATTTACCCGTGAGCGGGGCGGAGCGCGACGAGCTCAGGGCGCGCCTCACAGCAAATATCGCGGCTCTGGAGAAGGCTGCTGCCCAGGCTAAGCTCATAGCGAAGATCGAGGCTGAAATAGGGCGCGCCGAGGCTGCCCTCGGCATGGCACGGGCCAGTCATGCCCGGAGCGACTCCGAGGGAGAGAAAGCGCGCGCGGCGCTTCTTGCGCTTCCAGGCATCAATGAGCGGATTGAGGCAGCAGGCGGCGACCTGAATGTGTTTGCATCCACCCTAAAAGCCGACAAGCAGGCCGACGATAAAATGCGCGAGAGCATCAACAGCCTCGCCGCCGACCTCCGCGACAGAGAGACGCGCGTCAAGGCTGCCGCCGACGCTGTCGAAAATATTATTGCCAACATCCCGCAGTGGGCTCAGCTCAGCGTCGATGCCACAGCTGCGGCAGCTACGGCAATGTCGTATACCACCCTTGTGGGTAAGGCTAAATCGCTTGCCGACAAGCGTGCCGCCGCCCTCGCTGCCGAGGCCCGCTATGCCGCGGAGCTGCGCCTCTACTTTGAAGCTCAGCCCGACTTCGGAGCCGATGCCATCGACGCCCTCGACAATGCCGACGGCGAGCGCCTTGCCGCGCTGAAAGCCCGCCTTGCCGAAGCCGACGGCAAGGTGGCAGAGCTCAACAGAGAGAAGGGCGCGCTCGGGCAGCAGAAAGCTGCCGATGCGGCCACCCGCCGCACTCTCGCCGAGCTCTTTGCACAAATCGAGAGTGCCGACCGCGAGCTGCTGCGCTACCAGCGTGCATGCAAGCTCTTCGGCGACAAGAACGGCGACACCTTCCGCAACATAGCCCTCAGCTTCGTGCTCGAGAACCTTCTTGAGGCTGCCAACACCTACCTTGCCATGCTCACCGACCGCTACAGGCTCGTGGGTGAGGAGGGCTCGTACCTCATCCTCCTCGAGGATGCTTATAATGCCTGCCGCTGCCGGCCTGTGGTCACGTCGTCGGGCGGCGAGAGCTTCATGGTGTCGCTCGCTCTGGCCCTGGCGCTTGCCGATATGGGTACAAACTTCGTGGCCGACACCCTCTTTATCGACGAAGGTTTCGGCACTCTCAGCGGGGAGCCTCTGCACCGTGCCGTGGGTATGCTCCGCAGCCTCAACCGCACATCGGGGCGCCGTGTAGGCATAATCAGCCATGTGGCCGAACTCAAGACCGAGCTCCCGGTGCAGATACGCGTGGACCGCAACCCCGCCAAAGACGCCTCCACGGTGAGTGTGGTAGGGTAGCGGTGAATATTGAAATGACACAAACAAATCGACCCGACAGAGAACTCTGCCGGGCCGATTTGTTTGTGTGTCGGTGCGATTAGTATGCTTGACGCTTCTTCACGTCGTTGAGCATCTTCTCATCGTTGAGGTTGTAGTATACGTTTTCGAGGTACTTGAGCACGTCAGCGTTGTCGGGGTTGAGCTGATATGCATTCTCGAGCTGCTCTGCGGCCTCGGTGAAGAGGGGTTTGATCTTGGTGTTGAAGTACTCGGTGTACTCATCCTGCTTTGTGGGGGCGGCATCGCCGAGGGCGTATGCTTCCTCGCAGAGCAGACGGCCGTAGTTGTAGACAGCCTGGTCGTTCTTGGCATCGAGGCTCATAGCTTTCTGATAAGCTGCTTTGGCGAGCTTCTTGCCGTCGGGGTTGTTGTCGGAGTTCTCGTAGAGCACACCCTGGATCACGTAGTACTGAGCTTTCTCGGGCTCCATCTCGATGGCTTTGTTGATTACGGCGAAAGCCTTGTCGAGCTGCTTGTTCACGAGGTAGTAGTTCACCACCTGGCCCATGTAGAGGGGATCTTCCTTGCCATAGAGGGGAAGGGCCTCTTCGGAGAGCTGAAGCACTACATCGTCCTTCTTCAGCTGCGAAGCTACGGAGATGGCGTAGTCGAAGAGGGGCTTCTTGGTGTAGCCGAAGTTCTTTGCCTGGATAAATGCAGCCAGGGCGTTGTCGAGCTTCTCGGCCTGCCAGGCAGCGAGGGCCTGGTTGAAGGCGATTTCACCGAAGATGGTGTCGGCAGGGAGGTTGCCGCCTTTGCGGAGAGCTTCGCGCACGGCGGGTATTTCGGGGATGGAGCAGAAGATGTTCCACACCTGATATGCGCCGTCGTAGTCCTTGGCATTGTAGAGGTCGGCACCGGCGCTGCTGTAGTCGGCGAAGTGGCCGGAGATGGTGCTTACAATGTCCTTGGAGTATTTGGTCTTGATTTTGCCTTTTTCGTTGGGTACAGAGTCGAGAGGCAGCGCCTTCACGAAGTAGTTGTAGCCGTCGATAAGGAGGTGACCCATGGTCTTCTCACCGTTTTCGGGGAGCTTGTTGAATGCCTTGAGGCCAAGCAGGTGGTCGTACTGCTTGTAGGCTGCCGCACCGGGGATATACCATGTCTGTGCGAGCTGCGCGGTAGAGGGGTCGGAGAATGCCGGGGTGATGATTTTTACCACATCGGCGGCATCTTTGCCACCTTTCATGGCGCGCTCGGCTTCTTTCACCACTTCGGTCTGAGCCGATGCTGCGAAAGCAGTGGCGAGTGCGAGAACCAATAAAGAAAACTTCTTCATATCAGTATTAGTAGTTTGGTGAATTAATTTTCGTCGTTATTTTCGGCTTCGTCGACGATTTCGTCGTCGGCATCGGCATCGTCGTCGATTTCAGCCTCGGCGCCGAGCTCGGGGAGTTCTTCGGCATCGGGGGCGATTTCGATTACTTCTTCTTCGGGGTCGGCATCGACACAGCATACGGAGGCAATAGTGTCGCCGCGCTTCTCGAGGTTGATGATGCGCACGCCCTGTGTGGCACGGCCCATCACGCGGATGTCGGCCACGTGAACGCGGATCAGCACGCCCGATTTATTGATGATTACCAGGTCGTTGTCATCGTTCACGCTCTTGAAGGCCACCAGCTCGCCGGTCTTGTCGGTGATGTTCATGGTCTTCACGCCTCGTGCACCGCGGCGTGTGAGTCGGTATCCGTCGAGCTGCGAGCGCTTGCCGAAGCCCTTCTGAGATAGAACAAGCACGGAGTTCTCGGTGTTTTCGGGCATTACCACGAGGCCGACCACGGCGTCGTCGGTGTCTTCGTCGATGCGCATACCACGCACGCCGGAGCTTACGCGGCCCATGGCACGGAGCTCGCCTTCGTGGAAGCGGATTGCGCGGCCGTGGCGGTTTGCCATGAGGATTTCGCTGTTGCCGTCGGTGAGCTCGACGCCTACCAGCGAGTCGCCTTCGCGGATGAGGATGGCTTTCTTACCCTTTGCCATCACGCGGGCATATTCGCTGAGCACGGTCTTCTTGATGAGGCCGTTGCGTGTGGCAAACACGAGGTAGTGCGAGGAAGTGTACTCGGGGTCGTCGAGGTTCTTGCAGCGGATAAATGCGTTCACGCTGTCGCCCTGCTCAATGTTGAGAAGGTTCTGGAGTGCGCGGCCCTTGGTCTGCTTGGTGCCTTCGGGGAGCTCGTAGACGCGCATCTTGTACACGAGGCCACGGTCGGTGAAGAAGAGCATGGTGTTGTGCATCGAAGCGGTGTAGATGTGCTCGATGAAGTCTTTGTCGCGTGTCACTGAGCCGCGTGCACCCACGCCGCCGCGGTTCTGTGCGCGGAATTCGGCAAGGGGAGTGCGCTTGATGTAGCCGAGGTGCGAGATAGTGATGATCATTTCGTCGTCGGCATAGAAGTCTTCGGCATTGAATTCGCCGGCGGCGTAGTTGATCTGAGTGCGGCGGGCGTCGCCGTATTTCTCGCTCACTTCGCGGAGCTCACTCTTGATGAGCTCGCGGAGCACGTTCTCGTCGCTGAGGATGAGCTCGAGCTCTTTGATGCGGGTGTGAATGTCGTCGATGTCTTTCTGGAGCTCTTCTACAGCGAGGTTTGTGAGGGCTCGCAGGCGCATGTCGACGATCGCCTGAGTCTGTGCGTCGCTGAGTCCGAAGCGCTCGGAGAGGCGGCGGCGGGCTTCCTCGGTGGTCTTTGAGGAGCGGATTATGGCGATGACTTCGTCGATGTTCTGCACGGCTATCATGAGGCCCTCGAGGATGTGGGCTCTCTCGCGTGCCTTGCGGAGCTCGAACTCGGTGCGGCGTGTCACCACTTCGCGGCGGTGGTCGTTGAAGGCCTGAAGGAGTTCCTTGAGGTTGAGCGTGCGCGGGCGTCCGTTGACGAGTGCCACATTGTTGACGCTGAACGACGACTGCATCGCCGTGAGCTTATAGAGCTTGTTGAGCACCACGTTGGCGTTGGCATCCGACTTGAGGGTGACCACGATGCGCATGCCGTCGCGGTCGCTCTCGTCGTTGATATTTGAGATGCCGTCGATTTTCTTGTCGACAACGAGCTGCGCGATGTCCTTGATGAGCTCGGCGCGGTTCACGCCGTAGGGGATCTCGGTGACGACGATGAGCTCGTGGTCGTGCTTCTGCTCGATTTCGGCCTTTGCGCGGATGAGGATGCGCCCTCGGCCTGTCTCGTAAGCCTCTCGCACACCTTCGTAGCCGTAGATTATGCCGCCGGTGGGGAAGTCGGGGGCAAGGACAATCTTTGAGAGGTCCTGCACGGTGAGCTCGGGGTTGTCGAGCAGTGCTATGCAGGCGTCGATGCTTTCGATGAGGTTGTGAGGGGGCATGTTGGTGGCCATACCCACTGCAATGCCCGAAGCACCGTTGACAAGCAGGTTGGGGAAGCGTGTGGGCAGCACTACGGGCTCTTTGCGGGAGTTGTCGTAGTTGGGCTGGAAGTCCACGGTGTCGGCGTCGATGTCGCGGAGCATTTCTTCGCCGAGTGGGTCGAGTCGAACCTCGGTATAACGCATAGCTGCGGGCGAGTCGCCGTCGATGGAGCCGAAGTTGCCGTGTCCGTCGACCAGCGTGTGCCTGAGTGACCACCACTGTGCAAGTCGGCACACGGTGCCGTAGATCGAGGAGTCGCCGTGTGGGTGGTACTTACCCATGACTTCACCTACGCAGTTGGCACTCTTCTTGTGAGGTTTATTACTGTTGTTGCCCATCTCGTTCATGCCGTAGAGCACGCGCCTGTGCACAGGCTTCATGCCGTCGCGGACATCGGGGAGGGCACGCGACACTATCACCGACATTGAATAGTCGATGTAGGCCGTCTTCATTTCGTTTTCGATATTGATCTTAAAGATGCGATCTTCTTCAATCATGCTGTAATCAAGTGTATGTTAAGCGCTTGAAATGCCGGTGCGGCTGTCTTTCGACAAAGCCGCCGCCAAGCGTGCGCAAAATTCATACAAAGGTACGAAAAATTTTTGAAATAGCCCTTCACGGTCGAACAATAGCGCCTCTTAAATTATTATAATTTTAACCTTCTGAGTGAAGCCGACTCAAAAAGAACGCGGATGCCGGCGCCAGATGCAATTTTGGCACGATTATTGCGTTTATTCATCACAGCGCACGCAAAGCCATCGCAGGCAGAGTGCGCATTTTGCTAAGTAGAATATGGAAAACAACCGGAAATATACACCCGATGCACAGGCTATGATTGACCGCCTGCGCACTCAGTGCACGCATCACAACAACCCCTTCATCATGCCCGCGCACCTGCTGCTGGAGCTCTCGCAGCCCGGCACGCGCTCGGCCGAGCTTATGGAGAGGCTTGTCGGTGCCGACAAACTCTCGGATCTGCGAACGGACCTCGATATGTCGCTCTACGAGCCTTCGGTCACCGAGGGGCGCAACGCCGACTACTACAACCGCATCCTCACCCTCATCATAAAGCTCGCAATCATAGAGGCACGCTACCTCAAGGCCGACCTCGTGGATGTGGAGCATCTGCTCCTGTCGCTATTCCATAATAAGGAAGTGCGGGCTATGGCTGTGGCGGCCCCCTATATAAGTGCCGGCATCGACTACGAATCGCTGCTGCGCCGCCTCCGAGACGAACTGCAGCCCGAAGGCAACGCCGCCGTGGCCGACGAAGCTCCTGCCGACTCCGCTTCGGGAAGCACGCCGGCAGCCGATGGCGGCGACGATGCCTCGAAGGCTTCGGCCGACCGTAAGTTCCGCCGCACGGGCTCGCGCACGGCCGATACTCCCATGCTTGATAAATTCGGCAACGACATGACGCGCGCTGCACGCGAGGGCCGTCTCGACCCCGTGGTAGGGCGTGAGACGGAGATTGAGCGCCTGGCGCAAATCCTCAGCCGCCGAAAGAAGAACAACCCCGTGCTCATCGGCGAGCCCGGTGTGGGTAAATCGGCGATAGTGGAGGGGCTTGCCCTGCGCATCATCCAGCGCAAGGTGTCGCGCACGCTTTTCGACAAGCGTGTGGTGTCGCTCGACATGGCCTCGATAGTGGCCGGCACGAAGTACCGTGGAGAGTTCGAGGAGCGCATCAAGGCTATCCTCAACGAGCTCTCCAAGAACACCGATGTAATTCTTTTCATCGACGAAATACACACTATCGTGGGCGCGGGCAATGCCCAGGGCTCCATGGATGCCGCCAACATGCTCAAGCCGGCCCTCGCACGTGGCGAAATCCAGTGCATCGGTGCCACCACTCTCGATGAGTACCGTGTGAATATAGAGAAGGACGGCGCCCTCGAGCGTCGCTTCCAGAAAGTGATGGTGGAGCCCACCTCCGCTGAGGAAACCCTCGTCATACTCAACAATATCAAGCCCCGCTACGAGGCGCACCACGGCGTGACATACACTCCCGAAGCTCTCGAGGCCTGCGTGAAACTCACCGACCGCTACATCACCGACCGCAACTTCCCCGACAAGGCCATCGATGCCCTCGATGAAGCCGGATCACGTGTGCGTGTCACCAACATCAGCGTGCCTGCGGCCATCGAGGAGCTTGAGACCAAGCTCGCCGACACCACCGCCGAGAAGGTGGCCGCAGCTCAGCGCCACGACTTCGCCGAGGCCACACGCCTGCGCGACGAAGCCGCACGCCTCGGCACCGAGCTCGACACCGCCCGAAAGGAATGGGAGAAGGAGCTCGAGGCAAACCGCGTGGAGGTAGATGCCGACAAGGTGGCCGAAGTGGTGGCCATGATGACAGGCGTGCCCGTGCAGCGCATAGCGCAGGCCGAGGGTATCCGCCTGCTCGAGATGGCTCCAACGCTGCGGCGTGCCATCGTGGGGCAGGATGCTGCAATTGAGAAAATAGTTAAAGCTATCCAGCGCAACCGCCTCGGCCTCAAAGACCCCAACAAGCCCATAGGCACATTTATGTTCCTCGGCCCGACGGGTGTGGGCAAGACACACCTTGCCAAGAAGCTCGCCGAATACCTCTTCGACAGCTCCGACACTCTCATCCGCATCGACATGAGCGAATATATGGAGAAGTTCAGCGTGTCGCGCCTCATCGGTGCCCCTCCCGGATATGTGGGCTACGAGGAAGGCGGCCAGCTCACCGAGCGGGTGCGGCGCCACCCCTACTCGGTGGTGCTCCTCGACGAAATCGAAAAGGCGCACCCCGATGTGTTCAACCTTCTGCTGCAGGTGATGGACGAAGGTCGGCTCACCGACAGCCTCGGGCGCCGCATCGACTTCAAGAACACTATCATAATCATGACCTCGAACGTGGGTACGCGCCAGCTTAAGGACTTCGGGTCGGGCGTGGGTTTTGCCACACGCGAAGTCGACCGCGAGTATTCGCACAGCGTGCTCTCGAAGGCTCTCAACAAGGCCTTCTCGCCCGAGTTCCTCAACCGCGTGGACGACATCGTGATTTTCGACACCCTCGACCGCGACTCCATCTTCAAAATCATCGACATCGAGCTCGCAGGCTTCTACAAGCGCCTCGGAGCCCTGGGCTACACCATCACCATCAGCGACGATGCCAAGAATTTCATCGCCGACAAGGGCTGCGACGTGCAGTTCGGTGCACGTCCGCTCAAGCGTGCCATCCAGAAGTACCTCGAGGATGAGCTCGCCGAGATGCTTCTTGCGCAGCGCGTGGAGGCCGGCGACGAGATTATCGTGGACTACGACTCAGAGAAAGGCAAGATTGTGACTCACCTTATCAAAGGAGGCTCAGAGCTGACAGTGGAGACCTCCGGCAACAAAGAATGACACTCGAGCGCTATAAGCAGATATGTGCCTTCCTGCGCAAGCTGATTGAAGCTACGCCGTGGGAAGGCATGGTGTATACTGTGGGCGGTTGCTGCCGCGACATGGTGCTCGGCGAGAAAATCCACGACATCGACCTGGCCGTGTCGCTCCCCGACGGCGGCGTGGCTTTTGCCGAATGGCTGCACGACAAGGGGCTCACCAAGGGCGAACCGATCTACTTCCGGAAGTACGGCACCGCAAAGCTCCGTCTCAAGGAGTTTCCGCAGATTGAGCTCGAGCTCGTGCAGACGCGCAGCGAGAAATACACCGACCGAAACTCGCGAAACCCCGCCACGGCATTCGGCTCGATAGAAGACGACTGCCTGCGCCGCGACCTTACCATCAACTCGCTGTATCAGAGCGTGAGCACCGGCGAAGTGCTCGACCTCTCGGGGCGCGGGTTGGCCGACATTGAGGCGCATCTGATACGCACCCCGATGGAGCCCGACATGACCTTCGACGACGACCCCGTGCGCATACTCCGCGCCATCCGCTTTGCTGCGCGCTACGGCTGGGAAATCGACCCGGCAGCCCTCGAGGCCATGACGCGCCACGTCGACAGGCTGCAGATCATATCGCCAGAGAGGCTCTACGGTGAGTTCGAGAAAATCATCACCTGCCCGTGGCCCGACATGGCTCTCGACCTGCTCCGCCGCGTGGGTGCCATGCCATATCTCGTGCCCGAGCTGTGCGATACGTTCGAGATGGGGCAGAGCCGCTTTCATGCCGGCTCGGTGTGGGAGCACACCCTGGCAACAATAGCCAAGGTGCCGCCCGACCCCTGCGTGCGCATGGCCGCACTCCTGCACGACATCGGCAAGACGGTGAGCCGCGAGGTGGGTGCCGACGGCGAAGTCCACTTCCCGCGTCACGACCGCCGCTGCCGGGGTATCGTGGCCGCGGTGCTCAGCCGCTTCCGTTGCCGCAAACCTTTCGTCGACCGTGTCATTTTCCTCTGCGTGAACCATGAAGCGGCAAAGTCGTGGGGCCCGCGTGCCGAGAAGATGCGCGATGCCGACCTGCGCCGCCTTGAGTACAAGTGCACCACGCAGCAGCGCTTCGAGGCTCTGCTCGCCCTCATCGACGGCGACAACCGCGCCTACGCACCGGAGCACTGTATGCCGGGCCAGGTGAAAGCTATCCGCAAGCGGGCCGCGGAGCTCCGCAAGCGCGACGGCAGGCCGATGTACGGCTACCACCTCCCCGTCAAGCCGTCGCGCATAGCACGCCTTCTTCGCACCTCCGACCCCAAAGCCGTGGAGGCATGGCAATCGCGCCTGCTCGACCGCGCTTTCGAGGATCCGCGCCTCACACGTGAGCAGATGGTGAAAGTGGTGGAGCAGGAGCTCAAGCAAGAGGGCAAGCCGGAAGTCAAGCCGGATGGTAAGCCCACACGCCGGCGCCGTGCGTCGCGCTGATTTTTATCGTTTTGCATATCTCGATGAAATTTCTTATCTTTGCGCGGATATGAACAACACCGACAAACAGGAAATCCTCGACAAGCGCTATCTGCGCATGGCAGCCATCTGGGCCGAAAACTCCTACTGCGAGCGTCGCAAAGTGGGAGCTATCCTTGTGAAGGATAAAATGATTATCTCCGACGGCTTCAACGGCACCCCCGCCGGGTTTGAGAACGTGTGCGAGACCCCCGAGGGCACCACCAAGCCCTACGTGCTCCATGCCGAAGCCAATGCCATCACCAAGGTGGCACGGAGCAACAACTCCTCCGAAGGCTCGACTCTCTACATCACCGCCTCGCCATGCCTCGAGTGCTCGAAGCTCATTATTCAGGCCGGCATCAAGCGAGTGGTATTCAACGACCTATACCGCCTCAGCGACGGCATCGACCTGCTCCGGCGCGCCGGCGTGGAGTGTGTGCACCTGAGCGACATTTCCGAAAGCATATAATCTACCTCTACAATGTCTTCCAACCGACGATACATGCTATGGCTGCCCGTGGTGGCCGTAATCTGTCTTATAGGCGGCATCTGGCTCGGATTTTCCTTTGCCCTGAACGACCGCAATGCCGCCGCCCGGCAGAAATTAGACCTCATTTTCGACATCATCTCGCAGAACTACGTCGACCCCGTCGACTTCGACAGCCTCGTGGAGTTCGCAATCCCCGAGTTGCTATCCAACCTCGACCCTCACTCGGCCTACATCCCTGCCGCCGACCGCCAGATGGCAAACCGCGACCTTGAAGGCTCATTCTTCGGCGTGGGCATACAGTTCCAGATGATGAACGACACGCTCTACGTGGTGGAGGTGATCTCGGGCGGTGCTGCCGAGGGTGCCGGTATGCAGGCCGGCGACCGTATTCTGGCCGTCGACAGCGTCAACATAGCAGGCACGGGTATTTCGACCGATGCCGTGTTCGGTATGCTCCGCGGGCCCGAGGGCACCGACGTGAGTGTGGACGTGAAGCGCACGGGCACGCCCGGTCTGCTGCACTTCAATCTCACACGCGCCCAGGTGCCCGTCACTCCCATTGATGCCGCCTACCTCATGGCCGACAGTGTGGGGTATATCCGCATATCGAAGTTCTCCGACAACACCTACCCCGAAGCACTCACCGCCCTGGCTCAGCTCCGCTACGACGGTGCACGCTCGTTTATCATCGACCTCCGTGGCAACGTCGGCGGCTACATGAACCCCGCCGTGCTCCTCGCAAACGAGTTCTTCGGCCCGCAGCAAGTGATAGTATCCACCAAAGGGCGCACCGTGGCCGACCACAGCGTGATATGGAGCGACGGCAGCGGAGCCTTCGGCAGCGAACCGCTCGTGATTCTCGTCGATGAGTTCACGGCAAGCTCAAGCGAGATATTTGCCGGAGCCGTGCAGGACAACGACCGCGGCCTCATCCTCGGCCGCCGCACATTCGGCAAAGGCCTCGTGCAGCGCCCCTTCGAGCTACCCGACTCCAGCGAGTTCCGCCTCACCGTGCAGCGCTACTACACACCTTCGGGCCGCTGCATACAGAAGGCATACAAGCCTGGGCACAACAATGAGTACCAGAGCGAAATCATCGACCGCTACGACCGTGGCGAAATCTTCAGTGCCGACAGCCTCCGCGTCGACTCCACTCTTATATTCCACACCGTTGCCGGCCGCACAGTGTTTGGCGGCGGAGGTATAGTGCCCGACGTATTTGTGCCCTCCGACACATCGGGCGTCACATCCTACTACATCAAAGTGGCAAATGCAGGCCTGCTCCGCAATTTCGCCTACGAGTATGCCGACCTCAACCGACCGCGCCTGGGCGAGTGCGCCGACACTGCCGAGCTGCTGTCGATGCTCCCCTCCGACCAAGTGCTCCTCCAGTCCTTCGTCAACTATGCGCACAGCAAGGGCGGTATAGCTCCCCGATGGTACTACATCAACATTTCGGCACCGCTGATTGTTAATCAGTTGAAAGCCTTGATTGCGCGCGATATCGTGGGAACCGACGGATATTTCGAGGTCATCAACGAGACCGACCCCGTGGTACTCGAAGCCCTCCGGCGTATTCAGGGCGGCATAGACCTCACAACACAAAAGCACTGATCTCCTCATGGATAAAGACCGCATCCGCGCCCGAGTGCGCGCACAGAAAGCCCTGCTGAGCACCGACGAGCGCCGCAGCGCAGCATCGGCAGTATTTGCAGCCCTCACCTCGATGGCTGCTTTCACCATGGCCAGGCGAGTGCTCGTCTACGCTTCGCTGCCCGACGAGCTGCCGACCGACGACTTCATCGACCACTGGGAAGGATGCAAGACATTCTATCTGCCGCGCGTCAACGGCCTCGACCTCGACATACTGCCCTACGAGCGCACACGCACACACCTCGGAGCTTTCCGCATCGAAGAGCCCGACGGCAACGACACCACCGACGTGGCCGACATCGACCTCATCGTAGTGCCCGCGGTGGCATTCGACCGCAGCGGTGCCCGAGTAGGCCGCGGTAAAGGCTACTACGACCGCCTCCTAAGCCGCGCGAAAGCACTCACCGTAGGCGTAGGCTACGGCTTCCAACTCATCGAAGAAGGTATCGACACCGAGGAGCACGACATCCCCCTCGACTACGTAATCACCGACATCCACGGCATCATCAGAGCCAAGCGTTGACAGGCCTCTATCCTCGCAGTAAAGTTAAGGCCGATATATACCAAGACTATCGAGAAGAGTAATTCTGCTCGACCAAGTAGGCTCTATGATTTTTACTTCTTTGATAGTGGTGATTTTATTGTCTTTAATGTATATATAATCAATGGTTGAAGGACTTTCATTCTCCATGAAAATTGCATATTCCGACAATAATTTGGTTAAACTATTCATTTCGTGAGAAAAAATAGAATTGTAGAACTCGGCCTCAGCCCGGTGGTAGTATGTTTCTTTTTTCGATAGAGAATCAGTGGAAAAATGTGACGTGCTATCTCCTGAATAATTTCTCATCAGGCGTATCGTATCACTTTGATTTTGTACTATAAAAGTACATGTTTGAGCCGGATTGAAATAGTATTTAGTTAATACAACGATAGTGTCCTGACTCTTTATTTTTGAAAGAAATTCTCTCAAAATGCGAAGTGTTTTCTTTTGATTGATTTTTCCCGTGGAGTTATTGATGCATGTGTCGAAGCCTGAGAACTGCAGGTCGTTATATCTTGCTATAAGTGTTGTATCTGCAAATTCTCCAAAGGATACGGGAGCTTTAATTTTTGCAAAAGATGCGCAGCAGACTAAAGCTAATATCACTGACAGAATTACTGATTTAGATTTTATGAACATCATTTTTAATATTTGTAGGATTCTATTCTTCTGCCGTAGCAATAACAAATGAATCGGAACTTGGGGATTGGCCCACATTTCGGTAGGGCGCGCTCCACAGATAGATGGTTGGGAAGAGGCGGTGGAGCGCTATTATCGCAGTGAAGTGGTAGTTATCAGTGGAGCAGAAGTCGTAAGGAGCATCTGCATTACCGAGTCCTTGGGTGCGTACATATTAGGAAAAAATAACTTCAGTGCCCACGTCGGAATAATGGCCCTATATTGCTCTTTTTTTACAATAAGCCCATTTTCGACAACCATAAAAATAAAAATTGTGTAGTAGTCTGTTTCGGAATAGAATATTGGATATTCTTGAATCATTCCTTTAAAATTAGCTATGTCATAATCGAAAACTGACTGCAGGAAGCGCCCTTCCATAATCGTGACAGGATCATCAGAGATTAAAAGTGAATCAATCGAGAATATAGAATCTGTTTTTCCTGTGGATGTGTCAAATCTAACGATTGTCTCTTTATTACATTTTATATAAGTCTCGATTGTAAGGTCTTTCATATAAAATGTACTCATAACTATGACCGTATCAGTTTCCAATGAAATTGCCGGACAAATTTTTTTTAATTCCTTAATAAATTTCTTTTCAGAATTAGCATTGACTTGAGGCTTGGAAACGATTGTGTCAAAAGAGCTGAAGTGGCAACCGTCGACATATCTCGCCATGTAAAAAGTATCAGTTACCAATTTAAATTTTATGGGGTCGGTAATTCTGAAACGATTAACCTCACATGCAGATATACAGAAACATATTATGGTGAGTAGTGCTAAAATCTTAGTATTTGTATGCTTTTTCATTCTTGTTTAAACGTTTGAAATTAGTTTCTTCATTAATATTGTAAAATAAGCTTCTTCCGAATTTATCTATAAGTGTACTTGCCGGATAATCTGCGTGGTATCTTTTCCGAAGAGGAAGATTGTTTTCAGCTCTCAGCTTATTCTCAATATGAGTGGCAAATATATCACAATTCCATATAATCTGAGAAAAACCACGGGATTTATCCGTAAAAGTAAACCATTCAAACCGCTCAATTCCACTCCAATTAAATATGACATGAGCCATTTCGTGTCCCAAATCTATAATTGGGTTTACTTGTTCACCATTGGTTGTAGGGATTTTAGCACCGTTCACGTTCCAATTGATATTACCATTGGGATCTGTGCCACTTGCTTGTTTGGGGTTTGGATTGATGATGATTATTCTGTCATCATGAGCAATTGTAGAAACTAAATTATAGCCAATACTTCCTCCACTCATAATATCATTCAAAGAAGATCTCAACTTAATTAAAAGTTCATAATTGCCAGTATAAGTATTACCATCTACGTCGTAGAAATCCCATTTGTCATTACGTTGCTCCCAAAAGTATTGACCGTGTGGGTCACCTGCAAGAATTCTCATTCCTGTCGGGTCTGTAAACCGAATAGGGTTCCCTGAGCAATAGGTATATGGAGAAAGCCATGGTGTTTCAGATGCCAATAGGTCGGGCGCGCCCCACAGGCAGATGGGGGAGAAGAGGCGGCGGGGGCCGAAGTCGTAGGCGGAGGTGATGAAATCTCCCCGCTCTTTGACGGCGAAGAGGTGGCGCTGGCCCGCGGGCTCACGTTGCGGCTCGCCATAGGGATAGTAGGTGACGTGCTGCTCGAGCTGCCCTTCGGCATCGACTACCATGTTGACGTTGCCCTGCCAGTCGGTGAGCATGAAGTGTGCTTTGCCTGCTCCGTCGAAGTAGCCACCGGGGAAGTCAACTCGCTCAATAGTGTCGGCGTTGAAGGTGAAGGGGCCGATGTAGCGGCGGTTGGCTGCTATTAGCCGGTTGTTTCCTTGGCGTATAGTCCGGATTGAAGAAAGACGCTGTCCGGAAGCGGCATAGACGTTGCTTTCGTTGAACATTGCTCCACGTGTCAGCCCTTTGTAGTTTCGTATTGTCGCCGGCTGTCCTTTGTCGGTGTAAGTGAAATAGGCGTTGTCAGCCGGGTCGTGTGTGATTAGTCCGGCTTGGTTGAATTCGTATGTCCGCACGCCGTCGTAGAGGCTCGATGCCCAGCCAGTGCGGCCATAAAAGTCGGAGCCCTCCACGGCGTCGGCATCGGAGCTCACCGAGGCGAGGGTGGCACCGCCGTCGTAGTTGAGTGAGAGGCGGTCGAGGAGGCCGAATGTCTCGGCGCTTCCGTCGCTGTCGACAACTCCGTAGCGCTCCACTGTGGTGGGTAAAATCGCAAGTATTTTTAACTCATCGCATAGCATAATAGAAGAAATCAGAACATAAATTCTGCCGTTTCAATTTGTATACAATCATCATGCGGCTCAAAATTAATACCAATGTCGTTTATCAAATGAATAAATAATGGCCACTTTGTTGCTATGTACTTGTAAATACCATTATAATCAATTTTAATTCCGCCATTCTCTGTCAATAATGGTTCAATTAAATCATTACTACCAACTTCGATTACAAGATAGTAAGCCATTTTATCAACAAGTTCATATGATTTTTCTTTTGGTAATTCTTTAAGCCATGGTCTTATTTCTTGGAACATTTCAGGACTGTTCTTTGCAAATTCAAATAGAATTGAGGGAGCTTCTTCTGCCACACTTTCATCAATTCCGTATAACATAAATGCGGACAAAAGAGCGAATGAACTTTTGTTGAATGGTTTACCCTTAAGTTGATGAAGTGCCGAAGAGAGTCCGTCGAACACCACTCCATTGGCTTCCAATATTTGTAGAGGCAATAGTTTCTCACGACCGAGGTTGACTAAGGTCCCATAGCCAAGACTATCACAATTGGCAAACCCAAATTCATGATAAAGAATCTGTACCAGTGAGTCAACATTCAATTGTTGTGTATTGACTATCGGTTCGACGGAAGTGACGTCATTATTTCTTGGATACAGAGTGCGGCCTTGTTCGCATTGTTCAGAGGCAACCGAATCTCCCGATATATTATTTCCATTTGTATTATGGATACAAGACATCAAGATGATGGCTAAAAAAGTAATTAGATAATATCGGATTGTCATTTAAGTGATTTGTTAAAAATTTCTATTTCTTTTAACGAGTAAAAGAATGAGTTTTTTACTAATTCTCTCATTTGATAAGTTACGGGATCTTCCAAATCGTCATAAACATGTACAGTTTCGGCGGCTTCTGCAGGATTTATCGACTCAATGTAATCTGTTATAATCTTAATCTCAGCAATGTCATCATCATGTATGCGAAGGCAACCTTGTGTGCCCCACAATTCATTATATTTTTCACGTTTTTCAGCTCGACCACCATGTAAATGCATATTATTTCTATTTCCTCCTTCTTCTTGATTGGGCAAATAATATAGCGCTAAGATGTCGTTGACACCATATTTATCTTTATCATCTCGAGGTTGCCAACCAATGATTTTTGACACTCCTTCAGGTGTGTCATTGTCCTGTTTATTCCGTATTCGTCCTATTCCCCTAGCTTTTACCACAGTTTTATACAGCGGCACATCATCATGAGAATACAAAGTCAGGACACCATACGGATGTGCACCTCGGTCAGGACTCGTTGATACTCGTATATACCAATTACCGTCGACTTCCTTGTGTGCGATAGGATTGGCTCCACAGAATACATACGGCGACTGATGTGCATAGTCTGAAGCTCGGCGGTCGGGCGCGCCCCATAGGCAGATGGGGGAGAAGAGGCGGCGGGGGCCGAAGTCGTAGGCTGAGGTGATGAAGTCGTCGCGCTCTTTGGCTGCGAAGAGGTGACGCTGGCCTGCGGGCTCGCGGTGCGGCTCGCCGTAGGGGTAGTAGGTGACGTGCTGCTCGAGTCGCCTCTCGGCATCGACTACCATGTTGACGTTGCCCTGCCAGTCGGTGAGCATGAAGTGTGCTTTGCCTGCTCCGTCGAAGTAGCCGCCCGGGAAGTCGACTCGCTCGAGGCTGTCGGCATTGAAGGTGAAGGGGCCGATGTAGCGGCGGTTGGCTGCTATTAGCCTGTTGTTTCCTTGGCGGATAGTACGGATTGAAGAAAGACGCTGCCCGGAGGCTGCGTAGACATTGTTTTCGTTGAACATTGCTCCGCGTGTCAGTCCACGGTAGTTTCGTATTGTCGCCGGCTGTCCTTTGTCGGTGTAAGTGAAATAGGCGTTG
>JAMPHP010000001.1:1398026-1464088 GCA_023663365.1 Muribaculaceae bacterium | reverse complement strand
GTAGTTGCGATGAAGTAGCGGCCTTTCTTTTCGGGATGGCGGTCTGACTTTCCGAAGCATCCAGCCATTACGACAATCTCGGTAGCGCCATCAGAAAACCGCAGTAACATGCCCTTGCGGACTCTTTTTATCCACGCTCTACTATCGGCCATTGTCAGTCTTCTTTCATCTGTGAATGTTAAAAATGTTGTTTATTGTTAATATTTTTGTTTTATGTAGCATTTGATTGTTATTTTTGCAAACCACTTTTGAGGACGCTTGCACAACATCTCCGCAATGCCCTCCTTGCCCGTCCCTAAATTTTAAGGACTTAACCCCGGAGGTAGGATGCCGGGGTTTTTTTGTTGCCAATCCTACGGCGACTTCTTAAGGCGAAAGCCAAAAAAGAAAGGAGGTGTTGTGTAATGCGTACTTCTAAAGTGGAAAATGGCAAGGAGTTCAAACTCGTTTTCGCTCGTTATATTCGTAAAGATGGTCAAATCATCTATCCGAAATCATCCAAAGTATTTTGCTTTTGGGTGGAAGTGTAAACGATAAGATATTCCGCCTTTGGAGCGTCCTACCCGCTCCTTTTTTTATATCATATATTTCCACATTTAATCAGTTCAAAATCGTAGACGAACACATAGGGGTTGGAATCCCACGTTCCATTGCCGGAGATGCGGTCAATCAGGGCGGCGTAGGTCTCTTGTGGTGTCAAGCCTCTAAGTAACTTTGCTCGTCCTAAATCATCTTCATAGGGCACATTGTATTCCCAATGAGATGCACAATTACCCCAGTTGTTGTTCACGCAAGCCTCAACGATGCCCTCTCTGATGCAGTCCTCATCGGATATGTCCTGCAACCGCTCCACCCGCACGTTGGTTATGCGGATTTGATGAGGCATGAGGTCGGCACGGACAAGCATCTTATTACTCCAACCTTTCAGGTGATGAGCCTCATAGAAAATACATTCTATTGGAGAGGGAACATCCTTTACACCTGCATCCTTGTAGCTTTGCGCCACGGCTACGACTTCGCCAACCCTGTAAGCGAAGCGCGTTTCTCTTATATCATGCCAATCACCCCAAGCATCCTCGCAAACAAGTCTGTCGCCATCAAAGTCATGTGTATAGGTGAAGAAAATCCGTGGCACAATCCTCCTTGTCTGCGTCTTTCTGCCGGACAGCACGGCTTCGGTGAGTCCGTAGCGGTCGTTGAACATTATCTTTTTCATCGGTCTAACTTTTTGATTTTGTCGGTTAACGATTGGGAGTAGCGGAAGATGTGCCGTGGTACTCCTAACTCCATGCAGAAGCCGTAGGATGCCTCACACTTCTCTCTGAGGTCGCAGTCGAAGCAGTGACGGCTTCCTCTCGGCACGGCTTCATATACCTTGCTGTCGATGATTATTCCGTTCATAGCTATTTGATTTCTTCGGGGTGATTTTTGAGCACCCAGCAAAGCAGCTCGAAGAGCGCGTCGATGAGTTCGGGAGCTATTTTTAGAGCTTCATTATCACAATAACTCACTTCCCAGCCGTTACCGTTTGTAGTAATAACGAGGTGGAAAGGGATGGCTTCTCCATCATAATAGACCTCTATCTCTTTCGGCAAAAGCGAGAGAATGTCGGAGAGGGTGAAGAGGGAACTACCTCTATGAGTCCATTGAGACAATTCATCGTCAAACTCTTTTACTTCGCTTGCCTTGCTCGGGTCAACGCCAAGCTCGATGAGGCGGTTCGATTGCTCGGGGGTAAGGGTGGTTTTCATAATTCTTCCTCCTCATCGGGTGTGCCTATTGACACGGTTACTGTAAATTCTATATTCTCATCGGGGATATATCGGCGCATCTTGAAAGCCGACTCACAAGAGTCCTTGGCGAGTTCTTCTGCCCACTTTTGAGCCGTTGAGGCAAGGTCCTTCACAACTTCTCCGCCTGCAAGTATTTCAAGTATTTCAGATGAGAGAAGCATGGATTTTGTAGTTTGTATAATCATTTCTTGCTGTATTTGTCGATGATTGCTTTGATTTCTTCGATGCACATGTCGCGGTCGGAGGGGGTGCGGAAGTCCACTTCTGCATAATTTCTTTCAAGGTCAGGAGCTGTGAGAGTTATCCTTAAGGTGCGAAGTTGTTGCTCCTCCTTCCACTTCATCCACGCGGTGTAAGGGTCGAGCGGGTGTTGCTCGTAGAGGGTGCGGGAGGGGTAAATGCCACAATATCCCTCAACGGTAAATTGAGAATGGCCATTGGGGAAAAGAGTTATAACTTCCCCTTGCAGACTCTCAAAATAAAGCAGTCTATCTCTTTCGCTGGTGTAGCTCATCCGACCATAGAGAGGAGAATAAAAATATTCCGTCTTATGCCCGGCAAGCAGCTCGCAGAGGTTCAGCTCTTTGCCCTCCGATTTATCGCAATTTGCGACTTCTTGCGATAAATTGCGATGTTCTTCTGCTTCCATATCTTCGGTTGGGGTTGTTTCGGGTTCGGTGTAGGGTTCGAGCCACTTAGGAACACAGTATAATCGGCCGCGACTACAAGCCACCACTACTAGTCGAGGTTCTACTAATTCGACCATTCCAATAAGCCCGTAGGAGTTACATCCGCAGTCATTGACTATTTTAACCTTGTCTCCCACCTTGAACTTCGGATGAGGCTTCTCTTCGACTTTTGCAGTACTTTTACAATCATCCGTAAAAGTATCATCAAAGTCAACGTACCGCTCCTTGAACTCGGCGAGGGTGAGGATGGGAAAATGTTCTCTTTGAGCAGTCTCGATATGTAAAAAGCTAATTATTGTTCCTTTCTCTTCGTTATATAAGTTAATTCCTATCGCTTCTTTGCCTGCGATGTGGGAAGCAACCGATAGGTCTTCACCTGTGCTCCACAGATACCCGTTCTCATGCAGGATGGCAAGCAGCTCGCGGGCTTCGGCCTCGGTCGGGGTGTGGACTACGGTGTTCGAGGGGATTGGTTTAAGTTTCATGTTTCTTTAATTTAAGCCCATCCTCGCCACTTTCGCGCTTCGGACGATAAAGTTATCAGTCGAGCCGACAAATTGCCGTACCGAAGCTTTGAGGTGGCAAATTTGGGGTGTTTTCGTCACCAGTAATGAAGAGCTTCATTGATTGACCGCGGGCCAAGCTGTCGCTCACACTATCGTTTAGAATTGTTTGATTGTATTTCACTCTGCAAAGTAATACATTTAAAATGGTTTATGCAAGTATATCTAATCTTCATTATTACGTTTGCTAAACTCGACGGCCTACGCAAAAACATCCAGTTCCACCAACAGTTAAATTCACTCAAACACTTGTATATCAGCAGTCTATTTAGTGTAGAATGTAGCATATATTATATATCTTTTTTCTTTCCCCTATATGAATTTGTTCTACAACTTTTCTGTGCGTATATAGATTTTACAAAAAATTAATCACTACTACACTAAATAAGGTAAATACAAGAAAATAACCATGTTACAAAGTGATTGACGCCCGCGTAACTTGCACTCAATCTACACTACTCGTACACTAATATGTTAAACTTTCATAAAAGTGAATTTTAGTCGAAAATTTGGTAAAAAATTTTTCTGAGTCGCACCCCACGCACGCTCGCGGCTCTGCTCCGTACCCCCGGCACCCCTTTGCAGGATTATATCCACCTATAAGGTTGTGCTCCTGCTCCTTACGCTCTATAAACGTCCGTTACCACCTCGTGAAAGCGTTCCGCGGGGTGCAAAATTGTTCCACGAAACACAAAATTGCATGTTAATGCACTGATTATCAACGATTTAAAGTGTTAACAAACCTATGTTCCACGCTCATTTTACCACTCAATTTCACACTCTTTAACTCAATTTCGAGTAAAAAGGAGCTCCAAACGTTAAAAAGCGGCGTATTTATTAACACTTTAGTCGAAAATAATCGCTTAAACACTTGCAGCACAGCGAAATATGCCGTATCTTTGTACTGTAAAACAAAGGACATTGACAAATTGGCAAGCCCCTACCAACGGTATATGATGGCCGGATGTTTCAGCGATTTTGCCCGGAATGAATTAACATCGTTACGAGTATCGCACCCCAATGACGAGATCCCGCAGAAAATGGCAAAGACACCTAAGCGAAGCGCATAACAATAAGACGCGGCAAAGTTCGGAGATATTACGTTAATACTTAGCGGCAAAGGCAGCCAATTTGTCAACCCTTTTTATAAGATGCAAAAAGCCCTGCATTGCATCTTCACAGACTTCAGCAGGGCACAAAGTTAATAAATCACTACAAAGTTATTAAATCATGAGCACAACAGCAAACATTACTACCGGTAGTAATTTACTTTCAGCAGCCGTAAGCACCACCACCGCCGCCGACATTGAGGCCGTAAAAGCTGACTACGTGGCTTATATCATCGAGTGTGCACAATACGACGTGGATAACGCATGAGACGCAAAGTAGTAACCGCCGCTTTCGGCGTTGCCGCTCTGGTTGTGGCATGTATCTACGGCCTTAATGGTCTGGTAGTATTACCCGCCGCGTTCGCCGTGGCACTCAATACGGCGGGGATCATAAAAGAGAATAGCAAGTAATTCACCCTCAAACAGTAGACGAAATGAAAAAAGGTAATTGCACGCTTGTGTATATCGACGCGGAAATTTACCCACACGCAAACGGCGTTTTTGCGCGTAACTTAGCACCCAAATATAACGGTCCGCGTTCGGGCTGGTATGGTGCAAGAGAGTTAAAGCACGATACAACCCACAACGAATTTATATATATCGTTTACGACTTCGATTATTACGCCGCAAATATCATTTAACGGCATACATCCCGCCCCGGTGGCTTTGCGTGCGTCCGACTCGCACGGCGGGAACTATTAACCTACAAAAGCAAAAGACAATGAAAGCAAAACGAAAAAAGAGCATGGCGGATATATCCGCGCAATACAACCGCCTTATTATAGGCGTGACGGTTGAACGATTTAACCGCATTTCGGAGATTGAACGCCGTTACAGATACCGTATAATGGACCGCTTTAACTGCGTCTATCAAGTTAGCGATCGCGCCTACTACACACCGGTAACACGCAAATGTTACGCCGGATATTAACACCCCTACTAGCTACCCAAAAGAATAAGTAACACTAATAGATATGAATGTATTTCTTTTATACTCCGGCGATATATGGCTGCACCCGATGTCACTCAGCCTCATGGCGGTATGCACCGACAAAGAAGCGGCCATTAAAATAGCAGTCGAGGCTTCCGGCTACGCCGAAGTGCCATTAGACGAGATGGCACAGGCCGAACTCCGCGATAAAAACCAAACCGACAGATGCGAAGAAAATTTTCTCATTGTGCCGGTCGAACTGAATGAACTTATTTAATAACCCCTCAAAATCTGCAAAACTATGTCAGTAATAATTATGATCCTCTGTTTCTTTGCGTGGCTCGGTCAGGCATTGAAGGATGGCGGGAACGTAAAATGAAAGCACAGCCCCGTTAAACACTCTCGCTCCGCCTTTCTCCCCTCTGGTAATAAAAGTATCAACCGAATAAAACAAACGCGAAAATGAACGAATTAAACGCCGCTCTAATACTTCGCCTCTTGCGCGAGGAGCATTTGATGAAGCCCGGAGAATCCGACAGCTTTGCTGTCAAATTAACTTTCGATTGGGAAATGAAGATTAAACGAGAGCCGGAAATATATGCCCCCTTCAAATATGCTCTTACCGGGATTTGTGTGCAAGCGTCGCCAATAGGCACACACGCATCCATATCACGGCGATTTACAACAATGGAAGCCGCGCTACTCTATTGCCTGAACGGATTCAACGAAAACGCGAGAATCCCCAATAAATACGCATCTATCGAAGAAGCGTTAACTCTCAAACATTAATCCACCACACCCACGCGCTAAAACCGAAAGAAGATGAAGAAATACAAAGTACAGGTAACACAAGTATTGGTAAAGACTATCGAAATAGAAGCCAATACACAGGCCGAAGCCGTTTCAATCGCTAAGGAAATGGACTTTAACGGCGAAATCGAGTTTATTTGCCCCGACCACAACGCCGGAGCACCAACTTTTAAGGTAGTGAATGATTAACCGCCCCACGGCACAAAGAGAATGAAGATGGAAACAGAAGAAACAATGCTGTCGGAATTTGCCGACAACGTAAAAGCAAACTTCGCACAACTGCAAGAGCTATTCAAGGCATACGATTTAGCCAAATTGGGCTATGATATGCAAGAGCAAGAGTGTAAGGAAGCGCACAACCGGGTATTAGCTGCAAATGAGTTTTTTGCGGCTAAGGACTATACAAGAATGGGAATCAAGGCAGGGGATAGAGTAACCGACGAAATCGGCTCTTTTTGTCTATCTGAGGACGATTGGGAACGGTACATGAAGCTATGCACAGCAGAGACCGCCAAAGCAGGGATAACCGATGAAAACAGTTATTCTCTGGTAGACTGGACTGGAATTAGAGGCGATGCACGGCGTAAATTGGTCGCCTTCATCATTGACATCCTACTGCCCCATGAGCTATATATCGTATTTAAGCCGCATGAGCTTAATATTGTGCAAACTGACAAGTTACTCAGCATCATACGCCCGATGGTAACTAAAGCAGCATAACAACATCCTCCCGGCCTCCGGCGAGCGCGTGAGGGTCGGCACCTCTGCCGGGAACTAACAACTAAAAAACAAACAAACTATGTACAAAGTAACAGTAACAGCAGGCGGAACTACCGCCACAGCGGCAAAACAATGCCACACCAAAGAGGAAGCCGAGATTGTAAAAGAAAAGCTCTGCAAACTCCTGCAAATGCCCGTGAGCATAGAAATAACTCACATTGGTAAGCCAGAATGAACTCCGGCCCTATTGGCAGCCTCAATCGAATTTATTAACTTTATCCCGACAAGATTATGACAACCGACAGAAAGTATGTATTATGGCGTCGCGTGTCTACTAAGCAGCAAGGCGACAGCCACCTCGGACTCGACGCACAACAGACCATCGCAGAGTATTTTATGCACTCTGTGCCCGAGAAGGTGTTTACCGATGTATACAGCGGTACCAAACTCGCCGAGTGCCCCAACCTACAAAAGGCAATAAGATACTGCAAGCAGTACAACTACCTGCTCGTAATAGCCAAAACAGACCGCTTCCGAAACGTTCAGGAAGCACTTGCCATCCTCGATGAATTAGGCGAAGGCAATCTTTGCTTCTGTGATCTACCCACCACCGACCGCACTGTGCTCACAATTGTATTCGCCATTTGGGAGCGACAGGCGATGATGGGGCGCATAAACACTAAACGCGCCCTGGAGGAGCGCAAAAAACAGTTGCAGAAGCACGAGCAGTTCATCAGCAAATCTGGCAGAGTATGCACGCATCTTGGCGCACGAAAGATAACTGCGGAAGAGCGCGCCGCAGGTGTCAAAGGCGACAACTCCGCCGCAGTGCAAGCCCAGATAGACCAAGCAATAGCATGGCGCGAGAACTCTATGGCCGTCAAATTCGCACTCCGCAAGCGCGCCGAAGGGTGGACGCTCCAGCGCATTGTCGATGAACTCGGACAGCTCTACGACGACAATATGCCCTCAGGCCCCGACACTCCCAACCCCTACGGCACACCGAAAGGATGCAAGCCACAATGCGGAACCGTGTCTCGATGGCTCAGCGAGGCAAACCCGCTCACCATGGCAATGTGAGTGAGCCATATTGGTAATCCCTAATGAATTTTTAAGCCATGTTCAGAATAAAGACACTCGCAGAAATAGGCGACCAGCGCGACCGCCTTGTTGATTACCTCACTGCAAAAGGAAGGTACGATAGCGCAGACAAAATCGACGACTTGTATTACTGCATTTTTGGCCGCGTGCTCAATATGCTTGGCGTTGAAAAGCTCGATGATGAAACTCTCGAATGGGTCTGCGAAGAGCCGCTGATTGTAGGGCTGGACTACTGAATCAACGCTTGCCGTAGAGCACCCAGTCGAGCACTCGTCTGTTAGCCTTGTCTATCAGCTCCAAATCATCGTCGATGTATATATTGGTCGTGGCGTGCGACTCATCGGCATGTCCAAGAGCCAGCGCAATATCATCTTTTGAAACGCCGATTTTGCGGGCGATTGTCGCCCATGTGTGGCGCGCCCAATAGCTCGACAACCCCGGAAAGGCCGGTGTGATCATCTTTTTGCCGCCACGCCCCTTGCGTTCGACCTCACCAATCCTTTGCAGCGCCTTGTTAAGTTGATGTCGGAAATTTCGATGATCACTCCATCGGTCAGCAATGCAGAGAAGCCCATTGACACCTTGGTATTTGTTTATTATTTCCATTGCTTCCGGCTCGACCTTGATTGAGTAAAGCCTCCCGGTTTTAGCTCGTTTGTACTCTACGCGGCCTTTTCGCACACATTTCAAGCCATGCAGGTCTACTGTATTTATGCCCACAAGCATGAATATTAGCTTGAACATATCACGATACGTCTCCGCATACGGCTCTACCGGGCGAGAGAAGAGATCTCGAAGCTCTTCAACCGACAAAGCCCGCTTTCGGGTCACCTCGGGTCGAATTTTGAATCGTCGGAATGGATATGCGGCTGTAATCTCATAGTCTATTGCGTTGTTGAACACAGCACGGATGTTACGTAGGTGAATATTGCGGGCGTTCTTCGATGCCGTCTGAGCACAGAAAGCCTCAAAATCGGTAAGCCATTTAAGGTCTATCTCCTCAAAAGACTTGCCTCCCACCAGCGGATCGAATAACTTAATCCTGTTCAACGTGTGCTCATAGATGCCTTTAGTGCCAATATTCTCCTTGCCGTCAATGAATTTTTGGAAGTGAGTCACAAATGCACCGACGGCAGGTTTTTCTACCGCATCTTCTTCGTCTCTGTTAAAACATTCAGACAATACCATCTTCTTGAGAAGGTTTATATCCTCATCCTCATTACCGCTTTTCAACAGCGTGCATTTGATTTCATCAAGTTTAGCTTGATACATCATCAGAACTGAGCGCCATTTCAAGTTTTCAGGGCGGGGCTTAATTGATAGCGCGTCATCGAGTACTTCTTGCGAAATCTGGAGCCCGACAGCTATTTCAACATTCTTGCGATTGCTGGTCAATCTGAGCCGTAACGAGTTATTTTTGTTTGCCCGAATAATGAATTTATAGGTAAACATTGAGTTAATTATTGTATGCTAATATTAATATATGTTTCTGTTTTAGGTATCCATTTGTTAGACCCGGGTCTAACATGGGTCTAACATTTTCGGCAAATTTAGTTGTTTTTAGGCAAATTCGGGCAATTTCGCCTCATAAAATAAGGCTAAATTTCAGTAAAAAACATGAAAATCACCCAAAACAAACACATTAACGTGCTTATTCTGAGCAGTTTATCAAAAGAGCGGTAGACGGGGCTCGAACCCGCGACCCTCGGCTTGGGAAGCCGATGCTCTACCAACTGAGCTACTACCGCATTTCCGACTGCAAAGGTAGTAATTTTTTCGTGACCGACAATGCCGTGCAGATTTTTTTTGAGGCTTTTGGATGTTGGTATCGAAAAGTTTTGTACTTTTGCGTGTCGGTGTCTTATTGCCGATTTCACCTTGGTAGCTATGGAAACTTCCTCAATAAATTTCAGACTGATTTCGGTGCGCGAGGTCGAAGGCGCCACCGCCATCAACAGGCGTGCCCTCCGCCGCCTCGGCCGCACTCAGGTAAATGTGGACATGAATGTGCGCGTTGTGCCCGACATCGAGCGCTCGCTCGTGAGCCTGGTCGTGACGTGCTCCTATGTGGCTGTGATAGGCTTGATCCGCACTCGCGTGCTTTCGTGCACTGTGGTGTCGACCTTCGAGATTGAGGATCTTGTGGCTCATGTGACTATGCAGGGCGAGGAGGTGATTGTCGGCGGCAAGCTGATGATGACGATGCTGGGCATCGCTGTGGGCGCGCTCCGCGGCGTGGTGGCCGTGCGCACTGCCGATACTGTGCTGCGCTTCCGTCCGCTGCCGGTGATCGACCTTACGGCGCTGATGTACAAGTTGCACTACGGCAGCATGCCTTCGTCGGCGATTCCGATGTAGGGAGTGTTTGCCGCTCTTTGAAAATTTTTGTATCTTTGCCGGAAAATAACTTGTAAATTTCATTCCGGTAGAATTTTAATGTCGTTGTTATCGCATATTCGGGCTGTTTCACGCGAGTCTTTTCTGCGTGGAGCTGTCTGTGCCTTGCTTTGGGGCGGGTGTCTTGGGCTTTGTGCCGGCACGAGCCATATTTCCGTAGATAAAAATCTGGTGTACCGACAGCCGGTGACTCCGGTTCTCCTCGACAACTATCTGTTTTCCACCAGTTTCAGCGCCGGCAAGGATGCCTACAACCTTAAGGGCTTCCGCATGAGCCATGGCTCCGATCTGATAGTTTCGTTCAAGGTCAATCCGGCCGGCTACTCGTATGCTGTGCTAAGCATAGGCAAGCGCCGCCGCTTGACTGTCTACGACATGAATGTGGCCGACCACAAGCTGGCCGAGACCGAGCTTGCCCCCGGTGCTTCGGCGATATGCTATACTGCCGACAGCCGCGGCATACTTGTGGCAGAGCCCGGCAGGGTGGTCTTACTCGATTCGCGCACGCTCGCTTTCCTGTCGTCGTTTGCTGTCGAGGGCTGCCCGAAGGCTCTTTTCGCTGACCCCGAGGGCGCTTTGGTGGGCTGTGTCTACGACTCGCACGTCGATGTGTACAATGCCCGCAGCGGTGCGCTCCGCAAATCGCTGCCGGTGTCGGGCGCTGTGGTCGAGGCCAAGTTCTCGCCTTCGGGCGATGCGCTCGGCATCCTCTCTACCGGCGGCACGCTTTTGCTTTACAATACTTTCGACTTCGGGCTTGCGCGCACGGTTGAGCGCCTTGGCGATGCCCGCTCTTTCGCCTTTCATCCTGATAATAAGTACGTGGCTGCGGCCGTTGGCGGCAGGCGCGTGCAGTTTGTCAACATTACCGACGACTCCGACCGCCCTGTGATTGACGATGTCGACGGCCCCATCTCGTATGTGCGCTTCCTCAGCGATGGCCGCGACGGGCTTTATGTGAGCTACGATGCCAACAAGGCTGTGAAATACAAGCGTATCACTGGCTTCATCCCGAACTACACCAAGCTGATGCGCGAAGAGCTCAACGAGCGTATGCGCGAATGGACCAAGATGCGGCCGATGGAGTCCGATGAGGAGTATGCGATGCGCGTCAACGAAGAGAGCATCGAGCGACAGAAAAAGTTGTTTGCCAATGAGATTGCCACAAGTCTGGCCGGCGACCTGGTGTCGCATGGCGAGGTCACCCTCGGGCGATACAATCCACAGTCGGGCCAGCTCACCCTCTCGATAGGCTCCCTCCCGGCCATCTACCTGCAAGTGCCACAGGAGGACATGGCTTCGTTCGGCAACGGGGCCGACCTGCGCTTCTCCAATGCCGTCTACGGCATCACCGCCGACGATACCTTCGAGCTCATCTATGTGGATGTCTACTCGCCATCGACGGGCAAGAGCTATACATTCGACAATCTCGACCGTCAGAACCTCGATTTCCTCCTCACCGACGACAGCTTCGTGTCGCTCGACCTGATTAAGCACACCACCCGCGAGGATGTAGTCCTCAAGGGCATCAAGGACAGTGTTGTGAAGGATGCCATGAACCGCAACCTCATATCGGAGCACACACGCATAGATGTGGACACACACATAGAGCCATCGTACGACAGCGACGGGCGACGTATCAATAACTACAATATAGCCTTCTCCTACAGTGTCGATGCGGAATTTTCGGAGCGAGAGGACTTCCCTGCGGGCAAATACCGCATGGAAGAGTCGAATGCGGCGAGCTCCATGCTCGCTATCATCCGCCAGGCTTTCGAGAGCGATTTCGCCGCCTACGTGAAGCCCGGAGCACGCCTTGTGGTGCGCGTCACAGGCAGTGCCGATGCCATGCCTGTCAACCGAGTGATAGCCTACGACGGCGCTTTGGGCGACTTCGAGAATGAGCCCGCACGTGTCGATGGCGACCTCATCGGCATCACCGTGACCCGCAAGAGCGGCATCCGCAACAACGAGCAGCTTGCTTTCATGCGCGCACAGGCTCTTGCCGCCGGCCTGCGGAGCACCGTGAGCGAGCTCGACAGCCTCGACACCGACTACCGCTATTTCATAGAGCTGGCCAAGGAGCGCGGCGGAGCTTTCAGGCGCATAAAGGTCGACTTTACTTTCGTGGATGCTTTTTAACACCTTATGTATAGCATGTTAAGGACTTTAATTACGATTCTTATATCTGCCATCGCCATCTTGGGCGCGCAGGCTTCGGAGGCTGAAATCGCCGCTCTGACAGCACTTGGCGAGAGGGCTCTCACCGACTATCGTGCCGCCGCATCGGCAGGCACGCCCGGCACTTCGGCTTACTCCTCGGTGCAGACATCCTTCGGTGCCTACCGCGATGCCATAGAGCGTATGCGCCCCGACGACAGCCGTTACGCTCAGTGCAAGAGCGCTCTGCGCGAGCTTTTCCCGCTGCTGAGCGACGGCGCCTACTACTATGCCTCGCTCAACCGCCAGGACAAGGTGCTCGACTTTGCCTGCGCCTACGTCGACCTCTCGCTCATCTCCGCCATGGCCGACGAGCACCTCAGTGAGGACGCGGGCTATCCCATCCTTGCAAACCTGGCTGCCACAAACAGCTTCAACCGCGGCGACTACATCCGTGCCACAAAGTACTTCGAGGCCTACCTCAACACCACCGACACCCAGAACCGCGAGCTCGCCTTCGAGGGGCTGGCACGATGCTTCTACGAGCGGCGCGACTACGACCGTGCCGTCTACATCGTGTCGCAAGGCATACGCTACTTCCCTAACAACAGGAACATGACCTTGATAGGCATTGAGTCGTGCGGCAAGACTTCCAACGACGAACTCATGGGGCCGCTGCTGAGCCGTGCCCTTGCCGCAACGCCCAACCATACCGGCCTGCTTGAGTACCAAGGCAAATACTTCGAGCGCGCCAAGCGCTACGGCGATGCCGCCGACACCTTCCGCCGCCTCTACGGCCTCAATAAGAGCAGCCTCGACTATGCCTGCCATCTTGGCTTCAACCTATACAATGCCGCCACCGAGGCCTGGCAGCGCTCCAAGGCACCGGGCGTGAAATCGTCGGAGGCCTCTACCCTCACCTCGCAGGCCAAGGCGCTATATGCCGAGGCCGCTCCCGTGCTGCGCGACGTGCTCGCCAACACCCCCTATGCCGTCAATGTGGCCCGCGCCCTTGCCATGTGCTACAGCATAAACAACGACGGCGCTCGCCTCAAGGAGGCCAACACTACCCTATCGGCCCTTCGCAGCAAGACAGTCGACCGCTCCGACATCCCTACCCTCGACCTCTCCTACCGCCCTACCGTGGAGCTCGCTGCAGCCACCGAGGATGCCGGCGACCAAGGCCCAAAGTCGGACGTCGACATCAACATCCCCGAAGCCGGGCACCGCAACGACCGCACCTACGCCGTGATTATCGGCAACGAGAACTACAAGCACCATGCCAAAGTAAACTACGCACGCAACGATGCCGGCGTATTTGCCACCTACTGCAACAAGGTGCTCGGCATACCCGCCGATAATATCCGCCGTATCGACGATGCAACACAGGCCGAGATTAAGGAGCAAGTGCGCTATCTTGAGCAAAAGACAGCCATGAACCCCGACCGCCTCAACATCATCTTCTACTACGCAGGCCATGGCATACCCGATGTGGCAAACAGCGCCGCCTACCTCCTGCCATCGGATGTGAGCGGCACCGACTTCGAGACCTGCTACTCGCTGGAGTCTCTCTACGAGAGCTTCGACAATATGCCCGCCCGCAACGTGACCGTCTTTCTCGATGCCTGCTTCAGCGGCGCAACCCGCAGCAGCGGCATGATATTTGCCGAGCGATTTGTGGAGTACGAGGTCGAGGACCTCGTGGCCAAAGGCAACACCGTGGTGTTCAGCGCAACCACCGGCAAGCAGACAGCCATGGGCTACGACGAGCAAAACCACGGCTTCTTCACCTACTATCTGCTCAAAGCGCTGCAGGAAACACGCGGCGACATCACCCTGCGCGAGCTTGCCGACCGCATCAGCCGCGATGTGGACAACAAAGCTTTCGACAAGAAAAACAAGCACCAGACACCCACCGTGAAAGCTTCGCCGGCCCTCGGCTCCGCGTGGGAGTCGCGCACCCTTCTGAACTGACTAAACCAATCATCCAATAAAAATGAAAAGATTAATCTTCATCACCATGCTTATGCTCGGCGTACTTGCAGCCGGAGCGCAGTCGACACGCACCGTGCGAGGTGCCGTAATCGACAAGAACGGAAACCCTCTGCCCGGCGCCGAAGTATTTGCCACCGGCGGTGCCGAGACCACTCTTACCAACGCCGACGGTACTTTCTCTTTCGAGGTGCCCGTGTGGCTTAAGTCCGTCACGGCTCGCTATGCCGGCATGAACGACCGAAAGCTCAAGACCGACTTCTACCGCGACATGATCTTCACTCTTTCCCCCTACAACAAAGGCGCATGGTTCATAAATGCTGCCGGCGGATACTCTATAGGCGATTTCGACTCAGGCCAAATCGGCCTTATGGGCGGCTATCTCGGCAAGTGGGGCGGATATGCCAAAGTGATGGTGCCAACAGCCGGCGATGACATGGGCTATGGCATGATTGCCGTACTCGGTGCCACAAAGCGCATATCAAGCAAATTCTATGCATATCTCGGCATCGGCTATGGAGGTATTTCGTATGAAGAGTATTCTAGCGGAAGTTACTATGATTACGAATATTGGGAAGCCGGTGCAGCCATCGACGGCGGCTTGCTCTTCAAATTCAACCATTTCAATTTCTCCGTAGGCTATACGCACACCATGAATTTTGAAGGTCGCTGGAACTGCATGCCCAACGTATCGGTAGGCTATGCTTTCTAAACGCCTCGCCGCGAGCGTACTCATCCTGTCGGCGCTGTGCGCTGCTTTCGGGCAGCGCACAGCCACCGTCACGGCTGAGTACGACTACTATGCTCCTGCCGACATGACTCCCCGCCGAGCCCGCGCCGAAGCCATCGAGATGGCGCAGCTCAATGCCATAGCGCGGGAGTTCGGGTCGAGCCTTAGCAAGGACAATATCTCGATCCTGCGCAGCGATGGCCGCCGGGAGACCGACGAGTTCCACATGTTCACCGCTTCGGATGTACGCGGCGAGTGGATCGAGACTCTTGGCGACACTACCGTGACCGTGGAGCCCTACCGCAATGAATTTGTATATCACGTGAAGCTCCGCGGACGCATCCGCGAAATCAAAGGCTGCCGCATCGATCTCGACTGGGCCGTGCTCTTCAACGGCACCGACCCCGACCGCGACCGCCTGCGCGACTTCACATTCCGCGTCGGCGACTACATGTACGTGTACTTCTGCTCGCCGGTGAGCGGCTACCTCACCGTGTATCTCAGCGACGACGATGCCGCACACACCATGCAGTGCCTGCTGCCATATCGCGGGCAGCGCGAGGGGGCCTACGCCATCGAAGCCGACAAACCTTATATCTTCTTCTCGCCTGTCGATGCCAACGATGGCGACGGACGCGTGGCACGCATTAAGATGAACGCTCACGGCGAGCTCGACATCAACCAGCTCTACCTCATCTTCTCGCCCAATGAGTTTGTGAAAGTGGCCGACACCAACAGCTCGGCGGCAGGCTCGGTGGCATACGACCGCCACGGAAATGCCATAGAGCTTCTTCCGCGCCAGACCGATTTCGCCCGCTTCCAGAAGTGGCTGGCCCGCTGCCGCCGTCACGATCCCGACATGCAGGTGCTCAAGGCGGTGCTCAAAATCGAGCGCTGAGGCTCACCCCAATGCGGGGAAGAAGGGCACAAGCTGAAATGCCGGTGCATACCTTTATTCGGAGTTCGCTCTACGAGCTTCCAAGGCTAAGGTCTTTAAGATCTTAAAGTCCCTACCGACCTTAAAGCCCCTAAAGCCCTAGGCCTGCTGACCGTACGGTCGCCCATCTATGGCGACCGCAAATGCGCAGCGCATCCGAAAGCGCCAAGGCGTTTTCCGAATCTCGAAAAAAGCCCTTAAATCCCTTAAAAAGGGAAAAGCCCGCTCAATTCCCTCGGCCGAGCCTCTATCTTTGCGCGCAATATGCAGCACCACGCCCGCACATATCGCCGCGCCGACATCACAGCCCCGTTCCGCCGATGGCACGGGGCTCCACTGCGTTGGAGCGAGCGGAGCGCCATATTCACCATGGAGCGACAGCGCAGGCGCACAGGCGTAGTGCGGGCACACATCATCGACCCGCCCGGCCACGACAGCACCAACGTCCTCCTGTCATACATCAGCTGGCTTCAGCACCTCAACCCCGACCTCGACACCTGCATCATAGCCGAGCGCCGACCAATAGCAAAGGCACTCGGCTTGCGACTCTTCCGACCGCCAACATGCACGGCAAGCCACGCGAGAGTCGACCGCATCCGAGGCACCACCTTCCAGATATGCCTTGTCCACGGCCTCCACCCGGCCTACGCGCGCATCATCAACCGCGTCATCAACCCCATCCTCATCAACGACTACCCCGGCACAGTCCTCATATACCACACCCCCGAGAACCGCCGCATCCCCGACCTCCCCTCAAAGTTCGAGCCCCAAATCTCACTCGAGGACTACCGAGTCCTCGCCGCCCTTACGCCGCGGGGGATCTCCGAATCCCCCGCAACCCTACAGTGGGGTTTCTTGCTGCGCAAGCGCCAAGGCGATTACCAAACCCAGGAAAGTCAGAAATAGAAGGTGAAAGGCAAAAACGCACGAACAGTCCACCATCCCCCGCCGCCAACGAATTTATAATTTATAATTTGCAATTTATAATTCCTTCAGCTGCGGTAGCTGCCCCGCGGCCCAAAGCCAAACCGCAGCAAAGAGTACTTTGACATATTGCTAATCGTAGCGCCCCCTTAAACTCCTTAAAGACCCTACCGACCTTAAAGACCCTAATAAGCTAAATAAGCTACGCCGGCTATCTAAGAGTATATTTGGCATTTTGAAAGAAATTACCCACGGCTTAAAATTAACAAGAATTTTGAAACACCCTCTTAGGCTTTTTCCGGCACAAGCGGGTCTTCAAGACCTTAGCCTTGGGAGCTCGTAGAGCCGAGGAATCCCCTCGGTGGGGAGCCGTTGAATGAGAGTTGGGCGGCGCGTGTATTTGCGGATACGTTGGCGTCTGTGGTCGCCATTGATGGCGACCGTACTGCCGAAGCGGTAGTTGACCTGCCCTCGCTGGTCTTCAATTGTTCAGGAGGTAACACATCTCAAACTGTCGGCTCGCAAGCGGTATATTCCGGGTCGCAAGAAAGTCGTGCATGGGAGCGTAGTCTGAGGCTACGTTGAGCACCTTGATGCTGTCGGTTTTCATTCTGCCGAGAGCTTCACTGAGCAGTCGTGTGGCGATGCCTCTGCGGCGGTACTCTGCGCTCACCACAAGCATGGCCAAGTCACCTGTGAGAGGGTCGAGCACACAGCAGCCCGCCAAAGCTCCGGCGATATAAGCCCCGAGAGCAATCAGCCCCGACCACCCTCTTTCGATGGAGTCAAGACTATTTTGCCACGACGGGCTGAAGTCGCAGAAGCCGAAGGCATGCCTCACCGAGGCAATATCAATCGCTTTCACCTCACACTCAGCGCTGCCTCGCTCCCCGGCTATCAGTGCTATGCTTTGGCGGAAGCAGTCGAATTCGCGGCTTACCGTGAAATTCATCCTGCGGTACACCGCCAGGGCTTTGCTGTTGTCCTGCAGAACTTCAAGCACATACTGCCCTACTCCTGCCTCCTTGAGCAAAGGCAGGGCATGAGCGAAGAGCTCGCCTGCCACACCCTGGCCGCGATACTCCTTGATTGCGCCTGTGGCAATGTCGTAAGCCGAAAGGATGCCGTCGCACGGCCCTATGCCATTGATGGTAAAAGCCACGGGAAGATCATTGTCGAAGGCCGCGAACGAAAGCCGCGGACAGAAGCCGCGCCGCGTGAGCATAGAGCGCAGCTCCTCCTTGCCGAAGTGCACGGCATAGTCGGCAAAAGCCTGCTCAAAGCAATCGAAAAGCGTGTCAAAGTCTGTGTGCTCGAGATTTCTTATTTCCATTTCATTCAATTAATCTTACTGATTGCGCCGTGGCTGCACGCTTTGACGCATTTCATGCATCCGATGCAACCGGCGGCGTTTTTAATCTTTATATGCCGATGGCCGAGGAAGTCTATTTTGCCAAGTACTTGCCGCGGACAAGCCTCATAGCACTCCCAGCAGGCCACGCAGCGGCGCGAATTGACAGTGATGTATGCAGTGCTGTTGCGATTGCGAAGTTTGTCGAGTATTCCCATAGTTTTTTTGAGTGCAAAGTAAGAGAATTTTGCCGTAAACCGCCATGGCTGATTTGAGGCAATACTTGGACTATTCGAGGTATTTTCTTCGGAAGGCCATCGGGCTCATCCCTGCGTGGCGCCGAAACAGCCGCGAAAAGTAGCTGTAATCATCGTAGCCCAAGTCATTGGCAATCTCCTGCGCACTGCGGCCGGTGTGGCACAGTTCTCTTTTGGCCATGGTCGTGACATATTCCCCGATAAGACGGCTCACGCTTTTACCTGTGGCTGCCTTAAGGGCTTCGTTGAGATATACGCCCGACACGCTTAGCATCCGGGCATACTTCGCCGGACTCTTCACTGTGCCGACATTCTGCTCCAGAAGTTGCCTGAAAGCGATTGCGAGGCGCTGATAGCGGTGCGGTACAATGGTGCTGCCGGCCCTGACATTCGCTATCACTATTGATTTAATTGCCGACACCAAAGCCAACTCCGCATCGCCGGCGGTGCCGTTTCTACGCTTGAGGACTTCATATAAGCCGACAATATCACGCAAATCGCTTGCAGGCAGTTGGGTAATCTTATCGGTCAATTGCAATTCATTGATTGCCGCCAAATCTTTGTCCGACAGCAAGTCAGGAGCGAGAGCGAGGGCGAAACCTTCACCGCTGCAATCTTCCAGCGGAGCATGAACCTGCCCGGGGCAGATAATCACGGCATTGCCTTCGGCCACGCTGAAATCCTGAAAATCAATCGACAGCGAATATCGGCCGGCACAGACCACACCTATCAGGAAATAGTCGTCGCGATGAAAGCGCCCCGCCGGTTCTCTGGCTGCGCCGTCGTAGTCATGGCGAAGCATGAACCGACGGTCAGTGACCGCCGTCAATCTCTTTTCGGGTATTCTGTCGCCGGGTTTCATTGCTGTCAATCGACTCGTCATAAGCTTTGCGAAGTTAATATATTTACTTCATACAGGCAAGCTGTCGGCACTATTTCACCACAAATTCAAGCGATGCCGATGAGCCGTAGTGGTCTATGGCAGTAAGGCGATGTACTCCCGGCCCGGGATTAATGTTGATCTGGTGGAGGTCGGTGGTAGCTCCCACAAAATTATTGTCAAGATGCCAGAATAGTGTCGCCGAGGGTTCGGAGTGTGCGGCCTTGCATGTCAGGACGTTGTCGGGCGAGGGCGGAAGTGATATGCACGAACCGTCGGCCGGATAGATAAATTTGATAATATCCGGTGCAGCCGCATCCACGGGTGCATCAACGAAATCGGCATGTCGGAGTTTGTAAAAATACTTCTGCAGAGGTGGCAGCATGAAGTACGATTTCATCACCACCGGCTCAGCGCAGTCGCTGACGATACGCTGTCCGTCGGCCGAGACCGGAATTTCGCGGCAATAGGGACATTGCCCTGTGCTGCGGCCTTTTCTCGGCACAGTCTGCCACACTGTGTCCTTGCAGTATTTTCCTGCAAGATGCCCCGAGTTGCGGCAAACTTTCGCACGAAAGCCCTTGGGCGCAGGAAACCAACCCGACCACGGGAGCAGATTGAAGACGTCGAGCATAAGCGGCCCGGCAGCTCTCGCTCCTGTCATATCAGCCACGCCGGTGCCATCGGCATTACCCACCCACACGCCTACCACGTAGCCCGGTGTGATGCCTATGGCCCACGCGTCGCGGGCACCGTAGCTCGTGCCTGTTTTCCATGCTATGTTCTGCAAGTCGCTCACGCGGCTGTAGTCCAGGCCGTCGGGGCGATTGACCTCTCTCATGGCATTTAGCATTGAGTATATCGCCGTGGAGTCGTTCAGCGGAAAGTCCGGCTCAAAGCGTGCTAACTTCGTGTAGCAGTTTACGATATCGAATAGAGTCACTTCGGCACCGCCGAGTACCAAGGACAGCCCATATTCATGCGCCGGGCGCGTAAGGCTCGCAAGCCCGCATTTATGGAGCAAGGATGCAAAGCGCGCCGTGCCGAACTGCTTCAGCAAGTATACGTTGGGGATATTGAGCGAGAGCGAGAGAGCCTCGTCGGCAGGCACGATACCGGCATAACTCCCGTCGAAATTTTTAGGAGCGAACCCGCCAAAATCCGTAGGTACGTCGGGCAGTATCGTCTTCTCAAGAATCACACCCTCTTGCAGCGAGGCGCAGTAGAGCAAGGGCTTCAGTATACTGCCCGACGAGCGCGGCGAGCGTGCTATGTCTACCCATCGCCCGTGGCGCTCAGCCTCCATATCGGCATTGCCGCAGTAGGCTATAATTTTGCCCGAGGTCACCTCTGCCACAACAATGGCAAGGTCGTGAGCTCCTGTCATCGCCAATTCACTGCGCCACGAAGCAGCCATATCCTCGACCCTTTTCTGCAGAGTATGGTCTATGTCGGTGCGCGTGCGTTGCCCCCTCCGCTTTTTGTGATAGTATTCCACAAGATGCTGAGCTACCGAGGGCATTGCCACGGGCGTACCAATCAAAGGCTCCTCTATGGATAATTGATATTCCTCATCGCTGATTTCACCCTTATCATACAGGCGCTTTAGCAGGCGGTTGCGCTTCGCAAGCAGTTTGCCTCTGTTTTTCGACAGATGTGTGGTTGATGGAGCGTTCTGCAGCACCGCCAGGGTAGTTGCTTCCGCCCACGACATATCATTGCCGTCGTTGCCGAGATATCGCCATACGGCGGCGTCGATGCCTACGACATTGCCGCCAAAGGGAGCGTGCGAAGCATAGAGCTTAAGAATTTCGGCCTTTGAACAGCGCAGCTCAAGCCGCGTGGCCATAAACATTTCCACCACTTTCTCAAGCACATCGCGCGGGCCGCGCCGGTGTAGCCTGATTGTCTGCATCGTGATTGTACTGGCCCCGCTCACCACACGGCCATTGCTGAGGTTCTGCTTCATGGCTCTGCAGATGCCTCGCAGGCTGACTCCAAAGTGGCTGTAGAACGTGCGGTCCTCATATTCGATAAGAGCCTTGGCAAACTTCTCCGGCACAGTGTCGCTCGGCGGGAAGCGCCACTGGCCGTCGGCAGCCACCCTCGCACCAAGCAGGGTGCCGTCGGCGGCAGTGACCACTGTGGAGTAAGCCACATCGCCGAATAGTGTGCCGGGCAGGCAGAAGAGCCATAGCAGCACGCAAGATGCTGCCACGGCTATTGCCCACCATCGGTATCTCCTTGGAGAATGTTTCATCTGGCCAACTTCAAATCTTCTCTACCGACACGCCCGACGCCTCCGTAAACGCCCGTCGCGAAGGCTTGTACATATCCTCACACACAGCCGGCGGAAGTATAAAATTCCCGACATAAGCAGCACGGAGGCGTATCTTGTAGGTCTGCGTCTTGCCCGAGGCAAGTGCTGAATAGTAGATTACACGATCATCGCGTATATCCAGATAGTCGATACTCTTCGCAGAGCCGCCGAACAAGCGCGGGTTCCATATCTCCCAACCCGAGGGGATGGAGTAGGTCAAGGCCATGGCCTGTATATCGCTCCCCTTGTTGGTGACTGCGACACATGCGTAGAATTCGGCATCCTGGGTCAGGCGCTCAGCCGATATCGCTTTGCCGTTCATGTCGGTGTACGATACTTTCACCGCCAGGTCCTTGGATTTCGCAGCTTTACAGTCGGCAGCGCGCATCCGGCCTGTCGTGGTCAAGGACAGCACCACCGGGCTGCTCCCCGTATTGCTCACCGACACTTTGCCGCCGGTGGCACTGAGCCCGATATTCTTCACGGAGTTGAGATTTGAAAATGACGATACAGCCTTTCCGCTCTCACTCACATCGACCGATACTTTGCCGGCCCGATTGCTCTGCGCCTGCATGGCCATCGTTGTGAAGGCTACATCCTGAGTCACATATTCGGCACCGGCGCATTGTTCGGCCAGCTCTTGGGCACGGGCTATCGCTTCCGCCGTCTTTTCACAGAGCATATATGCCTCAAGTGCGAGAGCCTTATCGCGAAGCGACGAACCGAACATATCCTCGGCCTGTGTATAAGGTGTTCGCTCGGCTCTGTCGATCAGCGATGCGGCCACATCCCTACGCCCGTCGACGGCATAGGCCGAAGCAAGGCAGTATGCGGCTGTCTGCGACAATTTCTTCGACTCCCGAAGCCTGTTCATGGCCGATTTCATCGCTTTGCCGGCCTTGGCGAGTGAATAAAGCCGGAATGCCTGATCCGCATCGGTCGACTCGGAGTAGCAATAGTTGCGGGCTGTCTTCTCCTGATATTCAACCCATTTGTCGAGGGTTTCGCGGTTCACTCTTATGCCCTGCCTGTTGGCCTCCACAAGAGCGAGACCCGCCATGCTCGTCACCCACGTATTGGCCTGCTCCCGGCCGGGCCAGTACACGAAGCCGCCATCGGGAAGCTGACGCGCAGCCACGCTTTTGGTGATGCCCGGCAGTGCTTTCTCACATTCGTCCTTTTTATCTGCACTGAGGGCTTGGCGACCATAGAGCATGAACAGCGCCTTTGATGCCAATTGCTCGGAGCAGAGATGCTCGTAGTTCTCGAAGAACTCCATGCACCTGCCGAAGCTGATTGTCGGCATGGACGATATCTGCAGGCAGGCGCTCATGGTGTGCTCAGGGTGCCATGTGAGCTCAGTGCTTTCGCCCGGCTTTAAAGTAGCCACGCGCTCGTCAATCTGTATAGGCATAGGATTCTTCACCTCTATAAAGATTGTATCCGACATGCTGAATGAGCCGCCGGCAGTCGATACCACTATCCGTACCCTCCCCTCTTCGCTTTGGCTGCACCTCAGCCTGAAATTCTCGAGCTTCTCGCCGACGGCAGAGTATGTCAGTCGCTTAGTCGCCGGGCCCGACACCGATAGCGGGCCGGCAGTTTCGACCTTGACTGTCAAATCTTTAATCTCATCTTTCATCGCAAAAACATTTACTGCCATATCCACAGCATCGCCGCAGGCCAATGTGCGCGGCAGGGTCGTCAGTAGCATCAAGGGCGATGTCACTTTCACCGTCTTGTCGGTGTTGCCATAGCATCCGTCGTGCGCAGCCACTATCATCACCCTCACCGAGCCCACATAGTTGGGTAAAGTAAGGCGGTGGCTTGCCTTTCCGCCCGAGAGCGTGAAGGGGCCGATGAATTTGACCACAGGGTTGAAGCGCTTCTCTTTTCCGGCCGACTTGCGGAGTGCTTCGTCGCCGCCTATGCTCAGCACGGGGCGGAAGTTCGAGCCGAAAGCCCCGACCACCTTATCGTACATATCCCAGGTCTTCACGCCCAAGGCTTCGCGCTCATACATGGCAGCCCAAGGCCTCGGGGTCGAGAAATTACTGATATCGAGCAGCCCCTCATCGACTATGGCGAGGGTATAGGTCATCGGTTTGCCATCACGCTCCTTCACTTTTATAGAGAAGGATTGGCGTGGGTGCAATTCGTCGGGCATCTCGATCTCGGGGTGTAGGATGGTTCGCTTGTCTACAACCGAGGCCCCGGCGACACCGAACAGCCTTATGGGAGCATCGCCGCGTGTGAGGCGGTGCGGTCGCATCATCGTGGCCGTGACATAGAAGTTGGGAGCCATCGCCGCATTGACAGGCAGCTTGAAGCAGGTCTCTTTGTCGGCCGATGTATTCACCCAATATTTGCGGATAATCCCCGACCCTGTTTCTACACTAAGGAGCACTCTGCCTCCCTTGCACTTTGGCAGATAGACTTTTGCGACCTCCCCGGCTTCGTATGATTTCTTGTCGAGGGTGAAAGAAAGCTCCGTACTCGCCCCGGCTTCCGACCGATTGGCGCGTCCACGCCACTGAGGCCAATCCACCATGATGGTACCGCCGGAGGCATGGCCGCCTTTTGTGTCGCGCACAAGCACGAGGTATTTGCCCCAATCAGGATAGTTTACTCTGAATGGGACCGCAGCAACTCCGTCGGTAGCGGTCACCCGGCCACTTGCCACCAAGTCGGCCGACGAGCTTTTCACATAGCGGCTCAGGTTCTCCGCACCTTCGCGCCAGCAGGTCCAGTCGAGCCGGTAAATTTTATAGGACAACTCACGATTTTTCAACTTTTCGCCATCCTTATTCAGCACCACCACAGGAATCTGCAGATCGGTGTCGGTGCAGTATTCCTCGACCGACAAGTCCACGCCTATATATACATCGAAAGGAGAAAACTGCACCGAACGGGAGCTGATGCTCACATCGCCGCCCGGCTCGGAGACCTTGGCTGTGATATTGGCACGGAGCATCCCCGGCGAATTGATGTCGGCACCCACGGTGCAATATCTGCGAATGCTGCCGATGCTGTCGAGCCTTCCGCTCAGTATTTGTTTTTGCGAAGAAGTAAACTTCACAAGCGGGTTGGAGAAAGTGTATTTCTTATATCCGCCGAAGGGATGAGAATCTGAATACAGGGCCATCTCCATCGATGCGTTCATACCCTTGGCGGCAGGGCCTGTGAGCCAGCGGGCATCGAGGCCTGTTTCCTGCGCCTTGTTCGCTATAAACACGGCGGGCGCCGTGATGTTGATTTTCAGCCTGTTCGGCTTTATGGTCTCGATGCGTACTTTATGGCGGAATGTTTGATTGCCAACCTTGAAATGAGCAGTCCAGATGCCGGTCGGTACATCTTCATCAGTGCGCACATGGAACACGTAGAAGCCATCGATGCTTTCCGATAAAGTACGGCGGGCATACAATTGTTCGGCCGGGTTGAAAAGCTCCATCACCACAGGGTGAGACTTCGGAAGGGCTCCATGACGGTCTTCCAAAATCAGCGACAGATGCACTTCATCGCCGGGCCGCCACACACCCCGGTCGCCATATATGAAGCCCTTGAGCCCATCACCGACCGCTTTGCCCGAAACGTCGAAGTTGCTCGTGGAGAGCTCACTCCCCGGTGTCACCTTAAGGTATGTGGTGCTTGTGCCATCGGATGCGGTGAGCATGAATGGCGATCCGACTGTCGTCAATTGCGCAAAGCCCGAAGCATCGGTAGTTGAAGTGGCAATCTTCTGAAGCTGATAGTTGTAGGCCGCGACTTCAACCCCGGCGGCAGGCGATGCCGTGATGAGGTCGGTGGCGGCGAGGTGGTATACATCATTCTCACCCCTCTTCGCAATCAGTCCGAGGGTCGATGCCACAATATTCCTTTCGGGCATCCTCGACTCCTGCATGTAGTACGACGGCTTCGACGGATCATTGGCTTCATTCCAGCTATAGTATTTCCAATCATGGTCGGGGGCAGCACGGTAGATATACGGGTAAGGCATATCCCAGTTTTCTCTTTCTTCATCTGAGACTTGCGCCCTTTCCTCAAATTCGGCCGGAGCAGTCCTGCCATAAAGCGAATACGCTTTGCGGAACGATAGCCTGATATTGTATATTGCCCCACGTTCGTGAGCGAACAAGCCCTTGAGGTCGATGGAAAAATTTTGCCATTGATGGATGTTCAGGGACTTATCCTTATCCAGCCTCACCGTGCGGTGATATACCAGTCGGCCGAAGCGGCGTAGCGCGGCGGTGCCGTCAAGGTCATTATCCTGCAGAAAAGCCATTACATTGCCGGGGAAAATCTTCACGACCTCCACATCGACAACGGCCAGGTTCACAGCCCGGAAAGGCAGCGTCAGCTTATTATTATCGGGAAGTATATTTCCCTCAATCGGAATTTCGACTGCCGGCGGAAGAACAGTCTGCTTGAAGCGTCGCTCTATATTCACATCGAGTCGGCGACCGCTGTTGCTCTTTATAAGCTCCGACAGCTGAAGAGTGATGTCGGTGATGCCGCTTTGCGGATAAAAGACCTTCACATTGCAGCCTTCCCGCTCGATTTTCAAATCCTTGACACCATCGATGGTGACAAGCCCGTCCAGCTCTTGGCCGGCCGACAAAGGCGAGCTGAATTCAAGGTCGAGATAGGGCTCGGTGGCATCCACTCTTACTGCGTGCAACAGCCGGAAATCCCCCACCGAGGGAATTTCCACCGCACTCTCAACCTTGGGAAACCCGTGTATCGGTTTGGTTGAAATCTTAATCGTGTAAGGGCTCGACCGGCGCTTTATACCGGTGATTTTAAAGCGCCGTGCTTTATCCTGAGCATTTTTGTCGAGCACGATATGTGCCGATGGAGCGTCGCAAATCAGTATAGTACTGTCGGATGTAGCCAAATTACCGGCTTCCGTGTTATACTCCAGTGTGCCCGACACGCTCATCATCGAAACATCGTCGGCATCGACCGTAGCCACCACATCGCTGATCCGCAGCTCTCTCTCTGCAACCACAAAGTCGAAGAGGAAGTCACCTAAAGAGTCAACGCCCGCGAGCTCTTTCATTTTCAGGCGACATTCATATCTTTGCCCTTGTTTCAAACTTTTGTCGGGGATAAAGTCGAGAAAACGCTTGTCGCTCGAAAAAACCGCCTTACCTTTTACTTTCGGAGAAAAGGCAACACATTCTGCCGCCAAAATGCCCGTGTCGATCTTGGCAATCATGGCATCGGTCATCTCTATCCGGATCTTGGAGTCCATGTCGATTGCCGGCGGTGTGTAGGCCGCAATCCAATGTGCCGCTTCATCGGCGGTCATCAGTCGTCGGCTGCATGATGTGATCGAAATCGCGCATATCGCCACAGCTGTGGCAAGGAAAAAAAGTTTGATAGTTGGAACGTTGGGCTTCATTTTGCGAAATAGTTTTACGGAACAAATTTCGCCTAAAGAAAACGTCCGACAAAGGGTTTTGCCGGACGTTGTATGAAACCGTATATTTATGTATGAAATGAAATTATCGCCACACTATATAATTCGTATTTGGCCGCATATTCTGCATCAATTTGCCGAACTCGACCTTATTACCCTCGCTGTCGAAGGCAAAGCCATATCCCATGCCTCCCACGAGATAGATGGCATTGCTGACACCCAGATCGACGAGACTCTGCGAGAAATCATGGAAAGTCATGGCCTTCCGGCTCATGATCACCACCGGCTCACCCCCGAGCTCGGCAAGGGCCTTGCGCAGCGACTCGCCTTTGGGCTTGTTCTCCACAATCTGATTAGCCACAACAAGAGGATATTGACGAAAGAAATAGCCGTCGGTCTCCAGCGCCTGCTCTAAGAAAGGCGTGGCATCTGCTACTCCAATATTCACTTTGCCGCCTATGATGGCACAGAAGCCCGATTTGGCTTGACCTTTGCTGACCAAAGTGCCTTTTTCCACAAAGGCTCCGACGATGCCTCCGTTGTCGCCTCTCACATCGGCGGCTTGAACGGCAAACCTTACGGTGGAATCAGCGAGGACTTCTTGGCCAATCTGCAAAGTCGGAGTCAGATTTGTGGGTCGGAATATGGATAGTGGCACTCTGTTGACTGTCGTATCGGATATTGCTACATAAGCGACCTCGGCAGGCTCCATCACAATAGTGTCGCATACGGCATCTTCGGCGGCAAAACCGTCGGCGGAAGGGACGGCAGGGACAATCTCCAGCGTCTCATCGCTATCTCTTCCATTGCTGACTACCCAATAGACCACGGCCACAGCACAGAGAATAGCGGCTACAAGCGAAAACGCAACGATCAACTTGCGGCTTCTTGACGGACTATCGGAAGAAGGCACATCGCCGGTATTTCCCGACGAGATTATGCGAATCTCATCATCTTTTATATCGTGTGCTTCCTTGCTCATTTGTCTGAACTTTTTTCTATTAACTCCTTCAACGCTTTCAGTGCCTCGCGCGATGCAGAAGTATCGCGGCGGAATGTGCGGCCATCCGACAAGGTGAGCTTTTGTCGCGAAGGACATATGAACGCTATATAATCGCGGTTGACAATCAGGCTTTTACCAATGCGAATAAATCGGTTGTCGCCTGTATCAACCATCTCGGAAATCCGTCGTTCAACCTGCCCGAGCTGGAGAGTAAGGACGTAGTCACTCCCGTCGGCCATAGTGATGGCAGAGTAGTTCCCGTCGGCGGTGATAAACACCACTGCATCGGTAGCCACACGGAGCAACTCCGTGGAAGTGATAAACAACAGATCCTTTCTCATTATTTCCGAGGCAAAGGTACAAATAATAGCCCCTACAACCAAAGGATTGTCGGGGCTATCTTATGCGGAGTGAGCGAGATTCGAACTCGCGAACCGCTTTTGACGGTTACACGCTTTCCAGGCGTGCCTCTTCAGCCACTCGAGCACCACTCCGTTTTACGGATGCAAAGGTAGCGCTTTTTAATGTTTCGGCAAGCGGCGGAAGTCTTAAAGTTAGTTAATTCGAGCGGCAATTTCGCTCACCATAGCCTCAGGGCGCTCGCAGGAGAGCATATAGCGGCGGCCACTGCGCAGTTTCACCACGAAGCAGTCCGAGGCTTTGCCGTAGTAAGCGAAGTAGCGCCCTATCATCGGCTCGGAGAACCAACCCCAGTAGCCACAAAGGCCGCGACAGCCTATGATGCACCGTTCGGCCATGGTCGGACTGACGAGCTTGACCTCGACGATGTCGGCCAAGGCTATCCTGCGGTCGAACAAGGGACGATGCACGGTGAGTTCTGTATCGCTCAGGCGCAGCGACAGCGGCGCATACCACAGCACCGCGAACAGCCACGACAGCAGGCACAGTATCAGAATCGAGCTTATCATGATGTCGGCCTGCCGCGCTGTATACACAGCGACCGAAGCTACTACGAGCATACACAGCGTTGAGAGCGTCATCCCACCGGCGCTGTATTTTACATTCGATTGTATCATTGCGTTTCTTGGGTAAAAAACCCGCGCGGAAGTGGGGCTTCCGCGCGGGTTTTACATTTTGAGAGGTTTACTTCACGAGCACCTTGGCGGTGGTGCTGCCCTGGCGGCGGATATATACTGCGCCGGGGGTGGGCTGTGCCACGCGGAGGCCCTGGAGGTTGTAGTACTCAACGGGGCTTTCGACATCGGCGGCTACGCTTTCAACGCCCGATTCGTAGGGGTTGAACGGATTGCTCAGCTGCGATTCACCGGCCGAATAGAGCACGGTCACGTGGTAGGTGTGATTGCCGTCGCCGCAGTCGGTGTCGACATACTCGTTCTCTTCAAGAGGCTCGGTGTTGAGCTGCTCGCCATCGCGGTAGATGTTGTAGCCGTTGATGGAGAATGCTGCCGGGTCACCTGCGGGAATAAATGTCACGTCGTCGATCATAAGCACCATCTTGCCGTACGATATATTGCGGATGGCAAAGCGCTTGGCGCCGTCGGGGAGCTCAAACTCGTAGGCGGTGTACTCGGCAGGAACATTTTCCACGGTGCGCACGCTCACGAAGTCGGCGGGGTCGGTGGAGCCTGTGGAGTACAGCACTTCAAATGTCTCGAACTCGCGCTCAAGCGAGGAGTAGCTGCGGGCATTCACAGTCACTGTCTGAGGACCACCGTAGAGCTCGGGCGAGATAGCCCAGTCGTCGTTCTGCACGATGCCGGGTTCGTGGCCGCTGCCGGAGTTGAAGCCCGAGATCATGGATGCGAGGAATTTGTTGCCCGAGAGAGTGGAGAATGAGCCGTTGTTGAAGTCCTGATGTGTGTTGTCGAATACCCACCACGACTGCTCCGAGTAGGCGGGGATGCCTGGCATCACACTTTCCGAGAAGCCGGCGATGGTGGCTTTATCCATATCGACAAATACCCAGTCGCCTACGTGCGAAGTGGCCCACGATTCATAGCTCTCAAATGTGTCGAGTGTCTCGTAGGGCTGTGCTTTCTCAGTGTCGGGTTCGCTCCAGCTCAGTGTAGCCACGCCGTTGTTGAGTGTGCCGCTGAGGTCGGCCACGGTAGGATAGGCGTTCTTACGTATGTTGGTCGTCGCACTCTCGGTGGTGTTGTTGTCGGTATCCTGGTCGGCGGCATAGACCACTGTTGCCGAGTATTCGGCCTTATCGCTGTCCATTATGCCATGCTCGCGAGTGAACTTCACGTGGTCGTAGGCACCGACGGCAAGATTGCTGCCGCTGTAGGTGTCGACTTTCACACCGTCGCAGTAGAGCTCTACGGTATAGTCGCCCGATGGCTCGGAGCCGAAGTTGAGCACGTCGACAACTACGTCGAAGGGCTCACTTGTGCGCACGGTGGCGGGCAGCTTGATGGCTGTGGCGCGAAGATCCTGGCGGTAGATATTCGACACTGCCACTGCATCGAGATGCAGCTCGGTGTTGTTGTTGCGGTAGCCGGTGAATGAGATGCGTATCACCTTTCCCACAAACTCATCAAGCGGCAGGATAGTCTTGCTCCAGCCCATTGAGGGGATATATGCGGGGAAATCTTTCACGGTGCCGTCGGTAGCGGTCACGGTCACCTGCAGCTCGTTGTCGGTGGGGTCGCAGCCTGTGATGTTGTAGGTGTAGTAGTTGAGTGTCGGCGAGGGCATGGTGCCAAGGTCGATAAGGCCCGAGAAGAGCACTGCCGCGCCGCCAATCTGGCCGTTGAGGTAGATCATGCCGTTGTCGCCGTCGGCTGCGCTCACGTCCTCGAAGTCGCGCGTAAGGCTCCAGTAGTTGTTGCCTTTCACTATGCACGAAGTGAAGATGGTGCTGATGCGGCCAAGAGTGAACGATTCGGCATAGGGCACGCCGTAGGCATCGCCCATTGGCACCGGCATGGAGACAGTGGCAGCAGCCGCACCTTCGACTGTCGTTGCCACCACCGAGTAAGTGTAGAACTGCTGCGTGGTATCCTCGGCAGGGTCGAGGGTGTCGGTGCAGGAGAGTTCGGTAAGGTCGGAGGCTATAAGCGTGTTCTCGGAGCTATAGAGGGGCGTGCGGTACACACTGTAGCGAATCGCCGAAGCAGGCATCGGGTAGCCGTCCTTGTCGAGCGTGGGAGCTTCCCACGAGAGTGCGGCAGAGCGCAGTCCGGTAGATACGGCAGTCACCGCAGGTACGGCGGCCGGTATGTTGACGCCAACAAAGGCACTTGCCGTGCAGAGGTCGCCACCGCCGGCTTCCGTAAAGGCCTTCACGCCATAGGTGTAGACAGCGCTCACGGCAACTACATCTTCGTAGCGCTGCGCGCTGCCCGGTGCGGGCTTCTGAATTGAGTGTACAAGATCGCCGCCACGATAGATTTCTATCTTGGAAAGATCAGTCAGCGCCGAGCCGTCCTTGGCTTTGGAGGGAGCCGTGAAGCTCACAGCCACCTTCTTGTCGCCTGTCGGGTCGGGAGTGAGGACGAGGTCGTCGACGGCGGCCGGGGTCACGAGCGACACACCGTTGGATATGGTGAGCTCGGTGATACCGACTTTCTGGCCGGGCTTGCCCACGGCATGTATGCCGATGGCGTAGTCGCCGGTCTGATCCACACTGAGCACTGCCGTCTTGGTCCAGAGGCTGTTGCCGCCGAGCTGAGGCAGGTCGCCGTCGGTGAGGGGGCAGATGGTTGTGGTCATCGACTCGGCAGTCTTTGCAGTGCCGAGTTTGATTTCATAGGCATCCTCAACGGCAGCGTAGTTGAGTTTGCACATTACGAATTTCACATTATATGTCTTGCCGGCCTCAAGGCGGATGAGGGGCGAGATGAGCCAGTCGTCGTTGTCGTAGTTACCTACATAGCACGGTGTTTTCTCCACGGCGGCGCAGTCGGCACCGTCGAGCTTGCGGAATGTCACCTTGGTGGTCTGTGTTGCCCACGTGTTTCCGTCGCCATTGGCATCAACTGTGGCAAAGCCTATTCCGAGAGCCGACGCCGAGTTGAAGTCGGTCGAATAGTAGTTCGCCTCCTGTGCCGCAAGAGCCTGCGATGCGAGCAAGGCGGTGCTGCCGAGCAACATTTTGATTGTGTTGAGTTTTCTCATAGGAGTATAATAAATGGTTTAGTTTTCATTTTATTGCCACCTTCAAGGCTTTGCCTCCGCGGGGCAGCACAATATAGAGCCCTGCAGCCGGCAGCGTCACCTCATCGACACCCATGGCTATCGACAGTCCTGCCGGGGTGTAGACATCAAATAAGCCTTCCGACGTGATGTGGCGCCCGGCTATGCTAAGGCCCGCTCCCGCTTCTACCGCCACGTCCTCTACCCCACTGTGCTCAGGCAGAGTCACTTTCACTTTGTCGGAGATGCGAGAGGTGAAAGTGCCGTCGGTGGCATGAACGGTGTAGAGATAGGTGCAGCCCTTGTCGAGCCCCTCTACCCTCTTCGAGGTGGCCGAGCCGACCGACAATGCGTCGTAGGCAGGCTCAACGCTCTCGAGCAGCGGGCCGTCGAAGCAGATGCTTACGTCGTCGATGGCTACGGCACCCTTGCCCGGGCGTCGGAACACCACTTTAATCGCGTCGGCATCCTTATCGGGTTTCGTACACGAAATCTGTGCGCCACCTTTATCTGTCACTACAGTATATGTGTCGGTCACAATCCACTCACCGTCGATGCGGCAGAGGATGTCGAGCGTCTCGGCTTCGGTGGTGCCGTTGCCGCGATGCCAGCAGCTGAAGCTCTGCAGGATCTCGCCGCCGAAGTCTACGGTCAGTTCGTCGCCGTCGCGCGAGAGTCGGAGCGATGGTGCCGAAGCACCGCTGTAGGAGCTCATGCCATAGCTTGCCGTGGATGTCGATGTCCAACCCTCGGGAAGGGCGTCCACTCCTCCGTCGAAACCGTAGTCGATGAGTTTGGCTTCGCCGTTGAATTGCCGATATACCGTGAGGAAATATTCACGAGCATCGGTCATCGGCTCCCAGCGGGCCACGAAGGACTCCGGCTCAACTTCTGCAGCAGCGAGCACCGCAGGTGCGAAATAGTCGAATGTCGGGTCGAGGGTGCGGACAGGCACGCAGGCCGAAGGCTTGCTGCCGTACACTCCGTCGTCGGCACACACGGTATAGCTGTAGTCGGTCGATGGAGTCAACCCGTCGACCTCCACCGAGCATTGCTCTGTGTTGAGGGTGCGGACGAGCTCGTCGCCGCTGTAAAGAGCCAGGCGGTAGCCCAGGGCGCCGTCGACCTCCTTCCAGTTGGCTACAAAAGCTCCCGCTTTGACTCCGCTCGCGGCAAGAGCTTCGGGAGCATCGATGTCGGGAGCGCCACCATTGAGCCTGAACACCACGCGCGAGCCTATCTCGGCAATATCGTGCAGCGACGCTTCGGTGGCCGCTCCGCTCCATGTCCGCAGCGCCGGTGTAGTCGATGCCGACAGCGCCGTCACGCCCGCGGCGCCGGGGAAACAATCGCCGTCGCGGCTGTCTTTGTCGCGTGTATTGTCGGCCTCAATAAGGTCCACATGGTTGTGTGCCGGATTGTTGTTGAGCGTATTGGAGCTCCACACGTCGGCATCATAGTCGATATGCCACACAAGCATACCGTGGCCCGGGATAAATTCATCCCAACCGGACTGCTGACGATTCTCAAGTATGAAATATTCGTCGGGGTCGGCTGTCGGCACCATATATGCGGCACCGCTCTCAAGGGGCTCGAGTGCGATATTTCCTGAGGCGGGGAGTGCCTGTGGTGTGAAGTAGCCCAGCGAGGCGCGCTCCCAGGCCGAATACTGCGGAGGCGTACAGCCATCGTTGTTATACGGGCCGTAATCCATCGCCGACCACGCTCCAAGCGTAAAGGTATCCTCCACGTATTTGGTAGAATAGAGGTCGGGCAGACCCATCACATGCGAGAACTCATGCACAAAGGTGCCTATGCCCACCGGGCGGTAGCCGTGGCCAAGATCCGAGAGCTCCCACTCGTTGCAGCAGGCGTAGCGGTTGAGCCGTACGCCGTCGAAGGTGTAGACCTGCCCGGGCTCGGCGGCGTTGAGTGTCCACGCATGGGGCCACACGCAGTTCGAGCTGCCGCCCGACGCCTCGCCACGGCCGGCATAGACCACAAACACATTGTCAATCACGCCGTCCTTGTCGCAGTCGTAGGCCGAGAAGTCGACTGTCGCGTTGAGCTGTCGGCAGGCTTCTATCACCATCTTCTGAGGTGCATTATCCTGCTTTAAAGCGTCGTTACCTCCATAGTATTCCTGACTCTTCTGAAGGGTAATCGGGCCGAATACATCGAACTCCGGCTCGAACATACCGCCCGACGAATGGATGAACCAGTCGCGTGCGCTGCCGGTGGCATAGTAGTCGGAGAAGCCCTCCTCGTTGAGCATACGGCTGAAGTAATCCAAGGGGTCGGAAAGGTTGAACTTCACATCCTGATACTCCACCAGCACCACGGCAACCTTCTGTTTGCCGAAGGCCGGGAAGGTGGTGCCCTCCACCAGGCCCGGGATAGAGCGCCGCTTTCCGCAGGGTGCAGAGTCTATCATGGCCTTGCGCCGCGATGCCTTCACGCGTGTCGACGAGGGCACAAGGCGCCCCGATGCGTCGAAATCGGCCGCAACAAAGGTGTCGCCTTCGCGCAGGAGCAGAGAGCCGTCGGCCTCATCGACATAATAGTGGAAATTTTCATCGCCATACAGCCGCACTGTGGTCGGTCCCGAAGGACCATCTACTGTGATTGGTGTGCGCCGGGCAGGCACTGCCATCAGCATCTCAGCTGTGAGAAGCATGGCTAAGGGGAGTAGATATTTAGGTTTGGACATCGCTTGTGATTGCGTCAAAATGTTTTCCTTTCCATTGCAAGAATAGGATTTCGCCACAAAGATATGCGAATTAATCGACGCGTGCAACATTCAAGCCAAAAAAAGTGTCCGATATTTTTGCCGCAGATAAAAAAATGCCGTGCAGACACAGCCTTGGCTATGTCCGAACGGCATTTGAACACATTTCTGAGCGACTCTACCGCGTGAAGTTCTCGGTGTAGAAGGCTGCTATTTCATCCATCGGGATTATATCGAGCCTGTCGTAGAGGTCGCAGTGCGAGGCACCCTTCACCGTCAGCATCTGCTTGTTGTCGCCTTTGAGCTTCGCGAAGGTGTCTTTGCCGAAGTAGTAGGAATGTGCTTTATCGCCGTGAACGATGAGCACGGCATTGGTCAGCTCGTCGGCATACTCAAAGAACTTGAAATTCATGAAGGGCAGATTAGAGGTCACATTCCACCCGTCGTTGGAGTTGCCCGAGCGCACATGGTAGCCTCGAGGGGTCTTGTAGTAGTCATAGTAGTCTTTCACAAACTGTGGCGCGTCGGCGGGGAGCGGGGTCACCACTCCTCCGCCTCGGCGGTAGCTCCCGGCGCGGTAGTCGGCGGTGCGCTGCGCTGCCATCGATGCGCGCTTTGCATTGCGGAGCCCGGCGCTGTTCTCGGAGTCGAAGTAGCCATTAGCATTGACTCGTGTCATGTCGTACATCGTCGATGCCACCGTAGCCTTGATGCGCGGGTCGTTGATGGCTGCCTCTATCGCAATACCGCCCCAACCGCAGATGCCGAGTATGCCTACTTTTGCCGTGTCCACATCGACGCGGTTCATAAGGTAGTCCACCGCAGCCGAGAAATCCTCGACGTTGATGTCGGGCGATGCCACCCTGCGGGGCATACCGCCGCTCTCCCCTGTAAATGAGGGGTCAAAGGCTATCGTGAGGAATCCGCGCTCGGCAAGCTGCTGCGCATAGAGGCCCGACGACTGCTCCTTAACGGCTCCGAAGGGACCGCTCACAGCAATGGCGGCCAACTTTCCGGCCGCGCCCTTGGGCTTGTACACGTCGGCGGCGAGCGTCACTCCGTAGCGGTTTACGAAAAGTGCCTTTGCGTGGTCTACTTTTTCACTCTTGGCGAATACCTTATCCCACTCAGCGGTGAGTGAGAGCTGCTCTATGGGCGCCAATGATGTGTCGGTGTTAGGATTATTCATTTTGTCGGATGGTGTTGAATTTACAGCCATGGCACAGAGCGCCGTCGCTGCTGTTAGTATTACTCTTATTTTCATTTTTTTATCTTATCATTACTTTCGCTTTGGCACTGCCGCAGCATACCATATAGATGCCCGCAGCCGGCAGTGCCACCCGCCGCTCCCGGCCTTCGTACACGCATCGGCCATCAGCGCAGTAGATTGTCGTGATGTCGCTCGCTACAGCTCCGTCAATCGTCACTGTCCGGCCCGATACCCTCACCGACAATGAGTCGCGGTTTACTACGGATGCCGATGCCTCCCGGGGCAAGGAAAAGGTCACGACAGCATCGCCATGACCGAGCACCGAGAGCATGGCCTCGCGGGTGGGCTTGCCGTCGACAGCCCCCAGGCGCGTAAAGGACCACGTATTCACATCATAATATATAGTGATGTTGCGGCCTTGATACAATATTACATCGCCCGGACGTGTGGTGATGCGCGTATCGCCGGTGGGGAGTGAGCATCCCAGCGACCCCACTTTCTCAAAGTCGCCGTAGTCACTCATCTCCACCGTCAACGGCGCTTCGGCTATAAGGTCGCGGAAAGCTGCTGCCGACGAGTTTTCGGCAAAGGTCGCCGTCAGCGTTTTGCCATTGACCGATATTAAAAACTGTTTGTCGGAGGCTTGCGCCGACATCTCTGTCATGGTAAGCATCATAAATGTGAGCAGTAGTACTTTAGCTTTTATCATATCTTCACTTTTATGATGCAAAATTACGGCATCTACCGCCGCCACACCTACCCGTAGCTTGGGTAAAGCTACCAAAATCAACGGCACAGCCAGCAACCGGTTGCAAGTGACGCTTTTTTTGCGTAAATTCGCGATTGATTACCCGCCCAATGAAGAATATACTCAAAGTAAACACACCTCCCGACTATCTCTCCTATGTGGGTGCCGAAGTCAGGCATCCGCTCGTGGGCGTTGTAGACTTCGACAAGGTTTCGCCTATCAGGTCGAGCCTCAACAACTATGGCGTGTACGGCATCTTCATGCACAGCAAAGTGCGCGATGACCTCAGCTATGGCTTGGGCTCTTTCGGCGCTTCGTCGGGCAGCTTGATTTGCGTGGCGCCCGGGCAGATTGGCGGCAGGGAGGATGTAGGCGACCTCATCGACATCGACGGCTGGGCGCTGCTTTTCCACCCTTCGTTTATTGCCGGGTCGGCTCTCGAAAAAGAGATTGCACATTTTTCTTTCTTCGACTACAGCGCCAATGAAGCCCTTATCCTGCAGGAAGACGAGCGCGCCGAATTCGCGTCGTTGATGAATAGCATCGCCGCCGAGCTCGAGAAGCCGGCCGACAGCGAGCAGCGCGCCATCATCATCAGCTATATCTCTGTGATGCTGCACCTGTGCAACCGTGCCTACACCCGGCAGTTCAGCCTGATCCGACGGTCGAGCGACGATATTCTGGTCAAGCTGTCGGCGCTCCTTAACGAGTATTTCGACAGCGGCCGGCAACTCACCGACGGTATCCCCGGTGTGCAGTATTTCGCCGACCGCCTTTGCATGTCGCCTAATTACTTCAGCGACTTCCTCAAGAAAAGCACAGGCGAGAACGCCGGCAGATTCATCCGCAATCACATTGTCCGCCTAGCCAAAAACCGCCTGCGCACGTCGCGCAACATTTCGCAGGTGGCCTACGACCTTGGCTTTGAATACCCGCAGCACTTCAGCCGAATGTTCAAGAAGCAGACCGGCATCACTCCTTCGCAGTACCTCGCCGGCATCTGAATATGCTCGATTTTCTCTCCTGATTATAAACATCAGTTAAACCCAAACATACTCTAAGTGATTTTGGTTGTTTTTTCTGTGTTTCAGGCACGAATAGCGTCGGGCTTTTCTGCAATTTTGCACCCGTAAATATTATCACTATGACATTAGAGGATTTTCAGAACAGCATAGCCAGGGGCAAGCCCCTCGAAGGTGAGGAGATGATCAGCTTCATGCGCAGGCAGAGCGACATCTCGCGAAAGATACAGTTTGAAATCAACTGCAACTACCACACACCCGAAGAGATACGGATGCTCTTCAGCCAACTTATCGGTGAGGACATCGACCCTGAATTTGCACTATTCCCTCCGTTCTACACCGACTTCGGGCGTAACATCCACATTGGCAAGAAGGTGTTTATCAACTCCTGCTGCCACTTCCAGGATCAAGGCGGCATCTTCATCGGTGACAATTGCCTGATCGGTCACAGTGTGGTTCTGGCAACTCTCAACCACGACCACGACCCGGCCAAGCGTCAGAACCTTCATCACAAACCCATCCGCATAGGCAAAGGCGTGTGGATTGGTGCAAACGCTACAATCACCGCCGGTGTGACCATCGGCGACAATGCCATCATCGCAGCCGGAGCCGTAGTCACAAAGGACGTGCCTGCAAACATGATTGCCGGTGGTGTGCCCGCAAAAATAATCAAAAGCATATACGACTGACAAGCTCACCAACCGAAACCGGGGAAGTGTCCGCAAGGGCTCGGCAGTGCGCGGTGCAACTCCACCTATTTTTCAACGCATTAACATCTTGATACTTGTTTTATTTGTTCTAATGTTGTAACTTTGTGTTTTTAAGACGAGACAATTATGGCAACACCAATAAAACAAGTTCCTGTTCTTACAGGCGAATTAGCCGCCGCTTTTGTTCGAGAAGCAGAAGAAAATGAGAAATTACCACACAATCAAATTTCTGCAGAAGATGAAGCGTGGGTAGCGAAAATTGCAAAGCAACTCCATGAATTTAAATTCCCTTGGGATAAAAAATAATGGAGTTGCATTTCCCCATAGACTTAAAATGTCTTTTTGCCAAGGTCAATCAAGGTATTCTCGAAAACTGCAAGCCGTTCACTTGTGGTGAGCCCGATCTCGATGATTTTTTTTACAACGACACACTTGCCTATGAAAGAGATTTGATGGGCAAAACATATTGTTGGGTCCTTGCGGAAGATGTCACCTCTGTCGTTGGTTTTGTGACTCTTGCAAATGCCGCGATACAGACCACTCACATGCAGAATAATCCCAAGAGGCATCTCCATAAGGCGATTGCCTTCAATAAACAGGGGCGAACATATCCGGCTGTCCTTATCGGCAGAATTGCGGTGGCTAAAGAATTTCAAGGCAATGAATACCGCATAGGATTTCAAATGATGAATTTCATTAAGAAGTGGTTTGTGACAAGTGATAATAAGACGGCTTGTCGGTATGTTCTGGTTGACGCTTTGAATACCGAGCACACATTGAAATACTATGAGCGCAACGGTTTTAAGCCCCTCTTTCCTCGCGTTGAGGATGAGAAGGAATTCTATCACATAAAAGACGGGGAGCTCCGCACTCGAATGTACTATTTCGACCTCCTTCTCTTATAATCAGCAGTTCATTAAAGAGCAAGACAAACGTGCACCGGCGCGCAGCAAGCACACTATCATAAAATTCCGGGGAAGTGTCCGCAAGGTCTGCGTGCACTTCCCCGATTCTGTTTTTGCTAATCCGTATTATTTCTCGCGGGCGAGAATGAGCGCCGAGGTGGGCTCCACGGCAATCTTGCCGCCACGGAAGCTGCCCATGCCGTCGGGATTGATTTCACCGTCGCGAGCTATCACAGTCCATTCGCCCTTGCCGATTTTGGCCTCGTAGGGGGTCTCGGAGCCGTTGAAGATGAGTTTGATTTCGCGCCAGCGGTCGCCGTTGGCGTTATTCTTGATGGAGTACGACACCACATTGGGAGCGCTCACCTTGTCGAACACTATATTGCGGGCAATATCCTCGGCAGTAGTCATGCGGAATGCCGGATGCTCCTTGCGGAGGCGGATAAGGCCCTGATAGTAGGCAAACTGGTCGGCATTCTTAGTCTTAAGCGTCCAGTCGATGGCATTGATTGAGTCGGGCGACTTATAGGAGTTGTGCACACCTTTCTTATCGCGGAACACCTCTTCGCCGGCAAACATAAAGGGCGTGCCCTGCGACGTAAACACTATCGTCTGCGCAAGGCGGGCGGCACGCCGGCGCTCGGCCTCGGTGCTGCCGGGCATCGACTTGGCGAGTTTGTCGGTGAGGGTGAGGTCGTCGTGGCACGACACATAGTTTATAATCTCGGTGGGAGCACCGGCATAGGCAAACTTCGAGTTGTTGCCCTTGCTGTAGTCCACCTGCGGGTGTGCTGTCGAGGCCACGATACCGATTTTCACGGTCTCCTCATTGCCGGGCTTTCCGGTGGCGAAGCCGCGGTCGGCGGCATTGCTATAGTGGCCCTTCACGGCATCGCGGATGTCGTCGGAGAAAACGGCGATGCCCTCCATCTTATCCACATTCTCCTTCAGCGCACGCTGCTCTACGGGCAGGGGCGAATCACCGGCGGTCCAACCCTCACCGTAGACGAAGATCGACGGATTGATTTTCTTAAGCTCGGCTGCCACGCGGTTCATCGTCTCGATGTCGTGGATAGCCATGAGGTCGAAGCGGAAGCCGTCGATATGGTATTCCTTCGCCCAGTATTTCACGGAGTTCACTATGAAGTCGCTCATCTGCTTGCGCTCCGAGGCGGTCTCGTTGCCGCAGCCCGAGGCATCGCTGTACGAGCCGTCGGGGCGGTGGCGGTAGTAGTAGCCGGGGGCTGTAAGCGAGAAGTTGGAATCGTCGTTGTTGGCGGTGTGGTTATACACCACGTCCATCACCACGCCTATCCCGGCATCGTGGAGCGCCTTCACCATCTCCTTCATCTCCTTGACACGCACACCGGGGTCGGCAGGGTCGGTGGAGTAAGAGCCTTCGGGGGCATTGTAGTTGAAGGGGTCATAGCCCCAGTTGTACTGATTGGCGGGCAGGTTGGCCTCATCGACAGAGTTATAGTCGTAGCTCGGCAGTATATGCACATGGGTGATGCCAAGCTCCTTGAGGTGGTCAATACCGGTCGATGCGCCCTCGGGGGTATGCGTGCCGGGCTCGGTGAGGGCCAGGAACTTTCCCTTATGCACGATACCCGACGAGGGGTGCACACTCATGTCGCGATGGTGCATCTCGTAGATTACAGCATCGGTGATATTGGCCAGTTCGGGGCCGCGGTCGGTGTCCCAACCCTGCGGGTTTGTGCTTGCAAAATCGATGATGGCGGCACGCTCGCCATTGGTGCCTACGGCCTTGGCCCACACACCGGGAGTCTCGGCAAGGCGCTTGCCGCCGGCGGTCACCTCAAAGGTATAGAACTTGCCATAGAGCTTTTCGGGCACCGACGCACACCATGTGCCATTGTCGCCCTTTCGCATATCGAGGGTGTCGATAGGCGCTGTATTGCGGTCGGTGGCGTAGATATATACACGAACTTGCTCGGCAGCAGGCGACCACAAGGTGAAATGTGTGCCTTTGCTGTCGACCTTGAGCTCAAGGTCATCGCCACTGTATGTTGGCCATGCGGAGTACTGTGTTTCCATGGTATCGAGGGCAAAGAGTGCCGGAGAGAATGTCGCGGCTGCGACAAGCGCCACACTGGCGCACAGAGCTTTACTCATAAGTTTTATGTCAGATGTAAGATGATATTTTCTACTTGGTTTTTCAAGTTATACAAAGATAACTATTTTCCCGTAGATTGCAGCACATGCTGTTGTTTTTTAGAGATTTTTAGCATCGATGCACCCGTCATTCGTCTTTTATCACTAATTTTGCACTCCGTTATGATGCCCTCTATCAAATCCTGCTTTCTAAATATACGCTCACATACCCCGGCCATGATGTTCCTTTGGTTCTGTCTGGCCTTCGGGGTAGGACTCTCACCCTACGACAATGATTTCTGCCGCCCCGTCCGCCTCGAGCTCGGTTTCGCGATAGGACTGTTTCCCGCGGTGGCGACGGCGGCTCTTGCCTCACTCACCCGTTCACACGCCCGGAGGCTCCTCATCGCACTATGCGTCATGGCATGGATTTTGTTTGCCATCGACAGCATCATCACCTATTTTTCCAGCAGCCGCATCAACGAAGCCGTGCTGAGGATTATCCTGCAGTCCGACCCGGGCGAGGCCGGTGAGTTCCTTGCGCATCTTCCACTGCGGCACTCGCTCATCACCCTCCTGCCATGGCTGGCCGCTCCTTTCGGTGGCCTCATCATAGGCCTTGGATTGAGGCATATCTACAGCCGCTTTAATCACCCCCTCCGCCGCATAGCCACCGGCATTGCTATCTTCGGCGTATCCATCTCGGCAGCAGCCTTCACATACTTTACCTACCGAGGCTTCACCGACACCGATACCATGACATCGGGCCGCATCACACCGCTTCAGTTCTATGTGGCATACCGAAGCCTTGGCGACAACTCCGCCCATGTCGGAATGCTTAAAGGAGCTATCGACTGCACCGAGGCCTCAGCCGCCGACAGTACCGCCACCACTGTAGTAGTGGTAATCGGCGAGTCCGACAACAGGGCTCACAGCTCGCTCTACGGCTACGAGCTCGACACTTGGCCAAGGCTCAACTCAATATACCGAAATCAATCCGACTCATCCGCCATGCTGGTGCCCTTCACCGATGCCGTCACAGGCGATGGCTGGACGATGTATGCCATGCGGCACCTGCTCACCGTAAGCTCCGACAGCTCGGCATGGAGCGAGCAAGCGCTTTGGCCTGCCCTGATCCGAAAGGCAGGCTTGCACCTTGAGTACTACGACAATCAGAGCACGCAAGCCACAACCGCAAGCAACGACAACTGCTGCCTCTTCTTCATCAACGACCGGGACATCTCCGACAGCTGCTTCGACTTCCGCAACGACAGCATATATCAATACGACGGCGAACTCCTCGACCGCTATCTGCCACAGGCACAAGCCACTCCGCCCCACTCGGTGCTGCTCTTCCATCTCGACGGCCAGCACGTGTACCCCGACGGGCGCTACCCTGCCGATAAAGCACTCTTCACGGCTGCCGACTACGGCTTCCGCTCCGACCTCTCTGAGCAAGAAAAAGCCGACGTGGCGCACTACGACAACGCCACCGCCTATCTCGACGAAAACCTCGCCCGCATAATCGAAGCCTTCGAGGGCCGCGACGCCGTAGTAATCTACACCCCCGACCACGGAGAGCTCATCTACGACTACGACCATAAATTTGGCCGCGAACTCGGAGCGCCCTCGCCCGGCTATGCCAAGGCTATCCATCAGATTCCCTTCGTGGTATATATGACCAAGAGCTTCATCGACAAGCACCCGGCAAAAGCCGAGGCCATTATAGCCAACAGCCGCAAGCGCATCCTCAGCTACGACATCGCTCACCTCATCCTCGACCTCGCCGGGGTGAGCTCTCCGGCGCTCAGCCTACGCAGAAGTGTGGCATCGAATTGCTACGCCGAGCCCACATCGAGGCTTATCGACGACGAAAGATACGACTTCGACTCTCTGCTTACGTCTGAATTTGAATTACAACGATAGCTACCTCAATCCCTTACGATTTCTTTACCATTTTTCGCCATTCATAAACTTTCGTTAACCAAACTTGCCGTAATTACTTATAACAAATAGGTAGCAAATCGCCCATTCCACTCAAAATCACTTAGCTCAAAGTGTGAATAGTGCTAAATATTTTTTGATATATGTGATATTTTCACTACCTTTGTCAAAAATTCTGAACAGACACTATTCCGGATTTTATATACTCTGTCGCACAAGCCCTCTCCGGTGGGCTTCGTGCGGCATTTACAACAATATCACCAATCTTTTCACATAAATCTTATGCGACTTTTTACGTCTTTGTCGGTAAGCCTCGCTCTAACTCTCTCGGCCGGATTGGCCGCGGAGGCCGGTAGCAGGGCCAATATCGACCTTTCCGGATTTCAGTACCGCCATGAATCCAAGTCGGCTTTCACGTGCGCGCGAAGCTCTCGTATAGCTGAAATCAACGCCATGATGCAGGCCGATGTCAAGGGCCGGCGCCTGAAAGCGGCCGAGGCTGCCGAAGCTCCGAAGCCTTTCTTCTCCTTAGGCCCCACAAGTCTTGCCGGTGACCTCGACGGCCCCGACGGCGAAGAATGGTACTACACCGCCGACCTCGTCTACACCGAGATTCCACCCCACGGCGACATCCAGTTCACCGACCGCATCCTGCAGTCCTACACCTTCAACATCTACGATGCCTCAATGAACCTCGTCGGAACCATTTCCGACAAAATGGCGTACCGCGATGAGGAAGTGCGTGTGGCAAACTGCGAGATAGCTCCCTTCATCTCACGCAATTTCTTCAATACCGATGATAAACTCGAAGTCGTAATCGGCCTCGCCGTCAACGCTCAGGTCGGCTACAACAACTACCGCTCCCTCATCTACTCCATCGGCGGTGAAAAGACAGCCGAGGGCCACGACAAAGTCGTCCTCAGCTACGACAAGCTCATCGGCGACGTTGTCGAGGCTCCTACCGACGGCAGCACTGCCGACAACTTCTTCATCACCTTCCTCGAAGACGACATCCCCTCCGACGAGGAGACCGCAACCATGGGCTTCTGGGATTATCTCTGCGCCAATAAAATCAAATTCACAATCTACTCGAAAGCCGCCGGCGCAGGCGTACCCGAGCTAATCTACGAGCGCTCAATCCCTCAGATTCAGCTCCCCGGCGATCAGCAGAGCTCACCCTTCATGATTACTCTCACCGACCACGGGCAGCTCTTCTTCGTGATTTCGTCGTACGACGAGCCTTTCTATAATCCTTACAACGACCCCGTGTCCGACAAGTGCACCATGCGCTCGCCCAACAAGCTCAACGTCGAGTTCCTCAAGCTCCAGCCCGATGGCTCGATCAAGACCGACTACACAACTTCTATACCCGTGGTCAAAGCCGACAACAGCATGGTGCCCGCGTCATACTTCTCGGTGGGCGGCATGCGCTACCGCGACGACATCAAGTTTGGCGGCTACGGAAGCCCCGAAGGAAAAGCGGCTCTCATCGTCACACGCGAGGACTACATGTCGGCCAGCGACAGCTACATCAGCTCATACTACGTATACTCACACGAGGGCAAGCTCCTCCACATTCTCTTCGAGGGAGCCGACAGCTCGCTGGCACTCAGCGAAATCGATGGTTGCGAGCCTCAGCAGATGTTCGTCAGCTCCGATGAGTACGGCTACGAGTTCCACTTCGTCGACCTCCTCTCGGCAAAGAAGGTGCTCGGCTTCAGCAGCCAGTTTGAAATCGACGAGGACTCCGACCCCGAGAGTCTGACCGCCAACATCGATCGCTGCCCCGACGGCGCCGGGAGCTACGTCTACGTCGACGAGATGCGTGTGCCCACCGTTCTCATGAGCGAGCCCGACGAAGATGGCAAGACTCACGAAATCGACAGCCGTATGCGATTCATGTGGATCAACCGCAACGGCACCTTCCGCCGCATCGACCAGCTCTCCATGGGCACAAACGTGAACTACGCCCTCAGCTACATCGAGAGCAAAGCGCTCGACCCCACTTCCTTCAACAGCGACAGCCGGCATGAGTACATGGTGCTTATCAAGCGCGCGACAGCCGCCGACGCTGCCGTCGAAGAGCTCCTCATCGGTCAGGCTATCACTCCCGACCTCCCCGAAGGCCGCACGCTGCTCCTCCTTGGCCCCGACGAGCGCGGCATACTCAACGGTATCGTGCCCGACTTCTATGCCAAAGACCCCAAGATGACCATCCGCTACTACGATCAGGCCACACGATCCTACGCGATGGACTTCTACAACCTCCCCCTCGACGAAGAATGGTCGGGCATCGAGGCACCTGAAGCTCCCGGCACCGAGGGCAGCGGCATCACTGTCAGCGGCACATCGGTAGTGGCCGACGGCAGCATCACCATCTACAGCATCAGCGGTGCTGTGGTAGCCTCCGGCACCGATAGCGTCGACCTCGCAGGCCTCAACCGCGGCGTCTACATTGCATCTGCCAACGGCAAAGCTCAGAAAATCTTCATTAAATAATAAGTAATATTCCGGATTCAATGAAAAATTTCCGCTCACTTTGGCTGCTCTTGCTCGCCCTTTGTACCGGGCTGTCTGCCTCGGCGCTTAAGGTCAGCTTCGCCTGGGACATCCCCGGATCAGTCATAATCAAGCAAGGCAGCAGCATCACCACTGCCGTGTCCGTCGACATCCCTGCCGATGCAACCTCATTCACGGCAGAGACCGAGGGAACCACCACCATCCCTTACACCTATATTTTCCCCGCCGAGGGCTATGTGCTCACCGGCGTGGAGCTCCCAAACGGCACCAAGCCAGCGATAAACTTCAACGAGAGCTATGGCGGCCAGTACTGGGGGCGCAACTACACCTCCGGCTTCATTAAAGACTGGGGAAGCGACCCCGTGGTGAAAATCAGCTGCGAGAAGCTGGTCAGAAACGACTCTTTCACCATCGAGATTGAGAACGGTGCCAAATGCGTGTCGGCCTCGCTCAGCGGTCTCGGCCAGAAACCCACTCTCTCCGACGGCCTCAACACCATCCACTTCAACCCCGCACTCGAGAGCGACCTCACCCTCGCGTGGGTCAACGGTGCCACCGACTTCTTCAGCCTCACCCGAGGCGGCGAAGCTGTCACCACCAAGAAGTTCACATTCTCGTCCAACTGCACTCTTTCTGCCATTCAGCCCGGCGAGAAGATTGTGATCCGTGTGTTTGAGAACGATGAGCAGGCACCGGCCGACGTAACTCTCACCGTCGACTTCGCAGAAGGCCTCGAGGATTGCCTCAACAACATCTGCGACTGGTCGAACTCGGTATTCACCTCCCTCACCGACGGCAAAATTACCGTCAGCAGCGGCACCGACCTGCAGTTCAACTTCAAGGAGGACTACACCTTCACCAAGTTTACCCTCGGAGCCGACGACATCACCTCGTCGTTCAACAGCTCCAACCGCTCTCTGCGCTTCAAAGTCACTGCCGACTGCACCCTCAAGGTCGAAGGCGCCCCCACCGCTTACGACGATGTTGAGTTCACAGCCTACGTCATGAACCCGCAGGGCGTAAATCTCTATCAGGGTCAGTATCAGGCCAACCCCGCCGACCTCAGCGCAGGCGAAGCCCTTACTGCCGATGTGGAGCTCTCCGATTTCACCCTCACCGCAGCCGACTCGCGCCGCTTCCGTCTCGCTGTTTCGGCAAAGAAGCCCTACGTATACATCGCCCCCAAAGAAGGCTGGTTCATAGCTACTGTGCAGGCTAAGGAAGGCGCGAAATTCGAGCCCATCAGCAGCGCCGGCCCCGACTACACCACCTTCTATGTGATAGCCCTGCCGCTCGAGAACAGCGCCAAACTCGACGTGAACGTCACCGGCGGACGCGCGCTCAAGCTCTCGCCCAACGCCGCTCTGTCGAACTCCTGGGACAATCCTTCGTCTACATTCTCTATCAAGGAAGGTGCCTCCACCATCGACTTCAACCCGCTCTATCACGCGCCTTTCTCCCTCCGTCCGCTTGAGTCTTTCAACAACTTCGAGGCTTACCTCGACGGCAAGAAACTCGTAGCCGACGACAACGGCAACTATGAGGTGGCTCCCTACACCGGTGCCGACAAGGCTTCCGTCCTCACCGTCTTCGCCGACGGCACCTCAACCGGCAAAATCAACACCACCACCGTCACCGCCAACGGCCTCTCCGCCGAGGCATCCTTCGGCGCTCTCGCACACCCCATCGTCATAGGCACCGCCACGAAGTACCTCAGTGGCACTGTCACCACAGTCAAGCCCGAGCACAAGGACTGCGCTATCACTCTCAACGGCACCCTCGTGCACGGCATTGCCGACGACGGATCGCGTATCAACGGCCTCAACGAAGCCGGTGAATACGTATTCACCCCCACCGGCACTAAATCTACCGTGGTAATCACGGCGCAGAAGTTCGCCTCCATCACCGACATCAAGCCCGCCGACGGCGCCACCGTGAAAGCGCTTTCTTCGCTCAGCCTCACCATCCCCGTGATAAGTGATGAGCAGATGATTTTCTCCTCCGACGAGGCTCTGGCCGGAATTACCGTCACCGACAGCAATGGCGATGCCGTAAGCATCAACCCCTCGCTCGGCGAAATCGGCATGAACGAGGACTACACTGCCTACGTCTACCCCGTCAACTTCGGCTCGGCTGTCACCGAAGCCGGCACCTACACCGTAGTTATCCCCGAGGGCACTTTCTATGAAGTGCAGTGGGACGATGCCGCCGGCGATTTCGTCAAGGTCGATGGAGGCTTCGTCACCCCCGCCACTACCCTCACCTACACCGTCGACCCGGCCATGAAGAGCAAGCTCGAGAACTTCTATCTCACTCCCGCTTCAGGCACGGCAGTCAAGAGTCTCCGTGTGGTATACGTCAACTTCCCCGACTTCACCGCCTACGATATGACTCTTCAGGCCGACGACGAGCCCGCGATCACCTTCACCAAGGGCGACGTGACTGTCAACTGCATGTTTGGCCCCAACTGGGATAGCTCCGACTTCCGCTCCTTCATGATTGTGCCCTGCGATGCCGACTACAACGAGACTCCCCTCACCGCCGACGGCACATGGACGCTCACCATCCCCGAAGGCACATTCGTGCACGAAGGCGAGCTCAGCAAAGCTATCGAAGCAACCTTCACCATCGGTGCCGACCTCCCCGCCTACCCCATCTCTCCCGTTCCGGGTAGCGTCACAGGCAACCTGAGCAAGCTCACCATCAACTTCCCCGGAGCCTACAGCGTGGAGTATGCCGACAAGGCCATCACCCTCGAGGGTGCCGACTTCACCACTGCCACCACCTTCGTGTCGGGCACCGGCACTGAGTTCTACATTCAGTTCGGTACCCTTCCCACAGTGGCAGGCGACTACACCGTCACCATCCCCGAAGGCGCCTTCACCATCGACGGCGAGCCCTCCGAGGCCGTCAGCGCAACTTTCACCTACGAGCCTATATGGAAACTCAGCCCCGAGGCCGGTGCTCAGGTGGAGAGTCTTACTGAAATCATCATTGAATTCCCCAAGGCAACTTCGGCTGAATTTGTCGGCAACGAGATTTCCTTCATCCTCACCAACGGCAGTACCTACGCCGCTCCCGGCATGATATGCGAGGCCGTCGAAGGCAGCGCACACCCAGCTTTCCGCGTATCCCTCAGCCCCGAGGCTCAGCAGCCTCCCATGGGCACCATCACCTTCATTGCAGCCGAGGGCAGCTTCATCGTCGATGGCGAGGAGTGTCCTGAAATCAAGGCTTCGTATGTGCTCGAGCACGCCGTTGCCACCGGCTACACAGTCGATCCCGCCGACCACGTGCTCGTATTCAGCGAGTATGGCTGCATGTGGACATTCATCTTCGATGAGAGCGCACAGCTCAGCGCTGCGTCGGCCAAGGACTTCGCCTCGCAGGTAAAGGTCACCCTCAATGGTGCCGACCTCGTCTACGACTCCGACTACATGGCTATGTTCGAGAGCAACATGCTCCTTATGGGCATCGTCAACTCCGACGTTCTCAAGGCCGGTGAGCTCAAGGTGAGCATCCCCGCCGGTGCAATCCTCGTGTCCGGCACGCCCGCACCTGCCATCGAAGAGACCTTCACCGTGGTCGCTCCCAAGGCATACACCTTCACTACCGACCCCGCCGACGGTGCAACGGTCAACTCGCTCGCAAGTATCACCGTGGCCTTCCCCGAGGCTGCGACAGCCGAGCTCTTCAACCGCTACGGTATCTCTCTCACCCGTGGCTATGACTACCGCGCCCAGAGCATCACAGTCACCGAGCTCACCGACGCTGCCGTGCCCACGTTCAAGATCGACTTCACCGACGCTCCCGATCAGGCCGGTGCCTATACTTTCGCATGCCGCATCGGCACTTTCACTCTCGACACCAACCAGGAGTCGCCCGAGATTTCCATCTCGCTCAACTTCCAGCCCCAGACAGGCATCGACGGCATCACCGCTTCGCCCGACGGTCGCTACACAGTGGTATCAATCGCCGGCCGTGTGATTCTCACCGACGCCTCGGCCGATGAAGTGAAAGCTCTTCCCCATGGTTTCTATATCATTAATGGTAAGAAAGCCGCTGTTAAGTAATTAATCTAATCCTCCCGAAACTGCCGGGTGTCCTCTGCGACACCCGGCAATTTCCGTCTAATATTATATATCTATAATATACATGAAAAGAATACTCCTTACAGGTGTGGCCGCAGCCGCTTTTGCATCGCTGGCCATTGCCGCTCCAATCACTCCCGACGAAGCCCTTGCCCGCATCGAGGGCGGCAGGATGAAAGCTCCCGGAGCTGCCGCTCCTCGCCTGGTGCACACTTCGCGCACTCTGAGCGGAGCCCCGGCTGTCTACGTGTTCGAGCGCGGAGCCGATGCCGGCTACATGGTGCTCTCTGCCGACGACCGCGCCTACCCCATGCTCGGCTACTCCGACAGCGGCAGTTTCGACCCCGCCGACATGCCTCCCGCTCTCGCCTGGTGGCTCGAGGAATATGGCCGGCAGATTGAATACGCCGCCGCTAATGGCTCTGACGCAACTACATCGGCTGCGATGAAAGCTCCCGCACAGAGAGTGGCCATCGAGCCTATGATCAAGACCGAATGGGACCAGGGCACGCCCTACAACAATCAGTGCCCCATCCAGGGCACTCTCCGCACCTACACCGGATGCGTGGCCACTTCGATGGCGCAGGTGATGAACTACTGGAAGTACCCCGAGCGCGGCACAGGCTCTATCAGCTACGATGCGAGCACGCTCCAGAAGCGCCTCACCATGGACTTCTCCGCAAAACCTTTCGACTGGGAAAACATGCTCCCCGCCTACTATCCCGGCCAATACACCGCAGTTCAGGCCAACGCCGTATCCTACCTCATGCTCGCCTGCGGACATGCCGTCAAGATGGACTACGGCACCGATTCATCGGGTGCGCTTGCGATGCTCATCCGAAACGGCCTCGTGAAGTACTTCAAGTATGACGGAAACACCCGCTACACCCTCCGTATGCTCTACTCCGCCTCTGAGTGGGAAAGCCTCATCTACGACAACCTCCTCAACGTCGGCCCGGTGCTCTACGGCGGCGACTCGCTCCTCGGTGGCGGCCACTCCTTCGTCTGCGACGGCTACGACGGCAACGGCTTCTTCCACTTCAACTGGGGTTGGACAGGTATGTCGAACGGCTACTACGCCCTCAACGCCCTCAACCCCGAGTCGCTCGGCACAGGCGGCGGCACAGGCGGCGGCTACAATTTCACACAGGATGCCGTGCTCGGTATTCAGCCTCCCACAGGCGAGCCCGTAGTGAGTCAGCCCGTGCGCCTCACGGCTATGGGTGCGCTCTCGTCCACCATCACCGATGGTAAAATGGACTTCAGCCTCACCGGCCAGGCGCAGGGTATGTGGGTCAACTACAACCCCTCGAAGCTCAACATCCGCCTCGGGGCCCTCATCTCACCCTTGGCTAAGGAAGGCGCCGACGATGTGATCGCCTCCATTTCCGATGTCGTGCCGGGTGTGCAGGCCGGCTACGGCGTATCGAAAGCCGCCGTCGACCCTCTCGACCTTGCCGCCCTTAAGCTCGCCGACGGCTCATACCGTGTGTCTATCATGACGCAGAACAACACCCTCGACAAGACCACCGGCAACTACGTGCCCACCGCCGACGGCTGGCAGCCAGTGCAGGGCATCTACGGCTTCCCCGACTATGTCACTCTCACAAAAGTCGGCGACAACTATACGGTAAGCGTCAACGACATCCCCAAGCTGCGCCTCGTGAGCGGCACCATCGAGACCCCGCTCTACTACGGATGCCTCAGCAAAATCAAAATCACGGTCGAGAACCCCACCGATGTCGAGCTCACCGGCGGCTTCGCGCCCACACTCTACAGCGGCGCGCTCCAGACCTTCGCCTTCCTCGGCGAGAGCATCGTTGTCACAGTTGAGCCTCACGGCACTGTCACCCGCGAGTGGGTCACTTCTCTCAACCCCATGACAAACAGCGGCGAAGTCACCACTCCAACCGCCTACTACCTCACGTTCATGGACGAAGACACATACAATGTCTATAGCGACGACGTATTCACCTCCGCGATTATGCGCCCCAACCCCGGTAAGCCCGCCGTGTCGCTCTCCACCGATGTATTCATCGCAAACGCCGCCTTATCAAGCACACGACTGGAGAATATCTTCACTATCGGCAATGCTGCCTCCATCGATGTCACGGCAACAATCAAACTCTCCGAAGGCTACTTCGCATATCCCGTAATGGCATGCCTGTGCACAATGGGCGAGGGCGGTGCCGCCGACATCATCACCTACGCCGGCACATCTGTCATGCTCACAAAGGCAGGCGACACATTCGACTTCGCCGCCTCGATAGCATATCCCGAAGCCAAGGAAGGCGTCGACTACTACATACTCATGGCCTACGGTGCAGGCTCAAGCCTCTACCCCATCTACGGCACAAAGACCACCATAGTCCGCCTCGACCTATCCGGCATTGAGAATGTCACAACCGGCGGCGATGCGCTCACCATCCGGCACGACCGAGGTTCCGACACCCTCGTGGCCGCTTCATCGGCAGGCATAGCCTCACTCGAGCTCTACTCCACGGGCGGCGCGCTCCTCCGCACATCGGCACCAGATAGCGACAGCGCCACACTCTCGCTCACCGACCTGCCCCGCGGCCTGATTATAGCCCACGCACGCGACAAAGCAGGCAACACCCGCACACTCAAAATCGCTCACTAATCATCATCCCCCGCGGCACCCCAATCGCCGCGGGGGATTTCATTATCCGTCACCCCGCTGCACACCGCCACAATATCCACCGCCCTCGTCCGTTTTTATTACATACCGATACAGTTACTTATGAAACTCAAAGATTATATTCTCGGCCTCTTGCTCCCGGCTATTTTCACAGCTTGTTCAAGCAGCGATGAGCCGACCTATCCTGTGTTTATGCAGCCTGCATCAATCACTACGGCGGATACAGATGGCGGAAACCAAACATTTGAATACGACGATTATGGCAGAATCATAGCCTGGTCTCTTAAATATAGCGACAATGAAAGCGTCGCGGCCCGTTATTCATATCCACGCGAAAACACAATAGAGATAGAGGCAGAGGAAACATTTTTCGACACCCGAACATATTGGGCGGAAACCATTCAGCTCTTGAGTGGCCGAGCTTCAAAAGCCGAGGGCACCTTCATTCGGAAGCTGGACAATGATGTCATTCAGATTCAAAAAACTTATCGTCTTGAATTCGGCTACATGCCCGACAATCACCTCAATGTCGTAAAGCACTCAGAGATAATGGGGGCAGGTGCTAATATTACCGCCGCCGACTGGGAGAAATCCTGGCAGTGGGAGAATTATCTTATTTGGGAGAACGACAATCTTAAAGAATTCCAAGATTTTGCCGGAAATACAGTTGTTTACAAAACAACGAAGTATGAATATTCGTCATCTGCCGCTGAATATCCCGTGATAATCTCGGGAGTAATCAATTCACTGCATCACAGCCCCCTATTCATGCAAGGCGTATTTGGTCTGAATTCAAATAAGCTCTTGAAATCCGCATCAATTTTTGACGCTGACGGCAATCTGAATTTAACACGAAGCTACTCATACGAATTACGCGAAGACGCTCTTATCGACCGATATACAGAAACCACATCGAGCAACACCGCTTTTTCCCGCAACATTTCATATAAAGTAAACTGGACTGCTAAATTTAATTAGAAGTTCATCGCCGCGGAGGATAGAGACGCCGCGGGGGATTTCTCAACGTAGCAAGCGCCCAAGGGCGGTGACCGAATCCCCCGCCCCCGACATTCTTAATTAGAAGTAAGATGAAATTAGAAGTAATATGAAGCTGTCAGATATGCACCTTGCATAAACGACTTTTTCGGATAATACTTGCTAAAAGAATTACCCTTATAAGACATGTGCCGATATTGGCTATAAACATCGTAATTGGACATAATATAGCCGGCGCTGAATCCTAACGACCCAAAATTCACATATACCCCTAAGCGCGCATCTACGGCAAGCCACTGCCCTTTTGTCGTACTCACATGTTTCACTTCATAATCCGGCCATCTTGTATACTGACGTATATTTGCGCTTGTGTATGGTATATTTAGCATGATGCCCGGCTCAGCAAAAAGCCCCAAATCCACTTGTTTAACTTTAAGCGCAGGACTCTTTAGTACTACCGACGGACGTAAATACAGATTGAACGGTTTATTGTCGTCGCTCTCTATTTCCCAATCTTTTTCAGCGGCCCATCCATCTTCATACCATACGCCCCAATATCCAAAAGAGCATCCCAAGCCCACAATGCGATTGAACATATAGTGATAAGAAGCTTCGATTTGGTATGAGTCTGACGATGTTACAAGCCCACTTAACGAGAACCGATTATGTGTAAAGTCAAAATTCGCATCACTCCTTTCGGCATATATTGAGAATACCGACATGACTACCATTATAGCAATACAGATTCTTTTCATGGCTCATTCCTTCTTTGCATTATTTCTTCGCGGGGAATCACAACACCGCGGGGGGCTTGCGAAGCAGACGCCCAAAGGCGGTGACCTTATCGCCCGCCCCAGCCCTCATTTACTTTTTCTTCTCCTCCAATTGCTGAAGGGCACATAAATGATTGAGAAGAGCAAGCCTTGAGCAAGAAGGCTCCAATCGAACTCTTTTATTCCATGATCAAACAAATACCAGAGGTATAGACACCCGGTAAAGATTATCGTCGTAGCGACAACTTGAATTGCGAAAGTGGTGGCTCTTTTCATTGTAGTCGGAGTTGAGGTCTAAATTTCTGCAAATATACAAATTTTTCGCAAAATCACCATCTTTTTGTCTCTCACTAAAGTCCCTACAGACCCTCCCCCCCATAAACTTAAAAGGAACACATAGTTTTTTATATGGTTTTTTATATGTAATCCGAAAAATTTGCATCGCTGTAGGTTTAGTTTTTGGTAAGTAATGTGTCTTACTAATGTATGACGAACAAAAACGACATAGAAAAGCTTTTCAAAGCACATTATCAGCAGATGTACCGAATGGCCAAGGCACTTCTGCATGACGATGATTCGGCGCGCGACATCGTCCATGATGTGTTTGAGTCGCTACTCTATTCAAAAAACGGCACTAAAGTATCGCCTTCTTATCTGCTCTCATCGGTTCGTAACCGTGCACTGAATATGATAAGGGATAAGGGTATCCACGACCGGATCCTCAATCTCTATTTTTGTGAAATTGATGAATATGACACTGAGGATTGGCCCGATGATAAGACAATCACAGAGATCTATCATATTATCAAGGAGGAACTTTCGCCCTCGTTCCGTCGCGTTATGGAACTTCGTTTCATTGAGGGACTTAAATTCTCATCAGTTGCTGAAACATTGGGGTTAAGTGAAAATGCCGTATACCGACAAGTTCGCCAAGCGTTAGTAATAATCCGTAAAAATCTAAATCAGAATGGATAAGTATGACATCGTGCTTGACCTTATCGAGCATCCTGCTAAATACACCACGGAAAGGATTGCAGAAATACTCTCAGACCCTGAAGCAAGAGAAGTCTACAATTTGCTCTGCAAGGCTGCCTCAACTCTCGCATCAACTGATACTGAGGTGGATGTCGATACCGAGTGGCAGAAATTTTCACAATGTCACAAGAAACCGAAATTTCAGTTCTTATGGAGCGGAAGCCGTGCTGCCTCTATTGCAGCTATCGCGTTTACTTCACTGGCAGCTGTCGCCATTGGTATAACGGTTGCAGTAAAAACATTTGAGCCCAAGCCACAACCAATCGAAGTTGTGGCAGAGTCATCTGTCGAAAGGCCTGCCACTATGTCTGAACCCATCGGTAAAGATTCAACGGTAGTAACCGAGGTAGTCGCTGTATTACACACTCCCGTTGTTTTTGAAGATGCTTCACTTGAAGAAATCCTCTGCAGGGTTGCAGATGTTCACGGTGTGACTGTTGAATACAAGAGACCCGAAACGGCGGCACAGCTGCATCTCTACTATAAATTCGACCCTACTATTCCTTTGAAGGAAACCGTCGAGCAGCTGAACACATTCGAGCAGATTAATATCCGTATCTCCGGCAAAAAAATAACAGTTGACTGAATATGAAACGCATCATCATTATCATAATGGCGATGGTGGGCTTCATTTCCGCCAACGCCAAAAAGTACACATACTCTTTCCACAACACACCTGTATCACATGCACTTGTTGAAATAAGTCAAGACCATCCTGACATCAACATCGCATTCATCTACAAGGAACTTGGCAACTACAAAACTTCCTCAAAGATTGACACCGACGATATTGGAAGTGCCATACGCCAGATAATAGGACTGCACCCTATTACTCTCTCAGAGAAAAAGGGCAACTATTATGTGGAGGCTCTGCAGCATGGCAAATATACTTATTCGGGCCAAGTCATAGACTCTGATAATGAACCGGTGGAGGCTGCAACTATAATGCTGCTGAATCCAAGAGATTCATCGCTTATTACTTATGGATTTTCCGATGATTACGGTCGTTTTCACATTCCGTGCGATATTGCTCCTGTAGTCGCAAAGTTCAGTTGCTTGGGTTATAAGCCGGCAACACACTCATTGAATAACTTCTCGGCAGGTACAGTGATTATGGAATTCCAAGCAGTGGAATTGAACACAGTCACCGTATCAGCTGACCCTGTGATACGCAAGATTGACAGGCAGGTTATAACACCGAATGAACAACAACGTCGAGCATCAACCAATGGAATCAATCTGATTATAGCCCTTAACCTGCCACGCATCTCAGTCAGTACACTAAATAATACTATAAATATCGACGGTCAAGATGCCGTGCAGCTTCGCATAAATGGTGTTGAGGTCACGACAGAGGAAGTCCTTGCCTTGAATCCTCAGAATATATCGCGTGTGGAGTATATCGACAACCCCGGCATGAGATATGGAGGAGTAAAGGCTGTGATGAACTATATTGTCAAGTACCGCACATCGGGAGGCAATGTCAATGGTGATTTTACCCAAGCGGCCAACTATGGAGGCTGGGGAGGCTACAACCTTGCCGGACGCTACAATACCGAAAAGTCCATGTTCAATGCGGTCGTTAATTGGGAGCGCCGTGACAATGACTGGATTCGTGAGAATGAGGAAACCTACCATTTCACCGACAGGGCTGTGACAAATAAAGAAGTCGGAGAAAAGACACCTTTCAAGTACGACCAGATAAAGGCTTCCTTGAGATACGTATGGCAGGACGGCGACAAGCAGATGCTGAGTATCAACGCGAGGAATTATTATAAGGATGAGCCAAATTCTTTCGCTGACAGGAATAGCCGTTTATACCAAGACAACGAACAGTATAACATTTTCGACAACACCACAACTCGGCTGAATGTCCCCTCTCTCGATATATACTATCAACTGACTCTACCTCATAAACAACGCCTCTATTTTGACCTTGTCGGTTCTTACCTTGACAGCCGCAACAATCATTCATATCGTATGAGTCGGGAGGAAGAAACGGTGGATGCTTTCAATTCACATATCGATGGTACCAAATGGTCGCTGTTCGGCGAAGGCATATATGAGCGGGAGTTTAATTTCGGTAAACTTACGGGAGGCATCAAGCAACGTCAGGAATGGTTGAAAAATATCTATTCCGGCGTAAGCAACAGCGATGTAAGAATGAATTCCTCCCAGACAAATATTTATGCTGAATTCCAATCCCGACTACGTCGGGTAGACTACTCTGTCGGATTGGGCGCATTGCGTACCTTCAGTGATCAGGATGGTCGGCATCTTGAAAAATATATATTCAATCCTCGTCTGAATTTGTCATGGGGTGTCGTGAGAGGACTGTTTGTGCGATTCAGTGGCGAAATTTCAGGATATGCTCCCTCTTTGGCTGACCTTAGCTCTGTAACACAACAGATTGACGCATATCAGGCACGTCGTGGCAATCCAAATCTGAAAACCACGACTTACTACAGTGCACAGCTCATGGCAAACTGGGATTTCTGCAAATTCATGGGCATAGGTTCCATTGCAATTTACAACTATGACCACAAACCGGTAATGGAACAAGACGTAGCTGAGGACAACATGATAATCCGCACCATGGATAACCAACTGGGATTTCATAGGTTGAATTGGCATACGTGGCTTTTCATCAAACCATACAAGGATTACATCACAATCCGGTTTACAACTCTATATCAGCGCTTCATCAGCCAAGGTAACAATTACACGCATACCCATTCAAATCTCGGATTTTATGGAGAGTTATTCGCCACTTGGAAAAACTGGACTTTTGTGGCAGAATTTACCACAGCAAGCAACAATCTGTGGGGTGAGACACTTCGCAAGGGAGAGCGCAACCATCAATTCTCAATCCGCTATAACAAGCCTAAATGGAGCGCGGCAGTATGCGTCTATAATCCATTTGAAAAGGAATATAGGCAGACAGTGGAAAACTTCTCCGCAATCGCTCCATATACACAAACTCTATATTCAAAGAATCTTACCAAGGTTGCCCTGCTGAAATTCTCTTTCAATCTTGACTTTGGTAAATCAAGAGAAAATGCCCGACAGCGTATGTCGAGCGAAGATACAAACACAGGCATAATGTCAGGCGCAAGGTAAAATGTCCACTGTCAGCGTGTCCACTGTCAACGGACGAAAACGCCAAAGCATCCGCAAATAAATTTGTGTGACTCTCGACTTTTTCGTATTTTTGTGGAGTTTTATCATAAAATGCGTAGATAAGATGAAATACATCGGTGCACACGTAGCGTCAACTCCCACTATAAGTGTTGCTCCTGCCGAGGCTCATGAATTGGGCGCCGGCGCTTTCGCTTTCAATCTTATCGATCCTCTCCGATGGAGCTCCCCGGCCTACGATAGTGCTGATGTAGAGCACTTCATGGAGCTTTGCGCCCGCTACGGCTACGGCCCGGCTCAAATTCTCCCCCACTCTGCCTTTGTGGTAAACCTCGGCTCGCCCGACGCCCGGAAGCTGCATCTGTCGCGCATCACATTCGTCGATGAGCTGCGGCGCTGCGCTCAGCTCGGCATCGACCGCCTCAACTTCCACCCCGGCTCTCACCTTAAGAAGATAAGCGAGGAAGAAAGCCTTGCTCGAGTGGCCGAGTCGATCAACTATGCGCTTGCCCGCACCGAGGGCGTGTGTGCCGTGATAGAGAACACCGCAGGCCAAGGCTCGGCTTTGGGATACTCCTTCGAGCATCTTGCGGCCATCATCGGCGGTGTCGACGATAAGAGCCGCGTGGGTGTGTGCATCGACACCTGCCATGCCACTGCCGCAGGCTACGATCTCGCGGGCGAGGGCTACGATAAAGCATGGGCCGACTTCGACCGTATCGTCGGATTTGGCTACCTCAAAGGTATGCACCTCAACGATGCCATGCGCCCCGTGGGCTCGCGCATCGACAGGCACGCCCCCATCGGCAAAGGAACGGTCGGTGCTGACTTCTTCGCACGACTCATGGCCGACCCGCGGTTCGACGGCATACCCCTCATCCTCGAGACCCCCGACACCTCACTGTGGCGCAGCGAGATAGAGTGGCTCAAAGCCCACTGCGCCAAATAGCGGATTATAACTACAAAAACATCATATCATTACTTAGCTTAATAAAAAGAATCAGTATTTTACCAATGAAAGACCAACGTGATTTAAGTTTCTGGAAACTATGGAATCTGAGCTTCGGCTTCTTCGGAGTGCAGATAGCCTACGCTCTTCAGAGCTCACAGGTGAGCCGCATCTTCTCTACTATCGGAGCCGACCCTCACGACCTGAGCTACTTCTGGATATTGCCCCCGCTGATGGGTCTGATCGTGCAGCCTATCGTGGGTAGCGCCAGCGACCGCACCTGGACGCGTCTGGGCCGCCGCCTCCCATATCTGCTTATCGGTGCTATCGTAGCCATCGTGGTGATGTGCTTCCTCCCCAATGCCGGCTCACTCGGCTTGGGCATATCGGCGGCGATAATGTTCGGCCTGGTCATGCTCATGCTGCTCGACACGTCGATCAACATGGCCATGCAGCCCTTCAAGATGCTCGTGGGCGACATGGTGAACGAGAAGCAGAAAGGCCTGGCCTACTCTATCCAGTCCTTCCTCTGCAATGCAGGCTCCGTGGTGGGCTATATAGCACCTTTTGTGCTGGCGCTCTTCCTCAGCAACACCGCACCCGCCGGTGAGGTGCCCCCTACGGTGACTTGGGCGTTCTATATCGGTGCCATCATCCTTGCCATCTGCGTGGCTTATACCTTTGCCAAGGTCAAGGAGATGCCCCCTCATGAATACGCCCAGTTCCACGGCATCGACGACAGCAAGGAGAGCAAGGGCGAGAGCGAGAATATGCTCCGCCTGCTGGTTAAAGCTCCCAAGGTTTTCTGGACGGTGGGCCTTGTGCAGTTCTTCTGCTGGGCCGCATTCCTCTATATGTGGACCTACTCTACCGATGCAGTAGCACTGCAGGCCTTCGACGCACCTTCCGTGCAGGAAATCACCGGTGTGAGTATCGACGGTCAGAAGTACGACGATAAGTATATCTTCAACTCCGAGCGCCCCGTAGTATCCGAAGGCCGCCTCGCCATCGCAGGCATCGAGGTCGACGGCACCTTCTCTAAACCCTCATTGGTAGTCCTCGATGGCGACACACTCATCGCCGGTGGTGCTATCGTGATGCAGAACGGCGTCGAGAAAATCGACCCTGCAGGCACCGTCTTTGCACATAGCGGAAGCATTCTCACTGTCGATGGCGAGCCTACCGAAATCAGCCAAGGCGCAAAGGTTGTATCGGAGCTCTCGCTCGTTGAGCCCGGCACCGCACTCACCCTCGCTCACATAGCAAAGCTCGACGAGGGCACCGGCAGCTACGTGCTCGAGCAGACATCCACTCTCCCCGCAGTCAACAGCCCCGAGGAGATTGAGCTCAACTACAAGACGGTTCTCAACCCCGCCACCCCGCAGTACCAGAACGCCGGCGACTGGAACGGCAACCTCTTCGCAATCCAGGCTATTGCCGCAGTGCTATGGGCGGCCGCTCTCGCCGGCTTCCGTCGCCGCAAGCTCGCCTACTCGCTGAGCCTCCTCATCGGTGCCGCAGGCTTCATCTCGGTCTACTTCATCCACAGCCCCTATGTGCTCGCAGTGAGCTACGCCCTGATGGGTTGCGCATGGGCCGCCATGCTCTCGATGCCCTTCACCATCCTCACCAACGCTCTCTCGGGCGGAAACATCGGCACCTACCTCGGCCTGTTCAACTGCACCATCACCATCCCGCAGATTGTAGCAGCGCTCTGCGGTGGTCTCATCCTCCATTGCTTCCCCGCAGCCGACAATGGCGCTCCATTCACTGTGGGTATGCTCGTAGTTTCGGGCGTGCTCCTGCTGATTGGCTCCGTGGCCGTGTGGAACATCAAGGAGACCTTCGGATCTCAAAATAAGTAACACTAAAATTATGGAATCCATCCGCCAAATCTATAAAATCGGCCTTGGCCCCTCGAGCTCCCACACAATGGGGCCGAGGAAGGCCGCCGAGCTCTTCGCCGCACGAAATGCAGGGCGTGCCGCCCGCTTCGAGGTCACTCTCTACGGCGCTCTTGCCGCCACCGGGCGCGGTCACCTCACGGACCAGGCCATCCTGGCTGTGCTCACACCCCAGGCTCCGGCAGAGATTGTCTGGAAACCCGAGACGGTACTCCCCTTCCACACCAACGGCATGACCTTCCGGGCGTTCGGCAACGATGGGGCGGAAATCGACTCCTGGACAGTCTACTCGGTAGGCGGTGGCGACATCGTGGAGGAAGGTCAGCAGCGCAGCTCAGGGCCTTCCATCTACCCTCTCACAAAAATCAAGGACATTCAGGCCTGGTGCGAGCGCGAAGGCACGAGCTACTGGGAGTATGTCGGCCGCCACGAAGGCCCCGAAATCTGGGACTACCTCGCCGAGGTGTGGAAGGTGATGCAGGAGGCGGTGCAGCGAGGCATCGAAGCCGAAGGCGTGCTCCCCGGCGGCCTTGGCGTACGCCGCAAGGCTGTGAGCTACTACGTGCATGCCGAGGGCTACAACAAGTCGCTCAAGAGCCGCGGCCTGGTCTATGCCTATGCGCTGGCCGTATCCGAAGAGAACGCCGCCGGCGGCCGTATCGTCACAGCCCCCACCTGCGGCTCCTGCGGTATCGTCCCCGCCGTCCTCTATCACCTCCATCACTCCAAAGGCTTTTCAGAGCAGCGCATCCTCCGTGCCCTCGCCACAGCCGGTCTATTCGGAAATGTTGTAAAGTTCAACGCCTCAGTATCAGGCGCCGAGGTCGGTTGCCAAGGCGAAGTAGGCGTGGCCTGTGCCATGGCCGCAGCGGCAGCATCTCAACTCTTCGGCGGCACCCCGGCACAGATAGAGTACTCGGCCGAAATGGGCCTTGAGCATCACCTCGGGCTCACCTGCGACCCCGTGTGCGGCCTCGTGCAGATTCCCTGCATCGAGCGCAACGCCTACGCCGCCGCACGCGCTCTCGATGCCAACCTCTATGCAGCCTTCTCCGATGGCAAGCACTCCGTCGATTTCGACCGCATAGTGGAAGTGATGAAGCAAACCGGGCACGACATTCCGTCGTTATATAAGGAGACCGCCCTTGGCGGACTTGCCGTAATCCGATAATACTCCTATGAGCGAAGAAGCGAAGACAACAGCCGCAGCTGCGGGCACGCCAAACGTGCTCGGCACACTCCCCATAGGCAAGCTGCTGTTGCAGTACTCCCTGCCCGCCATCATCGCAAGCCTCGCGACCTCGCTCTACAACATCATCGACAGCATCTTCATCGGGCGCGGAGTGGGTGCCATGGCTATCACAGGCCTGGCCATTACATTCCCGCTGATGAACCTCGTGGTGGCATTCTGCGTGCTCGTGGCCGTGGGCGGTGCCACCATATCGTCGATTTTCCTGGGGCAGAAAGCCCCCGGCAAAGCATCGCAAGTGGTTGGCAACGTACTCGTATTCTGCCTCATTCACGCACTGGTGATAATGTCGTTCGGAATAATCTTCCTCGACGACATCCTCTACTTCTTCGGCGCCACCGACGAGACACTCAGCTACGCACACGAATTCATGCTCATAATCCTGCTCGGCACGCCGGTGAGCTACGTTTTCCTCGGGCTCAACAACCTCATGCGAGCCACAGGCTATCCGCGCAAAGCAATGGTCTCGGCCCTGCTCTCGGTGGCCGTCAATGTGGTGGTGGCACCGGTGCTCATCTTCGGCCTCGACTGGGGCATCCGTGGAGCCGCGGCAGCCACCATGTGCGGCCAGGCATCGGCATTCGTGTGGGTGCTGTATCACTTCTGCTCCAAGAAAAGCTACATCCGCTTCACCCGGGCAGGCTTCCGCCTCTCGTGGTCGCTTATGCGCAAAGTCTACGCCATCGGTCTGTCGCCATTTCTGATGAACTGCTGCGCTTGCCTGGTGGTGGTATTCATCAACAAAGCCCTGCTCGACAGCGCCGGGGCCGACGGCAACCTCGCAGTAGGTGCCTACGGCATTATCAACCGCACATCGATGTTCTTTGTGATGATTATATTCGGCATCACACAAGGCATGCAGCCCATCCTCGGCTATAACTACGGCGCTGCAAACTGGCCGAGAGTTAAGGGCACACTGATGCGCGGCATCTGGATAGCCACAGGAGTGGCCGTTGTCGGCTGGCTCCTCACCGAGTTGCTCCCCGACACGATAAGCCACATGTTCACCACCGACAGCGGCATGGTAACCATAGCCCGCGACGGCTTCCGCATATTCTTCATCTTCTACCCTCTGGTCGGTGCACAGATCGTGATTCAGAACTACTTTCAGTCGATTGGCAAGCCGAAGCTATCCATCTTCCTGTCGCTCACCCGGCAGCTCATCTTCCTGCTGCCGCTCCTCTGGCTGCTCCCGCCACGCCTGGGTGTCGACGGCGTATGGGTGTCGATGTGCACAAGCGACTTCATAGCCTTCGTCCTCGCACTCATTACAGCCCTGGTGATGAACCGGCGCCTGGCACAGCACCTCACACAACTAAAGAACAGCAATGCTTGAGAACCTCAACCTCCGCATAGATCCGCGCACCGCAGCCACCGACTCGCTGCTGAGCCGATACTGCGCCGAACAGCTCCGCATAGACCCTAAACGAGTAAAGAAAGTCGACATCACACGCCGCTCCATCGACGCACGGCAGCGACGCGTGATGGTGAACCTCACCGTGCGTGTGCACATCGACTCCATCGACCCTCAAGCATCGGCCTACACACCGATAGCCTACCCCGACGTCAGCCATGCCGAAAAGCAGGTAATCATAGTGGGGGCAGGTCCCGCCGGACTGTTCGCCGCTCTCGAGCTGATCGAACTCGGCATACGCCCCATAGTGCTTGAGCGCGGCAAAGACGTGGACAGCAGGCGAGCCGACATGGTGGCAATAAATCGTGAAGGAAAAGTCAACCCCGACTCAAACTACTGCTTCGGCGAAGGCGGCGCCGGCGCATACTCCGACGGCAAGCTGTACACCCGCAGCAAAAAGCGTGGCCCCGTCGACAAAGTCCTGCAGATCTTCCACACACACGGAGCGCAGGACGCAATCCTCGTCGACGCTCACCCGCACATCGGCACCGACCGCCTGCCCGCCGTGATCAAAGCCATGCGCGGTACCATCCTCGCAGCAGGAGGCCAAGTGCACTTCGGCACAAAAGTGACAGGACTGATCCGCAACCAAGCGACAGGAGCCGTCGAAGGTGCCCGAAGTGCCGACGGGCAGCAGTGGCTCGGCCCCGTGCTGCTCGCCACCGGCCACTCAGCGCGCGACGTATACCACATGCTCGCCGATGCCGACATCGCCATGCAGCCAAAAGGCATTGCCGTGGGAGTGCGCCTCGAGCATCCCCAGGAGCTCATCGACCGACTCCAGTACCACTCGCCGCAAGGACGCGGAAAATACCTGCCGCCCGCCGAGTACTCCATCCTCACACGAGTCGATGACCGCGCCGTCTACTCATTCTGCATGTGCCCCGGCGGCTACATCATACCTGCCGCAAGCGCACCCGGCCAACTCGTGGTCAACGGCATGTCGCCCGCCAACCGAGGCACACGATGGGCCAACTCAGGCCTTGTCGTAGAAATACTGCCCGACGACATCCCCGACACCGACGACCCGCGCCACAACATGCTCAAGATGATGCACTACCAAGAAAGCATCGAAAGCACATTCTTTGAAGCTGCCGGACGCACACAGCAAGCACCGGCCCAGCGCATGACCGACTTCGTGGCAGGGCGCCTCTCCACCACCCTGCCCCGCTCATCATATCCGCCCGGCCTGATTTCGGCACGCGTCGACGCCCTCCTGCCCGAACCCGTGGCGCGACGCATGAAAGAGGCCTTCCGCACCTTCGACCACAAGCAGCGAGGCTTCCTCACACCCGAGGCAACACTCATCGGCGACGAAACACGCACCTCGGCACCCGTGCGCATCCCTCGCCTCCCCGACACACTCCGCCACATCGACGTGCCCGGCCTCTACCCTTGCGGCGAAGGAGCCGGCTACGCCGGTGGAATCGTCTCAGCTGCGATCGACGGCATAATGACCGCCCGCGCAATCGCCGCCACAACACACTGAGAACCAACCCAAAGCCGAAAACAAGCAAAAAAAGAACAAAAAAAGTTGCCAAAAAATTTGGCAGAACAAAAAAAAGGCCGTAACTTTGCATCGCAAAAAGGGAAAAACACCCACGGTGCCATAGCTCAGTTGGTAGAGCAAAGGACTGAAAATCCTTGTGTCCCCGGTTCGATTCCTGGTGGCACCACAAAAGTGATGAAAATCAGTTTACCTGTACACTCAGGTTGAACTGATTTTCTTTTATATAGTTGA
>JAMPHP010000001.1:1362197-1397926 GCA_023663365.1 Muribaculaceae bacterium | reverse complement strand
GACTGAGTTGAAAGGCAAAAGATGGATGAATTCTCCGAGGCCGAGGGTAATTTCCTAGCGTTAAAGAGCTTGGTCGAAAATTAATATTAGCTTTGTATGCCGTCTTTTTGGCTCCTCCACTCTTCATAATCGGTCGCATAGGAAGCTATGCTCCCTCTTATTCAGAGCGGATTAGCTCAAAAATACGGCACTTAAAATTTAACAATAATTTTTAAACACCCTCTTAGATGATTGATAACTCAAAACATTACTCGAATTCGTCGCCAAACTTCACTTTGGCATCGGTGACCATCTGCTTGATTTTCTGCTCGCGGGCTTTGGGGCATATCAGGAGCACACCGTCGGCATCGGCTATGATATAGTCCTCGAGGCCGTCGGCCACGATGAGTTTGTTGCCACGCACGGCGAAGATGTTGCCGGAGCAGTTGTAGGCCAGCACGCGGCAGTTCTGCGTCACATTTCGCTCGCTGTTCTTGGGCGAGAGGTCGTAGAGGGCGCTCCAAGTGCCGAGGTCGTTCCAGCCGAAGGTCACCGTCTCGACGTACACATTGTCGGCCCGCTCCATCACCGAGTAGTCGATGGAGATGCTCATGCAGCCTGCGAAGGCCGAGGCGATGAAAGCCGTCTCGGCGGCATGGTCGGTATATGTGGCGGGAGCTGCGGCATCGAAAGCCGAGGCGATGTCGGGCACGTACTTGCGCAGAGCCTCGCGGATGGCCGAGGCACGCCACAGGAAGATACCCGAGTTCCAGAAGAATTCGCCGGAGTCGACAAATACCTTTGCGAGGTCGTAGTCGGGCTTTTCGGTGAAGGTCTTGACCTTGCTGATGGCACCTTCCACGGGCTCGCCCACCTGAATATAGCCGTAGCCCGTCTCGGGGCGTGTGGGCGAGATGCCAAGGGTGAGCAGTGCGTCGTGGCGCTCCACGAAGTCGAAGCCGTCGAGAATGCTGCGCTCGAACTCCGCCTCGCGCGTGATCACGTGGTCGGCGGGAGTCACTATCATCGATGCCTCGCTGTCGCGTGCCGCTATATGCCATGCCGCCCAGGCTATGCAGGGGGCGGTGTTGCGCCGCGCAGGCTCGAGCAGGATGTTTGCCTCAGCCACCTCTGGCAGCTGCTCGCGCACGAGCTCGGCATAGCGGTCGTTGGTCATTATTACTATATTCTCAGCCGGGATGATGCCGGCGATACGGTCGTAGCTCATCTGCAGCAGCGTGCGCCCGGTACCCAGGAAGTCGATAAACTGCTTGGGAAGGCGTGCACGGCTGTAAGGCCAGAAGCGGCTGCCTATGCCGCCGCACATTATCACGCAATAGCGATGTGTTCGTCTGTCCATAGTCATCTTTTGAATTGGAGTGCTAAATTAGCAATTTTTCGCCGCATAGCCAAATCATTCGCGGAAAAGGCCATCAAAAGGCGCAGCCGGAGAAGGAAATCTCCGGCTGCGCGAACATTGTATTTTTTAATCTTTTACGTCAGCGCACCACTACCTTGCGTGTCACGGTGTTGGCACCGGCGGTTGCGCGGAGGATGTAGACGCCTGCCGAGAGGCCGTCGGCGCTCAGGGTCACATTCTCACCGGCTGCGCTGGCCGAAGCGGCAGCGGCACCGCCAAGCGAGAAGAGCTGTGCGCTCACCTCGCTTGCGCCGGGGGCAAAGACATCGAAAGAGCCTGCGCCGACCTCGCTCACGAGGATTTCGTTGTCGACCTTCACATCGTTGACAGCGCCGAGGTTCTTGATATACTTGATACCTTCGAGAGCGTCGATCTTGCCATAGCCGAAGCGGTGGGGAGCGGCGGCAGTAAACTCATCCTGGCGCGCAGTGGCACGAAGCACATCCTTCACCTCACCGATGGTGAGGGTGGGATCGGCCTGCAGCCAGAGAGCCATCACACCGGCCACGAAGGGCGACGACATCGAGGTGCCCGACATCTCCTTCCAATAGTTTGTGCGCTTATCCTGCTGTTGGATAGCTGTGGAGTACTCGGTATCACCGGTAGCGTTCATATAATGATAGCTATACGAGGAAATCATACCCATGCCGGGGCCTGCGATGATAGGGAGTTTGGTGCCGTCGGGGAGCTGACCGTAGGATGAGAATGGAGCTATTGCACCTTTGGTGGCACCGTTGAACTGACGCTCGCCATTCAGTGTGGGGAATATTGCTTGATTCACGTAGGCACCTACGGAGATAACGTTTTCACCGCAGGCCATATCGTTGATTGTTTCAGAATCGTTGCCATTGATATATCCCGACAGATCATTGGAGCGAAGCACTAAATCGCCATAGATATGTATTGTCTTACCACTTTCACCTACAACTTCAAATGCAGGGACTATATTGGAGTTTGATCCATTGGAAGTCTGCACGGATACATACACATTGTAGCGATTATTGCCGGCATTAAGAGTCGGTGTTAATACCACAGCAGCCCTTTCACCAAAGAACTTATCGAATTCGGCAGGACGTATGTAACCCTGCGCATTATAATAGCTACCGGTAATATAAACCTGCTGGCGAGAAGTGGCCGGAAGTTCATAAGAATACTCAACATTACCGTTAGTTTTGTTGATGGCCATAAATTTCACCGAGAATGGAGTTGCATCGCTGCTCCAAAAGTCAACAACACCATCAGCGGCAGAACTTGCCGACACACAGGTTTTAATCGACTTGTCCGAAGATGTAAGAGTCTTGCTGTAGCTAATGTTGGAGCCGCCCTCATTGCCGGCCGAGATGCAGATGAGCATCTCTTTGCCAAGCGATGCGAGATACTTATTGGCATCGGTAGTGCCGTCGTGCGGTCCGTAGTTATGTCCGAGCGAAAGGTTAAGTACAGCGGGCTTACCCTGCGACTTGGCATACGCGAGAATCTTCTCGGCCGCATTCTGGATGTTGCTGCCCTGAAGAGTACCGGCACAAGGAGCAAGTTCGACACCGGTAGCTACGCCATAGTAGGGAATGGCGCTGTTCTTCGAGATTTGAAGGCGGCCGGTGCGCTCATTGTACTTCGCCACCTCACCGTTTCCTTTATAAGCACCACCAATAATACCGAGTACGTGTGTGCCATGAGTCTGCTTTGAGTTGTCGGTGGTAAATGACGATATGGAGGCGCCCGAATATTCAGCTACGGCGCTGTTGGTGCCGGTGATTACCCACATACGGTTGATTCGACCGTCAAAATTAATGTGGTTGGGGTCGAGTCCTGTATCCATGATACCACAGACTACACCCGAGCCATCATAGGCTTGATCCAGCCCTGTGCCTGCCTGAACAGATGCCACACCGGTCTCTTTGCGTGCTTCGGCAAGAAGCGGCTTGGCTTCGTAGCCGGCAGATATGCTCTTCACATAGTCGAGGCCGGAGATTGTGGCAAGTTCTTCGGGCGACAAGAGCACGATAGCAATTTCATCGCGAGAAGAGAGCACTTCATATCCGGCGTCGGTAAGCAAGGACACATTGTCGGGATGGTCCACACGGACAAAGAATGTATGCTTTTGCGACTCTGAAAAATCCGACTGAAGAGTGCGGAAATCACCAGAACGCGACGACACTTCCGTGGTCGCCATCTGGAGGAGACGGACAGCGGGAGCATCCAATTTACTTTGTGCGTGAGCCCCGATAGGAACTGCGGCAGCAGCAAAAGCCAGTAATAATATTTTTTTCATATTCCAGAATGTATACTTTTCCAGTTGCATTAAAGACATTTATTTGCAAAGATAGTCAAAAAGTTGACTTGAAACAAACCTTTATGTGTTAAAAAAAGCAGAAAGGAACTAATCGCAGTACACATAAATCACAAAACCGGCAACACCAATTGGTGCTGCCGGTTGATATAGTATACAGCTAAACTGATTTAGAACGAAGTGCTGACCTTATTTTTGAGAACAAGATGACGAGCCTCGTCTTTGTTTATGGACTTATTGTTGATAGCCTTAGCTGTAAGCGCTTTGGAAATAGAAGCTGTGCGTGCTCCCATCATACCACGCTTAACTTTTGCAGGCGCACCTTGAGCGGCATTGAAGTCGATGCAGAAGAATTCGCCTGAATTGGCATAGCCAAATTTACCCTGTTGGAAAAGTGCATCGACAGACATAAGTAGTACGTCGGCGGGGAATGTAATCATTCCATCCTCGAAAGTACCGCAAAGGCCTTGTGCCTTGCACTGAGCCAAAGTCCAATTTTTCTCTTCCATCTGGAAATCCGCGAGCGACCAAGCAATAATTTGTCCTTCACTGGGATTGATGACTGCACCAAGCTCTGAGAGTTCGAGATAAACCCCGGACTTATCCTGAGCATTTACATAGAGGTAGTAATTTCCGTCGAGGTAGTTATTGGGGGCGCCCATCATCTCAAGCCACGGGAGGTACGGATTTACCAGGCGGTAGTATCCGGGAGTTTCTTTATGCTCCTGAACCTCAACAGACCATGTCTCGCCACCGATTTTATCCTCTTCGGGATCATCAGGACCATTGTAAAGATCATAGATAAATGTATCGGTGTAATCAGCATATCCAATTGACTTCCATTCGGAGGGCACCTGAACACTGGCAGCATCGAAAGTGAAAGAGGTCTCATATACTGCATTACCATCAGCTTCATATCCCACAGCTACGAGTGTATACTGACCTTCCTCAGTGAAGGGGAAGAGGATATTGCGGGTTTCGTCGACGTAAAGCTCTGCTTCAGTATTATCTTTGATTTTTTTGGCTTCAGCTTCAACCTGCTCTTTGGTAAGCGCACCGGGCACAATATTGTAAGCAAACGAAGCGAGGTCAGACGAACGGGTGGCGCTGATTACAAGGCTTTCACCGCCCTTGGGGTCGACATAAGACCCGAGGACTGCAAAATCGATTGAATAGAAAGTAAAGCCGGGGAGCTGAAGTGTCGTGTAACTTTGGCTATAACGAGCGAGTTCATCCCCCTTTACACAGGGCACAAGCCAAAGCTTGAATGTGCCGGTCTTTTCATTGTAATACGAGCGATTAAATCCGTTATTGGCCATAATCGACTCGATGCTTGCATCGCTTAATTTATCGCCGTTCTCTGCACCATAGGCCCGCATCCAAGAGAATGCATCCATTAGCATGATACGATCCTCACCATTATCGAAGTGTGTATCGGTAAGGGGCATAGTCACCTTATAGCACTTCTCACCATCGATTTCATAGGTCTGAGTTTTGTCAATTGTCAGAATATAATCGAAATAGAGGTTGCTATAGCGCGGGCCGGGGAATCCCCACTGCTCCTGATTGGGGTCAAGAACAGAGTTACGACGCAGGGCAATACCTTCGAGAGGCTCGCCGGGCCAGGGGTTACCCATCGTACCGGTGTACTCAGCAGTTGAGTACTCTTCCCACTCGGTCCAGGGTGCATAAGACAGAATGATAGTGGCAACCGTGGGGCCATAAGGCGAAGCCTGCTCGCCTTCTACGGCAATATTCAGCACGTAGTCAACGGTAGGAGCCACATCGGAGAATACTACACTAATGGGAATCTCAACAGTTTTTTCACCTGCAGGGAAAGTAATCTGTGTCGGCACGCCGAACACAGCTGACATATCTGTTCCTTCGGGGTCGATTACAGAACCGGACAGCCCCACTGTAAGTTCAGCTTCAGTGTGAATACGCTCGAGCTGAACGTTTACCTCACTTGCGCCGTAGGGAATCTGCAGCTCTTCGGGAGTAGTCTCAGTGGAGAAGAATACTTCATCTCCATCGTATTTCGGGGCGGGATTGTACTTCACCTCATCGGTACAAGCCCAGGCGCCAGCCAATAAAGCTGTACCGAATATCGCCGAAAATAATTTATTCATTTTCATAATTATTATGATTGTGAGGGCTTATTAATGAATAGCGGTATAATAACCATCGCAGTCGGGAGTATTGTAGCCCTTTACTCCGGCATTGTTGTTGGTCTCACCAAGGGTAATTGCGAGGTTCATCCATGCAGGGCGACCATTGGTATTGAATGTATTGCGCGAAGAATCGAAATTCGTACCATCGTACCAGCGAGTAACTGAATAGTTCAGACGCTTGATATCGAAGAAAGCCTGGCCTTCACCCCAAAGCTCTACTCGTTTCTGGAACACGATTTCCTCAACGATTGCCTCACCTGCAGCGAGATTATTGTTGTAAGCAGCATAGCGGTATTTCTTCATGAAATCTTTGAGAAGATCGTTGCCTGCTGCAGGATTGGTATGAGCGGTAGCCTCAGCTTCGATGAAGAACATTTCTTCAACTCGCATCAGAGGATAAGCTACTACTGCACCAACATTATAATCGTCCATGTTGCCACTACCGGGACGGAACTTGATAGCGATATAGGGCTCAAGGAAGTTTTCTGCCGCAAAATCGGCATCAAGGAAAGGTTCGCGACCCTTCAGCGAAGAGTTGTCGGGGGCTACAAAAGAGAGCTTACGGAAGTCGCGGTCGCTCATACGGTGATATACACTCGCGCCGATTTCAGTGAAAGCGCCTTGTGCGGGAGCTGCGTAGCCGAAGTTCTCTTCGTTGCAGCAGAATGAGGAGAAGGTTCGAATACCACCGGCTTGAACAACGTTATCTTCAGAGTTATATTTACCTGCGAACATCCACGAAGAAACACTCTCATCATTAAAGCCACTGGTTGTGCTCAGCCATTCATCTTGAGTGAGAGGCGATGCACCACTGTTCGTGATTGCAAGGCGTGCATACTTGGCCGCGTTGGCATACTGAGTCGCTGCGAGAGCGTTGTCGCTGTTGATTTCTTCCTGATAGCTGGCATCCCAAAGATAGAGGCGGGCCATAAGACCGTAAGCTACGGCAAGGTCGGGAAGAAGTTTGGAATCGGCGGCAACACCGTTTGCATCAAAGAGAGCCACAGCTTCGGTGAGGTCACCGAGGATGAAGTCATACATCTGAGCATGAGTGGCGCGAGGGTTGTTGCGTGCGTCTTCTTCAGTTGTAGTTTCAGTTATTATAGGCAGGGTAAGACCCTTAATATCGTTGCCCTCCACGCTCTTGCAATCGGGGAAGATTTCATTGGGGAGCACTTCATACATTCGTGCTGCATCAAGGTAGATGAATGCACGGTATGCAAGACTGGTGGCGCGATAAGAGGCAAGAGTCTTATTGTCGGTATCTGCGGCAATAGAACCTACCGCCTTATTCGTAGTAAGGATTTGCTCATAGAGGTAGTTCCAGATTACCTGACAAGTAGCCCAGGTATTACCGGTATTGCGAACTGCGCTCCAGGAGCCGAACCAGTCGTAACCGCCGGCATACAATACCGACATGTCTTCTGTCATGACGTCGCGCATGTGAAGGATACCGGTATAGCCCATATCGTAGTGCAAATCGGGATCAAGGGTAATCTGATTCAGGCGACCGGGCATACCCCACAGAAGAGCCTGCACCGCTCCGGGATTACCTTCAAGCTGATCCTGCACAATCTGATTTGTCGGAATTGCTTCTTCGATACAGCTTGTGAAGAGAGGAGCTGTGAGAGCAACCGCAAAAAGTGCTTTATATATTGCTTTCATGTTCATTAAAATTTAGAATGTTACAGTAAGACCACCGGAGATAGTGCGGACGGGGGCGTTGTAAGTATTGTTGTTGCCGCCGGTGAACGATTGGCGGGGGTCAAGACCCTGACGCTTGCTCCATACCCATATATTCTCACAGGTGAGATATACACGGAGTTTGCTGAGATACATCTTCTTCACGAGATCTTTGGGAAGAGTGTAGCCGAAGTTGATATTCTCGAGCGAGAGATAGGACGCATTGGTCAGGAATCGGCTCGAAGTCGATACTGTGTTGAGGTCGTTGTATACGTAGCGGGGGATGTTCGAGTTGGGGTTCTCGGGAGTCCACGCGTTCATGAGGTCGGCGTGAAGGTTGTTACCTGCGGCCGAAGCAGTAGGTGTGGCCATAAGAGCAGCATAGCCGCTGTCGTAAACCTTACCACCAATCTGATAGTTGAACATAAGAGTGAGATCAAAGCCCTTATATTCGGCAGAAGTCTGGAAGCCACCAAACACGGGAGCGAGAGCAGTACCTACGAGGCACATATCGGCCTTGGAGTAGTCGTCGGTGGTAGTTCTGTTACCTTCTTCATCGGTCCATGTGTAGAGGGGTTTACCATTCTTGGGATTCACACCTTCGTAGCGGGGCATGTAGAATGTGTACATGGGTTCGCCTTCGCCATAGTAGTAGTTTGAGCTCGAATAACCGGGAACACCTTCAACCGATGACAGTTTGCGTTCTTCGGGCAGATAGGTGATTTTATTCTTGAGCCAAGTGAGGTTCGCGCTGATATTCCATGTAAAGTCGCGAGTGCGGATGATATCGCCACCAAGTTCTACTTCAAGACCTGCATTCATCATGTTGCCGACGTTAGCGTAGTAGCCCATAAAGCCAAACGATGCGGGCAGCGGGAAGTACATGAGCATGTCGGAAGTGCGACGGTAGTAGCCATCGATGCTACCATTGAGGCGATTGTTGAAGAATTCAAATTCTACACCCACGTTGAAGTTGCCGTTTTTCTCCCAAGTGATATTTTCGTTACCTTTAGTCGAGGGAGTAACAGCAGGCATACCATTCGAGTTGATAAGGCCGTAAGTATCTGTGTAGCGGAATTCACCGATATTATCATTGCCTTGCTCACCATAGGAAACCTTGAGCTTGAGAAGGTTGATCCAATCCACGTTGCTCAGGAAGTCCTCCTTGTTGATAATCCATGCAGCACCAAGGCTCCAAAAATCACCCCAGCGATGCTTGGGATGGAAGCGGCTGGAAGCATCGTGACGGTATGAACCTGAGAGGAAGTAAGTATTGTCGTAATTATACTGACCACGGAAGAGCCAACCTTCGTTGTTGTACATGGTAGTATAAGAGTCTGCTGGGCCGTTTGTGAGGATGGCACCGTTGAGCTCGGTGTTCGACTGATCGAACATACCTGTACGCGAGCCGGAAAGCACCTCATACTGGCGCTTGTAGTATTCGTGACCGGCAAGAACATCCACGTTGTGCACCTGGTTGAAAGTACGTGTCCAGGTAAGGAGCTGCTGGAAGGTATAGTCGGTTGAGCGCGAGTGGCTCTTGCTTACGATACCGTTCTGAGTAGCCATCTGGCCGTAATAGGGGTTGTTTGTGGTTGTACCACGCGAATCCTGAAAGTTTACGTTGTTGTTAGAGGTAAACTTGAAATCCTTAAGGAAGCGGATTTCAGCATACGCACTTGCTGTGAAAAGGTTAGCCACAGCGTTGTTAACGTTGAGAAGAGCATCAGAGATAGCATTGGAGCCCACGAATACAGGACGACGAAGACCTGCATTGAGACCGCCACCGTAGTCATAGCGGGGGAAGTTCTGAGCATCCATCATAATCTGCTTGTTGCCATCGCGCATAAACAGAGGATAGATTGGAGCTACAGAAGTAGCGAAGGCAAACATATTGCCGGTAGAGTTTGAAGCACCTTCAGAGCTATCCATGGCATCAAGATTGACATGCGAGTAGTTGACATTCGCACCAATCTTAAGCCAGGGCTTGGCCTGGAAGTCCGCTGAGATACGACCGGTAAAGCGCTCGAAGCAGGACTTCGACACTACGATACCTTCATTCTTCAGGTAGCTGACAGAAGCGAAGATGTTGCTCTTTTCAGTACCTTGGGTAATATTTACATTGTATTCCTGACGGAGGCTTGTTTTATACGTATAGTCGAGCCAGTTGTCGGGGTAGAGCCAGAAATCCTGACCTTTGTAATTTACCATACGGCCAAGCGTGGCATTGGGGTTGAGCTTGCCATTGGCACCGATGAGGTACTGACCTTCGGGCACAGTGTAAACATTATAAGCAAGGCCACCGCCATCAGAAGAAGTAAGCTGGTTGTTAGCCCAAGCTGTAGCCTGCGCGGGATTGTAACCAAGGCCACCGATATTATTCTTGGGATCGCCGTTGGCAAACTCCATAGGCAATGTCGCATAGTTGTAGAGAGACTTGTAGTAGAGCTCATAGTACTGTGCAGGATTTTTTACATAGTTGTAATCCTGAGTAGCGCGGGTATTGGCACCCCATTTGGCATCAACAGTAACGGTAGCCTCGCCGAGTTTGGCACGCTTGGTAGTGATGATAATTACACCGTTGGCACCGCGGGCACCGTAGAGGGCAGCCGACGCGGCATCCTTAAGAACGGTCATCGACTCAACGTCCTGAGTATTGAGGGTATTGATATCGCCGGAGAAGGGAGTACCATCCACAATGATAAGGGGCGAGTTACCGCTGGTGTTCACCGACGAGAAACCACGCACTCGGATTGTGGGAGTGCTGCCACCGGGAGCACCGGAAGCATTGGAGAGCTGAAGACCTGTCACACGACCGGAAAGAGCGTTAAGAGGATTGGTCACCTGGGTCTTCTCTATCTGAGCTGCGCCCACGGTTGCGGCAGAACCGGTAAACGAGGATTTCGTTGCCGTGCCGTATGCCACAACAATCACATCACCAAGCACCTCGGAATTAGAGTGCAGACGGACTACGATATTGCCGCCGGTGATAGGCACTTCTACAGTCTTGTAGCCTACATAAGAAACCGTAAGGGTCTTGGCGTCAGCCGGTACTTTCAGCGAGAAATGTCCGCTGGCATCGGTCGAAGCGCCGGTCTTTTGACCCGTAACCACTACAGACGCACCGATAAGTTCAGTGTCATCAGCAGCGTCAAGGACAGTGCCGACAACCGTACGCGTCTGCGCCGACGCACACAAGCTGAGGGTAATCACTGCCATGAGTAATAGAAACAGCTTTTTCATACTTAGAAAAAATTAGACATAAATTGATTGATTGATAACTTCTTAGCAATTTTCATCAAGCAGCAGAGGTGAGAAAGTGGCAGGCATGACGATAGTTGATTGGGCAAAGTTAATATATTTTTTTGGATTTAATAAGCATTTGGAAAGAAAAAAATCTATTTTTTAACACTTTCGTTTATGCGGCTCCGCGCTTTTCTTGCCAAATGTCTACAATCAAATATCGAAAAGAATTAAAATAATCAAAGATTTTCGAGGCGTTTTCTTATTGTTTTATCACACATCGGCCATTTTGCCTTATTTTCAAAAGTGGATGTCGGCCGTACATTGAGTTTTTATTTGACACTGGCAGGGAATGAGTGGCGGCGAGTCTGCGATTGTTTGAAAAAAAATGCGTAACTTTGTGCGGTCAAAGCCCCACAAAGGGGAGGCCGATTGCAACCTACACAAGCTCTTTCAGCTATGCAGACTACCAAAGAAGCTATCCTGACTCTTCAGGACGGCACTATCTACAAAGGCTTCAGCTTCGGCTACGACGGGCCTGCCGCGGGCGAGGTGGTGTTCAACACTGCCATGACGGGCTATCCCGAAAGCCTCACCGACCCTTCCTACGAGGGTCAGATTTTAGTGACCACATTCCCCCAGCTCGGCAACTACGGCGTGCCACCGTCGGGCGGCGACGACACTCTCGACGGCTATATGGAGAGCAACCGCATCCATTGCCGCGCCATCATCGCCCAGGACTACGCTTTCCATCACAGTCACTGGCTGGCCAACAGATCGCTGGCCGACTGGCTCAAGGAGGAGAAAATTCCCGGCATCTACGGCATCGACACCCGCGCCCTCACCAAGCATCTGCGCCAGCACGGCTCAATGCTCGGAAAAATCACGATTGAAGGAGGCGAGGATGTCGATTTTTATGACCCCAACGCCGAAAATCTCATCGCCCTCACATCGTGCCCCGAGGCTGTGGTCTACTCCGCCCTCGGCGAGGCTCCCGCGCCTCTAACCCTGCCCCTGGCTCCCGACCCGGAGGGGCGCAAGACGGTGGTGCTGGTAGACTGCGGCATCAAGCATAATATAATAAGGTGTCTGCTCCGCCGCGGCGTGCGCGTGGTGCGCGTGCCCTGGGACTTCGATTTCTCGGGCATAGCCTACGATGGCCTCTTCATAAGCAACGGCCCGGGCAACCCCGACTTCGCCGATGCGACCGTGGCAAACATACGCAAGGCCATGGACACCGGGCGCCCCATCTGCGGCATCTGCATGGGCAACCAGCTCCTGGCAAAGGCTGCCGGCGCAAGCACCTACAAGCTCAAATACGGCCACCGCTCGCACAACCAGCCCGTGCGCCGCGCCGGCACCAACACTTGCTTCGTGACTTCGCAGAACCACGGCTTTGCCGTGGACGACAAGTCGCTGCCCGAGGGTTGGGAACCGCTCTTCGTGAACATGAACGACGGCACCAACGAGGGCATACGCCATCGCTCGAAGCCTTACTTCTCGGCACAGTTTCACCCCGAGGCCTCAAGCGGCCCCCGCGACACTGAATTTCTCTTCGACGAGTTCGTCGAACTTCTTTAACCGACACACCTCTCACATTATATATGCAGGAAGATATAAAGAAAGTGCTGCTTCTTGGCAGCGGCGCCCTCAAGATTGGCGAGGCAGGCGAATTTGACTACTCAGGAGCTCAGGCTCTCAAGGCTCTGCGCGAGGAAGGGGTGGCCACGGTGCTCATCAACCCCAACATCGCCACGGTGCAGACATCGGAAGGCATGGCCGACAAGATTTACTTCCTGCCGGTGACGCCCTACTTCGTGGAGCGCGTGATCGAGAAGGAGCGCCCCGACGGCATCCTGCTCGCATTCGGCGGCCAGACGGCGCTGAACTGCGGCGTGGAGCTCGAGCGCAGCGGCGTGCTGAGCCGCTACGGCGTGAAGGTGCTCGGCACACCCGTGCGCGCCATCATGGACACTGAGGACCGCGAGCTCTTCGTGGAGCGTCTCAACGAAATCGGCGTGGCTACCATCAAAAGCGAGGCTGTGGAGAGCGTCGGCGAGGCCCTGCGTGTGGCCCGTCAGCTCGGCTACCCCGTGATTGTGCGCGCCGCCTACGCCCTGGGCGGCCTCGGCAGCGGCTTCTGCGACAACGATGCCGAGCTCTCGGCACTGGTGGAGAAGGCTCTGTCGTTCTCACCCCAGGTTCTTGTGGAAAAATCACTCAAGGGCTGGAAAGAGGTGGAGTACGAAGTGGTGCGCGACCGCTACGACAACTGCGTGACGGTGTGCAATATGGAGAACTTCGACCCTCTGGGCATCCACACCGGCGAGAGCATCGTGGTGGCGCCCTCGCAGACCCTCTCCAACGACGACTATCACTATCTCCGCTCAATCGCCATCAAGATCGTGCGCCACATAGGCATCGTGGGCGAGTGCAATGTGCAGTATGCCTACGACCCCGCCTCGATGGACTACCGCGTGATTGAGGTTAACGCCCGCCTGAGCCGCTCGTCGGCACTGGCGTCGAAGGCCACGGGCTATCCGCTGGCATTCGTAGCCGCCAAGCTCGCCCTTGGCTACGGCCTCTTCGACCTGCGCAACAGTGTGACACGCTCCACATCGGCTTTCTTTGAGCCGGCCCTCGACTATGTGGTGGTGAAGATACCCCGCTGGGACCTCGGCAAATTCCACGGCGTGGACCGCCATATCGGCTCCTCGATGAAGTCGGTGGGCGAGGTGATGGCCATAGGCCGCACCTTCGAGGAAGCTATCCAGAAGGGCCTGCGCATGATAGGCCAGGGTATGCACGGCTTCGTGGAGAATAAAGACATCACCATCGACGACCTCGACGAGGCTCTGCGCCAGCCCACCGACCGGCGCATCTTCGCCATTGCCAAGGCTTTCGGACAGGGCTACGACGTGGACCGCATCCACGAACTCACCAAGATCGACCGCTGGTTCCTCTACAAGCTCCGCAATATCATCGACACCTCGCGAGAGCTCGAGGCCTACAACAGCCCCGACGAGCTGCCAGAAGCACTCCTCCGCATAGCCAAGCAACAAGGTTTCAGCGACTTCCAGGTGGCACGCTCGCTCTATAAAGACCGCTTCAACACCGACACCGACGGCCTGATGGCATCGGTACGCATCCGCCGCAAGGAGCTCGGCATCCTGCCCGTGGTGAAGCAGATCGACACTCTGGCAGCAGAGTACCCGGCAGCGACTAACTACCTTTACCTTACATACAACGGCACCCACAACGATGTAGACTACACCGGCGACCACCGCTCGGTGGTGGTGCTCGGCTCGGGTGCCTACCGCATCGGCTCCTCGGTGGAGTTCGACTGGTGCTCGGTCAATGCCCTGCTCACCGCCCGCGAGCAAGGCTACCGCTCGGTGATGATCAACTATAACCCCGAGACGGTATCGACCGACTACGACATCTGCGACCGCCTCTACTTCGACGAGCTCACCTACGAGCGCGTGATGGACATCCTCGAGCTCGAGAATCCGCACGGCGTGATACTCTCCGTAGGCGGCCAGATACCCAACAACCTGGCCACACGCCTCGATGCGGCTCACGTCAACATCCTGGGCACCTCCGCCGCGAGCATCGACCGCGCCGAAGACCGCCACAAGTTCTCGGCCATGCTCGACACCCTCGGCATCGACCAGCCCCGCTGGCGCGAGCTCACCGATTTCTCCGACATCGAGAGCTTCGTCGAGGAGGTGGGCTTCCCCGTGCTTGTCCGACCCAGCTATGTGCTGTCGGGCGCAGCCATGAACGTGTGCTGGAACCCCGACGAGCTACACCGATTCCTCCGCCTGGCGGCCAACGTGTCGAAGAAGCATCCCGTGGTAGTGACCGAATTTGTGCAGAATGCCAAGGAGATAGAGATGGATGCCGTGGCCGAGAAGGGCGAAATCAAGGCATACGCCATCTCGGAGCACATCGAATATGCCGGCGTCCACTCGGGCGACGCCACCATCCAGTTCCCGCCGCAGAAGCTCTACGTGGAGACCATGCGACGCATCAAGAAGGTAGCCGGAAAGATTGCCAAAGAGCTCAACATCTCAGGTCCGTTCAACATCCAGTTCCTTGCCAAGAACAACGACATCAAAGTGATTGAGTGCAACCTGCGTGCCTCGCGCAGCTTCCCCTTCGTATCGAAAGTACTCAAAATCAACTTCATCGACCTTGCCACCCGCATCATGCTCGGCATCCCCGTAGAGAAGCCCGGCAAGAGCGCCTTCGACCTCGACTATGTAGGCATCAAGGCTTCGCAGTTCAGCTTCTCGCGCCTTGGCGGTGCCGACCCCGTGCTGGGCGTCGACATGGCATCGACAGGTGAGGTGGGCTGCCTCGGCGACGACACCGACGAAGCCATCCTCAAGTCGCTGCTCGCCGTAGGCCTCCGCGTACCCCGCAAGGCCGTGCTGCTGAGCACAGGCACACCAAAGCAGAAAGCCGACATGCTCGAAGCCGCACACATGCTCCACCGAGCAGGGCTCACCATCTACGCCACCGGCGGCACTTGCCAGTTCCTCAACGAGAACGGTATCCCGGCAGTGCGCGTGTACTGGCCGTCGACACCCGACAGCCAGCCCCAGGCCATCGACCTGCTCCACAACAAGGAGGTCGACCTGGTGGTGAACATGCCCAAAAACTTCACCGGCACCGAGCTCAGCAACGGACGCAAGATACGCCGCGCAGCTGTCGATCTCAACATACCGCTGCTCACAAATTCGCGCCTTGCTTCGGCCTTTATCCGCGCCTTCACCACCCTTCCTCTCGACCAAATCGAGATCAAGAGCTGGGACGAATATTAAGCCGAATCGGGCACTTTGCCATGCCCGATGTTGAATTTTGCATTTTTTAACATCGGACAAATAAGAAGTTTCAAAATTCTAAAATTTACATACAACACTAAATTTTAGCGAGTTACAAGTCGAGGCAGAACGCGGCAAACTTTATATGTTTAAAAAGTATGTCGTAAAACATAAAAAAATATTTGCTCATTCTGCCAAAAGACCCGAACTTTGTAGCGCAAACCTAAAACAATCTTTTTTACCTTAGAAATTGTACCTATTGGAAACCCATAGAAAGGAACTGCGTGAGCAGTTCCTTTTTATGCTTCAGGGCGGTGCCCTTCATGGCACGTGCCGGAGAAGCGCTGCCGGGCCCGGGCGTAAAAAAAATATTTGCTAATCTCGGGCAAAAGTGATATTTTTGTAGATTATTGCGCACAATAAAGCACTTACACCCATGGACTACGCCGGCACCCCCCAACCCGACAAGGACGAAAAGATGATACAGGAAGCCTATCAGGACCTCCTGAACGGCTATCTGCAGAGCAATCACCGCAAGAAAGTCGAAATCATAGAGCGTGCATTCCAGTTTGCCAAGGAAGCGCACAAAGGCGTTCGCCGCCGCTCGGGCGAGCCGTATATCATGCACCCTATCGCAGTGGCAAAAATCGCGTCGCAGGAAATAGGGCTCGGCTCCACATCGATCTGCGCGGCTCTTCTGCACGATGTGGTCGAGGACACCGACTACACCGTGGAAGACATCGAGCAGAACTTCGGGCCCAAGATCGCGCAGCTCGTGAGCGGACTCACAAAAATCTCGGGTGGCATATTCGGCGACAAAGCATCTGTACAGGCCGAAAACTTCCGCAAGCTCCTCCTCACCATGAGCGAGGACATCCGCGTGGTGCTCATCAAGATGGCCGACCGCCTGCACAACATGCGCACCCTCGGCTCCATGGCTCCCAACAAGCGCTACAAAATCGCCGGCGAGACTCTCTATATCTACGCTCCGCTGGCACATCGCCTCGGCCTTTTTGCCATCAAGACCGAGCTCGAGGATCTTAGCTTCAAGCACGAGCACCCCGACATCTACCGAGAAATCGCCGAAAAAATCAGGCAGAGCGAAGCGCGCCGAAGCGCCGTCTACTCCGATTTCTCGCTGCCTATCAAGGAAAAGCTCGACAATCTCGGCATAAAATACGAGGCCAAGGCGCGCCTCAAATCTATCTACTCCATCTACAATAAGATGGAGAGCAAGCATCTGCCTTTCGAGGAAGTCTACGACCTCTATGCGATGCGCATCGTATTCGACTGCGATGACCAAAGCAAGGAAAAAGGCATCTGCTGGAGCATCTACTCTGCCATCACCGACCTCTATCAGCTACACCCCGCACGCACTCGCGACTGGATTGTTACCCCCAAGGCCAACGGCTACCAGGCCCTGCACCTCACGGTGATGGGCCCCGACGGCAATTGGATAGAGGTGCAGATCCGCAGCCGCCGTATGGACGAAATCGCCGAAAAGGGCTTCGCCGCACACTGGCGCTACAAAATCGGCGAAGGCGACGAGGAGTCGGAGCTCAACGCCTGGCTCAAGACCATCAAGGACATCCTCGACAACCCCGAGCCTTCGGCCATCGACTTCCTGAGCACACTGAAGCTCAACCTCTTCGCATCGGAAATCGTGGTATTCACACCCGAGGGCGACCTCGTGACCCTTCCGGCCGGAGCCACCGTGCTCGACCTCGCTTTCAACCTGCACTCGGAGATAGGCCTGCACTGCATCGCCGGAAAGGTCAACCACAAGCTCATGCCGCTGCAGACCGAGCTCAAGAGCGGCGACCAGGTTGAAGTGCTTACCTCCAAGTCGCAGATGCCGCTGCCCGAGTGGGACGGCTACCTCATCACAGCCAAGGCCAAGACACGCCTGCGCAAAGGCATCCGCGCGCTGCGGCAGCCAATGGTAATCCGCGGCAACGAAATCCTGACCCACTGGTTGAGCGACAACAACATTCCCGACAACAACTTTGTAATCACCAAAATACAAGGTATATTCCACGTAGGCAACCGCGAAGACCTGTGCTACCAGCTCGGTGCCGACGAGATTGTGCTCGGCGACTTCCTGGTGAAGCCGCTCCGCAAGGCTGCCCAAAGCACCGGCCCCACCAAGAGCCTCTTCTCGAAGATACCGCTCATCGGCAAGATGGTGAGCTCATCGTCGGCAACATCGTCGGACGACAGCGACAAGAAAGAGGCTGCCCGCCCCGAACCCGTCAACACCAAGCAGATCTACCACCTCGCCACCACAGCCGACGGTGCCAACTACAAGCTCTCCGACTGCTGCTCGCCTCTGCCGGGCGACGATGTGATGGGCTTCATCAACGACGATGGCTTCGTCGAAATCCACTCACTCGACTGCCCCCGCGCGCAAGTGCTGAAAGCGGGCTTCGGCTCACGGATAGTGGCTACCGAGTGGGATCACAGCCAAGGCGAACTGTTTCTGGCGCACGTGCGCATCGAGGGCCTCGACAGGCACGGCATACTTCAGGAAATCACACAGCTCATATCCACGCACATGGGTATCGACATGCGCAAGCTCACCATCGAAGCGAGCGGCGAGGTTTTCCACGCCGACCTGTGGGTGAGGGTCAACGACACCGACGTGCTCAGCGACCTGTGCACGCGCACATTGGCTATCAACGGCGTGACGCGCGCCACACGCATCCATTGAAAAAGGCGCACACAAGCAATAACGACTGAAACAAGATGAAAAGCGGACTTTTAAAGAACATTCTCATCGCCCTGGCGGCGACTCTGGTGATAATGTACCTCTACCCTCACCCGGAGTCCAACCGATACAACTACGAGGAAGGCCGGCCTTGGAATTATGCCAAGCTCATAGCCCCCTTCGACATCCCCGTGCACGCCGACTCGGCCACAATTCTTGCCGCCCGCGATACCCTCGACGCCCACTTCGTGCCCATCTATGAGCTCAACCAGCTCATCATCGACACGATAGTCAACCGATTGCCTGCGGCACCGGGCACCCGACTACCGCAAAAGCTGGCCGCCGAGCTGCGCCCCATCTATGCCTCGGGCGTGGTGGATATGCGCACCAAAGACGAAATCGCGGCCGGAAAGCTGCCCAAGGTGCGTATCCTCGACAAGAATATCCTCAGCGAGATGTCGACCTCGGCATTCACCTCGCCGCGCGATGTATATGTCTATCTCGACTCGGTGATTACCGATCCCGAGCTACATCAGTACTTCGTCCGTGCCAACCTGCACAATCTTCTCTTACCCAACTACACCCGCAATGAAGAGGAATGTAGCCGCCACTACGAATACGACTACCTCACCCTTACGGCCGACCGTGGTGTGATATTGCAGGGGCAGACCCTTATCGACAAGGGCGCCATAGTATCCTCGCAGGATTTCACCAACCTGCGCACCTACGAGAGCATGATGGCTCAGCTCAACAACAAAGGCGACCAGAGCCATTGGCTTATGCTCCTTGGCCAAGGCGGCTACGTGGCGCTCCTGCTGGCAGGCCTGATGCTCTACCTCTACTTCTTCTGCCCGACGATATTCACCAACTTCCGCGCCGTCACTTTCGTCTATTCGCTCATCACACTCTTCTTCATCATTGCCATAGGCCTCAACCACTTTGTAGCCCAGGGCATCTACCTGGCACCGATGATGATAGTGCCAATACTTGTGCTGGTGTTCTTCGACGGGCGCACGGCACTCTTCGTCACCGGCGTGCTCTCGCTCATCTGCGCGGGAGTCACGGCCTTCGCGCTGGAGTTCCTCTTCCTTCAGTTCTGCGCATCCACGGCAGCCGTATTCTCGCTCCGTGAGCTTTCGCGGCGCGCACAGCTCCTGCGCACCTCGGCTGTGGTGATGGCGGCCTACCTGATAGGCTATGTGGCCCTCGAGCTGCTCATGAACGGCTCTTTCGAGGGCTTCACATGGCGCATGGCGGCAATCCTGGCCGTCAACGGCCTCCTCACCTCCATGGCCTACATCCTCATGTTCGCCGCCGAGCGCATCTTCGGCTTCATCTCCGTGGTGACCCTTGTGGAGCTCGCCGACATCAACACACCCATCCTGCAGCGGCTCTCCAATGAGTGCCCCGGCACCTTCCAGCACTCCATCGCCGTGAGCAACCTCGCAAGCGATGCCGCCCAGCGCATAGGCGCCAATGTGCAGCTCGTGCGCGCAGGAGCGCTATACCACGACATCGGCAAGCTCGCCAACCCGGCTTTCTTCACCGAGAACCAGCACGGCGTGAACCCTCACGACGCACTCCCGCCCGAGCGCAGCGCCGCCATCGTAATCAACCACGTCAACGACGGCCTCCAGCTTGCCGACAAGGCAGGCTTGCCGAAGATTATCCGCAATTTCATCCGCGAGCACCACGGCGCAGGCATGGCCAAGTACTTCTATATCACCTACTGCAACGCGCACCCCGACGAGGAAGTCGACAAAGCGCCGTTCACCTATCCCGGCCCCAACCCGCACAGCCGGGAGACTTCGGTGCTCATGATGGCCGATGCCGTGGAGGCTGCATCGCGCTCGCTGCAGACCAACACCCGCGAAGCCATCGCCGAACTCGTGAACCGCATCATCGACGGTCAGATTGCCGACGGCCTCCACAATGAGTCGCCGCTCGCTTTCCGCGATGTGGAAGTGATCAAAGAAGCCTTCATCAAGCGACTGATGACCATCTACCACTCGCGCATTGCCTACCCGACGGCAAACAAACCCGCGCAATAAGGCCGCCGTCCGCGCGTTATAAAGATGATGTACCGCCGCCTGCCGTCATATCTCGCTGCCGTCGTCGCTGTCCTTGTGGCCGCGATGGCACTTTCGGCATGTTCGGCAAAGAAAAATACTGCGGCAAACCGCAAGTACCAGGAGTTCATCACGCGCTACAATATATACTACAACGGCGACACCCACTACAAGGAAACCCTCGCCGACATGGAGCGCACCTACGAGGACGATTACTCGCGCCGCGTGTTCATGCACCCCGTTGAGGCTAAAGCCGACCAAACCGCGCCGCAGCCTTCGGGTGACTTCAACCGCTCCATCGAGAAAGCCCAGAAGGCCATCCAGCTGCGCTCAATCAAGAAAAAGCCGGCGAAGAAAGCCGGCAAGAGCCGCGACCCGAAGTACAAGGAGTGGATGAAGCGCGATGAGTACAACCCCTTCCTGCACAACGCTTGGATGATGATGGGGCGCGGCCAGTACTACAACGGCGATTTTCTCGGCGCCGCCTCCACATTTTTCTACGTGAGCAAGCACTTCACCTGGCTGCCGGCCACGGTGACCGAAGCCAAACTCATGCAGGCGCTTTCCTACATATCGCTGGGCTGGCAGTTCGAGGCCGAGACCATCATCACCCGCATCAAGCTCGACGACCTGCCCAACAACCGCCTGCGCAGGCTCTACAACTACGTCTACGCCGACTGGTATCTGCACGCCGACAACTACACCGATGCCCTGCCCTTCCTCCTCGAGGCCGTGAAAGGAGCTTCCGGCCCACAGAAAACGCGCCTCAACTTCCTGCTGGGCCAGGTCTACGCCCACCTTGGCGAGAAAGAGAAGGCTTACAAGGCTTTCGCCGCGGCAGGCAGCGCATCCTCGGCGCCCTACCGCACCAAGTTCAACGCCCGCATAAAGCAGAGCGAGGTATTCTCCGGAGCCGACATTGAGCCCGAAGTCAAGGCCCTGCGGCGCATGACACGCTACGACCGCAACAAGGACTACCTCGACCAAGTGTACTACGCCATCGGCAACCTCTACCTCTCGCGCGGCGACACCGCACATGCTATCGAGAACTACGAGCTCGCCAATGAGAAATCGACGCGCAACGGCATCGACAAAGCCATGAACCAGCTCAAGCTCGGCGGACTCTACTTCACGCTCGGCAACTATGAGAAGGCTCAGCCAAGCTATGCCGAGGCCGTGCCGCAGCTGCCTGCCTCCTATCCGGGCTACGACACCCTGCGCCGACGCAGCGACGTGCTCGACGAGCTGGCCGTGTACTCGCAGAATGTCAATCTGCAGGACTCTCTGCTCCGCCTGGCGGCGATGTCGCCCGAAGAGCGCGCCAAGGTTATCGACAAAATAATAGCCGACCTCAAAGAGCGCGAGCGCAAGGAGGCCGAAGAAGCTCGGCGCGAGGAATACCTTGCCGAGCAGGCCGCAAACGGCAATCAGCTGCAGGACAACAGCACACAGTCGTTCGTAATCAACAGCGACAACTCGTGGTACTTCTACAACACCGCCACCAAAAACGCCGGTAAGACCGACTTCCAGAAGCGCTGGGGCTCTCGAAAGCTCGAGGACGACTGGCGCCGACGCAATAAAGCCACTTTCAACACAAGCGATTTCGACACTGCCGACGAAAACGACGACAGCCAATCGGATGAAAACGCCGATTCTGAGACCTCCGGGCCCGACAGTGAGGGAAATGAGATACCGGCATCCGACGACCCGCATCAACCCGAGTACTATCTGGCCCAGATTCCGCAGACCGACCAGGAGAAAGCCACTGCTCATGAAGTGATCCAGGAGGGCCTCTTCAACATGGGTGTAATCCTGAAGGACAAGCTCGAGGATTTCGCGGCATCGCGCTCCGAGTTCGACCGCCTCCTCCGCGATTACCCCGACAATATCTACCGCCTCGACACATACTACAACCTCTACCTCATGTATATGCGTAGCGGCCGCGCCGACGAGGCCGAGCGTTGGCGCAGCCTCATCCTGAAGGAGTTCCCCGAGTCGGGCTACGGCATAGCGATGGCCGACCCGGCCTACCTCGACAAGCTCCGCAATATGGATGCACGCCAGCAGGAGCTCTACGATGCCACCTACGAAGCATATCTCGACAACCGCGGAGCCGACGTCCACCGGGCCTATGCCACCATGAGCGCCGACTACCCGCTGAGCAAGATTATGCCCAAATTCATGTTCCTCGACGCGCTGACCTATGCCACCGAGCGCGACAGCGAGAAGTTCAACTCCACCCTCCGCGAGCTCCTCGAGCGCTACCCCGACACCGACATCACCCCCATAGCATCGGCTTGGCTCAAAGGCATGGCACAAGGCCGCGGTCTGCAGCAAGGTGCCACGAACATGCGAGGCATGATCTGGGACCTGAAGCTCTCCAACGACTCCATCGAGGGCGAGGGCAACAACGCTCCGGCAGAGTTCGAGCTCAACCCCGACTCGCGCCAGCTGCTGGTGTTCACCTTCGCCACCGACGAGGTGCCCTCGAACCTGCTCCTCTATGAGATTGCCCGCCACAACTTCCGCTCATTCGTAGTGAAAGACTTCGACCTCGAGCAGATGAACTTCGGCCGCCTCGGCATGATAGTGGTGCGCGGCTTCGATAATATGGAAGAGCTCAACCACTACCGCCGCGTGATGGCCGACAGCCCCGACTTCAAGCTCCTTCCGGGAGTGCGCCCCATAGCCATCGGAGAGAACAACTTCAAGCTGCTCATCGAGGAGGGTCGCTCTTTCGAGGAGTATTTCCGCTACCTTGAAGAGCAGAACTACGTAGATGCCCAGGCCGACATTCTCGCTCCCGAGGAAATCGAAGAGCTGCCGGAGGAGGAAGAAGAGCCGGTGAAATCAGAGGAGCCTGTGAAATCAGAGGAGTCAGACCCGTCAGACCTGTCCGACAAGTCCGACGAGTCCGAGCTGCCAAGCCCGGCACCTACAGCTCCCACTGCCCCCACACCGGCTCCCACTGCCCCCGCACCTCCGGCCACACCCACACCTACCCCCTCCGTGGCCCCGGCACCTCAGGCTCCGGCCAAGCCTCAGCCGGCACCGATGCTGCCTCCGGGCTCTGAGGGCGACGACGACCCGCTGCTCTTCGAGTGAGCCTAAATCGCTTTTTTGACCGCATAATTGCAAGAATATCGCTTATTTTCGCTAACTTAGCGACCTAAAACCAATAAACCAGACTGTCACTATGTTAAAAAACCAACCCAAAGGCCTCATCCCGGCGGCTTTGAGCAACATGGGCGAGCGTTTCGGCTACTACATCATGAACGCCGTGCTCGTGCTTTTCCTGTGCTCCAAGTTCGGGCTCTCAGGCGATGAAAGCTCACTCATCTACTCTTTCTTCTACGCCGGTATTTATATCCTCAGCCTTGTGGGCGGCGTGATAGCCGATAAGACTCAGAACTACAAAGGCACCATCATCAACGGCCTCGTGATCATGACCCTCGGCTATGTGGTGCTCGCAATCCCAATCCTCGCAACTCCCGAGAACAAGACATGGCTCCTGGCTCTCACCTGCGTGGCCCTCTTCCTCATCGCCTTCGGCAACGGCCTCTTCAAAGGCAACCTGCAGGCTATCGTAGGCCAGCTCTACGACAATCCCCGCTACAGCGCTCAGCGCGACTCCGGCTTCCAGATTTTCTACGTGTTCATCAACATCGGCGGCCTCGTGGCTCCCTTCGTGGCTCCCCTGCTGCGCAGCTGGTGGCTCGATGTGCACAGCATGGTCTACAACTCCGACTTCCCCGCTCTGTGCCATCAGTACCTCAGCGCCACCAACAGCATGACTGCTGAGAATATGGAGAACCTCTACGCCGTGGCTACCGCCGCAGGCCATAGCGCCGGCGCCGACCTCCAGGCTTTCTGCACACAGTACCTCGAGGTATTCAACACCGGCATCCACTACTCCTTCATAGCCTCGGTAGCGGCGATGCTCATCTCGCTCACCATCTTCATCGTGACCAAAAAGCAGCTCCCCACCCCTGCCGCCCGCGCCAAAGCCGAGGTGCAGAACTACACCGCTGAGGAGCGCAAGGCTATGGCCAAGGAAATCAAGCAGCGCATGGTGGCTCTCTTCGCCGTGCTTGGCATCGTGATTTTCTTCTGGCTCTCCTTCCACCAGAACGGCACCTCGCTCTCGCTTTTCGCCCGCGACTTCGTCGACACCGACACTATCGCACCCGAAATCTGGCAGGCCGTCAACCCCTTCTTCGTGATTGTGCTCACTCCCCTTGTGATGCTCCTCTTCTCCTCGCTCTCGCGCCGCGGCCGTGAAATCTCCACCCCCAAGAAAATCGCTATCGGCATGGGCCTTGCAGGCCTCGCCTACCTCTTCCTGTGCGTGTACTGCTACATGCAGGGCTACCCCTCGGGCGACGCTTTCCGCTCACTGGCAGCAAGCGCCAAGGAAGGCCTCAAAGCCGGCCCCTGGGTGCTCATCGCTCTCTACTTCTTCCTCACCGTGGCCGAGCTCTTCATCTCACCCCTTGGCCTCTCGTTTGTGTCGAAGGTAGCGCCCAAGCACCTTCAAGGCCTCTGCCAGGGTCTTTGGTTCGGTGCCACCGCCATCGGCAACCTCTTCCTCTGGATTGGCCCGCTCATGTACGAGAAATGGCCCATCAGCTATGCCTGGGGTGTATTCTTCCTGGCATGTCTGCTCTCGATGGGAGTGATGTTCGGCATGGTTAAGTGGCTCGAGCGTGTCACCTCCGACACTCCCGCACCCAAGCCCGCCGCCGAGCCTATCAAAGCCGAAGAGAAAGATGTGATCTAAACACCTATATTTAGGTAAGGAAACTTAAAAATATCGAAACGCCGCAACCCCGCCGAGGGCTGCGGCGTTTTGGCTATCGACGAGCCCGGAAAAGGCTGTCAGCTGAATTAATTTTTATTAATACAGAAATTTTTCCTTATTTAGCTGTTATGCGAAAAATTTTTCCTATCTTTGCACCCGATAAACAAGGCAAGCACGCCCGATTTACAGACTAATATATTATACACCATATTTTTTCAAGCACACAAATGAGCAAGATTGAAGAAATCAAGAAAGCCCGTGTAGCCGAGATCAAGAACGACCTCGTGAAATACGGCATCGACGGTACAACAGAAGTTGTATACAACCCCTCCTACGAAGAACTCTTCGAGCAGGAAACCCTCCCCACCCTCGAAGGTTTCGAGCGCGGCGTAGTCACCGAACTCGGCGCCGTGAACGTGATGACCGGCGTATACACCGGCCGCTCGCCCAAAGACAAATTCATCGTCCTCGACGAAAAATCGAAAGACACCGTATGGTGGACTACTCCCGAATACCCCAACGACAACAAGCAGGCTTCCGAAGAAGCATGGACCGCTTGCAAGAAACTCGCCGTTGAAGAGCTCTCGAACAAGAAACTCTACGTTGTCGACGGTTTCTGCGGTGCAAACAAAGACACCCGCATGGCTGTGCGCTTCATCATGGAAGTGGCATGGCAGGCTCACTTCGTGACCAACATGTTTATCCGCCCCACCGCTGAGGATCTCGAGAACTTCACCCCCGACTTCATCGTCTACAACGCGTCGAAGGCTAAGCTCACCAACTTCAAGGAACTCGGCCTCAACAGCGAGACCGCTGTTGTGTTCAACATCAGCACCCGCGAGCAGGTTATCATCAACACCTGGTACGGCGGCGAGATGAAGAAAGGTATGTTCTCGATGATGAACTACTACCTCCCCCTCAAGGGCATCGCCTCCATGCACTGCTCGGCCAACACCGACATGAACGGTGAGAACACCGCCATCTTCTTCGGCCTCTCCGGCACAGGTAAGACCACCCTCTCGACCGACCCCAAGCGCCTCCTCATCGGCGACGACGAGCACGGCTGGGACGACAACGGCGTGTTCAACTTTGAAGGCGGCTGCTACGCCAAGGTAATCAACCTCGACAAAGAAAGCGAGCCCGACATCTACAACGCCATCCGCCGCGACGCTCTCCTCGAGAACGTGACCGTGAAAGAAAACGGCGTGATCGACTTCGCCGACAAGAGCGTGACCGAGAACACCCGCGTATCTTACCCCATCGACCACATCGAGAAGATCGTTAAGCCCATCAGCCACGGCCCCGCCGCCAAGAACGTGATCTTCCTCAGCGCCGACGCATTCGGTGTGCTTCCTCCCGTGTCGATCCTCACACCCGAGCAGACCAAGTACTACTTCCTGAGCGGCTTCACCGCCAAGCTCGCCGGCACAGAGCGCGGCATCACCGAGCCCACTCCCACCTTCTCGGCTTGCTTCGGCCAGGCATTCCTCGAACTCCACCCCACCAAGTACGCCGAAGAACTCGTTAAGCGTATGCAGCAGTCGGGTGCTAAGGCATACCTCGTGAACACCGGCTGGAACGGCACCGGCAAGCGCATCTCCATCAAGGATACCCGCGGCATCATCGACGCTATCCTCGACGGCGCCATCCTCAGCGCTCCCACCAAGCAGCTCCCCATCTTCGACTTCACCATCCCCACCGAGCTCCCCGGCGTAGATCCCAAGATCCTCGATCCCCGCGACACCTACGCAAACGCAGAAGAGTGGACCAAGAAGGCCGAAGACCTCGCAGCCCGCTTCATCAAGAACTTCAAGAAATACGAGACCAACGAAGCCGGTAAGGCTCTCGTGGCAGCAGGCCCCCAGCTCTAAGCTGTAGTCTGCCGATAATCTCGGATTGATTTACATCCACGAAAGCGCCGTCGCACTCTGCGATGGCGCTTTTGTCGTAGTCGGGGACAGTCCTCATCATTTTTTTTAGGGAATAACTGATTTTTTTCTTACTTTTGCATTTAGAATAAATCCTAAAACGCAATACTATGATCAGCCCATTAGCATACGTCGATCCCAAGGCTCAGCTCGGCAACGACGTCATCGTACATCCTTTCGCATACATCGACGCCGACACCGTGATCGGCGACGGCTGTGAAATTCTCCCCTACGCTTCGGTGATGCACGGCACCACTCTGGGCAAGAAAGTGAAAGTATATCAGGGCGCTATCGTAGGCGCCGACCCGCAGGACTTCCGCTGGAAAGGCTGCGCCTCGCACTGCTTCGTGGGCGACAACACCATCATCCGCGAGCACGTGATCATCAACCGAGGCATCACCGGCGAAGGCGGCACTTCCATCGGTGCCAACAGCTTCGTATTCGCCGACAGCCACATAGGCCACGACACTCACATCGCCGATAAATGTGTGATAGGCAATGCCGTGACCATCGCCGGCGACGTGCACGTCGACACCGGCTCCATCCTCTCGTCGAGCGTAGTGCTCCACGAAGGCGTGCACGTGGGCAAGCTCGCTCTCATCAAGGGCGGCACACGCATCAGCTCAAATGTGCCTCCTTTTGCCATCCTGGCACACAACCCTGTGGCATACTACGGTGTTAATGCTATAGTACTGCGCAAGCACGGCGGCTTCACCGAAGAGCAGATTGACGACATCGCAAAAGCATACCGCCACATCTACCAGACTCAGACATCGCTCTTCAACGCCCTCCGACGCATCGAAGACGACATCGACGACAGCCCCGTGCGCAAAGAAATCCTCGACTTCATCCGCGCCAACGAGCTCAAGCTCGCCGGCGACCGCTTTGAGGCCGAATAATGACCGAACCACACACCCTCTAAATAATGATAGTACACAACTTTGCCGACAATCCATCGCTGGTAAGCCAGTATCTGGCCGAGATGCGCGACACTTCGGTGCAGACCGACCGCCTGCGCTTCCGCCGCAACCTCGAGCGCCTCGGTGAGATTTTCGCATACGAAATCAGCAAGACCCTCACCTACCGCAAGGCCAACATCGCCACACCTCTCGGTGTCGATGCCACCTGTGATACCATCGACGAGAAAATAGTTCTCGCCACCATCTTCCGTGCCGGCGTGCCCTTCCACCAAGGTTTCCTCCGCTACCTCGACGATGCCGAGAACGCCTTCGTATCGGCCTACCGCAAATATAAGGAAAAAGAGAACTTCGACATCTGCATCGAATATCTGGCATCACCCCGACTCGACGGCAAAACCCTCATCCTCTGCGACCCCATGCTCGCCACAGGAGCCTCTATGGAGCTCAGCTACCGCGCGCTCCTCACCAAGGGCACTCCCGCCAAGCTCCACATAGCTTCGGTGATTGCATCGCAGAAGGCCATCGACTACATGAACTCAGTGATGCCGGCCGATGCCGAGCTCTGGGTAGGTGTGATAGACCCCGAAATCAACGCACACAGCTATATAGTGCCCGGTCTGGGCGATGCCGGTGACCTCGCATACGGCACCAAGGAATAGTGCGGGAACATTGACACGCCCTCGCGTGTTAGACACTTATATAACAACATAAAACAAACATGGACAACAAAGAATTCGACCGTCTGAGCTACGCTCTCGGTCTGAGCATGGGCCACAACTTCCGCGGCTCGGGTATAGATAAAATCAACGTGCAGGACTTTGCCGACGGCGTGGCCGCAGTCTACACCGGCGTGGCTCCCCGCCTCAGCTTCGACGAAGCAAAAAAAGTAATCAACGACTACTTCACAGCTCTCCAGCAGAAGCAGCAGGAAGAAGCCGCCGCCATGGCTTCGGTCAATGAAAAAGCCGGCAAGGAATTCCTCGATGCCAACGGCAAGCGCGCCGAAGTGCACACCACTCCCTCGGGCCTGCAGTACGAAGTCCTCACCGAGGGCACAGGCGTGCAGCCCGGTCCCGGCGACCAAGTGACCGTGCACTACACCGGCAAGCTCATCGACGGCACAGTATTCGACTCGAGCGTGGACCGCGGCGAGCCCGCTACATTTGGCGTTACGCAAGTAATCCCCGGTTGGGTCGAAGCCCTTCAGCTCATGAAGGCCGGCTCCAAGTGGCGCCTCTTCATCCCCTCGCAGCTCGCCTACGGACCCCAGGGTGCCGGCGGCGTGATTGGCCCGAACCAGACACTTATTTTCGACGTAGAGCTCATCAGCGTCGAAGGCAAATGATACGCCGATTTTTAGGCTCCATCCTGCTGGCGACCGCCCTTTCGGGGGCGGCCGCCACAGTAGCTCCGGCCGACTCGCTCAACCGTCAGGTGGCCGTCTTCGTGGCCTCGAACATGAAGATTGCCGTCGACAATGCTCTTGCACAGCTTGCAGCGACCGGCGTGCAGTGCGACACCGCCATAGTGCGCCGCATGATAGCCGAAGAGCTCGTCAAGCCCTACGACAGAGCCGAGCACGATGCTGCCAATGCAGCCATCGATGCGGCCATGAGCCGCATGGCTGCCGAGCAGGCCGGGCTGATGCTCGCTCAGGCGGCCGCCGAGGAAGGTGCCGAAGTGCTGCCCGACGGCTTGATCATACGCACCCTCGTGCCCGGCGACACTTCCTCGCCCTCGCCCGTGCCGGCCTCCAAGGTGGCCATCCGCTACACCGGCTATCTGCCCGACGGAAGCGTGTTCGACTCAATCGGTGCCGACGAGGAGCCGATTATCTCCACCGTGGCCGAGCTCACCCCCGGCATAGCCGAAGGCCTCACACACATGCACCGCGGAGGCAAGTACACACTCACCCTGCCCGCTCAGCTGGCCTATGGCAGCTCAGGCGTGCCGGGTGTGATACCGCCCGACTGCCCTCTGCGCTTCGATGTTGAATTAATTAATGTAGAATAGAATATGAAAAAAATGATTTTGGGGGCTTGCGCCCTCATGACTCTCGCAGCAGTGAGCTGCGGAAAATGCGGCGACGGCAAGTGCGACAGCGCTGCTGCCGGCGACTCGCTCTCCACAGCCTACGGCACTTACGTAGGCTCCATGATTTACACCGACTTCAACCAGATGGGCGACAAGGATAAAGCCGCCAAGCAGGAATTCCTCCGTGGTATGCAGGTGGCTTTCGGCGCCGACGACAGCCAGGAGACCCGCATGGGTATGCAGGTAGGCCTGCAGATGATGTCGGAAATCAAGCAGCTCGAGGAGCAGGGCGTGAGCATCAACAAGGCCGCCATCATGAACTCCTTCAAGCAGGCTTTCCTCTCCGACTCGCTCTCCTATGAGCAGATGCAGGCCAATGCGCTCGAGTTCCAGCGCCTCTATATGGATGCCCGCACAAAAGCTGCCGATGCCAAAGCCGCCGAGAAGGCAGAGGCTCCCGAAGCTGTCGAGAACGTGAAGCTCGGCGAAGACTTCGTGGCTGAGCAGAAAGCTGCCAACCCCGCCATCAAGACCACCGAGAGCGGTCTCTCCTATCTCATCGAGAACGAAGGCACAGGCGAGCACCCCACCGCCGATGCCACCGTGGAAGTGAACTACACCGGCAAGCTCATCAACGGCACTGTGTTCGACAGCACCGACGGCCGCGGCCCCGCTACCTTCCCCCTTCAGGGCGTGGTGGCAGGCTTCCGTGAAGGCCTAATGCTCCTCGGCAAGGGTGGCAAAGCCACTCTCTACATCCCCGGCAAGCTCGCCTACGGCCCCAACGGCCAGCCCGCAGCCGGCATCGGCCCCAACGAAATGCTGATCTTCGACGTTGAGCTCCTCAACATCACCGAATAAGCACGCAAAGACTCATCAGGGCGGATTTCCTGCACGGAAATCCGCCTTTTTTCTTTTCAAACCGAAGAAAAAGTCAGTGTTTGTTGACATTTCGGCAAATTATTCCTACCTTTGCACTACAATTCACTCATTTATAAATTCCAGACCAATATGAATTATCACATCAGACACCTCATCGGCGCCGCCATCGTGGCAGCCGCCGTGGCTATGCCTGCCTCAGCAGCGGCCGAGAAAGGTGTGGTGGTGATTTCTGCCGACGGCACACGCACAGAAGCCACCCTGGCCGACGTGCAGCGCATCGACATCGGCAAGGAGTCGCTCACACTTCATCATTCAGGCGGTCAGAAGCACGAAGTTGCTTTCGCCGACCTCGACCGCATCCTCATCGGTGCCGAGACAAGTGCCGTTAAAGACCTCATCGGCCGCACAGACATTGCCATCTGGCCCACCCGCACATCATCGACGGTAAGCGCCACCGGCCTCGAGCCCGGCTGCACTTTCGCGGCACACTCCACCGCAGGAGCTCTCGTGGCTAAAGCCACAGCCGATGCCGACGGCAACGCCACCATCGACCTCAGCTCTGCCGCAGCAGGCGTATATATCGTAAGTGCAGGCAAGCACTCCGTGAAAATCATCAAAAACTAACCCCTGAAAAATCTTACACTCAATGATAAAACATCTACTCGCCGCCACCGTAGTGGCTTCCGCAGCTTTCGGCGCCATGGCCGAATCTCACGACACCATGTACCTCATCAAGGGCGACCACGTGGTGGGCAAATATAATGTCGACGACGTTGACTATGCCTCCTTCACCCTCCCCGAAGGCATCTCCGACGACAACATCTTCCTGAAGCTCGACCACGTGGGCAAGAACACCGTGACCTACACCGTGTCGACTGTCAACCCCACCATCGCCTACGCACACAACATCATCTCCGATGCCGACCTCGACAACATGGCTCTCTACTTCGAAGGCACATTCTTCGATGAGCTCGACGACGAGACCAAGCTCACGGTGATGAAATACACCCTCTCCACCAACGGCTACATCGCATTCGACACGCAGTCGTTCACCCAGCGCGACTACCAGGACGACGGCACCGGCGCGCGCTTCAGCGTGATCCCCGGCACACACTACTACCTCTGCGCTTGGGAACTAAATCCCCAGGACGGCTCGCCCCTCGAGACTTTCGTCTACACCGAATTCGAGACTCTCGCTCCTGCCGCAGGCTCCGCCATCTTCTCGGCCACACTCCACGAAGTGAATGAGCACGGCGCATATCTCGACATCGAAGGCTCCAACGTGTACTACGTGAGCACCTGCTGGGGTCTGGCCTCTGCGATGGACAGCTTCGTGGCCGAATATGGCTTCGACTACCTCATCGGCATGTTCGGCCAGTCGTGGTCGCTCGATTTCCTTCAGGGCACAGGCGACTTGGGCGAAGGCATCCCCAACTCCATCTGGCAGATCGACGGCTCGGGCAAGTACGTGCTCTACACCCGTGCCTACGACATCAACGGCGACATCACCGACAACCGCTTCGAGTTCGACATCGAAGATACAAGCGCTCCCTCGGAAGGCCCCTCGTTCACCATTTTCAGCAAGAGCAAAGATGCCAACAGCGTGAGCATCAACTTTGAAATCACCCCCAGCAACGTCGAAGAGGCCTATATCCGTCTCATGGACGAGAACACCGTCGAAAACCGCCTCAACATGGGCTACGAACTCTACGAGCTCGCAATGGGTGGCGATGCCGAGGACATCACAAACTCCATCAACACCACCGGCGAGTACACTTTCACCCGCACCGGCATCGAAGAAGCATGGCAGAGCATCCTCATCTACGCTAAGGATAAGGACGGCAACCGCAGCACTCTCCGCCTCAACTTCTTCCCCGACACAGAGTCGGAATGGTCGACCTACGACCCCGTGTACAGCGCTCCGGCACGCAAAATCCCCGCAGTGAAGTATATCAAGGACAAGCGCAACCCCACCATCAAGAAGCACTGATCCGCTTCCGGGCAACAATATTCAAGAGAGGCCACTCCGGTGCGCCTCTCTTTTTTTGCTCGGCAAGGCAACACGCCATTGGGTACTTTTAACAATTTATAAATAGAAAAATAGAGCTTAATCGGCGCGTATTTCGTAATTTTGCCGCAATATGGAAGTAAAACTCACCATCGACCGTGGCAACACCGCCATCAAAGGCGCTCTGTGGGGCTCTGACGGCATGATTGCGTGTGCTCTCAAAGGCGACGATGCACTGCCTGCCGGTGCATTGGCCAAGGAGCTGTGCGCTCGCGCCGGCGTGCCTGCCTGCGGGCTGGTGGTGGCCTACTGCTCGGTGGTGGCTTCGGACCGCGCCGACGACCTGAGCTCGCTGGAGCCCCTGTGCTCTCGCATCGTAGACCTCAACGCCGACACTCCCCTGCCGCTCACCATCGCCTACAGCACACCGGCAACCCTCGGTGCCGACCGCATAGCCGCCGCTCTCGGCGCAATTGCCGTGGCAGGCACGGAGCGACCGCTGTTGGTGTCGGACTTGGGCACGGCGGTGACCTACGACTATGTAGCTCCCGGGGCGGTGTACAGCGGCGGCAACATAGCACCGGGCATCGACCTTAGGTTGCGCGCGCTGGCGGCCTTCACCGACGCTCTTCCGGCAGTTTCGCCCGATGGAGGCGCCACTCCCCTCTGGGGCACAAGCACTGCCGAGGCCATGCGCAGCGGTGCCGTGCGAGGTGTAGCCGCCGAGCTCGAGTACTACCATCGCGCCGCCGGCTCCGATACTCTTGCCGTGCTCACGGGAGGTTCGGCGGCACTGCTCATAGAAAGCAATATTCTCACATTCGACTATATTCACGACCCCTACCTCGTGCACAAGGGGCTTTACAGCATCATATCACAATGAAACACAGGCTCTCAGCTGCTATCGCACTCATACTTGCCGCCTGCGGCGCCCTTATGGCGCAGAACGGCACCCTCACTCCCTACTCCGCTTTCGGCTACGGTATGCTGCGCGACGGCGCCACCTCCACCCAGCGCTCCATGGGTGGCATAGGCTACGCCATGAACTCAGGCCGCCAGATCAACACTATGAACCCCGCATCCTACGCCGCCACCGACTCGCTCACTTTCCTCTTCGACCTCGGCATCGACGTGACAATGATGTGGCAGAAAGAAGTGCAGACCAACTCCACCACCGGCGCCACAGAGCCGGTGAGCGACAAGCGCTTCGGCGGCGGTCTCGACTATGCCACCATGCAGTTCCCGCTGGGCAAGTACATGGGCGGCTCCGTGGGCCTGCTCCCCTACTCATCGGTAGGCTACGCTTTCGGCAACAAGATTGAGAACGGTATCGACAGCCGCCAGGGCTCGGGCAACCTCAGCGAGTTCTACGTCGGCGTGGCAGGGCGCCCCTTCAAGGGCTTCACTATCGGCGCCAACATCTCATATCTCTTCGGCACTATCCTCAACGAGACCTACGCCACACAGTCGAGCTCCAACTACACTGTGTACCAGGACCAGCTCGAGGTGCGCGACTTCCACCTTGTGTTCGGTGCACAGTACAGCCTCGACCTCAACAAGACCGACCGCCTCACACTCGGCCTCACCTACAGCCCGGCCAAGACTCTGCTCGGCAATGCCCGCCGTGTGGCCTTCACTCCCGCCGACCAGAGCGACCCCGTATTCTCCGATGAGCACTCGCTCAAAGGCAACTACTCGCTTCCCGAGAAGTGGGGCGCAGGTGTGAACTACAGCTTCAACCGCAAGTTCATGGTGGAGTTCGACTACACCTACCAGCCATGGTCCAAAGCGAAGTTCCGCGGCTTCGAGGAGGGCGCCAACTTCGAGTTTGCCGACCGCACCAAGTATGCCCTCGGTATGCAGTATGTGCCCGATGCCCGCGGCAGCTACTTCAAGCGCATCAACTACCGCCTCGGTGGCTTCTGGACCGACGACTATATGAAAGTGCAGGGCAATCAGCTCCATGAGTACGGCGTGACCCTCGGCTTCGGCTTCCCCGTGCCCTCGCTCAAGACCACCGTCAACCTCGGCTTCGAGTGGCTGCACCGCCAGGCAAAGCCCGACCCGCTGATCAAGGAGAACTACCTCAACATCACCGTTGGCGTGAACTTCAACGAGATGTGGTTCCTCCCCAGCAAGATTTACTAAGCATTCCCGCATAGCCTATCCGCTTCATGAAGAAGTCATCGGGCAAAATGCGCTGGCTCTTAGCCGCCGTGGCCGCAGGTGCCGTGGCGGCATGGTTGCTTATGCCCGCCAAGAAAGAAGTGAAGCGCTATGTGGCCAATGCAGGCGACGGCTACACCACTCCCACGATGTCGACCGCCGACGTCTCGACCCTCATCAGCGACTCAGGCTACACCCGCTACCACGTGGAGGCTCCGCTGTGGCAGATGTTCGAGGATGCCGACGACCCCTTCTGGCGCTTTCCGCTGGGTATAGAGCTTGAGCAGTACGACCTCGCGATGAACCCCGAGTCGACCGTCACCGCCGACTCGGCCATCTACTACTCTCGCAAGCGTCTGTGGCGCCTCGACGGCAATGTGGTGATGGTCAACACTTCGGCCGACAGCTTCCTCACACAGCAGCTGTTCTGGGACCAGAACTCGCGCAAAATCTACAGCGACTCTTTCATCCACATCGTGCGCACCGACCGCACCATCGAGGGCTATGGCTTCGAGAGCGACCAAAGCATGGAGTACTACACCGTGACGCGACCCACTGCCATCCTGCCCGCCGACCGCCGCCCCGGCTCTCCGAAGCCT
>JAMPHP010000001.1:1336339-1362097 GCA_023663365.1 Muribaculaceae bacterium | reverse complement strand
CCAATAACGAGGGCGTGGATGTTGAGTTCAAAGAGACCACCGGGCAGTTGAACCGCGGAATGGAGACATTGTGCGGCATGATAAATGGCCGTGGTGGCATCGTTGTGTTCGGAGTCAATAACAAAGGCAAGGTTATTGGTCAGGAGATCTCAGATAAGACAACTCGCGAGATAGGCGATGCGCTCGGGCGGTTTGACCCGGCTATTGATATACAGCCCCAGTATATTCCGTTGGAAGATTCCAACAAATATTTGATTGCCTTTTGCTCAAACGGTATGGATAGCGACAAGCCCTATATGTGGGATGGAAAGCCGTATCAACGACACGACAGCGTTACTACAGTAATGCCCCGTGAGCGGTTTCTCCGTTTGCATGAAGAGCAGACCGGGTTAACGTACAAATGGGAACGCAAGGTTAACCCTAATTTGACTATTGATTCTCTCGATGATGGCTTGATACATAGAGTGGTTGAGGGTGGCATACGTCGCGGCAGATTAAGCGATGAAGCCAAAAATGACAATACTTCGACGATACTTAACCGCTTGAAACTTACACAAAATGGTGCAGTGAGAAATTCCGCAGCCGTTTTGTTTGGCAAAGATTTGACCGACTACCCTCAGGTGCTTCTTCGCCTTGCACGATTTAGAGGTGTTGATAAAAGTGAGTTTATTGACAATAGACAGATATATGGCAATATCTTTGAGTTGACCTCCGGTGCGATGGACTTCTTTTTCAAGCACCTGTCATTGTCGGGGACCACGCACAACAGAATTGAGCGCGAGGATGAATTGGAAATCCCATACGATGCGCTCAGAGAGGCAGTTGTCAATGCACTATGTCATAGAGCGTGGCAACAGGAGGCAAGCTCCATAGGCATAGCCATATATGACGACCGTGTGGAGATAGAGAACGCAGGTCGGTTTCCGGCAACCTTATCACCTCAGCGTTTAACCGCAGAGGAGGCATCGGCGAACGACAACACTTCTCTCCCTCCGAATCCTGATATTGCCAATGTCATGTTCATAGGAGGATTGATTGAGCATTGGGGACGCGGACTGTCAATGATGAACATCAAATGTAAGAATGCCGGTCTGCCTAAGCCTAAGATTAACGACAACGGCTATATGGTCAAGGTGATTTTCGCCCGACCTAAGGATGGTGAAAGAACACCAGTTGAACACCGGCTGAACACCAGTAGAACACCGGTTGAAGAACAGCTTGGCGAAGTTTCGCCTGCTTTGGCAAAACTCATTGAAGCGATTGGCAATAATTGGTATTCAGCAAAAGAATTGAGAGAAAGAATGGGCTTTAAGTCCAAGAGCTCATTTATAAAGAACTACTTGAACCCTGCACAAAGCGCTGGCATTATCCGGTTAGAGGATGCGGAAAATCCACAATCGCCCAATCAACGGTATGGTTTGACTGAAAAAGGCAAACAAATTTTTGATAAACACCTTGAAATAAATGTAGCGACGCATCCCTAACGCCTGATTCACAACTAAGGTCGCGGGGGTGCCGGAACCCCAATCCCCGAAATTATTTCTTTGGATTTTAGCAGAAATCGCCAAATTATTTCTTTGGATTTTAGCAAAAAATGGCGAATTATTTGTTTGGATTTTAGCAAATTTACTATCTTTGCATCTGAATATCAACCAAATTACCCACAACCATGGCTTACCATACCAGACTCATAGACCAATACCTTAAAGAATGGAGCTCTCGACCCGACCACAAACCCCTCCTGCTCAGGGGTGCACGGCAAGTAGGTAAGTCTACCGCCATCCGTCATCTTGGCGAGATGTTTAACAATTTCGTAGAAATTAATTTTGAGAAATCGCCAAGTTATAGCACTGTTTTCCAAGACAATCTTGATGTCGAAAGAATTATACAGGTGCTGTCGGCATTAAGTGGCAAACCAATTATTCCCGGCAAGACTCTGCTATTTTTCGACGAAATACAATCGTGCCCCCGGGCGCTCATGTCGCTGCGCTTTTTCAAAGAGGATATGCCGGAGTTGCATGTAGTGGCTGCAGGTTCGCTGCTGGAGTTCGCTCTTGAAGATTTGCCTACATTTGGAGTAGGAAGGATACACTCAATGTTTATGTATCCAATGACATTCGATGAATTTCTCATAGCCAACGGCGAGCAGCTTCTCCTCAACATTCGGAATACATCTTCGGTAGCCCGACCTCTGCCCGAACCTCTTCATCTTCGCCTCGTCGAGTTGCTGAGAGCATATATTCTCGTAGGGGGAATGCCCGAAGTTGTTGATAAATGGGTGGAAACTCACGACTATCTTAAGTGCAGTGAGCTGCAAGACGACATCGTCGTAAGCTATCAGGATGATTTCCCCAAATACCACAAAAGAATCGATCCGCTCCTTCTCAGGCACACTTTGAGAAGTGTTGCTGCGCAAGCGGCTTGTAAATTCGTGTACTCGCAAGTTGGCGATTATCGCTCTGCCGATGTAAAGAAAGCACTTGAAATGCTCATTCTCGCAGGGCTTGTCGTGCCCGTAACGCGCACAGCTGCAAACGGCCTTCCTCTTGGAAGTGAAGAGGACACAAGCTATCGCAAGATGTTGTTGCTTGACACAGGCATCATGCTGCGACTGCTGAAAATGAGCGTAGGTGACATCAAAGAGCTCACACAGACCATCCTTACAGCCGAACCGGCCGAACTCGTCAACAAAGGCCCGATGGCCGAAATGCTTGTTGGCCTCGAAATGCTCCGCTACAGCACCCCGAACATCCGTCATGAACTACACTATTGGGTACGATTGGCAAAAAACTCTCTGGCAGAAATTGACTATGTGGCAAGCCGCGACTCAAAAGTACTGCCTATTGAGGTAAAGTCGGGCACTCAAGGCGGAATGAAAAGCTTGTGGCTCTTCATGAGAGAGAAAAAGCTCTCGGAAGGCATCCGTTGTTCGCTCGAAAATTTCGGTGCCATTGAGTATTTCGACACGGAAAACAACAACACCCGTCGAGTGGCTGATATTATCCCGATCTACGCAATATCAATGTTGAAAGCTACGGTCTGAATTTGAACCTGCTTCCGCAAAGTGAAGCCGGCACCGGGAAATCGCCCAACAGCAACAAAGGCCGACCTGCACTCGCGGGTCGGCCTTTGTTGCTGTTGGGCGAGGCGGCATCAATCGATGATGTCGAAGCCGGTGTATTTGCGCAGGCACTCGGGCACGACGATGCCTTCGGGTGTCTGGTTGTTCTCGAGCAGTGCTGCCATGATGCGGGGCAGGGCGAGAGCGGAGCCATTGAGCGTGTGGCAGAGATGTGTCTTCTTGTCGTCGCCACGATAGCGGCATTTGAGTCGGTTGGCCTGATATGTCTCGAAGTTGGATACCGACGAAACCTCGAGCCAGCGGCCTTGTGCTGCCGAGTAAACCTCAAAGTCGAAGGTGATGGCGGAGGTGAAGCTCATGTCGCCACCGCACAGGCGCAGGATATGCCAGGGCAGACCGAGCTTCTCAAGGAGGCCTTGCACGTGTGCCTTCATCTCTTCGAGCGCTGCGTAGGAGTTCTCGGGCTTCTCGATGCGCACGATTTCCACTTTATCGAACTGGTGCAGGCGGTTGAGGCCACGCACGTCCTTGCCATAGCTGCCGGCCTCGCGGCGGAAGCACGCCGAGTAAGCGCAGTTCTTGATGGGGAGCTTGTCGGCGGGGATGATCACGTCGCGGTAGAGGTTGGTCACAGGCACCTCGGCGGTAGGGATGAGGTAGAGCTTGTCGAGGTTGCAGAGGTACATCTGGCCTTCCTTGTCGGGGAGCTGACCCGTGCCGTAGCCCGACGCCTCATTGACCACGTAGGGGGGCTGCACCTCAAGATAGCCTGCCTCCGAAGCCTGGTCGAGGAAGAACTGAATGAGCGCACGCTGGAGCTTGGCACCTTTGCCGAGGTACACGGGGAAGCCTGCACCGGTGATTTTCACACCGAGGTCGAAGTCGATGAGATTATATTTCTTGGCGAGCTCCCAGTGAGGAAGGGCATCGGGGCCGAGGTCGGGCATCGGGCCGCCGGTGAGCTCCACCACATTGTCGGCGGCACTTGTGCCTTCGGGCACAGCGGCGCAGGGAGTGTTGGGTATGTTGAGGAGCTCCTCACGGATTTCGGCCTCAGTGCGGTCGAGCTCTTCGGCGAGAGCTTTCTGCTCTTCTTTGAGCACAGCCACACCGGCTTTTGCCTTTTCGGCATCATCCTTGCGGCCTTCCTTCATTGCTTTGCCTATGGATGCCGCCATGCGGTTGAGCTCGGCTGCGGCATTGTCGTTCTTAAGCTGGAGCCCGCGGCGGATATCGTCGAGAGCCAGTACGCGGGCTATTGGTTTTTCCGCTTTGAAGCCTTTCACGGCCAGGCGTGCTATCACACCTTCGGGATCGGCTTTTATCTGCTGTATGGTAAGCATATCTATGTGATTTTTCGACTTGGAGTCTGAATTACTGTTTATTGAGGATTTCACGCACCTTGGCCGATATTGCGCGACCGTCGGCGCGCCCGGCGAGGGCTTTTGTGGCGGCACCCATCACCTTGCCCATGTCGGAGGGGCCGGTGGCGCCCACCTGAGCGATGATTTTCTCGAGCTCGGCGGTGAGCTCTTCTTCGGTGAGAGCTTTGGGGAGATATGCCTCTATCACCTCGCACTCGGCGAGCTCGGTGTCGGCAAGCTCGGGGCGGTTCTGCTCCTGATAGATGCGGGCGCTTTCGCGGCGCTGCTTGGCCATCTTCACCAATATCTTCATGGCGGCTTCGTCGGAGAGCTCACCGTTGGAGCCCGGAGCCGTCTTTCCTTCTATAAATTCTTTTTTGATACCTCTCAGCGCTTGCAGGCGGATGCGGTCCTTGGCAAGCATGGCAGCCTTTATGTCGGCGTCGATCTGTGAATATAGATCCATATATTATGTGGTTGAAAGTTTCAGAGGGCAAAAATACAAAATTTTGGTCAAACAGCGTGGTTATACGGTAAAAAAATCGTATCTTTGCACGCAATAAACCAATATCATCCAGATGAGTTCTTTTATTGCAGACAGAGTGAAGATGGACGGCCTTACGTTCGACGATGTGCTTCTCATCCCGGCGTATTCTGACGTGCTGCCCCGCGAAGTAAACCTTCAAAGTCGTTTTTCCCGCAACATAACCCTCAACGTGCCAATCATCTCGGCGGCCATGGACACTGTGACAGAGTCGCAGCTTGCCATCGCCATAGCCCGTGAAGGCGGCCTGGGCGTGATCCACAAGAACATGCCCATCGCCGAGCAGGCCCGTCAGGTACATGCCGTGAAGCGTGCCGAGAACGGTATGATCTACGACCCCGTGACCATCCTGCGCGGCTCCACCGTGGCTGATGCGCTGGCCATGATGAGCGAATACCACATCGGCGGTATTCCCGTGGTCGACGATGCCGGTATGCTCGTGGGCATAGTCACTAACCGCGACCTCCGCTTCGAGCGCGACCTCCGCAGGCCTATCGACGAAGTGATGACTTCAAAGAACCTCGTGACCACCACTTCGGGAACCAACCTCGAGGAAGCTGCCGAAATTCTCCAGAAGCACAAGATTGAGAAACTCCCCGTGGTAGGCGCCGACGGTAAGCTCATCGGACTTGTCACCTACAAAGACATAACCAAAGCCAAAGATAAGCCCAACGCCTGCAAGGACTCCCGTGGCCGCCTCCGTGTGGCTGCCGGCATTGGCGTGACCCCCGACTCCATGCTGCGCGCCGACGCCCTCGTGGAAGCCGGAGTCGACGCCCTGGTAATCGACACCGCACACGGTCACTCCCGCGGCGTGGTAGGTGTCCTCGAAGCTGTCAAGAAAAAATACCCCGACATCGACGTGGTCGTAGGCAACATCGCCACCGGCGATGCCGCACGCTACCTCGTGGACCATGGTGCCGACGGCGTGAAAGTGGGCATCGGCCCCGGCTCTATCTGCACCACACGCATCATTGCCGGCGTGGGCGTGCCCCAGCTCTCGGCTGTCTACGATGTGGCTCAGGCCCTCGAAGGCACCGGAGTGCCCCTGATTGCCGACGGTGGCATCCGCTACAGCGGCGACATCGTGAAAGCCCTCGCAGCAGGCGCTCACTCGGTGATGCTCGGCGGTATGCTCGCAGGCGTCGAAGAGTCGCCCGGCGACACCATCATCTTCAACGGCCGTAAGTACAAGGCTTACCGCGGCATGGGCTCGCTCGAAGCCATGGAGCGCGGCTCCAAGGACCGCTACTTCCAGGGCAACGAGACCGATGCCAAGAAACTCGTGCCCGAAGGCATCGCCGCCCGCGTGCCCTACAAAGGCTCACTCTACGAGGTTGTATACCAGATGCTTGGCGGCCTCCGTGCAGGTATGGGCTACTGTGGTGCGCACAACATCGAAGAGCTTCACCACGCTTCTTTCACCCGCATCACCAACGCCGGCGTGGCCGAAAGCCACCCGCACGACGTGGCAATCACCGCAGAAGCGCCTAATTACAGCGCCGGTGCACAATAAAGCCCGAAGCACGGCGTTATATATCTGTGCCGACTCTCCCGGCTATGATTAAGCTATTTACCACACAGATGAAAAAACACCTTTTTGCCGCAGCTCTTATCGCCGGTGCCACTTTCGCGGTGGCATCGGCGAAAGATGCCGACCCCGTGCTCATGACCGTCGACGGCCAGGACGTGCGAGTGAGCGAATTTGAATACCTTTATAACAAGAACAACACTCAGCAGGCTCAGCGTCAGACTCTCGACGAGTACCTGCAGATGTTTATCGACTACAAGCTCAAGGTAGCCGACGCTCTTCACGCAGGCCTGCAGAACAAGCCCGAGTTCGTGAGCGAATACGCTCGCTACCGCGCCGACCTCGCGTCGCCCTATCTGCGCAAACCCGAAATCGAGGACAGCCTCGTCAACGAAGCCTACCGCCACACTCTCAGCGACGTGTATGTGAGCCACATCATGATGCCTGCTTCGCCCGCAGCAAAGCATGCGCTCGACTCAATCCGCACACTCATCGTGAATGGGGCCTCCACTTTCGAAGCCGAAGCCGCACGCAACTCCATCGACAAGCAGAGCGCAGTGAAAGGCGGACGCATGGGCTACGTAATTCCCGGCCGTTTCCCCTGGGCTTTCGAGAAAGCATCCTACGACACCCCCAAAGGTGAAATCTCGCCGGTTGTCAACTCCGGCATGGGCTACCACATAATCCGCGTGGAAAGCGTGAGCCCCTCGGCAGGCGAAGTCGAAGCCTCGCATATCCTGCGCCTCACCCAAGGCAAGACGCCCGAGCAGATAGCAGCACAGAAAGCTCTCATCGACTCTATCTACACAGTGCTCGGCAACGGTGCCGACTTTGCCGAAATCGCCACAAAGTACTCCGAAGATCCGGGCTCCGCATCGCGCGGCGGTTCGCTGGGCTATTTCAGCCGCGGCATGATGGTGCAGGAGTTCGACAGCGTGTCGTTCGCACTCCCCGACGGCGCCATCTCTAAGCCTTTCACCACCTCCTTCGGCTATCACATCGTGAAGCGCACAGGCCATAAAGACGTACTCCCGCTCGAGGAGATGCGAGGCCACATCCTCGAAGCCATTCACCGCGACGAGCGCGCCAACGCAGCCACCGATGCACGCCTCGCCGAACTGATGGCTCAGTACGGAGCCAAAATCAACGACAAAGCAGTGGCCGAAGCCAAAGCAATCATAGCTGCGGCAGGAGCTCTCGACTCCACCACAATCGCTGCCATCGCTGCCATAAAAGAGCCCGTCGGCACATACAGCAAAGGCAAGGTAAGCTTCGCCGACTTCATCACCACAGTATCGCCCACCGGCGATGTGCATCTGGCCGCCGAAGTGCTCGACAATGCCGTGGACAGAGTTATGCGCGAAGCCGTGCTGAGCGCCTTCCGCGACGACCTCGCCACCACCGACGCCGACTACCGCAACCTCCTCAACGAGTACCACAACGGCATCCTGCTCTACGAAATCTCCAACGAGAAAGTGTGGGACCGTGCCGCAAAAGATCGCGAAGGTCTCGAGGCTTTCTTCAAGGCCAACGCCGACAAATACGGCTGGGAGCAGCCCAAGTTCAAGAGCTACATCATCTTCGCTACCGGCGACTCACTGCTCAACGAAGCCGTGAAATATGCCGGCACTCTGTCGACCGACGATGCCGCCGAGTTCGTCAAAGAGATGCGCACACGCTTCGGCCGCGACATCAAGATCGAGCGCGTGATTGCTGCCAAAGGCGAGAACGCCATCACCGACTACCTCGCCTTCGGTGGTGAGAAGCCCGCCGAGTCCACCTCCAAGTGGAAGCACTACGCAGCATTCAAGGGCCGTGTGATCGACGCTCCCGAAGAAGCCGCCGACGTGCGCGGTGCTGCCGTGACCGACTACCAGAGCAAGCTCGACGCCGACTGGGTAGCCGACCTGCACAAAAAGTACAAAGTGAAAGTAAACAAGAAAGTTTTCAACTCACTGAAGAAAAACGATAAATAAGGCATGAGCACACGCCTTGCACTCATTGCCGCCACCGCCGTGGGGCTGCTCAGCGCAGCCTGCGCCGGTGGCGGCGACGTTTCTGTTCCCGACGATGCCATCGCGTCGATTGGAAGCCGGCACCTCACACGCACCGAGCTCAAGCGGGCACTCCCGGCGGGCATAAGCCACGACGACAGCGTGACGCTCGCGCGCACCTACATCCGCTCCTGGCTCGACGAAGCCCTGATTGAAGATGTCGCAGCCGCAGAAGTCGACATGAATGAAGTAAACCGCCTCACCGAGGAGTACCGCCGCAGCCTCATCATGAGTCAGTACCGCCGCGCCATGGCGGCAAAGGCTTCCGACGGCATTTTCGTCGACGACTCGCTGCGGGCCTACTACGACGCCCACCCCGACGATTTTATCCTCGAGCGACCGCTCATCAAAGGCGTGTACCTCAAAGTCGACAGCGACAACCGCGACCTGCCGGCCCTGCGCAGGCTCTACAAATCGGAGAAAGCCGACGACATCGACCGCCTCGAGAAGCACGCCACAGGCTCGGCAATACACTACGATTACTTCCGCGACCGATGGGTCGACTGGGAGCAAGTGGAGACTCACATCCCCATGGAGTTCGACGCAAAAGCCCTTGCCGACATCGCCGCACGCAAGCCGCTCGAGCTATCGGCAGGTGGCTTCACCTACCTCCTCTGCGTGAGCGAATATCTGCCCGCCGGCTCTACGATGCCCTTCGAGGCCGCTCGCCCGATAGTGCGAGAGCGTATGCTCACTCTGGCACGCCTCGACTACGACAAGCGGCTGCGAAATGCCCTGCTTAACCGTGCCATCAGCGACGGCACCGTCACATTCCACGGAGCCAACCCGCTCAAATAAAAGCATAAGCGTACATGCAAAAAACATCGCTGCCCGGAGCGGACAGCGATGTTTTTTATAGCTTTATCAGCGATGCCGATCAGCACACGCCGAGGCCCATCATAGCGTTGGCAACCTTCATGAAGCCTGCGATGTTGGCGCCCTTCATGTAGTTGATATAGCCGTCGGCTTCCACACCGTAGCGGAGGCACTGGCCGTGGATGTCGGTCATGATGGTGTGGAGCTTTTCGTCGACCTCTTCGGCGCTCCACTGGAGGTGCATGGCGTTCTGGCTCATTTCGAGGCCCGATGTTGCCACACCGCCGGCGTTGACAGCCTTACCGGGCGCATAAGTAGTGCGGCTTTCGATGAAAGCGTCGATAGCTTCGGGGGTGCAACCCATGTTCGATACTTCGGCCACCATCTCCACGCCGTTTGCAATGAGCTGCTTGGCATCGTCGCCGTTGAGCTCGTTCTGTGTGGCGCAAGGAAGAGCGATGTCGACTTTCTGCTCCCAGGGCTTGCGGCCTGCGAAGAAAGTAGCGCCGGCAAACTTCTCGGCATAGGGAGCCACGATGTCGTTGCCCGATGCACGGAGCTCAAGCATATAGTTGATTTTCTCTGCGTCGAGACCTGCAGGGTCATATACATAGCCGTCGGGGCCGGAGATGGTCACAACCTTTGCACCGAGCTCGGTAGCCTTGAGGGCTGCGCCCCAAGCCACGTTGCCGAAGCCGGAGATGGCAATCACCTTATCCTTGATGCTGTCGTTGCGCTGCTTGAGCATGTTCTGCACGAAGTAGAGAGCGCCGAAGCCGGTAGCCTCGGGGCGGATACGGCTGCCGCCGAACTCCATGGCCTTGCCGGTGAAAGTGCCGTCGTGCTGGTTCACGAGGCGCTTGTACATGCCGTACATATAGCCTACTTCTCGGCCACCTACGCCGATATCGCCGGCAGGTACGTCGCGGTCAGGACCGAGATTTTTCCAAAGGCCGAGCATGAAAGCCTGGCAGAAACGCATGATTTCGCGGTCGCTCTTGCCGCGGGGCGAGAAGTCGCTGCCGCCCTTGGCACCACCCATGGGCAGTGTGGTGAGAGCGTTTTTGAAAGTCTGCTCAAAGCCGAGGAACTTAAGGATGGAGAGGTTGACAGATGCGTGGAAGCGGATACCGCCCTTGTACGGGCCGATGGCGTTGTTGAACTGCACACGATAGCCGATGTTGTTCTGCACTTCGCCCTTGTCGTCGATCCAGGTTACACGGAAAGTGACGATACGGTCGGGCTCGACCATTCGCTCTATGATTTTGTTGCGCTCGAATTCAGGATGCTGGTTGTAGACTTCTTCAACCGACATGAGCACTTCGCGAACCGCCTGAAGATACTCTTTTTCACCGGGGTGCTTGGCCTCGAGGGCCGACATGATACTGTTGATGTCCATGCTGTTTGTTAGTTTTAGGTAGGTTCTGCCTCGGAGGCAGAGCGATTGTGGGTTAACTTGCAGCAAAGATAATAACTATTTCCTTACAAAATGCAATTTCGCAAAAAAATATTTCAAAAAAAGCAGCAGGAGCTCCGGGCTCAAATATCGATTTCCTTCGGGTCGATGAGGCCGTTGAGGATGGCATATATCGTCAGACCGGCCGGCGAGTGTATCTCGAGCTTTGCGCAGATGTTGCGGCGGTGCGTAGTCACAGTGTGCACAGAGATGCACAGGCGGTCGGCAATCTCTTTGTTGCTCATTCCCTTTGCTATGCACACCACAATTTCCTTCTCACGCTTTCCGAGTATGCCCTCGGCTGCGGGCTCGCTCTCATCGCCGTGCCGCTCTACTGCAGACGCAAGCGAGGCTTGGTGTGCTGCCGCAGCCTCGGCACGGCTCACCGCCGGCACGAGTATCTTGTCCTCCACCTCGCAGTGGCTTATGAGGTCGGCCTCACAGTTGATGATGTCGAACAGCGCCGAGTTGAGCGTATCGGCATTACCCTCGGGGCTGTAGCGGATGAGCACGTCCTTGAGCAGGCTCAGTTTCTCGGAAATAGCATCGTGGTGCGCCGCAAAATCGGCGATGCTGTAGGGGCTGTCGGATGCTTTGCCGGCCAGAAGCGACTCTATATATTGGAAAAGAGTGCTGTTCTCATAGTCCATGTGGCGGCGCACCTCCCCCACATATTCATCGAAAAAGCGAAGTATGATAAGGGCGGTGTCGTGGCTGCGGGCATAGTCGATTGCACCGATAATCTTGCGTCGTATCGCAGGCAGGAAGAAATCGAGGAAAAAGGCGTGGGCACGCTTGAGGTAGGCCATCAGCGATGCAAGGTCCACGTTTTCAGGGTCGTATGGCTTGCCGCTGATCATATTCGCCACGCAGACGAAAGTATCGGGGTCGACCCCTGTGGCTGTGCACACCTCCTCGACGGTGCGGTTGGCCATCCTGAGCGGCAGTGCAAAGCGGCTTATAGCCATGAGCAGCAGGCTGTTGTCGGCTATGAGGTCGCGCATCCGGTGCTCTTTGGCGTAAACCTTGATTTCCATATTGCGCAGATTATTGATTACTATGTGTTCAGTGTAGGTTTATATCGACAGCCCGGTGCGCTCGTGGAGCCCGAAGAGGAGGTCCATCAGATGCACGGCATTGCCGGTGCAACCTTTTGTGAGAGCGTCGAGCGAAGCTGTCACACAAAGTTTGCCGTCGGCCTCCGAGAGCTGTATCAGGCACTTGTTGCTTCCTCTGAGATCCTCGTCGAGCACTACTCCGGCCGGAAGTATGTGCACGAACGAGTGGTCATCGTAGGCTTCGGCATATATGCGCTCCACCTCCTCGATGGCTATTGCCGTGTCGATGCGCGCCTGCAGATCAATGCGGTGATATGGCGGTTCAGCAGCCGTACGTGCATCTATGCTGACAGGGGCATTGTTGATGGCCGAAAGCACAGCGGCGGCTTCGGCGGCAGCATCGTTGAGCCGGGCCGCACATGGTGTGGCCACGGTAGCCTCGACCGGGGCTCCGATGAGCGATTTCTTGGCAAGAGGCAGCAGGGCGAGCTCCAGCAGGATGGCTTCGGGGCGGGGCGACACCGCCGCACGTGCCCCGCGCACCAGCGGTTTGCGGAAGTACTCGGGCAGACCGTATACGTAGTCAGTGCTGCCCGCGATGCACTTGTCCAGCAAGGCCGGAGCCTCACCGAGCACTATGAGGCGGAAGTCGGTATCGGCGGCATACTTCTCCACGATGTCGTCGGTGAGGTTCTTTTCGTCGATCACGAAGAGCACATCGAGGCCGTCGAGATGCAGCTCCCGCTCAAGGCGAAGCTCAGTCTCTCCGGCAAACACGGGGTGCAACTCAGCCAGCGGCACAGTGTTGCCGGCAGGCGATGCCACGGCGCGAAGGTCCACATCGGGATGCCTCAGCAAGAGGCGAAGAAGTTGCTTTCTGACGGGATCGTCGATTTTGGCTGAGCCGTATATACCGGTTTTAATCATCGCGGAGGGGAGATATTATTTTAAGGATATATTGAATAAGTCTTTGGCAATAATGGGAGTGGCACCTATCTTGGTGGCTATGTAGTGCCCGGCGGCGCTGCCTGCTGCCTTGCGCGCCTTGGCATCGGTGGCCATGCTTGTGAGCACTTCGGCGGCTTCCGCCTGCGACTTGATGCTGAACGCTCCGCCGCAGGCTATGAGCTCACGGGCCTCGTTGAACTTGCTGTGCTTCGGGCCAAACACCACAGGGACACCATATACGGCGGCCTCGTTTATATTATGTATACCGGCTCCGAACCCGCCTCCCACATAGGTGATGTCGGCATAGCGGTAGGCGCTGCTGAGCAGACCGAAGCAATCCATGATAAGGTAGCGGAGCGACTTGGCCACTTTGGCAGCCCCTTCGGGCGAAGCCTCGTAGATGCGCCGGAAGTCGGTGAAGAGCATCGTATGGTCGGTGCCGAGCCTGCGGCGCATTGCCGACAGCCGGTCCTTGTCGAACTCGTGGGGAGCGATCACCGCACGACACTCGGGATGCTTGCGCAGCCAAGGCACGTACACATCCTCATCGCGCTCCCAGCTGCTGCCCACAACGAGGGTGAGTGCTCCGGGGCAGGCATCGCGGAAGCAAGCTATTTCCTTGATTTCGCGGCCTGAAGCCCGGATTGCCGTGACACGGTCGAAGCGCGTATCTCCGGCCACTGTCACATTGTCGACGCCGATTTCGGCAAGGAGGTCGCGAGAGCGCTCATCCTGCACATAGAGGTGCGCGAAGGTGCGGAGCATATCGCGGAAGAGCGAGCCCCACGGCTTGAAAAAAATCTGCCCGGGGCGGAATATCGCCGATATGATATAGGTGGGTATACCACGCTCGGCGAGGGTGAAGAGGTAATTACCCCAAAATTCATACTTCACAAACACCGCCATCTTCGGCGAGGCGGCATCGAGGAAAGCATTGACATTCGAGGGAAGGTCGAAAGGCATATACACCACAGCAACGCGAGGGTCGTAGTCGCACCGCACCTCGTAGCCCGAAGGCGAGAAGAACGACAGCAAAATCTTGCACTTGGGGCTATGCTGCAGCAGGGCGTCGATGAGCGGTCGAGCCTGCTCAAATTCGCCAAGCGAGGCTGCATGAAACCACACATCGAAGCCGTCGGGAGCCTTCTCGCTGCGGAACTTACGCAGGCGGTCCAATGTCTCGGCCTGCCCGTGGAGCATGTGCCGCACTTTGGGCGAGCCGAGCGCCGCCAGTCTGGCAGCGGAGCGGTAGAGCCCTATCGCGGCGTTGTAGGCTTTGCTCATTCGACGGGCTGTATTCGTTCGACGCCGGCACGGATGCGTCGCACTGTCGCCTCACGGCCGAGCAGGTCGGTGATGTCGAACATGTGCGGTCCCTTGCACTCGCCCACTACGGTGAGGCGGAAGGCATTCATCACATTGCCAAGATGATATTCGTTGGTCTTGATCCAATCCATCACGGCAGGCTCGAGGGCTTCCTTGCCAAAGTCGGGAGCTGCTTCGAGGAGCTCGGCAAGCGCTGTCATGATAGCGGGCATCTCGGGGCTCCAGCGCTTCTTCACGGCCTTGGCATCGTACTGCTCGGGGGCTACGAAGAAGAAGCGTGCGTGCTCCCAGAGGTCGCTCACAAAGTTGATGCGGCTCTTCACCATGCCCACTGCCGCTGTGATATAGTCGGCGCTGAAATCGTCGGTGTTGACACCGTGTGCGGCAAGCACCGGGCGGAAGAGCTCGGCGAGCTTGCTGTCGGCGATATTCTGCAGATAGGTGTGGTTGAACCACTTGCCCTTCTCAAAGGCGAATTTTGCACCGGCCTTGGAGCAGTGGTCGAGCGAGAATTTGGCAATCAGTTCGTCCATGCTCATCACCTCGGTATCGTCGCCGGGGTTCCATCCGAGCAGTGCCAGGAAGTTGACCACGGCTTCGGGCAGATAGCCGCTCTCGCGATAGCCCGAGGAGGTATCGCCGCTCTTGGGGTCGTGCCACTCGAGGGGGAACACGGGGAAGCCGAGGCGGTCGCCGTCGCGCTTGCTGAGCTTACCCTTGCCGTCGGGCTTCAGGAGCAGAGGCAGGTGCACGAACGAAGGAGCTGTGTCGGCCCAGCCGAAGGCTTCGTAGAGGAGCACGTGGAGCGGAGCCGACGGCAGCCACTCCTCGCCGCGAATCACGTGCGACACCTTCATGAGGTGGTCGTCGACGATATTCGCCAGGTGGTAGGTAGGCAGATCATCGGCGCTCTTGTAGAGCACTTTATCGTCGAGGATGTCGCTTTTTATGGTCACACGGCCTCGGATGAGGTCATCAACAGCCACGTCGCGGCCGGGCTCTATACGGAAGCGGACCACATACTGCTCGCCCGCATCAATGAGCTTCTTGACCTCTTCGGCGGGCATCGACAGAGAATTGCGCATCGACATGCGGGTCGAGGCATCGTACTGGAAGTTGGGCACTTCGGCACGCTTCGCATCGAGCTCGGCAGGAGTGTCGAAAGCAATGTATGCCTTGCCGGCATCGAGGAGCATCTTCACATGCTCGCGGTAGATGTCGCGGCGCTCGCTCTGTTTATAGGGGCCATAGGGGCCGCCTTCGCGCACGCCCTCGTCGATTTCTATACCCAGCCACGCGAGGGCTTCGTTGATATAGTCCTCGGCACCGGGCACAAAGCGCTGCGAGTCGGTGTCTTCGATGCGGAGTATCATCTTTCCGCCATTCTGGCGGGCAAAAAGATAGTTATATAAAGCGGTGCGTACGCCACCTATGTGAAGCGGTCCGGTAGGCGACGGTGCAAAGCGCACACGCACTTCTCTTTCTTGTGTCGACATTGTTTCAAATGTGGTGTGTGATTAACTCCGCAAAGTTACAAAAAAGGCATGAGGTGTACAAATATCTTTTAAAACGGCACAAGCCGAAATGACGGCGCACAAATCTTAGAAACTGTTTAAATTTATTTATCGCAGGATTTGAGAAGGATTGTCATTTGGATTTTTAATCTTGATGAAGGAGTTTAGGGGTTCCTAAATGACTGAATCAAGATTAAAAATACATTGACAAGACAATCAAAGACAAGATAAAATAAATTTTAAACAGTTTCTTATGTCGTCAGTAGACCTGCCTTAGCCCAAATATTCAGCTCCAAGCATGCCGCGACGCGGCTTTTTCTTGTTAGCCCCACACTGCTGCGTGTGGGGTCTGATTGTGAGATGGTTAAAGATGTCCCGAAGGGACTGTTGGCGCATCTGCCTCCCAATAGTCCCTTCGGGACAAACCTTTTATAATTAATTGTACCTCACACAAATAGTGTGAGGCTAACGGGATTAAGCCGCTTCGCGGCACTTCTTTGCTAATACACCGACATTTCGGCTTGTGCCATTTACGAATTATTTTTGAATTGCAGAGAGGATTGTGGCTATCTCTACAATCACGCATCGTCACCATCGCGAGCAAGGGCCTCCGCACCTTAGCGGAAGCCCTTGCAATGAGTCATAATGGAGAGTAATTATAAATTAAATGCAAAATTACTGAATGGAGCCCGAAGATACCGCAAGGTCTCTTCGCCTATTCCGCTACGGAAGTGTCGCCTTTTTTGCGACAAATATCCGCTGAAATATCGGCAAAGAAGTCGTGGTCAAGCACTTGGCATATTCTGGCCAGGAGCTTGATGTCGATGTTATCTTTCTCAAAGATTTTGTAGGCATGGGTGCGGGTGCAACATATCTTACGCGCGAACCAGGCCACCGTCCGCTCACGCCGGCGCAGCTCATGCCGGATTTGCAAGCCAATGTGTATGTTCATAAACAGGAGTTAATTCAACAACCTGCGGACGCCATCCGCGAGGCTTCGTCGAGCCCATAAACAAAGCGCGAGCATCCGACCTTAGACGGTGCTCACACTGTGGCTCGGCAAAGCCTCGGAGAAAAGCAAGGGGTCGGACGCTCGCGTACGGCGGGCATCTACCACTTGTCCTTTCTTTCTCCATTAAAATTTTGCCGATTTCAGTGTGGAATGAACAAATAGCATACGCTAAATTATATTTTTTTCGGGCTGCCTCTGCCGCCCTGTATGTAGTCGTGTGGGACTTGTGCACAAAGATACACATTATTTCCCGATGGCCTGCCCCACGGCACTGAAAAAAATGCCGGATGCGGGAGAGCCTTGCTCTATAAAAGAAAAATAGCGACGCGGAGTCCGTGTCGCTATGTGGAGTGGGCGCTGAGGGATTCGAACCCCCGACCCTCTGCTTGTAAGGCAGACGCTCTGAACCAGCTGAGCTAAGCGCCCCTTTAAGGGAAATCCCTGTGAAGGGAACTTTACGACAAGGAAGAAGATTTGATTGTGGGCGCTGAGGGATTCGAACCCCCGACCCTCTGCTTGTAAGGCAGACGCTCTGAACCAGCTGAGCTAAGCGCCCCTTCCTTGTCAAAAGCGATGCAAAGTTACGCGCTTTTTTTGGAACATCCAAATTTTTTGACGATTATTTTTCATCTTTTTTTGACGCGAAACAATAAAACAGCACCTAATGCGGCTCTTATCACTGCATTAGGTGCTCGATTTTTTTATACCTTATTTGTTGTCGGCTTCATTCTGGCGGCGGGGCATCTTGTACTTCACGTCCTTTCCGTGATTGTCATCGGCGCGCTTGCGATTGTTGGTCTGACCCATTTTGGGCTTTGCGGGCGTGTTGAGGTAGAAGTTTTCAAGGAATACCACATACTGCTCCGGGCCTACAATAGCTTTCACCTGGTCGAGGTAGTTGCGCTTAGCCTCCGAACGCTTGGCTTTGGCCTCGGCGCCCTGCTCCATGCGGCGCTCCTTGCTCTTGGCGCGTTCCAGCTTATTCGATTCGGCCTGCTTCTTGCGGAGCTCGGTGAGCTGAGCCCTCTGGGCTTCGGTGAGCGTGAGGCCCGCGAAAGGATCGGGAGCAAGCGAGTCGCACATCTGGCGAGGTGCTTTGCGGCACTCGGTGCGTGCCTTGGCAGGGCAGTTTTCGGGCTGCGAGGTTTGAGCGAGAGCGGAGAATGAGATGAAGGATACGGCGAGGATTGCCGCTGCTGCGATGTTCTTTTTCATATTCATATTCTGTTTGTGTTTTTGTTTCGTTTTCTGAACCTTTGATAGTTAAAACACCTGTACGTTTAACAGCAGAGGGTCTTTTAACGTCAATTTAACCCACAGGGCAATGATATGATAAAAGAGTATAAAAAGCGGCAGGTCGGATTAAACCTTTTCAAGAAACCTTATTAAGAGATTGTTCTAAAATTTTTCTATATCTAATTTAGTTCTTATATCAGAAATAATTGCTAAATTTGAATTGTATCCAAATCTAAAAACGACATGGCCAAACTAATTGTAAAAGACACAACAATCCGAACACTCTCAAAAGATGGGATTGACTACATTTGCATTACCGATATTGCCCGGCAGAAAAATTCTGTCGAGCCTAAGGATGTTGTCAAGAACTGGATGCGTGTCAAGAATACACTTGAATATCTTGGCCTTTGGGAGCGGCTGAATAATCCCAATTTTAATGGGGTCGAATTCGACCCCATTTTAAGAGAGGCCGGTTCAAACTCGTTTACAATGAGTCCAAGTCGATGGGTGGAACTTACAGGAGCCATTGGCATTGTAAATAAATTGGGCCGTGATGGAGGAACATACGCCCAACGCGATATTGCGTTTAAATTCGCCAGTTGGGTTTCTGTCGAATTTGAATTGTACCTCGTAAAGGAGTTCCAGCGCTTAAAAGAGGAAGAGCAAAAGCAGATTGGATGGACTGTCAAGAGAGAACTTGCCAAGATTAATTATCGCATTCACACTGATGCCATAAAGGAAAACCTTGTGCCTCCGGAAATAACCAAAGCTCAGGCAAGCATAATCTATGCAAACGAGGCTGATGTGCTCAATATGGCCATGTTTGGCATGACCGCTAAGCAGTGGCGCGATTCCAATCCGTTGCTGAAAGGAAACATTCGCGATTACGCCTCTATGAACGCCTTGATATGTCTATCAAACCTTGATATGTCTATCAAACATGGAGACAATCAATGCAATGTTAATTCAAGAAGGAATGCCGCAAGGAGAACGGCTCATAAAACTCAATATGATTGCAATTCATCAGATGCAGGTGTTGGAAAGCAATGAGAGCGGACGTAAACTACTAAAGTAATTTTTCAGCAGAACACTCCCAACAGCCGCCGTCCGACTTGTTGAGGCCGAGAACTCCTTGAAAAAGCGGGAGGTCGGATTAAACCTTTTCGACCAGCGCCAGGAAGTCGGCCACCACGAATGTGCTGCCGCCGACAAACACGGTGTCGCCCTGCCGCGCCGCAGCCATCGCCGCATCGTAGGCCTCGGCAACGGAAGCAAACGCTTCTCCCGCGAGCCCGTGCGCCCGGCCCTGGGCCGCCGTCTCACCCTCATTCCGGCCCCGCTCCACCGAGGGGCGGCAGAAGTAGTAGCGGGCCTGCCCGGGCATAGTGTCCATGATGGCAGCCACATCCTTGTCGCTCACAAAGCCGAGCACCACATGCAGGGTGGCGCCCGAGGCGATGTCGGCAAGCGAGCTCCCGAGATACGACCAGCCGCCGATGTTGTGCCCCGTGTCGCAGAGCACACGCACGGGGGCGGAGGCCACCTCCATCCACCGACCCATCAGGCCGGTGAGCGAGCACACGCCGCCGAATCCTGCAGCCACAGCCGCGGCATCGATGCGGGTAAATATGCAGGCAAGGATGCTGAGAGCGGCAAGGATAGTGGCTCCGTTCTCGCGCTGACATGCTCCGCAGAGCTCGCCGTCGAAGTCGCCCCAGGGAGTGCCTGTATAGCGGATTGAGTGTGGCCGCAGCTCGGCAGTGCTGTAGAGCGGAGCGTCGCAGGCAAACACAATTGGCGCTTCCTCCGCCCGGGCCTTTGCCTCGAAGACAGCGCGCACATCGCCCTCTGCCCTACCTACCACCACAGGCACGCCGGGCTTGATGATGCCGGCCTTCTCCAGAGCAATCTCGGGCTCTGTGGCACCGAGGAGAGCCGTATGGTCGAGGGATATGTTGGTAATCACACTCAGCAGCGGTGTGATGATATTGGTGCAGTCGAGGCGCCCGCCAAGGCCCACCTCTATCACGGCCACATCGACATCCATATCGGCGAAGTAGCGCAGTGCCATCACGGTGGTAAGCTCAAAGAAGGAAGGGGCAAGCTCCACAAGGCCGGGGGTACGCATATACTCGGCCACGAAGTCGACCACATAGTCGCGGCTCACGGGCTTTCCGTCCACACGGATACGCTCGCGGAAATCGAGGAGGTGAGGCGAAGTGTAGAGCCCCACGCGGTAGCCGGCCGACTGCAGCACGGCGGCAAGAGTGTGGGCGGTACTGCCTTTGCCGTTGGTGCCGCCTACGTGCACCGCAGCGCGGAGGGCTTGGTGCGGATTGCCCCAATGGGCGGCAAGCGCAAGTGTGGTGCCGAGCCCCGGCTTGTAGGCCCCGGCTCCTTTGTTCTGGAACATAGGCACCTGCGCGTAGATATAGTCGAGTGTTTCGTCGTATGTCATGTCAGAATATGAAATAGCCAAGTATACCGCCGCATACTATAAGCAGTATCGGATGAATTTTGGTGAAGAGCGACAAGGCCAGTGCCACCGCCGCCATCAGCACACATATCACTATATCGGGAGTGGTGGTGCCGAAATTCTCGCCGTTCATCAGTAAGAGGGCGGCCGACGCTATCAGGCCTGTCACCACAGGTCGGAGGCCCGAGAACACTCCCTTGAGTGCCACACTGTCGTGGTGCCGCGCTATATAGTGGCCGGCATACCGCACAAGAAGAAACGACGGCAATATCACCACCAGGGTGCACAGCAGCGAGCCGAGGATGCCGAACAATGGCGAGGCAAACGCCGGCGACGATGCCCCCGGTGCCACATATCCTATATACGTGGCCGAATTGATACCTATCGGGCCGGGGGTCATCTGCGAGATGGCCACGATGTCGGTAAACATCTGCTCCGTGATCCAACCCGGGGTCACAATCTCATTTTCTATAAGGGCCAGCATGGCGTAGCCTCCGCCGAAGCCGAAGAAGCCTATCTTAAGATAGCTCCATATCAAGCGCAGATATATCATCGCTCTACCCTCCTTTCATCCTTGCCATCACACTCACTTTTCTGAAGCCTGCCATGGGCCCGGCGGGCCATAAGGTAGCCCACAAGGCCGCCAAGCACTATGAAGAGGATAGGGTTCGACACCACCGGCAGCTTCGACCATATCAGAAGCGCCACTACGGCAGGCACCCACGCCAGCTTCCAGCCTATGTGTGCCGACCGCGCGGTGGTAAACACAGGCGCGATGATGAGCGCCACCACCACAGGGCGTATGCCCTTGAAGATGGCAGTGAGTGTAGGGCTCGACGTGATGGTCTCGGGCGTGAGAAACATCGCTATCAGCAGAATGATGATGAAACTTGGCATAATGGTGCCGAGCGAGGCCACGGTGGCACCCTTGAGGCCACGCAGCTTGTCGCCCACGACCACCGATACGTTTACCGCCAGAAGTCCGGGCAGAGCCTGGGCCACGGCGAGCAGGTCGAGAAAGTCCTCGCGGCTTATCCACCGCCGTTTATCTACAATCTCACGCTCTATCAGCGAAATCATGGCCCATCCTCCGCCAAAGGTAAAAGCTCCGATTTTGGCGAATGTGATGAATAATGTTCCGAGCATTATATATATGTATATTTAAGACTTAAAATTCCACTACGGTGATGCCGGGGCCGCCGAAGCGCACATCCTCATCGTGATAGTCGCGCACGGCGCTCACCGTGTCGAGATAGCGGCGGATGTACTGCCTCAGAGCGCCCGTGCCGGTGCCGTGAAGTATGCGAACACGCCCGGCGTTGAACTGGATAGCGTCGTCGATATAGTACATCACAGCCTGCACGGCCTCGTCGGCGCGCATTCCACGAACGTCGATTTCGTGGCTGAACGACAGCTGACGCTCGCGGCTGCTCTCGGCAGTCTGCGAGGATATATAGCTCACACCGCTCTGCGTGGCGCCCGACGGTGCCTTGCGCAGAGTGCGACGCAGGCGCGAGAGCTTCACGGTGGTCTTCATCTGGCCGAATATCACCACGGCGTTCTTGCCCGAGACTTCGGCCACGGTGCCCACGGTGCCCCCGCCGTCGAGGAGCACATTGTCGCCCGGAGCGATTGGTGCCTCCTCGGCTTTGCGCTCGGGTTTGGGCTCGGCTTTCTTCCGCTTGGGAGTCTTCTTATCGAGCAGCGGGTGCTTCTCGGCCTCACGCGCTTTGGCGGCAAGAGCCTCGCGGTCGGCTTCAAGACTCTTTCGGGCGGCCTGCGTGCGCTCCTTCTCGGCTTGTGCGGTGCGTATCTCGCGTATGGTGCGCTCTATGGTGGCGTTGCTGCCGTCGAGGATGCGCTTTGCTTCTTCGCGCGCCTCGCTGATGATCTCGCGGCGCTTTCCGCGAAGGGTCTCCATCTCAGCCTCGTAGCGCGAGAGCACTTCCTCCACCTGCTTCTCTTTGCGGCGGATGTCGGCACGCTTGTTCTCCCAGTAGCGGCGATCGCGGGCAATGTCGAGGAGATAGCGGTCGAGGTTGATGTAGTCGCTGCCGACGATTTCCGAGGCATCGTCGATAATCTGCTGTGGCAGACCGATTTTGCGCGCTATCTCAATGGCAAACGAGCTGCCGGGGTTGCCGATGGCGAGCTTGAACAGGGGCTCCATGCGCTGGCGGTCGTAGAGCATCGAGCCGTTGACAAGGCCCGGGGTCTCCTCGGCGAATTGCTTGAGATTGTGGTAGTGCGTGGTCACAACGCCCCACATATTCAGCTGATTGAAGCGCCGGAGCACGGCCTGCGCTATGGCACCGCCTATCTGAGGCTCGGTGCCGCCTCCAAACTCGTCGATCAGAGCAATAGTTCGCTCATTGCCGTTGGCAAGGAAGAACTTCATGCTCTTGAGGTGCGAGGAGTAGGTGGAAAGGTCGTCTTCTATCGACTGGTCGTCGCCGATGTCTATGAAGATATTCTCCATGATGCCGATGTGGCTGTTGTCGTGGACAGAGGGAAGCAACCCGCATTGAGTCATATACTGCACGATGGCCACCGTCTTGAGCGTCACCGACTTGCCGCCGGCATTAGGGCCCGAAATCACCAGTATGCGTTTTTCGGGCGAGAGGGTGATGTCGAGCGGCACTATAGCCTTGCCCTGCCGCTCGAGCGAGAGCTTGAGACCGGGATGGCATGCATGGTACCACTCCAGCTCGGGGCGGTCGGAGATATGCGGCAAGGCAGCGCCTATCTCCACGGCATAGCGCGCCTTGGCATGGATGAAGTCGAAGAGGCCGAGCAGGTCGAAGCCCTCGAGGAGGGCATCTATCTCGGGGCGTATCACATCGGCCAAAGCTGTGAGTATACGCACAATCTCGCGCCGCTCCTCTATGCTGAGCTCGCGCAGGCGGTTGTTGGCTTCCACCACCTCGGCGGGCTCGATGAAGAATGTCTTGCCCGAAGCCGACTCATCGTGCACGATACCGTTGATTTTGCGCTTGTACATAGGCGCTACGGGTATCACCAGGCGCCCGTCGCGCACCGACGGCGTGACATCGCCCTCGAGGTAGCCCTCGCGCACGGCATTGGCAATCACGCGCCGCATGGTGGAGTTGATGCTCCCGGCGCAAGCTGCCATTGAGCGTCGTATCTCAGCCAGCTCGGGCGAAGCATTGTCCTTGATCTCGCCGTGGCGGTCGATAATTCGGTCGATTGCCGAGGCAATCATAGGGAAGGCAAAGAGGTCGCGAGCTATGGTATCGAGCGCCGGATAAGGCGTGCTCACACGGTCGTCGTCGACAGTGCGGACCTTGGCAAAGAAAGAGGCTATATCGGCCATGGCTGCCAGAGAGGCTCTCAGCCCGGCGAGCTCGGCCTCGGCAGGGAAAGAGCCGGGCACACGCAGGGTGGCCAGCAGCGCCCGCTTGTCGTGAATACCGCCGAGGGCGAAGCCGGTGTCGCCGGCCAGGATGGCAAGCATCTCGGCTGTGCACTCAAGGCTCTGCTTCACACACACATAGTCGGCCGAGAACGCCATGCGCTCACAGCGGCTGCGCCCCAGTGCCGACGAGCACAGGCGGCTCACATGCTCGCGCACACCGTCGAAGCCTATTTTACGCTCGAATGTATCAGGATAAATCATTTGTGCATCAACCTTGCCAGCGAGCGCTTGTCCTCACGATCCTTGATAGCCTGGCGCTTGTCGTACTCCTTCTTGCCTCGTGCTATCCCTATCACGAGCTTCGCCAGCCCGCGGCCACTGATGAAGAGGCGCAGTGGCACGATGGTGAAGCCCGAGTCCTTGGCGGCCTTGGCTATTTTCGCTATTTCTTTTTTATTAAGGAGCAGCTTGCGGTCGCGCCGCGCCTCGTGATTGTTGTAGGAGCCATAGAAATATGTGGCGATATTCATATTCTTGACCCACACCTCACCGGCGGCCGACACGTAGCAGAACGTATCCACGAGCGAGGCATGACCCGCACGGATACTCTTTATCTCGGTGCCGGTGAGCACCAGTCCCGCAGTAAAACTCTCCACAATCTCATAGTCGAAAGTGGCGCGGCGGTTCTTTATGTTGATTTCTTTTTGTGTCATTGTATCAGGAGATAGAGAAGATAGTAGATAGCCAGCGGCACTGCCACGATGGCAGCGGCAGCAAGGCCGGTGTAGCGGAGAGCGTCGCGGCGGCGCACCCCTATATAAGCCATGGCCTTATAGAGAACCAGCACCACATACACGGGCAGGAACTTAAGCAGAACGAGATTCCACGGCAGGCAGTTCGACAGCAGCTGCACCAGCACCATAAGCCCTATGCCGCACACCGTGAGGCAGGCCACGCGCTCAGGCTCAGGCTTCACATCGCACAGCCGCGCAAGGTACAGGTCGAAGATGAGGCGTGCTATGAAGATAGCCACGAAGTAAGCCCCGAAATCCGACACCGCGCGCATGAGCACCACAGCAAGGTCGGCATGGCGCTGATAGGCAAAGGCAAGGAACTCGGTGGCCGCCGTAAGCCCCAGAAGCGGGTAGAGACCACGGCGCAGCAGCTCCTCGGCATCGGGGCGCGTGCGCTCTATATCCTCCCAGCCCGAGCCGGGCGAGAGTATGAGCTGTATGAGATATTTAAGGAAGGTAAGCATTGGAAATCTTCAAGACGGCCGAAGGGACTCCGACGGCAAATTTTGCACAAAGTTACTAATTTTGAACTGTATTTCGCCGCATTTTGTTATTTTTGCAGCGGCAAAATTAATATAAACAGCATAAAAACACAGCAGAAATGATACGAGGCATACTGTCTATCACCGGCAAACCCGGTCTGTATAAGCTCCTTAGCCGCGGCAAAAACTCCCTCATCGTGGAGAATATCGCCACCAAGAAGCGCACACCCACCTACCCCCACGAGAAAGTGATCTCGCTGGCCGACATCACAATGTACACCGAGCATGGCGACGAACCCCTGCCCGAGATTTTCGACAAGATATACACCCACACCAAAGGTGAGGCTATCGACGTGAAAGGCTTCGCTTCCGACACCGCTATCCGCGACTACTTCGGCGAAATCCTCCCCGACTACGACCGCGACCGCGTATACACCACCGACATCCGCAAACTCTTCTCTTGGTACAACCTGCTCGTAGCAGCCGGTATCACCGAGTTCAAAGACGAAGAAATTGCACAAGACGAAGCTGCCGAGGCCGCAGAAGCTGCCGACGAAGCTCAGTCTGAAAAATAATTTTCAAAAAAATCGCGCCCTACATATTGCACTCTCGAAAATATTGACTAACTTTGCACTCGCTTAGCCAATCGGGGTGTAGCACAGTTGGCAGCGCGCCACGTTCGGGACGTG
>JAMPHP010000001.1:1330007-1336239 GCA_023663365.1 Muribaculaceae bacterium | reverse complement strand
GGTCGGCGTCGAAGGTGGCGGTGCCGGTGATTACGGGAGCCGCGCCCTCGGCTGCTTCAGCGTCGTAGACGTAGTAGTCGAGGTTGGCGGCGGTGGTGCCGTCGGCAAAGGCACGCGAAGCGATGGCGGGCAGCTTGGCCGAGAAGGTCACCGTGCCGTCGGCTTCGGGTGTGCGAATGGAATCGTCCTGAGAGCAGGATGCCATGGCGAGCGAGCCGAGGGCAAGAGATGCGATAAGGAGTTTGTTCATTGCTGTATGGTTTATTTGTTGTTTACTGGATAAAGATGTTGAATTCATCCTCGAAGTCAGGATTTATGCCTGTGCTTCCCGAGGCTTTTGTGGTGAGAAATTCACCTTTTACCACGGTGAGCCGGGAGCGCTTGAGAGGCACGTCGAAAGGCGGTATTGCCGCCAGGAGGGTGCCCTTGTCGTCGTAGACCTCGAGAGCGACGGTGATAGCCGTCTCCGCGCCGTTGACGAATACATAGTCGAAAGCCACTTCTGCCTCATTGTCGCTAAGTTGCTTGATAGAGGAGTCGTAGGTAACGCCCGTCCATGAGTCGGCCGGCTTGCCGGTGAACATATTGAAGGAGCACGGCATATAGCGCGTGTACTTCATCTTCACCCGGTAGTCGGAGAGCGCCGGTGCTCTCGACGGTTCTTCGCCACGGTTGGCAGCGTCTTTCTCGGCGCGCGATCGTGATTGCTCGATAAATCGCTGAAGATCGGTGGAAATGAATTGGTACTTCGCCATCGGCCTTGCCATGTCGACAGTTGCTTCTGTCACGGGTGTGCGGGAGTCGGTGCCGTCGTCGGCTTTGGATAGAACCGAAGTCTCGACTTCGCCGGCAAAGGCATCGCGCCATGGATTGGAGCCGCTGTGCGCTGTACGGTCGGTAAGGATGATTTCTTCGAAATCGTCGGTGCGGTAATACTTGTCGGTAGTAGAGCCTTCATCGACGTAGTCGGCCCAGACAAATAGCTTGTAGTCGCCGTCGGGTATCATGATATCGAAAGAGGCATCGAGCCCTTCTGATACCCTTCGTGTAAGGATAATGGTTGTGTCGGATGCTCGCGATACGGCTCCCGAGCGGGAAATGCCGTAGGCATTGATTGTGTATCGGATATCGTGAGGCAGCTCAGCGTCGAGTGGACCTCTTGCACGGGATGGTCCGATGCTGCCCTGGTCGTAGACATATTCGCCTAAGAGTGGGAGCTCTTGGTCGAAGTTAAGGTTAAGACGCAGACTGCGTGTCCGGTCGGGAGGAGGATCAGGCCTTGGTGGCTTAGGCATCTCGTGGATGCAGCAGCTCTGCAAGAAAAGCGCCAAAGCCGATGGCAGCAGGAGGAATTTCATGTTCATGGCTTCATCCCTCCTTTCTTGAGGTCGAGTGAGTAGCAGAAGCTCACGCCCACGTGGTCGATGCCCACGAATGTGCGCTTCGAGTAGCGAAGCAGTGTGCCGTCGTGGTTGTCGATGTGGTCGTAACGGGCTTTGTATGCACCCACACCAATCGAGAGCTCTAGCTTCCATCGGCCGGTGCGCCCGAGTGTGCGCCGCCATCCGCCTTCGATACCTCCACCGAGCGCCGGTGTGCGCCCTTTATGGTCCTGGATGCGGTCGGTGCCGCCAAGAGCCACATTGTACCATGCCATGCCGAAGTGTGCACCAACGAACCACCCTCGGTGGCCGCTGTCGGCTTCGGGGGTAAACCAGTAGCGGACTCCCGGCTGGAGTGCCATGGTGCGGAACTTCACACGGTGCGAGAAGTAGTCGAGGTTTGAATAGTAGACGGGAAGCTGCACTGACCACTGCCGCCACTCGAGCTCAAAGGTGGTGTTGAGCTGGAGAAGCCCGACACCGACGGCGTTGACCTTGAAAGTAAGGGCGTTAAGCCTGCTCTTGCCATAGAACAGGGAGTGGTCGGGAGCTTGTGCCCCGGCTTCGTAGCGCACGCTCGGAGCAGCGATGGCCGCCTCCTGAGCTGCCGGATGTCCTCCACCGAAACAAAAACACAGCACAATCGCGCCCACAGGGCGTCGTAGAGCCGATTTTAGTTGTTTTACGGTGTTGTTCATCAGATAGTTAGAAATGATATTGCTCGCAAAGATACGCATAAAAAAGTCGCGTACAATATTATAACAGCTATTTTAACAATCTTTATTAATTTAAAATTTTTAATAAGTTAACAAGGTATATTACAGTGATTTTGTGTGTGAAAAGTACTGAAATGCGCCGTGGATAGCCTGTAGGCGCAAAAAGGGCACGCCACACGTGGCGCGCCCCAAGCTTCACTGAGGAGAGAAAGAGAATGAGATTAGTCCTCCGTGAAAATTTCGCGGTGGAAGCGTGGCTGTGTAAGTTCGGAGGCCACGCGGCCGGGGTAATCGCCCTCGGTGGAAATATACACCCAGTCGATGTCGTCGAGGCGGCGCAGGTCGCTCACGAAGAAGGCCTGCGACTGGGGTGAGCCTACCACGATGATGCGGGCTACACCGGCTTCGCGGGCTGCGTGGACGGTATCGACGAAGTATTTGAGTGTTAGGTCGTTTGTGTAAGCGTCCTCAAGGTCGTCGTTGTATGTGAGCACGGCGTCGTGATAGCCCTGGAGGGCTTCAACGGTGCGGGCGTGGTCGGTGACAGGGAGATGTGTGACGGTGAGGCGCGAATCCTCCACCATCACCTTTTCGGGAAAGTCTACCATAGCGTTGACAGATAGTCCCTCGGCCAGAAGGCTGCCGAGGACATCGCCAAGCACATGGCCGGTAGTGCCAAGTAGTGCAATTTCTTTCATATCTGAAGCAGTAGTTATTGTTTTATGACTTTAGAACGCCCGCACGAATGGCTTTGTTCGCCGAAAAAATTTTGCAGGGCGAGAAAAAAGCACTATCTTTGCACCCGAAAGCGCATGTGGCGTAATTGGTAGCCGCGTTAGACTTAGGATCTAATGTCTCAGGACGTGGGGGTTCGAGTCCCTTCATGCGCACAGAGCGAGCGGGCATCCCGGTGGGATGTCCGCTCGTGTTATGTGGGTATGGTCGGGATTAACTGATATTTTAAAACGCTCACACTCTAATTCGCCACCACAGGATACTCGACATCCTTTGTGAATATCGTCATGCAGTGGCCGAAGCTGTCGACGGCTACGTAGCCCTCGGTGTGAAGAAAGTCGCGGAGGGTGTCGATGTAGCCTTTGTGGATGGAGCTTACGATGTAAGGGCGACCCTCGGCGCAGAGCCGCCGGTGGTGCGGAATATCGCTCTCGAAATCCATGAAGTGAAAGTGATGCAGCCCGAGCATCACGTCGGTGTCTGTGCCATAAGTGGCGAGGTAGAACAGCGAGGGCACAATCATGACCGGGCGGCCGTAGCGCTCGCCGACGTAGTGCGAAGCCTCGACTGCCAGCTGCATGTTCTCGTACATCTCCTGTGGCAGGGCAAGGCCGTCGAACTGCTCCGACAATGAGGCGTCGACACGGATGTGGTGGTTGCGCGAGCTGTAGGCGAAGCGCGCTCCGGCAATAGCCACCGCTATGGTCAGGAAGAGGCAGATCATGCGCACGGGGCCTCCGTAGCGGCGATAGACGAGGCCGCAGGCCACCGGCAGAACGGGTATCACAAAGAAACGCTCAAGGAAGCTGTCGCTGCCGAAAGCCGGAAGTGCTATGAAAAAAAGTGTGATGGCCGTGGCCATGCTTATGCGGCACGGGCGCCGACGCATGAAGCTCGCAACGGCAGGCACCAGGCATACGCCTATGGTGAGCGGCTGCAAGGTGCCGAAGAGCACGTCGAAGCCCGTGTTGAGCTCCACTGCCGATACCACGATGAAGATAAAGCCGGTGCCTGCCGCCGTAGCGGCCACGCGCTGCAGGCGGGTGCGCGCCTTCCAAGCCGCCAAGGCACTCAGAAGGATTGCAATGCTGATATACCACTCCAGCCCCACGCAGATGAGGGTGAAGCGGAGGCGCGAGTAGATGTAGGCCGTATGGTCGGGGCTGTGACCATTGATGATATTCTCAGCATCCCATGCCGAGGCCAAGGCAGAGAAACTGCCGTAGATGAGCAGGACAAGGGCAAGCAGGATAGCAAGGGCAAGCAAGGCTCCGGCACCGAGCTGCCGCGCGGCGGTGCGCATGTCGAGGCGATGTCGCCACAGCACAAGTGCGGCAAGGAAAGGCAGAGCCGCAGCCAGCGGCACACGTGCGGCAGTGGCGAGCGCCCACGTGCCGGCCATCGCAAGAGCTCGCGGCATGTCGGGGCGACGCGAATAGGCGAGAGTGGACACCAGGCAAAGCATGATGAAAGGGTATGCGCCGGTGTCCCAGTTGAAGATGTTCATGCCCCATAGCTTCGAGGCCACCATGAGAGCACCGAAGAGGGTCAGCGACAATGCGGCGGCGCTATGCGTGCGTCGGTAGCACCACGCAGCACCTATGCCTATTGCCACAGCCTGAAAGATGAGCTGGAAGTAGCGCAGGCTCAATATCGTGTCGGAGGTCAGGGAGGTCCATATATTGCCGATGAAATACGTGAGCGGTGCCATCGGCGACAACATGTAGCTGCGCGTGGCAAGTGCCTGATAGCACTCGTCGTCGACCATCAGTCCGCCCATGGGAGTGAGGCAGTAGGCCGCCAGAGTGCCGGCCACAGCTACGAGAAAACCTGCAATAGTGCTGAATGTACGTAAGTTGGATGCCATATCGACTGCAAAATTACGCAAAAAATAGCTAATTTTGCACCATGGCTCGACTTCTTTATTTTTTCCCCGAAAATGATCTTGCCCTTGCGCGCAATATCGCACGCTACACCGCGCCTCCTGCCGCCGTGAAGCTCCGCATGTCGGGCGCCACCCTCCCGCTCTGGTACGGCGACCCTGCCGACCGCGTGCTCCTGCAGGGCGTCAACAGCGCATGGCTCTCGCGTGTGAGCACGCTCTTCGACATCGCGGCAGAGCCCTACGACTATCGCCGCGACGGCCTCACGCCGGCTCCTTGGGGGTGGTCTAAGGCCTCGCGCCAAAGCTACCTTGACCTTGACTTCACGCCCGACGAACTGCCCGACGACGCCCGCCTCGACCGCCTGCGTATGCTCTCGCACCGACGCACAGCCTCCGAGGTCGCCGCACTCCTTGCCGAAGCCCTGCCATTTGCCATAGCTCCCGCTGCCGTCGAGCTCGACTCTATCGAAGCGGTGGAGGATTTCGTGCGCGCACATGCCGGGGGAGCTGTGCTCAAGCTGCCATGGTCGTCGTCGGGCCGAGGTCTCGTGGCCACAGATGAGAAAATATTCGCAGGCCAACGCGCCATGATCGAAGGTATGCTGCGCAGGCAGGGCTCAGTCACGGCAGAGCCGCGCTACACCAAGCGGCTCGACTTCGCTCTGCTATATACGATGCACCACGGACGATGCCGCTTCGACGGCTACTCTGTGTTCGACAACACACAGCTCGGCAGCTACGCCGGCAACCGCCTCGCACCACCCCACGAGCTCGAAGCGACGATAGCACAAGCAGGCGACCCCGCACAGCTCGCGCGCATACGCGAAGCCCTGCCGCCCATCCTCGAGAAAGTGGCCGCCTGCTACGAAGGCCCCTTGGGCGTGGACATGATGGCCGTCGATGCCTCCGGATACTGCTATGCCCCGGTTGTCGAAATCAACTTCCGCATGACCATGGGCCACCTTTGCCGCATATTCTACGAGCGCCATGTGAGCACAGGAGCCACCGGCACCTTCCGTGTAGGGCGCACCGAAGCCCCCGGACGAATCGACGCAGCCACCGCAGCCGGACGCATGCACGGCGGCACTATCGACCTCGCCCAGCCCGGCTCCCACATTTCCTTTACCGTAGCACTCGATTAACTCCTCACCCACCACGCGGTTGCAAAAAGCCGTGTCACATATCGCCGTGGCGGAGATTTCGCCGTGGCGGATGTGATGCCATGGCGGATCTCCGAATCCGCCACCACCATCAGCACGCCGTGGCGGATTTCATTATCCGCCACCACCTACAGTGGGGTTTCCAAACCCAGGAAAGGCGAAGGTGGTGATTGTGGCTTTGCGAGGGATATTGGACGACACCGATTTTTTACGGATGCGTTGACGGTTGCAAATGCGTGGGCGTTTGCGGGCGCCTTGGCGGTCGCCATGGATGGCGACCCCTACTTTGCCGCGACGTTATAACTCATATCTCATAACTCACGAAAAAAGCCCCGGAGGCGTGTGCCTTCGGGG
>JAMPHP010000001.1:1321524-1329907 GCA_023663365.1 Muribaculaceae bacterium | reverse complement strand
TCGCTTAGCCAATCGGGGTGTAGCACAGTTGGCAGCGCGCCACGTTCGGGACGTGGAGGTCGGAAGTTCGAGTCTTCTCACCCCGACAAACTTTCAGCAAATGGGTTTAACTCAACGAGTTAGACCCATTTTCGCTAAATAACCGGGACAAAATCAGTACACGTCGCTTTCTAAAATCTTCCAAAATACACCGCATCTTCGGCTTGCCCTAAATTTGGGCTTGCTCCAAATTTTAGTTAACTTTGTAGGCGTGTAGCCCCTCTGACTGCTCACACTATACCCCACCAAGGCTTTTTCAATATGATACTTTTCCCAAATGCGAAAATAAATATAGGACTGCGGATTGTGAACCGCCGACCCGACGGATACCACGACATCGAATCGGTGATGCTGCCTGTGCCCTGGTGCGATGTCCTCGAGCTCGTGCGCTCGGCTTCGGGGTATGAGTCATTCACTCTCAGCGGCTCCACGCTCGGCGGTTGTCCGCCGGAGAAGAACCTCGTGATAAAGGCCCTGCGCGCACTCGAGGCATACACCGGCAAGGCCCTCCCGCCCTTCGACATATATCTGCACAAGGTCATACCCGACGGTGCCGGCCTCGGCGGTGGCTCGTCGGATGCTTCGGCGGCGCTTATTGCCGCCAACGAGCTCGCCGGCCTCGGGATGAGCAAGGATGAGCTCGCAGCCGTGGCCACCCGCGTAGGTGCCGACTGCCCGTTTTTCATCTACAACCGGCCTATGGTGGCACGCGGCATAGGCGAGCGGCTTAGCCCCGTCGACATACCTGCGCTGAGCGGCCTTGGCCTGGCCATCGTCAAGCCCGGGGCCGAAGCAGTATCGACCCGCGAAGCCTACGCCGGTGTGCATCCGCACCCCATGGAGGCCGGCAGCAGCATTGAGAGTGCCGTGGCAGAGCCCGTGGAGCTGTGGCAGAGCGGCGGCGTGCTGATCAACGACTTCGAACCTTCTGTCTTCGCTCTCCGCCCGCAGATAGGTGCCACCCTCGCCCGACTCCGCGCCAAAGGCGCCGTCTACAGCGCCATGAGCGGCTCGGGAGCCTCAGTTTTCGGCATCTTCCCCACTGCCACAATGGCAGAGGAAGCGGTAAGCGAGTTCAAAGATTGCAGCTGCTTCTCATGCAGGCTCTGACACTTGCCCCCACATCTGAACGTTATCTGCACTTTTATTGTTATAATTTCACAGCCCGGACTGATTTTAACACAGTTTGGTAGGATTTTTGTATATATACATCGACAAGAATAGCACAGCATAATTATGAGCAAGAACAATACACATACCCCCGAGACTGCCGACACCGAAAAGGCTGCCGCAGAAGAGACTCCCGAAATCATGGACGTGACAGAAGACACCGAGCGCGACGGCGAAATCGACGACAGCGCCCTGGCCGCCAACGCTCAGCTACAAGAAGAGCTCGAGGCCGCTCGCGCCGAAATCGAGAAAGAGAAGAAAGAATATCTCTTCCTCATGGCCGACTTCGACAACTACCGCAAGCGCGTGACACGCGAAAAAGCCGACCTGCTCAAGAACGCCGGCGAGCGTGTGCTCCTCGGACTTCTACCCATCGTCGACGACTTCGAGCGCGGCCTCGCAGCCACTGCCGAGGCTTCCGATGCCGATGCAGTGCGTCAAGGCATGGAGCTGATATACAACAAACTCGTGAAATACCTCGAGAGCAACGGTGTGAAGGCCATGGAGAGCACAGGTGCCGACTTCGACGCCGACTTCCACGAAGCCATTGCCACAATACCCGCTCCCTCCGACGACCTCAAAGGCAAGGTGCTCGACACCACCCAGAAGGGATATATGATAAACGACAAAGTACTTCGTCACGCAAAAGTAGCTGTCGGAGAATAACATCACGCAAGCATGGACAACAAAAGAGACTACTACGAAGTGCTCGGCGTGGACCGAAACGCCACTCCCGAGCAAATCAAGAAGGCCTACCGAAAGAAGGCCATCGAGTTTCACCCCGACCGCAACCCCGGCAACAAGGAAGCCGAGGAGAAGTTCAAGGAAGCGGCCGAGGCCTACGACGTGCTCAGCGATGAGAAGAAAAAGCAACTCTACGACCAGTACGGTCACTCGATGGGTCCGCAGGGATTCGGAGGTGCCGGCGGCGGTTCATACTACAGCTCGGGCAACTTCGACATCAACGACATCCTCAACCGCTTCGCACAGGAGTTCGGCGGCTTCGATTTCGGTGGCTTCGGCAGCGCAACCGGCGGCAGGCGACAGCCCCGCCAGAAGCGCGGTGGCGATGTGCGCATCCGCGTGAAGCTCTCGCTTGAAGACATCGCCAACGGCGTGACCAAGACCCTGCGCGTACCCACTTTCGTGGAGTGCCCCCAGTGCAAAGGCACAGGCGCCAAAGACGGCGTAGCCTTCGCCACCTGCAACCGCTGCCACGGACAAGGCCACGTGACCATGACCGAGCAGACAATATTCGGCCCGCAGCATGTGATGGCCGAGTGCCCCGAGTGCGGCGGCTCAGGCAAGACTATCACCGAGCGATGCCCTCACTGCCACGGCGACGGTGTGGTGCGCAAAGAGCAGGAAGTCACGTTCACTATCCCCGCAGGTGCCACCGAAGGCCAGACCTTCGCTCTGCGTGGCAAAGGCAACTACCCCAAAGGCGGCGGTGTGCCCGGCGACCTCCTGGTTGTGGTGGAAGAAATCAAGCACCCCGAGCTCATCCGCGATGGTGCCGACATCATCTACAACCTCATGCTCGACATCCCCACCGCAACACTCGGCGGAGCTGTCGAGATCCCCACCATCACAGGCCGTGCCCGCATCAACATCCCCGCAGGCACACAGCCCGGCAAGGTGCTCCGACTGCGTGGTAAAGGTCTGCCCGACAACGAGAACGGTGGCCGTGGCGACGAGCTCGTCAACATCATGGTCTACATTCCCGAAAACCTTTCCGACGCTCAGAAAGCAAGTTTCGAGAGCATGAAGGATGCGCCCAACATCAAGCCCACCGAGGCCGACAGCCGGCGCATATTCTCAAAGCTCAAGCACATATTCGACTGACAGTAATCCCCATACAGCACAAGCGCCGCCGGCTTTCACACTTGCGAAAGCCGGCGGCGCTTGTATTCTTTCTTGTTGATTATTCCTCGCTAACTGAGGCTATGCGTGCGGCATTGTCGGTGAGGACGTCGATGGCGAGAGTCGGAGCCATGCGATGGCCGCGGAAGTGCGACAGATCCTCTCCCGCCTGTGCGGCCATGTGGCGCATGTGGTCGTAGAAGCGGCGCATGGCATCGTCGCATCCGAAGCGCGGGATGTAGCTGTGTGCGGTGGCTATGAAGAGGCCGTAGGTATGAGCCACTATATCGGCCATCATCGCCGGGTTGGAGCATGTGTCGGGGGCTATGAGCTGCGAGGCGCCTATGCACAGTGCCTGCAGACTCTGCAGCCACAGCGAGGCAAAGCCTTCGGGGTTGACTCGCGCACGCAGCACGGTGAGCATGGCCATATTCTGCGTGGCAAATGCTTCAAGCTCCATGCCTACGGCAGTCAGTGCTTCCACGTGCGGATATGCTATCACGAGGAGCTCCGCGGCGCGGGCTTCACGATGGTCGGCCGAAGCGTGGGCGAGGCGGTCAGAGGCTGCTGCAAGCTGCTCGCCTGTCCAGCGCAGTGTGGCTTCAAGGCCTTCTTCGCGCACGGCCTCAAGACCGCCGAAGAAAGCATCGAGTATAGCCTTGCTATCGGTGCTTCCCATCAGTCCACTTCGTGAAGGTCGTGACCCATGCGCTCCTTCTTGGTGTGCATGTAGCGGAAGTTGTAGGGGTTGGGGGCGACTTCGATAGGCACGTTCTCCACCACTTCGAGGCCATAGCCCTCGAGGCCTACACGCTTCACGGGGTTGTTTGTCATAAGGCGCATCTTGTGTATTCCCAGAAGGTTGAGAATTTGCGCACCCACGCCGTAGTCGCGCTCGTCGGCATCGTGCCCGAGGTGTATGTTGGCCTCAACGGTGTCGAGGCCTTCCTCCTGAAGTTTATATGCGCGGATTTTATCCATCAGTCCTATGCCGCGGCCTTCCTGATTGAGGTAGACCACAGCACCGCGCCCTTCGCGCTCTATCATCTCCATGGCTTTGTGGAGCTGTTCGCCGCAGTCGCAGCGCTTCGATGCGAAGATGTCGCCGGTGGCACACGACGAGTGCACACGCACAAGCACGGGCTCACCGTCGGCCACGTTGCCCTTGATGATGGCGATGTGCTCGAGGCCGTTGCTCTTCTGGCGGAAGGGGATAAGACGGAAGTGGCCGTAGGCAGTAGGCATATCCACCTCCACACCCTGCTCCACGAGCTTCTCGGTGGCGAGGCGGTAGGCTATCAGATCGCGGATTGATATCAGTTTCATGCCCCACTCGTCGGCACGGCGGCGCAGCTCGGGCAGGCGCGCCATGGAGCCGTCGTCGCTCATTATCTCCATGAGAGCCGCCGCAGGCTGAAGTCCTGCGAGGCGGGCAAGGTCGACGGCGGCCTCGGTGTGGCCGCTGCGCTTGAGCACGCCGAGGTCCTGGGCGTAGAGCGGATTGATGTGGCCGGGGCGACCGAAAGTTGCCGGAGTGCTTGCCGGGTCGGCAAGTGCGCGGATGGTGGCGCAGCGGTCCTCTATGCTCACACCTGTGGAGCAGCCTTCGAGCTTGTCGACGGTGACGGTGAAGGGTGTGCCGAGCATAGACGTATTGTTCTCTACCTGATGCGGCAGCGCGAGTTGGCGGCAACGCGATATGGTGAGCGGCACACAGAGCACGCCACGGGCATTCTTGAGCATGAAGTTCACTTGCTCGGGTGTGATTTTCTCGGCGGCAACGATGATGTCGCCTTCGTTCTCGCGATCCTCGTCATCGACCACTATCACCATTTTTCCCTGGCGGAAGTCGTCGATGGCATCGGCTATATTGTCAAGTTTAATCTTCGTGTCCATTGTCTGTATCGTCATGGGGCTGTTTGCCGCCACCGATGCGCTCTATCAGAGCACGGGTGGTGTCGGCGCAGCCGCTTATGTTTCGTGGAGTTGGTTTGAACGGGTATTGGTTGAGTATATTTATAGTGTAGATATCGGTGGTATTCGAGATATAGTCCACAATCTCGTTGAGCGCTGAGGCTATGCCGGGATCGGCAAGAGGGCTCGTGAAGCGCCTGAGCGTGTTCATCTTGGCTGCACGTGCCACTTCGGGCTCTATCCGTGCCTGCAGGTCGGTGAGCATGGCAAGGGCTGTTGGCACATCAACTTCTTCCATACGCACCTCCTTGAGTGTGAGGCGCCGTTCGTTGCCTTTGCCTATAAGGCTGCGGAAGAAATTACGGTAGGCATCGACGTTGAAGACAGCGGAGTCGCCCACGGCTTTCCACGTGAAGAATATGCCGAGAGGAAGAAGCACGAACGAGCTCATCCAGATGCCTTCCCACACCGGTATCTTGCCATCGCGAGCCATCTTATAGCCCATATTGTCGATAAGATAGTACACGATAAAGAGCAGCACCGATATCACCAGAGGGGTGCCGAGGCCACCTTTCTTGATAATCGCGCCCAAGGGTGCGCCTATAAAGAAAAAGATGATGCAGGCAAACGACAAGGTGAACTTGCGCTGCAGCTCGATGTCGTGCTTGCGCATGAGCTTCGCCTGCTCAGAGAGCGACATGCTGCGGTAGTAGTACTCCTGCTTCTGCCGCTTTGCTTTTGCCAGAGCCTGTGTCACATAGGTCTTTGCATAGGAGGGGTTGGGGGCCTGGAAGATTGAGTCCAGGTCGAGCGGCTCGCTCAAGGCTACCGTCGGCGCAGGTGTCATGAGCGTGGTGCCGTCGGGCTGCTTGGTCACGGTCGGGCGCACGCCGAAGTAGGCCGTGTTCATGATTTCACGCCCGTATATCAGGCCGATGCTGTCGACCATGGCGCCGATGCTGTCGATGGAGTGAAGCAGCTCAGTCATGTTCTGCCCTACATACTGGCTGCGTATACCGCCTTCATCGAGCTTGTTGAAGTTGGCATCGAAGGGGAAGTAGACATCCTTCTCCGAGAAATGCTCGCGCCGGAAGGGCAGATATCGCGAGGAGGTGGCACCCATGCTGTTGTCGCGCATGTTCTCGAACATCTCGCCCGAGTAGAGCTGCATGTAGAGCCGTGTCTTGTCCTCGGTGAAATTGAAGCGCCCGGAGTCGGCCAGTATCACACGGTTGTTGTCGAGTCCGCGTGAGAGGTCGTAGAGTATCATTCCGTAGAGCATACCTGTGTCGGGGTTCTTATCCTCGATATACAGGTTCATGTTGGGGATTTGGTCGTAGAACGATTGCACCGGGATTTCCACCTCGGGCGACTTCTGGCGCACTGAGAAGACAAGCGTATACATCTTGGTCTGCGCTATCGGCAGCACTATATCCTGAAAGAAGAATGCTCCCACGCCAATCACACCCATCACCACTATCAAGGGGCGCATGATGCGGAAGAGCGATATGCCTGAGGCTTTCATAGCAGTGAGCTCGAATTTCTCGCCGAGATTGCCGAACACCATCAGCGATGCCAACAGCACCGCAAGGGGCAGTGCCATAGGTACCATCTTCAGTGCCGCATAGAAGAAGAGCTCGGCTATCACTTTCATCTCAAGACCTTTGCCCACAAGGTCGTCGATAAGCGACCACAGCGCCTGCATCAGCACGATAAAGAGGCAGATAAAGAAAGTCATCAGCAGCAAGGGCAGAAACCGCTGCAGCATATAGGAATAAAGTCGCTTTATTATTACCATTTCGATGACTTTGTGTGTGATTTGCTTTTCGACCGCAAAGATACGATTTTTATTCGACATTTCGCGCACAATATTTCGTGCACAATAATTGAGCCCTCGCGCAGTTATATATAAGATATATTTCAGATATGGGATCCAAGAATACAATAGACATGCTCCGCGGAGGGCTTGCCAAGCCGATGCTTATGTTTGCGCTTCCGCTGATTGCCAGCGGTGTGCTTCAGCAATCCTTCAACTCGGTCGATGTGGCCGTGGTCGGCCGATTCGCCGGCAGCGATGCCTTGGCGGCCGTGGGCAGCAACGGCCCGGTGATTGGCCTCATCATCAACATGTTCTTAGGGCTGTCGGTGGGTGCCAATGTGGTCATTGCCAACTATATCGGGCAGAAAAACGAGCGGGGTGTGCGCGAGGCCGTGCACGCTGCCGCAGTGCTTGCGCTGCTCAGCGGCGTGCTGATGCTCGTGCTTTCGCAGATTATAGCGCGCCCCATCCTCGAGGCTCTCGACACTCCCGCAGGATGCCTCGACCAGGCCGTGCTCTACCTCCGCATCACTGCCGTGGGTATGCCATTCATGATTATCTACAACTTCGCCTCGGCTATCCTCCGCAGCGTGGGTGACACCCGCAGGCCATTCTACAGCCTTGTGGCTTCGGGAATTATCAACGTATGCCTCAATCTGGTATTCGTGATCGTATTCGGCATGGGCGTGGCCGGTGTAGCCTGGGCCACGGTGATTTCGAGCGCGATAAACGCCGCCATCGTCACCATGCTGCTCATGCGCGAGCGCTCGGCCATACGCCTGGTGCCTGCCGATATCCGCCCGCACCGCGTGCAGCTCTCCAAGATTGCCGCAGTAGGCATCCCCGCAGGCATCCAGAGCACAGTGTTCTCCATCTCCAACGTGTTTATCCTGTCGGCCATCAACAGCTTCGGCGCCACCGCGGCGGCAGGCTCGGCGGCGGCCATCAACTATGAGATGTACTGCTACTTCGTGATAAACGCTTTCGGGCAGACATGCGTGGCCTTCACGAGCCAGAATTTCGGCGCCGGCCAACTTCAGCGATGCCGCCGCGTGCTGAGGATAAGCCTGATATACAGCATCGCTGCATCGGCCTTCCTCAACATCGCCATCACCTGGCAGCGGGAGTTCTTCGTGAGCGCCTTCACCACCGACCCCATGGTAGTGGTATTTGCCTGCGAGCGCGTGGCCACGGTGCTTCTCTTCCAGTTCATTGCCTGCTACTACGAGATGGCCGGCTCATCTATGCGCGGCCTCGGCTACTCCATGACACCGGCCCTGATTACCATCTTCGGCACCTGCGTGCTGCGCCTTTTCTGGGTGGGACTCTTCCCCGCCGAAGGCTCTTTCGCACAGTTGCTGGCCATCTATCCTGTGTCGTGGGCTCTCACCGATGCCATCATGATGGCGGCCTTCGCCATAATTCGCAGGCAGATACGCCGTCGCGAAGCAAGTGTGCCCGAAGTCGCCATAGCATAGCTTACCGCAGAAAAAAATATTGCCACGAATAAAAATAATTACTAACTTCCCATTTTTGACAGTTGCCAGTGGCTACGCATTGATGTATAGCGAGTTAGAT
>JAMPHP010000001.1:1220494-1321424 GCA_023663365.1 Muribaculaceae bacterium | reverse complement strand
CCTAACGCTCCAAATATAGCTATATCAATTAGTTATAATTGACAAGATTTTAATAGTAACGAGTTAGTAACGAATGTTGACACTGCTGCGCACACTGTTCTTCTTTCTCTGAATTTGGACGCTTCCAAACCATATTACAAAATTACGAAAAATATGGCACTATCCCAACCTTAAAGGTTCATTTTAAGAAATTTAACCACAATCGTTAATTCATTGCAATGTTGACAAACAAATTCAACTGTAAATTGGTTATTTTGTCATTTTAATGCTGAAATTGGCACATTATATCCATATGGCGACATTAAAACCTTGGATTATCTAAATTTGATTTGCTGATTCAAAAAATATTCGCTAACTTTGAGGCTATTAAACATGATTGTATGCTACAAGAGCTTAGAATTAAAAATTTCAAGTCATTCCGCGATGAAGTGGAAATGAGTTTCGAGCCATCGGGCGATGATCGATACAACAGCACCGTTACAATGCCTGACGGGGTTAAATTGCTTCGTTTCGCCGTTGTACTCGGAGCAAATGCCAGCGGTAAATCCAATCTCTTGGATGCCGTTGAATTCTTACGCACATTTTGGAGTAAGCTCCCGGCAACGAATGATGATGGTACTGAAGTGCAGCCATTCCTTATGCGTTCCGATGCGTTGGCTTATGACACGGAATTTGATGTCAAGCTCTATGTGGATGGCATTCGCTACTGGTATCAGTTGACCGTCAACCCTGAAAAGGTATGCAAGGAGGCATTGTTTGTATATCTTACAAACCGCCCGACAAAGGTGTTCTGCCGGGAGGATGCAAACGGTGTTTCCAAACTCAATTTCAATCCGGCGGTTGTCAAGCTCTCATCTGCTGAAATTGAGGTAATGACAATGAACTGCCTTCGCAATATGTCGGTGCTTGCGGTATTGAAGAAGGTCAATGTATCTGTTCCGTATCTTGACAATATGCGACGTTGGATTGACAGTCATATGCTTCCGTTGCAAAGCGGAACATTGGGGGCTCTTTCGCAAGATGCAAAGCGGCTGCTTGCTGATAGTCCGGATTTCCGTGAATATCTGTTGCAATTCACACAGGAAGCAGATTTTAATATTTCCGATATTAAAATTCAGAAAATGGCCGCGCTTTTCGGCCATACGGTTGAAAATGAATCAGGGGTTGAGAGTTATGTGCTTCCCGAATCATGTCAAAGCACCGGGACAAAGCGCATGGTAGAATTGGAGTCAATGATATTTACCCAACTCAAACGACAGGCTTTCATGTGTGTGGATGAAATAGAGGCATCAATGCACCCCAATTTAATGGAATATATCCTGACTAAATTTGTCAATACTCCTGATAATCAATCGCAGCTACTGGTATCAACTCATTACGACCCGATATTGAAAGATATTGATGATATATTTGGAAAGGATTCCGTGTGGTTTACCGAAAAGGGCAAGGATGGAAACACCACATTATTTTCTCTTGTCGATTTCAAAGGGCTTAACAAATTGTCGTCCATACACCGGGCATACATGAACGGTCAGTTTGGCGCACTGCCTAATGTTCTTTAATGATTGAGCTATGGCACGAAAAATAAAAGAGCGCAAAATAAAGAATCCAACCATCACCATTATTGGCGAAGGTGCAACTGAACGTTTTTATTTTACCCACCTCAAGCGATTGAATGGTTACAAATACACATGTAAGCCGCGCAATTTCACTGAACAGACATTTGATGAAATGCAGAAGCAGATAGAACGTGTGCTTGACGATGACGGGATAGCAGTATGCGTGTTTGATGCGGATGTAACCCGTATCCGTCAAGCCGAAAAGCTGAAATTCGAGGAAATGCAACGCAGATACTCCAATAATCCGTCAGTTATATTGTGCGACAGTATGCCGTCGATTGAGTTTTGGTTTCTGCTCCATTTCCTGAACACAAACCGTTATTTCGCAACATCGGAGGATGTCATCAATGTACTGCGCCGTCATCTTCCGAATTTCAGCAAACACCAATCATTCCTCTCAAAAGAGCAATGGGTGTCTGATTTGCTTGCAAATGATCGTCTTGCAAGCGCAATAAGCAATGCACAATCAATCGGAACGGATGGAGAATCGTACAGCAATCTACACAAATTATTTGAAAGATTATTAGTTACGAATTAGAAACGAAACTACACCAAAGTTTAATTTTAGTATTGTTGGCAACTGCGATTAAAATTTTCAGCTTGTGTTTGTGTTTTGCATGAGGTAAAAAAATAAAATCACCGCAGCTCGTCGAACTACAGTGATTTACTTCTACTATAAAAGTGGAGCTGGAGGGATTCGAACCCTCGTCCAAACGCGGAACTAATGAGCTTTCTACGTGCGTAGTCTCAAGTTGATTTTCGAGCTGCGGCAGGCCTGAAACTACCAACCGCGGCCTTATCCTCTAAAATTTCGGGCGCCTGCGAGGCTTTCAGCTCCCTATTTCCGATTTACCTGCACCGCCTTGTCGATTAGTCTCGGAAAAAGGACAATCGGGCGATGTCTTGTCGCTGCAACTTTTGCGGCGATTAAGCTGATCTACTGTACTTCAATCAAGCAGCAAGAGCGTAGTTATTTTCGCCATTTAAATTGGTCAAGGTCTGATATTAAAGAGCATATACCTCAAAGCTCTGCACGCTTACACACCACTTCTACACGCTGTCAAAACCAGTCAACCCCATGTAAAGCTCTCGTGTGAGAGTTGACTGCAAAGATACGCCTTTTTCACGATACGGCAAAAACCAAAGGTGTCTATTTATTGATTTTTAACATAACAAATTTTTACAAAATTTTCTATGCACCGAAGTTGCTGAATACTGAAATTTTTATGTAATTTTGCCAATGGCTATCGGATCCATCGGGTGTGATGATGCCACAGCAACGTTTCAAACCAATTTATATCAATATACTATTATGTCAAAAGTAACAGTAGTGGGCGCCGGCAACGTAGGCGCAACATGTGCCAACGTACTGGTAACTTTCCAGCTGGCCGACGAAGTCGTTCTCCTCGACATCAAGGAAGGTGTTTCCGAAGGCAAGGCTATGGACATCATGCAGACAGCCAACATCCTCGACCTCAACAGCCGTCTTGTAGGCGTTACCAACGACTACTCCCGCACAGAGGGCTCCGACGTGGTTGTCATCACATCGGGTATTCCCCGCAAGCCGGGCATGACCCGTGAGGAGCTCATCGGCGTGAACGCCGGCATCGTGCGCTCTGTTGCAGAGAATGTGCTCGCTCACTCTCCCAACGCTATCATCGTGTGCGTGAGCAACCCCATGGACACCATGACATACCTCATCCACCGCGAGACCAAGCTTCCCCGCAACCGCATCATCGGCATGGGCGGTGCTCTCGACAGCGCTCGCTTCAAGTATTTCCTGAGCCAGGCTCTCGGTGCCAACGCCAACGACGTGGAAGGCATCGTGATCGGCGGCCACGGCGACACCACCATGATTCCTCTGAAGCGCTTCGCTTCTTACCGCGGTGTGCCAGCCGCTACCCTGCTCCCCGCAGAGCAGCTCGATAAGGTCGTTGCCGACACTATGGTTGGCGGCGCCACTCTCACCAAGCTCCTGGGCACTTCGGCATGGTATGCTCCCGGTGCTGCTGCAGCTCAGGTTGTATCGGCAGTGCTCGGCGACCAGAAGCGTATGATTTCGTGCTCGGCTCTCCTCGACGGCGAATACGGCGAGAAGGACCTCTGCATCGGCGTGCCCTGTATCCTCGGCCGCAACGGTATCGAGAAGATCGTTGAGTTCGACCTCAACGAAGAAGAGAAAGCTCTCTTCGCTGCCAGCGCCGCTGCTGTGCGCAAGACCAACGCCGCTCTCAACTAACAGCATCGTTTAAGCGTTAATATATTAGCGACCGCCGGAGGCATCGTATCTTCGGCGGTCGCTTTCAGACTTTATTAATATAGATACGAACATGAATAAGATAGTTCTTTTCTGCGGCGTGGCCGCAATGTGCGCCATGGCTTCGTGTAGCACCAAGAGCACTGCCGAGGCCGAGGCTGTAAATGCAGTGGAAACCGAGGCTGTGGAGCAGGCCGATGTGACTCTTGCTCCCGTCGCTACCGACGGCAAGGTGCTCGAGCTCACCGATGCCGCTCTCATAGCACCCGGTGTGAAAGTAAGCCAGCTCACCGTGGTCGATTTCAATGCCGTGTGGTGCGGTCCGTGCCGCGCTCTCACTCCCGTGCTCGAGGAGATGGCAGCCAAGTATCAGGGCAAGGCCACTTTTATCTCGGTCGATGTCGATAAGTTCGGAGAGCTTTTCGAGGCTTACAATCTTGGCAACTCCATTCCTGCGGTGCTCATCCTGCGCCCCGACGGCCAGTCGCTCAAATATATAGGCACCGGCGACCTGCTTCCCGCGTCGTCGTTCGAGGCTATTATCGACGCTAACCTTTGATGACGGCCAAGACCATCATCGCGCGCGCAGCCGACCGCCTCGGCATCGCTCACCTCACGCCTATGCAGAGTGCTATGACCAAGGTGAGCCTGCCGGCGCGCCTGCTTCTGCTCTCACCCACAGGCAGTGGCAAGACGCTCGCCTTCACACTCGCTTTTCTCAGGGCCTTGCGCCCCGAGGCCGATGGCGTGAAAGGGCTCGTGCTCGCGCCTACACGCGAGCTTGCGCTGCAGGTCTATGAGACGGTGAGGGCTGTGGCTGCTCCCGAGATGAAGACGGCAGTTCTCTACGGCGGTCACCCTATGGAGACCGAGGTGAACTCGCTCGGCGGGTCGCCCGACATCATCGTAGCCACTCCGGGCCGCTTGCTCGACCACATCAAGCGCGGCCACCTGAGCCTATATTCGGTGCAGGCTCTCGTACTCGACGAATACGACAAATCGCTCGAACTCGGTTTTCTTGCAGAGATGAAGGCCATAGCCGGGCGTCTGCGTGCGCTTTCGACCCTTATTCTCACCTCGGCCACCAAACTTGCCGAGCTGCCCGACTTCCTTGGCAAGGGCGATATAGAAATCTTCGACTATGCCGCCGCCGACAGCGAGACGGTGGTACCCGACATCTGCTTCAGGCGCGTCGACAGCCCTTCGGCCGACAAACTCGAGACCCTCGATGCCTTGCTCCACGATCTCAGTGGTCGCAGGGTGATGATATTCGTCAACCATCGCGATGCCGCACAGCGCGTGTTCGAGCACTTGCACAAGCGAGGCTTCCCTATCGGGCTCTACCACGGTGGCCTTGAGCAGGATGGCCGCGAGCGCGCCCTTACTCTCTTTGCCAACGGCACCACGCCCATGCTCGTATCGACCGACCTTGCAGCCAGAGGCCTCGACATCAGCGGTGTCGACGCAGTCGTGCACTACCATCTGCCATCCTCGCCTGAGGCTCTTACACACCGCAACGGCCGTACAGCCCGCATGGGGCGGAGCGGCGAGGCATACGCCATCATTTCGGACAGCGACAAGTTGCCCGACTTCTTCCCGGCTCTCGACGCTTATTGGCCCGAGGGTAAGGGCTCTGTAAAGCCGTCGGAAGTGGCGACACTCTTCTTCAATGCCGGTAAAAAAGAGAAAATCTCACGAGGCGACATCGCCGGCTTCCTTATCCACAAAGGCGGCCTCCGGAGCGATGAGGTAGGCCGCATCGACCTTGCCGACCACCACGCCTACGTGGCTGTCCCTGCCGCCAAAGCACGTGAAACAGTGCTTGCCGTGGCACCACACAAAATCAAGAACACCCGGGTGAGGGTGACTCAGTTGAAAATGTAGCACTGCGGTGCGAACCAAGCGCGAGTCCTTAGCGTTTAGAAAGTAATTCATCACAGTGCGAATTTCATCACTTAAGGCAAGTTGAAAGCTAAGGTAATTATACACAGGATTTTTGGAGCGGTCGCCTATGTGGCGATTGCTCTTGTGCTGCTTCTGTGCGGCATCGTTCTGCTGCTCTACTCTCCCTGGTCGCAGGAAATGATGCGGCAGGCAGCACTGAAAATTGTGAACAAAGGCGATGGCACCGAGTTGAGCCTCGACAGCTTCCGGCTCCGCTTCCCTCTCAATGTGGCCATAGGCGGCCTTGCCATGACACAGCAAGGCGACACTCTCGTATCCGCTGAAAGTGCCGATGTCGATGTGGCTCTGCTGCCCCTGCTCGGCGGTCGTGTCGAAATCAACCGTGCCATTCTCACCGATGCCCGCTATAGGATGGGCTCACCCGACTCTGTGATGTATATGACAATCGCTGCCGACAGCCTTGGGCTCGCCCCCGCTTCGGTGGCGCTATCCGATATGGCCATCACACTCGACAGCGGCACTATCAAAGGCGGACGGCTAGGTATATTTCTCAGTCCCGACACTTCGGCACCAAAGCCGCCGTCACCTCCCACGCGCATGAGTATCAAGGTCAAGCGGCTCAATCTTGATGACTTCAACTACACCATGCGGCTGATGCCGGCAATCGACACCCTCTCGGCTACCATCACAGGGGCGACGGTAGCCAACGCTTCAATCGACCTGTACAAGCAGCGCATCGACCTGAAATACTTCGGCGGCAGCGCCCTCGATGCGCGCTACATAGCACCCGACTCCGCAGCGGTAGCAGCCGCCGGTCCTTACCCTGTAGCCGACGAAAGCCCGGCGAGTGCCGACAGCACCGCTCAGGCGCCGTGGGTTATAGAAATCGACAGCATTGCCTTCAGCCGCTCACACGCGCTCTATACCACAGCGGGGCATGTGCCACAGCCCGGCCTCGACTTCGCTTGCATTGAGGTGGACAGTCTCGACCTGCGCGTAAGCCACTTCTACAACTGCGCCCAAAATATCAAGCTCCCGCTGAGTCTCCGCGGCACCGAGCGCTGCGGTGTGGCACTGAGCGTCGACGGCACTCTCGCTATCGACTCCATCGGCTTGCAACTCAGCGACATGACTCTCAACACCCGCGAAGGAACCTCCGCGGCTTTCAGCGGTCTCCTCGGCATGGGCGACATGGCCTCAGACCCTACCCTGCCCCTGGCCTTGAGGCTCGACGGTTCATTCGCTCCCGCCGACCTCGCCATGATGTTCCCCATCGGGCGCCCGTACCTCTCTGCCATTCCGTCGGCCGACGACATCCTTCTCGATGCCGACGTTCAGGGCACCACCGGGCACCTCGACATCGCCGAGCTCTCGCTGCGCCTCAACAGGTGCGTAAACCTCACCGCCTCGGGCTACATCGACAATATGATGCAAGCCGATCGACTCGCCGGCAAAGTCGACCTCAAAGGCAATATCATCAACGTAAACGCCATCAAGAACAAACTTCTCGACCCGGCCACGGCACGCAGCCTCAATGTGCCGCCGATGAGCCTCAACGGCAGTGTGGCCATGACGGGCGGCACGGTCGACGGGCGCCTGCGTGCGGCCACATCAAGCGGAGACATCCGCCTGAACGGCCGCTGGAACGCATCGCACGAGAGCTATCAGGCAACCGTGGCCACAAAAGACTTCCCCGTGCAGGCATTCATGCCCTCGCTCGGCGTGGGTGCTGTCACCGCATCGGTCAACGCCAAGGGGCACGGCTACGATCCCTTCAAAAAAAGCACCGCCATAGAAGCCGATGCCGCCATCGACAAGGCTCAGTATGCCGGTGTCACATATCGCGATATTACGCTCCACGCCAACCTTGCCGACGGTCAGGCCTCGGTAGCGCTTAACTCAGCCGACCCCAATGCCGACATCAGCCTTGACGCCTGGGGTAATCTCGACGGCGACACCTACACATGGACAGCGAAAGTCGACGGCAGGCATATCGACCTCTACGCCCTCCGGTTTGCGGCCGACCCGTCGTCGATTGAAATGAGCGCAACTGCCGATGCCACAATTGGCCCCGGCAAAAACGACATCAACGCACACCTCATCGTCGACGACCTTTACTTCGCACGCATAAGCGGCACCATCGGCCTGTCGGACATCGACGCACACCTCAACGCCTCCGACAGCGCCACAAACCTCAGCGTTGTCAACCGCGACCTCTCCGCCACTTTCAGCTCGCCATGCGGCATCGACAGTCTTGCTGCGGGCTTCGGCCGTGCAGGCAGCGTGCTATCCGAGCAGCTGGCACTCTACTCTATCGATGTCGATACAATCGGGCGCCAACTGCCACCATTCGCACTACACATAAACGGCGGCAACTCCAACCTCGTCAACGACATCCTTGCCCCATCGAAAATGGCCGTGAAGAGCTTCAACCTCAGCGCCGACAACGACAGCATACTCGCCATCGACGGGCGCGTAATTCGCTTCACCACAGGTTCGATGCGCCTTGATTCAATCTTCATCGGAGCGAAGCAGCACGGCGAGCACCTGCACTTCAGCGCCGGCGTGCAGAACCGCCCGGGCAACCTCGACCAGTGGCACGACCTTGTTGTCAAAGGATTTGTTGAAGGCAATCAGGCTCGCCTCGGCCTCCATCAGGAAAATCTCGCCGGCAAGACCGGCTTCGAGTTCGGCCTCCGGGCACTCGCCTCTCATGCCGACTCCACCCTCACAGTTTCCATTGATCCCTTCAAGCCCGTCATCGGCTATCAGAAATGGACCGTCAACCCCGACAACTTCATAAGCTACCGAGTGCCCGACAGCCACATCGACGCCAACCTCCACATGAAAGGCGACGACAGCTCCCTGGCAATATACACCGATGAGGCTGCCGCCGACAGCACAAGCACACACCACGCCGGACAGGAAGATCTCATCGTGCAACTCTCCGACATCCACATCTCCGACTGGATTTCGCTCAACCCCTTCGCGCCGCCAATGAAAGGCGACGTAAGTGCCGACATGCGCATCAACCGCCACGACAATCTCTTCGTGGGACAGGGCTCGGCCGGCATCACCAACTTCATCTACGGCAAGCAGAAAGTGGCCGATTTCAAGGTCGTATTCGATGCCGCCGCAACTCCCTCCGGCTCTATCAACGCCAACGCCGACCTGTACGTCGACGGCTTCAAGACCATGACACTGTCGGGAGCCCTGAACGACAGCACACGCACTTCGCCGCTCGACCTCGACTTCGCGATGATTCACTTCCCGCTTGCCACAGTCAACCCCTTCCTGCCACCCGGCACAGGCACCGTGCGTGGTATGCTCAACGGCAAGATGAAAATCTCGGGCAGCGATGCCAAGCCCGAAATCAACGGTTGGATCGACTTCGACTCCACCGCCGTAAGTCTCGCCCTCACCGGCCAGCCATATACTTTCAGCACCGACTCTATCGAGGTTCGCGACAATGTGGTGCACTTCGATAAATTCGCAATCCGAGGTTGCAACGACAATCCGCTGTACGTCGACGGCACCGTCGACATCTCCGACATGGCAAACGCTCGCCTGAACCTCGGTCTTAAGGCCAGAAACATGATGCTCGTCAACACCGACCGAGCCCGCAAGGGGGCCGATATATTCGGCAAGGCATACATCTCGCTCGATGCCAACGCTCACGGCAGTATGCAGCTCCTCAACGTCGATGCCGACCTATCTATCCTTTCTGGCACTAACGTGACTTACGTAATACCCGATGCCACCAACACCATAGCCAACCGCTCCAACTCCGAGATGGTGAAGTTCGTCAACTTCACCGACTCCGTGGCTGTGGCAGAGGCCGACAGCCTCACGCGCAGCGGCATGGCACTCTTCCTCGATGCCAAGCTCAACATTGAAGACGGCTCCATCCTCAACGTCGATCTCTCGGCCGACGGCAAAAACCGCGTGCAACTGCAGAGCAACGGCACTCTCACCTACGCCATGACTCCCCTCGATGCCGGGCGCCTGACAGGTCGACTCAACATCGACAAGGGCTTCGTGCGCTACACCCCGCCTTTCATGTCGGAGAAGTACTTCACTTTCGACGACGGCAGCTACGTGGCCTTTACAGGCGATATGATGAACCCAACGCTCAACGTCCACGCCACCGATGTGCTCAAGGCCAACGTGACACAAAGCGGACAGAACTCACGCCTCGTCAACTTCAACGTGCTCCTGAGCGTGACCGGCACTCTCAACCGCATGAACGTGGCTTTCGACCTGAGCACTAACGACGACATGACCGTGGCCAACGAGCTCGAGTCGATGTCGCCCGAGCAGCGTGCCAACCAGGCCATGAACATGCTCCTCTACAACACCTACACCGGACCCGGCACAAAAGGCAACGCATCGCTGTCGGGAAATCCGCTGTTCTCTTTCCTCGAATCGCAGGTCAACTCCTGGGCCGCCAACAATATCAAGGGCATAGACCTCTCATTCGGTATAGACCAGTACGACCGCACCGTCAATGGCAGCACCTCATCGACCATGCGCTACTCCTACCAGGTGTCGAAGTCGCTCTTCAACGACCGCTTCAAAATCGTGGTGGGGGGCAACTACAGCACCGACGCCGATGCCGACGAGAACTTCTCGCAGAACCTCATCAACGACATCTCCTTCGAGTACTTCCTCAACACCCAGCGCACCATGTACGTGCGCCTCTTCCGCCACACCGGCTACGAAAGCATCCTCGAGGGCGAAATCACCCAGACCGGCGTCGGCTTCGTGTACCGCCGTAAACTCAGCCGACTCGGCGACATGTTCCTGCCGCCGTCGGTGGTCCGCCGCCGCGAAGAGCGCAAATCAAAAGCCGAGGCCGCACAGGCTGCCGACTCTTCATCAACCCCCGAAAACGAAAGCAAATGAAAGCAAGACTCCGCATACTCGCAGTAGCGGTTATTGCCGCTGCCATCTCCGTCGCCATATTCTCCTCGTGCTCCACCACAAGGCGCATTCCCGACGACGAAATCCTCTACACCGGCGTAAAGAAGGTGCAGATAGCCCCTGCCGACAGCCAGAAGATAGCCCCCGCAATCAGCTCGCAGATAAAGAGCGCCGTAGATGTGGCGCCCAACAACTATATCAAGCTCATCGGATGGCGCTACCCCTTCCCCCTGGGGCTGTGGGTCTACAACAACTGGCCCAATCCGCCCAAAGGCCTACGCCACTGGCTATATGAAAAACTCGTGGAGGAGCCAGTCCTCGTATCCGACGTGCGGCCGGAAGTGCGCACGCACATGATTGAGCAAATCCTCGACAACAACGGTTACTTCCGCGGCACCGCCACCTACGAACTCGTGCAGGGCAAAAACCGCAAGAAGGCAAAAATTCTCTACTCCGTAGACCCCGGCAAAGCCTACCCCATCGACACCGTGATGCTCCTCCCCGACACCACCCGGCTCGGGCATCTGGTCGACTCGCTCGCCCGCACCGACACCTACCTCACAGCCCGCTCGCCGCGATACAGCACCGACTCGCTCGCCACGGCGCGCACACGCATCACCAACAAGCTCCGCAACCGAGGCTACTACTTCTTCCGCCCCGAGTTCATCGAGTATCTTGCCGACAGCGTAGCCCGCCCCGGCCACATCGCCCTTAAGATGATGCTCGCATCGAACATCCCCGCATTTGCCATCGCACCCTACACCACAGGGAAGGTCACAGTGCACGTCGACCGCAACCAGGGCGGAGGCACACCCGACACCATAGCGCTACCACGGGCCACGCTCATACAGATGCAACCCTCGCGCCTGCGTCGCAACTCCATTGCCGAGTGCATATCATTCAGGCCCGGGCGCACATTCTCCGTTCGCAATATGGACCGCACCCAGACAAATCTCTCGCGCCTCGGCATATTCAACACCATCAATATAGAGGCCGTGCCCGACACCGCCGACATGGCAGCGCACAGGCTCAACGTCGATATATACTGCAAATTCGACTCTCCGCTGGAGACCTCGCTCGAAGTCAACGCCTCATCGAAGTCAAACAGCTATATAGGCCCCGGCCTCACCTTCGGCGTGACCAACAAAAACCTCTTCGGCGGTGGCGAACAGCTCTCTGTCAAGCTCACCGGCACCTACGAGTGGCAGACCGGCAGCGGCCGACGCTCCGCATTCAACTCCTACGAAGTAGGCATCACCGGCTCGCTCGCTTTCCCGCGACTGCTCGCTCCGAAGTTCATCCCGCGAAGCCGTTTTCAGCTCAACTGGACCCGCTTCCAGCTCAATGCCGACCTCCTCAACCGCCCGCATTACTTCAAGATGGCGCAGTTCAACGCATCCGTCAACTACGACTGGCGCGTCCGACGTCATGTGCAGAATACTCTCACACTCTTCAAGCTCACCTACACCAACCTCATGCACACCACCGCCGACTTCGACTCTATCATGGAGGCGAACCCCGCCGTGGCACAGAGCTTCAAGAGCCAGTTCATCCCTCAGATGATCTACTCCTACGTCTACGACCGCACATTCGACAGCCGCAACACCCTCAACTGGCAATTCACCATCCAGGAAGCCGGTAATATCTTCTGGGGCATATACCGTGCCTGCGGGAAGAAAGGAGAAAAGGAGCTCTTCGGCACGCCATTCTCACAGTTCGTCAAAGGCCAGACCCAACTCGTGTATGGCCGTCGCGTGGGCCGAGGCGACAACTGGATAGTAAGCCGCGTGGCAGTCGGAGCCGCACACGCCTATGGCAACTCTTCGCAAGTGCCCTACTCCGAGCAGTTCTATGTGGGCGGTGCCAACTCCGTGCGTGCCTTCACAGTCCGCTCCATAGGCCCGGGCAGCTACAAAGCCCCCGAAGGAACCCCCGAAGAGAATTTCGACCGAACGGGTACATTCAAGTTTGAGGCAAACATCGAGTACCGCTTCCCCATCTTCGGCCCGCTACATGGCGCCGCATTCATCGACGCCGGCAACGTGTGGCTTCTTAAAGACGACCCGATGCGACCCGGCGGCACACTCAAAGCCTCATCCTTCCTCCGCGACATCGCACTCGGCACGGGCGTGGGCCTCCGCCTCGACATCAGTATGCTCGTGATCAGAGGCGACCTCGGCATTGGCATACACGCCCCCTACAACACCGGCCACGGCGGCTACTACAACATGCCCTCATTCGGCAAATCACTCGCATTCCACCTCGCCATCGGATACCCGTTCTAAGAGTCTGATTAAATAAGCTAAGATAGCTAAGAAAGCTACCCCTGCTTAAAGCAAGTTGCCGGAACCATCGAAGATTCCGGCAACTTGCGTCCAATATAAACCTTAGCGGTTCATGCTATAGGAAATCAGCCATAAGCTCATCCACGATTTCGGCCACCGTCTTTATTGAGCGGATGGCGGAGATACCCGTGTTGACGCTCACAATGCCTGCGGTCACATCGCCATGCAGCATAGCCGGGCCAAGACCACCCTTAGCCATAATCTCCTTATGGATAGCTTCGACCGACTCGCCCGACAGCAGGCGGCGGTGGTAGTCGACGGCGGCAGGAGTTGGCATCGACCTCTCGTTGGGAGTCACGGCAAGAAGATTCTCACCACTACCGGCTACAATCATATACTTTACACACTGCGCTGCCGGGCACTCTGTGGAAGCGATGAAGCGCGTACCGACATACACACCCTGTGCGCCAAGGGCAAAAGCCGCACGCACACCCCTCACATCGTTGATGCCACCGGCGGCCATCACAGGCACCGATTTCACAGCATCGACAATCGTAGGCACCACCGTAAACGTACCCATGCAGCCCGACGGAATCATACCGCCCTCGTCGATGCCCGTAGCCACCACGATATCGGCGCCATTCTCCTCTGCCACACGTGCCGATTCGGCGGTGGGTGTGAGCTCGCGGTGCACGATAATGCCTCCGGCTTCTTTTATCGCCTTGTAGATAAGCTCGTCAAACGTACCCACCACGCAATAGACATTCACACCATTAGCCTTCGCCGCGGCAATCGACTTCATGGCGTAGGCACGTGTAGCATCATCGTGAGCCGAAAAAATATTGATACCCGCCGGAGCGGAAGTCAACTGCCGAACACGCGCCAGCTCTAAGCCTATACGCTCCTCTGTCGGCACCCTTCGCCCGTCAATCTCCTTCGGCCCCGCATTGGGGCCAAGCACGCCGAGTCCACCGGCATTCGACACCGCCGCAACCATAGCGGCATTGTTGATCCAATTCATCGGAGCCTGAATGAGAGGAAATCGTATGCCGAGGATACGGCATACGGCATTATCTTTTATATCCATTCTTAAATCCAAACTAATATAGTATTATAATAACCAACAACATTTTGGAAGCACCGGTTCAAAACACAATATTAAGTAAGTCGCAAAAATTAATTTATATCATACGAGGAAAGAAAGCGGCCGAAAGTCGCACCGGAGTATATAAATCACCTCTCGACTTACTAAGGTTCATTATGCGTAATTAATTTTTAAGACTTACTTATAAGCTCGATTGTCTTGAATAAATCTACTATCTTTGCACTTGAAAACTGACGGCAGTATGAAAAGCCATCTTTACACTACCCTGCCCCAAACTCCGCTGTATGAGACTAATCCGTTTTTATCGAATAATGCAATATGTATTTGCAGCAATAGCCGTAGCGGCATTTATACGGTCGTGCTTCGATGCTTTTTCAATTCGCTTGCACCGCTGTCGTGCGTAGCCACTGCATCTGCCGCATCTGTCATATTCGGCCGTCGAGCTCGACAACTTGCCGACGCCAATTCAAAAGATTGAACTATGTTAATACTTTAATCATCCTGTATATGAAGAAAATCCTATTTTTGATGATTATGGCGTCGATTATTCTCGGGGCCTGTACATCCACCAATAAATCGACCGACAACGGAGAAAGCATTAACGGCCTGCATGCAGACTGGCGTCTTGATTCTTATCGCATCGACTGCGAGTCGACGCAATTCGACGCTTCATCAAATTATAAGTTGACCTTCAATGAGCCGGACAAGACATTCAGCCTATCCACGGACTGCAACATGATTAACGGAGAATTTGAAATCGCCAACGACACCATCCGCTTCAAAAACATGCTCGTCACCGAGATGGCTTGCGACAATATGATTGTGGAGCAGGATATGTTGCGTCTGCTCAACGACTCCACAGCCTATGCCGTGTGTCATGCCGACACTCTCGCTTTCACTGCGCCCCATGCTGGATCTGCCATGTTTATTAAACAGAACGATTAAGCACGCATACCTTCAACGACTTTCACACCTTAAATACTCAACTATGAGACTAATAGCATCACTACTGACATTAATGCTTCCATTTGCAGCGATGTCGCAACAAGATATTATCCGTGTATCGGAAGAGAATGAGCCGATGATGACCGGCAAATTTGATGCCGACTGGCAATCGCTGTCGCAGTATGAAGTGCCCGAATGGTTCAGGGATGCAAAATTCGGGATGTGGGCACACTGGGGCCCGCAATGTGTGGAAGGATCCGGCGACTGGATGGCCCGCTCGCTCTATATGGAAGGCTCTACCCAGTACAAGCATCACGTCGACAACTACGGGCACCCTTCTGAGTTCGGTTTCAAGGACGTGCTGCCTCTTTTCAAGGCTGAGAAATGGAATCCCGACTATCTGGTGGGATTATACAAAGAACTTGGAGCCCGCTACTTCTTCGTGCTTGGCAACCACCACGACAACTTCGACCTTTGGGACAGCAAATATCAGGAATGGAATTCCATGAATATCGGACCGAAGAGAGACATCCTCTCCGAATGGGCGGAGGCCTGCCGAAAGCACGACATGAAATTTGGTGTAAGCCTTCATGCCGACCATGCGTGGATTTGGTATGAGCCGGCGCGAAGATACGACAGGGAAGGGCCGAAAATGGGTGTGCCTTACGACGGCCTGCTGACAAAAGCCGACGGCAAGGGAAAATGGTGGGACGGCCTCGACCCCCAGAACCTTTACGCTCAGAACCACCCCGCGAGCCGGGGCTCATGGGCCGACGGCATGATCCATCAGCAATGGGCTTGGGGCAACGGTGCCGCGACTCCATCGGCGGAGTTTTGCACGAATTTCTACGACCGAACTCTCGATGTAATCAACCGCTATAACCCCGACTTGCTGTATTTCGATGTCACCGGTGTTCCGTTCTATCCAATCAGTGACGCCGGTCTCAAGATAGCCGCTCATTTCTACAACCACAACATCGCCACTAAACCGGAGTTCTCGGCAGTGATGTTTGGCAAGATTCTTACCGACGATCAAAAGAACGCCCTTGTGTGGGATGTGGAAAGAGGTGCACCAAACGTCATCGCCGAAAAACCCTGGCAGACATGCACCTGCATCGGCGATTGGCACTACAACACAGGCACATATAAGGCCGACCGATACAAATCCTCAATACAGGTAATCCGCCTCCTGGCCGACGTGGTGAGCAAGAACGGCAATCTCCTGCTCAACGTTCCGCTTCGCTCCGACGGCACATTTGATGAAAAGGAAGAAAAAATAATCAGGCAAATAGGCCAATGGATGAAAATAAACGGAGAAGGCATCTATGGCACTCGTCCGTGGATAAAATTCGGTGAAGGACCCATAGCTGACTCCGACATCGCGATCAACGCACAGGGGTTCAACGAAGGCGCATATCTCAATGCCGGGTCTCAGGAAATCAGGTTTACTCAGACTCCGAAGTACCTCTATGCCATAGCTCTCGATTGGCCTGCCGACAACACCTTGACAATAAAATCCCTTGCCAAGGGCAACGCGAACATGAAGAAAATACGCAGCGTGGAGTTGCTCGGATATGGAAAAGTAAAACACATCAGGGATGCCGAAGGCCTGAAGGTATTTTTACCGGCCGACGCCCCCGAGACCGTAGCACCCGTTCTCAAGATAAAGAAATAGAGACCCGATGCGATGATAGATGTAATTTTTGAAATAGCCGACCTTGCGGAGCTGCGCGAATATCTGTCGTACCGACAAGATAAGGACGAGCTGCGCCGGCAGTTGTACTCCGCGTTTCTGAAGCACTCGCAGTACCGAAATGCCCGTGAATGGAACGCGGCCGTAAGGATTTGCGAAGCCCTTGCCATCGTCGGTTGGGGTGAGCATGAACCGCTGGAAGCTATCCGAGGAGTATATTTCAACGGCAATCCCTCGACCTACTTCATCAACCGCTATGCCAAGCCACGATATTTCGACGCCGTATGGTCGAAGCGCAAAGATGGCTTCGCCATCGACTATGAATTGTCGTTTTGGCACGGAAGCTCCGATGAGCCTTTGGCTGAGCCTATTCGCCTGCCCGATCACCCCTGCCAAGTACAGGATACTCAGCTCCGCAGCCAGCGCAACTGGATACCCAAGAATCCCATACGCATAGTCCGTGGACTTGCCAATTGCTACGAATCGTCGAAGCCACTGATTAACAGCATCGAGACCCGGCTCATCCCGGAACTCAACCGCGCAATGCGCCCAGAACTATATGGCACCGACATCGACACTATCATCATCAACATCTCTTTCAGCTTCTACGACAACGACCACTGCAAGACCAACTACATCATTGCCGACGAATCACTGAAGCTAAAGAAAAAAGACTTTTATCCGAAACTTCTCGAACGCTATTCTGAAAAAGAAATCGACGACAACGGATACTACCTGAGAAACCGCTTCACATACGGCCCGTTCCGCACCGACACCGGCACTGCACGCGTAGCGATAGTTTTTGAAAAAGAGTTCAGCCAATTGACGGTTCAAGCACAAAAGCATACATTTGCCACCTACCTGATTCAAGCGGTTGAACAAGTGTCAAAACGTCTGGAGCGGAAAATCAGCTACAACTTCCCGCTGATGCTTTCCGACCTCAAATCCATCCTCGACTTTTGGCTCAACGACAAAGAAACCGCACGACCATGACAAGAATATACAAATCCAAGATCGACTGGTGGATATCGGCAGTGATAGTATTCACAGTATCATTCGCCTTTATCGGCCCGATTATCGACGGCGAGATTTTCATCGTGGGAATTATCGTGGCCGCATTGCTCGGCATCCTTGAAGTAGTGATGTTTGCCAGCGTAAAATATCAGATACGCGACCGCCGGCTCGGTATACGCACCCCACTCTACCGATGGGAGTGGTTCCCGATAGATAAAATCTCGGAGGTAAAAAAAAACAACAGTTTCCTTTCGGCATCGGCACTATCTACAAAACGAATCGCCATAAAATTCTCCGACAGGAAAATTCTGAAAAGCTACATGCCGCTCGAAATATCGCCCAAGGACCGCGACGCGTTCATCGCTCACCTCAAGGAAATAAACAGCACAATCAAAATAGCCGAATGAAGAAACTTCATAAGAAAATACTGCTGAGCCTCGCGGCTATGCCGGTACTGCTGTCGGTCTTCACCTTGGCGGTCAATCTGAAAGTTGAGTCAGCCTCCGGGGGTAAAATATACACTCACGTCGACTCCATCCCGCACAACCGGGTTGCCTTATTGCTCGGCACAAATCCCCTTAACAGGTACGGACGCCCCAACACCTATTTTACCACTCGGATAGCGATAGCCTCAGAGCTATATCACGCAGGCAAAATCGACTACATCCTTGCCAGTGGCGACAATCACACAAAGAGCTACGACGAGCCCACGGCCATGCGCGATTCGCTCGTAGCACGCGGAGTTCCCCAAAATAGAATTATCCTCGATTTCGCCGGATTCCGCACCCTCGATTCCATTGTCAGGGCCAAAGAAGTCTTTGGATGCGACACGCTCACAATCATCTCGCAGGCCGACCACTGCTCGAGAGCCTTATATCTTGCCGATGCGGCAGGCATCAATGCGCAGGCCATTGCAGCGCCGGTCAGAGCCGGCCGCCGGGTACGCACACGCCTCGCTCTGCGGGAATGGCTTGCCCGCGACAAGATGATGCTCGACCTGTGGTTTGGCAAGCAACCCCATTTTCTCGGCGAGAAAATCAGAATTGACGCTTTCACACAGGAGGGCAACAGCGGGGCTTAGCGTAGTACTCCCCCGCCCTGCGAAAAAAAGCGAGGAGTGCTGTAGCTTTTTGTGGGGCAACCGCGTCTAATGGGTGTAACATTACCTAAATGGAAAAATCAGAAAAAGCATTTACACGTTTGGTGCGTGAATATGAGCAGACTATCTACTCCATCTGCTACATGTACTCGCAGACCGAAGCCGATGCAAAGGATCTTATGCAGGAGACGCTGATCAATATCTGGACCGGCCTCGACCGCTTTCGCGGCGAGAGCAGTCTGCGCACTTGGGTCACGCGTATCACTATCAACACGTGCATATCCTCGAAGCGCAAAAAGAAGATTGACACTGTCGGCGAGAGCTTCATCCCACCCCTTGCCTCAGCCGAGGCCGGAGCACAGATACGCCATCTCCACCACAGGCTGTGCCGCCTCGACTATCTGGACCGCGCCTTGATACTGCTGTGGCTCGAAGATATGTCGTACGACGAGATTGGCGCCATCATTGGGCTGCAAGCCAAGAATGTAGGGGTGCGACTCCTCAGAATCAAGGATAAACTTAAAAAAATGAACGATGAGCAATAGCGATAAAAATACACCCGACACTCTTTCAGACCTCCGCTCCGGCATGGAGGCGTTGAGAAATAACCTTAGCCCGGCATCCCTTATCCCCGACAGCGCACTCAGGCAAGCCATGAGGGTAAAAAGCACGTGGCTCAATCAGTTTGTTGTAGTAGAATTTATCCTGGTCCCGGTGCTCACGATCGTCTTTCTCGCTCTGTGGCACTACACCGGCATAAGTATCTGGCTGGCTGTAACATTCTTCCTGGCTGCATCCGTTGATACCGTGCTCGACTTGCGCACTATGGCGATATCGAAAAAATGGATTCAGGAGGAGACCATCGTGGGGCTGTGCCAAAAACTCATCCGGCAGAAGAAGGAGCGCCGCAACCAGACTATCATCTCCACCACCGTGATGCTGCCATGGGTGCTGTGGTTCACTTACGAGTACATGCGCCACGCAGTCAATTACATCCCCGACGAGTCGTTTGCCTTAGTGTGCGGCATCACATCGGTGATAGGGCTCGCAACGGGCTTGTGCGTGATTTGCGTGATCTACATCAAGGCTCAGCGCACAAACGATGAGATGATCTCGCGCCTCAAATCCTTCGGCGAGGAATAGAACCCACAGCCGGTCCCGGCTGTTCTATTGTAAAATACTTAGAAGTATGATAAACTTTGCAATAGGCATCGACATAGCCGGTTCGGCGATTTTCTTGGTGCTGATTATCATCGGTGCAGTAAAAGCATGGCCCTACCGCAAGACCGACCGCGAGCGCTTCAACAGCGTCTACAAGCCCTACAAGTGGGCCGGCTTCGGCATTTGGATAGGGGCGAGCATCATCTGCACTGTCATGCTTCTCTTTGCACAGCAGTAGCCCTCAGAGCTTTCCTATCATGCCGCAGGCTCGCGAGCGGGCTTCGGCATTGACATCCACATAGTCGCTGTATGCCGGGCTTGCCACAAATGTGGTGGCCTCGAGTGTGTCGGCAATGATGCGGTAGATGTCGCCGAACGCTATGTGCCCCGCAAGGAAAGCTGCCACGGCGATTTCGTTTGCCGCGTTTACGGTGCAAGCAGCCGTACCGCCCTTAGCAAGGCAGTGGTGCGCAAGCTTAAGGCAGGGGAAGCGATCGGTGTCGGGGCGCTCGAATGTAAGGCTTGCATAGTCGGCAAGGCTGAGGTGCTTGCTGGCTGCCATGAGGCGGCTGTTCTCGCCGAGGGCATAGGCTATCGGCAAGTGCATGTCGGGCACCCCGAGCTGGGCTTTGACAGCGCCGTCGGTAAACTGCACCATGGAGTGCACTATGCTCTGCGGGTGCACCACAGCCTCGATGCGGTCGGGAGCTATGCCGAAGAGGTGGTGCGCCTCGATAATCTCGAATGCTTTGTTGAGCATCGATGCCGAGTCGATTGTGATTTTAGCCCCCATGCTCCAGTTGGGATGACGGAGGGCATCGGCAGCTGTCGCAGTAGCTATGCGCTCGGGCTCCCATGTGCGGAAGGGGCCGCCCGAGGCCGTGATGAGCAGGCGCTCCACCGATGCCGGGTCCTCGCCTTGCAGGCACTGCGCTATGGCCGAGTGCTCGGAGTCCACCGGGTAGATGTGCGTGCCGCTTTCGGCCAGGAGGCGGTTCACGAGCTCACCGGCCACCACGAGGGTCTCCTTATTTGCAAGGGCAATGTCTTTATGCGCGCGGATGGCACGCACGGTGGGCTCGAGGCCGCTGTAGCCTACAGTGGCGGTGAGCACCATGTCGACTTCCGGCATATCGACACACTGCGCCAGCGCTTCGGCACCTGCCGCCGTGGCTATGCCAAGGGGGACAAGGGCCTCGGTGAGCTTCGGGAGCAAAGTCTCATCGGCGATTACCGCCAGCAGGGGGCGATGCTTGCGGGCGAGCTCAATGAGCTCGTCGATGCGCTTTCCGGCAGCAAGTACAACTGCACGGTATCGCTCGGGGTGTGAACCAATTATGTCGAGAGCCTGGCGGCCGATAGAGCCTGTGGCGCCAAGCACAGCTATGCCTTTTGTCATTGTCTGTAAAATTTTATTGCAAAAATAGCAATTTTTCGGGGCTCACCGAAATTTACCCATCATAATTTGCCGCCGAGCATATCGCCGAACACGGCCACATCGCGCGCAATGAGGTCGGGCACGCGGTCAGCACCGAGAGCAGTGTCGAGCGTGGTCTCGCCGGAGAGCACGAGCACGCCGAAAGCTCCGGCAGCCCATGCCATGGCCACGTCGGTGTATATGCGGTCGCCGCACATGGCTATGCAGTCGGCATCGAGCCCGAGCCGGTAGCGTATGCCCGCGAGCATGTCGGGGTTTGGCTTGCCTATCACTATGTCGGGCTGCCGGCCGGTGGCGTGCTCTATTGCCTTGCATATCGAGCCGCAGTCCACCAGCACTGTAGGCAGATCGGTGGGACATACGCGGTCGGGATTGGTGGCTATGTAGGGCACACCCTGCGAGGCGAGGTAGGCCGCCCGGCACAGTTTATCGTAAGTGAGGGTGGTGTCGAAAGCCACCACGAGAGCATCGGGGAGCCCGGAGGCATCGGTTGACGTGAGGGTGTAGCCCGCCTCCTCAAACTCCCGCTCCATGCTCGGAGTGCCGAGCACGTAGAGGCGGCGCACATCGGGGCAATGCGCCTTGAGATAGTCGATGGTTGCTACAGCGGTGGTATAGACCTGCTCGGGCGTGGCCTCGATGCCAAGCCCGGCGAGCTTGGCGAGGTAGTCGGCGCGGCTGCGGGTGGGGTTGTTGGTAAGGAAAGAATAACTGATACCCTTCCGGGTGAGCCCGGCAAGGAAATCCTTGGTAAAGGGAAACAGCGTTGCACCGAGATATATGGTGCCGTCCATGTCGAGAGCCACATGGCGTATTTTAGCCAAAGCCGCCTCGAGCTCTTCACGGCTCAGAGGCGATATATATTTTCCTTTTTCCTCTATCATTGCTTTTGAGATTTCTGAGATTCATAGAAAGCGTTGCTGCGGGGATAGCCGTCGCGGGGCGCGCTCCACATCGTCACGAAAGTGATGGCACCGAGCACGCCCACACCAACGATGATGTAGAACACCATATCCCAGCCCCAGTGGTCGGCCACGATGCCTATGCCTATGGCCGAAAGAAACGAACCCACGTAGCCGAAGATACCGGCCAGGCCATTGGCTGTCGCCGATGCCTCTTTTGTGGCCTGGTTAGCCGAGGCTATGCCGATGAGAGCCTGAGGACCGTAGATGAAGAAACCCGCCATAGCCAGAATGATGATTGACAGCACCACGGGCAATTGCGGGCAGAGGATGAATATGCCCATGAAGAGCGATGCTCCTATCATGCACACCAGGCACATGCGGTGAGCCTTACCCTTGAAAATATGATCGGTAGCCCATCCTGAGCACACAGTGCCTACAATGGCGAAAATCTCGAAAAGGCCCACCGACCAGGCGGCATCCTCGATGCTCATGTTGCGCGCTTCGGTGAGAAACTTTGGGCCCCAGTCGAGGATGCCCATGCGCATCACGTACACAAATACGTTGGCGATGCAGAGAGTCCATATCCAGCGGTTGGTCCACACCATCACCTTGAGGAACTTTCCACGCTTGGGGTCGGATGCGGGCGAGGCAGCATCGCACCCCGTGGTTGTGCCCGGAAGCTCGGGGAGCCCCACTGAACGCGGATCATCGCGCAGACCTATATACAGCCACACGGCACCAAGCACGGCAAGGCAAGCCGGCAGCCAGAAGCACCAGCGCCAGGCATCCCAGTGGCGGGCATAGCCGAGGATAGTGGCGAGGTCGTCGGCATTCTCAGGGTTAAGCCGGAGGTTCTCGGCCACAGTCCGTATCACCGATTGGTCGGAGCTGAGATCCTGCCCCATCGTACCCATTATGTAGCCGCACACAACCACAGCAAGCGCGGCGCCTATCGAGTGCGAGGTGTTCCATATCGACATCTTGGTGGCCAGCTCCGAGGGGTGAATCCACGAAGGCAGCAGGCGTGCGCACGGCGGGTAGCCCACGCCCTGAAAGAGCTGATTGAGCACTATCGTCACAGCCATCACCAGCACGAGCATATTGATGAAATCGGGGCCTGCATCGACTCCGGTGAGCCAGGCGCTGATGTTCACTCCGAAGCCGAAAGCGAAGTTCGACGCCGCACACAGCAGCAGGCCCAAAGCCATGATCAGGCGAGAGCTGAAGCGGTCCACCACGAAGCCGTTGATGAAGCGCGAGAGGCCGTAGATGAGCGAGCCTATGCCGATGACGATGCCGAAGCTGGTGTTCGATATGCCGTACTGCGCCGTGAGGCCGGGCATGGCGATGGAGAAATTCTTGCGCACAAAGTAGTAGATGGCGTAGCCTACCATCGTGACGATGATAGTACGCAACTGCCAGCTTTTATAGCGCTTTACCGTGGTGGCATCCCACCCGGCGAAAATATTTTCGTTTGCCACGATATAAAGATATGATTTATGGTTGATGAATGGAGTTTGCTCGTGCAGTGGCTTCGTAGTCGAGCGCTTCTGCGATAATACTGATAGGATTTTCTACGGTCAGACCGGTGCTCATCTCTATCTGCCACTTGCAGGTCTCGCAGTCGCAGGCCACCACGTCGGGGGCTATGCGCCTGAGCTTGGCGAAGAGCTCGCTGCCTATGGCCTGGGCGGTATCGTAGTTCTCTTTTTTGAAGCCATAGGTGCCGGCGATACCGCAGCACTGCGACTCGAGCGGTACGAAATCGACACCCGGAATCAGCTTCAACAGATTTATCGAGTAAATCGCCCATCCGAGTTTCTGGATATGGCACGCAGTGTGATAGGTGATGCGCTTGCGGTAGTCCTGGTGAAAAACGAGTTTAATCTCGCCGCGCTCCACTTTCCCGGAAAGCCAAAGAGTGGCCAGCAAGAGTTTGCTGCGGATGTCGGCATTATCCACACCAAGCACGTGAGGATATTCGTCGCGCATGGTAAACACACAGGTCGACCCCGTGAAGAGCACCGGCATGTCGCTGTCGGCGGTAGCTCGCCTGATAGCGGCCACATTGTGCACGGCATCGCGGCGGGCGCTGTCGGCGAGTCGGTTGGCAATTTTTGCCACACCGCAGCAGCGCTCTTTATCGAGGAGGCGCACACCGTAGCCGCAGGCATTGAGCACGCGGAGCAAGTCGAGGCCGAGGTCGGGCTTGTTGTAGTTCACATAGCAGCCGTGGAAGTATGCCACATGCTGCTTAAAGGCATCCTGCCCCGCCGCCAGTGAGCGGTACTGCGCCTCGAAGGTGCGCGAAGCGTAGGCAGGCATACGCCTGTGCCGGTCGATATCAAGCACTGTGCTCATGGCACTCTTCACCACTCGCCGGCGCAGCATGAAGTTTGTCACCGGGGCTACTGTGGTGGCTAACCGCCCCACAAAGTCGGTATTGGCCAGCAAGCGGTCGCGGAGCTTGATAGGAGAGCGGTCGTAGCGCAGACGCGCGCTCTGGATAATATCGCCTATGCGCACATTGGAGGGGCACGCCACTTCGCAGCGCTTGCAGTTGAGGCAGTACTTTAAGGCTTTATCGTAAAATGCTTGATTTTTAAGGCGGTACCTCTCACCGTCGGGACCGGCCTGCTTCGGGCCCGGATAGTCGGGGTTGACCGCCAGGAGCGGACAGTAGACGGTGCATATCGTGCACTTGATGCACTGCTCGAAATTATTGGTGCTAATATTCTGAACCTGGTACTCCATAGCTACCCTTGACTGATGATTATATCGGCCACACGAAGGCCGGTGATTATAGCAACACCCGCGCCCGATTGCTCGGCAAGTGCATCGCAGCCGCCGAGCACAGCTCCTGAGGCATAGAGATTGGGCACCGGCTTCCCGCCAAGGGCGGGGTGAAACGATGTGTCGACTGTGACTCCGTAGGCCATATAAGGCTGACGGTCGAAGAAATTACGTGCAAACCAGGCATCGCGGTCGGCAGGAGCCACCACATCGAGGCCGAAGAGTGGTTCTTGGATTTTATGCGGCGAGGCCACTATACCGCGGCTGAAAATACCACCCCCTGCAAGCACGAAGCTGTCGGACTGCAGCGTGTCATCGGCAAGCGACGACGTACGCACGGCGCGCACAGCTCCGTCGGCCCCGAAGTCCACATCGGTAGCCATATCGCCAAGCAGGTAGGTACCTCCGAGCTGCTCGAAGCGGCGGCGAAGCTGCATCTGAGCCCGCAGTCCGCTCACCGACATGGGCGTGACCGGCACGCAATAGAGCGGGACGGTGACCATGCGGCGCAGGCGCTGCAGGTGCTCCTCGCTGTCGAAGCCCACCACGGCGGGCATAAACACGGCATCGGCACTGCCCGCCACCTTGTTTATCTCGGTGGCAAGCTGCTCGAGAGCTTCGCCATGAAGCAGGCGCGCAATAGAGGCTGCACGCATCTCGCCGGAGCTTTTGCGCAGGCGCTCCACGGCATCGACCGTGACTGTGGCACGGCGGCTGCCTATGCCTGCGCTGCGCAGCCCGTCGGCCACATAGCGAGGATAGAAATCGAGGTATCCTTTGAAATTTACTATCACACAATCCTTCAAGGCCGGAGCCGCACCTTCAAAGGTAAGGTAGTCGGCCATCGTCAGCCATGCCTGCCTGAAGATGCCTATGGGCGTGAGATGGCTGTGGTTGCGGCGGCACGAGCCCTTGAGTGTGAGTCCGGCTTCGGCGAAGAAGAGCGGCACCTCATCGGCAAGAGCCTCCACATTATCGAGCCCTACCTTGCAGTAAGGATGCTCGGCGGGCAGCTTGCGCATGACTTCGAGCGGGTTATCTGTGCCCTGCCCCTCGGTGCCAAGCAGCCCGAAAGAGCCTGAGCAGAAGTGTAGAGCGCTCTGGCCGTTGGAGACTATCGCCACTTTGCGATGTGCCCGCGCCAACCTTATACCGGCCACAAGGCCACTGAGGCCGCCGCCTATTATCACTGTATCGTATTTCATTGCTTGGAGACTGTTTCGTGAAGATCGGTGCGGGGCTCAAGGCCGCATACACCCTGATAAATCCACGCCGAGAAATTGGCTTCGACAAGTGTCTGACCCCATGCCACGGGGAGCATTCCCTTCCAGCGCTCATTGATAAAAGATGCAAGATCGGCCAGAGCGAAGTCGTTGCCGAACTCTCTTGCAAGCAGTGCCGAGGCTCGGCACGCGCATATATTTCCCTGGCAGGTGCCCATGCCGAGGCGGGTGCGACGGCGGAGGTTCACAAGGTTATTTACCTCGAGGCGCTCCATGGCATACTTCGTCTCGCCGACCGACACCTGCTCACATTCGCACACGAGCGAGTCGTCGGCATCGGAGTCGTAGTTGATTTCACCCACAAGAGTGCCATGGCGGCCTCGGGCTGCCAGCTGATTGGTACTCAGCTCAATGATGTGCGATTTGCGGAAACGCCGTCGCTCCGGCTCCGGCTCATCCTCCGAGCCCGGCAGATAGCGCTCGGCGGTGGTGCACCGTGCTTCGATGCCGAGCTTGCGGCAAGCCATGTCGGTGGCCCACTGGGCCATGAGTCGGTAAGTCATGAGTTTACCGCCCGATATGGTGATGAAGCCTTCGATACCGTCGCGCTCGGCGTGGTCTATGCACACGATGCCGCGGCTGATGCTGCGCCCCGAGGGGTCGTTGTCGGCGGCGATAAGCGGGCGCACACCTGCGTAGGCGCGCAGAATACGGGTGTAGGCAAGTGCCGGGGCAATCTTGATGCCCTCACGCAGGAGTACATCCACCTCATCCTGTGTCACTTCCATATTGTCGACCTCTTCGTAGGGCACGCGGCTCGAGGTGGTGCCTATGAGCGATATGGTGTCGCCGGGCACGAGGATATCGGCATCGGCAGGCTTACGGCATCGGTTGATTACCACGTTGTTGACGCGATGACCGAAGATAAGGAGCGCCCCTTTGGCCGGGAACATGTTGATGTTGGCACCGGCCATGGCTGCAATGCCATGCCCCCAGATGCCTCCGGCATTGATCACCAGGCGCGAGCGCACGTCGAAAGTGGCAGTACTACCTTGCTGGCGAAGGCGCACTCCGCACACGCGGTTTTTGTCCTTGATCAGCTCCTCCACACTATGATAGGTGAGTACGTGAGCTCCGTGCATACGGGCATCTACAACATTTGCGGTAGTGAGGCGAAACGGATCGACGGCACCGTCGGGCACGGTCACAGCTCCTATGATGTCGGGGTTGACGGCGGGCTCCATGCGCCTTGCCTCGGCAGGGTCGATGGCCTCGGCAGGAATTCCGGCGGCACGGCATGACTCCACGAAAAGGCGCTGATATTCAAGGTCGTCCTCGGGAAGTGTGACAAAAAGGCCACCGGTAGGTTCCACACAATGCCGTGCTATCCGCCTCAATATCATATTCTCTTCTATGCACTCCGAGGCCGACTCGCGGTCGGTCACGGCATAGCGTGCACCGCTGTGCAGCAGGCCGTGATTTCGGCCGGTGGCTCCGGCAGTGAAGTCGTAGCGCTCCACGAGCAGTGTGCGCAGCCCGCGCAGAGCGCAGTCGCGGGCAGTGCCGGCACCGGTGGCTCCGGCTCCTATTATCACCACATCGTATTCTTTCAATAATTGTGTATCTGGCATATTGGATTATATTTCTGAGGATGTGTACACCACCACATCGCTGCATCGCAGGCGCGCCTGTGGCTCGGGGTTGAGCCAGCGCAGCCTCAAGGTATGGATGGTGTCGGGCAGGCAGAACGCATGTGCAAGTTCTTCGCGGCGGCAATCCATGGCTGTGCCTGAGGATATGGGGAGGTTCACGGTATCTACGGCGCAGGAGTCGATTTCGACGGCAAGACGAGCCTCATACGCAGCGTCGGAGGCATGGCTCACGTAACCGTTTGCCACGAAGCCCACGCCGTCGAAAGCAAGCTCAATATCTTCAAGCCCTTCATCGTGGCTATAGAAGCGCCACACTCCGATACGCTCGGCCGGTCGGTGCCCTTCGAATGAGCGCTCGAGCGGCAGTCGGGGCACCGCCTGCCGCCGTATATGCACGGCTTCGGCGTCGACGCTCCCGCCTTCGGCCTCAATCGCACGGCAGGCCTGCTCCATCTGGCGGCGGCAAAGCTCGTCGAAAGTCCACGAGGAGTAGGCAAACGGCCTGTCGGCAACAGCATCGAGAGCCGCCGTATACATCCGAGGGATGGCATCGTAGCCTATAATTGCTCCGAGTATGCCACAAGCTGTGGCGGGGTTGCAGTCGGCATCCTGGCCGCAGCGTGTGGCAATATCCATGGTGCGGGCAAAGTCCTTCTGCCCGTAGAGCAAGCCCATGAGCACGTAGGCGCAATTGATGCGAGCCTCTATATTCTTAGGCCGCAGGGCATCGGCCGGGCAAGCCTCTGTTTCGCCCCACTTATCCTGCAGCAACTGCCACACAGCCTTCCAGTCGGAGGGCTCTTCGGAGTGCCATCGAAGCACATCGGCCATGCAGAGGTAGAATGAGCTCTCCCGCGGGATGGCCTCAAGCGCCCGACGTGCAAGAAGCTCCACATCATCGCACTCAAATGCAAGAGCGTACATCAGAGCCACGTATGCCCCGCCGTAGAAACCATCGCCATAGTTGATGATATGCCCAACGCTGTCGGCCAAAGCCGCGGCGGTGGCAGGCATGGCAGGGGCGGTGAGTCCGGCGAAATCGGCCTCAATCTGGAAGTCGATGTCGTTGGCGTGCGGGTTGTTGAGCCAGTGGCCCGTGATGTGAGGGTCCATGCCCTGAAGGAGGTTGTATCTGGCAGTCTGGTTTGCAGCCCAGAGGGGGAAGTCCTTGCCGACAAAAGCTGCGGCAAAACTGTCGACGGGTGCCCTATGGCCCATGCGGTCGACCACTTCCATGAATGTGATGTCCATATACACATCATCATATTGGCCAAGGAAAGTGTCGAAATAGTACTCCACACGCGTGGAGTCCCAGGTTAGCTCGACGCTGTCGGGCACGATGCGGCTCAGGTAGCGGAACTCCACAGGGGCGCCGTAGGTGCATCCTATCACCTGGCCAGCCCATGCTCCGCGCATACGGTCGGAGAGCTCTTGTCGGCTCATGGTGAGCGTGTTGCCACCGCAGCCACAAGTGGCTACAGCGAGCAAAACCGATGCAATAAGACCGAGGTATGCCGTTGTCTTCATCTATAATTGTGCTTAGACTCTCCAAAGATACGGCTTTTTTTCGTAACGGCGGCAGAATGGCGCTAAAAAAAGCATCATGGCGCAGCGCGATTGACACGGCTGCACAATGATGCTTCTTATCGTTTGTGTAGGTGAGTCTACTCCGCTGCGTAGAGGATATAGGTACCCAGAGGCGCTGCTGTGCCCTGAAGCATACCCTTGGCCACTTTGAAGGTGGTGCCGCTCACGCCGTCGGTATACTGGCCGTCGGGCAGCGACACGGCCATCTTCACTTTCTGCTTCTTATCGGAGAAATTGACAAGAGCTATACCCTTGCTGCGGTCGACGATGGCAAGAGCTCCGTCGGGAGAGTAACTGAGGGCTTCGGGCTGGCCGGACATGGCATGGCGAAACTTATTGACAGCCACCACGGCGGGGTGGAAGAACTCGTCGTTGCCGCGGTTGCCGATGCGGTTTGTGCCCCAGTAGTTCTCGCGGGTGCTGCCTTCCGGACGGCTGAAGAAGAGCGGACGGCCACCCTCGCGGGCGGTGAGGAACACCCATCCGGCGCGGATCTGGTCGTCGGTGAGGCCTGCCGACTCGTGCTCGTTGCAGTATGTATCGTGGCTCTCAACCCAAGTCACAAGCTGCTCGGGAGCGGCGGAGTGGTGCCAGTCGGCAAGGTTCTCGGTGCGGGCATCGCCGGTAGAAAGCACATGGCGGAGCACATGGCCGTAGCCACTGGCGGTGACATCGACGTATTCTGCATATTCTTTTTCCTTCACGTTGCGGTCCTGAAGCACCTCGCCATAGATATAGATGCTGTCGGGCATGAGCATCGACAGACCCTTCACGCCCTTGCGGCCGGTGGCTATATCCCAGAAGTCATTGACAGTAGCCTTGGCATCGAGCGGGTCGGAGGGAAGTCCGATATGCTTGGCTGTGTCGTAGCGGAAACCGCGGGCGCCGAGGTTGATGAGATCGTTGACGTACTGCATGTAGTAGTACTGGAAGTCGGGGTTCTCGGTGTTTACGTCGGGAAGTCCGCCCATCTTGCCGGTAGTGCACTGGTAGCGGTCGTTATAGTCGCGTATGTCGGTGAGGCCGTTGGCATGGAAGAGGTTTTCGTGTCCGCCCACGGCATTGTCGAGGCCGGGGAGCACGGCGGTGTGGTCGACGGCAGTGTGGTTGGGCAGCACGTCCACAATCACTTTCACGCCGTACTTATACGCGCTGTCGCACATAGCCTTGAAGTCGTCGCGCGAGCCGAGCATATAGTTGCCTATGGTCCAGTCGGTAGGCTGATAGTAGTAGTACCACTTGCCGCGCACGCTGTCGCCGGGTTGGCTGTAGAGAGCGTGGCCTCCGCCCTCACCTATGAAGCAAGCCTGCACCGGAGAGGTCTGCACATAGTTGTAGCCGGCGTCGGCAATGGTCTTCATATTATTGGCAATGGTGTCGAGCGACCACGACCATGCGTGAAGGATCACTTCATCGTTCTTATATCCGTGTTTGCTTGGGGCTGCGCCGAGCGTGCCTGCACAAAAAAGAGCAGCGGCTGCAAGGCAGGGTGTCAGTTTTGTCATGTAATATAGTTTAAAGTATGTTTGAATCACAATTATATTGTAAAGTTAGCACTTTTCCGCGTAACGGCAAAATGCCTTGTGATAATTTTTCGTAAATTTGCCGCTATGAAACGGACTATATTCTCCCTCCTCGCCATCGTTCTATTGTGGTCGGCGACGGCTGCCTCGCCGACCGACAGCATCAAGGCTCGCCCCCGTGCAGGCGAAATCGCCACAGGCGCGGCCATCGGGTTGGCAACAAACGCTCTCATCACCGAGCTCCTCAAGCACGGCGTGAGCGAAACGCGACCCGACGGTAGCAGCGACAACAGCTTCCCCTCGCGCCACAGCTCTTGGGCTTTTGCAGGCTCTACCCTGCTCTCCAACTATCTCTACAGCTACTCCCCGTGGTATAGCCTCGGCGCACAGGCCCTGGCGAGCGCCGTGGGAGCTCAGCGTATAGTGGCCCGGCGGCACTATGCCTCCGATGTGATTGCAGGGGCTTTCGCGGGCATAGGCTCGGCTGAGCTCGGCACCTTTATCGCGCGCAAGATTTTCGGGCGCAAGTCGGTATTCTTCAGCGGCCCGGCGCCCTACAACGACAATTGCTTCAGCATAGCCATGGAGACCGGCGGCCTGTGGTGGCTCGATGCCTACGGCGACATCGACGACCCCAAGTTCTGCACGGGTTACTCCACCGCGCTCCGTGCGCGCTTTCCCTTCGCCGACTACTGGAGTGCTGCCGTCTCGGCACGAGGCAGTTTTACACCCCTCAAAGCCCACGGCACGGTCTACCCCCTAAGCACCGCAGGGCTCACAGCCGGCGCCGCAGCTCACTTCAGCCTCGGCAACACAGCCTTGGCTATAGAGCCGTGCATCGAGGTCGGCACGAGCTATCTTTTCTCTACAAAGAACTGGGCGCACGCCCGCTGGAGCTTCGACGCACTCACCGATATGGGCCTGTCGTGGCAGATTACCGACGATTTCGCTTTCCGTGGCACTGTGGGCTTTCACTTGATGGCGAGCACCCGCGTGATTGGAGCATTCACTCTCGGAGTAAGCTCTGTGGCAACATTCTAAGAGTATGCCTCTAAGCCGTGGCCGCGCGGCGCGGCGACACGGCCGCCGTCACGGTCTGCTTGATGCGGTAGCCCGTAAAAGCCATAAGAAGCGACATCAGCGGCGAGAGGTAGTTGAACACACAGTAAGGCAGATAAGCCACCGTGGCCACGCCAAGCACTGCCGACTGGGTCACGCCGCAGGAGTTCCAGGGAATCAGCACCGAGGTCACCGACACGGAGTCTTCGAGGGTGCGGCTGAGCAGACGCGGCTCGAGGCCAAAGCGACGGTAGGCGTTGCGGTACATATTGCCGCCTATTATTAGCGAAAGATACTGGTCGGCAGTGCACGCGTTGATAAACAAGCCGCTGCCTACGGTACTTCCCACAAGGCCGAAGCGCGAGTGCAGCTTTGCGGTGATGGCGTGGGTAAGGCGCGACAGCATACCCGTGCCTATCATCACGGTGCCGAACACCATGGCACAGAGCACAAGGGCTATGGTCGGAAGCATTCCGATGATGCCCGATGTGCTCACGAGGTCGTCGAAGGCGGCATTACCCGTATCAAAGGTGGTGGCTCCCCACAGCAGGCGCAGAGCCATCGTCATGGGGCCGTCGGCTCCGAGCATATCCACGATGCCGGGCTGGAAGATGTAGATACCGGCGAGCCCGAGCAGACCCGAACTCAGCAGCACTAAGAGGGTGGGCACACGGAGCACAATCAGAGCGATTGTCACCGCCGGTATCACGAGCGTGAGCGGCGTGAGCTCGAACACCTCGCCGAGGCGCTCCACGATGTCGGCCTTGGCAACGGCACTCGACGGCTCGATGTTGAAGCCGGCCACAAGAAACACACCAAGGGCAAGCAACATCGAGGGAATAGCCGTGAGCATGAGATATTTGATATGCTTGAAAAGGTCGACACCGCAGGCCGACGAGGCCACAACGGTAGTATCGCTCAGCGGCGACACCTTATCGCCGAAATAAGCACCCGAAATTATGGCGCCTGCAATCCAGGCCGGGCTGAAGCCCATCACTGTGCCTATGCCCATAAACGCAACACCGATAGTGGCTATGGTGCTCCACGAACTGCCCGTGAGCACCGATATGAGGCCGCACACCACACAGGTCACGAAAAGGAACAGGCGCGGGCTGAGCAGGCTCACGCCGTAGTCTACGAGCGTGGGCACCACCCCGCTGAGCATCCATGTGGTAGCGACCATGGCTATACACACAAGCATCGGCACGGCCGGCAATATCTGTGCTGCACTACGGCGAAATCCCGAGCGCAACCCGCGGAGATTAAGACTTCCGCACGCCATGGCCAGAACCAAGGCAACGGCAGAGGCGCTGAGCAGAGCCACACAGCTGTAGTCGGAGATAGCGTCGGCACCGAGTGTGAGCACCACACACGTGAAAAATCCCAGCAGACTGATTATGGGAAGAGCCGACAGCAAAAGCGGGGGCTGAACGGCAGCCCTACGTAATGTAAATTTCAATGATGTATCTTTTTACCTTTAAAAACCTATAAAAACGGTGCAAAATTACACATTAAGCACAAAACACAGCCCTTTTCGCTTCTCAAAAAACATTAAATGTGCTGTTAAAAAATATTGAGCTCCCCTTAATCTCCCTAAAGACCCTACTGACCTTAAAGACCCTAAATAAGCTATATAAGCGAAAGAAGCTACCCCGGCTATCTAAGTCTCACACCGGGTCTACGTCGTAGTACACCGTAAGCCCTCGCATCAGGGGTGAGGCCGAGAGCTCGACGTAGTGCCCGCGGAGCAGTTCCTTCACCCGCTTCATCGACACTCCGGGCTCCATCTTAAGCATTATCTGACGGATGTAAAGTGCCTGCACACGGTTCACCGCCGGTTCTTTCGGTGGCGACACGCGCTGCCCGAAAGTGCTTCTGAGCGCCGCCGCAAACTTCGAGGCGCACTCGGCCACTACCGCAGGGTCGCGATGCTTGAGGTATATATTGATAATGCGTGCGAATGGCGGGAAGCAATATGCACGGCGCTCTTCCAACTCGTGCTCATAGAAGCCTGTGTAGTCGTGAGCCGAGGCATAGCTCAGCACGGGATGGTCGGGCGTGTAGGTCTGGATGAGCACTCGGCCTTTGCCGTCGCGACGGCCGGCTCGCCCCGCCACCTGCTCTATCATATTGAAAGCCCTCTCGGCCGAGCGGAAGTCAGGAAAATTGATGAGGCTGTCGGCATTGAGCACGCCGACAAGCGCCACGTCGCCGAAGTCAAGGCCTTTGGTCACCATCTGTGTGCCCACGAGTATGTCGGCTTTATGTGCCGAGAATTCGTCGATAATCTTGCTGTAGCCTTCTTTGTTGCGCGTGGTGTCGAGATCCATGCGCAGCACGCGCTTGTCGCGGAAGTTGGCGTTGATTTCATCCTCAAGCCGCTCGGTGCCGTAGCCTACAATCTCGATAGCAGGCTCTTTGCACTCGGGGCACAACTCGGGCACAGGATACTCGGTACCGCAGTAGTGGCACACAAGCCGGTTCCGGCGCTTGTGATAGGTGAGTGACACATCGCAGTAATCGCACTTGGGAGTGTGGGCGCACATCTTGCACCGCGCCAGAGGGGCATAGCCACGCCTGTTGTGGAAGAGTATGGCCTGCTTCTTGCCGGCAAGAGCATCGAGGGTGGCATCGAGAAGCCTATGCGAGAAGTAGCCGGCAACGGCCCGCTTGCCTCGCTCGGCTTTCATGTCCACAATCTCGATGGCCGGAAGTGCGGCATCGCCATAGCGCACATCGAGCGTCACGAGCCCGAACTTGCCGGTAAGCGCCTTGTGATAAGTCTCCACCGAGGGTGTGGCACTGCCGTAGAGGGTCTTGGCACCGTGCATCGAGGCCAGTACCACGGCGGCATCCCGTCCGTTGTAGCGCGGTGCAGGGTCGTACTGCTTGTAGCTCGCCTCATGCTCTTCATCGACAATCACGAGCCCGAGTCGCCTGAAGGGCAGAAACACCGCCGAGCGCGCACCGATGACCACACACGGGCCGTCGTCAGTAAGCAGCTTGCGCCATATATCCACACGCTCATTGTCGCTGAACTTTGAATGATAGATGAGCACCTTCCCGCCAAACACTCTCTGCAGCCTGCGTGTGAGCTGGGTGGTGAGGGCAATCTCGGGCACCAGGAAAAGGGCCTGCCGACCCCGCTCGAGCACATAGTCAATAAGGTGCATATACACTTCGGTCTTGCCCGAGCCGGTGACCCCGTGCAGCAGCACTATATCTTTTTCCTTAAATGAATAGTGGATGCGGTCGAGGGCCTTGGTCTGCGCCTCCGAGAGTTGCGGAAGCACTCCTCCGGGCTCTCCGGTGAAGCTGAAACGCGAGATTTCCTTTACATAGAACTCGGCATATCCGCGGTCGACGAGTGCCTTCACTATGGCGCGGCTCACATCGGCCCGCTCCATCAGCACTTCTACGGGAACTTCAACCAGCGGTTCGCCATGGCGGTAGAAGCCCGAGATGGCAATCAGCGCCATAAGCGCCTCCTCCTGCTTGGGTGAGCGCTTCAGTGCTGCAAAGGCGGCATCAACAGCAGCAGTATCGCCACGGTCGAGGGTCACGCGCACGTAATGCCGCTTCACCGACCGATAGCGCTCCACGAGCTTTTCCGACACGCACAGTATGCCTTGCTCCACGAGGCGCGACACCAGCTTTCCGGCACCCGTCACTCCGGCCTTGGCAGCGATGCCGTCGAGGTTCACACTACCCTCTTTTGCCACGAAGCTGACCAGAGTCTGTTGATCGGGAGTGAGCGCCGCGAGGTCGTCTGCCGTTACCTCCGAGTCGACCGACAGGCGCGTCTCGCTCTCCACCTTAAGGCCCGAGGGCAGCGCGGCCTTGAATACTTCGCCAACGGTGCACAGGTAATATTCGGCAAGCCACTCCCAGAAGCGTATCTGCGTGGGGCGGACTATAGGGGAGGCATCGAGCACATCGACTATCTCCTTGACATTGAATGCACCTTCGGGTTTGCGGTCGGAAAGCGCCGACACAAGCCCGGTGTAGAAGTGGCGCTTGCCGAAGGGCACTATCACACGGTAGCCCACACCTATGCCATCGGCCAAGGCTTCGGGCACGGCATAGGTGAATGTGCCTTCTACAGGCAGCGGCAGTATCACGCTCGCAAACTTGGGCATGTCGCTACCGCATCATTTATAAAGGAAACGCCTGATCGAGCGCTTCGGAGTCTTTTCAAATTCCCGTGGCATAATCTCGATGGCATGCACCTGCTCATAGGGTGCCACGAGCTTGTTGAGGCTTTTTCGGTTCTGCTCCATCGCTTCGGAGAGCTGTTCGTCGGATAGCGCATCGCGGCTCACTTCATCGGCATCGGGATGGCAAAGCGCCACGAGCTTACCGTCGCGCTCGAGCACGAGACATTCGTTGACGTAGGGCATGTTGCTGAGCTTGGCTTCTATCTCCTCGGGGTAAATATTCTGGCCGTTTGCGCTCAATATCATGGTCTTGTACCTGCCGCGGATGAAGATAGTGCGCCCGTTGGGCTCGCCGATATGCCCCATGTCGCCGGTATGGAGCCAACCATCGGACTCAAGCGCGGCTTCGGTAGCATCGGGGTTCTTGTAGTAGCCCTTCATCACATTGAGGCCGCGCACGAGAATTTCGCCCTGAGGTTTTCCCGACGGTGATAGCCCGAGGGTGCTGTCCTCAAGGATTTTCGCTTCCATTATCCCTTTGAGCGTACGTCCTGCCGACCCCACCTTGAAGCGGCGCCACGGCGAGTAGCTGATCAGCGGGCCACACTCAGTCATGCCATAGCCTACGGTAAACGGAAATTTTATGCGCGCCAAAAACTCCTCTACCTCGTGGTTGAGCGCCGCACCACCTACAATCACTTCCTCGAAAGCCCCGCCGAAGGCCTCGACGAGCTTGGAGCGGATGAGGCTGTAGACGGCCTTGTCGAGCATAGGCACTGCGAGCACCCAGCGCACGGGCTTGCGGGTGATCTGCGGCACTACTACCTTGCGGTAGATTTTCTCAAGTATCAAGGGCACACAGATGATAAGCGACGGGCGCACCTGCCGGAGAGCCTTCAGGAGCACGGCCGGAGTAGGAGTCTTTCCAAGCAACGTCACGTGCGAGCCCACAGCCAGTGGCACAAGCATGTCGAAGGCGCAGCCGTAGGCATGGGCAAGAGGCAGGAAGGAGAGAGCACGCGAGCCCTGATAGTGGAGATTGGAGCGGATGCCGAACACTACATTGCCTCGGAGATTGTCGAGAGTGAGCATCACCCCCTTGGAGAAACCCGTAGTGCCGGAGGTATAGTTGATTACAGCCACCGAATCGCCGGGAAAGGTGCCGTATGCGATGTCGCCGGGGCCGAAGCCATCGGGGTAGCGCTTGCGGAAGCGGCGTGTGAGGTTGGTCACTATCGACTTGTGGCTCGGAGCCGGTCGGCGGGTGCTTTGGGCTGCGGGCTGGCGCTCGGCAATCACGGTGCGGCTGTCGAGCGAGATCACGGCACGAACCTGCGGCATGTCGTTGAAATCGAGCTGCGGGAATATGCCTTCCGACACGAAGAGCATCACCGCATCGGAGTGATTGATGATATGTGTCGAGTCGGCGGGGTTGAAGTCGTGAAGGATGGGTACAATCACGGCACCGTAGGTGATTGTGGCCATGAAGGTTATAACCCAGTTGGGAGTATTCCGCCCCAGCAGTGCCACTTTATCGCCGGGTCGCACCCCGGCAAGCTCGAAATAGAGGTGCATACGGGCGATGCGCCTTGCCATATCGCCGTAGGATATTGACTTTCCCGACACATAGTCGGTGAGTGCCGGCAGCGAGAAGTTGTCGGCGAAGTTGCTGCTGTAAATAGTGAGCAGATTGTCGAAAGGAGCCTCGTTGTAGGGCTCTTCAAACTTATACTCCATAGCCATAGCCATCAAAGACCATCGGCCCACACCCGCCGGGCATGAGCCTGAGCCTATTTTTTATCTTTGTGCGGCAAGAGTTTTCCGCGGATTTCTCCGAAGATTTTATCGACGGAGCCGTTGCCGTCGATAGGATGGAAGTTTCCTTTGGCTGCATAGTAATCACGAAGCGGAGCGGTCTGCTTGTGGTACACCTGAAGGCGCTTCGTGATGGTGTCGAGATTATCGTCGGCACGGCCGCTCATCTTACCACGCTCGAGCATACGGTGCACGAGCTCGTCCTCATCCACGTCGAGGCCGACCACGGCGTGCACGTCGGTGCCATACTCGCGGAGCATCTCCGAGAGAGCTTCGGCCTGCGCTATCGTGCGGGGGAAACCGTCGAATATCACACCTTTCTCGATGTGCTCCGGATGATTTCTGAAGAGGTCGTGCAGCACATCGATCATCAGTTCATCGGGTATAAGCTGCCCCTGCGAGATATACGAATCGGCAACTTTGCCAAGAGGTGTGCCCTGAGCGATGTGGCTGCGCAGGAGCTCACCGGTAGATATATGATGTAGACCGAACTCCTCGATGAGACGGTCGCTCTGAGTGCCCTTACCGCTGCCGGGGGCACCGAATATCACTATATTCATTCTGCTTGATAATTGCGTCAATCAATCCTCTTTGAGGATGTAGATGTCGTTGAGGTTGCGGGCTTTTCCGTTGAGGTCGAGTCCGTAGCCTATGATAAACTTGGTGGGGATGCTGAAGCCTACGTAGTCGGGCTTTACAGGCCTTACGAGTGCATCGGGCTTGAAAAGGAGTGTGGCCACCTTGACTTCGGCGGGGTTCTGAGCCTTAAGGTCGTTGACGAGGCGGAAGATGGTATTGCCCGTGTCGACAATATCCTCGACCACAATCACTGTGCGGCCTTCGATATTCTCGTGCAAGCCGAGCACTTCCTTCACGGCGCCGGTCGACGACGTGCCTTCGTAGCTGCGAAGGCGGATAAAAGTAATTTCGGCATCAAGATCCTCCACGGCGCGGAAAAGATCGCTGGCAAAAGGAAATGCCCCGTTGAGCACACACACAAACAGGGGCATTTTACCGGCGCAATCGCGCGCTATTTCCCGGCCGATTTCTTCGACGCGGGCAGTTATTTCTTGCTTTGAGATATAGGGCTGAAATGTCAGGCCCTCATAAGTCACTTGTTTCATTTGCGGTGTGTGAATAATATTTTGCAAAGGTAATATATTTTTCACAATCTCACAACACCCGTTTCAGCGAAAAAAGCGGCTAAAAAAAAGCGGCGCCACATCGCGCAGATGCAGCACCGCCTGTGCTATAAGGTGTTGTTTCAAGCGTCGGCTTCCTGCGACTCTGCTTCGAGCACTTCAGCCTTTGCCTTGATATTGGGGTCTTCGAGACCATAGTGATGCTTCGCATTGAGCACCTTCAGCCACAGGCCGAAGATGAGCGCGAGCACACCGAGGCTCGCGAAGAGGAGCATAGGCACAGTGTAGTTGTAGTCCATGGGGTTCTCCACTCCGGGGTTGCTCCACATGAGCACGTTGCCGATAAGGATGGGGAAGAGCGACAGGCCGATGTTCTGCACCCAAAATATGAGCGAGTAGGCCGAGCCCAGATAGCGGGCCTCCATGATCTTGGGCACCGACGGCCAAAGCGACGCAGGCACAAGCGAGAACGACACGCCAAGCACGATGATTGCAGTGTAGGCAAGCCATGTGGCGGGATAAGCCGGGAGCACGAGAGCGAATGTGAGATGACAGATTATCATCAGCACTGCACCGCCGATGAGCATAGAAGCACCCTTGCCGAAGCGGTCGAGGCAATAGCCGAGCACAGGGGTGAGTGCAGCCGCACCGATGGGGAACCAGCGGAAGATGTCGGCAGCAGCCTGCTCGCTCATGCCGAGGTTGCACTGCAGCATGTTTGTGGCGAAGCGCTGGAAGGGGAAGATGGCCGAGTAGTAGAGCACGCAAAGCAGGGCGATGATCCAGAAGAGCTTGCTCGAAAGAATTTTGCCAACATCGCTCATCTTGAATTCTTCTTCGGCGGATTCGCCCGAGGCTATGCTGTCGGCAGTGAGCTCACGGTCGAGGCGCACGTCCATGAAGGTAAACACTATGTATGAAATCAGACCGATCAGGAGCAGAGCCGTGCAAAAAGCCACAGGGGTGACCACCGTGGGCTCGCCAAACCAATCGGCAAGGCGTGGAGAGATGGAGAATATGACGAACACGCCCACGCGCGCGAGGGCCATCTCAAGGCCCATGGCAAGAGCCATCTCATGCCCTTCAAACCACTTGGCAAGAGTCTTCGACACGGTAATACCGGCCATCTCACAGCCGCAGCCGAATATCATGAAGCCCATGGCGGCGAGCTTGGCACTGCCGGGCATCTCCACCCACCACGACGACAGCCACTGGTCGAAAGCAGTGCCTGCGAAGTAGTCGCTGATGGCATAGAGCTTGATGCACGCGCCAACAAACATCACTGCTGCCGAGAGCGTGCCGGTGAAGCGGACGCCCATCTTGTCGAGGATGATACCGGCAAGGATGAGGAAACCGAAAACGTTCAGAATATACTCGGCGCCGGCATAGTAGCCAAACGCACTCGGAGTCCAGCCAAGCTGATTTTCCACCAGAGTCTGCAATGGCGACATCACGTCGACAAACATATAGGCGAAGAACATCATCAAGGCCACCAGCACCAGGGCTGTCCAGCGCGCCCAGGCATGGTCGCGCAGTGTCGATTTAATAATTTCTTTCATTTTGTGATAATATTGTTTATTTTGAACCACAAAATTACAAAAAAATTTCACCAACACACAAGCATAAGCGCACATTATTGCCTTTGCGGTGGCAATAATGTGCACACTTCTCAAGTTTCTGCTCTATGAGGAGATTTCAGGATTTGTCGCCGAATTTGACTCCTTTCTCAACTCTGCGGTGATAGATGCGAAAATTGTCAAAACACAGATATGTCAATAACGCCATACCTGCGGTTTCAAACCAAGCATAGCCGGAAGTTGGATTCATTGCTAAATTCCAACCACGAGCAATGACACACAATATACCTACGACCAACAGCGTGCCCGAAATATTACTCTTCACTCTATTACTGACCATGTTTATTTATTTGACTTATGAGTATAAGATTATAGACCATATTGAGCAAGATGCTCGACACTTTCACGCGGGCTCTCCTTGATTGTGCCGATTATAAGTTCGACATCATACTCATCAATCTCGCCCAGATAATTCCATTCGTCGAATTTCTGAGGATACGCTCTCTTTAGCTGGACACAATCAACAAAAGAATCATATCGCAGAAATGGATACTTAGATTGCTTTATGGGCATGTGGTACATCTTAATGTAACCGGGAAGATTCTTGTTGATTTGAGAATTGATGATAACGCCACCGTATGCCACTCCTTCAGAATCAAAACCAAGTACGACAAAATATTTGTCTCTTGAAGCATCACCTGGCTTTGGCTTGATACCGTTTGCCTCGGTCATCGTGATTTCATAGACTCGCCGACTTTAACTGTCCGGGCTGCTAACCGCGAAAGCTCATCTTCATTGAGAGCATCTGAAATTTTCATCATCTGAGTGCAGCTTCAATTTGCATCTGCTCTTCAATATACTCCAACATGGCTTCATCGGCATTCATAACCTTAGCCATTGATATTGGAGAAATCACATTGGTGCCATGTACACGCCTGTTAGCCTCATCCCAAGCCGCGTCATGCGATTTTCTCATGAGCTGTCCGAAAGTCATGGACTCATGCTCTGTGATGGACTGATCCAAAGCATCAATCTCCGACTTTGAAAGAAAATTCACATTAGCGTCTCTCTTGGGAAGAAGCACGTTTGGCGCATCTTCTCCTGCAAACTTAACTACATCAGACAATTCATCTGAAAGCTTCATACGCGAGTGCCCAAGTTCTTTTACCGCATCATAGAGATGGGTGGGAACGGGACCATATTTCAGAGCGCAAAACTCATCGGGCACGATGCCACTGCCCCATTTTGCAAGATGTTTCATCTCTGCAAAATAGAGAATCTTGAAAACGTGGTAGAAATCAGCTCCACCGGTCTTGCAAAGAATATACAGAACCAACTCTGTGAGTTTCTTGCTATCAAAATTCGTCATTGGCGTTTGTACTTTCTTAATCTATGAATTTCTACTGCGTTTTAATTCTGTCTGCAAATATACAAGATATTTTGCAAACCACAAAATCAGCTCAAAACTACGATTTTACCACATCTCGCAATAATATACGCCCTATGAATCGCGGCGGTCGCTTACACCGTCGGTCAGTGATGGTTGCGCGGATTGTTGTTGAGTGTGCGCGTGCGCTCTTTCACCAGTGCGCTGTCCACTTCATTGTCGTCGGCATGGTTTACCGCGGCTCCGGGGAAATTGTCGACGGCATAGTCCTTAAGCCGGTCGCTTGGTTTCTGTCGTTTTGTATCTTTCATAATTCATCTGTCTTTAAGTATGTATGATACAACACGCGCGCCGGTGCTATTGTTCGGCCTCGGCGGGTATCAGTGGCAGGCGGTTCATCTCCTCTATATAGTTGAGGATTGCCTCTCTGCCCTGCCCTTTCTCGCTGGATGTGCGGAACACCGGCGGAAGTTCCTCCCATGTGTCGAGGAGCTTCTCGAGGTAGGCCCCGGTCTTGATTTCACCGGCTGTCGCCGACTGCTTGTCCATCTTCGTGAACACGATGCTGAAAGGCACGCCGTTCTCGCCCAGCCACTCCATAAATTCCAGATCTATCTTCTGCGGCTCGTGGCGGCTGTCGATGAGCACGAAGAGGTTGGTCATCTGCTGACGGCCGAGTATATACTGCTTGATGATGCCCTCGAGGCGGTCGCGGTCGGCTTTGCTGCGCCGCGCATAGCCGTAGCCGGGAAGGTCGACGATATACCATGAGTCGTTGACAAGAAAGTGGTTTATCAGCATAGTCTTGCCGGGGGTGGCTGATGTCATGGCAAGTCCTTTCTGCCCCGTGAGCATATTTATGAGCGAGGATTTGCCTACATTGGAGCGCCCAATGAAGGCGTACTCGTGGCGCGCCTCTGCGGGGCACTTGCGGAAATCGGTGTTGCTTATCACAAAGCGGGCGGTATTGATTATCATGTTCTATGTATCGTTTATATATCCTTTATATAACAGCTATACTCGCGAAATAGCTCAAAAACGGCCCGAACAGGCCTTCGCAGTGCAAAGGTATAGACAAAAAACAGCCTTTTGAGTTAATATGTGTTAAAACATTTGGTGGTCTCAAAAATAGTGCCTACCTTTGCACCATCGAAACATCGCGGGGTGGAGCAGTGGTAGCTCGTTGGGCTCATAACCCAAAGGTCGTAGGTTCGAGTCCTGCCCCCGCAACTAAAAGAAGCAGTCACCTTCAGGCGGCTGCTTCTTCTTTTATAAAACATTAGAGTTCAGAAAAATAATATGGTATCAGTCGACGGCCTCACCGTAGAATTTGGTGGCACCACCCTCTTCGAGAACGTATCATTTGTGATAAACCCCAAGGACCGCATTGCCCTCATGGGCAAGAACGGCGCCGGCAAAAGCACGCTCCTGAAAATCCTGGCGGGTATACGCACCCCTACACGCGGCTCGGTGTCGGCGCCGAAGGACTGCACCGTGTGCTACCTGCCGCAGCACATGATGACCGAAGACGGCCGCACGGTGTTCGAGGAGACGGCACAGGCATTCGCCCACCTCAAAGCCATGGAAGGTGAAATCGACGCCCTCAACGCCGAGCTCGCCTCACGCACCGACTACGAGAGCGACAGCTACATGGCGCTGATCGAAAAGGTGTCGGCTCTCAGCGAGAAATTTTACGCCATCGACTCCACGCACTTCGAGGAGGATGTGGAAAAGGTGCTCCTCGGCCTCGGCTTCAGCCGCGATGACTTCGCCCGCCCCACGGCGGAGTTCTCGGGCGGTTGGCGTATGCGCATAGAGCTCGCCAAACTGCTTCTCAACAAGCCCGACGTGCTCCTGCTCGACGAGCCCACCAACCACCTCGACATCGAGACCATAGGCTGGCTCGAGGACTTCATCATCAACAGCCCCATGGCCGTGGTGGTAATCAGCCACGACCGCCGCTTCATCGACAACATCACCACGCGCACAATCGAAGTGACCCTCGGCCGCATCTACGACTACAAAGCCCGCTACAGCCACTACCTCGAGCTGCGCAAGGAGCGCCGCCAGCAGCAGCAAAAGCAGTACGACGACCAACAGAAGCAGATTGCCGAAGCCCGCGAATTTATAGAGCGCTTCAAGGGCACCTACTCGAAGACCTATCAGGTACAGAGCAAGGTCAAGTGGCTCGAGAAGCTGCAGATTGTGGAGGTCGACGAGGAAGATACATCAGCCCTCAGGCTTAAATTCCCGCCCTGCCCACGAAGCGGCAATTACCCCGTCATCGCCGAAGGCGTCGGCAAGAGCTACGACGGCACACCGGTGTTCGAGGGCGCATCATTCACCATCAAGCGCGGCGAGAAAGTAGCTTTTGCAGGCCGCAACGGCGGCGGCAAATCCACTATGGTAAAAGCCATTATACGCGAAATCGAGCACGAGGGCACACTCACGCTCGGCCACAATGTGCAGATAGGATACTTCGCGCAGAACAGCGCCTCGCTTCTCGATGAAAACCTCACCGTATTCCAGACCATCGACGACATCGCCGTAGGCGACGTCCGCCTCAAGATTCGCGACTTGCTCGGTGCCTTCATGTTTGGCGGAGAGGAAAATCAAAAGAAGGTAAAGGTGCTCTCGGGCGGCGAGCGCGTGCGCCTGTGCATGATCAAGCTGCTGCTCGAGCCCGTAAATCTGCTCATCCTCGACGAGCCTACCAATCACCTCGACCTCAAGACCAAGGATATTCTCAAGCAAGCACTCCGCGACTTCGACGGCACACTCATAGTGGTGAGTCACGACCGCGACTTCCTCGACGGACTGGTGACGAAAGTCTACGAGTTCGGCGACGGCCGTGTGCGCGAGCACCTATGCGGCATCAACGAATTCCTTGAGAAAAAGAAAGAGGAAAAGCAGGGGGATAAATTATAAATTATAAGTTATAAGGGCACAAGCCGAAAAGCGGGTGCAATTGCAAAAAAGTGCCGCGACGCGGCTTAATCCTGTTAGCCTCACACTATTTGTGTGAGGTACAATTCATTATAAAAGGTTTGTCCCGAAGGGACTATTGGGAGGCAGATACGCCAACAGCCCCTTCGGGACATCACCGCTGAAAATGTCAATACTTATAATGTTAATATGCTTGCTTCCCTGGTTGGGGCAAGCATTAAAGGATGGCGCAAATATCAAATAATCCACTTTTCGCCAACGGGATAGCCTAATCTCGAAAAGATTTATTAACTTTGCGTAAGCAAAAGTAACTTTAATCTGATAATGACCAAATAAATTGCAAAGATATACGGCGAGAGCCGAAACCCTTTGAAAACTCCTGAGTAGTCGTTACAGGCGTTGGTCGGCCTTCAGATGCTATAAGGGAGTTTTGTTTTCATATACCGAATGATTACCAAACATTCGTTACCGGAACTACTTGAGCTTATTGGCTTTAAGAAACACGGTACACTATATATAAAGGATTTTCCACACTTTCATTGTCAAATGAAAGTGGATATGGCTACACAAAAACTTATCTATCCGGAGTCTATTTTAGGTCGTGAGCGTAACACCGGATTCGACCAAAAAGAAAACTTCGTTGTTTTCGAGTGCGTCAATCGCCTTTTAGATAAAGGCTACCGCCCCGAAACAATCGAACTCGAAAAAGTTTGGACTTTAGGACACGAGCAAAAAAGCGGTCGAGCTGACATTATAGTTTATGTCCCCGAAAGAGATTCAGTCCTATTTATCCTTGAATGCAAAACTGCGGGTGCAGAATATGCCAAGGCAGTCAAGCAGACTAAAGAGGACGGAGGCCAAATATTCTCTTATTGGCAGCAAGAACGCACTGCTAAATGGCTCGGCATCTATACTTCCGATTATAAGGATGACACACTCACTTATGAGTGCCCCGTCATTAACTGTTCCGACGACGCCAACATTGTCAAGTTGGCGAAGAAAGATGAATCTGTTTTTATTTACTCTAATCCAAAAGTCGCTGGTAATGCACAGAATCTTTTTGAGGTTTGGACTGAAACCTACAAACAAGAAATGCACGACAATCTCATATTTGATAATGAAACAGTTGCTTATGAGATTGGAGTAAAACCACTACGAAAAAAGAATCTCCGCGGTTTCACACCCAAAGATAGAATTGTAAACCGCTTTGAAGAAATTCTGCGGCACAACAATGTCAGTGACAAGGAAAACGCTTTTAACCGTCTTATCGCACTCTTTATTTGTAAACTCGTAGATGAGCTGAGTAAGGGTGAAGATGATATCGTAGATTTTCAGTATCGTATTGGGACTGATGATTACGAGACCCTGCAAGACCGCTTGCAGAGACTTCATAAACAAGGTATGGAAGATTTCATGGAAGAGGAAATCTTCTATGTACCGAATGACTACGCTGAAAAACTTTTTATCCAATACACCGGCCAAAAGCGAGAGCAAGCCATTAAGAATTTGAAGGATACTATACGCGTCCTTAAATTCTATTCTAATAATGACTTCGCGTTCAAGGACGTTCACAACGAGGAGCTGTTTTTCCAAAATGGCAAAATCCTTGTAGAGGTGGTTCAATTGTTTGAGCGTTACCGCATCGTATATCCTTCTAAGCATCAATTCCTCGGCGACCTTTTCGAGCAGTTGCTCAATAAAGGATTCAAACAAAACGAGGGCCAGTTCTTTACTCCAACCCCCATTACTCGTTTTATTTGGGACAGCCTTCCTATTGAACGAATCGTTACCCATGAGGAACGAATCGTTATGCCTAAGGTCGTAGACTACGCGTGTGGAGCAGGTCACTTCTTGACAGAAGCTATCGAAGCTGTAAACGCATATTTCAATCACATCGGAAAATCCGAAATGACTGAAAATAACTCTTGGGTAGAGAAGTGTATTTTCGGTGTAGAAAAAGACTACCGCCTCGCTCGCGTTTCTAAAGTTTCTCTTTTTATGAACGGAGCAGGACAAGCTCGAATTATCTTTGGCGATGGTTTAGAATGTTACCCTGAAAAAGGAATTGAAAATGGCAAATTTGACGTTCTTGTAGCCAATCCTCCTTATTCTGTTGATGCTTTCAAAAGTCACCTTGCATTAAAGAATAATCAGTTCGAAATTCTTGATAACATTACCAACAACGGCTCTGAGATTGAAACCTTGTTTGTGGAGCGAATAGCCCAGTTGCTTAAGCCTCGGGGTATTGCTGCGGTCGTGCTGCCTGCCTCTATTCTGAGCAATAGCAACCTAACAAGCTATATGAAAGCTCGCGAACACGTTTTAAAAAATTTCTTTATCCGCGCAATTGTATGCTTCGGAGGAAAAACCTTCGGTGCTACACCCACAAAAACCATTACTCTTTTCCTCGAAAAATTTGATGAGCCTCCCACTCGCTATAAAATGGTACAAGATAGTGTAGATGCTATCATGTCAGGGGAACGTCTATCGAATTGGGAAGACCAAGATATTCTTGACGCATATCTTGCTCAAATCGGCATTGAAGAAAACAACTACCGTTCTTTCATCTCTCAGAATTCTGATTACCGCAATTTTAAGAGCATTGAATACTTCAACAATTACATTGTTGCTTTTGAAAAAAATTCTGCAGTATTCAATAAAAAGAAATCCAAGAAATTTCAAGGTTCGTCAGTCGATGAGCGGAATCGTATTCTCCAAGAGATGTTTTACGAGTATGTCCTACCAATTGAAAAAGAAAAGGTCTTTTTCTTCGGTTTGGTGAGAAGCCAATCCACGTTAGTCATAACCGCTCCCACTGACAATGACGGGCAAAAGGCTTTCCTTGGTTATGATTGGAGCAACCGCAAGGGTAGTGAGGGCATTGTTATAACCAATCCTGGAGGTAAGCTATATAATGATAGTAACCGCTATGCAACCGGTACTGTTGCTCACGCGGTTAAACTCGCTTATGACGGAGCAACCGTACAAAGCGAAGCCTTAGATGGCATAGCTCAGTATTTTCGACTTAAGGATATGCTGGACTTCTCGCGGCCTACTTTTGATAAGTCTATTCGCACTACTGCGAAAAGAACTATCACCATCAAAAGTTCTTTCCCTGTCGTCACATTAGGGCAGTTCGTCGGAGAGTCTACTATTCAAAAAGGTAAGGCCATAACTAAAAGTGATACCACACCCGGAGATTATAAAGTTGTCGCAGGTGGCGTTTCTCACGCTTATACAAACAACCGATATAATCGCGAAGCTAACGTCATTACTATTAGTGCGTCGGGTGCAAATGCAGGGTTTGTCAATTTTTGGACCGAACGTATTTTCGCTTCTGATTGCATCACTATCTTTACTAATGAAGCTATCAAGACTAAGTATGTTTACTTCTTCTTGAAAGCTCATCAAGAGTTGTTGTACTCTGTAAGACCGCAACAAGCAGGCCAACCGCACTTCTACAAGGATGACTTAATTCAGTTCCCAATTCCAGAAATTCCCTCAGACATTCAAGCTAAAATAGTTGCTGAGTGTGAACAAATTGATAAGGAATACGAGAAAACTCGTATGACAATTGAAGAGTATCGCGCCAAAATTACACAACTATTTGATAATCTGAATATTGTGTCGGGGGGGGTGATTCGTAGAATTGCAGATATCGGTGAGATTAGAATGTGTAAGAGAATTATGAAACATCAGACTTCTCCTGTTGGTGATGTGCCATTTTATAAAATTGGAACTTTTGGTGGTACTGCTGACGCATTTATAGCCCGTGAAATTTTCGAATCGTTCCGAAACCAATATTCTTATCCTCGGAAAGGACAAGTTCTTCTATCAGCGGCTGGGACAATCGGTCGTAGTGTTATTTTTGACGGTTCAGATTCTTATTATCAGGACTCAAATATAGTTTGGATTGATACTGACGAGTCTGTTGTCAATAATCAATATTTACACTTTTGCTTCAAGTACGCAGTTGACTGGGACCAATATAAAACAGCTGGGTCGGTTATTTCAAGATTATATAACGATGATCTCAGAGCAATAACTATACCTTATCCATCTTTGCAAGTTCAGGCCGAGTTGGCTCAAAAGATAGAGACTCTTGAAACTAAAATCTACGCTTTAGAAGCTACATTATCTGAAAATGCTATGCGAAAAGTAGCCATTGTGCAAAAATATATCTGAAAATTATATGATTGATATTGCAAGTGTCATAGACACTATTCTCCATTTCTTTGATAGACGCGATAGAAAGAAAGCGGAAAAAGTGTCACAAAATTCAGCTAATCTTGAGGCTTCGATTATAAAAAAGCCGTTCTCAAATGGGATATACATACTGACTGTTTCAAACATAGGGTGTGCCGAAGCGGATAACGTTTTCATTTCTCTGGATTTCGATGAGAAGAAAGTAATTCAAGTTGACTTACAAATAAGACAGAAAAAAAGATTTACAATAAGCCCTTCGACACATCGTTGTTTTGAGATTTGGACGGCAGAAAGTGGTGACACTGAGTTTTTTGCTATATTAAGTTGGGCAGATAAGAATTCAGCATATAACAATAAAACTATTCATTTACAATTTTAGCATTACGTTGCGTCACCGCCTCCTCACTTTCGTTTACCGGCTTGCCGTTTAGCTCGCCAAGAAATCAAGCCTAAGGTCTTGACCGTCCGGCTTCAATCGCATAACGCGTAATGAATATCAGAAAAGAGAAACTGGATATATTGCAGGCCGTTTACACGGCTTTACGTCCTCGTCTCGAATAAATTCTCGCCGAAGAGCAACGTATTATATACATTACTATCTAGCAGAAATCAAAGGTCTGATTGAGATAGCAGAACTAATGCAATTTACCGATTATAAAATCGGTAAAGTTTAATCGTTATGAGTTGAAAGACACTCATATCTCATCACTCTCAACTCATATCTCAACTCATCACTTCCTCAGTGCCGAGGCAGCGGCGCACGGCGCTGCGGATAGCATCGGCACCGGGAGTGTCGTGTACAAGAATTTTGATCACACCTTCGATGTAGCGGTCGCGGTTTTTGTAGCCGCACATCTGCGCCACGTTGCTGCCTGTGAGCATTGATTTCTGGTTGAAAACCTTCAGGACGGCTTCGTAGTCGCCGTTTCGGTCGTATTCGTGGAATAGCCGGCAGTACTCCTCGTAGGTGCCTCGCGGATTTATCTCGGCAAGGAGGCTCGAAAGGTGGTTCTCGAGAGTGGATATATCGGCACAGCGCGCGTCGACCCTATACTCCACCGTGCGCTTCACTCTGTGGCGTGTGTGCAGGAGTGCCTGCTGGCGGAGGTCGGCACGGAAGAGGGAGAGAATGGTCTTGCGCACACGTGCGAACACCCGCTCGGGCGAGTGACCACCGGCCTTTGCCACGGCCTTCACCACATCTTCAAGCAAGAGCATATTCTCTATTTCGGCCACTTCGGGCACCATCACACGCTTACGGCGGAGGTAGCCCACCTCGGCATCGTCGCGGCGGTCGCGGTCGACTATGCCGTAGGAGTCCATTTTGTGAAATGAAGCGAGGTCGTTGAATGTGCGTGTGGCTTCAATCACCTTGTTGCAGCTGCCGAGAGGCTGCACGGTGAAATCGGGAAAAATCAGAGGATAGAGCTTCGAGTCGATTGAGTGCTCATTATCGCCCTCGATAAAAAGGACGGGCTTGCGTGCACCCACGAGTGTCATGTAGAGCTCCGGGGATATGCCCGTGTCGGCAGGCAGGATGTCGTAGTCCCATGCCTCGGCCACGGGGTCGCAGTCGCGCACCCACACCACGGGAGCACCACGGCGCGACGAAGCAAACTCGGGGTCGTGCGTGGTGTAGCAGAAGGTGCAGTCGCTGCGGAGGCGCTGTATGCGGTTCCACAGCGAGGTGGTGAGCGTGGGATGGAGGAAAATCTCTGGGGAGTCGACAAAAATCACAGCGCCTTTGGGAGCATAGAGCACGACTCCGGCATAGTAAAGGACGGCACGCTCGCCGTCGGAAAGTCGCAGTGCCGGATATGTGGCCATATCGAAGCCGCGGGCAAAGAGTATTTTACCGCTGTCGATGAGCATCCTGTTGCCGGGAAAGACTTCCTGCCACAGGGCAATCACGGAGTCGAGGCGCGTGGTGCGGAGCGATGCGTCGCGCCCGTCGGCGAGGGCGAGTTTGTAGCCAATCAGGTTTACCATCTCGTCGTGCATGAGCTGCGCGAGGAGGAGCTCCAGCGTGGTGGCACCGCTCCGCTCTGCCTGGCTCATCACCGTGGGGCTGAGCCTGCCACGCAGGCCGGTGGCAGCTTCGCCGGCATCGGGTCGCCGGCCATAGAGAGCATCGAGAGCCGAGAGGCGGTAGGCTTTCTTGCCGAGCGCCTGCGCAAGGGCGGCTGTGAAGCGGGTCTTTCCGGCACCGTTGGCACCTATGATTACGAAGCTGTCGGAGCACTCGAGGCACCGGGCATCCTTGCCGTCGGCGCGGCGCGGGAGCATTATTTCCATAGTTGGCTGTAGTAAAAGTTACGAGCCACCACTCTGCCGTGGCGGAATGGTGGCTCGAAGGTGTTGGGGGGAGGTTTTCTTTATTTCTTGGCGCTTTCGAGCGAAGCTTTACGGAATTCCTTCATGAGTTTTTCGAGTTCGAGCGAAGCCTTGCGGGCACGTGTGCCGGCAGCTTTGTTGTTCTTCTCGTGCTGGAGAGCTGCGTCGAGACGGAATGCTTCGAAAGCAGCGTGGATGGAGTGTAATAACGATTCCATGGACTTGATTTTTAAGTTTGTAGTATGGGTTAATTAATTCACGTGTTTCAATCTTCTTCGTACTCAGTGGTATCGACGATGCCCGCTTCTGCCAGGGCTGCCTTGCGCTCGAGGCATGTGGCACAGCGGCCGCAGTGCTTCTCGCCTCCGCGATAGCATGAGTAGGTGGTGGAGTAGTCGAGGCCAAGGCGCTTGCCTCTCTCGGCAATCTGTGCCTTGGAGAGGAGTGTGTAGGGAGCCTTTACCTTGATTCCTTCGTATGTACCCTCCTCTATCGCCTTCGACATCGCTTCGACAAACGCGAGGCGACAGTCGGGATAGAGTGCATGGTCGCCGGCGTGGTTGGCGATCATGAGCACGTCGAGGCCATGGCTCTCGGCCAGGCCGGCAGCTGCCGCGAGCATGATACCGTTGCGGAAAGGCACCACGGTGCTCTTCATGTTGTCGAAGTCATATTCGCCTTCGGGCACTGCATCGGGGCCTTCGAGGAGTGAGCTGTGGAAGTACTTGCCAATGAACGACAGATCGATTTCAACAAGCTCTATACCGAGCTCACGGCAGTGCTCACGGGCGCAGTCGAGCTCGCGTGCATTGTGGTTCGAGCCGTAGGAGAAGTTGACGGCCATGTCGATTTCGGCGGCATATTCGTGAAGCATGGTCACGGAGTCCATGCCTCCTGAGAGCACCATCAGGGCGTTTTTCTGTACTTTTTTATTCATCATATCTGAGCCGGTGTTGAAGGGAATGATGCCGCGAGGCGCTCACGCACAAGGTCGCGGTGAGCGTCGTCGCCATAGTTGGCAAAGGGCACGATAGAAATACCGCCACGGGGCATAAACACGCCGCGCACTTCTATGTAGCGGGGCTTCATGAGCTTGATGAGGTCTTTCATTATAATATTGACGCAGTCCTCATGGAAGTCGCCGTGATTGCGGAAGCTGAAGAGGTATAGCTTGAGGCTTTTGCTCTCCACCATCTCGCGGTCGGGTATATAATTGATGATGATATGTCCGAAATCGGGCTGACCCGTCTTGGGGCAAAGCGATGTAAATTCCGGACAGTCGAATGTGACAATATAGTCGGCCTCGGGATGCTTGTTGGGGAAGGTCTCAAGCATCTCGGGGGCGTAGGTCGTCGGGTACTTCACGCCCGTGTTTCCCAGCAGGGAGCACTGTTGTAATTCTTCGGGTAGACGAGGCATCTTACAGAATAGGAATAGCGTTCGTGACGGTTTAAAACATTAGTTGTGCAGGGCACTTTGATTAAATATTGCGCAAACATACAAAAAAATCTTTCAAGCACAAAAAAAAATTCGCAAAATCATAAAAAAAGTGTTTTAATTGCTTTTAAACGGTCGATATTCGCTAATTTTGCAAGCGTAAAACACATATTCGCACCCATGGACATCCTCTACGAAGACAATCACATCATAATCATCAACAAGCGCTCGGGCGAAATCGTGCAGGGCGACAAGACCGGCGACGAGCCGCTGTCGGAAGCCCTCAAGCGATTTATCAAGGAGCGCGACGCCAAGCCGGGAAATGTGTTTGTGGGCGTGGCTCACAGGCTAGACCGACCGGTGAGCGGGGTGGTGATGTTTGCCAAGACATCGAAGGCGCTGGCGAGGCTCAACGCTATGTTTGCCGCCGGCGACATCCACAAGACCTACTGGGCAATATCGCGAAACCGCCCGGCCAAAGATGCCGACACCCTCACTCATTATATAAGCACTGTGGAGCGCAGCAATAAAAGTTTCGCAGCCACTGCTCCCAAGCCCGGAGCCAAGGAGGCACGCCTTGCTTACCGCCTGATTGCCTCGGGCGAGCGCTACCACCTGCTCGAGGTGAGGCTGATGACCGGGCGCAAGCACCAGATCCGCGTGCAGCTCTCGGCGATAGGATGCCCCGTGAAAGGCGACCTTAAGTACGGCGACAAGCGCAGCAACCCCGACGGCAGCATCTCGCTGCACGCACGCCGCCTGCGCTTCATCCACCCGGTGTCGAAGAAAGAGATAGATGTGACCGCCCCCGTGCCTCAGCACGACCGCCTGTGGGTCGAGCTCGAGGCCATGGCTCAAAACGAAGAAAAGCAATGACAAAGAACGACCTCCGTATAGTATTTTTCGGCACTCCCGACTTCGCCGTGGAGAGCCTCGACGCACTTGTCAAGAATGGCTTCAACGTGGCTGCCGTGGTCACGATGCCCGACAAAGCCGCAGGCCGCGGCCAGAAAGTGCAGTTCTCGGCCGTAAAGAAATATGCCCTCGAGCACGGGTTGCCCCTGCTTCAACCCGCCAAGCTGAAAGATCCCGAATTTGTAGATGCCCTCCGCGCTATCGGCGCCGACCTCTTCATCGTGATTGCCTTCCGTATGCTCCCCGAGGTGGTATGGGGCATGCCGCCGCTGGGCACCTTCAACCTGCACGGCTCGCTGCTGCCGCTCTACCGCGGCGCGGCTCCAATCAACCGCGCAATAATGAACGGCGACAGCACCACCGGTGTGACCACCTTCTTTCTCCGCCACGAAATCGACACCGGCGACATCATCGACCGCGTGAGCATAGAGGTAGGTCCCGACGAGGATGCCGGCTCGGTGCACGACCGTCTCATGGCCATAGGCGCGAAGCTCACCGTCGATACCGTGGAGCATATCATAGCCGGCGACCTGCACACCACCCCGCAGAGCGAGCTGTGCCAAGGCATAGAGCCCACGCCCGCACCCAAGATATTCAAGGACGACTGCCTGATCGACTGGACCCTGAGCGCACAGCGCATCCACAACCACGTGCGCGGCCTCGCACCCTACCCTGCCGCATGGAGCAGGCTCCGCATCGAAGGGCAGCCCGAGAGCACCATCAAGATACTCCGCACCGCACGCACCGATGCCGCTGTCGAAGGCACTCCGGGGCAGCTTGTGGCCTCGGGCAAGAAGGTATATGCCGTGTGCGGCCAAGGTGAGGCGCTCGAGCTCGTAAGCGTGCAGCCGGCAGGGCGCAAGGCAATGCCCGCCCCCGACTTCCTGCGCGGCTTGCGCGGTGCACAGGCCGTCCTGTTCTGATTTCAGAATATTTCACACTGCCATCTTGCCGAATTATCAAAAATTTGTGTAACTTTACGGCAAATTACGGCACACCGAGCCGCTTGATGAACTTTAAAAGTCTTAAAGTGTTAAATTTCTATAGAGGCCGAACACACTACGACCGCAATTGCATTTAACTAAACAAGACAGAATTATGAGTGACTACAACATCCCCACCCCCGAAGAGCGTCGCCGCGAGCGCGCCGAGCAGGCAGGTGAAAATAAATCGAACCGTGTGATGCGTGCCATCTTCGGCATCATCATGATAGTGATATATGTAGGCATGGGCGTGCTCCTGTTGATCAACTTCTTCAACTGGGGCGGCGACTGGGCCTGGACCCGCTATGTGGTAGGTGTCGTCCTTATCATCTACGGCCTGTGGCGTGCCTACCGACAAGTCAAAGGCATCGACTGAGCTTTTATCCCAAAACCCTGAATGACCGAATTTATGACTCGCCATACATCATTTGCCGCCGCGGCTCTGGCACTCGCCATGGGCCTCGGCGCCACTTCGTGTCTTAAATACGAGAAAGACCCGCACTCCTCCACTTCGGGAACCACGACGATGGTGTGCGACGATACTTTCGAGAATATCTTCAACCAGGAGGTCGACGTCTTCGAGTACCAGTACCCCGACGCTCACATCCTCGTGCGCTACGGCACACAGGCCGAGGCTCTCGACTCGCTCTTCAGCCTCAACACCCGCAGCATAGTGATCAGCCGCGACCTCACTCCCGAAGAGAAGCGCGGCCTCAAGGCCAAGTACAAGAAAGAGCGTGGAGCAAACGTCAACGTCCGGTCGGCCAAAATCGCCGTCGATGCAGTGGCTTTCATCGTCAACCGCGAGAACACTTGTGAGAAGCTCACCGTGAGCGAGCTCGCCGACATAATCTCGGGCGAGACCACGCAGTGGAACGACCTCGAGCCCTCGAAGCTCGGCAAAATCAGCGTGGTGCTCGACCGCACAGGCTCCTCGATGGCCACCTTCCTCACCGACTCACTGCTTCACGGCGCCCCACTGGCATCGAATGTCTACTCCGCCGGCTCGATTCCCGAAGTATTCAACATCGTGGAGAAGAACCCCAACGCCATCGGTGTGCTCGGCGTGAGCTGGATTACTTCCGACATGGAAGCCGCCGACGTGAGCAAGGAAGAGCTCGCGCAGAGCGTGCTCGACGACGGCGCTGTGATGGGTGCCACCCTCACCGACCGCGTGAAAGTGCTCAAGGTAAACCGCGACGACGAAGTGCGCGCCTACAAGCCTTACCAGCAGTATATCTTCGACGGCTCCTATCCCCTCTTCCGCCAGATCTACATGATTACCACAGCCTCGACATCGAATGTGGCAGGTGGTTTCTACTCCTTCGTCACCGGTCCTATCGGACAGAAGATAATCATGAAGACAGGCATACTGCCCGCTCGTGTGAGCGTGCAGCAGGTGGAGCTGCCCGAAAGATAGACCCACACAAACCCTTATTTAACCGAATAATCAATAAACCAATAAATAAATAATGAGATTTAAACTTTTCCTTACCCTGGCTCTCGCAGGCGGCTTGCTTGCTTCTGCGCAGACCCAAGGCTACAAAGATGGTATTGAATACTACAAAGCAGGCCAGCACGACAATGCACGCACCATCCTCGAGCGCACTATCACCGACAGCAACACCGACAAGTCGCTCGCAAACTACTACCTCGGTCAGGTAGCCCTTGCACAGGACAACAAAGCGGCAGCTAAGTCGTACTTCGACAAAGGCCTCGAGCTCAACCCCGAGAACGGCTACAACTACGTGGGCCTCGGTGCTCTCGACCTCCTCAACGGTCAGGACCAGGCCGCATCGAAGCGCTTCAGCGAGGCTCAGAAGCACGCCAAGAAGAACGTTGACCTCATCGTGGCCATCGCTCGCGCATACTACAACGCCGACCCCGTGAAATATGCCAAGGAAGTGCAGAAGTACATCGCCAAGGCTCACAAGGACTCCAAGTACAACGAGCCCGCAACCTACATCCTCGAGGGCGACATGCTCATGGACGCTCAGGACTACGGCGGCGCCGCTGCTAAATACGAAACAGCCATCGCCAAAGACGAAGCAAACTCCGAAGGCTACGTGAAGTATGCCAACGCCTACTTCAAGGTCAACAAAGACTACGGCATCAAGAAGCTCGAAGAGCTCCTTGCACAGCAGCCCAACTCCGCCATGGCTCAGCGTGAGCTCGCCGAGAAATACTTCCTCGCCGACCACTGGAAGAAAGCTTCGGAGCTCTATGGCAAGTACATCCAGAACCCCAACCACTTCCCCGAGGACAAAGCCCGCTACGCCGTGCTCCTCTACTGGGGCGAGAAGTACCCCGAGTCGCTGGCTGTTGCCAATGAAATCCTCGGTCAGGATCCCTCCAACTTCCTGATGCAGCGCGTGCGCTTCCTCGACCAGACCGCAATGAAGGATTATGCAGCCGCAGCCGACAACGCCGCCAAGTTCTTCGCATCCAACCCCGACGGAAACTTCACCACAAACGACTACGTGACCTATGCCGAAGCCCTCACCGGCGTCGGACAGGACTCTCTCGCAGTGGTGCAGTATGAAATCGCCGTTGACCGCGACCCCAAGAACGGCGACCTCCTCAAGAACCTCTCCACCGTGTACTCGCAGCAGAAAGACTACATCAAGAGTGCCGAGAGCTACGACGCATACCTCAAACTTCAGGAGAACCCCTCGCTCAACGACCTCTTCGGCATGAGCGGCCGCTACCTCAACGCCGCCGTCAACGCTTCCGACACCATCCAGGCCAAGGAGCTCGCAGGCCGCGGCCTCGACTATGTAGGCCAGGTGATCGAGCGCGCACAGCCCAACCCCCTCTTCTTCCAGCGTGAAGGCCGCCTCTACATCGCTGCCAACGAGAAGAAGCCCGATGCACAGGCTATCGCAAGCTACGACAAGATGCTCGAGCTCCTCGACGCCGATCCCGAGAACATGAACCCCGCCAACCCCAACAACACCCTTGACATGTACCGCGAGGCATACTCTTTCGAGATTATGTACTACGCCAACTTCAACATCGACAAGGAAAAGCAGGCTCTCTTCACCGACAAATACAACACCGTGAAAGAGCTCCTCACACCCAAGGCGCAGTAACCGCTCACTATAACAATATTTATCAAGCCCCGCGCCCTGTGTGCGGGGCTTGACTTCTTCCAAGCACACTATCCACATGAGCACTCAACCGCTTGCCGAAAGGCTCCGCCCGCAGACTCTCGACCAATACATCGGACAGCAGCATCTCGTAGGCCCCGATGGCATCATCAGGCGCATGATAGAGTCAGGAAAGATTTCATCGTTTATCCTCTGGGGCCCTCCCGGAGTGGGCAAGACCACCCTTGCACGCATCATAGCCGGCGCCACCAAGAGCGCTTTCTTCACACTCTCGGCAGTGACTTCGGGCGTGAAGGAAGTGCGCGAGGTGATAGAGCGGGCACGCACCGAAGCCTCGGGCATGTTCAGCACAGGGCGACCCATCCTCTTCATCGATGAAATCCATCGATTCAGCAAGTCGCAGCAGGACAGTCTGCTCGGTGCCGTGGAGAATGGCACGGTGACGCTTATCGGCGCAACCACTGAAAACCCCTCCTTTGAGGTAATACGCCCGCTGCTCTCCCGAGCACAGGTCTACACCCTCAAGCCCCTTGAGGAAGCCGACCTACGCACGCTTCTCGACCGCGCCATAGCCACCGACGAAGTGCTCTCGCAGGCCAAGGTGCGCGTCGAAGAGACCACTGCCCTCTTCCGCTACGCCGGCGGCGATGCGCGCAAGCTCCTCAATATCCTCGACCTCCTCGAGCAGTCCACAGCCATCGGCGAGGATATAGTGATTAACGACCGCGTAATCACCGAGCGCCTCCAGGAAAATCCACAGGCCTACGATAAGAACGGCGAGATGCACTACGACATCATCTCGGCCTTCATCAAGAGCATCCGCGGAAGCGACCCCGATGCCGCCGTCTACTGGCTCGCCCGCATGATAGCCGGCGGTGAGGATCCCGAGTTCATAGCCCGCCGCATGGTGATTTTGGCCTCGGAAGATGTGGGGTTGGCCAATCCCAATGCCATGCTCATCGCCAACACCACTTTCGACATCATCCAGAAAATCGGTATGCCCGAGGGGCGCATACCTCTGTCGGAGTGTGCCATCTATCTGGCGCAGTCGCCCAAGAGCAACTCGGCATATCTCGCCATCGATGCAGCCCTGGCCGAGGTGGAGCGCTCCGGCAATCTGCCTGTGCCCCTGCACCTGCGCAACGCACCCACCTCGCTTATGAAAAACCTCGGCTACGGAAAGAACTACCTCTATTCGCACGACTATCCAGGCAACTTCGTGCGCCAGCAGTTCCGCCCCGATGCAATCGCGGGCAAGACGTTCTGGCATCCGTGCTCCAACCCTGCCGAAGATGTGATGCGGCAGCGCCACATCGCCCGTTGGGGCAATACGGAAGAATAGCTTGCTGATTTTTCAGCCTACCATTCAAGCATCAAAAAGGCGTCACAATCGGCTGATTGCGACGCTTTTTCGCTATTCATCGAGCTTATTTGTCGGCACAGAAGCGCGTGTCCCATGCCGGATGCGCCGGATCTTCGGCTACAAGAGCTTCGGCAAGGTCTATGCCGAGAGCATCGGCAAGCATACTTCCGTAGGCGGCATCGGCATTGTGACAGGCGCGCACATGGCGCTGCTTGATGAAGAGTGGGATGCCCTCCATCTGAGCTGCGGTGTTCTTGCACGTCGCCTCCTGATCGGCCGCGCTCATGAGCCGCCACAGCTTTCCGGGCTGCGTATAGTAGTCATCGTCGAGTTGGCGCTCGTCGTAGTTGAATACATCGCCGTGGAGCTGCATGGGCGGGTCTTTTCTTGACGGGGTGTCGCGCCACTCACCATAGCTGTTGGGCTCATAAGCCACGGTGGCTCCGTAGTTGTCGTCGGTGCGCATCTGCCCGTCGCGGTGATAGGAGTGGAACGGACAGCGCGGCTTGTTGACAGGTATGAGATTGTGATTTACTCCGAGTCGGTAGCGCTGCGCGTCACCATAGGAGAAGAGGCGGCCCTGCAGCATCTTGTCGGGGGAGAACGATATGCCGTCGACGATATTTGCGGGGTTGAAAGCCGCCTGCTCAATCTCGGCGAAGAAATTCTCGGGATTGCGGTTGAGCTCAAGTATGCCCACATCGCGGAGCGGGAAGTCGCCGTGATACCATACTTTTGTGAGGTCGAACGGGTTGATGTGATATTTCCGGGCCTCGTCTTCGGTCATGAGTTGCACCTTAAGTTTCCACTTGGGGAAGTCGCCACGCTCAATGGCCTCGAAGAGGTCGCGCTGGTGCGATTCGCGGTCTTTGGCAATCAGAGCTTCGGCCTCTTTGTCGGTAAGGTTCTTTATACCCTGCATGGTGATGAAGTGAAATTTCACCCACGTGCGTTTGTTGTCCTTGTTTATAAAACTATAGGTGTGGCTGCCGAAGCCGTGCATGTGGCGGAAAGATGCCGGTATGCCTCGTGGCGACATCGTGATTGTGACCTGATGGAGTGCTTCGGGCAGCAGGGTCCAAAAATCCCAGTTGGCGGTGGGGTTGCGCATCCCGGTGCGGGGATCACGCTTGATGGCATGATTGAGGTCGGGAAACTTCAAAGGGTCGCGAAGGAAGAACACGGGAGTATTGTTGCCTACCAGATCCCAGTTGCCTTCGTCGGTGTAGAATTTCATGGCGAAGCCGCGGATATCGCGCTCGGCATCGGCGGCGCCACGCTCACCGGCAACGGTCGAGAAGCGCACAAGGCATGGTGTCTGCTTCCCCACTTCGGCAAAAATAGATGCCCGTGTGAATTCGGTGATGTCGTGTGTGACGGTAAAACGTCCGAAAGCTCCCGAGCCTTTCGCGTGCATGCGTCGCTCGGGGATGACCTCGCGGTCGAAGTGTGCGATTTTCTCAAGGTACCACGGGTCCTGCACCGTCTGCGGTCCTCGCGGTCCGGCAGTCTGAATATTCTGGTTGTCGGCGATTGGGCGCCCGTTCTCTGCGGTCAGTCTTTTCTTATCCATACAATCAAATTTTTCAAAGTCTGCCAAAGGCGGCAAAACGATAGATACAACAACCGCGGCTTGTATTCGGTTCGATGATGGTTTAGACATTCCTGTGCCAAATAAATTTGCGAGCCACTCTACTTATTCGTAAATTTGCAATATTGTTTGCCCCCGGGCGTTAACATATATATATGATACGCAGAATATACCTTATTATAATAATGGCCGCGCTTCTGCCCGCACTCTACTCGTGCCGGGGCGCGAAGCTCTCCACCGCCAACGAGCAGATGGAGCGCGGCGAGTTCTACGATGCCTCCCGCACCTACCGCAAGGTCTACAACAAGCTCACCAAGAAGGAAGAGCGGCAACTGCGCGGCGAGGTGGCCTTCAAGATGGCCGAGTGCCACCGCAGGCTCAACCAGTATGCCCGCGCGTCGGCAGCCTATCAGAATGCGGCCCGCTACGGCTACCCCGACTCTACCATCTACCTGCGCATGGGGCAGATGATGGCCGCCGAGGGGAAATATGCTCCGGCCATCAAAGCGCTCAAGGATTATCTTGAATGGAAACCCGCCGACAAGCTCGCTCAGAACACCCTCATAGGCGCGCAGATGGCTCTCGAGAAAAAGGGTGGCACTCGCTATGTGGTGAAGAACGCCAAGCTGTTCAACTCGCGCCGCTCCGACTTCTCCCCCATGTACCTCGACCGCTCGCTCGACCAGCTCTACTTCACTTCTACCAACGAGAAGGTGACCGGCAACCGACGCAGCGAAATCACCGGAATGAAGAAAGGCGACGTATGGTTCGTGAGCAAGGACGAGCAAGGGGCTTGGAAGCGCCCCGAGCCTGTAGAAGGCGAGCTAAACACCGATGCCGACGAGGGCTCGGTGGCCTTCTCGCCCGACGGCTCGACGATGTACCTGAGCCGCGCCCGCCGCGAGCCCAACGCAAACACCGGCGTCGAAATCTACACTTCGCAGCGCTCCGATGCCAAGTGGAGCGCTCCTGTGAAATTCGATATTACCGCCGACACTATCTCGAGCTACGCACACCCGGCAGTATCGCCCGACGGGCAGTGGCTCTACTTCACGTCCGACATGCCCGGAGGTCAGGGCGGGCGCGATATATGGCGCATCAACCTCAAGGAGCGCGGAGGCTCTCTCGAGAACCTCGGCGAGTGGATCAATACGCCCGGCGACGAGATGTTTCCCACCTTCCGCAGCGACTCTGTATTCTATTTCGCCTCAAACGGACATCCCGGCTACGGCGGTCTCGACATTTTCCGCGCCGAGCTCACGCGCTCCGGCGGCTGGAATGTGACCAATATGGGCACGCCCGTCAACTCGTCGGCCGATGATTTCGGCATCACCTTCGGCGAGGGCGAGAGCGGCTACTTCAGCTCCAACCGCACCGACACCCGCGGCTTCGACCACATCTTCTCCTTCGAGCTCCCCGAGCTCAAAATCATCATCTCGGGATGGGTGCTCGACAAGGATGAGGAGCCAGTGCCAAATGCCGTGATACGCATCGTAGGCGACGACGGCTCCAACCAAAAGCAGGTGGCGCGCAACGACGGCTCATTCTCATTCCCCCTCGACCGCGGCGTGAGCTATGTGATGCTCGCCGGTGCCAAGGGCTACCTCAATGCCAAGCAGGAATTTACCAGCGACACCGCCGAGGAGGATGCAGAGTACGGCGTCGACTTTATCCTCGCCTCCATCACCAAGCCCGTGGTAATCGACAATATCTTCTACGACTTCGACAAGGCCACCCTGCGCCCCGAGTCGAAGACCGCGCTCGACGAGATGGCTCAGGTGCTGCGCGACAACCCCAACGTGACCATCGAGATGGCCTCGCACACCGACCGCAAGGGCACCGAGGAGTACAACATCGACCTCTCGAGCCGCCGGGCACGCTCCGTGATTGACTACCTCATCTCCGTGGGCATTGCTCCCGACCGCCTTCAGAGCCAGGGCTACGGCAAATCACGCCCCAAGACCATCACCAAGAAGCTCGCCCGCGAGTATCCTCAGTTCAAGGAAGGCGATGTGCTCACCGAGGAGTATATCCTCGCTCTGTCCGAAGCCGACCAAGAGGTGGCCGACCAGATAAACCGCCGCACCGAGTTCCAGGTTCTATCCATTGACTACCGTATGTACTGACGCCATGCGTTTCCGTACCGAGATTGACATAGCCCCGTCGGCCTTCGGCATCAGCCACGGCACGCCCGTGGTTCTGCTGGGCTCGTGCTTCACCGACGAGATAGGTACACGCCTCGGGCGCGACGGCTTCAAGGTGCTTCACAATCCTTTCGGGCCACTCTACAACCCCGCCTCCATCTGCACCTGTGTGAGCCGTGCCCTCAGCCCCGACGGCATCTACACCGAGGCCGACCTCACACCGGGGCCGCGCGGTGTGCACTGCCTCGACTATGCCTCGCGCTACAGTGGCCCGGATGCCCCGGCGCTCCTTAGCGAAATCAACAGCACCCGCAGCGCCCTCGGCGAGGCTCTGCGCTCACATCCGGTGGTAATACTCACCATGGGCTCAGCCTTCGTGTTTGTCCGCACCGACATCGGCGCTGTGGTCGGCAATTGCCACAAATTCGCACCAAGTTTCTTCGAGCGGCGCCTGCTCTCCGTGAGCGAGGCTACAGCCCACCTCAGCCGGTGCACGACGCTCTTGCACGATGCCGGAGTGGAGCATGTGATATTCACCGTGAGCCCTATCCGACATCTTGCCGATGGCCTCCACGGCAACACCATAAGCAAGAGCACACTGCACCTTGCCATCAACGCCCTTGCCGATGCCGGAGCCACGGCATCCTACTTCCCGTCGTACGAAATACTCCTCGACGATCTCCGCGACTACCGCTTCTATGCCACCGACATGAAGCACCCATCGGAGCAGGCCGTAGACTATATCTACGAGCGTTTCGCCGAAACATTCTTCTCTAAGGACACCATGCGTGATGCCCTTGCCGCGCGCCGCCTCGCTATGGCGGCCAATCACCGTCCCATATTATGATTACAGAAGATTTCCTCGAAGCCGCCTCGCGGCACCTTCATCTCGCCGTCGACAGCCGCGCCGTCTACGACCCCGAAAATACAGTTTTTGCAGCCCTCCGCACCGCCGTAGGCGATGGCCATCGCTTCATAAGCGAGCTATATGCCCGTGGTGTGAAGGCTTTTATCGTAGACACGCTGCCCGAAGCGCCCGCTCCCGATGCCACCTTCTACCTTGTGCCCAATGTGGCCGAGGCTTTGCGCGAGCTTGCCGTGAAGAGGCTCGAAGGTCTTTCAGGCGGAATTGTCGTCACTGGAAGCGTAGGCAAGACTACCGTCAAAGAACTGCTCTACTGCGCCCTCCTCCCCGGAGCCGACGTAAGGCGCAGCCCCCGGAGCTGGAACTCCGGCATAGGCATACCTCTCGCCATCTGGGCTATGACAGAGCCGGTAGGCCGCCCCGATTTCTTCATCACCGAAGCCGGCATCGACGGTCCCGGGCAAGGTGCGAGAGCCGCTCACATCCTCGGTACGGCACATGGCGTGGGCGTGCTCACACCCATTACCGCCGAGCACGACGAAGCATTCGCATCGCATGCTGCCAAAATACACGAGAAGCTCGATCTGCTTGCCGGCTGCCACACCATAGTCTACGCCGACACCGACCCCGAGCTGCGCACTATACTCGCCGAGCGCTACTGTGCCGACAAGCGCATCATCGCCGTGGCCGACAATGGCAAAGGCATATACCACGCCCTTGCCGATGCCGTGCTCGAGGCCATAGGCGTGGAAGCAAGCACCACCGACATAGTTCCGGTGAACAAGCGGCGCGAAATCTCCGAAGGCAGCTTCGGCAACATTATCCTGCGCGACCACTTCACCGCCGACTACCGCTCGCTGATCGATGCCCTCGACTTCATGCGCCGCCATGCTGTGCCCTCACACCCGTCGGTACTCGCTCTGGGCAATCTGCTCGAGGATGACAAAGCCGCCCCCGGGCTCTTCGAGCGCTGCTGCTCCACAGCACGCCTCTTCGGTGTGAGCGAGATTATCGACCTGCGTACACCCTCCGAAGCCGCCCGGCAGCTCGCACGCTACCATGCCGGAGAAATCAGCCGCAGGCAGATACTCGCCTTCGGTCTCCCCGACGAACCTTTCACTCGCTTCGCCGACACTCTCGAGAGCGCAGGGCACGATACCACTCTCGAGGTCGACCTCGACGCACTTGTGCACAACTACAACCATTACCGCCGGCTGATGCCGCCCGGCAGCGGCCTTGTGGCTATGGTCAAAGCATCGGCCTACGGCATGGGAGCCGTCGAAATCGGCAAGACTCTCCAGAGCAGCGGTGCCGCCTACCTTGCCGTGGCCGTGATCGAAGAAGGAATAGCGCTGCGGCAAGCAGGCATCACTATGCCCGTGATGGTGCTCAATCCTGTCACCAACCGCTACCCCGAGCTTTTCGCACACCGCCTCGAGCCGGCAGTGTTCTCCATCGATGAGCTCGAGCTCCTTATCGCCGAGGCCGAGGCAAACGATGTCAAGGACTATCCCGTGCACATAAAGCTCGACACCGGCATGCACCGCGTGGGCTTCCTCGACGATGCCCTTGCGCACATCGCCCGCCTGATGGCGGCGACCGACTCAATCCGCGTGGCTACCGTATTCTCGCACCTGGCCACGGCCGACTGCCTCGACATGGACAGCTACACCCGCAGCCAGATCGACAGCTTCGGCAGAATGACCGACAAGCTCAGCCACGAGCTCGGCTACCCCTTCAAGCGCCATCTCCTCAACACTGCCGGCATGATGCGCTTCGCAGCCGATGCCGCCTTCGAGATGGGGCGTCTCGGCATAGGCCTCTACGGCATCGCCCCCTATGCCGGCCCCGACGGCGCTTCCCTGAAGCCTTTAGCCACCTTCCGAACACGCATCATCTCGCTTAAGCACTGGCCCGCAGGCACTCCCATAGGCTACGGCTGCAAAGGACACACCACCGCCGACAGCATCATAGCCACCGTGCCCGCCGGATATGCTGATGGCGTAAACAGGCACTTCGGCTGCGGAAAAGCCACTTTCAAAGTCAAGGGTGTGGAATGTCCTACAATAGGCAACATCTGCATGGACCTCTGCATGATCGACGTGACGGCAGTGCCCGACGTAGCCGTGGGCGACAGCGTGGAAATATTCGGCTCCGACATGCCCGTAGAGCGCCTCGCCACACTCCTCGACACCATCCCCTACGAAATCCTCACATCGGTGAGCCCTCGCGTGAAGCGTGTCTACATCACGAAAAGATAACCGCAAAAATAGCTGCTGATGAGCAAGAATATGGATATTTCAATAAGAGATGCCGTTGCCGGTGATGCAGACACAATAGCAGAATCAATCGTCATGGCAATCGGCAAGGATTTGGCTATAAAATATTGTGGCGATGATTATCCCGTCGTAATGGATGAAATAATAAAGACCGACGGCACTCAATTCTGTTTTCATAACGCCTTGATTGCCGAGGTCGACAATATTCCGGCAGGCGCAATAATAGGATATGATGGCGGACAACTTAAGCAACTGAAAGAAAGAACATTTTCTGTAATAAAAAAATATCATCCGGAGCTGGAGGCATCAGGCGAAGAAACAGGCGAAGGTGAATTCTATCTTGATGCCATAGGTGTTCTTCCTAAGTTTAGAGGATGTGGCGTCGGCAGCAAACTATTAGTTGCAATGTGCAACAAAGCATTTTCCTCAGGACATAAAGTGGTCGGGCTTTCAGTCGACACCGATAATCCAAGCGCTGAGAAACTTTACAATAAAATCGGATTCAGCTGTGTCGGCCAACAGATTTTCTTAGGTCATACTCTGAAGCATTTGCAAATAACAAAGCCAACACTTTTAAGGTAAACTGGCACATGCCGAAAGGTCGGTGCGCTCTTAACCTCAGGAGACCTGCATTAGCCCAAATATTCAGCTCCAGGCGTGCCGCGACGCGGCTGTTTATTGTTAGCCCCACACTGCCTGTGTGGGGGATTGTGAGATGGTTAAAGATGTCCCGAAGGGACTGTTGGCGCCTCTGCCTCCCAATAGTCCCTTCGGGACAAACCTTTTATAATGAATTGTACCTCACACAGATAGTGTGAGGCTAACAGGATTAAGCCGCTTCGCGGCACTTCTTTGCAAATGCACCGGCTTTACGGCTTGCGCCCCCCCTTGAAGCCACTACGAAAAAAATCCGCAGGCACAAAAATGTGCTTGCGGATTTTTGAAGTGTCCGAGATGAGATTCGAACTCACACAGCCTTTCGGCCACTACCCCCTCAAAGTAGCGTGTCTACCAATTCCACCACCCGGACAGCAGTGATGTGCCTTGCGGCACGAGGGAAGCTAAAAGCTTTGAGCGAAAAACGGGACTCGAACCCGCGACCCCGACCTTGGCAAGGTCGTGCTCTACCAACTGAGCTATTTTCGCATATTTGAATGTTCGCTTTTTCTAATTGCGGTGCAAAGTTACGCACTATTTCCGAAACATCCAAATTTTTCTCGAACTTTTTGCAAAAATATTTTTCAGACTATACTTCCGAGCCAATTTTAGCTCGTCAACGAAAAATTATGCGTAACTTTATGCAGAATTTTACATCCTAAATCTTCAATACCTTAAAATGCACACAAAAGTTTTGACCTTACTCACTCTCGGCGCGGCACTCTCGGCGGGAGCTCAGACCATGACCGAGTGGCAAGATCCCGACGTGAGCGAAATCAACCGCGCTCCCATGCACACGGCGTACTTCGCTTACGAGAACGACGACTTGGCCAAAGCCGGCGACAAATCGGCCTCCAAGAACTACATGAGCCTCAACGGCCCCTGGAAGTTCAACTGGGTGCGTAATGCCGACCAGCGCCCCACCGACTTCTTCCGCACCAACTTCAACGACAAGGGCTGGGATACCATGCAGGTGCCCGCCGTGTGGGAGCTCAACGGCTACGGCGACCCCATCTATGTGAACGTGGGCTACGCGTGGCGCAATCAGTACGACAACAATCCGCCCTACGTGCCCGTAGAGAACAACCACGTGGGCTCTTACCGCCGCAGCTTCACTGTGCCCGCGGACTGGAGCGGCAAGGACATCATCGCCCACTTCGGCTCGGTGACATCGAACATGTATCTGTGGGTAAACGGACGCTTCGTGGGCTATGGCGAGGACAGCAAGCTCGCCCATGAGTTCGACCTCACACCCTACCTCAAGCCCGGCAAGGAAAATCTGATAGCCTTCCAGGTATTCCGCTGGAACGACGGCACCTACCTCGAAGATCAGGACTTCTTCCGCTACAGCGGTGTCGGCCGCGACTGCTACCTCTACGCCCGCGACCGCAAGCGCATCGAGGATATCCGCGTGACTCCCGACCTCGACGCCGACTACACCGACGGCACCCTCGACATCGACATCAAGGCCAAGGGCAATCCTGCGATAGAGCTCTCGCTCGTCGATGCCACCGGCAAGGAAGTGGCCGCCACAAGCGCCAAAGCCGGCAAGAGCACCATCAAGCTGGCTAATCCCCACAAGTGGAGCGCCGAGACTCCTTACCTCTACACGCTCTATGCCAAGGTGAAAGGCGGCAATGAGGTGATACCCGTGAAAGTGGGCTTCCGCAAAATCGAGCTGCCCGGCGACGGCACCATCCTCGTCAACGGCAAGCCGGTGCTCTTCAAGGGCGTCGACCGCCACGAGCTCGACCCCGACGGCGGCTACGTGGTGTCGCCCGAACGCATGATGCAGGATCTTGCCATCATGAAGCAGTTCAACATAAACGGCGTGCGCACCTGCCACTACCCCAACGATGACCTTTGGTACGAGCTTTGCGACAAATACGGCATCTATGTAGTAGCCGAGTCAAACATCGAGTCGCACGGCATGGGCTACGGCGAGACCACTCTGGCCAAGAACCCGATGTTCAAGAAGGAGCACCTGCTTCGCAACCAGCGCAACGTGCAGCGCAACTTCAACCACCCGTCGATCATATTCTGGTCGCTTGGCAACGAAGGCGGCGACGGCCCCAACTTCGCAGCAGCTTACGAATGGGTCAAGGCCGAAGATCCCTCACGTGCCGTGCAATATGAGCGCGCAGGCCTCGAGCCGCACACCGACATCTTCTGCCCCATGTACTACACCTACGAGGGCATGGAGAAATATGCCAAGGACCCCAAGCAGACACGCCCCCTCATCCAGTGTGAGTACGCTCACGCTATGGGCAACTCCGAAGGCGGCTTCAAGGAATACTGGGACCTCATCCGCCGCTATCCCAAGCTGCAGGGCGGCTTCATCTGGGACTTCGTGGACCAGTCGCCCCGCGTGAAGGATGCCAACGGCGTGACTATCTATGGCTACGGCGGCGACTTCAACCGCTTCGACGCTTCCGACCAGAACTTCTGCGACAACGGCCTTATCAGCCCCGACCGCGTACCCAACCCCCACATGTACGAGGTAGGACGCATCTATCAGGACATCCACACCACTCCCGTGGATGCCGCCAAGGGCAAGGTGAAGGTATACAATGAGAACTTCTTCCGCGACCTTTCGGCCTACGCTCTCGAGTGGAACCTCCTCCGCAACGGCCAGCCCGTGCGCTCAGGCCGCATCGACCGTCTCGAAGTGGAGCCTCAGCAGACCGCCGACCTCACCATCGACTTCGGGCCCACCGACGACAGCGCCGAATGGCTCCTCAACGTGGCCTACGTACTCAAGGATGCCGAAGGCCTTCTGCCGGCAGGCCATGCCGTGGCTCGCGACCAGATCACCATCAACGGCTACAAGAGCAGCGAACCCGTGATTGCCAACGCCACCGGCATGAACCTCCCCACCGCCACTCCCGAGGTGCGTGAGAGCGACAAGCGCTACATCGTGGTAGCCGCTCCCGGCGTCGACATCGAGTTCGACCGCGCGACCGGCTTCATGACACGCTACGAAGTGGCCGGGCAGCAGTTCATCGAAGAAGGCAAAGCCCTCACCCCCAACTTCTGGCGCGCTCCCACCGACAATGACATGGGTGCCAACCTCCAGAACAAATACCGCGCATGGCACAATCCCGAGCTCAAGCTCACCGACCTCAGCGCCAAGGCAAGCGACGGCGGTCTTGTGAATGTGACAGCCACCTACGACATGCCGAGTGTATCGGGCAAGCTCACCATGACCTACTCCATCAACAACGTCGGCGCGGTGAAAGTGACCGAAGCATTTGCGGCCACTGCAGGTGCCGAGGTGTCGCCTATGTTCCGTTTCGGCGTGCAGATGCCCATGCCGGCTGAGTACGACCGCATCGAGTACTATGGCCGTGGCCCCATCGAGAACTACGTGGACCGCCCGCACGCCGCCGACCTCGGCATCTACCGCCAGAGTGTGGCCGAGCAGTTCTACCCCTACATCCGCCCGCAGGAGAACGGCACCAAGAGCGACATCCGCACATGGATGCAGCTCGACCAAGCAGGCCGTGGACTCGAGATCACAGCATCGGCGCCTTTCTCGGCATCGGCTCTCAACTACAGCATCGAGTCGCTCGACGACGGCCCCGTGAAGCTGCAGAAGCACTCGCAGCAAGTGCCGCAGGTACCCTACGTGAACCTCTTGCTCGACAAGGCACAGATGGGTCTCGGCTGCATCGACTCGTGGGGTGCTCTCCCCCGCCCCGAGTACATGCTCCCCTACGGCGACTACTCTTTCACATTCATGCTCAAGCCCGTAAGCAACCGCTTCTGATAGCATAGCACACTCATCGACCGGCCCGTGAAAGTTGGATAAAAACTTTCAAGGGCCGGTTTCTTTTTTGAGCATATACTCTATTAATGGCACTCATTCTACTTTTTGCGCCCGTTTATTAATAAAAATTCTTTGAAATTTTAAAAAAAAGTTGTACATTTGCCATCGGATTGACATCTCAGATGTCAGAGCATTTCAACACGAGACAATGACACGTTTTACTATTCTTGCAGTGGCAGTTTTCTTTTCCATGGCCATCGCATCCGCAAGGACAATTCAAGGAGAAGTACGCTCGGATAAGGACTCCACCACCATGGCGGGTGCCTCTTGCCGCCTTTTTTCAGGTTCTCAATTCATGGAAGGAGTAACGACCGGAAAGAATGGCGAATTTAGCATTTCAACCGATATCAAATCCGAGTTGACTGTGGAAATATCTATGACAGGTTTCAACTCCACCGAAATCTTGATTGAATCTGACAAGAACACCAACCTTGGCACTATCTATTTATCAGAAGCCATAGCCTTGAATGGAGTTGAAGTGACAGCCAATTCGATGATTGATGCAAAGGGGCGGACAATCATTTTTCCAAGCGGAGCTGATTTAAAAGCTTCGTCAACGGCTATCAGTCTGTTTCAAAAGCTTCCTCTTGCCGGATTGGAGGCCAACCCCATCAATCGAACGCTTTCTGTCGATGGCGGCACTCCCGCTATTCTGATAAACGGAGTACCATCGACGATCGACGACCTCAATACACTACAGCCCAAGGATATCGCCAAGATTGAATTTTCCAGAATCACACCTGCACGATATGCCGACCGTGGCAACAGCGGGTTCTTGAACATCACGCTCAAAAAGCGCAACGATGGCGGACAAATCTATATCTGGGGGCGCAGCGCTGTCAACACGGCTTTTGTCGATGGGAATGTCCGTGCTTCATATCATCAAGGGCCGTCGCAATTCACTCTTACCTACAGTCCGTCGTGGCGTAATTATCAACAAGTATACGACAATATTACAGAAAGTTATATAGGCGATGATTTCCGGGTGAACCTTGAAAAGCATGACCGAAATCCCTTCAATTACCACTATCACAACATCGGGGTAAAATATGATTATAGCCCCAATGCGGGCACATTGTTTTCCGCAACATTTCGCATGACACCAAACTACAATAAGAGCCGCTCGATAGCCTATACCGTCGACTCCTATATTGGCGAATATGAGAACCACAACCATACATCGAGCAAGGACATGGCTCCATCCATAGATTTGTTTTTCAAAAAAGATTTCGGCAATAACGATGCCCTTGAAGTGCAGCTTGTCGGCACACTGAGCTCGAGCGACTATCGCAGAGACAATCAGTATCTTTATAGCGATGGTTCCACATCGAACTATGTGATGGATGTGGACAGCCGCCGCCGTTCACTCATCAGTGAAATCAGCTATTCACATCAGTTCAGCGACAGAACTTCTCTTTCGGCAGGCTATCAGAACACCGCATCACACAGCACAAACACATACCTCACAACAGGCTATAAACCCGTCCTGACCGAGAACAACAACTATATCTACGCCCATTTAGGACAGCAAGTTGGCAAAATATACATTTCCGTATCGACCGGGGCTAAACTATACTGGATTAAAAACGACTTAAACAAGCGCCATTTTATCCGCAATCTGACATCCGCGCAGATTTCATGGAATATATCACGGAAGTGGAATATTGCCGGTGCTTTCCGGTATTCACCGAGTATCCCCTCTTTATCAGCTCTTACCGATTATCCTCAGCAGCAATCACCATATCTGATTTCAAACGGTAATCCCGACCTTAAAGTTTCGCAAAACTTCATCTATCAGTTGATGCCTTCGTTTCAATACCGAAAATTCAGCACATCTTTGCTTATGACGTATCGCCATGTAGGAGACTTTGTGATGGATGATATATTCTATCTTGGAGATAGAATGTTCATGTCTCAATCGGTCAATGCTAAAAAGTCGTGGTATGCAGGAGCGAATCTCAACCTAAAGATTAATGACATATACGGTTTCGGTGCGAATGTCAACATTGGAATCGACCACTATGCAACTACGGGAGATAACTGGAACTACCAGCTCACATCGTTCAATGCGAGCTTTTCCCTTTGGTGGAACAAAGGCCCCTACACAATCTCTTATTGGCGGAAAATACCCGGCAAATATTTAACGGGCAATTATGTAGGCAAAGATGAGAATGGAGATGCGCTCCGTTTTGAATATAAACCGAACAAACACTGGACATTCGGCGCAAGCTGGATGTATATGTTCGACAGCAAAGGCACGAAATATCCGGCGTGGGGATATTCGGAAGTGAATCCATACTACAGAGAGCGATACATCAAAAACAACGGCAACATGGCAGTATTGTCAGTGAGTTATTCTGCTGACTTCGGCTCTATTTTCCGTTCGTCGCGACGCTCGCTCAATAATGCCGACAACGGATCATCGCTACTCAGGATGTGACAATATGAGTTGTTTGAACTTAACTGATGCTTATAATCATGATGGGAACACAAGCAAATTTTGGGATTGAATGAAATATTTTGTGAAACTATAATGACTGTATGAAAGTTCAGAATAATCCTTTTTTCGACCGAAGTATTTCATTTATTTAAATTCAAACAGACTCGAGCACACTCATCGACCGGCCCTTGAAAGTTGGATAAAAACTTTCAAGGGCCGGTTTCTTTTTGTGTAGAAGAAATATCGTACAAATTTGGAAAGATTTGTACAAATTATGAAGTCGTTTTACGCTTTTTCTGAGTAACTTTGCCTGAAATCGAATAAAACCTGATACCATGACACTTCAGCGACACAAATACTACCCGTGGGTGGTAGTGGGCCTCCTGTGGGTTGTAGCCCTGCTCAACTATATGGACCGGCAGATGCTCTCCACCATGCAGCAGTCTATCGGAATGAGCATCCCCCCGGTGCGCGACCCGGCCAACTTCGGGCGCCTGATGGCAATTTTCCTGTGGGTCTACGGCCTTATGAGCCCTATATCGGGCGCTATTGCCGACCGCCTCAACCGCAAGTGGCTCATCGTGTGCTCGCTGGGAGTATGGTCGGCTGTTACGTCGCTCATGGCCTTGTGCGAGAACTTCGAGAGCATCTTCTGGCTGCGCGCCCTGATGGGAGTGTCGGAAGCGCTCTATATCCCCGCCGCCCTCTCGCTCATCGCCGACTACTTCACGGGCAGCTCGCGCAGCCTGGCCATAGGCATACACATGACCGGCCTCTACATGGGCCAGGCTCTGGGAGGCTTCGGCGCCACGGTGGCGGCGACATTCTCATGGCAGGCAACCTTCCATTGGTTCGGTATCGCGGGCATCGTCTATGCCGTGGTGCTGGCCTTGCTTCTGCGCGATAAGCGCAGCCCCGGCACCATCACCGAGGCCGACAGCCTGCTCGGTGCCGAGGCGGTGAATGTGGAAATCGAAGAAAAGACAAAAGCGAAGAAAAGCGGCCCCTCGGTGTGGCACAGCTTCGCCCTGATATTCTCCAACATATCCTTCTGGGTGATTCTATTCTTTTTCGCCTCCTCCTCTCTGCCGGGATGGGCGACGAAGAACTGGCTGCCGACACTCTTCGTGGACAATCTCGGGCTCACCCCGGCCGTGGCCGGACCTGCGGCCACCATCAGCATAGCGCTCGCGTCCTTCGTAGGCGTGATGGTGGGCGGCCCGCTCTCCGACCGCTGGGTGAAGCGCAACCTGCGCGGCCGCATCTACACCAGCTCCATAGGCCTCGGCATGATGGTGCCGGCCCTCGTGCTCATCGGGCTGGGGCACAATGCTCTCACGGCAGTTGCCGCGGCGCTCTTCTTCGGCATAGGCTACGGTATGTTCGACGCCAACAACATGCCTATCCTCTGCCAGTTTGTGCCTGAGCGACAACGTGCCTCGGCCTACGGCGTGCTCAACATGACGGGTGTATTTGCCGGAGCTCTCGTCACCGAGCTCCTCGGCAGCTGGGCCAAGGATGGCAATCTCGGTCTCGGCTTCGCACTGATGGCTGCTGTGATTTTCATAGCCATGGCACTCCAGCTGGCCGTGCTCCGCCCGAAAACCGACAATATGAACTAATAAAACAACATCATACACAATGGAAAAGATACAAGGACTCATCGACGCACCTTTCACCCCCTTCCTCCCCGATGGTGAGGTCAACTACGCACCTATCCCCGAATATGCGGCAATGCTGAAGAAGAACGGTCTTAAAGGCGTGTTTATCAACGGCTCGTCGGGCGAAGGATATATGCTCACCGACGATGAGCGCAAGCGCCTCGCCGAAGCGTGGATTGCAGCCGCGCCCGCCGACTTCAAGGTGATCGTGCACGTGGGCAGCTGCTGTGTGAAGGCCAGCCGCGAGCTCGCCCGCCACGCCGCCGAAGCCGGTGCCTGGGGTATCGGTGCCATGGCGCCTCCCTTCCCAAAAATCGGGCGCATCGAAGAGCTCGTGAACTACATCGAAGAGATAGCCTCGGCAGCCCCCGGACTCCCCTTCTACTACTACCACATACCGGCCTTCAACGGTGCCTACCTCCCCATGGTCGACCTGCTCAAAGCCGTAGATGGCCGCGTGCCAAACTTCGCAGGCATCAAATACACCTTCGAGAGCATATATGAGTACAACCAATGCCGCCTCTATGCCGACGGCAAGTACGACATGCTACACGGACAGGACGAGACCATACTCCCCTCTCTGGCCATGGGAGGTGCGCAAGGCGGCATAGGCGGAACCACCAACTACAACGGCCGCGAGCTCGTGGCAATCATCGACGCTTGGAAGCGCGGCGACATCGAGGCAGCCCGCGAGCATCAGAACTTCTCGCAGGAGGTGATAAACGTGATTTGCAAATACCGTGGTAACATTGTGGGCGGCAAGCGCATCATGAAGCTCATCGGCCTTGACCTCGGCAAAAACCGCACTCCATTCCGCAACATGACCGATGCCGAAGAGGCTGCCATGAAAGCCGACCTTGAGGCGATAGGCTTCTTCGAGAGGTGCAACAAATTCTAAATATGAACAAACTGGCAGCCGCAGCAGCGGCGCTCCTCATCATCTTTGGCGCAGGCCACGATGCAGACGCCAAAACGCGCGTGGCCTGCATCGGCAACAGCATAACCTACGGCTACGGCATCGACGACCGTGAGCACATGTCCTACCCGGCCCAGCTGGGCCGGATGTTGGGCTCCGACTATGAGGTGGGCAACTTCGGCCACTCGGGAGCAACACTTCTCAACAGCGGGCATCGCCCCTATATGAGCCTGCCCGAGTTCAAGGCATCGCTCGACTTTGCGCCCGACATCGCCCTCATCCATCTGGGTATCAACGACACCGACCCTCGCAACTGGCCTAACCACGGCGACAGTTTCGTAGCCGACTATCTCGAGCTCATCGACTCGCTCCGAGCCCGCAGGCCCGATGTGCGCATCATCATAGCAAATCTCTCGCCCATCGAGGCCACACACAAGCGCTATAAGTCGGGCACACAGGCTTGGCGCGAGCAAATACGCGAAACTATCGCCGACATCGCAGCCATGAGCGGATGCGAGCTCATCGACTTCGGCCATGCCTTGCGCGACCGTCAGAACCTGCTCGTCGACGGCCTCCACCCGGGAGCCGAAGGCGCAGGCGTACTTGCCCATACAGCCTACGGCGCCATCACGGGCGACTACGGTGGCCTGAAACTGCCTCCCGTATTCTCCGACGGCATGGTGCTCCAGCGCTACAAGCCGCTGAAAATAAGCGGTAGCGCCGATGCCGGAGCCGAGGTGCGCGTGAGCCTTGGCAAGCACTCACGGCACAGTCGTGCCGACAATCGCGGCCGATGGAGCGTGGAGCTTCCGCCTATGGCCGAGGCCGAGGGACTCACGCTGACAGTGACCGACGGCACCCGCACGCGCACATTCAACGATGTGGCCATCGGTGAAGTATGGCTCGCATCGGGGCAAAGCAACATGGAGTTTCCGCTGATAAGCTGCGACACTTTCGCCGCCGACAACGCCCTTTACTCCGACCCCGGCCTGCGACTGCTCTCGATGCGCCCGCGCGTAGTGACCGACAGCCGCCGCTGGACTCCGGCCGACATGGACTCCGTCGATGCCCTCGACTATTACCTGCCTTCGCGTTGGCAGCACTCCTCCGCAGGCGCGGCGGCACGCTTCTCGGCCGTGGCCTGGTACTTCGGCAAGATGCTCCGCGACTCACTGCAAGTGCCCATAGGCATAATATGCAACGCTATCGGCGGCTCCGGCACCGGTGCCTGGGTCGACATCGAGACCCTCGAGCGCGACATCCCCGAAATACTCGTGAACTGGCGCGGCAACGACTACCTCATGCCTTGGGTGCAGCAGCGCGCCCGCGAGAATATAGGCGAAGGCGCGCGGCGACATCCCTATGCCCCGGCCTACCTCTTCGCCGCAGGCATAAGGCCGCTCGAGGCTTATCCGATAGCCGGGGTGATATGGTACCAGGGCGAGAGCAATGCCCACAATACCGAGGTGCACGAGCGCCTCTTCCGCTCTCTCACCAAGAGCTGGCGCTCTTTCTGGCAAAGCCCAGGGCTGCCGTTCATCTTCACACAGATCAGCTCCATCGACCGCCCTTCATGGCCCCGCTTCCGCGACAGCCAGCGGCGCCTCGCCCAGGAAATTCCCGGCACAGCCATGGCCGTATGCTCTGACCTCGGCGACAGCCTCGACGTGCACCCGCGCTCCAAGCGCCCCGTGGGCGAGCGGCTTGCACGGCAGGCTCTCAACCGCGTATACTCGATGAGCAATGTAGTGCCTTCGGGGCCGCTGCCACTGTCGGCCAAGTGCATCGGAAAGGGCAAGATATGCCTTACGATGGACTATGGAGATGATATGCACGCCGCCGGCGGTGGCGAAATTCGGGGTTTCGAGCTCGCCCTTCACGACGGCGTCTACCTTCCGGCAAAAGCCACACCGGGGCCGGACAACACTTTAATAATTGAAAACATGGATATGGATAAGATACGCTACGTGCGCTACGCATGGCAGCCGTTTACCCGCGCAAATCTGGTCAACGGCACAGGGCTGCCTGCATCGACTTTTAAAATCAAGGTGGAGGAAGAGCCGTGCGCCGAAGCCGGCATAGAGGCCGGTGTCTCGGCCTGCTACGCCGGAATTGCCGACGGGCACATCATCCGCGCCGGAGGCTGCAACTTTCCCGAAAATCCGATGGCGCCGGGAAGCACCAAAAAGTTTTATTCCGGCATCTATACCCTCACGGGAAATCCCGAAAAATGCAATTGGGAGCTTATCGGCCACCTGCCCGAAGCGATGGCTTACGGAGCTGCCGTGAGCACTCCCCGTGGGCTCGCACTCATAGGCGGCACTAGCGCCGACAAAGCGCTCAGCACCGCTTATATGCTGAATGTCACTGACGATGGCGAAGCAAAGCTCTCTGCACTGCCCTCGCTTCCGGCGAGTGTCGACAATATGGCCGCGGCCTGCATCGACAGCAAGATTTACATTGCGGGCGGCAACGTCGACGGACAGCCGTCGAACGCGCTCTTCTGTCTCGACCTCGACCACAGCGACAAGGGTTGGCAGAAACTGCCGCCTTTCCCCGGAAATCCACGCGTGCAGCCGGTGATGGCAGCTTCCGATGCCGAGGGCTCGCCCATGCTCTACTTATGGGGCGGATTCGCAGGTAAAGGCGACGGTCGGGAAGCCTCGCTCGACACCGACGGCTACCGCTACTCACCCGCCAAGCGCAAGTGGAGCCACTTGCCTGCACCCACCGCCGACGGGCAGGATGTAAGCACCGGCGGAGGTGTGGCATACACTCTCGCGTCTGGCGACATTCTCGTGGCCGGAGGCGTGAACAAAGATGTCTTCCTCGAAGCCCTGCGCTGCCAGGCTCCCGACTATCTCTCACACCCTATTGCATGGTATCGCTTCAACGACAATATCTTCATCTACTCACCTGCAAGCAAATCATGGAGCGTGAAGGGGCGCGATGCCTCCACGGCACGGGCCGGAGCCTCTGCCGCGCCCGGTCCCGACGGCAGCAAGTCTCTGCTGATAATAGGAGGTGAAATCAAACCACGCATACGCACCGCCGACATCACAAACATCAATCTATGAACAAAACGACCGATATAGCGCGTGCCTGCTACGCCGACACACGCGGCACCGACTACGCTCTGGCAGTGCTTCCGTGGGGAGCCACTGAGCCTCACAACCTGCACCTGCCCTACCTCACCGATGCCATCCTCTCGCACGACGTGGCCGTGGATGCCGCAGAAATTGCACTCGAAAGATACGGACTCAATGTGGGCGTACTGCCGCCCGTAGCACTCGGGGCTCAGAACCCCGGGCAGCGCGAGCTGAAATTCTGCCTTCACTTCCGCCAGAGCACGCAGGAGGCTGTGCTCACCGACATCGCACACTCGCTCTACAGCCAGGGCTTACGCACTCTGGTGATAATCAACGGCCACGGAGGCAACTCCTTCAAAGGCGCCGTGCGCGACCTTGCCGTAGAGCTCCCCGACATGACGATAGCCGTGAGCGATTGGTTCAAGGTATGCCCGGCCCGCGACTTCTTCGACCGGCCCGGCGACCATGCCGACGAGCTTGAGACCTCGGTAATGATGCACTACCACCCCGAGCTCGTGGACCTAAGCCGTGCAGGTGCAGGCAATTCACGCTCATTTCGCCACGCGAGCCTGCGCGATGGCGTGGCTTGGATTCCGCGCAACTGGGCCAAAGTAAGCCGCGACACCGGCATCGGCGACCCGTCGGTATCGACCGCCGAAAAGGGCGCCCGCTTCGCACGCGCAGTAGCTGAGCGCTATGCCGAGCTATTCCGCGACCTCGCTTCCGGAGAGGACTTATACGAGGAGTAAGGGCATAAGCCGAAAAGCATGCCCTTATTCGTAGTTGACCAGCCTAAATGATAAAATTCCCTTAGCTTTTGAGGCAGATTGGCATCGCGGTTCAAGTCCTTCTTGAACTGCGATGCCAATCTTTATATCTTTCATTTAACGCCTAATGAACTGAGGAACGAATCGTAACTATCCATATTGACTGTGGTGAGTGTAGATTCATCCTGTGCCTCTTTCATCGCAGCTATAGTTGTCGCATTGGGGATATTGTAGGGCAAATTCATAAGAACGGACTTTACATAGTTATTTAGACTGCGGTTATCTCTCGCTGCCAACTCTTTTATACGTTCAAAAAGTTCAGTGCGCAGGCAGAACATCGCCGACTTTCTGTTTATTGATGCTCCCATAGTGCTATCATTAATATTGCAAAGTTATATAGTTTATATTTCACAAATAAATATTTTCGCCCAAAAGTTGTATAAACGACTGAAATAATAATTGCCATAATAGGCACTCCATCCATAAAAACGAAGCGCGCCACATCGGCGCGCTTCGTTTTTATGGATGGAGTTTGTAGCTATCAGGCAAGGAAGCCGAGGAGGACACCGGCGGCAACTGCCGAGCCGATCACACCGGCCACGTTGGGGCCCATAGCGTGCATGAGCAGGTAGTTGGAGGGGTCGTACTCAAGGCCGAGGTTGTTGGATATACGGGCCGACATAGGCACGGCCGATACACCCGCATTGCCGATAAGCGGATTGATTTTCTTCTCCTTGGGGAGGATGAGGTTGAAGAGCTTCACGAAGAGCACACCGCTCGAAGAAGCGATGATGAAGGCCATGAAGCCGAGGAAGAAGATGAAAATCGTCTGCGGGGTGAGGAACTGCGATGCCTGTGTCGATGCACCTACCGTCATACCCAGAAGGATGGTGACGATGTCGGTCAGAGCGTTGCTGGCAGTCTTGGCCAGACGTGTGGTCACACCGCACTCACGGAGCAGGTTGCCGAAGAAGAGCATACCGAGCAGGGGGATACCCGAGGGCACCACGAAGCAGGTGAGGAGCATACCCACGATGGGGAAGATAATCTTCTCGTTCTGCGACACGGCACGTGCCGGTTTCATCTTGATGAGGCGCTCTTTCTTGGTGGTGAAGAGTCGCATCAGCGGCGGCTGAATCACAGGCACGAGTGCCATATATGAGTAAGCCGACACGGCGATTGCACCCATGAGGTTGGGAGCGAGCTTCGACGAAAGGAAGATAGCCGTGGGGCCGTCGGCACCGCCGATGATAGCGATAGCACCGGCCTGGTCGGGCGAGAAGCCGATAGCAAGAGCCACCATGTAGGCACCGAAGATACCGAACTGCGCAGCGGCACCCACAAGCATGAGCTTGGGGTTGGCGATAAGAGCCGAGAAGTCGGTCATGGCACCGATGCCGAGGAAAATCAGCGGGGGATACCAGCCGGCAGCCACGCCGTTGTAGAGGATATTGAGCACAGAGCCTTCCTCATAGATGCCGACTTCGAGGCCGGCAGCCGTGTTGAAGGGAATATTACCGATAAGGATGCCGAAGCCGATGGGCACAAGGAGCATAGGCTCGAAGTTCTTCTTGATGGCAAGCCAGATGAAGAACAGTCCGACGGCCAGCATGACGAAGTTGCCCGCCTGAGCGTTGGCAAAACCTGTCAGTTGCCAGAACTGATTGAGGTTATTGAGAAGGAAATCACCGAATGACATAATCCGTTGGTCTTATCGTATTATTCAAGGGTAATAAGGGCAGCACCTTCGAGGACGCTTTCGCCGGGAGCCACATTGATGGCAGCCACCTTGCCGTCGCGTCCGGCACGGATAGTGTTTTCCATCTTCATGGCCTCGAGGAGTACCACGGTATCGGAAGCCTTCACGGTGTCGCCGACCTTCACGGCTACCGAAATCACCACGCCGGGCAGAGGTGCAACCACAGCACCGGGGCCACCGGCAGCGGGCTTGGAGGTAATCACCTTCTCGCCGCTGGCCGTGCGGGGAGCGGCAGCGGCACGCGGAGCGGCCACCACTTTCACAGCCTTTGATTTCTCGAGCTCTACCTTGTAAGGTACGCCGTTTACTTCAACCTGAGCGACGTTGTCGTCGATGTCGCCTACGGCAACGGTGTAGTTGTTGCCATTTATTCTATATTTATACTCTTTCATTGTGTGTCTAAAATAATGGTTCAACGTGCGGGTTTATGATCGGGTACTTCGCGGAGACCGTAGATTTTCGAGCTCCAGGGCGAGTAAGCGCGTTTCACCTTGTTGATGGTAAGGATAGTGTTCTCGGTATCGTGTGCATTGAGATGCTCGGCAAGAGCCATGGCTATTGCGGCAATCTCCTCGCCGGAGTCGTGAGCGGCAATCTGCTCGTCGGCATCCTTGCGGGTCACACCGTGTGCACGGAACTTGTTCATCTTCGACACGGCGGCACCGATCTTGCCTATGGCATAGAAGCAGAGGCAGAGCAGGAGCAAGGCGCTGAAAACAATTGCCATGGCCATGATGGTCATACCGAAGCCGTTCTCGTCGCGCTCGGCGAAGAGCTCGATTTTCTTGTTGGTATCCTTGATTACATTTGCACTCGAGGGGGTGATGTAGTCGGCATCGCCACCGGTGCGCACCTCCCAATCTCCGGCTCCGTCCTCGACACGCGCCCACGATTGGTTGGGCAGGAGCGTGGCAGGCACTGTCACTTCATCGATCAGAGTGCGGCCGTCGGCATCGTAGATACCGATCCAGTTGTCGCGGCCGGGCTCAAGGGTGAAGCTGGTGTGGAATGTACCGCGGTTGGGTTCGCCATCGGCGAAGAACACCACGTGCTGGCGCTTGGGGATGAGAGTGTTGACATCGCCCAGGGGCACAGGGTACTTGGTGGGGTCGTCGGGATCGTTGGTGAGATAGACGCTCGAAATCTGTATCGGGGCGAAATTGGCATTGAAGAGCTCGATCCACGCGTGCGTGTTGCCGTACTCGTCGACCAGGCTGCTGTCGTTGACCACCATCACCTCGTTGATGCGGAGCGCTTCGCGGCTTGCGGCGAAGGCGCCGTTGGCCGTGAGCAGCATCGCGGCTGCGACAGCTATCGTTGATAGATACTTTTTCATTGATTACAGGGGTATGTTGCCGTGCTTCTTGGCGGGGTTGACAACCTTTTTAGTAGCGAGCTGCTGGAGGGCACGGATCACGCGGAAGCGAGTGTTGCGGGGCTCGATAACGTCGTCGATATAGCCGTACTTAGCAGCGTTGTAGGGGTTGCAGAAGAGTTTGTTGTACTCGGCTTCGCGGTCGGCGAGGACTTTTGCAGGGTTGTCGCTGGCCTTTGCCTCCTTGGCGTAGAGCACTTCCACGGCACCGGCACCACCCATCACGGCGATTTCGGCGGTAGGCCATGCGTAGTTCATGTCGCCACGGAGCTGCTTGCAGCTCATCACGATGTGGCTGCCGCCGTAGCTCTTGCGGAGTGTCACGGTCACCTTGGGCACTGTAGCCTCGCCATAGGCGTAGAGGAGCTTGGCGCCGTGGAGGATCACGCCGTTGTACTCCTGGCCGGTGCCGGGGAGGAATCCCGGTACGTCGACGAGAGTAACCAGAGGAATGTTGAAGGCATCGCAGAAGCGCACGAAGCGGGCACCCTTGCGCGAAGCGTTGCTGTCGAGCACACCGGCGAGGTACTTGGGCTGGTTTGCCACGATACCTACCGACTGACCGTTGAAGCGTGCGAAGCCCACGATGAGGTTCTTGGCATAGTCGGCCTGAACTTCGAGGAACTCGCCGTTGTCGACGATGGCGCCGATTACCTCATACATGTCGTAGGGGCGTGTGGGCGAGTCGGGGATGATGTCGTTGAGGGAATCCTCGAGGCGGTCGATGGGGTCGTTGCACTCTACCAGCGGGGGCTCCTCGAGGTTGTTCTGCGGGATGTATGTGAAGAGTTTGCGGATAATCTTGAGTGCGTCCTCACCGTCTTCGGCTGCGAAGTGGCATACACCGCTCTTCTGGGAGTGCACGGTAGCACCACCGAGGGCTTCCTGGCTCACGTCTTCGCCGGTCACGGTCTTTACCACTTTAGGGCCGGTGAGGAACATGTAGGAGATACCCTTTGCCATGATGGTGAAGTCGGTGAGCGCGGGCGAATATACGGCACCACCGGCACAGGGGCCGAGGATGGCGGAAATCTGGGGAATCACGCCCGACGCCATGATATTGCGCTGGAAAATCTCAGCATAGCCGGCCAGTGCGTTGATGCCTTCCTGGATGCGTGCACCGCCCGAGTCGTTGAGGCCGATCACGGGGGCACCCATCTTCATAGCCATATCCATCACCTTGCAGATCTTCAGTGCCATGGTCTCGGAAAGAGAACCGCCGAACACTGTGAAGTCCTGAGCGAATACATAGACAAGGCGACCGTCGATAGTACCGTAGCCGGTGACAACGCCGTCGCCGAGATAAGATTTCTTTTCCTGACCGAAGTTGGTGCAACGGTGACGCACAAACATGTCGAGCTCTTCGAACGAACCTTCGTCGAGGAGCTGTGCGATGCGCTCGCGTGCGGTGTATTTACCGCGTTCGTGCTGTTTTTCGATGGCTTTCTCGCCACCGCCGAGACGTGCCTCGGCGCGTAACTCAATGAGTTCTTTTACTTTTTCAAGCTGGCTGCTCATATAAGTGGAGTTGTAAAAAGTGAGAAAAGGCGCACCCGCGCTCATCAGCGCAGGCACACCGTTTACTCTTTTATTTTTTGGATGAATTAATCAATTATTTGTTGGGGTCTTCGCAGAGTTCGATAAGAGTACCGATGGTGGATTTGGGGTGAAGGAATGCGATGTTGAGGCCTTCGGCACCCTTGCGGGGAGCTTTGTCGATAAGGCGGCAACCCTTCTCCTCTACTTCAGCGAGGGCGTTTGCCACGCCATCCTGCACGGCGAAAGCGATGTGCTGCACACCGCCGCGGCCACCGTTGGCAGCGATGAATTTTGAGATGGCGCTGTCCTCGGAAGTACCTTCGAGGAGCTCGAGCTTGGTCTGGCCTACCTTGAAGAAGGCGGTGCGCACTTTCTGGTCGGCAACTTCTTCGATAGCGAAGCATTTGAAGCCAAGCATTTTTTCATAGAAGGGGATGGCTTCGTCGAGCGAGGGAACGGCGATGCCGATGTGTTCGATATGGGAAATGTCCATAGCTATGTGATAATTTAAAGATTATACTGTGTTTTGTACAAGCGTGAAAGCGAGCGTCGCATCAGTGCAATGCTCGAATTTAGGCTTTATGGTGCAAATTTACGCAAAATGTTTGGTGTAAGCACGCTTTTGCTTGATGATTTTTTCAAATCAATCCTCGTTGCGGATAGGCAGGTGGCGCTTAAATCCTTCTTTGAACGACACCATGGTCTCGGTGTTGGAGATAGGGAGGTCGCGCATACGCATCGTGACCAGATTGAGGATATCGAGGTTGCTGCGGGCATGCACCTTCACGATAAGGTCGTAGCGGCCGGTGACGATGTTGCACTCCGTGATTTCCTCGATGTCGGCAAGCTGCTTCACAAGCTCGGTGATGTCGGTGCCGGGCTTGGCACATATACCCACATAGGCTTCTACATGAAAACCGATTGTGGCAGGGTCGATGTCGCAGTGGGAGCCGGTGATCACGTTTCCGGCGATAAGGCGCTGCACGCGTTGGTGGACGGCAGCCCCCGACACACCGTAGTCGCGCGCAATCTCAAGGTAAGGAGTGCGGGCGTTTTCACATAGCGCGTTGAGGATAGTGAGATCGAGTTTGTCGAAGTACTGTCGTGGCATAACTGTAATGTATCGGTTTTTCAATGGTTACGCGCAAAGTTAATAAAAAAACGCATAGTTGAAGCAGATACTTATGTAAAAATTTGTGCAAATATATTAAATATTCCTTAAAGAACGTATCTTCAAGATATATAGAACAATCTCGGGCAGCCTTATCCGTGCCGGATAGGACTGCCCGAGTATGCTTTGCGAGCTTAAAGTCTTATTTAAGGCCGAGCTTGGTGCGGACAAGAGGTGTGATGTCAGTCACATCATTGCCTACATAGAGGAGTGTGCCGGGGTCATTGGGGAGAACGAGTGTGAAGGCACCTTCCGTACCTACTGCTTTTACTGCATCCTGGATTTTGGTCTGGATAGGAGCCATGAGGCTCTGCTGGAGACGTGCGAGATCCTGCTGAGCGGTGTTCTGGAACTGCTCGATTTTCTGACCGCGCTCCTGGATTTCCTGCATACGACGCTGCTTGATGGAGTCGGGAGTGTTGGCGTCGTTTACGATGGTCTGGTAGTCGGTATAGAGTTTGTTGAATTCTTCCTGAAGTTTCTGGAACTCATCCTCATATTTCTTCGAAGTCTCGGTGAGCTGAGTCTGCATAGCTGTTGTCTCAGGCATAGCCTCGAATACAGAGGCAAGGTCAACGACGCCGAATTTCTGAGCCATAGCACTCATAGGCAGAGCGAGAGCGACGGCGAGAAGGATTTTTTTGAACATAATCTTTCGTTTAGTTTATATCTGATTTTCTATTTATATTCTTTTGATAATGCAAATTTATATAAATTAATTGGAATATCCCAATTTGGCGAGCACTTCATTGCTCACATCGATGCGCGGCGAGGCATAGATGATGTCCGACGAGGAGGCGCGGTCGAAGATTGCCTGGTAGCCTCTCTCCTCCGACACTTTCTTGATTGCATTGTACACCTCATCCTGAATGGGCTTCAGGAGAGTCTGACGCTTCTGGTAGAGCTCACCCTCGGGGCCGAAGTACTTGTAGCGGAGCTCTGTGGCTTCTTTTTCTTTGGCCACGATTTCGGCTTCGCGCTTTTTCATCTGCTCGTCGGTGAGGAATACTTTTTCGGAGAGATAGTTCTGGTACATAGTCTCGGCCTGCTTGCCCACAGCCTCGACTTCTTTCTGCCAACGCTGCGAGAGCTGGTTGAGCTGTTCGTTTGCCATCTCGTAGGAAGGCACGTTGCGGAAGATGTACTCCATATCGACAAGTGCGAACTTCTGTGCACCGGCGGCCATCACTCCGAGGACGGCCATCGCTATGATTAATGCTAATTTCTTCATGTGTTTACTTTTAAAGGTGGTTTACAAATAAGACACCTGAGCGGCAAAAAGGTTTAGGAACTGTGCTAAATCACGCTCTTAGAACTCCTGGCCGAGGATGAAGTGGAAGTGGCTTCCGCCGCGCTCGCCGAACACCTTGTCGAAGCCGTAGGCCCAGTCGATACCCATCAGGCCGACCATAGGGAGCTGGATGCGCACACCGGCACCGGCCGAGCGCTTGAGCTCGAAGGGGTTGAACTGCTTGACCGAAGTCCACGCATTGCCGCCTTCCACAAATGCGAGCGCATAGATTGTGGTGGACTGCTGAAGCATGAGGGGGAAGTGGAGCTCGAGACCCATGCGTGTGTAGGCGTAACCTTCGCTTTGCCACGGCGTGAGCGAGCCGTTGTCGTAGCCACGGAGAGCGATAGTCTCGGTAGCATAGGTGTAGGAGCCCGACATACCGTCGCCACCGACGTAGAATGTCTCGAAGGGTGTCTTAAGATATTTGTTGAAGCTGCCGAGCAGGCCGAAGTCGAAGCGTGTCATCAGCACGGGAGTCCACTGCTGGCTGTTGCTCAGCGGGGTGTAGGTGCGTGATTTGAAGCGGAGCTTCCAGTATTCGATCCACTGATAGAGCTGCTTCTTCGACTCCACGGTGTTCTCTTCGGAGAGCTTCTTCCAGTTGCGCTTGCCGGTGAAGAGTTCTGCGGGCGGTGTGATCTGGAGGTTGAGCGAGAAGATCGAACCGCGACGTGTGTAGATGGGGTTGTCGATCGACTGGCGCGAAAGGGTCAGGCCGAGCACGATGGCATTCGACGTACCGTTGTTCATATAGTAAAGGTAGTCCCAGTTTTTGAGGTAGTACCAGTTGTAGCCGAGCTCGGCGGTGAAGGTGAAGTAGTCGTCGGGCCACTTGAGGCGCTTGCCGAAGCCGATGTTCACACCCACCATCTGGAGCACCTTGTTGGGGTCGAGGGAGTTCTGATAGCTGTTCTCGTAGTAGTCGTTGTAGCTATAGCCGGGATAATAGCCGAGGCCTGAGCCCCAGAGCGAGGAGTTTGCCCACGAGTTATTATAGTATGAGGAGTTGACGCCTGTCTGACGGCTGTAGTACGCCGACACCGACAGCGAGTTGGGGCGCTTTCCGCCGAACCACGGGTCGAGGAATGAGATGGCATACGACTGATAGTAGCGGGCATTGGTCTGAGCACTGATAGAGAATGTCTGACCTTCGCCCTGCGGGATAATGCCGCGGTAGGTGCTGGGGTAGAAGAGATTTTTGATGGAGAAGTTGGAGAACTTCAGCGCGAGTTTGCCGATCACACCGGTCTGACCCCAACCGAGCGAGAACTCAATCTGGTCGTTGTTCTTGGTCTCGAGGTTGAATACAATGTCCACGGTGCCGTTCTCCTGATTGGGCTGAGGCTGGATGTCCATGGTCTCGGGGTTGAAGTGGCCTGTCTGCGCAATTTCACGTGCCGAGCGCATAAGATCCGACTTGCTGAAGAGATCGCCGGGGCGCACACGGAGCTCGCGGCGAATCACCTTCTCGTAGAGGCGGTCGTTACCGTTGATTATCACGTTGTTGATTCGAGCCTGCGGGCCTTCCACCATGCGCATCTCGAGTCGGATAGAGTCGCCTACCACTTCGGTCTCAATGGGCTGGAGGTCGTAGAAGAGGTAGCCCTCATCCATGTAGAGGTTTGCCACGGCATCGTCATCGGTGGAGAGGCGCTTGTTCATCAGCTTCTGATTATATACATCGCCCGGCTTCATATCGAGATATGCGTCGAGAATTTCGGTGGGATAAATGGTGTTGCCCACCCAGGTAATATCCTTGATATAGTATTTATTACCTTCTTCAAGGTTGATGAACACATCGACGGAGTTGTCGTTGTAAGGCACCACGCTGTCGGCAACGATGCGTGCGTCGCGATAACCTTTCTCATTGTATTTCTCCAGAATTCGGTTGAGGTCGTCCTGATAGTCGCTCTCCACAAATTTTTTCTGGCTGAATATTTTGAGCAGGTCGGTTTTCTCGTTGGTCTTCTTCATGGCCCACTTGAGCTTGCGGTCGGAGATCACTTCGTTGCCGTCGATATAAATCTTGTGAACCTTTACCTTGTTGTTTCGACTGATCACGATGTCGACGATGGTCTCGTTCTCATTCGAGAGGTCTTCGTGCAGGTTGATTTTCACAGTGGCATTGCCAAAACCCTTATCGGTATAGTATTTGGTGACAATGGCCTCTGCGCGGTTGACGATATTCTGTGTAATCTGGTTGCCCTTTATGAGCTGGAGGCGCTCCTGCAGGTCTTTAATCTCGCCCTTTTTCGCACCGATGTAGTTCACCTTGCCGATGCGGGGCTGTGTGCGCAGCTTGATTTTGAGCCAGGCCTTGTCGCCGACCACTTTCTCGAGCTCTACGCGAGCCTGAGCAAAAAGCGTCTGCCTCATCAGTCGCTTCACGGCATTGGTGATTTCATCGCCCGGAATCGCCACTCTGTCGCCCACGTTGAGACCGGCATATCCGAGAATAAGGAAGTCGTCGTAGTTGGGCGCACCCTCGATGCTGATGCCGGCGATCTGATAGGTCTTTGGCATCGCGGTATAAAGTACCTGAGGGTTGTATATTGTATCGTTTGCCGCCTGCGCCGCAGCCTTGGGGGCTACCGCACAAATAAAGGCGATGAAGAGTAGCAGATTTATCTTAGAGCGCATAATGATTGATGAGCTGTCGTGTTCAGGGGTGGGTGTTGGATTGGATGCTAAAAATACTATTTCCGATGCAGGGCGAATGGCAGTCATTGCGACTTTTCCACTTGCTCTCCGGTGAGTCCGAATCGCCTCTGCCTGCTTTGGTATGTGGCAATGTCGCTTCGGAAGTCGTCGGCGGAGTAATCGGGCCAGTATATCGGGGTTACGATAAGTTCGGTATAAGCTATCTGGTAGAGGAGGAAATTGCTCACGCGCATATCGCCGCCGGTGCGGATCATGAGGTCGGGGTCGGGGATATGAGCTGTGGTCAGAGATGAAGCAAACATCTCCTCGTCGATATCGTCGGGATTGAGCGTGCCGTCGGCAGCGCGCTTGGCCAGGCTGCGGACAGCCTCTATAATCTCCCAGCGTGCCGAGTAGCTCAGCGCCAAGGCGAGCACGAGGCCTGTGCAGTGTGCTGTGTCGGCCATGCAGCGGCGCATACGGTCGGCAGCGTGCTTGGGCAGGCGGTCGAGGTCACCGATGGTGGTGAGCCGCACATTATTCTTGATAAGGTCGGGGGTCTCACGCTCGATAGCCGACACAATGAGGGTCATCAGTGCATCAACCTCGTCCTGCGGGCGGTTCCAATTCTCCGTGGAGAAGGTGTAGAGTGTGAGATAGGCTATGCCGAGTCGGGAAGCCTCTTCGGTGATACGCCGGACGGTGTTGACACCCTCGACATGACCGGCCGAACGCTCGAATCCTCGAGCCTGCGCCCAACGGCCATTGCCATCCATAATGATGGCCACGTGCTTCGGGAGGCGGTTCATATCTATATCCATAGCAGTATTCTCAGTCTTTTTAATCGACATAGTGGCATGTTTCGCATCTCTTGCCAAACTCGTAGCTCACGCCTATCGTAAGGCGGGAGTACCAGTCGGTATTCTTGTAGAATGCAGTTTTAATCTGGTTGAGGTCGGCCAAATTCTCAGCATCGAAATGGTCGTTGAAGGATTTGGTCATCGTAAACTCCACGGCAAGGTTCCATCGCTCTTTGAGCTTATAGCGCACACCGAGCCCCATGGGGATTGTCGGAGCCACATAGGTGCGGCCGCCTGTCGATGCCAGGCCCACGCCCACACCTACGGTGAGATAGGGTGACCAACGGCGCAGGCGCTTGTAGGTCTCGCCGATGCCGTAGGCAAAGAAATTGAATTCGCCCCTCACGCTGAGCTCGTAGATCTGCGAGCTGAACGAGTACTCGGCTGGCACGCTGAGACCCGTGTCGGGGTCGGTGACTTCGGGGAGCACGTTTTTCATGCCGGATGTATCGCCCGAGAGGCCGAAGGTGGAAAAGACACCGCGGACAGCCCAGCGGCTGTCACCTATATAGCGGAATGAAAGCTCGCCGTCGAAGCCGGGCTTACGGAATATATTCGAGCTGTTGACATCGCCTATATATCCGCTCATACCGAGCTCGAGGCCGATGTCGTATTTATAAGGAGCCGTCTGTGCCGACGCACCGTGGGCGCACACAGCGAGGAGGCACATCATGGCGATGCGCGCAGCCAGTGCTATGGCGGTAAGGGGTCGGAGGCGGAAGCTCATTTATTGCAGCGGTTTGAATGTCATGCGGTTGATGGTGGCGCGCCACACAGTGTTGTAGAGGCTGCCCGATGCCGAGTTGCCGCCGAAGAGATAGATGTAGGGGCACTCCCACTCGGTGACGGGCTCGGTGGCGCGGCTCGCGGCTGCGGGAAGGCGGTACTCGATATCGTCGAACTCAACCCACACTTGCGACGAGCGGCTGTGCATGGTGGTGGGATACACATATGCCTGGGCATTGGCCATGGCAGGCACGTAGTCGGGGAGCTGGATGAGCTGCCCGCCGGTGTTCCATGTCATGCCGTAGTCGTTGGATACGTACACCGAGTCGTTGTTGACAGCGCCACGGCTGCCTCCTATGGCGAGCATCACGGCATGGCGTGTGGTGATGAAGAGGTTATTGGTGCGGAAGGTGAAGAAAGGCACTACGGCCACGTCTTCGACCGGCACCGGGAGTGCTTTGTTTGAAATCTTGGCAAAGGTTGAGCCGTCGAAGGCCCAAGTGTCGCGCGAGAGCGTACCGTCGGCCTTGCGGCCACCCACCATGATAATCTGAGGAGCCGAAGCCATGCCGAAGTCAAATGCCACGGGCACGGATGTGCCGCTCACGGGCATATCGCCGGGGAGGGCGAATGTGCGGTTGCCCGGATACTGGCGCACCGACCAGCTTCCAGCCGTCTGCACGGAGCCGAGGACTGTCGTGCCATAGCCGCCGTAGATGTGTGAGAAGGTCGAGCCGGTGTCGGACCACGAAGCTCCGCCGTCGGTGGAGCGGTAAAGTTTTCCCGAAGCAAGGATGTAGAGTGCATCATCGGTGGCGGCGAAGCTCTTGATGTCGGCACCTGCAGGGAGTGCTGCGGTGGCAGTCTGCCAATTGTCGGCATCGGGAGTATCGGTATGAGCCATCGAGAACGTGCTGCCGTCGGTGGTGAGGCAGTAGAGTGTGCTTCCGCACTGCACCGTGCGCTGAGCCTTGACGGTCGACAGAGCCGTAGGCAGGGTGCGGCGGGCTGCCTGCGACCACACGAGCGAGTCGCTCTTCACCTTGTGCACGTTTACATCAATAGAGTATGTCTTCGACACGAGTCCGTCGGGCGAAGCGAGCATGAGCTTCACGGGGCCGCGGCTGAAGTCGATTGAGTCGGTGCTGTTTGTGAGGTAGTTGTAGGTTGTATCGGTACCATCGGCACGGTTTACGGTGAGTTCGCAGCGCGATACACCGTCGAGCAGATTGATCACCGGCACGAGCTTGTCGGTAGGCGTGCCAAAAGGCAGTGAGTCGGCGTTGAAGATGCGGCCTTTCACGAGGTCGATCGAAAAGAACACCGTGTCGAGGTTCGCCAGCACGCTGTCATCCTTGGCCAGCTTGAAGGAGTATACCACAACGCTCGACGCCGTATCCTCGCCCGGAGTGTATGTCGACTCATTGCAGCCGACAAAAGCCGATGCGCCAAGAACGGCCGCCAAGCTCAGTATTGTAAGTTTCTTCATTTGAGTTTACGATATTTCAAGATGCAAAATTATAATTTTGTCGTCAATAGGGCAAACTCTTTTCGGCAAAAGGGTGTTTTTGGCTCGCATTTATATGTTTTTAACGCCATTGTCGGCTTAATGCGAACTGATTTTAACTAAAATTCTGCTAAATATCACTTCGCCTGCCCGGAGCCATTGCGAAATACATATATCACATTCGGCCCTGCCGCTATTGCCTCGGCGGGGCACTGCGGGATGATCGGGGATATGGCACATCCGGCATCGGCAAGGCTGAATGGAGCCGTCTCCACATAGGCCTCATCCCAAAGGCCGGCTTCAATAAAGGACTTCAGCAGCGAAGGGCCACCCTCCACAAGCAGCGAAGTGATGCCGCACTCGGCATACAGCCGGCGGAGCACTTCGGAAAGCGGCTTATCGCCGGTGATATGCAGCGCACTACGGCTCTCATCGCGCAGCAAGGAGCAGTTGGCGGCATTGAGCAGCGAGTGGCGGTCGAAGAGCACAGGCACGGGAGAATGTCCTGCTATGAGGCGCACGTCGAGGCGAGGCCCGTCGGCCAAGGCTGTGCCCGCCCCTATGGCGATGGCATCGTGCACGCTGCGCCGGCGGTGCACCATCTGCGAGCTCAAGGCCGTGGAGAAACGTGCGGCAGGCTCGCCGGGGGCGCGACGGATGTCCATGTACCCGTCGGCACTGCGGGCCCACTTCAAAGTGACGAAGGGGCGGCCGAGCGTATGTGCTGTCATAAAGGCGCGGTTGAGTTCGCAGGCCTCAGCATCAAGGAGCCCTTCGCACACCTCTATGCCGGCCTCTCGCAGCATTGCCACACCCCGGCCCGACACGCGCGGATTGGGGTCGCCCGAGGCTATCACTACCCTGCCGATGCCGCACTCTATCAAGAGCTTGGCACACGGTGGAGTCTTGCCATAGTGCGAGCAAGGCTCGAGGGTGACGTAGATGGTGGCTTCGGGCAGAAGGTGCCTGTCGGCCTCAGCCACCGAGCGCACCGCATTGACCTCGGCATGAGGCCCTCCGAAGCGTCGGTGCCAGCCCTCGCCGATAATGCGACCCGAAGCATCAACTATCACTGCGCCCACCATGGGGTTGGGCGACACATGGCCGCGCCCGTTGGCAGCAAGCTGCAGGGCGCGGCGCATAAACATCACATCAGTATCGGAAAATGTCATAGTTCGGAGTAAGCCGGCGAGAAAGTGTCGCCGTAGTTGGGGTTGCCTGTCTCTATGCCTTTTCGGAGCCATCGCACACGCTGCTCCGAGCGGCCGTGGTTGAAGCTGTCGGGCATCTCGCGCCCGTAGGCTTTCCGCTGCAGGTAGTCGTCGCCGATTTTCGAGGCGGCGTTGATGGCGTTCTCAACATCGCCCTCTTCAATGGAAGAGAACATCTTATTGTCGAGCGCCGCCCACACGCCGGCATAGAAGTCGGCCTGCAGCTCGAGGCGGACACTGATTTTGTTGGCCTCTTTCTCGCTCAGGCGCGACATCTGAGAGTGAGCCTCGTCGAGGGTGCCGAGCAGATACTGCACATGGTGCCCTACCTCGTGGGCTATCACATAGGCGTAGGCGAAGTCGCCCGACGCACCAATGTCGGTAGGCATATCCTTGAAAAAGTCGAGGTCTATATACACGGTGCGGTCGGCAGAGCAATAGAAGGGACCGGTCTGTGCCGTGGCCTGCCCGCAGCCCGAGTTGACTGCACCGCTGAAGAGTACGAGCTTGGGGCACTCATATTCGCCCCAGCCCTGGCGGCGGAACTCCTCGGTCCACACATCTTCGGTGCCTGCGAGCACCTGAGAGGCAAACACGGCCAGGCGCTCATCTTCCTCTGTAGGCTCGTAGGAGCTTTGGGCGTACTGCGGCGAGAGGGCGCCGCTACCCATCACATTGCCAATGACATCACCGATGCCACCGCCGGAAAAGAGGGTGATGGCGGCCACGATAATCACACCGACGATACCGCCGCCGATGCCAACCTTACCGCCTGTGCTGAGACCGCGGCGGTCGTCTACATTGCCGCTACGGCGGCGTCCTGTCATTCTCATAAGTTGTAAATTTTAGGTCTTTCTTATGCTTTCTTATGAAAGAAACTTCCTCACTTGGGTAAAAGTTCAAAAGTATCGACATATATCTCGGTGATATATCGCTTGATAGCATTATGATCCTCCCACGAGCGGGTGCGCAGCTTGCCTTCGATGAGCAGCTTCGACCCCTTGCGGATATATTTTTCAGCGAAGTCGGCAGCCCGGCCCCACATCACTATGTTGTGCCACTCGGTGAGCTCGGGCAGCTCCACCTCGCGCCCTTCGGCATCGCGGGTGCGGCGGCGCTCGCTTGTGGCCAGCGGAAATTCGGCCACCTGGCTGCTGTCGACCATGCGCATACGAGGATCGCGCCCTACATTTCCAAGCAGTATTACCTTATTCATACACTCACTTCTTTGCGGCCGCTTTCACGCCGGCCATCACTGCCGCAGAAAAGCCCGCGGTTTCCATAGCGTTGACACCTCTTATAGTGAGTCCGCCCGGGGTCGTGACGGAGTCAATCAGAGCTTCGGGATGTGCCCCTGTGCGGAAGATGAGCTCGGCGGCTCCTTCGAGCGAACCGGCCGCAAGTTCCTTGGCCACAGCAGGACTCAGCCCAAGCTCCACGCCGGCCTCCATGGCAGCCCGCACATAGCGGAGTACATTGGCAATACCGCATGAGGATATAGCCATGGCTGCGGCAAAGCGGCTCTCGGAAAGGACATAGGATTTGCCCGTGGCATCGAAGAGGCGGCACAGCATCTGCAGCTCGCTCTCATCGACACCCGAGGCGCACACAAGATTGACCGACTTCCCGCAAGTGGCGGCGATATTGGGTAGCACACGCACGATTTTCGGGGCTGATATATAGGGCTTCACCCACGCCTCGAGCTGAGCCAGCGAAGGAGCTGCCGCACACGACACCACCACGGGCTTACGCCTGCCGAGTTGCTTGCCCATCTGTTTGACCACAGGCTCCACGGCATCGCCCTCGACGCATATCACCACCATCGAGGCTTCGTCGACAGCCTTGGTAAGATCGGTGGTGCGCTCTACGCCCTCGTGCTCGCCAAAGGCCTCGAGGCGCCCGCTGCTGCGGTTGTAGAGTGAAATGCGTGCACCTGTGCGCACCAGCCCGCGTGCCATTGCCGAGCCTATATTCCCCGCGCCTATCACGGCTATCACGGGTCTGTTTCCGTTGTGTTCTTGAGTCATATCAATTTAGAAATGTTGGAGCGTTGATATAGATGCCGAACGCTATGCCGAAGTTGAAGCTGCGCCGGGTTGTGGAATAGTTGCAGTAGCCGCTGAGGGTGCCGAAGGGGAAGTGCGACACCACATCGAACTCACCGAAGAACTCAGCCGAGCCCAACCAGCGACCGTAGCTCACACTGCCGCCCTCTCCCTCGACTATGCTGCGCAGAGGCACGAAGGCCGATGCCGTGAGGTGTGCCGAGAGCTTGTCGTTGAACTTGTAGACCGGCACCACGCCGAAAGTCATGAAGCTGTTGGCACGCAAGCCCGGGTCGAACACATTGTGCGAGGCGGGAGTCGGGTGATAGGTCGGGGCCGAGCTGATGGTGGAGTAATAGTCGTGAAGGAGCTTGCGCGTGCTGAACACCGCTTTGCTCTCCAGGCCGAGCGACCAGTGGCGATGAAGCGTGAGGTACTGGCGCACGTTGAGGTCTATCTGCCCCCATATCACCTTCTCGCTGCTTGTGCGCTCACCCTCGGCGAGCGTGGCATCATAGTAGCGTGCACGGCCTCCGATGAGGGCTATGCGGCCCGAGCGCTCGTAGCCCGACGTGGGGAAGTTCACATAGTCGAGTGTCGATGACGAGTAGTCGACATACCCCTGGCCGAGGTCGAGGGTGAGCTCATTTCTGCCGGCCACATAGCTTGCGAGCTTATTGTTCTCGAAGAAGGTGCTGTAGAGCCGTCCGCCACCCACGCCTATCTGCAGTGCACCGCTGCGCCCGGCGGCCATGGCCCAGGCGAGCTTGCCGAAGTACTGGTGCTTGGTCACGAACGTAGGTTCGTTGTCGCGGTAGAAGAGTTTTTCGTTTTCGTAGTACTTTCGGCGCGATGCCACACCAAGCACCCTAAAGGCCGAAGGAAATGACGTGGGAATATTGAGCCCCGCACGGAAAGCTGCAGCCAGATAGCTTTGTCCAATCCAAGTCTCAAGCTCGGTGCTCACGGCACTGAAGCTGAGCGAGGAGTAGCCGATGCGGGCGTAGAGGTAGCTGTTGTTGCTCGAGGTGATGTATCCTCCGAGGCCGAGGCTGAATTTTTTCTTGACGTTGACATCGAGGTTGAGCGTGAAGTAGCCCGTGCTGTCGGGGGAGGGCTCGGCATCGGTGCGTATGCTGCTGATTTTACCCGACGACATGGCTCGGTAAAATGCCATCCTCGCGCCCTCGGGGCCGATAGTATCGGTGCCGTGACGGGGGCGGAATATATAGCGGATGTATTCGTTCTGAGCATGTGTGCCGCCGGTCACCTTCACTTTATTGAAGCGCAGCGGGGGAGTGGCGGCATTGAAGGCGGCACGACGAGCTTCTGCGGCTCCGGGCGCAGTGCGGGCAGTGATACGGCTTTTGATGGAATCCATGGCGGCCATGGCGTGCTCGTAGCCTATGCGGTAGATCTCGCGTGCCTCCCCGAAATCGAGGAGGTTGTATTCGTTGAGGTTGATGCGCAGCTTCATCCCTTTGCCCTGAGGCACATCGTAGCTCTGCGGATGTGCCACCAGCAGGTCGAGCTGCTCCATGAATGAGTTCGGGGCGCCTTCCGACGGCGCCGACACATCCACACCGAGGAGTACGTCGGGGTCGAATACGCTGTCCATCACATTCACGGGAAAGTTGTCGTAGAGGCCGCCGTCGTAGAGGATGTCGCCCCCGGCCTTCACGGGTTGGAACACCAGCGGGAAGCTCATTGAAGCACGGATAGCCTCTCCAAGGCTGCCCGAGCCGAGGACATCTTTGCGGCGCTGCGTCACATTCGAGGCCACGCAGCGGAAGGGCACCATCAGGCGGTCGAAATCGCCCCCGCACTGTGCCGTGTAGGGGGTGAACAGCTCCATGAAACCAAACGACATCGGCGTGGGCGCCACTATCGACTGCGGGTCGAAGCGGAAAGCGCTCTTGGCAGGACTGTCGTCGCCGCCGATCGACACCGAGAACATCTGTGGTGAGGGTGTCTCACGCGAGAAGTAATATGTGAGCGAGGGGTCGTAGCGGCCCGATGCCATGGCAAGGAAGTAGTCCGATGTGATGAGATTCATCATATCGTCGGGCGAGAAGCCGCACACATAGAGGCCTCCGACGATAGCTCCCATCGACGTGCCGGTGACGAAATCGACGGGGATATCATTCTCTTCAAGCGCCTTGAGCACACCGATGTGGGCGATGCCTTTGGCACCGCCGCCGCTGAGCACAAGGCCCACCGATTGCCGGCCCGCCTGCGCATGTGCAGGCATGGCACCGATGGTGCTTATAAGAGTGAGTAATGGCAGTAAAAAGCAGCGTAATACCGTCGGAGCTCGCATAATGTGATGAATTTAGAAGTGTTTAACAAGAAACACCCGTCGGCGCTTGAATGTTCGGCCGCAGGGGTCAGCTTGCGATGAAGCTGTCCTTGAAGCCGAGGAAGTAGAGCACGCCGTCGAGCCCGATGGTGGAGATCGACTGGCGGGCGGTCTGCTTCACCTTGGGCTTGGCGTGGAAGGCTATGCCGAGGCCGGCTGTGGAGAGCATGGGCAAGTCGTTGGCGCCATCGCCTACTGCTATAGTCTGGGCTATGTCGATGTTCTCCACCTGTGCTATGATGCGGAGGAGCTCAGCCTTGCGCTTGCCGTCCACGATGTCGCCCACGTAGCGGCCTGTGAGCTTGCCGTCGACAATCTCCAGCTCGTTGGCATACACATAGTCGAAGCCGAACTTCTGCCGCAGATAGTTGCCGAAGTAAGTGAAGCCGCCCGAGAGGATGGCCGTCTTGTAGCCGGTGCGCTTAAGCACCTGCATCATGCGCTCCACACCCTCGGTGATGGGCAGGCTCTCGGCTATCTCGCGCATCACACTCTCGTCGAGACCTTTTAGTAGAGCCACACGCTGCTTGAAGCTCTCGCAGAAGTCTATCTCGCCACGCATGGCGCTTTCGGTGATGGCCTTCACGCGGTCGCCCACACCGGCGCGGATGGCAAGCTCGTCGATTACTTCGGTCTCGATAAGGGTGGAGTCCATATCGAAGCATATCAGCCTGCGGCAGCGGCGGAACACGTTGTCCTCCTGCAGCGATATATCGAACTCATCCTCCTGCGAAATCTGCAGGAAGCGGCGGCGCATGGCATCTACGTCGATAGGATTGCCTCGCACCGAGAACTCCACGCACGACTTCGACTGCGGCTCTTCGTCGGCACGCAGCGGCATACGGCCTGTAAGGCGCTGTATGCCATCGATGTTAAGCTCCTGCCGGGCTATCTCGTCGGTGACGAGGGCTATATGCCGTGCCGTGAGCTGACGGCCAAGGATGGTGATGATCCATCGGTTCTTGCCCTGGCGGTGCACCCAGGCCTCATAGTCCTCCACACTCACGGGCGAGAAGCGGATTTTCACCTGCAGCTCGTAGCACTTGAAGAGGAGGTCTTTGAGGATGTCGCCCGAGCGGTCGGGAGAGGTGCGGAAAAGGATGCCGAGCGAGAGCGAATGATGGATGTCGGCCTGACCTATGTCGAGTATCTGGGCATCGTGGCGGGCAAGGATCGACGTAAGCGCCGATGTCACACCGGGTTTGTCGAGGCCGGTTATGTTTATAAGGATGAGTTCTATGTTGGTCATATCTATTATATGATGGCGGTCGGTATGAACTGCAAAGATAGTTCATACCGACCGCACGCGGGAAGAGGGCGGTGTTAAAAAGCGTTAATCCACCACCTCAAATCCGGCAAGTCTTATTGCCTCGGCAATCTTTGCCGCATCGGCATTTCCGGCCACCTCGACTTTGCCGCTGCCGAGGTCCACGGCCACGCTGTCGACACCGTCGATAGCCGACACGGCTTTTTCTACTGTGGCCTTGCAGTGTGCGCAGGCCATACCTTTCACTGTGAATGTGTTGTTCATATCTATTTTTGTATTAATATTTTGTCGATTAAAGCGGTTGCGCAGCGAGGTGTACACAAGCAGTGCCACAAGCAGCACGCTGCACAAGGTCGGGAACCACGAGAACTCAACATGGCACGAAGCCACACCTTCGGCCATGCCGCGGGGCACAAACCATGCCGCGGGCAGGAGCAGGTCGATAAGGAGCCCGAACACCATGGCCGTCAGCACCACCGAGCCTATATATATAGCCGTGGCACGTGTGCCCTGTGTGCGGCGAAGTATCATCACGGAGGCAAAGTTGGCCGCCGGACCCGCCATGAGCATCACGAAGGCGATGCCCGGCGAGAGGCCTTTGAGCATGAGCGACAGCGCGATGGGTATCGAGCCCGTGGCGCATATATACATGGGCACGGCCACGGCCACCACCGCAAGCATGGCCAGCAAGGGATAGCGGCTGAGCTCCACAAAGAGGTCGTCGGGCACAAAGACGGTTATGAGAGCCGCCACCACGAGGCCGATTACAAGCCATTTGCCCACGCTGGCAACCATGTCGACAAGGCCATAGTGCACGGCCGCCACGAGGCGGCGGAAGAATCCCTTCGGTCGCTCGTCGGCATCATCGGGCGCGGCACAGCCTGTGGTGCAGGCATCGGCTCCCCGCTCGGGGTCGAAGCGGTCCACGGCCAAGCCTCCGAACACCGCACCCGCAAGTGCGGCCACCGGGCGGATGATGGCGAAAGGAAGGCCGAGCAGCGAGTATGTGGCGGCGATAGAGTCGACACCCGTCTGCGGCGTGGCTATGAGGAAAGATGTGGAGGCAGCCTTCGAAGCACCCTGCCTGCGCAGCGACACCGCCGCAGGCAGCACGCCGCAGGAGCACAGCGGCAGGGGCACTCCAAGCATGGCAGCTTTCACCACCGGGCGCCAACCCGAGCCCGACAGATGACGGGCCATGGTCGACGGACGCACAAACACGTGCAGCAATCCGGCCACGATGAAGCCCAACAGAATGTAGGGCGACATCTCATTGAGTATATTGATAAGGGAATATAGCATCTCCATAATCGCATTGTATATTTTTAAGTAAGTCGCAAAAATTAATTTATATCATACGAGGATGAATTTCGGAATGATT
>JAMPHP010000001.1:1027257-1220394 GCA_023663365.1 Muribaculaceae bacterium | reverse complement strand
ACAAAGGTTTACTCCGAAGTTATCGGCAACATCCAGCGCGACTGCAACTCCGCCAAGAAATACTGGCACTTCATCAAGCTGATGGGCCGCTCCGCAAGCCACATCGCCCTTGAGTGCGCACTCCAGACTCAGCCCAACATCTGCCTCATCTCCGAAGAGATTGAAGAAAAGGACATGAGCCTCAACGATATCGTGACCTACATCGCCGACATCGTGACCTCGCGTGCCGCCGACGGCAACAACTTCGGTACCGTCCTCATCCCCGAAGGACTTATTGAATTCATCCCCGAGTTCAAGCGCCTTATCGGCGAGCTTAACGAACTCCTCGGCGCCAACAAGGACAAAGTAGCCGGCATGAACGAGGAAGAGCTCACCGCATTTATCCTTGAGAACCTCTCGGAAGCAAATGTTGCCGCTCTCAAGAGCCTCCCCGCTTCCGTTGCACGCCAGCTCATGCTCGACCGTGACCCCCACGGCAACGTGCAGGTATCGCTTATCGAGACAGAAAAACTGCTCAGCGGCATGGTTGCCGAGAAGCTCGCCGCTTCCGAGGCTTTCAAGGCTGCCAAGGGCAAGTTCTCCGCACTTCACCACTTCTTCGGCTACGAAGGCCGCTGCGCCGACCCCTCCAACTTCGACGCTGACTACTGCTACTCACTCGGCTACAACGCCGCAGCGCTCATCAACGCAGGCGTGACCGGCTACATGTCGTCGATCCGCAACCTCGTGAAGCCCGCCGTGCAGTGGATTCCCGGTGGTATACCCATCACTATGATGATGAACATCGAGCGCCGCAACGCCGAAGACAAGCCCGTAATCCAAAAGGCTCTCGTACGCCTCGACGGTGCGCCCTTCAAGAAATTCGCCGCACAGCGCGACGACTGGGCTCACAACACCTGCTACATCTACCCCGGCCCCATCCAGTACTTCGGTCCGGCAGAAGTGTGCGACCAGCCCTCGATGACGCTCAAGTACGAACATCAGCACAAATAATCCTTCTAATAACAGCTTGCAGAAAGTCCGCCCCGGGGATGACCCGAAGCGGACTTTCTCTTTTTCTTTATGCGGAAGCGGACTCCTGTACCCGCACAACTACTTCAAGCGCTCGGCCAGCGCTGTGGCGGCAGCCATACACTGCTCTATCGCATCGGCATCGGGAGCGTACTGCATGGTCACTGGCTTGATGTCGGAGGCAATGCCGGCACTCTCGAGGATGCCTGTTATTCCGGCCGATGCTTTCTCGGCCCACGAACACGAGCCCACTACGGCAATCTCACGGCCTCGCACACCACGTGTGGCCATAGCTCTCAACACAGCCTCTACGGGCGGGAAGATGCCGTCGGAATACGTGGGCGACAGAATGATGAGGCCGCGGTGGCGGAAGATGTCGGCGAGGATATAGCTTAGCTCGGAAACCGACGCATTGTGCACGGCAATATCGCGCACGCCGGCTTCGGCGAGAGCTTCGGCTGCGGCCTCGGCCATGTGTGCGGTGTTGCCATACATTGAGCCGTAGACTATCGTGACTCCGCTGTCGAGAGCCTCGTAGCGACTCAGCTTGCCTGTCATATCCACCACCTCGGCGAGCATACTGCGCCACACCGGGCCGTGGGTGGTGCATATAGTGCTGATGTCCTTACCTGCGAGCTTGGAGAGAGCTTTCTGCACCGGCATACCATATTTACCCACGATGTTGCTGTAGTAACGCACCATCTCGGGCATATATCGGCTGCAGTCCATGTCGGTGTCGAGCACGGCACCGTTGAGTGCACCGAAGCAGCCGAAAGCATCGCCGCTGAACAGAGTGCCGTCTTCCACAAGGAGAGTCATCATAGTCTCGGGCCAATGCACCATGGGGGTGAGGATGAAGTTCAATGTGCAGTCGGCGCCGAGCGGGAGGGTATCGCCCTCTTTCACCTGCAGGGTATTGATGTCGATGCCATAATAGCCTTTCACCATGGCGAGTGTGCGGGCGTTGCCTACGATGGTGATCTCGGGGAACGCGCTGCGCAAAATCCTGATTGCTCCCGAGTGGTCGGGCTCCATGTGGTTGATAACGAGATAGTCGGGCTTGCGGTCGCCGATTATGGCCTTGATTTCGTCGATCTGCTCCAATGCGTGTGCCACTTCGACGCCGTCGATGATGGCCACACGCTCGCTCCCGACGGCCAGGTAGGAGTTGTAGCTCACTCCAAGGGGCAGCGGCCAAAGGCCTTCAAACTTATGTGTGGTGCGGTCGTTGACACCTATATAATATACTTTCTCGGTTATTGCTGCGGTTCTCATTTTCAATGTTGCGGATTATAATCAGCTTCGATAAGAGATGATTGCGATTTATAGAACTCAGGCGAGAGCAAGGACGCAATCGGCACTTCGGGGTGTGCCTTGCGGTAGGCCTGCACTATGCTGTAGCCTATATAGCGCCCTGTGCGTGCGGGCCACTCGTAGCCTTCTGTTCTCAGCGCCGGCGCCGGGGCTATGAAGCGGTCGACGGTAGCCTCAGAGGTGTCGTAGAGGAGTTGGCGGCTCACGATGGTGTTCCAGACCTCGGCCTCATGGTCGGCAAGCCATCTCATGCGGGTGTCGTCGTAGCCAAGCAGCAGACCTGCGGAAGCATCGGGCACAACAGCCTCTACGGCTGTGAGCAAAGCGCCTTGATAAAGCATGGCTGAGAGCAGGGTGCACTCCTCGCCCGTGGCATCGAAAGGATACTCCGTGGCTATCAGAGCTTCGGCCATGTCATAAGGCAGGCGCTCGGGAGTCTTGCCGAGTCGGCGGTAGACAGGCCAATGAGAGTAGCCCTCGAAGTCGGCTCCAAGATAGTGATTGAGCGCTATGAGCATCACGCTGTCGACGAAGAGAATGGACTCGGGGCGGCCATAGACCACTGCGGCATAGCGTCTGTGAGGCAGTTTCAACCCTATATCCCCAGCTTCGCCGAGGATATTACCCAAGGCGACCTCTACCGGCTCAAGCGACGGGAAGACGCTGTCGGTGGGCGGCGTGAACATCTCCACGGCAGCCGAGGCGGCCCAGGTGCTCAGCAAGTCGCCGGACAGGCTGTCGGAGCTTACCGTGCGCATAAAAGCGGTGAGCTCGGGGCGCATGGCATCCACCAGGCTGTCGCGCACGGCGGGCTCAAATGAGCCGTAGTCGCACATCAGCGCCGCAATGTCGGCCACACGGGCGGGGCTATGCTGCTGCCGCGTTTCCGTTGAGCAGGAAAACAGCAGCGATGCGGCAAAGAGGAGAGCGGGCACGTGGCGCATATCAGAATTCTGATGAGAAGTGGAAGCGGATTTTAGGGAAATCATTCTGAGCCATAGTCAGCACGAAGGCCGAGTCGGCAAGGAACACGTCGCGCCCCTCGCGGTCGAGTGCCATAAACTGGTGCTTGCGCTTCTTGAAAGCCTCGAGGGCTGCCGGATCATCGCTCTCTATCCAGCAGGCTTTGTACATCGACATGGGCTCCCATCGGCACTGGGCTCCATATTCATGGAGAAGACGGTACTGGATGACTTCAAACTGCAGCTGACCCACGGTGCCAATCACCTTGCGACCGTTGAACTGATGCTCGAAAAGCTGTGCCACGCCCTCGTCCATAAGCTGCTGGATGCCTTTGTCGAGCTGCTTGGCCTTCATGGGGTCGGCATTCTCGATGTACATGAACATCTCGGGCGAGAAGCTCGGCAAGCCCTTGTAGTGCAGATTTTCGCCTTCGGTGAGAGTATCGCCGATTTTGAAGCTGCCGTTGTCTGGAATACCCACGATGTCGCCGGGGAAAGCCTCGTCCACGATATTCTTCTTCTGAGCCATGAATGCGGTGGGGGCGGCGAAGCGCATGGTCTTGCCGCTGCGCATGTGTCGGTAGGGAGCGTTGCGCTCGAAGCGGCCCGAGCACACCTTCACGAAGGCGATGCAGCTTCGGTGGTTGGGGTCCATGTTGGCATGGATTTTGAACACAAATCCCGAGAAAGCCTCCTCGGCGGGATCGACTGTGCGCTCCACAGCCTCAATAGGCCGCGGCGAAGGAGCTATCTTCACGAAGCAGTCGAGGAGCTCTTTCACGCCGAATGTATTCAGAGCCGAGCCGAAGAACACCGGGGCAACCTTACCTGCGAGGTATTCCTCGGGGTCGAACTCGGGATATACACCGTCGATGAGCTCGAGGTCGTCGCGGAGCTGTGCCGCGTCTTTCTCACCGACTGCAGCATCAATACGGGGGTCGTTGACATCGTCGATCTCCACACGCTCGGTGGCCTTCTGCTTATCGGGCGTGAAGAGGTCGAGGCCGTGCTCATATATATTATATACGCCCTTGAACTTGGCACCTATATTAATAGGCCACGAAAGCGGGCGCACTGATATCTTAAGCTCGGCTTCGAGTTCGTCGAGGATTTCAAAGGGGTCGCGCCCCTCGCGGTCGAGCTTGTTGACGAAGATTATCACGGGGGTGTTTCGCATACGGCACACCTCCATGAGTTTGCGCGTCTGCGCCTCGACACCTTTTGCCACGTCGACCACTATGATTACGGAGTCGACGGCGGTGAGAGTGCGGTAGGTATCCTCGGCAAAGTCCTGGTGGCCGGGGGTGTCGAGGATGTTGATCTTGTAGTCACCGTAGTTGAAGCCCATCACCGAAGTGGCCACGGAGATACCGCGCTGCTTCTCGATTTCCATCCAGTCGCTGGTAGCGGTTTTCTTTATCTTATTGCTTTTCACCGCTCCTGCTATGTGGATTGCGCCGCCGAATAGGAGGAGCTTCTCGGTGAGAGTGGTCTTACCGGCATCGGGGTGAGATATGATGGCGAAAGTGCGTCGCCTTTTGATTTCTTCGCTGATGGTGGCCATGTGCTGTGTTTGGGTCTTGTTTTCGGGGTGCAAAATTAGTGAAAAATTTCGGTATTGGCAATGTTTGTTTCAGCGGTTCAAATTTGCAGATACGGAAATGAATGATTAATTTTGCAGCACATCAAACAACCCAACTGAATATATGAAGAAGCATAATTTCTACGCCGGCCCGTCTATTCTGAGTGACTACACCATCCAGAATACAGCCGATGCCATCATCAACTTCGCAAACACAGGACTTTCTGTGCTTGAGGTGTCGCACCGCAGCAAAGAATTTCAAGCGGTAATCGACGAGGCCACAGCTCTTGTCAAGGAGCTCCTCGAGATACCCGAAGGCTTTCAGGTGCTCTGGCTCGGCGGCGGCGCGTCGATGCAGTTCTGCATGATTCCCTATAACCTCCTTGCACACCGTGCCGCCTACCTCGACACCGGCACATGGGCAGCCAACGCCATCAAGGAGGCCAAGCTCTTTGGCGAGGTCGACGTTGTGGCTTCATCTAAAGACGCAGGCTACACTTTCATCCCCAAGGGCTTTGAAGTGCCGGCCGATGTAGACTACTTCCACTACACGTCGAACAATACGATCTACGGCACCGAAATCCGCCACGACCCCAAGGTGGCCTGCCGCATGGTGGCCGACATGAGCTCCGACATCTTCTCGCGCCCCATCGACTTCTCGGGCTACGATGCCATCTACGCCGGTGCACAGAAGAACCTCGCACCTGCAGGCGTGACTCTCGTAATCGTGCGCGAGGATGCCCTCGGCCACGTTGACCGCCCCATACCCACGATGCTCGACTACCGCACGCACATCAAGAAAGGCTCGATGTTCAACACGCCTCCCGTGCTTCCCATATTCTCGGCACTGCAGACCCTGCGCTACTACAAGCTCCTGGGCGGCATCCGCGAGCTCGAGCGCCGCGATCTCGAGAAGGCTGCCCTGCTCTACGATGCCATCGACGGCAGCCGCATGTTCGAGGGCACAGTCACCGACCCTGCCGACCGCTCTATAATGAACGTATGCTTCGTGATGACACCCGAGTATAAAGAGCTCGAAAGCACCTTCATCGACTTCTGCAAGGACCGCGGTATCGTAGGCATCAAGGGCCACCGCTCCGTAGGCGGCTTCCGCGCCTCGCTCTACAACGCCCTGCCTATCGACAGCGTACGCGTGCTCGTGGAGGCTATGCACGACTTTGAAGCCACTCACTGATAATCGACTGCACTATGAAAGTACTCGTAGCCACTCAGAAACCTTTCTCGGCAAAGGCCGTTGAAGGTATTCGTGCCCGCATCGAGGATGCCGGCCACACTTTCGCACTCCTTGAAAAGTACGAAACACCCGAGCAGCTCCGCGAGGCGGCTGCCGATGCCGACGCTCTGATTGTGCGCAGCGACATTGTCGATGCCGACCTCTTCCGTGCCGCGCCCAAGCTGAAGATTGTGGTGCGCGCAGGTGCCGGATACGACAACGTCGACCTCAAGGCGGCCACCGAGGCCGGTGCCGTGGTTGAGAACACTCCCGGGCAGAACTCCCGCGCTGTGGCCGAGCTCGTGATAGGCATGGCCATCATGGCCGCCCGCAAGATGTACGACGGCTCCACCGGCACCGAAATCAGCGGCAAGCGCCTCGGCCTGCAGGCCTTCGGTCAGGTAAGCCGCAATGTGGCCGCCATCGCCCGAGGCTTCGGCATGGAGGTTGCAGCCATCGACCCCTACTGCCCCGCCGAAGTGCTGGCGGCAGAAGGTGTGGCACAGGCGCCGACGCTCGAGGACCTCTACGCACAGTCCGACATCCTTTCGATACATATCCCCGCCACCCCCCAGACCGTAGGTAGCATCGGAGCCGACCTCATCGGCCGTCTGCCCAAGGGTGCCATCCTCATCAACACAGCCCGCAAGGAAGTGATCGACGAGGCCGGACTGACCGCCGTGCTCGAAGCACGCCCCGACCTGCGCTATTTTGCCGACGTGGCTCCTGCCTGTGCCAAAGAGCTCAGCGAGCGCTTCCCCGGCCGTGTGTTCTTCACACCGAAGAAGTGCGGAGCTCAGACCGCCGAGGCCAATCTCAAGGCCGGGATAGCTGCCGCAGACCAGATTGTGGCCTTCTTCCGCGACGGCACCGACCGCTTCCGCGTGAACTGAATAGCCTTAGAGATATAGAATTAAGGTGTCCGCTTCGATTGAGGCGGACACCTTTTTGCTTTTTTAGGGTCTTTAAGGTCGGTAGGGTCTTTAAGGAGATTTAGCGGTTTGCAATATGTCAAATTTCTTCAATCCTCAAAGAGGGCTGCTACTGCCTTGAGTGCATCTTTGTCGGTCTGGTCGGCAGCGACAGGCACCACAGATATATAGCGGCGGTTGAGCCAGTACTCGTCGGTATCGTCGGCGTCGGGCTCTGTGTTCACAAAGTGGCCGGTAAGCCAGTAGAAGGGTACGCCGAGCGGATCGAGGTAGCGCTTGTACTCATCGGTCCAGTAGCCGCGTGCGGCACGGCACACCTTTATTCCTTCGGGGATTACTCGTGCCGGAATGTTCACGTTCAGGCACACGCCCTCGGGCAGACCTTCGGCAATCACCTTGGCTGCGATATTAGCCACGAATGCGGTGGACAGCGAAAAGTCGGCTTTCATGGAGTGATGCAGCAGCGAGAAGCCTACGGAAGGAATACCCTCCATGCAGCCCTCGAGCACGGCACCCATAGTGCCGGAGTATGTGACATTGACACCGGAGTTGGAGCCGTGGTTGATGCCGGCGAAAACGACATCGGGCTTACGGGGTACTATGGTGTGGAGCGCCAGCTTGATGCAATCGACGGGAGTGCCGTCGACGGTGAAGAAGCGAACACCGTCGATGGTCGACGGTTTCTCGACGATGCGCAGGGGTGCGCCAACGGTAAGCGCCGCCGACTGCCCCGAGTGGGGGTGAGCGGGCGCCACCACATAGACATCGCCCAATGAGCGCACACACTCGGCCAGGTGGTGCACACCGGGTGCGTTGATGCTGTCGTCGTTGCTTATAAGGATGAGTGGTCGGAGGTCGGTCATAATGTGATTGTGTTTTGTTCTGTACTTTGTAAACAATCGGGAGGCCGATTTGGTTAGCCCGGGAACTGAGGGAATCTGTCGAAATCGGGGTCGCGCTTCTCAAGGAAGGCCTGTGCACCCTCCTGCGCCTCATCCATGAGGTAGTACATGAGAGTTGCATCGCCGGCAAACTCCATGAGGCCGTGCTGGCCGTCGAGCTCGGCATTGAGGGCACGCTTGATCATGCGCACTGCAAAGGGGCTGCGCTTGATGATGGTGCGGCACCAGTCCACAACCTCATCCTCGAGCTTGTCGAAGGGCACCACCTTGTTTACCATACCCATCTCGAGTGCTTCCTGAGCGGTATACTGCCTGCACAGGAACCATATCTCGCGGGCTTTCTTCTGGCCCACGCAGCGAGCCAGGTAAGAGGAGCCGAAGCCGGCATCGAAGCTGCCGACCTTGGGGCCGGTCTGACCGAAGCGCGCATTCTCCGATGCGATGCTGAGGTCGCAAACCACCTGTAGCACGTTGCCTCCGCCGATTGCATAACCGTTGACCATGGCTATCACCGGTTTCACCAGAGAGCGGATTGCCTTGTGGATATCGAGCACATTGAGGCGAGGAGTGCCGTCGGCATCGCGATAGCCGCCGCGCGACTTATAGTGCTGGTCGCCACCGGAGCAGAAAGCCTTGTCGCCGGCACCCGTAAGCACCACCACACGCACTGCGGGAGTGTCGCGGCAATAGTCGAGTGCGTCGAGAATTTGGGCGTTTGTCTGAGGGCGGAAAGCATTGTAGACCTCGGGGCGGTTGATTGTGATTTTAGCTATGCCCTCGTAGAAGTCAAAGAGAATGTCGGAGTATTCCTTGATAGTTTTCCAGGGGCGGGGATTTGAAGTAGTTGACATATAATTCGATTTATAGCACACACTTTGCCGCATTGACTTCGAGTTTTGCTCGAAGTATGGCGGGCGCGTGACTGCAATTGATAAATTCAGATAAATCGCCAGAGGTGTCGGCCTCAAAGTAGGCGAAGCCATAGGCTTGCGCGAGCGCTTTCAGAGGCAATCGTGGCCTGCAGGCAAAAAGCTCTTCACACTCTGGGAGCGTCGATGTGGCTGAGATGGCGCGGAATATGTCGCCACCGCCGTTGTCGAGCACAATCATCTTGAAGGAGGCCGGGATGCCGTCGATGGCGAGTGCTCCGATGTCGTAGGCCGCGCTCATATCGCCGCTCACCAGCACCGTAGGCCGCGAGCTCACTAGCGAAGCCCCCACGGCGGTGGAGGTGCAGCCGTCGATACCGCTCACGCCGCGGTTGCTCTCGACCACATTGTCGGCGCCGAAGGAAAGGAGCTGTGCATAGCGCACGGCAGAACCGTTGCTGAAATGAAAAGCAGCATCAGGCAGCGAGTCCACGACGGACTGCAGCATGGCGCGCACGCCGTTGGCCTTGTCGGCATCTGCGAGGGTGAAACACTCCCGCCACGCCTTCACAAATTCGTCGCAGGGCATCAGCCTCTTCTCCAAGGCTTCGAAAAATATTTCGGGCTCACATTCCACACGCTCAGCGAGTGCGAAGAAAGTATCGACAGCCAGATCATCGGGCCCGAGCGATATGTGCCGTAGCTGCGGCAGAGAGCGCAGATATGCTTTCACACGAGCCGACACAAGACTGCCGCCCATGCTCACCACAATATCGGGTTGCGGCAGCGTGGACATGTCGGGGTGCGATGCCATGATATTGCCGCCGAGATTGCTTTGAGCCTCGGCAAGGACTGCCACACGGCCCGAAAGTCGGCTCAGCAACTCTTTCAGCCTGGCGGAAGGGTGCATGTCGCCTGCCACAAGGAGCACGCGCGACTCTGCCGGGATAGACTGCATAAGACCCTCAAGAACTTCATCGGGAACAAGCGAAGAGCGCACCGCTTCAATGCGGTGCACCGGCAGGTCGGTTCGTGCCGGTGCCAAGCGTGTGAGCGGCACGTCGAACTGCATGTTGATATGCACGGGGCCGCATACCGGGCCTGTAGCTGCTGAGAGAGCATCGTTGAGCCTGCGCCAGGCAAAGCGAAGAGCCTGCGCACCGTCGGCATCGGGGATGTCGACAGATGCACGCACCACGGCCCGAAGTGCTTCGGGCTGCCGTATGGTCTGAGTGTCGCGCTGGTCAATCAATGCCGCGGGACGGTCGGCAGAAATGGCTATCAGCGGCACCCTGCGGTAGAAAGCCTCGGCGAGAGCAGGGGCGTAGTTGAGGACCGCCGAGCCCGAAGTGCACACCAGAGCCACCGGCTCCTGAAGCTGCAGCGCCATGCCGAGGCCAGCAAAAGCGGCCGCCCTCTCGTCGATGATTACCTTGATGTCGAAGAAGCCGGAGCGCGCAAAGACCACCGCAAGCGGCGCCGAGCGAGAGCCGGGCGAGAGCACCACGTGCCTCACGCCGTAGGCACGAAGCAGGGCTGCAAGAATTTGAGCGGTGGGTTTGTCGATTGTTTCCATTATGTTGGTCAAAAACTCTCTGTAGGATATTTTTCGGTTAACAAAGTTACATTTTTTTTGTTAATAATGAAACACCTTCAACTATGCGACACATCACACTATTCATCACACTCCTCATCCTGAGCTTGGCAAGCAGCTACGCATCAAGCACTTGCCCGCAAGTGGCGCGCATAGAAGAAAGCACGCCCGGCATCGAGCTCAGTGCACTCCCGACAGCCCGCCCCGACAGCCTCGTGCCCGACACGAGCGGCTTCGGCAGCATACACAGCGCCAAAGTGCCCAAGGGCATTTTTGCCAAACTCGGCTTCATCAACAAAATCATAGCTTACTTCGACGAAGCCAATAAGCCGAAAAAGAATAAGAAATTTGACTTCAGCGTGATAGGCGGCCCGCACTACTCCACCGACACGAAATTCGGTGTCGGCCTCGTGGCCGCAGGCCTCTACCGCACCGACAGCACAAGCACCACGCCGCAGTCCGATGTGGCCGTCTACCTCGACGCCACCACGAGCATGTTTTTCAAGTTCGGTCTACGCGGCACCCACATCCTGCCCAAGGACCGCAGCCGCTTCCACTACGACGTGAATTTCTCGTCGGTTGCAACAAAGTTCTGGGGCATAGGCTACGACAATAATGTGAACGACGACAACGAGTCGAAGTACAAATACCTCAACTCGCAGGCCGAACTCAGCTTCGTGTGGCGCCTGGCGCCATCGCTCTTCATCGGCCCGATAGCGAGCTTCGACTACATCAATGCCCGCCACCTGCAGAAGCCGGAGCTTTGGGAAGGCCAAGCCGACCGCACGTTCAACACCGGCCTTGGTTTCACCATACAGTACGACACCCGCGACTTCCTCACCAACGCTTTCAAAGGCCTCTTCCTGCGCCTGGACCAGCGCTTTAACCCACGCTTCCTCGGCAATAAATACGCCTTCTCGCTCACCGAGCTTACATTCGACTACTACCATCGTGCCTGGAAAGGGGCCACTGTCGCCTTCCAATTCCATTCACGCCTCACCTACGGCAACACCCCGTGGGGGCTCCTGTCGACCCTCGGCGGCAGCGACAACATGCGCGGCTACTTCGAGGGACGCTACCGCGATAAATCGGAAATAGACGTTTGCCTCGAGCTCCGCCAGCACGTATGGCGCCGCAACGGCCTGGCCGTGTGGGTCGGTGCCGGCACCGTATTCCCCAAGTTCTCGGCCATGCGCTGGAGCAAGGTGCTCCCCAACTACGGCATAGGCTACCGATGGGAGTTCAAGAAACGTGTGAACGTACGCCTCGACCTCGGCTTCGGCCGTCATCAGACGGGTTTTATATTCAGCATCAATGAAGCATTCTGACACACATACAAGCCGCCCGAGCATCCTGCCCGCCATCCTGCTGTGGCTCACGCCGCTGCTGCTGACGGTGCCCAACATAGCGCTCGACATCACAGAAGCAAGCTACTCGGCACTCGACCGCGCCGTGAACCTGCTTCTGCCGGCCGGCATATATATGCTTCTGATGGCGGCATGGCGCCGCAACGGCATCACCGCACTCTGCCTGCTGCCCGTGATGGTGCTCTGTGCCTTCCAGATAGTGCTCCTCTTCCTCTACGGCGAGTCGATTATCGCCGTGGATATGTTTCTCAACGTAGTCACCACCAACGTCCACGAGGCCGGCGAGCTGCTGCGCAACCTCGGCGCAGCCATTGCCGTGGTATGTGCCATCTACCTGCCACTCATAGCATTGGCCGCAATGGCTGCCAATGGCGGAAGGATGCTCGGTGCCGGCATACGCCGCACCGGACTGATGACAGGAGCAGCACTCACTGCGGCAGGACTGGTAGTGCTCGCCGCAGCCTTTGCGACAGAGCACTACCGCCCCACGCGCAAGCTCTTCCCCGCCAATGTAATCAGCAATATCTTTGTGGCCGGAGAGCGCACAGCGCTGTCGGAAAACTATTTCGCCACATCCTCCGATTTCCGCTACGGCTCACGGTCGACTCATGCCGCCGAAGAGCCTGAGGTCTACGTGCTCGTGATAGGCGAGACCTCGCGCGCCGATAATTGGCAGCTCAACGGCTACTGCCGCCCCACCACACCACGGCTCTGCCGCCGCGAAGGGCTCGTGAGCTTCAGCAAGGCCCTTTCCGAGAGCAATACCACTCATAAGAGCGTGCCGCTGATGCTCTCGCACCTCGACTGCAACGAGTTCGGCGACTCAATATATCGCAGCCGAGGAGTGATCGATGCTTTCGCCGAAGCAGGCTACCACACTTGCTGGCTCTCGAACCAGGACCGCAACGGGCAGCTGATCGACTTCTTCGGAAGCCGCGCCGACGATGTTCATTTCATCCACGACGACGGTGCGCCTCACCACGACCTTGAGCTCTGCGCTTATCTCGGCCGCCAGCTTTGCTCACACAGCTCTGAAAAGCAATTTGTAGTGCTTCACACCTATGGCTCGCATTTCAACTACTCCGAGCGCTACCCTGCCGAGTACGAGACCTTCGGACACAACCCGTCGACAGAAGCGTCGCCCGACAACCGCGACAACTTGATTGATGCCTACGACAATACGATAGTATATGCCGATGCCGTGCTCGACAGCATCATCGCCACCATCGAAAGCACAGGCCGCCCTGCTGCCATGCTCTACCTCGCCGACCATGGCGAGGATATATACGACGACTCCCGCAAGCGCTTCCTGCACGCATCGCCCACACCTACCTACTGGCAGATACACGTGCCGATGCTGCTGTGGACCTCGCCGGCCTACCGTGCCGCCCATCCCGGAGTACACGAGACAGCCCGGGCCAATGCGGCAAAAGATGTATCGTCGAGCCGCTCAGCATTTCACACCCTGCTCACCCTTGCCGGCATCAGCAGCCCCTACCTGCGCCCCGAGGCCTCGCTTTGCTCGGTGAGCTACCGCGAGCCCGAGCGCCTCTACCTCAACGACTACAACGAAGCTGTGCCACTGACAGCCAGCGGACTGCGCGAGCCCGACATCGCCGGCCTGCGCGCCCACGGAATTTCCGCTCGGTGAGAACTTATCGCCACCCCATTTGTTATAAATTTATAAAAACAAACAACAACGTTTTAACTCTCTTAGATTATGAAAACAACAAATCTCAACTATCTCGGCACCAGCCGCCTGTGGTGGATCGTGCTGATTGTGGGCATACTCCTTGTGCTCGGCGGTTTCGCATATTGGTTCTGGCCGGCAGCAGGCTATGCCGTGGCATCGCAGATATTCGGCTGGCTACTCGTGCTTGCAGGCATCGTACAGCTCTGCGTGGCCGCCGGACCTCACCACGCCAAGGGATGGGGCTGGTGGATCGCGGGAGGCGTGATCGACATGTTTATCGGCTTCATGCTCGTGCGCAGCATCATCCTCTCCGAGATGGTATTCCCTTATTTCCTCGCAATCATCTTTATCTTCTGGGGTATTGAGGCATTTATAGGAGCCGCCGCAGGCCGCCGCGTGAAGTACTGGTGGCTGGGCATCGTCAACGGCATCATCCTGTGCCTCATCGGCTTCTTCTTCCTTGAAGCAGGCTTTGTGAGCGACATGCTGATGGTATCTTTCCTCACCTCGATAGCATTTATCTACTGGGGCTTCACCATCGCCATCGCCTCCTACGAAATGAAGCCGGTAGAGAAGTGACACCGAACACACATCCTGACCTATGATTCAGTGATAACTGCCGCCGGTGTGGTGCCCAACAAGCGTCGCGCCGACGGTTTTTTCTATAAAAAAGTTTAAAAGGGATGCACCTGCTGCCTGACTTAAGCGTTTTTTCGTATCTTTGCTTAAACTAATGAGGCTCATAGGAGTCAAATAGTCAGATAAGATACAAATAGTCTAAAATATCATCATAATATGAAAAAGATCACCACCACTCTCGCCATCCTGCTGGCTGCTGCCACGGCAATGCCCGTCGTGACCGCCGCCCAGGATCCCTTCGATGATCTGTACTACTCTCCTTCGAAAGCGGCAGAGAAGAAAAAGAAAGACGACGCCAAGCTCAAAGCAGCGATACAGGCTCAGACCTACGACTACACCACGATGCCGGCAGCCGACATACCGGCATCCGACACCTATACCGTGAGCTCTTCGCGCCCGCTAAACGTGGATGTCGATGCTTACAACCGGCGCTACGCCACCACCGACGTAAAAGCCGACTCTACGGCAACGACCGACCCCGGTGAGTTTACCTATACCCGCCGCATAGAGCGCTACCACAACCCCGAGGTTGTGACCTCGACAGGCGACCAGGACCTTATCGAGTACTACTACAGCACGGCATCGCAGCCCGATGTGAATGTGTATGTATTCAACGTCGATCCCTGGTACAACTCATGGGGTGCTTTCGCTCCTTACTACGGCCCTTACGGCTACTACAACTACTGGGGGCCGCGCTGGAGCTTCGGCTGGGGCTGCAACCCGTGGTATGGCTTCGGCTGGTACGATCCCTGGTACTATCCTGCATTCGGCCCATCGTGGGGCTGGGGTGGCAGCTGGGGATGGCATCATCCCGGCCACGGACCTCGTCCGCCTCACGGCACTGTAAGGCCTCCACGCCCCGGCTCGTGGGCTTCGGGCTCGCCCGGTGCATCACGCCCGCACCGACCGTCGTACGGCGGCAATTCGGGAGCCAACCGCAGGCCTTCCTACGGCGGCAATGCAGGCAGTATGCGCCCGGGTAACAACGGACTTCCCGGCGGCTACCGCCCCGGCAACAACGGCACAGGAAACTATCGCCCGTCGGCAACGCCCTCGTCGCCCGCCAACAACAGCAACGCCCGCCCGTCGAACAACAGCCGTCGCGGCCAAAGCGCCACATCAGGCTCCAGCCGCAGCAACCGCTCCAACTCCTACAACTCAGGCAGCAACCGCAGCAATTCGTCGGGCTCCTACCACAGCACACCGAGCTATCGCAGCTCAGGAGGTGGCAGCTATCGCGGTGGCGGTGGTGGCGGCAGCCGCGGAGGAGGCGGTGGACGCGGACGCCGATAAATTCTAACAGACAAGCACTTCAACTATGAAAAAAAGGATTTACACAGCAATAGGTCTCGCTACCTTGCTCTCGGCAGCGGCCACAGCCCAAAGCGCCTACGACGCTTACAACCTGCTGCCCACACAGCTTCGCGGCACAGCCCGCTTCGTGGGCATGGGCGGTGCTTTCACCTCGCTTGGCGGCGATATATCGTCGATGACACAGAACCCCGCCGGCCTCGGCCTCTACCGATCTAGCGACATCGGTCTCACCTTCGACATCAGTCCGCGCTCCTATAAGACAGCCACCAACTTCGGCTCATACAAGGAGAATGAGACGCGCGCCAACTTCGACAACTTCGGCTATGTGGGCGTGGCTAACTTCGGCGGAGTGTTCCGCGCCCTCCAGTGGGGTGTGAGCTACAACCGCGTGGCAAGCTACGACCGCATCACGTCGGGCCATGTAAATCCGGCACCATCGTCGCTCTCCAACTATGTGGCGAGCTACACCGACGGCGTTAACTCCGGCGACTTGCTGCCCGGGGAGAACTACGACCCTTATTACGACCCCGCATACTACGACAACCAGGGGCCTGTGTATATGGACTGGCTCTCGATACTCTCCTATCAGGCTTTTATGATGAGCAACACCGCCGGCAGCGACACCAAGTATGCCGGGCTGGGCCAGAACGGCACCGTGGGTGATGCACTCTTCCGCCAGCGCGAGCGCGGCTATATCGACGAGTACAACATCGACCTTGCATGCAATATCAACGACATAGTGTTTCTCGGCATGGGCGTGGGTATCTACGACCTCAGCAAGACCATAGAGAGCAACTACTCCGAGAGCCTCGCCGGAGCACTCGTCTACGACAAAACCACCGACGCCCTCCGCACAGGCAACGCCGGCTTCGGCATAGCCAACCGCCAGCACATCAGCGGCTCGGGTGCCAACTTCAAATTCGGCGTGGTGGTGCGCCCCATCGAGATGCTGCGCATAGGCGCGGCCATTCACACTCCAACCTATCTGCGCCTCACTCACAGCGGATATGCCGACGCAGTGTACACCTACACCCCCGACGGCGGCAAGACTTACTCCAACGACCCGGCAAACATAAAGTACGTCGATAAGCTCGACGATGCCCTCGGCACTCCCGAGTACAGCTACAAATCGCGCCTCAACACACCTTGGCGCTTCATGATCGGCGCATCGGCAGTGATAGGCTCAAAGTTTATCCTGAGTGCCGACTACGAGCGCGTGGCTTACCCCGACATGAAGCTCAAGGAGGAGAACTACAGCGACTACGACTATGATTACGACTACGGCTGGAGCACCGGCGGATACACCGACAACAAGCTCGCAAATGCCGATGTGAAGAAATACTTCCAGGCCGCCAACATCGTGCGCATAGGTGCCGAATACCGCGTGCTGCCCTTCATGAGCGTACGTGCAGGCTACAACTGGCAAGGCTCGGCCGTGAAGAGCGAGACTTACAACGGCGGTACGACCGTGTATACCTCGGGCACAAATCCCGCCTATACCTTCGATGGCGACACTCAGAACTTCTGCCTCGGCGTAGGCTTCCGCGTGCGCTCCTGGTATATCGACCTGGCCTATCAGCACACACGCCAGAGCGCTGTCTACCGCGCTTTCACCCCCTACGACGGCATCGACTCACCCTCGGCATCGATTACCCGCAACTACAATAATATTGTAGTGTCGACCGGCTTCCGCTTCTGATATTGCATATTCGCGTGCTTTTCGCTAATTTTGTGCAAAAATAGCACAGAATGAATCCACGCGATATTAAAATAGAAGATTTCACATACCCTCTACCCGATGAGCGCATCGCCAAGCACCCGCTGGCGGTGCGCTCATCGTGCAAACTCCTTGTGTCGGACGGCTGCTGCATTTCCGATCATGTATTCTCAGAATTGCCGGAGCTGCTTCCGGCAGATGCAATGCTGGTGTACAACAACACCCGCGTGATCAACGCCCGCCTACGCTTCAACAAGACCACCGGCGCCCTTATCGAGATTTTCTGCCTCGAGCCTCACAGCCCCTCCGACTACGAGCAGGCCTTCGGTGCGCGTGGCGAGTGCGCATGGCAATGTCTGGTTGGCAACTCCAAGAAATGGAAGGACGGTCCGCTCGAGGCCGACGTAAGCACAGCTTCCGGCGCCACACACCTCGTGGCCCGACGGCTTCCAGGCGAGCCTGCCGCAGACCGCTCGCAGACAATTGCCTTTTCGTGGGACAATGCCGCTGTAAGTTTCTCCGACATCATCGCAGCCATAGGAGAGATACCCATACCACCCTACCTCAACCGCCGCTCAGAGGCCTCCGACAGCACCGACTACCAGACCGTCTACAGCCATATCGACGGCTCCGTAGCAGCTCCCACCGCCGGGCTGCACTTCACGCCCGCACTTCTCGAGGCCATAGATGCCCGCGGCATAGACAGGCGCGAGGTCACGCTGCACGTGGGTGCCGGCACTTTCCGCCCCGTCAAATCGGAGCACATCGGCGAGCACGACATGCACAGCGAGTTCATCGCCGTGAGCCGCGATTTCATAGCTGAGCTGGCAGAAACTGTCGGTCGCCGCCCCATTGTGGCCGTAGGCACCACGTCGGTGCGCACTCTCGAGAGTCTCTACCACATCGGCACTCTGCTCAGAGCCGGGCAGTGGACAGGCGAGCTGCCGCAGTGGACGCCCTACCGCAGCGATGCTCCCGAGCTCAGTGCCTCCGATGCTCTCACGGCAATTGTAGAGATGCTCGATGCCTCCGGCGAAAGCACATTGCTTGCCCGCACCCGCATCATCATCGCTCCGGGCTACACCTACCGCATCGTCGACGCGATGATTACAAATTTCCATCAACCACAATCTACACTTCTGCTCCTGGTGTCGGCTTTCATAGGCGACGGCTGGCGCAAAATCTACGACCACGCCCTCGGCCACGACTACCGCTTCCTCAGCTACGGCGATGCGTGTCTGTTCTTCAACACACCTTTATGTCAGTAATCAAACCCCTACTCCTCGCTCTCGCCGCTGCGGTGACACTCGGCACGGTGCCTACGGCAGCGTGCACATCGATGATAGTCTCGGCAGAAGCCAGCCTCGACGGCCGTCCTATCCTGTGGAAGCAGCGCGACTCATCGGTGGCCAACAACTTCCTCTACCGCGTTGAAAATCCCGGAGAGATAGGCTATGTGGCGCTTTTCAACGGCTCTGATTCGCTGTGCCTCGACGAGGCATGGATGGGAATGAACGACGAGGGCTTCGCCATCATGAACACCGTGGCATACAATCTGCCCGCCAACGCCCCCGATTGGGCCGACCGCGAGGGCTTCGTAATGGCAAAGGCGCTGGCGACCTGCCGCAGCGTCGACGATTTTGACCGCCTTCTGCAATCCTTGCCGAGGCCAATGGGTGTGCGCACTTGCTTCGGGGTGCTTGATGCCAACGGACGCGGGGCATACTTCGAGGCCGACGACTACAATGTGGAGCGCTTCGACCTCGCCGACGCACCCAAGGGTGTGCTCATCCGCACCAACTACGCCTACAGCGGCAGTCCCGACAGCGGCAAAGGCTACATCAGGCACAGCAATGCAGAGCATATTCTCGCCGAGCAGATCGCCCATGGAGGCATCACGCCCGCTTCGCTAACCGAGGGGCTGAGCCGCTCGTTCTACAATAGCGTCCTGGGCTACGACGCAGCCGAGAGCAGCGACCGCTGGGCTGTCGACATGGACTTCATACCCCGCCATTCGTCGGTCGCGTCGATTGCCGTAGAGGGCGTGGCACGTGGAGGCAAAGCATCGGACCTGCGCATGTGGGCCAATCTCGGCTATCCTCCCTGCTCCCATGTGGTGAAAGTGACTCTCGACCATATCCCCGATGAGGCCGGGCCCACGGCTCCCGAAGGTGCCTACAGCCCTATTTGCCTTGATGCCGCCGAGCGCAAGCTGCTTGTATTCCCCATCAGTCGTGGCAGCGGGCCGAGCTATATCGACATGGATAAGCTGCGCGAGATCTCCGACGAGCAGTACAAAATCTCGCTCGAGAATTATTCTGCCGGACGATAGACAAGGAAGAGCCACGAACCGGCGCAGAAGGGGGCCGTCAGCGCGGCTATGCCCAAAGGTGCCATCAGTGCATTAAAGGCCGACTGCAGCACCACAGTGCCGACCACGGCAGCGAGCGTCCACAGCGCACCGCGCCATGCTGTGAGCCTCACAGTGGTGCCAACGGCAATCGCCGTGAGCACAGGGCTATAGCCGTACAGCCCGTCGGCCACTGCTGCCGCATCGGCACCGAGCAGCAGAGCAGCGCCGGCAGCAAGAGCCGAGGCCAATGCCGCCAAGAGCGCGGCACGCAGGCTACACACGGCCAGACCCGCAAGAATAAGTGCGCCTGCCATCTGCGAATTTAGCAGAAAAACCTGACCGATACCTTTGAGCCAAGCCTGTGCAAATATTGCTGCTCCCATGCCGACTTGCTGCACCTCGGCCGCTCCGCCTGCAGGCTCAAGCCCGGCAAAGCCGTGTGCGGCGAGCAGGAAAACCCATGTCATCAGCACGAAAGGTGCCGTATAGGAGCTCAGCCCCAGGCGCCCGAGCACGCTGTTCATGCCTATGCGCACGGGCACCGTGAGCATGGCACACATCACCAGCGCCGCCCACATCGTGGCTGAAGGCGCAAAGAATACCGCGAAAGCACAGCCTGCGAGTGTGCCGTTGAAGCCCCAGAGCCCATCGGCGCTGTCACTTCGCCTGTCCTCAGGCACAAGTATATATCCGGCTACGGTCGACGCTATTGTGCCCACACAGGCCGCCACCGCAAGCGACGGCGTCCCGCACTCAATAGCCGCACATACTATCGCGGCAAGAAAAAGCAGGCCGGAGCGCGCATCGCGCATAAACATCACCTGCCCCACTCCGCGGAGCAAGGTCTTGCCACACAGGGCTGCATCACGAAGCGCTTCCATCGGTGTGTGTATTGTCGGCGGCGACGGTGGTCTTGCTCTTGAGCATACCCGTCACATAGTTGGTAAGATACACCGTGAAAAGCGGGAACATAATCATGCCGCATATAGGCAGCGCCACGGCTATGATGCGCCCCGCAACCGTCACGGGCTGTATCGCACTGCCTACGGTGGTGAGATTCATCGCAGTCCACCAGAGAGCAGTCCAGTAGGTGTGGATGTCGGGGTTGACTCCGTGCTCGCACTGAAAGAAGATGAGCGAACAGAAATAGGTGACCATAATCATAATCACGATATACGACATCAGAAGGCTCGTCACGGCATTCGACGACAGATAGCCAATCACGATCGACAGCGCCAGGGCACCGCGTGCCAGAGGGATGAAGCGCAGGAAGTAGAGAGCGTCGTGACTAATGCTTATATCTGTAAGGCTCAGCAGATTGAGGTAAGGTATGGAAAGAAGCAGGAAAATAAATCTATGCCCCACGTAGCGCCATCGGTTCTTGGCGAAGCCGAGCTCCACAAAGAAATCGACGATGAAGAATATACACACCCAAAGCTGGAAGCGCATATACGAACTGCTCTGCATAAATTCCACATTGCGGAAGGTATCGGCCGAAATCCACACTATCAGTGTTGCCGAGAGGATGAACACCATGCTGTTCATGATGCTGCGTATGCGATGAATTGCTCTCATTGGTGATGTTATTTCTTTTTAGGAAGATGCCTGTGCAGGGCGCGGTTTGCCCGCGATAGTGCTTTGATGAGCCCCGGCATCAGCAGGTGCGTCTCAATTTTTACTTTGGCTCCGACGGGCAGCCGTCTGTAGCCCGGCAGGCTGCGGAAGTGCGGCACGTAGGCCCGCACGCCTTTGCGCACCTTGGCTATCTCATGGCGCTGCACTCTGCTGAAGCGGTATATAGCCCCGAATACGGTGTGGATGAGGTATTGGTTTACGAAGAGCCAGTCGATGTCGGCACGGAGAGCCGGCTCCTCGTAGATGCCGAGTCGGCGCAGATGGCCCATCAGTGTCTCGGCAGACGCAATGCGGTCGAAGAAGCGCGGATTGTCGCTGCTGCGTGTCACCGACGCGCCCTCGCATCGATAGTGGTATAGTGCGCCGTCGATTTTGACAGGGCGAGCTGCCGAAAGCTGCAACGCCAGGGTGATGGCATTGTCCTCATAGAATACACCTTCGGGGAAAGCGAGGCCGCAGCGGGCGAAAAGTTCGCGGGCATACATCGCGCTCCACACCGGCGCCGTGCGCTGCACCACACGCTTGCGCAGCTCCGCCACCGGCAGCATGGAAGCGTCGGGCCCAAGCTGGCACACAAGGTCGGTCCTACCCTCGCCCGGGGCGAAAGCGAGATAGTCGAAAAAGACCGCTTCGGCCTCGGCTCTATCGGCGGCGGCCACGCAGCGCTCTATCGCCTCGGGCGCAAGGCGGTCATCGGCATCGAGGAAGAGCACATATCGGCCTCGTGCCTGCGCTATGGCACGATTTCGCCCACCGCCCTGCTTCACATTCACGGCAGAGTGAATCACCCGCACGCGCGCGTCGCTTGCGGCATAGGCATCGAGGATTTCGCCGGATGTGTCGGGCGAAGCATCGTCGAAGCATATGAGCTCAAAGTGGCGGTATGTCTGCGATAGCACCGAGCCGACCGACTCGGCAAGGTAGTCCCGGGCATTGTACACGGGCATTATCACCGATACTACCGGCGCCGTTTCCTTTTTATCCATAGTGCGGGATGCTGTGTTTTCGCAAAATTAGACAAAATCAACGAGATTTTGCGTAATTTTGCCATAGAAATCAATCCATCGCTATGAACAAGGCATCTGTCATGCTGCTCGCAGCACCGCTCCAGGGCTATACCGAAGCTCCATGGCGGCATTACCACTCAGCCCTCTACGGTGCTTCGGCGCCGCTCATCTACTACACGCCCTTCGTGCGCGTGGAGGGCGGATGCGTGCGTGCCCGCGACCTGCGCGATGCCACTTCGCCCCTGCTCCCCGGCACCACGCTTGTGCAGCAGATACTTCCGGCCGATGGAGCCGAAGCAGAGCTTTTGACAGGCACTCTGGCCGATGCCGGAGCCAAGTGCATCGACATCAACATGGGCTGCCCCTTCGCACCGCAGGTTAAGCGCGGTCGTGGAGCCGGGCTTATAGGGCGCCGGAGCGAACTCGCAGCGATAGCGCGCGTGATGGAGAGATATGCTGCACAGGGGATTTCGTTCTCTGTGAAAATGCGCCTCGGTGTGAACGAGAGCACAGAGTGGCCGGGCATTGCCGACATATTGGCCGAAATGCCACTGAGCCGTATCGTGCTGCACCCGCGCACTGCCGCGCAGCAGTACGGCGGCACGCCCGACTTCGATGAGGCCGCACGCTTCATCGAGGCCTCGGCGCATCCGGTGGTAATCAACGGCGACATCTGCTCGCCGGCCGACATCGACACTATGCTGCAGCGCTTCCCCACGCTTGCCGGTGTGATGGTGGGGCGAGGTCTGCTCATGCGCCCCTCGCTCATGGCTGAGTGGCGTGAAAGTGCCGAGTGGTCGGTACAAAGGAGGCGAAGCACTCTGCTCGAGCTGCACGACAGCATACTCAGCCACTACTCCTCTACCCTTTGCGGCGATGCTCAGGTGCTTTCAAAAATAAAGCCTTTGTGGGAATATTTCGGCTGCAACTTCGAGCGTCGCCTCGTGAAGAAAATCGTCAAGGCAAAGCACCTCGAGGCTTATCGCGCCGCCGTGGCCGAGCTCAGAAATAATATGTGAGCCCTATGCTGAGGCGGTTCTCGCGGAACGCCATCGGGCCTCGGAGCAAATCGGTCATACCGATGGCGCCGTCGATGCTGAGAAGGAAGTTGGAGATAGGAAAGCCTACACCTATGCGCCACGCGCAGTCGACGCGGCGCTGGGTGCCATTGGACCCGAAGAGGTCGATCGCTCCTTCGGCATCCTCCTCGGCGTCGCCAAGATTTACCTTTCCGGCAAAAGCGTAGCTCAACTCCGGGCCGGTGTATACTGTCATCGCAAATCGGTCGGTGATGTCGAAAGCATAGCCGACGAGCACGGGCACGCGTATACCGGCCTTGTAGAGCGAGGGGTCTTTTTTTATGGCTTCGCCCGAATCGTTGGTGATAACAAGGTCGTCGTAGCGGTAAGAGTCGTAGAAGAACGATACGCCCGGCTCGAGAAAGAAACCGCGGCCGAGGAAAACGTTGTACACAGCTCCGATAGTGAAGCCATAGCCGTTGCCGTACATCTTGACAGAACCGGCATCGCCACGCCACTTACCGGGAAGGTTGAAATCGATGGCGGCACGGATGCCCCACATGGGAGCTGTACTGCGGTCTTCATTGTCGGCAGCCTTGGCTGCCGGTGTGATGATGCCGCCAAAGACTGCGCAAAGCACGGCGAGGAGGAAGAAACGTTTCATATCGTTCGAGAGTTTCTGATTGATTTATATATAAAACGCAGCCCCGGCAGAATTATTGCGTGGCTGCGCGCTCTTATTGTTGAGTAAGACTATTTCACGATGGCGGCGAGCTCGGCTCGTGCCACTGTGCTTTGCGTGCCGGTGGCCATGTCCTTGACAGTGACAGTGCCGTCGGCAAGTTCCGACTCGCCTATCATGGCAAAGAAAGGCACGGCCATGGCATTGGCATAGCCAATCTGCTTTTTCATCTTGGCTGCATCGGGATATACCTCGGCAGATATACCCTGTGCGCGCAGCTCTTTAGCCAGCGCGAGCGACGATGCGGCTTCGGCATCGCCGAAGTTTGCGAAGAGCACACGAGTGGCGGCCGATGCATCGGAGGGGAAGAGGTCGAGTGCGAGGAGAACGTCGTAGATACGGTCGGCGCCGAATGATATACCCACGCCCGAGAGACCGTCCATACCGAATACGCCGGTGAGGTTGTCGTAGCGTCCACCGCCCGAGATGCTACCCATCTCGGTGTCGAGGGCCTTCACTTCAATTATGGTACCTGTGTAGTAGTTGAGGCCGCGTGCCAGCGACACATCCACATCGAGGTCGGCTTTCAGACCGAGTGCCAGAGCGCCTTCGTAGACGGTGCGCAGCTCTTCCACACCCTTGGTGCCGACTTCGCTCGGAGCAAGCAGGCGCGCCAGGGCTTCGATGCGCTCGGCACCGCTGCCGTCGATCTCGAGGATAGGACGCAGAGCTGCCACGGCATCCGGAGCGAGGCCACGCTCGATAAGCTCTTCATTTACCTTCTCGATGCCGATCTTATCAATCTTGTCGATGGCGACTGTGATGTCGATCAGCTTGTCGGGCTCGCCGATGAGCTCGGCAATACCTGCGAGGATTTTGCGGTTGTTTAGCTTTATGGCCACACGTATGCCAAGACGGTCGAACACGAGGTCCTCCATCTGCAGGAGCTCAATCTCGTTGAGCAGGGATGTGGATCCTACGACATCAGCATCACACTGGTAGAACTCACGGTAGCGGCCTTTCTGAGGACGGTCGGCACGCCAAACGGGCTGAATCTGAAAGCGCTTGAAAGGCAGTTGGATTTCATCGCGATGCTGCACCACAAAGCGTGCGAAGGGCACGGTGAGGTCGTAGCGGAGTCCTCTGTCGCAGAGCTTGGTTGCCAGCCGCACGGTGTCGTGTTGCTCGATGAGAGTATTGTCGACTCCCTTGAGGTAATCGCCGGAGTTTAGTATCTTGAAAAGCAGTTTGTCGCCTTCCTCGCCATATTTACCCATGAGGGTCGAAAGGTTCTCCATGGCCGGAGTCTCGATCTGGCGGAAGCCGAAGAGGCGGAATACCTCGCGGATAGTGTCGAAGATATAGTTGCGCCTCGCCATCTCTACGGGCGAGAAATCGCGTGTGCCTTTTGGTGTGGTTGGTTTCTGTGCCATTGCTATGCTTTGTATTTTCAGAGTGCAAAAATACAAATAAGTAGAGAGCCGAGCAAATTTATTTGGCCCGGCTCTCGACATTATCTTTGTATTATGGTCTTTTCACTTTCCTCTGCTGTACTGCGGCAGCAAGGGCACTGGGTAGCGGGAGAATAGCGTGCTGACGGCTTCGGCTATGCCTTTGAGATTGCGGAACTGTGAGTCGCCGCCCTCGAGAATAGTAGCCACGGAGGCTGAGAAGAGCGGCAGCTTGCGCTTCATGTCCACCATATCCATGGTGAGCACGCCTTCCTTGTATATTCCGGTGATTACGCGTGCGTTGGCATAGTATGAGCCCCAGTATGCGCTGCGCGGATACATGAAGTAGGGGTAATAACCGTTGAAGTACGGTCCTGAATAAGGCATATATCCCGGCGGCAGGGCGGGCTCGGTGGCTATCTCGCGATGCACGGTGAGGCCAATGTTGATCAGCAAAGGCGCGGTCGGGCTCTCGGTGTAGCCTCGCTCAAGCATCTGCTCGCGAATGGCCGCCGCTATATTATAGTATGTGACCATCTCCATGCCGGGCGGCAGATGTCCGTCGGCAGGTGTCACGATACGGAATGTACGGTAGTCGGCAAGGTCGGCATCGTTGTATGTCTCGCTGTTGACGAGTGAAAATGGGCTGCACCCGGTCATTACCAGAGCTAAAAGCATAAGTGCGAATAAATTCTTCATAGTGCGATGTGCAATTAAGTACGACAATTATACAAAATATCAACATTTTAGCGCCTGCAATTGTTTTGGATGTACAGGCATTAAGTTTCTTTAACGCGCGGAATATGCTCCATTGCCCTAAATATTCATATATTTGGCCGCGAAAACCTATTCTTACCACACCAATGAACGACATCACCGAATTCTTCATATCAATCATAGAAGAAGCTCCGGGTATCGACATCGCTGAGGCGGAATTCAAGCGCTCGCTTGTCGATGACCCGGAGTTGAGAAAAGCATACAAAGAGTACTGCCGCGAGCAAGGTACTTCAGAAAAGAACGGATTCATAGAGTTCTGCGAAGAATATTGCAGCGACCGCAACTCGGTGTGGGAGAGCTTAAACGACTACGACAACATAGAATGACCGACATACACCAACGCATGCCTGCCGAGTGGGAGGCTGCCGATGCCGTGCTATTGGCCTGGCCTCATGCCGGCACCGACTGGGCTTACATGCTCGATGAGGTTCACTGCTGCTACGCAGGCATAATAGAAGCTGCGGCAGCACGTGCCAAGGTACTGATTATAGGGCCCGACGAACCCGACGAGAAGTATCTGCCAAAAGGGCCCGCACGCGACAATGTGATATACATACCCGTGCCCACAAACGATACGTGGACACGCGACTACGGCCCGATAGTGACCATAGGCACGAACGGAGAGCGAATCGTCAACGATTTCAAATTCAACGGATGGGGGCTTAAATTCGCTGCCGACCGCGACAACCTCGTCACGTCGGTGCTGTCGGAATGTGGGCTGTTCACAGGGCCGAGAGCAAACAAGCTCGGCTTCGTCCTCGAGGGCGGCTCTATCGAGAGCGACGGTCAAGGCACTTTGCTCACCACAGAGCACTGCCTCACCTCGCCCAACCGAAACGGCGACATGAGCCGCGACAACATCGAGGAGTATCTCAGGCGACACCTCGGCATCAAGCGCGTGCTATGGCTCACCGAAGGAGCTCTTGAAGGCGACGACACCGACGGTCACATCGACACCCTGGCGCGCCTGGCCCCTCCCGGCGACGTGATTTTCTTCACCGCTTGCCACGATGATGATGACCCGCACCGACAGTGCCTCGAGGCAATGAGGATGCAGCTCACCGACCTTCGCACCGCCGATGGGAAGCCCTACCATCTCATAGAGCTGCCTCTTCCCGACGCCATCTACGACCCCGACGACGGGCACCGCTTGCCTGCGACATACGCCAACTTCCTCATCTTGAATGGCGCCGTACTCCTGCCGGTCTACAATCAGCCGATGAAGGACCTCATGGCCAAAATGGCAATAGCCGCAGCCATGCCCGACTACGAAATAATACCCATTGACTGCCGCGCCCTGATCAGGCAGCACGGCTCGCTGCACTGCGCCACCATGCAGCTGCCGCAAGGCACACTCAACATCTGAGAGCATGTTTGAATTTAACTCAATGAAATACTTAGTGAGAAAAGTCGGCCTCTTCCGAGCTTTCATTCAGTCGTTATGAACCCCCATAACTCTTTCATTCAATCTCAGAATATGCTCGTTTTTCTCTCCTAATTATAAACATCAGTTAAACCCAAACATACTCTGGCTTAACGCAATGAAAACACTCCGCATAGGTATAATTCAACAACAGAACACTGCCGACATCGCCGACAACCGCAGGCGCATCGCCGAGAAAATACGAAACCTTGCCGCCGACGGCGCGCAGATGATTGTAAACCAAGAGCTTCACGACTCGCTCTACTTCTGCCAGACCGAGCATGTGGAGCTTTGCTCGCTGGCAACGCCAATCCCGGGCGAAGTCACCGACTTCTACTCGCATCTTGCTCGTGAGTGTTCGGTGGTGATAGTCACATCGCTCTTTGAGCGTCGTGCCCCCGGGCTATATCACAATACTGCCGTAGTATTCGACACCGATGGTTCCATTGCCGGTAAATACCGTAAGATGCACATACCCGACGATCCTGCGTACTACGAGAAATTCTACTTCACGCCGGGCGACCTCGGCTTCAGGCCTATCGACACCTCGCTCGGCAGACTTGGCGTGCTCGTATGCTGGGATCAGTGGTACCCCGAAGCAGCCCGACTCATGGCGCTCGCCGGAGCCGAAATCCTCATCTACCCCACCGCCATCGGATGGGAGTCGAGCGACACACCCGACGAGCAGGAGCGCCAGCGCGACGCTTGGGTCACAATCCAGCGCGCGCACGCCGTGGCAAACGGCCTGCCCGTGGTCTCCGTCAACCGCGTAGGGCACGAACCCGACCCCTCCGGGCAGACCCGTGGCATCACATTCTGGGGCACAAGTTTCGTGGCCGGCCCGCAAGGTGAGTTCACCTTCATAGCCCCCGACGACGATGAAGCGACCAAGATAGTGACCGTGGACCTCAGCCGCAGCGAGCAAGTGCGGCGTTGGTGGCCCTTCCTCCGCGACCGCCGCATCGAAGCATACTCCGACATCACCCGCCGATATATCGACTGACACAGCCGTGGGGTCGCCCTTTTAGCCTTATTTAACCTAATAAAGGACAGATTCAGACACAACTGTAATTTTTTTGAACAAAAAAAGTGCTCTCAGATGCAAAAAATTGCATACTTTTGTGCTTGAAAAATGTTGGCGCCACGCCTGCACAATTACAATGAAACAAACAAACCGCTATACCCTATATTAAAAAGACGACTATTAAATGAGAACAGACCTCAGCAGCCAGATTAAACTGGACCGTATTCCCCGTCGCTACTACAACCCCGATACAGAAATCGAGCTTGCCGCACTACGCCGGGAAGAAAAACTCGACACCCGCATCTTCGAGACTGCTACCGACGGCGCCGACTTCATCGCCGGTGAAATCGTGCGCTACATCAAGCGCTACACCGAGATGAAAGGCAAGTGCGTGCTCGCACTCGGTGCCGGCAACAGCACTCACCGCGTCTACGCTTCACTCATAAAGCTCTTCAACGAAGGCAAAGTTGACTTCAAGAACGTGGTGGTATTCAACATTTCGGAATTCTTCCCCCTCGTTGAAGGCGGCCCCTCTACCCTCACCCGACTCACCGATGTATTCCTCCGCCATGTCGACGTCAAGCCCGAGAACATCCGCACCATCAATCCCGCAATCACAAAGGAGACGATGTTCGAGTACTGCCAGGCTTACGAAGACTCCATCGCCGAAGAAGGCGGTATTGACGTTTGCCTCTGCGAGATAGCACCCTCGGGCACAATTGCATTCAACGAGCCCGGCAGCCAGCCTCTGAGCTACTGCCGCCTCGTGCTCCTCGGCAGCGAAACCCGCCACCGCATAGCCAAAGACTACAAGTGCGACGAAGCTCCCCTTTCGGCCATCACCCTCGGCATTGCAAATATCACCAGCGCGCGCCGCGTGCTCTCGATGGCCTGGGGCGAAGAAAGCGCAGGCATCATTCGCCGCACCGTCGAAGAAGCACCCACCTCGGCCGTGCCCGCATCACTCCTCCAGGGTCATCCCCATGTGAAAGTCGTCACAGACCTCGGCGGTGCCGAAGACCTCACCCGCATCTCACACCCCTGGAAAGTGACCTCATGCGAGTGGAACGACAAACTCATCCGCCGCGCTATCGTATGGCTCTGCTCCATGACCGGCAAACCCATCCTCAAGCTCACCGATAAAGACTATAAGGACTGGGTCCTCGGCGAACTCCTCGCTCTCTACGGCTCTGCCTACAACGTAAACATCAAAATCTTCAACGACCTCCAGCACACTATCACAGGATGGCCCGGCGGCAAGCCCAATGCCGACGACACATACCGCCCCGAGCGCGCCACGCCCTACCCCAAGCGTGTGATTGTGTTCTCGCCCCACCCCGACGACGACGTGATCTCGATGGGCGGCACACTCAAGCGCCTCGTGGACCAGCACCACGATGTGCACGTAGCCTATGAGACATCAGGCAACATCGCCGTAGGCGACGAAGATATGATGCGCTACTTCCTGATGATGGATAAAATCGCACCCCTCTTCGGCTTCAGCGAAGGCGGCTACGAAAAACTATCCAAAGCCGTGCACGAATTTGTGGCCGAGAAGAAAGCCGGCGACATGGACAGCGCCGAAATCCGCGAAATCAAGACCATGATTCGCCAGGCCGAAGCCACCATCGCATGCAACTACATCGGAGTTAAACCCGGCCACATCCACTTCCTCCGCCTGCCCTTCTACGAGACCGGCACCATCAAGAAAGGCGAACTCTCGCAGCGCGACGTCGACATCGTAATCAAGCTCCTGCGCGACGTGAAGCCTCACCAGATATTCGTGGCCGGCGACCTTGCCGACCCCCACGGCACACACAAGGTATGCACCGATGCAGTCCTCGCCGCTATCGACGAGCTCAAAGACGAGCCTTGGATGGCCGACTGCCGCATCTGGATGTACCGTGGCGCCTGGGCCGAATGGGAAATCGACCACATCGAAATGGCCGTGCCCATCTCGCCCGAAGAGCTCCGCTTCAAGCGCAACTCCATCCTCAAGCACCAGAGCCAGATGGAGAATGCACCCTTCCTCGGCGACGACGACCGCCTCTTCTGGCAGCGCGCCGAAGAGCGCAACCGCGCCACAGCCCAGCTCTACGAAGGACTCGGCCTCGCTTCCTACGAAGCCATCGAAGCCTTCGTCGAATACAAGCCGCTCTAATCCCACTTACACCCTATAGCACACGCGGGGCGCAGCCACATCGGCCGCGCCCCGCGCTGTTTCTTTGTATGATATGCTTTATGCGATAGCGTCTTTGATGGTATCGACGATATAGCGGACATCGTCGTCGGTCACGTAGGGGCCGGCGGGTAGGCAGATGCCGACCTTGAAGAGAGCTTCGCTGACGCCGTTGACGTAGGCGGGGGCGTCGCGGTAGACGGGCTGGCGGTGCATAGGCTTCCACAGGGGGCGGGCTTCGATGTTGGCGCGGTCGAGGTATACGCGCAGGGCTTCGACGTTGTCGTTGGGCTGGCAGTCGGTGGTGGCTGTCGTGGCGGCGTGGATTACGCCGGCAGCGCCGCCCACGACGCCGGTGATGATGGTCTTGTAGGCGTCCTCCTGGTCCTTGATTTTGAGGTCGGGGTCGAGCGTGGCGGTGCAGAGCCAGAAGTTGGAGTCGGACTCCGGCCACGGATTGCAGTGCATCTCGATGCCGTCGACATCTTTCAGCAGCTCGCAGTAGAGCTCCTGCACGTGGCGGTGGTGGGCGATGTGGTCGTCGATAATCGTCATCTGGCCGCGGCCGATGCCGGCGCAGATGTTCGACATGCGGTAGTTGTAGCCGATGGCTTCGTGCTGGTAGTAGGGATAGGATTCGCGGGCCTGGGTGGCGTACCACATGATGGTGTTCTTGTCGTCGGCATTGTCGCACACGAGGGCGCCGCCGCCCGAGGTGGTGATCATCTTGTTGCCGTTGAACGAGAGCACGCCATATTTGCCGAAGGTGCCGAGCACCTGTCCGCCGAAGCGCGAGCCGAGGCCTTCGGCGGCGTCCTCTATCACGGGGATGCCGTAGCGGTCGGCTATCTCCATGATGCGGTCGATGCGGTAAGGCATGCCGTAGAGCGCCACGGGGACGATGGCTTTGGGCTTGCGACCTGTGCGGGCTATGCGGTCCTTGATGGCTTCCTCGAGCAGGTCGGGGTCGATGTTCCACGACTCGGCTTCGGAGTCGACAAACACGGGCGTGGCGCCGCAGTAGGTGATGGGGTGGCTCGAGGCGCAGAAGGTGAACGACTGCACCAGTACCTCGTCGCCGGGGCCTACACCGCAGGCTATCAGCGCCAGATGCACGGCGGCGGTACCTGCCGAGAGTGCCACGACTTTCTTGTCGAGCGGTGCGGCGCCTGTGCGGTCGTTGACAAAATCTTCGAGGTCCTTCTCGAAGCCGTTGACGTTGGGGCCAAGGGGCACCACCCAGTTTTGGTCGAAAGCCTCTTTGATATAATCCTGTTCTTTGCCGCTCATGTGAGCCAGGCAAAGGAGTATTCGGTCTCTCATTTTGATTATATTATTTCGTTGTTATATTTCATCCTGCGGCCAAGTACGGTGCAGAATATCATCTGAATGTCTTTTACAAATGAATAATGGTGGAGGTAATACAGGTTGATGCGGACTTTGTCGGGAAATATCACCTCATCATTAAATTTTTGAGGGTCGGACTGACGAGCGAGAAGATCCTCTTCATCGCGGTACTTCAGCGATGCCGGACCCGTGATGCCGGGGCGCAGTTTCAGCACATCACGACTTTCGCCGGTGAGGCTGTCGGCATAGCCGGGCACATCGGGACGAGGGCCAACAAAACTCATATCGCCGATGAGCACGTTCCAAAGCTCGGGGAGTTCATCGAGTTTGTAGTGGCGCAGTTTGGCTCCAAGTGGCGTGATGCGGCTTTCTCCGGCCACCGACACCGAGCTACCGCCGTGCCCTACCGTCATCGAGCGGAATTTATACATGGTGAAGAGTCGGCCGTCACGCCCTACGCGCTTCTGCTTGAAGATTACCGGGCCTCCAGGCATCTTGATGCGGATAAGAATGGCCACCACGAGAAGCACCGGCCACAGAACGAGCAGCCCGAACAGCGCCGCCAACCGGTCAAATATGAATTTCAGAGGCATGTCAAATTATTTATTTCCACGATTCAAATATTCAAAAGCCAACAGATTCTTTACCGGACGATATGGTATCAATCTCCGGAACGGATATAAGACACTCACGGCGAACTGAAGCCACGGCTTGTAGAATATTTTCAGTCGGCAAAACGCTTTCCTATATCCAAATTTCTCAATCAGAAAACTTTGGATATTGCTGTGCTCGGTGATGCTCCGTGCTGATGTCAATACGTATTTTAATTGTTTTGTAGCGAGATAATACTTATGCCGGGCGTCGTACAGGCCATACATTGGGTAATATTTTGGCAAGAACTCGGGGTTTGCCCGCGAATACTTAAACCAGCACATACCATCGTGGACATGGCAAATGCAATATGCCTGCAAAACATCAGTCTCTCGATCGATACACCCCCAGAATTCATACTCCCCGGCATCCATTCCTTGAATTTCATTTAGAAACTCGTCCTTATTCAATTGAAAGCCATCGTCAACCTTATAATGCTCATGGGCACTATGATAGACATCAAAGCCTTGATTCAACATTCTGTCAAGGGAGATGATGCGAATGTCGAATTTTGCATTTGCCTTCTCGATGTACTTGCGTACTTTCTTTGAATAATCTGATTCGGAATAGCTGTCTTTGATTATATACCAAAAATTGGTCTCATCTCCGCAATCAAAATCGTAAAGATTTCGTAGCATCCACGAAGAACTACCCGACAATAGCGAATGTGCCTCTTCGTGGGATAATTGCGGTTCAAGATGGATAGCACCATTCCAGATTAATGCGTGGCGATAATCTTTATACTTAGTATCCAATGACTGTTTCTCACTCATATACAAAACTCCGTCAGAGTCTTAGAGTATGTTTGGGTTTAACTGGTGTTTATTATTAGGAGAGAAAAACGAGCATATTCTGAGATTGAGAGAAGGAGCTATAGGGTCCCATAACGACTGAATGAAAGCTCGGAAGAGGCCGTTTTTCTCCCTAAGTATTTCATTGAGTTAAATTCAAACATACTATAAGTCCAGTACTTTTGTGGCGACATCAATAACTTTGACACATAGGACCTTTTTGATTGTTGTTGCCACAATTTTAGCGTCCAACCGGTAATTCCTTGCCTTACAGTATGGCGAAGTCTCTCTCGTCCTCTATAATACTATACTAAAGTGGGCTTGGTCCAATGAGCGACATATCGCCTTTGAACACATTCCCAGCTGTGTAATTCATAAATAGACATTTTATGGATTTTCGCTCCGACCTTAGTAAGACGCTGCTCTTCAGGCAGTAGTTCACCATTCGCATCATTCTCATACAGCTTAAGTTTCTAAAAGACTGCGAACGATCTTGATTAGCGCTTAGCAAAATATCTTGAAAGGATATAGGGAGTTCGGAATGTATAGGACGTGATTCCATTAAGAGGGATTCGCTCACGATAGGAGAAGAACATGTGGTTGGTAGACGGATCGATAGGCACAAGAAGATTGTAATTGAGTAGATTTGTTAAGTCGTTGGAGTCAAAACCGTGCTTATTCAGTATGCTAATGACCGTATTGTAGTCGGGATCATGTGCTGAATCAATCTCATTAAGAGACTCGAAGATTTCGACAACTTGCTCTTTGGTGTACAATGCAGCAAGTTCATCACCTATCTCACTCTTCTTCACGAATGAAAATGATGATATCAAATTCTCAATATCATCCTCTCCCAAAGGGATTGACATATTCATGCTCCCTATATCCTTGAAAATGGCAATTATATCTCGCGGCAAATAGAAAGTATGGTCGAGCACGTATTTGAACGACTTCTTTCCCCCTATCGAATCAACTACAAACTTGCTCCACGGATCCTCCACGCCAGACCAGTCGACTCCTAATCTAGACATACCTACCAGAATTCGCCTATTGATCAGTTTCCTCAACAGCGACTGCTTTCCGTCGTTAGATAGGTCGGGGGTGTACCATTTTAAAAAATGGGCAGCGCTAGCAAACGTTTTTGACAGCGTTCCGTCTTCCCCTTCCAACCGCTGCCATATGTCCTCCCGTAGCAGTACGACGACCTTCGTAGTGGTATTAAGTAAATAATCGGTGTTGTAAAGCTTCACAGTTCTGAGCAAATCGGCAATCATTGTTCGGTCGGACTCGTTTGTTAATTTAAATTTCCAGTCGAGATCGTCGAAAATGATTGTTATTTTTGCTTGTTCAAAAATCTGCATCTTCAGAACCTGTGTCACAGCATTGCGTAGCGGAAGCACCATTTTATAGAATGGTGCTTTCACCTGTTTTGCGGAAAAAAGTCGTCGGAACAGACCGAATTCCGATTTTAAGGGAGCGAAATTGACTTCTTGCTCACTTAGTATTTCGGATATGGTATATTTATCTATGTCGCAGTGTCCTGCGTTTCTTTCGTAGAATTTTTTGAGAGCTTTTACATCATTGTGTGTGGTACCTATGTCGGAATTTACAATAATTTTCACCAACCTCACGAGTATTATCCATTCAAAAAGCACTTGTCTGTACTTGTTATTATCAATACCAGCTTTATTGACAAGTTCTTCCAAATCAAATTCATCACGACGAATTATGGACGTGAATACTTGCTCTTGGACATCTTCTATACCCTTGAGGTACATAGCGTAGGCCGACTTGCCCGCACCTTTGCGCCCGCAAACAAGGAAGCGCCCGTGATTTACGGCCTCGATTATTCCTGTGTAATCCTCAAACACATTGTCAATGGGGCTTTGGGCGTTTTCGACCTCCGCTTCCGGAGCACCCAGGTATAAACCTTGCGAGTTAAGTCGTTGCTTTTTCATGATATATATTCTGTTGAATTGGTATTTAGATTAAAATCATGTCAACGTAGATGTTTTGTTGGGTTGTCACGCTGCTCGAATGCATAATATCATAGCGTATCAAGGAGTCGTATTATTCCCAAATAAGATGTACGGCGATCGAAGCGCTCGAGCCCCAGGCGGAGAGCGTTTTCGCCCATAGTTTTCCTCATTTCGGGGTTCGTGATTAATTTGGCGATAGCTTCTGCAAGATCTGCCGGGTTGCCCGGTTCGCAATTTATGCCACAGGCATAGTTTTCTATCAGCTTGCGATATTCTACACATTCCTGAGTATTGGCCACAGGAAGACCGGATAAAGCAAAATCTCCGGTTTTGTTAGTGATACTTTGAGCGGCGCCTTTGACTATGGGATTAACAACCATATCACATTTGCATAGACGACCGACCATTTCCTCATAAGGCAATCGTCCCGTGAAATCGCATGATACACCTACACTCTTGGCATGGCCGGCAAATCGCTCCTGCAAGGGGCCATCGCCCATCACGAGAAAATTAATGCGCGGATATTTGCCTGTGTCGTTCAAGATTTTAATGGCATCTATCACACACTCGATGTCATAGCTGTAGCTCAGCGTGCCTACATATCCTATTGTGAAGCAGGGATAATCGGCAGCGTGTTTGTCGCGCGCATTGAAGAAGCGCTCGGCATCGTTGCCAAGAAACACACTCAACAGCGGCGGATTGCGCAGGTTTATGCGGTTTGCTCTTTCGGCGTATGTCTCCGACACTGCCACTATTGCATCGGCACTGCGATAAGCATAGTCGATATATCGGGCCATTGGCTGCGACAGCTTTTGCACAGCTTTGTTCTTGACGAGCATGAAAGTCGCTTCGGGCCAAAGATCTTGCACGTCGATTACAAATTTTATACCCTCGGTTTTGCAGTAGCGAGCCAGAAGGCGAGCAGCAGTCAGCGAGGGAATCGCACAATATACGATATCCGGTCGCAGGCCTTGCTTGATGTGGCGAAGCACATTTTTGCCCCACATACGGTGGCTATAGAGCCGCCTCAGCCCCTTGTGCGAACGGTAGCCCGGCTCGTGGCACAGCGTCACCTTGGAGCTATATACACCTGCGTCAGGTGTGCATTGATGCGTTTTCTTATGATGGACAAAATCGGATGCGATAAGTTCAACGTCATATCGGCCTGTCGCCGCCAGCATTTCCGCTATGTAGACAAAGCGATCGTCTTTCGTTCCATTCAAGACGCCGCTGAAGTTGGATACGATAGCTATTCTTTTTTTCGGCATAGCGAATAGTGGTTAAAATCCGTGCTATAATTCCTTCTCAAGGATATCCGCGATGCGCTCGCAGGCGTGTCCATCGCCGTAGGGGTTGGCCGCATGTGCCATGGCTTTGTAGGCTTCGGGCTTGTCGAGGAGTTCTGTAAAATTGCGGTAAATCACGTCCTCATCCGTTCCGACGAGCTTGAGTGTGCCGGCAGCGATACCTTCGGGGCGCTCGGTGGTGTCGCGCATCACGAGCACCGGCTTGCCAAGACTTGGAGCTTCCTCCTGAATACCACCCGAGTCGGTAAGAATCATATAGCTGCGCGCCTGGAAGTTGTGGAAGTCGAGAACATCGAGCGGCTCGATGATGTGCATGCGGGCTTCATCGCCAAATACACTATTGGCTGCCTCGCGAACTACCGGATTCATGTGAATGGGGTAAATAGCTTTCACATCAGGGTGCTCGTCCATCACCCGGCGAATTGCTCGGAACATATTGAGCATCGGCTCTCCGAGATTTTCACGTCGATGAGCAGTGACGAGAATCATGCGGCTATCAGCCGCCCATTCAAGCTCCGGGTGTGTGTAGTCTTCCTTCACGGTGGTCTTGAGCGCGTCGATGGCAGTATTTCCTGTCACATAGATGCTTTCGGGCTTCTTCCCTTCTTTGAGAAGGTTGGCCTTAGAAAGCTCGGTAGGTGCAAAGTTGAATTGACTCACAATACCCACGGCCTGACGGTTGAACTCCTCCGGATAGGGGGAGAATATATTATACGTGCGGAGGCCTGCTTCGACATGACCTACCGGAATCTGCAGATAGAAGCATGCAAGAGCGGTGACAAAAGTCGTGGATGTGTCGCCATGCACCAGTACGACGTCGGGCTTCACTTCTTCAAGGACTGCCTTGATGCGCTCCAGTATATTTATAGTGACATCGAAGAGTGTCTGCTTCTCCTTCATCACCGACAAATCGTAGTCGGGCTTGACATCAAATGCCTCGAGAACCTGATCCAGCATCTGACGGTGCTGACCGGTGACGCAGACCACAGTCCGCAACGACTCACGCTTCTTCAATTCATTGACAAGCGGGCACATCTTTATTGCTTCGGGTCTTGTGCCAAAGACCAGCATTACGGTTTTCATATTTGATTCAATCGACATATATCGGCTTACGCTCGATTGTATTATAATTTTTCATGAATATTTTATCCTCAGCACACAAGCGCTTATACCGCTCAATATCTCTGAACTTTATATGCTTAGCCGGAGTACCTCCGACGACCTCACACATCCCGACGTCTTTCGTAACTACCGAACCGGCTGCAACTACGGCGCCATCTCCAATATTCACACCGGGAAGTATTATTACACTTGAAGCTATCCATACATTCCGGCCTATAGTAACAGGCTTTATCAGAATTTTCTCATCAAACGGCAAAAAGTGCAAATCTTCGCCATCATAATAATGATTGGCAGTGCGGATGTCGCAGTGGTCGGCAATAATGGAACCGCGTCCGATCAACACTCTTCCTTGTGCATATATTTTCGTACCCTCACCGATAAATACAAAATCGTCTATGAAGATATTGCTCGGATGCCCAAAGGAAACTCCATCTTCAATCACGACTTCCGCTCCGACATGTAAGTTGCTGGGGGGGGGCTTTTACGAATACTGCATTTATACAATTTTTTCAAGAGATGCATCATGGCTACAGAGTCCTTATCAACCTGGCGGGATTGCCCGCTATCACACAATTTCCATCGGGAAAAGATTTTGTGACCACGGAGCCGGCACCAACTACGGTATGCGGGCCAAGGGTGACTCCGGGAAGCAGCACGCTATTCATCCCAATCCAACAGTTCTCTCCTATCGTGACATCCTTTCCGGGAGCTGCTTTCGAGAGGTCGTTGATATCGTGGTTTGCTGTGATGATGCCCACATTTGCCGCTATATATGATCCATGCCCTATATAAATATGAGCATCAGATGCAGCCTGAAAATAAGAGCCTCCTTTCTGAAAGTTGCTTAAATCATCGACATGAAAGTGTATGTTCTCCCAATTCATCACCTGCATCCTGAAAGAAACAGGGAAGGGAATGTGGCGCTGGTAACCCAGCACTTTCTGGATAAAGAAACACTCCATGACCCATCGCCAACCTGAGGTATATTTATACGAGCTGAATTCTTTTCCTTTCAGATAGCACGATTTATAGAAGCACAAGCCTATCAACTGTGCGCCCAATTTCAGGCACAGTCCCCAAGCGGCGCGGAGATACTGAGCAGGTGTATATTTACCGATTTTCATTGGTTGTGATAATTTGCGAGATGTTCACTCTCATTTCACCCGGGTGACTATTGAAATACTGCTCAATAGCATCGCACAGTTCGGCGTTATTGCCCACCGTCTCCATGATGCGTGTCACGTTGGTTTTTATCAGCTTTGCGGGAATGCCACCCAATAGAATATGCGGGCCGTCCTTGGTATAATCCTTATTTAGCAAAGAGTATGTCGAGAGAATCGAGTAATCGGGAAGAACGGCTCCTCGGCCGACATTACAATATGAAGATACCCAAGCTTCACGACCGATTACGACCGGCTTGGTTTTCCTCGACACTACATCATCGACTGCAACATAGTGAAATGCGGTGTCGCAAATCTGAGTGTTCCACCCTACTCTCGCACCATAGCCCAAGCTCACTTTCTCATGGACCAAAAGTTTTAGGTCATGATTTAAATAGTTTTCACCGCCCAACTCCAGTGCTGCATCTTTACCTACAATAATATTTGAGTTGTATCCGAAATAAGCTCTTCCCGACAAGACAATTGATCCTTCGATTGCGACATTGCTTCTTACACCTTTAGGATGCCAGCGGATGTCGAGGCCTCCTAAGCGCAGCAAGCCGGGCGCCGGCGCGCAGGTAAGAGTCAATGAGGCTGTCTTACCGATAGTTACAGATGTCCCTTTTAAAATTATAACCGGGAATTTAAGTGCAGTCTTTACCGGAAAGAACCTGAGATTAACCCGCAGGGTCTTTATTAAGCTGATATGACAGATGCTTCGGGATGCACTTTTAAATTTAGTAAATATTCTCATATTATGAATCATATTTATGGGCATTCAGCAATTGCCAGCTGTGCTTCACAAACTTAAGATTTATAAGAGCATAGAAAACTGCCCACAGAATACCTAATCCGATAGATATTAATATTGATGTAGTCCGCTCGAAGTGATCAAGCAAGAGATACTTGACCGCGCCGAACACCACGCAGAATCCTACGGAGATTAAAAGCAGGCGCCCAATACCTCGCCAGGGGAATATTTTGCTGAACGGAATTTTGATAACTCGTGTAGTGAATTTGAGCTGCACATAACACATGATTATCGTTACGACCAGCGTGGAAATTGCCGGACCGATAAAGCCGAGCAGATAGTACGAAGCTATATTGCCAACAAAATTAAACAATAGAGTAAGCAGTGAGCTGTACAGAATAAACTTGGTATTTCCGGTGGCGTTGAGTATAATTCCCCAATATGTCACTCTGAATATTAGGATACAGGAATAAATTCTGAACACTGCCACACTCCCCTCGGTGACATACTTCTCCGAATAAAACATCGATATCAAGTCGGGAGCAAAAACAATAAAGCCTCCTACGACAAGACACATAAAGCACAGCGACAACTCTATAGCCCGCGACCATAAGTTTACGGCCTCATCCGGGCTGCCCTTTTTCAACATCCTCACAAGCTGAGGAAGGAGAACAGTTGTAATGGACACGGCCACCATAGTCACAGGCAGTTCTTTTGCCGCATTGGCAAATATAGCATATTCATCCACAGAGAAGAATCGACCGATGACAAGTTTATCAAGCTCGCCATTCAATGTTCCCACGACAGACGACAAGCCAATTGGAATGGAAAAAACAAAAATATCTTTCACCATTTCAAAATCGAGCTTTATCCTTATCCCGCCTGATATCTTATGGCTCCATATTATCGCCGCGATGGCAAACAGCATAAGCACAGCCATATACATCAACATATATTGATGAAATGACATATTTGCCAACTTTGCAATCAGGAGCACAATCAAAACCACAATAGCGTTTATGACGTTATAAATAATCAAGCGGTTCGATTTTCCATATACCACGCAGATATTGCCTATGCTGTGGATAAACAGCGTCGACCATGGATACACGGCAAAGACATAGGCGAAGTCTCGTATCAGCGGATTGCTGAAATGACGTATTATCAATGGCATCGTCAGATAGAGACATATCCCGATGACTATAGTCAGAATAGTGCATACCGTTGAGTAGACCGATAAGAAATATCGCCGCTCTTCGTCGCTGTCGGCTTTTGCCAGGAAATAATTGATGCTGTTTGGGATGCCAAGCAGGAGTATGCTCGTCACCAAATCGGTCACCATCAATATCTGAGAGTAGGTTCCGTACTCATCGAGAGTACGAAATCTTGCCAGCAACATTGATGTAATCAAGCCAAGAATCGACACCAGAAATCTGGAGCCGGTTAGAAACAAGGCTTCTCGTCCTACTGAGGTCTTTTTTACCTTTTCTGTTTGAACCACGGTATTATTCGTCAGAGCTTATATGCTTTTTCGCTGTGATAAATATTTCGTGTGTCAAGTACTATTTTGCCTTCGAGCTTTTGCATATTCTGCTTGAGCTCGGAATGACCCACCATGATTACCATCATGTCGACCTCCGAGAGGAATTTGTCGAAATCGTGGTACTGGTTGGCGAACATGTCTGTTTCAACCAATGGATCGTAGACCTTCAGACCCGGGGCAAGATGGCGCTCCTGGCTTTCGAGCAGCTGTATGGTGGGAGACTCACGCACATCGTCGACGTCTTCTTTGTAGGTGAGGCCGTAGAGCCCGACGCGGCTGATGTCGCTGAGCCCGTTCGCTTTCATAATCTCATGTATGCGGTTGAGGACAAAGTCGGGCATACCGTCGTTGGTCTTCATCGACTCATCGATTACCTTGGCAAGGCTCGGATAGTCGCCCACGAGGAACCACGGGTCTACCGAGATGCAGTGCCCACCCACACCGGGACCGGGCTGAAGAATGTTGACGCGAGGATGCATGTTGCAGATCTTGATAATCTCGTACACATCCATATTGTCGTGGCGGCAGATTTTGGCAAGCTCGTTGGCAAAAGCGATGTTGACAGCACGGAAGGTGTTCTCCACCACTTTCGTCATTTCGGCTGTGCGGATGTCGGTGACCACAATCTCACCTTGGCAGAACGACGAGTAGAGCTCTTTCACCTTATTGCCGATCTCGGAATTGTCGGCACCGATAGTGCGGTTGTTGTGAATGAGCTCGTACATCATATTGCCGGGGATGATACGCTCCGGAGCATGCACAAGATGCACATCAGTGCCTATTTCATAGCCGAGATCGCTGATTACAGGACGGACGAACTTATCAATAGTGCCCGGCGAGACGGTCGATTCCACCACAATGGTAGCACCTTTGGGCGCATGCTTCAGCACCTCTTTTACTGCAGCCACCACATAGCACGCATCAACTTTTTTTGAGAATTTATCGTAAGGAGTGGGCACCGACACGATGTAAGTGTCGGTCACTTGATAGTCGGTGGAGAATTTTATGCCGGCCTTAAGAGCCTGTGCGAATAGCTCATCGAGGCCGTCCTCCTTAAAAGTTGTTTTGCCTTGTTTGAGCGTATCTACAAGTCGCTCATTGTAGTCAGTACCGATAACCTCCACACCATGAGCGGCAAGCATCAAGGCGGTTGGCAGGCCGATATAGCCTAAACCGATTACGTTTACCATATTACTTTTAAATTTTGATTAGTTTATTCGTAATGAAATTTTTTGCTTTTGTCAAAAGCAAAGCATTGACGATAGTTGCGGCAAAGCTCACCACACTCCACACGAGCAAGCCTACTCCCGAGTGGAAAGCCGGGACAAATTCCCAAAAAGCAAGAAGAATAAACTGATGAGTCAGATACACTTCGTAGCTGATGTCAGAAAACCACGCAATGCCTCTATGGGCTTTCTCATGCTTCTTGGCACGTTGCTCAATCCATTCACTATTATATATGAATACCGTAAATAGAGCCATAGCCAACCCGAAGCGGGCAATCGGTTGGTATAGCGAGTCGTAGTAATAGTACACTGTATAGTCAGCCGCCATAAATATAGGATCGCCAATCAGTCTTACAGCCGACAGTACCACAGCTGCGCATATCCATGTGGTCATCTGCTGCTTCGTCACCAAACCTTTGTTTTTGTTGTAGAAGGTATAGACGTAGATAAAAGACGCCACATGGATAGCGTAGGCAGGAAGTCCTATTAAAAAGAAAACGACAGCCTGAACGATGACGATACTCCACAAGAGGCCTGAAGCTCCTCGCTCAATCATGCGATGAAGCAGTGGTGTGAGCGCATAGCAAATAAGGAGAACTGATATGAACCAAAGATGCCCCAGACCAAGAACACACGACTCTACCAGGCCCGACAGTCCGAGAGAATAGCACACTATCGACTTGACATCGGGGGCTCGCCCGACCACAAACAGCACCGCTACTATCGCCGCAAGATAAATCCAATAGGCCGGGAAGATACTTCTAAACCGACGCTTATAAAATTTCTTGTGTGAACCTATATCCTTGAGAGAAAGAAGATATGCCGAGATTATAAAGAATAGCGGGACGCCGGTGTTGAACCAAAAGCTCACTTCAAAAGAACCTGCAATAAAGGCAACATGGCAGCAAAAAATCAATATTGCTGAGAATGCTCTGATGTAAGTTACTGAAGTCAGCCGCATATTACTTCAACCGACGCGTCCAAAATTTATCCTTGAGTTCAGAGTATTTTTCACCCCCGGCCTGCTCGACCAATCTTGATATTTTCGATAAAGGCACAATCAGCGCCCTCCACCACAACGAACTCTCTCTCTTGATTGCCGCCTGCGACTTCCAAGAGCCCGCAAAATGATGGATAGTCACAGTGTCGGCCATATATTTCTTATCTCCGAGTCGATTCAAATCCGGGCAAAAGATATTGTTTGGGTAGAAAGCATAGCCATCCAGAACCTGATACTGATTGTTGGGCTTGAAGCCATGCAGCGACATCTGATTAGTAATAGTCACTACATTGGTGGTAAGATTCAACGAGCCGTCGGGCATAATAAACGACGCATCATCGTAATAATCAAGCAATTCTTTGAAAAGCCCGAATGATTTCTCACAGGCCATTATTCCGGTGGGAATCTGAGTGTCGTTTTCAAAGCCGGAAAAAGCTTGGTGCTTCAAATATGGGTCGAGCGGTTTTATCACTTCCACATCAGTATCCATGTATACCCCGCCGTAGTTGTAGAGAGCCCACAGCCGCACATAGTCTGTGACAAACGCCCACTTTCTTGATTGATATGCTTCACGGACATACCGGTTGTTCTCTATATCGAAATTATCTTCGTTCCATTCTACAAATTTGTAATCAGGACAGAATTTCTTCCATGTCTCGATACACTTAAGTGCCAACTCAGGCTTTTGTCCGCGCCCGAACCAGCAATAATGGATAATTTTGGGTATCATTTAATGCTTTTCTTTATGTATCTTAAATAAAAAAGAGGCGCAAAAATGCTGGCTGTAACCATAAGAAATCTCTTTCTTTCAAACTTTAACCGCTTATAAGTGGGTATTAGGTTTCGATAAGCATTTGCAATTATCGCATATTTGAACGCCAATTTTAATGATATCGCGTTCAAGGCCAGCCTATAGTAAGTATCGGCAGTACCTTGTGGATTCATAGCCAATAGTTTTGAATACTGTGCGGTCAATCCATCTTTTCGATACTCTCCGTAGTATAAGACCTCATCAATCAAAAACATCTCTCCCAAGCAGTCCAATTCACAGTATAAATTGACCTCCGTTAAAAATTTTTCGCCCTCAAACTCCTGAAATTTATGGTTCTTCATAGTATCCGTCTTAAAAAAAAGAACAGTATCACCTTGAAATCCATACTTATCCCGAAGCTCTGTCATTGTGGCAACCTTCACATCTTTGGGAATACGGGAACATATCGGACGATGTAAGTCCAAATCGCCTCGCAATGCGAGAATTCCAATCAGATTGTTGTTTGTTTTGATATTCTTCCATTGCCGGAGAGCTACCTCAATAGCATTAGGAGCTAACTGGTCATCAGAATCCAGACAGACTACCAGGTCTCCCTCTGAATTATCCACTCCTACATTGTGTGCCCGATGCTTACCGCCATTTGTTTGTCGGATATATTTAATAACGATCTTGGATTCTTCAATAAATCCACGAACTAACGACTCTGTGTCGTCAACAGAACCGTCATCTATTACAATCCACTCAAAATCCTTAGAAGTTTGAGCACAAAGCGAATTATAACAGGCCGTAAGAATATAGGCTCTGTTAAATGTAGGAGTTATCACAGAGATTTTCATAACCCGGCAGACTTCAACGCAGATTTGTAAATTGATTTGCCACGGCTAATCCAACTTAGAGCTTTAAGACAATTTACAGAGCTGAATGTTGAGCGAGACTTTAAGATGACGAATGCAAAAGCAAAAACCGGCCATAACGCCCCGTAAATACGATAAAACGCCGCTCCCTTATTCTGAAAATATGGTTTATCATAGCCATTAGCTTGCTTTTGTCTACTTACATCAGGGATACTATGACATATCGTAATCGGAATATACCGTATAATCAGTCCTTGTCTTAGAGCATCGGCAAGAAAAGCATTCTCCTCACTGAAGTCTATTGGTGCACCCAGGCCCAACAAGGGATCGAATGTAATTCCCGAACTTAAGATACTTTCACGTCTAAATGTAATTTCAACAGACGCAACCTTGCTAATATCCAACAAGTTCAGTTTCTTTGGTTGGCTGAACTGTTGTCGAGTATCAGTAATGGCGTCTTCTGAAAAACGGAACACGATTATATCCGCATCAGGATAATCTTGATATGCTTTAAGTATATGCTTATTGTAGTCATCCCGATACACCAAATCGTCATCTCCCAAAATACAGATGTCACCACTTGCATTCGACAATAACTGATTTCGGCTATTCGATAGTCCTTTTGCTGTGGAATTTATTATTTCTACCTCTTTCCCGGCAACTTCTATCGTAAAAGAATCGTCGTTAGCAGCTTTTTGATTTACAATCAATAAATCTTCATTGCATTTCATGGAGGAAATAAAGCTGAACTCTTTTCGCTCCATTGTCGATATTAGATGCTGAAGTCGCATAATCTTATTGACATAAAACTTTATACAGATTTTGTATACCGTCATTTACTTTAGAGCGATTCTCGTCTAGCTCCTCAACATATTTTACCCCATTGTTTACGAGGGAAGCAGCGAACTCCTTATCTTCAATCACTCTAATTAACGCATCCGCCCACTTCCTCGGCATTCCTGGAGGGACCAATACTCCATTCACCCCGCTCTGAACATTCTCAATATTTCCACTAGTGAAACTTGCGACCAATGGTTTTTTGTAGAACATCGCTTCAAATGAGATATGTCCCAAGCATTCATTATATGTGGGAAATGCCACTACATCGAAAACAGGATATATGTTTTCTATGTCATTATGAAATCCTTCAAACCGAACGGCATCACTTACGCCTAAATCCACTGCAAGACTCCTGAGATTTTCTTCCTCTGGACCATTGCCAACAATCAACAGTTTCACATTTGGGCATGACTCCAAAATTCTGGGCATGGCTTCGATAATAGTATGGTTACCTTTTGAACGTACGACTCGGCCAACAGTGCCTATTACTATGTCTGCGTTCGTAAAACCAAACTTATTACGTACAGTCTCCCGCGTCATGGTTGGCTTTTTCATGGGGCGGCACTTGTAAAATACTTGAATACGCTCCGGCTCAAAACGAGCCTCAATCAGACGATTTCTGACATATTGGGTTTCTGTTGTTACAGCATCAAGCAACTTCGAGCAATACCGTTGCATTGATTTATATGTCGAAATTCCAATGCCTACATTCGTCCATACTATTTTGGGCCGCTTTTTTGTATACTTAAAAGCAAGGCAAGCAACTATGGCACTGTAAGCATCCACAGCATGAATTACATCAATTTTGTAAGTTTTAGACACGGTGCGAATACGCGCCATTGCCCATAAAGGGTTAGGAAACGGATGTCGATCCAAACGACAATTGATTGTTTGAATTCCAATACTATCAACATATCCTTTGAGACCTCCACGAGAGGCAGTGCCCCAGTACACAGTCTCTCCTCTCGACATCATTTCCTGAACTAAATCTAAGGTGAACAATTCCGTTCCCCCCATATTCAGCCCACTTGTCAAATACAGTATATTCATTAATGATGAATTATTTAAAGTTGTTTAAATCTTGATGAATGGGTTTCAAGTATTAGCAAAAATCATTGTTAAAGCAAGTACTTTCTCAGTGGTTTAATGCTCTTCAGCAGCATACAGGCCAGCGTTGCCACCACTACAATCACCACAAACTTGACAAGGGCGTTTAAAGCAGTCGGTGCAACATTCCTAAAAAGCATCTCGTAGCCATTTATGAGCATTGTGTGGATATAGAATACACCCATTGTCAAGCCCGAGAAATAGTAGATTGTCTTTTTGTAAGTATCTTTTATTGAGAGGCGCTGCAATAGTAGAAACAGGCCCACTGTCATCATGGCAGCTCCAGGCAGAAGATAGGCACAGTACACATACCCGTAGTATCTGTCGGATGGAGTAAAATGCCATTCCAGGACAGCACTCGTCAATGTGATTATCAAGCCGCCCACCAATAGGCCGACAGCCACCGTCCGCTCATGTTGTACTTTGTATTTGCGCAAATAACCACCGAGGAAAAAGTAGCCCCAATATCCTTCGAGAAAGACAAGGTTGAAATGGCTGGACAAACGGAATCCCGGCAAATAGCGCACAAGCATCGGTAGAACCAGCGATGAAACTATCCAGAATACTATTATATACTGCAGCAGGCGCTTATCCATTTTTATTATAAGATACTGGAATATCGGCAACAGCAGGTACATGCCGAGCAATGAGTACATAAACCAGAATTGGTAGTACGCAGGTTCCCAAAGGAGAGAGACAAACGGATGTAGCCCGCCATCGATTTTTCCGGCACAGATACGCACAAGCACATAGATAACACTCCATATCACGAATGGAAGAAATATTTTCGGTATCTTTCGTCGAAATAACTCGTGCGTTGATATTATATCGTCCTTAACAAGATTACCGGCTCCCGACACCATGAAGAAAAGCGGCACACTCACCACACAAAGCGCTGTGGCTATCATCACCGTCAACCAGTGAGCAGTGTCGCCTGCTTTACCGAGAAAATAGACATTGCTGTGGATGCACACAACCATGGCGGCAGCGATTATCCTCATCACATCATAGCCTATGATGCGTTCGCCCTTATTCATTGCTTTCCAAGCCTGATACGATAGTAGAGAAGCAGAAGTGCGGTCAATTTGCGGTGCACCATGAAGTAGGATAGCCATTTTTTGGCCGACCCGGCATCGTACGATGCGAAAGCCTTCATCACGACCGGATGATGGACAATCTTCTTGATTTCATTATAGGCATGTCCATACCCTTTGTCGCCGATGGCTCGGGCAGCATTTCCAACACTCTCGATAAAGTAGCTTCGCTGAGTAGTCCGAAAGCGCTCAAGGAGCTCTGCCGCCCATTCTGTGTCTTTAATTATCTCTGTGATATAGGATACCAGACTTAAGCGCTGCCGGAAATTGGTGGGATTATACTTCACATGTCCGTTCATCAACGAGTCGGGATTGAAAGTATATCTATAGAGCACTTCATTGAGTATGTAGCACGACTTAATCCATTTGATATATCGCACATTGAACACCAGGTCCTCGGCAAAGCGGATATCTTCCGGAAACCGTATGTGGCGGCCAATCAAAATATCCTTGCGATATATACATCTCACCGAACTGCCCCACACCGGCTGTGTGGTGTCGTTGTCGCTCAGATTGCCCAGCATGGCTGCAAACAGTTCCTTTGATGCATCTTCGCCCTCAAAGTGCACGTTGCCACTCCACGGAAAGCCGAATGCTCTGCCATCGCGCTCGGTGTATATGTCACATAGCACCAGATCCACACTCTGCTGCTTCAGCACATCAAGCATCTTCCCATACATGTTGCTTGCCGGAATATCGTCGGCATCGCAGAAGGATATATATTTACCTGCAGCATGTTCTATGCCGTAGTTGCGGGCTCTGCCCGGGCCACCGTTGGTCAAATGATGGCATTTCACCACAGGCTGCTCTTGTGCCAGTTTATCACATAATTCTGCCGAGCCATCGGTCGAGCCATCGTCGACAAGAATAATCTCATAAAGCGGAAGATCCTGCGTAGCGAGGGCTTCAACGGTTCGTGCAAGATAATCCTTGCAATTATATACCGGGACTATTATACTCAATTCACACTTCATACGGCATCACATCAGCTCTCAAGGGGATCATCCCAGCAATGGCCGGCATCGATGCACTGATAGCCGAGCCCGGAGAGATGATAGCACAGCACCTTGCCGGCAGGTCCGGCCGACAGAACGATCTGTACATCGTCGGGGCCGAGCTTCTTTTCGCTTATAGCATCTATTATTGCATCGTATATAGTGCTCCACGAAGCGAAAGCATCGTGAGCTGGACACGCCACATATTCCACACTCCGATTATAGGTTCTCGCAAAACTATCGGCATATCTGCTATTGTTGTGCACAAATATGATAAGTCTGTCATCGGAAGGCTGCTGCCATATCCTGCTGTATATTGTTCTGTTTTTCTTTTCAAATAAGAAAGAATCACCGTACGCATGGCTCGTGTCGAACATCCGCTTGAAAAGCAAGCGCGACTGCGCCCACGACGACACAAGTACTCTTTTCTTCGCCAGCTCAAATCCGGTGCATTGCATGTACTTCTTAGGCACTGCAAGAATATAGGGCGACCGACTGCCGAAACGGTCGAAATCGGATTTAATCTTTTGAAACTCCATCCACAACTCTTCAGACCATGGTTGATAATGGATGTCGCAGCCTCGATAGATGCCGAACTCGCCATCTCCGAAGCGAATCAGCGACTTTCCTTCGAGAATTTTGGCCACTGTTTCTTCCGCATCATCGATGTCGGACTTCACTCCCCCAAAAGTGCGGAAATATGCATTGAGCACACTCAGCCATATTTTTATTCTTGCGGTATTCACGATCACTTCATTCGTTCTAACACGGCGAGATACTCTTTCGCAATATTTCGATACTCAAAAGGTGATATTTTCTCCGTGGCAAGTCCTTCTCTCATTCCATTTCTGAAGTCGGTGAGCTTCTGTGAGATAAAGGCCTTCAATTTATCGATATCGGCGTGTGCGGCCTCTTCGCAGGCACAGCCTAAGTCGCAATCCTCTATCATTTTTGCCGACTCACTACCGGCACGATTACCCATTATAAGCGCGAGTATCGGTCTGTGCGACGACATATATTCGTAAAGTTTGCCCGGAATCACTCCTGTGTAGTTGTCATCGTTCCAGTTGAGAAGAAGAACTATATCGGCGTCTTGCTGCATACCAAGCGACTGTTCGCGGCTCACATAGCCGAAATCAACAGCGATTGCCTCCAGCGAGTATTCACGGAGTTGATGTATCAGCTCAGCGAAATCAGGCCCGGCATAATTTATGGCCACTTCGTCGGCAGTAAGCTTTCCTTCTGTTATCAACTGCCGAAGCACTTTTGCAAGCATATCCACGGTTCTGCGCCCTTGGTAGAGTGCCCCTGTGTATACAAAATTGAATTTGCCGGGATTGAGGTCCGATTTTACAGCGCTTACGTTGTCATCGGGGTCAAAACCGTTCTTCACCACATGAACCGGCGGAATCTTCGATGCGCCATACTGCACTTTCAGGCTGTCGGCCATCCCTTGCGACACGCAAACTACGGCATCGGCATACTTCAGTGCCATGTCCTGAACATGCTTGTCATGCCTGAGTTCTATCTTATTGGAGCGCCCACCGGGATTGTAAGCCGGATCTCGGTAGTCGGCTACAAATCGTTTGGCTCTTTTTTTCTTCTTGAACCATTCGCCTGCGGCGTGGACACCTGCACCGGGATATGTCGCGATAACGATATCGTAGCCGGAAAGGTTCTCTTTGACAGCTGCATCTATGAGACCTTGTGCCAAGAAATAATTTTCAAGACGATCAGCCGTGTAATAGTACGCCCACGACAAGTACCCTTTTATTTTAGACTTCATTCCCCCTTTGGAATTTTGCCCGGAAGGGGTTTCACCACTCTGACTCTCAGACTTTGCCGAGGCCTTACGTTGCCCACGTTGCTTTACTTTGTCGTAGACTTTCGCGAGATACTTCATGCCGGAATGTGGCTCGGCATAGATCTCACGTATTTCGTCGGAATACGTAGGTGTCAGGTCCTGTTTGCACCAATTATCTTTCTGCAGAGAAGTCAGCACCGTGACATCATGACCATACCGGCTGAAATATTTTGCCAGTTTTATCGGTCTGATAGATGCCATCGCATTCTTATGCTTGTAGTAGTGTGATATAATCAGGATTTTCATAAGTTTTTTTAACATAATTCCGAAATACAAACCTCTGCAAAATAATACCACTTGGGAGCAAAGCCATTAAATTAACTGACTCCGACCCCAATAAGTAAACTTCGCCAATCTGCAATAGAAAATGTCCGATTAAGGCAATAAAACAACACAAAACAATTGTATCATTGTACAGCTTAATCAGCTTGTATGCAATCTCAAAAACATATACGTAAAATGTATAACAAAGAAATGTACCGACATATCCATAAAAGAACAAACATTGATAAAATAAATTATGAGTATGATATGTCTTTATTCCCATCCCAAATAATTGAGTGATAATGTCGAAATTATGAAATCTTTGAGTCACTTTCTCCAATAGAAGATAGTGCGTATCCATACCCCACGCTTTTTCACTAAATGACGAAGTAAATGCCAATAGTTCCTCTGTCAACTTAGGGTCCGATAAAACTTGTTGCATGAACTCGCCAGCTACAATGGTCATTATCATTGGGGCGATATATAATGTGCGAAAAATCAATCCATTTTTATAAAATCCGCCGGGCAATAGTAGTAGTACAAAGCAAGCCATAATAACGATACCTGCATTGCGGCAACCGGTTAATAATAAAAAAGTAGTTGCATACGCCAAATATGAAATACTACATATTTTTGATAAAAAACCGGTGGAAAATTTGAACCATATCATTCCGACACTTATTCCACTAAAAATCATAAATGCCAATGAATTCGAGTTCCAAAGATAAATATTTGTAAATAGCAATTGAATTATTGCCAAATTAATCAAACTTGCTATAATTAATTGCCGCTCGAAACTTTGATAATTAATATTCACTGTGCAAATAGTCAATGGTAATATCAACGACACATTGACCATTATGCAACTTTGCACATCTCCGTTTATAATACTCATTACAAATGTGATAAATAAAACGAAACACAAAATGAGCTTTATGTACGGATTTATAGGAATCTTAACAGAAAAAAATCTATAATAAGCGAACGCCGCCAGGAATATAGTTACAGAAACGTAAACGGGAAAACTGTTGCCATAGCTCCAGCCTATTACAACAGTCAGTAAATAGCAGATAACCGCTAATTTACAAAATGAGATGTTACTAATCAGTTTACCAAGCATCTTTTATCTACTAAATTGCCGGGCAATCATAAGGCTACCTTGCACAAAGGATGTGAATTATAGCCGGAATCTGTCGAAAAATTACTGCATTATCGGCACCTACATTCCCCGCTAAATGTTCAAGACGCTGCGAGGTAGTTCAATGCTGATCTCACGAATCGAAATCAGAGCTTGCTCGATAGCGGAGCTACATCACGTGAGTCGATTTCGACTGACGCACTTCCGAGAAAGTCTATATTTATGAAAAGACGACAACTTGGGCCGCCGGCATCGTGAAGAATTACTCCTTGAAGTCCTTTGAAAGGACCACGAAGGACTTCTACAATATCTCCTTTCACGAAACTCTCGGCAAATTGGATATTGACATTTGAGACTCCGAGCATAAACTTAAGCTGCTCTATCTCAAAATCGGGCACGACTGCCAGAGGCTTGTTCCCCGAATTGACCGAAGTCCCGGCTTGATTGGTCATAAATCTGAAAATAAACGGAAAATTCACAATTTCTCGTCGTCTTTCTTCTGTGCAACGGATAAATATCCGTGCGGGAATTACCGACCTTTCAATTTTCGTCTTTTTGCCGTTCTTCCACACTCGAAGTTCCTCTTGGAGTGGCAGGAAATTTTCAATGCCGAGCTTGGAGAGCTTTTGCGCGATAGTTTTTTCAGCTCGATTGTTGACAATTGCCACAAACCATTTAGCTTCGGACACGCCTACGGCGTCGTCAACGCCCGAAGGCTCTGCCGTACAAATGCGTTTTATCTCCTTATTCTCATTCATTTACTGAATAAGTACAAAGCCCTCTACTATGAAATAAGAGGTCTTTGAGTGCTACTCTTTTTTAAGAGAGTTGTTTGCGACTGCAAAATTACGAAAAATTTCTGAAACGGAGAGTCTGAACAAACTTTTGCCGTGTGTTTTTTATCCAAAACACACACTCGAACTTGTGAATGACACAAATTTTGAATATACTTAGGACATCCGAGACACCATTCTGTATCACTGAAGTATAATCTAAAGCAAAAAAATCGGCCCGGGAGGCCGATTGCTATAATCTTTATGGAGACGGGGTTAATTTATTGCGGCGAAGAATTCGGCGCGAAGCGAGGGGTCGGTGGCGAATACGCCGTTGTAGTGCATGGTGGTGGTGGCGGAGTGCTGCTTTTCCACTCCTCTCATTTTCATGCAAAGGTGTTCGCCCTCACATACCACGATTGCGCCTTTGGCACCGAGGGTTTCGAGCACGATGTCGCACAGTTGCTTGGTAAAGCGCTCCTGCACCTGCAGCCTGCGGGCATAGACATTGACTATGCGTGCGAGTTTGCTCAAGCCCACAATCTTGCCGTCGGGGATGTAGCCTATGCTCACTTTGCCGAAGAAGGGGAGGATGTGATGCTCGCACATGGAATAGAACTCGATGTCTTTTACCACTATGAGTTGCGAGCCTTCATGCTCGAAGAGTGCCTGCTTGAGTGTGTCGCCGGCATCGGCTCTGTTGCCGGAGGTTAGAAACCATAGTGCTTTGGCTGCACGCACGGGTGTCTTGACAAGTCCCTCGCGGGATGTGTCTTCGCCGAGCAGTTTTATCACAGCGTCGATGTGTGCTGCGATGGCTTCTATACGTTCCTGATTGCTTTCTTGCATATCAATCTGTAGTGTTTATTCTGTCGCGGATTATGCGGAGGTATGCTCCAAGGGCCGGGAAAGCTCTTCGGATTTCGGCCATTGCGGCCTCTGCCTCGGCTCGTGTGCGGAAGTCACCTGCCTTCACGCGCCAGTAAGGGGAGTTGAAGGAGATGTATGTCTTTATATGGGGGAACTCCGTGGATATCCGTGCGTTGTAGGCTTCGGCATTGCGTCGCGCCGTGCGTGGGTTGTTGTCGTCGTAGACTTGCACTCGGTAGCCTGTACGTGCCACAGCGCTGTGCTGCGTGGCTTCGGTGTCGCTTTCTACGGCGCTCGTTTCGGTGGCTGCGCCATTCCCGGAAAGGAGGCGCACAAGCGCATCGGGCTGCATCACGGTGATTGTTCCGGATGCGTTGATAGAGTCGACTATCGCGCAGCCTGGCTCGGCACCCTGCGCTTGCAGGGCGAGCACTACTGCCGATGCGGCAAGGACGGTGTTGCGGAGTAAGCTCATAATAGAAAAATCAATGCAGGAGCGCCGGCGTTTGCGCTCCTGCAGTATATTCAAAACGTAGATCAGAAAGCCTTCACGATACCCATGAAGTCCTCGCACTTGAGTGCGGCGCCACCGATGAGGCCACCGTCGACGTCGGGCTTGGCGAAGAGTTCGGCTGCGTTGGAGGGCTTGCAGCTGCCACCGTAGAGGATTGAGGTGTTGTCGGCGATTTCTTTGCCGTATTTTCCTGCAATGACGCTACGGATGTGAGCGTGCATGTCTTCGGCCTGCTCGGCGGTAGCGGTCTTGCCTGTGCCGATAGCCCATACGGGTTCGTAAGCAAGGACGATTTTTGCGAAATCGTCGGCAGTGAGGTTGAAGAGGCCTTCTTCTACCTGGCGTGCAACGACTTCGTTGAATGTGCCGTTTTCGCGTTCTTCAAGTACTTCACCGATGCAGAAGATGGGTGTGAGGCCGTTGGCGAGTGCAAGAGCTACTTTTTCGCGGAGGGTCTCGGAAGTCTCACCATAGTACTGGCGACGCTCGGAGTGGCCGAGTATCACGTAATTGGCACCAGTCGATGCTACCATGGGAGCCGACACTTCGCCGGTGTATGCACCTTTCTCGTGGTTGGCGCAGTTCTCGGCACCGAGGCCTACCACGGCCTTGTCGATAACCTGAGCCACGGGGCAAAGGTGGGTGAAAGGCACGCAGATCACTACGTCGCAGTTTGCTTTGAATCCCTTAAGGGCATCGTTGACTTCTTTGGCAAGGGCAACTCCTTCGGGAACGGTGGTGTTCATCTTCCAGTTGCCTGCTACGATATTTTTTCTCATTTTAAGAATATGATTAGGTATATGTATTCGCTATATTTGCGGTGTGCAAAGTTACGTATTTTTTTCGGTATGCGGCACAAAGATGCGCAAGATTTTAGGCGACAGGCTCAGCAGATAGATCAGGAGCAAGCCGAGGAGGTAGACCGACACTACCATTAGGTGCAGGCGGCCATCGTCGACGGGCTTGACCGATGCGAGTCTGTTCTCGGCCGATGTGTCGTCGGCGATGTCGTGCGGCAGCGAGTTGAGCGTACGCTTCCAGCGGATGAGTCCGTCGGCATCGACGTAGACCAGCGAGGCATGGCCGCGCACGAGCTGCTTGAGCGAAGTGTCTTCCGCCGAATAGACTTCAAAGCGGGGCCGCACAAGGTCGCGCCAGCCGGCGAGCCGGGCGGCACCGGCAAGAGCCACAAAATCGACACCGTGTGCCGTGGCATAATCGCTTAGCGTATTGGCATACTGGGCGTAGCGAAGGAATGTGGTATCAGGTTCGGCCACGACCAGGTAGAGCTGCGGCGATCCGGCATCGGCCAACTCGGCGTTCATGCTGTAGCCTTCGTCGTCGCGGATTTCAAAACCGGTGTCGGCATTTGCTTCGCCGCCGGCCACATCGACGAATGTCCATGTGCTGTCGGGGAGTGCCGATAGGTCGAACTGCTGCCTCTGCCCGTCTTTTTCATATATATAGTACGTGTCGGTCGCGCCAGCCTCTTGCCCGAAGAACGGTGTGCCTGTGCGGTAGGGCCGGAAGTCGACCACCGGTTGGATATGGAAGCCCAGAAGCGACAGCGACAGCGGGAACGCAAGCGACAGTGCTATGACAAGCCACTGGATAGGAGCGGCATAGATGCCTTTTACGGTGCTGTTGTACATCGCCAGATAGGCGATGAGAATACACAGCAGCACGTTTTTGCCGAATGTCGCCCAATTGGATATGAGCAAGAAATCGCCGAAACAGCCGCAATCGGCCACGGGGTTGGCTATGGCTATATAAAGCGTGAGAGGGAGCATCACGAGCATCATTGCGGCGGCGCACCACACCGACACGCGCTTGAGCGAACCGCACGCGATAAGCACTCCCGTGCAGAACTCCACACATGAAAGGGCAACGCATGGTGCCAGCACAAGCTCCTCAGGCAGAGTCCAGCCCCATGCAGCAAGATACTCCTCGACCTTGATCATGAAGCCCCACGGGTCTATGGCTTTGGACCAGCCCGAGAGAATGAATGTGGCTCCTACAATGATACGTGCGCACCAAACGGCCACAAGCCGCAGCCTCACTTTAGCGGCAGCCTTCATTTTCGGTGAGCTTGATGATGCCGAACACTGAGTAGTTCACCATATCGAAGTAGTTGGCATCGATACCTTCGGAGACGGCTGTCACACCTTGATGGTCCTCAATCTCCTTGGTGCGTGCTATCTTGGTGAGTATGAGGTCTACATACGAGAGCACTCTCATGCCACGCCAAGCCTCGTCGTAGTCGGTGTTCTTCCTTATCATCAGAGCCCGGGCTTCGGCGGCCACTTCATCGTAGAGCGCCAGGGCATCAGCGGCAGATATGTCTTTGCTGTCGGCATAGCCTTTGCGGAGCTGGATTATGCCGATGATGCCATAATTCACAATTCCGATAAACTCGGGCAGAATACCCTCCCCGACCGCACTTTTTCCATTGACCTGAAGTGTGCGGATGCGCTTGGCCTTGATGAAAAGCTGGTCGGTGATTGCTTCGGGGCGCATGATGCGCCACGAGGGGCCGTAGTCGCCGAGCTTTGCCGCGAAAACCTTGCGGCACATATCCATGGCAGCACCGAACTGGGCTGCGGTATCGTGGGTAGTTTTCATGCTGTGCTGTTATTTTTGATGCAAAATTAGCATAAAAAGCCGACACTTCAAAAAAAGCCGACCTGACGGCCGGCTTTATGAGTGATATGTGTCGTGGATTACGAACCGAAAGTTACATTAAATCCGACGTTGAGCGATGCTGTGGCATGGCCAACGGGCACAAACTGCGGGGTGAGATTGAAGAACTGATGGTCTGAACCGATGAAGAAATTGAATCCCTTCGGGTGGAAGTTGAGCATCCAGCCGAACGAAGAGCCGTAGGTCGATGCTCCGTAGTTGACCGTGGCATCAAACCATCCGGTGGGCTTCACGGTGGCGTAGAAGCGGCCTTCGGTCCACGATTGGCACCCGGCGATATACTGCGAGAAGAGGAAACCGGCGGTGAGGCGCTTATAGAAGGGCATTTTGTACTCTGCGCCGAGGTGGATGGTGGCATTGAGAGCCTTGGTATATGTCTGGTCGCCCTTGGTGCGGTGGAAGTCCATCACATCTTCAAGGTCGTCCCAAAGGCGGTCGACCTGCTCGGAGAGCTTGTTGTCCTCATAGTTGGGTTGGTCGTCTTTCACAGCCACATCCTGGAAGCCATCGAAAGTCCATTCGGTGCGTGCAGTCTCACCGATATGGCCGTGGTTCCAGTTCATGAAGCCGAGGTCGTTGACTGCGAGCGAGAGCTGCAGGTCGGGCAGGAGCTGATATGTGGCACCGAGGTCGACGCCCATACCGAAGCCGGCGAGGCCGAAATTGTCGTAGCTGATGTCGTCCCACGAGATGAGGTCGGCATCGGCAGGAATGTCATAGTCGGCACCGGCCTCCTGCTTGGTGGGCACTTTAAGGCCTGCACCTGCAGCGAGCTCCACCTTGCCTTGCGCCTTTATGTGCCACTGCTCGTTGCTCATGCGCACATCCATGTCGGTCACATGCGCGGTCACATTGCCGAGGCCGAGAAGGAACTTGAGCTTGGCACCTACGGTGAGCTTCTGGTTGATCTGATGGCTGTGGCCGAGCGCGATTTCGGCATAAGCGGTGGCATTAGCCTTGATATCCTTGAAGTTGTAGCGGGTATCCTCGCTTGTCTGCCCGAGCTTCATGAAGCGGAAGAAGTCCTTGGGGAGGTTCACACCCATGTCGGTGTGCACACCTATGCTGATGGTATTGAAGCCCTTGAAAGCCTTGAAGCCGGTGGAGAGCAGAGTCATATTCAGGTTAGCGTTGATATGATTGTTCTCGTTGAGCTTGTCGAGGAAAGTATTGGCATCGACGGTTGGGCTCATGAAGGTGGTGAGCTTGTAGGGGCTGCCGGGCTCTGTCTTATATAAGAATGTGTTCACGCCCACATTTGAGAAGAGCGACACATTGAAGTTGGCCAGCACGGGGATTGAAAAATAATTTCGCTCACCCATGAAGGCCGGGTTCAGTTCGTGGCGGAAAGTGTAGCCATCGAGGAAGTAAGCCGTACGGGGGGCTTCCTGCGCTGTTGCCGCTGTCGCGATCCCTGCCGCTGCGGCCACTATGATCAGTTTGGAAAATTTCATGATTGGTTCGTATTAGTAGGGATCAGTCTTTATCGTTGAGGTTGATGGTGATACCGCCGAGGATAGTCACTTTGATATTCTCGAATCGCACAGCCTGGCCTGCATTGAGGTTGATACCCTCAACTTCGGCATTGCTCGAGGCATCGAACACGAGAGCTATACCGTCGAGGTCTTTGATGCTCGTACCTGTCGATTTGAGCTCAATCTTAAGGTCGGCGGTGGCGGGCGATGCCACGGTGCCGGGGGCTACAGAGCCTGTGACCTGCACATCGATGGTGCTCATGGGCCGACCGTCTTTTCCGAGGGCTGTCGCCGAGGGTGTCATGTCGAGAGGTATTGTGTTGATGGCGGTGAGCGTGATCTGAACACGGTCGAAGTTGTAGTCCTCGAGATCCTCGTCCCAGCCGGTGTCCTCGTGAGTGTAGTGGAGTTTCATATCACGGCCGAATGCGAGAGGTATGATAGCATCATAGCTTGCATCGAAAGTATATTCATCGCCAAGGACGAAGGTCACGGGAGTCTGAGCCGCCTTACATTCCACGCCATGGAAGAGTATTTCGTCGGGCACGGTCTCGATGATGTCGTTGAGATTATCCACGATGATATTCACGGCTCCTGCTTCCTGCACGGGCCGACGCGAGAGGATGAACTTCGTCACGCTCTGTGCCGGCACAGTGATGGCAGCAGTGCCCGTGTTGTCGGCAAAGTGTCCGAGCTTGATTTCGGCTGTCTGTACACCCTCGAGATATGAGCTCAGGTAGCCCTTTACATCGAGAGTGAGCGGTGAGTTGTTGGTCACCACGAAGTTGATGCGGGGATTGTCGAGCACAAGTTTGTTCTCCTTGTCGGAGAGGAAATCGGGGATGTCGGTGATTGTGAATGAGGTATTATCCACGTTGATGTCGGGGTTCACCACACCTGTCACTTCGGTGATGAGAGCGTTGCGCACCGAGGTGGTGGTGACGAGCGTGAGGTTTTCACGTGCACCTACAGGCTGCGAGGCATCAAAGTAGAGCGAGATTGTGCCGCTCGACTGCACCGATGAGTTGAGGCGGAAATGCCCCGGAGCGTAAAGGCCCTGGCCCGATGCTACGTTGGCGAAGTCTATCTCCACAAGGCGCACACGGGCTGTCATGGGCGAGGTGCGTGTCACGGCCACATCGCGGGTAAATTCCACGGTGTTGTCGCCGGTCAGGCGGAGAAAATCGAGCGTGGCGGGGTCGACAATCTCAATCTTCCACGAGGGGTCGAAAGCTGCGGTATAGCCGCGGTCGATATAAGCTGTGCCGTTGAATCCGGTGGAAGATGTATACGCTACCGAAAACTCTATGTCGACAGCCATCTTGGCCTTGTCGAGGCGCACGAGCTGGAGGTCGACATTGTCGTCAGAGAGATTGATGGCATTTATTGTAGGACTGGCCTGCTCGGTGACGCGCTGACCGGCGCCGAGATTGACGAACTCAGGAAGCGTGGTCGATGCGGTGTTTGAGGGATGCGTGGTGATGGTGACTTTATTAATGATAAAGTCGGAGGGCTCGGAGCTGCCGGCCTGCTCAATCACATAGTCGCCAAGCGATAGGCCGTACTGGCCGTCGGTCTCCACCTTTTTAATCGAACTGTTGTTGTCGAGGTCAAAAATCTGTGCAAGAGTGATGTCCTGAGTGCTGCTGCCGGGGAGCGTGATAAGCTGTCCGCCCACATTCACGGTGAGATCAATATCTTCGGAAAGATCGTAATCGTCATCGATACACGATGTGGCCGATACCGCAATCGCGCAAAAGGCTGCTGCACAATAGCGAGTTAGAGGTTTATTCATATTGATTATAATGATTAAGTTGCATAATGGTGCAAGTATTCACATAGAAATATGAGCGCAAAGTTAGCAAAATTTATCATTACAAGCCCGCATTTAACTTTATTTAATATTCAAATCCTATAAGAGGCTCCCTCACCGAATATCTCCTGCAATGAGATTTTTTTGCTATCTTTGTGGCGTGAATTTAGCCCACTTCATATCAGGACGTCTTCGCTCCGCCGGCGGAGCAAACCCCGCCGCGGTGCTTATCGCCGTGGCCGGTGTGGCGCTGTCGCTGATGGTGATGGAATTTACTCTTGCCATAGTGATAGGCTTCAAAGACGGTATCCGCGCCAAGCTGAGCGGCTTTGATGCACAGGTTAGCGTGCTCGCTCCGGCAGTGGCCGGTGGCAGCTCGGCTCCGGAGTTTGTGGACATGTCGCCCGCACTGCAGGCTGCTGTCGGGTCAGCTCTGCCGCCCGAGGCCGAGACACGCCTGAGTATGCGCAGGCCGGGCATGATCAAGACCGACACCGATTTCCAGGGTATAGTATTCATAGGCCAAAGCCCCGACGCCGACTTTTCCTTTGAAAAATCAAATATCGTGGCCGGACGCTGGCCCGACTACTCTGCCGACAGTTGCGAAAATCACATTGTGATATCCGAGCCTTTGGCAAGCACTCTCGGCCTCGGTCTCGGCGATAAGGTCTACTCCACGTTTATAGTGGATGGTGTCGTGAAAGTTCGCCGCCACACCATTGCCGGGCTTTTCCGCTCCAACTTCGGTGAGTACGACCGCACTGTGGCCTATGCCTCGCTCGCCGGACTGCAGAAAGTTTTCGGAGCCGACAGCCTTTCGGCCGACCGCCTCGACATACGCGGCATAGCCGACGACGACATCGATGCCGTGGCCTCAAACCTGCACCAGGCATTGATGGCAGAAGCAGCATCGGGAGCGCTGCCCTACTATCCTGTCGACGACATCAAGCACTCCGGTGCGCTATACTTCAACTGGCTCGCCCTGCTGGACACCAACGTCACCGTAATATTCATCCTCATGCTTGCTGTGGCCGGGTTCACACTTGTGTCGAGCCTCTTTATCCTCATCCTTGAGCAAGTGCCTATGATTGGCGTGCTACGCACCTTGGGAGCCTCCCGACGGCTTGTAGGCAATATATTCATCGACCTCGGTTTGCGCCTCACAGGCATGGGTATGCTCATCGGCAACACCCTGGGTATAGGACTGCTGCTCACACAGCAGTGCACCAATGCCATTCCGCTCGACCCCGAGATGTACTATCTCTCGGCCGTGCCGGTGCACATTGTGCCCTGGGCTTTTGTGGTGCTGAATATCGGAGTTGCCGCCGTAAGTTTCCTTATCCTGATCATACCGGCACGCATGGCCGCCCGCACCGATCCGGCCAAGGCAATGGCGAGCGAGTGAGGCATCTCAACTTTTCAAGGCCGAAAGTGTTAAATAAATATATTAAGCAGCGACACCAACGCTCTTAACGACAAAATTCATTACTTTTGCACAGCATAACTTAAAGTTAAATTAACTGATGACTCCTAAAAAGGACCTCCAACAATTAATCATAGAAGGCATCCACGAGCGTAAAGGCCGTGGCGTGACTGTGGTCGACCTGACAGCGATAGAGTCGGCTGCCGCATCTTATTTCATCATAGCAGAAGGCAACTCCACCACCCAGACGGCAGCTATCGCCGAATCGGTGGAAGAATATGTCCGCATCAACGGTGGCGTGAAACCTTTCGGCATCGACGGGGCAGAAGCCGGCGACTGGGTCATTGTGGACTATGGCGACACTTGGGTGCACATCTTTCTCCCCGAGACCCGCCACCGCTACAGCCTCGAAGAGCTGTGGAGCGATGCCACTATTACTGAAATCCCCGACCTTGACTGATATTCTGCAATGCCTATACCCCCTATAACTCCCAACAGCAAGGGAAACAACAACAGCAAAAAGCCGAAGAACCCGTTCACGATGAGCCTGTGGTGGATGTATGCCATAGTGCTCCTGTTCCTGTGCGGCATCTTCTACTTCGACAACAACACCGTGACCCGCAAGGTGAGCTACAGCGACTTCGAGCGCTATGTCGAGGCCGACCACGGCATCACCAAGATAGTGGTATACTCCGATAAAAAAATTGTGGAAGGCTTCCTCACCGACTCCCTGGCGCAGGAGCTCTTCAAAGGCAGCAACTTCAGCGCCGCCGAAGGAGTTGAGGCGAAGGTGGAGACGAACATCCCCTCGGCCGACAAACTCTCCGAGAAAATCGAGCAATGGCGCAGCACCGGCGCGTTCACCGGCGATGTCGAGTTTGAGCAGGCCAGTCCTTTCGCCGGCTTCCTGTGGTCGATTCTTCCTTTCGTTCTCCTTATCGCTGTGTGGATTTTCATTATGCGCCGCATGTCGAACGGTGGTGCCGGAGGCCCCGGCGGTGGCGGCATCTTCAGCGTGGGCAAGTCGAAAGCCATGCTGTTCGACAAGAACAATGCCGACAAGGTGACATTCCGCGACGTGGCCGGCCTCAGCGAGGCGAAGACCGAGATTGAAGAAATCGTGGAGTTTCTCAAGAACCCCAAGCGATATACCAACCTTGGCGGCAAAATACCCAAGGGCGCACTCCTGGTAGGCCCTCCCGGCACAGGCAAGACCCTGCTGGCCAAGGCTGTGGCAGGAGAAGCCGACGTGCCATTCTTCTCGATGTCGGGCTCCGACTTTGTGGAGATGTTCGTTGGCGTGGGAGCATCGCGAGTACGCGACCTATTCCGCCAGGCCAAGGAGAAAGCTCCCTGTATAGTATTTATCGACGAAATCGATGCCGTAGGCCGTGCCCGTGGAAAGAACGCCGGCATGGGTGGCAACGATGAGCGCGAGAACACGCTCAACCAGCTCCTTACCGAGATGGACGGCTTCGGCACAAACAGCGGCGTAATCATCCTCGCTGCCACAAACCGCGCCGACATCCTCGACAAAGCTCTCATGCGAGCAGGCCGCTTCGACCGCCAGATATACGTAGACCTACCCGACCTACCCGACCGTGTGGAGATTTTCAAGGTGCACCTGCGCAAAATCAAGACCTCGGAAGAGCTCGATGTGGAGATGCTCGCAAGGCAGACCCCGGGATTCTCGGGCGCCGACATCGCCAACGTGTGCAACGAGGCTGCCCTCATTGCCGCCAGGCACAACAAGGACTCTGTGAGCACCGAGGACTTCAACGCCGCCGTCGACCGTGTGATCGGTGGTCTCGAAAAGCGAAATAAAATCCTCACCGACGACGAAAAACGCTCAATTGCAGTTCACGAGGCCGGTCATGCCACAGTATCGTGGCATCTCCGCTACGGCAATCCGCTCGTGAAAGTCACCATCGTGCCGCGAGGCAAAGCCCTCGGTGCAGCATGGTACCTGCCCGAAGAGCGCCAGATAGTGCCTTCGCAAGTACTCCTCGACGACATTTGCTCGCTCCTTGGCGGCCGCGCAGCCGAAGACCTTTTCCTCGGCCATATTTCGACCGGCGCGGCAAACGACCTCGAGCGCGTCACCAAGCAAGCCTACGCCATGGTGGCTTACTACGGTATGAGCGACCGCATCCCCAACCTCAGCTACTACGACTCGACGGGGCAGAACAGCATGTTCACAAACCCCTACAGCGACGAGCGCGCACGCATCATCGACGAAGAGGTTTCGCGCATCATCTCCGAGCAATATGAGCGCGCAAAGACAATCCTCACGGAGTACGCCAAAGGTCACCACGAGCTCGCCGACACCCTCATCTCGCGTGAGGTAATCTACACCGACGACGTAAAGCGTATCTTCGGCCCACGCCCCTGGACATCGCGCACCGACGAGCTCTTCGGCCACAAGGACGACAACTCACACCCCGACAAACCCGCTGACTCCCCTACACCACCTCCAATCGACGAAGGTGACGACAGCAACATAGAGGATGTCGAAGCGACAGAGGTGAAATAAATCCTCAAATACATTGAGCAGGAGGTGGACACGCCAAAAGTGTCCACCTCCTGCTCTCTTTACTGTCGCCCCGAAAAATAAGCGCTCCCGCGGGCAGCAGCCCGGGGAGCGCGATGTCAGTAGCTTATTACCCTTGGCCGTCAGGCATTCTCAGCCACGCGTGCCTTAGCATCGGCGGCGATGAGATTCGCCATGATCACAGCCTTGGATATATGGTCACATATATGGTCGGCACCAAGCATCTTGTCGATACCGGCATGTTCAAGCGATTCGCGTACATTCGGTTTCACACCCGAGAGAACCACGTGTATGCCCTCGTTCTGCGACGACTTGATGAGCAGCTCAAGGTTGTGCAGACCGGTAGCATCGATAAACGACACCTTACGCATACGGATAATGCGCACATACGGAGCCTTATTGCCGAGCGTGGAGCGCATCAACTCGTCGAACTTGGTGGCGATGCCGAAGAAAAACGGTCCGTCGATTTCGTACACGCTCACACCCTTTGCCACATTGAGCACCTCGTGGTTGGAGAGGTCCGTGCCCTCGGCCACGTCGAGCTGCTCGGAGTATACCTTAATCTCGGTGTTCTCCATCACACGGCGCATGAAGAGCACCACAGCGAGGAGCAGACCCATCTCGATTGCGATGGTGAGGTCGAAAATCACAGTAAGCAGGAAGGTGACTACAAGCACCGAAATGTCGCTCTTGGGCGCGTGGAAGATACCCACGATAGTGCGCCATCCGCTCATATTATAAGCCACCACCATCAGTACGGCCGCCAGACATGCCAGAGGCACATAGTTGATAAGCGGCATTGCGAAGAGGAAGATAAGCAGCAGCACAAGGGCGTGCACGATACCGGCCACGGGGGTGCGTCCACCGTTGGAGATATTAGTCATCGTGCGGGCTATAGCACCTGTCACGGGGATACCTCCGAAGAAAGGCACCGTGATGTTGGCTATACCTTGGCCAATGAGCTCGGTGTTGCTGTTGGTGCGGGAACCGGTCACACCGTCGGCAACGGTGGCCGACAGCAGCGACTCGATGGCACCGAGCACGGCGATGGTAAATGCCGAAGGCAGCAGCATGTTGATTGTGGCCATGCTCAGCGTGAAGCCGTGGGGAGTGGGGATGTCGGTAGCCATGGTGCCGAAGCGGTCGCCGATGGTCTCCACGTGGTACCAGTCGAAGCAGATGTCCATCACGTATGCGCCGGCAGTGACGAGGATGATGGCTATCAGCGCACCCGGCAGGCGCTTCGACACCTTCGGCGCCAAAATTATGATAACGAGGGCTATGGCGGCCGTCACAAGTGTGGGCAGAGAGATATTGCCGAGGCTGCGGAAATACAGGCCCCACTTGGGTAGAAACTGGCCGGGGATGTCGCGCAGGCCGAGGCCGAGGAAGTCATTGATCTGAGTGGAGAAAATCGTCAGGGCGATACCGGCGGTAAAACCCACCACTATAGGGTAAGGAATGAACTTTATCACTGTGCCAAGGCGGAAAAGGCCCATCAGCACAAGTATCACGCCCGCCATAAAGGTGGCGATGGCAAGGCCGTGAAGACCGAATTGCGCTATGATATTATACACAATGACGATGAACGCACCCGTGGGGCCACCGATCTGCACCGAGTTGCCACCGAAGAACGACACCATGAAGCCGCCTATTATAGCCGTGATAAGGCCTATCGTGGGGCTTACGCCCGATGCGATACCGAATGCGATGGCAAGAGGAAGGGCTACGATACCCACTACTATACCGGCCACAAGGTCGGCCTTGAGCCTCTCGCCGCTATAGTGCTTCAGTGCCGAGAAAAGCTTGGGGTGAAAGTCGATGGCCTTGCTTGCCACCGTTTTCGCCGCGGCTCCGGCGGAGCCGGGATTGCTGATAATTGACATAAAACCTTAGAAATGTTAATACCTTGTAAATTTCGCGGCAAAATTAATAAATTTTCACTAAACATGCAAATATACTTGCTGTCAAGATTTCATGCCGCGGCACCGTAAATTTTATCACCGAAAGCAGCGGTCAAAAATTGCTTATTAGCACCGTTTTTTGTAATTTTGCCGATAATCTCTAAAACTTATGAATAGTCGCAGTTTTGTCGCAATCGACGACATTGACCTTCAGGAGATGCTTGACCTGCTCGACAGGGCAAGCTATTTCGAATCCCACCCAAACAGTAAAATTCTCGACGGCAAAGTGGTGGCCACGCTCTTCTTCGAGCCATCAACGCGCACCCGACTGAGCTTCGAGACTGCCGTAAACCGGCTCGGCGGTCGTGTGATCGGCTTCTCCGACGCCTCCACATCGAGCACCTCGAAAGGCGAGACCCTCAAAGACACCATCATGATGGTATCGAACTACGCCGACATCATCGTGATGCGTCACTACCTCGAAGGGGCTGCCCGATATGCCACAGAGGTCACGGACGTGCCGGTGGTCAATGCCGGCGACGGTGCCAACCAGCACCCCTCGCAGACAATGCTCGATCTCTATTCCATCCTTAAGACCCAGGGCAAGCTCGACGGCCTCACAATCACCATGGTTGGTGACCTTAAGTACGGCCGCACTGTGCACTCTCTCGTGATGGCGCTCCGCTACTTCAAGCCCCGCTTCAACTTTGTGTCGTCACCACAGCTTCGTATGCCCGAGGAATACCTCGATATTTGCCGTCGCGAAGGTATCGTATTCTCCGAGTACACCGACTTCTCGCAGGAAGTGATCGACAGCAGCGACATCATCTATATGACACGTGTGCAGCGCGAGCGCTTCTCCGATGCCATGGAGTATGAAAAGGTGAAGAACCTCTACACCCTGCGCCGCGCCATGCTCGACGGTGCCAAGCCCAACCTCCGCATTCTGCATCCGCTGCCACGCGTGGGCGAAATCGACCCCGATGTCGACAGCAGCGACAAAGCATACTATTTCGAGCAGGCACGCAACGGTGTCTTTGCCCGTCAGGCTATTTTAACACGTGCATTAGGTATAGACCCCCGGAAATCATGAATAAAGACCGCACTTCGCTTGCCGTTGCCGCCCTGCGCAACGGCACTGTAATCGACCACATTCCGGCCGACGCACTGTTCAGAGCCGTGCGTATCCTCGGCATCGAAAAGCTCGGCACTTCAGTGACCATAGGCAACAATCTCAGCAGCCGGCGCTTAGGCAGCAAAGGCATCATCAAGGTCGCCGATGTGGAGTTTCCCGAAGATGTCCTCAACCGCATTGCCATCATCGCACCGTCGGCCATGGTCAACATTATCCGCGACTACGAGGTGGTGGAGAAGCGGCCCATCGCTCTTCCCGATACTTTGGTGGGCATCGTCAGATGCGGAAACCCCAAGTGCGTCACCAACCACGAGCCTATGCCTACCCGATTCAGTGTGGTAAACCGCGATATTGTGGAAGTACGCTGCTGCTACTGCAACCACAGCTTCTGCGGCGAAGACATCGAACTGCTCTGATGAAAGAAAGCTGGAAACCCGGCACTCTGCTCTACCCGCTCCCTGCCGTGCTGGTGAGCTGCGGCACAGCCGACCGCTCCAACATCTTCACGGTGGCCTGGACAGGCATTGTGTGCACAAATCCCGCCATGCTATATATATCGGTGCGACCCGAGCGCCACTCCTATGCTCTTATTAAAGACAGTATGGAGTTCACCGTCAACCTCACCACGGCCGCGATGGCGCGGGCTACCGACTTCTGCGGTGTGCGCTCCGGGCGCGACACCGACAAATGGGCTGTCACCGGGCTCCACCCTTACCCCGGCGTGGGAGTAGCCTGCCCGGCAGTGGCCGAGTCGCCCCTGTCGCTGGAGTGCAAAGTCACAGCGGTGCTTCCTCTCGGCAGCCACGATATGTTCGTGGCAAAGATTGTGAACGTTCTTGCCGACAGCTCATACATGAACCCCGACACCGGCAAATTCGAGCTCGAGAAAGCCGGACTGATGAGCTACAATCACGGCGGATACTTCGAGCAGGGCGCACAGCTCGGCACTTTCGGATTTTCAGTTAAGAAAAAATAATCGAACAACCCAACACAAACATTAAATATTTCAAAAACAATGCAGACCGACAACGCGATTTTTGACCTTATCGCCGCCGAACACCGGCGCCAAAAAGACGGAATCGAACTCATCGCTTCCGAGAACTACGTGAGCGACGAAGTGATGCGCGCCATGGGCTCGTGCCTTACCAACAAATATGCGGAAGGATACCCCGGACGCCGATACTATGGCGGTTGCCAGGTGGTGGATCAGGTGGAAGAACTCGCCATCGAGCGCATCAAGCGCCTCTTCGGTGCCGAGTATGCCAACGTACAGCCCCACTCCGGTGCTCAGGCAAATATGGCAGTGTTCATGGCCTGCATGCAGCCCGGCGATAAGTTTATCGGCCTCAACCTCAGCCATGGCGGACACCTCAGCCACGGTAGCCCCGTCAATTTCTCCGGTCTCGTATTCCACGCTCTTGAGTACAATGTCGATGCCGAGACCGGGCTCGTGGACTACGATGCCTTCGAGGAGACTTGCCGCCGCGAGCGCCCGCGCCTTATCATCGGCGGTGCGAGCGCCTACTCCCGCGAGTGGGACTATGCCCGTATGCGTCGCGTAGCCGACGAAATCGGTGCCATTTATATGGTAGATATGGCTCACCCTGCCGGACTTATCGCTGCCGGCCTTCTCGACAACCCTGTGAAATACGCTCACATCGTCACCTCGACCACACACAAGACCCTCCGTGGTCCGCGCGGCGGCATCATCCTCATGGGCAAGGACTTCGTCAACCCCTGGGGCAAAACATCGCCCAAAGGCGAACCGCGCATGATGTCGCAGCTGCTCGACTCGGCAGTGTTCCCCGGTGTGCAAGGCGGCCCGCTCGAGCACGTGATTGCAGCCAAAGCCGTAGCTTTCCACGAAGCGCTCCAGCCTTCGTTTGTCGACTACCAGAAGCAGGTTCGCGCAAATGCCGCGGCTCTCGCGTCGGCTCTCTCCGACATGGGATATAAGATTGTATCCGGTGGCACCGACAATCACTGCATCCTTGTGGACCTCCGCACAAAATTCCCCGATCTCACCGGCAAGGTGGCCGAAAAAGTTCTCGTAGCAGCCGACATCACCGCCAACAAGAACATGGTGCCCTACGACAGCCGCTCTCCCTTCCAGACTTCGGGTATCCGCCTTGGCACTCCTGCCATCACCACTCGCGGCCTCACACCCGACCTTATGCCTGACATCGCCGAGATGATCGATACCGTGCTTTCCGCTCCCGACGACAATGCCGGCATTGCCGCCGTGGCAAAAGCTGTGAACAAAATGATGGCCGACCGCCCCATTTTCGCGTGGTAAACCAAGACTTACATACATCCCGCTCCTGTGGCGACGGCATCGCCGTGATAGTCGTCGCCGCAGGCTCGGGTACACGCTTCGGCTCGGCGATGCCCAAACAGTTCCTGACCCTCGCCGGGCGCCCGGTATTGCTGCGCACCGTCGAGACCATCAACCGTGCACTTCCGCAGGCCACTATTGTGCTTGTGCTCTCGGAAGTAGGCGTTGACTGCTGGGACGATATTACCGCCGACTATACTTCGGCTCCCGCCTGCCGCATCGTGCTTGGAGGCGACACTCGCTCGCAATCGGTGGCAAACGCCCTCGAGGCTCTCGCCTCCGATACCGAGCCTCCCGCCACAGTGCTGGTGCACGATGGTGCGCGCCCGCTCGTACACCCCGACATGGTGCGTGAGCTATGCAAGGCGCTGTCGGCCGATGGCATTGATGCCGCCGTGCCTGTTCTTCCTCTCACCGAGGCCATCGCATCGCTTACCGATGCCGACGCTGTGCTCCCCGCCGACCGTGCTCAATTCCGCACCGTGCAGACACCTCAGGCTTTTAAATTCGAGCTCCTTCACGAAGCATACCGCCGAGCCCACGGCGATGTGCTTGCCGACGATGCCGCGATAGTGGCGAAGTATGGAGACGCTCCTATCCACACAGTGCCCGGCCATAGCCAGAACATAAAAATCACGAATCCAACCGACATAGCTGTCGCCGAAGTACTTCTGGCAAATCAGCTACCCTACAACGCTTGATTCCATGCTGTCGCTGCGCCGCTTCGACATAAAGTATGTGAAAGGTATCGGCCCGGAAAGAGCCAAACTGCTCAGCTCCGAGTTGGGGCTCAACAGCGCCTACGACCTGCTCCGCCACTACCCTACATCATATATCGACCGATCGCGCACCTACTCTGTGCGCAGCCTGCACGGCTCCACGGGTGAGTTTCCCATGCTGCAGTTGCGCGGTCGCTTCGTGAGCTTCAATGTGGTGGGCGAAGGTGCGGCGATGCGCCTTATCGGACTGTTTACCGACGGCACCGCCACCATAGATTGTGTGTGGTTCAAGGGCGTGCGCGAGATGCGCAAGCGCCTTGCCACCGGACGCGAGTATGTGCTCTTCGGCAAGCCGTCCTATTTCCGCGACATCCTGCAGATGACCCATCCCGAGGTCGACCCGCCCGAGACGGTGGAGACAGGCCCCGGGGTGCGTGCCATCTACCCCCTCACCGAGCGTCTGCGCCAGCGCAACATGGGCTCCAAGGCCATCCACGGAGCCATCGTAAACTTCCTCAACACTCATCGCACACCGCTGGCCGACACTCTGCCACCATCGGTCGTGAGCTCATTGGGGCTCATGCCACTCGACCGTGCCATCCGCACAATCCACATCCCCGACTCCCCCGAAGCGCTCGCACAGGCGCGGCTGAGGCTCAAGTTCGAGGAAGTGTTCTATATCCAGACCGATATGCTCATGCGCTCGCGCCAACGCAAGGCCGCCGTGCAAGGCTTCATCATGCCGGGCGTGGGCAAGTGGTTCAACGATTTCTACTACCAGTGCCTGCCCTTCCCGCTCACCGGCGCGCAGAAGCGCGTGATAAAAGAGGTGCGGGCCGACATTATGTCGGGGCGACAGATGAACCGCCTTGTGCAAGGCGATGTGGGCTCGGGCAAGACCCTCGTGGCACTGATGACCATGCTCCTTGCCATCGACAACGGCTACCAGGCCTGCCTGATGGCTCCCACCGAAATTCTTGCCACTCAGCATCATGCCACACTATGCGAGCTGGCTGCGAAAATCGGGCTGAACGTGCAGCTGCTCACCGGATCTACCCGTTCCAAGAAAAGGCGTGAAATCGACGAAGGGCTGCGCGACGGTTCAATCCATATCCTCGTAGGCACTCACGCCGTGATAGAGGACAGGGTGGTGTTCAAGCGGCTCGGTTTTGTCGTCATCGACGAGCAGCACCGCTTCGGTGTAGCGCAGCGTGCACGCCTGTGGAAAAAAAGCGAAGTACCGCCTCACGTGCTTGTGATGACGGCTACTCCCATCCCCCGCACTCTTGCCATGACGGTCTACGGCGACCTCGACGTGTCGGTTATCGACGAACTGCCACCCGGACGCAAGCCCGTAGCCACAGTCCTGCGCTACGACGAGCAACGCCCGCGTGTGATAGAAGGCATCAAAGCCCAGCTTGCGGCAGGCCATCAGGTCTACATCGTATATCCACTCGTGGAAGAGAATGAGAAGCTCGACCTCAAGAGCGTGACCGAAGGTTTCGAATCGGCTTCGCAAATCTTCGCCCCATACCGCGTGGCTTTCGTGCACGGACGCATGAAACCGGCCGAAAAAGACGCTCAGATGGCGCTATTCGCCTCCGGCGAGGCTGCCGTCCTTGTTGCAACCACGGTAATCGAGGTCGGAGTCAACGTGCCGAACGCCACCACTATGGTAATCGAGAATGCCGAGCGCTTCGGCCTCTCGCAGTTGCACCAGTTGCGAGGCCGTGTGGGCCGTGGTGCCGACCGCTCGCACTGCATCCTGATGAGCAAACACAAAATCAGCGCCGACACACGCAAGCGCCTCGAACTTATGACCACCACTACCGACGGCTTCGTAATCGCCGAAGCCGACATGCAGATGCGAGGCCCCGGCGACATCGAAGGCACTATGCAGAGCGGCCTTCCCTTCGACCTCAAGATTGCCAACCTCGCACAGGACGGGCAGATTATACAGATGGCCCGCAAAGCGGCCGAAACACTCCTCGACTCCGACCCTGCTCTTAGCAATCCTGAGAACCGCTACTTCGCCACATCTCTAGCGATGATGCTCAACCGAAGCACCGACTGGAGCCGTATAAGCTGACGCCGCCGCGCTAATCCTTCTTATGGCGGCGCTGATAGCTTCTATAAGCCCTGCCACCGATAATACCTCCTATGAGCCCGCCTACTACGGGCAGTAAAATCCAAATATTCATAGCTTTTTATTTTAAGACTTACTTATAAGACGCATATTTCTCACAAATATTACACTCTCCTATAAATATTCTATCACATAAATATGACAAACGAAGTACTGTACATCCTGCTTCCTGACTTTGCCGAGCACGAGATGGTCTACCTCACCCAGGCTATCGCCTCCGACGAATTTGCCTTGAAGGAAAATCCGAAATACGTCAATAAGATTGTAGCTCCGACTATGGAGCCTGTGAAATCAATAGGCGGTTTCCGCGTGCTGCCCGACTATACTTTCGACACCATGCCTCACGACTACGCAGCGCTCGTGCTGATCGGTGGCTTCGGATGGCAGACTCCCACAGCCGACAGTGTCGCTCCCATTATAGCAAAAGCCATTGCCGACGGCAAGATTATAGGAGCAATATGCAATGCAGCCTCATTCATGGCCAAGCACGGATTCCTGAACGACATCAAGCATACGGGCAACGGCCCCGACCAACTCAAGCTATGGGGCGGCGCAAACTATACCAATCCCGAAGGATACCGGCACATCCAGGCCGTGGCCGACAAGAATATAGTCACGGCAAACGGCTCAGCGACTCTCGAATTTGCCAAAGAACTCCTGCTGCTTCTCGAAAACGACACCCCGGAGCGCATCGACATGTTCTACCGGTTCAACAAAACAGGTTTTTGCGAAATGATGAAGGGCCTCCAATAGCAGAGCAAAGCCCGCGCGCTAAAACGAAACATCGCCCGCACTTCGGCAAGAAGTGCGGGCGAGTTTCGTTCGTTGAGCTGAATGCTTTAAGCGTTCTTCACCTTTTCAACCACAGCGGCGAAAGCAGCGGGGTTGTTGAGAGCGAGGTCAGCGAGGACTTTGCGGTTGATTTCGATACCGCTCTTGTGGATAAGCCCCATGAGTTTGGAGTAGCTGAGGTCGTGGAGACGAGCAGCTGCGTTGATACGCTGGATCCAGAGGGCGCGGAAGTTGCGCTTTTTGTCCTTACGGTCGCGGTAAGCGTAGGTAAGACCTTTTTCCCAGGTGTTTTTAGCTACGGTCCATACATTACGGCGGCAGCCGAAGTAGCCTCGTGTGAGTTTGAGGATTTTTTTGCGGCGTGCGCGCGAAGCAACGTGGTTGACTGATCTTGGCATTTTTTCAAATGATTTTGAATGTTAGCGGCAGCTTTGCGCTGCTCTTAGGGCTAAGCACTCGGTTAATAATAGAAATTATATAATCACGAATTAAGCGTAGTGAGAATTTGGCACCGGCAGAATTACTTCATGCCGAGAAGAGCCTTCACGTTACCGGCATCAACGCGGGCTACGAGACCTGCGTGAGTGAGGTTGCGTTTCTGTTTTTTGGTCTTCTTGGTCAAGATGTGGCTCTTGAACGCGTGTTTTCTCTTGATCTTTCCTGATCCGGTAAGGGCGAACCTCTTTTTGGCACCGGAATTAGTCTTAATCTTAGGCATTGTTTTGTAAATTAGATGTTTAATTCGAGTTTATAATCTTGTGTCAGCTCGTGACGGATTATTTCTTTTTGGGTGCGAGCATGATTATCATGCGCTTGCCTTCAAGCACCGGCATCTGCTCTACTTTGCCATAATCTTCGAGGTCGTTTGCGAAGCGGAGAAGAAGAACCTCGCCCTGCTCCTTGAAAAGAATCGAGCGGCCTTTGAAGAATACGTAAGCCTTGACCTTGGCACCTTCCTGCAGGAAACCGATGGCATGCTTGAGCTTGAAGTTGTAGTCGTGGTCGTCGGTCTGAGGCCCGAAGCGGATTTCCTTCACCACGACTTTGGTGGACTTCGCCTTGATCTCCTTGGCTTTTTTCTTCTGCTGATAGAGATACTTCTGATAGTCGAGGATTTTGCAGACCGGCGGCTCTACGTTCGATGTGATTTCCACCAGATCAAGCTCGAGGTCTTCGGCTATTCGGCGAGCCTCCTGAATGGAATAGATGCCTGGGGTGAGGTTGTCACCTACAAGTCGCACCTCGCGGGCACGGATATGCTCGTTGATATTATTGGGCGCTTGTTTTTGCTGTCGGGGGTCGCGGCGCTGCTGCGGGCGCGAGCCTCCGGCGTTAGCGGGTCGGGGACCCGCAGGGTGATAGGGCGGTTTTTTATCCATTCAGTGTGCCTTGCGGCAGTTTAATTAATATTTGGTTGTTTATTGCTTGGTCGCTTTTTCGACTTCAGCGGTTAAAAGTTCTGCAAAGTTAGCAATTTTCATCGAACCGAGGTCACCTTCGCCGGGTTTTCTTACCGAAACTTCGCCGTTTTGTGCTTCTTTCTCACCTACGATGAGCATATAGGGCACACGTTTAAGCTGATTGTCGCGAATCTTGCGGCCAAGAGTTTCGTTACGGTCGTCGATGGTGAGCCGGATGTCGGCTTCCTCGAGCTCGGCGGCAACCTTTTGAGCGTAGTCAAGATATTTGTCGCTCACAGGTATTACCACGGCCTGCTCGGGGGCGAGCCAAAGGGGGAAGTGACCTGCGGTGTGCTCAAGAAGCACGGCCACGAAGCGCTCCATCGAGCCGAAGGGTGCACGGTGTATCATCACGGGGCGATGCTTGGCATTGTCGCTGCCGGTGTACTCGAGCTCGAAGCGCTCGGGCAGGTTGTAGTCGACCTGGATGGTGCCGAGCTGCCAGCGGCGGCCGATGGCGTCTTTGACCATGAAGTCGAGTTTGGGGCCGTAGAAGGCTGCTTCACCGAGCTCGGTGCGTGCGTTGATGCCTTTTTCGGCGCAAGCCTCTATGATGGCCTGCTCTGCTTTGTGCCAGTTTTCGTCGCTGCCGATATATTTCTCCTTATTATTGGGGTCGCGAAGTGAAATCTGCGCTTCGTAGTTGTCGAACTTAAGTGCCTTGAAGATGTAGAGGATGATGTCCATCACCTTAAGGAACTCATCCTTAATCTGCTCGGGAGCGCAGAAGATGTGCGCATCATCCTGCGTAAAGCCGCGCACACGGGTCAGGCCGTGGAGCTCACCGCTCTGCTCGTAGCGATATACAGTGCCGAACTCAGCCAGGCGGAGGGGCAGGTCGCGGTAGGAGCGGGGAAGAGCGCGGAAAATCTCGCAGTGGTGAGGGCAGTTCATGGGTTTGAGCAGATACTCTTCGCCTTCTTCGGGGGTATGTATGGGCTGGAAAGAGTCCTTGCCATACTTGGCATAGTGGCCGGAAGTGACGTAAAGCTGCTTGTTGCCGATATGCGGAGTGATTACCTGAAGGTAGCCGTAGCGCTTCTGGATTTTACGCAGGAACTGCTCGAGGCGGTCGCGGAGAGCCGCACCCTTGGGGAGCCAGAGGGGAAGACCCTGCCCCACCTTGGGCGAGAAAGCGAAGAGCTCCATCTCCTTACCGAGCTTGCGGTGGTCGCGTTTCTTGGCTTCCTCGAGGAGCGCGAGGTACTCGTCGAGCATGGCTTTCTTGGGGAAAGACACGCCATAGACGCGCACGAGCTGATTGCGCTTCTCATCGCCGCGCCAGTATGCTCCGGCAAGGCTCATGATCTTCACGGCCTTGATGGGCGATGTGGAGGGGAGGTGCGGGCCGCGGCAGAGGTCGGTGAATGCACCCTGGGTATAGGTGGTGATGTGACCGTCCTCGAGCTCGGAGATAAGCTCGCATTTATATTCTTCGTTGCGGTCGCCAAACATTGCGAGGGCATCGGCCTTGGCTATGTCGGCACGGACAATCTGCTGATCCTGCTTTGCAAGCTCAATCATCTTAGCCTCAATCTTGGCGAAGTCGTCGGATGTGATTTTGTGCTCTCCGGGGTCGATGTCGTAGTAGAAACCATTCTCGATAGCCGGACCGATACCAAATTTCACACCGGGATAGAGCTCCTGAAGAGCTTCGGCCAGAAGGTGTGCCGAGCTGTGCCAGAAGGCATGCTTGCCTTCGGGGTCGTCCCACTTGAAGAGTTTTACCGCGGCATCGGCTTCGATGGGGCGCGAGAGATCCCACTCCTGACCGTCAACGGTTGCTGCAAGCACCTCACGGGCAAGGCGTGGCGATATGGATTGGGCTATCTGAAGCGGCGTGGTGCCTGCCTCAAATTCCTTAACGCTATTGTCGGGAAATGTGATTTTAATCATATCTATTTCTTTAACAATAAGCCCTTGGGCGACCCATCGGGGCACAGCGGGGCTAAAATCAGCCGCAAAGATACGAATTTATCTTTGAATAACTATGCGAAAGATGCAAGAAAAATGCACTCTTCCACACAAAAAAGCATAAAAATAGCCCGCAAGTTCCGCCATCGGAGCTCGCGGGCCTGAAAGATCTTACATATTCATGCCACCGTCGACCTGAATTACCTGACCGGTAACGTAGCTCGAGAGGTCGGAAGCGAGGAAGGTTGCCACGTCGGCAATATCTTCGGGCTTGCCGCCACGGCGGAGGGGTATTTTCTTGCACCACTCTTCGCGCACGGCGTCGGGGAGGGCTGCCGTCATGGCAGTCTCGATGAAGCCGGGGGCGATAGCGTTGGCACGCACGCCGCGTGAGCCCACTTCCTGAGCGATGCTCTTGGCAAGGGCGATGAGGCCTGCCTTCGATGCGGCGTAGTTGCTCTGGCCGGCATTGCCGTGCACGCCGACTACCGATGCCATGTTGATGATGGAGCCGCTGCGCTGACGGAGCATCACGGGAAGCACAGCGTTGATGAAGTTGAACGCGCTCTTGAGGTTGACGGCAATCACGGCATCCCACTGGGCTTCGGTCATGCGCATCATCAGGCCGTCCTTGGTGATACCGGCGTTGTTCACGAGAATATCAATGCTTCCGAAGTCCTTGTGAACCTGCTCCACCACTTCTTTGGTCTGAGCAAAGTCGGCGGCATTTGAAGCATATCCTTTCACTTTCACGCCGAGGGCTGCGATTTCTTCTTCGGTGGCCTTGCCGTTCTCGTCAATCACGAGGTCGGTGAAGGCGATGTTGGCACCCTCCTGAGCGAAGCGGAGCGCTATGGCTTTGCCGATACCGCGAGCCGCGCCGGTGATGAGGGCGGTTTTTCCTTCGAGTAATTTCATAATACAGAATGTGTACGTGTGTTTTAAAACTGAGCGCAAAATTACACATTTTTTTGCGTATGTGAGCGAAAAAATAGCTAAATTTGCACTTAGTCTCATCAACGCATCACTCAAATGCTCTTCTTATATCGTATCTATCAGATATTTATAGCCATCCCTTTGCTTTTTGTCGCCACCGTGGCGGCAGCTCTCGCCACTATCCTCGGAAGTATGCTCGGCTTCAGCCGTACCATGGGCTATCAGCCGGGCCGCATCTGGGCCCGCATATTCTGCGCCCTCACACTGGTGCGGGTGAAGGTGAATGGCCGTGAGAATATCAGCAAAGACACATCATACGTTTTCGTGGCCAATCATCAGGGAGCTTACGACATATTCGCTATCTACGGTTTCCTCAACCACAACTTCCGATGGATGATGAAGAAGGGGCTCGAGAGCATACCCTTGGTGGGCTACAGCTGCCGTGTGTCGGGTCATATCTACGTGGACAACAGTAGCCCATCGGCCGTGCGTCGCACCATGGAGACGGCCGAGAAGCGCCTCGCCGGAGGCATGTCGGTGGTAGTATTCCCCGAAGGCGCCCGCACCACCGACGGGCGTATGCACCCCTTTCGCCGCGGGGCCTACTCGCTGGCTATGGAGTTCGGACTCCCCGTGGTGCCCATCACTATCGACGGCGCATACAAAGTGATGCCTCGGAGCGCCATACTCCCGCGTCCCGGCACTATCCGCCTCACCATACACCGCCCCATCTACGCACCCGAGGGCGGGCGACACGAGCTCGATTCGCTCATGAAAGAGTCGTATGCAGCTATCGCTTCGGCTCTCCCGGAAGAGTTATAAAATATTTTATACAAATACAATAAAAGGAAGCCTTCGGTCGTTAGACCTACAAAAGGCTTCCTTTTATTATTCATCTTAATCGACACACCTGCCTATGGAGAAACGCTCTACTCTATCCACCTCCTCCTCACAAACCGTCCCCTGCCCTCCCCGCCCACGGCGAAGCACACTTGAGCGCATCCGGCAATTTGCCCGCGCCACATTCGATGTACCCGTAGGAGCTCCCCTTATCCTTAATTAATGGCAGAAACGCAGACACACAAAAAGCGATGGCAGACACCGGTGTCTGCCATCGCTTTTTGTGTGAACCCGTGGGGAGTCGAACCCCAATCGTCGGAACCGGAATCCGATATTCTATCCATTGAACTACGGGTCCTTTTGCGTCAATGCGGGTGCAAAAGTAATTATTTTTTTGTATTTTTGCAAAAGAAAAGAAGATATTATGCAGGTAAAAATACACCCTTCATGGCTCGAACCGCTTAAAGAGCAGTGGGACGCGCCTTATTTTGAGAGTCTTACAAAGGAGGTGCGCCGACGCTACGCCGTCGCGCAGGTTTTCCCGCCACCGGCGCGCATTTTCGCGGCCTTCGATGAGTGCCCCTTCGACAATATTAAAGTGGTGATTATCGGGCAAGACCCGTACCACGGCCCCGGACAGGCCAACGGCCTCTGCTTCAGCGTAGCTCCGGGTGTGGCTATGCCTCCATCGCTGGTGAATATCTTCAAGGAAATATGCGCCGACACCGGCGGCTCTATGCCAACGTGCGGTGACCTCTCGTACCTTGCCGCCCAGGGTGTGCTGCTGCTCAACGCCACTCTCACCGTAGAAGCCCACCGGCCGGCCTCTCATCAGGGCCTCGGCTGGGAAACATTCACCGATGCCGTGATCCGCGCCGTGAACGAGCGCCTCGACGGTGTCGTATTCCTGCTTTGGGGCTCCTACGCCATCCGTAAAGGCGCCATCATCGACCGCGAGAGGCACCTCGTGCTCACCTCGCCGCATCCGTCGCCGCTGTCGGCTCACCGAGGCTTCTTCGGCAATCATCACTTCAGCCGTGCCAACGAATACCTCCGCTCGCGTGGAAAAGCCCCCGTGAAATGGCTATGAGAGCATTGAAGCGAATACTCTTGGCTGCGGTGCTGACTATTCCGTGCACCTGCACCATAGCCGCCGCTCCCGCAGGCGACACCATGACAGGCATTTTCGACGAGCACATCCGCAGCCTGCAGGTGAAGCTCGACGGCGACGACTTCGCCATGCCCGTAGTCGTGCTCGACTCCGACGACCGCATTCGTATATCTTTCGACCACATCGCCGAGGACCGCGAGTACTTCCGCTACTCACTCATCCACTGCAACGCTTCATGGAGGCCTTCGGGATTGGTCGACAGCGAGTTTCTCGACGGGTTCAACGAAGGCACAGTCGACGACTACGACTTCTCCCGCGGCACCACCGTGCACTATGTGCACTACTCCCTCACCATCCCCAACGAACAGGTGCGCCCCACGCTCTCAGGCAACTATCTGCTGCGCATCTATCCTGAGAGCGACCCCGACTCGACATTGCTCCAGTGCCGCTTCATGATCAGCGAGGAGACGGCACCAGTGGCCGTGCGCGCTTCCACACAGACCGACGTCGACTACAACAAAGCTCACCAGCAGCTCTCCATCATGGTCGATACGGAGCGGGCGCAGGTCGAAGATCCGTTCAACGACCTCATCGTCGTGGCCGGGCAGAACGGGCGCCTCGATAGCGAAGTTGCTTTCCGGCAGCCGCTCAGGGCGCAAGGCAGCAAGGTAATCTTCGAGCATCAGCCGGTGCTCATCTTCGATGCCGGCAACGAGTACCGCCGCTTCGAGATTGTGAGCGACACCTACCCCGGCATGGGAGTGGAGCGGATAGAATACTACGATCCCTACTACCACTACAGCCTTCTCCCCGATGCCTCGCGTGCCGGCGAGAGCTACAGCTACGACCAGACACAGCATGGCCGCTACTTCGTGCGCAACTACAACTCCTCGGAGAGCGACATCGAGGCCGACTACGGCGTGGTGCACTTCAGCCTCGACTACCCCGAGACACCCGGAGCGATGATTTTCATCGACGGCGACTTCGTGCAGAGGCGCTTCGACGACAACGCCCGAATGTTCTACAACCACGCCACAGGCCGCTATGAGCGCGCCATGCTGCTCAAGCAAGGTGCCTACAACTATCAATACCTCATCGTGCCGCCCGGGGCGCGCCGCGGCTACACCTCGGCCATAGAAGGTGACAAGTATCAGACAGTCAACGAATACACCGTGCGGGTCTACCACCGCCGCCGCGGCGAGCGCTACGACAGGCTGATTGGCACCGGCGCCACTCGCGGATGGTAGCCACCACAGAATATAATAGAACACTATGCTACAGATACAAGATACCTTAGTAAGCCTCGACCTTGCCGAGCGCTTTTTCTGCTGCGACCTCGATGCCTGCAAAGGTCAGTGCTGCCTCGACGGCGATGCCGGCGCTCCTCTCGATGCCGGCGAGGCTGAGCGCATAAAGCAAATCCTGCCGGTGATATGGGATGAGCTCCTGCCCGCCGCCCGCCGCGAAATCGAGGAGCACGGTGTGAGCTACATCGACTGCGAGGGCGATGAAGTGACATCGCTCGTCGAAGGCAGCAACTGCGTTTTCTCAACCCTCGACGAGCAAGGTGGATGGATATGCGCCATCGAGCGTGCATATCGCCAGGGGCGTATCGACTTTTACAAACCAATTTCATGCCACCTCTATCCCGTAAGACTTAAGAAATACGACAGCTTCACAGCCGTCAATTTTCACCGCTGGAAGATCTGCAAGGCTGCCGAGGTGCTTGGCAGAGCCAAAGGCCTGCGCGCCTACCGCTTCCTTGAGGGGCCGCTGCGCCGACGTTTCGGCGATGAATGGTACGATGAACTTGCCACAACTTGCGACGAGTACATCAAGCAGTACGGTGGCGACAACGCCATGGATTAACCGTCGAGCATCACTCCTCGCCTACAGGCAGAGCCACCGGCTCATCAAGGTATGAGCGCTGAGGCACCGGTTTCCCTGCCGGGCGGGTGCTCTGCTTCCGTGGCTTCTTCCGCGAGCTTTTCCTTATGCTGTCGGCGGCGTTTCCTTCCGGCTGCACGGTTCCGCTTTGCTCCACGGGTGCCACATGCACGACCGGCCCACCGCCAGTGATGCACATCCGCAGTCCGAACACGCCACACACGAGCAGAATGGCTGCCAATAGATTGTAAATCTTTGGATATGAATTATCCTTGCCCATCGGCATTACTTTAAATGTAGTTGAATATCAGGATTAAAGCGATGAGCAACGGAGCTACATAGCGGATAACGAAGAGCACCGGCGCGGTCCACACCGAGCGCAGCGAGCCTTTATTGGAGAGCTCAGAGTGCAGCAATCCCTTTGGTGCAAACCAGCCCATATACACGCACACGGCAATCGACACCACGGGCAGAAGTATATCGGTGGTAAAGCGGTCGAGCAGGTCGAACACCGTCATCCCCAGTACCTTGAAGTCCGACAGCGAGCCGAACGACAGCGAGCACACCGCGCTGAGAAGGAATAGCGGCAGCATGGCGGCCAGCGTGGCCTTGACGCGACTAAGCCCGAGCCTGTCCTGCATCATCGCTATCGACACTTCGGCTATCGACACCGTGGATGTGAGCGCAGCCACGAGCAGAAGCAGGAAGAAGAGTGTGGACCAAAGCTGCGGAAAGGGCAGGCGGGCAAACACCTCGGGAAGCGTCACGAATACGAGCGTAGCACCCTCAAGAGTCTCCTTATCGAGCCCGAAACTCTTCACGGCGGGGAAGATGGTCATACCCATCAGCACAGCTACAAGCAGGCTCAGAAGCGCAACTATCACCGACGTACGGGTAAGACGCGTATCGGCAGGATAGTACGACGAATATGTGATGAGAATACCCATGCCGAGGCTGAGGCTGAAGAAAGCCTGTCCGAGACCGTTGATTACCACTCGCGGTGTAATCTTCGAGAAATCGGGACTCAGGAAATAGCTCACACCCTCGCCTGCATCGGGCAGGCTCAGGCTCACGCAGCACATACCCACAAGGATGATGAAGAGCATTGGCATGAGCACATTCGAAAGCTTCTCAATGCCTTTCTGCACCCCGGCCACAAGTATGCCTATATTGCCTGCTATCATCAGGAAGGTGAAAAGCAGGGGGCGGAAGTCGGAGCCTACGTAGCTGTCCATCTTCGCCGCGAAGGAGCTTCGCATCACATCGTCGGGCACATCGCGCCCCACACCTTCAAAGAGACCGCCGACGGCACTTTCCCACAAGTATTCGAGCGTCCATCCGGCCACCACCATATAGTAGCATAATATAAGGTAGGAGGCGAGCACGGCCACAGCTCCCACTATCCACCAAGCCTTGCCGGGTGCGAGCTTGCGAAACACGCCCACGGCATCGGAGCCACCTCCACGGCCGAGCGAGAACTCAGCAAGCATCACAGGTATACCCAGAAGTAGCACACAGATTACATACACGAGGAGGAAGGCGGCGCCGCCGTTGGTCTGCGTCTCGGCAGGAAAGCGCCATACATTGCCAAGACCTACGGCAGAGCCCACCGTGGCGGCAATAAGACCTATTTTTGTGGCAAATTGACTTTTCGTTGACATGTGTGAAAATGGAATAGCGCCGCAAAATTAACTTTAAATATCGAAAAAAGCAAAGCCGGATTGCAAAAGCAAGAAAAAAAATTACTACCTTTGCACTTGGAAAGGCTCAGGCCTGCAACACTCAGAAAACCAAAATAAATATATATCTATTTTAAAAATGGTAAGTTATAAAGAACTCGGCCTTGTGAACACCCGCGAGATGTTTGCCAAGGCTATCGAAGGCGGCTATGCCATCCCCGCTTTCAACTTCAACAACATGGAGCAGCTCCAGGCCATCATCAAGGCTGCTGCTGAGGAAAAATCGCCCGTTATCCTTCAGGTATCCAAAGGCGCCCGCAACTACGCCAATGCCACCCTCCTCCGCTACATGGCTCAGGGTGCCGTAGAATATGCCAAGGAACTCGGCTGGGAAAATCCCCAGATTGTGCTCCACCTCGACCACGGCGACAGCTTCGAGCTCTGCAAGAGCTGCATCGACAGCGGTTTCTCTTCGGTGATGATCGACGGTTCGCACCTCCCCTACGAGGAGAACGTTGCTCTCACAAAGCAGGTTGTTGAATACGCACACCAGCACGACGTGACCGTAGAAGGTGAGCTCGGCGTTCTCGCAGGCGTTGAGGACGAAGTTTCTTCCGACCACCACACCTACACCGACCCCGAAGAAGTAATCGACTTCGCCACACGCACCGGCTGCGACTCGCTTGCCATCTCCATCGGCACCTCGCACGGCGCTTACAAGTTCACCCCCGAGCAGTGCACCCGCAATGCTGAGGGCAAACTCGTGCCCCCGCCCCTGGCTTTCGACGTTCTCGACGCCGTTATGGCCAAGCTCCCCGGCTTCCCCATCGTGCTCCACGGTTCTTCGTCGGTTCCCCAGGAAGAAGTCGACACAATCAACATGTTCGGCGGCAAGCTCCCCGATGCCATCGGTATCCCCGAAGAGCAGCTCCGCAAGGCTGCCAAGAGCGCTGTCTGCAAAATCAACATCGACTCCGACAGCCGCCTTGCCATGACCGCTGCCGTTCGCCGCGTATTCGCTGAGAAGCCCGGTGAATTCGACCCCCGCAAGTACCTCGGTCCGGCTCGCGACAACATGGAGAAACTCTATCGTCACAAAATCGTGAACGTGCTCGGCAGCAACGGCAAAGCATAATCAACGATTACCCAACGACTCACAAGCGCCTGAGCGATTTTCGCCCGGGCGCTTTTCTTGTGGCGAAAACTTTTGGCTCACTTTCATTGTTTTTTTATTAATCCACGGTTCGGCGGGATAGTACATCGTATAATTTTTCATCATATATGCAGCCACAAAAAGAACTCATACCGTATATAGCACAATCGCTCCGCGACAACTGGGAGCGCCTTGCGCTGACTGACTTCGACGGCCAGTCGTTTCAATACCGCGACGTAGCCCGCAAGATTGCCAAGCTCCACCTTCTCTTCGAGCACGCCAATCTCAAGCCCGGCGACAAGATTGCTTTCTGCGGCCGCAACTGTGCCCAATGGGCGATAGGAGCGCTTGCCGCACTCACCTACGGTGCTGTGGCCGTGCCTATCCTGCATGAGTTCAAGCCCGACACCGTGCACCACCTCGTGTGCCACAGCGAGGCCAAGCTCTTCTTTGTGGATGCGCACACATGGGAAAATCTCGACCACGAGAATATGCCTCTGCTCGAAGGCGCCATCCTCATCAACGACTACTCGCTGCTCTTCGCGCGCACCAAGCGGCTGGCTCACGCCCGCGAAAATCTCAACCGCCTCTTCGGCGAGAAATATCCCGAGCGCTTCACTCCCGACGATGTGAAGTATGCCGCAGAAGATGCCTCGACACTCGCACTTATCAACTACACCTCCGGCTCGACCGGCAACTCCAAAGGCGTTATGCTCACCTACGGCAACCTGTGGAGCAACATCCAGTACAGCATCGACGGGCTCGACTTCCTCCTTCCCGGCGACGGCATGGTGTGCATGTTGCCCCTGGCTCACATGTTCGGGCTCACCATCGAACTGCTGCATCCATTCGTGAAAGGATGCCACGTGCACTTCCTCACCCGCACACCTTCGCCCAAGGTGATAATGGGAGCTTTCGCCGAAGTCAGGCCCAAGCTCATCGTCACCGTGCCATTGATTATCGAGAAGATAGTAAAAACCAAAATATTCCCACTGCTCGACAAGCCGCTCATGAAGCTGCTTCTGCATCTGCCTTTTGTGGACAAGCACCTCCTTGAGAAAATCAAGAGTAAGATGGAAGAGACCTTCGGCGGCCGCCTCAAGGAGATAATCGTGGGCGGTGCCGGTTTAAATAAAGAGGTAGAGACCTTTCTACGGCGCATCAACTTCCCCGTGACCGTAGGCTACGGCATGACAGAGTGCGGGCCTCTCATCGCCTACGCCCCCTGGACCGAGCAACGCCCCGCCTCCTGCGGACGCATCGTGGACCGTATGCAGATGCGCGTCGACTCGCCCGACCCGGCAAATACACCGGGTGTACTATGGGTGAAAGGCGACAATGTGATGAAAGGCTACTACAAGAACCCCGAGGCCACCGCCGCAGCATTCGACTCCGACGGATGGATGAACACGGGCGACATCGTGAACGTCGACGCCGACGGATACATATATATAAGAGGGCGCGACAAAAGCATGATTCTCGGACCATCCGGCCAGAATATCTACCCCGAGGAGATTGAGCATAAGCTCAACAATATGCCCTACGTGGCCGAGAGCCTCGTGGTGGAAAACGAGGGAAAACTGCTCGCACTCATTCATCCCGACTATGACGCAGCCACTCGTGAAGGCATCGACGCCACTCAGATCGATTCCATAATGGCCGACAATATAGCGCGTCTTAACCCGGAATTGCCTGCATACAGCCAGATTGCCGGTTTCAAAATCTATCAGGAAGAGTTTGAAAAGACCCCCAAACGCTCTGTCAAACGCTATCTTTACCAGAGATAGATTGAGCTTGACCCAATTCGCTTATTTAAAATCATTCCAAATAGCAATTATGCCGTTTTTTATATAACAAGCGCCTTCTCAGGCTTATGGAATGGGGCTAAATAAAGTCGTCGACTTAAGTGTTGATAACTTTTTTGTCGTTGTTAAGCACTATACTACAACACATTACAGTGTCCTCAACCTCCATTTTGGAGGGGTGTTGATAACTTTTTAGGGTAAAAAGCTGTCAATAATACACTTGCAGAAGATTTGTCTTTTCCAAATTTTTCTGCATTTGTTTTTACAAAAAAATAGTCGGAATTTTGCATCGGATAAAACAACATACCCCCAAGCTCCAACGATGACTCCGACACCTCAAGAATTATGGGCGCAGTGCTGTCAGTTTATCAAAGACAACATTTCGCCGCTGCAATACGACACCTGGTTCCGCGACATATCCTGCAAGGATTATGACGCCGAGAACCTGCGTCTTGTACTTGTGGTGCCCGGTTCGTTCTTCGCCGACCAGCTCGAGGAGCGTTTTCAGCCCGTTGTGCGTGCCGCCGTTAAGAAAATCATAGGCGAGGGCGTGCAGATTTTCTACGCCTACCGCACCGTTGCCGACGATCCCTCTACAGCTAATATACAGAAGAGCGCCGCACCCTCTCCCACCATCCTTGCCCAAAGCAAGGCTCAGCCCGCAAATCCGTTTCAGGCCAACAATACCGAGGCTTTCGACCCTCAGCTCAATCCGCGCTACACTTTCGAGAACTACTGCCAGAGCGGCAGCAACAAGATAGCACGTTCTATAGGTGAAGCCATCGGCAACAATCCCGCACTGAAGACCTTCAACCCGCTCTTCGTATTCGGCCCCGCCGGTGTAGGCAAGACTCACCTCATCCAGGCAATAGGCATACGCATCAAAGAGCGCAACCCGCAGGCGCGTGTGCTTTACGTCACAGCCCGACTCTTCCAGAGCCAGTACACGGCTGCGGCGGCGAAGAACATCAACAGCTTCTTCCACTTCTACCAGAGCATCGACACACTCATCGTCGACGACATCCAGGATCTGCAGAACCTGCCGGGCACTCAGAATACATTCTTCCACATCTTCAACCATCTGCGCCAGCATGACAAGCAGATCATTATGTCGAGCGACCGCTCGCCGGCAGAGATGGAAGGCTTTGAGGAGCGCCTGCTGAGCCGCTTCAAGTGGGGTATGCAGGTGGAGCTCGAGCGCCCCGACATCGACCTGCGCCGCGATGTGCTAAAGCTCAAGGCAGAGCAGGATGGCCTGGCAATCCCCGGCGATGTGGCCGAGTTCATTGCAAGCAATGTCACCAACAGCGTGCGCGAGCTCGAGGGTGTGATGGTATCTCTGATGGCACACGCCACAGTGCTGAACCGCGACATCTCGCTCGACCTGGCTCGCCGTGTCATGGCAAATGCAGTGAAAATCAACCGCAAGCAGGTCAATTTCGAGATGATTACCGAGGCTGTTGCCTCGCACTACGGCATTTCATCCGACCTTCTTTTCACCAAGACACGCAAGCGTGAGGTATCCGACGCGCGCCAGATTGTGATGTACCTTGCCAAGAAACTTGCCAAGATGCCGCTTACCACAATCGGCCACAAAATCGACCGCACCCACGCCACAGTAATATACGCATGCAATAATATCGAGGACCGCCTTGCCACTGAAAAGAAACTGGCATCGGAAATCGACGCTATAGAAGCCGCCATAAACGCCGGCTAAAACTCCACATGATCAGACTCAACTGCTTTATTAAAGTAAGCGCCGACAAGCGCGCTGAAGTACTCGCCGCAGCCCGCCGCCTCACCGAGGCTTCGCTGCTCCAGGATGGCTGCAAAGCCTACGATATTTTTGAGAGCGCCACACGCCCCAACGTGATGCTCATCTGCGAGACTTGGCGCGATCAGGCTGCCCTCGATGCTCACAGTGCCTCGGATGTATTCATCGAGGAAGTAGGCAAGATGAAGGCTCTTGGCGAGCTCAGCCTGGAGTCCTTCAATTTCTGATTTTACCCTTTTGCTGTAAGGAATACGAGTGCCTCGGGAGTGTGAAGCTCTTCCGAGGCAATGAACGTGTCGGTAGTGAGCGTGCGGAGTTGCCCTGCTTGGGTGATGCCGCGAAGCACGATTTGCCTCAGAAGCGTTCCGCGGAGCGTCTTGAGCATTCCCGAGTTGGGTGTCCGCATGGTGCCACCGGGCATGATTTCGCGGAAATCGGCACGAAGCACAGCAGCCCGCTGCCCTATCCTGCTCCAGTCGAAGCAGCGCGCAGCATCGCCGGGCATAAGGTTCAGCACCTCAGTGTGAGCTCCCGCCTCGATATCGGCAAGCAAGCTGTCGGTGAGCTTTCCGCGCCAGTATGTTGCAAACGCCTGCCCGTCGGCCGTCGGTGCTTTGCCGAAGTCGAAGCGATAAGGCTTGATGATGTCGTCGGGTCTGAGCCAACCGTAGAGCGACGATACTATGCGGATGTCGCGGCAGGCAGCCTCACGCTCGCCGCCGTCAAGCGACGCGTAGTCGAAAGCCTTGAACACCACGCCTGTAAAAGCCTCTATCGCCTGAGAGCCAAGAGCTTTGTTTGGAAATTCGTAGACCATGCCGCTCAGCTTGGCCGCCAGCGACACACTAAGCCCGGCAGCTTCCGAGAGTTCTCCTGCCGTCATTCCGCGCAGCCTCGCCATGGCCGCATCGGCATCCGCCTCAAAGAGCGGTGTATGAGCACTGTAGCACCCGGCATCTATCGCACGGTCGCACGCTGTCATAGTCTTGGACTCAGCTATTAATATTATCATACTTCATTTTCACTTATTCCTCGCAAATTTACACAAAAAAATCATGAATTTTCACTATCTTTGCAAGGTAAAACCAAGGTTATGATTGAATATATCAAAGGTAAGCTCGCCGCTCTCACACCGGCTTCGGCAACAATAGAGACTGCCGGAGGCGTGGCTTACTTCCTCAATATCTCTCTGCCCTGCTACACTGAGCTTGAGGGCAAGCCCGAAGCACGCCTTTATGTGCACGAATCCATCCGCGATGATGCCTGGGTGCTCTACGGCTTTTGCGAGGAGCGCGAGCGCGAGCTTTTCCGCTCTCTGATAGGAGTTTCGGGCGTAGGTGCGGCCACAGCCGTCATCATTCTGTCGTCGCTTCAGGGCGATGAGCTCGCTGCCGTGATCTCGACAGGCGACGTGCGCCGCCTAAAAAGCATCAAGGGTATAGGCGCAAAGACCGCCGAACGCATCATTGTAGACCTCCGCGATAAAATAAAAGGCACATCGGATACGTTAAGTATTCAGACCCCTCAGCACAACGCTGCCTTCGACGAGGCTCTCGCAGCACTTCACATGCTGGGTTTCGACAAAAAGCAGAGCGAGAAAGCGCTCACGGCGCTCTTCAAGGACGACCCCTCGCTCAAAGTCGAAGCCGCCATCAAGAAGGCTCTGTCGATGATGTAGGGCGTCGGCAACGAATGGAAAAAGCATTTGCACGACATATATTGCGCTCTCTCTGCCTGCTGCTCATCTCTTTTGTGGCGGCTTTTGTCGTGCCCGTACCCCTTGTCGCCCAATACTATAACTCCGAACTGACCCCGCCGGCACCATCGGCATACCCCGGAGTTGCCGCTCCCGCCGACAGCGTTCCTCTTCAGCTGCCTATCCCGCCCTCTGTGCCACGCAGCTATGAAGAGCTGATGAAAGCGGAGCTCGCCTACGATCTTGCCACGCCATCGAACATCACCACAACTGCTGACTACGACCCGGCTACCGGTTGCTACGTGGTTCACACGCGCGTGGGCGACACCGAGATAGCCACACCCTTCATGCTCACTGCCGAGCAGTACAACAACTGGCAGCTGCGCCGCTCCATGCAGCGCTACTACCGTGAGCGCAACATGAGCCTGCTCACCGACAAGGAGAAGCAGCCCTTCAATATTTTCGACATGAACTTCGCCCTCGGGCCGCTCGAGAAAATCTTCGGCCCCGGCGGTGTATCGCTCAAGACTCAGGGCTCGGTGCAAGTGTCGATGGGTGTGAAGAGCAACAAGACCGACAATCCCTCGCTCTCGCTCTCGGCCCGGCGAAAGACTTACTTCGACTTCGACCAGAAAATACAGGCCACCATAGCGGCCAGCGTCGGCGACCGCATGAAGTTCAACATGACCTACAACACCGATGCAACCTTCGACTTCGACAGCAAAAACCTGAAACTCGCATACGAAGGCAAGGAGGACGACATCGTGAAGAGCATCGAGGCCGGCAATGTGTCGATGACCACCGGCTCTTCGCTCATCCGAGGCAGCACGGCGCTCTTCGGTGTGAAAGCCAAGCTGCAGTTCGGCAAACTCACGGCCACGGCTCTTGTGTCGCAGCAGCAGTCGGAGTCGAAGAGTGTCAACACCCGCGGCGGCGCACAGACCACCGAGTTTACGGTCAATGCCGACGAGTACGACCAGAACCGCCACTACTTCCTGGCGCACTTCTTCCGCGACAACTACGACCGCTTCGCCGCCCGACTCCCCTATGTATCGTCGGGAGTCAAGATCACGCGCATTGAAGTGTGGATCACCAATAAGACAGGCAAATTCGAGCAGGCACGCAACTTCGTAGGCTTCATGGACCTTGGTGAAAGTTCTGTGGTAGCATCGAACTACTGGACTCTCAACCCCGCGCTTCCCAACCCTGCCAACGCGTCGAACAACCTGCTCAGCACCATAAAGACAGAGTACCCCGAAGCGCGAAACATCAACCGCGTGACTCAGGTGCTCGAGCCCCTCTCGGCCTACGGCATCGAAGGCGGTCGCGACTATGAGAAGGTGGAGAGCGCCCGCCTGCTGTCGTCGAGCGAGTACACCCTCAACTCCACCTTAGGCTACATCTCGGTGAAAAGCGCCCTGAATGCCGACGAAGTGCTCGCCGTAGCCTTCGAGTACACCTACAACGGGCAGGTCTACCAAGTGGGCGAATTTTCGGGTGACATCACAGCCACCGACCAGGCGCTCTATCTTAAGATGCTGAAAAGCACCACCACCTCGCCGCGCCTACCTATGTGGCACCTCATGATGAAGAACGTGTATTCGCTTGGTGGCTACCAAATTCAGAAGAATAAGTTCAAGCTCAACATCAAATATCTCTCCGATACCACCGGCACACAGATCAACTACCTGCCCGTGCCCGGCCTCAACAATCAGTCGCTGCTGCAGGTGATGAACCTCGACCGCATCGACAGCAACGAGGAGAGCAACCCCGACGGCTTCTTCGACTTCATCGACGGCTACACCATCCTGCCGGCCACCGGCAAGATTATCTTCCCGGTAGTCGAGCCTTTCGGCAAGCATCTCGCCGAGAAAATCGGCAATCCGGCTCTGGCCCAGCAATATGTGTACCAAGAGCTCTACGACTCCACTCTCGTGGTGGCCCGCCAGTATGCCGACAAGAACAAGTTTATCCTCTCGGGCGAATATATGGCATCGGCAGGCTCGCAGATACGGCTCAACGCCATGAACGTGCCCCGCGGCTCGGTGATTGTGATGGCCGGAGGCGTACGCCTTACCGAAAACTCCGACTATACCGTCGACTACGCCATGGGTATAGTCACCATCACCAATCAGAGCATCATCGACTCGGGGCAGAATATCAGCGTGACCCTCGAGAACCAGTCGATGTTCTCCACCCAGCGCAAGACTCTGCTCGGACTCGACCTGCAGTACCAGGTCAACAAGAACCTCAACATAGGCGCCACCATGCTGCACTTCTCCGAGAAAGCCCTCATCGAGAAAGTGAACATCGGCGACGAGACCGTCAACAACTCCATGGTGGGCCTCAACCTGGCCTACAACGGCGAGTTCATGTGGCTTACCAACCTCCTCAACAAAATACCGACCGTCAACGCCACCCAGCCCTCGAGGCTGAGCCTCACGGCCGAGTATGCCGCACTGCTGCCACACAAACAGAAGTCGGGCTCGAACAAAGGCTCGTCGTATATCGACGACTTCGAGAGCACGCAGACCGGCATCGACCTGCGCTCGCCCTACTCGTGGTTCCTGGCCTCGACACCCTACGACCCTTCTCCCGACGCCCTCTTCCCCGAAGCTGCCCTGAGCAACAACCCCGACTACGGCAAGAACCGAGCGCTCATCAACTGGTACTACATCGACCGCCTCTTCACGCAGCGCAACTCCTCTATGTGTCCGGGATATATACGCAGCGATTTAAAGCAACTCTCCAACCCCTACGTGCGCGAAGTCACATCCGAAGAAATATTCCCCGGCCGAGAGATTGGCTACGGCGAGTCGTCGTATATCCAGACCCTCAACCTCTCATTCTACCCCGACGAGCGCGGCCCTTACAACCTCGACAACGTAAACATCAGCGACGACGGCAAGCTCCTAAACCCCGAGAAGCGCTGGGGCGGCATCATGCGCAGGCTCGACAACACAAACTTCGAGCAGTCCAACATCGAGTACGTGCAATTCTGGCTCCTCAACCCCTTCCTCGACCCCGACAATCCCAACTACGAGGGCGGCGACCTCTACCTCAACTTCGGCGAGATTTCGGAGGACATCCTCAAAGACGGACTCAAGAGCTACGAGAACGGTATCCCCTACGACGGAAACGACCAGTACCTCGAGGAGACCGTGTGGGGACGTGTATCGAAGCAGAACTCTCTGACCTACTCTTTCGACAACACCAACGGTGCCCGCCTTGCGCAGGACGTCGGCCTCGACGGCCTCCACAACGACCAGGAGTTCATCTTCCCCACATATCAGAACTACATCGAAGGGCTCACCCGCCGCCTCTCCCCTTCGACGGTTGAGGCCATGCAGACCGACCTCTTCTCGCCCCTCAACGACCCCGCCGGCGACAACTACCACTTCTACCGAGGCTACGACTACGACGAGCAGCGCCTCTCCATCCTCGAGCGCTACAAGCGCTACAACGGCGTGGAGGGCAACTCTCTATCGCCCGAGGATGCGCCCGACCCGCTCTACCAGTCGGCCCGCTCGGTGCCCGATGTCGAGGACATCAACCAGGACAACACCCTCAACGAATACGAGCGCTACTTCCAGTACCGCATCTCAATCCGCCCCGAGGACCTCGTCGTCGGCAAGAACTACATCACCGACAAGCAGGTGAAAATCGTGCCCACCCGCGAGGAAGGCGGCCGCCTCGAAGTGGAGTGGTATCAGTTCAAGATACCCTTGAGCGACTATGAGAAAATCGTAGGCTCCATCAACGACTTCTCGGCAATCCGCTTCGCACGCATGTTTATGACGGGCTTCAAGAAGACCACGCACCTCCGCTTCGCCACCTTCGAGCTCGTGCGCGGCGAATGGCGCACCTACGATTTCAACCTCAACAGCCGCGGCGATGCACCGGCTACAGGCGAGCTCGATGTGTCGGTGGTCAACATTGAGGAAAACGCCACACGCGAGCCCGTGAACTATGTGCTCCCGCCCGGCGTGACACGCATCACCGACCCGGGTCAGAGCCAGATCACACAGCTCAACGAGCAGTCGATGTCGCTCAAGGTCACCGGGCTCAATGCCGGCGACGCACGAGGCATATACCGCAACACCCAGCTCGACCTCCGCAACTACAAGCGTATGCAGATGTGGGTGCACGCCGAAGCCCTCATCGACAATGCCACGGCACTGCGGTCGGGCGACCTGTCAGTGTTCGTAAGGCTCGGCACCGATGTCAAGAACAACTTCTACGAGTACGAGGTGCCGCTCGAGCTCACTCCGCCGGGCGTCTACAACCGCTATTTATCGTCCGACCAGTATATCGTATGGCCCAAGTCGAACTACCTCGACTTCAACCTCCAGAACCTCGTCGACCTCAAGAAGCAGCGCAACCGCGCCAAGCGTGCCGAGGAAAGCGGCATAGGATATGCCACCCTCTTCACCGGCCGCGACCCCGAGAACGAGCGCAACCGCATGGCTGTGATAGGCAACCCCTCGCTCAGCGACGTGCGCGTAATCCTCATAGGCGTACGCAATAACTCAGCCACCACCAAGGACGGCATCGTGTGGGTCAACGAACTAAAAGTCACCGACTTCAACGAGGAAGGCGGATGGGCGGCAAAAGCCAATGCCACTCTCTCGATGAGCGACATCGCCACCCTCAACCTCGGCGCGCACATTGAGACCGCCGGTTTCGGCAGCGTGGACCAGAGCCTCAACGAGCGCCGCCTCGACGACTACCAGCAGTTCAACGTGGCCGTTCAGGCCGACCTCGGCCGTTTCCTGCCAGAGAAAGCGAAGCTGCGTGCGCCCATCTACTACTCCATGACCAAAGAGAAGACTTCGCCCAAATACAATCCCCTCGACCAGGACGTGCTCCTTAAAGACGCCCTCGACGACTGCAGCACAGATGCCGAGCGCGACTCCATAAGCGCCTACGCCGTGGAGCGCTCGACCATTCAGAACTTCTCGATCTCAGGTCTGAAATTCGATGTGCAGAGCAAGACTCCCATGCCATGGGATCCGGCCAACTTCACACTCAACTTCTCCTTCACCAAGCAGGCCAAGAACGACCCGACCACGGAGTACGAGAACACAAACGACTACCGCGGCTCGTTTGCCTACTCCTACTCGCCGTTTATCCGTCCGTTCAAGCCCTTCAAGGGTGTGAAGGGCAAGGGCAAGAACGCCAAATTCCTCAAAGACTGGGAGCTGCAGTGGCTGCCAAACAACATCTCTTTCCTCACCTCGATGTCGCGCTACTACTACGAGCAGCAGACCCGCTCCGAGACAGATGTGATGTTCCAACTCCCCGTATCGGTGAGCAAGAACTGGCTCTGGGACCGTCAGCTGGCAATCACCTGGAACCTCACCAAGACCCTGTCGCTCAGCTTCAACTCCAACACCTCGGCACGCATCGAGGAGACCGTCGGTGCTGTCAACAAGAAGCTCTTCCCCGACAAATACCGCGACTGGAAGGACACCATCTGGCAGTCGCTCCGCTCCATGGGCACACCGTGGAGCTACAACCAGACCTTCACCGGCCAGTACAAAGCCCCGTTCAACAAAATCGCCTTCCTCGACTTCCTCACCGGCTCGGTGAGCTACAATGCCACGTACCGCTGGGAGCGCGGCGCCACAATCGACGGCGTGAAGCTCGGCAACTCAATTGCCAATCAGGCAGCATGGACCGCCGACGGGCGCATCAACTTCGAGACTTTCTACAATAAGATACCCATCTTCAAGGAAGTCACGAAGCGCTTTGCCAACACCCGCCAGAACGCCACCCAGCGGAAGCCCAAGAAGTTTGAGCGCACCTACAAGCTCAAGCCCGACACCACCCTCACCATCAAGCACAACCTCCGCACCAAGAAAATCAAGGTGTCGGCCACTACAATCGACGGTAAGCCCTTCGTGGTAAAGACCCGCGAGATAGACAACAACAGCATCGAAGTGCTCAACCGCGGCGAAGACAACATCAAATTTACCATCGTCGAAGTGCTCAAAGACGAGAAAAGCCTCGGCCGCAACATCGCCGAGTACGCTCTCCGCCTCGTGCTCTCGCCTCGAAGCGTGTCGGTTCGCTACCGCAATACGCGCACCACATCGCTGCCGCTGTTCAACCCGTCGATAGGCAACATATTCGGCCAAAGCACCAGCTACGGCCCGATGTCGCCCGGCCTCGATTTCGCATTCGGCTTCACCGATGAGAGCTACATCGACAAGGCCATGGCGCGCGGATGGCTCATCACCGACGACGGCCAGACATCGCCCGCCGTATTCTCACGTGCCAATGAGCTCAACCTTGAGGCTAACTTCGAGCTCGTGAAGGGCCTGAAGGTGCAGCTCACCTTCAACCGCACCGACAACCGCAACTCCCAGGTGCAATTCATGTACGAAGGTATGCCCACGAGCCTCTCCGGCTCCTACACCAAGACACACTGCGCTCTCTTCACCGCCCTCCGCTCCTCCAAGGCCAAGGACGGCTACTACTCGCAGGCATTTGCCGACTTCCTTGCCAACATACCCACCGTGCGGCAGCGCGTGGAGGCTATGTACGTCGGCTCCAACTACCCCACCACCGGCTTCATGGCCGACAACGCACACGCCGGATTCCCCTTCGACCCTGCAGTAGGCACAGCCTCCGAGACCTCGTCGGATGTGCTGATTCCGGCCTTCGTGGCCGCCTACACAGGGCGGTCGGCAGCCAAGGAGAACCTCAATCCCTTCCCCTCGTTCAGCGCCGTGCTGCCCAACTGGCGCATCACCTACGACGGCCTCGTGAACCTCGGCAACATGCGCCGCTGGTTCAAATCGTTCAGCCTCAGCCATGCCTATCAGTGCACCTACTCGGTGGGCTCTTACTCATCGTACCTCAACTGGGTGGGAATAGGCAACGGCGACCTCGGATATACCCTCGACGAGCTCTCCGGCAACCCCATCCCCTCTTCTCCCTACAACATCTCGTCGGTTGCCATCACCGAGCGCTTCGCCCCGCTCATCGGCGTGAACTTCACACTCAAGAACGAGCTGCAGTTCAGCGCCGAGTACCGCGACCAGCGTACCGTCACCCTCAATTCCGCTGCCGGCCAGGTGGTGGAAGCAAGCTCCAAGGGCATCACCATCGGTGCGGGCTACAAGATTGTGGGCTTCAACAAAATACTCAAGATCAAGAGTTCGCAGACATCCGTGAGCAACGACCTAACCCTCAACGCCGACTTCTCCTTCCAGAACAATCAGGCCCTCATCCGCCGCATCGAGAGCAACTATACCCAGCCGACAAGCGGCACCAACACCATCAACATCAACTTCACCGCTTCATACATCCTCAGCAAGCGACTCACGCTGTCGGCCTACTTCGACCATCAGGTGAACTCGCCCATCGTCACCACAAGCGCCTACCCCACCACAAACTCATCCTACGGCATATCGGTGAATCTATCGCTCGCACGATAAAAAAACGGCCGCTCCGCTGCCTCTATTTCACAAATTATTTGTAAATTTGCAATGGCTTAGCGCAACCAAATGCGCAGGCCATGCGTTCGGATAACTAACATCAAAAAATCCTCATACCGATATGACTATCGACAACTTCAACTTCAATGGCAAGAAAGCCATCGTACGCGTTGACTTCAATGTGCCCCTCGACGAGAACGGCAACATCACCGACGACACCCGCATCCGCGGTGCCCTCCCCACCCTCAAGAAAATCCTCGCCGACGGCGGCTCGCTCATCATCATGAGCCACATGGGCAAGCCCAAAGGCAAAGTTAACCCCAAATTCTCCCTCGCACAGATCAAGGAAGCCGTTGGCAAAGCTCTCGGCACCGACGTGAAGTTCGCTCCCGACTGCGCTGCCGCAGGCGACATGGCTGCAGCCCTCAAGCCCGGTGAAGTGCTCCTGCTCGAGAACCTCCGCTTCTATCCCGAAGAAGAAGGCAAGCCTGTAGGCATCGACAAAGAAGATCCCGCTTACGCCGACGCCAAGAAAGAGATGAAAGAGCGTCAGAAAAACTTCGCCAAGACTCTCGCTTCCTACGCCGACGTATATGTAAACGATGCTTTCGGCACAGCACACCGCCGCCACGCATCCACAGCTGTCGTTGCCGACTACTTCGATGCCGACCACAAGATGCTCGGCTACCTCATGGAGAAAGAAGTGAAGGCTGTCGACAACATCCTCAAAGACATCAAGCGCCCCTTCACCGCCATCATGGGTGGCTCGAAGGTTTCCACTAAAATCGGCATCATCGAGAACCTCATGGATAAGGTCGACAACCTCATCCTCTGCGGCGGCATGACCTACACCTTTGCCAAGGCTATGGGCGGCAACGTAGGTACATCCATCTGCGAGCTCGACAAACTTGATCTCGCCCTCGACATCATGAAGAAAGCCAAGGAGAAAGGCGTGAACCTCGTGCTCGGCGTCGACTGCGTGGCCGGCGATGCCTTCAGCAACGACTGCAACACTCAGATCTGCTCCGTGATGGAAATCCCCGAAGGCTGGGAAGGCCTCGACGCCGGCCCCAAGACCCGCGAGCTCTTCAAAGAAGCCATCGTGCCCTCCAAGACCATCCTCTGGAACGGTCCGGCCGGCGTATTTGAGTTCGACAACTTCACCGCAGGCAGCCGCGCCATCGCCGACGCTGTGGTAGAAGCTACCAAGAACGGTGCATTCTCGCTCGTAGGCGGCGGCGACTCTGTGGCCTGCATCAACAAGTTTGGCCTCGCCGACGAAGTATCCTACGTATCTACCGGTGGCGGAGCCCTCCTCGAGGCTATCGAAGGCAAAGTGCTCCCCGGCGTAGCTGCCATCAAGGGCGAATAATCGCTCTGCGCACAAACTTGTGCACAGACATTCACAGACATCACAGGAAGCACGGGGCAACGAACACCCCGTGCTTCTTTTCCGTTTAGAATGTATGGACAGTAAATTTTTCAGCTGGATCGACAGCCACCTCAACGACGACCCCAAGAGCCTTCGCCTTAAGTACTCGGTAAAGAAGGACGATATAGACTATGCCGCTGCAATCACTCAGATTGAATGTAGGAGGAAGTTCGGAAAGAAACTCGCCGACACGCTCGCTGCCGACCCGCACTTCATATTCCCCTCGGTTCTCGCCGGTGAGCAGGCTACGAGCGACCTTCTTGCCGCATATCACAGTTCGTTTGTAGCCGAAGGGCTGGAAGCCTGCGACCTCACCGCAGGACTTGGCATCGACGTGTGGCATGCTGCCGCAAGAGCATCGAATGTCACTGCCGTAGAGCTCGACCACGACCGCGCCGAGGCGCTGCGGCTCAATGCTGCGACCCTCGATGCACACAATGTTGAGGTAGTCGAAGGCGACTGCACCGATTTCATAGAGCGGTGTATATCTCAGGGCAAGCACTTCGCCTCCATATTTATAGATCCCGCCCGCCGCAGCTCCGACGGCAGCCGCGTGTTCGCCCTCTCCGACTGCGCTCCCGATGTGCAGGCACTCATGCCGCGCCTACGGCAAATCTGCGACATACTGGTAATCAAGGCATCACCTATGCTCGACATCGCACACACCATAGCGGCTCTCTCGCCCACGCCGCTCAGTGTGATAGCCGTAGGAGTTCCCACCGAGTGCAGGGAGCTTCTTATCATCATCGACTTCAGCGCCGATGTCGCAGAGACGATGATAGAAGCCGTCACCCTCACCGGCAACGCTTCCGAGGCGCGCACATTCTCGTTCACGGCAAGTGCCGAGCGTGCTTGCGAGGCACCGGAAGCTATGCGCCCACTTCAGCCCGGCGACTATATATACGAAAGCAGCCCGGCTCTGATGAAGAGCGGGGCTTATAAACTCGTGGCCAAAGCCTATGGGCTGAAAGGATTTCACGCCAACACCAAGCTCTACGCTTCCGACAGGCTTGTGGAGGACTTCCCCGGCATGGCATATCGCGTGAAGGAAGTACTGCCCTACGCATCGCGCGTGCTCAAGCGCTTTGCCCGCACCTACCCACAAATCAATGTGGCTGTGCGCAACTTCGGCATCGGCGCCGATGCACTCCGCAGCAAGCTGGGAGTGCGCGACGGCGGCACATTGCGTCTCTACGGCCTCACCGATGCACGGGGCGAGAAAGTACTCGCAGTGGTAGAGCCTTGTTGAGGCCGACTCAACGGGTGAGACACACCGACTTCTCCTTTGCCATACGGCGAAGGTTGAGGATGGCGTAGCGCATACGCCCCAGAGCGGTGTTGATGCTCACGCCCGTGAGCTCGGCAATCTCCTTGAAGGAAAGCTCTCGGTAGTAGCGCAGGTTCAGCACCTCACGCTGCACTTCGGGGAGCTGGTCGATGAGGCGGCGCAGATCCTCCTCAATCTGGAGGTCCACCATGAGATCTTCGATGGTCTCGTCGGCAAGTTCGCGGCGGTTGAGGATGTCGTACTCGGCATCGTCGGTCGATAGCGACCCCTCATTTTTCTCGGCTCGGAAAGAGTCCACCACAAGGTTGCGCGCTATGCGGTAGAGCCAGGCCGAAAACTTGCCGAGCTCATTGTAGCGCCCTTGCTTGATGGTCGTGATAGCCTTGACGAAAGTCTCCTGAAAGATATCGTCGGAAAGGTCGCGGTCGCGTACCATCTGGTATATATAGTTGAATAGCCGCGTTTTGTGGCGCAGCAACAAGGCGTCGAAAGCCAGGTTGTCGCCTGCGGCGTAGGCCGTCACCAACTCTTCGTCGGTGTACTGCTTGTAATTTCGCATTTTTCTATTCCTTAATGATTAGAGTAGAGTTCTGTCGATAGGCGAAATGATGTTATAAGGTTTAAAACTTTGGGTAAATACTATACGTCATGCAGGACTTATGCCCGCTTGCTATACAAAAGTACAAAAGAGCGACCGATTTTCAAAATCTTTCGGCAACTCCTTTGCACTTATTAACATTTTTAATACAATAAAACTTATACTTTAACGATAAATCCGTCGGCCGTTATAGCTATCTTGCGGTCGCGGTAGAGATGCCCAACTGCTTTCTTGAAGTCTTTTTTGGAGCACGAGAAGATGAGCTCGATAAGCTCCGGCGACGACTTGTCGCCTATCGGCTTGGCATCGGGGCAGGCTATATACTCGAGGATACGGTCGGCGAGCGCTGTCTGGCGGCGCACTGCCACATCGTTGAGGGTGAGGTCGATCTTGCCATCGTCGCGCACTTGCTTCACAAAGGCCGTGACACTCTCCTCGAGCTCTATCGGGCGGAAAATCTCATTGGAGTAGATGATGCCACGGTGGAGATTATCGACTATCACCTTGTAGCCTATCGGGGTGTGCTCGTAGACAAGAGCCTGCACCTTGGCACCGGGACGGTAGTCGGGGAATACGTTGCCGAGGTATTTCTCGATTTTTGCCGAAGCTGTGGGGCGGCCCGACGCGTCGTCGAGATATACATACACCAGGTAGATGCCGCCGCGGCGCATCTTGATCTTCTGCTCGCTGTATGGCACGAGCAAGTCCTTCGGCAGCCCCCAGTCGAGGAAAGCGCCGGTGTCGTTTACCGCCGTCACCTCAAGAAAGGCAAACTCGCCGACGGTGGCATATGGGCGCTCGGTGGTGGCCACGGGGCGGTCTTCGGAGTCGGTGTACACGAATACGTTAAACATATCGCCCACACCTGCATTCTCGGGCAGATAGCGACCCGGCAGCAAGACTTCCTGCTCACAGCCTTCCGGCGAGAGATACGCGCCGAAGTCTACCATGCGGCGTATCACCATATCCTGATATTTTCCTATTTTTATCATCTGTCAATGTGTTTGAAATTACAAAGTAACGCTTTTTATTTTGACGCTCCAACTAAAAAGCCGTATATTTGCATATAATATTACTTTTTCAACATTTGGCAGCTACTATTGTTCTACTGATATGGAAACAGGCACCACCGACAGCGTAGAGCTTATCAGCGAATATTTCCCGGAGCTCAGCGAGAGTCAGCTCGTAGCATTCGGCAAGCTCGAGGCTCTTTACCTCGATTGGAACTCGAAGATCAACGTGATTTCACGCGCCGACACCGGCGGGCTATACTGCCGCCACGTGCTCCATTCGCTGGCCATAGCCAAATTTCTGGGGCCTCTCACCGATGGCACCCGCATCATGGATCTTGGCACGGGTGGAGGCTTCCCCGGTATTCCGCTGGCTATCTTCTACCCGCAGTGTTCGTTTCATCTGGTAGACCGCATAGGCAAGAAGATACGCGTAGCATCAGCTGTTGCTGAGGCCGTAGGGCTCCGCAACGTGAGTTTCCGCCACGGCGACTCGGGCGAGTGCCACGATAAATTCGGCTATGTGGTGAGCCGCGCCGTGATGCCCCTCGACGGCCTTGTGAAGGCCTGCAGCCGAAATATCGACGTAAACAGCCACGCAAGCAACCGCCACGCCCCGGGCCTCGTCTGCCTCAAGGGTGGCGACCTGGCCGATGAAATCGCTGCGGTGCGTCGGCCGGTGCTTGATATTCCTGTGAGCGACTACTTCTCGGAGCCCTTCTTCGCGACCAAAGAGGTAGTCTATGTTCCATTCCGAAAACAATAGAAGTATGCTGAAAATCAAACAATTTGCATTCAACCCTTTCGGTGTCAACACCTACCTTGTGTGGGACGACGCCTGCGGCGATGCCATCGTGGTAGACCCCGGTATGATAGATGCCCGAGAGCACAGCCTCTTCGATAAATACATAGCCGACAACAAGCTGCACCTCACACAGATAGTGAACACACACCTGCATCTCGACCACTGCTTCGGCGACAACTATGTGCGCGACCGCTATGGCGTGAAAATCGCGGCACACGAGGCCGATGCCCCTCTCGGAGCTCGCGTCGATGAGCAGGCCGGTATGTTCGGCACTCCCCTCGAAGGCTCGCACAACGTGGCTATAGACGTGCCCCTGCACGAAGGCGACAGCATATCCGTGGGGCAATACATCTTCACTGTGCTCGAGGTGCCCGGTCACTCTCCCGGCGGCATAGCCCTCTACTGCAAGGAAGCCCGCATCGCCCTCGTGGGCGACTCGATATTCCACATGTCGATTGGCCGCACCGACCTCCCAGGCGGTGACCACCCTACCCTGATCGACGCCCTTCGCAAGAAAATTCTATCGCTGCCCGACGACACTCAGCTCCTCACAGGGCACGACCGCCCCACCACGGTGCAGACCGAGAAGGCTTATAATCCGTTCTTGAGATAATAATAAGAGGTCGCTATTTGCTGAAAAGCGCCTTGGCTTTTGCCGGGTTCAGACCGAGGCGAATTGCCGTGGTAGCATCTTTGTGCGCTTCGTCGAGCCGGTACCTGTCGCGGTTCAGCATAGCGCGGTAGTAGTAGAGCTCGGCATCGTCGGGATAGCGGGCGAGGCCGTCGGCTATCGTAGTGCCGGCTTCACCGAGGCGCCCGAGAGCAAGCTGGCACCCGGCCAGCCCGGCATAGTATTCGGCTGCGGGCTCGGTGTCGATGAGCGTGCGGAAATACGGGATAGCCTCCAAGTCGCGGCCTGTGAGCGAATAGAGCGACGACAGTGCCTGCGCCGTCTCTGAGCTCTCGGGGGCTACCGACTTGAGCACCTCGAAGTCGGCCTCAGCCACCGGCAGCTTGCCGCGGTAGAGAGCTATGGTGCCATGATAGAAGCGCGCCTCGGCATTGAGCGAGTCGGACTCAATCACCGTGCCGAAGTCCTTGAAAGCCTCCATGTCGCGACCCATCTTCAGCAGCACTTTGGCGCGGTTGCCAAGCACGGTGCGCATGGCCGGAGCACGGCGATGCGCTTCATCGAGTGTGGCCAGCGCGAGTGAGTCGCGGTCCATGTAGCTGTACACCATGCCGAGGTTCGACATCAGCAATATACTCTCAGCGGCCTCGGGGCGCAGAGATATGGCATCGATAAGTCGTGCGGCAGCTTCGCCGTATTCACCGTCGGCGATAGCTTTGTCGGCTTGTCCGCAGAGCAGGAAGTAGGGGTCCTCCTCGTCGTCGGGCTTCGAGGGGGTGATGGCGCACACTTGCACAGCGAGAGCCGCCATGATGAGGAGAGAAAATATCGCGCGCTTCATTTCTTGGCTTTTTTGTCTTTACTGTCTTCGTCGGCGAAGCGGTTGGGATAAGTTATGGCCACACGCTTGTGAGTGAGCGCCCACACGATGAGGAATACGCCAAGCAGCACGAAAGGTATGCTCAGGAGCTGCCCCATGTTGTACTGCATCGTGGCCTCAAATGCCACTTGGTCGTTCTTGATAAACTCTATGAGAAAACGCGAGCCGAATGTGCCCACCAGGAAGGTGCCGAAGAGCAGACCGGGGCGCTCGCCGCAGTTCTTCTTCCAATACATCCACATCATCAGGCCGAAGAGCGCGAGATAGGTGAGAGCCTCGTAGATCTGCGTGGGATGGCACGCAAGGCCGTAGTAGAGGCGGTGCCACTCTTCCGAGCGCACGAACATAAAGCCCCACGGCAGTTCGGTGGGCACGCCGAAGATTTCGGAGTTCATCAGGTTGCCGATGCGGATAAGGCAGCCTACGAGTGCGATTGCCACGGTGAGGCGGTCGAAGGTCCACAGCGGATTGCGGCGCGTGGTGAAGATGGAGAAGAGTATCACGGCTATTATGATGCCTATCGCACCGCCATGACTGGCCAGACCGCCCTCCCAGGTGGCGAGTATTTTCCACGGATGGGCCGAGTAGTAATCCCATTGATAGAAAAAGACATGACCCAGACGCGCCCCTACGATGGTGGCAACACCCACATAGATGAGCAGTATTCCCATCCAGCGCTCGGGAGCACCCTCACGCTTGAACATACGCGCCACCACATTGAAGCCTATCCAGAAGCCGATGGCAAACATGAGGCCGTACCAGCGCACGGTCACGAAACTGTTTATAATATCGGGATTTACATCCCATGTGATGAATGAAGGCAACATATTACTTATCATCTTTCTTTTTCAGCGAAATAATCACGTGTAGCTTTCCGCACCTTGGGGCTAAGGGTGAGCACAGCTATCATAGTCGGGATGGCCATGAGGGCATAGAAGAGGTCGCAGGCTCCTACCGCCGCCTCGATAGGCACCACGGCAAAGACCACCAGCGAGGCGAGAAAAGCCCACGCGTAGTAGCGGCCTCGGCGTGTGCCGAAGAGGTAGTTGGCACAGGTGGTGCCGTAGAAGGAGTAGCTGAACATCGACGACATCGCGAAGCATATCACCACACACATGAGCATGATATCACCGGCGGGGATTGCGTTGCTGAAGGCTTTCATCGCCACCTCAAGGCCTTTCACTCCTTCCACGTTGATGTCGCCGCACAGCAGGATAGCCACAGCGGTGAGCGTGCACACCAGGCCCGAGTCGATGCTCGGGCCGAGCATGGCTATAAGCCCCTCGCGCACGGGCTGGCGGTTGCGTGAGGCACCGTGCATAATCGATGCCGTGCCTATGCCGGCATCGTTGACGAGCGCGGCTCGGCGTGCGCCTATTAGCGCTATGCCCACAAGAGCTCCGAATCCGGCGCGGATATTGAAAGCTTCGGTAAATATGCTCTTGAACACAGCCGGCACACCGCTGATATTGGTGATGATGATATACAGTACCATCAGGAAGTAAAGACCGACCATAAACGGCACCATCACCGTAGCCACACGCGCTATGCGCTTGATGCCGCCGAGAATCACCAGGGCCACCACGGCCGCAATGGCACAGCCGAAGAGCAGCCGGTAGGTGCGCACGTTCTCAAGGCCGAGAACGCCGCCCACAGAGCTCAGCAGAGCACTTTCCTCTATACCCTCGGGGGTGGTGAATGTGGTCATGAAAGCCTCGGTGAGCTGATTGGCATTCATTATACACATGGTGCCGAAGAGACCCGCGATGGCGAAGAATTTGGCAAGAGGAGTCCACTTCGGCCCGAGCCCCTGCTCTATGATGTGCATGGGCCCGCCCTGGGGATTGCCCCTGTCGTCCTTACCTTTGTACATGATGGCGAGCACACCTTCGTGGTACTTTGTGGCCATACCCACGAGAGCGCTCACCCACATCCAGAATATCGCGCCCGGCCCTCCAAGGACAAGCGCAATGGCGACACCGGCGATATTTCCAAGGCCTATTGTCGCGGCAACCACCGATGCAAGTGCCTGAACAGATGATATCTGACCCGCTTGAGCACTCTCGGCAGCAGGCTTATGCCTGAGCTCTGCCATCGCTGCGGGCAGTCGCCTAATCGACACCGCTCCCGATGCGATAAAGAGGTATAATCCACCGCCTATCAGCAGGAAGAATAAAGGATAGCCGCCGAGGACATCGGCGGCGTTTATTATAAGTTGACCTATTTTTTCTATCATCGCCGCAAAGGTAGCGATTTTAGCTCATATAAATACCGCCGCTAACATATTTTAAGGCAAATCAGGCCAAACTCAAAATCTGCCTGAAATCATCAATCATATAGTCGGGGGCTGCCGATTGGAGGGAGGCAAGAGAACCGTTGCCGTATGTCACGGCGCAAGTCGGGCATCCGGCCGCATTGCCCATCATGATATCGACATCGGCATCACCGGTCACGAGCGTGGCCGGGGCTTCCCAGCCGAGATTATCGAGAATCTTAAGCACCGGCTCGGGGTCGGGTTTGCCTTTGGTCACGCTGTCTGCACCAACTATCATTGCAAACCAATCTCTTATACCGAGGCCGTCGAGGTAGTCGTAGAGCGATGCCAGCCGCCGGCTCGATGCAATGGCGAGCCCGCAGCCGTCGGCGCGTAGCTTGCCGAGTACGTCGAGCACTCCCGGGAAGGTGCTCTCGTAAGCCCCCTTTTTCAAGCGCTCGTAGTTCGACCTGAACGTGCGGGCAAACACTTCATTGGATATGTCGGTACCGGGGTAGAGGTACCGGCCGGCCTCGTCGGTGCGTATGCCTATTATGGTGCGACATTCATCATCGGTCTTTCCCGGAAGGCCCATTTCCTTTATGGTGGCTTTGATGGTGGCGAGTATCACACCCGAAGTATCCATCAAAGTGCCGTCGAAATCAAATATATAGTTCTTTATCATTCCTACACCCTCTTAGAGTATGTTTGGGTTTAACTGATGTTTATAACTAGGAGAGAAAATCGAGCATGTTCTGAGATTGAATAAAGGAGTTATGGGGTGCCATAACGACTGAATGAAAGCTCGGAAGAGGCCGATTTTCTCCCTAAGTATTTCATTGAGTTAAATTCAAACATACTCTTAATCCTCATGTTCTTCGGCAATCGGCAGACCGTCGTTTTCCCATGCTATTATACCGCCGGCCATATCCACCACGCGGTAGCCCTGACGACTGAGAAAGCGTGCGGCATCGTTGCTCCGGCGACCGCTGCGGCAATATATGTAAATGGTGGCTGATTTGTCGAGCATACGGGAGTCCTGCTCAAATTCAGCGGTATCGAGCCAATTGAGCAGGTGAGCACCGCGCAGATGCCCGGCGGCATATTCATCGGGGCGCCGCACATCCAGAAGGTAGGCGGTGCTATCCTCGGCAAGAGCTGCAGCAAACTCTCGAGGCGATACCACAGCTACGTCAGGGCATTCCGCCGAGCCGGCACAGCCGCCCATAAAGGCTGCTGCCATCAATGAAAATATCTTCATGTGTTTCATGTCGCTATCGGTGTCGATATGTTATCGTAAATGGAGTCGAACTTCTTGCGCAGAAGCGCTTCATCCTTAATAATAGCTCTCAGAGCGTTGAGCCTTGCCATGTTGGGGCTGTTTTCAAACCATAGTTTCAAGTAGCCTCCCTCGGCATATTTCTCATGAAGGTGCTCGAGCGTGCGCGCCCATTGCCCGTCCTTGTTGAGGTCGGGGAAATTGGCGAGCCCATACTGCACCGTGCGCAGTATGATTTTGTCGGGGTCGATAAATCGGTCGGCTTCCGCTACAATCTTACCATAGATGCTTCGGGGCTCATGGTCCGACGATGCGCGATGATCCTCACAAGCCTGAGCTATCGTCTCTATCTGCTCATCACCGAACCAATCGCGGAGCCGCACGTCATCGCGCACAATCTTTCCCGATGCGAGATGATGCGACGCCCGGTCGGCAGTCAGACCCGTGTCGTGGTATGCTGCCACTGCGTAGACCATATCAAGGTCTACATCGAGCCCGGCGGCTATAGTCATGCTTTGGGCTATCACCATCGCCGCGTGGTCGCGCCTGTGCGCGGCATCAAAGCCGTCGTAGAGAGGTAGAATACGAGCTTCGATATAGTCTGTAAGCGATTTATTCACAACCATAGCACGCTTGTCAATCCACCATCATCGCATATCCTTGCTCTTGCTCAAGTTCGCCGTCGCACTTGGGGCATTTGCCATTGAGCGGACTCCAGCAAGCCAACTCTTGGCCACCACAATCAGGACACTTTAAAATATCCTTATTCGCTTTAGCGAGCTCGAGAGCCGAAAACACTACAATTTCACGGCAGGAGTAGCAGCGGAAATTGTAGAACTCACCCTGCATCGTAGCGAAGTGCCCGTAGGGTTCGGAAGCCACCTCATAGCCGCAATTCTTGCATCGGTAAAGTACTAATTGAGCCATAGAAAGATTGTAAAGGATGGTGTTGACCCTTTACCAATGCGAAATTATAGTTTTTTTTCGACTCCTGCAAGCACCTCACTGCTTCGCCGCCGGCCGAAAGCCTATGTAGGTGGCTTTCTTCCAGAGGTATTCAAGCGGCCCGTGGGAGTAGCGGCGAGTCCAAAGCCGGCATGCGGCGTACTGAACAAGGAATATCGCGATGCCCACACACAGACTCTCAGCGATGCCAAGACGAAGGTAAAGGCCCCAGTGATAGAACAGTGCGGAGCCTATGATGCCTTGAGTCACATAATTGGTCATACTAAGCCTGCCGTATGGGATGAGCAGCGCGAGCCAGCGCCCTACCCTTTGTGTGCGGTAGTAGCCGAAGAGCACTCCGCTCACAAGCACGAGCATGAAGCAGAAGTTGGTGAGCGACGAAAGGAGCTGCGACAGCGGCGTGAGAGTGTTGGGATTTGTCACGTACTGCGGCACGATGGCATTGATTTCGTTGAGGGGGAAGTAGCATATCAGGGCTACGGCAAGCACGCGTCCCCAGCAAGGCAGGTACTCAGCCTTGAACCAACCGCGACGACCTATCACCATGCCGAGCATGAAGAGCGCGGCGGTCTGGAACACACGTCCGTGCTCCCAAGCCCAGCCGAGCGAGGCGAGCTGGCCTTCCCACAAGTTGACCTTGACAGTCTCCCAGAAGGTGCCGGTGCTCTGCACGGCAAATGTGGCCTGCCACATGGCACCGGTTCCGAGCGAAGGCAGCTCGTAGCCCGGTACGACTACCGAAGCTATGATGTGCCACACAAATATCGGCTGCAGCAGGCAGATGGCGGCAAGAGTGAGCACCACGCGGTCGGAGAAGCGGCAGACGGCAATCAGGACGAAGCCCACAAGGGCATAGAGCACAAGCACCTCTGCGGTAAAGAAGGCAGCGTTGAGCTGACCGACAAGGAAGAGAAGCACCAATCGCCAGGCGAAGCGTGCCCGGAAATCGTAGCCGCGCATCCGGTGATTGTCGTGCTGGATGAAGAAGCTGAAGCCGAAGAGCAGCGCGAATATGGCGTAGGCTTTTCCGCCGAAAGCAAAGAAAAGGCCGTCCCAGATAGCGCGGTCAAGCATGGCAAGACCGCTGCCACGGGTGGCAGGGTCGGGAAAATCGTAGAAATTGAAGTGCTCTATAGAATGGAGGAGAATGATAGCGAGTACTGCAAAACCACGCAGCACATCGGCTGCATCGATGCGCGCGTGGCGTTTAACTGTATTTGTCATTGTTTATTCAGGCGTGAGTAAGAATAGCCGAAGCGCTCGAAGGCGGCGCGGTCGAGGGCCTCGCGGTCGGCAGGATTGGCAATTGAAATGAGGAGCTTGGCACGCTCGGGCAGACTTTTGCCGCGGAGATTTACCGCACCGTGCTCGGTGACTACGTAGTTCGACTGGAAGCGTGTGGTGACCACACCGGCACCGGCTGTCAGCACGGGCTTGATCTTGCCAATCCCCTTGCTTGTGGTCGATGTCATGGCGAGGAACGACAGGCCGCCCTCGCTGCGCGAGGCTCCGTAGACGAAATCGTGCTGCCCGCCAACGCCCGAGAATATGCGCGTACCTATCGAGTCGGCGCAAATCTGGCCTGTGAGGTCTATCTCAAGGCACGAGTTGATAGCCATCACCTTGGGATTTTGAGCGATGATGAATGGGTCGTTGGTCCATGCCACGTCTTTGAATATCATCTCTTTGTTGTAGTCCATCAGGCGGTAGAGGTTCTTCGAGCCCAGGGCAAGGCAGGCCACCGAATGGCCCGGGAGCACACGCTTCATGGAGTTGTCGATCACACCGCTCTCTATAAGCGGCAGCACGCCGTCGGTCATGGCTTCGGTGTGGAGTCCGAGGTGCTTGTGATGCCTCAGAGCGCGTATCACGGCATTAGGGATGCCGCCGACTCCAATCTGAAGCGTGGCACCGTCGGGGATAAGTTCGGCGATGGCGTTGCCTATGGCCGTCTCCGCAGGGCCGGGCTCGGGAGTCGGCACCTCCACGAGAGGGTCATCGACAAGGACAGCGGCATCTATGCGCGAGAGATGCACCACCGGATCGCCGTAGCTGAAGGGCATGTGCGGATTGAGCTGCGCTATGATTACGCGCGCGCACTCGGTGGCCGAGGTGGCAAGGTCGGCGGAGACACCATAGCTCACATAGCCCTCATCATTGGGCATGGAGCAGTTGAGGAGCACCACATCGACGGGCCAGGTGCCGTCGCGGAAAAGCGCCGGCACTTCGCCGAGGAAGCGTGGAGTGGTGGCTCCGTAGCCCTCGGCAATCCAACGCCGCACATTGTTCGACACAAAGCACGTGTCCACAAGGAAGGAGTCCTTGAACTCAGGGCTGCAGTAGGGAGCCTCGGCCCGGCTTACGGAGAAACCTGAGTAGAGGGTGACATCGCGCAACTCATGCCCGCGACGTGTCATGGCGGCCACAAGAGTCTCCGGCACCGAGGTGCTGCCCTGGATGTAGACGTGGTCGCCGCTTTTTATGAGTTTTACAGCCTCGTCGGCCGATACTGTTTTCAGCATATCAATTCAGAGGGTAATCGTGGTGAAAAGCCGCAAGACGCTCGCCGAGGCGATCGAAAGTAGCGGGGTCGGAGAGAAGCGACACGCACACGCGCAGACCTTCCTGCCGGCTGCCTGTCGACGGAAGCGAAATCGTCGACACGCCATAGCGCAGGAGTTCCTGCTGGAGGCGGCTGCCGCTGAAGCCGGGGTAGGCCACGGTGAAGAAGAAGCCGTCGGAAATAGGGCACCCGTCGTCGTGGTCGTAGAGAATCTGAAATCCGTTGTCGGTGAAGAGCTTCTTGGCAATCGCCGCCCGGCGTCCGTACTCCTGAGACTCCTTCACGAAGTCGAGACGTCCCTCCGTGGCCGCCTTTAGCATCTCCGCAAAGGCATATTGCGCTGAGTGGGCCGTGCCCGAAGAAGCGCAGTAGAGCACGCCGAAGATATAAGCGTCGCCGAAAGCGGGCATGTCGTAGAAACTGTCGAGGAAGTCGTACTTACGGTCGTAGACTGCGGGGCTGATGCACACCATGGCGATGCGCTGGCCGGCATAGCTGAAAATCTTGGAAGCCGACACAAAAAGCACGTAGCGGTCGGTGTAGCGCGCGATGGTGGGGATAAAGGGAGCCTTGAATGGCACACCGTAGCGGGTGCGGAAGTCCATGCCGAGGTAAGCAAGGTCTTCCATGATTATCACGTCGTACTTCTCGGCCATGCGGGCGAGGATGCGGTACTCGGTATCGGTGATATTCACCCATGCCGGGTTGTTGGGGGTGCTGTAGGTGATGGCGGTGATGTTTCCCTTGGAGAGAATAGCCTCAAGACGAGCCTCCAGAGCTTCGCCGCGGCAATCGTAGAGGTCAAGCGATTCCTGCTTAAGACCAAGGAGCTTTACCTGATTGTGCTGGGCCGGGAAACCGGGGTCGAGAAAGAGGATGGTATCCTTGCCCGGCATCCTCTGCCCCATGAGCAGAAACATGGTGAATGTGCCCTGCATCGAGCCCACAGTGGGCACTATGCAGCGGCCGGGGATATCAATGTCGAGAAAAGCCTTGAGGAACTCACTGCCATTGGCCTTCAGCTCGGGTATGCCGGCGATGTTGGGGTATTGATTGGCTATGCCGCAGCTCAGAGCCCGGCGCTCGGCCTCTATGCCTATGCCCGATGCGGGCAAGCCCGGATTACCCATCTCGAGGTGTACCACAGGCTCGCCGAGGTGCTCCTCAAGCCGCACTGCCAGCGACAGTATCTGGCGTATCGTAGCCGAAGATATATCGGCGATATACATATCCTCCATCTCCTTGCGGAGGATGTCTTCTGATATAGGACGCATGGCTCTATTTTTTGAGTTCTGTAGCGTATGCCCGCCCTGCACGGAAGGCGGCAAGATTACTCTCTACCACGGCTTCGCCCTTGGGCGCGAACACGCGGCGTATGCCCTGCTCTATCTTCTCGGCCGACAGGTCGATGAATGGCGACGCTGCGCCTAAAAGCACCATATTCGACGCCCGAGCCGATGCCACTTCCTTGGCCATGGCATCCATATCGAACGACACCACATTGCCGTAGCCTTCGAGAGCTGCCGCAAGGTCGGCCTCGGCAGGATAGTTGGGTATATTGACGAACGGCACCGTGTTGGTCACGATGCATCCCCGGGGCGAAAGCCACTGCACATAGCGCAGAGCCTCCATAGGCTCAAGCGAGACAATGAGGTCGGCTCCACCCTGTGGGATAAGATCGGATGCAATCGGCTGCGAGCTCAAGCGGAGGCACGACATCACATCGCCGCCACGCTGGCTCATGCCATGCACCTCGGCCTGCTTGAGGTAGAGATTGTCGGCGAGCGCCGCGGCTCCGAGAATCGTGGCAATGGAGAGAATACCCTGGCCTCCGACACCGGCCAGTATTATATCTGATTTCATGGTCTGTGTTTGTTTCGTTTGAGAATGTGGATTACTTGTGGCGGCGCGCCGTCTGGATGCACTCGCGGCGTGTGACTATCACCGAAAGGCCCCGATAGGCAAACTCCGAGGCGAAGAGAGCCTTCATCTCCTCAAACTTGCGCGGATGGGCGTCGATAGTATGCAAGTGAGCCCGATCGACACCGAGGCCGAGGCATATATCTTCGAGCTTACCGGTGCCCTGGGAGTCCTGGCCGCCGGTCATGCCGGTAGTAAGGTTGTCGGAAATAATCACCGTGACAGGCGAGTTTTCGTTGACGGCATCAAGCAGGCCAGTCATGCCTGAGTGCGTGAATGTGGAATCTCCGATTATCGCCACTGCCGGGTGCTGACCGGCATCGGCGGCTCCTTTGGCCATGGTGATGGAAGCTCCCATATCGACGGTAGTGTCGAGAGCGTTGAACGGAGCGAGGAAACCGAGAGTGTAGCAACCTATGTCGCCGAATACCTTGGGGCTCTCGAAGTCGGCGAGTGCGGCATTGAGGGCTGCATACACGTCGCGGTGGCCGCAACCCTGGCACAGGGCCGGCGGACGGGGTACCACTATAGGATGAGGTTCGGCGGCAGTGCGCACAAGGCTCGTGCGCAACTCGGGGAAGAGGCGCGCCACGCCTTCGGCGATGCTGTCGGGGGTGAGTTCGCCGGTAAGCGGCAGGATGCCGTCGAGCTTACCGTATACCTTCACACCACGGTCGAGCACACCGCGGAGCGCGCTCTCGATCACAGGCTGACCTTCCTCGGCCACGAGGATGGCGTCGCACTCATCGGCCAGACGGGCCACCATGCGGCGTGGCAGGGGGTACTGCGATATCTTAAGGACAGCGAAGGGGCAATCGCCGCCGAAGCACTCGGCCACATAGTTGGCGGCTATACCCGAAGCCAGAATACCGATACGGCGGTCGCGCCCCGGCGTATAGCGGTTGAAGGGCGAAGCCTCGGAGGCTTCCTCCATCTTCTCGCGGTCGGCGAGCAGGCTGCGGTAGCGCACGCGCGAATTGCCGGGCATAAGTACCCACTGCCGTGGATTTTCAGGATAGGAAAGCTCCCGCTCGGGCAGCGGCTCGCACGAAGCAGCCACCACGGCTCGCGAATGTGCCAGGCGGGTGACCATGCGCACCATCACCGGGATGCGAAGGCTCTCGGAGAGCTCGAAGCCGTAGCGTGCCATATCGTAGGCCTCCTGCTGGTCGGAAGGCTCCAGTGCGGGGATTATTGCAAATGAAGCGTAGAAACGTGAATCCTGCTCATTCTGCGAAGAGTGCATCGAAGGGTCGTCGGCCGATATCACAAGCAGACCGCCGTTGGCACCCGTCATCGCGGAGTTCACAAAGGGATCGGCTGCCACATTGAGCCCAACATGCTTCATCGACACCATGGCCCTTTTGCCGCAGAACGACATTCCGAGAGCCTCCTCCATGGCTGTCTTTTCGTTCGACGACCAATGCGAGTGTATGCCTCGATCTTTCGCCACTGTCGAAGCCTGGACGAACTCCAGAATTTCGGTGGAAGGTGTTCCCGGATAGGCGTATGCGCCCGAAAGACCGGCATTGATGGCTCCGAGGGCAAGTGCCTCGTCGCCAAGAAGAAGTCTTTTGTGTGTGCTCATAGTATAGTGTTAAGGTCAACTGTGCGGCAAAAATACGAAAAAGGGAGCGAAAAACTTCGCTCCCCGGATATGTTCTAAAGCAGATTTTATTTGAGCCCGAGCACTAATTGATAATCCCGATTAATCCCGCAAATAAAACAGCTTTCGTCGAGTTTTCTTGTATCAAGAAAATAAAAGGTCTGTTTACATCCAAATACTTCATTTCCGGCAATGTTCCCGGCGCAGTAGCAATATCGCCAAATGTTACCGATGAAAAGTCGGCTCCATCTTCCGTAACCTTGAGGTAATTCTTTTGGAAAAGAGTATTACCGGCCATATCTACGTCATCCTTCATTCTAAGCAATGAAATATCCAGACACATATTTTTCAAGACTTCAGATAAATTCATTGAATCATGCTGAGCACACGTAAAGGCAGGCATATTCAAATCTACGGTATAGTAAGCCCCTCTTCTGTCGGCATCCGTTATTAATTTCTTGACTTCTGTACAATCGACTCCTTCATTGGGTAAAATAATACGAGCACTGAAAGCACTCAAGCCAAAATCCAAAATTACGGACTTACACATTTCACCTTCGACATAATACATGTCGTCACAACGGTGCATCATATCCACTTTACTCCTGCCGGCGAAGCCGTTAAAATCTTTTTTTTCAGTCTCGTCCTTGGAGAACGGGGCTTCCCATCCTCCTTTAAAGTATAGAGCATTGACATAAGCAAGATATTGAATCGGGGTGAGCTTTATGTCAATTTCATTTATGGAGCCTTTCGTTTTATTTGCAATCCATTGATTTATTTGCTGATTGACATCGTCGGAGTGCAATGCAAAAGACTCACGATATATATCGGCCTGAAATACATTTTCCAATGTCCGGATATATGCGGGGTTGGTTTCATAGGCACTATTGAACCACACGGCGCTATGGCATCCCAATGCGAGAGTCCTATCGACATCTTCGAGTCCGTATGTCAACTTTTGTGCATAGGAATTGGCAACTTCCAGATTACTGAAACCAACGACTTTACCAACACGACCGACGCTTTCGTCGTCGCAATTATTCGATAAAATAGTCAATGCCAAAGAAACGCCCAAAGGCGATACAGATATGTTCTCATCAAGCGGCGACTGCGAGCATAATTCCTGAAACAAGTTCACTCCAAATTCAGAATTATTTCGCGCATACTCAAGTTCATCGGCAGAAAGTTCAATCTGTTTCTTTTCGATTTTTTCCACTTCGGGGGCGTCATTACCTTCACTACATGACAGAAGGCCTATGAGCAATGTGCATAATATCAAGACGCGCTTCATTTTACAATTCTATATTTAACGTTATACTTATAATCAGTCCGAGACGAGTATATATCCGGAAGTTGGCTCTCCTGCTGTGCTTTGGAGGTGTCAAAAACCCCTCCGTAAAAATACCCGTTGAAGCTGCCGCAGTAGCCCCAATTGAAATGAAAATAATATGAATAATCGACTCGTTCTGTTCCGTCGGCTAATAAAAGCCCTGTATGTCGGATATATTCCCGTCCTCCATCACATACCCATGCATGTCGTCCTGTATTATCTTCTGCAGAAGCACCTCCGACAATCGCTATACCTCCACTTTTCAAATCCTTGATAAGTGAACTGTACTGAGATTCATCAAAAGGCGTTAAAGAGCCTACATGTCTTTGAGGCAGCAATTCCTGCAAAGACAATAAGGCATACTCGATGGCAGAACCTGTGACCTTTGGATTGGAGTAGTCAGCGCGATTCATAGCCCCTAACTGTCGGCAAAGATACGCAAGCTGAGCATGGTGCCATTGCGGCGCTTCGCAATAATTCAAATGTGAATTAATAAAATATTCGGTGGAAAGAGGAATGGATTCCTTATGTTTATTTATATCTTCCCAGTCCAAATAAACCATATCCCTGTCTCTATCAGGATACGTCAACTTTAATTCCCTCGGTTCTGCAAAGTAAGATAGAATCATTGCCTCTGCCGTCTGTACACATCCTGATACACCATTGGGGCAAAACAAACCTTCCGGGTAATGTTGTCCCCACTTGGTAGTAAGTTTGGCCGGTGCATCATTGACAATTGTATAAGATTGAGGTCGCAACGGTGGTAGAGTAATATGTATACTATCTGCCAAATTCATTGAAACATATTCCTTGGCTCGTTCAAAAAAAAAGTTGAAACTTTCGTTTTTCATTAAATCATCCAATTCAAATGATTCATCTTCAACAAAAGCCAATATGGGCTCGCCTCTCTTTGCTGCCGACACCAAGGTATATCCGTTATTATCGGAATACTCAACAACATATATTAATGTGTCTTCTGAGCTTCTTGAGTCATTTCCGAATACATAAACTAATTCTGAATCTGACGTAGCAGCACTCACTAAACCCAATTGATTCACAAAAGAATCAGCCAACGCAATTGCATCTTCGGCAGACCTTAATTTATAGTTATCCTTAGCATGATTCGACAAGGATAAATAATCGCTATTACACGATGTTAGCAGCAACACAAACGCAAGTAAAAGCAATCGCTCCATAAACTTTAGTTTAATGTGCTTGAATTACTTGAGCTTCCACTCGAGTGCGCCACGCTTGGCAAGGCGCGCGGCGTGGTTCTCGACCGTGATGTCGGGCTCGTTGGCATTCCACACGAAGCCCCAGTAGTAGTCGAGTGTGTCGGCAGGTGCGAGAGTGGTGTAGCCGAGGATGTGTCCGTCGGCCTCGGCCACGCGCTCGAAGCCGGCGGGAAGGACGAGGCCGAGATATGCCTTGCCATTGTCGGGGCCTTGCGTGGGATCGGCGTAGGATATCACGCCATCGGGGTTGAGCACAGCCCCGCTATCGTCGCGGCGCGGAAATCCCATTGCGATGGTGCGCGGCGCGCTAAGGCCGCTGTAGTGAACTTTGGTGTGGTTGAGGGGGGCGCGACTGTCGAGGGAGATGCGGCGTGTCTCCACTACGGCAGTATCGGTGCCTACTGTGCGCGGGGCGAACGTAAGATCAACAGTAAATCGCACGGGGCCATTGTCGAGCACGCGTGCATCGCTGTAGCACCATGCGTAGCAAAGGGTGTCGGCATCAACCGGCACGGCAACACCGGCACCAAGCGTGGGGCCTACGGCGTAGCAATCCATTCCCAGACCGTGGTCGATATGATACGAGAAAGATGCTATATACTCTTCGGCAAGTGCAGGGTCGATGTCGCGGAGGGAGTCGACCTTAGCCCAGGTGGCGGGGTCGGTCTCCACGCCATAGAGGGTCTCGAGGATTGGGTCGGGGGTGGCGTGCTTGAAGAAGAGGTCGTAGCCAAACGCACGCTCGCCACGAGCTTGTGTGGTGGGTCCGTAGAGGCGGAAGCCCGATGTCTCGTTCTCCCACGCAATATCGTCGGCACGCTCGGGGTAAATGCGCCCCGACACTACGGCCGGATACACTGCCGCCGAATCGGCTGCTTCGACGGTGTAGGACAGCGTAGCTCCGGGAGCTGCTTCGGCTGTGAAGATAAGAAGGCTGTCGTGTGTAATCTGCGAGGGTATCTCAGCGCCGGAAGGGTCGAGGACTATGCAGTGTGCGGCACCGAGGCGGTCGAGCACGGCGCGGGCGTCGAGCTCCACGGTCTGCACGGCGGCTACATCGCCGCTGTTGCTTACCTCAACTTCGAGCGAAGGGCGCGTCGGTGTACACGACAGGGCGAGGAGGCAGAGGGCGGAAGGCAAATACAAGTTTTTCATCACAATATAGTTGAACGGTTTTGCCTTTATAACGAAGCGAGGGCATCGTTATTGCGCTCAAGGCGCTTGAACCGTGTGAGAGCCTCTATATAATAATAGTCGGAGTAGATGATGGAGGCATCAATTTCGGAGCCCGCGGGATGGTGCCCGGTGGAGTGGTCGAGGAATGAGGGGCGCTTCTCGCCGGAAAGGTATTTGTCGGAGCTGAGCGACGAGAGCATCTTGAGAGCCGCATCCTTGTATGTGCGGGCCTTCTCCGCGGGGCAATAAGCCTGAAGCTCGAGCAGAGCCGATGCCACAACGCATGCTGCAGAAGCATCGCGAGGAGCATTGGGGATTGCGGGGTCGTCGAAGTCCCAATACGGCACATAGTCGTCGGGGAGTCGCTTGAGGTAGACATCGGTGACCTTGCAGGCAAAGTCGAGGAAGCGCGGGTCTTTTGTCTCGCGGTATACCATGGTGTAGCCATATATCGCCCACGACTGACCACGGGCCCACATGGAGCTGTCGGAGTAGCCCTGATGAGTGACACCACGGAGGAAGTCGCCGCTCTCTGGGTCGTAGACAGCCACATGGTAGCAGGAGTAGTCGGGGCGGAAGTGGTGCTCCATAGTCGTCTCGGCGTGCTTCACGGCTATGTCGTAGAGGCGGTGGTCGCCACCGTTGCGGGCGGCCCAGAAGAGGAGCTCGAGGTTGATCATGTTGTCCATGATAGTGTTGTGGCCTCCGAACATCTCCACATTGCGCGGCCACGAAAGCAGGGTGCCCACGTGGGGGTTGTAGAGTGTGGCAAGAGAGTCGGCAGAAGCCAGGAGCACATCCTTGAAGTGCGGGTTCTGTGTAAGCCTGTACGCATTGCCGTAGCTGCACAGCATGATAAATCCGAGGTCGTGGTCGAATATCGGGCGCTGCGACAGATACTCAAGGCTGGCGGAGAACTGCTCGGCCTCTTCCCTTACAATCTCGTCGTGCGAGTTCTCGTACTCATACCACAGCACGCCCGGCCAGAAACCGGCGCACCACTCGTCGGGAGTGGCCTTCCGGCAATGCCAGACAGAAGCATCGGATGCAATGTTGCGGGGCATCATCGAATAGTCGATGCTATCGGTGCGCAGCTCATCGAGTGAGCGGTGCACCTGACGGCTGCAGTATGATAAAGCTCCGTCGACATCGAGAGCCTCCCTTGCGGTGTTGCCACAGGAAGCGGCAAGCATGAGTATGCCAAACGAAAGAGCGGATAATCGTGAGAATCGCATTGTTTTAATATACTTTATATACCTTGTTATTTTACTTCAATATCAATCACATCGAGCCATCCTCGCTCGCTTACTCCGGCCGGAGTTATGGAGTAAAAGCCATATTTGGCTCCGATCCACTTGCCGGCACGGGCAGTGAACGATTGAGGCGCGGTGGTAAACTTCCGGCCATCGGTGCTATAGGCAAAACGGCATACGCCACCTTTGCCGACAGTAAGTCTGAGCCATACGTCGAGCTCGAGATTGGGATACAGACCGGCCGCATATACTCGCGAGGGCTTCAACGTGGCTATTTCGGTGCTATGCTCCGCCCCACCCTGCTCGGCATCGGTGCAGGTAATCAGGCGAAGGACAAAATTGTCGCCACTCTTCTCAAAACCGAAGCGGCAGTAGTCCCAGCCCATCACCACCATGCCCGACGACACGCCCTCGGAAGTGGATTTGGCCGACACCCTCAGCCGGGATGTCACCGTAAATTCTTCAGCCGGGAACTTGGCGAGCCAGAGGTTGGGTACCTCCCACAGGTTCACGAAACCGGGGCTGACGATATGGCCATAGACACGCATCATAGCGTCGGCGGTGGGGAAGCCGAAGAAATCGGCATAGTTGGCATGCCACTGGAAAAGAGGCGATAGATCCTTAGCCATAGCCGGTGCGGGAGCCTTGCGTGGCCGGCTGCCTTTTACCACGGCATCGCCGCAGCCGTCGCCGTCTTTATCAAGGCCTATCACGGGCCAGTCCTCACGCCACTCCATGGGGTTGAGATGTATCACGCGACCATAGGCGCCTTTATCCTGAAAGTGGACAAACCAGTCGTCGCCCTCGGCGGTAGTGACCCACGCGCCTTGATGAGGGCCGTTGAAGGGCGATGCTCCCTGAGCCATGACGATGCGGGCTTCGTAGGGGCCGTAGATGTTGCGCGAGCGGAGAGCAAGCTGCCAGCCATCGACCACACCTCCGGCGGGGGCGAGGATATAGTAGAAATCGCCACGGCGATAGAGCTTCGGTCCTTCTATGGTGTGGTTCACACCGTCGTTACCGTCGAATACCACACGCGGTTTGCTGATCAGCTTTGTGCCGTCGGGACTCATCTCGCTGATGGTGATTATGCTGTTGAACCCTGCGCGCGATGCAGCCCAGGCATTTGCCAGGTAGGCTTTGCCGTCGGCATCCCACAGTGGGGTGGGGTCAATCATACCCTTTCCGGCCTTGACGAGCACGGGCTCGCTCCATCGCCCTTCGGGGTTGTCGGTCTTGACCATGAAGATACCGAAATCGGGATCGCCCCAATAGATGAAGTACTCGCCGCCGTGATACTTTATACACGGAGCCCACACACCCTTGCCATGGCGCGGTGCAGCGGCATAGAAGTCGGTCGGGGGCACGGCATCGATGGCATGGTTGACGAGAGTCCAGTTGACGAGATCTTCCGACTTAAGTATCGGCAGACCCGGCGCACACTGGAAGCTCGAGGCCGTCATATAGAAAGTCTTGCCATCGGGAGCAGCCACCACGTCGGGGTCGGAGTAGTCGGCATGTATCACAGGGTTGACATACTGACCCGAGCTGAGGTTGGCGGGGTTCGACACAAGCGGAGCGCTGCCGGCGGCCATCGCTGCCGGTGCTGCACAGAGTGTGAGTATGGTCAACAGTTTCTTCATAATCATTCTTTGGTTTTTCACCTATATATACGTATCGGGGATTTGCACCACTCAACAGAATCAGATAAGAGTAAATCTGGCGGCCACACCACCGCGAGGAGCGAGGTCGAACGAGAGCTTGTCGCCGGCCTTTACCTTGCGGCGCTCTATCTTCACCTTGGTCCGAGTGCCGGTGCTCTCATCGCCGTCGGTGTAGATTTCGGCCATGTACTTCCTGCCGGGCTCGAGAAACGAAAGGTCGAGCGTCTGCTTGCGGGCATCGTTGTTGGTCATGGCTGCGGCCCACCATACATCGCCCTTGCGGCGCGCGATGGCAATGTTGCGGCCGGGGTAGCCGTCGAGCACGCGTGTGTCGTCGAAGGTTGTCTCAAGGTCCTCGAACCACTTCACTTCCGGTTCACCGCCGTACATGGTGGGGTTGTCGTACCAGAAAATTGTCTGGAGCGGGCTGTAGAACACGAGCGATGCTGCAAGCTGATGCGCGTGGGTGTTGCGCAGGCGCTTGTCGTAGTAGCAGATGGTGTAGTCGGCCGCACCGTTGAGCATACGGGTGAAGGGAAGAGTCACATTGTGGGTCGCATCGGGGAACTCCTCATTGCCGCATATACCCTCCTGCGTGAGCAGATTGGGGAAAGTACGCGAAAAACCGGAAGGACGGAACTCATCGTGAATATTCATCATAAGATGGCTGTCGGCAGCCTTGCGCACCATGTCGTGCAGCCACACGGCCCAGCGGTGCGAGGCATACTGTACGAAGCCCGATTTCACACCCGCCACACCCCACTGCTCAAGCAAGGGGAAGAGCTCATCCATCTGCTTCATGAGGGCATGCTGGTTCACGTAGAGCCACACGCCCACGCCTTTTTCCTTGCCGTGCTCTATCACACGCTGCATGTCCACCTTGTCGACAACCTTGGTGGCATCGCCGTCGTGGCTGGTACAGGGCATATACCACTGCCAGTCATAGAGCATGTAGGGGATATTGTGCTCGGCGCAGAAGTCGATGGTGCGCAGACCCATCTCCGTTGATATCGGCGAGCGCATGATCTTGCCGGGCTTCACCCAGAAGAAATCGCCCTCGCTGTGCGGGTTGAGGTTCTGCACGATGTCGTTGTTGGCCAGCAGTTGTGTGGGCGAATCGGCAGTCATCACTATCTTCCAAGGGGTGGCATAGTAGGTGACAATATCTACGGGCGAATACATCACCGACGACAGTGTGCCCTCCTTGCCCGGGCGTGCCTGCAGCTTGGTGAGGCACCAGTCGTCGACATCGGCATCGAGCAGTGCCACCCACTGCCCCGAAGGAAGCTCGAGAGTGAGAGCGCGCTCCACCGGGCGCGTGATGCTGTCGACAAGAGTGTAATCGAAGAAGGACTGCGCCCACTGCTCGCTCCAGGCCATAGTACCTTCGGGGAAGGTGTAGTCGGTGAGGTCGGCGCTCACTTTATGGAAAATCGCATCGGGGTGCTCGGGGAAGAAGTAGCGGAAAGCGGCACCTTCGTCGTAGGCGCGCACCTGCACGTCGAAGCGATAGCGGCTCTTATCCTTGCGAGAGAGATGCAAGGTGGCTTGGTTATAGCGGTCGCGCACGGTGGAGCGCTCACCATACAGCGGGTGCCACACAGTGTCGACGGGTGCGCCGTAGCTCACACTGTCGACCGTGAGCAGATCCATCCAGCAATCAGGCTGCACGAGGTCGCGCTTGCCAAGAGCCATCTCCCACACACGGTTGTCTATGTCGAGGCCGGCTCGCGAGGGGCGTATCAGCTCAGCACCGTCGCGAAGGATAGTGTATGTGAGCTCTTTGCCGGGTTTAGTGAATACAATCTCGTTTCGCCCGTCGGGAGATTTGAGCCGGAGTGCTTCGCCGGCCGACGCCGACATGGCGGAGGCTAAGAGTATTGCAAGAATGGATATATATTTCATGGTTTGTACAGTATGGTTTCAGCAGATTTGTTATTGATTGTTCTTATATATATTCCTCTGCGGGTGGGTGTGCCGGGGCAAGTGCTGCCGCTGAGTGTATGGTAGACTATGCTCTCGGGAGAATCGGCACACACCGGGTCTGCCACCTCCGTGGTGACTCCGTCGGAATATTTGGTGAGCGTGCCCCAGCCCTTCCACTCATAGTGATGGTTCTGCGCACCCCAGTTCTCTATGCCGGAGCCTATGGTGTGCTTCACCGCCTCCTCGAGCCAATGGTAGCGCTCGGGAGCCATGCCGGGCACATTCTTGTAGTGGTGCAGCGCCTGGATGAGGAAGCGGACGTTGGCAAAGGCCGTCTCACGCCCTTCGGGCGATGGCGCGATAGAGCTCCAGCGCTGAGAGCGGGAGTCGGTGCGCAGGAAATTGCCGGCATCGAAGCTGACAGCCGATGCCGACGCGCTGTAGCCCGACGGCTCCCAGGGCGTGCCGAGGGCGTAGGAAAGATTGTAACGGCAGGCATACTCAAGGCCGAGAAGGATGCGGCAGTCGAGGGCTCCATAGAGGTCGTCGCCCTGTGTCTTTGCCATCTCGGCAAGGTCGGTGTAGAGCCCCACACCCACCATTGCATGACCTTGGTCGCGACAGGCTTCCTGGCTTTGGCCGTTGGGATAGATATAGTACTGCAGCGCTTCGTCGGAGATAAACTGCACACCGCTGTCGAACCATGTCACGGCATAGTCGGAAAGATATTCGCTCTGCGAGCGCAGCGATGTGCGCCGAGGCATGAGGGTCGAGTAGGGAATATCATCGTGTCGGGCATAATTGCCTGTGAGATAGTTGAGCGCACGGTCGTAGATTTTCTCATTATCAAGGAAAATACCCATGGCCATCATCGCTCTTGCGGCGAAAAGCCCCTGATTGCCCCAGCGGCCGGTGTCGAAGTTGTAGATATTCCAGTAGAATGTGATGCCGTTGCGGCTGTCGTCGTAGCCGTCGCGGGCTCCTTCGGGGAAGGCGCTGTCGCTATAGCCGGGATAGACGAGCATTTCGGCAAAGGCGCGGCGGTCGTCGGCCTCCCAGCCTTCGTAGTCGCGCAGGAGCTCCGCACCCTCGAGCATGAGATAAATCTTGCCATTGTCGAGAGGAGCGGTGCCGCGGGCGCTGCAGTTGCGCAGGCTCGAGTAGCGCCGCAGACGGGCCACTGCCTCATCGGCATATCGCTCATCGCCGGTCAGACGATAGAGAAGAGCCAGATCGTGCACACGCCTGCCGTCGAGGCCGACGGTACCGTTGAACTTACCCTCGCCGATAGCCTCGACAGGCGCGAAGTCGCTGCCGGTCACTTGTGAGTAAGGGCTCGACTGCAGTGCCAGGAATGTGCTGTAGTAAGGCTCTGCCTTAGCTGCAATTTTAGTTCTCATGCGGTTGAGATCCTCGTCGGTGTAGGACATTCCCGGGTGCACGAATTCACGGGCGCACAGCGGCAGTGCGAATGTCAGCGCCATAGCGGCGGTGCATATAAGGTGATGGATTGATTTCATTTTGCGTCGTTGATTTTCCAGTACACCACGTAGCGGCGGCGGTGAGTGTCGAAGAGCGGGCGGAGTACATCGCCCTCGTCACTGACGAACTCGAGCTTGCCGTCGACACGCTTCAAAGACTTGCCGATGTCGGTACGGTCGAGAGTGAGGTTCGTCTTAAGTCCTTCGGGGATCTTATAATCGTAAGTATAGTAGTCGTTGCGCACGGTGGGGTCGGAGAAAGGCGCGCATCCCGCCATGCCCTCTGTGCCGAGGTCTCCGGCCAGGACGATGGGACCGTAGAGCACGGCCGCACGCGAGCTGTCGCCGGTCACGCCCTCAAGTGCGAGAGTCATCGGGAACTCAGCCTCTATTCTGTCACCGGCCGTCCATGTCCGCTCGATGTCGATGTAGGACGATGGCGAGGTGCGCACCTTCACACGCTTGCCGTTGACCTTGACCACCGGCTTACCGCTCCACGCCGGATAGCGCAGCGAAATCTTGAACGATGAGCCGGGAGCCTCGTCGATGGTGATGCTCGTGTGGCCGTCGGCGGGGAAAGACGTGCGCTGCGTGAGTTTCACGCCCTGCTCCTTCCAATCGAGGGCAGATGGGGCGAGCAGATTTACAAACAGGCGGTCGCCCGAGCGATAATATATGCCCTCGGCGTATTTGGCATGGCTCTCGAAGCCGCTGCCTACGCAGCACCAGAACGACTGCTCGGGCGTGCTGTAGACCTTGTAGGCACCGCTTAGCAAAGGCAGGAAATAGCACACCATGCCACTCTCGGTATCCTGCTGTGCGAGGATATGGTTGAAAAGCGCACGCTCATACCAGTCGGCCACGGCAGGGTCGGCTCCCCAGCAGAAGATGTGACGTGCGAGCTTGAGCATATTGTAGGTGCAGCAGGTCTCGCCGGTGTAGCCGTTGATGAAGCGTGCCATGTCGGAAGTGTCGAAGTAGTGCTCTTTCTGGCTGAGCGAGCCCGTGGCAAAGCAATGGTGCCCGGTCATCTCGCCCCAGAAATGCTCGGCGAGAGCCCGCGATGCGGCATCGCCGTTGATCTCATAGTTGCGCGCTTCGGCTATCACCTTAGGTATGAAAGTGTTGGTATGCTTTGTGCCGAAATCGGTCGATGAAGCCTTGAGCGGGTCGATGGCATCGTTGTGGTAGAAGAAGCGCGCCAGCGCCAGATGGCGGTCATCGCCGGTGAGTGAGTAGAGATTGTAGAAAGCCTCGTTGACACCGCCGAACTCATTGCGGAGCATCAGTCGGCGGGTCTCCTCGCTGAGACCGCTCACTTTTCCGTAGGCCCAGTCGGCCATACGGCGCGCCACATCGAGTGCGCGGCTATTGCCGGTGAGCGTGTACTGGTCGATGAGCCCGGAGAGTATCTTATGGAGTGTGTACCATGGAGCCCACACTGATTTGCCACGGATATTGCGGTTGATCAGCTCTTCGGGGAAGGCACTGAGATAGCCGCCACCGAGAGCTTGCTGCACCTCGGCCAGGCCGTCGACGAGGCTGTCGCCCTTGAGCTTGAAAAGCTCATCGCCGGTAGCCGAATACATCAGAGCGTAGGCCGAGAGAAGGTGCCCCGAGGTGTGACCGCGCAGGTCGCAGTCGAGCGACTCCCAGCCGCCGAGCTTGGGCACACTCTCGTAGCCGCCCTCAAGACCGGCGAACACACCGGCATTGTTGCGGAAACTATGCAGCAGGCGGCGGGTATCGATCGAAGCCATCCATGCCGAGTCGCGCATGAGATTGTCGTGCAGTCGGCCGGGAAGGAGGCGCACATCGGCAAGCTCGAAAGCTTCGGCCTCGACAGTCACAGCATCGGGCACGGTTCGGACGGCGCTCCCCACACCGGGGTATAGCGACTGTGCGGCAAGGGTCAGGCACGCGCTTGTGGCAAGCGCGCTCAGAAGAGGTCGTAGCGTCATCACTTAGAGGTCTTGAATACGAGTTGATTACCTTTACGGACGGGGTCGGCGGAAGCACCGTTGAGCGAAGCACGGCGGGCAGTGCTGCGCAGAGCGAAATTCATTCGAGGCTGTCCGGCGGCCTGTACATCGACTTTACCCTGCTCCTCGGAGGCGATGACATTGAGCTTCGAGAGCGAGTTGAAGTAGACATCGTCGCCACGGCGCAGAGAGCTTCCGTGACCGATAAACATCTCCTTGCTATCCTTGGCCGCAGCCCCTTCGGGGTAGCTCACCGCGAGCATATAGGCATCGGTATTCCAGCCGTCGGCCTCGATCCAGGAGTTGAGGTGCATGAGCCGGCCATCGGCGAGCTGATTGATGTAGATGTCGGTGACCTTGCCTTTATAAGTCACGCGCAGGCCTATCCAATCCTTGCCCTCACGGCGCTCAATGGCAGGCAGTTCTTTCTGATCGGGAGTATCCTTAAGGATTACGGCAGTGACAGCCTTAACCCTGTCGGTGGTCTGAGGCATGATGAAGGACCAATACTCCTCCGTGCCCGAAAGGTCCTCCGTGGGGCCTTGGCGTGTCTCCCAATAGAGGTCTTCAGGATAGTCGTGCACGAAGTTGCTGTAGGCCAGCGGGCGCGGATAGAGCGGGCGCACCGCCACCGACGAATTGCCCTCCGTGACCTCAAGGTCGAAGCCGCGCTTGCGTGCCTCGCCTCCCGGATGCCACAGCCATTCGTAGCGGCCGGGGCGGTGGCTGCCGAGGTCGTCGATGATATATATCACATTATCAATCCAAAGGAAGTGGCGGAAGTTGCGGTTGAGCACGTGCGACATAGGGCCGGTGCCGTCGGCGAGCACATACTTGATATTGCCGCCGTCGACCAGGCCACTCACCGAGCCCGGCAGCATGGTGCCATGGTACTGCTGATGGGTGGGCTGACCCTGACCGTCGAATTTCACCACATTGTGGGCGTCGGTCTGGAAGAAGTAGTTGCGGTACTCGGGCTTGCCGTAGCTGCAGTTGCCGGCATCCTTTATGATATCGGTGCCCTTGTGGAATATTATGAAGGAGTTGGCATCGGCATGGGCATGGTTCCACGTCATGCCCGACTTCACGGCAAGCATGGTGGCATCCTTATCCCAGCTGTCGCGCATGGTGGCCCAGCCGAAGTCCTCCCACAGATGCGAGGTAGGCAGAGCGGGCTCGGCGGGAGCTTTGGAGAGGTCGGGAGTATAAAGGAAGCCCATGGGGAAGTGGCGCGGGAAGCCCTCGCGGTGCTGTCCGGGCTCGGGCTGCAGGGCATACCAGAGCGTGACGGGGTCTTCCACGCCCATGGCATAGGCCAGGAAAAGCGAGCTCTCGCCGGTGACATTCTTGTGGCTGTCGCCGAAGTTGAGGCTATAGAGCATACCCGTGCGCGGATAGCTCACATGGGCGAAGAATGCCGGTAGCTGCTCCATCTGGGCGATAGGCTCGAGCTTGGCTCCGGGGTGTGAGTTGAGCCATGCCATGCGCATAAGCAGCGCCTCGGTGGTGCCGAAGCTGGCGTAGTTGATGCTCTCGTACATGCCGCCCTTGCGGTCGAAAGTCTTGGGCTTGTGCTGAATCACATCGCCGGCGAAGTCGAACCACTCGGGCAGAACATCCACCACGGCCTGCGCTCCGGCGGCAGCCTCGGGCAGCTCGTTGCTGAGGGCGAGGGCGAGCAGTCCGCCCATACCGGCGCACGAAGTCCACCAGTTGTGTCCCATGGAGTTGAGTGAGTGTATGCGCTTCACGGGGTCAATCCAGTCGCCGATAAGCGGTTCTACGGCAAGGTCGTAGAGGCCACGTGCGATCTGCTTGCGCTCAGCGGGCGTGAGAATATCGTAGACGGCATCGTAGGCCACGGCAAGCTGAAAAGCACGATGCGCCATCTGCAGCTCGCTGCGCCATGCCGGGCGGCGGGCAAGCATCTCGCGGTCGCCCCACGACTTCACCTTAGAGGTGGCAAGGAGCACTTCCTTGATTTTGTCGGCATAGCGGCGGTCGCCCGTCATCTGATAGGCGAGAGCGGGATACTCGAGGCGGCGTACATCGCCTTTCTGAAGCTGCACGTCGGCCTCGGCCATGATTTTATCGCGGGCCTCAGCCATGGCGGAGTCGCGCCCGGCGGCTTTCAGTGCCGCCTCCACACGCTGAGGTGTAAAAAGCAGAGAGGGGTGTTTGATGGCGGCCGATGCCGCGAGGGCCACAAGAAAGGCCACCAGAAGCGTTGCGGTCTTTTTCATTTACTTGAAGATTACGTTTTCAACGTGTTCGCCTATATAAATACGAGCCATATCGGAGGTCTTGTACCACTTGGGCTTGCCGGGCATGTCGTCGTAGATTTTACGCCCGTTGATCACGAGGTTGTCGAATGTGATGCCCGACACCTTGCGCGACTCATCGTAGCCGCAGATGATCGAGAGCTCATCGCGATTGCCATTGTAGACAATGTCCTTGAAGAGAACATTCTCCACACAGGTGCCCGGAGCGGCACAGTACTTTTTATTGAAGAAAATACGGATATTGAAGAGCTGGCCCAGCCGGAGCTCTTCCACGCGGATGTTGTCGAAGGTGATGTCGCGCACCACATTATTGTCGCCGCACGAGATGCCGAACACTCCCTGATAGTCGATCTGCATCTCCTGCTGGTCGAGGATGTCGATGTTGCGGTATACTACATTTGAGATCGTATCGGCAGGGGCATCCACGCCGATTTCGGTGGCGCTGCCGTGCAGGCCTATCATGATGGGGTGCGCCACGTCGGCCCAGAGGGTTGAATTCTTCATGAGGATGTTGCGGCATCCGCCTTTGAAGCCCTTGCGGGTGGCGTATACCGTGGAGCAGTCGTCGCTGTTGCGGCAGAACACGCTGTCGTAGGTCACATCGTTGGAGGCGAACACATTCATGCCGTCGCCCCAGCCGTAGCTGCTGATCGACTTAACGTTTGTCACACGCACGGAGTCGCTCTGCCCCACAGGCACCTGTGTCACGATCAGGCCTTCTACGTCGATATTGCGTGAGCGCTTGATGTAGATGCCCTCGCCACGGCCACGAGGATGCACCTCGCCGCGGCCGCAGAACAGAACATCACGCACACCGTCGGCGATAAACTGGCCGAATACCCTTGCGCCGCCGTCGACGTACACCTTGGTGCCGGAAGCAATGCGCATGGTATCGCCGGGGAGCGTGTGCACGCCCGGCCCGAAGTATAGAAGTTTTTTATTCTTTGCACCCTTCTTGATTTCCTTCGCTGTGGGGCGCTTGCTGTCGAGCGGATTGGCGAAGAGGTGCAGATTGTGGAAAATATCGCCGTTGACCTCCACCGAGATGTTGGCAGGCTTCTCAAGGCTGAAGCTGAGCGTGCGGCTGCCGCGGGCGAAGTCGGGCGTGATACGGTAGGAAAGAGGACGGATGCGGGCGCTGTCGACAGGCGCGTCGGCTGTGGTGACCTCGACCTCTACGGTGCCGTCGAAGTCAAAGTAGGCCATGGAGGCTATCTCTACATTGTGCTTCGAGCCGTCGACACGGTCCACCTTCACGGGGTAAACAGCCACGGGAATCCACTCTCCCCCACCCTGCCTTACGCGCACGGCGAAAGCATCGGTGGTCTCCACACCGGGGCCGGCAGGATAGTCGACGATACGGCCTTCGACGGCCGGAGTTAATGAAAGCAGAAGTGTGAGTGCTGCGAGCAGGCGGTTCATAGCAGGTGTAGAAATGTTGACAGATAGTGTATTGGTTTATTAAAGAGCTTGGATGCCGGGCATCGAAGTCCGGCATCCAAGCCGATGTATTATTCGCGGTGGTGCATGAGGGTGGAGAAGCCCAGCTGGTCGAAACCGCCGGAGTTGCCACCGTAGTGACCGCCGCCGCCGTCGGGGCGGAAATGGTTTGCAATCTCGGTGACGTAGGTAGCCTTCACACCGTGGCTCTTGCAGTAGCCGGCCCAGATATCCCAACCCGGGCGGATGGTGCCGCGGCCTGCGCCGGAGATGCCTGTCATGAGGCCGCCGTTGTAGCTGTACTCCTTGAAGGGCATCGACGACTCACGGTACTTGAATGATGCGTCGGTCAGGCCTTCGGTTTTGTAGTCGGTGCCAAGTTCGGGGATTACGATATTGTACTTGGCTACATACTGGGCGAAAGCGATGGCGCGTCCGTCCTCGAAGGAGAAGAGGTCTTCACCGATGCCGAGCGCCATCTGGCAGAATGTGCCTACCATGGCAGCGCAGAGTGTGTTGTGACCCTGGTCGCGGCCGGCCTCATTGCCCTGGGCAAGTTTCTCGCCGGAGCCGTCGGGGTCGTCGAACACGTCGATTACGCCCTTGCGCATGATGCAGCCGGGGCCTTCGCCCTGCTTGAAGTGGAGGATGGCTTCGTTGACCATATCATTGTCGTCGGCAAGAATACCGATAGAGAGGATCGCGGTCATGGAAGCGAGGTCCCAGTTCATCCACCAGTGGTCGTCCTTGTTCATAGCGATGAACTTGGAGCAGAAGGGGTAGAAGTAGGTGGTGAGCCAGTTGACAACCTTGCCGAAACTTTCGGTCGACTCCCAGTTGTTGTAGTCGCGCACGAGCTCGGCGGCATTGGCGGCCTGATGGATCTGGAACATGATCAGGTACTCGTTGGAGTCAATCACATCGTCCTTCCACTTGTCGCGGCCAAGAAGCAGACCTTTGTTCACCTCAGCCCACTGGGTGAGGATATTGATTGCAGCCTGTGCACAGGCAGCATCGCCGCCGAGCTGCCACTGGAGGGCGAGCTGATATGCTGCGGCGCAGTCGCGGAAGAAGTTGGTGTAGTTGTTGTGAATACCGGGGTAGTATTCGTCGCGGAGACCTGCGTCGTCCCAGCGGCCGCCACCGTCGCCCCAGTTAGTGGCATCGAGGCGAGCAAGGTACTTCTCGGGGTGGGGTTGGTGGTTCACATTGCAGTAGCCGCTTGTGAGGAGTTTCCGGTAAGCGTCGGCCCAGGGCTGCTGGCCAAGATGCTGCTTGGTGTATTCGATGTCGGCAGCGGTGTGGAGCATACAGGGGTGATCGAAGGTATACACCTTGGGGGCGTAGGTGGGTGCGGGGATTTCCCACGAGTCGATGTCGCTCCAACCATCCTCTATCTCGGAGCAGGAAGCTGCTCCGAGGATAGTGGCGGCCGACAATATGATTGAAAAAAACTTTTTCATATTGATTTGTAATGTTGGCGATAATTAGGATTGGTTATTTTCCGGCGGCAACTTCAGCCTGTGCAAAAGCCTTGGCTTCGTCCTCGCTCTTGAATGTGCGCATCCAGTACACTTCGTAGTAAGGCTTGTCGAGCGAAATCTTGTCGTAGGGGATGTCGGCAATCTTGATCTGGAAGAGGCTGAACGGCAGTTCGATCTGACCCACGTAGTTGGGGCGTGTGGCCACATTGTAGATCAGCAGCTGAGTGCCGTCGCCGAGGTCGATACCGTTCTTGGGGTTGGGTGTGCCGGCATTGCCGAAGGGCTTGGTGGTGGCATCGAGAGTCGAGTTCATGTTGCCGATGCGGGTCATGCGCATTGCGAACACCGGGTAGTTGTTGGTGTACATGTACATAGGATTGGCCTCGCTGCAGTCGTACTTGATGTCGGCACGCCACTTGCCGCCCACGGCAGGCACCTTGAGGTTGATGTGCCATACGCCGTTGTCGCGGTCCTCGGGATTGTCGGGGTCGCAGTGGTTGCCGGGCTGAGTGATAATCCAGCCGTTCCACTTATTCTGGGCATCCCAGATGTACCAACCCGGATCAACGGTGATGCTTACGCTGGTCTTGCTGCCGGTCTCGGGGCAGGTAGCGGTGATGTTGGCCGAGCCGAAGCCACGGGGTGTGACCACACCGCGATGCACGGTGAGCACGGTCTCGTCGTCGCTCTCCCACTCAACCGAACCGATTGTGCCGTCGGCGGGGAAGTAAGTCACATCGAGGGCATAAGCGCCGCGGGTGAGGCAGAGAGGCTCTGCTACGGGAGCGATCTCTACGCGCTCGACGCTCACGTTGCGGTTGATGTGGAGCTTGTACTCACCGCGCACACCGCTGTGGTCGGTGGCGTGAGCGTGGATGGTGACATCGCCCATGGCGAGGCACTTCACAAGGCCGGTCTGGTCGACAGTGGCGATGTTCTCGTCGCCGGTGGTCCAGTGCACACGGCTGTAAGTGTGGTCGGCGGGGAGGATTTCGGTGGTGAACTGAAGCTCGTCGGTCACATAGTACTTGCCCTCGTCGTCGGGCTCGGTGAGGCAGATTACGTCGATCTGCTGAGCCTTGATGATTTCGGGAATAACATTCACCACAACCGTGGCCTCGGCCTCGAACACTTTGAAGCCGATTTCGGAGCGCGCCGTGACGATAGCCATACCCTCGGCCAAGGCGTGGATGGTGCCGTCGGGGTCGACGGTTGCCACGCTCTCGTCGGAAGAGGAGAATACGACGTTCTTGTTTGTGGCATCCTCGGGGAGCACAGTGTAGGTGATGGTGGAGTCCATACCCACGGCCAGAGGAAGGGTCTCGCTCACGTCGAAGGAGATTTCCTCGAGCATGAAGGCCTGGTCGCCGTCGAGGGTGAACTGCTTGTCGTCGTCGCAGGAGGCGAGGCTGAGAGCCGCACCGCAGGCCACCACGAGAGCTGCGCCAAATATATTGTTCTTTTTCATTGTATTATCAGATGATTAAGACTTGTTATTACCAGCCGGGGTTCTGCTTGAGGTTGGGGTTGAGCTGGAGCTGGTTGTAAGGCAAGGGGAAAAGGTAGTGCTTCTGGTCGAACACACGTCCGCTCTCTACCACGATGCGGCCCTCGGCGTCGGTGGGGAAGCCTGTTGCGGGCCACTTGGTGATCCACTCGCCCTTCCATACGATGCCGGTGATGTTCATGGGCATCTCCACTTCGGCAGTCTTCCAGCGGCGGAGGTCGTCGAGGCGGAAGCCTTCCTGGAAGAGCTCGAGAGTGCGCTCGCGGCGGATTTCGGTGCGCATGTCGAGGCCGTTGGCTGCGGCGAAAGCGTTGGTGAGCGCGGGCATCTCTTTATTGACACGCTTGCGGGTGAGGTTGAGCGAGATGTTGAGGTCGTCGTCGGAGATAGTACCGCCGTTTGCCTCGAAAGTAGCCTCGGCATAGTTCAGGAGCACTTCGGCGTAGCGGAGCACGGGCCAGTCGAAACTCTGCTGGTTGTCCTTCACCTTGCGCTCTACCGACCATTTCTGGTGGAAGTAGCCTGTGCCGCCGTTGGGCACGGCATTGCGGCGTGCTGCCACTGCAATTTCTTCGTCGCTACCCGACCAGTCGATGCGGCTCTTGTCGTTGTTCCAGAAGTTGTCACCGGGCTGGCAGAGGGTGTAGCGCATACGGTGGTCGCGGTTCTGCCATTCGCTCACCATGCGGTCGCGGCCGCGGAAGAGGGGCGATTTGTCGATGGGCAGACCATCCTGGCAGAGGTACATATCGGCAAACTTGGAGGCCACCCACTGGTGCTGGAAGAATATCTCGGTGGACACGTTGCGGCCGCCGGGCTTGAGAGCCTCGTCGAAGCAGCGCTTGATGATATACTCTTTGTTGGCATCCTTGTTGAGGCCGGCGCCGTTGCACTGCACATCCTCGAGGATAAACATATACTTCTGCGAAGCGTCGCCGAGCACGGTGTTGTAGAAGAGCTCGAACTTCTTGCCGTCGATCACCTTGCGGGCAGCATCGGCTGCCTCGGTGCAGAAAGCACGGCCACGGGCATCATTCTTCTTGTGATAGATCTGCCAAGTGCCTTCAAAAAGACCTACACGGCTGAGGAAACCGAGAGCGCCTTCGCTGCCGACACGGCCTTCTTCGACGTCGGCGGTAGGCTTGAGGTATTCGGCGGCTGTCTTAAGGTCCTCGATGATGAAATCGGCCACGAGAGCACGGTCGTCGCGCTCGGCGAAGAGGAGCGGGCTGTCGGTGTCGATGGTTGAGCGCACGATGATCACGTCGCCGAACTTCTGGAGGAGCTGGAAGTAGTTCCAAGCACGGAAGAAGTAGGCCTCACCCACAGCCTGACGGATGTCCTGGGGGTTGCCGCCGTAGCGTGCCGAGTTCTCGATCAGAAGGTTGCAGCGGCGGATGCGGTCGTAAGCACCGGTGTAGTCGCCGTCGCTTTCACCCACGGTGTAGGTGCCGGCGCTGATGGCGTCGATGCCCTGGTCGTAGCGGATAAGGTCGCTGTGGCGGTCGCAGTGCACATTGTCGGCGTAGATCATGCCGTAGTTGGGGAGCCAGTCGTAGAACTTGTTGGCGAAGGTCTGGAAGTCGGCCGGTTCGCCCCAGAGGTCGGGGTCGGCGAGCTGATCCTTGGGAGAGAGCTCAAGGCAAGATGTGCTCATGAGAGCTACTGCGCCGATGGCTATATATTTGAATATGTTGTTCATTGTCTGTGTCGTTTTCCTGTGATTAGAAACTTACGGTAGCGCCCACGGTCCATGTGCGGAGGAAGGGATAACGGGCCGAGTTGGTGATGCGGCGCGCAGCCTCGGGATCCCAGTCGTCGGTGTTCTTCTTCCACTCCCAGATGTCGGTGCCGGTCACGTAGACGCGCACGTTGGAGAGCACTTTCTGGCGCTCGATGATGTGGCGCGGAAGTGTGTAGCCGATGGTGAGGTTCTTGAGGCGGAGGTACGAGCCATCCTGCACCGACCACGATGAGCACTGGTAGTTATAGTCGTTGATACCGGCCTGGTTGGTGAGGGTAGGATAGCGGTTGTCAGGGGTCTCGGGGCTCCAGATGTTGCCAACGAAGTGGTTGGAGGTGTTCTGGTAGGTGTTGCGCATGGGCACACGCCAGGGGTCGGGGTCGTTGCCGGTGCCGGTCACGCGCCAGATGGTGCGATTGGCGGCGCCCTGGAATACTACACCGAGGTCGAAGCCGTTCCACTCAACGCCGGCGTTGAAAGAGTACTGGATCTTGGGGTCGTCGGTGCCGAGGTACACGAGGTCGTCCTGGTCGAGCTTGCCGTCGCCGTTGACGTCCTGGAACATATTGTCGCCCACGCGCAGCAGCTCGATGTTGCCGGCCAGGCCGAAGCCTTCGCGGTAGCGTGCCTTGTACTTTTCAAGCTGCTCTTCGTTCTGGATTTTGCCTGCATAACGGTAGCCCCACACAGAGTTGAGAGGATAGCCTTCCTGGTCGGAGCGTGTGCCTGCACCGATAGCGCCGGAGCCGCCGTTGTCCACGAGGCGGTTCTCCACGTTGGTGAATGTTCCGCCCACGTAGTAGTTGACCTGACCGATGCGGTCGCGCCAGGTGACCTGACCTTCCCAACCGTAGGCTTTGAATTTACCCTTGTTGGCAGTAGGAGCTTTGTCGCCGAGGATGCCGGGATAGAGCACGTCGATGAGCATGTTGTTGGTGCGCTTCCAGAAGTACTCGAAGGTACCGCTGAGGCGATTGTTGAAGAAGCCGAAGTCGAGAGCGATGTTGTAGTTGTGCACACGCTCCCAGGTGCGGTCGGTGCTGACGAGCTTGCCGTTGGTGTCCATGGTGCCCACGAGCTCGCCGCCGATGATGTTGCCGCCGGTGCTGCTGAGGTTGTAGAGCATCACGCCGGCATAGCGGTCGATACCGCTCTGGTTACCCACGTTGCCATATGAGGCGCGGAGCTTGAGCTCGTTGACCCACTGCTTGATATTCTGCATGAAGGCTTCCTCGGTGATACGCCAGCCGAGCGATGCGCCCCAGAAGAAGGCCCAGCGGTTGGCGGCCTGGAACTTGGAGCTGCCGTCGTAGCGGAACTGGCCTTCGATCATATACTTGCTGTTGTAGGCGTAATTGGCACGGCCGTAGTACGAGAGGATGGCCTCTTCCCAGCGCTGTGCGCTCGGCACGGTGATGGTGCCGGTGCCGTTGGGCACCTCAAGGGTGGGCTGGATTTCCTGAGTGCGCACGCGGGTGTACTCGTACTGCTTCATGTTGTACTGCACACCGGCCATTACGGTCATGTCGTGCACCTGGTTGAACGTCTTGTTGTAGTCGAGATAAGCCTGCACGGAGTAGAAGTCGGTGCTGGAAGCGGATTTCTCGTAGCTGTTGGAGTCCTTGCCTGTCTTGAGGGGGTAAGTCTGGTCGATGGTCTGACCGTTGTAGAGGTAGAAATCGATCGACTTGTACTTGGTGTCGCGGATGGCCTCGGAGTGGTTGTAGCCGAGCACGGCATTTGCGTTGAAGCCCTCGAGGATGGTGTACTTGAGGGTCTCGCTGATATTCACCGCGTTGACCTTGAGCTTATTGTCACCACCGAGCTCGCAGAGCCAGTTGGGTGTCTTCCAGTCCTGACCCCAGCTGAAGGGCTTGCCGTCGATAGTCGATGTGGGGAAGCCGGGCTGAGCCTGGCCCACATTGAGAGCGGCACCGATCTGCGAGGGTGCAACCTGATCCTGACGGTTGTAGCTGATCACGCTCTGGAGGCTGAAGTTGCGGGCCAGCTGCATGTTGTTGTTCAGGCGGAGGTTGATACGCTGGTTGTGGTTGTTGCCCCACTTGAGGTTGGAGTCGTCGTACATGTAGCCGAGCGAGAAGCGGTAGGTGTTCTTGTCGGTACCGCCGCTCACAGAGAGCTCATGCTGGGTACTCCACGAGTCGCCCCACATCACATCCTGCCAGTCGGTGTCGAAGAAGACCATCTCGCTCACCTTGGCCATGCCGAGGGGGTTGCCGGCGATCCACTGATTCTTGTAGAGCTTTGCCATGGTGGCATACTTCATCCACACGTCGTTCTGGAGGTTGTAGCCGTCGTTTGTGCGGGCCTGGAGGATAGCGTCGGCCCACTCGTCGAGACTCATGGCCTCAGCCTGAAGACCGATGTGCTTGTAGGTGTACGAGCCGCTGTACTCTACCTTCACCTTGCCTTCCTTGGCTTTCTTGGTGGTGACGAGCACTACACCGCCGGCAGCCTTGCTACCGTAGATCGATGCTGCGGCATCCTTAAGGAAGTTCATCGACTCAATGTCGGAGGGGTTGAGGAGGCGGAGCTCGTTGACGCTCTCATACTCCACACCGTCGATAATCACGAGGGGTTCGGCGGCGTTCTTCGACACGGCACCGCGGAGGCTCATGCTCCACGACTCATCGCCGGGGGCGGAGCTGTTGCGGGTGATGATCACACCGGGCACCTGACCCTGCAGCGCCTGCACGGGGCTGGAGAGGCTACCCTTGTTCTCCATGGCTTTCTCGTCGATCACGGCCACGGAGCCGGTCATCGTAGCTTTTTTCTGAGTACCGTAGCCCACTACCACCACTTCGCCGAGCACATTGTTGTCCTCGGTGAGGGTGACTACCACGTGCGAGCCTTCGGGCTTCACTTCCTTGGGTTTGAAGCCTACGTAGCTCACCACGAGAGTGGCTCCTGCGGGCATTTTTATCGAGAAGTTACCGTCGATGTCGGTAACGGCACCGCCGGGCTGACCTTTCACCGACACACTCGCGCCGATCAATGGTTCACCCGTGCTGTCGAGCACCTCGCCGGTTACGGTAGTGAGCGCTGCGGCAGCTGCAGGCGCGGGTGCGGGCTCGGCAAACATTGAAGCCGGGCAGCCAAGCACAAGCGCTGCAACGGCCACACTGCATATCAGCGTACCGCGCAAGGTCGAGACATTGTGAAATCTCTTTCGCATAAGGATTGGATGGTTGGTTTATTGATTAAGGTAATTAATGTCTTTGATTTTTCAGGCTATCGCACTCATGAAGGCGCGTACATCGCGACGGCCGAGGCGGAGATGGTTCTCGACGGTACGGAAAGAGAGGTCGAGGCTGTCGGCTATGTCGCCCACGCTCATGTCGTCGTAGCGGCTCATTATATATATAGTACGTCGCTGTGTGGGCATACACTCAACGAAGCGATGCTCGTGCGAGGCGAGGTCGCGACTGTTGATTTCAGCCTCGGCGTCGTAGAGCGGCTCTGTGGCACCGGCGGTGAGCTCCTCGCGCACGCTCTGCACCAGATAGAAGCGGCGGAGATAGTCGTTGACGAGGTTGTGGGCTATTGTAAAAATGAGCGAAGTGAGGCTTTCTGCGGCGAGTTCCTTGCCACACTCAATCAGGCGCACCCACACATCCTGTGCTATGTTCTCGGCATCGAAGCGGTCGTTGACGCGCGCCGACACGTAGTTGAGCACTCGCGCGTGGTGGTCTACATACGATTGAGCAATGATGTTTTCTCGTGTTGAAGCCGAAGTCTTCATGGCGGTCTATTTTAAGGTTAAGATTTTCCGGGTCAGTGGATGTAAGGTCGCCGGGTGTTCGGCGACGATGCAAAATTATCACCTTGAAATTAGGCAGCAAAAAAATCAAAGGCCGTTTTTGTCGCACTTCATTTAGCAAGACATGAAGTGCGGCATAGTGTTGTGTGCGTGTTGTTTAAGAAATTGAGATTGTTAGTTTCATAATAATTTGAGACTTTAAGGTATTTCAGATTTTGGTTATTCTAAGGATTTTTCCGGCAACTACAGGTTCTTCATATACTCGGCGGGCGTGATGCCTGCGATGGCCTTGAAGTGGCGGAAGAACGACGCTCTCGACGAAAAGCCGCACATCTGTGCCATGGCCGAGAGTGTGTAGCGGCTTGTGTCGGTTTCGGCAACGAGGCGCTTGAACTCCTCCACGCGGTAGTGGTTCACATAGTCGTAGTAGCTCTTGCCCATATACTGGTTGAAGAGATACGACAGAGCGTGGCCGGTAGTGCCGGCAAGGCGTGCGAGGTCGGCGCTCTTGAGGTTGACATCGGTATATGGCTTCTGCGTCTTCATGATATTGTCGAGCAGGCGCTCAAGGCGGCGGCACTCCTCATCGGTGAGGCTGGTGGTGCGGTAGCGCTTCTTGGGCTCGTCGGCATCTTCGGCACTGTCGCCGCCTTCGGCTGCGCGTGCGCTCTCCTCTACCCTGCGACGCTCCTCGCGCAGGTGCCGTGTGTGGCGCACAAGCACCACCGCAGCCACCGAAGTGGTGATCACGAGCAAAATCACCAGGGCGAGCATGAGAGCGTTGATGCCTGAGTACACTTTCACTATCATGGCCGTCTCTCCGCTTGTGTGGCCGAGCTGGCGCAGACGAAGCGTGTATGTGCCGGGGGGCAGATCGTAGTAGTGGATGGTCTCGTTGCCGTGCGTGTTGCGCCACTCGGTGTCGTAGCCGTCGAGCATATACTCGTAGTTGCCGTACTGAGGCTCGACATAGCTGAAGTCTGACACACGGATAGTGAGATTGTTCTCGTTATCGGCAAGGGATAGCATTGGCACCGCGGCATCGCGGCGTATGCGGCTGTAGACGCTCTTGCCGTTTGCTTCGATGTCGGTGACACCCACAGGGCGCGAGCGGTCGGCATCGGCTCTGAAATTCTCGTAATTGAGCTTCACCAGGCCTCTGGTATTCCCGAACCACAGGTTGCCCTCGGGGTCGCGCACGGGCGGACAAAGAGTGAACACCTGGTGCAGGAGCCCGTCGGAGGCGTTGAAGAGGAAAAAGTTGCCGCTGTCGTCGGAGCGGATGAGCCCCTTGTCGGTGCCGAACCACAGTGCGCTGTCCTCGTCCTCTATCACAAAGGTGGTGAACACACCGGGGTATGTGGACGGATAAGGGCGGTTGCCGTAGTCGGTGAGCTCGAGATTGCTGGTGAATACCTCGCCGCGGTCGGGCACGAAGTAGAGCCGGTGGCGGCTGTCCTCGTATATGTCGCGTATCTTGGTGCGGTCGGCAAAGTTGCGCGGGAAGCGGTCGGTGCGCAGCTCGCTGCCGTTCCATATAGCCATACCATGCTCAGTGCATATCCAGCCGCGGCCGGCACTGTCGAAGAAAATCTCGTAGACGTTGCCCGGCGGCAGCTGCGAGTTGAGCTCGGTGTAGTGCGCTATCTCGCGCCCGTCGCGAAATCGGTAAAGGCCGTGAGAGGTACCCACCCACATGGTGGCATCGGCATCGAAGGCAATGCAGAACACCGAGCCGGTGGTGAAGGGTGCCCGCGAGGCATCGAAGTCGCTCAGAGTAAGTGCTTCGGGGTCGAACACGTACATACCTCCGCCATAGGTGCCCACATAGTAGCGGCGGCCGTGGCGTGCCACGCAGAAGATGATGTTGGAGCGTATCTGCGGAGCATGGAACTCGGCGTATGCGCCGGTGCTCTCATCCACATAGTACAATCCCTCGCGTGTGCCTATGAGCTTACGCGGGCCGTCGATGTCGACAGCGCGCACGGTGAGCGGGGCGGTGTCGAGCTGCCCGGGGCGTGAATAGATGTCGAAGAGGCCGCTGGTGTGCGGGCGGTAGTCGACGCCTTGCTGGTAGTAGCCTACCCACAGCACTCCGCTGTCGTCGTAGAGCACGGAATACACGGAGTTGGAACTGAGCTTGGAAGCTGCGACGCCCGCCTGCGAGAGGTGGCGGCAGACCTCCCGGCTGTCGCCGTGGATATACACGCCTTCGCCGTCGGTCGACACGAGCAGGCGGCCGTCGGGCAGCGCCTGCACATCGGTGATGATGTTGTTGCCTATCTCAAGTGGATCGAGCCAGCGGCGTGAGGCCGTGTCGAAGCGCAGCACTCCCCTGCCCTCCGAGCCTATATAGAGCACACCGTCGTCGCCATAGACCATGCGGCACACCGGAGCCGCATCGGGAGCGGGCCACGACTGCGTGCGGCCGTTGCTTCGGTCGATGTGCCACAGCGCCGTGCCGCTCGACAGCCACAGGCCGCCTCGGCCGTCGGTGGCCATGGCGAGTACATCGTTCTCACGCGAGAGCACATCGGGGCGCAGGAGCGTCTGCTTGCATTGCCCCGTGTTGGTATCGACGGTAAAGAGCCCATGCTCGGTGGCGGCGAAGAGCTCGGCTGTGGCGCCATCGTAGAGCAGATCGTGCACGGCAAAGTTGATTTCAGCCGGGTGCACAGGCACAAGAGCGTCGGAGTGCAGCCGCAGCCGGAAGAGACCGGCATGGCTGCCCACATAGAGCATCCCGCCCGAGCCCTCGGTGATGGCACTTATCCTCCGCTGGGCAGAGGTACCCTCGGGGAAAGCATAGGTGCGCACGGCATTTCCGTCGAAGCGGTCGAGAGCCACATCGGTGCCAAACCACACATAGCCGGTAGAGTCCTTGTATATGACATTGACGAGCATGTCGCTCATGCCGTCGGGGGTGCCGAGGCTGCGCATGGGCACAGATGCAAAAGCGGCTGCAAGGGCACACAGCAGCAATGCAAAGGCACAAAATGCACGTCGGAATAATATGTTTTTGACAATCAGCAAGGTATCAGAGTGTAAGGATTAGTCGAAAGTAAGGGTTTTGCGATGGCAAAGTTAAGAATTTTCAACGAAACACAAAACGGGCGACGCCCCATGAGCGCCGCCCGCGATATTATCAGAGCAATAATTAAGATTATTTAACCATAACCTTCTTGCCGCCTGCGATGTAGAGACCTGCGGGCAGACCTTCGGTGGCTACCGATGCCTCGACACCGCTGCGGAGGAGCACGCCCTGGAGGTTGTAGACATTTACAAGAGCCTCATCAGCAGCGACTACCGAGTCAACGCCGGTGCTTATTGTGAATTCGATATTGCCTTCGTTGGCAACGGGCTTGTAGCCGGCTACGCCGCTGGCGAAGTTGTCGGCATTATCCCAACCGTACACGAGCACCTTCTGTGCGCGGGTTGTGTCGAAGAAGAGCACGATGGGGGTGGTGTTGGTGAGCTCGGTGGCGTTGATGGTGTTTTCTTTCTCGAGGTAAACGCTCACGCTGTTGTCGCCGGTGAGCACGCTGCCGTTCGAGCCGATGAAGAAGTCGCCGTCGGTGGAGCAGCTTTCGGCCTGAGCGCCGTCGATAGTCACCTTGCCACCGCCCTTGACCTGTACGGTGCGCTGAGCTGCCGAGAAGTTGGTGAATGTCACATTCTTGAAAGTAACTTCTGTGCCGCCGGCGCTCACTTCCATGAAGTACTTGTTGGCGTCCAGGTCCACGCCGTCGAAAGTGAGGCCTTCAAAGGTCACTTTGTTCTTGGCGTTCATGAGGATGCTGAGCTCGTTTTTGCCACGCTTGATCACGCCGTCCTTACCGGCCTTGACAACGATGGAGGCATTGATGTTGAGGCGGCCTGCAGAAAGAATCTGGGGCTCGTTGACAACGAGTTCGTCGCCTTCGGTAGCAGCAGCCACTGCATCGTAGATCGAGGTGTAGCCTGTGCCGGTGGTGGTGTTGACCACGGGCTCGGCGGCAACGATGGCTTCGTCCATATCGCCGGCATCGTCCTTCCAGTCCTTATCGGCTTCGATAGCCTCTACGGTAGCGTAGGTCTTGACCCAGTCGACGGTGTAGGAGTGGGGAGCCACTGTGTTGTCGGCAACCTTGAAGTTGATCTGTGTTGCAAACACCGAGGGGTCGGTGAAGTTGGTGGCCTTCGAGAGGTCGTAGTAGTAGATGGTGTTGCCACCGGTGGTGCGGATAGAGCCGTCGGGGTTGTTGAGCACGTCGTTCCACTTGTCGGTGTCGGCGTTGTATTTCTTAAGCCATCCGCCGGCGTTCACTTCGCACTTCATGTTGCCCTGGGGGCGCTGGCCGATAAACTTGATGGCCACATAGCGGAGGCAGGTGTAGCCGTCGCCTTCGGCGGGAGCTTTGTACTCGATGTCGGCACGGTATTTGCCGTTTGTCTCGCCCATTTCAACGAAGAAATGGCCTTTGTCGATTGCAAGTTCGTTCTTGGCTACGGTCCAACCGGCATGGTCAGTACCATCGAACACCACCGAGAGGTTGGCGGCGCTCACCATCGCTGCACCCATCAGGGTGGCTGCGAGGAAGGTGTAGAGTTTTTTCATATCTATTTAAAAATGTTAGGTTTTATTCTTTTCTATAATTGATACGAGCCACTGCGCGGGCACACTCAACGATATCACATTTTTTTTCAAAAAAGCACAAAAAGCGACGCCGCCCCTGCTCCGGGGAAGCGTCGCTTGAATTCAATGGATCGTTATTGCGTGTATGGAAACCGTTTTCTTATTTCTTATTTCTTATTTCACATATACCTTGCGGCCATCTACGATGTAGATGCCTGCGGGCAGACCTTCGGTGGCATCAGCGGCTTCGACAGCGGCGCGGATGAGCACACCCTGGAGGCTATAAACATTTACCACGGCAGCTTCGGCGGCCGATACCGACTCCACGCCGGTGGTCACGCCCTGATAGCCGAGGGTCATGATATTGTCGCCATCCTTGGTCACGCGAGCCTCGAGGCTATAGTAGCCGGGCTTAACCTTGAAGAGAGGTGCGCTCTTGGCATCGGCACCGTCGACGTGCACAGTGATATTGCTCTCATTGCTTTCACCTTCGGCGAGCGAGGCGAAGTCGGCATAGTAGCGGTGACCTTTGATTTCGGCAGCCTTGGCCTTGATTGCTTCGGTAGTCATGGCATTGGGAGCGGCCTTCATCACCGAGCCCTTGGCGAGCTCGCGGGCATCGGCCTTCCACGACGAAAGCACGAAGTATGCAGCGTCGGGGTCGTCGGCGGCAGCCTCGAGGAGGATGTCGTCGAAAGTATAGGTTGCCACACCGCTTTCATCGATGCTCACATTGCTTGGCTCAACGGGCCAGCCGAGATCGAAGTGACGGTCGTAGAATGTGCCGTGCATATACATCGATGTCTCGGGCATGAGTTCGGCGTAGCTGTAGAGGGCGAGTGTCTTGGCATTGGCATCGAAGAGCACGGTATAGTTGGCAGCGTCGGCAACGATGGCAGCCGAGCCTTCGGCGAGGGGCAGATTGGTGGCGGTAGCGAAATCGGTGCCCTCGGCGAGGGTGTAGTAGACAGCGGCTGCGAGGGGCTCCTTGGTGCGGATGGTAAATTCGCCGTCGATTGCGCCCTGTGCCTTGTAGAGGCCGTCGGCGATTTCAGTGAATACCATGGTATTGCCGTCGATCTTCACGAAGGGTGCCACGGCGAGCATGGTGTTGCCGTCGGCATCGGCCTGCACTTCGTAGTCGAGTGTCGAGCTCACAAACTTATCTGCCACCTTGGCACCTTCCACGAATACTCGCTCGGGGGTAGCAAGGGTGAGCATGATGGGCTTCTCATTGGTGAGAGTAGCTACTTTCACCTTGTTGGTACCGTCCAGATATAGACTGAAGTTATTGTCGCCAACAAGAGTCACATTGCCGGTGCCAATCTTCACGTCGAACGGACCGGCGAAAGCGCCCGTAGCGGCAGGGGTGGCATCAGCCGGATATTCGAACTTCACATTCTCTAGCAAAGCTGTAGCTCCAAACACAATTTGCAGATAACCATTGTAGATATTTTCAGTGCGGTAGCTCTCCGGGAAGTTGAAGAAAATAACATTCTTGAAATTGGCAGTTGTGCCATCGGCAGTCACTTCGATAAAATGGTTTTTACCGGAACGCTTATCCATATCAAATTTGAGATTTTCAAAAGTTACCTCATTTTGATTATTTATCAAGATAGCTACTCTACCATCAAGATATCTTGTGAATGAGGGAGTGACACCATCTGCGCCCTTAATAGTCAGCGAACCGCGGATAGTGATTCGATTATTAGGGAGACGAAAATCCGAAACCAATGTCAGCTCAGGAGCGTCGGTGTCTTGAACGGCATCGACCGCCACCTGAAGGTCGGTATAGTTGTTCCCGGCGGCATCAACTATAGACTTCATTTCTGCTACTAAAACCCCACCGTTTACGCTGATAGTGTAGTACGGATGGTTTATAGCAAATTTAGTCACATCGTCGCAACCTGTGACCAGTGCGCTTTTATTGGTTCTGGCTGGAAAATCAACAAAAAGTGCTATCGGCTCTTCGTTGGTGATGTTTTCGGCGCTGATATTATTAGTTCTCTCAAGGAATATGCCGAGATTATTGTCGCCGGTAATCTTACTTCCGTTCGAGCCAATAAACACCTCGCCCTTGGTGCAGATGTTATTAGTGCCTTTCACTCCGTTAAGCTCTACCGTACCGCTATTCTTTACTTCGATGAGACCGGAGGGAAGGTTGAAGTTTGTAAACTTCACATTATTAAAGTAAGCCTTGGTGTTTCCTGCGGATACTTCCATGAAGCGGTCATTGCTGACAGCTGGTGTGCCGCCATCGAATGTAATGGCCTCGAAAGTGACTTTTGCACCACTGTTGATGAGGATATTTTTAGCACTGCGACCGCGCACAATTGTGGCATCCTCAGTATCACCCTTGATAGTTAGCGACTTTGCAATACCCATGCGGGAGTTAGGCAGTACGGCGCTACCGTTCACAAGGAGCACATCGCCCGCAGCGGCCGCATTAATGGCCTCCTGAAGCGTGGCATAGCTCTGCGATGTGGACTCTATCACCACATCGGCATTTGCCATCACCGCGCCGAGCATCACGGCTCCGAGGCTAAGCAAGATTTTCTTCATATTATATATAAGTAAGGTTTAATGGTTTGAATGAATTTATCAGTTTTCAGATTTAAATACGCGGAAAGTGATTTTTCCACTCAAATGTCGCGTGTTTTTTTTGCATGGATATTTGGTGGTTTCACACTTTTTTGTTAATTTTGACGCGAAATGTTAAATACAGCCCGATTTTTTGCGGGTGCGTCGGCAAACTAATCATGCTTATTAATTGTTAACATTTCGTAAGTTAAACTTAACAACTCCGGCGCCCGAGCGGCGACACCATATATGAAGAAACAGACAATCTGGATACTCACCGTGCTGATGGCCATCACTTTCGTAGGCCTTCTGTGCATACAGATATTCTATATGAAGAATATCGTGGGAATACGCTACGAGCAGTTCGCACAAGGCGTGCGGCAGAGCCTCGTGGCTGTGGCCGTGCATCTTGAGCAGGATGAGACGCGCCACTTCCTCGAAGACGATGTGCGCCAGGTGGAGACGTCGTCGTTCGCGGCTCAGTATATGGGCGACCCCGTGGAGCGCTTCGGTGGCATAAAGTACTCTTTCTCAACTTCGACGGGTCTGGAGGCCGACCTCTCTATCAAAGGTGACCTGAGCCAGATTTCCAAGCTGCAGAGCGAGGCTGCCGCAGGCCTTGGCGACCACTACCGCTCGGCCCGCGATGCCTACCGCAACCGCTATCTCTATCAGAAAGGGCTGCTCGACGATGTGATACTTTCCATCATGACCAAGGCCTCGAGCCGCTCCATCACCGAGCGCGCCGACTCGGCACGTGTGCGAAAATATCTGCGTCAGGAGCTCGACACTCTCGGGCTGAAGGTGCCCTTCGAGTTCGCCGTGGCGAACTATGCCGGTACCATCCTCTACAAATCGCCCGACTACCGCGCCTCGCTGAGCGACCGCGACAACATGTTCATCCAGACGCTCTTCCCCAACGATGTAGCCGGCCCGCGCAACTACCTCAAGGTGTACTTCCCCACCAAGCGCGACTATATCTTCAAGTCGATCAAATTCATGGTGCCCGCATTTGCCTTCACACTCATCCTGCTGGTAATCTTCGTGTACACCATCATCGTGGCTTTCAGGCAGAAGAAGCTCACCGAGATGAAGAACGACTTCATCAACAACATGACCCACGAGTTCAAGACACCGATTTCGTCGATATCGCTGGCCGCACAGATGCTCAACGACCAGAGCGTGCGCAAATCGCCCACGATGCTCCAGCAGATATCCAATGTGATAAACGACGAGACCAAGCGCCTGCGCTTCCAGGTGGAGAAGGTGCTGCAGATGTCGATGTTCGACCGCCAGAAAGCCACTCTCAAGCTCGACGATGTGGATGCCAACGCCGTGATATACAACATTGTGAACACCTTCAAGCTCAAGGTTGAGAAGTACGGCGGCTCAATCACGGCCAATCTCGATGCCATGGATGCCATCGTCACGGTTGATGAGATGCACTTCACCAACGTGATTTTCAACCTCCTCGACAACGCCGTGAAATACCGCTCCGAAGAGCGTCCGCTCAGCCTCGAGGTGGGCTCGCGCGACCTTGGTGAGGAGCGCCTCGAGATCACTATCAAGGACAACGGCATAGGCATACGCCGCGACGACCTTAAGAAAATTTTCGATAAATTCTACCGCGTATCCACCGGCAACCGCCACGATGTGAAGGGCTTCGGCCTCGGCCTCGCCTACGTGCGCAAGATGGTCACCGAGCTCGGCGGCGAAATCACAGTGGAATCGGAATTCAATGTAGGAACAAAATTTATAATCATACTCCCACTCTCTAAAAACTAAACGACTATGGAAGATCGAATGAGAATCCTTCTATGCGAAGACGACGAAAACCTGGGTATGCTCCTGCGCGAGTACCTCCAGGCCAAGGGGTACAACGCCGACCTCTTTGTCGACGGCGATGCCGGCTACAAAGCCTTCCTCAAGGGTAAATACGATATATGCGTGCTCGACGTGATGATGCCTAAAAAGGACGGCTTCACACTGGCACAGGAAATCCGCACCGTCAACTCTGAGGTGCCTATCATTTTCCTCACCGCCAAATCGCTCAAAGACGATATCCTCGAGGGCTTCAAAATCGGTGCCGACGACTACATCACCAAACCCTTCTCGATGGAAGAACTCGTATTCCGCATCGAGGCCATCCTACGCCGCGTAAAAGGCAAGAAGGGCAAGGAAATCACGATGTACAAAATCGGCAACTTCACCTTCGACACTCAGAAGCAGGTGCTTATGATTGGTGAGAAAATCACCAAGCTCACCACCAAGGAGTCGGAGCTGCTCAGCCTCCTGTGCGCGCACGTCAACGAGATCCTCGAGCGCAACTATGCTCTCAAGACCATCTGGATCGACGACAACTACTTCAACGCCCGCTCTATGGACGTGTACATCACCAAGCTCCGCAAGCACCTCAAGGATGACCCCGCAATCGAGATCATCAACATCCACGGCAAAGGCTACAAGCTCATTGCCCCCGAAGCCGAGGCTGCAAACTAATAAGCGACCCCGCTCACCACTCTACCCCGCCCTCCCTGCGCACAGGCTGCGCAAGGAGGGCGGGCTGCGTTAGTTCTCTTTTGCCATGCAGGATGTTTTTTGTAATTTTGCGGTATGGAACGCGAAATTTCAGTCCACGATGCCTGGGATAAAGAGCATCTGTGGCACCCTTATACCTCAACTATCGACCCACTGCCGACCTACAAAGTCGACTCGGCCTCGGGCGTGCGTCTGCGCCTGGCCGACGGCACGGAGCTCATCGACGGCATGTCGTCGTGGTGGTGCATGATCCACGGCTACGGCAACAGCCGCCTCAACGCCGCCGCAGCCGCACAGATGGCCAAGATGAGCCATGTGATGTTCGGCGGCCTCACCCATCAGCCGGCCATCGACCTGGGCAAGGCTCTGCTCTCGGTGGCGCCTCCATCGATGCACAATGTGTTCTTCGCCGACTCGGGCTCCGTGGCCGTGGAAGTGGCAATGAAGATGGCCGTGCAGGCGGCAATATCAGCATCGGGAAGACACGACAAGACCAACTTCGCCACCATCCGCAGCGGCTATCACGGCGACACGTGGAATGCCATGAGCGTGTGCGACCCCGTCACGGGCATGCATGGCGCCTTCGGCTCCGCTCTGCCGGTGCGCTACTTCGTGCCGCAGCCTCGCTCTCGCTTCGGCGGCGAATGGCATCAGGCCGACATCGAGCCGCTGGCACAGCTGCTCAGCGAGAAGTCGGACACCATCGCCGCCGTAATCCTTGAGCCTGTGGTGCAAGGCGCCGGCGGCATGCGGTTCTACCACCCCGAGTACCTCCGTCAGGCGCGAGAGCTATGCACTCGCCACGGCGTGCTGCTGATTTTCGACGAAATCGCCACGGGCTTCTGGCGCACCGGCCGCTTCTTCGCCTGCGAGCATGCCGGCGTGGAGCCCGACATCATGACCATAGGCAAGGGGCTCACTGCGGGCTACCTCACCATGAGCGCCGTGCTCACCACCCGCGAGGTGGCCGACACCATCTCGCGCGGAGAGGCCGGCGTGCTGATGCACGGCCCCACATTCATGGGAAATCCGCTGAGCTGCGCAATAGCTCTCGAGTCGTTCAAGATGCTTTCGGAAAAGCCTATGGAGGCCATCGTGAAGCACCTTGAAGCGGAGATGCGCCGCATGCTGGCTCCTGCCGCCGCCCTGCCCGGAGTGGCCGACGTGCGCGTGCTGGGCTCGATAGGCGTGGTGGAGGTCAAGCGCCCAGTCGACGTAGGCCGCTTCCAGAAGGAATGTGTGCGCAGAGGTGTGTGGATAAGGCCTTTCGGGCGCAACGTCTACATCATGCCGCCCTATATTATCGACGACAGCGACCTCGCCACCCTCTGCGGCGAGCTTATCAACATCATCAGCGATGAAGCAAATTATTGACAGCACCCTCGACTCTATAGCTCGTGCCGGAAATCTGCGCACGGTGCAGGAGCAGGACCTGCACGGCACGGTCGACTTCAGCTCAAACGACTACCTCGGGCTCGCAGCGAGGCGCGACCTGCGCGAGGATTTCTTCGGCAGTATAGCGCCTGCCGACATCGCCATGAGTGCTTCGGCCTCGCGCCTGCTGGCCGGCGACCGCAGCTCATTCGCCTCATTCGAGCGCACCATCTCAGAGGCTTACGGCGGCCGCCCCACCCTGCTCTTCAACAGCGGATACCACGCCAATACGGGGCTCGTGAGCGCCTTCGCCGGAACCGGCGCCTATATCCTCGCCGATAAACTGGTGCACGCAAGCATCATCGACGGCATCAAGCTGTCGGGCCTCCCTTTCGCCCGCTTCAGGCACAACGACTACTCTCACCTCGCGGCTCTGGCCGCCAAGGCTCACGCCCAAGGGCATAAGCTCATCATAATAGCCGAAAGCATCTACAGCATGGACGGCGACAGCGCCGACATCGACGCCCTCGCCGAAGTGAAGCGCAGCTACCCCGGCTCGCTCCTCTACATCGACGAAGCTCACGCCGTGGGTGTGGCCGGTCCGGCAGGTCTGGGCCTGGCCATGGCCTCGGCACGCAGCGCCGAGGTCGACATCATAGTCGGCACCCTTGGCAAGGCGCTCGCCTCGACCGGCGCCTATGCCGTGATGGACGCCTCGCTGCGCAGTTTTATGATAAACCGCGCACGCAGCTTCATCTTCTCCACGGCAATGCCTCCGCTTTGTGCTCGCTGGGGGCAGTATATCTTCACCACCGCAATGGGCATGGACAGCGCCCGCAGCCACCTCTCGGAGCTCTGTCGGCAGCTTGCGACCGGTCTCGCCCCGCTCGGAGGCTCGGGGGGGCCGAGCCATATACAGGCTCTGATATGCGGCGACCCGCACAGAGCCGTGGCACTATCGCAGCAGCTCGCAGAGCGTGGCTTCACCGTGCTCCCCATACGCACTCCCACCGTGCCGCCCGGCACCGACCGCCTCAGGCTGAGCCTGTCGGCGGCAATGACTCCGGCCGATATCAACGGCCTCATCTCAGCATTACAATCTACTATAAATGGCAAATAGAAGCAACATATACAGGCAGCGAAGAGCCAAGCGCCCCACCAAGCGCAAGAGCCCGCTGTGGATTATACCCGTAGCCGTAGTCCTGCTGCTGGTAATGGCCGCGGCACACTCCTACGGCTCCGACGACTCCGACAGCCGCATCACCGACGGCATCTCCGCCGACTGTCTGCAGAAAGTCGTCCTGCCCGACGAAACCCCGGAGATTACCAAGGACTACACCGGCTTCACCGTGTCGTTCAACCCGGCGCACCATCTGCCCAACTATGTGGCGTGGGAGCTCACCGCAGCCGAAGCGCAAGGCACCGTGCCGCGAGAGAACAAATTCAGGAGCGACCCCGACGTATATGGCTGCGCCACCCTCGACGACTACCGCAACTCGGGCTTCGACCGCGGCCACATGGCACCCGCAGCCGACATGAAATGGGACCGGCAGGCAATGCTCGACTGCCACTATCTGACAAACATCTGCCCGCAGACTCACAGCCTCAACGGTGGCCGATGGTCGACCCTCGAGAACAAATGCCGCCAGTGGGCTATCCGCGACAGCGCCATCGTGATAATCACCGGACCCGTGCTCACCGACGTGCTCCCGCGTGCTATCGGGCAGCAATCGGTGTCGGTGCCCGAGCGCTTCTTCAAAGTACTCCTGTCGCCCTTCGCCAACCCACCGCGCGCTATCGCATTCATCATGCCAAACTGTGATAACGTCGACGGCCTCGAGAGCCTCGCAGTGTCGGTTGACCAAGTCGAAGCAATCACCGGGCTCGACTTCTTCGCCTGCCTCCCCGACGATATCGAGAACCAAATAGAAGCACAGGCAAACTACCGCGACTGGAACCGTCGCAAACGATAAACAGCATGGAAACAGCCCTATACTACAACCCCGACGACACCATCTGCGCAATATCATCGCCCGCCGGAACCGGCGCCATAGCCCTCGTGCGCATCAGCGGACCGCAAGCCATCGCCATCTGCGACAGCATCTGGCACGGACGCTCGCTCGCCAAAGCCCAAAGCCACACCGCACACCTGGGCTACATCACCGACCCCGCCACCGGTGAAAACCTCGATCAAGCCCTGGCGACCGTATTCAAGGCTCCGCACTCATTCACCGGCGACGATATGGTAGAGCTCGGCATACACGGCTCCCGATGGATACAGCGCGAACTCATCGACCTGCTCATCCGCCAAGGCGCGCGCCTCGCGCTGCCCGGCGAATTCAGCCGACGCGCATTCGCGGCCGGAAAACTCGACCTCGCCGAAGCAGAAGCAGTGGCCGACATGATAGCCGCCAACTCGCGTGCAGCCCATCGACTCGCCATGAGCCAGATGCGCGGCGACTTCTCGCGCCACATCAACAAGCTCCGCTCCGAGCTCGTCGACCTCACTGCCCTCCTCGAGCTCGAGCTCGACTTCTCAGAAGAAGAAGTCGAATTTGCCTCCCGCGAACGACTCCTCAGCCTCACCGACCATATCCACAGCGAGCTCGAGCACCTCGCCACGACATTCCGCTCCGGAGCAGCCATCAAAGACGGCATCCCCGTGGCAATAATCGGCCCCACAAACGCCGGAAAATCATCGCTCCTCAACGCACTCCTCGGCGACGACAGAGCCATCGTCAGCGACATCCACGGCACCACACGCGACATCGTGGAAGACAGCATCGAAATCGGCCCGTACCTCATCCGATTTCGCGACACCGCCGGCCTCCGCGACACCGCCGACACAATCGAAGCCATCGGCATCGACCGATCGCGCCAAGCCGCACGCGCCGCAGGCATCGTACTCTTCGTGGTAGACGCCTCCGCAATGCCCCGTCCCGAAGAAATAAGCGCCGAACTCGACGGCATCGACCCCGAGCGCATAATCTTCGTGCAGAACAAAACGGACCTCGCCAACGCACCCGCCGCCGACACAAACATCGCCATCTCGGCGCTCCACCGCCAAGGCATCGAAGACCTCCGCACCCTCATCCGCAGCAAAATAGACGCCCTCAACCCCGGAGCCGACACCGACCTGATAGTGACCAACGCACGCCATGCCGAAGCCCTCAGAGCCGCAGCCACCGCAGCCGCAGCCACCGCAGCAGCCCTGCGCCAAGGCATCCCCGCCGACCTCGTCGCGCAAGACCTCCGCGACACCATCCGCCACCTCGGCTCCATCACCGGCACCATCACCACCACAGAAGTCCTCTCAACCATATTTTCGAGATTCTGCATCGGAAAGTGAAGCGGGCACCGACACAAGGAAAAGAATAGAAACAAACCGCAAAGATATAGAAAAAGAGACCTAAAAATCAAAGAAGTAGACAAGTCGAGAAAATTCGCACTTTTCTCAATCATTCCTTTTGTTTCTCGATTTTTTGTTGTTATTTTGTGACTCGAAAGAAAATAAGTAACAAAAATAACAAAAACACCCAATGAGAACATGGAGAAATCAAAAGAACCTATCCGGCTGCGCAAGCGCAAACTCGCGTCCGGGAACATCTCGCTCTACCTCGACATTTACATAGACGGCAGACGCAGCTACGAGTGGCTGAACCTCTACCTCGTGCCGGAAAAAACAAGAGCCGACAAGGAGAAGAACAAGGAGACCCTCAAACTCGCGGACGCAGTCCGAGGAAAGAGGGTCATAGAACTGCATGACGGACGCTTCGGCTTCGAGGGAGCGTACAGGCTTGACACGAACTTCCTCGACTACTACCGTATGCTTTGCGAGAAGCGACACCAAAACCCGGAGAGCCTCGGCAATTGGGGTAATTGGTACAGCGCACTCAAGCACCTCGAAAGATACTGCCGATCGAACATGACATTCAGAGACGTGACCCCGGAATTCGTGCAAGGCTTCAAAGACTATCTCGACCGCACGGCAAGAGTGAGAGACAAACGCAAGAAAGCGAAGACCACGGAAGACCAAAAGCCTATATCCAACGCCACAAAGGTCTCCTACTTCAACAAGCTCCGGGCTTGCATCAACCAAGCCTTTGAAGACCGCATACTGCCGCACAATCCCCTACGCGGCATCGAGGGCTTCAAGTTGGAGGAACGAGAGCGAGTGTACCTCACGCTTGACGAGGTCAAGGCGATGGCGGCGACAGAATGCAAATACCCAATCCTCAAGCGAGCCTTCATGTTTTCCTGCTTGACAGGACTCCGCAAGAGCGACATCGAAAAAATGAAATGGAAAGAGGTCAGACAGCAGGGCGAATTCACGCGAATCGTCTTCCGGCAGAAGAAGACAGGCGGACAGGAATACATCGACATCAATCCCCAAGCAGTCCCCTACATGGGCGAAAGACGAGAGCCGGAAGACCACGTGTTCCCGAATTTCTCATACTCGTCTTATTACCTCATGGAGTTGAAACGATGGGCTGTCCGAGCAGGGATAACAAAAGACATCACGTTCCACAGCGGACGGCACACATTCGCTGTGCTGATGCTTGACTTGGGCGCAGACATATACACACTTCAGAGACTACTCGGACACAGAGAAATCCACACAACCCTAATCTACGCACACATGATGGACAAGAAGAAGCAAGAAGCAGCAATGCTAATCCCCCCAATCCTGCCGATCGACAACGACAAAGACTGAGGGGAACAAATACGATACGAGAGCGGAAGTCAGCGAATGGCTTCCGTTTTTTTCTTTTGATAGAAATCCCCGAAGCCGGTAAGCAGCCACATAGGGGACACGCCATAGTCGCGCACGAGGAACGAGAGCCAAGACACTTGGAACATATCACGCTCCAGCTCTTTTTCCAACGTGTTCAAGTTCCACCGATTGATACCATACTCACGGGTAAAGGTTTGCTTGCCCCGGATTTTGCGGTCGGCTTTCAGACGATAAAGAGCCTCAAAGAACCGCCTAACTATTGCTTGGCTTTCGGGTGTTTGCATGGCGTTATGGATTTAGACATGGCATCCTCGACTTTGTCATTCAACGCACGAAGACGAAGCTCGAACTCCCAAATCTCATTATCAGAGAAAGTGGGGATACGCCCCTCGGAGATACACTCCTCAAATTCTCTCAGTTCATCGGGGAACATTACAGGCATGAAACGCTCGTAATCCATTATCCTTTGAACGCTTGAATAGACCCCACGGCGCAGACCGCTAATTTTATTCTCGTTCAGCATAGACCCCTCGCCCAAGAGCAGCCACCTGGCATCTATCTCCGGCAATTTTTCCAAGAGCGTCAGAACAGGCTGAAGCCCGAAATTCTCTCCGCGCAACAATTTAGCGAGATACTGCGGAGTCCAACCTAAAAGTTCAGCAAAAAGCTTCTGCCGCCCCCCGGTTTTATACTTGATTACGTCCAAAAGTCGAATATTCATCTGATAGCCTCTGTTTGCGCCGTGTCGCGCCGTTTTGCTTCGGGTGGCACAAGTACCCACGGAAGACCACAAACGCGGCATGTGGCGATTTTTGAGTAAAATAACTATTTGCCCCGATTACTGAAGAAGACCGGGAGGTTGTATATAGAGGTGGAGACATTGGTGGAACGAGAGTCCACGAGAATGGCAACCACATCTACGGCAAGCCGACCGTCTGGCATAGTTGCGAGAAAGCCGTCCTTGTCAAAGCCGCAAGAGCCGGAGAGAAAAACCCGATGTTCGCCCTCCGTAAACGAACAGGAGAACAAGCCGCGATAACCATCGACAGAGAAGAACGCTCCACGTTCCACCTCTCGTAGTTCAACCGAGGGAGCGAAAGCAACAAAGGAATCTTGCTTAAGGAGCGCATCAGTTAGCCCTACATAAAGGCTGTTCTGCATTTCCTCCTTGCGGTCGCTTGACACACCACACGCTGAAAGTAACAAGAGCCACGCAAAGCAGATGGCGATATACGAGCGTTTCATGCTTTCACGAGTTGAGCTTGCAAGATGGAGATGAGGGTGGCGTTTTGAGCCAACGATTGCTCCACGAGTTTACGCTGCGCGGAAATTTCGTTCAACATTTTATCAATAGTGGCAAAGGCTTTGTCGATTGAAGCGCAGCCACCGAAATGATTGTTGTCGCCTTTTATTGCCGGAGAGTTATCCCCATAAGTAGTCTGTTCAGTTGAGCCGACGCGATTATTTGAACCCGACACAACGGTCGAATTTTCAGCAGAGATAGAATCCGACCGACCTGCATCTATTTCGGCCTCAATATACCGAAACAATTTCATAGCTTGAGTGGTAATTGTTCCACCTTGCTCCCAATTTTGAACTGAGCGCACTGTTGCGCCGCACTTTTCCGCAAATTCTTCTTGCGTCATTCCGAGAGATTTACGAAACTCGGAGAATACAAATGGCTCCTTCATGGGCTAAAATCTTAAAAAGTCCTAAATTTTTGCATCCATTTCGCCGAAACGCTTGTAAATCCCGAAATCGTTGTTTAACTTTGCATCGCGTTCAACAAAAGACGCGAACAAAGATACGAAAAAAGAAATAAAATCGGAAATTTAACTGAAAAGAATATGACAATCGAAGAATACAGCACCCGAATGGGATACGAGGAAACCTGCTCGATGGAAGAATACACCACAGCGAACACCGCCTACATGATGGCAGGAGACATGGACAAGGATACCTTCTGCAAGGAATGGAAGAAGCATGGCAGTTCGCCACTTGTCCAGCTCCTTTCCCAAGCCGCCAATAGCAGAGACGTGGCATACCGGGAAGCGATAACAAAGCAACGGCAATTGACACACAGCATTATTCGGCAAGCAAATGAGGTGCGCGGAGGGCTCGCAGACAGCGATGAGATGGCAGAGACCCTCGAAAGAATAGCCGCCAAATTCATCGGCAGACCCGACTGCATAAAATGGAAGATAGAGCATGGCTACGCGTTCGGCGACGCAGACATCAACTACATAAAAGACAATTTGAAATGAGCGAACAGACTCACTACATAGTCCGAATCAAGGAACGAGGAAGCGACCACTTCATTGAGTCTGAATTCATCGGCAACAAGACCAAACGAAAGATAATCGAATTCTACGGATTGGAGAACGATGACGTGGCGGAATACACGATACAGATAGCCGGGACACCGCTCATTTACGGACGCAGAAAAGCATAAAGGGTTAGACCCAAGAGAGGGCAATCCTGCGGCAAGAGAGCCGCGAAAGCCGCAAGGCAACCATTTTATAACCGCCGCCGGAATTGCAAGCCCGGCGGCATTCCGGGAGGGTAGCTCAGAGGACAGAGCACTGGTGCGCACCGCTTGACCGAGCAGTCAGAGTCGCAGGTTCGAATCCTGCCCCTTCCACCAAACATTTAAAACAAATTTCAGATATGAACGGAACAGCAGCAACAGCCCCCCTACTCAAGCGGAAAACCGAGTGCCAAGAAGAACGAGCAGCGCGAGACCTCGCCCTTTACGAGGAGTATGTAGCACTTGCCGCAGACCCGAAGCAGTCGCGCACAGAGATACACAAGTACCTCCGAGAGAAATACAACATTCACTCCACAGGCACAACCTACACAATCATCAAGAGAGTGCAGGAGAGGTTAAACCAAGAAAAATCGCAAGAACAATGATAACAAATATTTTGAAATACACTCTCGTCTTCGCGCTCTTTTCAATAGGCTTCCTTGCGCTGATGGTGGCAGGTGGAGACGTTGACCCGAACAACCCGATGAGCTTCACAAAAGAAATGACCACACGAGCAGTGGCACTCTGCATAACAGGCGGCTGCATTAAGGTAGGGCAATGGTGCGGAAAAAAAGGTCTGCTGCCCGATGAATTCTGCGAAGACCCGGACAAAGAAGAAATGGAGGACTGAGCCATGACAGCAGAACTGAGACAATACATGGACGAGCGGTTCGACAGGCTCGAAGCCACATCTCTCATCGGGGTGAAGAACACTCTCACGGTCGAGGAAGCCGCCATCTACACCGGGTACTCGGTAAAAGGCATTTACACCCTGACAAGCCAAAAGAGAATCCCCCACTACAAGAAGAACGGCAAGCTGTACTTCGACAAGCAGGAACTCGACGGATGGATGACCGAGAACCGGGTAAAGACCGAAGCAGAGATTAACAGCAAGGCTACAACCTACACAGTAACCCACAAAAAGAAACGGCTATGAGCGAAGTAAAGACAACATCATTCAACGCATGGATTAGCGAGAATGCAATCCGGCTGATGCAGAGCCTTAACGTAGGCGCACCGCTCGATGAGGACGCATTCCAAGACGCATACCTCAGTCTTGCCTCGGCTTGCCGGAAACAAGAAAATGGAGCGGCGTTTGAAAGGGCATTTGTGACAGCTTACCGCAAGTTTTCCCGGAAAGCAATCAATGAGACCTACACGACCATCCACCCCGACGATCTATTTTTCACGCTCCTGCCGACACCGCAGGAAGCAGCAGCATCGGAGCAGCCGAGGAAAGAGCAAAAGGATAGCCTCGCACAGGCAATAAGGGCGCACATCAGAGCCACCTACAGCCGGAACGAGGTAGCCATTTGGGAGATGCGCATGGGCGGAACATCAGTCCGGGACATAGCCGACGCACTCGGAATCAGCCGGACTGCAACCGACAACGCATTGCGCCGGATAACCGAGCAGACACGCGCACAATTCGCTTACACCTTTTAACGCACACAGCCATGAACCTCAACATTTACAAAAACGAGAATCCACGGACGTGGGACATAAGAACAGACACTCGCACAATGAGCGCGAACCGCAAGGGTGGCTTCTGCTCCTTCAACTCCAAAGCGATACGAGACTTTGACCTTCGCCCCGGCAACCGAGTGATTATAGCAAAGGACACCGACAGCAAAAACGATTGGTACATAGCCTTTGTAGAGCCGGAGAACGAGGCCGGGACAAAGCTGCGGATAGGACTGGGACACAAGACCTCGAAGATTTACTCAATGAGGACGCAAAATAGAGCCGCCTCCGGCGCGATTTTAGACTCGGTCAAGGCAACATACAGCGCGACCTTTATAATCGCCGCTACGCCCACGCAAATGCCCGACGGCACGATTTGGTACAGGGTGCTGACCGCGAACCCAATAAGAACGAAATAATCAACTTCAATATTCACTTTAAACCCATTACAAAATGGCACAAGAAATCATCGAAATCAAACAGGCGGAGATGCTCCAAGCAATCAACCGCGCAGAGGTGGACATTCAAATCGCCACCGCAAAAGCCTACCCCCGTGACCTGCCGCAGGTTCTGAACAAAATCAGCACCTACGCCACGATGGACAAAGAGACCGCAGAGGACTGCTTCTACGTCCTCCGCCGCAAGGACGCAAACGGACAGGACAGCCTAATCGAGGGACTCTCGGTACGCATGGCGGAAATCATCGCAAGCGCCTGGGGCAACCTGCGCATTCAGACACGAATCATCGGCAACGACGGACGCATGATAACAGCACAGGCAATGTGCCACGACCTCGAAAGCAACGTCGCAGTCTGCAAAGAAGTCCCCCGACGAATCACAACAAAGACCGGGCGCACCTACAGCGAGGATATGCAGATTGTGACCGGGAACGCAGCAAGCAGCATCGCCTTCCGAAATGCAGTCCTCGCCGTGATACCCAAAGCGGTCACAAAGAAAATCATCAACGAGGTTAAGCGCGTCGCCCTCGGTCAGTCGATAGACCTTGAACAGAGCCGACAGAACGTGATGTCCTACTACGCAAAGCTCGGAGTGAAGCCCGAACAAATTCTCCACTACCTCGGCATCAAGAGCGTGAACGAAATCGACAAACAAGCCATCTTCGAACTCCGCGCCCTCCGCAACGCTATCGAGGAGGGAACGACAACGGTCAAGGAAACATTCATCGACCCGGAGAAAGAAGCACAGGCGGCAGCAGAAGCGGTCAAGACTGCGGCTACAGCGCAGAGTAAAGCCGAAGCAGCTATAGCAGCGGCAACAGGAGCAGCTCCCATCGTCGATGTGGAAGCTGAAGAAATCGACCCGGAGACCGGGGAGGTAACCAAAGTAAAGAAATCATCAAAAAAATAAGAGAACATGGAAATCAAGAACGAGAACCTAATTGCAGCCTACAATGCGGCAGACGAAAGCGGAAAGACAATGCTCCGCGCAATGTTCCCCGACATGGAGTGGAACGCACAAACCAAAGACAATCGCCCCATCACGGAGAGAGTGAAGACCTTCGAGGACGCTTGTGACATCCTCGGTGCTTGCCCCGGAGAATTGGAGCAGCAATGGGAGGAAGCCGGACTGACAATGCCGGACGAAATCGCCTACCAAAAACTGCGCCTCATCGCAGCCGCCCTCAACAAGGGATGGACACCCAAGTTCACAGAAGACGAATGGCGATACTACCCGTGGTTCTACCTTTGGACTGACGAGGAACTCGCTGACAAGAGCGAGGAATGGAAGCGAGAACGATGCCTCCAATCCACAGGCGGATATGAGACCCAATATTCGGGCTTCGCCTTTGCGTACTCGGCTTACGCCCCCTCGCGTACGTTTGCGGACTTCGGCTCTCGCCTTTGCTTTAAGAGCGACACGCTCGCGGACTACGCTGGAAAGCAGTTCATCAAGCTGTGGATGGATTTCTACCTAATCCGCAAATAAACCCGACCGGGGAGGGCTTCGGCTCTCCCCATTTTATACCACACCAATGGCAAGGTTAAACGAAGAACGGCAACGCAATCTTGAACCGCGACGAATGGCTTATGCCATTGAGCAAATCAAGAATCTCGGATACGAGATAGCCAAGCAAACAGAGAACGAAATACAATTCATTCATAACGGCAAAGTAGTGAAATTCTTCCCATACAGCGGATGGGCAACAGGAGCGACGATTAAAGACGGTCGCGGATTGAAAAGACTACTGACCCAACTAAAAGAGACATCAGCAAAATGAACAACGTAACAATCATCAGACCCAGCACACGTGAAGAATGGCTCGAAGTCCGCAAGAGCGGCATCGGCAGCAGCGAGGTGGCAACAATCGTAGGACTCAACCCGTGGGAGACCCCCTACCAACTATGGAGACGCAAGACAGGGCTCGACGAACCGAAGCAGGAGAACGCAGCCATGCGAAACGGACACCACCTCGAAGACGCTGTCAGCCGAATGTGGTACGATGCCACAGGACGCGAAATCATCAAGCGCAGCGCGATCGATTGGATTATCCGAGACAACGACCGCCCATATCTCCAAGTAAGCCCTGACCGCACCTATTGGCTCGGAGAGAGCCGAAGCCCGGAAGCAAAGGGTATCCTCGAAATCAAGACAACACGCATGAAAGTTGACCCCGACGACCTCCCGAAATATTGGTTTGCACAGGTGCAGTACCAACTCGGTGTCGCCGGATACACACAAGGAAGCCTCGCATGGCTCTCCGCAGGTCAAGGCTTCGATTTCGGATACCAAGACCTCAAAGCAGTCCCGGACTTCTTCGCATGGGAGGTCGAGGAGGTCGAGAGGTTCTACACAGACTGCATACTCGGAGGGAAAGAGCCAAACGCGACCTCGGTCAAGGACGTACTCCTCAAATACAACCGACACACCGACCGCAAAATCATCGAGTGCAGTGACGAGGTCTTCGAAGCATACCAACGGCTCAAGGACGTGCGCAAAGAGATAGACGCGCTCGAAGAACGCAAGGAGAGCCTCGAAGCCACAATCAAGATGGCATTCGAAGACGCGGAAGCTCTCTCCTACGGTGGAGACACAATAGCGACGTGGAAAGCCCCCAAGCCCAGTCCGAAATTTGACGCTAAGGCATTCCAAGCAGACCACCCCGACCTCGCAAAGCCTTACATTCAGACAACGCAAGGAGCAAGACGCTTCCTGCTGAAATAAACCAATACAGATAGGGTATGATTAGCATTTCCAACGCCGATCGAGACAAAGCGGTCGAATTCTTAAGAGCCTACGCTTCCATGCTCCAAGAAAAGGGAGTGCGCACCACCAAACTGCTGAACGAGCGGAGAATGGCACTTAATCTTGCCAACAAGTTAGACCGCAAGAAGCCGTCCCCGATGGACTCAACGCCCTACAGGAAGCAGACACGTCCCGAAAAGGGATTGCACAGCAAACACGACAAGGTACAGATAACCGAAAGTGACAAATGAAATGACAACAAAATAAACTCCGCACATGGGTGGGAAATCCGAAAGGACTCCCGGCGCGACTGTAGAGCGCGGTTAGCCCTACCTGCGGAGTTTTCTATAACAACCCCAATGATAACACTCCGGGAGAACCAAGAAGAACCTATACGCAAGGCAATCGAATTCTTCAACGAGAAGAACCCGAAGCCAAGCCTCATCGTCCTGCCGACGGCATGGGGCAAGTCAATCCTCACGGCATTTGTGGCACAGAACACCGAAGACAAACTGCTTGTGATACAGCCATCAAAAGAATTGCTTGAGCAGAACTTCCGAAAGTACGATATGCTCTGCGGTGGCTTCGGGAGCAACGCCGGGATTTATAGCGCGTCCTTCGGCAAGAGGGAGATAGCACAAATCACATACGCCACCATCGGCTCAATTAAAAACCTCGGCGAGGAATTCAAGAAGCGTGGCTTCACAAAGATGCTCATCGACGAAGCGCACCTCTACCCACGAGAGCAGGACTCCATGCTCGGAAAGTTCCTTAAAGAAAGCGGCATCACGCACGTCCTCGGAATCACAGCGACCCCGGTCAAACTACAGACGAACCGAGACCGCTCCGGACAAACATTCTCCAAACTCGTAATGCTTACAAGCCGGAGCAAGAAAGGGAACTTCTTCAAAGACATTATCCACGTCGGTCAGATTTCCGAGATGGTGCGCCTCGGCTTTTGGAGCAAGCTCAAATACCAAGCCGCAGGGTTTGATGACAGCCTTCTCGTTTTCAACAGCAGCAAGAGCGAATACACCGAGGACAGCGTACAACGTGCATACGACGCAAACGGCGGCTCAGAAGCCCTCCTACGCGCTCTTGACAGCATACCCGACCGAAAGCACATCCTCGTCTTTACACCGAGCGTAGCGGACGCAATAGCACTCTCCGAGCATTACCCGAATTCCGGGGTCATTTACGGAGACATGGACAAGGCACAGCGAGAACAGACCATAGCCGACTTTAAAGCCGGAAGACTCCGTGTCATTTTCAACGTCCGGGTTCTTTCAACAGGCTTCGACTACACCGGGATAGACTGCATCATTCTCGGCATTTCCACAGCCTCAATAGCCCTCTACTACCAAATCATAGGACGCGCCACCCGAATCCAAGAGGGCAAGGAAGACGCGCTGATTTGGGATTTCGGCGGCAACGTGGCTCGGTTCGGCAAGGTGGAAGACATAACCTTCGAGCAGGGCAAAATGTGGCGAATGTTCGGCACAGACGGCCGTCTCCTTTCCGGCATACCCATAGACCAAATCGGCAAGTACACAAGAGAGGACACAATCGCCGTGGACAACAAGCAAGAGCCGCCGATCGAAATAATGCCCTTTGGCAAATACCAAGGGGAACGCATTAAAAACATACCACTCAATTACAGACAATGGATGCTGCGCTCCTTTGATTGGAACAGCCGCAACGAGAGACTACGCAAGTCCATTGTAGCGACACTTTAATTCAGACCCCGACATGGCACGACAGAATAAAAACGATGCGGTATATTTTCCTCACGACGCAGATATGAGGAACGACATAAAGGTCAAAGCACTGCGCCGGAATTTCAGCCACACAGGATACGCTGTGTGGTGCTTTCTCCTTGAAGCGTTAACAGACAGCGAAGACTTCGAGATAGAATACACCGAAATCTCGCAGGAACTGCTCGCCGCAGACTTCGACGTGCCTGTCGAGAAACTGAGAGAGATTGTGGATTACAGCGTGAAAATAGGCTTACTTCAACACGAGGGGGAGAAAATCTTCAGCAACGCTCATAAGGCACGGTTTGCACCTCTGCTCGAAGCAAGAGAACGACGCAGACAAAGAGCAGCAGAACGAGCCGAAATCAACCGCATCAACGGACGTAAGGGAGGTAACCCTAATTTCAGAAAAGGACAACCGAACCCCTACTACAGGACAACCGACTCGGTTATGGAAGATAACCCAAACATAACCGAATTTGATGCAGACATAACCGAAGATAACCCTATAGTAAAGGAAAGCAAAGTAGAGCAAAGTAAAGTAAATAATACCCCCTTAATCCCTAATGGGGATTATACGCCCCCCGTTAAACGATTGAGGAATCATCAATCTCAATGTTCATGCACGACAGCCACAGGAGAACGATGCAGGCGTTATGCAACTTGGAAGATTGGCGAAACATTCTATTGCAATCAGCACGCCAAAGACACGCTCGGAGACATTGTCGAGAACCCTACGACGAAAAGATTTGTCCCCCCGACGGTTGATGAGGTCAGGGCTTACGCCCAAGAAAAAAGCTACAACGTGGACGCGGAGCATTTCGTGGATTACTACACCTCCAACGGATGGAGAGTCGGGCGGAATCCGATGAAAGATTGGAGAGCCACCGTCCGCACATGGGCATCACGAGACCGGGCGCAAAACATAGCCGTACAAGGCACACAGAGCCTCGGTGTCGGCGAATTCATCAACAGCAAAGGAATACGCACCTACGGCACGAGCGGACAGCCTGTGCCGCAAGACGCGCCGCCAAGACCATCAGACGCGCACTATTGGAGTGACAATTCAAAAAGATGGGAGAAAACACTATGAGCAATTTAGACTTTGAAAAATTCGGCATCGACGTGAGCCGACTGAACAGCCACGCCACAAACGCCAAGACATACTGCCCCCAGTGCCGTGACCAACGGCACAACAAACGAGACAAGAGCCTCTCGGTCAATATGCGCACCGGGATGTTCAAATGCCATTACTGCGGCTTCTCCGGCTGCGCCGCTGTTCCGAGCGACAGCGAGAAGCAGCAATGGATGGAACGACAGCCGTGGTTCAGACCCACGCAGATACGCAGAGCCAAGCAGGAATACAAGCGACCGACACCGAAGCCACACGCCCCCATGAGCGACAAGGCTCTCGCGTGGTTTCAGAGCCGTGGGATAAGCGCAGCCACCCTGCAAGCCCTCAAAGTGACCGAGGGCATGGAATGGATGCCGCAGAGGAACGGACAGGCGAACACGGTGCAGTTCAACTACTACCGGTACGGACAACTCATAAACACCAAATACCGCACAGGAGACAAGTGCTTCAAGCTATGCTCCGGCGCGGAACTGATACCTTACAACATCGACGGCATAAAGGGAGAGCGCGAATGCATCATAACCGAGGGGGAGATGGACGCGCTCTCTTTCTTTGAGGTCGGACGGCACGACGTGGTCAGCGTCCCAAATGGAGCAAATGCCAACCTCGACTACCTCGATGATTTCATAGAGGACTACTTCGATGACAAGGAGACAATCTACATCGCGGTTGATACCGACGCAAAAGGAGTGCTTCTCCGGGACGAACTCCTGCGCCGCTTCGGAGCAGACAGATGTCGGGTGCTTGATTTCGGAGAGGACTGCAAGGACGCAAACGAACACCTCATGGCGCACGGCAAAGAGAGCCTCCTGCGCTGCCTTGCAGAAGCCCCGGAAATCAAGGTCGAGGGAGTGTTCACGGTCTCGGATTTTGAGCAGAGCCTTGACGCAATCTTTGAATTCGGATTGCAGAAAGGAGTGATGATGGGACACGAGCCAATCGACCGACTAATCAGCTTCGAGACAAAACGACTATGCATGGTAACAGGCTACCCCGGAAGCGGAAAATCGGAATTCATCGACGAGATGGCAGAGCGGCTCAACATGAGGTATGGGTGGCGTTTCGCATATTTCAGCCCGGAGAACGCTCCCCTCGCATACCACGCAAGCAAACTGATCGAAAAGTTTACTGGAAAGCACTTCGACCAAAAGCACCTCACATTCGGCGAATACAAGCAGGTCAAGGAACACCTTGAAAACAACTTCTTCTTCATCATGCCGAACGACTACAAGGTGGACACAATCCTCGAAAAGGCGAAATACCTCGTCCGGCGTAAAGGCATCAAGGCTCTTGTTATTGACCCCTACAACAGGCTCGAAGATGAGAAAGGCGGACTCAAGGAGACGGACTACATCAGCCTCCTGCTTGACCGACTGACCAACTTTGCACAGCAGCACGACATTCTCATCATTCTGATGGCGCACCCGACCAAGCCTGCCAAGAACCGGGACGGAAAGATAGACCCACCGACGCTCTACGACATCAGCGGCTCGGCGCACTTCTTCAACAAGGCGGACTTTGGCATTGTGGTACACCGGGACAGAATCAACAACACGGTGGAGATACGCATCGAAAAAGTCAAGTTCAGACACCTCGGAGAGCCGGGAACGGCACTGATGAAATACAACCTCAATAACGGACGCTACACGCCCTACTACGCGGAGCAGGAGCCTCAATGGGACAACACCAACCACCTCGTCGAGGAAGAACGCAGACGCGCAGAGGACGCAGCAGAAGCGGCGCGGTTTGATTTCAATGACCCGGACTTCTGGTCTCAATCTGACGAAGAAGCACCATTTTAACACCAAGAGCGTATGGAAATATCAGAATACTACACACTGAAGCCGGAACAGCGAGAGAAGACAATCCGATACATGGCGCAACATTCCGTAAACAGCTACGAAGCCCTCAAGAGAGTGGCAAAGGTCATAGATGCCGCAGGAATCCGTGCCGTATCTCCACACAACAGAATAGTCTTCGCGCAATTACTTCGTGATGTCCCCCAATGCAAAATATTATGAGACCGCAAAGCACAGGACTCGTGGAACTCCACGACAGCAAACAGAAAGAGCGCGGCTTCGGCTGCATGAAGCTGATAGAATTCCTCACAGCAGACGGAGTGACCGAATGGGAGCAATGGAACGGAGCGCACCTCCAAGCCGCCGCCGGACAATGTCCCTACACAGCGCAATGCCCAATCCACGCTCGGAGCGTTGACCGCGCACTCAACGACCCAAAGAGAGCAATACAATATACCCTCAATTTTGATTAAAGACATCAGCATGGAAACAATCATCAGCACCTGCGGCTGGGTTCTTTTCGGAACGATAGCCCTCGCAATTTTAGCGTTTGCAGCCGCTTGTATTTGGGGCGCGACTTTCCTCGGTTACCACCTCTCTACGAGGTTCATAAGGGAGCGTAGGCATTGGAAAAAGGTCATACGCACAGACAACCACCGAATGGTGCAATACGCAGCCATCATCATGAGCGACAGGCTCGGATACGGAGAGACAGCCACCCTCCAAGAGATAATCAAAGACACTGCCAACAAAATAAACAACAAGACAAAATGAGCAACGAGCAACCATCATTTGAGACAATCAAGAGCAAACTCCGCAAGTTGCAAGCCCTCGCAGAGAGGGGCTACAAAGGCGAAGCGGAAGCAGCAAAGAGAATGCTCGACAAACTCTGCAAACAGTACGGAGTGAGCCTCGACGAGGTTCTCGATCGAGAGAAAAAGAGCCGATACCGCTTCAATGTTGGACGCGCAAAGATTTACCTCAACCTTTTCATGCAGTGCTATGCAAACGTGACCGGGGAAAAGGAACTGAGGTACATCAAGAGGTCAAACAGCGAAATCTCGGTGGAGCTAACAGCCTACCACTACGCGGAAATCGCTAACCTTTTCTTTTGGCACAAGGAAAACCTCAAGAAAGACATAGAGAACGCACAGCGGCTTGTATTCGAAGCCTACGTTCAGAAGCACCGCATCTTCAGAGACCGCAGCAACGACCCGGAAGACCAAGAGGATGAAGAACAGGAGAGCAAGCCAATAGACCTCGCACGTCTTCAGGCAATCGTGGCAATGATGGACACCCTCAATGACAACACCTTCCACAAGATGATAGAGAAATGACCAACAGAATATGTTACTTCGGAACAAGAGGAAAGCCCGGTCACTTTGCATATCCAATTGCAGGAAATTTCGCGGCAAAGGAAATCGAAAACATAAGCAAAATAGACAACCCAGTGTATCATGATGCAATGGCGAATGATGGCTTTATCTATGGGACACTCGACACATTCATGTTCTATGCAATACCCTACAGCATGGATGATAGGCGACCCGGTTGCATTTCAGCAATCTTTGTCGAATTTGCCACAAGCTCAAATGACATTAGGAAAGCCATAATGAGCAATTTTGAACTTCGGGTACGGTTCGGAAAGAGATACCCAAAAGAGAACGAGATATAAGGCAACCCGACACAGCCGCAGCAAAAGGTATGACCGCACTTGACCCGGAGACACTGCCACATCGCATAGACGGGAAACAGAGCCTACCCTGTAAGCACCAAAGCCCGGCAGTTCAGCACGAGATGCACAAGGGGCATAAACGGCGAGGGAAAGCGAATCAGCGGCACATCGGGAAGCCTAAATATCAACAACAAAAATAGATTGAACATGGAAGAAATCAACATCGGAGACCTCGTACAAACAACAGATGGAAAGGTGCGCGGATACGTGTCCGGCATAAAGGACTACGGAACGCACGTCTGCTATTTCATCGACACAGGACAACTCATCAAGTTCCCAGCAAAGAGGGAGTGGATAGAGCGAATCCCCACCCCCGGACACCCCGAACAAAAATAAAATGAACATAAACCAAAGACCCCAAGAACGAAAATGGCAAATTACAGCATCAAGACCGACCTGCTCAAATTGCAGGGAGCATTCGTGACAAACATCAAAGGCAAGACCGCGACCAAGAAATGCCTTTGCATTCCGATCGACGAGAGCGGACTATTCCTCGGCGAAAAAGGCTGCTACCTGAACATGACCGCAATCGAGATGCAGAACCCCCAATACTCCGACACCCACTGCATCAAGGTCTCCCACGACCGGGAGGTGTACGAGCGTATGACCGACGAGGAACGCGCAGCACAGCCAATCATCGGCGGACTCCACGTTCTCACCAAGAAGCCACAGGCGGCAGTGGACTTGTCGCAGAGCAATCCGATGTACGCGCAGACCGAGGAAGACCTGCCGTTCTGACATCGCCAAACAACCAAGCCGGAGAACAGGGCAGACAGGGGGAGCAATCCCCCGTTTGTCGTGTATAGACGGAAAGGCGCAGAAATGCCCCAAATTTCAACGAAACAATGGAAACCAAGCAAACACCCACGAAAGCCAAGAAAACGCGGCAGACGAAGCCGCAGCCCCCAAAGACAGACTTTTTTACGACCTTGTGCCGCTCCGACTTGAAAGCAGAGTGCGTCAAAGAGTACAAGTTCCACCCCACACGCAGGTGGAGGTTCGACTATGCAATCCCGGAACACAAGATAGCACTCGAAGTCGAGGGCGGAGTGTGGACAGGCGGACGACACACCTCCCCGAAAGGCTTTCTCAACGACATGGAGAAATACAACACAGCCACGCTAATGGGCTGGCGCGTGTTCCGCACCATTCCCGACGAACTGCACACCAACACGACCCTGCAAATGCTCCGCACGGCAATGGAAACGAGCGCAGCCACCCCTAATGGATTGATTGCGCCCACAAAGTGATTATAAGGAAATCATTGTTAAGCAACTTTGCAGAAAAGAAAGGATTATGAAAACCGAAACAATCAAACTCTCGCAAATCAACGTAAACGCCCGGAATCCACGCTCCATAACGGACTCGCAACTCGCCCGATTGGTAAAGAGCCTCCTTGTGTTCCCAGAGATGCAGGACCTGCGCCCGATTGTGATAGACGAGACGTACACCGCGCTCGGTGGCAATATGCGATACCGCGCACTGACTGCAATCTCGCAGAAGACCATAGAGGAAATATCGGACATCTTGCAGACCGACAGCAAAGGCTTCGGAAAGAAGACCGCTATGGAGCAGGAGCGCATCATTCAGCACTGGGCGGATTGGCTTGAAGACCCAACGGCAATCATTGTCAGAGCCAACGAACTGACGGAAGCGCAGAAGCGCGAATTCATCATCAAGGATAACGTCGGCTTTGGGGATTGGGACAATGACATTCTGACTGAAGACTTCGACCCCGGAGAGTTGATAGATTGGGGTCTCGGAGACCTCGACGAAGACCAAGCCGAAGAAGACGCAGATGAGGACGATTTTACAGAGGAAGACGCAGCCAATGCCCCGACACGATGTCAGCCGGGCGATGTGTGGCTTCTCGGACGACATAGACTCATGTGCGGAGATAGCACCAAAGAAGACGACGTAGCCAAACTGATGAGCGGAGAGCAAGCACACCTCCTGCTGACCGACCCTCCCTACAACGTGGACTATCAAGGCGGAACAAAGGACAAAATGAAGATAGCCAACGACAACATGGACGATGTGGCGTTTGTACAGTTCCTGCTCGCCGCTTTCAACTGCGCCGTCCAAGCCATGCGCCCCGGTGCGGCTTTCTACATTTGGCACGCCGACAGCAAAGGCTGGGAATTCCGCTCTGCACTCAAGGAAGCCGGACTGACCCTCCGAGAGACGCTGATATGGGTAAAGAACGCGCTCGTCCTCGGAAGACAGGACTATCAGTGGAGACACGAGCCGTGCCTGTATGGGTGGAAAGACGGAGCGGCGCACTACTTCATCGACGATCGAAGCCAAAGCACCGTGATAGAGGACGCAGGAGTGGACTACCGAAAGATGAAGAAAGACGAACTGCTGAAGCTCGTGCTTCAGCTCACGGACGTGTCCACCCCGAACACGGTAATCTACGAAGACAAGCCGACCAAGAACGACCTGCACCCCACGATGAAGCCCGTCAAGTTGATGGCACGACTAATCAAGAACAGCACCCGGCAGGGAGAACTCGTCCTCGACCTTTTCGGAGGAAGCGGCTCGACCCTTATCGCTTGTGAGCAGATAAACCGTTCCTGCTGCACAATGGAATTTGCCCCCAAATACTGCGACGCTATCCTCGCCCGATGGGAGAAACTCACAGGAGAGGAAGCAGAGCGAATAACCCCTTAACAACTACCGACAATGAGCAAAATGCAGACACAACGTCGCAACCAAGCCAAACTCGCACGGCTTGAGATTGTCTCGCAGTTATTCCTGCGGCAGTATTCCGTGCGCCAAATCCGAGCCGAGGTAATGAAGCGGCTCAATCTTGAGACCTACTCCGTGGCAACGGTTCAGAACGACATCAAGACCATACTCGAAGAACTGCAACAGCAGCGGCTCGACCATGCCGAATACGCATTGCAGCTCGAACTTGAACGCATCGACGAGACCTGCCGCGAACTATGGGCGCAATGGGAGAAATCCAAAGAGGACTACGTCCGAACCGCGAAGAAGCGCAAGGGAGTCCCCACCTTCGGAGACGAGGGTGGCAAAATGAAGACATCGAGTATCGAGACCAAAGAACAGAACGTGGTCCGTCTTGGCAACGTCGCCTACATTTCTGAGATACGTCAGCAACTCCAAGAGCGACGCAAGCTGCTCGGACTCTATGCCCCGGAGAAGAAAGAGGTCGCCGGGGAGATTTCCTTTGCAAATCTGCTCATGGAGAGCGGTATGCTCGACGAAGCCGAAGCCAACAGCGTGGAATTCCCCAAATGAGCCACGCTGTCGGCTTTTGTCGCTTCGGGTGGCACAACCGCCCACAACAAGGCACGGAAGCCCACAGACGCAAAATTTGAAGAAAATAACTCCACATTTCAGCAATGGCAACACAACAAGACTTAATCCTCCGGCAAAGGGGCATAGACTTGCTCAATTCATGGCGGCAGGATTGGAACAAATTCATCAGAGAAGCATTGGGCGCGAACCTCGACAAAGAACAACAGGCAATCGTGACCTCCGTGCAGCACAATCCTCGAACATCGGTAGCGTCCGGCACAGCACGAGGAAAGGACTTTGTGGCGGCTTGTTGTGCGGTCTGCTTCCTTTACCTGACTCCGCGATGGAACAGCAAGCGCGAACTGATCGAGAACACGAAAGTCGCGCTTACAGCCCCAACCGACCGACAAGTGAAGAACATCATGATGCCGGAGGTCTCCCGACTTTGCAAGAGAGCCAAGCAACGCGGCATAGACCTCCCCGGAAGCATCAACCGCTACGACATACGCACCAACAGTGAGGAGTGGTTCTTAACAGGCTTCAAAGCGGACGAGAACAACCACGAAGCGTGGTCGGGTTTCCACGCGGTGCATACGATGTTCATCATCACGGAAGCGTCCGGCGTCGCAGACAACATCTTCAACGCTATCGAGGGTAACCTGCAAGGAGACTCCCGAATACTGCTCGTCTTCAACCCCAATACTCCAATCGGATATGCCGCCCGAAGCCAAAAGGGAGAACGCTGGGCAAAGTTCCGGCTCAATTCGCTTACAGCCCCCAACGTGACCCAAAAGCGCATCATCATACCGGGACAAGTGGACTACGAGTGGGTCAAGGACAAACTCGACCAATGGTGTACCCCAATACGAGAAAACGAGGTACAGGCGGAGATGGACGACTTCGAGTTTGAGGGACAATGGTATCGCCCGGAGGACTTGTTCAGAAAGAAAGTTCTCGGCAAGTTTCCAAAGGTCGGAGACGATGTGCTGATACCGCAGCAGTGGATAGAGGAAGCACAGGAGCGGTGGATAAGAAACAACGGCAGAGAGCCTATGGAGCGCGACGGAGAACCTCGTGTACTTGGCGTGGACGTTGCCGGTATGGGACGAGATGCAACGTGCTATGCGGAACGCGTGGGCGCATGGTGTCCCGGTTTCGACTGCCACAACTCTGGCGGCACAGCAGACCACATGGAGGTAGCCGGAAAGATTGCCGCATGGAGACGCAGATACCCCTATGGTTTCGTCAGCATAGACACCATAGGAGAGGGCGCAGGGGTTTACTCGCGCTGTCAAGAGGTGGACAGCACCCACAACATCATAAGCTGCAAATACAGCGAATGGGGTGGCTACGACCCGGACAGACTGCGAGACATTACAGGAGAGTACCGCTTCGTGAACATGAGGGCATACTTGTTCTGGTGCGTCCGGGATTGGCTCAACCCCAAGAACAACACAGGAGCAATGCTGCCACCCGACGCAGCATTCATCGAGGAAGCCACAGAGATACGGTGGTTCTTCCGCTCTGACGGCAAGATACAGATAGAACCAAAGGAAGACATCAAGAAGCGACTCGGACGCTCTACCGACCGCTTCGACGCACTCGCCAATACGTTCTATCCGCTCAACAAGCGCAGAGCCATAGACATAAGTCGACTGCAAAGATTAGTTTAACAGCATAACGCCCAAACGACAAATGCCCAAAATCAACGACATTCTCGGCGCACCAACGACCGAGCGAGAGCGAATAGCCGCTCTCAAGCAAAAGACAGTGAACGTCCCGGCATGGGGCGGCAGAAAGGGATTGCAGATGCAATACGACCCGACCAAGCACCCGGTAATGGACAGACAGCACTACCCGGACATAGTGCGTGAGGACGGAGTGGAGCGAATGACCCGAATAGCCCTCGCCTTTCAAAAACTCGCAGCCAAGCGCATGAGCGAACTTGTCTGCGGTATTCCCGTGAAGCGCATCTACAAGCCGGAGAACGACAAGCAGAAGCAGGTCGCGTCAGTGATTGAAAAAATTTTTGATCGCTGCCGAATCAACAGCGCGAACACGGAACGCTTCAAGCAACTCTACGCAGGGTGCGAGATTTTCACACTTTGGTATGCCGTAGAGAAGAAGAACAACATCTATGGCGTGAACAGCCCCATCAAACTCCGCTGCCGGACATTCAGCCCCATGCTCGGAGACGAGTTGTACCCATTCTTCGACGAGGACGGAGACATGGTGGCAATGAGCATAGCGTACCGCCGCAAGGTCGGCAGGAAGACCGTGCAGTTCTTCGACACCTACACAGACGGAGACGAGAGCCGCCACATCAAGTGGAGCGACGAATCCGGGGAATGGACTGTCGTGGAAGACGAGACGACAACCCTGCTCAAAATTCCCGGAGTTTACCAATGGCGCACTGAGCCGATATGGGAAGACACCTCCGACAACGTGTACGAAATGGAATGGTCGCTCTCGCGCAACGGCAACTACCTTCGGGAGAACAGCAAGCCAAAGTTCGTGGTCTGCGCCAACGAAATCATTCAGTACGGCGACGAGAAAAGCCCGAACAAAGAATTCAAGTCGGTCATGCAGTACCCCACAGGAGCAAAGGCGGAATACGTCACATGGGCGCAAGCCACCGAGAGCCTCAAGTTCCACATCGAGACCCTGCGAAGCCTTTACTTCACGCAACTGCAACTCCCCGATTGGAGCTACGAAAAGATGAGCCAACAAGCACTCTCCGGCGAAAGCAGAAAGCAGATGTTCATCGACGCAGAACTCAAGGTGGGAGACGAGAGCGGTGCGCTCATCGAATTCTGCGACCGAGAGGTCAATGTGGTCAAGGCTTACGCCAAACTCATCATGGGCGCAAGTTACCACGCAGACATCGACGCGCTCCCGGTGGAAAACGTAATAACCCCGTACCGCATTACAGACCGCAAAGAACAGGTGGAGGTGCTTATGACAGCCAACGGCAACAAGCCCATCATGTCGCAGCGAGAGAGCATCGAAGCCTACGGACAATCCGACAATGTCGATAAGACGCTCGAAGAAATCAAGCAAGACGATATGGCTGACACATTCGAATTAACCGAGTAACAGCAAGAACTATGGCACGACCAATCAGACAACAACCCAAGAAGAAGCCGGAAGCACCTAAATACCGCTGCCGGGACTGCGCCCATTCCTACGATTGGCAGAACCGCTCGTTCAATGACGGACATCTTATTCTTTGCCGTTGCCCCCACGACGCAAAGAGCCAACACGGAAAGTTCTGCAAGTTCCTCTCCGACTACCAATGCGACCAATTCGTAAAACGCCCGACAACCGCAGAAGACCATGCCGAAGCCAACTGATTACGACAAGACCCATCTGCGGAACATGGCGGCAATCGGGACGCGAATAGACCGCATCTTCAAGAAAGCCGCAGAGGAAGCCGCCAAGATTGGAGTGTCGATTAAAGACCTCCCCGAAGACCGCATCTTCACGTTTGATGATTACCCTGCGACACAAAAGCAGATAGAGCGACTCATGACCGCTCTGCAGCAGTCAATGGAGACCACAATCGTGAACGGAGTGCGGTCTTCGTGGACTTTGAGCAACAACAAGAACAATGCCCTCGTGTCGCGCATTTTCGGCGACCGTGTCGGCGATTTTAGCAAGGAGCAATACAAACGCTACTTCTCGACCAATGGCGCGGCGTTGGAAGCCTTTCTGCAACGCAAAGAGCAAGGGTTGAACCTTTCCGATCGAGTGTGGAGATACACTACCGCATTCAAGCGAGAGATAGAACTGGGTCTTGATTTGGGAATCCGTTCCGGGGAGAGCGCGGCGAAGATGACGCGCAGCCTCCGGCAATACCTACAGCACCCTGACAAACTCTTCCGGCGCGTCCGGGACAAGCACGGCAATCTCAAACTCTCCAAAGCAGCCGCAGCATTCCACCCCGGACGCGGAGTGTACCGAAGCAGCTACAAGAATGCCCGGAGACTCGCCGCCACGGAAACCAACATCGCCTACCGCACGAGCGACCACCTGCGATGGCAGCAGATGGACTTTGTCGTGGGCATCGAAATCAAACTGAGCAACAACCACACGCTGAACGGAGTGCCACTGACCGACATCTGCGACACCCTCGCAGGACGCTACCCAAAAGATTTCAAATTCGTGGGGTGGCATCCACATTGCCGATGCAAAGCAATAACCGTGCTTAAGACCGAGGACGAAATGGCGGAGGACACAAGCCGAATACTCGCCGGACAACAGCCGACAAAGAACAGCGTGAACACCGTGCGTGACGTTCCTGCGGCTTTCAAGGATTGGATAGAGGAACGGAAAGACCGCATAGAGATGGGCGAAAATTTGCCCTATTTTATCAAAGACAACCGCAAGCGCGTGGACGCAATTCTCGGACATGAGCCGGAGATTGTCAAGTCGCCGCTTGAGATAGCCAAGGAACGGTACGAAGCACGAACTCCGGCACAGGCTGCAGCCATTCAGCAAGCATGGAATGAACGCAGAATCGCTAACATTCAGCAAGCGATCGCTGACGGATACCTCCCGAAAGAGTGTGCAGATGGGCTGTCCTCGCTTCCGCAGGAGCAGTTCAACGATCGCGTCGCATTCTTGCAGAAACGAGCCGCTGCACACGCAGCCCGAACCCCGGAAGAAATACAGGCAATCAAGGACGCATGGGAGCAGCGCATTAAGGAGAACGAGCGCATCAAACGAAATGCAGACCGCGTCCTTGCATTGGCAAAGACGTGGAATGAGGTGGACTACTCTGCACTTGCGAAACTCATTGCAGAGGGCAAGCTGACAGGAATGGAAGCGGAGACCCGAAAGGTAATGGACGCACTCAAAGCAATGAGAGCAGAGGAGAAAGCCCTTGCTGATTTGATAGACAATCCCCACGAATGGCACAAGCAGTTCACAATAAACGAGATGAGACAAGCCCATGCAGCCATTCAAAGTACTTTCAACCGGTGGAAATGGGATTATACGACTGATACTTCTCTTTCATTCCTTAAAAACAAACTTGAAGAAGAAATTGCATATGTCTCTTCATCAAGTTACAAGACAAAAGAGATAGCAAAGCAAGCCTTTGAAAAGAGACTCGCTTACGTGGAGGTTAAGCAGGAACTTCTTGCAATTACCAAAACATATAATGAACTGCTTTCTTTCAAAACTACATCAAAGGATTTCAAGCTCTTCATTACGAAAGCGAAAGAAGCAATCGATACAGAGAATGTACATGCAGCTAATCACTATATAACCTCAGCTAAATGGAAGAAGAAATCACTTATATCCAAGCAGAAGAAAGGGAAAACCGAGGCAACAGGTTTATCAGCGTCCTCCAAAGAAACGAAATATCAAAAGGAGCATCCTACTCGATATGCTTCTGATGCCGAGAGGATAGAACAAATCAAGGAGATGCTTGGATGCACGACTGAACAAGCCAAAGCCTATTATACCGCAGTGGACTCGTTCTCATACCAATGGGATTGGGAAATCCGCCAAGTTCAATGTGGAAACACCAAATTCAAATCTATGCACGGACATAAAATGGCTGAAATCAAGGAGCGTGCAAAAAACCTTGAAGAATTTATCGAGAAATCGCCTCAGTGGAAAGGCGGAGCAACTTACAGAGGAATGTCGCTTTCAGACCTTGAGCTTGAAGATGTGCTATCAGCCTTGAATTCGGGTACATTCAACAACATGGGAAGTGCATCATGGTCTACTGAGGCGAGTGTTTCAAGAAGTTTCTCAGGCGCCTATATTGATGAGAAATCTCCTAAATTTGGAGATATAAAAAGGAATCGTGTGGTTCTGGTATTGAAAGAACAGAAAAACGCGACATCAATTCAGCACCTATCTCAATTCAAGAGAGAAGCTGAAGTTCTTGCATCAAAAAGATGCAAATACAGATTTGTAAGCAAGCGAACAGAAACAACCAAAGCCGGAAATACGTTCATTTACATCGAAGTCGAAGCCATATAACGCGGCAGATATACTTCTTCAAAAACTGAGACACATTCTGCCGGAGAATAGTCAGAGCCTTTACAGAAGTGGAAAAACAGAGATGCAAGGAGAATCGGATTAAGGTTTGTAGCCTTACCCGGTTCTCCGGCTGCTTCATACGCAGACATCAGTTTATAAACAGAACCTTCTTCCATAGCATCAATCGCTGAAGCCTCAGCAAGCCAAAAACCAACCTCATCATCATTCAAAGTTGAAGGAATTGAAGACTCGCCACGATAGTAGCGGCAAGATTTTAGCAAGGGATTATTATAACTCATAGCCCATTTTTGATTTGAATTTCAGAATAACGTCGACCATGTCCTCTGGGAGCATCGATAGAGCTCGCTTCTTGATGCCATGAGGAATACCCCACCGAGCCTCAGCAAGAGAACCGACGATAGCGCAGAGCGTGTCGGAGTCTCCACCATACTCCACTGCATGGCGTAAAGCCGACTCAAAGTCCGCAGAGACCATGCATATATGGAAAGCGAGAGGAACGCAGCCCTGACACGTTTCATCGAACTCGCCACGAGGGGGCAGATGCACAACCCAATCCTCCCCATAAGACTGCTCCACGAGGTCGGCAACAGAGCCGGAGATGAACGACGGCAGACGCTCGGTGCGCAGACGGTAGATGGCTTGAGCCACGACGGAAGCACCGATAAGACCCTCAACATGATTGTGGGTCGGAGCAGCCGAAGCGAGAGCAGCACGAAGCGTCTCGGCTTCCGAGTCAAACGCCCACCCACAAGGAGAGACACGCATGGCGGCTCCATTGCCCCAAGAGTTATACGGCATAGGATTTATAGCATGAAGCCACGCATTGAACGAGCCTCCATACGCACCCTTTGGATTGGGGTATTTACGACCCCACCGTTGCAGGGCAGAACCGAAACTTTCCCCAGTCAGCAGAGCGTCCGCCACCGCGATGGTGCAGATGGTATCGTCCGTAAACTCGCACCCCGGAGAAAATAGGGGTTTGTTTCGGAATGTTGTCACGTTGGCAAATTCAAAGGGCGACCCAACGATATCGCCGATAATTGCTCCTAACATAAGCAGTTTAGAGTTTAGAGATTACAAAGTTACTTCATTTATTCGAGAAACGGCACAGATGCCGCCAAATTTCGCCCGTGTGCCACGTCTGAGCCGCGAGACAGGGAAACACCCACCAAAGCGGACTAACGCGAATTTAGCGGCACTTCTGATGTTTTGAGAAGACTTTCTCGCGCTTAATGATACAACGTTTTCCGGCGAAAGCAGTACCGTCCGGCACTTTGAGGTTGTAGAGATGACCGAGACCGCAGCCAATCTGCTCTATGGAGAAGACCTCGAAGATAGCGGCAAGCGACGAGAACAGGAAGAACTTCTGCCTCGGCGTCGAGGACAGCGGTGCAGCGAAGAACAGCACGGAATACACGTAGCGGTCTGCGCCGCTTTCTTTTTGGCTTTCGCCGGGAGTTTTGACTGAGTCCATTTTTTCGATTTTATGCCACCACACCGAGACCACAGGCGGATAACCCATAACTCAAGACTGGGCGGCTTGTTGTAGTGCGTAAGCACTATTTTTGTATGGTTATAACATAACCAATACCGTTACTTTACTCTACTTTCCTTTACTATGGTTATCTTGGCTTATCTTTCGGTTATGTAGAGATAACCCAAACATAACCGAAGATAACCCAAACATAACCGAAGATAACCCAAGAGATAACCGAAACATAAGCAAATCGGTTATCAGTCGGCAGGAATAATGGCGGATTGAATGTGGAGAGCCACCCACCGCAGCTCTTCCTCCGAAAGCGCAGCCCCCGGATAGAACTCGCGCTCAATTTCATTCACCCCACGCTCATCGACAGGGGTGCGGAAGAACTCATGAGCGTGGCGAACGTAGGACAACACGGTCGGAGACAGCGGCAAGACAATCTCCGTAGGGTCGAGCTCTGTAATTACAGACAGCCAAAAAAGAGATTTGGTGGTTTGCTCAGCGAAGTCTTCAAGACATTCAGCCGGATTATGATGCCGCCAAAGAAAGTTCTCAAAGCGGCACATTTCAACATTGCGTAATTTAGATTTTGACATTTTGATCGAGAGTTCATAGGGAGAGCCGAAGCCCTCCCCGGTTAGACATTCAGAGAGCAGGGAGCGCGGCAAGGATAGCCTCGCATTCAGCCTCGGTCGCTTCCGAGAGACAAAAGGGCTGGTCGAATTCGGAGAGTAGCTTTGCTTGTCCACGAGAGGTATAGCGACCCACCATAGCGATGGTAACAGGGTGCGGAACTTCATCGCAGAAGCCTTGAAACATGATGTCTACCTTGGGGACGAGTGGAATCCACTGCTCGGGTTCAAGAGAGAGGATACGAGAGCGGAGAGCGGAGCGGAAAGACTTTGTAGCCATAGCACTGATGGGATTAGAGGGTGGAACAAAAAGATTTGAGAGAATCGGGAACGAGCTGCGAGGGTTCGCTGACAGGAGCGAAGCAGAAGCCACGGAGGAACTCCAACGCTCCGCAGACACCTCCGACATAGCGGTCAGCAACGCAGACAAAGTCCGAGCGGCGGAACAGAACGACACACAAACCACCGAGGGAGGGATTGTTGTAGAGTGCGGCGAGGAAGCCGTCATTCAGAAACATCTTGCACTTCATAGCAGAGAAAATTTAATGATTGATTATTTGCGATAGAAAGAGAACTTAATGCCACGGCGCAGTTTGCACACGGTTTTGTCATTGTTGTAGTCGCGTTCTGCACGGTCGAGAAACTTATTGAACATCTCCACGCCGATGAGAGCGATAGCCCCGGACACGCCGACAAGGACATTCACTTTGCAACCATCGGGAGCAATCCCGTTCACTTTGATGAGATAGTTGCGATTGATGTAAGACGTTGAGTATGAGAGCGCAGAAGCAGACGAAGAAACTGATGCCATGACGATAAAGTTTTTACGGTTGAACATAGATTACAGAAACACCTTCAGAAGCAGCGGCGGCGACCGCAGCGCGACGTGCCTGTGCATAAGTACCGTCGAACCAACGGCACTCCACCGGGTTGCACACATTCGGGTGCTTTACACCAAAACCGAAAGCCCAAGAGCCGCGACCTTTCGGTTCACGACCATGAGAGAAGACGAACTCGGAGGTGTTGACGCTAACTTGATTTTTATTTTTTGTTTCCATAACAGAGCGGTTTTAATCGGCTGTAAGCCTTTCGTTTAACTTGACGATACAAAGTTACATGAACTATTTTGAAAATACTTCATCTTTTTGCAGACAAATTAACCGAACAGGATATTTTTAACTCTTTTATGCTTGTGCAGAGGAAAATGCTAAAAAGTGTGTTTGGATAAATTTTTTAAGGCGAAAAACTTGCGTATTTGTGATTTTATAGTAATCACTCCAAAAATATTTTGTAACTTTGCACTTAACTAATCAGTATATCAACAACCATCGCGATGAAAAAAGAACTATTAGACGCGCTGAAAGCCAAATTTCCGGGGGTCAGCGACAACGTACTCGACAGGATAGCGACCAAGCTCGCGAAGACTGTCACAACCGCAGAACAGGTCAAGACCGCAGTAGAGAGAGTGACCATTCAGCAAGTCATCGAAAGCTACGGAGACAGCCGTGCGACCGAAGCGTCCAACACAGCGCGTGAGAACGCCGTCAAGGACTACGAGACTCGCTACGGGCTGAAAGACGGAGTGAAGACCAACACAACCGGGGGCGAGCCGACAGGCGGCGCAACCAATCCAACCACCGGGGGAACGGAAGACATCCCTGCATGGGCGCAGAAACTATTCGACCGCCTCGACGCACAGGACGCAGCCCGAACCACCGAAACCCGAAAGCAGAAACTTAATGCAGTCATCGAGAAGCTGCCCGAATCCATGCGAAAGGCATACGAGCGAATCCCCCTCGATAAATACAGCGAGGAAGAATTCTCGACAATGATGGGCGAGATTTCGACTGAGGTCGAGGGCATCGCCAACGAGACTGCCGCAAAAGGGGCTGTATTCGGAAAGCCCTCCGCCAACAACGGCGGACAATCCACAACGGAGCTGTCAGACGCGCAGAAAGCCGCAATCTCGAAGCGAGAAGGCACTGCCGCAGAGGGACAGCAGCCCTTTTAAGTTCAACTCTAAAAACGCAGACAAATGGCAAAAATGACCGTCAAAAAGAGACGCGATGACTTGACACCCAAGTACGTCATCCACAAGGTAGCCGACGTGCGTGGTGGCGTTTCGGTGGCAGCATCGGAACTCGGTGGCAATTACCTCCGGGAGGGTGCAGTTCTAAGCGCACCCGTCGAGGGAATCACTCACGTCGTCAAGACAGGCGAGGTGGTCGCAGAGGTAGCCGCAGCCGACAAGACCATCAAGGTCTCCAAGTTCCACAACTTCAAAGTGGGCGACATCATCATGACCGCACTCAACGGAGCCGCTCACGCAATCACAGCGATCGACGAGAGCAGCAAGAAATTCGACACAATCACGGTAAAGACCGCGCTCGGAGCAATTCCCCTCGGCGGCTTCATCGTGGAAGCCAAAGCCGAAGCAACCACAGACTCTGCGCTCAAATACGAGCCGCAGTCTATCAACGGCACAGGTCAGCCTTTCGACCCCAAAGCGAACATTCAGACCGACGCATGGGTAATCGGCGTGACACGTAACAACCCTGTCCCCGGCTTCATCGTCGACAAGCTGAAAGGAATCACAAACCTCTAATCCCGACAAACAATGGCAACAGTAGTTGACACACTTATTCATGGACTTAATCAGCAGATGGTGGAGACACGTCTCAACACCCTCGACATGAAGCCCTTCCTCTTCGGCACTTACTTCCCCGTGAAGAAAAGAACCGGGTTCAATTGGGAGACGCTGACAAATCAACTCGCCAAGAGGAACGTAGCCGCCGACCTCCACGCAGACAACGGCACTATCATCCGCAAGCGTCGTCCTATCTTCCAGAGCGCGAAAGGCGACCTGCCCTACATCGCAATCTCGCGTGAGATGACCCGTGCGGACATAAAGCGTTATCAGACAGAACGCGCTCTCGCCAAAGACACTGACGCGACCGCCCTCGTTGAATTTTGGGGCGAAGACATCGACTTCTGCGCAATCGGTGTGCAGTCGGAGCTTGAATACATTGCGTGGGCATTAGCCTCCAACGCCGGTAGATTGGCTTTCACGACCACAACAAACGCCACCTTTGCCAACGAATTCGACCTCGACTACGACGTGGACGATGAGCAGAAAGTGACAGCCCTGACCGATTGGGGCAATCACACGTCTGCTGACATCATCGGCGACCTCCGAAAAATCCGAGAGGATGCCAAGAAGTACGGACGCAATCCCCGATTTGCTTTCGTTAACCTCAACGAACTCTACCGCATCGCGTCGGCAGACCAAATCATCAAGGCTTGCGCCTCGTTCGCGTCGAATGCCCTCAATATCTCGCAGACCCCGAACCTCGCCCAAATCAACGCTATGCTCAAGGAACAGGCATGGCTGGGCGGTCTTCAGTTGCGAGTTATCGACCAAGACATCACACGCGAATTCGACGACAAGCCGGACATCACAGGCAACCCCTTCGCCGACCACCGCGTAATCCTTTCCGAGACCGAGAAGCTGGGCTCAACCCAGTACGACATTCTCGAAGACGATGACGCAAGCCACAGCATCATCCGTGCAGTCCGCGCCCACACCGTCATCAAGAAATACGGAACGATCGAACCGAAAGGCGAGGTCACTATCGGCGAAGCAGACGCAATCCCCGTCCTCGATACCGCATACCGCAACATCTACGTCCGCACCGACAATACGGAGTGGGAGTAACAACCATCTGACGCGAAGCACCAATGGCAAACACCAACCTCGACGCACTAAAGAGCGTGAATGCTTACCCGATACCGCTGCGCACCCTCGTGGAGACAGCGGAACGGCGCAACCTTTCGCTTACCGCTGATGCCTCTCAGGAGAGTCTGAATAGCAAGGCACACCGCCTTGCTAAAGCAGACCTCCTGCTTTGGCTATCGCTTGCCCCGAACATCACGCAGGGCGGTCAGTCCTACTCGTTCACGGACGAGCAGCGCAAGCAGTTCAGAAAGGACGCACAAGCGATATATGATGAACTTGAGCCGGGCGCGAATGCCGTCGGCGCGACCTTCGGATACAAAGGAGACCGTCTATGATTATAGAAAACGGCACAATCGAATTCAAGCAGAAGACCACTGCGAAGATTGACCCGGAGACAGGCTACCCCGAAAAGCCGACCTCGGACGGTTGGGGCAAGCCTATCCCTTGTCAGTTCCTGCCAATCAACCGTAACCTCTTGGCGAAGACACTGGGGGAACCGATAACGAAAGCCACCTATACGGTGCTAATTGAGGAACAGCCCCTGCCGGAAGCCGAACAGCTGCGACTGAAAGACAAAACCGGGAAAACCATCGGAGAATTCTCGCTGATTGCGCCGCCCGAAGCATTGGAAGCCGTAGCCGAAATCAAAATTTTAATCTGACCCCGTAAGAAGCCCTGTGTCGCGCTTGTTTTTTCGGGTGGAACAAGTACACCATTTGAACGACAAAACGCCACAGACGCGAAATTCGGAGAAAATAACTCGGTAAATATGGGTATCGTTCAGAAGACACCAATGTCGGAAATCGACGAATACATTGCACAGCAGGTTGGGCGGATAACCAATGCGCTCATCTACAACCTGCAATACGTCGGGGAGCGATGCCTAAACGCTGCAAGGGAGACCAACTCCTACAAAGACCAAACCGGCAACCTCCGCAGTTCGCTCGGGTACGTTATCGCAAGCGATGGAAAGATAATTAAACAGAGCAACTTCGAGGTGGTCAAGAAAGGCGGCCGCGGAGCAAAAAGCGGAATCCAATTTGCCAAGGAGGTAGTCCGGCAATTCCCGGAGGGCGTAGTCCTCGTTATGGTCGCCGGCATGAACTACGCCTCTTACGTGGCCGCCAAGGGCTATAATGTGCTCGACAGCGCCGAGCTGCTTGCTGATAAGCTCGTGCCTAAGATTTTAAAACAACTCGGACTATCCTAAACCGACACTATGGCAAAGACAGGAAAGCAAATTCAGGGCGACGTCTACCGCCTCCTCCGCGACAGCACTCTCTACTCGTTGATTTCGGGTGAGGTGTACCGCAGCGGTATGCGTCCGCGCGACAGCCGGAAAGAGGATGCCATCGTCACCTTTACCACAGGACTGCCCGATGAAATTCAATCCGGCGTGGTGACCGTCAACATCTACGTGCCCGACATCGACCCTCGCGCCGACGGCACATGGATTGAGGACGGCCGCCGCGCCGAGGAACTTGAGAGGCTCACCCAGGAGTGGGTCGATAGCCTCACGGCCGAAGTATCGTGCTACCGCTTCATGCTTCAGCAGACTATCTACACCGAAGCCGAGCCCTCGATAAACCAGCACTTCGTGGTGGTGAAGCTCAGATACGACTACTTCGGCGACGACTACGCACCGCTGCTCACCCCACAAGGTGCGATGATTGATGCCTACGACACCGACGGCGACAAAGGCTACCTCCCAATCATCGTGACCGAGGACGGCGATGTACCTACCTTCACCCCGACCATCTCAAAGAAACATTACGACAACCTTTAAAACCAATATCACTATGTCACAAATCTCTTGGGGTAAACCCACCATCGAGACCACTGCCAGCGTAAATGGTGCTCCTGCCGATGACTGGACTGCTATCGACACTCCAAAAAAGGACACTACCAAGCTCACCCCTACTGCCGGAACCGAGACCGAAGCTCTCGAGGAAGGCGGTGATGTGGTGGACTCGCGCACCGACAAGATTAAATATCAATTCGAGTTCGACCTCTTCGTTAAGAAAGGTCGTAAGCGCCCTTGGGAAGACTTCGACGGTGTAATCGAGGGCGAACACGCTCTGCGCCTCACCCCCGAAGACCCCGAATGTGAGGGCATTCAGATTGACCACTGCACACTGCGCTGCGAGGAATCCTATGCCTCTGCCGACGGCAAACTTCTTCACTACGTAGCCAAGGTGCTCAAGCCCAAGGAGGGCAAGATGGTGAAGCCCTACATCAAGGCGGCTGCCGCCGCTGCCGCCGCCAAGGCGGCCAAGGCCTGACACCCCCTCAGCGGGAGAGAGCGACGGTAGCTCGCCATGCCCGAGGGCGTGGAGGTGCAGGTTCGAGTCCTGCTCCCGCAACTATACTCACATTTCAACCAATGGCACAGACAATCGAAGAAAAGACAGCGGGCACCATACTGCAAAAGCCCGAGAAGATAGAGCTCTGCGGCACCACCTACACCGTGGCTCCGCCGAGTGTGGCTACTCTTATCCTCGCATCGGAAGCCGTGGCACGCCTGCCGCACATCAAGCTCGATTTGGAGCGGGCGGTGGAAGAGGTGCTCGCCACGGCACGACACATGCGCCCTATCGGCGATATTCTCGCAATCCTCATCCTGGGCTCGAAGCACGTCGACGACACCTGCCAAAGCAGCCACACACAGCGCAAGCGTCGCCTGTGGGGGCTCTTCCACACCACACGTGAGGTCACAGTGACCGAAACAGCCAAGGAAAAGCTCAGCCGGCAGTTGCTCGAAGAGCTGTCGCCACGCGAGCTCCATATGCTGCTGGCTCGCTTGACAAAGGGGATGCAGGTCGGCGATTTTTTCGGGCTTACCACTTTCCTGACAGAGATAAATCTGATACGCCCGACGAAAGTGGAAATCGAAGCGACAGCATCTGGGCGGTAGTTGCGGGAGCGGTCAAAGCCTTTAACCTCCCCATCGACTATGTGCTCCATGAGCTCAGCTACGCCAACATGATTTTATTTGGCGCCTCGCTCCCGTCCTACAAGGCCAAGAGCAAAGCCAAGGGCGGAGGCAAGGCCGATGATGAGCTAATCAACGGCGACGACCCGGCAAACCGCAACAAGATACGAAGTATAATCGACTCTCTCGACTGACAAGACAAGATATGGAAAACAGCAACGGCAGACAGAACTTCAACATAAGCCTCGACCTCGACCAGCTGCGCAGCGATGCGGCCGCCGCAAGTGGCATGTTCCGCGACATCAGCCAAAGCGCCGTGAGCGAGGGTGCGCTCATCGACAAGACTTTCAAGGCTATCGCCGCCACCATCGGAGGCATGTTTGCTGTAAACGGCCTGCGGGAGTTCCTATCGAAAGTCGTAGAGGTTCGCGGCGAGATACAGAGCCTCGAGGTGTCGTTCCGCACGCTCCTTGGAGGCAACAAGGATATGGCCGATGCCATGTTCGGCGAAATACGCCGATTTGCCGTGCAGACACCGATGATGCTCAAAGACCTTGCATCGGGCGCACAGACCATGCTTGCTTTCAACATCGAGGTCGAAAAGGTGATGCCTATACTCCGCTCTATCGGCGATATATCCATGGGCGATGCACAGAAGTTCAACTCACTCACGCTCGCTTTCTCACAGATGAGCGCCACGGGCAAACTCATGGGTCAAGACCTCCTGCAGATGATTAACGCGGGCTTCAATCCGCTCTCGGAAATCAGCACGAAAACCGGTAAATCCATCGGCGAGCTCAAAGAGGAGATGGAGAAAGGCAAAATCAGCACCGACATGGTCACCGAAGCCTTCCTCTCGGCCACAGCGGCGGGCGGCAAGTTCCATGGTATGTTGCAAAGTCAGAGCGTAGGCTCGCAGGGCGCTATCTCAAACTTACAGGGTGCCATCGAGGATATGTTCAACGGCATCGGCACCAAGCTCGAGGGTGTCACCGTCGGTGCCATAAACGATGTCACGGGCTTAGTCAACAACTACGAGGAAGTAGGCGAAGCTGTGCTCGCACTCATCGCCATTTTAGGTACATACAAGGCAGCACTCGTGCTCAACGAGGCAACGGTAGCGGCAGTAGCCACAGCCAACGAGGCACATCTCGCTTCAATAGCCAAGCTCGAAGCCGCCGAGATTTCACAATTCGAGGTCGAGCTCAAGAGTGCCGTAGCCAAACGACAACTCACATCGGCGCAAGCCGAGGCAATCCTCACGGAGCATAAGGCTGCGCAGGCGCGTGTGGCCGGTATGCAGGCACTGGCGGCACAAGCTCGTGCCGAGATAAGCACTGCGACAGCGGCAGAGGCAGCGGCCAATAAGCGCTATCTTGCCTCAGTTGCCGACCTTAAAGCCGCAAGCCAGCGGCTCGTAGCAGCTAAGGCTTCGGGAGATATGTTCGCTATCGAGGCGGCCAACGCCAATCTCAGTGCAGCGGCACAGGAGCGTGATGCCGCTGCAAAGGAGCTCAATGCCGCAACTACAGCTACTTCAGCAGCTACAAAGAGAGCCAATGTAGCAGCCACCGAGGCAGAAGCAGCGGCCACTGCTCTCAGCACCGCAACGGTACAGACCGAGACCACGGCCACATCGCTACTGACAACGGCCAAGGCAACCTTGCAAAAGGGCGTGCGCTCGCTCTACGCCACCATGACCGCTCACCCCTATGCAATGCTCGCAGCGGCCATCATTGCATTAGGCTACGCCATCTATAAAGTGGCAACCTACGAGACTGATGCCGAGAAAGCCCAGAGGAAGCTCAACGAGGCCGTGAGCGAATCGGAAGCCTCCATCTCTACCGAGACTGCAAAAGTCGATGCTCTCTTTGCTTCGCTCAATGCCACCACCAAGGGCACCAAAGAGTATGAAGAGGCCAAAAAGCGTATCATCGACCAATACGGCAAATACCTCGAAGGGCTTGTCAATGAAAAAGGCGAGCTCGATAATGTGGCGGCAGCATACGAGCGCATAACCGTAGCAGCCAAAGAGGCCGCTCGTGCCCGCGCACTCGACTCTTACACAAAGGACGCTGCCGAAACGCATGATAAGAAAATCAAAGAGACGCTCGAGTCCATCAGCAAAACCATCCGTGGCAAAGTCGATGATGCCGACCTCGCCGGTACTCTCATTGAGTTGGTAAACTCCGACCTGCGCAACGGCGGCTCTCTTTCCCGCTCAACCATTGATGCCCTATACAAGAATTTTGGCACTGAACGAGCCAAAAACGGCAAGTGGACTAAAAACTCGTCGGTAGAGAGCATCATAGATGATGCAGCAGACTACCGGGAGGCCGGTAAAATCTTTGCCGAATCGGTCAAGCAAGCCGAGCAGACTTTTGGCGGTGGTGTAAACGAATTTCTCAACTATACCCGCGAAGAGCTTATCAGCGCCAAAAACGCACTCCTCGAAGACCTCGAGGACAATGCCGTGCAGAGCTTCACTATCCTTGGCGGGGGTAGGATTATGAAAGACGTAAACAGCCGCGAGGAGGCTCTGCTTGCCTTAAACCGCATAAAGGGTGCCATTGCTGAAAAAAGCGAGACTGCCAAAGCTGTAAAGACCGAGGCCGAGTATTCTAAAAAGGATTGGGAGGATGCCCTGAAAGCGAAAAATGCCGAGTGGGAGGCTATGACTAAGGTAGAGCGGGAGTCGGCCAAAGGCAAGGCTCTCAAAGCCGAAATCATACGCCTCACCAAGGAGGTGAAAGATGCCTCGGCTTCCTCCATTGATAAGGACAGCTCCCGCGGTCAATCGGTGGCAGAGCAAAATTCAAAACTGCTTGCCTCAGAGGCAGAGCGGCGAAAGAAAGAGGAAGAGCAGTACTCGCGCCAACTCGCTCAGCAGGCTAAAGACAGCGAGTTCGACATCCAACAGGCAAAGATTGATGCCATGAAAGACGGCATCGAGAAGCAGCTTGCTCAGAATAAGCTCAACTACGACCGCCTCCAAGAGCAGAACCGCCGTCGAGAGCAACAGATGCTCGATGAGCTCGCGGAGACTCAGTTGCGCACCGAAGAGACCGACGACCCGACCCTCTTCATGAAGAAAGACAAAGATGGCAAGATGACCGTCGACTCAGTCAAGCGCGATGAACGACTTCGCGCAATCAGGTTATCGCTTACCATCGACAAGCTCTCTCCGGCACAACAGAAGACTCTGAAAGAGTTTGGCGAGATAGCCGCGCTCTCTTTCACGGAGAGCAACAAGGCCGCACTAAGCTCAATGATTGAGCAGTACGGCACCTATCAGCAGAAGCTCTCAGAGCTTGAAGATAAATACCAAAGCGAGCGCGCATCGTTCTTCGACAAGGACGGGCAGCTGCTACCGGGCGTGACGCAGGCCAACATCGACAACTTCGAGAAAGCCTACGAGAAGCTGCGCATGGAGCTCATGGTCGAGAATGAAAAGCTCGAGGGTTCGTGGCGAAAGATTTTCTCCGACCCGTCGAAGATGACTAAGGCTCAGCTCGACGAGGCCATCGTGGCAGCACGCAAACTCGTGCAGACACTTTCGCAGAAGCCCGACGTGCTCCCCGACCAACTCAAGGCTGCCGCCGACCAACTCAAGGCTTTGGAGGACGAGCGCGACAAAATCGACTTCGAGGGATGGGATGCCGGACTGCAAAAGTGCGTCAAACGCATGGCCGAAATTTTCAATCTCGAGCGCCGCATCGCCGAGAAAAAGGCTGAAAAAAAAGACACCAAAACGGAGGAGGAGCAGCTCGAGCGTCAAAAGGCAGCTCTCAAAAATGCCCTCGCGGCAACCGGCGTCGACATCTTTACCGACACGCTCGCGCAAGCCGCAGCGCACATGAAGGAGCTCGCCGACATCACCGGCGATGTGGAGCTCGCCGACAAGGCCGAGCAGCTTGCCGCTTTCTCGCAGAACCTCAAGGCTGCCGCCGACGGTATGCAGGGAGGCAGCGGCTGGGGTGCGCTCGCAGGTGGCCTCACCGATATTGTCAATCAGATTATAGGCGGCTTTTCGCAGGCCGATTTATGGGTGGCTCAGCTTCAACACGACCTCATGGAATTTCGCCGTCAGATAAGGATGACGAAGTACGAGATAAGCGATGAGGACTGGGATGGCCTCTTCGGCACAAGCAGCATTGCCCGAGCAATAGATGCCTACGAGAAAGCACAGGATGCCCTCGCGGCATACCACAACTTTGTAGAAGCTAAATACCATAAGTTCCTCTCTATCAGAGATACCAAGCAAGCCCCCGACGATACCGGCATTATGTGGAATCCTTACGCGGGCTGGAGCATGGATGAGGCCGAGCTCCGCGGCCTCACCAACCTCCAAGCCATGAGGGTAAAGACCAAGGACTACGGCGCTTTCCTGAATTTCTTTGGCAAGAAAGATGAGTATGCCAATCTGGTAGACATCGCCCCCGAGCTGTGGGATGAGAACAACGAGTTTAACGTCGAGAACGCCCGCAAGTTTCTTGAGACCACCAACCAGCTCACACAGGCGCAGCGCGACCAAATACAAAATGCCATCGATCTCAAGGATGCCTACGATGAAGCTATGCAGGTTATCGACGACCTCCTCACGGAGAACTTCTCCAACGTGGCCGATAGCCTCACCGATGCCATCTACGACTCCATCGTCAACGGCAGCGATGCCTGGGAGCAGTTTCAGAAGATAGGCCACAGCACCATCGCCGCTCTTGGCCGTGAGCTCGTGAAGAATATTCTCATCGACGAGTACCTCAACGGATACCGCGACCGCTTGCGCGAGGCCTACAAGACATCCGACATCAATGCCGCGCAAGCGTCGATTGCCGCTATCACGCAGGAGATGTTCAGCGGCCTCGAAGACTGGGTGCCGAAGCTGCAGGAAATCCTCACAGGCTTCTATCAAGGTGCCGGGGTAGACCCTGCCGAGCTTGCCGAGAGCGAGCGCACAGGGCAGAGCAAAGTCAACACGACCGCTTCACAAGATTCGGTAGAGGAGTTCAACGGCCGCCTTACCACCATCCAAAGCCACACCTACGCCATCAACGAGACCACTAAGACCATGCTCTCCACCACGCAGGACATACTGCAAAGTGTGATGAACATCGAGAGTGAGACCGAGGGCTTCGGCGAGAGGCTCGAGCGGATGGAAAGCAATCTCAAAGAGGTAAACCGCAGCCTCGGCGACATATCCACACGCGGACTCAAACTCAGAAACTGACATGCCATGCTAAACGACCGACTATATATCGACGGCATCGACGCTTTCGCCACATGGGGCATCTTTGTGGTAAAAGGCGGTTGGAAAGGTATTATTGCCTATCCCCCGCTGAAAACGCCTCAGTCAAACGATTGGCACGAAGAGGATGGCATCGAAGTAGACCTCTCCGAACCTCGGCTCAATACCACCGAAGCGCAGCTCGACTTGGCTTGGACGGGGCTCTATGCCGACTTCGACGGCTTCATCAACCATCTCGCCGACGGTGCTTACCACACATTCCATGCCAAGAGCATAGGTCGCACATTCCGCCTGCGACTGTCGCAGATGCCATCGCTCAGCCTCGCTCAGCAGATGGGCTTCTGCTCCTTGAAGCTGTGCAACGATTTCCCTCTCGACGGCTACCAATACGCCGAGCCCCGAAGCAACATCGCCCGTTATTCGGACTTCCTGCTCGACGGACGGCCTTTCACCGACTACGGCTGCCGCATCCTGCAGGGCTCGCTTGCACAGCTGCGGAAAACTGCGGCCGTCAAGCCCAAGCTACTGCGCAACATCGCTTCTATGCCGGGTGCCATATACGACAGCGGAGCCGTCACGTTCAAAGCCAAGGACGCGAAGCTCTTCTGCCTTATGCGAGCCGACTCTCTCACGGAGCTGTGGTGCAACTACGACGCTCTGCTCTTCGACCTCGTGCGTCCGGGCGAGCGCGAGCTCTCGGTGGCGGCCTTGGAGCACACATTCCCATGCCACTACAAGAGCGCCGCCGTCGATGATTTCTTCCCCTCGGGCAAGATATGGCTTCAGTTTACCATCACGCTCACTCTCACACGCGACTTCCGTGTGGAGGGCGGCAACTTCATCCTCGCCGATGAGCAAGCCACACCTATCGCAAGGGAAGATGCCGACAATTCATTTGACCTCAAACCCGACAGCAAAATATGAACAAGATAAAAATATCCCAACTGCCCGCGGCAAGCACCGCTAATTTCAGCGGTCTATTCACTCTCGCCACGGATGCCTCGAACCGCTCGGTGAAAGTGCCGCTCAACATCATCGACGAGCTCCGCCGCCGCATCAACGGCATCACGTCGGCGCTGCCGGGGCTCGATGAGAGCGTAGAGTTCGACGAGCTCGACGCCCTGCTTGCAGAAAGCGCTACAAGCCTGCGGGTGTTTTATGAAAAAGACCTCTCTGACCATGAAGTCGTGGGCGGCATCCTCATCAACTACGCCACCGGGCAGGGAGATGCCTGCCAAATGCTCATCGGCAATGTAGCGCTCGACAACGACGGCAAGCCCTGCGGCAATTGGACTCCCGGCATTGTCTACCGCACACTTTCGGAGGGCGAGCACGAGCCTACGCCGTGGTGCTTGTTCGGCCTTAATGATATGCTCACGCGCCTCGACTCCAAGGCCGACCGCTCCGAGCTGAGCAACGTGCTCGCCACCGACCCGCTCGCACCTTGGGAGGAGCCCGAGCTGCCGGCCCACCGTCGGCTCTTCGTGGAGATGTGGTGTGCGGCATGGGGGCGCT
>JAMPHP010000001.1:978061-1027157 GCA_023663365.1 Muribaculaceae bacterium | reverse complement strand
ACATGCTCCGCGAGCCCCAAGGAGCCAGAGCTCTTGCCGACGCTATTGTCAAAGAAGATCCCGATACCGGCAAAGCCTCAATCAACATTCCGGTAGCCGACAAAGAGTCGGTAGTCAACATCCTCTCCGCTTTCACTGCCCTCCTCAACCGAAGATAACAGCACCATGGCTTTATACTAAATAAAGTCTACAGGAATTGCGCAATATCTGGAAGCATATACCCTCATCAATTTCATAGCTATGCAAGTGTTCTATATAATAAGAGAACACTTGCGGAGTCGTGAGAAATTATCCAAATATCCACCGGCGCTGAGCTTCTTGATCATCAGCGCCGGTGAATATTGACCTATAGGTCATGAAATTTGGGACAATTCAGATGATGAGGACACCGCAATGCTTGAAGAGGAGACGACTCCAATGTTTGAGGAAGTATATAGCATGCAAAGGATTGACAATCTTGAGCAACTCAGAAAACTGATGGAGGCCATGGCACGCGATGCAGACGAGAATGGGGGTGAAACATGGATCAATCCGGATTTTGACATTGACCAGTTATTTGCTGAGCAGGAGCCGAAGAAGGTTGAGGAGCAGTCTTGGCTCGAGTTTGTAGACAACTTGCGTAATGGCCGCTTAGGCGAACTTCCAGAGGACTACGACGGTCTGGCGGAGTAATAGGAGCCGCGATAGAAAACACTGAAGACACCGATTCAGCATGCTTTATTCCGAAGTATGTGAACACTCTCCTATCCTCTGTTCATGTTTACCTCTCGTAGTTTATTTTTCGCAGAAGGGATAATACGGATTCTACAGTGGGGCAACGCTTCGACATCTGCAACGGGAGGCCAACGAGATGGAGGTTGGCGACCACTCCACTGGCGGGTGATGAGATGGAAAGTCGCCGGCAGTAGAAGTCTGACGCGGGATAGGCCAGGACTCCCTCCTTTCTTTCGCACTCTGAAAATGACATATATGCCAGCACCTGATGCATGTCGTGGCGGAAAGCGTCTTTGAGGGTCTCGGTGTCCGAATCAAGGTTTACATTGTAAAGATGACTCTTGTATTTGGCGTCGACGGGAATCCTTCGGTCGCCAAGGTCGATGACCATGTCCGGCTCCAGATAACGCAGGCTCCACCGCGGCAGATTGCGGCCGCATACCCGATAGCGCGGATTCCGAGCCAGCCGGCCGGAGGCCCTGCGCGCGACCTCTTCAAAAACGTCCTGCACATAGCGCTCAAACACTTCGTTGAAGTCAATCTTCCAAGCAATACGCATAGTGCTGTCGCGCTGAAGCACTTTGTTGGCCGTCGTCTTCAGATGCCTTACGCACACCGGATCCGACATATTGACGGCGAAACACTTTACCGATTGCGTGGCCACTTCACGCAATATACGGCTACACTCCTCCATAAGGGCCGAGTGTGAGTGTTTAAAACGCACCGGGACCGTCGGCAATTTCAGAATTCGGATACAGATTTCCGCCACATAGCTCAGCTGCCGCCATTCCGGATGGTCGCAAGTGAGGACGTTGCGCTTGTTGACGAAGACACCGCAGCTCCTTGGGTCTGCCGCTGTTCGCAACGCATACTCCCCCCAAAGGGTCGACCCCGACGGCTCACGGCGGCGGCTCATTGTATTCTTGAATTTCCGCCAACGGAAACGGCGTACTTCCAGATATTGCTGCAAATAGCGGACGCACTCCAGATAGACCGGGGGTAGCACCTTGCCCTCCCTCGTCAATCGGAGCGATGCAGAATACTCCGGATTCACAGCGTCCCCTAAGTAAGCCACTATGTCGGCGGCATCTTCGCCGAAACGGCCCGACACCTCAAGGTCGCCCACGGGTTTGCCGCTCATCGGCGAATAAAGAGGGGCGGCTCCAACGTATTGGGAGGTATGAAGTTCTACTACAGGCCGGTAGTCTCGCTGCGCTATATTGGCGTGAATACCAAGAAAATCGAAACTCTCGCGGTTACGGTCGATGAAGTTCTGAAGCACTTTCGCCGGTTCGCGGTCGCGCCATTTCAGTCCCTTCATCTTTTCATAGGAAATAACGGCAACCGACAGGGTATGCAACGTGCCGAGTGATATCCCCTTCGCTTCACTCATACATGCGGCATCCTTCGGAGAGGAACAATTCGGTGAATTCGGTTCGTGCCTTCTCCAAATACCCTTCGGCGAGATACTCCTTGATGAGCGGCATCAGCTCATATTCTACCTTTGCGCGGCGCGCTGACTTGTCGGCATGGTCATAGATAAAATAGGAATGGCCCGGCTGGAGGGAGAGTTCGGTGTCGGTGGCGTAGCGGGTGAAGATTGCGTCGATTTTAGCGAATAACTCGGTGTCAAACGTCCTTCCTCCAAGCTCTTTCTCCGATAGCACATGAGGTCTCAATGTATACCACGCAAACCGGCGGCGGAGTGCGAAATCTACCACAGCCAGACTGCGGTCGGCGGTGTTCATTGTGGCTATGACATAAAGATTTCCGGGGAGGGTCGCCAGTTTGTTGCCGTTCAAATCTATATTGAAATCTGCAGCCTTTCCGTCTTTGTCATTCACCCTGCCGCTTCCCGGTTCGAAAAGGTAGAAGACTGGCCCTAGCACATTTGAAAGGTTAGCCCGGTTGATTTCATCTATGATAAGCAAAACCTTTTTCGCCGGGTTACCCGCCGCGTATTTCACAGCCTGAGTGAGAATACCGTCTTTTATCTCGAAACCCGCCGCACGGTCAAGATCGGTGACCGGTCGCAGTCCGCCAATAAAATCGGAGTAGGAAGTTTCGGCATGAAACTGGTCAAAAAAAACCTTGTCGAAATCCGATGCTATTCTTTGTGTGGAGAAAGTCTTACCTGTGCCGGGAGCTCCCTGAAGCACAACAAAGCGGCGCGACATCAACAGAGCGCGTATTTCCTCCAATTCGTTGCGACCCGGCTGCTCCTTCGGCAACCACGGCTCCTGAGCTTTCATTTGCGACTGAGTGCCGACCTCACGGGCGCGGGCATATGTGGCGAGCCATGCATAGACACGGCGAAGCGCTGCCTCGTTCCCTTCCTTGACCATGTCGACTATCTCTGCCGCCACTATGCATGTCTTGTATTGCTCCACCGACGGGAACAGGGATAAATAGTCGGTCCGCACTTTGCTGCGAAGCCTGGTGAAGGTGGTGTCATTGTCGCTGAAATCGTCTTTAAAATACGAAGTTTCACAGTCGCGATATAGCTTTGCAAAGAGGCGTCTCAGTCCCGGCTGCGAGGCAAGTTGATAGTCGTTCTGAAAACCGCTAGAACCGACTCCCAGCCCTACAATGAGCGAGGTTAGGTCCTTGTCGGGAAAAACGACAAACGAAAAATCATAGTATGTGCCGGAGAGCTCCTGTTCCGGACGTATAAGTCCGAAATAGGCACCTCCTTTCTCTAAAGACTCCTCGGTGAGGTTCTTCCTTATCACTGAGTCGCCTTTTGGATTGAAGATCTGGCGAGTGTCGGAAGTAGTGTTTTTAGGCAAGAAACCGAATTCAATCGCTTTGGCAATTACGGTCTGATATAATTCTCCGTGTGTCATAGTCTGCAAAGAATATCGTATACTATTACCGGCGCATGCTTCCCCATGTAGTGTAGGGAAGTGCCCTGACAATGTTGTAGTCTATAAATTCCACAGCTTCTTCCGGGTTCATCCCTTCCGTAGCTACCAGATGGGACACCATCCTCGAGTAGGAATATACCAGGCATCCGCGACCGGAAATCCCCACTAAGGTAGTGAGATCGTCTGGATTTTCAAACACTGCTGCCTCCTCGTAGCCATTCTCGGTCAACCACTGCTTGAGAGCATCTACACTGTCGATTTCCCATTCTCCAGATTCTGCCTGCCGCAACAGTTCGGCGAGTGAAATTCCCAACCCTGCGGCGACGCGCACTGTGACGTCGAGCGAGGGATTTCGCTTGCCGTTTTCCTGATCGCTCATGTAGCAGCGGCCGACTCCGCCATTGGACGCCATTTCCTCCTGCGACCAACCGCGAGCCATCCACAGGCGGCGAATGGTATCGCCAAGCCTTGCCGACAGATTCTGATTGTGAGTAATTTCCATAATAGCACAAAGGTACATAAAAAACGCGGATTTTTTATACCCGGTGAATAAGAAAGTCAAGACCGTGACTATCTTTGTGGGTGAAAAGAGGTCTTTAGGTAAATTACTATAGCCTCATAGAGTGTTAAATAACGGGCTTAATGTCCCAAAATAAGAACCGGGTCTTTCGGAAGTTTGACAGAATCTTTTGCAAAAATAATCCAATGAATTGTTGCACAGTTCATTTTTTTATTTAGGGATATTCAGAAAATAGGCAATTAATTATTTGTCAATGTCATAGATATTTCGTAACTTTACAATAACCCCACGATAGGCCCATCATGGGTTAATTCGGGGTATTCCTAAAAAAATTTCATTGTGAAGTTAATAAAAATATCCGAGATTCAACCCACATTGCCTCTGACGGTGTACGATTTTATGCAAAAATATCGTGAGAGCTTCCGCCAGAGCGAGCTTGGACGCATTTACGAGCAGTTTCCTCAGAAGGAGCTTGCAAGGGCCATATATGCAAAAATGCCTCCGAAGAAGCCACTGGGCAAAGTGAGGTTTTGAATATTGGTGCGAATCTCTTACGCTCTCATTCAACCACAAAGTATCTGGCTGCGAAATCCCGGCAGCGACTCTATGTGGGTGTCGACGGGCGGCGCGAGTATATCTTTGAACATCACCTCGTAAGTGTCGTGCTGAAAGACAAAAGAGGTGCCGTCGTGCCGGATGCGGCGCGAGCCCTTGACGAAGAGGTCCCCGATGCTTCCATCGAGTATCTGCTGTTTGTCGACCAGCCCGAGAAAGGTGGCGATAGTGGTGCCACCGCTCTCATGCAGGCTGATGCAGAAATAAAAGTCGGTCAGGCTGAATTCTTTCTCGAGTTGACGTGCGGCCAGATTCAGCACATAGTTCCTGAAGAATCGGTTCGACCGGCGGTGCATAGTCTTGACGTCTATCGTCAGGCAGTGACCTTGATAAGGCAGACGGAAGTCGCAGCCGAAATCTTGCCCGTCGGCAGCACCGAAAGAGCGCGTGGGGCGCGGAAGGCGATAGGTGTCGGCAAAGACAACTTCGCCGAGACTGCCGGTGTAGCGGAAGTCAAATTGACGGAGTTTGCCATCCGGATCATCTTCAAAGATATCCGGCACATGGTGATGCGCGATGGAGTACTCGACGATGCGCCGGGCATATTCTTTCTGCTCTTCGGTGACGTGGATTGAGAAGTACATCCCGCCGCATCCCAATGATTTTATATCCTGAGAGAGGTCCATCGTGCTTATTTCAGTTCGAGCCTCACCGATGTGCCACGGCGGCAAATCACCAGTCCCCTTGCTTCGGGTGACAGCCGCCAGCCCGAAGGTGAGTAGTATTCGGGCTCGGACGTGCCGGCCTCGGGCTGAGCTGCGCCGGTCGACAGACTCGTCCTTTCGATATTCAGCACCGGGGTAAAAGAGGTGTAGTCCAAAATGAAATCATAAGTACCCGGTGCTACCGTCATCACGCGCTCCGTGGTAGTTGCGTCGCTTTTCAAAATCATGGTCTGAGCCCGGGGAACGCTCCAGTTACGCTCGGGAGCTGTCATGCAAGGACCTGTGCTCCAAGTCGCCTCTTCATGATTTTGAACTATGGCGAAATTGGCAAGACCATCGCCCCAGGCATACGAAAGATCCACCTTTTCGCATCGGAGGAAAAGGCCTCCGCCATATTCAAATTTACGGTCAAAGAAAACCGTCGAGCCCGGATTTTCTCCTGCCACAAATCCGACGACATAAAAAGGCGTCGCGGCAATATCCTGCATAATCTCTTCATCGGTAGCGCCGCTTTTGGCTATGGTGAGCACGGGATTATCGCCGGCAAAACTCAGAAAGAAATCATAAGTCCCGGGCAGGACAGTCATCAAACTCCCGTTGGTCGTACGCCCGACCTCGTTGGTCTGCACTACGGTATTCTCAAAAGACCACCTGTGCGACTTTGTGTAAAAAACATTGCTGTTCCAATTTTCCGCCCCTCGCTTCTCGGCCGCGATAAATTCGGCATAGCCATCATGGCCGGCGTGCAAGGTCACATTGCGGCATATCATCATATCACCATCGCGCTCGAATTCCTCGCCCATATACGTGTAAACCGAATCAACGTCGGGCAGTGAGACCGTGCCGACGAGATATAAGGCTTCGGGTATACGGTTGACGAAGCTGCCGTCAGCCCCTGTCGCAGTGAAAAATAAGACTAATACGGCAAGTGTCGCTATGACAAACTTCTTCATATTGTGCTGTGTGATATGTGGTTTGGCAAAGGTATGGCAAATAGCTTATTCGATCGTTATGTAGAATGTTAAACATAGTTAACCACCTGCTTTTTTCATCGAATCCCTGAGTACATTGTGCCGATTTTTGCAAATCAGAGCTCTTGTGAATCGAAATTTCGCCTTGAAAATAGCCGACACAAAATGTGCAAACAATTGCGCAAACAAGCTGAAACCAAATGTAACCATTTGAAACATTTTTGTGTCGTTTTTTTTGACGCGAAGCCGCCTGATAAAAGCGAGAAGAGCCAAATTCAAAAAATCCTGCAAATCTAATCTATTGATTTGCAGGATTTTATCTCTTAGTGACCCCGGAGAGGCTCGAACTCTCGACCCACTGATTAAGAGTCAGTTGCTCTACCAACTGAGCTACGGAGTCATTGTCTTTCTCAATTGCGGTGCAAAGTTACGGACGATTTTTTAATTCTCCAAATTTTTTGGTGACTTTTTTTGAAAATTTTCTAATTTTTTTCGCGTCTTTTTTAATACTGTTGCTAAGGTGTGGATTGTCAATGTGTTGCACCGGGAGGTGTCTGAGGGGCTTATTTTGCCGTTTTTTGGCGTGAATACTGCGCGCGCACGATTTCGTAGGAATTTTTTATCATGTCGAGTATTTCGGTGTCGGAGATGTCGCCGCCGAGTGTGAGCTCTATCCAGTATTTGGGGCTCATGTTGCGGGGGCTGGAGCATGAGGCGCGTGTCTCATGCAGTGTGGCTATGCGCTCGGGGTGTCCTTTCACGGTGACGGTGGTGAAGTTGTCCATGTCGAAGAAGCAGAACATGTGGCCGCACACGTAGAATACGAGTACGGAGTCGAATCGTGCGGCAAATTTGCCGAAGGGAGTTTTCTCTTCGACGCCTTCAAATGACAGGCAATATTCGCGGAAGCGGAAGATGTCCATGGTTGGTGTCAGTGGATGTGCTTGAGTGCTATTTCCGATATTGCGGCAATCAGAGCTTCGGTCTCGGCGAAGCTGTAGCCGGAGTTTTCGATGAATACGGCGATTGTATAGCGGTGCCCGTCGGGCAGGTGTACGTAGGCGGCATCGTTGACGGCCATCAGTCGGCCGTCGGGCAATATGAAGCCGGTGCCGGTCTTGTGTCCGATAGTGGCTCCGGTGCCTTTGAGTGGTCGGCTGAGGCGTTCGGTGCCTGTGGTGCAGTTTTCGAGGTTTTTCTTGATTGTGTCGAACAGTGGTCCACGGGCTTCGGTATCGACTCTGTCGAGGAGCGTTGCCATGGCCACGGGCGTGGCGCTGTTGGAGTAGCAAAGGGTGGGGTCGAGGTGCATCTCATGCTCCGAGTTCGACACCTTGATGCCTTGCGACAGGCCTTGTCGGGCCAGGGTGCTCATCACCTGCGGTGAACCTCCGGCCATGGCGAGCAGCACGTCGGAGGCGTTGTTGTCGCTTAGCTGCAGGGAGTATGCAAGGAGGCTGTCGAGAGTTGTTGTCAGGGTGTCGTCTGAGGCATATCGGTCGCGCAAGGGGCTGTAGGTGTCGGGGCGCAGGTCGGCTTTGGTGAGCAGGACGGGCTCAATTTGCGCGGACGCTTCTGCGGTGAGCTTATCGGCCAGCGCCAGGGCGATGGGTAGCTTGTAGACGCTCAGCATGGGGAAGTGTCGGTGACCGTTGACGCTGACGGTGTCTTTGCTGTCGATAATCAGGGCTATGCCTATGGTGGCATCTTTGTCGGCTACGAAGGTGCGGAGCTCATCGGTGAGGGCTGTGTAGGCTTTGGGGCGCGAGCATGCCGATGTGAGCAGTGCAAGGGTGATGATGAGGGCGTGGGCGATTTTCATGTGTGGTAAATCAAGCAGGAAGAAGTGAAAGACTGATGCGTCGGCGGGTGCGGTCGATGGCTATGACGCGCACGTCAAGTTGCTGGCCGAGGTGAAGGACATCGGTCACGGAGTTGATGCGTCGCGGCGATATGCAGGATATGTGCAGAAGGCCGTTCTCCTTGATGCCGAGGTCGACGAATGCTCCGAATGCCGTGATGTTGTTCACGACACCTGCCACCCACATTCCTTCGGTGAGCTGGTCGAAGCTCTCTACCGATGGTACGAAGGCGGAGTCGTTGTCGTCGGAGCGCGGGTCGCGCCCTGGTTTGCGGAGCTCTGTCACGATGTCGGCCATGGTCTCCCGTCCACCCAGTCCTTTTGCTGCGAGGGTGTCGATGTCGATGGTGTCGAGCAGGGTTTTATTTCCGGCAAGTTCGTGTGGCTTGGCTCCTATCGCTTTTGCCATTTCGGCCACCAGATGGTAGCTCTCGGGGTGTATGCCGGTGTTGTCGAGAGGCTCGGCACCACGCGGCACGCGCAGAAATCCGGCGGCGAGCTCAAAGGCTTTGTCGCCGAGCCGCGGCACTTTGCGCAGCTGACGGCGGTCGGTGAAGTCGCCGTTGGCGCGGCGGTAGGCCACGATGTTGGCCGCCAATGCCGGGCCTATGCCCGATACGTAGGAGAGCAGGCGCTCCGAGGCCGTGTTGACATCCACTCCCACGAGGTTTACGCAGCTCATCACGGTATAGTCGAGAGCGTCTTTGAGCCTTGTCTGATCCACATCGTGCTGGTATTGGCCCACACCTATAGCCTTGGGGTCGATTTTGACGAGCTCGGCGAGAGGGTCGATGAGCCGTCGGCCTATCGACACGGCGCCGCGCACGGTCACGTCCTTGTCGGGCATCTCGGCACGCCCGAGGTCGGATGCGGAGTAGACGGAGGCTCCGCTTTCGCTCACTACGAATATCCGTGAAGGCTCCATCACATGAAAATCTTTCAGAAATTTCTCGGTCTCGCGCGAAGCCGTGCCGTTGCCCAGTGCTATGGCCTCGAGTTTGTATCGGTCGATAAGGCGCGCGAGAGCGCTTGCTGCCCCGGTAGTGTCGGAGCGGGGTGGGGCAGGGTAGATTACGGTGTCGGCCAGCAGCGAGCCTTGGGCATCGAGCGCCACCACCTTGCAGCCTGTGCGGTAGCCGGGGTCGAGGGCAAGTACGCGCAGGCCTTTGAGTGGTGCGGCGAGGAGGAGCTGACGCAGGTTGCCCGAGAAAATGTCGATAGCCACGCGGTCGGCTTCATCCTTGAGCGAGGCCGAAATCTCGGTCTCGACGGAGGGGCGGAGCAGACGGCCCGCGGCATCGGCTACGGCATCTTCGATAAGGTGTGCACATTCGCCTGTGGCATGGCGAGGTACGAAGGCGCGGCACAGAGCGTCAATAAGCTCACCATCGGCATTGCCGAGCGAATACTTCACTTTTATGAGCCCTTCTTTCTCAGCTCGGCGCAGTGCCAGATACTGGTGTGAGGCTATGCGGCGCACGCTTTGCGAGAATTCGGCATATTGGGCGTAGGGTGTGGCTTCGAGCTCGGCCTCCTTGCCTTTGGCGGCAGCTGTGATGATTGAGCCGCTGCGACGGTAGACGTTGCGAGTGATGCCACGGAGCCGTGCCGAGTCGGCAGCCCATTCGGCAATGATGTCGGCCGCACCGGCAAGAGCATCATCGGTATCGGCCACTTCGTCGTTTCCTGCGAAGCGCGCGGCGGCACTGCGGCAGTCGTGTGCTTTACCGCTCATGATGATGCGGGCAAGAGGCTCAAGACCTTTTTCGCGGGCTATTGTGGCTCGTGTGCGACGGCGCGGTTTGAATGGAGCGTATATATCTTCGAGCGCTGTCATGCTGTCGGCTTCGGCAAGTCGGGCGGCCAGCTCGGGCGTCAAGGCCCCGGCCTCGGCTATGGCGGAGCTGATAAATTCGCGCCGGGCTTCGAGCTCGCGCACTGCTTTGAGGGCGCTCTCCACTGAGCGCACGGCCACTTCGTCGAGCGAGCCGGTGCGCTCCTTGCGGTAGCGGCTTATAAAAGGCACTGTGGCACCCTGGTCGAGAAGTTCGGCGCAAGCCTGCACTCCTTTGAGTGGCAGTGCGAGGCGGGCTGCCACGGCGCTGTATATTTTGTGTTGGTCATTCGTTTCCATAATCACACAAAATTACGAAAAATTCCTCAAAGAAAGAGCTCCGCGCCCGGTGTGGGTGCGGAGCTCTGTGCAGATGTTTCGTCCAAGACTATGAAAGAGCCGCCACTGCGGCTTTCTCCACGGGCAGGACGTCGATGTATCGGGCAATATAGCGCTCGAAGCCCTCGACCTCTTCGGGTGTAGGTGCTATCTTTGAGCCGGTGTTCCCGGCGAAGACGCAGCTGTCGAGCCAGTCGGGCAGGCTGAGCTTCGAGGGGTTGGAGTCCATGAAGCGAGCCAGCAGGGCCATGCCCCATGCACCGCCTTCGCCGGCTGTCGACATCACAGAGATGGGCGAGTTGAGGGCGGCGGCGAGAATACGCTGGCCCACACCGGGAGTCTTGAAGAGACCACCGTGGCCGGTGATACGGTCGACCTTTACGTGCTCCTGATTGAAGAGGATGTCGTTGCCGACCTTGAGAACGGCCACCGACGCGCATAGGTTTGCCCGCATGAAGTTGGCGAGATTGAAGCGAGCGCCGAGATTGCGGACGAGCAGAGGGCGACCTTCCTCAAGCCCCATCACGGGCTCGCCGGAGTAGTAGTTGTAGGCCATCACGCCTCCGCAGTCGGTGTCGCCGTCGAGGGCGCTGTTGTAGAGAGTGGCGTAGATGTCGTTTAGGTCGGCATCACAGCCCAGTCTCTGAGCAAATTCGGCGAAGATACCCACCCAGGCATTGAGGTCAGACGTGCAGTTGTTGCAGTGCACCATCGCCACGGGGCTTCCGTCGGGGGTAGTCACCATGTCGATCATCTCGTAGGGTTGCGAGAGCTCTTTGTCGAGGACAATCATAGAGAACGACGAGGTACCTGCCGACACATTGCCAGTGTGCTTCTTCACGGCGTTGGTGGCTACCATGCCTGTGCCCGCATCGCCTTCGGGCGGGCAGAAAGGCACACCGGCCTTGAGCCTGCCGCTGATGTCGAGGCGCTTGGCTCCCTCCTCGGTGAGTGTGCCGGCGTTTTCGCCTGCCGTGAGGATGTCGGGCAGGATGGAGCGCACCGGCTGCGTGAATCCTTTCTCCGAAGCCATCGCATCGAACATTGCCATCATCTCGGCCGAGTAGTCGCCTGTTGCCGAGTCGATGGGCAGCATACCCGAGGCATCGCCTACACCGAGCACCTTGCGGCTTGTGAGCTGCCAGTGTATATATCCTGCCAGAGTGGTGAAGAACGCCACCTGCGAAGTGTGCTCCTCGCCGTTGAGGATGGCTTGATACAGATGCGAGATGCTCCATCGGAGCGGTATGTTGAAGCGGAAGCGCTCCGAAAGCTCTGCCGCAGCCGCGCCGGTGTTGGTATTGCGCCAGGTGCGGAAGCCGGTGAGCAGACGCCCTTCGGCATCAAAAGGCATGTAGCCGTGCATCATGGCGCTGATACCTATGGCTGCGAGCTCTTCGATTTCGACGTCGTAGCGCTTGCGAACATCCTCGCAAAGGTCGCGGTAGCAGTCCTGAAGACCAAACCAGATTGCCTCGAGCGGATATGTCCACAGGCCGTCGGAGAGCATGTTCTCCCACTGATGGCTGCCCTGTGCTATCGGACGCATCTCTTCGTCGATAAGCACAGCCTTTATGCGGGTCGAGCCAAACTCGATGCCGAGCGCGGCGCGGCCCGCGGCTATGGTCTGTCGTGCTTTCTCAGCCATATCAGCAGAGCGATTTATTGAGCATGTAGTACACCTCGTTCCAGCGCAGCTCGTTCTTGAAAGCGGGGATTGTGGTGTCTTTGTCGATACGCAGCATCTCTATGCCGGCAATCTCGGCGTAGTCCTCCCAATACTCGGGTGTGAGGTCGTAGGAGAAGCAGGAGTGGTGTGTGCCGCCGGCGAGAATCCATGCAGCGGCGCCGGTCTCGAAGTCGGGCATGGGCTTCCAGAGAGCGGAAGCCACGGGGAGCTTGGGCAGAGGCTTCGACTTGAGGCACTCTACGTCGTTGACAATAAGGCGGAAACGGTTGCCGAGGTCTACCACGGTGGCCGTGATGCCGGGCATGGGCTTGGAGGTGAACACCAGGCGTGCGGTCTGAGCCTTGCGGATGCCTATGCCGAGGAAGTGGACCTCGAGGCGCGGGCGCTCTTCGGCGATGAGGGGGCACACCTCGAGCATGTGAGCCTGGAGGATGGAGCTGTCGGCACCGTTGAAGTTGAGGGTGTAATCCTCAAGGAATGAGCAGCCTTTGGGCAGGCCCCGGCTCATGAACCATACGGTGCGGTAGAGAGCTGCGCTCTTCCAGTCGCCTTCGGCGCCGAAGCCGTAGCCTTCAGCCATGAGGCGCTGCGAAGCGAGGCCGGGAATCTGGTCGAAGCCCACGAACTTGGGATCGTTGATGTCGTTTGTGCCGAGGTCGTCGAAGTTTGTAGTGAAACCCTTGGCGCCTGTCTCGGTGAGGATTGCGCGGATTGCGAGCTCGGCGCGGGCGGCATTGTAGATCACCTTGTAGCCTTCGGAACTCTTGTCCTCGAGGGCGGCATCGTGTGCATACTCCTTGAAGTAGGTGGCTACGAGAGCTTCGGTGTCGGCTTCGCTGACCTTCTTCCAGTACTCCATGAGCTTGCTCACGGGGCAGTAGTCCACGTGATAGCCAAGGCGCTGCTCGGCCTCAACCTTGTCGCCGTCGGTCACGGCCACGTTGTTCATCTGGTCGCCGAAGCGGAGGATGAGCATATCCTGCGAGTCGGCCCATGCAGCTGCCACGCGCTCCCACACGGCAATCTTCTCGATAGCCTTGGGGTCGGTCCAGTGGCCTACGACCACCTTACGGCGGAGGCGCATACGGGTGCAGATATGGCCGAACTCACGGTCGCCGTGAGCGCTCTGGTTGAGGTTCATGAAGTCCATGTCCATGGTCTCCCAGGGTATCTCGGCATTGTACTGGGTGTGGAAGTGGAGGAGAGGTTTATTGAGCTGTTGGAGGCCGTGAATCCACATCTTTGCAGGCGAGAAAGTGTGCATCCAAGTGATGATGCCCACGCAGTGCTCGTCGTTGTTCGCGGCTTTCATTATGTCGGAAACCTCCTTAGAGGAGTTTGCAGTGCCTTTGTAGACAACCTTCACGGGCAGACGGCCGGAATTGTTGAGGCCTTCCACCATTTCACGTGAGTGAGCGTCGACGGCCACGACAGCGTCGCCGCCATAGAGGAGCTGGGCGCCTGTCACCCACCACACCTCGTAGTTTGAGAATGTATTCATTGTATAGGGGTTAAAATTTGTTCGTTGATAAAATTATTTCTGGCCATAGTAAGCGCCGGGGCCATGCTTGCGGTTGAAGTGCTTCTCTATGAGGAGCGGGTTCATGGTCAGACCGGGGTTCACGGAGTAGGCTATGAAGGCCATCTTGGCGATTTGCTCGAGCACAACGGCGTTGTGCACGGCCTCATCGGGAGTTTTGCCCCAGGTAAAGGGGCCGTGGTTCTTCACCAGCACACCGGGCGTGTGCACGGGGTTGATGGCTGCGAAGCGGCGTACGATCACGTTGCCGGTCTCGAGCTCGTAGTCGCCGCCTACTTCGGCAGCGGTCATATCGGGTGTGCAGGGCACGGCATCGTGGAAGTAGTCGGCATGTGTGGTGCCGATGTTGGGCAGGTCCATGCCGGCCTGAGCCCACGCTGTGGCATAGGTCGAGTGAGTGTGCACCACACCGCCGGCCTCGGGGAAGGCGCGGTAAAGAGCCAGATGAGTGGGAGTGTCGCTCGACGGGCGGAGCGAGCCTTCAACTACTTTGCCTGTGGCAAGGTCAACCACAACCATGTCGGATGCTTTCATGGCATCGTAGCTCACGCCGCTGGGCTTGATTACCACCAGCCCGCGCTCGCGGTCGATGCCGCTCACGTTGCCCCAGGTGAATATCACCAGCCCGTGCTCGACCAGTGCGAGATTGGCGCGGTACACTTTTTCTTTGAGTTCTTCGAGCATTGTATATTGTATGATTTGAAAAATACGGATTTATAGCTTGAACGTGCCAAGCCGTGAATATGTTTCGGGATTGAAGCGGTAAAGCATGGCACCGCGGCGCGAACCGGCTTTGTCGATATGGCCTGTGGGCTCTATGCAGGCGTTCTCGGCCACGCGCTTTCGGAAGTTGCGCTTGTCGAGGCTCTCGCCGTTGACCACTTCGTAGAGCTCCTGAAGGCGCGTAAGAGTAAATTCGGGGCCAAGCAGGCGGAATGCCAGGGGCTCGTGAGCCATGCGGCGGCGCAAAGCCTTCAGGGCACATTCTATCATGAGCGGATGGTCGAAGCCGAGCTCGGGGAGCTCGCCGAGGTCTACCCAGATTGCATTGTGCGCCTGCAGCAGACGCTCATCGACATCGGCAGTGTTGAGCAGGGCGTTGTAGGCCACCGACACCACGCGCTCGCCGGGGTCGCGGTCCACAGCGCCGAAGGCACCCACCTGCCACATATACACGTGGTCGAGGCCGGTGAGCTGGCGCAGTACGCGGGTAGCGGCCGAGTCGATGCTCTCGTCGGCTTCCACGAAGCCTCCCATCAGCGACCACTTCCCTTTCTCGGGCTCGAAGGAGCGCTGAGCAAGAAGTACGCTCAGCCTGCTCCCCCGGAGTCCGAAGATGATGCAGTCCACGGCCACATAGTGCTTGCTGTGTGTGCTGTACCAGGAATTCATCTGCCGTCGTGCTCTTTACCAGAAATAGATGTAGAAGGCTACGGTGATACCGAGGATAATCACAGAGTGGATCACATCCCACTTGTTCCAGCTGGCACGGGTGGCGGCACGCTGCTCGGCGGTGGAGGTGCCGAACACGAGACCGCGGATTTTCTCGGGCGCGGGAGCCTTGGTGAAGAGCGATACCACCACGGCCACAAGGCAGCAGAACAGAAGCATCCAGCCGCAGAAGAAGAGCCAGTTGGTGTCGAAGAAGATGTACTGGAAGAGGCTGCCACCCTCGCTGCCGGGAGTGATGCCGGCGTTGCTGTAGTAGACCTTGGCGGCAAGGCGGGTGAGGCCGATTACAAGGCCCGATACGAGAGCCCAGAGGCCGCCCTGTGCCGAGCAGCGCTTCCAGCAGACACCGAGGAGGAAGGCTGCCGCGATGCCGGGAGCGAGCACCGACTGCACATCCTGCAGATAGAGGTAGAGCACATCGCCGATGGAGCGCATGATGGGTATCCAGAGTATGCCGAGGATTACGATTACCACGGTGGCAGCCTGGCCGATGCGGACGAGCTTGCGGGGATCGGTGTCGGGCTTGTAGCGCTGGTAGAAGTCGATGGTGAAGAGGGCAGCCGAGGAGTTGAAGAGCGATGCCAGCGAGCTCATGAGCGCTGCGAGGATGCCGCACACGATGAGGCCCTTCACGCCTGCGGGCAGGAGCTTGGCTACGAGAGTTGGGAAGGCGGCGTCGGTGTTGAGGTTGCCGTTTTCAAGCAGTGGCAGGAAGGAGCCCTGGCTCTGGTGGAGGGCAAAGGCAATCATGCCGGGGATGAGGAAGAGGAACACCGGCAGCAGCTTGAGATAGGCGCCGAAGATGGTACCGCGGCGAGCCTCACGCTCATTCTTGCCCGAGAGCACACGCTGCACGATGAACTGGTCGGTACACCAGTACCAGAAGCCGATCACGGCCGAGCCGATGAGCGCTCCCAGCCAGGGGAACTGAGCGTCGCCGTTGTCGCGGATGAGGTTGGTCATCGTGTCGCCGTACTGGTTCACTTCTACCGAAGAGCATATTTCCATCATCTTCTGCCAGCCACCAAGTTCTTTAAGGCCGAGCACAAGGATGATAAGCGAGCCAAGGAGCAGGATGGGCGTCTGCAGCACAGAGGTGTAGAGCACCGACTTCATGCCGCCGAAGATGGTGTAGAGGGCAGTGATCAGCACAAGACCGATTGCTGCAATCCAGAAGAAATCGATGCCCCAGAGAGTGTCGATGCCGAACACCTGCTGGAACACAAGACCGCCGGCGTAGACCGTCACGGCCACCTTTGTGAGCACGTAGCTTATCAGTGAGATAAGCGAGAGGATGGTGCGGGAGGCCGAGTTGTAGCGCCGCTCGAGAAACTCTGGCATGGTGTAGACCATCGAGCGCGAGTAGAAGGGCACGAATACCCAGCCGAGAATAAGTATCATCCAGCCCTGGATTTCCCAGTGTGCCATTGCCATGCCCGAGGCAGCGCCCGAGCCCGCGAGGCCGATGAGGTGTTCGGAGCCGATGTTGGATGCGAATATTGAGGCGCCGATGGCTATCCATGTAGCATCCTTGCCTCCAAGGAAGTAGTCTGCGGCATTGTTCTGCTTTTGCCGCACTACCCATACGATAATGCCTATCAGGGCCACGAAGAAAAGGCCGATGACAAGCCAGTCGAGTAACTGCATTGCTGTTTGGTATTAGGAGTTAGGTATTTATTTTACGGAGAAGCGGTAGATAGTGCGGCTCGAGTATTTCTCGCCGGGGCGGAGCACCGTCGAAGGCCATTCGGGTTTGTTGGGGCTGTCGGGGTAGTGCTGAGTCTCGAGGCAGATACCGCTGCGGCTGTTGTACACGATGCCGTGCTTGCCGGTGACGGTGCCGTCGAGGAAGTTGCCGGTGTAGACCTGCACGCCGGGCTCGTCGGTGTACATGGTGAGCATGATGCCCGAGGCGGGGCTGTAGAGGGTTGCGGCCTCTACCTCGATGTCGCCCTTGGTGTCGAGCACCCAGTTGTGGTCGTAGCCGTTGGCGTTCTTGATTTGCTCATAGTCCACGCGCTCGATGTCGGCGCCTATCACCTTGGCCGAGCGGAAGTCCATGGGAGTATTCTCCACGGGCAGTATTTCGCCGGTGGTCATGAATGTGGAGTCGACGGGGGTAAAAGCCGAGGCGTTGATGGAGAGCACATCGTTGGTGATGCTGTTTTCCGGGTTGCCCGAGAGGTTGAAGTAAGTGTGATTGGTTATGTTCACGATGGTGGGCGCATCGCTTGTTGCTTCGTAGGCTATGTCGAGAGCATTGTCGGCAGTGAGGGTGTAGGAGACTTTGGCAAGGACGCGGCCGGGGAAGCCGTTGTCACCGTCGTGCGAGTCGATGCACAGCACCAGGGTGCTGTCGGTGAGGCTCTCTACATTATATATACGGTACTGCCACCCGAGGGTGCCCATATCAGTGCCACCGTGCAGGCAGTGACCGAAGTTGTTGCGGGGAAGGTCGTAGTCCACACCGTCGAGGCTGAAGCGGCCGTCGGCGATACGGTTGGCATAGCGGCCGATTGCAGCGCCGAAGTCACTCTTGTTCACTTCGGGATAGTAGGCGGCTACGCTGTCGAAGCCCAGCACCACGTCGGTGGCTTTGCCATCGCGGTCGGGCACGCTGATCGACACCACGCGGCCGCCGTAGTTGGTCACACATACCTCAGCACCTGAAGCATTGCTGAGGGTGTAGAGTGCGGTGGGCGTGCCTTTTTCGTCGCTCGCAAATTTTGCGGCATCGAGGCCCGATTTTGTGAGTGTGTCGGTGGGTTGAGCGGGCTTGCAGCACGTCAGAGCGAGGCACGAGGCCGCTCCGGCAAGCAGGATTTTCACGGTTTTGGTCATGATAGTTAGCTTATAAGGATTTTATGGGTGTAAAGTTAACACCCATTTTTCGCGCCGCCAAATTTTTTTATATGTTTTACAGCATGTTTTCAAATTTTTAGACGAGGTAGTCGTTGATGAGGGTGGGGGAGATGCCTTGGCATTTTCAGATGGGTTGACATTTGTGGACGGGCGTGCGGCTGCATTTTGTTCGGTAAATAGAGCGGAATACCGAACATTTTTATTAACTTTGCAGTTGGGTAATAAAGGTAACGCAAAATGACAGCAGCTCAACAAATAGCAAAACAAGTGGAAGCGCTCGGCTCTGACCGGGTATTTTCGATAGCCGACCTTGGTCTTCCGGTTAAATGGTGGGAGAATATCAGGGTCAAGCTGAGTCGTATGGTAAAATCGGGGGAGCTTGTCAAACTTGCGCCCGGTAAATATTATCGCCCCCGAATCTCAATCCTCGGGCCGGTGCCACCGTCGACCGAAAATCTTGTCAGAGACATTCTCTATAAGGATGGCTGCGAAGAGGGGTATCTTACCACCTATTCTGTGTGGGATTCGATGGGTTTGACAACACAGTTTTCTTCTGTGATAGTCATTGGACTCAACTATCGCAAAGATACCATCCATCGTCACGGAAGAGTCGTTCAATTTATTTTGCAGCCAAACAAAATAACAGCTGAGACTATTCCGCTTCTACAGATTCTGGATTCGATAAAGTTTATAAAGTCAATTCCGGACACCTCTATCGCTAATTCCATAGAGCGGCTTTCTGATATTATCAAGATACAGGATGAGAATCAGCTCAAAGCTATGGTCGATCTTGCCATGAAATATCCACCACGTGTCCGTGCATTGCTGGGCGCTATGCTGGAAAACAATGGAAACTCCGCACCGACATCCACCCTTCACAAATCTTTAAATCCTCTTACGGAATATCGAATCGGAATCTCTGAGGAAACATTACCAACAAAGAAAAACTGGCGAATAGTATGAAACTGCATGAAAAACCGCAACTGTTTGCTGACGTAATAAAATCGGCGGCGAAATTACTTGACATGCCTCAGGAGTTTGTAGAGAAGGACTATTGGATATGCCAGATTCTACAGCGGCTTTCACGGCATGATAAATCACAATATGCAGTATGGAAGGGCGGGACTTCACTTGCCAAGGCGTATGGTTTGATAGACCGCTTCTCCTCGGATGTTGACGTTGCTGTGCTTACTGAAACTTTGAGCCAAAACCAGCAGAAAAAGTTTGTGGCGCGTATCAGCCACGACACAACTGTTGACTTGGCGGAGACTGATATGGGGAACGAAACAATTAAGAACAATCGCTTTCGTAAGACCTATCACACATATAATTCAGCCATAGTGGATGCCAATGCTTCCCTTGCCTTCCTTGGGCGTTTTGTGATTTTAGAAATCAACACATTCGGCAATCCTTATCCTTTCGAGAGACGAATTATCAAGTCGTTCATTACTGAAGTACTTGAAAGGCAGGGTCTGCAAGATGCGATTATGACATACGATATGGCTCCGTTTGAGTTGAATGTACTTGATAAGCGTAGGACGATGTGCGAGAAGATCGTATCGCTGCTTAGGTTCTCGTTCTCCGATAATCCTATTGAAGGACTTTCTTCAAAAATCCGTCATTTTTACGATTTACACTTTATGAGCAAGGATGTGGATTGTCGGGAATATCTTAAAAATGAATTTCCCTCCAATCTTTTGGAGCTGATTTCTCATGATAAAGCCGAGTTCGATAGGCCTCCACATTGGAAGGAGGCGAACTTGGTCACATCTGTGCTTTTCACTTCTTTCGATGAAACTTGGCACAAGCTGGCTCCGACATATAGTTCGGAATTGGGGCGTTTGACTTATGGAGTACTTCCCGCGCCGGATGATATTGCTTCCACTATAAGTCCACTTATGCAGTATGTCAAGAAAATAGTTTGTGAAAGATGAGGATGGTGTAGTCGTTGATGAGGGTGGGGGAGATGCCTTGGCGTTTTCGGATGCGTCGACATTTGCGGTCGGGCGTGCGGTTGCATATATAAAAAATTGTAATTTTGTATGCACGGGCGCCGTTGAGTGCCGGGCTCGCTTGTTTCGTATAAAAAGTAAACCCGTAAAAGCTATGAACAGTATCCTCTTATTCAACACATATTTCAAAAGTGTAATCTGGGGCGGTAAGCGCATCGCCGAGTTCAAGGGGCTTCCTTCGCAGGGCTCCGATATAGGCGAGAGCTGGGAGCTCTCGCCCATGCCCGGCCACGAGTCGGTGGTTGAGGGTGGCGAGCTCGACGGCCTCACCTTGCCCGAGGCTATTGAGCGCTATGGCAAGGACATCATGGGGCAGCGCCTCATGGAGAGCACCGGCGGAAAGTTCCCGCTTCTGGTGAAATTCATCGACTCCAACGACGACCTTTCAATCCAGGTCCATCCCGACGATGAGCTTGCTGCCAAGCGCCATAATTCGCTGGGCAAGACAGAAATGTGGTATAGCATAGCACCGGCTCCCGGGGCTTATCTCTATGCCGGATTTTCGCGCCGGCTCACCCCCTCAGAGTATGAGCAGGCAGTGGCCGACAACACTATTATAGAAGCTCTTGCCAAGTACGACACATACGCCGGCGACGTTTTCTTCCTGCCGGCTGGCCGTGTCCACAGCATAGGTCGCGGCAACTTTGTGCTCGAGATTCAGGAGGCATCCGACGTCACCTACCGCATCTACGACTACGGACGTATCGGAGCCGACGGCAAGCCCCGCCAGCTTCACCTTGCCGAGTCGGTCGATGCCATCGATTTCGCCGATGTTGAAGGTGCCGCCGCCACTCACCCCGTGCCGCAGCCCGACGGCAGTGCCGAGCTCGTGCATTGCTCCTACTTCAACACCGACCTCGTGCCCGTGCGTGGCAGCCTGCACCTCGACCTCGCAGCCCGCGACTCCTTCACCATAGCCATCTCTGTGAAAGGCACACTCACACTCCGCACACCGGGCGGAGCCGCCACCGTGCTCACTCAAGGCCGTACGGCACTTATCCCCGCAAGCCTCGCTGAGGTCGACGTGGAGGGTGAAGGCGAAATGGTGACCGTGTATATACCTTAAACCGAAATATCATGTACAAGAACGACAACCGAACGGTAATAACCCTCGATGCCGGTGGCACCAATTTGGTGTTCAGCGCTATGCGAGGCTATGAATTTATCGTTGACCCCATAACCCTGCCATCGTGCTCGCACGACCTCGACCTCTGCCTCGGAGCCATGGTCGAGGGTTTCCGCCAAGTGATTGAAAAGCTCGACGAGAAGCCCGTAGCTATCAGCTTCGCTTTCCCCGGCCCCGCCGACTACCGCGCAGGTATCATCGGAGGCTATCTGCCCAACTTCCCCTCCTTCCGCGAGGGTGTGGCTCTCGGTCCTTTCCTGGCCAAGACATTTGACCTGCCCGTATTCATCAACAACGACGGCGACCTCTTCGCTTTCGGTGAGGCCACAGGCGGCATCCTGCCCGAAATCAACAAGCGCATTAAAGAGCTCGGCGGCACACGCCAGTACTCCAATCTCCTGGGCTACACCTTCGGCACCGGCCTCGGTATAGGTTCGGTAATCAACGGCCAACTCAACCTCGGCAACAACTCCTGCATCGAGACTTTCTGCCTGCGCAACAAGCGCCTGCCGCACCTCATTGCTGAAGAAGGCTCGTCGATACGTGCCATTAAGCGTGAGTACGCAGCCCTCTCGGGCGATGCCGACCCCTCGCTCACTCCCTACGACATCTTCCTCATAGCCGAAGGCAAGAAGGAGGGCAATGCCGAGGCAGCGGTGAAAGCATTCGAGCTCTTCGGCGAAGTCACCGGTGACGCTTTCGCATCGGCAGTGACGCTTACCGACTCTCTCATTGTGGTGGGCGGAGGTCTCACCGGTGCTGCCAAGTATATCATGCCTGCCCTTCTGCGTGAGCTCCGCTCATGCCTCAAGACGGTAGGCGGCGAAGATGTGCAGCGCGTGCAGCCGCGTGTGTTCGACCTCGACGACGAGCTCGAATTTGCAAAATTCGTGGTCGGCGACCCGCACCCCATCAAAGTGTACGGTAGCGAGGAAACCGTGGTCTATGACTCGATGAAGCGAACCGGCATAGCAATATCGAAGCTCGGTGCCTCGAAAGCCATCTCTATAGGTGCTTACGTCTACGCCCTTTCTCAACTCGATAAAAACGTCTGACCGATGTACTTGTTAGGATACGACATAGGCACCTCGTCGGTCAAAGCCGCCCTCGTCGATGCCGCCACGGGAGCCTGTGTGGCCTCTGACTTCTACCCCAAGACCGAGGCTCCGATAAAAGCACTCAAGGCGGGCTGGGCCGAGCAGGATCCCGACAGCTGGATGAACTACCTCGTGGAAGCCACACGTGCCGTGCTCGCCAAGAGCCGTGTGCAGGCCGCCGACATCAAGGCAATCGGTTTTTCATATCAGATGCACGGCCTTGTGGCCATCGACCGCGAGGGCAGGCTGCTCCGCGATGCCATCATCTGGTGCGATGGCCGTGGCGTGCCCTATGGCGAAAAGGCTTTCGCCGAGCTCGGTGCAGAGGCCTGCCTGCCGCGCCTGCTCAACAAGCCGGGCAACTTCACCGCCACCAAGCTGGCCTGGGTGAAGGAGAATGAGCCCGAGCTCTTCGGCCGTATATACAAGGTGATGCTTCCGGCCGACTACATCGCCTACCGCCTCACCGGCGAGATATGCACCAACCCCGAGGGTTTGTCGGAGTATATGCTCTGGGATTTCCGTGCCGATGCTCCGGCTACCTTCCTGATGGATTATTTCGGCTTCGACCGCAGCATATTTCCCGAAATCCGCCCAAGTTTTTCGGAGCAAGGACGGCTCACGGCCGAGGCTGCCGCCAAGTTGGGTCTGGCAGAAGGTACGCCCATCACTTACCGTGCCGGCGATCAGCCCAACAATGCGCTGTCGCTCAATGTGTTCAACCCTGGAGAAGTGGCTTCAACCGCCGGTACGTCGGGCGTGGTCTATGGTATCAACGGCACTGTGGACTACGACCCGCTCTCGCGTGTGAACAACTTCGCCCACGTCAACCACAGCGCCGAAGCACCCCGCATAGGCGTGATGACCTGCATCAACGGCACGGGCATACTCAACTCGTGGTGCAAGCGCAACATCGCACCCGAAGGATGCTCCTACGATGCCATGAACGCTCTTGCCGCCGAAGCCCCCGTAGGCAGTGCCGGCGTGACAATCCTGCCCTTTGGCAACGGTGCCGAGCGTGTGCTTGAGAACCGCGCCCCGGGCTGCTCGTTCCACGGCATCAACTTCAACATACACGACCGCCGGCACCTGCTGCGTGCGGCGCAGGAGGGCATCGTGTTCTCCTTCATGTACGGCATGGAGATAATGGCCGACATGGGTATGGAAATAAGCAAGATACACGCCGGGTGGGCCAATATGTTCCTCAGCCCGGTCTTCCGCGATACGCTCGCTTCCGTGTCGGGAGCCACCATCGAGCTCTACGACACCGACGGCGCCGTAGGTGCAGCCAAAGGCGCAGGTATGGGAGCGGGTATCTACAGCAGCAACGATGAGGCATTCGCCTCGCTTGTGAAGCTCGACGAAATCCATCCGGCTGCCGACCGTACACCCTACATCGAGGCATACGGCCGTTGGAAACAAATTCTTCAGAATCAGTAATACAATCTTCAAAATACTATGGAAAAGAAAGAATATTTTCCTTCAATAGGAAAAATCAAATTTGAGGGTACAGAAAGCTATAACCCTCTGGCATACCGCTACTACGATGCCGAGCGTGTGGTCCTTGGCAAACCGATGAAAGAATGGCTAAAGTTTGCCATGGCATGGTGGCACACCCTCTGTGCCGAAGGTGCCGACCAGTTCGGCGGTGGCACCAAGACCTTCCCCTGGAATGAAGGCACCGATGCCGTGACCATCGCCAAGCAGAAAGTCGATGCCGGCTTCGAAATCATGCAGAAGCTCGGTGTGGAGTACTTCTGCTTCCACGACGTAGACCTCGTGAGCGAAGGCAACTCCATCGAAGAGTACGAGGCCAACATGAAGGCCGTCGTAGCCTACATCAAGGAGAAGATGGCCGCCACCGGCATCAAGAACCTCTGGGGCACGGCAAACGTATTCAGCCACGCCCGCTATATGAACGGCGCCGCCACAAACCCCGACTTCGACGTCGTGGCCCGCGCTGCCGTGCAGATCAAGAACGCCATCGACGCCACCATTGAGCTCGGCGGCCGGAACTATGTGTTCTGGGGCGGCCGCGAAGGCTACATGAGCCTGCTCAACACCGACCAGAAGCGCGAGAAAGAGCATCTGGCCACCATGCTCACCATGGCCCGCGACTACGCCCGCGCCAAAGGCTTCACCGGCACATTCCTAATCGAACCCAAGCCCATGGAGCCCACCAAGCACCAGTACGATGTCGACACCGAGACCGTGATCGGCTTCCTCAAGGCACACGGACTCGACAAGGACTTCAAGGTCAATATCGAGGTGAACCACGCCACACTCGCCGGCCACACCTTCGAGCATGAGCTCGCCGTGGCTGTCGACAACGGTATGCTCGGCAGCATCGACGCCAACCGCGGCGACTACCAGAACGGCTGGGACACCGACCAGTTCCCCATCGACAACTACGAGCTCACCCAGGCCATGATGCAGATTATCCGCAACGGCGGCCTCGGCAACGGCGGCACCAACTTCGATGCCAAGACACGCCGCAACTCCACCGATCCCGAAGATATCTTCATCGCCCACATCGCAGGCATGGATGCCATGGCACGCGCCCTGCTCAGCGCTGCCGAAGTGCTCGAGAAATCGCCCTACAAGAAGATGATGGCCGACCGCTACGCTTCCTTTGACGGCGGCAAAGGCAAGGAGTTCGAGGAAGGCAAGCTCACCCTCGAGAACCTCGTGGCCTACGCCAAGGAACACGGCGAGCCCGCCCAGACCTCGGGCAAGCAGGAGCTCTACGAAGCTATCGTGAACATGTACGTGTAATCGGCATCGCACATGGCATCAAGCAATACCGGCAGCCGGGCATATCTATTCTCCATCGTGGGGGTAGCCGTGCTCGGCGGCCTTCTTTTCGGCTACGACACAGCCGTGATATCGGGTGCCGAGAAAGGTCTTCAGGCCTTCTTCCTCGGTGCCGACGACTTTGTGTACACCGATGCCATCCATGGCATCACCTCGTCGAGCGCACTGCTCGGGTGCATCCTCGGCAGCGCGCTTTCGGGCTTCATCGCCGGCCGCCTTGGCCGCAAGCCCGCACTCTTTCTGGCGGCATTGCTCTTTCTTGTGTCGGCAGTGGGTTCATATCGCCCTGAATTCTTCTTCTTTGCCTATGGCGAGCCCTCGGCGGCACTGCTGCTTGCTTTCAACGCCTACCGCATCATCGGTGGCGTCGGCGTTGGTCTGGCCTCGGCTATCTGCCCCATGTATATAGCCGAAGTGGCGCCGTCAGACCTCCGCGGCACTCTCGTGTCGTGGAACCAATTCGCAATCATCTTCGGCCAGCTCGTGGTATATTTCGTGAACTTCCTCATCCTTGGAGAGCACACCAACCCCGTGATTGAGAAAATCGGCGAGACCCTCTATCAGGTGCACCCCGCGAGCGATCCGTGGACGATATCCACAGGCTGGCGCTATATGTTCGGCTCCGAAGCCTTTGTGGCAGCCATCTTCGCCATCCTCGTGTGCTTTGTGCCTGAGTCGCCCCGCTACCTCGCCCTTACGGGCAAGGACAGCCGTGCCCTCGCCATCCTCGGCAAAATCAACGGCACTGCCAAAGCCGGTGCCATCCTCGAGTCAATCAAAAGCACCGTGGCTGTGCGCTCCGAGCGACTCTTCTCCTACGGCGTGCTTGTGATATTCATCGGCGTGATGCTGTCGGTGTTCCAGCAGGCCGTGGGCATCAATGCCGTGCTCTACTATGCTCCCCGCATCTTTGAGTCGATGGGTATGGGCAACCCCATGGTGCAGACTGTGGTGATGGGTGTGGTCAACATCGTCTTTACGCTCTTCGCCGTCTTCACCGTAGAGCGTCTTGGCCGCAAGCCGCTGCTCATCTGGGGCTCGGCAGGAATGGCTGTAGGCGCTTTTGGCGTGGCTCTTGCCAATGTGGTGGAGCTGCCTGCCATAGTTCCGGTGATGAGCATCATGGTCTATTCGGCATCGTTTATGTTCTCCTGGGGCCCGATATGCTGGGTGCTCATCTCCGAGATATTTCCGAATACAATCCGCTCGGCCGCCGTTGCTATTGCCGTTGCTTTCCAGTGGATATTCAACTTCATAGTGTCGTCGACCTTCGTGCCGATGTACAACATGAGTGTTCCCGGCATGGGCGATAAGTTCGGCCATCTATTCGTGTATGCGCTCTATGGCGTGATATGCGTGCTGGCGGCCATATTTGTCTACCGTCTCGTGCCGGAAACCAAGGGCAAGACGCTCGAGCAGATGTCGGAGCTCTGGAGCCGTCGTGCTTCCAGGCGCGAGTGCGTAGAGTGATTAGAGTATTAAAAAAGCGACCGGGCTGCTCCGAAAGGGGCAGCCCGGTGTGATTTATGCGGAATTGATTGTTATTCTGCGGGAGTTTCCTCAGCGGCAACTTCGGCGCCGGAGGCGTTGTTGAGGTCTGCTACGAGGGCGCGGAATTCGTCAAGGCTGATAGTCTTTTCGTCGAGCTTCACGGTGTTGTGGATAGCGGCGAAGAGCTTGTTGTTGAAAGCCACGTGCACGAGCTGGCGACGCTGCTTCTCATCCTTGAGCATATTCTCGGTGAAGTAGTCGAGCATCTGGTCGGCCATGTGAGCCATGCCGTACTGCTGGAGCTGCTCCATGCCATAGGCGCGGGCAGCAGCTTTCACGTCGTCTTCGTTGATCTTCACTTCGAGCTTCTCGGCAACCTTGTTCTCGATGATTTCCCACTTGATGGCGGGGATGTTGCGCTCTACCACGCCGTCGATGTCTTCCTCTTTGATTTCGCTGTTGGTGCGGAGCATGAACTTGCGGAGGAAAGCCACAGGGAGGGCCATGCCTGCGCCGTAGGTCTCCATGAGGTAGTCCTCGGCCTGGCGGGTGAAGAGCTGAGTGCTGTTGGGCTGGAGAGCGCGTGCGATGAGCTCGGCTACGGCCTTGCGGTACTCTTCTTCGTTGTGAACCTTATCGGCACCGAATACCTTGTCGTAGTATTCCTGGCCGAGTTCGGCGGGCTTGTTCACGATAAATTCGGTGATGGTGATCTCGAAGTTGCCGCGGGCTTTCTCCACCTCGTCGCGGTTGATGTGGAGCATGGAGGCGATTTCGGCCTCGTTGCCGTCGCAGGTAGCGAAAGCGTCGAACACGACCTTGTCGCCTACCTTGGTGCCTTCAAACTTCTTGGCCTCGTCGGCGCTCTTGAAGAGGAAGGGAGCGAGGATGCCGTCGGTCACCTGGATGGCGTCGTCGCCTTCCTTGATGCTGCCGTCTTCGTTGAGCTGCATGATGGAGCCTTTCACGAGGGCGCGCTCGGCGTACTCCTGTGCGGGAACCTGCTCGCCGGCCTGCTGGCGCATGTTCTTGTCCTGCTCGTCGATCATCTGGTCGGTGACTTCGATGTTGTAGAAGGGCAAGGTAGCCTCGGCGAGGTTGATGTTGAGCTCGGGGGCGAAGCCTACTTCGTAGCTGAAGGTGTAGTCCTTGGCATCGAGGTCGATTGCTTCATGGTCGGCGGGGATAGGCTGGCCGAGGAGGTCGAGCTTGTTGTCTTCGATGTATTTGAGGCATGCGTCGGCCGATACTTCATTGAGTACGTGAGCCTTCACTTCGTTGCCGAAGCGTTTGCGCAGCTGGTTCATATCAACATGGCCTTTGCGGAAGCCGGGAATCTGGCGGGTTTCGCCGATTGTCTTAAGCTCCTTCTTCACGCGGTTGGCATAATCGGCTTCTTCGATTTTAACGACGATCAAGCCTTCGAGCTCGCTCGTCTTTTCGAGTGTTACGTCCATTATGTATTTATATTACAGATGTTTATGTTGTCTAAAACGTGTCGGAAAGGATTTTGCCCCTTTACCGAAGTGCAAAATTAACACTTAAATTTGTATAAATCAAATAATGAACGATTTTTCAGCCTTAAAAGTTGTTTCAACCTTTGCTTTCAATCTATGCACACGCCGTCGATGTCGGCCAGGCGGGCGCGCAGTGCGTCAGCATCGTCGAGGCGAGCACGAAGAGTCATCGAGCAGCTGTTGTCGAACGCCTGCTCCACGATGCTCACATCGCAGCTTTTGGTGAGGCGCATCACATCGTTCATGGCAAGATATGGAAAAGTGAACGATATGTCGGTCATGTCGTGGCACTCAATGATTTCTGCCTCGGCCAGGGCGAGGCGTGCCGCTTCATGATAGGCTGCTATCAGCCCCGAGGTGCCGAGCTTGATGCCGCCGAAGTAGCGCACTACCACAATCACGGTGTCGGTGATGCCGAATGAGTTGATTTGCCCCAGGATAGGCTTGCCGGCCGTGCCGGAGGGCTCGCCGTTGTCGCTCGACAGGAACTCGGTCCGCGCCGAGCCTATCATGTAGGCCCAGCACACATGCCGGGCGTCGTGGTAGCGCCGCTGATATTCGGCCACGACTTCCTTGGCCTCGGCGGCACTGCTCACGGGGTGCGCGAAGGCCAGAAACTTGCTCATCTTCTCCTTGAAGATGGCTTCGGAGGGGGCGGCGAGGGTGGAGTATTTCAAGTTATGAGTTTTGAGCTATGAGTTGTTGAGAGATGAGAGATGAGATATAAGCCAAATACTCATATCTCATCACTCAGGGTTCATATCTTCTCAATATCCGTGCTCGGTCTCGAGCTCTTTCTCGGTGAGTGGCTTGGCGTTCATTTTGCGCCACACATACCAGATATATGCCAGTACAAAGGGCACAAGCACCGACACGAAGCTCATGGTGGTGAGGGTGAACTCCGACGATGAGCTGTTGGCTATCGTGAGCGAGGAGTTGATGTCGGTGGTGGAGGGCAGGTAGGCTGTGCCGGCATATCCGGCGATGCAGAAGAGCACGGCCACCACGGCGGCGGCACCGAAGCCGGCGTACCAGATGCCGGCGCGCCAGCTGCTGTCGAAGGCTGCGCGGAAGATGCCGTAGAGCGCTGCTACCACACCCAAAAGCAGTACCACTGTGAGCCACCACATGTCGAGGAGATTGTGGAGGTAGAGATTGGGCTCGACCACAAATCCGGCGGCAGTGTGGCGCACGCCGTTGCTGAGCAGAAGCACTACGAGGAAGGCCACGAAGAGCACGGCGAAGATGAGGCCGTTGACGAGGGCCTTGCGGCGGATGCGTGCGGTGAAGGTGGCGTTGTTGGCGATGTTGTTGATGAAGTAAAGGCTGGCCATGGTGCGTGCGAGGAAGAACACTGCGAAGCCCAGCAGCAGATTTTTCCAGCAGGCGATGGCTTCGAGCCCGTGTGAGGGAGCCCACTGCGAAATCACGGGGGCGCTGCCGTCAAGAATGTTGGTCTTGGTCACGGTGAACGCTCCGCCGAAGAAGAGCGTGCCCACAGCCACACCGAGGAGCACGCAGCCCACAAGGCCGTTGAACATCAGGAAGCCGTCGTAGGTGCGGGTGCCGTAGATATTGCCGCGCTTGCGCCTGAACTCATAGCTCACGGCCTGAAGCACGAAGCTGATGAGGATGAGCAGCCACAGCCAGTAGGCACCGCCGAAGCTGGTGCTGTAGAAGAGGGGAAAGGAGGCGAAGAAAGCGCCGCCGAACACTGCCAGCGTAGTGTAGGTGAACTCCCATTTGCGGCCGAGCGAGTTCACCATGAGCTGGCGTTCGCCCTCAGTCATCTTGCAGTAGAGCATCGACTGACCGCCCTGCACAAAGAGCAGGAACACTAATGCCGCCCCGAGAACGGCGATGATAAGCCACCAGTAGGCCTGTAGCATTTCTATTGTTTCCATATTCGAGGGGTAATTAATGTTTTGGGTCTTCAATATTTGTTTTTGATGCCGAGCTGATGAAGCGGAGCATGATGCTGATTTCGGCGATGAGCAGCCCGGTGAAGATGGCGGCGAAGAGCCAGAAGGTGAACTGCACCGACGATGCCGGGATGCCTGAGATGGCGGCGTTAGTAGGCATGAGGTCCTGGATTACCCAGGGCTGACGGCCTACTTCGGCCAGAACCCATCCGGCTTGGCTGCATACCCACACCACGGCTACCGATATCATGCCAAGCCAGCACAGCCATGCTTTCTCGAGCACGCTGTCGCGGCGGTAGCTCACGAAGAGTAGCAGCACGAAGAGCGCCAGCAGATAGCCGCCGGCCATCACCATGATGCGGAAGGAGTAGAAGGTCATGCTCACGTTGGGCACGGCGGCCTCGGGCGAAGGCAGATAGCCGTAGCCGAAGTAAGCGAAGTTCTCTTTCACCTTGGCGGCAGCAGCAGCCATTGCAGCCTCGTCGCCAGCTTTCGATGCTTCGGAGTAGTCGCGCAGGGCATCCTGAGCGGCTTTGCCGATGGCGATTTTGTCGGCGTAGCTGAGGCCGCGCACGGTGTCGCCCTCGGCGGTGATGCTTATGCCATCGATAAGGTCGTTGATGCCGGGCACGAAGTGGTCGCCGTCGGAGTAGATGAGGTAGGAGAGACCTTTGGGGATGTCGATGCTGAAGAGCATGGGGTCGGCGGCGGTGCGCTCACTTTCGGGGCGGAGTACACCCACGCCCACGAGATCCTGGCCCACCGAACCGTGGTAGAGACCTTCCATGGCGGCGAGTTTCATGGGCTGCACGCGCGATACCTGTACTGCCGAGCCGTGGCCGGTCCAGAGTGTGAGGAGGATGCCGGCGAGGCCTACCCATGTGCCTATGCGGAGCGAGCACTTGGCGGCATCGACATTGCGGCGGCGCCACAGGAGCCATGAGCTCACGCCTACCACAAAGACGCCGGCAAGGCACCAGCCGCTGAACACGGCGTGGAAGAACTTGTTGATAGCCACCGGGCTGAGGGCTACGGCCCAGAAGTCGCTCATCACATTGCGCATCTGTGCCGGGTCGAATTCCATGCCCACGGGGTACTGCATCCATGCGTTGGCCACAAGAATCCACAGTGCCGAGAGCGACACGCCCAGGGCGGTGAGCCATGTGGCGGTAAGGTGGAAGCGGCGGCTCACTTTGTTCCAACCGAAGAACATCACTGCCACAAAGGTTGCCTCCATGAAGAAGGCCAGGATGCCCTCGATGGCGAGCGGAGCGCCGAAGATATCGCCCACGAACCAACTGTAGTTCGACCAGTTGGTGCCGAATTCAAATTCAAGGATGAGGCCGGTGGCAACACCGCAGGCGAAGTTGATGCCGAAGAGAGTCATCCAGAACTTGGTGATACCTTTCCAGCGCTCTTCACCCGTGCGCACATAGATGGTCTCCATGATAGCCACTATCACCGACAGTCCTATCGTGAGAGGCACAAAGAGCCAGTGATACATGGCTGTGAGAGCGAATTGTGCCCTCGACCAATCGACTAAGCTGAGTAAATCGTTCATAAGTATTAGGGTTTTAGGATTTTAATTCTTTTGACCCGGCGATGCGAGCGCCTCGCGCACGGCGGCGGCGCGCTCTTCGTCGCTGTCGTAGCGTGTGGCAAGAATGTCGGGGAAGAAGAATAGCTTGAGTATCGCGAAAAATATCACGAGCTTCACTATGATGAGCGCCCACAGCTTGCGTCCGATTGTCATCGAGCGGAAGCCGTCGGTGTATAGGGCCAGAGCGCGGCGAAAGAACCCGGTTTGCTTCTCCACGGTGTGTCAGATTTTAGGAGGTATATGTGCCGTGATTTCGCCACTGATGCTCTTGTCGGCGACTTGCCTTGGCGGATGTGGCACTTTCATCTTCACCTTGAGGTCGTCGAAGCCCTTGCCGTAGACACCGTTGACATTGCACTGCGTGGTGAAAGCATCGGGGTCGATGGACTTGATTATGCGCGAGATGGTCACCGACTCTATCTTGCGGCACATCACCAGAAGCACTTTCACTTCCTGCTTGGAGTACCAGCCCATGCCGGTGAGCACGGTGCAGCCGCGCTTGGCATCGTTGTTGATTGCGGTGGCTATCTCCTGCCATTTCTGCGAGAAGATGGTGAACTGCACCGCCTGCCGGTTGGTGTTTATTACCATGTCGGCAACGTAGGAGGCAAGGATGAGCACCACATAGCCGTATACCACGAGATCGATATGGTGGAAGATAAAGAACGACGACGAAATCACTATCACGTCGGTGTAGAGCATCATGCGGCCTATGCTCACGTTGGTGTACTTCGACACCATAGCGGCCACGATGTCGGTGCCGCCGCTCGAGCCGTTGTGCGTGAAAGCAATGCCCACGCCCAGACCGGCGCAGATGCCGCCTATCACCACATTCATGAACGGTTCTTGGGTAAATCCGTTGGCAAAAAGCGGCTGGAAGATGCCGATGAAAACCGATATCATCGTGGCACCATAGATGGTGCCGAGCACAAAGCGCTTGCCTACAACCTTATATGCAATGGCGAGCAATATAAGGTTGAGCGCATACTGCGATATTGCCACAGGAATGCCCGTGAGGAAGTAGATGATGGTGCCGATACCGGCAAGGCCGCCTATTACCACCTTCTCAGGCAGGATAAAGCCGCAGAAACCAAGGGCATAGAGTGCCATGCCGAAGGTGATGAAAAAGTAGTCGCGCGTGGTGCGCCACAGTTTGGTTTTGTTCATTGTATATGCTCGCCTTTGCGTTGACGCGACAAATTTAATAAAAATCTCCAATCTTTTGCGACATGCCGCGAAAAAATCGTTAAATTTGCCTTGCTTGAAACAATAGAAACTCGTGTTTGTTTCGCTTATACTTATAAATTCAAACCTACAAGAATATGAAAGACTTCGCACCTCATGCCTGGATTCTACCCCAGCCCGTACTCATCATAGGAACCTACGATGCCGACGGCACCCCAAATGCCATGAACGCGGCCTGGGCCGGGCAGTGGGATATGCACGAAATAATGATTTCGATGGGCAGCCATGCCACCACCGACAACCTCAGCCGTTGCCCTGATTTCACGGTGGCTTTCGCCACGGCTTCAACTCATGTCGGGGCCGATTTCGTAGGGCTTGTGAGCGGGCGACACGTACACGACAAGGTGGCGCGCACAGGCTGGAAGGCCACGCACGCACCTCACGTCGATGCTCCGCTATTCGACGCCTTCCCCATGGCGTTCGAATGTAGGATTAAGGAAAAGCTCCAGGAGTCGGAGACCGGCTACTACCTCGTGGCTGAAATCGTGAACATACTCTGCGATGAAAAATACCTCGCCGCCGACGGAAAGCCCGACGTAGAGAAGATGAAGCTCATCACGCTCGACCCTATTCACAACGGCTATATCGCCCTCGGCTCACGTGTAGGCAACGCCTACCACGACGGCGAAGCGCTGAACAAGCACTGAGATTTCCGTGCGCCCCGTGCCGGAGTATGAAGGATTTTTGCTATCTTTGCGAGGTATGCCGAACCAAAGTATTCCCGTGGGGCGCTTTGCCCCTTCGCCCTCGGGCAGGATGCACCTGGGCAATATTTTCACCGCCGTGATGTCGTACCTCTCGGTGCGCAGCCGCGGTGGCCGATGGATACTGCGTATTGAGGATCTCGACCCGCAGCGCTCCAAGGTGGAGTATGCTCGCATGATAGAGGACGACCTCGACTGGCTTGGCCTCGACTGGGATGAAGGCGGCCTCGACGACCGCGGCCCCTCCGGCCCCTACTCGCAGAGCCGCCGCGCCCACATCTATGCCGATATTCTGGCCCGGCTCGAGGCTACCGGCCTGTGCTATCCGTGCCGCTGCCGCCGTGCCGACATTATGGCCACGCAGGCGCCGCATCAGAGCGATGGCCGCATAGTATATGGCGGCACTTGCCGCCCTTCGCCGCTGCCGCCCTTTGACGCCGCCGATTGGCAAGGGGCTGCCGTGAGGCTGTATGTGCCCGACCGCGACATCGCTTTCACCGACCGAGTATTCGGCGCGCAGAGAGTGAACCTCGCCGACCATTGTGGCGACTTCGTGCTCCGGCGTGCCGACGGCGCATGGGCCTACCAGCTCGCCGTCGTTGCCGACGATGCCCTCATGGGCGTGACCGAAGTGATGCGCGGTGCCGACCTGCTGCTGTCGTCGGCGCAGCAGATCTACCTTTACCGCCTGCTTGGCTTCGAGCCTCCGGCCTTCGCCCACCTCCCTCTGGTATGCAATGCCGCCGGAGTGCGCCTGGGCAAGCGCGACGGAGCCGCCGGGATGGCTGAACTGCGTAGCCGCCACACCGCGCGTGAGCTCCTTGGCTTGGTGGCGGCGATGGCGGGTATTATCCCCGAAGCGGCGCCGATGAGCATAGAGGAGCTCACCGCGCTCTTTGACATCAACCTTATCAAACCTTCCGATAAAATCTTACTCAATACATGAATATACACTTCGACAAAGAAATACGTGTTGCCGCCCCGGCCTATAAGATGCTCCTCATCGAGGCCGATGTGATAAACGTGCCCACGCCCGAGCCTCTGTGGCAGGAAATCATCGACTGTAGCCGAGCCATCGGAGCATCCACGCCAATCGACCGCGTGCGGCACCGCCCGGCAATCGATGCCACCCGTGCCGCCTATAAGGCTTGCGGTAAAGACCCCAACCGCTACCGCCCCAGTGCCGAAGCCCTGTGCAGGCGGGCTGTGAAGGGTCTTGACCTCTACCGCACGCTCTCGGTAATCGACCTCATCAATCTGCTCTCTATGCGCACCGGCCATTCAATCGGAGCATTCGATGCCGACCGCATTGTCGGCAATGACCTCACGCTCGGAGTCGGTGCCGAAGGCGAGCCCTACGAGGCAATAGGCCGAGGAGAGCTGAATATAGCGGGCTTGCCGGTGTGGCGCGATGCCATAGGAGGCATAGGCACACCGACTTCCGACAATGAGCGCACCAAGCTCTCCGAAAGCACCCGACGTGTGCTGATCACCCTCAATATCTACGGCGACGACCCTGAACACGATACCGAGGCCCTTGCCGCTATGACTTCCGACTTGCTCACACGCTACGCCGGAGCAAGCAATATCACCACTCATCTTCACGCCGTTTCCGCCAATGAAAACTGTTGAAAACCGTGGCGGTGCCGACCGCCGTGCCGTGGGCGAGGCTCTGGAAGCCTTGCAGAGCGGCCATGTGATAATCTATCCTACCGACACACTCTACGCCTTTGCCTGCGACGCGCTCAACAGCCGTGCCATAGAGCGTCTGTGCCGCATCAAAGGCATAAACCCCGATAAGAACTGCCTCTCGATAGTGTGCTCCGACATATCGCAGGCGGCCGAATATGCGCGCATCGACAATCGCGCCTTCCGCCTCCTCAAAGACGCTCTCCCCGGTGCATATACGTTTATCCTCCCGGCAGCGACTACACTGCCCAAGGCCTTCAAGGGGCGCAAGAGCGTGGGTGTCCGCATCCCCGACTGTGAGTTTGCGCGTGCCCTTGCCGCCGAGCTCGGGCACCCGGTGCTGACCTCATCGGTGCCGCTCGGCGATGATGATATCGACCGTGCCCCCGACGGTGCCACTCTCGCCTTGCGCTATGGCGGCAACTCCGAAATCGCCCTCACCATCGACGGCGGCGAGGGGAGCACCGAGCCGAGCACCGTGATTGACCTCACCGACAGCAGTTCGCCCGAACTTATCCGCGCCGGAGCGGCACCTTTCGACCTGTGAACAATTTACCCCTCCTCGCGGTTTCAATTCTAAAATAATTCATCTCATTATGGAAAACTTCACATATTACTCACCGACACTCTACGAATTTGGCCGTGGTGCCGAGGAAAAAGTGGGAATGTTGACATTCCTTACCGGCGCTACAAAGGTCATGATAGTTTACGGCCGCCGACACGCCAAGACGAGCGGCCTTATCGACCGTCTCGAAAATTCCCTGCAGACTATTGGTATTGATTATGTGGAGCTCGGCGGAGTCGAGCCAAACCCCGTTGACACGCTCGTCTACGAAGGTATAAAAAAAGGCCGTGCGGCCCACATCGACGGTCTGCTGGCCGTAGGCGGAGGCTCTGTCATCGACACAGCCAAGGCGATAGCGGCAGGTATACCCTACAAGGGCGATTTCTGGGATTTCTTCACCGGCAAGAAGTCGCTTGAGGAAGCTCTGCCCGTGGGAGTAGTGCTCACCGTTCCCGGCGCCGGAAGCGAAGGCTCGGGCAACTGTGTGATCACACACCGCGGCGACGACGGCGTGCCCGTGAAGCTCAGCCTGCGCACCGACAGCATCCTTAAGCCCCGCTTCGCAGTGATGAATCCCGAGATGACTTTTACCCTCTCGGCCTACCAGACCGCAGTAGGCATCACCGACATGATGGCGCACATCCTCGAGCGCTATTTCTCCAATACCACAAGGGTAGAGGTATCGGACCGCCTCGCCGAAGGCCTCATCATGGCGCTTATAGCCGAGGCTCCGCGCGCCCTTTCCGATCCTACCGACTATCAGGCCCGAGCCAATGTGGAGTGGGCCGGTACGCTTGCTCACAACGGCATCGTGGGCTGTGGACGCCGTGAGGACTGGACCTCGCATGCCATGGAGCACGAAATCAGCGCCCTCTACCCGCAGGTGGCACATGGTGCAGGCTTGGCGGTGGTCTTCCCTGCATGGATGGCATTCATGGCACACCACAAGCCATCGAAGGTGGCACAGCTCGGCAGGCGCGTGTTCGATGTAGATGAGAAGGACGACCGCGCGGCTGCCATTGAGACCGTAGCATCGTTCCGCGCTTTCCTCAGCGTAGTGCTCCGTATGCCGCTCACATTCAAAGCCCTCGGTATTGCCGAACCCGACATCGACACCATGGTGCAGCGTCTGCATGCCAATAAAGGCGAGGAAATCGGTGGCTACTACCGCCTCCGCGCCTCCGACACCCGCCAGATTTATGAGCTCATGAAGGACGATGGAGATTGAGAGTTATGAGCTTGGCTTTAAGGACTTTAAAGACTTTAAGGACTTTAAAGAACTCTTTTATCGCTGATTAAAATTTATCGGCCCATAGGCAGCTTGCCTGTGGGCCGATTTAATTTTACGAGTAAGTGGCTTATTTGCGCCTGCGCACCGAGCGCACGGCGTTCGACGAAGATGAGGACGAGGCCTTTGGCTTCTGTGCTTTTGCCTTGCGTGCCGGGGCTTTCTTCTCGGAGCTCTTTGTGGATCGCTTGGTGGAGCGAGCCGAAGCGCGTGTGGGCGATGTCTTGGTGGCTTCGGCCACGGTGGCGGTGTCGGCACCGGCAGCGAGCGCCTCGCGTGCTTCGCGTGCGGCAATCACTTCCTCGCGGGTGGGTACCCACAGCTTTTTCTCGAAGTTGTCGAGGCGGCTCTGGATGCTGTCCTGGGCTTTCTTGAGCTCGTCGGCATCGGAGTAGAGCTGCACCATCGATTTATTCTTGAGGTTGCGGGTCTTGTAGATGTCGCCGTCGTAGAGGTTGAGGGTGAAGAAGTCGTCGTAGGTGCAGGTGGGGAGGTTGTTGTCGTCGTCGATGAATATCGTCTGAGCGGCGAGATAGGGACGCAGGTCGGAGAAGCGCACCCAGAACATGGGGTACTTCAGTGCGTCGCCGCCGAAGTCGCCGCTGCGATGTAGCACCGGGCAGATGGCTTCGACCACGGGGCGGAGGCGGTTGTTGCGGGTGTCAAATTCCCAGCGCTCGACCACGTAGTAGGAGAGTACTTCATTGGTAGGCACGTCGTTCTCGTCGATGTTGAAGCGCGGGTTCTTCTCGGTGGAGCCTTTGGCCTCGGTGTAGGGGATATAGAAGCGGTCGAGGACGTCGCGTGTCTTGATGCGGTATTTGTCGGTGAATACTTCACGGCCGTCGAGATACTCGTAGGCGGGCACTGTGCCGGCGGCGAGCAGGCGCATGATGATGCGGAAGAGATTTTCCTGACCTTCGATGGGCTCTTCGGGGAAGTAGAGCGGGGCATTGCGGTCTTTGTCGAGGTCGATGGAGCGGTAAATCACACGCATCCATTGACGGTCGGCATCGGTGATGGACGAATTGTCGTCGGAGTAGAACGACTGCATACGCTCGGTCACGACGGTGCCGTCCTGCTGCTTGGGAGCATTGCGGTCGGCAGTGCGACGGCGCACCACGCCGGTGCTTTCGTCCTGAGCATATACCGATGTGGCTGCTACCATGGCGATTGCGGCCGCTACTATTCCTTTGAATACGAATTTATACATGGTTGGGGTCAGAATTTCAATTAATAATCACTTCCATAGGCGAGAGGTCGCGGGTGATACCGTCGGGGCCTTTGGCTTTGATGCGGGATATGAAGAAACGCTTGCCACGGCTCAGACGCTGAAGTTGCGCTTTCTGCCTCTGCGAGAATCGTGCTCCCTCGCTCACTTCGGGCAGGGCGTTGCCCGATGAGTCGAAGAATACGGTCTCGAAGCTGAGCACGGTAAAGGGTATGTCGAGGAGGCCGTCGTCGATGGCTGCCTCGAGGCCGGGCGAAGCCATGAGCATGGCTTTGGCAAGGGGCTTGCCGCCGCGGTAGTGGTCGTCGTGGCCCTGTGCATCCTTTATTGCGATGAAGGGTGTGGGGTCGGGCAACTTGCGCACGCGGAACGTGGTGGGCGCTATCTGCACGGTGCGGCCGTCGAGGTTGGCGCTCACATTGATGACCGCTTCCTGCCCTACGGTGGTGGGGCGTGCTATCCAGAGGTCGCCCTGGCGGGTGAGTGTGCCGTTGCTCATCGAAGCCGACACATCGGCCATGGCCACGCCGGGCACGGAGATGCGCACGGGGTTGTCGATGCCGGCGTAGAGGGCGTTCATCAAAGTGGCGGAGACTGTGGCCATGGGCTCTATCACGGTGTAGGATGAGCTGAAGTCGTGGCGTGTGGTAGTGCCGTCGCCATGGCTTACTTCGAGCCAGCCGGTGTAGTCGAACTTGCCTGTAGAGGCGGTGTTGACTTCATAGAGGCTACCGTTGCCGTCGAGGGGTTTGCCCTGGATGTAGACTTTGGGGCGCTGGGTGGTGTCGACAGCGGCCAGCACTATGTTGGCCGAGTATTTTCCGCCGCGCATCACCAGGCGCGACTGCGGCAACACGTAGGCGTTGAGCTCGTTGACGCGAACGTCACCTGCATCGACCTGCGACAGGAGCGAGCTCAGCACTTCGCCCTCGGCATAGAGGATGTCGCTCTGGAGCTTGGAGAGCAGCGTCACGGCTGCCACCACGGGCTGCTGGTCGAACTTGGCCTCCTCCCACAGCTGCGGGGTGAGGGTGCCGGCGCGGAGTATGGGCGCGGTGGATAGAGCCTCGCCTATGGTGTGGCGAGTGGTGCTGTCGGGGATATGTGCGGTGACATAGTCGCGGTAAGAGTCGATGCGGGTGTGCAGCTCGCGTCCACGCGGATTGCCGGGAGCGAGCATCACCACTGCGGCGCTCTCGAGGTCGTCGCGGTTGAGGATATTGTCGGGGTCGCCGTCCTTGCCGTCGGCGGCGCGGACGATAGCGTGCTTGAGTGTGTCGACGTAGCTGTAAAGCGCCTCGGTGGCACGGCGCACTTCGGTGGCCTTATCGAGCCAAGCCCCGGCCTTGTCGGGGTTCTGCTCGGCTATGCCTCGGAGCTCGCCGTAGATGGCGCTGTTGCGGGTGCCGAAGTTGGCGTTAGAGCGCTTGAGGCCTTCGTGGACCTGAGTAAAGCCGTCGAGAACGTCCGACGAGACATTCAGGGCGAGCATAGCCGTCAGGACGATATACATGAGGTTTATCATCTTCTGGCGGGGTGAAAGCCTTGTGTTGTTTGCTCCCATTCGGTATTCTGCTAAGGGGGTGTGTTAACGATTGACGGGTGCGTGCTGCGAAGCCGGGTTGACGGGTATGCCGTCGATGTCCGGCGGAGTCATCGCGGGGCGGTACATGTTCACGGTCATTGCCGTAATCATCTTCTCGTACACGCTGTTGAGCTGCTTCATGTAGCGAGCCATCTTCTCGGTCTCCTCGCAGTAGTTGGCGCTCTGGGCGGCCGATTTCTCGTACATGTCGCGGATGTCCTTGATGCCACGGTTCACACGGTCGATGGCATCGATCTGCGACGATACGCTGCGGAGCTGGAGCTCGTAGATGGTGTTGAGGCCGCCGATGTTGCGGTGCAGTGCCTGCATCTGGTCCACATATCCGCGCGAGCTCTCCGAAATCTCGGCAGAGTTCTCGGTGATTGCGCGGTAGCTCTCGAGCAGGGTAGAGGATACCTCGTTGAGGGCTGCGGTGGTGGCGTGGAGCTGCTGCATGTCGGCTGCGATGGCCGCCATGCCGTCGAGGTACTGCTGAGTGGCAGAGGTGAGCTCGGCCATGCGCGAGAGCTGGTCGGCGGCTGCTGCCATCTTGCTGATGCTTTCGCTGAGGCTGCGGCTGTCGTCGGCGCTGAGGTCGATATTGTCGGGGATGCCTGCGGCACGCCGAGCCTGAGCGGTGGTCACGCGAGGACGAGCAGCTGTTGCTGCCACAGCGCCGGCACTGTCGTCGGCATCTTCGTCGCTATCCTCGCCACGGAGTGCGGGGAATACTTCCTCCCACTTATAGTCCTTGGCTGGTCGGTCGAAGGCTGTGAGGACGAACATAAGCACCTCGGTGCCCATACCTATGGAGAGGAGGGCGTTGCCGCCGGGCAGGTGAAGGATTTTGAAGAGTGCGCCCCAGATCACGATGGCGGCGCCTATGGAGTAGGCGAAGTTGAAGAAGCGCTGGCCTTTCTCGCTGCTGATGAAGGCGCTGATGCCGCTTTTATATTGCTGTACTTTTCCCATTGTAGTATCGGTGTGGTTGGTGGAGAGAGTGAGTTTTAATGAGGGCTATCGTTTGCTGTTCTGTTTCTGACCTTTGGCAAAACCTATCTGCGTGCGCACGCATCGGAAGCCTATGTAGGAGCGCTGCTCGTTCTGGTACTCCCACATGCGGAGGTCGGAGCGGACGTTGTGAGCCACGTCTTTCCATGAGCCGCCGCGGATGATTTTTCGCTTCATCTTGTAGGGGTCTTCGAGTGCGGCATCATAGCGGTACTCGGGGTTGAGGTCGTTGGTGAGCCTTCCCACACTTTCGGTGAAAGCTGTGGAGGTCCACTCGCTCACGTTGCCGGCCATGTCGTAGAGGCCGAAGTCGTTGGGGGCGTATGTACCCACGCGCGAGGTGATGATGTGTCCGTCCTTCACATAGTTGCCTTCCATGGGCTTGAAGTTGGCGTAGAAGCAGCCCTTGTCGTCGCTCATGGTGAGCTCGCCGTCCCAGGGGTACATGTTTTCGTCGATGCCTGCACGGGCTGCATACTCCCACTCGGCCTCGGTGGGGAGGCGGTAGGGCTCCACATACACACCTTCCTTGCCGAGTGAGCGGCGGAGGAAGTCGGTGCGCCAGTTGGCGAAGGCGTTTGCCTGCTCCCAGCTCACGCCCACCACGGGGTAGTCGGTGTAGCCACCGTGAGCGAAGTACATGCGCACGTAGGGCTCGTTGTAGGCATTCTCGAAGTCGTTGACCCAGGCTGTGGTGTCGGGGTAGACGTTCACTATATAAGTGTTGAGGAAGTCGTAGTCGCCGGTGAGTGCTCGCGAAATGGTCTGACGCACGATCTCGCCGTCCTCGTTGAAGTAAGCCGTGTCTTTCGATATCACGGGGTTTGTGGTGGGGGCGGGTCGGTCGGTATTGTAGTCGCGCCGGCGCGGGTCGAGGCGGTTGCGGCGCTTGGCGGCCTCGGTGTGGTTGAAGATTTCGTAGCGGTAGTTGAGCTGAGTGCCGTCGAGCTCACGCACGCCCGTGATGGGGTTTGTGCGGTATACGCTCTCGATGGCGCGCTGCTCGTCCTCGTTGGGGTTTCGCCAGGGTATGGGCTTGTTCCAGTTGAGGTGCGGGGTCACGGGGTTGCCGTCGCGGTCTTCTTCGATTTTGAAGTCCTCGTTTCCACCGTATGCAGGGTCGGCCAGGCGCTCGCGGATGATTGAGTCGCGCACCCAGAACACGAATTGCTTGTATTTACCGTTGGTAATCTCAGTCTCGTCCATCCAGAACCCGTCGACGGAGATACCGCGTGCATTGGCTTGCAGATTCCACAGCGAGTCGGCTTTGCCGACACCTACTTTCATAGAGCCGCGGTCAACAAGAACCATACCGTAGGGGGTAGGCTCTGCCCATGCGGTGCCGCCGACACCGGTTACTTCGCCGCCTGCCGAAGAGCGGCTGCCACCCACTGCGCACGAGGCGAGGGCGGCGGCTGCGATGCACCCAAAGATAATCTGCTTGGCTTGTTTCATATATTGCAAAAGTTGTGTTGACTGTTTAATCTATTATATTGTAAATAAGGCTACATCAGGCGCACGCTTTTGTGGCGGTGCCTGTTTTTGTCGCTCAGGTCGAGCTTTAGGCTGTACCCTGCGAATATCTCGTGGCTGCCCGACGATGCCGAGCGGATGGCCGAGGTGGCGTACTCATAGCTGTAGCCGATGAAGAAATTCTTGATTTCGGCCGAGAGGGTCGCAATCACGGCATCGTTCCATCGGTAGCCCACGCCCAGGCTGAACATCTTCTTGTAGCGGGCGCGGGCTGTGAGTTCGCCCGTGGTGAAGCCGAAATCGGTCTTTACGAGCACTGAGGGTACTAATTCAAATAACGTGTTTTTGATGGGAATATTGCATCCTGCCGTAAAATATAGGGTGCGACGTGCCTGAAATTCATAGCGGCGCTCGCCGGAAGTCTCCGAGCCGCCCGAGGCGTTCTCGGCGTTCATGGTCACTGTGGGTGAGGTGAGGTGCGTGCATGAAAGGCCGGCGTAGAACTTGGGGTGGCGGTACCATATACCGGCTGCCATATCGAAGGCGGTGCCGTGGATGTCGGTGGTGGGGATGGCGTCGTCGGTGCTCTGGTGGTAATCGTCGTCGTCGGGGATATATACTTCCGAGCCTTTGAACGATTGGTCGTAGAAGCCCAGCTGCAGGCCTGCGCTCCATATACCGCCCCATTTCTTGAGCTGATATGCTACCTGGGCGCCCATGCCGAGGGTCTTGTAGAGGCCTATGCTCTCCTGGTCGACCTGGATGCCGACCGCGAGGCGGTGCTTGCCTATGCGGAAAGGCATGTCGGCCACGCCCATGAATGTGACGGGGGCATTGTCGATGCCCACCCACTGAAGGCGTGCGCCGGCGCGGATGCGCACCATGTCGGAGGTGCCTATGGCCGAGGGGTTGTAGTAGGATGGCACCTCGTAGTACTGCGCTATCTGGGCGTCGGTCTGCGCCGAGGCATGATGAGCCGCCGCTATTGCCGCTATTGCGAGGAGGGTGGTGATTATGCGTGCTTTCATTGCGGTGGCTTATTCAAAGTAGAAGGTGAGCACTATCATTTTTGATGTCACTTTCGAGAGCGACTGCGTGATTTTCAACCTGTTTATGTCATCGGTGAGGTCGGGGCGGTCGTGCACCAGCACGTCGGTGAGGCCGAAGCAGAACTTTATCTCGGGGTTGAGCTTGAAGAAGGGCAGGTAGAAGTCGCAGCCGAAGCCCACGGTGAGATAGAAGTCAGTGGTGTTGAGGCGCAGGAAGTCGCTGCTTTTCTTGGTCACGTCGAACGAGGGCATCACGCCGCCTACCACGTAGGGGCGGGCATTGCGGTAGCGAAGGGCGGCAAACTTGACATCAATCGGCAGTACCACGAATGCCGATTTGATATTCTGCCGCTCTGTGGCGCCTGTGGTGAGGTCGCGCATACTGATGTCGCGGCTTCCGAAGTAGAGGCCGGGGGTGAAGCGGAGCGAGAAGTAGTTGTTGAGCCGCAGGTCGATGAGGCCGTTGACGCAGAAGCCGGGCTGGTAGGCGGGTTGCTCGGCGCGCCACAGCTGCGGTGCGCCTTCGGGATTGCCGTTGGCGTCTACGGGCTGAAATTCGTAGCCGTTGTGAGTGAAGTTGAGCCCCGACGTGAAAGCACCCACCGAAAAACCGAGGTGCCACTTGCGCAGATCGGCGTAGGGGCGGTTCTGCAGCTTGTCGTTGAGGGTGCGTGCCGAGGCGGGTGTCGCCATTGCGATACCTGCCACTAAAATCACAAGTAGGGTCTTGAGTAGCTTCATCAACATATACAACGCGACCGTGCTCGTTTTATTGCCCGTGCCATGGCCACAGGTGTCGCATAGCCAGGAAGGAGTCGCGCATAAAGAGCATTGCCGGGGTGATGACGGGGCGGAAGCGCGTGGCCCGTGTGGGGGAGAACACTTTCAGCTTGCCCGGATGGCACTTCACGATGATTTCGGCGGGCATACGCACGGAGTCGCCGTCGGCGTGGGCCGCACCGGCATTCTTGCGTATGATTTTGGCCTCGGGTGTGCGTACGACGTCGACGTAGGCGTTCTTGCGTATGAGGCCGGTGAGCATATCCACACCCATTGCCGCCTGTGTGAAGATGTTGCCGGCGTGCACTATGGTGAGGTCGAGGAGGCCGTCGGTGATAGATGCCTGCGGGGCGATGAAAGCGTTGTTGCCGTACTGCGAGGCATTGCAGCACACCACCAGGAAGGCTTTCTCGGTGAGCACCCGGCCGTTGACTTCGATGATGTATTCTTCGGGCGAGAATTTGATGTACTCGTTGATGGTGTTCTTGAGGTACATCAGCACTCCGCGCCTGTGCTCGCGGGCGCAGCGCTCGCTCACGGCGGCATCGAAGCCCACGCCGAAGGTGCAGAAGAAGGGCAGGTCGTTGGCCGTGCCGTAGTCGGCATCGATGATGTTGCCCTCGGCGATTACTCCGAGCGAGCGGTCGATGTCGACAGGTATGCCGAGATGGCGTGCCAGGCCGTTGCCTGAGCCGGTGGGTATGATGCCAAGGGCTGTGCCTGAACCGGTGAGCCCGGAGGCAATCTCATTGACGGTGCCGTCGCCTCCGCAGGCAAGCACCGCATGGCGCCCTTGAGCGGCTGCTTCGCGGGCGAGCTCGCACCCGTGGCCGGGACCACGTGTGAAAACTATGTCGAAGTCCATGCCCATGCGCTGCATCTTGCGGTAGAGATGCGGCACGATGCGGTGCTTGGAGATGGTGCCCGAAGCGGGGTTGACTATCAGAAGGAAGCGGCGCACGAAGGGGAGCTTTTTTAAATTATAAATTATAAGTTATAAATTATAAATTTTGTAATGCGTAAATTAAGGCTCATGGTGCTCAATCAACGCAATTTATAATTTAAAATTTATAAATTTTGTGATGCGAAAATTAAGACTCATGTTGCTTAATCAACGCAATTTATAATTTATAATTCATAATTTATAATTTGATTACTTTATTCTTCTTCCGAGAATTCCATCAGGTAGGCCTTGATGAAGTCGTCGAGGTCGCCGTCCATCACGCCGCCCACATCCGAAGTCTGGTAGTTGGTGCGGTGGTCTTTCACGCGGCGGTCGTCGAACACGTAGCTACGTATCTGCGAGCCCCATTCGATTTTCTTCTTTCCGGCCTCTACCTTTGCCTGCTCGGCCATGCGGTGCTCAAGCTCCTTGGCATAGAGGATGGAGCGCAGCTGGCGCAGAGCGTTCTCTTTATTCTTGGGCTGGTCGCGGGTCTCGGTGTTCTCGATGAGGATTTCCTCTTTCTCGCCGGTGTAGGGGTCGGTGAACTGGTAGCGCAGGCGCACGCCCGACTCCACCTTGTTCACGTTCTGGCCACCGGCACCACCCGAGCGGAAGGTATCCCACGACATCAGCGCCGGCTCAATCTTGATGTCGATGGAGTCGTCGACCAGCGGGGTCACGAACACCGACGCGAACGATGTCATGCGCTTGCCCTGAGCATTGTAGGGCGACACGCGCACGAGGCGGTGCACGCCGTTCTCGCTCTTGAGGAAGCCGTAGGCGAAGTCGCCTTCGATGTTGAGGGTGCAGCTTTTGATGCCGGCCTCGTCGCCCTCGAGCAGGTTGGCGATAGAGAGTTTGTACTTATGATCTTCGGCCCAGCGCATATACATGCGCATGAGCATCGAGGCCCAGTCCTGGCTTTCGGTGCCGCCTGCGCCGGAGTTGATCTTGAGCACGGCGCTCATGATGTCGCCCTCGTTGCGCAGCATATTTCGCAGCTCGAGCTCCTCGAGCAGCTTCACAGCCTTGGCATAAGCCTGGTCGACCTCTTCCTCGGTCACGATTTCCTCCTTGAAGAAGTCGAGGGCGAGTTTCACCTCGTCGACAGCGCCTTCGAGCTCGGCGTAGTCGTCGATCCACTTCTTGAGGTCCTTGATTTTCTTCATCTGGCGGTGGGCTGCATCGGCATTGTCCCAGAAACCGTCGGCCATGGTGCGGAGTTGTTCCTCCTCGTATTCTATTTTCTTGCTGTCGATGTCAAAGATACCTCCTCAGCGCAAGCATACGCTCAAAAGTCTCTTTTAATTGTTCTTGAGTAATCATATCGTCTGTTCTTGTGAGTGTTTTCTGCTGCAAAATTACGCAAATTCTGCCAAACGGCCAAAAACAAAGCCCGCAGCGGTGCCGCAGGCTTCGGTGATGCTTGTTTTTTGGGGCGGAGATTACCAGACGAAAGTGTAGTCGTAGGTGTGAGGGTACTCGCTCCAGGGCTCGTGCTCGTAGACGGTGAGCTTCACGGGCAGGCCGTCGGCATTGAGTTCCCACTCATAAGATTCGTATTCGCCGTCTTCCTTTTGGTCGAGGTAGCGGCTGCGTACAGGCAGATTGGCTGTGGCTTTGCCGAGGAGGCCGGCATAGAATGCGGGCGCAAACTCGTCCATGTCGATGTGCAGTGTCTCGTCGTACATCATGATGCCGCCCTTGTTTGCGATGGGGGTGGTGCCGTAGCTTATCTCGGCTGTCCAGCCTTCTTTATCGTCGTCGCCATACTGCTTCACCGAGGTGATGTCGCCACCGGTATAGGTGATGACGGTCACCTCATTGTTGCCCTCGGAGCGGAACATCCTCACAAGGTGTCCGGGGGTGTCGTAGGCGAAGCTCCAGCGCTCTTCATCGCCGTCGGAGCAGATTTCAAGGACGTCGCTTGCATAGCCTGCCGGGTTGAGGGCGATGTAGAAGATGTCGGATTCGTCGTCGTCGTGGTCGATCACGGTCATTTTGACCTGATACTCTGTGGCTCTGCCCGGTGTGAAGCTGCCGTACTCGAATGTGGTGGTAGTTTCGACCCTGCCGTTGTCCTTTTCCTTGATTTCAGATACGAGGCCGTCGGCGTTGGTGGTGATATTGAGGCCGGCTACTTCCGAGGGTATACCTTCGGTGAATACCTGCTCGGGTTTGGGGAGGCGGTCGGTGCCGTTGTTGTCTTTGTCGTCGTCGCTGTCGCTGCACGAGCACAAGCCGAGCATGAGGGTGCCGGCGATGAGGAGTGAATGTTTTGCGTATTTCATATAATGGGTTAAATTTGAAAATTCGTGCAAAGGTACGAAATATTTAATCAGTTCTCCTAATTAATAAAATTTAACTCCTGTCAAATTGCGCGAATAGCCGTTTCCGACCGTATATCAAGATAAAAAATCCTTAATGATGAGAAGAATTCTTGCCGGTGCCCTGATTCTTGCCGGAGTACTCGCGGCAGGGGCGCGTCCGATGAAATGGGTGTCGTCGACCGACGACAATCAGTATAGAGTGGATAAGGTTAAGCTGTCGGACAGCGCTTCGGCTGCCGGGTCGCTGCCGGTCGGCGACCGGGGTGCCGGTACGGAATTCCTCGGTTGGGGTGCATGCTTCAACGAGCTCGGGTGGGATGCCCTCAATATGCTGCCCCGCGCCACGCAGGCTCATATTCTCGAGCAGCTCTTCTCGCCCGCCGGAGAGCTTGCCCTGTCGATAGGGCGTATACCGATGAATGCCAACGACTATGCACGCTCGTGGTATAGCTGCGATGAGGTGCCCGCCGACTTCAATCTCAAGTACTTCAATATCGACCGCGACCGCACAGCCATAATCCCCTTCATAAAAGCCGCGCAGGATCATAACCCCGGCATGCGCTTCTGGGTGTCGCCATGGTCGCCGCCCACGTGGATGAAAATCAACGGCGACTATCCCGTGCGCAGCGACTTGGCCGTCAACAATATGCCCGAGCGAAACCAGGTGGCGCTCTTCGCCGACACCGTGGCTGAGTGCAAGGGCGTGTTCCCACCGCGGCTCGCCTCCTCCGACTATTTCATCATGGATCCCCGCTACCTGCAGGCCTATGCCGACTACTTCTGTCGCTTCATCGACGAGTATGCCGCCGCGGGCATCCCCGTCTACATGGTCATGTACCAGAATGAGGCATGGAGCTACACCAACTATCCCGGCTGTGCATGGACTCCTGAGGGTATCATCACCTTCAACCGCGACTATCTCGCGCCCACCATGGCACGCAGGCACCCCGAGGTGAAGGTGTATTTCGGCACCATCAACACCAACCGCTTCGATGTGATAGACCGCGTGCTTGCCGACCCCGGTGCCCGCCGTGCTTTCGCAGGTGTAGGCCTCCAGTGGGAGGGTGCCGACATCCTGACGCGCCTGCGTGCAAAGTACCCCGAGCTCACATACGTGCAGACCGAGGGTGAATGTGGCTGGGGCTCTTTCGACCGTGCCGCCGCCGAGCACACCTTCGAGCGCATCTGCACATATCTCGGTGGGGGCTGCAAGGAGTACACGCTTTGGAACGTGATACTCGCCGACGAAGGCACCAGCGGCTGGGGATGGAAGCAGAACGCACTCATCCGTGTCGACTCATCGGCCCGCACAGCCACCTACACCCCCGAGTACTATGCCGTGCGCCTCTTCGCCGAAGCCGTGCCGGCCGGCTCGCGCATACTCTCGGCCCGGTCGGGGCGCGACTGCACCACGCCCGTACTCACGGCCATCAACCCCGAAGGCAAGCTCGTGATTATGGCGGGCAATTTCACCGACAGCCCCGTGGAGTTTTCGGCACCCGTGGGCAAGAAGTACCTCAATGTGGTGCTTCCGCCTCATTCGCTCAACTCTTTCACGGAATAATCCGTAATTGTGCAAGCTCTGCGCCGAAAGGTGTAAGAGCGGAGTGGGGGAGTATAGCTACCTTTGCATTGTAAGTAAGTCTTAAAAATTAATACGCATAATGAACATTAGTAAGTCAATGAGTGCT
>JAMPHP010000001.1:890739-977961 GCA_023663365.1 Muribaculaceae bacterium | reverse complement strand
CCGGGCCCGGGTGGCCCCGGAGGCCCGCGCTAAGGGCTTTTAAGCTCAATAAGGCTATTCAGGTCATCAATGCCGGCAACGGCTTTGGTGACCTTTTCCGCATTTTTGACGCTGACTGAATGGTCGAAAAACTGGACTTTTTGCCGATAAATTTGTCGGAGTAGGATATTTTTACTATTTTTGCCCAAAATTTGCAAACAAAAGTTAGCGAAATAACTTGCTCGTTTACAATACACAAAACAGAAAAAATTTAATTACTATAAACCAAATCACAACACAATGAAAAAAGCTATCCAATTGGGGATAAGTGCGTTGGCTGCCGCCACGCTGCTCTATGGCTGCTCCGATGAGTGGGGCGTCAACGGCAGCGGTGCCACCGGCCGCATCGCCCCAATGGTGAGAATCGACACAGAGACCGTGAGCTCCCGTGCCGCCGATGCGCAATCGCGTGCGGAGGCTGAGGACATTACGACAGCGGATCTCTCGTTGACACTCTCCAAAACCGACGGTTCCTACGCTGAGACCTGGCCTTCGATCGATGCCTTCCCACTCGATAAGGAATTTGCTGTCGGCGCCTACAATCTTGAAGTATTCTACGGTGATCCCAAGGAGGAGGGCTTCGGCCTGCCTGCTTTCACCGGCTCTACATCTCTTACTGTGGTCGACGGCCAGACTACCGAGCTTGGCCTGACCGCCTCGCTGGCAAATTGCCGGTTTATAATAAAGTATACTGATGCTTTCATGGGCTACATGAGCTCGTGGAGCGCTACCGTGCAGGGTGCCGGTGCCGCTATCGCCTACGCCAAGGATGAGGTTCGCCCCGTGTATGTGCAGCCCGGCGATGTGAAAATCGTGGTGTCGGTAGCCAAGCCCAACGGCGTAAAGGCCGACTTCACCCTTCCTGCCGTCAAGGCGGAAGCACGGCACGAATACACAGTGACCGTCGACGTGAACAACGGCAACGTGGGCGACGCCATGCTCACGGTGACCTTCGACGAAAACCTTGCTCAGGAAGATATTGAGCTCAACATCAGCGATGCCGTGCTCTCTGCTCCCGTGCCTACTGCCGAGGCCGACGGCTTCACCTCCGGCGAGGCTATCGAGGTGGTGGCCGGACTTCCCACCGACCTCTCGCTTGCCATGAACCTGATTGCTCAGGCTCAGCTCGGCGAGGTGCTTCTGGAGACATCCTCGGAGTCGCTTCTGCGTCAGGGTTGGCCCGAAAGCATCGACCTCCTCAAGGCTGATGCCGCCACACAGGGCACGCTTACCACTCTTGGTCTGAAGGCTCTCGGCCTCTGGAACAAACCCGACCAGATGGCCGTGGTCGACTTCTCGGGCGTGGTGAAGAATATCAAGGCTGTGGCCGGCGACAACACTACCCGCTTCAAGCTCACTCTCAAGGATGCGCTGATGCGTGCCTGCGAGCCTATCGAGCTTGTGCTGAGCGTGGAAGGCGTACGCCTCGAGCTCGCTTCGGACGGTCAGTTCTTCTCGCCCGGCGAGGCCATTGACCTCAAGCTCGGCTTCAACGGCGGTGCCACCGCGGTGAGGGAGAGCGTGGAGTTCTACTGCTTCGACCCCGACGCAGGCAAGTACCGACCTGCCGCCATTGAGGCTGTATCGGAGCCGGTGAGCCGTGCGACCTACGACTACACCGTGACTATCGCAACCCCCACATTTGAAGGTGACCTCCGCGTATATGCCGTTTGCGGCGATGTACGCAGCGAGGAGCTCACCATAGGAATGGCCCCTTTTGAAATTGCCGGTAGCGACAATGATGTCTATGCCACACATGCGTATCTGAGCGTTATCGGCACCGAGGGAAATCCCACCCCCGACATCAACACCGCTTCATGGCTCGTGAAGAAAGCCACGGAGACCGATTACGCCCCCGCAGCCGCCACAGTAGCAGGCAACTATGCCGACCTGAGCGGACTTGACCCCGACACCGACTATCTCGTGAAGGTAGAAATCGACGGCACCCGCTCTAAGGCTTTCGAGCTGCATACCGAAGCCGCGCTCCAGCTCCCCAATAATGAACTCGAGGATTGGACCTCCGTGGCTCCCAAATCGAATTGTGTGGAGTGGACCGCTACGGGCTGGCAGACGCTGAACCCGATCACGATGTCGCAGGTATCGGACGGCTCGAACACAGCCTATAACTCGACCTCCGGCACCAAACGCACCGACGACAAGACCTCCGGCTCTTACGCAGCCCTTATCCGCACCGTAGGGTGGGGTAGCGGCAACACTGCTGCCGGCATCGGCGGCGGTGGCCTGAGCAAAGTGAAGCATGTGACACGCGGCGAGCTTTTCCTCGGCAAGTGGAACACGACATCATTCAATGACGCGAGCGTGCCTGAGTATGGCATAGAGTTTACCTCGCGCCCGAGCTCTCTGTCGTTCGACTATAAATTCAGCAACCACAAGAGCCGCATGGGCTATGCCGAGGTTGCGATTTACGATGCGCAGGGCAATATGCTGCAGTCCGACATCTTTGAAATCACAGATCAGGGCAGCTACACCGGCAAGACTTTTACTTTCGATTGGAAGCAGGGCATGGCCAAGGCTGCAAAGATGTCGGTAATATTCCGATCTACCGCTACCGGGGTAAGCCTTTCGCGCAGCGATATCTATCAGGGTTCGACGTCATCGACAGCTGAGCACGTCGGCTCGAAGCTCTACGTAGACCATATAATCCTTAACTACTAAGTAAAACAAGATGAAAACCAATATATTGAATATCCTTGCCGCAGCGGCGCTCATAGGCGGAGCCACCTCGTGCTCCGAGACGTGGAGCCCCAAGGTGGAAGAGGAGGGCAGCGTGGAGTTCGCATCCTTCGCCATCGATGCCACCGATGCCGACAAGATACAGACCGAAGTCAACTCTACCGTAGGCCGCGCGTCGATTGACCTGAGCGGCTTCATGGTCACCGTCGTCGACCTCAAGGGCGAGGCTGCCGACCGCAACTATACCTACGGCGACATGCCAGAGGTGCTCACGCTTCCTGTGGGCTCTTATCGCCTCGATGTGAAGTCGCACGAGGTGCAGAAGGCCGAGTGGGAGCGCCCGCTCTATGCCGGCTCGAAGGAGTTTACCATCGAGAACGCCAAAATCACCAACATCGGCGTGGTGAAGTGCGCCTTTGCCTCGCTCAAGGTGAGCGTGATCTTCAGCAAAGAGCTTCAAGCCGTGTGCCCCGATGCCAAGATGACCGTGCTTGCCAACGATGAGGGCACCCTCGTGTTCACACCCTCGGAGACCCGCTCGGGCTACTTCGAGGTAGTGCCCGGCTCGACGACGCTTATCGCCAAGTTCGAGGGCACTATCGGCGGCTCGTACACCGAGGAGTATACCCCCTTCACCGACATCGCTGCCGGCCAGCACCACATCATCACTTACAAGACCAAGAACACCCCCGGTATCCCCGATGAGACCGGCAAGGTGGATCCTTCGACGGGTATCACCATCGACACCAGCATCGTCAAGGAGGATATCGACGGCAACGTGACCGTGGAAGAAGATCCTATCCAAGGCGAGCTCCCCTGGGGACCCGAAGACCCTGTCGGTGGCGAGGATCCCACCCCTCCCACACCCCCTGTGGGCGACGACAAGGCTGCCAAATTCGAGCCTTCGGAGGAGTCGGTGAACCTTAAGCTCGCACCCGCCGAGAACGTGGCTCGCGCCGACTTCGGCCCCGCCGTGGTCAACATCAGCTGCCCCAAGGGCTTCGCACACCTTCAGGTGAATATCTCCACCGACAATGAAGGCTTCGAGAGCGCCGTTGGTGCCATGCTCCCCCTGAGCTTCGACCTGGCTTATCTCGACGATGAGCTTGCCGCCCAGCTCGGCCCCAACACCGGCCTCGGCTTCCCCGTGAATGAGCAGGTGCGCGGTGCCACGGAGGCTAAGTTCGACATCACCATGTTTGTGGGTCTTCTTGCCAATTTCGCAGGCAAGCACACCTTCACTATCCAAGTGACTGATATGGAGAACCAAGCCGAGACCACATCGCTCATTTTTACCGCAACCGGTGAATAATTAAGTCCTTGCCAAAATGAAAAATATAAAGATATATATAGCCGGCGCCGCGCTGATGGCGCTCGCCGGAGCCTGCTCCGAGGAGCAGTTCGACATGCAGGGCGAGGGCAGCGTCAAGCTGGCGGCCACTCTCAACTCCGACATGGAGGTGGTGTCGCGCGCTACCGACGCCGAGCTCGCCGAGAGCTGCGAAATCTGGATTTCGAGCACCAAGGGCCTCGTGCGCAAGTATAAGGGCCTCGACAATGTGCCCACCGAGCCTATCGCCCTCGTCACGGGTCACTATGTGGCCCAGGCATGGGCCGGCGACTCTGTGTCGGCTTCGTTCGACAAGCGCGCCTTCAAGGGTGTGCAGGAGTTCGACGTAGAGGCCGGGCAGACCGCACAGGTGCAGCTTGTGTGCAAGATAGCCAATGTGGCCGTGAAGGTCGACTACAGCGAGGCCGAAGGCCTTGAGGATGTGCTGCCCGACTTCAGCATGACTGTGGGCCATGCCCGCGGCTCGCTGATTTTCGACGGTCGCGACGAGCGCACCGGCTACTTCATGATGCCTTCTACCGACAAGAACATCGCCTACGAGCTCAAGGGCACGCAGGTCAACGGCACCGATTTCTCTTTCCCCGGAGTGATCGAGAATGCCCGCCCCGGCACGCTCTACAATCTTAAAGTGAAATACAGCGCCAAGCCCTCGGAAGTAGGCGGCGCCATCTTCATAATCGAAATCGACGAGACCGCCATCGAGGTTAAGCAGGAGATCGAGCTTATTGCCGCTCCCAAAATCGAGGGCAAGGGCTTCGACATCGCCAATCCCGTGATGGGCGAGCCCGGCTCGGTAGGCCGCCAGTCGGTGTACGTGATTTCGGCCACCGGCCTTAAGAACATCGAGCTTACCTCCGATTGGTTCCTCGCTATCCCCGAGCTGCGCGGCAACGACGTGGATCTGCTCAACATGAGCGAGCTCGGAGCATCGGCACTCGAAGCCGCCGGCCTCAACTTCAACGCCGACAAGAGCCCCGCCGATACCGCAGAGGGCACAATCTATCAGATCAACTTCGAGGAGAGCCTCACCAACGCGCTCAGCCAGGGCGACCACAGCTTTGAAATCAAGGCTACCGACGTCAAGGGCAAGAGCAGCGTGGCTACCCTCCGCTTCTCGGTGAGCGACGCTCCCGTGCAGACCCTCGACCCCGAGGCTGCCACCGTGGGTGCGCACACAGCCGTGCTCCGAGGCACAGTGGCCAAGGACGGCGTGGAGAACATCGGCTTCAACTACCGCGCCGTGGGTGCTTCGGAATGGCAGCACGTCGATGGCGTGGCTTCGAGCCGGGCCTTCGACGCCGGTACGGTGTTTACAGCCTCTCTTACCGGTCTCAAGGGCAATACGGCCTACGAGTATGTGGCTACCGCCGACGACTTCGTCTCGGCCGTAGTGGCAGGCTTCACCACCGAGAACGACCAGCTCCCCAACGCCTCCTTCGAGCAGTGGGTGAAGAGCGGCAAGGTGCTGCTCCCCTCGGCCGACGCCGGCAATATGTGGTGGGACAGCGGCAACCACGGCTCCGCTACCATGAACAAGAACATCACCGAGAACTCTACCGCCTATGTACACTCGGGCAGCTACTCGGCAATGCTGAAGTCGCAGTTCGTGGGCGTGGATATGGGCTTCACGAAAATGGGTAAATTTGCCGCCGGCAATATCTTCGCCGGCAACTACCTCTACACCGACGGCACCGACGGTGAGCTCGGCTGGGGTCGCCCCTGGACGCTCCGCCCCACCAAGGTGCGCCTGTGGGCACGCTATGAGCCCGGCACGGTGCAGAGCGGCAAAGACGCAGGTTCGGGCGATCACCTCGCCGTTGGCGATTTGGACCAAGGTATAGTGTACTGCGCCCTTATGGACAGCCACACCGAGCACTACACACAGTCGAAGTCCGACTACAACAACACCGACTGGCCCTCTATCATCAAGACCAAGAGTGCCAACCGCCAGCTTTTCGATCGCAACGGTGAGCATGTGGTAGCCTACGGCGAGTATATCTTCGAGACCGCTACCGATGGCAACGGTCTGGTGCAGATAGAGTTCGACCTCAACGACGTGAACGGCAACCTTGATGTGGCAAACATCATCTTCGTGGCCTCGGCAAGCCGCTACGGCGACTACTTCGAGGGTGGCGAAGGCTCCACACTCTACATCGACGACATCGAGCTCGTGTACTGATCCGCACACACGCAGACCACATAATAAACGCCGGCAACTCCACCGTGGAGCTGCCGGCTGTTTTTTATTATGGTGTCACCTTTTGCGCGCAATATGCAGCCGCACGTGGTACGGTCGCCATCCATGGCGACCTCAAATGCCAACGCATCCGAACACGCCAAAGCAACCGAAAACTCCAAGGCATCCGAAAATAAACGCGCCGCACAATCCTCATCTACCGCACCCTCGCCGCCGCGGGGGATTGTTACGCCGTGGCGGATCTCCGAATCCGCCACCACCCTGCAGTGGGGTCTCAGAACCCAGGAAAGGTCGAATCGGGTAGGTGCTACCGCGGAGAGAAGTTAGTTCCTTCCCGGGTTTCCGCCGTGGCGGATTTCCCTATCCGCCACCACCCTGCAGTGGGGTTTCCAAACCCAGGAAAGGTAGAATCGGGTAGGTGCTACCGCGGAGAGATATTAGTTCCTTCCCGGGTTTGGAAACCCTACTGTAGCGTTGCGGGGGATTCGGAGATCCCCCGCGGCGGGGAGGGAGGCGGAAAGTGGTGGCTTACTCCATGTGAGTGAGGTGTCGGTAGAACCAGAAGCCGGTGAAGAGGGGATGCAGGTGGATGCTGTGGGTGTAGTCGGTGCTGCCGTCGAGCTCGACCTCTACCTTTGTAAAGGGCCGGCCGCGGTGGCGCCGCGCCACTGTGAGTGTTTTGCCTCTGAGCAGACGGCGGGCTTCGGCTTCGGTGTCGGCAGGCGTGCCGTCGGGGCGCAGAATCACGTCGTTGTCTTTCAGACCGAGGCGTGCCAGCGGAGCGTCGGGCGAGAGCAGGTGCACGAATACGGCACTCTTGTCACCACCCAAAGTCCGATAGCGCTCAGGGTAAATCTGACTATAGTCCCCCGTGAGCTTGACTCGTGGTGCGATCATGCGTCTTCCCATCGCGGGGGTCACGTCTATTTCGGCGCCATTCATATTTCCGTAGTTGAAAGCAATGGGATTGCCTTGATAAGTAATGGGCTCGTCTTCGTTCAACTCGTTGAAAGCGGTGATGCCGGTGTAGTTGCCGTCGAAGTCGGTGCTTAATGACAGGCGATAGTATCCGAAGCCGTCGATGTCGTAGTCGGGGCAGCGCACCGGGGTGCCGTCGATGCCGCGCACGGCACGACCTGAGAGTACGCCGCTGGTGTAGAAGTACATCTGAGTGCTGACCACGGCGCTGTCGGCATCGAGCACTGTTCTCCACTCCAAAGTCCCGTCGGGATTGAAATGCTCCTCGACGATATACTCAGGGCTGTCGATGCGGCCCCGGCGCTCCTTGCCATCTGCATCGATGTGCCAGTAGCGCACGGTGCGCGAGGCTGAGTCGGTGTCGACCACCATGCGGTGGAAGAGCGAGTCGCCTCCGAAGTCGTTGGCGGCCCGGCCATTGCGGTCGAAGATGGCTGTGAAGGTGCGCTCGCCGACCACGGAATCGACGCGCAGGCGGTAGGGATATATAACCTTTGTCAAGCGTCGGCTGTGTATTTCGGAACGCGTGACATTTCCTATTTTCTCACGAGTTTTGCGATAGCGCTCTTGGCCGTCGGCCACAATTATATAAGATGCTACGCGGCCATCGGGAGCGTAAGACCATGTCTCTACAATACCGTCGTAGTATCGCTTCGTATAGGATTTTTTCGAGATGACACGTCCTTTATCATCGTAGACGCACTTTGTGGTGTCGTACACCGACATACCGATGGCATCTTTGTTCTCATCAACCCAGTCAAGAGCCTGCAGCACAGGGTTTCCTTTGGTGTCGAGCATATTGTGCATCACAGCGGCCAAGGCGCAAGTCTTGGTATCATAATCAAAGCTATAATACTCTATGGAATCGGGCGTTGCAAAAGTCTTGCAGATTGTCATCCTGTAGTGGTAGCCGCTCATATCTTTATCCCACCATGAGGTCTCCACGCCCCCGTCACGATAGATGGTAAGGCGGCAATCCTCATAAGGTGCGGCATCGCCATATTGAGAAAGTGGTATTCTGAACCATCCTTCGTGGCCGTCGTGAATCTTTGTAGAGTATGAGTATCCGTAGACATCATGTACGTTTTGATCGTCGGGTCGCTTGGCGCCTCGACTGTCGTAGAAGTTCACAGAGGCGATGTCGCCGAACTCGTCGGTGCTCACTCGCACGCGGTCGAGTCCGTTGTCGCGCACGGGCATCGACATGCCCGAGGGGTCGACGAAGGCATACCAGTCGGCACCGCCCATCTCGGAGCGGTTCACCGAGAAGAGGGTCGCGCCGGAGCCGTCGAGCGCAATTATTTTATCGACCTCGCTGTCGTTTAGTGGGTTGAACACGAGAGTTCGCACTTCGGAGAGGAGCGAGTCGTAGCGCTCGGCGGCGCGGTCGCTTATTATGCCGGCCTCGGCCAGGTCGAAGAGCGCAAGGCGAGGCGATGCGGGGAGTGCTTCGTTGGAAGAGCATACTTCCACACGGTCGAAGGGGCGGCTGAAGTGCCCTCGATGGCTCAATTTATAGAAGAGGGGTGTGCGTGCCCGCTCGGCACGGCTGAGCTCGGGCCCAAGGCCTACGGGCCAACCTTGGCGGAGGGTGAAGGCGGTGTAGTACTCGGCATCCTCGCAGTCGTAGAACCAATAGATGGCAAATAGATATTGGCTTATCATCACCAAGCCAAGGGCTATGCCGAGCCATATTCGGCGCATACGCCGGCGCGCCCGCAGTCGCTCGGCCTCGGCCCTTTGCTCGGCCTCGGCAGCACGGCGGTCGGCTTCGATGGTGCGGCGTGTCTCCTCCCGGAGTCGTCGGCGCTCCATCACCACGGGGCAGATTACGTCGTGGATATACTCCACGCGGAGGTCGCCACCGTAGCTGAACTGCCGCAGCAGCTTCACTTCGTCGACGAGGTGGCGGTAGTCGGCCTCGGTCAAGCCGGTGGCGCGGAGCACTGTGTTGCGGTCGCGGTTGTCGCGGCGCCCGTCGGCATTGACGAGCGTATCTTCGAGCCACTCAACGGCCTCGACAGGCAATCCGGCGATGGCATCGGTGTAGAAGTCATCTATTATGTTGTCGGAATATGCCACGACCACCGGCTCATGGATGCAGTCGAGGCCGAGCTCTACCATCTTGTCGTACAGTCGGCTGAGGTAGAGCGAGAGGATGGCCGAGTCGACCTGAATCTCGGGGATGCCGTCGAGCTTGAAGTCAGCCTCACCGGTCACTTTCTCTATGATGAGGTGAGCTACGGCCGGGCTGACGAGCCCCGGGCGCGGGCGCATGATGATTTCGGCAGCCTGCTCCTCGTTGATGGGCGCGAGGCAGTAGCGGTTGTTCTTAAGTGCGGGGATGTCGGTGGTGTTGCGCTCAAGGTAGGAGAGGAAATCCTCGCGTAGCGTGAACACGAGGTGATAGTCGGCCTCGGGGCGATACGCCAGCGAAGCTCCTCCAAGAGCTCCGAGATTGAGGTCGAAGAAGTTGCCGGCGGGCTGCTCGAGCACGGTCTCCTGCACTGAGTGGCCGGCGGTTGATGTCACATCGGGCATCACATTGTTGATAAGGTCAGCAAGCTGGCGGAAGAAGACCTGTACTTTGCGGCGGTCGGTGGCGAGTGTGAAAATCTCCTCGAACTGGTCGAATACCACTAAGGGTCGCACTCGATGCCCGGCAGCGTCGCTGTAGTCGAAACGATGGAAAAACTCCCAAAGCGTCTCGCTGCCATCCGCTGCTACGAGTTCTTCGGCAGAGTAGCCAAGGAGTGCGACCTGCGCAGCTACGGCGCTCTTTATCTGCTCGCGATATGAAGGAGCCCCGGAGCTGTGGTCGAGGCGGATATACACCGGGAATATGCCGCGGCGGCGCATCTGCGGGAATATTCCGGCGCTGAGAATCGAGGATTTGCCTATGCCCGAGCGACCGTAGACTACCGTTGTGACATTCTGCACAATGAGCATCGAGAGGGCGTGAATCTCGGAGTCGCGGCCATATATCAGCTCGCCTTCGGAGTATGCCCGAAGTCCGTGCCAAGGATTTCCATGCGTTCCTGTGGTGCTCATAATGCTGTGTTTTTATGGAAGTTGTCGAGATCATTGAGGGCTGCGTTCACGGCCTCGAGGAGCGGCGCGAAGCCGGTGCCACTCTCCTCAATGGCTATCGAGTTGTGCCGCTTGATGGCCGAGGGGATGTCGGCATTGTAGAAGTCGAAGCCCTCCACATGGGCGGGTATGATGAAGTTGCGTGCCCCCATGCTGTCCTGCAGGTCGATGGCTTTGTTCCACTCCTTTCGGTAGACGTGCGCGTCCATTGCCTCTCGCGCCACATTTGCGCTCATCAGTGGCACGAATACCTTGGTGTTCTCTATTGCACGGTTTATCTCGTCGAGAAAACGTGAGCCGCCGAGGAGGTCGTTTCGGTCGTACCACACCGTGAGGCCTTGCGCGGTGAGGTAGCTGTAGAGCGCGGCTGCCGTGTCGGCATCGCGGCGCGAGTATGAGATGAACACGTCGGTAGCCTTTGGCGGACGGCCAAACCATGCCGTCGCGCGGCTTTCGGAGTGCTCGCCAAGGCGTCGGGCAATCTCGTCGATAATCTCTTCGGGCCGGCGGTTCGACGGCAGGAAGGCATCAATGCGCTTGAGGTACTCGACGAGCGTCTCATCGGTATTCTCATCCTTGGCCATAAGCCCTTTAGTGGCGGTGTCGGCGCTCTTGTTCATGCAGTACCATATAAATCGGAAAAGCCAGTCGCCATAGCCGCATCCGAGCATGAGGAGGTATTTGTCGCGGAGGGCGTTGCAGAGATTGTTGGGCCTGGTCTGTGGCGACATCCACGCCTTGCAGAAGTCGAGCATGTCGTTGTCGGTGAGCACGTAGCGGTGGGGTTGCCCGGGAGTGCGACCAAACATATAGTAGACCGTCGGCCGGGTCATGTCGTCGGGGGAGTTTATGTCGCCAAGCCCCGGCTTGATGTCGGTGCGGGGATTGCATGAAAATGAGAGCACGTCGACATTGCGGCTGCCCCACAGGCGGCGCATCTCGTTCTCGACCACGGGCGTGAAGGATGTTGTGATTACGAATGGAAACAGCTTGATGGACAGCAGCTTCGTGAGCACCGACGAGGGTTTGAAGTGAGCCTCGACATTGCGCGGGTTGCCGAAGATGTCGTTGACAAGCGAGTAGATGATGTCGCGAGTGACGGGGCGGCGCAGGCGGGCGCTCATCTTGGCAAGGAACTCATTGTCGTAGGCAAGCTCCGAGAAAGTGCGCACATCGGCCGAGAGCCCGAACTGGCGGCGCAGTGTGCCCACCAGAAATTCGTTGACATTGTATCTGCCGGCGTAATCGCACAGAATGTCGGGGCCAATCACGGGCACGACATTCCCGGCGATGGCCGCCTCTACGAGAGCGTCCCATTTCTGCTCCTCGTCGCGCTCGATGCCCGAGATGTCGATGTCGAAGCCTTCAAAGATTTCCATAAGCAAGTTGTTTGTGTGCAAATATACCACTTTTTCCGGAAATTGGCTTAACGGACTGATGCTCAGAATAGCGGTCTCTACCAAAAGTCGCATAAAATTTGCAAACTTTAACCGCAAATAAGACATTTAGGCCAACATGTTGGTGTTTTAAGAAAGCTAAAGGGTGAAAAAATTAGTAACTTTGCAGCCGTAAAATTATGTTGTAAAACATATTTTTCGGTTTTGCGTCGTCGCCAGCCTTCGGCGAGGATGCTTTCACACATTATGATAAATCCAAGATAAGTAATCAAATATGAAGAAAACAGCGTTTACACACACGAGCCTCGGCGCTGCCTTAGTGGCTGCGCTCGCACTCTCTTGCTCGTGCGGCAACAAGCAGGTACAGCAGACGGGCATGATGGCCCCCGAAGTTGCAGTAGTCACCGTAGAGCCTACCACAGCAGGCTTCGAAAGCTCATTCCCCGCAACTATCAAAGGAAAGACCGACATCGCCATTCGCCCCCAGGTGAGCGGTTTCATCACTAAGGTGCATGTGGACGAAGGCGACCACGTGCGCAAGGGTCAGACTCTTTTCACCATCGACCAGGTGCAGTTCCAGGCCGCTGTCGACCAGGCCGCAGCAAACGTCAACTCGGCCCGCAGCGCCGTGAGCACCGCAGAGCTCACCGAGAAGAACAAACGCATGCTTCTTGACAAAAACATAATCAGCGAGACCGAATGGCAGCTCGCCGCCAACCAGCTCGCCCAGGCCAAGTCGGCTCTCGCACAGGCCGAAGCAGCCCTTGTGACAGCCCGCAAGAACCTCGCCTACACCACCGTGACAGCGCCCAGCGACGGCGTGGTGGGCACTATACCCAACCGCGAGGGCTCGCTCGCGTCGCCCTCGTCGGCACAGCCCCTCACTACCATCAGCGACAACTCCGAGGTCTACGCCTACTTCGCCTTCACCGAGAAAGAGCTCCTCGACTTCACCGGCGAGGGCAGCAGCATCGAAGCTGCCGTGAAGGCTCTTCCCGAAGTGGAGATTGAGCTCGCAAACGGCACCCGCTACCCCATCAAGGGCCGTGTGGCTACCGTGTCGGGTGTGATCGACAATACTACGGGCTCGGCTTCGGCCCGCGCACTCTTCGCCAATCCGCAGGGCGTGCTCCGCAGCGGCAACACCGGCCAGGTAATCATCCCCCGCAACAATGAGGGTGCACTTGTCATCCCCCAGAAAGCTACCTTCGAGCTTCAGGACCTCCGCTACGTATACACTCTCAACGACAGCAACATCACGGTATCAACCCCCATCACCGTGCTTCCCTACTCCGACGGCAAGAACTTCGTGGTCACTTCGGGCCTCAAGGCCGGCGACCGCGTGGTGACCGAAGGCGTAGGCACATCGGTGCGTGCCGGTATGCCCGTGACCCCCAAGCAATAAAACCTCATCTAACGAAGCTAATTCAACAGATATATGAAACTTGACAGGTTTATCAACCGCCCGGTGCTGTCGACGGTGATTTCTATTTTCATCGTTCTGCTCGGTCTTATCGGCCTCTCCTCTCTGCCGGTGACCCAGTACCCCGACATTGCACCACCTACCATATCGGTGTCGACCACCTATAACGGTGCCAACGCCGCCGCCGTGCTCAACTCCGTGATCGCTCCTCTCGAAGAGAGCATCAACGGTGCCGAGGGCATGACATACATGGAGTCGACCGCCACCAACACGGGCTCGGCAACCATCAACGTGTACTTCGAGCAGGGCTTCGACCCCAACATGGCCGCCGTCGATGTGCAGAACCGCGTGTCGGCTGCCGCCAACCTCCTTCCTTCCGAAGTAAACCAGGTGGGTGTGCAGACGCGCAAACGCCAGACCTCCATGCTCCTCGGTGTGGCTATCGTAGATACCACCGCACAGGCTATCTATACGCCCGAGTTCCTCGACAACTACATGAAAATCAACGTCATCCCCGAGCTTCAGCGTACGCAGGGCGTGGGCGACGTGATGGCTTTCGGTGCCGACTACTCGATGCGTATATGGCTTAAGCCCGAGGTGATGGCCCAGTACCACCTCATGCCCTCCGACATCACTGCCGCCCTCGCCGAGCAGAACGTCGAGGCTGCCCCCGGTGCCTTCGGTGAGCAGGGCGACCAGTCGTTCCAGTACATCATGCGCTACCGCGGCCGCCTCACCAAGCCCGAAGAGTTCGGCGACATCGTGGTCCGCACGGGCTCGGCAGGCGAGGTGCTCTACCTCAAGGACGTGGCCGACATAGAGCTCGGTCGTGTGACCTACGGCTTCTCCAACCGCCTCAACGGCCAGCTCGCCAGTGTGGCGATGGTGTTCCAGACACCGGGCTCGAACGCTACCAAGATTATCAACGACTGTCTCGCGCTTGTCGACCGCCTGAAAGCCGACCTGCCCCAGGGATGCGTCTTTGAAATCCCGATGAACAACAACGACTTCCTCTATGCCTCCATCGACACTGTGATCCACACGCTCATCGAGGCATTCATCCTTGTGTTCTTCGTGGTGTATGTGTTCCTTCAGGATATCCGCTCGACCCTCATCCCGGCCATCGCCATCCCTGTGGCTTTGATCGGTACCTTCTTCATGATGAGCCTCATCGGCTTCTCGATCAACCTCATCACCCTCTCGGCACTCGTGCTTGCTATCGCGATTGTGGTCGACGACGCCATCGTGGTGGTCGAGGCCGTGCACGCCAAGCTCGACCAGGGCTACACGTCGTCGCGCCGCGCCTCCATCGATGCCATGGACGAAATCGCGGGAGCACTTATCTCCATCACCCTTGTGATGATGCTTGTGTTCATCCCCGTGTCGTTCATGCCGGGTACTTCGGGTGTGTTCTACCGCCAGTTCGGTCTCACGATGGCCATCGCCATCGGCTTCTCGGCAGTGAACGCGCTCACCCTCTCGCCCGCGCTGTGCGCGCTCTTCCTCAAGCCTCATAAGGCCGACGGCAGCGTCGATCCTCTGGGCAAGCGTATGGGCGATGCCTATAAGGCAGCCGGCGAGGCTGTGGCCAAGCGCTACAAGCGCACTTTCGCCCTCGATATTCATCCCCTGGTTACTTTCGTGCTCCTCGTAGCCACCATCACCTTCATGGTGCTTGGCTGGTACAGCTTCAACAATGTGCTCCTTAGCTGCATTGCCTGGGCTGTGGCCATCGTGGCCGTGCTTGGCCTCTTCGGCAAGCGCTTCCACCGCTCTTTCGAGAAGAACTTCGGCAAACTCCTTGCCGGCTACAAGAAGGTGACATCGTGGTTTGCCAAGCACAAAATCACCTCTTTCGCCACCGTGGTGGCTGCTCTGGCACTGCTCGTATGGCTTATGAGCACCACCCCGAGCGCCCTTGTGCCCAACGAGGACACTGGTGTGATCTTCGCCATGGTCGATATGCCCGCCGGCTCCTCGCAGGAGCGCACCGAGCAGGTGCTCGAGCAGGTCGACTCGCTCTGCGGCACCATCCCCGGCATCCGCATCCGCCAGGCTATCAACGGCTACAGCTTCATCGCCGGCCAGGGCCCGACCTACGGTGCATTCATCATCAAGCTCAAAGACTGGAGTGAGCGCGGCAAGGGCGAGAGCGCCGAGGATATCATCAAGCAGCTCTATGCCCTCACCGCCCAGAACATCCGCGACGGCCGTGTGATGATCTTCGCACCGCCTATGATCACGGGCTACTCCGTGACAAACGGCTTCGAGATGAAGATGCAGGACCGCACCGGCGGCGACATCAACCAGTTCTTCGGCGTGGTCCAGGGCTTCCTCGCGCAGCTCAACCAGCAGCCCGAAATCCAGGCGGCGTACACCACCTTCAACCCCACCTTCCCGCAGTATATGATCGACATCGATGCCGCCAAGGCCAAGACCGCCGGCATCAGCCCGTCGACTATCCTTTCGACCCTGCAGGGCTACTACGGCGGTATGTATGTGTCGAACTTCAACCGCTTCGGTAAGATCTACCGCGTGATGATGCAGGCCGCCCCCGAGAGCCGCGTCGACCTCGAGACCCTCAAGAGCATCAAGGTGCGCAACGGCGCCGAGATGGCTCCCATCTCGAACTTCGTGAAGCTCACCCGCGTCTACGGCCCCGACCTGATGAACCGCTTCAACATGTTCACCTCCATCTCGGTGACCGGTACTCCTAACCCCGGCTATTCGTCGGGCGACGCCATCGCCGCCGTAGAGCGCGTGGCAGCGCAGACTCTGCCCCAGGGCTATGGCTACGAGTACGCCGGTATGACCCGTGAGGAAGCCGGCAGCGGTAGCGGCAGCACCACTGCCGTGATCTTCGGCCTCTGCCTCCTCTTCGTATACCTCCTGCTTTCGGCTCAGTACGAGAGCTACATGCTGCCCTTCGCCGTGATCCTCTCGGTGCCCTTCGGTCTTGCCGGTGCATTTATCTTCGCACGTATATTCGGCATCTCCAACAATATCTACCTGCAGATTGCTCTGATCATGCTCATCGGTCTTCTTGCCAAGAATGCCATCCTCATCGTGGAGTTCGCTCTCGAGCGCCGCTACACCGGTATGAGCATCTTCAATGCGGCAATCGCGGGTGCCTCGGCCCGTCTGCGTCCTATCCTCATGACATCGCTGGCAATGGTAATCGGCCTTCTGCCTATGATGTTTGCCCACGGTGTAGGTGCCAACGGCAACCGTGCCCTCGGCGCAGGCTCAGTAGGCGGTATGCTCATAGGCATGATTTGCCAGATATTCATCGTGCCCGCACTCTTCATCGTGTTCCAGATTCTTCAAGAGAAGATGAAGCCCATCAAGTGGCAGAACGAAGAGAAGGGTGGTACCATAGAGCGTGAAATCGAGCAGTACGCTCAGCGATAAACACTTAGAAAGAATATGAAGCTAACAAATATAGCCCGAGTGGGCATCGCAGTGGTAGCCGTCGCACTGATGGGCAGCTGCGGCATATACAAAAAATACGAGACCCCTACCTCGACGGTCCTCACCAAGGCTTACGCCGAGGCCCGCGAGCAGGCCGTCGACTCCGCGGCTTTCGGCAACCTCCTGTGGGAGGATGTGTTCACCGACCCGAAGCTCGCATCGCTCATCAAGGTCGCCCTTGAGAACAACACCAACCTCCGCAATGCGCAGCTCAACGTGGAGATCGCGCAGGCCAACCTCAAAGGAGCGCGCCTGTCGTACCTTCCCTCGGTAGCCCTCGCCCCGAGCATCAACAAGTCGGGGCTGGGTCACTCCGTGGTCGACTGGAACTACACCATCCCCGCGCAGGTGAGCTGGGAAATCGACATCTTCGGCAAGCTCCTCAACAGCAACCGCGGAGCCAAGGCTGCCGTTATGCAGAGCGAAGCCTATGCGCAGGCCGTCCGCAGCCAGATAGTGTCGGGCGTGGCAAATACCTACTATGCCATCGCTGCCGTGCGCTGTCAGCTCAACCTCTCGCGCAACACTGCCGGCCTCTGGAAAGAGACCGTCGAGACCATGAAGAACCTCAAGCTCGCCGGTGGTGTCACCGAAGCCGCAGTAGTGCAGGCCACTGCCAACTACTACAGCATCCTGGCATCCATCACCGACCTCGAGGTGAGCCTCGACAATCTCAACAACACTATGTCGCTGCTTCTCAACCAGCTCCCGCAGGAGTGGGATGTGACCGACCAGGTGGACCTTCAGGTGCCCGAAATGCTCCGCGCAGGTGTGCCTATGGCTGAGCTCGCCGCCCGCCCCGACGTTCGCGCCGCCGAGATGAGTCTCGCCGCCGCCTACTACACCACAGCGAGCGCCCGCGCAGCTTTCTATCCAGGCCTCAACATCACCGCCAACGGCGGCTTCACCAACCTCCTGGGCTCAATCGTGAAGAACCCCGGTGAATGGTTCTACCAGATAGCAGGCTCACTCACCGCGCCCCTCTTTGCCCGCGGCCAGAATATCGCCCGCCTCAAGGCCTCGAAAGCACAGCAGAAGCAGGCGTTCAACAACTTTGAGTACACCCTCCTCTCGGCATCGGCCGAGGTGAGCGACGCTCTCACCGTGTACGAGAAGAGCCTCGAGAAATCGACTCTCCTCAAGGAGCAGGTGGCAAGCCTCGAGAAATCAGTAGAGTACACTCAGGACCTCATGCTCTACAGCACCGGCTCTACGAGCTACCTCGAAGTGCTCACCGCACAGCAGGGTCTGCTCTCGGCTCAGATCAACCAGATTACCACCGAGCTCAACCGTGCCCGCGCCGTCATCAGCCTCTATCAGGCTCTCGGCGGTGGCCGCTAACCGACGATTACCACATAGAGCGCGGGGAAGCTATCCTATAGCCTCCCCGCGCTTTTTCGCCTCTCTCTTTATTCACTGCGATTTCGGGCACTCACACCATATCTCAAAAAAAATGCGTAACTTTGCCAGTTAGATACAAATTTACGATAGATGAAAATAGCTATTGTTGGCGCATCTGGCGCCGTCGGGCAGGAATTCCTGCGCGTGATTGAATCTTCGTCCATGCCTGTCGATGAGCTCCGTCTGTTCGGGTCGGCCCGTAGTGCAGGCACCACATACACTTTCCGTGGCGCACCCACAGAGCCTGTGCGCGAGCTTCGCCACAATGCCGCCGACTTCGCCGGCCTTGATTTCGCCTTTGTGTCGGCCGGCGGCGATGTGTCGAAGGAGTATGCCGACACCATCACCTCGGGCGGTGCACTGATGATCGACAACTCAAGCGCTTTCCGCATGGACCCCGACGTGCCTCTGGTCGTACCCGAGGTCAACGGTGCCGACGCTCTCAATGCTCCCCGCCGTATCATTGCCAACCCCAACTGCACCACTATCCAGATGGTGGTGGCTCTGGCTCCCATCTACCGACTGTCGCCCATCAAGCGTGTGCATGTGGCCACCTATCAGGCTGCCAGCGGCGCCGGTGCCACGGGTATGGAGGAGCTCGCGCAGCAGAGCGCGCAGCTCGCGCGCGGCGAGGAGCCCACGGTGAAGAAGTTTGCCAGCCAGCTGGCTTTCAACCTCATTCCGCATATCGACGTCTTCACCGACAACGGCTACACCCGCGAGGAGATGAAGATGCACCTTGAGACCAAGAAAATCATGCACGCCCCCGACCTCGAGGTGAGTGCCACCTGCGTGCGCGTGCCCGTGATGCGCGCCCACAGCGAAGCCATCTGGGTGGAGACTGCCGATGCTCTTCCGCTCGATGCCGTGCGCAGCGCCTTCGAGAGCGCCGAGGGCATAGTGCTCATAGACCGCCACGAGGCTCTTGGCTACCCTCAGCCCCTCGACCTTGCCGGCACCGACCCGGTCTACGTTGGCCGCCTACGCGCCGACCTTGCCAATCCGCGCGGCATATCGTTCTGGACCGTAGCCGACCAGATACGCAAGGGGGCAGCGCTCAATGCTGTGCAAATCGCTCTACAAATTATAAATTATAAGTTATAAATTTATACGCGTAATTCATTCTTTGCAGTAGGCGTATGCGGCAGCATCAGTTTTGATTTTTTAATTTATAATTTCCAGCAGCATGAGCTCCAACGTACTAAAAGAAAAAAGCATGGCTTTTGCAGTCCGTTGTGTGCGTTTATGCAAATATTTGAGGGCAGAAAAGCGCGAGTATATATTGTCGAAGCAATTACTACGCTCGGGTACAAGTATCGGTGCAAATATTCAGGAATCGGAATATGCCCAATCTCGTGCAGATTTCGCTTCAAAATTAAGCATCGCTTGTAAAGAAGCGGCAGAAACCCGATATTGGATTGAACTACTGGCCAATACCAATTATATATCCCAGCCTCAAGCTCTAAGTATGACAAACGACTGCTCCGAACTCATCAGTTTGCTGGTGTCTATTCGCAAGAGGTTGCAAGCCAATCCGTAAACCCCAAAATATCAGCGTCGAATTTATAAACCCAAGAATAGCATCGTCGAATTTATAATTTATAATTTATAATTTTTAATTTAAAAATCTATGTCTTTAATCACCCAGCCCGTACAGATTTTTTTCATCGTGCTGGTGATAATTCTGTCCGCACCTCTGTTGCTCAACAAGCTGAAGATACCGCATATCATAGGCATGATTGCTGCGGGTGTGCTCATCGGTCCTTACGGCCTCAATATCCTCGACAGCGACTCCTCCTTTGCCATCTTCGGCCAGGTGGGGCTGCTGTACCTCATGTTCCTTGCCGGCCTCGAGATCGACATGTACCACCTCAGGCTCAACCTGAGGCGGGGTCTGCTCTTCGGTCTGCTCACCCTCGCCATACCGCTCGCCCTTGGCATCCTCACCAGCGTGTATATCCTCGGCCTCGACTGGACCACATCGATGCTCTTAGGCTCGATGTATGCCTCCCACACCCTGCTTTCCTACCCCGTGGCCGCACGCTTCGGCCTCACCAAGGCTCCGGCGGTGCTCATTGCCATCGTCGGCACCATCATAGCCGTGATCGGAGCCCTTCTGGTGCTCGCCGCCACGGTGAGCATACGCCAGGAGGGATACTTCAATGTGTCGGCCATAGCCCTGCTTATGCTGCGCCTGGCTGTGTGGGTGGGAGTGCTCCTTTACCTCTACCCGCGCGTCACACGCTGGTTCTTCAAGAAGTACAGCGACAAAGTCACGCAGTATGTGTTTGTGCTCGTGCTCGTGTTCATGGCCGCCTGCTCGGCGCAGCTCATCGGGCTTGAGCCCGTGCTCGGCGCCTTCTTCGCCGGCCTCCTGCTCAACCGCTACGTGCCTGTTGGCTCGGCGCTGATGAGCTCCATAGAGTTTGTGGGCAATGCTCTCTTCATCCCCTACTTCCTCATCAGTGTGGGCATGATGATCAACCTGCGCGTGTTCGGCGACAGCGGCACGCTCTCGGTGGCTGCGGTGATGCTCGTGGTGGCAATTGCCGGAAAATGGCTGCCGGCATATATCTCGCAGAAAATCTACGGCTTCGGCAGCGACAGTCGCGAGGTGATGTTCGGCCTCACGGCGGCACACACAGCGGTGGCCCTTGCGGTGGTGTCGGTAGGCTACAGGCTGCAGATGTTCGACGAGCGCATCCTCAACAGCACCATAGCCGTGATCCTGGTGACCTGCGCCATAGCGCCGGTGATAACGGCATCGGCGGCATCGAAGCTCAAAGTACGCCTCCTCGACGAGGAGGGCAATGACGACGCCATGCGCACCACGCGTGTCAACAACACGCTCATCGGAGTGTCGAACCCCGTGATAGCGGCGTCGATAGTGGAGCTCTCGGTGCTTATGCGCAACGAGCGCGGGCGGCACAACTTCTACGCCCTCCATGTTCGAAACGACAACAGCAAGACATCAAAGGCGGTGTCGCGCAACGCCCTCGACACCGCCCGCCGTGCCGGTGCCGCCGCCGACGTGAGCATAGAGTCGCTCGACCGCTACGACCTCAACACCGTGACCGGCGTGCTCAACGCCATCGAGGAGCGCGACATCACCGAGGTGGTACTCGGTATGCACCGCCGCGCCACGGTGATCGACTCTTTCTTCGGCAACAAGACCGACCAGCTCCTCCGCTCCACCAACAAGATGGTGATGATGGCACGCTGCTTCATCCCCGCAGGCACCATCACACGAGTGGTGGTGTGGGTGCCCGCCGGTGCGCAGTACGAGACCGGCTTCAGCCGCTGGGTGCGCGCCGTGAGCCGCCTCACACGCCAGGTGGGCTGCCGCGTGATATTCTGCTGCCCGGCCGACATACAGCCGCTCATCCGGGGTGTGATATACTCCGAAAACTACGGCATACGCTGCGAATTTCACACCACCGAGGGTTGGGACGACTTTATCGTGATGAGCAACCGCGTGCTCGACGACGACCTCTTCGTGGTGATAGGCGCGCGCCCGCAGTCGGTGTCGTACCACGACGAGATGTCGGAGCTGCCGATGTTCCTGCAGCGCTATTTCGCCAACAACAATCTGCTCATGATCTACCCCGAGCAGTTCGGCGAGACCCCCGTGCTCACATCCTTCACCGACCCCTTGGGCGGCGACATCGCCACGGCAACCTCTCCGCTGGTAGTGCGCCTGCGCACGTATACCAGGCGCTTGGCCATCCGCCTCAAAAGGATTTTCTAAATGCGGGGGAGCGGGAGATTAGGATAACCCCCGCGGCGTGGGGAAAAAGCAAAATATATGTTGCAGAACATAATAAAATATTTGCTTTTTCGCCGGATTGTGCATTACCTTTGCAAAAACCTAAAAACAGGCTTATGAAAAAATCTCTTATTTTCAGCTTCTTAGTCGTGCTTCTTGGCTTCGTCTCGGCTTGCTCGGACGATGACGACGGCAAGGGTCGTTGGTACGTTCCACCTACCGTCTTTCAGATAAGCCCTGTCGACAGCAAGGGCTATGATGGCCTCGCGCCCGATGAAAATATCCCTGTGGTGCTGACATTTCAGGGGCAAGAGTATGATCTGACAGAGGGCAAGTGTAGCTTGACCGACAATTATTCATACGCAGAAATCAAAAAGGTGGATTATACCCCCGGTGGCCTCTACAAGCCTCGCCACGACATCTTCATCAGCATTGACCATGATGATTACGCTCTCCTCGACGAAGATCCGATCTTTACTATCAGTATTGCCGGGAAAGAGTACAGCGCCGTGTGCGACAAAGACAGCTACGGCTTCTTGCTAAACGGCCGGCCATCCGACGAAGGCAGTGCGCGTGATGCCTATTTTGAGATAGTAGTCGATAAGTGATTCTCGCTTTTTAGGGCACAAGCCGAAATGGCGGTGCACAAAACTCATGTCGTCAGTAGACCTGCCTTGGCAGGTCGTGCAATCTTAGCGTGAGGTTGAAGCCCGTAGGGTGTAAACCTCATGTTATCAATGTTATATAATATGCGCCACCCCTGGCAGGGGGTGGGAGTCGCGAAAGCGTGCCGTCTTGCGACCTCCTGCCGGGGGGCTGTAAATTAGATTGTTGGCGTGTACCTTGGGTGTCCGTTCTACGAGCTCCCCCCCAAGGCTAAGGTCTTGAAGACATGCTATGCGGGTCAACTACTTCTTGGCCTGTGTCGTTTACGCAAAGTTTTTTAGGTCGAAGAACATCAACCTTGTCTCATCATCTTTATCCAGTTCTGTAAAGAATTGAAAACCATCTTTTCACGCCGCGGGGGATTTCCCTATCCCCCGCAACCCTAAAAGTGGGGTTTCCAAACCCAGGAAAGTCAGAAGCGGGGCGGTACTGCGCGGAGAGAAGTTACTTCCTTCCTGGGTTCGGAGACCCCACCGTAGGGAGTGGCGGATAATGAAATCCGCCACGGCAGAAGAGATTATTGGCACATCGATGTCCCAATAGTCCCTTCGGGACATACCTTTTATAATTAATTGTACCTCACACAAATAGTGTGAGGCTAACGGGATTAAGCCGCTTCGCGGCACTTCTTTGCAAATGCACCGGCTTTACGGCTTGTGCTCTTTTTAGTGATTGTCGCATGGGGGAGTCGGAAAATCCCCTGCGGCATTTAGAAATTCTGCCTTTCCAGGGTTTGGTAATCGCCTTTGGCGCTTGCATAGCAAGAAACCCTACTGTAGGTTGCGGGGGATGCGGAGATCCCCCGCGGCGTGTCGGCGTGGGGGAGTTTGAATCTTACTTTCCGTAGACCTCTCTGTGGAGTACTTGTGCCACGTGGTGCGGGTCGATGTGGGGGTCGGTCGACATCAGCAGCAGTGGCACTTCGGGCAGGCCGGGGGCGTAGGGCGGCTGGATGTAGTCGTAGTCGAGCAGGTGGAAGCCGTTTCGCTCGTAGAATGCTATTCGGCGGGCGGCCATGGGGTTGTCGGCCGCGGGGCGCTCCACCTCGAGCACCCATGGAGTGTCGAAGCCTTGGATGAGCGACTGAAGGGTGTAGGAGCCCACTCCGGCACCTCGGAGCGCGGGCATGGTGGCAAAGTGCTCGATGTAGTTGAAGTGGTCGAAGTGCCATGTGGTGACCAGGCCTGCGAATGTGTCGGAGCAGCCCTTTGCGAGCAGGAGCTGATGCAGGTAGGGGCCGCGCAGCCGCTCGTGGGGTGCGAGCAGCATCGTGCTCCAGGGGCGCCTCTCCTCTTCGGGGAAGGCATCGATGTAGAGTCTGCGCGAGGGCTCCATAAAGCGCGCTATGGGTTTGCGGATTTTAAGGTGCATGGCTATTGGACTATTGGTGCTTTCCGGTGAGTATTCCTCTGATGTCGTGGAGCTTGGTGAGGGCTTCGAGCGGGGTGAGGTTGTTGATGTCGACGCCGAGGAGCTCGTCGCGCACCTGGCTCAGCACGGGGTCGTCGAGTTGGAAGAAGGATAGCTGCATACCGCCCTCGATATGTCGGTCGGGAGCGGCGATGTGTGGCTTTGCAGAGCCGTCGTCGGCTTTCTCGAGCTGTGCAAGCACCTCATCGGCACGCTTCACAATCGATGCCGGCATACCTGCGAGCTTTGCCACGTGTATACCGAAGCTGTGCTCGCTGCCGCCGCGTGCGAGTTTGCGGAGAAAGACTACCTTGCCGTCGATTTCTTTGACCGATACGTTGAAGTTGACGATGCGGTCGAACTTGCCCTCCATGTCGTTGAGCTCGTGGTAGTGAGTGGCAAAGAGGGTCTTGGGGTGCATGGAACCGTGGTTGTGGATATGCTCCACGATGGCCCATGCTATTGAAATGCCGTCGTAGGTCGAAGTGCCACGGCCGAGCTCGTCGAAGAGGATGAGCGAGCGCTCGCTCATGTTGTTGAGGATGGATGCGGCCTCGTTCATCTCCACCATGAATGTGGACTCGCCCAGAGAGATATTGTCGCTTGCGCCCACGCGTGTAAAAATCTTGTCGACCACGCCCACATGAGCGCTCTCGGCGGCTACGAAGCAGCCTATCTGCGCGAGAATGACGTTGAGGGCTGTCTGGCGCAGCAGTGCCGACTTACCCGACATGTTGGGGCCGGTAATCATCATGATCTGTGTGCCGTCGTTGGCGAGCTCCACGGTGTTGGAGATATACGGCTCGCCGGGAGGCAACTGCTTCTCAATGACCGGGTGGCGTGCTTCTACGAGGCGTAGGGTGAGCGAGTCGTCGACCACGGGGCGGTTGTAGCGGTTCTCGAGTGCCACGCGGGTGAAAGCGTTGAGCACGTCGAGGCGCGCCAGCAGTGCTGCATCGAGCTGCAGCGCCGGTATGTACTGGGCCACAGCGGCCACGAGCTCGGCGTAGAGGCGTGTCTGCAGCGCTTCGATTTTCTCCTGTGCACCGAGGATTTTCTCTTCGTAGTCCTTGAGCTCGGGGGTGATGTATCGCTCGGCGTTGACGAGGGTCTGCTTCCGAATCCACTCCTTCGGCACCTTGGCCTTGTGAGTGTTTGTGACCTCGATGTAGTAGCCGAAAACGTTGTTGTAGCCAATCTTGAGCGATGTGATGCCTGTGGCCTCCACCTCGCGAGCCTGCAGCCGTGTCAGATAGTCCTTGCCTTCGTAGGCTATGGCGCGGAGGCTGTCGAGCTCCTCGCTCACTCCGCGGCATATTATGTCGCCTCGGGCGGCGTTTCCGGCGGCATCGTCGGGTATCTCGCGTGCAATGCGCTCGCGCACGGAGTCGCAGGGGTTGAGCTGCTCGCCGATGGCCACGAGTTGCGGGAGCGCCGAAGCCGCGCACATCTCCTTGATCGGGCCAACGGCGGCCAGGGCATTGCGCACCTGGATAAGCTCGCGAGGCGAAATGCGCTCGGTGGCAACCTTGGTGACGAGTCGCTCGAGGTCGCCGACGGTCTTGAGGAGCTCGGCCATGTCATCGCGCAGCTCGGTGTTGCGGAAGAAGTACTCCACCACATCGAGGCGCTCGTTGATAGCCTTGGGGTCGCGCAGGGGCATCTGCAGCCATCGGCGGAGCATACGTGCGCCCATTGGTGTGGCAGTGCGGTCGATTACGTCGAGGAGGCTCTTGCCGTCGGAGTCGAGAGGCTGGAAGAGCTCGAGATTGCGGATGGTGAAGCGGTCGAGGCGCACATATTTGCTCTCCTCGAGGCGGGAGATGGATGTGATGTGGCCCGTGCGGGTGTGCTGAGTGAGGTCGAGGTAGTGCAGGATTGCACCGGCGGCGATGATGGCGGAGTTCATGCGGTCGATGCCAAAGCCTTTGAGAGAGCTTGTGCCGAACTGCTTGCGCAGGCGCTCGTCGGCGGCATCGAGGGTGAAGAGCCAGTCCTCCATCTCGAAGTAGAGATACTGCTGCGACAGCTCGTCGATGGCTTTGCTCTTGAAGCCGCGCTGCACCAGCAGCTCCTTCGGAGCCATGGTAGCGAGAATTTTGTCGATGTAGTCGACAGTGCCCTCGGTGGTGATGAACTCGCCGGTGGAGATGTCGAGCAGAGCGATGCCGCTGAGCACTTTGCCAAAGTGGATTGCGGCGAGGAAGTTGTTCTCGCGTCGTGAGAGTACATTGTCGCTCATGGCCACACCTGGTGTGACAAGCTCGGTGATGCCGCGCTTCACGAGTTTCTTGGTGAGCTTCGGGTCCTCGAGCTGCTCGCAGATAGCCACCCGCTTGCCTGCCCTGACGAGCTTTGGCAGGTAGCTGTCGAGAGCATGGTGCGGAAATCCGGCGAGCTCTACGAACTGTGCCGAGCCGTTGGCGCGGCGCGTCAGGGTGATGCCGAGGATTTCCGAGGCGATGATGGCATCGTCGGAGAATGTCTCGTAGAAGTCGCCTACACGGAAAAGCAGGATAGCGTCGGGATGCTTGGCTTTCATCTCGGCGTACTGCTTCATGAGCGGAGTCTCAACGTATTTCTTCGCCATTGTATAGCTTGTGTGTCAACCCTTTGCAATCTTCGCCTCGCGAGCGGGTATCATCAGCGAGGTGATGAGCTGAATCATGGCTGCTGCGAGAGTGAAAGCGAGCCAGTCGCGCAGGGCAGCTCCGGGGATGAAGAGGAATACTGCTGCGGCGCAGAAGAAGATGGCGCTCCAGCTCTCGATGCGGTGCCAGCGCTTGAGCTTGAGGTCCTTGCCGCGGTAGGGCGTGAAGAGTCGCACCAGCAGAAGCATCAGCGCTCCGGCGGCGTAGACGTAGGGGTAGGCGGCCTGAGCCCAAGCCTGCTCGCGCAGGAAGAAGGGTGCGAGAGTGGCCGCGAAGATGATGATGAGCGCCACGGGGGCGAGGATGGCGGCAATGCCGCTTCGGTTGTCAGTCTTCAAGTTCGGGTGGAGTTTCGTTAAAGATAAATACATCTTCATTGGCGCGCTTCATGCCGTACTGCTCACGCACCACCTGCTCCATGAGGTTTCGGTCGGAAGCAAGGCGACGGTTCAGGTCGCGGTAGTAGAGCATGGTGTCGCGGTTGGCCTCGAGCTCGGCTCTGAGGCTGTCGATGGTGCGGTCGTAGTCGATGCTGTTGAACACCGTGTGCTCACCGGCGAAGATGATGTAACCCAGAACGACAAGGCACAGCAAGGTCACCGGCGACATAAATCGCCGTAACCAATGCCAGATGGAGAGTAGCTTAGCGTTCATAAGTGCAAATTTACTCACATTTGGCGAGATGGCAAAATGAAATTCACCGCCTGATAGCTTTTTCCGCAAGATAGCGATGTCCTATGCGGCAGTACAGGCACTTGCGGGGCTGGCAGTAGCTGCGGCGCAGCTCTATGAGGGCCTGAGAGGCGAAGGCATCGGGCGCGGCCACTCCCGCCGAGGCGAAGAGGCGCACTATGCTGTTGTCCTCCGGCGGCAGGCTCTCGAGGATGTCGACTGCGCGGTGGCAGAGCTCGTCGCGGCCGGTGGCGGTACCGTAGGCATGAAGAGTAGGTGCCACTACGTTGATGATGAGAGTATTGACCGAGGCGGCGCTGAAGGCTTTCGCCGACCGTGAGCTCTCGGGTCCGAAGTTGAAGCGGCGCGCCCAGTAGCCGCTGAGCTCAAGGTCGAAGAGTGCACGTGCCTCGTCGATGTTGCTCACGTGCAGCAGTTTGTAGCCGATCTCGAAGTTGTGGCTGATCATGGCCGCGAGGGTGGCAACGCGCCGGTAGGGAAAGTTCTGCGGCCTCATGCGCCCCATGCGCCAAGCCGGTGACACCGGTCGCGCGAGGCCGTACTTGTGGCTCACGAAGGCGTGCTCCTCGCGCAGCGAGGCTATATAGTCGGCATCGGGGCCGTCGTCGGGCAGATTGTCGAGGAAGCCGGCCTGGCCGAAGAGCGCTCCCTCGATGGTGACGAGGCTGTCGCGGTGGCGCATAAGTTGGCGCAAGGGTGTGGCGAGGGCAAGCCGCTCAAAGGCGTCGCTGTTGATGCTGAATCCAAGTGCCCGGGCAAAAGCCACGTAGATTGCCTGCCCCCAGTCGCCGCTGAATCGCCCTGCAAGTTCCTCTACGCGGGCGGCCTTGGCGAAAAGGCGCTCGAAGGCGAGGCTTGCGAGCCAGTCGGTGATGTAGACCCGAGGGAGTGCTGGCAGATAGTCGGCACATGGCAGTTCTGCCACGGGATTGTTGACCATGGCGTGATATACCTCGCTGAAATTCGCGGCGCAAGGCATCACCACCTGCGCTATGCTCTCGCCGTTGGTGCGTGTCACGCCGGCATCGTCGCGCTCTACCACATGGAGCACCACCGAGTCGTAGGCGCTGTCGGTGTGGTGGCCGTGCCTGTGCCAGTCGGAAGCGCGCACGTGTATCTCCACATTTCCAACCCACATCCGGCCGCCGATCCGCACCTTGGCATTGAAGAAGTCGGGGCCGGCATTGGTGTTGAGCAGCCCGGGGTCGAGTACGTCGACGCGCCGCCCGTCGGTGGTGGTCATGTCGGCCGGCAACCAGAGACGGTGCTGCCACACGTACTGCATCAGGCGCTCCATTCGTGAGTTATGAGATGTGAGATATGAGTTATGAGTGGGGGCTTTTAGCTGCTTTAGCTATTTTAGCTTCCATAGCTGCCCGGCCTATTCGCGCTTCATCATTTCGGCCACGTATTTGCCGATGATGTCGAACTCGAGGTTGACGCGTGTGCCGACGGTGATGGAGCGGAAGTTGGTGTGCTCGAAGGTGTAGGGGATGATTGCCACACGGAAGCTGCCGGGAGTGCTGTCGCACACGGTGAGGCTCACGCCGTTGACTGTCACGGAGCCTTTCTCCACAGTAAGGTAGCCTTTTGCGCGCATTTCGGGCGATACCTCATAGACGAATGTGAAGTAGCGGCTGCCGTCGGCGTCCTCAACGGCGGTGCAGCGTGCGGTGGTGTCGACGTGGCCCTGCACGATGTGGCCGTCGAGGCGGCCGTTCATGAGCATGGAGCGCTCGAGGTTGACGAGCGAGCCCTCGGTGAGGTCGCCAATATTTGAGCGCTCGAGGGTCTCGCGCACAGCCGTGACCACGTATGTGCCGTCGGTGCGGATATCGACCACGGTGAGGCATACGCCATTGTGAGCCACCGACTGGTCGATGTGCAGCTCGGGGGCGAAGGTGCAGCGGATGGTGAGGTCTACGTTGCCTTCTTTCTTATCTACGGCCACCACTGTGGCGGCTTCTTCTACTATACCGGAAAACATGATGCTGTCTGTCGTTTTTTTTACTTGCTGATATTCTGAAACTCAATCACACCTTTCTCGCCGGGCACGAATACCACGCTGCATTCGCGCACATCAGAGCCTGCGTATACCTTGAAGTGAAGATCGATGCTCTCGGGAGCACCCGCGTAGCTGCCCTCCGACTCTATCTCGATGGTGAGGGCGCCGCCGCGGGGCTTGGCCGTGAATCGGATGAGGCGGTACTGCCCGTCGGCAAGGGCGCGGGCGGAGAGGTGGTTGTCGTCGTAGAGGGTGTAGGTGCTTTCCTCGTTGCCGGCATAGTAGCTGATGGTGAAGCGGTCGGAGCGGTAGTCGCCGGTGTTCTCCATGGCGTAGTCGGCGGTGGGGATGAAGGCGCCGGCGCGCACGAAGAGGGGCAGCCGGTCGAGGGGCGCGGGATAGTCGGCAAGCACCGAGCCACCGGCATATCGCTTGGTGGGCTCGTAGTAGTCGACCCACTCGCTGCCCTCGGGCATCACGATGCTGCGGGAGCGGGCACCTTCGGTCATCACGGGCGCCACCATGAGCTCGGAGCCCCACATATACTGGTCGGAGATGTTGTCGTAGCGGCCTTTGGCCTCGAGCATGAAGTCGAGCGGACGCACCAGCGGATAGCCGTAGCGGGCGTTTTCGTAGGCGAGGGTGTAGTTGTAGGGCAGCCAGCGGTAGCGCTCACGCACGATGCCGCGGAGGATGTCCTCGTACTGCGGATAGTTGTAGGGCTCGGCATACTGCTGAGCATGAGTGCGGAACACGGGCGAGAAGAGGCCGCTCTGCACCCAGCGCACATAGAGCTCGGGGAGATATGGCTGCTCGGGGTCGACGGCAAAGCCGCCGAGGTCGCTGCTCATGTAGCCCAGGCCGCTGAGGCCGGAGTTGAGCATGATGCGCACCTGCGGCTCGAGGCCACCCCAGGAGCGCGACACATCGGTGCTCCACGGGAACACGCTGTGGCGCTGCAGGCCCGTGGTGCCGCCACGCATAAGTGTGAGCAGGCGTGTGTCGGGGTACTCGCGTGCATAGAGCTCGCTGATGATGCTGCTCCAGTCGTTGCCGTATTTGTTGTGGTACTGGCGTGCGGTGAGGCCGTTGGCATGAAGGCCTGTCTCGGGGTGCACCTCGGGTTCGCCGAGGTCGCCCCACCAACCGCCCACTCCCATGTCGGTGAGGGCTTTGTAGCGGTCGCCGAGCCAGCGGCGCGTGTCGGGATTGGCAACGTCGAACATGCCGCCTTCGCCCACCCATATAGTCACTTCCTGAGGCGCTTGGCCTGTTGAGTCGGCCACAAACATGCCCTTTGGTGCGAGCTCGCGGTAGTTGTCGATGGCGCGGCCGTTGCGGAGCACGTAGGGCTGCGAAATAGTCACGGTGTTGACACCCTTTGTCTTAAGGCCGCGGAGCATGGCCTCGGGGTCGGGCCACTGTGAGGGTTCCCAGGCGAGGCGACCCATATCCTCCTCTTTGCCATACCAGTAGAGGTCGAGCACGATGCCGTCGACGGGGTAGCCGTGCTGCTTGAGGGTGTCGATGGTGCCTTCGGTCTCTGCCTGAGTGCGGTAGCCGTACTTCGAGGTGATGTAGCCCAGGGTCCAGAGCGGAGCCAGGGGTTGGCGGCCGGTGAGCTCGGTGAGCTCCTCGGTGAGGTCGGCGAGATTGTCGGTTCCGCCCACGTAGTACCATGTGACGGGCTTTGTGCTCTCGGTGACATACTTGATGGCATCGCCGAGAATCATCTCGGCGGCGGCATAGTCGTCGAAAACCACCGCGAAGCCGTCGGAAGCGAGGGCCAGCGGCATGGTGATATTCATCTGGCTGATGCGCGGGTCAGAGCCGGTGTAGCCGTAGTTCTGGCGGTTGTACATCACCAGTGTGTCGCCGCGGAGGTTGTAGGAGTGTCCTCGCTCGCCGGCGCCGTAGTACGAGCCCTTGGTGCTTGTGCCGAGGGTGATTTCGCTGCGACCGCCGCGCAAGGGGCGTGCGCCGTAGTCCACCACCGTGGTGCCGGGCCGGCTGCCGCTGATGGTGAGCACGCCCTCGGAGCTGAGCGAGGCCGATATTCCGGCAGCGGTGCGGAGCACATTGCCGCTCACACTTGCCGCCGAGGCATCGGGCTCAAGGGCCAGCACCGACTGCTCGGGCGCAGGCTTCATGCCGTGGAGGGTGTTGTCGACACGGATGATATAGGGAGTGACAGCCGTAGCTCTTACGGTGCGGCCATCGGCAGTGGTAGCGGAGATGCTTGCCGGCTGCGAAGCCACGAGCGAGAAGGCCGCCGGCACGATGGCGGCAATAGCCGTGAAAAGGCGGATGTATTTCATGCTAAGTAATTTAAGTCGAATGGTGGAAGAGTTTATGGGTTTATGAGTTTATGAGCGGATGAGTGGAAGAGCGGAATAAACTCATATCTCATAACTTATATCTCATAACTTATACCTCATGCCTCATAACTTCCTCACGGGTCTACCCAGAAAGTATATGAGCGCCAGCGTATGCCGTCGTTATCCGCGGGTGTAAACGTCGGGCTGTGAGGCTCAGCGTCTGGGTGGCGCTTACCGGCAGAGCGAGCCCCTTCGATCGACTTAAACACGGCCGTGAAAGCTGTGGACTGCTCAAGTGCCGGCGCCCAGTATTCTTTAATTCGGTCGAAGCGGTAGTTGTTGAGGTCGTCGTAGAAGCCACGTAGTGCGGGTATTTGCTCCATCTCGGAGCGCATCCACACCTTGTTGCTGTCGAGATATGCCAGTGCGTCGGAAAAGTCGACGGCAGCGTCGTCGGTCTCGCGCTCGTTGGCCTCGGCCACTACGGGCTCGGCGGCAGGTGCCTCAGCCTCGGGTTGCGACACCGTGGTCTCTACTGCAGGCTGCTGTGCGGCCTCGCGCTCGTTCTCATCAACACTGAAGGCGAGCCATCCTACGAAGATACCCAGCAGAAACACAATCAGTGCTGCCACGGCGGCCTGCCAGAGGAGCTTGCGGCTACGGCCGCCCACGTACACGAGGTTGTTGCTCACGCCGGTGCCCTCTATGATTTCGCCACCGGCCACCTCATAGCCCTCGATGGGGCACTCGGTGATGGGGCGCTTGGTCTTGAGATAGATGCGGATAGCCTCTACGGGCTCGGGCGTGTGCAGGGGCAGGTCGAAGCGGTAGGTGCGGTGCAGAAGTTTCATCTGCACGAGCGCCTGAGTACTCGAGGCAAGGTCGAGGTTGCCCGAGAAGGCGAAGTATCCGGGCGAGCTGATTTCCACCTTGGCATCGTGGAGCTCGGCAAAGGTGAAGGTGTGCGGGGCTTCGATGTCGATGCCGTTCACCTTGATCATAAATGAGCCTATCGAGCGCTGAGAACCCTGCTCGGTGATATAGAATGAAGCCGGCGAGATGGTCTTCCCGGCCTGCGAAGTGTCGGGAGGTGTCACCGACACCTGAGGCACGTCGGGCACATGCACTTGCTGCACCACAGGGTCGAAGCCGCCACGCTTCCACTGCAGCTCGAGCACGGTGTCGACAGGCACTATGAGCGGCTTGGTGAAGGCACGGTGATAGATATGAGGTGTGAAGCCCTCGCGGGAGCGCTTCGGGGGCAGCAAGGTGGTGGTGCGCGGAAGGGTGTCGCAGCTCAGGTCGTGCTTCTTCTCGCGGCCCTGTGCGCCCGATGCCACATCGACAAGGAGCACACCGGCATAGTCGGAGTAGGAGGGCAGGTAGAAGCGCGCACGGGCATAGTCGGCAAGGCTCAGCTGTGCGCCACCGTAGTAGGCATGTGCATAGACAGAGCTCGAGGCCGAGGGGATGCGCGAGGGTGCGGCGGCATCCATGGGATAATCCTTGGCAAGGAGGTCGCGGAGGGTGCCTATGGCCGAGGCCGAGAGGTCGGCGCTGCCGGTGTCGATAAGCGAGGCAATCGTCGAGGCAAGCTCCACGAGCTCAGCCGGTTCTACCCCGATGCCCGAGGGCAGGAAGAGAGAAGCCGCGGTATGGTCGGGTTGCGACTGCCCGGCGATAGTGGAGAGGACGGTGAGCATAAGCCCATCCTCGAAATATGTGAGCAGATAGAACACATTGGCACGACTATTGTCGTAGTCAATCGACGAGAGGGCGTGACGGTAATCGTGGATATGACGGATTACATCTTCCTCGGGGTTGATATTGACCACGTTTTTATAGCCGCGCAGCGATTTGTTGATGTAAAGTTGTAGTTTTGCCATCGATAACTGCTTTTCAATTCGCAAAGTTACTCAATATTATTTGATTGGCAAAAAATAATTTTCGGTGAGGTATTTTGGTCGCGGGGGATCTCCTACCTACGCCGCGGGGGATTTTACATCGCCGCGGGGGATCTCCGAATCCCCCGCAACACTTTAGAGGAGTTTCTAACCCAGGAAAGGCGAAATTAGTTCGTTCAATCGCCGCGGGGGATTTCCGAATCCCCCGCACACTTTAGTGGGGTTTCCAAACCCGGGAAAGGTGAAATTAGTTTCTTGCTTCGCCGCGGGGGATCTCCGAATCCCTCCGCACACTTTAGTGGGGTTTCTTGCTGCGTAAGCGCCAAGGCGATTACCAAACCCAGGAAAGGTGAGGTTAAATTTCTGTGATATTGAAATGGTCGCACAAACGCTCCTCCTCGCTTTATAATGGTGTACTTGGTACATTGGTACACCGGTAAACCAATTTACCAATATAGTCATTTCAAATACCTATGCCAACACAATCCTCAATGGTGCATAGATGAATGAACCATTGAAAAAGAAAATGTCAAAGTGTCAATAATATCAAGGGGTAGATTGTGAATTGCGATATAGAATTCTGCTCTAATTGGCTCTATTCCGAAAGAAGCAATGTTAGCGAAGTAACGAGCATTGCAATGAAAAAAGAATAGGATTCAGTAGTAGTGGCAAGATACCTTTAGAGTTCCTCTAATGGGCTGCATCCTGCCCGATGGTTTGATTCATTGCTACGATTTCACTGAGAAAAACAAGGCTGGCAAAAAGAAAAAAAGATGACTGATAGGTGGAGAGTATTCGGAGTGCAAGGATATGTTATGGGATTTCTTTTTTCAAAGCAACCATCATAACTCCGCAACTTCTATTGAAGTAGCTCTTTGTTCCGCCCGATGTGAATAGTGTCAGTCGAGGACGAAGAAAAACGGCTACGATGATTATAGTCACCATAGCCGTCCATTTGTTTTTTCGTTGGTTAAAATCTGATGTCAGAGTGGGCAGTTCCATCCGTGCAGAGGCGGCACGGAAATCACGACATCCGAAAATTCCTTAGCTCATTAGGGAATTTTCCGAGCCGCATTGACAAGTCAACACTGAAAATATCCCGAAAGAGCCAAAGAGTCACACCCTTTGGAATCCATTAATTAGAGTCGGCATATAGAAAATTATATGAGCATGCTTGTGATAATCTTTGGATATAATTTCGTTGGGAAGTTGTTAATTTTGACTTCGCCTCATCATATTTTGGTGCTATGCCATTTATACGAGCTGTCATCTCTTTCTTTGAAATCTCCTTTCTAAAATTGGCCTTAAGGGGTTCAATGACTTCAAATGTTAAGTCCACAGCACGTTGCATATCCTCAGAAAGAATGTTATCCTTTGGGGTCTTTGAAACATCAATTATGAAGAATTCAAATTTAGGATATGGCAAAAATAAATCATCCGAAGTTAAATAAGAGGAATACTTTACAGTATTATCGGATAATGTCCGGATAAAACCATCGAAATATACGGTTTCGTAACCATCCAATGATTTTACATATTGATATAACTCGTCTGTTTCTAAACTGTCATTTGGAAGTATGTATGTACATTTGAATGTTACTTCCCTGTATTGCTTAGGTTTATAATTAATATCAAAGGTAAGGGCAGTTGAATTTCCATATTTGTCACTATCAATATGAGAGATATTGCCTTTCCAGTTAACGAACAACTTCACAGAGTCCACATACTCAAATGTTGCATGTCTAACGCTATCAAGAAATTCTTGCTTTTTAATTTTATTGCCGATATATTTACTATCGTCATTATTGAATCTTGCTAGCATATCATCGAATTGTTGTTGCTGAGGATTTGGGAACATTGACGTTCGATTGGAACTTGATGGGATGCACGAGGAGAATATCGTTGTAATAAGGACAACGACAATGCTTAGGATGATTGATGCTATTCTCATATTTGTTGTATTGTTTTATTAAATTTTCATATCGGTTTGAAGAAAACACGAAGCGTGGAACTGCAATGCCACGTCTAAGAATAGAGGCCTTGAGAAAGCCTGTGAGCAAATGTAACAATAGCAGCCCACGCCGTAGCGCGAGAACCACTATGCCACTCTTGCTCTATGAAGGTTTCTTAGGTTTCCATTATCAAGAGATAAGCATAACGCTTCTTATTTTCTAAAATGTCTTGGACGGAGTTGCCTCTATCCAATTGCAAAGTTAGTTAAAATCCTTGACATCAACAAATAGAATTTGTACCATTGATTGCAAAATTGGATATAGTCGGGCGAAAAAAGAAAGACCATGCCAAGCGACACAGACTATTCTCTTTTACCAAGCATATTCTCATCTTGACATTGACAAAATCAGCGAAAGAGGAAAATTAATTGAATTAAAAATAACAAACAAATCTTAAATCTTTCAAATTCGTTTCTATTCAGTTTCTGCAAGTCATTCAAATAGTACGACATTAGTACTATGCAAATTCTATATAATACGTTATATCAATATATTAAATGCCATATAAGAAAATGAGATTAGTTTCTTGCTTCGCCGCGGGGGATCTCCGAATCCCCCGCAACACTTTAGTGGGGTTTCCAAACCCAGGAAAGGTGAAGAAACTATTTTCACCTTTCGGGTTTGGTAATCGCCCTTTGTCGCTTGCGCAGCAAGAAATCCGCCATGGCGCCAAAGGCGGGATTAGTTCGTTCACTTTTCCTGGGTTCGGAGACCCCACTGTAGGGAGTGGCGGATAGGGAAATCCGCCACGGCGAGGGGTGGAGTGGCGGATAATGTCATCGCCTTGGCGCTTGCGCAGCAAGAAATCCGCCACGGCCACGGCGAGAGGGCGGCGCCCACTCATAACTCATATCTCATATCTCATAACTTGAAAAAAGGTTTCCCCCGGCTCGGGCGCTCGTGGCGTCCAAGCCGGGGGAGTGGGTATAGGATGAGATTTAATCCGCGGTAGTGATTACTTCACGAGCACCTTGCTCACGGTAGCACCCTGGCGACGGATAAATACACCGTTCTCGGGATTGGCTACGCGCACACCCTGGAGGTTGAAGAACTCTACGGGAGCGTTGTCCTCGGCTACTACATCCTCGATACCGGCGGCATCAGTGGTGATGACAAGGGTACTTACTGCAGGAGAAGCGTAGTACAATGAGCCGGAAGTTGCACCCATTGCGAAGCACGACTTCTCCGGGAATGTGAAGGTCTCTTTGTTGCCTTCTTTCTTAAGAGTGATGGCAAGAGCGGGATTGAAAGCTTCACCTTCCTCAGCGGTCATGTTGTGATAGTACGAAGCACTGAAATATACAACGTGACCGTCGGCTTGTGTGCTGATGCCGGATGCGGTAATGGGCATAATGATATTGGAGGGGTCAGTTGCGTCAAGCTCCATGTCGGGGCTGATGTCTTCGGGTTCTGTCCAGCCAAGAGCCGTATAGAGGCCTTTGAGGGGATTTTCAACTTTATAGATAGTGGGGGTCTCGGTGTTGCGGTAAACCATCACTTCATAAGGGCTTACCGGCTCCTTCGTGAAGAGGGGCGAGATAATATTTTCGGTGAACTGGGCTTTGCCATATTCCTCCCAAGGATCCACGATAGTGGCGGGATCCACAAATTGGTTCAGAGCGGTAAGTGCCCACCATCCTAAATTCTCCATAGAGGGGTCGCCTGTAGCCCATACAAGGGTGGGGTCAAACACAATGCCGGTTTCGGTAAATGTGCCGACGCAGCTCGCGGCTTTCGACATACCCTCTACGAGCTTACCTTCTGAATCAAGGTCTTTGAGATAGAAGTAAGTGGCATCGCCGTTTGCATCGGGGCCGAGGTCCTGATTGTTGGCAATGGTCACGGTACCTGCGGCAAGATCAACTGTAGCAGAAACGTTCTTGGCGCGACCCGAAGGAATACCTTCGATGGTAGCTGCACCTGTAGCGGCATCGGTTATTGTGAGCACTACATTGCCTACCTGATCGGCACCTTGATTCTGCAGAAGGCCGTAGTACGACCATATATATTCGCCGCCTTCGGCAAGAGCTGCCGCTTTTGCAGGAAGTTTATGAGCCTTGGCTTTTACGGGAGCCTCGATTGAGGTTGATTTAACGTTGAGTGCGGTTGTTGTTGCAAGCTGACGGCCGGCGGCGGAAGCCGAGAAGCAAACGGCTGCAGCAAGAGCGATAGTGTAGAGTTTCTTCATACCTTGAAATTGAAGGTTCAACAAATAGGATTGCCGACCGAGGCATCATGGTGTTTTTGAAGCGGGGAAATGATTGGCGCCTCGGTCAACGACGCAAAGGTAGGACAGATTTTTTGAACCTCCAAACATTTTGACAAAAAAATTGCACGGCTTTTGGAAAAATGTGCATAAACGGGGCTTATTTGCCGCACGGCGGGTTTTTTGCCGCTAATAGAGCACCGTCGTGACTAACTTTGCCACCAAAAAGGAGAATACAATGGAAAAGAATAAGGACCGCAGGCGCGGCATCCAACTCGGTGCCGCGCTTTTTCTCATCGCGGTGGGTGCGGGGCTGCTCATCGCGGGCTTTGTGGTGTCGCCTCTGGGCGAAATCCACAATTCGGTGTTGGTGTCGTTCGGCGAAATCCTCACCTTTGCCGGTGCCCTCTTCGGCATCGACTACCGCTATTCGTGCAAGCAGTAGAGTGGCTGCTACTTGCCGAGCGACTGCATCTCCACCAACCGGCGGTAGAAGCCTGCCGCACCGTCGGCAAGGAGCTCGTCGTGCGTGCCTGCCTCTACGATGCGGCCTTCGTTCATCACGCAGATGAGGTCGGCACGGCGGATTGTGGAGAGGCGGTGCGCTATCACAAGGGTGGTACGGCCTGCCATGAGGCGGTCGAGAGCTTCCTGCACGAGGGTCTCGCTCTCGCTGTCGAGGGCCGAGGTGGCTTCGTCGAGGATGAGGATGGCGGGGTTCTTGAGCACGGCGCGGGCTATGGATATGCGCTGGCGCTGACCGCCTGAGAGACGGCATCCGCGGTCGCCGATGGGAGTGTCGTAGCCCTGCTCGGTGGCCATGATGAAGTCGTCGGCGTTGGCGATGCGGGCTGCCGCGCGCACCTGCTCGAGGGTGGCATCCTTCACGCCGAAGGCTATGTTGTTGAAAATGGTGTCGTTGAAGAGGATGGCCTCCTGATTGACGTTGCCCATGAGCGAGCGAAGCTCGTGCACGTCGAGCTGGCGCACGTCGATGCCGCCCACACGCACGCAGCCTGCGGTGACATCGTAGAAGCGGGGAATGAGGTCGGCCATGGTCGACTTGCCGGAGCCCGACTGGCCTACAAGCGCCACGGTGGCACCCGAGGGGATGTCGAGGCTCACGTCCTTGATTACATCCACGGCGCCGTCGTAGCTGAAAGTGATGCCCTCGAAGCTCACGCCGGGGGTAGTGCTCGCAGGGAGTGCCTTAGGCACTACGGGCGATTTGATGGGGTTGACGGCATTGAGAATCTTATCCACACGCTCCATCGATGCCAGGCCCTTCTGGATGGCGTATCCGGCTTTGGAGAGCTCCTTGGCCGGGTTGATGATACTGTAGAATATAACCATGTAGAATATGAACGTGGGCGCCTCGAGGCTCGACACGCCCGAGAGGATGAGGCTTCCGCCGAACCACAGGATGATGGCTATTGCCGTGGTGCCGAGAAATTCGCTCATGGGGTGGGCGAGCTGCTGGCGGCGCTGCACGCGGTTGGAGAGGTTGTAGAATTCCTGAGTCTCCTCGTGGAAGCGCGCTTCCATCTTGGGCTCTGCCGTGAAGGCCTTGATGATGCGCAGGCCCGAGAGGGTCTCCTCTATAGTAGACATAATCACGCCCCACTGGTTCTGACTCTCGAGCGAAGTGCGCTTGAGGCGCTTGCCCACCTTACCCATCACCAGGCCTGCAAGGGGCAGAAGCACGAACACAAACACCGTGAGCTGCCACGAGATGGTGATCATGGCGGTGAGGTATACGATGATGAGCACGGGGTTCTTGAAAATCATGTCGAGCGAAGCCATCACCGAGTTCTCGATTTCGGCCACGTCGCCGCTCATTCGTGCCATCACGTCGCCCTTGCGCTCGTTGGTGAAAAATCCGATGGGGAGGGTGAGGATTTTGTCGTACACATAGTTGCGGATGTCGCGCACAATGCCCGAGCGCATCGGTATGATGAAGAAGGAGCTCATGTATGTGGCGCCGGTCTTAAAGGCAGTAAACACCACCAGTGCGGCGGCAAGGGCGGCAAGGGTGTAGCTCGGCCCCCAGATCTCGATGAGTTCCTGGATGTAATAGTAGAAATTGTTGGAGCACACCTCCTTGAACGAAGCCTCGCCAAAGTGCATCAGCTCGTAGCCCGTCTCACGGATCTTGAATAGCATCTCCAGAATGGGGATGATTAGTGCGAAAGAGAAAAGGGTGAGGAAAGCCGAGAGCAGGTTGAAGAAGATATTGAGGAAGAGATACTTCTTGTAGGGGGGCACGAAGCGGCGAAGCAGAGATAGGAAGTCGTTCATCGGATGATATGTAAGGGAGCCTCCGTGCGCGGAGCTATGCGGAGGCGCAGATGGTCGGGAAAAAGATTGTTGGCCCGTCGGCCTATGTTCTTGGCGAGCCCCATGGGGCTGCCGCCGAAGCACACGGTCACATAGCCTTTGGGGAGGCCTGCGGGGATGTCGGCAAGGCTCTCGCCGCGGAGGTAGGCGATGGCACCCCTGTAGTCGAGCTCAAGCCTTGCGAAAGCCTCGGGCTTGAGAGCCGTGCTCACGGCGAGCTCGTGGGTAGGAGCGTAGTCGCGCCCTTTGAGGGTGGCCACCGGCAGGCCTGCACGCAGCAGGTGCACCTTGCGCCCGAGCTCGGCGATAAAGGCGGCGTGCGTGGCCGGAAGAGCCGTGATGGTGTCGGCATCCTTGGTTAGGACAAAAGCCGAAGGGTCGGCGAGCCATGCCGCCACTTCGGGCACGGCCACAGCCTTGGGGGCACGCCCTGCCTGCGCAGCCTCGCCTTGGCCGGGCTTTCGCAGGGCGGCTATGAAGAGCCCTTCGCCGCGCACATGGCCGGGAGCGAAGCGGTAGCAATGCAGCTGAGTGCCGAAGCCGTGCCACACGCCGGGGTAGCTGTCGAGGCCGAGGTCTATGCTCTCGGCACCGAAGTCGGCCACAAGGCGCTCCACGTTGGCCTCGTTCTCGCTGCGGTTGAAGGTGCATGTACTGTAGATGAGCACGCCGCCGGGGCGCAGCGCGCTCCATAGCTCGGCGAGTATGTCGCGCTGGATGGCGGCACACTGCTCTATCAGGGCGGGCGACCACTGGCGCACGGCCTCGGGCTCCTTGCGCATCATGCCTTCGCCCGAGCAGGGGGCATCGACGGCGATGATGTCGAAAGCGCCCGTGAGAGCGCCGAAAGCGGCTGCATCGCCGCGGCTCACCACCACCGAGGGCGAGCCCTCTTTGGTGACATTCTCGAGCAGGATGTTGGAGCGGTGGCGGTCGAGCTCGTTGGCCACCACAAGTGTGCCGGCAGGCAGCGCCTCAAGTGCCGCCGTGGTCTTGCCGCCGGGTGCGGCGCAGGCATCGAGGTAGCGGAGGGAGGCGCCGGCGGGCATGAAGCGGCGCACGATGTCGGCCACGACAGTGCCGTAGACCATCGACGAGGCATCCTGCACATAGTAGAGGCCCTGATGCCATGCCGGGTCGGCGGCAAACAGCGGGCGCTCGGGCAGATAAAAGCCGGCCTCGCACCAGGGCACGAGGTCGGCTTCAAGGGTTGGACGGCTCCCTTTGAGGGTATTGGCGCGCACACTCACCGCCGGAGCGGTGTCGAGGGCAGCAAGCAGGGGCGCGGCGTATTCCTCGCCAAAGGCTCCGAGCATCTCCACAAAGCGCGCGTCCAAGTCCATACAGAGGGGGGCTGTGGCAGGTTTATTGCATACCGCTTACTGCGGCGTTGGCATCAATCTTGGCAACGAGACCCTGGAGCACTTTGCCCGGGCCGAGTTCTACAAATTCGGTGGCGCCGTCGGCAATCATGTTGCGCACGGTCTGAGTCCAGCGCACGGGAGCTGTGAGCTGAGCCACGAGGTTGGCCTTGATTTCGGCGGGGTCGGTGTGGGGGAGTGCATCCACGTTCTGGTACACGGGGCACACGGGGGTGTGGAAGTTGGTGTGCTCGATGGCTTCGGCGAGCTCAGCGCGTGCGGGCTCCATGCAGGGCGAGTGGAAAGCACCGCCGACTTTGAGCTTGAGGGCGCGCTTGGCACCGGCAGCCTTGAGGGCTTCGCAGGCGGCGTCGATAGCGGCTACCTCACCCGAGATCACGAGCTGACCGGGGCAGTTGTAGTTGGCGCAGACAACCACGCCGTCGATGCCGGCGCAGATTTCCTCTACCTTCTCGTCGGGGAGGGCGATCACGGCAGCCATTGTCGACTCGGTGAGCTCGCAAGCCTTCTGCATGGCGTTGGCGCGGGCGGCCACGAGGCGCAGGCCGTCCTCGAAGTCGAGGGCACCGGCAGCTACGAGAGCCGAAAATTCGCCGAGCGAGTGACCGGCTACCATGTCGGGCTTGAAGTCGGTGCCGAGGCTCTTGGCCAGCAGCACGGAGTGGAGGAAGATGGCGGGCTGAGTGACGGCGGTCTTGCGGAGGTCTTCGTCGGTACCGGCGAACATGAGGTCGGTGATGCGGAAGCCGAGGATGTCGTTGGCCTTCTCGAAGAGGTCGTGCGCTTCGGCGTTATTTTCGTAGAGGTCCTTGCCCATGCCTACAAACTGGGCACCCTGACCGGGGAAAACGTATGCTTTCATATAATTGGTTTATAAAATTTCATAAAAAACAGTGCAAAGTTAGTGATTTCTGACGGATTATGCCTAACTTTACATAGCGAAAAGAATTCCTGTGTAATATTCAACCGTTTAAAACCAATTTTTTTAGACCATCATGATACCCGCATTTTTTGGCAACCTCCGCGGCTGGGAGTGGGTGATAATCCTCCTTGTGATACTCCTGCTTTTTGGCGGCAAGAAAATACCCGAGCTCATGCGCGGCGTGGGCAAAGGCATCCAGCAGTTCAAAAAAGGCATGAAAGAAGCCAAGGACGAAATCGAGTCTGAAGATTAGATATTAGAAGTTAGAGATTAGAGATTTATAGCTCATAATTTATAACTTATAATTTATAATTCATAATTCATAACTCGTAGCTTCCGTGGAGCAAATGACCTTCTGGGATCACCTCGACGCACTTCGCGGGGTGCTCTTCCGCATAGCGCTTGTGATGGCAGCCATCGCCGTGGCCGCCTTCATCGCCATGCCCTGGGTCTTCGACCACGTGATCATGGCGCCGTGCTCGGGCACCTTCCCCACCTATGCGCTCTTCGACAGCGCCGCCACGGCTCTCGGCTTCGGCGATGAGCTCAGCACCGACCCCGACTTCAAGGTCGACATCGTGAGCATAGAGCTCGCCTCGCAGCTCTTCATACACCTCTCCACCGCGTGCTGGACGGCTTTTCTCGTGGGTTTCCCCGTGATAATCTACCTGCTCTGGGGCTTCGTGGCTCCCGCTCTCTACGAGAATGAGAAGCGCGGCGCGGCGCGCGCCTTCGTGATGGGCAACCTGATGTTCTACCTCGGGGTGGCCGCGGGCTACTTCCTCATCTTCCCGCTCACGGTGCGCTTTCTGGCGCAGTATCAGCTCAGCGCGGCTATCCGCCCGATAGTGTCGCTAGACTCCTACATCGACAATTTCTTCATGCTCCTTGTGATGATGGGGGCAGTGTTCGAGCTGCCTCTGCTTGCGTGGCTCTTCGGCAAGGCCGGTCTCCTGCATCGCTCATTCTTCGGTAAATACCGCCGCCATGCCATCGTGGCGCTTCTCATCGTGGCCGCCATGATTACCCCCACCGGCGACCCCTTCACCCTCTTTATAGTCTTTATACCTATCTACTGCCTCTGGGAGCTCAGCGCACGCCTGGTGCCGAAAGATGAGCCCGACACCGCCCTTGCCGAGCCCGAACAGGCCTGACACTCCTTCACCGCCCCTACCATGAAACTACCACGCACCGGCCTGCTCCTCAAAGTGGTGATAGCCATCGCCCTGGGTATACCCGCCGGCCTCTATGCTCCCGAGTGGTGCGCACGCATCTTCGCCACCTTCTCGGCCATCTTCAGCTCCTATCTCGGCTTTATCATCCCGCTGCTGATAGTGGGCTTCGTGGCACCCGCCATCGCCGACATCGGCCGGCGCGCCGGTGCCATGCTCCTTGCCACCGTGCTCACGGCCTACGCCTTTACCTTCGGTACGGGTATGTTGGCCTATTTCACGTCCTCGACCGTATTCCCTGCTCTCATCGAGGGTCAGATAGCTGCCGGAGCAGCCACCGAGGCCGCCGCCGGCCCCGCGCCCTTCTTCACCATAGCCATCCCGCCGCTGATGTTGGTGATGAGCGCTCTGGTGCTGGCCTTCGTGCTGGGCTTCTGCTGCGCCGTGCTCCCCGACAGCACGCGCACCCTCAAGAGCCTGCTGAGCGACTTCCGTGCAGTGATACAGTATGTGATAATGCGCACCATAGTGCCCCTGCTGCCGCTCTATATCTTCTGCATCTTCCTCGACATGGCCGCTGCGGGCACCGTAGGCCCCGTGCTGATGACCTTCATCAAGATTATAGCCGTGATTTTCGCCCTCCATGTGGGTGTGCTGGTGCTGCAGTACTGCATCGCGGCGCTCTTCTCGGGCTACAATCCGCTTAAGTCGCTGTGGACCATGCTGCCGGCCTACGCCACGGCACTGGGCACGCAGTCGTCGGCGGCGACCATCCCCGTGACCCTCGAGCGCACCGTGAAGATGGGCGTGAGCCCCGACACGGCAGGCTTCGTGATACCGCTCTGCGCCACTATCCACATGTCGGGCTCGGCGCTGAAGATAGTGAGCTGCGCCGTGGCGCTGATGATAGTGCAGGGCATACCCTTCGACGCACTCATGTTTGCCGGCTTCGTGGCCATGCTCGGCATAAGCATCGTGGCCGCACCGGGAGTTCCCGGCGGCGCGATCATGGCGTCGCTCGGCATCCTCACGAGCATCCTCGGCTTCTCCGATGCCGACAACGCCATGATGATAGCCCTCTACATAGCCATGGACAGCTTCGGCACCGCTTGCAACATCACCGGCGACGGAGCCATAGCCCAGATCATCGACCGCATCTTCCGGCGGAAGAGCGCTGCGTAAAAAGATTTATTTTGCCGTTTGCGCGATTTTTTCTACTTTTGGGCACATTATATATACACTAAGCCCGAAATCATGGAAAAATTCACCGCCGCCGACCTTGAGCAACTCAAGGAGAAAGGCATCTCTCAGGAGGCCGTCGAAGCGCAGCTCGAGCGCTTCCGCACCGGCTTCCCCTACCTCCGCATCGAATCACCCTCAGCCCCCGGAGCCGGCATATTGGTGCCCGACGCCGACCTCGCCGAGGCGTGCCGCCGACGCTGGTCCGACTTCCTTGCCGATGGCGGCGACGTGCTCAAGTTCGTGCCCGCCTCGGGCGCGGCATCGCGTATGTTCAAGGCTCTCTTCGCCTTTGCCAACGGCACCGAGCCCACCGCCGCCCCCGGCACACCGGTGGCCCAGCTCATAGAGCGCATCGGCGATTTCGCTTTCTACAAGCAGCTCTGCGCCGCCGTGGCCGCAATCTACGGCGAAGGCACCACGCCCGAAAGCCTCATCGAGGCAGGTAAGCACCGCGAGCTCGTGGGCGCAATCATCCACCCCGAAGGCCTCAACTACGGCCAACTGCCTAAGGCACTCCTCACATTCCACCGCTACGACGACGGCTCGGTGCGCACAGCGCTCGAGGAGCAGCTCGCCGAAGGCGCTCAGACTGCAGCCTCCGAGGGCGGCAAGGTGCGCCTCCACTTCACCGTGTCGGCCAACCACCGCAAGCTCTTCGAAGAAAAACTCGCCGAAGCCGTGCCCGCCATGGAGAAGAAATTCGGCGTGAAATACGAAGTAAGCCTCTCGGAGCAGAAACCCGCCACCGACACCATAGCCGTGACTCCCGACAATGAGCTCTTCCGCGATGACGAGGGCCGCCTCGTGTTCCGTCCCGGAGGCCACGGCGCCCTCATCGAGAACCTCAACGACATCGACGCCACAGTGGTCTTTGTGAAGAACATCGACAATGTGGTGCCCGACTCGCACCGCGCATCGACCGTCGAGTACAAGACCCTCCTGGGCGGTATGCTCCTGCTCGTGCGCGATATGGCAGCCAACTTCCTCGAGGAGCTCGCCGAGCCCACCGAAGAAATCGTGGACGATGCCACAAGTTTCGTCGAATCGACCCTCTGCTACTTCTCCAAGGACCTCGACTCCACACTCCCGCTCGCCGACCGCGCCCGCGCCCTGCGTGCCGTGCTCAACCGCCCCACACGCGTATGCGGCATGGTGCGCAACGAAGGCGAGCCCGGCGGCGGCCCCTACAACGCTTTCTCGTCGGATGGCCGCTCGGTGGCTCCGCAAATCCTTGAATCGACACAGATCGACCTCTCCAAGCCCGAGAACGCCGAGATGATGCGCAGCGCAGGCTACTTCAACCCCGTGGACCTCGTGTGCTACATCAAGCACGACGACGGCAGCAGCATCGACCTCCGCGACTACGTCGACCACGCCACCGGCTTCATCTCCGAGAAGTCGGCCGGCGGACGCGACCTCCGCGCCCTCGAGCTCCCCGGCCTCTGGAACGGCGCCATGAGCGACTGGAACACCGTATTTGTCGAAGTGCCCGCGTCGACCTTCAACCCCGTCAAGACCGTCAACGACCTCCTCCGGCCCGCACACCGGTAATATTCGCTTGGGGCCGCCAAGGCTCAATGCGCGGCCCCAAGCCAAAATATCGACCCTCAAATCATTAATCTCAAAAATCTAACCGTTAGTTTATGAAAAAACTTCTCTCGTTGGCGATCCTGTCCTTTATGGGATTGGGTGCGGCTTCTGCCCCCAATAACACGCTGATTATCAGTGATATAAACACGCTTAATGCGTCGAGTTCACGCTTCGAGTGTGTACCGGGGGAAATCATCGTAAAATTTAAGAACACTTCGCGCGCGGCTGTGCGTGCACCTCAGGCTGTGCGCTTCCGCACCACGGGTGTCAGCGCCGTCGACCGCGCTTTCGCCGAGCTTGGCGTGGCTGAGATTGAGCAACTGATGCCTCTCACCGGCGACCGGAGCACCGCCCGCCCGGTGCGCGCCTACAACGGCCGCATCATAGAGGCCGCTCCCATGCACAGCGCATATCGCCTGCGGCTGGCCGCTGGCAGTGATGTGCACAAGGCCGTGGCGAAGCTCTCCGAGCTCGCCGACATCGAGTTTGCCGAGCCAAACTTCACGGTGCACGCTCTCGGCGGCGACATCACCACCCCCGACGACCCTTACTACAATCTTCAGTACGGCATCCGTGACATCAACCTCTTCGAGCTGTGGGCGCAATCCGTAGTATCGAAGGAGAGCCCCGTCATCGCAATCCTCGACACCGGTGTCGATATCGACCACCCCGACCTTGCAGCCAATATATGGACAAATGAGGCAGAGCTCGGCGGTGCCACTGACTATGACGACGACAACAACGGCTACACCGACGACCTCCACGGCTGGGACTTCGTGAATCAGACCGGCCGCATCGGCGACTACAACGGCCACGGCACGCACTGCGCAGGCATAGCTGCCGCCTGCGGATACAATGGCCTCGGCATCATCGGCGCCAACCCCAACGCCCGCATCATGCCTCTCACCGTGCTCCAGAGCACCGGTCAGGGCGACGTGGCAACCATCATCAAGGCAATCGACTACGCCGCCGCAAACGGTGCGCAGGTAATCTCGATGAGTCTCGGCACCTATGCCGAGTCGATGGCACTTGAGCAGGCTCTCGGACGTGCATATCAGAAGGCGGTGATTATCGCAGCCGCCGGCAACGACGGTCTGTGCCTCAACCACGCACACCCCGAGAAAGGGCAGATGGCGCCCGCACCCATGTTCCCGGCTGCCTACACCTTCGTGCTCGGCGTGCAGGCTTCGGCGGCCGGCGGTGGCCTTGCCGGATTCTCCAACTACGACGACAACGGCGCTGTCTTCTCGGCCTACTCCGAGGAGAAGCTCTACAACTACGAAATCACCGCCCCCGGCGTGGCCGTGATGAGTACTTATCCCGGCGGCGGCTACAAGCAGCTCAACGGTACGTCGATGGCTACGCCTCTGGTGGCCGGTGCGGTGTCGCGCCTCCTCCAGAGCAAGGAGTACGATAACCGCGAGCTACTCTTCGGCGACCTCATTAACTCTGTGAACGCTATCGGGAACATCGACATCGCCGCAGCATACCGCATCAAGGATGCCGACCGCAAGCCCACGCTCGCGCTCGTGAGCTACCGCCTCGACGATGGCAAGGAGGGCGACGGCGACGGACGCGTCGACGCAGGCGAGACGGTATATATCTATCCCAAGTTCCGCAACTCCTGGGGCACAGCCAAGAACATCCGCTACAGCATAGCCCTCGACGAGCTCGAAGACCCCTCGACTGTAGAAATCCTCAGTGACATGGGTGCCTGCGTGCTCAGCCAGCTTTCGTCCTACGCCACGGTCGAAGCTCAGGTGCCTTTCGCCCTCAAATTCAATAAATCGGTGGTCGACGGCCGCCAAGTGAAGATGCGCCTCACCGCCACTTGCGACAATATCACCGAAGCACTCAGCCAAGACCTCATATTTACCGTAGAGAACGGTGTGGAGCTCGGAGGAGTTCTCCGCGAGGATATGACACTCTATCCCGACCAGCACTACATCGTGACCACAAACTTCGCTGTGCCCGAAGGCGTGACCCTGACCATCCTGCCCGGAACCACCATCAAGATGAAGGATGGAACATCGTTTGCTGTCGGAGGAAAAATAATAGCAAATGGTGAGCCGGGTAATATGATTACTTTTACCAAAGCAGATTTAGGTTTAGGAGATGTCAATGGAATTGTTTTCGGAGAGAATAAGGTATCATATATCCAAATTGTAGATTTAACAATTAATTCATTCAAATTTGACAACTATGCTATAGTTGAAAATTCAATTATCAAGAATGTTCATACAAATTACGGAATGTATGGTCCCCGCTATGTGGCATGTAACATACATAATATGATTGGATCTATAGGGTTGATGGGTTCAACAGAACCCGCGCAGGCAAAGCATAGTAATATTATTAATAATTATCAAATAGCCTCAAATCCTTATTATTTTTTTGTAGCCTCATCAATTGAAAGTTCTAACATATATTCTAATCGATATGTTGACAACCTGTGGTCTATGGCTTATTATAAAGAGGACCCTTCAATTTATTCTCCAAAACAACCGAACTACGTTGGATCTTCACGCTACGATAAAGCCAAACGTAATGTAGCTGATATTAATGCTGGTTGGGGCATGGGCGAATACGACCTCTCGAATATGCTCACACGCCCTGTAGCCGAGGCTCACGGCATAGTTTGGAAAGTGGTGGTAAACGGCTACGATGCGCAGGACGACTACGACATTATCCCCGCCCTCGGCGTGGGCCGCCATAAATTTGAGGTTTACTTCAATCGCCCGATGAACAAGGCCGTGGCTCCCATCATTGCCATGGGTGTGCGCCCGCCCTACACACAGACCGCCATTGCCGAGGACGGCAGTTGGAATGAAGCCGGCGACATCTACACGGCCTGGCTCACCATCTCGGGCCGCAGCTCCTACGATGGCATGAACCGCATATATGTGGCCGGAGCCGAGGACGACGAGTTCTTCGAGATACCCCTCGAGAATGTCCGCTTCAACGTGAACGTGCAGGCCGCAGGCTCGCTCTCCGAGGGCTTCTCGGCAGAGGCCGGAGTAGGCCGCGTGAAGCTCGACTGGGAAAACAGCGAGGAGAACTTCGACGATATGCTCGGCTACAACATGTACCGCTACACGGTCGATGCCGAAGGTGCCGCGTCGGACACTATCCGCGTGAACGAGCGCCTCATAGAGCCCGCCGCGACGGCTCTCACCGACTACGAGGTAGTGCCCGGCACCACTTACTGCTACTTCTACCGCGTGATGCGCACCGACATGAGCGAGAACTCGCCCTCGAAGACCGTAGCCGTGACTCCCCTCACCGCCGTGGCAGGCGATGCCAACGGCTCGGGTGAGGTCGACGTGGCCGACGTTATCACAACCGTCAACCACGCCGCAGGCATGAACCCGCGCCCATTCATCTTCGATGCCGCGGATATGAATCACGACAGCGAAATCGACATCCTCGATGTGGTGGGTATCATCCGCACTATTCTCAACCCGTCGGCTGCGGCCACGGCATCGGTCGAATCGTCGGCGATGTACTACATCGAAGATGGAACACTCTACATCGACACGCCCGTGGCTCTGGCCGGTGTGCAGGTCAACATCAATATGCCCCGCACTTCCTCAGCCACTGCGGCATCGGCGCTCGACGGCTTCGAAAAGACCGGTGCATGGATAGCCGACGATGAGTATATCTTCCTTGCGTATACCATGCGCAATCTCTCGGTGCCCTCCGGCAGCCATGCCATCCTCAACCTCGGCCCGGATGCCGCTGTCAAGGCCGTGAAGCTCGCCGCCCCCGACGGCTCAAATGTACTTGCCGTAGAGGGCAATCAGTCGACCGGCGTGGGTTCGGTATCTGTCGACACCGCAGCTCCCGCGGGCGTATACACCCCCCTGGGTATAAAGCTCGCCGACGATGCCGAAGCTCTTGAGCGCCTGCCGCGCGGTATCTACATTGTCAACGGAACTAAGATTGTGAAGTGATGAAGATTACCGCCATCCGACTTCTTCTCGCCGCCGTGGCAGTGGCGATGTCGCTCCCGGCATCGGCCCACAGCATAACTGCGGCGGTGAGCGGCACGGGTGCGCCCGGAAGTGAGGCTACCTTGGTGATAAGCCTCAGCTCCGACGCTCCCGTCGGCGCACTTCAGGTCACATTCCCCGGCCTGGGGCAGCTTGCCTCAGTGGCCGAGGGGGCCGCTTCGGCCACCGGGAGAGCCGCCGCTCTCACGGCCACGGCCGGCACGCGCTCCGACGGCTCCCTCACGTTGCTGCTGTTCTCGCCCTCCATGCTCCCCATCGCCGCCGGTGATGGAGAGGTGGCAAGGGTCGCACTGTGTGTTGCCGACACCCCGGCCGCTTTGACCATAGCGCCGCAGGTGAAAGCCACCGACATCGAAGGCAATGAGGTGGGCTGCTCGGCAGAACCGTTCACTTTCTCTGTCGATGCGGCGCAGGCCGACTTCCCCGCCGGGCGTGCCTACGACTTCGGCCGTGTGCCTATCCGCTCAGCCTACACCATGGCCGTGCCCGTGCACAACTCGGGCACGACTCCTCTCATCATCGACGGCATCGCCTTCAGCCATGCCGCCCTCTCCGCGGCTCCGGGAGTGCTTCCGCTCACAGTCGGCCCCGGCGAAAGTGCCGACTGTGTGCTCACATTCGCTCCCGAAGAGCGCGGTACCTTCTCTGCCACAGCCACGCTCTCGGGCAACAGCACCTCCGGCAGCGACGTGCTGCGCATCATCGCCGAGCCTTACGCCGTGAATGAAGTTCGCCTTGGTGATGTGGAAGGCATCTGCGACTCTACGGTGCATATACCGGTGTCGATGTCCAATATGGACCCGGTGTCGGGCTTTACGCTCGAGTTCGAGCTCCCCGAGAGCGTGGAGTATGTGGACGGTAGCTTCGCCTTGAGCGGGCGCGCCACCGACCACACCGTCACGGCAGTGTGCCGTGGCAATCGCCTGCACGCTACATGCTTCTCGCTCACCGACGCGCCTTTTTCCGGGCACGACGGTGAGGTGGCCTCTTTCAGCCTGCGCCTCACAGGCAGCTCGTCGGCGAGTCTTGCTCCGAGCAAGGCCGTGCTCCCGGCGGTGGTCGGAGGTGTGGTGACCGATGTACTGTCGGCCATATATCCCGGCACGGTGTCGATTTCGTACCCTGCTCTCGGCATAGGCTCGGCGGAGTTGTCGCTGGGTCGAACTCCCGTCACCGCCACGGCCACCGCCGAACTCGCCTTATCGAACTACGGCAGTTCGCCTCTGGTCATCGAGCGGATAGTGTTCGACGGCGACCGCGGCGGCGAGCTCATCCACGGTGCCACGCTCCCGCTCACCATAGACCCGTGGGAGTCGGCCACGGTGCCGGTGCAATGCTCTTCCACCGCCGAGGGCGAGATTTCATCACGGATGAGTATCTACTCCAACGACCCCGAGCGACGGATGGTAGACATCGACGTGTGGGCCGTCCGCTTCGCGCCGAACGAGCTCATCTTCGATGCCTCTGCTCCGGCTTCGGGCGATGAGCAGTGCAATCTCGTCGTAATCCTCGACAGCTACGACCCGCTATGCGCCGTACAGTTCGACATCGAGTACCCCGACGGCTTCACCCCCGAAACCCCAGTCTTTGAAGGGCGCGCGCTCGGCTTCAATGCCGAAGTACGCTCTATCGGCCCACGAAAGTTGCGCCTCTTCTGCTTCTCGCTCGAAGGTGCCTCTATGGCTCCCGGCAAGGGCAAAATCCTGAAGCTGCCTTTTGCAATCGGTGAACTTCCGGTGCTGCAGACCTACGCCTTCCGCATTGAGAATATCAAAATCTCCGACGCCGCCATGAGCAACCGACACTCGGGCGAGGATGTCTACGAGCCATCATTCTTCTATAATCCCGTGCTTGGCCTCACTCCGGCCACGGCTGATGCCGACGCCCCGATAGAATACTTCACTCCCGCCGGTGTGCGTGTTGATAGCCCCTCTCGAGGCATCTACATCCGCCGCCAAGGCTCCACGGTGATGAAAATCGTGCGGTGAGCGCAGGCGGCTAAGAGTAGCTAAGATAGATACAATAAACCCCGGCGTGAGTATCACACCGGGGTTTAGTCTATTCGGTTGGGTGGGCTATTTCACGAGGATTTTGCTCACGGTGGCGCCTTGGCGGCGGATGTAGAGGCCGGGAGCGAGGGGCTCAGCCACGCGGATGCCCTGGAGGGTGTAGTACTCCACGGGAGCGTCGGTGGGCTCGGTCACTTCGGGAGCGTCGATGCCTGTGGGCTTGGAGAGGGTCACCGACATGTCGTTCCAGTCCACGGTGATGGTGTACTCGCCCTTGGGAGTGGATGTGGAGAGGCCGATTGCCTTGGGGTCGTTGATCTGGGTGATGTAGACGGGCTGGCCGAGCGCTATGGTGGCGTCGGCAGCCACGCCGTAGCGGTTTCCGTCGACGTTGAGAGAGTTCCAGTCGGAGCCGGTGCCGAGCTTCTTGGCGAAGCTGAAGTAGCCTTCTACGGTGGTTGTCACCGTGAAGAGCGCGCCCTTGCGCTCCATGGCCACGCCCTTGGAGGGCGACCAGCTGCCTTTGTTGACCTCGCCGATTACGTAGAACTCGGCGGGCATGTTGGCGGGCGCCTCGTTCACGTCAATCTTGGTATAGACCACAGAGCCTGTGCGGGTGGCGCCGTCGGCCGCCTTGGCTTCCCAGCTCACGGTGATGTCGCCCTTGGTGATGCCTTCGCCTACGGTGAAAGTGGCGCCGCTACCGCTCACGGCCACGGCAGTGCCGCCGTTGATGCTGTAGGTGCCCGATACGGCATTGACGAGCTCGGCTTTCACGGTGAGAGTGGGGGTCTTGAAGCTCGATGCTCCGGGGGTGAACTCCATGCGGGGTGCCGATACTACCGTCTCATCGTAGAGCACGGCGATGCCGCTGCTGCCCACGGGGCCGGAGATGGTGGAGGCGGTGACGGTGAACTTGCCGCCGGCCACGCGGTCGGTATATGTGCCGGCCGGGAGGTATGAGCCGCCGTTGGGCACCGACACTGTGCGTGCCGAGCCGTTGCCGACCACGATGCAGGCACCGCCACCGGCGCGGGTCACTACGGTGACGCCGTCGGCTGCGGCCATATACTCAGGCGTGTCGCCCATGGCGTTGTGCAGATGGTTGACCTCGGCGATGTGCGCCGACTTGAAGTTGGTCGACCCCTTCACGCCCATCTTGATTTTTGTGCGCTCTTTCTCAAAGGGGCGCGAGAGGTAGAGCGAGGTTGCGCCTGCGCGGCATGCGGAGAGAGCCCATGCGCGGTCGATCACGGCCTGGCTCACATTCTTGGTTGCGCCGCCGTCGTTGGCATAGGTGTCGTGGCTCTCGGCCCAGTAGACGAGCTTCTTGGTGTCGAGGCCGTTGTTGTTGTAGCCGCCCGACACTGTGGTGGCATTGCCGCCGCGGATGGCGTTGAGGAGGGTGTTGGAGTAGGGGGTGTCGGTCACCGATATATATTTGGTGTACTCGAGCATGAGGGCATTGTTCGACGAGCCGTTGACGGCGCCGTCGAGTATCTCGCCATAGTGCCAGAGGCCGTCGAGAGTGACGTCGGGCCAGAACTGGCAGCCTTCCGAGGGGAGACCAATGTGCTTGGCTGCATCCCAGCGGATGCCTTTCACGCCGCAGTCTTTAAGCTCCTGGATAAAAGCTGCCACTGCTGCGCGGACATCGGCGTGCTCGGAGTTCATGTCGGGGTATTCGCCGAGGTTGTTGTGGGTGATGCTGTAGCGGTCGTTGTAGTTGATGCCTTTCCATGTGGGGGAGTGCCAGTACTTGGTATCGTTCCACTTGGCAGCGCGGTAGGCCGAAGAGCCGTTGATATGGTTTGCCACAACGTCGACGATGATTTTGATGCCGTACTTGTCGGCTTCCTGGCATAGCGACTTGAGCTGTGCCTTGTTGCCGACACCGCCTGAGCGGATTGCGAAGTCGTAGGGCAGATAAGCGTAGTACCACTCGGCATTGTTGGCGCAGTTGCCCTGCATGGGCGAGAGCTGGACGGCGCCGAAGCCGGCCTCGGCTATGGCGGGGAGCTCTTCTTTTACTTGAGATACCGACCAGTCGAAGCAGTGCAGGATGTTGCCGTCGGGGATTTCCTGAGGTATGCCGTAGCTGTTGGCCGCCGCTGCGGGGAGGGCACACAGAGCCAGGGCAAGAAATGTAGACTTGATAAAGTTCATGGTATAATATATTGAATCACAAATGTGAGGCAAAGGTACATAAAAAAACAAAAAAATGCAACTACCCGTCGCAGGCAATTGCATCCTAACCTATGATTCACTTATGTATTTGATTGTCTTGCTTCTAAATTAATGTAATTCTATGTAAAATCTTCCTATGTTTGCAAAGGCAAAGATAATGCGATTTTTGCATCGATGCAAAAAATAAGCGTTCGTTAACCTTTGTTTACACTTTTTTTATCTTCCGTTCCCGTCGGTAGCCAGCGGTAGAGGCGGTCGGCCGGGCGGATTTTCGACGGTACGGCTATGGAGAAAGAGTCGCCTTTGACGGCTTTCTCCACACTGCGGCCACCCACGCGGATGTCGTCGAGGGTGAGTATCAGCGCGCCTGTGGTAGGGCCGGTGATTACCACCTCGTCGCCCACGCAGAGCTCTCCGGCCTCCATGAAGAACTCACCCACGCCGAGGCGCGAGAAGTACTTCACACCCTTTGCAGCATACTGCTTGACGCGTGTTGCCGACGAGCCGTATTTGCCCGACCACTCGCCGAGGCGCTGCCCGAGGTAGTAGCCGTCCCAGAAGCCGCGGTTGAAAATTTTTGCCAGTCGCTCATCCCAGCCTGCCACTTTGGCGGCATCGTAAGTGCCGTCGCAGATAGCCTCGAGAGCCTCTGAATAGCAGCGCACGGCAATATCGACGTACTCCGGCCCGCGGGCGCGGCCTTCGATTTTGAACACTGTGATGCCGGCGTCGACCATGCGGTCGAGGAAGTGGATGGTCTTGAGGTCCTTGGGCGACATTATATATTTATTCTCCACGGCGAGTTGGTCACCGGTCTCGAGGTCGGTGACTTCATAGCCGCGTCGGCATATCTGCGTGCAGGCTCCGCGGTTGGCGCTCGAGTTCATCTGGTGGAGGCTCAGGTAGCACTTGCCCGACACGGCCATGCAGAGGGCGCCGTGGCAGAACATCTCCAGGCGCACCTTGTGCCCTGCCGGTCCGGTGATATTCTCGGCCTCGATGGCATCGGCGATGGCGCGCACCTGCTCGAGATTGAGCTCGCGGGCGAGTACCATCACATCGGCAAAGGTTGCATAGAAGCGGACGGCCTCGACGTTGGAGATATTGCACTGAGTGGAGATGTGTACCTCCACGCCATGGCGGCGGCAGCAGGCAATGACGGCGATGTCGCTGGCGATAATTGCGGAGATGCCGGCTTCGGCAGCGGCGGCAACCACGGCGTCGACCTTGGCGAGGTCTTCGTCGTAGACTATGGTGTTGACGGTGAGGTAGGTCTTCACGCCGGCGGCATCGCAGAGCGAGGCTATGCGGCGCAGGTCGTCGAGGGTGAAGTTGGCGCTCGAGCGTGAGCGCATGTTCAGGCCCTCCACGCCGAAGTACACTGCATTTGCACCGGCGGCAATGGCTGCCGTAAGCGACTCGTAGCACCCTACAGGTGCCATTATCTCAAAATCACTTCGTGTCATAAGTAGCTGCGAAACGTCATATCCCGCCGCATTGAGCAGGATATGACGCACTTGATATCATATTAAGAAAAAAGCGTTCCGGACTTATTCAGCCTCGGCAGGTGCGGGAGCTTCGGCAGGAGTCTCGGCCACGGGAAGTGTGGCGGCGGGAGTGTCGAACTGGCCTGCGGGAGCCTCAGCGGCAGCGGGAGCGGCCACGGGCTGAGTGCGGAGCTGGGTGGCATCGCCACGGCCGGGCATTGTGTACACAGAGAGGATGGAAAGAAGTACCAGCGCGCCCACGAGAGTCCATGTGGCTTTCTCAAGGAAGCTGTTGGTCTGGCGGACACCCATCACTGAGCCGGCACCGCCGAACTGCGACGAAAGACCGCCGCCCTTGGATTTCTGGATAAGAACGATGCCGATCAGAAGTACGGCAACGATAACAGTCAAAATGATAATGACTACGTACATAGTTTTAAGAGTGTGTTTATTTTTCAGTGACGCCGGAGTCATCAAGACCCTCGATACGGCGCCGGTTCATAATCAATTTTTGCAGAAAGCGCAATTGGTCTGCAAAGTAAGCACTTTTTTTTGGAAATTTCAAGTTTATGCCCGATATAATTTCGTAAGCGCGCTCATATCTGCCTTGTTTTATGAAAATTTTGGCAAGACTCTCGCTCAGGAGGGTGTCGTCGGAGTGTTCGGGGCGTGGAATCGGGGTGCGCTCGGGCTCGGCTTCGGCAGCAGCGGCCTCGGCCGGCTCCGGCATGAGCGAGGGGCTGTGCGCTGCCGGATGGCGGTCGCGGATAAAGGCGTTGATTAGAGCATCCTGACTGTCGGCCGGCGCATCGTCGGGCTCGGGCAGGCTCTCCTGCTCCTCACGGGCGAGCATCTCGGAATAGTCGGGAGTGGGGTTGAATATCATGCGCTCGAGCAGTGCCTCCTCTTCGGGCGAGCACGAGCCGTAGGTGCTCAGGAAGGTGTCGATTACGTCGACGGTGTCCTGCGGAGCCGGTGCCTCGGCCTCGGGGTAGAAGCGTGCCCAGTCGTCGCCGTATGCGGCAAAGGCCATAGTCCGCCGTCCGGGGCACTGCAGGGCGAGCCGTCGGCGCAGGGCCTCGACCTCCTCGTCGGAAGCCTCGGGCATGTGCCTGAGCTGCAGCAGCGTGAGTGCCCCGAAGTAAGGGTGTTCACCGGCGGCCTTGCCGAGCGACTCCCGCATGGCGTCGGTAGCTGCGCTGCCATCGGGCAGGGCGAGGGCATCTTCGAGCAGCGATGTCAGTGTAGCCTTGTCCATAGTATCACCAGTTGCCGAGGGTGGCGTTGAAAATCAGGTCCACGAGCTCCTTGCTGATCTGCTCGCAGAGCTCGTCCTGCACGTCGGTAAGCATCTCCGAGGAGTCGAAGTCGCGGTAGGCGCTGAATGTCTGGTCCACATCATTGCCCTCCTGACGGTTGTCGATATACTTCACGCGCACCGATATTGTGAGTCGCGTCTGCGAGGCGTAGGCATTCTCGGTGACAGCCTGTGGCGTGAGGTTATAGCCGGTGATTTCGCCCTCAATCTCGAGGTCGGAGGCGCCGTCGGTGGTCTGGAGGCGCGTGTTCTTGGCGATATAGTCGAGCAGAGTGTTCTCGAACATCTGCTGCAGGGGCGGATACACCAGCGCCGCGCGGATAGGGAAGTCCGACACACGCACCGTGTGGTAGATATTGTAGTCGAGCATGGAGCCGTTCATGGTCACGCTTATGCGGCATGCCGACAGCGCAGCCGTGGCAATCACCAGCAGCACGGCCCATAGGCGTATGTGTCTATTCGAGGTCATATTCCTTGATTTTACGGTAAAGAGTACGCTCCGAGATCCCGAGCTCCACGGCGGCAGCCTTGCGCCGGCCGTCGTTCCGGTCGAGGGCCCGGCGGATGAGCTCGCGCTCGTTATCTTCGAGCGAGGGGGGCGTGTCGAGCACTTCGGAGTAGTTGGTGTCGCTGCACGGCGCCGAGGGTTGAGCCGGCAGCTCGGCCGGGGGTCGCGGGCACACCACCAGTGAGGTGGGGTAGTTTGGCTCCTCAAGCACGGGCGTGCGGCCAAGGATGTGTGCCGTGCCATCGTCGCGGTTCTCGAGCTTGTCGAGCTGCTCCTGCATGGCATCGAGGCGTTGCCTGAGCTTGAACACCATGCCCAGAAGCATCTCGCGCTCGCGCTCGTAGCTGTGCGCCGAAGCTGAGCCGGCCACGGGCATGTAGCTCGCGCTGATGTCGGGGAGATAGCTGCGCAGGGTGCTTTCGTCTACCTCTTTGCCACCCTCGAAGAGTGCCACCTGCTCCACCACGTTCTTGAGCTGGCGCACGTTGCCGGGCCATCGGTAGTGTCGGAGAGCATCGTCGGCATCGGGGCTGAAGCTCACCTCGGGCACATGGTAGCGCTCGGCGAAGTCGGCGGTGAACTTGCGTGTGAGCAGTTTGATGTCGGAGCCGCGGTCGCGCAGCGGCGGTATGTGTATCTGCACTGTGGAGAGGCGGTAGTAAAGGTCTTCGCGAAATCGACCGTCGGCCACGGCGCGTATGAGGTCGACATTGGTGGCGGCCACCACGCGGATGTTGGTGCGCTGCACCGTGCTCGAGCCCACCTTGATGAACTCACCACTCTCAAGCACACGCAGCAGGCGTGCCTGAGTGGTCAGCGGCAGCTCGGCCACCTCGTCGAGGAATATGGTGCCACCGTTTGCCTCCTCGAAGTAGCCCTTGCGAGCATCGACGGCACCGGTGAAGGCGCCCTTTTCGTGGCCGAAAAGCTCGGAGTCGATAGTACCCTCGGGTATTGCGCCGCAGTTCACGGCGATATACTTGGCGTGCTTGCGGGGGCTGTAGGCATGGATGATCTGGGGAAAGAACTCTTTGCCGGTGCCGCTCTCGCCGGTCACGAGCACCGAAAGGTCGATAGGAGCCACACGGATTGCGCGCTCCACGGCCGCCGTCAGTGCCGGAGCGTTGCCTATGATGCCGAAGCGCTGCTTTGCTTGCTGTACTTGTGCGTTCATCTGCAATCCTCTTTATTTCAATTTTCGGAGAGCGTAGGTCCTGTCTTTCAGAAATTTGCCAAACTCCTCGTCGCTTCCCTGATGCAGCTTCTGCTCCTCCACCGAGATAGGCTCGCCCACAGAGATGTGGAGTGTGGAGTGGCACTTGCGGAATACCTCGGAGGGCAGGCGGAGTGTGCGCAGCTGCCAGCTGAGCACGCCGAGGATGTTGAACATGGCCGAGTTGCTGCCATGGAAAAATATAGGCACCACGGGCACATCGAGCTGCCTGATGAGGCGCACGATGGTAGGCTGCCACTCGCGGTCCTCGAGCCTGAACCGGCCGTTGAGCTTCGACACAGCCCCGGCAGGGAAAAAGCCCATCGGCCTGCCGCGGCGCACCTGCATGATGGCCTCCTTGATGCCGCGCATCGACACCGCTTTCTTGGCCGGGTCGTCGCTGGCGAGGGCGTCGACGGCGATAAAGTTGGGGCGCATGGCGGAGATATGGTTCAAAATCATATTCACCATCACCTTGTATTCAGGTCGGTAGGTGGTGACGAGTTTTATGAGTGCAATGCCGTCGAGAGCTCCGAAGGGGTGGTTGCTCACTGTGATAAAAGGCGTACCTTCGGGGAACGAAGCGAGCACCTCTTCATTGTCGACACGCAGCTTCACATCGAAATCCTCGAGCAGACTCTTCACGAAAGCCGGCCCGGGAGTGTCGAAGTACTTGGAGTGTACCTCATTCACGCGGTCCACCTCAAGCCAGTGCATCAGGCGCTCCACGAGCTTGCGGTGGCCTTGCAGAGGCGCTGCAAGATCCATAATATCGTCGGCATCGAGCACGGTTCGCTTCACCGGCCGGCCGTCCTTGTCAAGTATATCAGCCATATAGGTGGATGTTCTTCGTTTAGCTTGCAAATATACGAAAAAAATATGACTTATACCGACCCGCCATATTTGTCCGACCCGCCCGCCTGCCTATTTTGACAGCCGACAGCAAAGCCCGCACTAGAGGGGTGACATGAAGGGTTGTAATTTTAAAATGAGGTGATTATTCCTTTACAACCCATCGCCCGGATTTTGTTGAGCCTTCGCGGATGAGGAGACCTTTTCTTTTAAGTTTACGAACGATTTTCTCAATGCCTCCCAAGGATAGATTCAGAATTTGAGCAACTTCCGGTAAAGTGAGTTCTCCATTACTTTTGAGGAGGGAGACAACGCGTTCTCCATTACTTTCTCCCTTACTTTGCATTCTTTGCGTGCTTTCTTTATTACTTTCTCCCTTACCTTCTCCCTTACTTTCTGGCGCACTACCTCCATTTTCCTGTGTGTCAGGTCCACCGAAAGTAATGGTATCGGGGTCATCATAGAGGCGGCGCATAGCTTCCGTGTCGGCTTGGTGACCCTCAAAGCTAAGGCGCAGCACGGTGCGGTCAACGCCCCCGGAGTTTGACGTCTCCATAGTCGGCTTGCAGTGATACACCGTCTCCCACGTGTGGAAGATGCGGTGCAGCCCGCTGCCTGCTCGTTCGCCATATTCCACCATTGCAAGCATCTTCAACATTGTGCCGTTGCGCGGATCCGATGAATTGTCTTGAATGGCATCCGTGAGCGAGACTCGCATAGTGCCGGGGTTGGCAAACTTGAAGCCGTCGGCGTCCTTATTTACTACTACACCTCTACGCCCATGAAAATCAGCATTTGTCACCATATTTATCATGGCTTCTCTGATAGCCTTATGCACCGGCGTATTCTCATCGCGGAGATTGCCTTTAAGCACAAAGGGCACTTTCAAGTCTGCCTGAAGTTTGGGGATTACTTTCAGCAGGAAGTCAAACACGTTTCCGCTCCAGTCGCCGGTCTGACATGTAATGCGGTCGGTCCATCGGGCATTGATGCCGTTGGTCCGGTTCTCCTGGTAGTCAAGAAAATAGTTAGGATAGACCGCTGAGATTTCGTATTCGTAGCCGAACATCAGCAGACCGGCACCCGTCGGGCAGAACTTGCCCGTATCCTTATCCTCACGCATAGCCCCGATTCGGCGCATAAACATCATGTCATCTTCTTGGTTCCAAAGATGATTCTGATGTGTCAGGCTGAAAATATTGCGATATGCACGGATGGTATCAGGGCAGAACACCGAGTAATCCAATTGTGTCAGCAAAGTGCTGTCGTCGCTAACCAGCGAAGAATCGCGAATCATCAGCGACACCTCATCCAGAGAGCAATGATAGTCGCCTTCGCCGTTGCGGCGGTAGCTGCCACTGCGAGGGTCGCAACCAACATACACAGGCTTTGTGGTGCGTTCTGCACGAGGAACACGGACCACAATCACATCCTTGCCTTCGCAGGCCTCAATCTTAACCATGGAATCCGTGAGGATATTGCTGCTCACTTTCTGACGGTTGTTGACCATATTCCAAAAGTCTTTCAGCAACTTATGCGCATCTTTCAGACCCTCTGTCAGCAACGAGCCATCCTCGCGCTCCTTGACACCGAGCACGATGATGCCGCCATCGCTATTGGCGAAAGCGGAATACGTCTCCCAAAGGGAATTTGGCAGACCGCCCTTGGCCGACTTTACTTCAAGCCGTTTACCCTCACGATAAGTCTTGAGAGATTCTATGCTGAATGTTGCAGATTTCTCCATAACCGTTGATGCTGAGTCAATATGCAAAAGTACATAAAATTCCTTGGATTTTCTATAATAGTTAAAGAATCATCTATCCTTAAAAGTTTCTTTATTTTTGTTTCTGACGGTGATGACACTGAATCGGATGAGGACAACATGTTTCTATACTACTTTTGCGCGGTTCTATATCACTACTTGCATTTTCTGTAGTACTTATTGAGGTTTCTATACCACTCTTCTTATTTTCTATACCACTTATTTGACTTTCTATACTACTTTTTCCCTTACTTTCCTGTGTGTCAGGTCCACCGAAAGTAATGGTATCGGGGTAGCAAGACGGGCCATGTACGCGACTCCCACCCCCCCTGACAGGGGTGGTGCACATTATATAGTGATGATAACATGAGGTTTACGCCCTGCGGGCTCCAACCTCACGCTAAGATTGCACGACCTGCAAAGGCAGGTCTCCTGGGGTTATTGTGCGCTGCACCTCAGCCCATCAGCTCTTGCGGGGGCTCGATGAGGTAGAGTTTGGTGCGGGCGCGAGTCACGGCGGTGTAGAACCAGCGGTAGAGGTTGAGGCCGAAAGCGTCTTCGGGGATGTAGGAGAGGTCGACGAATACGGTATCCCACTGGCCGCCCTGCGCCTTATGGCATGTGATGGCGTAGGCATATTTCACCTGAAGCGCGGTCCAGTAGGGGTCGTTGCGGAGCGCCCGCAGGCGGTCGTCGATGCTCATGTCGCCGTAGCGCTCGTTGTCGGAGAGCACGGCATAGTAGAGACGGTTCCATGCTTCCTGCGATATTGTTGCGGCAGGGTCGGTAAGGGTGTCGAGCATAATCTTGGCCTCGAACACCGGACCGTCGTCACCCTCTTCGGCCCAAGGCGCCGGAGGCATGGCAAGGCGCACATCGGCGAAGCGCATACCGTAGCGCACCTCCGTGCCAAAGACTTTCTCCACGGTGAGGATATCGCCGTTTGCCACAAAATCTATGCCGGGCACTTTGCGGGTGAAGTAGTGGTTGCGAGCCACGATGAGCATATCGCCGGGAGTGAGCACCTCCTCGCGGTAGAGCACTTCGGTGCGGATGCCGGCATTGAAGTCGGTGGCACGCCGGTTGCTGCGGGTAATCACTATGGTATCGGCCGAGCCAGTGCGCGAGTAGGACTGCGATATAAGTTCGGGTAGGTCCTCGCCGCTCACGGCCTCGATGTCGGCGAATCCTTTGAGACGCAGCTTTGGCACGGGCATTGGCGCACCCTCGGGGGCGCTTGCTATCGCTGCCATGGTGCGTCGCAGCCTCGTGGCATTGAAAAGAATGCCCGAGCCTGCAGCCTGGCGCGCTGTGGCCGTGAGCGTGGCACGGGTCACCTTCAGCCCCATGGAGCGGAGTATGTCGGGGTTCATCGCCGGCGAGAGGTCGGAGCCTACGGGCGGGAGCTGTGCGGTGTCACCGATGAGAATCAGGCGGCAGTTGTCGCCGGCGTAGACGTATGTGACGAGGTCGTCGAGGAGATTTGTGCCACCGGGCTCACCCGCACCTATCATCGAGGCTTCATCGACGATGAAGATGGTGTCGTGATGCCGGTTCTCGGCAGGTAGCGGAGCAGAGTAGGCACCCGGAGCGCCGGCCGGGCTGTGACGGTAGATTTTGCGGTGTATTGTATAGGCTGCGTGCCCTTGGGAGTTGGCGCTGAATACCTTGGCTGCGCGCCCGGTAGGCGCGAGCAGCATCACCTCGCGGCGGTGAGCCTCGAGGGTGCGCACAAGGGCACCGGTGAGCGATGTCTTGCCCGTGCCGGCATAGCCGTTGAGCACAAACACACTCTCCGGCCGGGCCTCGGGCATACAGAAGCGTGCAAGCGCGGCCACCACGGCCACCTGCTGCTCATTGGCCTCGTAGGGTAGCGCCGCAAGCACCTCTGCGGCAAATTCAAGCGCCTCCATCGCGGTCAATTACCCATGTCGGAGTAGTCGGCGAGCTCCTGGTTGTATTTATCGAGATTGCGGTAGAGCTCCTTGTTACGGCTGTCGAGACGCCCGTCGACATCGGCCTGATACAGCGCCGAGCCGAGGGTGAACATATAGCTGAAGCGCTCCATATACTCAGGATCGGCAAGAAGAGTGCGCCACGAGCCGTTGCGCTCGTCGCTGGGTTCGTCGGCAATGGTCTTGCTTTGCTCTATGAGATATCGAAGGATGGCCTCGTTCTGCCCTATCATGTCGGTGTACTCCTTCTGCGTGATGGAGTCGCGGCGCTCAATCTTTACTGAGAGCTCCTCGCACAGCTCAGAGTCGTAGCGTGCCCCTCCGCTGCAAGCAGACAGGCACATCAGAGCCACGGCAGAGACAAGTAGTAATATCGGTTTCATGTCATGCAATTACGTTAACGCTGTGCAAATATAACACTTTTCGGGCCTACGGCGGTTCGGCTTTGATATTTTTTATCTAAAATGGCACAAACGCACCCTTGAAGCTCCTGCCGAAAAAATGCGTAAATTTGCATCATGATAAAGATGATGCTTATCGCCGGACTCGGCGGATTTTTCGGCACCTGCCTGCGTTTTCTGGTGGGGCGACTGCTTGTGAGCGAGTTGCCGCTGGCCACGTTTACGGTTAATATCGTGGGGTGCTTCATCATAGGCCTGGTATTCGGGCTGATGGAGCGCACGCAGATAATATCGGGTGAGGCGGGAGTGCTGCTCGCCGTAGGGTTCTGCGGCGGTTTCACCACGTTTTCCTCGCTTGCAAATGAGCTGTGGCTCATGGCTGCCAACGGGCGCTGGCTCATGGCTGCGCTTTATCTCGCGGCAAGTGTGCTTGCGGGCGTGCTTCTGGTGTGGGCCGGAAGGGCACTGGTGCGCTGATGCGCATCAACGCCCTTCAGCCCAAATGACTACTTTTCGGCCAGCGCGGCAATCTGCCCGGGCTCGAGGCCGCAAGAGCGGATGAGGTCGGCGGCGCGATAGCCATCGGGGAAGTCCTTGGGCAGGCCGAGGCAGTGGGTGCGTACCTTTGCATCGCCGAGGTATGCGGCCACCTTTTGGCCAAAACCACCGTCGACAATGCCGTCTTCGGCGGTGATGAGCACGTCGTAGTCGCGGAAGGTGTCGAGCGTGGCAGTATCGAGCTGCGAGAGGCAGCGCGGATTTACCACTGTGGGATTGTGCCCTCGGGCAGCGAGGATGTCGGCGGCTTCCTGCATGGTGTAGAAGAAGTTTCCGGCACCGATGAGGGCTATGCGCTCGCCTTTGCGGGCCAGCTCATAGCGCGGGGTGGAGTAGTCGCTGAGGATTTCGCGCGCGGGGTCGTCGACAACTTTGCCGCCGGGCGTGCGCACCACCACGGGCTGCGCAGTCTGCTTCACGGCCCAGTCGATCATGGCGAGATACTCCTGCCTCGATGTGGGCGCCAGGAAGTTGATGCGCGGGATGTTGCTTATCATGGCTATGTCGAAGAAGCCGAGGTGCGTGCGGTCGGTCATGGCGAAGGCTCCGGTGTGGAAGAGCACGAATACTGCGGGCTGCCTGTTGATGGCCACATCCTGGCTGAGCTGGTCGTAGGCGCGCTGGAGGAAGGTTGAGACAACGGCGAATACGGGTCGGATGCCACCCTTAGCCAGGCCGGCCGTCATGCCCACGGCCATCTGCTCGGCGATGCCTACGTCGATGAAGCGGCGCCCTGCTTCGCGGCGGCGCGAGGGATAGAAGCCTACGGCACCGGGCGTGCCTGCCGTGAGCACGGCGAGATTGTTGCCGGGCTCCTTCATGGCCGTGAGGATGTGGTCGGCGAAGATGTCGGTGTAGCTGGCCGGTGCGCAGTCGGCTGCCGGCTGCCGCAGGGGCGTGCCGGTCTTGAGGTCGAAAGGTCCGGTGTAGTGGAATTCTTCTTTGTCGGCTTCGGCCACGGGCAGGCCCATGCCCTTCATGGTGTTGATGTGCACCACCACGGGGTGGTCGATGTCTTTGACGGCGCGGAAGGCCTCGATGAGGCTTCGGAGGTCGTTGCCGTAGTGCACATAGCGGTATGCGTAGCCGAAGGAGCGGAATACATTCGGCTCCGCGGTGCCGTTGCTGTGCCTGAGCAGGCGCAGGTCGGCGTAGAGGCCGCCGTGGTTCTCGGCGATGCTCATGTCGTTGTCGTTGACGATGACTATGAAGTTGGTGCCGAGGGTGGAGCCGTAGTCGAGACCTTCGAGGGCTTCGCCGCCGCCGAGCGAGCCGTCGCCGATCACGGCAATCACATTCTCGTGTCCGCCCCGCAGGTCGCGGGCTTTGGCAAGGCCCGAGGCGAGGGCGAGCGAGGTGGAAGTGTGGCCGATTGAGAAGAGGTCGTAGTCGGGACTCTCGTCGGGGTCGGTGAAGCCAGTCACGTCGGCGTAGTGCCCGGGGTCGGTGTAGGCCTGCATACGGCCTGTGAGCATCTTGTGGGGATAGCTCTGGTGCGATACGTCAAACACGATTTTATCGGTCGGCGCATCGAACACGTAGTGCAGCGCTATTGTAGCCTCGACCATGCCGAGGTTGGGGCCTACGTGGCCGCCGCGTGCCGAAAGACGTTTCATAAGAGCCGCGCGCATCTCGGCGGCAAGAACCTTGAGCTCGTCGACCGACATTGCTTTTATATCGGCCGGGCTTTTGATATCGTTGAGATTAAAATCAGACATATTTATAGATGTTATACGGGTGCGCGAAGTCGCCCCGAAGAGTATAACAATTTTCGGGGCGATTAGTTAGCGTAGATGTAATCAGCGACGTGCTTTGTCGGCTATGGCGTTGGCTGCCCGGCGCCCTTTCTTGGCGAGGGCTTTGTCGTAGGCCTCCCAAAGCTTGCGTGCGCTGCAGTCGGCGACGGCGGCTTCGGTGTAGGCTTTTGCTGCGCGGTCGGCTTCTTCCTCGGCCTCGGGAGCGGCGTAGGCGTGGCGGTAGCCTTTGATGTCGGCCCAGTGGCCTCGGGTGAAGTCGGGGAAGGCTACGGCAGCGCTGCCATTGTCGGCCGAGAGGCTTCCGAGCTCAGCCAGGGAGCACCACTCGGCAAGGTCGTAGACATCCATGTCGAGCGGCAGGCCGTGGCGCAGACAGTACACCAGGCGGCTGTCCATCATGAAGTCCATGCCGCCGTGGCCCATCTCGCGTCCGAGCTCGCCGTAGCGCTCGATGATAGGGTGCCGGTAGCGGTCGACGAGAGCCTTGTACTCAGCCTCGGGGAGGAAGCCGTGCGATGAGAGGTCGTCCATCTTCGGTGTGACGCCGCTTGCTATTAGCTGGCCTTTGTCGAGGGCGATTTTTTCGTCGGGGTACTTTGTGGCGTAGCCCTTGGTGCCGGTGAGCTTGAAGAGGCGGTTGTAGGGCTGAGGCGTCATCACGTTGTGCTGTATTTCCACCACTTTGCCGGCATCGGTGCGCATGAGCGTGGTGGTGTGGTCGCCGTTTCGGAAGTCGGGGCATGGGCGGCCTGTGCGCTTCTCCACGTGCTCACGGCCGAGCACCGACTTGGTGTCCATGGCCACGAGGGTGGTGAAGCGGTCGCCGCGGTGGATGTCCATGCACTGTGCCACCGGGCCGAGGCCATGAGTGGCGTAGAGGTCGCCGCGGTTCTCCATATTATATTTAAGGCGCCAGCCGAGGCTGTCGGGGTCGGCGGGCGACTTCCAGTAGGCATCCCAGTAGGGGTCGAGGTTGTGGATATAGGCGCCTTCGGCACGGAGGAGCTCGCCGAACACGCCTGCCTGTGCCATTGCCAGGGCGTTGAGCTCGTAGTAGTCGTAGCAGCAGTTCTCGAGTATCATGCAGTGGCGGCGTGTGCGCTCCGAGAGGTCGATCAGGCCCCAGCACTGCTCGAGGTTCATGGCCGAGGGCACTTCCACGGCGGCGTGCTTGCCGCTCTCGAGTGCGGCGCGCGCCACGGGGTAGTGGTGGTCCCAGTCGGTGGCGATGTACACCAGGTCGATGTCGGGCCGTTCGCACAGCTCGCGGTAGCCTTCTTCGCCTGAATATACGGCAGCCGGCGGCAGACCCGCCTTGCGGAGGAAGCGCTGCGAGGCTTCGGCCGAAGCTTCATCGTAGTCGCACAGCGCCACTATGCTCACGCCCGGGATGTGGCAGAAGCGGTTGACGGCGCTCGGGCCGCGCATACCCAGGCCCACGAAGCCCACGCGCACCACGGGCAGCGGCTCGGTGGCGAGGCCTACGGCGTGAGTCTGCCCGGCGGGTCGGGCGGGAGTGTCGATCACGATAGTGCCTTTATCCCAGTGCCATGTTGTGGAAGGCGATAGTGCTTGAGCGGACGCCGACACCGCTATCAGGGCGGTGGCGAGGATTGCGGTGAGTTTTTTCATGATAAGGTAAATCAGTTTTTGACGGGCGGATAGTCGAGGGTGTAGTGCAGGCCTCGCGACTCGTGGCGCTCCTTGGCCTGGCGCATGATGAGGTAGCCGACGTTGATGATGTTTCGTAGTTCGCAGATCTCGCGCGATGCTTTCGAGCACTTGAAGAGGCGCTCGGTCTCCTCGTAGAGGATGTCGAGGCGGTTCCAGGCGCGGTCGAGGCGCAGATTGGAGCGCACGATGCCCACGTATGTGCCCATAATCTGGTTCACCTCGCGTATGCTCTGGGTGATGAGCACCATCTCCTCGGGGTGGCTTGTGCCTTCGTCGTTCCAGTCGGGCACGTCGGTGCGTATGCTCAGGTGAGCGAGCTCGTCGGTGGCATAGCGTGCGGCGGCGTCGGCATATACCACAGCCTCGATGAGCGAGTTGGAGGCAAGACGGTTGCCGCCGTGCAGGCCGGTGCACGAGCACTCGCCCAAGGCGTAGAGTCGCTTGATGCTCGACTCACCGTTGAGGTCCACCTTGATGCCGCCGCAGAGGTAGTGTGCGGCCGGTGCCACGGGGATGTAGTCCTTGGTGATGTCGATGCCGAGGGAGAGGCATTTGCGGTATATGTTGGGGAAATGGCGGCGGGTCTCTTCGGGGTCTTTGTGTGTCACGTCGAGGTACACGTGGTCGTCGCCGTAGAGCTTCATCTCGGAGTCGATGGCTCGTGCCACGATGTCGCGCGGAGCGAGCGACAGGCGCGGGTCGTACTTGTGCATGAACTCCTCGCCGCGGAGGTTGCGGAGCACGGCGCCGTAGCCTCGCATGGCCTCGGTGATGAGGAACGAGGGGCGGTCGCCGGGGTGGAAGAGGGCGGTGGGGTGAAACTGGATGAACTCCATGTCGGCCACGGTGCCTTTTGCGCGGTAGACCATGGCAATGCCGTCGCCGGTTGCCACGAGAGGGTTGGTGGTCGTCTGGTAGACGGCTCCCACGCCGCCGGTAGCCATCACGGTGATTTTAGCCAGGAAGGTGTCGACTTGTCCGCGGGCAATGTCGAGCACGTAGGCTCCGTAGCAGGTGATGTCGGGAGTGCGACGGGTCACTATCTTGCCGAGGTGGTGCTGAGTGATGATTTCGATGGCGAAGTGGTTCTCGAAGATGTCGATGCCGGGGTGCTCCTTCACCTTGCGGATGAGGCTTTCCTGGATTTCAAAGCCGGTGTTGTCGGCATGATGGAGGATGCGGAACTCACTGTGGCCGCCTTCGCGGTGGAGGTCGAAGTTGCCGTCGGCGTTCCTGTCGAAGTCCACGCCCCAGTCCACGAGCTGCCTGATCTGTGCGGGCGCCTCGCGCACCACCTTCTCTACGGCGGCTGTGTCGCTGAGCCAGTCGCCGGCCACCATAGTGTCGTGGATGTGCTTGTCGAAGTCGTCGACTTCGAGGTTGGTAACCGAAGCCACACCGCCCTGTGCCAGAGCGGTGTTTGCTTCTTCGAGGGTGGTTTTGCACACCAGAGCCACACGAGCTCCGGTGGCGGCGGTCTTAAGGGCGAAGCTCATGCCTGCAATGCCCGAGCCTATCACCAGATAGTCGTATTCGTATCTCATTCTCTTTGATTAATGTAGACGCTGCAAATTTACACAATTTTTTTGCGGCAGCGATGTGCCGGGCACACTTTTTTATAAGGTGTGAAATAATTGCGGAATAATTTCTTTAATTGAAAACAAAAGATTACCTTTGCAGGGAAAAGACGAAACAACACCGTATATCCATTAATTAACAAGTAAATAAGATGGAAACACGCAAATTGCAAATCCGCGACCTTACGCTTCGCGACGGTCAGCAGAGCCTCTTCGCCACCCGCCTGAGCCAGGGCGAAATCGACAAGCTGCTGCCTTACTATGAGAACGCCGGCTTCTACATCATGGAAGTGTGGGGCGGCGCCGTGCCCGACTCGGTGATGCGTTACCTCGACGAATCGCCCTGGGAGCGCCTGCGCATCTGCTCCAAGGCCATGAAGGGCAAGTCGCTTCTGTCGGCTCTCTCGCGCGGCCGCAACCTCTTCGGATATGTGCCTTACCCCGACTATGTGCTCGAGGGCTTCTACAAAGAAGCTATCGCCAACGGCCTCAATGTGATGCGTATCTTCGACGCACTCAACGATATAGACAATGTGAAGGAGTCGATCAGGCTCATCAACAGCCTCGGCGGTATCGCCGACGGCGCCGTGTGCTACACCGTGGATCCCAAGCCCGAAGCTCCCGCCGAGAAGCCCGGTTTCTTCGGCCGTCTCTTCGGCAAGAAGGCTGCCGAGCCCGAGAAGATTTTCACCGACGAGTACTTCGTGAGCAAGGCCAAGGAGATGGAGGCTCTCGGTGCCAAGATCATCACCCTTAAGGATATGGCCGGCCTGGTGAACCCTCTGCGCGCAGCTTCCATCATCTCCAAGCTCAAAGCCAACCTGAGCGTGCCCGTCGACTTCCACACCCACTGCACTCCCGGCTACGGCCTGGCATCTAGCCTTATGGCCATCCTCAACGGCGTGGACATCCTCGACACCAACATCTGGTGGTTCGGCGGAGGCTCGGCAGCTCCCGCAATCGAGCTCATCTATGTGTTCTGCCAGAAGCTCGGCATCGAAATCGAGGCCAACATGGAGGCTGTGGGCGAAATCCGCACCCGCCTGCTCGGCGCCCGCGAGTCGCTCAAGGCATTCGACCTCGGCCAGATGCCCAAGCCCTTCGACCCGCTCAAGGACAAGCTCCCCGCAGCCATCGACGCCCTCTTCGACACCGCCATCAGCGCCGCCAAGGCCGGCAATGAAGAAGAGCTTCTCAAGGCCTGCCACGCTATCGAGGAGTACTTCGGCTTCCCCAAGCCCAACGAAATCGTGAAGAACGCCGAAGTGCCCGGCGGCATGTACTCCAACATGGTGGCCCAGCTCAAGGCTCTCGGTGCTTCCGACCTCCTCAACGACGCCATGGCCCTCATCCCCATGGTTCGTCGCGACGCCGGCCTTGTGCCCCTGGTGACACCTACCAGCCAGATTGTGGGCTCGCAGGCAGTGAGCGTGGCTCTCGACCGCAAGAAAGGTCAGCCCGACTACTCGAACCCCTCCAACCAGTTTATCAGCCTCGTCAAGGGTGAGTACGGCCACACCCCCGTGCCCGTCGACCCCGCCTTCCGCGAGAAAATCACCGGCAGCCCCGTAGAGAAGCCCTACGACGTAAGCAGCTACCGCAAGCCCGAGAACCCCACCCTACCCGAATACGGCAACGTGCCCCTGGCAAAGAACAATGAGGAAGAGCTCCTGCTCGCCCTCCTCCCCACCGTGGCCAACACCTTCCTGCGCAAGCGCCGCGAAGAGGAGTACAAGGCTTCGGCACCCGCCAAGGAAGAAGTGAAGGAGACCGTGGTTGAAGCCGCTCCCCAGGAGCCCATCACCGGCCCCACCCTCAAGGCACCCATGGGCGGCCGCATCATCTCGCTCGATGTGAAGCCCGGCGATGCCGTGAAGAAAGGCCAGATACTCCTCGTCTACGAGGCAATGAAGATGGAGAACGATGTCACCGCCGACGGCGAGTACACCGTGAAGCGCATCTTCGTCAAGCCCAACGATGTAGTGGGCACCGACGCTGTCCTTATCGAGTTTGAATGATAAATAAGGCTAATGTAAGTTAATATTAGTGAAATATGGTGCCGCCATGAAGCAGTGATTTGCTTTTTAGGCATTTATTCGCTAATTTTGCATAAATCTTCGAGAGAGGAGGGAGCACGGAGCTTCCTCCTCTTTGTTTGAAGGCTACCTTATATATGATAGATAAAGCATTACTGAGCACCACAGTGGCCGAGGCCATAGCCGGCACCGACCTCTATGTGGTAGACATCGCCGTGAAGCCCGGCAACGCAATCACCGTCGAAATCGACTCGCCTACTGGTGTCGACATCGATGCCTGCGCCGCCATCACGCGCAAGATAGAGAGTGTGTTCGACCGCGATGTCGAGGACTACGAGCTCGAGGTGGGCTCGGCAGGCATCACATCCGACTTCAAGGTGCGCGGCCAGTACGACAAAAACCTCGGCAAGGACGTGGAGGTGCTCACCCGCGACGGCCGCAAGCTCCACGGCGTGCTCACCGAAGTGGCCCCCGGCGAGCTCACCGACCGCGATGTGGCCTTCACCGTCGAAGTGCCCGTGAAGGTCAAGGAGCCCGGCGCCAAGCGCCCCGTGGTGAAGCAGGAGGCCGTGAAGCTCACCTCGGCCGAGTGCAAATATGTGCGCTACGATCTTAAATTCTGAAATTAATAAAAACACGATATCCCAATATACTTCATACTCCCCAATGGCAAAGAAAGAGGAAAAACCGAATATGGTCGAGCAGTTCGCTGAGTTTAAAGAACTGAAGAACATCGACAAAACCACTATGATAAGCGTGCTCGAAGAGTCGTTCCGCAACGTGCTTGCGAAGATGTTCGGCACCGACGAAAATCTCGACGTGATCCTCAACCCCGACAAGGGCGACGTGCAGATTTTCCAGAACCTTGAGGTGGTGCCCGACGGCGAAGTCGAGAACCCCAACCTCCAGATTTCCCTCAGCGATGCCCGCGCCGACGACGACCCCGAGGCCGAAATCGGCGAGGAACACTCCCGCGAGATTATATTCGAGAACTTTGGCCGCCGCGCCATCCTCAATCTCCGCCAGACTCTCCAGAGCCGCATCCTCGACCTCCAGAAAGAGGCTGTGTACAATAAGTTCAAAGAGCTCGAGGGCGAGCTCGTGACAGGCGAAGTATATCAGACATGGTCGCGCGAGACCCTTCTGCTCGACGACGACAAGAACGAACTCCTCCTGCCCAAGAACGAGTCGATCCCCGGCGACTTCTTCCGCAAGGGCGAGACCGTGCGCGCCGTCATCGCAAATGTCGACAACAAGAACAACAACCCCAAAATCACGGTGTCGCGCACCAATGAGCAGTTCCTGCGCCGCCTCTTCGAGCTCGAGGTGCCCGAAATCCACGACGGCCTCATCAACATCCGCGCCGTGGCCCGCATCCCGGGTGAGCGCGCCAAAATCGCCGTTGAGAGCTACGACGACCGCATCGACCCCGTAGGCGCTTGTGTGGGCGTGAAAGGCTCGCGTATCCACGGCATCGTGCGTGAGCTCCGCAACGAGAACATCGACGTGATCTGCTACACCGCAAACCCCGCGCTCTTCATCCAGCGCGCCCTCTCGCCCGCACGTATCTCCAACATACGCCTCGATGAGGAAGCCCGCAAGGCAGAGGTATTCCTCCGCCCCGAGGAGGTATCGCTCGCCATCGGCAAGAACGGCCACAACATCAAGCTGGCCACCATGCTCACCGGCTACGAAATCGACGTGTACCGCGACACCGAGATGGTCTACGAGGACGATATCTACCTCGACGACTTCCGCGACGAAATCGACGCATGGGTGATCGACGCCCTCAAGAACATCGGCTGCGTCACCGCCAAGAGCGTGCTCAACACTCCCCGCAGCGTGCTGGTCGATAAATCGGACCTCGAGGAGAACACCATCGACGAAGTGCTCGAAATCCTCCGCCGCGAATACGAGGACGAGGAAGAGCCCGCCGCCGAAGAGGAGCCCATGGCCGAGGACGCCCCGCAGGAATAGTGAATTATGGATTATGGCGCCGCCTCGATGCCGCGCCCCTCAATTCTTAATTCATAATTCATAATTCATAATCCACAAAAACGTATATGGCGAAAACTAAAATAAGCAAGATTGCAAAAGACCTTAACGTGTCGCTTCCGACCGTTATCGAATTTTTGCGCAAACGCAACATCAACATCGACGAAAGCCCCAACACCCGTGTCGAGGACGACGTCGTGGCTATCCTGATGGGTGAGTTCAAGAGCGACAAAGACCTCAAGAACCGCTCCTCCCAGATAACCACCGAGCGCAAGGAAAACCGCGCGAAGACCACCGCCCCGGCTCCCTCGACAGAGCCCGTGGAGACTTCCTACACCACCGCGCAGAAGCCCCGCATCCTCGGCAAGCTCGAGCTCGATGCCAAGGGCAACCCCATAGTGCGCACTCCCGAGCAGCCCAAGGCAGAGGCTCCCAAGCCCGAGCCCGTGAAAGCCCCCGAGCAGCCCAAGGTCGAGGCTCCCAAGCCCGAGCCCGTGAAGGCTCCCGAGCAGCCCAAAGTCGAGGCCCCCAGGCCCGAGCCTGTGAAAGCCCCCGAGCAGCCCAAGGCCGAGGCTCCCAAGCCCGAGCCCGTGAAGGCTCCCGAGCAGCCTAAGGCAGAGGCTCCCAAGGTGGTGGCACCCAAGCCTGCCGAGCAGCCCAAAGCTGAAGCTCCTGCAGCTCCTGTCAAGCCCGCACCCGCAGCGCCGGCAAGCGAAAGCGCCGCACCCGCTGCCGAAGCGCCCAAGAAGGAGGAGGCCGAAATCTTCACCATAGAGCGCACTTCGCCCGCACCCTCGCTCAACATCGTGGGTAAGATCGACCTCGACGCTCTCAACCAGAACACCCGCCCCAAAAAGAAATCGAAGGACGAGCGCCGCGGCGCACGCCCCGGCCAGAGCAGTGCCGAGGCTGACCGCAAGAAGCGCCGCCGCATCACCGGCAAGGAGAAGGTCGACATCGAGAAGGCAGGCCAGTCGGCAGGCCGTGGCGACCAGCGCCCCGCAGGCGGTGGCGACAACCGTCGCGGAGGTGGCTCCAATCAGGGCGGCAACCAGGGCCGCCAGGGCGGTGCCGACAATCGCCGCCAGCAGCAGAAAGGCCGTCAGAACTCTCGCCCCGCCACACCCGAGGTGAGCGAAGAAGATGTACAGAAGCAGGTGAAGGAAACCCTCGCACGCCTCACATCAAAGGATAAGAACCTCAAGAAGGGTGCCAAGTGGCGCAAGGAGAAGCGCGAGGCAAACGCTTCGCGCGAGCGTGAGGCGCAGCAGGCCGAAATGGCCGAAAGCCGCGTGCTCAAGATCACCGAGTTCGTGACCGCCAACGACCTTGCAGCCATGATGGATGTGCCCGTCAACAACGTAATCGCCACCTGTATGAACCTCGGCGTGATGGTGTCGATCAACCAGCGCCTCGATGCCGAGACCATCAACATCGTGGCCGAGGAATTCGGCTTTACCACCGAGTATGTCTCGGCTGAGGTTGCCGATGCCATCCACCAGGAGGAAGACCGCGAGGAGGACCTCGTGAGCCGCCCGCCCGTAGTGACCGTGATGGGCCATGTGGACCACGGCAAGACTTCGCTGCTCGACTATATCCGCAAGGCAAACGTGATCGCAGGCGAGGCCGGCGGTATCACACAGCACATCGGCTCCTACAGCGTGAAGCTCGCCGACGGTCGCCACATCACCTTCCTCGATACCCCCGGTCACGAGGCATTCACGGCCATGCGTGCCCGTGGTGCCAAGGTCACCGACCTCGTGATTGTGATCGTGGCAGCCGACGACAATGTGATGCCCCAGACCGTGGAGGCCATCAACCACGCTTCGGCAGCAGGTGTGCCCATCGTGTTTGCAATCAATAAGATCGACAAGCCGCACGCCAACCCCGACAAAATCAAGGAGGAGCTCGCAGCCATGAACTACCTCGTGGAGGAGTGGGGCGGCAAGTACCAGAGCCAGGACATCTCCGCCAAGCAGGGCATAGGTGTGGAAGAGCTCATGGAGAAGGTGCTCCTCGAGGCCGAGCTCCTCGAGCTCAAGGCCAACCCCAACCGCCGCGCCGTGGGCACCATCATAGAGTCGTCGCTCGACAAGGGCCGCGGCTATGTGGCCAACGTGCTCGTGCAGAACGGCACGCTCCACGTGGGCGACGTGATTCTCGCCGGCAACCACTACGGCAAGGTCAAGGCTATGTTCAACGAGCGCAACCAGCGCATCAAGGAGGCCGGACCCGCAACTCCCGCCCTCATCCTCGGCCTCAACGGCGCCCCCACGGCAGGCGATACCTTCAATGTGCTCGAGACAGAGCAGGAGGCACGCGAAATCGCCGGCAAGCGCGAGCAGCTGCAGCGTGAGCAGGGTCTGCGCACCACCAAGATGCTCACCCTCGAGGATATCGGCCGCCGCCGTGCTATCGGCAACTTCCAGGAGCTCAACATCATCGTCAAGGGCGACGTCGACGGCTCCATCGAAGCACTCTCCGACTCCCTCATCAAGCTCTCCACCGAGGAAATCCAGATCAACGTGCTCCACAAGGCAGTGGGCGAAATCTCGGAGAGCGACGTCACTCTGGCTGCCGCTTCCGATGCCATCATCATCGGCTTCCAGGTGCGACCCTCTGTGGCAGCCCGCCGTGCCGCCGAGCGCGATGGCGTGCAGATACGCCTCTACTCGGTGATCTACCAGGCCATCGAAGAAGTCAAGGATGCCATGGCAGGCCTCCTCGCTCCCGAAATCAAGGAGGAAATCATCGGTACGGCCGAGGTGCTCGAGACCTTCCACGTGTCGAAAGTCGGCACCATCGCCGGTGCCCTCGTGCGTGAAGGCAAGATCAAGCGTGGCTGCAAGGTGCGCCTCATCCGCGAAGGTATCGTGCGCTACACCGGCGAGCTCGGCTCACTCAAGCGCTTCAAGGACGATGCCAAGGAAGTACTCTCGGGCTTCGACTGCGGTATCTCCATCGTGGGATACAACGACATCAAAGTCGGCGACTTCATCGAAGGCTTCGAGGAAAAAGAGGTGTCGCGAACCATCGATTAAAGCGGCGTGAGTAAATGAATGAGAATAAGAGTGTGAGAGGAAGAGTGTGAGAACTCGCGTAAGAGCATTTAACTCATATCTCATAACTCAAAACTCATAACTCGACTCATAACTTTGATTTACATCAATATCGGAACAAACAGCGGCGACCGCCGGGCCAACCTTGCCCGGGCGGTCGCCGCCATCGTTTCGCACCCCCTGCTCGGAGCAGGCACGGTGCGATGCTCCACCATAGTGGAGAGTGAGCCGTGGGGCTACCTCTCCGCCAACCCATATCTCAACCAAGGGCTTGCCATCGACATCAACGGCGACCCCACCTCGGTGCCGTGGCTCCACAGCCTCCTCGATGCCACACAGGCCATAGAGCGCAGCCTTTCGGCCACCCCGCACCGCAACCCCGACGGCTCTTACCGCGATCGTGAGATCGACATCGACATCATAGCCGTCGACACCCTCGCATATTCCGACACCCGCCTCACGCTGCCGCACCCGCGTATGCACCTCCGCGACTTCGTGCTTCTGCCCATGGCAGAGCTCGCTCCCGGCTGGCGACACCCGCACCACGGCCTCACCGCCGCCGAGCTCCTGCAGCGACTGCAGGCTTGACGCCGTAGCGGCCGTTATGCCGTGGCGGATTGATGTTATGCCGCGGCGCGGTATGCCGTGGCGGATTTCATTATCCGCCACCACCTGCAGTGGGGTTTCCAAACCCAGGAAGGAAGTAACTTCTCTCCGCGTGTACCGCCCTGCTTCTGGCTTTCCTGGGTTGGAAACCCCACGATAGGGGTTGCGGGGGATAGGGAAATCCCCCGCGGCGGGAAAGCGCCAAAGGCGATGACCAAAGTCAGGAAGGAACTATTATCACGTTCACACCTCGATGCTACCTTTCCTGGGTTTGGTCATCGCCTTTGGCGCTTGCGTAGCAAGAATCCCCACTATAGGGTTGCGGGGATAGGGAAATCCCCCGCGGCGTGAGGCATCCAAATCCCCCGCGGCGTGAAGGCTCTTGACCTCAGGAGACCTGCCTTTGCAGGTCGTGCAATCATAGCGTGAGGTTGGAGCCCGCAGGGTGTAAACCTCATGTTATCAATATTATATAATATAAGCACCCCTGTCAGGGGGGGTGAGTCGCGTAGGCGGTCTGTCTTGCGACCCCTTGATAGGGGTCTTAAAATTAGAATGTTGGCGTGTACCTTGGGTGTCCGCTCTTCGAGCTTCCACTCCAAGGCTACGGTCTTGAAGACCCGCGTTGCGGGTCAACTACGATTAAGGGCATCCACCGCACAATAAACCTACATTACAAACATTTAAGTAAGATTAACGTTTTAGGGGGGGGTAAATGCAAAATAATGTTTAATTTTGCAGTGGCTATTTGTGCATAATAGAATACACAACAGAATTCCGGAAAAACAAATCAAATCACATATTCAACGTTCTCAATTTCATTTTCTTATGAAAAAATCTTTACTTCTTCTCCTCCTTGCCCTCACTCTCGGGGTCACCGGAGCGTGGGCGGAAGAATTCTCCGTAGGCTTTTTGACGGGGTCAAATTCAGGCCAAGCAGTGACTACAACGACCCAACTTAAAACCTTTATTCAAACAGAATCGGTGCCTATGATATCGACTTTCTCGACTACAGGTTCTGTTATTATAAAGAAAAAGGAGGTCTGCGCTTGGGAACTAGCTCGAAAACCGGCTCAATAACTTTAAATTTCAACGAGGACTATAAAAAGGTTCCGACGGCTGTAAAAATCACATCAATGACATACAGCTCTGATGTGAGCAAGTTGAGTGTTACGATACTCGGAAATTCGTACGATATAACTCCAACGACGACTGAAGCTGAGACTACCATTGATTTGTCTCAAAGCGCAGATGTATTAGAGTCTATTACAATAGGAACGACAAGTAAACGCGCATTTATATCAAAAATAACGGTTGTATACACTGACCTCCCCAATCCCGACCTTTCTTTCCCCGAAGCAAGGTATAATGTCAATCTCGGCGAGGAATTCACCGCACCTGTGCTCACAAATGAACACAATGTGACTGTGACCTATACTTCCTCAAAGACTCGCGTTGCCACCGTAGATTCTACAACAGGTGCTGTTACCATTGTTGGCAAAGGTACTACTACAATCACTGCATCGTTTGACGGCGACGAAGAATTTAAGGCCGGTAAGGCAGAATACACACTTACCGTAGTCGACCCCAATCCGAAGCCCTACGTACTTCTGACCGACATCAATGACCTCACCGATGGTGCTGAAGCACTGATTGTATGCACAGAGAAGGGTGTCGCAATGGCCGATCAAGCCGACGGCTATAGAATGCAAGAGTCTGTTTCGATTGTTGACGGTCAAATCGAGAATCCGTCAGAGAAAATCGCTCTCGTTACAATCAATAAGGTTGGCGATAAATACACCTTCTACGTAAATAACGTCACAGAAGGATATTTGTATAATGCTACTGATAAGAAACTCAATACACACGACGAAGCTACAGCTGCTACAGTTAGTATCGCAAGTTCGGGAGATGCAAAAATCAACTTCATCTCTACCTCATATCTTCAGTATAATTTCTCTGCCAAACGTTTTGCATGTTACGCCGGCACCCAGGCCGATATTCAGCTCTACGTGCAGGATGATGGTCGCACTCCCGCGGGCCTCAGCTTTGCTCAGGCAAGCTATGAGGGTGGCAAAGTTGCCGGCTTCGAAGCTCCTAAGCTGATCAACCCCAACAATCTCACTGTAGTCTACACTTCGTCGGATGAAAATGTGGCTAAGGTTGCCGCAGATGGCGCAGTGGATGTGAAAGGCCTTGGCACCACTATTATCACTGCCGCTTTTGTCGGCAATGATACATTCAAGGCAGGCAAAGCAGCGTACACCCTCACCGTGAATGACGATCGCGAAGTGGCAGCGCTCTCCTATCCTGCTGCAAGCAAGACTATCGACCAGGACGATGAGGTCACCGACTTTGCAGTAGTAAACGAGGGTAATCTTCAGCTTACATTCAAGTCCTCCGAGCCCTCCGTTGCCGAAGTAGCCGAGGATGGCACTGTGACGGTCAAGAACCACGGGGAGACTACCATTACCGCTGAATTTAAAGGCAACGATGCAATCAAGCCCGCAAAGGCAGAGTACACTCTCACCGTGAATGCTTCGGCCAATACCCTCGCCAAATTTATCGAGCGTGGCCTGGCTGAGACTTCTGTAGAGTTCAAGATGGCTTGCGAGCTGACTGTGACTGCGATACGCTCATATAACAGCGATAAAAACCGCTATATTTATGTGACAGACAATGAATCTAATGTTCTTATTTTCATAAACAAAGCCGGTTCGCAAAATTATAATGACAATGATATAATTCCTGCAGGCTGGACAGGCAAGATGTCGAACTACAATGGGCTTTATGAAATCGTAGAACCGAAAGGCATGACCGCTGCCACCAATAAAGGTGATTTTGTTCCGGCAGTGATGAACTATTCTGTTGCAACAGATGCCGATGTAAATAAGGTGATTGAGCTTGTCAATGTCGAGTTTACAGCGGCTACGCCTTCAACTGATGGCACATTTACCGGTGTGCAAAACGGTACAGTCGTAACCTTCAATAATAAGGTACGCCTCGCAAGCACGGACGTTGCAGGAGAATTTAATGTGATAGCTGCGGTTTATATTCAGAATGGTGTACGTTCTGTTGTTCCTCTGTCTTATCTTCCTCTCGACGAGCCCGCAGCTCTTCATTCGATCACTGCCAATGGCCAGACTGTCACCGGCAATCAGTACGAGCTGCAGTATCTCGACGATGTGTATGTATCGTTTGAGAACATCGACGAGGGCATAGAAGTGCACCACAGCTTCACTCTCCGCGACCAGGAGGAGACTCCCGAAGCCGCTCCCGGCATGATGCGTGCACCCAAAGAGGGCTTCACCGTCTACACCGCCCCCGTGCGTGTCGACGCTCCCGGTACTTTCACCTACTACACCGAGGATGTTGCTACGGGCCGTCGCTCCGCTGTCAACGACATCACTTTCGGCGGCATCCACACCGGCATCGAGAATGTGACCGTCGAGGGCGCTGCTGATGCAATCTACTTCAACCTCCAGGGCGAGCGCATAGCTCACCCCGAAGCAGGCCTCTATATCCGCGTAGCAGGCGGCAAGGCCGAAAAAATAATGCTCCGCTAAGCGAAGCATCAAAGGCATCGACCTCAGGTCGATAATAGAGAACTTAGAACAAACGCCCCGGGAGAGCTGTGAAGCTATCCCGGGGATATTTTTTCTGAGTTATGAGTTTTGAGTTATGAGTTTTGAGTGGGGGTGCCCCCCCCTCGCCGTGGCGGAATGTAGCGCCGTGGCGGATTTCATTATCCGCCACCACCTGTAGTGGGGTCTCCGAACCCAGGAAAGGTGAAGGAACTATTCCCGGGTTTGGTCACCGCTTTTGACTTTCCTGGGTTTGGGAAACCCCACTATAGGGTTGCGGGGGATAGGGAAATCCCCCGCGGCGAGGAAGCCCCTCCCCGCGGCGGGAAGGAACTATTCCCGGGTTTGGTTACCGCTTCTGACTTTCCTGGGTTTGGAAACCCCACTGTAGGGTTGCGGGGGATAGGGAAATCCCCCGCGGCGAGGAAGCCCCTCCCCGCGGCGGGAAGGAACTATTCCCGGGGTTGGTCACCGCTTCTGACTTTCCCGGGTTTGGTAATCGCCTTGGCGCTTGCGCAGCAAGAGACCCCACTGTAGGGTTGCGGGGGATAGGGAGATCCCCCGCGGCGGGAAATGTCATCGCCTTTGGCGCTTGCGCAGCAAGAAATCCCCCACGGCGTAGGGCTACTTACCTGCTTTGGCGGGGGATAGGAGGGTGGAGTAGCGGTCGGGGTCGAGGAGGATTTTGCGGGCTTCGGTGAGGGTTGAGTCGTCGCGGATGGAGCGGCGCACGCGGTCGGCGTCGGAGTAGTAGCGGGAAGCGAGTTCGTCGTCGAGGATGCGGACTATTTCGTCGCGGTTGATGTCGAGGTCGTGCGAGAGGTCGTGGCGCAGCATTGCTCCGAGGATTTCAAACTGTGCTGCTACCGAGTCGGTCATATACCCTTCGGCCTCGGCTGCTTCGCGGAGGTACTTGAGGCCTGTCTCGCACTGGCGGTCGTACTTGAACTTGTCGGGGTCGATAAATGCCTTGAACTCGGCGAAGATGCTGTCGCCGACCACGAAGCTGTCGGAGGGGCCGGGCTCTGGCTTGAGGGCCACGTGGCGTGTGGCGTAGTTGTAGGCCCAGTTGTCGGCCACGATATTGTAGATGAGTCGGTTCAGCTCGGGCTGCTTGATGGTGACGTCGGGTGTGATGCCGCCGCCGTCGCGCACGATGCGGCCAGCGCGGGTGCTGAACTCATGAGTAAGACTGTCGGGGACGCGTGCGGGCGAGCCGTCGGGGTTGCGGTGCGAGTAGTCGAGCACTTGGATGAGGCGGCCGGAGGGGATGTAGTAGCGACCGGTGGTGATCTTGAGGATGTCGTCGTAGGGCAGGGGGCGGGTAGTCTGCACGAGGCCCTTGCCGTAGGAGCGCTCGCCCACGACCACGGCGCGGTCGAGGTCCTGCATCGAGCCGGAGAGTATTTCCGAAGCCGAAGCTGTGCCGCCGTCGATGAGTATCGCCAGGGGCACCTTGGTGTCGAGAGGCTGCCCGACGGTCTTGTATATGCGCTCGTCGCGTGCGTCGCGGCCACGGGTGCGCAGAATCTCGGTGCCTTTGGGCACGAAGTTGGATGCGATCTGCACGGCGCTCTCGAGGAGGCCGCCGCCGTTTGAGCGGAGGTCTATCACTATGCCTTTCACGCCGGGGCGTGCGAGGATGTCCTGAAGCGCCTCGCGCACTTTGCGTGAGCTGCTTTCGTTGAAGGTGGTGAGCCGGATGTAGCCGATGCCGTCGTCGCCGAGCTCGTAGTAGGGGAGTGGGTCTACCTTGATCTCGGCACGAGTGATGGTGAAGCTCATCACGGAGTCGGGAGAGTAGGGACGGCGCACGTCGACGCGCACTTCGGTGCCGGCCTGGCCGCGGAGGCGCTTGCTCACATCGCCGACATCGACCTTCGCGCCCACCATGTCCACGCCGTCGATGGCGAGGATTGCGTCGCCTGCGCGGAGGCCGCCCTTGCGTGCGGGGGAGTCCCACGAAGGCTCGTTGATGTATGTGGTGTCGCCACGCTTGCTTATTATCGAGCCGATGCCGGCGTATTTGCCCTGCGAGATCGAGAGAATTTCGTCCTGGTTGTCGGCGGGGTAGTACTCGGTGTATGGGTCGATCTGGTAGAGGAGCGCGTCGATGGTCTTATCCATGATGGCGGTGGCATCGAGGGTGTCGACGTAGTTGGTGTGGAGCTCTTTGACGATAGCGTTGAAGGTGTGCAGCTTACGTGCGAATCTGTCTTTGCGTGCTTCGTCGGCGCTTTTGGCGCCTATTGCGCCGGCGATGGCTGCCAGCACGAGGAGTATGGTGAAAAATCGCTTCATTGAGTATGGTGTCGGGGTGGAAACGTGTCGGGATGTTTATATTATAACAAAGTTAAGCGAAAAAATCCATTGGCACAAATAATTTGCGAAGAGTAGAGCCGCTTTGACAATTATTCAGGAATAATGTGTAACTTTGTGTGAATGTTCAATCAACCACGCGCATGAAAGGCATAGTATTGGCCGGCGGCAGCGGAAGCCGCCTTTATCCCATCACCAAGGGGGTGAGCAAGCAGTTGCTGCCCATCTACGACAAGCCCATGGTGTACTACCCGCTGTCGACGCTTATGATGGCGGGCATACGCGACATACTTCTGATTTCTACTCCCGCCGACCTGCCCGCTTTCCGCCGGCTCCTCGGCGACGGCAGCGAGTGCGGGCTGCGCCTGCACTATGCCGAGCAGCCGTCGCCCGACGGCCTTGCGCAGGCATTCATCATCGGGCGCGACTTTATCGGCGACGATGCCGTGTGCCTTGTGCTGGGCGACAATATCTTCTACGGCGCGGGCTTCGAGCAGATGCTCGCGCGTGCCGTGAGCGATGCCGAGGCAGGGCGAGCTACGGTATTCGGCTACCGTGTCGACGACCCCGAGCGCTATGGTGTGGCCGAGTTCGATGCCGAGGGGCGCTGCATATCCATAGAGGAGAAGCCCGCGCATCCGCGCTCCAACTACGCCGTGACCGGCATATACTTCTATCCCAACCGCGTGGTGGATGTGGCGGCCGCTATCCGCCCCTCGGCCCGTGGCGAGCTTGAGATTACATCGGTAAATCAGGAGTTTCTCACCGCCGGAGAGCTCAGCGTGCAGACCCTCCCGCGAGGCTTTGCGTGGCTCGACACCGGCACGCACGACTCTCTGGCCGAGGCATCGATCTACGTAGAGGTGCTTGAGAAGCGCCAGGGCCTTAAGATAGCCTGCCTCGAGGAGATAGCCTACCGCAAGGGATGGATCGATGCCGACCGGCTCCGCGAGCTTGCGCGGCCTATGCTCGCCAACCAGTACGGGCGCTACCTAATGAAGATTGCCGATGAGGAAAAGATATGGAATTGATTAAAACCGACATAGAGGGCGTGGTGCTCCTGCGCCCGCGAGTGCACGACGACGGGCGCGGCTACTTCTTCGAGAGCTATTCGCGCCGCGAGTTCGATGAGCTGATAGGGCCCGTCGACTTCGTGCAGGACAATCAGAGTCGCTCATGCCGCGGCGTGGTGCGCGGTCTGCACTTCCAGCGACCGCCCTTCACACAGGCCAAGCTCGTGCGCTGTGTGGCAGGGCGTGTGCTCGATGTGGTGGTGGACCTGCGCAAGGGCTCGCCTACCTACGGGCGCCACTTCGCCGTGGAGCTCACCGACACCAACAAGCTGCAGCTCTTCGTGCCTCACGGCTTCGCGCACGGCTTCTCGGTGCTGAGCGACGAGGCAGTGGTACAGTACCGCTGCGACAACTACTACCACCCCGCTTCGGAGGGTGGTATCTCGATTTTCGACCCCTCGCTCGGCATCGACTGGGGCATAGCCCTCGACAGTGCCATCCTCAGCGACAAGGACCGCCGGCATCCGCTGCTGCGCAATTTCGACTCGCCCTTTGACTTTGACCCAAAGCCATGAATGTGCTCGTGACAGGTGCCTCGGGGCAGCTCGGACGCTGCCTGCGCGACAGTGTGGCGGCGGCTCCCACTGCCGCCGACCGCTATTTCTTTGCCGACCGCGCCGCCCTCGATGTGTGCGATGCCGGTGCCGTCGATGCCATGGTGGAGGATGTCGATGCCGACGTGATTGTGAACTGCGCCGCCTATACCGCCGTCGACCTCGCCGAGGACGAGCCCGAGGCGGCATACGCCGTGAATGTCGGAGCCGCAGCCAATCTGGCGCGAGCTGCCGTCGCGCGCGGTGCCACGCTTATCCATATATCCACCGACTATGTGTTCGGTGCCGGTGCCGGCAATGTGCCGCTCACCGAAGCCGATGCCACGGAGCCGGTGAGCGTCTACGGCCGCACCAAGCTGCTTGGCGAGCAGGCCGTGGCGGCTTCGGGTGCCAAGGCCATCATCATCCGCACGGCGTGGCTCTACAGCGAGTACGGCAAGAACTTCCTGCGCACCATGCTCGCCCTCACGGCCTCGCGTCCGGCGCTCAAGGTGGTCTTCGACCAGGTGGGCACGCCTACTTATGCCCGCGACCTCGCCGATGCCATCGCCGCTATCATAGCCCGGCGGCAGCTCGGCAGCACGGGCATCTACCACTACTCGGGCGAGGGCGTGTGCTCGTGGTTCGACTTCGCCCGCGTCATCGCCGCCATGGCAGGGCACGGCGGCTGTGTGATATCGCCCTGCCGCAGCTGCGATTTTCCCACAAAGGCCGTGCGCCCGGCCTATTCGGTGCTCGACAAGAGCCTTGTGAAGAGCACTTTCGGCATCGAAATTCCTTATTGGACCGATTCGCTCAGGCGCTGTATTTCAATCCTCGATAAAAACTCCGCACAGATATGAACATCTTGATTACGGGCGGCGCAGGCTTCATCGGAAGCCACGTGGTGCGCCTGCTGGTGAATAAATATCCACACTACAATATCGTAAATGTCGACGCTCTCACCTACGCCGGTAATCCCGACAATCTGCGCGATGTGGAGCACTGCCCCAACTATACCTTCGTCAAGGCCGACATCACCGATCTCGAGGCCATGCGCGCCATCGTGCGCGAGCACGCCATCGACGGCATCATCCATCTTGCCGCCGAGAGTCATGTCGACCGCTCTATAACGAACCCTTTCGCTTTCGCGCACACAAATATCATGGGCACCTTGGCGCTGCTGCAGGCAGCCCGTGAGCGCTGGGAGGCGCTTCCCGAGGGCTACGCGGGCAAGCTCTTCTACCATATCTCGACCGATGAGGTCTATGGCGCCCTCGAGATCACGCGCCCCGAGGGTGTGCCCTCGCCCTTCGGCAGCACTGCCTACGGCGAGGACTTCTTCACCGAGAGCACGCCCTATCGCCCTCACTCGCCCTACTCGGCATCGAAGGCGTCGAGCGACCACTTCGTGCGCGCCTACCACGACACCTACGGTATGCCCACGCTTATCACCAATTGCTCCAACAACTACGGTCCCAACCAATATCCCGAGAAACTCATCCCGCTCTTCATCCGTAATATCTGCCGCGGGCTGCCGCTGCCGGTCTACGGCAAGGGCGAGAACGTGCGCGACTGGCTCTATGTCGAGGACCATGCGCGTGCCATCGACCTGATTTTCCATCGTGGAAAGCCGGGCGAGACTTACAACATCGGCGGTTTCAATGAGTGGAAGAATATCGACCTAGTGAAGGCGCTCGTGCGTGTCACCGACCGTCTGCTCGGCAATCCCGAGGGGCACAGCCTCAGCTTGATAAGCTATGTGACCGACCGCAAGGGGCACGACCTGCGCTACGCCATCGACTCGCGCAAGCTCCGCGATGAGCTCGGATGGGAGCCCTCGCTGCAGTTCGAGGAAGGGCTCGAGCGCACCGTGAAGTGGTACCTGGAGCATCGGGCTGCGCTCGAGTTATGAGTTATAAATTATAAATTATAAGTTATAAATTATAAATTGCCGCCGTGGCGGATTTGTTGCCGTGGCGGATTTCCGAATCCGCCACTCCACTTCAGTGGGGTTTCCAAACCCAGGAAAGGCGAAAGAGCCATCTTCACCTTTCCTGGGTTAGAAACCCCACAATAGTGTTGCGGGGGATTCGGAGATCCCCCGCGGCGAAAAAAACAGGAAAGGCGAAAGAGCCATCATCACCTTTCCAGGGTTAGAAACCCCACAGTAGTGTTGCGGGGGATTCGGAGATCCCCCGCGGCGAAAAGATCCCTTGCGCAAGGGCACAAAAAAAGCCGGATGCTTTGCCTTGCGGCAGTTCTCCGGCTTTAAAGTCTTGCGCTTCAAGATGGACTCGAACCAACGACCCTCTGATTAACAGTCAGATGCTCTAACCGACTGAGCTATTGAAGCAAGAATTCTGTTTTGTTGTATTTGCGCTTCAAGATGGACTCGAACCAACGACCCTCTGATTAACAGTCAGATG
>JAMPHP010000001.1:668966-890639 GCA_023663365.1 Muribaculaceae bacterium | reverse complement strand
CCGGACTTATCGACGAAGTGAGCCTCCTGCTTGCTCCCGGTATCGACGGACGCAAAGGACAGACAGCTCTTTTCGATGGCATCGCGGACATGAGCCGTATGCCGGTAAAATTATCGCTGGAAAGCGTCGAGCGCTTCGCCAACGGCACATTATGGATAAGATATAAAACCAACTAACGATGAGAATGATATGCAAATTGCTGATGATATTCGTGGCTGCGGCCTTGCCACTGACATCATGCAGCCGGACTAATAATTCGTCAGATATGAAATCAAATGAGAAAGCGATCGTATGCTACTTCTCGGCAACGGGCACAACTGAAGCAGCCGCAAAACGCATAGCTAAGATTGTCGGTGCTGATATTTATGAAATTGCTCCGGCCGTAAAATATACCTCAGCCGACCTCGACTGGACCGACAGCCTCAGCCGCAGCTACGTGGAGATGCACAAGCGCTCGTTCCGCCCGGCTCTGAAAGATTCTGTAACGGATTTGTCGGAGTATTCAGTCGTTTACATCGGCTATCCCAACTGGTGGAACACCCATCCTACCATCATCAACACATTCATCGAAAACAACAATCTTCAAGGCAAGACCATAGTGCCGTTCATGACTTCTGGCGGAAGAAACATCATCAACAGCGAGAAGGAGCTCAAAGAACAGTATCCCGACCTGTCGTTCGGCGAAGGCATGCTTATGAATGGCAAGAGCGACGCGGAAATAAAAGAGTGGACATCAAAGTTTTGAACATGGAGGAAGTGAGTAATCGCGAAAGCGCTCACGAAGTGAGAATAGATTGCGCGCACCCTTCGGCAGAAGATGCTGCGTTGGCAAAGCAGCAGATGCAGACTCTTTTTAAGCTGAATCACACGATGCCTGCGACCGAAGACTTCGATGCCTTGGTAAAGGAATTATTCCCTGAAATGGGTGAAGGGAGTCGTATAAATACTCCCCTGAGCGGGGTTCGTTTCAACCAAGTGAAAATAGGAAAAAACGTAGTAATCATGTCCGGTTGCCTGATGATGTCGGCCGGAGGGATTACTATTGAGGACGAGGCGATGATTGCCGCCAATGTCCGGTTGATTTCCAACAATCACGACCTCGACAATCGGTGGATTATCACCTGCAAGCCCGTGAGAATTTGTCGCCGAGCATGGATAGGTGCCGGAGCTACAATACTTGCCGGAGTGACAGTTGGCGAAAACTCAGTGGTAGGTGCCGGAAGTGTCGTCACCCACGATGTAGAGCCCAACACAATCGTAGCCGGAAATCCCGCACGAGTAATCCGACGGATTGGGGGGGATTAAAGCAATATTTTAGCGCCGCATTATACATTTTTTTCAAAAAAAGCGTACCTTTGTTCTGTTCTGCTTGAATTATAGCGCTGCTCTCAAGCGTTCTCATCTGTTCCAACTCTCTGTTTGATGAAATTTGAACTCAGCAAAGAAAGCTCATACATCCTCAAAGGCATGGCAATCATAGCGATTGTCATGCACAACTTTTGCCATTTCAATGGAGTAATCGAAAACGAGTTTACGTTTTCCACCTCAAATCTCTCTGAGTTTTGGACGAATCTAAGCCATGGAGCAATTGCAGCCTTATGGACAATCATATCATTTCTCGGTCATTATGGTGTGGAGATTTTCGTATTTTTAAGCGGCTACGGTCTTGCAAAAAAATACGCCGACGGATTGCCTTCTTTTTCCGTTTATTTCCGCCATACGATTAAAAAAATATGGGGGCTACTCACCCCGGGGCTGCTAATATTCGCACTAATCAGCATTGCACAGGGCGGCACAATACTTCACACCGCAAAGCAATTCTTGCTCACTCAGCTATTCCTCACGCACTTACATCCCGACTGGCTCGACAATATCGCTTATGGCCCATACTGGTATTTCGGACTCGCCATAGAGCTATACCTCTTCTACTATGTCGTCGGGCACAGAGCCTCAAGCCGAAGCCTGCTCGTCGGCTCTGCATTGTGCCTGATTGTGCAATATATCGTTGCCTCCATCGCCGGCCCCGAGTCGGCAATCCTCGGGCAGCTGCGGGTCAACCTATTTATAGCACTGCCGGTATTCTCCCTCGGGATATGCCTTGCGAGGCATCCTTTGGTTCTTAATTCAGCCACGTGGCACACGTGTGGAGCGCTGACGCTTGCCTTGGCTGTTACACTAAGCATCATACCACACCCTGCGGCATGGTTGCTCAGCTCGCTACCGTGGCCGCCAGCTGCTATTTGGCTCTCAACATTTATCCCGGGAGTGCTGCGCACTACTCTGCTCTATCTCGGACAATTGTCGGCGCTGTTGTTTGTTTCACACCCCATCATCCGGCATCTGAGCTTGATAATCACGGGCTCCCGCGAGGTGTGGACTTGGACACATCTTGGCATATACTGCCTGGCTACCCTGATTGCAGCATTCACAATCCGTGTTATTCTTAGAACCCGCTACACCTTCCCGCCGTCTTTGAGAGCCTGACCGAGAAATGAAAAGAAGCAGAGTACCATAATAATTACAGACATAGTAGTAATGATTTAAAGAGTGTTCCGAGGAAAGCCGATATGGCTTTCGCAGGCAAAGTTAGCCACACACATGTGCAAAATCTTGGCACAGCAATGTTAAAATACAACGCTCTTGGCAGATTTTTTTTAAATCCATCTTTTTTGCGTAAATTTGCAAATATGACAGAGGCGGAACTTTTACAAATGCGTGACATGGCTGAATCCGGGATGGTTCAGTTTAAGGAACGTGCCCACGACCGATATGACATCGGTTGTGAAATGGTAGCGTTCAGCAATTCACATGGAGGAAAACTTATCATCGGAATAAATGATAAGACAGGTGAAGTAAACGCTTTGTCGTACACGGAATTGCAAGAAACTACCAATCTTCTTGCCAATGTTGCGGCAGAAAATGTAATCCCCAATATTCTAATCGATGTTGAGAACATTTCCACTAAAGGAGGTGCTGTTGTTGTAGCCACAATTCCGGAAGGAAAAAATAAACCGTATCACGACAACAAAGGTGTTATATGGATTAAGAATGGCGCAGACAAAAGGAAAGTATTTGACAATGCCGAACTTGCCGAGATGATGAGCGAATGTGGAAACTTCGACCCGGACGAAGCGACAGTCGCCGGTGCAACAATCGATGATCTTGATTCGGATACAATCAAATTATATTTGATGAGCCGCTTTGCGCCTGTATTCAAAGGCAAGCAGGTCGATGAACTGAATATGAAGAATTACACTCTCGACCAAATGGCAGAGTTCGTAATCAAAGGCTCCACAATTGAACGCTTGCTCCGTAATCTTCGCTTTATCCGACCTGATGGCAAGATGACTGTCGCGGCCATGTTGTTGTTTGGTAAATATACCCAGCGTTGGCTTCCCGTTATGACAGCCAAGTGCATAAGTTTCCTTGGTAATTCTGTCGGGGGAACACAATTCCGCGACAAAATGCACGACATGGAGATTGAGGGAAATATCCTCCATCAGTTCAAGGCTATAATGAATTTCTTTACACGAAATCTGCGTAAAGTGCAAGTTGAGCGTGAATTCAATTCAATAGGCGAATTGGAGATTCCATATGAGAGCCTTATTGAATATACGGTCAACGCACTCGTACACCGCTCGCTGAATATCAAATCTCCGATACGCATATTCATATTTGACAATCGTGTTGAGATACATAGTCCGGGCACACTTCCAAATGGGCTGACTGTAGAGGACATAAAGAATGGCACATCAATGCCTCGAAATATGTTTCTCTTTACAAACGCCATTTACCTTCTTCCATATACCGGAGCCGGAAGCGGTGTACGCCGCGCTTTGGAATACGACCCCAATGCAGTGTTCTCAAATGGCATCGGCAGCCATAACGAGATAACTCATGCCTCCAATGAGTTTGTCATCACGATACCGAGGGGTAGCCATCGAACTTCGTCAGAAAGTAAGCAAGCTATCGACCCACAACGACTAAATATCGACTCGAATACCGACCCACAACAACTAAATACCGACCCGAACACCGACCCACAACAACCAAATACCGACCCGAACACCGACCCACAACAACTAAATACCGACCCACAACAACCAAATACCGACCCGAACACCAACCCACAACAACTAAATACCGACCCGAACACCGACCCACAACAACCAAATACCGACCCGAACACCGACCCACAACAACCAAATACCGACCCGAACACCAACCCACAACAAGCAAATACCGACCCGAACACCGACCCACAACAAACAAATACCGACCCGCTTCCTAAAATTGTGCTTACTAAGAAGCAACAAGACATCCGAAACTTTTGCTCAGTACCACGAGGTAGAAAAGAAATTCTCATCAGAGCCGGTGTAACAGATCATTTTGATAATCGAAAGAAATATATCTACGATTTGGTCGAAGCCGGAATTTTGGAGCGGACAATACCTGATAAACCCAATGCTCGGAATCAAAAATACCGCAGAAAGAAGTAATAAGTATCATTCAGCATGGATGGCCTCAAGAAAAAAGAGGTAGCACACCGAAATAATTTCACTTGCAATGGCTAATATTCACAGACGGCATAGAGGCGGAGCTTTCCGCCGAATGGAGATCAATCTCGACCTGCTCATGTCGGGCAAATTCAGCAAGGTGCTGAAGAAACTGCTGGCATATACCGGCATAATTTTCGGCGTGCTCGTGGTGGCAGGCTTCGCTCATGCGTGGTTCAGCCCCGGCGAGCTTGGCCGCGACGGCTCCCTGCTGCCGGGGCAGTTGCTGCTCGACCTTACAAATCCTACCTTCGAGAGCGGTGCCGAGGCTTGGACGTTCTGGTGGATTTCAGAGCACATACTCGTGCTGCTCACCAACCTTGTGGGCATAATCCTGGTGAACGGCATCCTGCTGTCGTTCATTGTGAACTGGCTATCGTCGCGACGCGAGAAATTCGGCAAGGGCGAGACTCGCTACACGCATTTCCGGCCGGGCAACTTCTCGGTGATTATCGGCGGGCACCGCATGGTGGCCAAACTCGCCTGCGACCTTATCCGCAAGGAGTGCAATGAATACGTCCTTATCCAGACTCAGCGAAATCCCGAGGCTCTGCGCCGCGAGCTCTTTGCGGCCATCGGTGACCGAGAGCTCGCCGGCGATGTAATCATCTACTCCGGATGCCGCACCTCGCGCCACGAGCTCGAGGAGCTGCAGCCCGCCGATGCCAACGAAGTATATATCATCGGCGAATCAGCCCTTATCGATGGCGCCAACCACGATGCCCTCAACCTCGAGTGCTGGCGGCTGATTGCGGAGAATATCGCCGCCGACCATGCACCCGCCAAGCGCATCCCGTGCCATGTGATGTTCGAGTACCAGTCCACGTTCACCGCTTTTCAAAATTCTGATGTGAGCCTCCGCAGCAGCCGCACCTTCAGCTTCGAGCCATTCAGCATCTATGAGACCTGGGCCCGGCAGGTACTTGTGAGCCGGCCGGGGCAGCCCGACAGCTATACCCCGCTCGACGGCCACGGCGGCATCTCCTACGACTCTCCCGAGCGGGTGCACCTCATCGTGGTCGGCATGTCGCGCATGGGAGTGGCACTGGCCATTGAAGCCGCCCGCACCGCCCACTACCCCAACTTCAACAATCCGGCCGCCGGGCGCCCCCGCACGCTTATCACCTTTATCGACCGCCACGCCGACACCGAGATGCTGAAAGTGATGCGCCGCTACCGCGCCCTCTTCGACATGGCCCGCTGGCGCTACGTCGATGCGCCCGCCGACCTCATAGCGCCCGCCGACGAGCCGGGGCGATGGAAAATCTACGACAGCGCTGCCGAAATCAACTCCTGCGCCGCAGGCTGCTATCCGTGGCACCGCCCGCTCGACGATGCCGCCGAGGGCTCGCCCTACTTCGGAGGCTACCTCGGCGAGGATTTCATCGGCGTGGACTTTGAATTTATAAAAGGCGATCTCGCCGCTCCCGCTGTGAACCGCTACATCAGCGATGCCGCAGCCGACACCCTCAGTCGCACCACCATAGCCATCTGCCTGCCCATCGCATCGGAGGCAATGGCGGCAGCACTCTATTTCTCGCCCGAAGTCTACGAGCAGGCGCAGGAGATATGGGTACAGCAGGCCGAGACCGGCGCGATCGTCGAGACCCTGCGCCAAGGCATATCGGGCCTCGGCACGGCACGCTACCGGCGGCTCAAGCCGTTCGGAATGCTCGACCGCTGCGACTACCTCCGCGGCGAGCAATGGCTGCCAAAACTGGTGTCGTATGCCTACACATGTCTCAACCGCGGCACAAGCCTTTTCAGCGAGTACACCGATGCCGCCGGGCTCAACGCACTCGCAGCCGATGCCACCGCAGCTTGGGAGGCCATCGACCGCGGCGGTGGCAAGAGCGTCGTCGCCAAGCGGTGGAGCAACGTCTACTGCGCGCGCTCCTTCCCTACCAAAATGCGCGCTTTCGGCCTCAAGGCTTCGGCCGACGAAATCACCGACAGCACCACGCTCGCCCGCATAGCCGAGGTGGAGCACAACCGGTGGGTCATCGAGCAGCTTCTCAGCGGCTACCGACCCGTGGACCGCTCCTACGCCACAGTCATCCCCATAGGCGGAGCCTTGCGCAATGAACTCAAGAGAAAGCACGTGCACCCCGACATCGTAGGCAACTCAAAGCTCGGCCCCACCCGCGACTACGACATCGCCATCGCGCGCATCATCTGCCTGGCATCATATATGGCCGGAGAGCTCGATGCCGACAATCAATAGACCCCACTTCCGCCCATGAACAAGAACGATTATATCCCCTCCCCCGTCGACACCTCGACCGTAGAACTCAGCCCCGAGCTCCTCGCCATAGCCGAAGAGCTCGCCGAGCACGTCCATGAAATATGGGCTGCTTCACGCTACCGCCAGGGCTGGCGCTACGGCGCCGAGCGCAGCGATGAGCGGCGCACCACACCCTGCATGGCACCCTACTCAGAGCTCCCCGAAGAGGAGCGCGACTACGACCGCGCCACCTCGCTCGAGACCATCCGCTTCCTGGTGATGAAAGGCTTCACGGTGAAAAAATAGACACGAGGCCCCGATAACTTTACTCTGCAAATCCCGACTTCACAGCCATGTCCATGCAGCAAATAGCGGCCTTTCTTGAGCAGCATAAGCAATTCAGCGAGGCCTCTCTCAATAAGCTGAGAGAGTTCTTATCGGACTCCCGCATCTCAGGTATAGCACAAGAACGCGAAGAGGCCGTAGAGCACACTTTCTCTCCGGGCTTCAATGTGTTCAGGTTGAGCTCCGACCTCTACTATCGCGAGAACTTCCACAGCGACATCATTGCACACTTTCTTATGCCCGACGGCAATCACCGATGCGGAGATGTATTCCTGCAATCATTTATAGCGATGCTCAACTCATACTTCCCTTCAAAAGTAAACATCGCGCCAAAGCACTATAAAAACGCCGAAGTAACACGCGAATACGGGCACATCGACATCCTGATCGCCGACCACAGCTCGCGCCACTGCATCATCATCGAGAACAAGATAAACGACGCAGCCGACACTCCGCGTCAGCTTCCGAAATACTTCGATTTTATGGTGGCCCGCGGTTTCTCTGTCGATGCAATTGTGTACATTCCACTTAGCATCTACAAGCGCCCCTTCACCCTCGATTGGACTGAGGCCGACAGAGAACACGTGCTCCGGCGTCTATGCATCTTACCGGCCTTTGCTCAACCATCGACTCCAAACCTGGTTGATTGCTGGGTTGCGCCATGCTCTGCATTGCCCGACAACATCGACTGCATATCGACGCTCCGACAGTACGCAGCCCTTATCAAATCACTAAACGTCAACGCCATGGACAAGGTTTTTACCTCAAAATTCTACGACATCCTGCTTGAGAACGACAATATCGAGTCAGCCCTATCGATCAAATCACTCCTCGATGATGTGCCTGTGATAATGGCCGAGCGTGTATGCAAGGCTCTCCAACCGCTTGAGCCATTCTGCAATGTATGGATGGGCTATAAGCCTAATTTCTGCGGCCTCATTTTCAATGTGAAAGGACGGCCCTATAAAATCGACACTTACTCATCGACCGAAGGCTACTCTCTTTACCTCTTTCCAGACGAAGTCGACCGCAGCGCCGACATTCCATGGGCCGACTCTATTGACGAAGTGAAAAACGGCACCCGCCAAGCAGGCGGTGAATACCTTTTCACTTTCCCATTCAAGCATCAGGACAGTCTTGTAAATTTTATATTTCGCCTTATCGACGCTGCAAAAGCATTCGACGCAGCATAAACCCTTTGCCCTCATGCCTAAGCAAGCACAGTACGTGCTCATCTCCGAAGCCGGCGACGAGCTTGGATGCGAGACGGCGCAAAAGCACCTCCTGTCGCTGTCAGGTAAATAATAAGCTGCCCCACCGGCGCAAAGAAGGAGCTTCCCTCGCAGGAAACTCCTTCTTAAACCTATCACATTATACCTATAGTATACCGCTCGGCAGCTATTAAAGCAGCACCTTGCGGGCATCCGTGCCTTGGACTCGGATGTAGACTCCTCGTGAGGGATTTAGCACACGCCGGCCGGTGAGATCGTAGTAAAGCTCCGGGCAGTCGGTGCCCTGCTCCACTTCAACATTCTCAATGCCGGTAGAGCTGCCGGTGTATTTTGCAATATCGATTTTATTTGCAAGCGTGTTCACGGTCACTGTGTAGTTGCCGTCGTCGGACACGCTCCACTGGCGGTCGTCGGTCGAGTCGGTTGATATTTTGCCCGCATCGTCGGCATCACGGAAGAAGTAGTATGCCGCATCGAAGCTGCCACCACCGCGCACAGCCCTCGCTATCTTGAAAGATGCGGGCGAGCCGTTGTCGGTTGCTTTAAGAGGCACCACGGCCTCGTAGATGTAAGGAGTGCCGGCCTCCTGAACAAGGGCAGTGCCGTCCTCCACGCTCCAGCCGCCGGCGGTAGCGCTGCCAATGAGGAAGAGGGAGGTGTATTCTACGGGGCTACCCTGATATTCGGAGCGGGTGACGGAAGCCTCAAGTGTGGCCGTATCGACCGTGATGAGATAGTTGCCGCTCTCTGCCACCGAAAGCTGACGATAGCCGTTGTCGGATGTACCTTCGGCGAGCTTGACATCGCCGTTGACCACCGTCGATGCTGCATCGGGAGCAAGGCCGTACTCCTCACCGCCAAATTCGTGGTTCACCAGAAATTTGAATGTATTAGTCTCACCGCCTTTGAGATAGAGAGTGCCTGTGTAGACGGCGGGCGCCTCGGCTGTTGAGAGGAGAGCCTGAGCCTTGTCGAGCGACCAACCGCCTTCTGTGGCTTCACCGATTATATAGAGGCGCCCTTTGTCGTCGGCGCTTGCAGTGGCGGCAGCCAGCAGTGCTGCTCCGGCCACAAAACATTTCAGAATAGTGTTCATGCTGATTATAAGATTGGTTTGATTGATATTGCATAACCGCCACCGGGGGCAGCCTTGAGCTTGAGATTTGATTTTGCCGACACCTTTTTCGTACTGATTTTATATGCCTGAGGATTGGTGCGGTAGTGGGCATCGTCGGCATCGGCATAGATCGTGGCTTCGTATTTCTTATCCTTGTCGAGGAAGTCGAGCTTGAGTGTGGACTCATGGCCGTCTTCATTAGCCGTGCAACCGACATACCACTCATCTTTACCCTTGGCCTTGCGCGCAGCCACTATGTAGCGGCCCGGCTCGGCCTCAAGATATTTGCTCTCATCCCAGTCCACAGCCACGTCCTTGATGAATTGGAAGGCATCCATATAGCGTGAGTAGACCTCTGGCACATCGGCAGCCATCTGCAGCGGGCTGTACATGGTCACGTAGAGGGCAAGCTGGCGCGCCAAGGTGCTGTTGACATGCCCGTTGCCGTCGGGATTGACTGTCTTCATATCCATCTCGAAGATACCGGGAGTATAGTCCATCGGACCACCCTGAAGGCGTGTGAAAGGCAGCACTGTGGTGTGGAAGGGCTTGTTTCCGGCAAAGGCTTCGTACTCGGTGCCGCGGGCGCTTTCGTTGCCGATAAGGTTGGGATAAGTACGGCACAGGCCTGTGGGGCGCACAGCCTCGTGGGCGTTGACCATGATATGATGCTTGGCAGCTTCTGTCACGGCATAGAGGTAGTGATTGTTGAGCCACTGTCCGTAGTGATGCTCACCGCGGGGAATCATATTACCCACATAGCCGCTCTTCACCGAGTTGTAGCCGTACTTCTGCATGAGCTTGTAGGCCTGATCCATGTGGCGCTCGTAGTTGCGGACCGAGCCCGAAGTCTCGTGGTGCATCATCAGCTTCACACCCTTTGAGTGAGCATAGTCGTTGAGCATCTCGATGTCGAAGTCGGGGTAAGGAGTCTGAAAATCGAACACATAGTCCTTCGAGTGACCGAACCAATCCTCCCAGCCCACATTCCAGCCTTCCACGAGCACCTGGTCGAAGCCGTGCTCGGCGGCGAAGTCGATATACTTCTTCACATTATCGTTGTTTGCCGAGTGCTTTCCGTGGCACTCGAGGTCGGCATAGTTGAGGCGGTCGATGCGCACCGACGGGGCATTGGTATAGCTCCACTCCTGCGGTCCGGCTATCATCTCCCACCATACGCCCACATATTTCACGGGCTTGATCCACGAAGTGTCGTCGTAAGCGCACGGGTCGTTGAGATTGAGAATCAGGTTGGAAGCGAGCATATCGCGCGCATCATCGCTCACCATCACGGTGCGCCAGGGCGAGTGGCATGGAGTCTGCTGATGGCCCTTGTTGCCCTGAGCGTCGGGAGTGAGCCACGACTCGAACACAAGATTTTTGTCATCGAGATTGAGGTGCATGCACGAGTAGTCGACCAGAGCGGCCTCGTGCAGGTTGATGTAGAGACCGTCGTCGGTCTTCATCTGCAGCGAGGTCTGCACGCCCGTGGGCGAGAATAGAGTCTGGGAGGCGTTGCTGCATATTGCCTCGGCCATCTTGCCGCGAATCTCGGAGAGGCGGCACTCGGTGTAGTCGTACTCCTGAGTGTCGTAGTCGCCGGCAATCCACCATGCGGTATGGTCGCCTGCCATGGCAAACTGCGAGTGCTCTTCCTTGATGATGAAGTAAGTGAGCACCCCATCCTGCGGAAATTCGTAGCGGAAGCCGATGCCGTCGTCGTAGACACGGAAGCGGAGGTTCATCTTGCGGTAGCAGCGGGGCTGGTCGAGCTTGAGCAGGAGCTCGTTGTAGTTGTTGCGCACTTCCTTATTCTCGCCCCACACGGGCTGCCAGGTCTCGTCGAATGAGCTTGTCTCGGTGGCTGTCAGGCAGAAACCGTCCATCATGTCGGGGCCGTCGGCGAGCTCGAGGCCAAGGCGGGAGGGCAAAATCACGTCCTTACCCTTGTAGGTCACAGAATAAACAGGTACGCTGTCGACGACTTCGGCGTTGAGCACTACGCACCCCGAAGGAGAGCTGATTTGAGCGGCATGAGCTTCGGAAAAGGTGAAGCTCACGCCTGCCATGGCAAGCGCCACGGCCGGCAGAACTTTATATTTCATTGATTAAAAGACTATTTAGTGAGCTTTACGATTTTACATCCATGAGCGGCGACAGTTGCCGATATCGAAGAGCCGGTGCCCTCATCGGCATGACGCCAGAGGTCGCGCATCTTCCACTGCCCTGCTATGCCGAGATCGGCGAAATTCACTTCCATATTCTTGGCATTGTCGTCGCGGTTGAAAAGACCTACTACATGGCTGCCATCCGACATCTGACCGTACCAGATCTGATTGGCGGCATCATTGAGCTTGTCGCTCAGGGGCTGCCCCACGAAGCGGTCCTTGTTGAGGGCGAGCATCTCGGTGTTTTGGTAGAATTTCACATTGTCGCCTATGGTATAGTACTGGTCGGCCACTGTGACGGGGCCTCCTGCCATGAGCTGCAGCGAAATCACGGTCTCTTTCTCGGCATCGGTGCTGAAGGTGTTGAGGCGGATGAAGTCGCCGTCGAGAATTACCTTGCCGCGTCCGGCTATATGCGACCAGTATGTGAAGCCGTCGAACATGTTCATGCAGTTGGGCCACGTGGTGTAAGAGCGGCCACGGTCGGCCTCGGAGCAGTGCCACCAGCCTCCGCGGGCAGTATCGGCCACGATGCGCACCATATTTCCGTATTTGGCTTCAAGCTCGGCATCGTTGTAGAGGTGAGGCATCACAAGCGATGTGAAGATGCCATACTTCTTGGCAGCCTCGGCGATGTAGGATAGAGCACGACCGTAGGAACCGTGGCCGTAGCCATGGCCTACCACGCCGATATTGCGGTCCTTACCGTCCTCGTACCACGAGAGGAAGTCCATGCGGATATACTCTATGCCAAGCTCCTTGTAGTGCTTGAAGAAGCCGTCGATATACTCCTTGGCACCGGGGTTCTCGGCCACCACCCAGTTGAACCACATGTTCGACACCGTAGGGTTCATGATTTCGGTAGAGCCGTTGTAGTAGAGGTTGCCGAAGATGTAGTCGCAACCTTCAATCGGGGTCTCGCGCTCGCCGTGAATCCACAGAGGATTGTCGTAGACACCCACCTTGAGGCCCTTTGCCTTGCACTTCTCCACAAGGTCTTTGAGCGACATCGAGCCGTAGTGAGTCATGTAGCCGCTGCTGTCCTTGGCAAGCATGGGGATGAAGCCGTCGGTGCAAACCATGTCGTAGCCGTAGGGCTTGAGCTCGGTGGCTACCCAGTCGATGATCTTATCCCACTCGGCGGGGGTGATGTCCATGTTTTCATTTGCCACACCGCTCTGCTCCTGAGTGTAGCAGTATTCGTAGACGCTCCAGTAGAGAGGCGCGTTCACGGTGTGGATGTCCTCAACCTCGGGGAGTTCGGGCAATTCAAATTTAGGAGGATAGCGCATCTCTACCTCATCGGTGCAAGCCGAAAGAAGTGCTGCGCCGAGAGTTGCTGCCAGTATATTCATATTTTTCATATTCGATGGATAAAAGGTTGATTAATCAAGATATTTGGCATTTATAGTCATGCTCTTGATGTTGAGTGTGAGTTCGTAGCGGCCTTCGGTCACTACCTGCCACTGGTCATCGGGGCCGGTGGTGTAGACCATGTCGGTGGCGGTGATGCCTTCAGCCGAAATCTTGCAGTCGGCCGAGGACGGGCGGTAGAACGGCGCCGAGAAATCGCGCTCGCTGCAGGCCTTGAAGATGCCTTCCTTCAGCGTTCCCGTCCAGGTGTACTCGCCTTCGACACCGGCCACGGGGCTGAGCTCGGTGGCATCGTCGAGACTCCATCCGCCGGCCGTGGCTGTGCCTATCATGTAGAGAGGTGCTACGGCTTCCGACGCCCCGAGGTATTTCACGGCGATAGTCATGGCCTTGATGTTGAGAGTAATCTCATAGCGCCCTGCAGTCACCACATTCCACTGATCATCGGGGTCGGTGGTATAGACCATGTCGGTGGCCGAAACCCCGCTCTCGGATACCGTGCAGCCGGCCGACGACGGGCGGTAGAACGGTGCCGAGAAATCGCGCTCGCTGCAGGCCTTGAATGTGCCTTCCTTGAGCTCGCCCGTCCAGGTATACTCGCCTTCGGCACCGTCCACGGGGCTGAGCTCGGTGGCATCGTCGAGGCTCCACCCGCCGGCGGTAGCCGAGCCTATCATATAGAGCGGAGAGGCACTCACGGTGCCGCCGTCGAGATATTCGGCAGCGATGGTCATGTCGGTGAGATTGAAGCGGATTCGGTACTTGCCTGCCACTGTCACGAGCCACTGGTCGTCGGGACTGTCGGTGAATACCATATCATTGGCGGCCACGCCCTTGTCCGACACTTCGCAATCGGCGGTCGATGGGCGGTAGAAAGGTTTGCCGAAGTCCTTCACCTTGCTTGCCTTGAAGGTGCCGCGGCCAAGTTCGCCTTCCCACACGAAGATATTGTCATCGTCGGCTTCGGCCACAATCTCGATGGCGGCATCCCAACTCCAGCCTCCTTCGGTGGCTGAGCCTATCATGTAGAGCTTCGAGGCGGGTTTGTACTCGCCGGTATATTCTGCGGCGATGGTCCAGTTCTCGAGGTCGAAAGTTATGCGGTAGATGCCGGGCTCCTCGATCTGCCATTTATTGTCGGGGCCGGTGGTATAGACAAAGCTATCGCTTTCCACACCGTTGCGACCGATCTTGCATCCGCCTGCCTGCGGACGGATAAAGGGCACATCCCAACTACCCTTGCTGATGCAGGCCTTCATCTCGCCGGCATCCATCGGGCCTTCGTAGGTGTAAATGTAGTCCGACTTCTTCTCGAGCTCGGTAGGCTCGGCTATGTTCCAGCCGTTGAAGTCGCCCACCATATACACGGCCTCGGCCTCGATAGGCTCAATCACAGGGCCGGGAAGCGCGCCGATGTACTCCGCGCTCATAGTCCAGTTGCGGAGGTCGAAGCTCAGGAAGTATATGCCGGCATCGGTCACATTCCACTTATCGTCGGGATTGCCGGCGTTCATCTTGAACTCGGCATCGGCGATGCCGTTTTTGTCAATCGGAGTGCCGCCGCTGAGCGGGCGGATAAAGGGCACATCCCAGCTGCCGGGCACAAGGCAGAGCTTGAGCTCGCCGGTGTTGAGCGGACCTTCCCAGGTGAACAGGAGTGGCTCCTCGGCGGTGGGCTCCAGAGGCGTGGGATTGGTATTGCTCCAGCCCGTGGGAGTGGCATCGCCGAGCATATAGAGCGTGGAAGTCTTGATAGGGAGGTTTCCCTCGATAATCACAAGGTCTTTCTCGCTGTCGCAGGAGGCGAGGCCAAGCAGCACAAGCAGAGCCGACAGACAAGATATAATATTATTGAATTTCATGATTGTCAGTTTTTTGGGGATTATCTGCCGTAACCGGGGTTCTGTACGAGTTTGGGATTGGAGTTGAGGATAGTCCTGGTGATGGGGAAGATGGCGGTGTGGCTGTCGACATCGGGAGTCTTATCCCACCACGAGCCGCTGTTGAACTTGCCGAAGCGCACCAGATCGATACGACGGCGGCTCTCGGCGAAGAATTCACGCCCCCACTCATCGAGCATTTCTTTCTCATCGAAGCGCACTTTGCCTTCGGGCGAATATAGCACATCGTCGAGCTTGTCGGCCGGATAGTTGCGCTTACGCACCGAGTTGAGCAGCTTGGCGGCACCGTTGCGGTCGCCGGCGCGCATCTTGCACTCAGCCAGCGAGTAGATGATCTCGGGCAGACGGATTTCGGTGTAGTCGCTCTCGAGCTGATTGGGGTCATCGTCGTCGTAGAAAGGATACTTCACAAAGTGCCAGCCTGAGTTGTGGTCGCCGCTCTGGAGCTTGCTGGTCTTGTCGGTAGGCCACTTCTCGGGAGCTATCGAATGGAAAGTGCCTACGGCATCGCGGATATAGAGGTCGTAAGGCTGCTCGGGAGCGCGGAGGCGCTTGGTGGAGCCGGTTGCAGGGTCGGTGTACTCGAGGTAGCCGAAGAGGAACATACCTTCGCGCTTGCTCCCGCCGAGGTTCCGGTAGAGCTTCATGCGCTCGTCGCCCTCGTACTTCCGGAAGTTCTGCACAGGCATTCCGAGGTCGTAGCTGTAGAGCTGCCCGTTGAGGTCGTAGCTCGGCGACGCTGCATACTTGGTGTTGTGGCCCACGCCCGACTTGGTATCGTTGAAGTAGTCGGCTGCTTTCGAGGGCACCGTCCAGCCATAGGTGTCGCCGTCGTAGTGCCAGTGGGTGTAGCCCTTCGAGGCGGGGAAGCCGAAGATTACTTCATCGCAGGCATCGTTGTTCCAGTCAAAGGCGGCATCCCAGCGGTCGGCCACGGCGTAGTCGCCGTAAGTGCCGTCGATGATTGCCTGAGCGTATGTGGCACAGTCGGCATAGCGGTCCTCGCCGATATATACCTCGGCATTGAGGTAGAGGCGCACCAGCAGCGCGGCAGCCGCAGCCTGCGTCCATTGCCCTTGGATGAGAGCGTTGGTGCCGAGCCCTTCTTTCTTCACAAGTAGTTTGGTGCAGTCTTTGAGCTCAGTCTCGATAAACTCGAATACTTCGGAGGGCTTTGCCTGAGGGTTGTCGGGCATATCGCTGAATGTGGTCACGATGGGCACATTGCGGAACGCGTCGAGCAGGCGGATATAGAACCACGCGCGGAGGGCGCGGCACTGAGCCTTAAGGTTGTCGAACTCGAGCTGCGTGAAGCCGAAGCGCTCAGGAGTGAATTTGCTCAGGTCTTCAATCACGAGATTGCACTGCATGATGCCCTGGAAGCAGCCGTTCCACTCGGTCTGGGCCTCGCCGAGGTCGTCGACAGTCCATGTGTGATAGTGCAGGCGCTCCCACTTGCCGCCGTCGTACCACCAGCCGTCGCGCGTGGGGGTGATCAGCTGGTCGGCGGTGAGCTCGTTGAGCACATGGCGGCTGCCTATGCTCCAGAAAGCGTGCTCGAAGGGGCGGAAGGTGGCGCGGATCACGTCCATCTTCGTGTTGTAGTAGTTCTCCGACCCGACCTGGTCGTAAAGCGTCTCGTCGAGGTCGGTGCAGCTCCCGAGTGCAAGGATACCCGCGGCCGCAAGTGCTATATGCTGTAGAAATTTCATTTCCTTGATGTTTTGGGGTTGTTAGAAATCAATCTGTACGCCGGCTATGAACTGGCGGGTCGAAGGATAATAGGAGCGGTTGCCCTGTGCGCCCGGCTGCAGGCCGTTGACCTGATACTTGGAGGGATCCATGCCGCTGAACTTGGTGATGGTAAACACGTTCTTCACCGTGCCGTAGACCCTTATCTTATTGAGGAACCGCACATTGGGCAGGTTGAGTGTATAGCCCAGTGTGACCATATCGAGCTTGAAGTAGTCGCCCCTCTCGAGGAAATAGTCGCTCACCACGGGTGCCGCATTGGGCGATATGTCGAAATTCTTGCCGTAGGCTTTCTTGAGCACGTTGCCGTTGAAGTTGCGCGTGCCGTAGTAGAAATCGTGGATATTGAAGATGTCGTAGTCGAAGGCACCGCGGAAGAAGAGGGCGAGGTCGAAGTTGCGGTAGCGGAAATTATGGCTGGTCGACATCGTGAACTTTGGCATACCGTTGCCCACGATGCAGCGGTCTTCGTCGGTGGCCTGGGCCGCACGGATGATGTCGCCGTCCTTGTCGTAGACAAGCCACTCGCCATCGGAAGTGATGCCGGCATAGCGCCACATGTAGAAGTTGCCAAGCGACTTGCCTTTCTCTATGCGCTGGAGCGAATAGAAGGGATAGGGATCCTCGGTGCCACACACATTGTAGTAGTCCTGGCCGACGTACTTCGAGTTGCTGAACTCAACGAACTTATTGCTCATCACCGTGCCAACCACGCCGAAGCTGTACGAGAAGTCCTTGGTGTCGACAACGTTGAAGTTGAGGTCGAACTCAAAGCCCGTATTCGCCATCGTGCCCACGTTGACGAAGGTCTCGTCGTGGATATTCGGCGGCACGGGCACCTTATAGCTGCCGAGAAGATCCTCGGTGCGGCGGTTGAAGTAGTTGAGCGAGCCGTAGATGCGGTTGGTGAGCACCGAGAAGTCGAGGCCGATGTTCCAGTTCTTGCCCTTCTCCCACTTGAGGTCGGGGTTCACGTTCTTGCCCGGGCCCCACACCTGGAAGTACTTGCCATTGTAATAGTAGTAGCCGAACGGCGACATTGTGTTGATCGACTGGTAGCTGCCGAAGTTCTGGTTGCCGGTCACGCCGTAGTCGGCGCGTATCTTGAGCTCGTTGAGCCACTCGATGTCTTTCATAAACGACTCCTGCGAGATGCGCCAGCCGGCAGAGACGGCCGGGAAATTACCCCACTTGTGGTTGGCACCGAACTTCGACGAGCCCTCGTGGCGCAGCGATGCCGTGAGCAGATACTTGCCTTGGTAGTCGTAGCTCACACGGCCGAAGAATGAGATGAGTTTGGCATCGTTCTTATAGCTTCCCATCATCACCTCACCTTCTTCCTTGGCCCACTCGCCGGAGCCGAGGTTGTCGGCACCGAGGCCGTCGTTGGAGAAGTCTTTGTTCTCGGCATTGAAGCCGGAGTACTGCGAGTACTGGTAGGAGTAGCCGAGCATCACTTTCACATTGTGCTTCTCGGCGAAGCGGGCGCTATAGTTGGCGAGCCATTCGAGCACATACTGGCGCTCTTTCGAGTAGCTGCGGCTGGCCACACCGTCGTGACCGTCGTTGATGGAGTTGGTGCTGGTGGAGGGCCGGAAATAGGAGTTGTTGTTGCTGTACTGATGGTCGGCAAACATTATCTGTGTCGTGAGATTGTGATTGCTGTCGCCATTCTTGGCAAGCAGCGGCAGCAGGTTGAGCTTGAGTGTGCCGTCCCAGTCGAGGAGCTTTGTGTCGGCATGATCGGTCTCGAGCAACTGGCGCTCCACGGGGTTGCTGCCCACAATCTGGCCCTTGAAGTTGTAGTACTGCGAGGGGTTCTGAGGATCCATCAGCGGAGTGGTGGGGTTTGCCTCAAGGGCATCTTTGAATACACTCCAGTCGGAGGCATCGCGGTAGATGATGCGCGGTGCCACATTCAGCATCACGGTGAAGAGGCCTCCCTTGGTGCTGTGCATCACCGAAGCGCGGGCACCGTACTCCTCGCGGCTCGAACGGAGGTCTATACCATTTGCCTTGCGGTAGTCGGCACTCACACGGTAGTTGCTGCGGTCGTTGCCGCCACTCACCGAGAGAGTGTGCTGCATGGTGAAGCCGGTGCGCGTCACCGCATCGAACCAATCGAGGTTGCCCCCGAGGTCCACACCGCGGTCGCCCCAGCCGAGACGCACGTCGCGATAATCTTGGGCGCTCATCATATCGAGGTCGCGCTCGGCCACATCCCAGGCAAATGTACCCGAGTAGGAGGTGTGCGTGCGGCCATCCTTACTGCCTTTTTTCGTGGTCACGAGAATTACACCGTTCGATCCGCGCGTACCATATATAGCCGATGCGGCACCGTCTTTGAGGATGTCGAACGAAGCGATGTCGTTGGGGTTGATATTGGTGAGGTTGCCACCGGGCACACCGTCGATCACGATAAGGGGGTCAAGGCTGGCTGTGCGCGAGCCCACACCGCGGATCTGGATGCTGGCCTGATTGTTGGGGTCGCCGGCTGCCGTGTTGGTAATCGACACACCGGGCACCTTGCCCTGAATCATCATCGAGGGGTCGAGCGAGCTCACTGAGAGGAAGTCTTTTTCACCCACGTGCGAGATAGCCGAGGTAAGCTCCTTCTTATCCATGGTGCCGTAGCCCACGACCACCACTTCGTCGAGCACCTCGGAGTTCTCCTCCATCACCACATTGAGTGAGGTGCGCCCGTTGAGAGCTATGTCCTGAGGCTTGAAGCCTATATATGAAAAACGCAAGGTGGATTTGGCATCGACCGTGAGGCTGAACTGCCCGTCGAGGTCAGTGGTGGCACCGAGCTTGGTGCCGGGCACTGTCACACTTACACCTATAAGCGGCTCTCCCGAGGAGTCGCTGACCGTTCCCGATACATTCACCTGCTGCGCCGACATTCTCATTGTCGTCATCACAAGCAGCAGAAGGAACAGAAGTCCGGACGGTAATTTGAACTTTTCCATTTGGTGATTAGTTTTTAAGGTTTGTTTTCTGCAAAATTAGGCACTCCTGCCGCTCATGTCAATGGCATATAAATAAAAAGTAGTGGTTTAAAACAGCTTCAACACTGATTGTCACCACTTTCACTCAAAAACACCCCCTCGTTTAAGTAGTTGTTTTTAGAGCCCCGAGCGCCCCGGGAGAGGCCTCTGTCAGCCCCGGCCTATCTTTGCAACCTCGCGTTCCAAGCTGTTGCGGTCGCACTTGGCCTTGTTTCGCACCTTGGTTCTATAGTTGTATATAGTGGTGAGCGAGTAGCGCAAAAACTTCGCAATCTTGTCGCTGTCGGTGATGCCAAGGCGAATCAAGGCAAAGATGCGGAGCTCAGATGTCAGCGCACCGGCCTTCTTTGGCAGGATAGCCTCCTCAGGCTGCAGCAGCCTGTTGAAATCCTCCACAAAAGTGGGGAAGAGGCCGAGAAAGGTTTCGTCGAACTTGGCGTAGAAAGCCTTGAGCTCATCGTCGATAATCTTCGTGGACTTTACCAACTTCTGCAGCTCGGCAGCCTTGCCGCCGTTCACGAGCTTACCCACCGATTTACGGTAGCCGTCGAGGAGCTCTATATACTCCAGCGATTGATCCATATACCGGCAGATATACACCTCCTTGAGCTCCGAGTTCTCGGCCAAAGCCTTGTATGCCTCCTGCAGCTTGGCATTGGATTGCAGGAGCTGATGGTTCAACTCATTGAGCTTGCCGTTGGAGTCGCGCAGGCACACATTCAGCTCATTGAGGCGGCTGTTGGAGTCGGAGAGCTGTCCGTTGAGCTCACTGAGCATATTATTGGCATCCTCTACCCTCCTCCGAGCCTCGGCTATGCGCACCATCTGCTTGCGGGTGTAGAACAACAGGCAGATCAAAATCACCGAAAGCACCGTAATGATGATTATAGTGTACTCGAGAGTATTCTTCTGCTCATGCACGGTATCGACATATATACCGTTGATCATCGGATACAGGTCGTTGAGCTCCACTATGCGCTGGCGGGCGTTGCACTTGGCGGCATCGTCGACGGCGATATTAAGGAAGCGGTAGGCACGGTCGAGATCGCCCTCCTGGTAGAGCAGCCACGCAAGCTGCCGAAGCGACACATACTCGAGCACAGCCGATTTCATGTCGGAAATCGCCGATATGAGCAGCTGCTCTTTCTGAGAAGCCACATCGCCAAGCTCGGCATACGACTCCGAGAGAGTCCAGGCACAGATGGCCCGGTCGTGCTCGGGCAGATTCTTACTTTGTATAAATCCCTCGAGCAGCCCGATGGCCTCGCGGGGCTTGTGATGCACATTGAGCTGGTCGGCTTTGATAAGGATATGGAAAATCGACTCAGGGTCGTTCACCATCAGGAGTGAGTCGCGATAGGCATCGGTAAGCCGCTCATAGTGGCTCTTCCCGGGCTCGAAAGCGGCATAATCGGCAAGATTGCCGTAGACGGTGCGCTTGGTGTGGTAGTAGTAGGGGCGCAGATAATCGGGAAGGGCGGCCGACGATATGGTATCGATCAAAGAAAGAGTCTCATGATACATACCCACAGCACTCAGGATATTTGCTTTATTAAGGATAGCATTAGCTATCAAATCCTTATCTCCTATTTTGCGAGCGATAGCCTCCTGCTCCACACTCATCCGATAAGCCGAGTCGGTATTGAAAGGCAGATACTCGCCGTAGAGGTGGCCATATGCCTCGAAGCGCCCGCGCTCACTGTCGGCACCAAGCAACTCTGCCCGAAGCTCGCCGATGCGCTTTTCCTTCCGGTCAAGATATACCCCACGGTGCTCAATGACACTGTCGAGCTGCGCCAGCAGCGAATCCGCCACACCATTACCTGCCGCGGAAGCCCCCGACAGACATGTCAAAATGAGAAATAGAATCAGTAAATAACGGCGAGTAATCATTGCAAATACAAAATTACTCATTTTTTTTGCAATACGAAAGCGCCAAAATGTTAAATCCGCGGTCCACCCGATTGATTTTGACCCTCTGAGTATATCATTGAGTTAATACGAATATGACACGAAAACAGCGAAAAAAAGCGGAGGCCTGCCACATTGGCAGTGTCAAACTTTTTGGCACGCGATTTGTTTTTAAGATAAGCAGAACGAAAAAAATTAAAAATAACATAACATATAAAAGACACAAACATCATGGGAAAAATTATTGGTATTGACTTAGGAACAACCAATTCCTGCGTTGCCGTCCTCGAAGGCAACAATCCCGTTGTAATCCCCAATAGCGAAGGACGCAACACCACTCCCTCGGTAGTTGCTTTCGTCGATGGCGGCGAGCGCAAAGTAGGCGACCCCGCAAAGCGCCAGGCCATCACAAACCCCGAGCGCACAATCTACTCCATCAAGCGCTTCATGGGCGAAACTTTCGACCAGGTAAAAAACGAAATCGACCGCGTGCCCTACAAGGTTGTTGACGTCAACAACACTCCCCGCATCGACATCGACGGCCGCCAGTACACTCCCCAGGAAATCTCCGCCATGATTCTTCAGAAGATGAAGAAGACCGCCGAAGACTACCTCGGCCAGACTGTCACCGACGCCGTAATCACCGTGCCCGCATACTTCAACGACTCGCAGCGCCAGGCCACCAAGGAAGCAGGCGAAATCGCCGGCCTCAACGTGCGCCGTATCGTCAACGAGCCTACTGCGGCAGCCCTCGCCTACGGCCTCGACAAAGCTAACAAAGATCAGAAAATCGCTGTATTCGACCTCGGTGGCGGTACTTTCGATATCTCAATCCTCGAGCTCGGCGACGGCGTATTTGAAGTAAAATCCACAAACGGCGACACTCACCTCGGCGGCGACGACTTCGACCACGTGATCATCGACTGGATGGCCGACGAATTTCTCAAAAACGAAGGTGTGGACCTCCGTCAGGACCCAATGGCTCTCCAGCGCCTCAAGGAAGCTGCCGAGAAAGCTAAAATCGAGCTCTCCAGCGCTACTTCCACCGAAATCAACCTCCCCTACATCATGCCCGTCAACGGCATACCCAAGCACCTCGTGATGACTCTCACACGTGCCAAGTTCGAGCAACTCGCCGACCGCCTTATCCAGGCCACCATCAAGCCCTGTGAAGATGCCCTCCGCGATGCAGGCCTCAAGGCTTCCGACATCGACGAAGTGATCCTCGTGGGCGGTTCGACACGTATCCCTGCCATCCAGCAGATTGTTGAGAAATTCTTCGGCAAAGCTCCCTCAAAGGGCGTCAACCCCGACGAAGTGGTAGCCGTAGGTGCTGCTATCCAGGGAGGTGTACTCTCCGGCGACGTTAAAGACGTGCTCCTCCTCGACGTAGTGCCCCTCTCGGTAGGTATCGAGACCCTCGGTGGCGTGATGACAAAGCTCATCGAGGCAAACACCACAATCCCGACCCGCAAGAGCGAGACTTTCTCCACCGCTGCCGACAACCAGCCTTCGGTTGAAATCAACGTCCTCCAGGGCGAGCGCCCCATGGCCAAAGACGACAAACTCCTCGGCAAATTCCACCTCGACGGCATCGCTCCCGCACCCCGCGGCATCCCCCAGATCGAAGTGACATTTGAAATCGACGCAAACGGTATCCTCAACGTTTCGGCAAAAGATAAAGCCACCGGCAAGGAGCAGAGCATCCGCATCGAAGCATCGAGCGGCCTTACCGACGCCGAAATCAAGCGCATGAAGGACGAAGCCGCAGCAAACGCCGACGCCGACGCACGTGAGAAAGAGCGCGCCGACAAGCTCAACCAGGCCGACGCCGTAGCGTTCCAGACAGAGAAGCAGCTCAGCGAATTTGGCGACAAGATTCCCGCCGACAAACGCGCAGCCATCGAGGCAGCCGTTGCCAAGCTCAAGGAAGCCCACAAAAACGCCGACATCGCAGGCATCGACGCTGCGATCAAGGAAATCGAGACAACCTTCGGTGCCGTGCAGCAGGACATCCTCAACGCTCAGGCCCAGGCTCAGCAGCAGGCCGGTGCCAACCCCGGCGCAGGTGCAAGTGCAGGCGGCGCTAACCCCGACGACCACGTCACCGACGTAGACTTCGAGGAAGTGAAGTAAGATAACTGAAATATAAATCAACCTATATAAAAGGGTCGCAGTCCTCGTGACTGCGACCCTTTTTTCTATGGATTATTCTTTCGACGCGGCCTAAGCAGGCATAAAACTTTCAGAAATATTTTGAGCCAAATTCTTTTTAATATACTCAAAACTTTTGCTATATTTGCAAAAACTTTTGAATATGATTAAAACTACAGAAAATATCCCGAGGCCAAAATATCTCGATAGAATTTTGAGATATGAAGGTAAAGGTGTGATAAAGGTGCTAACGGGGCAACGGCGCGTCGGGAAGAGCTGTATATTAAATTCTGTTGAAGAGCATCTCCGCCAATCATCGCCAACTGCCAATTTCATCCGCATCAATCTCGAGGATTTTGCGTTTTCTCATATCAAAAGCGCCTCAGATTTAAACGAGGAAATTACCGGGCTTCTGTCTGATTCATCCATGAACTATATATTCGTTGATGAAATCCAGGAGATTGAGGATTTTGACAAGGTAATTCGATCGCTATGCCTCGATGCGCGCAACGACATCTATGTCACCGGAAGCAATTCTTCAATGTTGTCGTCCGAAATCGCCTCACGGCTTGCCGGACGAAGCATGGAGATTAGAGTGCATCCTCTTTGCTACGATGAGTTCCGTCGGTTTCATTCTATTGAAGATTCTGATGAAAGCATAGACCTGTACTTGAGATTTGGTGGAATGCCATATCTGAGAAATCTCCCCCAACGTGAAACATGGAATGAATATCTCACCGGAATTACCGATGCCCTGGTTTACCGCGACATCGTAAGCCGACATTCTATCCGGAACAATGATTTCCTGCAAAGATTACTGCTATTCCTGGCTGATAATACCGGACAAATTTTTACTGCCAAACGTATAGCCGACTATCTAAAGTCGCAACGTGTACCGGGCACTGTAAACAGCGTTCAGGCCTACGCCGATTATATATGTGACGCATACATTACCAATAAGGTACGCAGATGGGATATTGAGGGAAAGAAATTCTTTGAGATAGGTGAAAAATATTATTTTGAAGATATCGGCATCAGAAATTCGATTATAGGCTATCGACCTATGGACATCGGCGCAATCCTCGAAAATGCCGTTTACAACAAACTGTCAGCAGACGGTTACGACACAAAGGTCGGTGTGATTTCAAATAATAAAGAGATTGATTTTGTTGCTGAAAAAGACGGGGAGCGTAAATACATTCAAGTTGCGGTAAATGTCTATGACAAAGCTACGGCTGACCGCGAGTTTGGTAATCTCGAATCGATTGGCGACAACTACGAAAAGTTGATCGTCACGCTACGCGATTCGGCACCGAACACTCAAAACGGTATCAAAATGCTTTCTCTCCGCGACTTCTTGAATCTACCTTAAACTATGCAAGCAGGCATTATTGATTTAGCTTGATAACAATCGTTCTTAAAGTTGCCATATTTGGAACACGCAGACATAATACTTTATTAACCAACATCTTTTACACTCGATGAAGTGAAGTAAGATAACTGAATATAAATCAACCTATATAAAAGGGTCGCAGTCACGAGGACTGCGACCCTTTTTTCTATGGATTATTCTTTCGACGCGGCCTAAGCAGCAATAAACTTTCAGAAATATTTTAGGCCATATTCTTTTTAATATACTCAAAACTTTTGCTATATCCTCGAAAACTTTTGAATATAATTAAAACTGCACAAGCCGTAAAGCCGGTGCACAAAACTCAGGTCGTGCAATCTTAGCGTGAGGTTGGAGCCCGCAGGGCGTAAACCTCACGCTATAAGCAAAATACTATATTTCCACCCCTGGCAGGGGGTGGGAGTCGCGCATGTGAGCCGTCTTGCGACCTCCTGACAGAGGTCTGTATATTTGATTATTAATGAATACCTTGGGGGTCCGCTCTTCGAGCTTCCACCCCAAGGCTACGGTCTTGAAGACCTGCTATGCAGGTCAACTACGAATAAGCGTTTACTCCGTCTTTACAGCCTGTGCCATTGAAACACATTAGAGTTTGTGCATATATTTCGCCGCGCATCGTCTGTTAATTAATTCTAATTTTGTTAATATTTCTAAATGGGGGGGGGTAAAAATTTGCTTCATTTTTATAAAATCTACTAATTTTGCATCACATTCAAGTAGGCATCAGCCATTTAACGTAACCTAATTCATTTCAACCTTCGCATAGAGACATCATAATCTTTATTTTATAATGGATGTTGCGGCACCGGCATATTATAAAGACTTAAAATGCAACTCAGGCAAAAGCATACACCGCCGCGCAAACTCGATGCGCTTGGCGGCGATGATTCTCATTGCCCTGCTGTCGGCGCTTCCGAGCCTTGCCTCAGAAGCTGCCACCGACACCATCACCGTGTCGGCTAAGGCTCAGGCACGAATCGACTTCAAGGTCAATCTCACAAATTTCGACAGCACATACCACGGCAACGACAGCGCACTCGCGCAAGTGCTCGCTCGCATCGACTCCATGGTGCTCGACCCGCGTATGCGCGTGGAGCGCATCACTGTGGTGGGCACGGCATCGCCCGAAGGCCCCTACCCCAACAATGTTCGCCTTGCCACCGGTCGAGCCCGGGCATTCATCTCCATCCTCAGCGAGCGCTATTCGTTCCCCGACAGTATCTATGCCATAGCCACTATTCCCGAGGACTGGGAGGGTATGCGCACAATGCTCGCAGCCGACAGCACAATCCCCTACGGCTCAGTGGTACTCAGCTTCCTCGACCGGACCGCCGACGTCGACGTCAACACCCGTGAGCAGCGCCTCAAGAGCCTCGACGGGGGTGCCCCCTACGCCTCCATGCGCATCCACGTGCTGCCATACCTGCGGCGCGCTTCCGTGCTGGTGGACTACGACACCCGCCTTCTACGCAGCCGCATCGCCAATCTCCGCCCGGCCCTTCCCGGCTTACGGCAGCCGACTTCCGCACCCGCCTTCGCCCCCGTGACCGCGGACATCTCCATGCTCACGGCTCCGAGGCAGCGCTTCTTCGCCCTGAAGACCAACCTGCTGTGGGATGCCGCCCTGTGCGCCAACCTCGGCTTCGAGCTCGAGCTGTGGCCCCACTGGAGCCTCGACGTGCCGGTGTGGTACTCCCCCTACGACATCACCCGCCGCTGGCGCATACGCCTGCTGGCCACACAGCCCGAAGTGCGCTATTGGCTCCGCGATGCCGGCGCCGGGCACTACTTCGGCGTGCACACCACAGTGGCCGGCTTCAACGTGAGCACAGGCGGCGACTACCGCTACCAGGATCCCAACCACGCCGCCTTCGGCCTTGGCATAGGTTATGGCTTCGCCTTCCACCTCGACAAGGCCCGACGCTGGAGCATGGAAGCGCAAATCGGTGCCGGCTACCTATCCTACAAATGGATAAAATACCACAACACGGACCGCAACGGCGCCGAGGTGTCGCATGGCGGTGGCACCTACTGGGGCCTGACACGTGCCGGAGTCACCATCGCCTATAAGTTCTACACCGATCGCAAGGAAAGGAGGTGGATGAAATGGTGAGATTTAGCTCGATATTCATCATCACCGTGAGCCTCGCCCTTGCTTCGTGCGACGCCACCATCCACTTCTACCCCGAGGCGGACGTTGAACCGACTTCCAACATCCGGCTCAACGTGGACTGGAGCGACTATGGCAAGACTGTGCCTACGGGCATGACGGTGGTATGCCACCACACCGTGACCGGCGAGAAACGACACACCATCGACAACAACATCGCCTACGTGTCGCCGCGCCTCGCTGAAGGCCGCCACTGGGCCACCGTATTCAACCTCACCGAGGACGAGTACAACTACATCGGCTTCCGCGGCCTCGACGCCGTGGAGACCGTCGAGGCCTTCGCCCCGCAGCAGGAAGGCCCCTCGTGGTGCGAAACCCGCACCGATGCCGGCAGCTATGTGGCATGGCCTCCCGAGTGGCTCGCCACCGACACTATCATGACCGACCACGTGCGCTACACCGACAGCGGCACTAAGGTGATCGGCACCCTGCACCCCAAGAATATCATCTACACCCTCCACGTGACCATCCACACCGAGAATATAGGCAATCTGCGCTCGGCACGCGGGAGCATCAGCGGGATGGCTTCGGGCAGAAAGCTCGCCGCCGACCTGCCAAACGATAACTCCGTGACTGTGGCTCACCCCATAGAATCGGACGAATGGGCGCGCTCGCGCACATCCTCGGATCCCGACATCGGACTGGTGCAAGCCGACATCCGCTGCTTCGGCCTGCCCGGCAACCATGGCGCTTCGCCCTCCGAGAACATCCTCGAATTCCAGGCCCTGCTCGCCGACGGCAAGACCGTGCTACGCTACAACATCCCCGTGGGGCACCTCATCACAGAGATCGACCCGCCGCCGGGACGGCGCGGCGACAATCTCGACCTGTGGCTCAACCTGAGGCTCGATCCGCCGCTGCCACCGGGCGGAAACTCCGACTTGGGCCTCGACGTGTGGGTCGAAGACTGGGAAGATACGCCCGATGTGAATATCGGCCTACATTCAAAGAAACAATAGACACAATATTCTGAAATATCACATAGGACACAAAAACCAAGTTCAAAATAAAACCAAATTCAAAAATCACATTAATGAAAGCTAAAAAATTTCTGATGGCTTTCGCAGCCATCGCAGCAATCTCCACAGTGAGCTGCACACAGGAAGAGGAGCTGTTTATCAACAGCGGCGCCAATGGCGAGACCGCCGACGGCGATGCCGTTGCATTCGGGACCTACCTTAACTCGGCTCCCGAATCGCGCGCCGAGGTGATGGACCTTCCCGCCATGAAAGAAAAGGGATTCGGTGTATTCGCCTTCTACACCGGCACTGAGGACTACAACACTAAAGATCCCAAGCATGTGCCCGACTTCATGTACAACCAGGAAGTGACCTGGGCCGACAAGGCCGACGGCGGCATGTGGCAGTACTCCCCCGTGAAGTATTGGCCATCCATTACTACGGAGAAAGTATCGTTCTTCGCCTACGCTCCTTACATCGAAACTCCCGGTGCTACAGGCATCACCGCTTTCACCGCCAACAATGCGCAGGGCGACCCCAAACTCACCTTCAAGATGGACGAGAACGTCGACGATCAGGTCGACCTGCTCTACAGCAACAATGCAATGGATATCCGCAAGCAGGCCATTGCCGAAAAGGTGAATCTCCGATTCAAGCACGCCCTCTCGCGCATAGGCTTCAAGCGCGTGGCTGTTGTCGATGAGTTTAATGAAGAAAATGGTAATAATGATGACAATTTAAATTCCAATTCCAATGGCACGCCGAGCTATAATCAGCATAGCTTTAAGCTTACTGACAAATCGACTGTGGTAATCAACAGCGTGTCGATATCTTCAAGCGATTTTGGCGACAGCGGTGATTTCAACCTCCGCACCGGCGCATGGGAGAATTATGTGGCCAAATCACACACCTACACACTCACCGCTGAAGATGGCGATTTCATCAACAACACTCTCACTCCCGACGACGCCACCACAGTGAAGAGGCTCACCGACGACGATAAATATCTGATGGTGATGCCCACTCCCGTTATAGACAGATACAGCAACGAAGAAATCCCCGTCATGGTGACTGTCAAGTTTGATGTCATTACCGAGGATCCCAAGCTCGACGGTGGCCAAAGCAAAATCACAAGCGAGGTAACTGCACCCTTCAAATTTGCCTTCCAGGCCGGCAAATCTTATAATTTCGTGCTTCACATCAGCCTGACATCCGTGAAGCTTGATGCTACCGTTGAAGATTGGGTTGATACTGATCACCGAGGGGCGGAAAACATTGTTGTAAATACTCCCGTCAATAATGCCTACACCCTTGTTCTCGATGCCCTCGAAGGCCGATTCAGAAACGGCAGCGCTTATTATATAATGTCAAAGTTCGACCTGGATTTGCACACCGGAGAAGTAGATGATGCCGTGTTTCAAATTCCCTACTTCTATAACAACAAAAGCCACGTGGACTGGGACGACCCAGCAAATGATATATACTGGCAGTATCAGTTACAAAATTATGGCTTTACATGCTGGTGCGACCAGATTGTTGAAAATCTTGAAGCTCCGATGGAACTACATGATAAGTATGAAGGTCAAGGCCGATTTAAAGGATTTAAATACTACAGCCCCACTCCGCTTCTCTTCGAAGATAAGTGGGCTCACGAATACGACCCTACTGCTCCTGACCTGCTGATACCGTCGGAAACGAGCATCACCATTCCTGTAGACGATCCCACAAGATTCCGCATCCTCTACGCCGTATGGCCCATCGGTGAGAATCATCTGGATTAACTCCATAAGAAGCTGAAAGCATCGCTGCTTTTCGGCTTATCAATAAAAATCCCCGGCAGGCAGCTGTTGCAAGATATGCACCACAGCCCCTGACCGGGGATTAATTGTCGGAAAACTACAATCGGATCTACACTCAGCGCACCACCTTGCGCACGCTGCCGTCGGAGTAGCGCACCATGTAGATACCGGGGCGATCCATCGAGGCCGCCGGCAGGCCGTCGGCTGTATAGATGGCCACGGGGCAGAGCTCGGTGGCGACAGAGCCGATACCCGACACGTCGTACTTCACCGCCTCGCTCTCGGGGCCGGCACCCTTGAGGCCATAGAGCGCGCGCACGGTGTAGGCAGCGCCGTCGGTGGCATCGGCATCGGTGAAGGCGCAGTCGGTGGCAGTACCCACGGGCACACCGTCGCGGAGCACTTCATATCCGCTGATTTCCCAAGCAGGCACGGTGAGGTCGTTGAAGCAAAGGTCATCGACAAACATTGCGAACGCGCCGTCGCTCACACAATTCACCGCAAAGTAGCGGCTGCCCTCGGGCACGAAGTAGCGGTAGAGGCGCCACACACCGTCGAGCTCAACGTAGCCGTCGCCTATCGAAGTGAAGTTGGCGGGGTCGGTATCGCTGCTTGAGTAGTGCACACGCATCCGCTCCATGGGCGTATCCTGAGTGGTGAAGGAGCGCGCGTAGAACGATATCCACTGCGCCGAGCCGTTGAGGCGGGGCGAGATGAGCCAGTCGTCGTTGACGTAGTTCATCGAAGCGAGCGCCGCGAAAAGTCGATTGCCCGAATGTGCCTTACCCTCGTCCCAGATGTCGATGCCGAGCTTCTTCACGTCGAGAACCTGGAAGGCCTTGCGTGCCGAGGCGTTGGCATAGTCCACGCCGGTGTTGATGTAGTATGTGAGGTCGTAGTCGCCGTCGTGCATGGTCCACTGCCCCACTCCGTCGATGGCCCAGGGAGTGTAGCTCTCCACATCGTCGCACACGGCACCCTGCTCCGAGGGAGCATCCCAGCGCAGGAAAGCTCCGTCGTCGGTAGCCGACACTGTCAGGTTGACAGGAGCCGGCACTACGGGCTTCACAGCCTCTACCAGGGCCGATGCGCTGTTGTTGGCGGCCACGGCATCGCCTTCGATGCTTACGCTTGCCGTGAGGCTGTGGATGCCCTCGCCACGCAGCGCCAGCGGGATAGTCACGGTGAGCTCGGCACCTGCCGCTATGCTCTCGAGTACTGTCTGGCCAAGGATGCTGCCGTCGGCTGCATCACTCACGCTCACCTTGGCAGCGGCGGCGGCTTCCGTTCCGGCGTTGTACACGCGCAGGTCGTAGTCGACGCTCTCACCGGCAGCCACACGTGCAGGCGCGGCAAACGATGTCAAGGCGAGGTCGCAGGCCACGGCATCGACCACAGCTACATTGTCGAGGTATATATCGGCCACGCCATCGCCGGTGCCGCGGAAGGCAAAGCGCACATAGGGGGCATCGGCATAAGCGGCGAGCGACACCGTGTAGCGCTGCCAGCCGTCGGCCTCGGCGGCGGTGCGGGCAATCGGACCGACAAAGTGCGAGAAGTCGCCGCCGGTGCTCACGAGCACTTCCATGGAAGCATCGCCCTCAATCGACGGTGAGTGGTAGAGGTGGAAGCTGAGGGTAGGATTGGCAAGCCCTGCAAGGCTGAATTTGGGCGAATAGAAATCCGACACCGTGCCTGCGGGCTCGCCGACACTGTGGAATGTAGCCAGGCCGCGGTCGCCGCTTTGGTCGGCGGTAGTCGGATTATAGCCCGAAGTGTCGAGCGTCCAGCTTTGCCGCACGGCATTGGCCGACTTCGCCATCCACGGGTAGTAGGCCATATCGGCGGCGGCAAAGGTCTCCGTGGCCGGGGTCGCGTATGGCTTGCCGGCAAGGTAGACGTCGGAGGTCTGGGCATAAGCACCCTTCAGGCTGCCGACGTAGGGTGTCACAAGATACCAGAGCGGTTCCTGTGTCGATGCGGGCAAAGTGTAGGAGGCGTCGGTATAGCTGAGGGCTGTCAGGTTTTCGACCACAAGCTCGCCGTCGCTGCGCACTATGCGGTAGCTCACTGCATCGGCATCGAACCAGCCGCCATTGGCACCGAGCACAGGCGCCGTCCAGCTCAGCACGGGGTGAGTGCCGTCGTCGCCTATGGCAAGCTCACCGACAGCGCCCGGAGCATCCACGCCTATATATGCCCTGACTTCGGCAGGCAGGCTCTCGCCCACCTCGTTGACACAGACCACGGTGTAGGTGTATATTCCGGCTTGGGGTATATCGGTGTCGTCGACAAGCTGCTTGCTGCCCGGAGTGAGATTTTCTATAGTCTTCACCGGCCCGGTGAGGTCGCTGCGATAGACAATCGCTTTTGTCAGCGCACCGAGGCTTCCGCCGTCGGCATCCTTGACCGGGGCGGTAAACTCCACACGTGCGCTGAGGGCGCCACGCTCGCCGGGCACAAGATTGAGCTCGCTCACGGCGGCAGGCACACGGCTGTCGATAGCCTCCACGGTGATATTGTCGAGATACAGGTACCACATCTTCGGCTCGCTGATGCAGTGGAAACCGAGGTAGTAGCGGCCGTCGGCATCGACAGTGAAACTCCTCGTGCCGGTCTGCTCGGCGGTGTTGTTGAAGTTGACATGCGAAGCCAGGAGCACGTCCATAGCCTCCACCGTCGGTGCTGCGCCGAGCATCAGCTCAAAGCTCTCGGGATAGCTTTTGTTGTAGGCACGATAGCCGTAGCTCACCTTATAGAGCTGACCGGCCACGAGCGAGAGCGGAGGTGTCACGAGCCAGTCGTCGGCGGCGATATTGTCGTGGTGGTACTCATAGCGTGCACGCTTGCCGCTCTTGTCGTAGGCCCACGAGGTGCCGCCGTTGCCATCGAGCACGGTCCAGCAGTCGAAGTCGTCGGCGGTGTCGAATGTCTCGGTGAAAGGCAGGGCAAGCGCTCCCGCTGCCGGACAGCGGTTTGAACTTACGGGTGCCGAAGTGCCCACGCTGTTTGAGCAGCTCACTTCGTAGTAGAGAGCCTTCCATGCGGGGTCGATTTCGGTGTCGGTGAATTGCGTTGATGCATGATTTTGTGCCACGACCTTGCGGTCGGGATAGCGGGTGACGGTATAGCGGAGATTGGCCTCAACCAAAGCGCCGCCATTGGCTCCAAGAGCGGGAGCCGTCCAGCTAAGGTGTGCCGCACCGTCGGCCACGGTAAGTGCGAGCTCGGTCACCTCGGAGGGAACATCCTCACCGGCCCAGAGCGTGAGCTCCACGGCCTCGCCGCGGTTCTCGGCATCGGCCATGATTACCTTCACTGTGTTGTCGCCGTTGACAAATGGCAGACCGGGCACCGACACATGGCTGCCCGGCACGATACCACGCACCACTGTCGAGCTGCCACCCACGCTCACCTGCGCCATGATGGTGCCGGTGAGCGATGAGCCGCCCACACTGAGTGCGGGAGCGTCGAACTCCACCGAGCCCTCGGTGGGTGCCGTAAAGGCCACGGCGAGATTGCGCGCCGCCGCCGGTGCCGATGTGGCAGGGCGGTCGTCGGCGATATAAAGTCCGGCAATCGACGCATTTCCATCGAGTTTATAGAGCTCAGTGGCAGCTCCCGTGTGTATGTCGATTTCGTAGAGAGCCGAAAGGCACTGCTTGTTGGCACCATAGCCGTCCTCCTGATATACGGCTGCAAGGAGCCTGTCGTTGACGGCATCATAGACCATCGACGAAGCCCTCCCGGTGGCAGTGCTCGCCACAGGCGTGAGCCCGGTGCGCCCTATGCGGGTGGCAGCGCCTGTGCGGGTGTCGAAAGTGGCAAGGTAGTTGAACGAGCCGAAGAGGCCGTAGACCGTACCCTTGCCGTCGGCGGCGATGGCGAAGATGTCGCGCTCGTCGCGTGTGGGGTTGTCGATGTCGGTAGCCTCGGCGGTAGCGAGTCCGAAGGATGCGAAGCGCGAGTAGCCGCCGTAGTCCTCATCCCAGAATCCGCCGTAGGCCATGCCCGTCACCTCGTCGAAAGTGAGGTCGGAGGGCACGTTCACCACGTCGATTTCCTCGCGGGTGCCGGCACTCCATGAGTTCGTGGAGTAAGATAGATAGTGGTAGCCATCGTTCATCGAAGCCTCCACCACATACATCACATTGCCGCGGTAGAGGGAGGCAGCAGTGTTTGCCATACTGGCGATGCGGTGCATGAGCTTGACCTTGCCGCCGGGCCTGGCCTCGAGGGTGTAGATGCCGGAGGCGCCGTCGCCGGTCCAGTTGTCGTTGCTCACCATGATGCCGCCGAGAGTCACCGATGCGGGCGGGAAAGGCACATCACCTTCCGCGGCATTGCGGCGTAAAGAAGCAAAATCTTGCCCCGAGAGCGGGGCAAGATTAAGCGATAGGGCGACAAGAGTGAGCGTGATTGCTTTCTTTGTCATGGTAGTATTATTTCACAAGAAGTTTTTCAACGGTGGTGCCGGCGCGCACTACATACACGCCCGGAGTCACTGTCACACGATAGGCATCGGCAGCAGCCGAAGCAAATACGGTCATACCGGCGGCGTTTGTCACAGCCACGTCGAGGCCCGAAGCTCCGTCGATGGCAATGCAGCTTGCCTCGGCACGGATGCTGAGGTCGGTTGTCGCAACATCGTCGAGACCCGACTCACCCACCTGCACGGCAAGCTGCACGGGCAGCGACTCGCGGCTGCCGAAGAGGGCGCTCACGCCATAGGTGTGGAGGCCGTCGGCCACGCCGCTGTCGGTGAAGCTGCGGTCGGCCACTCCGGCATCGGCTATGGCGCGGCCGTCGCGGTAGATGCGGAAGCCGGCGAGAGCCTCGCCTTCAATGGCACACTTGGCGGTGTAGCAAAGGTCGTCGAGATAGAATATGAAGCCGTCGTTGGTCACATAGTGGATGGCGAAGTACTTGGCGTTGGCCGGCAGGGTGTAGGAGAGCTCCGTCCAGTCCTTGGGCGCCTCAAGTTTGCCGGTGAGGCTTACGAACGAAGCCTTGGCGGCATCGGTGGTGGAATACATCACCTCGAAGTTCTCCATACCCCACTCCCAGTTGGCGGTCTTTGCCTTGAAGCTGATGGTGCCGCCGTGGATTTCGGGAGAGATGAGCCAGTCGTCGGCCGTGGTGGCTGTTCCCGAGCCATCGTGCGGGCTGAAGGCTGCCAGCACCTGGCTGCCGCTTGCCGGAGTCCACTCGGGCAGTGCCGGTGCCACACCGAGCATCACGGGGTTGAATACCATGAATGCCACGGGCTCGCCGCTGTTGGGGAAGTCAATGTCGCTGAATGTGAACACGGGGTTCTTGTCGCCGTCGATGAGCGTGTAGTCGCCTATGTCGGCGATGCTGAAGGCGGCATAGTTCTCGAAGTCGTCGTTGACGTGCAGAGCATCGGCATCGCCCCATGCGAGGGCAACCTTGTCGGCACCCTTAAGCTCGGCGCTGAGAGTGCGTACCTCGGGCACATCGGGCGAGAGCACGCGGGTACTGATAGTGCCCGAAGCGTTGTTGTTGGGCACATCATCCTGAGCAAACTCGGCGGTGGCATAGTAGGTGAGAACCTTGCCTTCGTCGGCAAGCGTGGCGGGTACCTCGAAGGTGTAGGTAGCGGTCTTGCCGGGGTAGAGAGCCGCCGTGGAGGGTTGGCTCTGCAGCTCCTTGCCGTTGCACATCAGCTTCACGGTGTAGGCGTCGGCGGCCTTCATGCCCTGGTTGAGCACGGTGTAGGTGTAGCGGGCGGTGCGGCCTACCTTCACGCCGTTGGGGCCGGAGAAGGTATATGCCACGAGGTCGTACTCATTGTTGTTCTCGAGTGTGATATAGTCCACGTATACATCGTTGGCATAGCCTGCATAGCCGTGGAAAGAAAGCTGCACATAGCCGTGGTTCTTGTATTCGCTGAGGTCGTAGACATAGAGGTACCAACCTTCGTCCCAGGTGGGATCGTCGACATAGATGGGCGAGTCGAGGGCCACGTAGCTGCCGTCGGGCAGGCACACCTCGGGCACCATGCGGTCGGTGTAGGGCTCATCGCCGGCTATCGTGCCCTGGTCGGGGCAGTGGTAGAAAGCAAAGGAGAAAGTAGGCACATCCATATTGTCGATGCGGAGCTTGGGCGACACGAGGCGACCCTCGTCGTTCATATATCCGTTGCCGCTCTGGAAGGCTGCAAGGCCACCGCTCATGTCGGCATCGTAGCAGGCGGGGCTCTGACCCTGCGAGAGGATGGTCCACAGCTGCTGATTGCCTTTTATGCGATAGAGCATCCAGGGGTCGGTGCTGAGGGCGGCATCGTCGAAGCTCTCGAAGAACTCGCCTTCATAGGGGTCGCCGTAGATGATATGGTTCGACAGGGCATAATCGCCTATGCCGGCCTTGCTCACGGCCTGCACCTGATAGTAGATGAAGTACTGATGCGCGCTGCCGTCGAGCGAGTAGTCGATAAACTCGGTGTCGGTGGCATTGCTGCTCATGATTGTATTGTCGGAGCGGATGATGCGGTACACCAGCTCGTCGGGATTGAGATAGCCGTCGTTTTGGCCGAATTCGGGAGCAACCCAGCGGAGCACGGGGTGTCCGCCTTCCTCCACGAGCGTAAGCTCCGTCACTGCGGTGGGGAGGTCGTAGCCAACATACGTCGAAGCCATGGCCTTCTCACCTGCGCCGGAGGCATTGTAAGCAACCACGCGGTAGGTGTTGATGCCCTCGATGGCGTCATTGTCGGTCCAGGAGAGCGCTGCGCCCTTGACGGGAGCTGCGAAGCTGTGGAGCACGGTGTTGTCGTTGCCGCGGAAGATGTCGATGCGTGTGAGGGCGTCGAGAGCGCTGCCGGCGGCGTTGGTAGTGGGCGCGGTGAAGGCCACGGTAGCCTTAAGAGCACCTGAGGGGTCGGCGGTCACGGTGAGCGAACCCACAGCGGCGGGAGCAGAGGTGTCGGGGATTTCATCCACGCACACGTCGTCGATGAGCAGGTAGCCGGCTTTCTTGGCGGAGGTGCAGTGGAAGCCTACATAGTAGTTGCCCGAGGCACTTGCGCGGAAGTCGGCGGTATAGGTGGCGTATTCCTTGTTGTTGTAGTTGTTGGCAGGCAGAATCACGGTCTGCGATGCTATGGCCGCTGCGGGGCCGGCAGTCACGGCAAGGCGCTCGGGAGAGCCGGTGTTGATGGTGCGGAAAGTCACGCGGTAGAGCTTGCCCTGCTCGGCCGTGAAGGGAGGCATGAAGAGCCAGTCGTCGGCTACTTCCTGACCGAATACATAAGCTGCGGCAGCATCGTATTTTTCGGTGTAAGAGAATGTGGGCGAGTACAGCCAGTAGCCCCAGTGGTACTGGGTGTCGGCATCGCCGTTGGCATCAATGGCGGTGCAGAGCTTGAAGTCGTCCTCGGTGTCGAAGGTCCAAGTCACGGGAAGCTCCGAGCCGGTGCCGTAGAGGCCTTCGGCAGTAGATGCCTCGGCACCTTCACGACCGGCGCAGAATGCCTGCACGGTGTAGAATACCTGCTGAGCCTTGAACTTGCCCTTGTCGGTAAAGGTGGTGGTGCGGATATTCTCGGCCACAGTCACTGCCTCGGGCTGACGCACTACCTTGTAGGTCAGCTGCGCAGGATCGATGTAGCCGCCGTTGCGGCCCACGGTGGGAGCGGTCCAGCTTATCACCGGTTCGTCAAGGGCGTTGGAGCTGAGGGTGAGGTCGCCAACGGCTGCGGGGCCGTCGATGCCTACATACCATGAGTAGCCCGTGCGCGGGCCTTCTCCGGCCTCGTTGCTCACAAACACGGTGAAGCCGTGCGCACCCTCGGTGAGGGTGGCGTCGACGGATACTTCCTGGCCGGGTGTCACATCGAGGGTGGCATAGTCCTCTCCGTCGAGGCGAACTTCGGCCACGAGCTCACCGCTGAGTTCGGCACCACCGTAGCTCAGTGTGGGCGCCGTGAAGGTGAGCTTGCCGCTCAGCGAGGCACCGGCGAAGACGGCTCCCTGAGCAGTGACGGCGGCAGGTGCGGCGGCAGCGACGGTGGGTGCCGGGATATAGATACCGGTAAACTCTTCATTGTCGGCAAACGACGCTATTTTCTCGGCCTTACCCGTGGTGAGGTTCACCTCGTAGAGGCCCGAGGTGCCGTTGTACTCGGTCTCGGCCCAGTAGAGCTTGTCGGTCACGGGGTCGAAAGCGGCCGACTGCACGTACTCCGGGTTGAGACCCGTCGGGCCGATTTCGGTACACTCGCCGGTGGTCTTGTTCACACGGTAGAGTGCCGAGCGACTGCCCTTGGTGATACCGTAGAGCTCGCCGCTGTTGTTGGCGGCGATGGCGATGAAGCCGGGTGTCTTGGCGATGGGAGTCACGAAGCCGGTATAGGTATCCACGGTCGATATGGCAGTGCTGAAGCGTTCGAAAAGGCCCTCTTCGTCGAGTGTCTCCTTGATATATGCGCTCGCGTAGATGGTGCCGGTGGTGGGGTCGTAGGTCATGTCGTGCGTGATCTGCGACTGGTCGAACGTACCCTGGATAAACGACTGTGTATTCTTTTTCATCTCACCGGTTGCCACATCCATGGTGATGAAAGTGGAGAAGGTGTAGCCCATCTCTTCGGTGTAGACGTAGGAGTTGAAGTAGTACTTGCCGTCGGCATAGCAACCGCCGCCGTTGGCCAGATAGCCGCCGGTGACGCTGTGCACGAGGTTCACGCCCGGGGTGGCATCGGCCTTGAACGAGTAGAGGCCATAAGCGGCACCGCTCTGCACCCAGCTGTCGGCATAGATTATGGAGCCGTAGATGGTGGTGCCGTCGCCGAGCACACGCATGGGCGGCGTCTTGGTGTAGGAGGCCGAGATGGCCGACACGTCGACAGGCTGCTGAGGCGTGCGTAGTCCGCGCTGGTAGGTAGGCGCGAAGTTTCTCACGGTGCGGTTTGCCGCTTCGCTGCGCTCGATAGGCGTCACCATTCGCTTGGTGCCGCCGTAGTGCGCCGCCCGCTGCTGTGCCGAAGCTCCGGCTGTCAGCATGATTGCGAGCAATAGGGCTGTTGTGGTTTTCTTCATAATTATATATGATTGGTAGGTGTCTGAGAGTATGTTTGGGTTTAACTGATGTTTATAATTAGGAGAGAAAATCGAGCATGTTCTGAGATTGAATGAAGGAGTTATGGGGTGCCATAACGACTGAATGAAAGCTCGGAAGATGCCGTTTTTTCTCCCTAAGTATTTCATTGAGTTAAATTCAAACATACTCTAAGCAAGCAAGAACGGAGCAGCTTCCGAAGAGCTGTCCGTTCTGTGCTTATGGTTAGTAGTATTTATTTCACTATCTTCATTGTCACGGCTTTACCTGCGTCGGGTGAAACTTTGACGATGTAGATGCCTCCTGCCAGTGGCGTGAGGTCGAAGGTGCTTTCGGCACGGGCATCGGCTGCTACAAGAGCTCCGGCGAGGTCGTAGACCTCTACTGTGGCTGTGCCCTCGAAGCGGAGGCCGCGACCGTCGTATTCAACTCCGTCGGCAACTCCTACTGCATCGACTCCTGTGAAAGCCTTCACGAGGCGGATGGCGCACCAGCGCACATAGAAGCTGGATTTGTCTTTGGCTCGGATGGCAAGGCGCGAGGGGCCTGCGGCAACTTTCACTGCTCCGAGAGTGGGGTCTTCAACCACACCTTCGTCGCCTTCGCCCTCACCTTCTGTCTCGGCTGCCGGCATGATCTCGGAAGGATCGACGGCATAGACGAGGATGGTGTCGCTTTGGGCGGTGTTGTTGGTGGTTGCTGTCGCTGCTATGCTCCAGCCGCCGATCTTGGTGAGCTCAGTGTGCTCTTCCGAAGCGCCGTAGTAGAGCTCGGGCGAGGCAAGATAAGAGCCGGGGTTATAATCGTAGCGCGAGTTGAGCTCGATTTCGTAGAGGCAGTTTTTCTCGAACTGAATGGGGCGGGAGATAGCCCAGGCATCAGGCTCCGATGAGGTGCTGGTGATGGTGAGGCCGTAGGTGCCGCTGGTGCTCCAGTTCTTGCCCGAGCCGCCTACGCTCTTTCGGGTCCAGGTGTCGAAGTTGTCGGTGGAGTAGATACCGTATTCAAGGCCGGTCTGGGTGGCGGGAACTGCTATGCCGGGGCCTATCCAGGCTGTCTTGACTTCGGTAGCTGCGGTCTCGCTGCATCCGTTGGCGGTGTAGATTTCCACCTTGTAGGTATATGTACCCGAAGCAGGCAGCTCGTAGTCGGTGAAGGTACCCTGAGTGCCGGGAATCAGCAGCTCGGGCTCGGTCACGGAGCCGATTTCGGTACCGTTGCGGTAGATACGGGCTTCGGTGATGTCGCCGGCATCGAGAGTCACGCCCTCGAAGCTGGTGGTGGTCGGGTTGGTCCAGCTTATCTCTGCTTCAAGAGCATAGTCGGCACCGGGGGTCACTGTCACATCGGTGGCTACATCGGGGAGCGCAAGGATTTCCTTGATGCCTGCATTGATGAGAGTAAACATGTAGTAGGCAGTGAAATCAGTGCCGAGAAGCTCGTCGGCAGCCACTACGATGCGGTACTTGCCGCTCTCCTCTACCGTGAACTCGTAGGTCTTGTTCACACTGCTGCCATTGCTGCTCACATAGTCGGAGCTGAAAGCAGCCCAGTCGGCGTGGTCGGCGCTGAAAGCTCCGGCCTTCACGGCACCTACGGTATAGTAGAACTTCTGCAGATTGCCGCCCTTCACGGTGTATGTGAAGCGGTAAGTGCTGCCGGCGCTAAGCTCCATCTCGGGCGAGAGGAGGTAGTCGGCGTACTCAAAGAGGCCGTCGGCGTTCTTTGTGCCGCCGTTGAGCTTGAAGGTACCGCTCTGGATAGTCCATGTCTTGCCGTCGGCGTTTCCGTCGATAGCATCCCAGAAGTTGAGAGTCTCGTCGGAGCTCTGGTTGAAGGCCACTTCATAAGGCAGTGTCACCGATTTGGGACCTACCCATGCCGAAGTTACCGAGGGATGTTTGGGAGCTGTGGCACCGTCGGCACCTACTGTCTTCACTGTGGCGGTGAAGCGGCCGGCCTGAGGCACGGCGATGTCGAGGGTGGCGGGAGCGGTGCCGTCGACTGTGGTGTGGAGCTCATCGCCCACGTAGATTTCTACCTTGAATTGATCGGCGGTCATTGCATCGCCGGCAAAAGATGTGGTCGGGTTGGTCCAGGCAAGAGTCATGCTCAGGGTGCCGTCGGCGGCGGGAGTAAGACTCAGGTCGGTGGCTACGCCGGGCACGAAGGTCGAGGTCTCAACCTTCACCGAAGTGATGTAGAGGTGCTGTGCGGCGTTGCGGTTCTGCTCGCAAGCGTGCACACCCACGTAGTAGGTGCCGGCTTCGGCAGCGTAGAAATCGAAGCTGTAGTCCTCGAATTTATTGGTGAGCACGAAGTCATCGGCACGCACGGTCATGGCCTCTATTGTGGGCGCAGTACCCACTGCATATTCATATTTATAGAGAGCGGTGGGCGACTCAACCTTCTGGTTGATGGTCACACGGTAGTAACCGGGCTCGCTGACAGCCACGGGGCTCGACACATACCAGCTGTCCTCCTTGGTGGAGTAGCCGGCGGAGAAGCGCAGCGAGGGTGTGCTTGTGTAGAAGTTCCAGTCGTTGCCCTCGTTCTTATAGTTCGGACCTTTGATGAAGGTGCACAGCTCGAGGTCGTCGGCCGAGGTGAATGTAAACTCAGCAGGCACGGGAGTGGGCATAATCGGACCTACATATTTGCTCAGAGCGGAAGTAACGGCGGGGCTGGCAACACCTGCCACGGTCACAACCACACTGTAGGTGTGCTTGCCCGAAGTAAGGCCTGTGGCCTCGGTATCGTCGAAGGTGGTGGCATCGCCTGCGAGAGTGGCGATAGCTGCCTCGCCGCCGTCGCGGAATATCTCAACCTTTTCTATGGTCTGATCCTCAGTGAAGGGGTCGCCGAACATATTTGTGGTAGGCAGCGTCCAGCTCACGGTGCAGCGAAGCTCGCGGTCGGGAGCGGCAGTTGCGGTGAGGCCGCTTACGCCGGCCGGCATAAACACATTCTCAAGCACGCTGAACTCCGACACATAGATATTCCAGCGGTTTGCCACCGAGTGAACATGGAAGGTGAAGTGATAGTCGCCCGTCTTGGTCGGGGTGTAGGTGTCGTTCATCACCGCAAATGTTTGCTGCGAATAGTCAAGATACTCGTGCACCTTGTCGCCGGCAAGAATTTCCTCTTTAGTATCACCCTCCGAGGCATAGACAGTCACATTCTCCTTATTGGACTTTGTCATGAAGCCATAGAGCACCTTATATTCCTTACCGGCCTCGAGATGGATGGCAGGCGACACAAGGTAATCGTCGGGGGCGTTGCTGTTGTAAGTGTACTGAGCGAAAAGATTGGTCGACGTGCCGCCGGTCGAGCCGGTCGAGGGTTCCCACTTCTTGGCATCACCGTTGCCGTTGATCTGGCTCCATCCTTCATCGAACTCCGTGGTCACATTCCGCACGGCGATAGTCGATGTATAGGGTACAGCCTTGCCCACACACTCATGCTCACCGGGCTGCTCAGGCTGCTCGGGCTTCTCCGGCCCCTGTGTGCCTGAGCTGAGCTCCTCGATGGTGATGTTGGCGATACCCAAAAAACCACCCGAGTGCGCACCGTGTGCACGGAAGGCAAAGTAAAAGTTGCCCATCTCACCCGGATCGGTTGCGATGGTGGTCGAGAACTCGGCATACTTGGTTGTAACTGCACTAAGGTCTACCGACTTATAGTAGCCATCGTACCACTCGATCACGGTCGATGCACCCGTCACCGGCGAAACCATAGTAAGATATACATCAAGATTTTCAAGAGATGTAGTCGAAGTTGACTTCTTTAAAGAAAAAGTAATCTTATATTCTGTCGACTCCTTGCAGGCAAAAGTGGGCGACACCAGCCAGCTGTCGGTCTCGCCGCCGGAAGCGTTGGCTCCCGATATTGCATATACAGCAGAGCCCTCATACGTAATATTACCGGCTGTCGCTTGACTCCACGCGGCACCCTTGGTGGTGGCACGCGTCCACTCGCTGTTGGAAACTCCATCGGCAGGATTGGCCGTAGGTGCCGGTGCCGTATATGGCAGCGTCACCTGCGCCGTGGCGGCAAAACCCGTCAGCAAGGCCGATGCAAGAAATGAGTAAAGTTTTTTCATAAGATGAAAAATATTAGGAAATGATCGTTTAGAAAGTTCGAGGTTCAGTTGCGGATTAGATTTACGCCGGGTTTGCAGCCAAAATGCCACATCCGACTCCGCAAAGGTACAACTAAATTTTGAAATTCCAATATTTTTTTGGAAAAATGCACACACAGCAGCCAAAATCGCGGTCAAAAGCACTTCTCGGGCACATTGTCGGCTGCGCCGGGCTCTTTTCTTTTGAGCAAAACTCTTGCATATAGCACGATTTTTTGTTAATTTTACCGTCAAATTAAGCAAACATCGCACCATGGAATACAGATATTGTGGAAAAAGCGGCCTTCAGCTCCCTGAAATATCGCTCGGACTGTGGCACAACTTCGGCTTCGACACTCCCTTCGACACACAAGAGCAAATCGTGCTCCACGCCTTCGACTGCGGCATCACGCACTTCGACCTCGCGAACAACTACGGCCCGCCCCCCGGCAGCGCCGAGGCAAACTTCGGCCGCATACTCAAGCGCAGCCTCGCAGCTCACCGCGACGAGATTATAGTGTCGTCGAAGGCCGGACACCGCATGTGGCCCGGCCCCTACGGCGACATGACTTCGCGCAAGAACACTTTCGCGAGCCTCCATCAGAGCCTGCGCCGCACAGGCCTCGAGTACTTCGACATATTTTACAGCCACCGTTACTGCCCCGAAGTACCTCTCGAGGAGACTGTACAGGCTCTTGTCGACATCGTAAAGCAAGGCAAGGCCCTCTACGTGGGGCTCTCGAAATACCCCGCCGACGTAGCGGCCCGAGCTTGCGCCATGATGCAGGAGCAACACGTGCGCTGCCTCATCTACCAGGACCGCTACAGTATGCTCTGCCGCAAGCCCGAAGCCGCACACCTCGCCATGGCCGAAGAGTGCGGGCTCGGATTCATCGCCTTCTCACCCTTGGCTCAGGGGCTGCTCACAAACCGCTACCTCAACGGCATCCCCGCCGACTCGCGCGTGCATCGCCCTGGCGCCTTCCTCCACGAAGCGGATGTCACCGCCGAGTGGGTAGACGCCGCGAAGGCTCTCAACGAAATCGCCGCCGACCGCGGCCAGTCGCTCGCGCAGATGTCGCTATCGTGGCTCCTGGCAAAGCCGGGCGTAACGTCGGTGATAGCCGGAGTAAGCTCCACCCGACAGCTCGACGACAACATCGCCGCCGTCGGCGCCCGACCCTTCACCACCTCCGAGCAGCAGCTCATCGACTCCATTCTCACGCCTCACATCGCACTCTAAATGAAACGACACATCATCGCACTATGCACGGCGGCACTTTCGCTGCTCGCCTCGGCACAAAGCACAGCCGACTACCCCACCCCGACCGACTCTATCCGCCTGAGCGACCCCTTCGTGCTGGCCGACAAAGCATCAGGCCTTTACTACATGACAGGCACCGGCGGCAAGCTGTGGAAAAGCCCCGACCTGCAGAACTGGGCCGGACCTTTCGACGTGGCCGCAACCGACCCCGACTCATGGATGGGCCCCAAGCCCTCAATATGGGCGGCTGAAATACATCAGCACAATGGCAAGTACTACTACTTCGCCACCTTCACCAACCACGACGTAATCATTGACACCGTCAACGGCACACCCATCGAGCGTCGCGCCTCGCACATCCTCGTGAGCGACAAGCCCGACGGGCCTTACCGACCCGTAGGCGACAAAGACTACCTGCCCGCCGACATGCCCACTCTCGACGGCACCTTCTGGATCGACCGCGACGGCAAGCCATACATGGTATTCTGCCACGAATGGCTCCAGAACAACAACGGCACCATCGAGAAGATAGAGCTCACGCCCGACCTCAGCGCAAGCACCGGCGGCCGCACACTCCTCTTCCGCGCAAGCGACTCTCCGTGGAGCCGCGAAATCCTCGACGGCAAAGTATGCCCCAACCGCGTCACCGACGGGCCCTTCCTTTTCACCACCGGCACCGGCCGCCTCGGCATGATATGGACAAGCTGGATATATAATGTGTACACTCAAGGCGTGGCCTACTCGCAGAGCGGTACCCTCGACGGCCCCTGGGTGCAGGAAGCCGAGCCTATCACCCCGCCCGACTTCGGCCACGGCATGATTTTCACCGACTTCAAGGGCCGCAAGCTCATGGCATGCCACAGCCACAAGGACATCAACGGCCACTACCTGCGCATACCGCACTTCTTTGAAATCGACACATCGGGCAACTCCCTCAAAATCACGGGCCCGGCTCGATAAGTTGGTTTTTTCGGAAAAATTTGCTAAATTTGTAGCAACATTGCCAATCCACACCCTGCCATGAGCGATATCACAGACCCCGACTATATAGAAGAACCCGAAGAAGTGACTCCCGCTTCCAAGCCCTACACCGCTGCTTCGGAAGTGGTGCGCAACAACCTCCGCGGAATGTACCAGACCTGGTTCCTCGAGTATGCTTCGTATGTAATTCTCGAGCGCGCCGTTCCGCACATCGACGACGGCCTCAAGCCCGTGCAGAGGCGTATTCTGCACGCCATGAAGACCATCGACGACGAGCGCTTCAACAAGGTGGCCAATATCGTCGGTACGACCATGCAGTACCACCCGCACGGCGACGCTTCCATCAAGGACGCCCTCGTGCAGCTCGGCCAGAAAGAGCTCCTGGTGGAGACGCAGGGTAACTGGGGCAATATCCTCACCGGCACAGCAGCGGCGGCGGCCCGATACATCGAGGCCCGCCTCTCGCCTTTTGCCTCCGAGGTGCTCTTCAACCCCAAGGTCACCGAGTGGACCATGAGCTACGACGGCCGCAAGCGCGAGCCCGTGACGCTCCCCACCAAGTTTCCGCTCCTGCTCGCTCAGGGTGCCGAAGGCATAGCCGTGGGCCTTTCATCGAAAATCCTGCCCCACAACTTCAACGAGCTCCTCGATGCCGCCATAGCCTGCGTGCGGGGCGAGCACTTCGACCTCTACCCCGACTTCGCCACCGGGGGCATGGTCGATGTAAGCCGCTACAACGACGGCCGCCGCGGTGGAGCCGTGAAGGTGCGCGCAAAAATCGAAAAGCTCGACAACCGCACACTCAATGTCTCCGAGCTTCCATTCGGCAAGACCTCTCAGAGCCTGATTGAGAGCATCCTCAAAGCATTCGAGCGCGGTCAGATCAAGATTCGCAAGGTCGAGGACAACACCGCCGCCGAAGCATCAATCCTCATCCATCTCATCCCGGGCACTTCGAGCGACAAGACCATCGACGCTCTCTACGCGTTCACCGACTGCGAGGTCAACATCTCGCCCAACTGCTGCGTGATCAGCGACAAGAAGCCTTGCTTCCTCGGTGTGAGCGACGTGCTCCGCCACAGCGTCGACACCACACGCCGCATCATCACCGCCGAGCTCGAAGTTCTGCTGGCCGAGGACCGCGAGAAGCTCCTCAACGCTTCGCTCGACAAAATCTTCATCGAGAACCGCATCTACGAGGACAAGGAATTCAAAGAAGCCAAAGACCTCGACTCCGCTCTGGCGCATATCGACAGCAGGCTCGAGCCTTTCAAACCGTCGTTCATCCGCGAAATCACTCGCGACGACCTCCTGCGCCTGCTCGAAATCAAAATGAAGCGAATACTCCGCTTCAACTCCGACGAGGCCGACGAGGCCATCGCCGCCCTGCGCAAGCGCATCAGCGACACCCTCGACCGCCTCGACCATATCGACGACGTGACAGTGGAGTGGTACGAGTACCTGCGCAAGAAATACGGCGAGAGCTACCCGCGCCGCACACAGATACGCAGCTTCGACAACATCCAGGCCGCTACCGTGGCCGAGGCCAACGAGAAGCTCTACATCAACCGCGAGGAGGGCTTCATAGGCACCGCCCTCAAGAAAGACGAACTCGTGTGCAACTGCTCCTCGCTCGACGACATCATTATATTCTACCGCGACGGCCGCTACAAAATCGTCAAGGTACAGGAAAAGCTCTTCGTGGGCAAGAACGTGCTCTACGTCAACGTATACAAGCGAAACGACGAGCGCACTATCTACAACGTAATATATCAGAACGGGCGCGGTGGCGTGTACTACATGAAGCGATTTGCCGCCACAGGCATGACGCGCGACAAGGAGTATATGCTCACCGGCAACCTCCAGCCCAACTCGCGCATAGTGTGGCTCACAGCCAACCCCAACGGCGAGGCCGAAATAGTGAAAGTGACTCTCAAGCCCAAGCTGCGCCTCAAGAACCTCACCTTCGATGTCGACTTCTCGAAGCTCGCCATCAAAGGGCGCTCGGCACAGGGCAACCTCGTCACCAAGAACGACGTGGCACGCTTCTCGCTCAAGGAGCGCGGCCAGTCGACCCTCGGTGGCCGTAGCGTATGGTTCGACTTCGATGTGATGCGCCTCAACTACGATGGCCGCGGCACATTCCTGGGCGAGTTCGGCGGCTCCGACCGCATCCTCGTCATCCTCGAGTCGGGTGAGTTCTACACCACAGGTTTTGAGCTCACCAACCACTACGACGACAAAGTGCTCCGCATCGAGAAGTTCCGCCCAAAGACCGTCTGGACTGCCGTACTCAACGACGCCGAGCAAGGATTCCCCTACATCAAGCGCTTCACTTTCGAAGATTCGCCCAAGCGCCAGCGCTACGTCGGCGACGACGAGCGCTCCTCGCTCATCCTGCTGTCCGACCATCCCGCGCCGGTGCTCCAACTCGTGTTCACCGACACCAACCGCGTGCCGCAGGAGATAGAGGCAGAAGGCTTCATCGGCGTGAAATCCTTCAAAGCCCGTGGCAAGCGCCTCACCACCTACGAGCTTGCTCAGGTGGTCGACATAAGCCCCGAGATGCCCGAGATAGCCGACAAGTCGGAGTCGACTGACGGGTCAGACTCGTCCGACTTGTCTGACCGGTCTGACTTGTCCGACCTGTCCGACTCCACCGACTCCACCGACTCCACCGAGCAGGCAGCCCCCTCACAGCCATCCCCCACACTCTTCGATGAAATCGACAGCTAAACATATCCTGGCCGCCCTCCTGCTCTCCACTGCCGCCGGAGCTGCTGCTCAAAGCGAGCCGGCAGAGCGCCCCGTGCTCTCGGCCTACACCATAGAGGCCGGTTCGGCACACCTGGCCGAGACTTACCTCTCGCCGCTTAAGTACAGCGGGTGGAGCACGGCTCTGAGCTACGAGCGCATGCAGGCAATGCGCTTCAATCCCGAGCGATGGGTGATGCGCCTGCGCGGCCGCCTCGCCCTCGAGCGCACCGTAAACCCCGCCCGCAACGCCACCTTGTGGGGGCTCGGCCTCGACCTCGGCTGGGGCATGATGCACCGCTGGCAAGTAGCTCCGCGATGGACTGTGATGGCAGGCGGCAGCACCGACATCGACGCCGGCGTGCTCTACAACGCCCGAAACAGCAACAACCCCGCCGCTGCAAAGGTGTCGTGGACTGTAAACGCATCAGCAGCAGCCGTCCTCAACACTCACATCGGCCGCATACCCGTGTGCGCACGCTATCAGGCCGAGCTTCCGCTCACGGGTGTATTCTTCTCGCCCGAGTATGGCGAGCTCTACTACGAAATATACCTCGGCAACCATAAAGGCCTCGTGCGAGGAGCATGGCCCGGAAATTTCTTTCGCCTCAACAACCTCGCCACTCTCGACTTCCGCTTCGGCCGCACCACCCTCCGCACGGGCTACCGCTGCCTGGTGTTCTCGAGCAAGGCTTCGCACATAGTCACACGCCGCATCACCCACTCCTTCGTGATTGGTGTCACCTCGGAGTGGCTGTCGCTCTCTGCCAAAGACCGCACAAGCCGTGCCGATGCAAAAATCATCAGCGCTCTCTACTGACAAATGAAACTTCTCCGAAATATCACCGTCGCCGCCTCGCTAATGGCGCTTAGCCTGAGCTCCTGCCACAGCATAGAGGAGTGGGACGACGACCTCTACGGCAACTTCGACGCCCTCTGGACCGCACTCGACGAGCACTACTGCTTCTTCGCCGACAAAGATGTGGACTGGGCCGAAACCGGCGCGCGCTACCGTGCGGCCATCGACCCCGAGTGGGATCAGCAGCAGCTCTTCGCACACTGCGCCGACATGCTCGATGAGCTCCGCGACGGCCACACAAACCTCATATCCTGGTTCGACGTAAGCTACTACCGCAAGTGGTGGAGCGACTACCCGCAGAACTTCGACGAAAGGCTCATCCAGCAGTACTACCTCAACTTCGACTACCACAGCGGAGGAGGCCTGATATACAAGTACCTAGAGGATCGCAAGGTGGGATATGTGCGCTATGCGTCGTTCGCATCCACTCCGGCGCACAGCTTCATCGACATGATGATGCTCTCGATGAAAGATGCCGACGGCATGATCTTCGACGTGCGCGACAACGGCGGCGGCGACCTCACAAACGTGGAGCGCATCGTGAGCCACTTCCTCACCGAGCGCACTCTCGCCGGATATATCACGCACAAGACAGGACCCGGACACGACGATTTCTCAGAGCCCTATCCTTTCAGCTACGACCCCGCCGAGGGGCACGTGCGCTGGCTCAAACCCGTGATTATCCTCACCAACAGAAGCACCTTCAGCGCCGCCAACAACTTCGTGGCCATCATGAAAGCCCTCCCGCAGGTGGCTGTCGTAGGTGCCACCACCGGCGGCGGCTCGGGTATGCCCTTCTCGTCGGAAATACCGTGCGGATGGAGCGTCCGCTTCTCGGCATCGCCCGTCTACGACGCGCAGATGAAGCTCACCGAGCATGGTGTTGACCCTACGCCCGGAGGTGAAATCGACCTCGACCCTGTGCTCGCCCTCGACGGCACCGACACCATGATGGAGTTCGCAATCGAAGTCCTCAACCGACTGGCCGAAGAAAACGAAACGCGGAAATCGCCCGCACATTACCTCTCAGCACATCCCTATCGTGGCAAAGAACTATAAGAACCCGGCTCGCTTCAGGCTCGACTTCATCAAGGAGAACACCTTCAACCGCGTGTGGAGCCTGCGCATGACACGCCGCAGTGTGATTGCCGTCACCGTAGCCGTCGTGGCCGCCGGAGCCGCACTGCTGTGGTGCATCATGGCCTATACCCCGCTGCGACAGCTCCTGCCCGGAACTCTCGACGGCGACCTCCGAAGCCGCTACCTCGAAGCTGCTCTCCGCATCGACTCCCTCGAGCAGAAAACCCGCATCAACGATGCCTACCTCGCCAACATCGAGGCTATAATGAGCGACCGCATGGCCGCTGACTCGGCGCGTGCTGCCGCCGAGCATGCCATCCTCACCGACTCTCTCCCGGAGGCATCGGAAGCGGAGAAGGCTTTTGTGAGAGCTTTCGAGGACGAAGCTCGCTTCAACCTATCGGTGCTCACACCCATCGCGGCCGAAGGCATGGTATTCTCCTCGCCGGCCGCTCCCGAAGCAGCTACCGCCGACATGCCTGCCGCATCGCCGGGCATACGCATCACCTCGCCGGGAGCATCGGCAGTGGCGGCAACATACCGCGGCACGGTGCTGGCGGTATACATGCGCCCCGACGGCAGCTCGGCTGTCACCGTTCAGCACCCAAACGACTTCATAAGCATTTACGACGGCCTTGGCGATGTATTCGTGGAGAAAGGAGTGAAAGTGGAAGCCGGGCAAAGAATAGGGCACACCACTCCCGGTGAAGCAACAGTATTTGAGCTCTGGCACAAAGGAAACAGCCTCAAGCCTCGCGAATATATCAACTTCTGATGAAAGCCCTCAAATTCATATCACGATGGTGGCCTACGATGATAGTCGTGGCTGTGATAATCTACGCCACTCTGTCGGCCAAACCCGTGGGCGACATGGAGCTGTCGCTGATTCCACACCTCGACAAACTCATCCACGCCATCATGTTCGGCGGCCTCTTCTCGGCGATATGCTTCGACAGATGCCGGGCGGGCTTGTCGCTGTCGACATCCGTACTGCTGCTCACAGCTCTGGCCTCGGCCGTCGCCGGTGGCCTCGACGAGCTGGCTCAGAGCGCAATGCACAATGGCCGCCAGGGCGACTTCATCGACTTGGCCGCCGACTGCGCCGGCATTGCTGTGGCTTTCTTCACCGCGCCGCCGGTAATTCGTCGGATTTTTTCGTAATTTTGCAGAACAAAACCGAAAAGCAACAATGGCAGAAAACACACTACTCGACCGCCTCGACGGCATTGAAGCACGCTTCGAAGAAGTATCGACCTTGATCACCGACCCTGCGGTGATTGCCGACATGAAGCGCTACGTAAGGCTCTCGAAAGAATATAAGGACCTTGAGCGACTCACCGCGTCGACAAGGCGCTACCGCACCTTCCTGGCAAATATCGACGAGGCAAAGGCCTTGCTCGAGTCGGAAAGCGACCCGGAGATGAGGCAGATGGCAAAGGAGGAGCTCGACGAAGCGTCCGCAGCTATCCCCGCCCTCGAAGAAGAAATCAAGCTGCTGCTCATCCCCGCCGACCCCGAGGATGCAAAGAACGCTATCGTGGAAATCCGCGGCGGCACCGGCGGCGACGAGGCCGCGCTCTTCGCCGGCGACCTCTGCAAGATGTACATGAAGTTCTGCGAGAGCCGGGGGTGGAACGTGGCCATAACCTCGGCAAGCGAGGGTGCCGCAGGCGGCTTCAAGGAAGTGGTGCTGTCGGTCACGGGCGAGGGTGTCTACGGCGTACTCAAGTACGAGAGCGGTGTGCACCGCGTGCAGCGAGTGCCCGCCACCGAGACACAGGGCCGTGTCCACACGTCAGCTGCCACCGTAGCCGTGCTCCCCGAAGCAGAAGCCTTCGACGTAGAAATCAACGAGGGCGAAATCAAGTGGGATACCTTCCGCTCGGGCGGTGCCGGCGGACAGAACGTCAACAAAGTAGAGTCGGGCGTGCGCCTGCGATACATCTGGAAGAACCCCAACACGGGCGTGGCCGAGGAAATTCTCATCGAGTGCACCGAGACACGCGACCAACCCAAGAACAAGGAGCGCGCGCTCAGCCGACTGCGCACATTCATCTACGATAAAGAGCATCAGAAATACGTCGACGACATCGCTTCGCGCCGTAAGACTCTCGTGAGCACAGGCGACCGCTCCGCCAAAATCCGAACCTACAACTATCCCCAGGGGCGCATCACCGACCACCGCATCAACTACACCATCTACAACCTCCAGGCCTTCGTCGACGGCGACATTCAGGACGTGATCGACCAGCTCACAATAGCCGAAAACGCCGAGAAGCTCAAGGCCGCGGAAATGTAAGGGGCAAATTATAAATTAAAAATTATAAATTATAAATTATAAGACACATACTACTGTCAACTCATAACTTTTAACTCATAATTCATAACTTGAAAACTTCCTTACTCTCTCCGACGCGCATCAAGAAAGAGCTTGCCACAGCCTGGCGGCTCTACCCTGCTACGCTGATTTTCATCGCAGCCGACACCCTGTTTGCACTCTCCTTAATCTGGGAGGTGATACGCCCCTCCGAGATTGTCGGTATGGCGGCAGGCATAAGTCTTAGCCTCGGCACACTGCTGTCGCTGGCCGTCTACCGCTGGTGCGCGTACCTCGGGGCGGGAGCCTCCACCCGAGGATGGCAGATTGCGTGTGCTGCTTTGGTGACCGCCAACTTCGCCGTCCTCGCCACTTCCGGCACTTCCATCTCCGACATCGAGATGACAGGCTATTCCGCGGCCTATACGGCTCTCGCCGTGGCTATATTCTTCCTGCCCGGCCTGAAGGCGTCGGAGCAGCGACATCTGTGGAGCAATTCTGCAGGAGTGCTCGGTGCCGCTGCCGTGGCTGTGGCCGTATCAGTGGTTCTCACCATCGCTTCAGCCATCATCTGGGGCACTCTGAGCTCGCTATTCGGCTTCCACAACGAGCGCATCATGCTCACCCTCATCACCTTGCTTTCGGCAGCTCTTCCGGCTGTGGTCTTTCTATGCCATATCCCCTCGGCCGCGAAGGTTCACGACGACGACAGCAACATGGGCTTCGGCCTTTCGGTGGCTGCTCTGTGCAAGAACGTCCTGCTGCCCGTGACACTGGTCTACACATTGGTTCTCTACGTCTACGCGGCCAAGATATTGGTGCTCATGGAGCTGCCAAAAGGCACAGTGTCGTGGATGGTCACGGGGCTCGTCACCGTAGTGCTGGTGATTATCTACGGTCTTCAGGGCTACCTCTACAGCACCACGGCCAAGGAGTCGGCCAAGCGCGTGGCGGCTCTCGCACTGCGCTATATGCCGGTGCTCATGCTTCCCTTGCTGGTGCTCATGAGTGTGGCTATCGGCTACAGAATAGGGCAGTACGGCTTCACGGCCAGCCGCCTGTATGTGCTCACCTTCAACGTGTGGGCTTACATCGTGATGGACTATCTCTGTATTGCCAAAGTGCCCCGCCTCAACCTCGTGGCCACATCCTTTGCCCTGGTGTTCCTCCTCATATCGGCCATCCCGGGCTTCAACTATGGCACCCTCGGCATAAAATGCGTGCAGGAGAAAGTACGCACCGAGCTCCTGCAGGCCGGAGTGAAAGAGCTGCCCATATCAGAGCAGCAACTCAGAGAGCTCCTGGAGGAGATGCCTCGTAAGGATGCCGAAAGCCTGGCCATGAATCTCGACTACCTCGACCGATGGGACGACCACTCGCGCGTGGCACACTTCGTGCAGAGCGAGCACCGCCTCAGCCACTGGTCGCTGATACCCTACTCTTACGGCGACGAAGAAGTTGTGATTGTCGCGACTGAGCACGAGTACGGCGGCGGCTCCACGGTTCTCAGCCCCGTGCCCGAAGGCTTCAGCTCCATCCAATATAAATGGCTGAACCGCAATCTGCCCGAGCGTGTGGGCGATAAGATAAAGCTACCGCTCGACTCTTGCTCGCTGCTCGTGCCCGCCGACAGCATAGTACACACCGACGCCGACAGCTTCCGCCCCGTCATGCTCCCTGTCGCCGGTGCAAGCGACGGCTCTGTCTACATGCTGTGCGGCTACACCCTGCGTGTCGACAGTGCTGCATCCGAAACAAAAATCCAATACGTATCCACCGAAGGATATATCTTAAAACCATAGTCTATATGAAGCGTACCGACCTTGTCGAAAACATCTTCCGCAAAGGCTCCTTCCTCTGCGTTGGCCTCGACACCGACATCAAGAAAATACCGGCCTGCATAGCCGGAACCGACTCCGAGCGTATGCTCGCCTTCAACAAAGCCATCATCGACGCCACCGCGCCCTACTGCGTGGCATATAAACCCAACACAGCTTTCTACGAGAGCATGGGTGCCGAAGGATGGCAGGTGCTCGCCGACACCGTGAGCTACATCCGCACCAAGTATCCCGACCAGTTTATCATCGCCGATGCCAAGCGCGGCGACATCGGAAACACCGCCGCTCTCTATGCCCGCGCTTTCTTCGAGAGCATGGATGTCGATGCCGTGACTCTCGCTCCCTACATGGGTGAGGACTCCGTGAAGCCCTTCCTCGCCTACGAAGGCAAGTGGAGCATCATCCTCGCTCTCACATCCAATGCCTCGGCCTCCGACTTCGAGATGGTAGCCGACAGCAAGGGTGTGCCCCTCTACGAGCGCGTGATACGCCGCTCTCGCCACTGGGGCAGCCCCATCGACACCATGTATGTGGTGGGTGCAACAAAAGCCGAGAGCCTCGACGGCATCCGCGGCGTCGCTCCGCGCCACTTTCTGCTCGTGCCCGGTGTTGGTGCTCAGGGCGGAAGCCTCGAAGAAGTGGCACGCCACGGCCTCATCGATGAGTGCGGCCTGCTCGTCAACAGCTCGCGCGGTATCATCTACGCTTCTTCGGGCGAAGACTTTGCCGAGGCTGCCGCGAAAGCATCGGCCGAGCTCGCAGCCCAGATGAAGGCTCTCCTTGAAGAATACGCCGCAAATCACTGAGTGCCATGAAGCGCATCCTCTCGATAGCAATCTTAGCCACAGCCCTCACTGCACAGGCGCAGGAGGCTCTGTGGCAGTCGGGGCCCACACGGTCGCCCGAAATCAACGCCGACGGCACAGTAACCTTCCGCATCCTCGCTCCGAAAGCCGGCGAAGTACAGGTCACCGGCGACTTCCTGCCCACCAAGCAGATCGACACGCCGCAGGGCACCATCACCGTGCGTCCGCCGGCCGCTCTCACACGCGGCAGTGGCGGAGTGTGGGAGTACACAACCCCGGAGCCTCTTCAGCCGGAGCTCTACTCCTACTCTTTCTTTGTGGATTCGATGCGCACGCTCGACCTCTCCAACGTGTATGTGAGCCGCGATGTATCGACCCTCAACAACATCTTCCTCGTGCCCGGCGGCCGCGCTTCGCTCTATGCCGTGCACGACGTGCCGCATGGCAATGTTGCGAAAGTATGGTACCACAGCGACAGCCTCGGCACAGACCGCCGTATGACCGTCTACACTCCTCCGGGCTACGATGCCGACCCCACCACCCGCTACCCCGTGCTGTACCTGCTGCACGGTATGGGCGGCGACGAGAACGCATGGAGCGAGCTCGGTCGCACGGCGTATATCCTCGACAACCTCATCGCGCAGGGCAAGGCCGAGCCTATGATAGTGGTGATGCCGAACGGAAACGTTTCGCAGACCGCTGCCCCGGGTGAGACCGCCGACGGCTTCACGGTGCCTACCCTCAAGCGCCCCCGCACAATGGAAGGCACCTTTGAGGCGGCATTCCCCGAAATCGTGCGATACACCGACAGCCACTACCGTACTCGCGCCGAGAAAAGCGGACGCGCCATTGCAGGCCTCTCGATGGGCGGTTTCCACTCGCTGCACACATCGAAGCTCTACCCCGATATGTTCGACTACATCGGCCTGTTCTCGGCGGCTATCGACCACTACACCGAGAACTCGCCCGTCTACGACGACTTCGAGGGCAAACTTGCAGCGCAGTTCGCCGCAAAGCCCGCCCTCTACTGGATTGGTATCGGTGCTACCGACTTCCTTTATCCTTCAAACGTGAAATTCCGCGCCCTGCTCGACAGCAAAGGATACCCTTACACCTACTTCGAGAACTCCGACGGCCACATCTGGCGCAACTGGCGCATATACCTCACGGAGTTCCTGCCGCTGCTCTGGCATTAAGAGCAGCACTACGCACGCGGCTTGCGATGCAAATACCACTGGGCGGTGCCTACAAAGAGGGCACCGCCTATTATATTGCCCACCGTGGCCGGGAGTATGTTGGCAGTGAGCATCTGAGCGATAGTGACATCGGCACCCTGCATCATGGCAAGGGGGAGGAAGAACATATTGGCCACGCAGTGTTCGTAGCCCAGTGCCACGAAGGCCATCACGGGTATTTCGCACGCAAGCAGTTTCTCGCCGAGGCGCCGCCCGCTCAAGGCCAGCCACACGGCAAGGCACACACACCAGTTGGCGCCGATACCCTTGAGCACCACAACTCCTGCCGATGCCGAGGTCTTGGCCGCAGCGATGCCGGCGAGAGCCCTGTCGTAGGGCGCGGCGGCAGTGATGCCTGTGAGGTAGACCAAAAAATAGGCCACCATCAGTGCGCCTATGAAATTGCCAATCCACACTATAAGCCAATTCTTCAAGATCGCTCCGGCTCCAAGACGCTTCTCCATGAAGGGCGGAATGAGCAGTGCGTTGTTGCCGGTGAAGAGGTCGGCACCGAGCACCACCACGAGCATGAGGCCTATTGGGAATACAAGGCCGCTGAGGAGGCGCTGCAGCCCGGGATTGGCGGCGCTGAATTCGGGAAAACCGAAGCCTACTATAATAGAAAGAACCCCGCCAAGAGCTATGTAAGCTCCGGCGAGGATGCTACCTGTGATCAGGCGTCCGATAGGTCGGGAGGCGGTTTTGGCAACTCCGGCCTCAGTGGCCGCCTGTAGTGTCTCTGAAGGAATTTTTACGGGCATGGGGTATTTTATTGAGCCTTCTGTAGTTTGCGATGCTGACGCACGAGCTTCTGTGTGAATTTTTTTTCAGCCGACTTCAGGCGCAGGAGCTGGCGGGGCGAGAGAATATCCTTGAATTGCTCGAAGTACTCTTCCTCGACTTTGCCCTCACGCATCTTCTGCGAGTAGACTGCCGCTGCGGCTGCTTCAATCTCCGTGTCGGTGGCCTCCGTATTGGCGGCCACGGAGCGCTCAAGCTCGCGGGTCTCACGGCTTATCTTCTGGAGCTGCTCGTCCATGCGGTCGTACACAGGGAAGAAATCGCGCTGCTGATCTTTGTCGAGGGCGAGCTCCTTGGCCAGGAATTTATGCTTGTAAGCGCGCATCTCATTGAAGATGCGGTCGCGCTCGCTGTCGTTGATAGTCACATCGGCCTGAGCTGCTGCCACATTGGCGCAGACTGCCAATATCAAGAATAGCGCTATGGAGCGGAGCGCTTTATGCGCCGTGTTCACACTGTTCATTTCCGTGTTCATTTCGGGAGTAAGTAATCGGCGGAATCGTCGCTGAGGATAGAGTCGTCGAGCCATAGTGCATCAATGTCGTCATCACCCTCAATGGTGCCGTCGGCCATCATTTCATCCACCACATCCCAGCTGCTGAGATCGTTGTAGAGATAATCGGATACAAACTGCTCGCTCGACAGAGCCTTGGCCAGCACAGGGTTCTCGCTCATGGGCTGCAGCTTGCCTGCTCCCGAGAGCGACGCAAACATCTGGAGCATACACCACACGCCGGCAAACATTGCCGCCATATAGACATAGGGCCTCACCTGCTGCCATAAAGTGCGTGGCTTCGATGCCTCTGCACTTGCCGCGCTTTCAATCTCGGGCCGCTCGGGGAGCATTGCCGCCATCCGCGATGCAAAGTCCTCGAAATAACCCTCGGGCACACTCATGCCGGCCGACGGTGTCGCCAGCCCCCGGGAGCGAGCCCGGTCAAGTATGTTTTCGCTTGTCTTTGCCATATATTGCCAGTGTCTGTTTTAATGTTTGACTTTATGATGCGGTTAAGGTTTAATCAATAGTATCAAAATACTGCTCAATCTTTTTTGTAGCCAAGTGGTAGGATGCTTTCAGCGCGCCCACAGATGTGCCGAGTATTTCGGAAATTTCCTCATACTTCATATCATCGAAGTACTTCATGTTGAACACTATCCTTTGCTTCTCGGGGAGTGAGTCCACAGCCCGTCGCAGATGCTCGGCAAGCTCATCGCCGTCGATGTCGGCGGGGGCTGCAACATTAGCGGCCGTGGAGCCTTCGGCATCGTCGAGCGATACTCCTGCACGGCGCTTCTCACGCTCAAGGTGCGATATGCTTTCGTTGATGGCTATTTTATAAAGCCAGGTGCTCAGCCGGGCCTCTCCACGGAAATTCTCAAGAGAGCTCCACGCCTTCATGAAGGTGTTCTGGAGGATGTCGTTGGCATCGTCGTGATTTCCCACCAGGCGGCGGATCTGCCAGTAAAGTGGCTCGCTATACTCCTTGATGACCTCTGTGAAAGCCTCACGGACAGTCGACGGCTCGCGAAGGCGAGCCGTGAGTTCGGCGTTGTCTTGAGGTCGGGCGGTGGCCATCAGCAGTTCTTGATTGGTTTATAGGTCAAAGTTATGAAGAAATCCGCTCATATCCTAATCGTTTAGCAATTTTTAGAAACTGAGCGTCGCAGAAAAGAAGTCAATTCTAAAATTTTGTAAATAACATTTAAATGTTGTTCATTAGTTTGGCCACTTAATTTATTCTGCTTACCTTTGTGCGGAAAATGAGAGAAATTTAGTAAAAAGGTTGCACAATTATCTATAAAACAACTTTTACTTACACAAGTACTTCTTTTTTATTTACCTTTTTCCATTCCGTCATTTTCCGCTCCGGCACACATTATCCCCCACCCTATCTGCATCCGCGGCCTATATAATGCCTTGGTCGTGGAAAGAGTAGTATTCACCACGCCCGATGATTATGTGGTCGAGCACGCGGATGTCGAATAGAGCCGCCGCTGCCACCACTTTCTTTGTAAGCGCTTCGTCCTGTGCACTCGGCGACAAAGCTCCCGAAGGATGATTGTGAAAAAGCATCATCGCCGTGGAATTGCTCAGCAGGGCCTCGCGCACGATAATCTTCGGATCGACGGCTGTCATGGCAAGTCCGCCCTGCCCCACCCTGAACTGACGCATCGGCTTGAGATTGTTCTTAAGAAGAAGCACCCAGAATTCCTCATGCCCGAGGTAGGCCAGATAGCGGTTCATGTAATCGAAAGCTTTTGCGGCAGTATTGATGGGCTCGTCGGCACACTCCACCGCCTCGGCTGCCGCGCGCACACCAAGCTCGAGCCCCGCCAGAAGCGTAAGCGCCTTTGCCGGGCCTATACCCTTGTAGCGCTTCATAAACTCTGCCGCACTCATCGAGGCCACCTGCGAGAGGCTCGAGCGGTTGTCGTCGAGGATTTCGCGGCACAGAGCCATCACATCCTTGCCCTGCACCCCGGTGCCGAAGAGGATAGCCATGAGCTCTACGGCGCTGAGGGCTTTCATGCCATGCGCCATTGCCTTCTCACGCGGCAGGAGCTCTCCCGGAGGCACCGCCATACTTTTCTTAGTGCTCATTTTCCGCGACGTATTTCCACCTCTTCGTCGAGGTTGCGCCCCCGCCTCAGAAGTATCTTGGCGGTATAAGCCTTGATAAAGCCCAGCCCGTAGCCGCCCAGCTGGATAATGGCTGCAGGCACGGCAAGAAGCGCTATCTTAAGTGAACGTGTGCTCAGCAATGCCCCTGCAAAAACGGCGGCGAAGTAGAGCCCTATCGGCAGCAGGAACCAGGCCGACACAAAGATCGACGCAAGGATAAGGCCAAGCATACCGAGCACAAAGACCGCCGGCAGCAGATGCACGGCCTTCAGCGAGCCCGGATAAAGGATCTTGAGTGTGACGCGCGACATGCCGAACACATACACCTGACGGAAGAAGCGCTTGAAATCCACGCGCCGTTTATGCCACACGAAGGCAGGCCGCACAAGCCCTATCGAGAAGCCCTCGCGGCGGATGCGCGTGCTCATGTCGATATCCTCTGAGAACATCTCGCGGAAACCGCCCACACGCTCGTAGACCGCGCGGCTGAAACCCATGTTGAATGTCCTCGGCGTAAATTTCTCCAGCCTCACTTTGCCGCCGCGGATGCCGCCGGTGGTGAGAAACGACGTCATCGAATAGTTGATAGCTTTCTGTGTGTCGCTGAATGAATCGTGCGCCGCATCGGGCCCGCCAAAGCAGTCGAGCGGTGTGCCGTCGAGCTCCGATGCGATTGTAGCCATATAGCCGGGCGGTATCACACAGTCGGAGTCGAAGAAAAGGAAGTAGGAGCCGCGGGCGCGCTCCATGCCATAGTTGCGGGCTATCGAGCGCCCCTCGTTGCTCTTGAAGAAATACCGCACATCGAGGCCACGGCTGCGGGCGGCATCGGCGATGTCGGCGCACGGCTCGGTGGAGCCGTCTTCCACGAGCACAAGCTCGAAGTCCTTCGAGGTCTGGGCAAGAAGGCTCTCGCAGAGGTCGGCCACCTCGTCGCGCCGGTTGTACACCGGCACTATCACTGAAAATCGCGGTGCGTCGGCCATCAGCTCATTCGGTTTTTATAGTCCTCATAATCAAAGCGGCGCAAATACTCGCACGTGCCGTCGCTGTGCTCAAGCACCATATCGGGGTGATGCACGCCGTTGAACATCGTGGTCTTCACCGTGGTATAGTGGTTCATGTCGCGCAGCGTGATCTTATCGCCGGGCTGCGGAGCGCGGGCGAAGTAGTAGTCGCCCTTGAAGTCGCCGCTGAGGCAGGAGTTGCCACCGAGGCGGTAAGGCACCCCGTCGGAAGCACCCTCCCCCACGCTCTCGGCCACTGCGGGCAGATAGGGCATCTCAAGGGTATCGGGCATGTGGCAGGCAAACGACACATCGAGGATGGCCGTGCTTATGCCGCGGTCGGTCACCACGTCGACCACCGAGCTCACCAGGTCGCCGGTCTGCCATGTGAAAGCGCTGCCGGGCTCGAGGATTACCTCAAGGTTGGGATGCCGCTCGCGGAAGCCTTTTATGAGCTTGATGAGATGTTCGGTGTCGTAGCCGCGACGCGTCATCAGATGTCCGCCGCCCATATTCACCCACTTGAGCGAGGGGAGCAGATGCCCGAAGGTGCTCTCAAAGGCGGCAAGCACTTTCTCGAGGTCGTAGGATGTGCTTTCGCATAGCGCATGGAAGTGCAGTCCTTCGATATAGTCGGGCAAGCCGCCCTCAAGCTCCTCAATACCCACTCCGAAGCGAGAGCCGGCCAAGGCCGGATTGTAGAGGTCGGTGTCAATCACGGAGCAGCGCGGATTGACGCGCAGACCCGGCGACACCCCGCGCTCCCGTGCGAGCCTGCCGTAGCGCTCGGCTTGTGTCAGTGAGTTGAAGGTGATGTGCGAGCTATGCCGCAGGAAGGTGTCGATATTTGCGTCGGTATATGCCGGCGTATAGCTGTGTATCTTACCGCCGAGGGTCTCCGCGCCAAGCAGCAGCTCATTGACGGAGCTGGCGGTGCAGTCGCGCACATACTCCCGCACGATGGGGAATGTGCGCCAGAGGGCGTTGGCCTTGAATGCCATGATGATATTTGCGCCGCTGCGGCGTGCAACGTCGCTAATCAGCTCGAGGTTGGCCCGAAGCCTGTCTTCGTACACTATGAAATAAGGGGTAGGCAGTTCGGTGCGTGTCATATACTCTACGATAAAATTGTGAAACGTGCGAATTTGAGCAGAAGCGTACGGCGTATGCCGTCGGCCGAGAACTCCACCACCACCCTGTCGTCGACACGCGATGTATCGACCTCCCTGATCACTCCGAGCCCGAAGGTGGGATGCTCTATCCGCTGCCCTTCGGCGAGCTCGGCGGCGCTGTGCGTGCAGTGACCCTCGGCTGTTGCCGGAGCCTTTGCACGCGGTTTGGGTGCTGTGCTCGTGGCCGGGCGTAGCTCGGGAGCGGGTGCCGACGGGCGCGATGCCTCCGGAGAGCGCACGGGAGCACTGTCGAAGGTGCTCACGCGGGCCGACGCTCCGGGGCGGCGGTTGCCGTAGCTGCGCGGGCCGTCGATGCTCGAGCCCGTCATCAGGCGCAGGTAGCGAGAGTCGATGTCGCGGAGAAAACGTGAGGGAAAAGCCTGCTCGGTCTTGCCGTTGACGGTGCGCTGGCGGGCATAGCTCACCATGCAGAAGCGCTTGGCTCGGGTGATGGCCACATACATCAGGCGCCGTTCCTCCTCTATCTCAGAGGCGCTGTGCATACTCATGGCCGAGGGCAGCAGGTTTTCCTCCACACCCACCACGAATACGCCGGTGAACTCAAGGCCCTTGGCGGCGTGGATAGTCATCAGGGTCACACAGTCGGTGTCGGCCTTCTCCTCATCCTGGTCGGTGAGGAGCTGTATCTGTGCCAGATAGTTGGCCATAGAGGCATCGCCTCCGCTTTCGCGCTCGGCGTCGGCAAACTCGCCCACACCCTTCAGGAGCTCTTGAAGGTTCTCGAGCTTCGATACATTCTCGGGCGTGCTGTCCGACACATACTCCTGCATGATACCTGTAGCGGTATATATGTTGGCGGCAAGTCGGTCGGCATCATCACCATCGGTGTGGCGCTTCACGAAGCCCGCTATCATGGAGGCGAAAGCCTGGAGCTTCGAGGCTGTGCCCTTGTTCACTTCGAGCCCGTGGCGCGCGGGGTCGGAAAGCACTTCGTACATGCTCACTCCGGCACCGACGGCTGCGGCCGCCACCTTTTTCACTGTGGTATCGCCTATGCCACGCTTGGGCGTATTTATCACACGGCAGAAAGCCTCGTCATCGTCGGGGTTTACAGCCAGGCGGAAGTAGCAGATGGCATCCTTGATTTCCTTGCGCTGGTAGAAGGAGAGGCCGCCGTAGATGCGGTAAGCCACATTGCGGTTGCGGAGCGCCTCCTCTATCACGCGGGATTGGGCATTGGTGCGGTAGAGCACGGCGAAGTCGCTCAGAGGCGCGTGCGTGCGCATCCGCACTTGTGCGAGTCGGTTTGCCACGATATACGCTTCCTCATAGTCGTTGTAGGCCTGCACCACCTCTATCCGCTCGCCTTCGTCCTTGTTGGAGAATACTTCCTTGGGAATCTGCTCTTTGTTGGCCGCGATGAGGGTGTTTGCCGCTCCTATTATATTGCGCGTGGAGCGGTAGTTCTCCTCGAGCTTGAAGGTTCGCAGCGCCGGAAAGGACTTCTTCAGGTCGAGGATATTGCGGATATTGGCACCGCGGAAGGAGTAAATGCTCTGGGCGTCGTCGCCCACCACGCAGAGTTTCTGACGCTCGCCGGCGAGCTGGCGCACTATCAGGTGCTGGGCGAAATTGGTGTCCTGGTACTCATCCACGAGGATATAGGAGAAGTAGGAGCGGAACTGCTCGAGCACGTCGGGATTGTCGCGCAGCAGCACATTGGTGTAGTAGAGGAGGTCGTCGAAGTCCATGGCGCCGGCTATGCGGCAGCGGTCGCGGTAGAGGCGGTAAATCTCGGGCATCGCCGAGCGCTTGCAGTCGGCGTTGGAGCGGGTAATGTCGGCATCGGCGGCATAGTCCTCGGGCGAGAAAAGGTTGTTCTTCGCATTGGAAATATCGGCGGCCACCACACCGGGGCGGTAGAGCTTGTCGTCGAGCTTCAGTTCGCGTATTATTCTTTTTATGAGCGTCTTGCTGTCGGAGGCATCGTAGATGGTGAAATTCGACTTAAAGCCAAGCCGCTCAGCGTGCATGCGCAGGAAGCGCGAGAAGATGGAGTGGAAGGTGCCCATCCACAGCTTCGATGCCACCTCCGTGCCCACAAGGCCGCATATACGCTCACGCATCTCGCGAGCGGCCTTGTTGGTGAATGTCAGCGCAAGGATATGCCGCGGATAGTGACCGCTCCTGAGCAGATGCACTATCTTGTAGGTGAGCACACGCGTCTTGCCCGAGCCGGCGCCGGCAATCACAAGCTCCGGACCGCCGGTATACTCCACGGCAGCGCGCTGAGCCTCATTCAGTTGGTCGAGGTACGATGTATCTGCCTCCGCGCTCATCTGAACTGATTAATTTCGGGCATATACTCAAAGCCTGCGGCGGCGAGCCTGGCAGTGAGCTCGGCGCGGTCAATATCCATGGCGCGGCACATCTCGTCGAGTGTCGTATATTGGTCGCGCAGCTTCATGTTCACGGCGCTCAGCAGCATAAACGGGTCCTGAGGAAGTTGATCCATATCCATATTATTTAGCCTTGCGGCGGGCTATGATTTTGTTGATATTGTCACCGGCCCACAGTCCGCCTATAATCAGTGCTATACCTATATATCCGATAGCCGACACGTGCTCTCCGAGCACCAGAGCCGACACCACAAGGGTCACTATCGACTGAAAGTACATATAGTTGTTGGCACGCACAGCACCGAGGTTCTTCACCGTGAGCGCCCACAGCACGTAAGCTATCGTAGAGGCTCCCACGCCAAGGAAGAGGAGGTTGCCGTAGACTTCGGGCAGGTGCATCACCTCAAGCGGATTTACCGAGTCGCGCTCGAAGAAGAGGAAAGGAATGGCCGTGAGCACGCCATAGAAGAATGTCTTGCGCGAGATAAACCACACATCGTAGTTGGCATTGAGCCTGCGCAAAATCAGCGAGTACACCGACCAGCTGAATGCCGCAGCAAGCGAGAGGAAGTCGCCAAGCGGGCGCACCTCCATCGAGGCCGAGCTGTTGAACACCACACAGCCCACACCGAGAAGCGCCACGATAGAGCCGGCCCAGGTACCGGCACCGAGCTTCTCCGTCTTGTACACCAGGCCCACAAGCAGTGCCGTGATAAGAGGCGACAGCGAGGTCAGCAGCGACACATTGGTGGTCAGGGTGTACTCCAGCGCTGTGTTCTCGGCTATGAAATAGAGCGAACCGGCAAGAAGACCGCACAGGCAGAACAAACCCTCGTCGCGAGGATTCGACGCCCACAGGCGGCGGTGACTCACACACACCACTATGAGATAGGCAAGCACAAAGCGGCACACATAGATCTGCACGGGGCCGAGGCCATTCTCAAGCAGTACTTTCGACGACACGAAGGAGTAGCCCCACATGCTCACGGCAAACAGTGCCGCGACATGGCCCATGAGCGTTCCTCCGGTTAATTTCCGATTAGATGACATATCGGTGATAATTGGTTTCTTGGTTTGACAAAATTAGTTAATTTTATCCACACTTGCCAAACTTAAATGCAATTTAACGCGTCTTATATAAAAGTCTCGGTGTCGGCACCGGCACCAAATTTATCATAACATAAAGATATACAACGATGAAACTATTTAAAACCGCATGTGTGGCGCTGCTCGCAGCAGGCATGCTTATCGGAGAGTGTGGATGTTCGTCCATGACAAAAACCGGCTCGGGTGCACTTATCGGTGGCGGAGGTGGTGCCGCAGTAGGCGCCGGCCTCGGCGCTCTTATCGGTGGTGGCAAAGGTGCCGGCATAGGCAGTGCAATCGGTGCTGCTGTCGGAGCAGGCGCCGGTGCTCTTATCGGCAACAAGATGGACAAGCAGCAGAAGCAGCTCCAGGAAGAGCTCGGCAAACAGGCCACCGTAGAGCAGACTACCGACCAGAATGGCCTCCGCGCAATCAAGGTAACATTCGAGGGCGGCATCCTCTTCCCGACGGGCAAGTATTCGCTCAACCCCCAGGCTAAGGCCGACCTCACCCGCTTTGCCGCATCGCTCAAAGACAACCCCGACACAAACGTGCAGATCTACGGCTTCACCGACAACACCGGCTCCTTTGAAGTGAACCAGAAGCTCGCCGGCGAGCGTGCCGATGCTGTCCTCAGCTATCTCGCAAACAGCGGCGTATCACCCACCCGACTCTCTTCCGAAGGCATCCCCATGGCCGACTACGTGGCATCGAACGACACCGCTGCCGGCCGCGCACAAAACCGCCGTGTCGAAGTCTACATCACAGCCAGCAAGGCAATGATTGAGAAAGCCGAGTCCGGCAAATTATAATTTATAACTTATAATTTATAACTTCCCATGTCGTACAAAGTCATTGACATCGAAGGCGTAGGCGAGGCTTATGCCCGAAAACTCGAAGAAGCCGGTGTAAGCACCACCGACCAACTCCTCGAGCGATCCGCCACACCGAAAGGTCGCGAGGCTCTCGCACAAGAAACCGGCCTTAGCTCAAAGCTCATCCTCCGCTGGGCAAACCATGCCGACCTCTTCCGCATCAAAGGTGTGGCAGGCCAGTTCGCCGAACTCCTTGAGGCTGCCGGTGTCGACACCGTGAAAGAATTTCGCCACCGCGTGGCAGCTAACCTTCAGCCCAAACTCGTAGAAATCAACGAGACACGGCACCTCTGCGGACGCATACCTTCTGTGGCCGAAGTCGAGCGCATGATTGAGCAGGCAAAAGAACTGCCGCCCGTGCTCTCTTATTGACCCCGAAACGAATTTATAATTTAAAAATCTGCCCGCAGCGCCCGAAAAACAGAGCGCCGCGGGCAGATTTTTTTTGCACGCTTGCAATTAATTTTTTACCTTTGTAACAATAAACAGACACTTACTCAATATGGCAATGACTATTAACTCCTCGCCCGTGCTTGTTGGAGAATCGGCGCAAGCGTTTGTAGAGGAAGCAGACCGCAACAGCCAGCTTCCCACTCCCCGCCTGTCGCCCGAGCGAGAAGCTCAGATAGAAGAGTTTCTTCGTAAATCTCGCGATTTCATATTCCCGCCAAAAGACGCCGAATGATGGACCTGAAATCGGAGTTTATCCTTGAGCGGGATGCTATCATGCGCCCTTACACAGCTGAGGTCGCCTCTTATTGTGTGCCGTTCTTTTGTCAAGATGCGGATCTCGATGACTTTTTCGCCAACGATGCGTTCCTTTACAACGACGAATTGCTCGGTAGAACCTACGCTTGGATTAATACCTCGGCTCCAAAAGATATAATAGGCTTGGTAACTCTTGCCAACGACAGTATCAAAGCGAAGAATATCACCTCGGCTGCCCGCAATAGACTCCAAAGGAGTATAAACAATGCAAAAAGAGGGATAAATTACCCGGCCGTATTGATTGGCCGCCTTGGAGTGTCAGCCGATTATAGAGGCAAAGGGCTTAGCATCGGCAGCCAGATTCTTGATTTTCTTAAAGATTGGTTTAAATCAAACGACAACAAAACCGGATGTCGGTTCCTTGTTGTTGATGCATACAATAACGAGGCGACTATACGCTTTTATGAAAAGAACGGATTCAAGCCGCTCTACAAATCCGAGGAGGAAGAGCGCAACTTCTTAGGATTGAAGTCTGACGATCTATTGGAAACCAGATTCATGTTCTTTGACCTGAAGTTGAAATAGTAACTATCCCCATAAATCTGCCCGCTGCGCCCGAAAATCAGAGCGCCGCGGGCAGATTTTTTTTGCACGCTTGCAATTAATTTTTTACCTTTGCCGTAATTATTCTGTGACCATTATGGAACTTAAATCAGTTTACGGAGCACTCTTCGATGACGCCACATTCGGCATCAGCGAGAGCGACTACGCCAAAATAGAGCATTGCTTCGACTTCCTCAGCGGCTTCGTGGCCGACAAAGTAATCTACGGCATCAACACCGGGTTCGGCCCCATGGCCCAGTGGAGGGTCAGCGACGAGCATCTCGCCGAGCTTCAGTACAACATCATCCGCAGCCACGCAACAGGCGCCGGCAAGCCCCTCAGCGATGTCGAGGTGAAGGCTGCCATGATAGCTCGCGCCGGCACTTTCGTGCAGGCCCGCTCGGGCATACACCCCTCGGTGGTGCGCCTGATTGCGGAGTTTATCAACCGCGGCATCTACCCCTTCATCCCCGAGCACGGCAGCGTGGGCGCAAGCGGCGACCTCGTGCAGCTCGCGCACATAGCCCTTTGCCTCATCGGCGAAGGCAAGGTGCACTTCCGAGGTGAGTGGCGACCTACTGCCGAAGTACTCGCCGAAGAAGGCCTCGAGCCTATGAAGATTCACATCCGCGAAGGCCTGTCGGTGACCAACGGCACTTCCGTGATGACAGGCATTTCTATCGTCAACCTATACTACGCCGAGCGGCTCCTTCGCCACGCTACCGCAGCTTCGGCTTGGCTCAACGAGATTGCCGACAGCTTCGACGACTACATGTCGGTGCCCGAGAACGAGCCCCGCCGGCAGCCCGGTCAGCAGGTGATAGCCCGATGGCTGCGCACCGCCAGCGAAGGCAGCAAGCGACTACAGAAGCGCGAGCATGAGCTTTACGACCCCACGAGAAACCGCGACGACTACTTCGAGCACAAAGTGCAGGCATACTACTCGCTGCGCTGCATCCCGCAGATCTACGGCCCCGTCTACGACACCTACCGAAACGCCGCCGACGTGCTCGAGGGTGAGCTCAACTCCGCTACCGACAACCCCATAGTCGACCCCGACACACGCAACATATACCACGGTGGAAACTTCCACGGCGACTATATCTCGCTCGAGGCCGACAAGGTGAAAATCGCCACCGTGCGCGTGGCTATGACCGCCGAGCGTCAGCTCAACTATCTCTTCCACGACCGCATCAACGGCATCCTCCCGCCATTCCTCAACATGGGCGTACTCGGCCTCAACTACGGTATGCAGGCATGCCAGTTCACCGCCACGTCGACCACCGCCGAGTGCCAGACCCTGGCTATGCCTAACTACGTGCACTCAATCCCCAACAACAACGACAACCAGGACATCGTGAGCATGGGCACAAACTCCGCCCTGCTCTGCCGCCGCGTGATCGACAACGCTTACCAGGTGATGAGTATCCTCTTCATCGCCCTCGCTCAGGCCACCGACTGCCTCGCAATCGCCGACAAGCTATCGCCCATAAGCCGCCGGGCCTACGACGAAGTGCGACGCATCTGCCCTTTCTTCATCGAAGACACTCCTTTCTACAACGAAATTACTCAAACCGAACAGTGGCTGCGCAACAACGATCAAGCGCTCGACTGATATCCCAAATCTAAAAACAAACACCACAAAACAATATGCGCTACGCATTAGTGACCGGAGCTTCGCGAGGCATAGGCCGAGCAATAGCACGACGACTGGCCGCCGACGGCTTTGCAGTGATTATCAACTATGTGTCGAATCAGGCTGCCGCCGAGAGCGCTGCCGCAGAAATCGCAGAGGCCGGCGGCACAGTCGAGCTGCTGCGCTTCGACGTGTCGAAGCCCGACGAAATCGAAGCCGCACTCGAGGCTTGGGAGTCGGCGCACCCCGACGATACTATCGCCGTGCTCGTCAACAACGCCGGCATCCGCCGCGACAACGTGCTCATCTTCATGCAGAACGACGAGTGGCACTCCGTGGTCGACACCACCCTCAACGGGTTCTTCTACACCACACGCCGCCTCCTCAAAGGGATGCTCTCCAAGCGCTTCGGTCGCGTGATAAACATATCCTCTCTATCGGGCCTCAAAGGTCTGCCCGGCCAGGCAAACTACTCCGCCGCTAAGGCAGCCCTGATAGGTGCCACCAAGGCGCTGGCGCAGGAAGTGGCTCCGCGAAAAGTCACCGTCAATGCCATCTGCCCCGGCTTTATCGAGAGCGACATGACCGCCGACCTCGACCAAAGCGAGCTCAAGAAGCTCGTGCCTATGCGCCGTTTCGGCACCGCCGACGAAGTGGCCGCCCTCACCTCTTTCCTCGCCTCCGACCAAGCTGCATACATCACCGGCCAGGCTATTTCAATCAACGGAGGTCTGTATTCATGAAGATAATCTCACAGATAGTATCGCTGTTAGTCCTCGTTTTTATATGCCGTAGTCCGCTTGCAGCTCTCACTCTCGACAAGGACAAAATCCGGGAGTTCAAGGAGTGTAAGGCCTATGGCATAAGCGCCGACTTTAGCAATGCTATCGTCTGTGGGCTTAAAATTGGCGAATATAAAAAGTTCTATGCCGAGAAAAATTCGGTGTCGGAGCAATACGTCGACATGCTTTTCTCTCAGTTTGAAAACGCTCTGCTTACACGTCCCGAAGGAGTGCTCGAAAACAAGCCTTTCTTTCTCGGGAATCCCGCCACTTTCTATCCGCTCGACAGCTCTTCGCCAAGACCGTTCAATCTGCACATTAAGATCATTAGCATTAACGAAAACGCATCTGTTACAGCTCTGTGCACTCTCTACACCGATGATATTAACGACGGTTACTCATTCGACATCCGTGTGGGAGAAGGGCGTTGGAACGACTTTGAAGTTTTAGTAAAGGAAAATCTTGCAGAAGTTAACTGGAAAGCAGCTCGCCAGCTCCGAAAAATGCGGCATAAGATACCGAAAGAGCTTCAAAAAAATGAGGTGAAAAAGCAGAAAGCACCCCGTGTAAAAAAAGAGAAGAAGAAAAAGAAGATGGATTGGTCAAACCACGATTATGAAATCGACCATGTATATCACGATGACGAGCAGCTTTTAGTTGACTAAAAAACTGATAATTGACTGAAGCAAATAAACGAATTAATTATGTCACGAAGAGTAGTAATCACCGGCATCGGCATCTGGTCGTGCATCGGTAAAAATATAGAAGAAGTAACAGCATCGCTCCGCGCAGGCCGCTCGGGCATCGGCGTGGAAGAAATCCGCAAGGAGTACGGCTACCGCTCGGCCCTCACCGGCATAGTGGAGCGCCCCAAGCTCAAGGGCGTGATTGACCGCCGACTCCGCACCGGCCTCTCCGAAGAGGCCGAGTATGCCTACATGGCCGCGAAAGAGGCTTTCGCAGGCGCCGCTATCGACGACCGATACCTCACCGACACCGAAGTGGGCATAATCTTCGGCAACGACTCATCGGCAAAGCCCGTGATCGAAGCCGCCGAAATCATGCGCGAGAAGCACGACTCCGCACTCCTCGGCTCGGGGTTCATATTCCAGTCGATGAACTCCACCGTCAACATGAATCTCTCCACCATCTTCCACCTCAAGGGCGTGAACTTCACCATAAGCTCGGCCTGCGCAAGCGGCTCACACTCAATAGGCATTGCCTACATGCTCATCAAGCAGGGGCTGCAGGATGTGGTGCTCGCCGGCGGCGCACAGGAAACCAACCACTTCTCGATGGCCACCTTCGATGCCCTCAACGCCTTCTCCGTGCGCATGGACGAGCCCACCAAGGCTTCGCGACCATTCGATAAAGACCGCGACGGCCTCATACCCAGCGGCGGCGCGGCAGCCCTCGTGCTCGAAGACTACGACCACGCCGTGGCCCGCGGCGCCAACATCCTGGCAGAAATCACCGGCTACGGCTTCTCGTCGAACGGCGGCGGAATATCGCAGCCCAGCGACGACGGCTCCGTGAAAGCCATGGAGCGCGCCATGGCCGACGCCGGAGTATCGCCCGACGAAATCGACTACATCAACGCTCACGCCACGTCCACCCCGCAGGGCGACGACTTCGAGGCCATCGCCCTCGACCGCCTATTCCATGGCAAGAAAGCCGTGATAAGCTCCACCAAGTCGATGACAGGCCACGAGTGCTGGATGGCAGGCGCCAGCGAAGCAGTCTACAGCGTCATCATGATGCAGAACAGCTTCGTGGCCCCCAACATCAACCTCGACGAGCCAAGCGAAAAAGCAAAAGATCTCAACATCGCTCGCCACACCATCGACATGCCGCTCGACCTTATCCTCTCAAACTCCTTCGGCTTCGGTGGCACAAACAGCGCACTGGTAATCAAGAAAGTAAAATAGCACCAACCATTATGCGACCCGCACTCCTTCTCGCCGCACTCCTCTGCTGCATCTCGGCCCTCGCCCAAGACATCATCGTGAGTAACGACGGCACCGCCATCAAGGCATATAAGCTCGACACCTCGGCAGCCGACTACGTATACTACACCCTCGCGCCCGACGACAGCGCCCTGCAGCGCATCGCCAAAGCCGACATCCTCATCATCAAGTTCGCCGACGGCACGAAGCTCGACCCCAACGCCACAGCCCCGGCTGCCACTCCGCAGGCACAGGCAGCTCCGGCTGTGAAAAATCCGCACGACCACCCGGCCGTGACCGTGGCCGCCGAAGGCTCTTTCACTCAGGATAAGAAAGGCCGCAAAATGGTGTGGGCTCCCACGGCCGACGGCAGCGAGAAACTGCTGCTGCGCCTCATCTCGCCCGACCAAAAGACCCTTGCCATAGCCAAGCCCGACAAGAAACAGGCCTACAAGGGCGAAGTATACATCATCCCCGAGTACGTCACCGTCGACGGCGACACCTACACCGTCACCGCCATCGACGACGAAGCCTTCGTGGGCGGGTCGAAGAGCGCGGGTATGCTCGGCACAATGCGCTACGGCGGCACTATCAGCCGCGTGGTGTTCCCCACCACACTCAAAAGCATAGGCGAGCTCGCGTTCAACTTCCAGAGCCCGCTCGAAGAAATCGTCCTCCCCGAAGGCCTTGAGCGGATCGGCAACCACGCCTTCTATGCCTGTGGCGAAAAATGCCGCACATTCCGCCAGATATACATCCCCAAAGGCACACAGGTAGGCCAATTCGCCTTCAAGAACGTAGGCCCCGACACAAGCCCCCGTGGCTACTTCCAGGGCAACCTCACCTCATGCCCTGACTACATCACCACCGGCAACTGCACCAACTACGGCATCGACGAAGAAGCCATCGAGGAGTATCGGGAGGCCAAGTAAAGTCGTGTATGACTCGTGTATTAGAAGATAAAGAAAGCAGAGTATATCATGCAGCCATCGTTGCCGGTCACGCAATCGACGGCAAGATGAAGATGTCGTTTGCCGAGATTATAGAGAAAGACTCTCCACGCAAAAATTTCGGTTTTTCGCCCGACGTACTCGCCATGCAGTGTATAGACCTCGACGCGCTCGAGGCCTCGCGCTCCGGCGACAGGGACAAGACGATGGACTGCCTCACCTCCATTGGCACTTTCAATCCGGAGCGACAATCATTTGTGAACCCACGGTTTCTTCTCATCGAATTGAAGCTCAACTGCACGAATCACAACCTTTCGACCTCCGATTATACAGGCAAGGTCACACACACCCGCACGTTGCTAAGCGGTGTTGCACTCCACCCCACCAATATTTTTCTGTTCACAGAGAGCGTAAAAAGCCGTGCCAAGCAATTCGTAGAGCGCATGAGCCGAGGTAGCAGCGGGAAGCTGCTCGGCTCGGTGGCGATAATGTCGCCCACAGATTTCAACAATTATATCGGTTTTACACACCAGTTCCCATATAAACCGACACACAGCGCTGCCTCAATCACAAATGAGATAAGCTCCGCGGCATCCGATTCTCAATTGCTCGTCAATGCTTTTGAGAAGTGGAAAGATATTGCTGTAGGATTTTTTTATTCCGGCAATTCTCAGGAGACAAAGCACATTGCAAGTGTGCTGCACACAGAATTTGACCGACTGACACTCGCCGATGAAGACCGTTCTTATCTGAGCCTCCTTTTGGATGAATTGCCGAGGTGATTTGTGTAAGTCCTATTCTTTTAATACTTTTGCGATATAATTTATCGAAATATGAGTACGTATACATTTGAGTTAAACGATTACCACGCCGTAAAAAAAGCCTGCATTACTATCGACGGGCTTACCGTACTCTCGGGCATAAACGGCTCGGGGAAGTCGACCGTTGCTCGTTGGCTTCACAATATTGTGAAGATACTCAACGAATACGACTCAATGGTAGAGCAGGAAGCTATCGAAGAGCTCCAGATGTTTATGTCAGGGATGCGGAGAGTAGTCAACAACTTGGGCTCTCCCGAAGATAATCGCGAGATGTTTTTCATTTCCAACGAACTCAGCGAACGTGCCCCATCTTCCATCGTCGAAACTTCAGATATTTTTTCACGCGTATTGGAAATTGTACGCAGAGTAATGACTGATTATGCCGACAGCGGAAAGAATCTTTCAGAGTTCAGCCGATACGAAAATTTCTTACTCACGAAAATAGATAATTCCAATAATATATACGACTATATTACTGAAGTTGTCAGCAATCTGAATAATTACTTTAAGACACTGCTTGATAGCACTTTCTCAAAGAAAACGGATAGGAATATCCGAAATTTTGCTGAAAAAGTTGCCACAATTTGCAATAGGGATATCGACAACTCCGACATCAATATTGGCTTTTCGGAAGATGGCACTGAGCTTATCACCGACACGGAATTCAAGCAACCCTTGAATCTTAGCAGAGTAATATACATCAACACGCAGACCCTCGGCAACGCTCTCAGCCCGTTCAGCGACACCGACCTCTCGAAAATGCTTCATACCGGGCGCGGTACCACTACAGCCGAAGCCTCGGCAATCAGCCGCCTCATACGCAATGTGATTGGTGGTGATGTCAAAGTCGAAAAAAGCACCAAGAGCATCGCGAGGAGCCGAAAAACATACACATTTGTCGACATCGGCGGCGAAAGCTTCGACCTTCGTGCAGCCGCAACCGGCATCATTTCATTCTCGTATATTCTACAGCTGCTGAGCAACGGCTGGATCGACGGTGAGACACTTCTCATAATCGACGAACCCGAAAGCCATCTGCATCCGCAGTGGATTGTCGACTATGCCCGCGTACTCGTGCTGCTCTGCAAAGTTTTAGGCACTAAAGTACTCATATCCTCACACAATCCAGATATGGTAAGCGCTATCGAAACCATCGCCTCCCGCGAGGAGATAATCGACAAGACTAACTTCTACCTTGCAGAGAAAGATTCAGACGGTAGCCCGAGATACACCTTCCAAGACCTCGGCAATAACATCGAACGTATTTTCGACTCGTTCAACATTGCCATCGACCGCATTGCCCTATTTGGCCAATCATAGTTCACCGAGCCATCGAGGAGTATCGTGAAAGCAAATAATGTACGACGCATTTGAAAAACGCCGTGGCGGATCTCCCTATCCGCCACTACCCTACCGTGGGGTATCTTGCTACGCAAGCGCCAAAGCGATTACCGAACCCAGGAAAGGCTGTTATGAAAGAATTGCTCGGCACAAAGTTTGGTGTATTTCATTTTTTTGATTACTTTTGCCAACGATAATAAAGTGTACACAAACTTTTGTCGCTATGAAGAGATACTTTGCCATTATACTTATTCTTGCAGCCGGAACTTTTTCGCTTTTGGCCGATGAGCTCAGTGTGACATCCGGTAACTTCAAGCGCTTCAAGAGTGGCGGCAATATATATGCAACCCTCGACTTTGAAGGTGCCACGTTCGACAACAAACATCCGCTCACCGAAGAATACTCCGACTTCGACAAGTTGACACGCGATGCCGCAGATGAGATGCGAGAGGACTTCAACGATGAAGCCCGTCGTTGCCGCATGGTGGCCGACAGCACCTCAGCACAGTTTTCAATGCACATAAAAATCAACAAGATAGACTCCTACATCCAACCGTTCTCATGGACGGGGATGGCTACCGTGACAAAGATGTGGGGCGTGGTAAAAGTGACCGACCTTGCCACTGGTGAGACTATCTGCACCTTTGAAATAGACGAACTCGACGGTGGCCGCAACAACGATTACCGCGACTCTTTCTGCGACGCCTTCGAAGAACTCGGAGAGCAGATTGCAAACCGTGTGAACCGAGCTCGCTAATTATAAACCATATAAACCCAGTATGAAACGCACTCTGTCAATACTCGTCGCAATCATCGCCGGTGCCCTCATAGCAATGGCCGGCTCCAATCCGTTCCGCCTCAAAAGCGGCTCACTGCGCGAGCTCAAGCATAGCGGAGGCACAATCTATGTAGAAATGGATTTCAGCAAGACCCGTGCCAACCGCAAGCCTTTCGAGCAGTACCTCACCGAGGACTTCGGCACAACAATGAAAGTATTCGAGCGCTATCAGCCCGAGATGATGCGCTGGTTCTGCGAGCGATGGGACGACGACATCGACGATGGTCCCAAGGCCGTTGAGACCGATGGCGCACCCTATCGTCTGGTACTTGTAATAAAGACTCTCAACCTCGGTGCCAAGTCGGGAATGGGTGGTGGTGCGTCGGCAAGCGGCTATGCCGAGTTCTACCGACAAGGCGAGAGCGAGCCTTTCGCCACTGTTGAGATGCTCAAGTTCTACGGCACAATATTAGGGGGCTCCGTTCCGGGCTTCCCGGGTCTCAAACAGACCTTCAGCGACATGGCCGAATACCTGTGCGACACTATCTATCACAATAAATAACTAAACCAACAAATAACCACACTAACCTCCTACCCCTATGAAAAAGTATTTCATGCTGATGGTTCTGGCCATCGTATCGCTCACCGCATGGGCCGATGCCGAAGTGAAAAGCGGCTCTCTCAAAGACCTCAAGACCCCCGATGCACGCGTACTCGTGACATGGGATTATTCTCAGATGCTCATCGAGGATAAAAAGCCCGAAGACTTCCTCCGTGAGAAAGGTCCCGATTGGGAGCGCGACTATCCAGCCGAAGTTTCGGCTTGCGAAGCTACCTTCGACATCTTCTTCAACAAGAAAGACAAAAAATTCGCACAGATCACCGACGACGAAGATGCTGCTCAATATGAAATGATTATACACGTCGATTCATTCCACTACGGCTCCCTTGGCGCAGCCATCGCTTTCGGCGGTTTCGCCCGTGGCGCACACATCGAAGGCACTGTCGACGTGGTTAAACTTTCCGACAAGAGCAAACTTGCCGTTATTTCATTTGAATGTTCAGGCAAAGCTGCCTACAGCAACGAGCAGCGCCGTACTTTGGCCTACTACGACCTTGCACAGGATATCGTAAAGCTCATCAAAAAAGCTAAATAAAATCCATTGAGCACAAGCCCGGAGCGCAGAGTGCTGCAAAAGCAGCAAGGCCGCGCTCCGGGCTCTTATTGGCTGCCAACCGAATAATCATAGCCGGGCTGCGACTAAAAACTCCTTTTACACCAAATTTCTGCCGTTTACGCCGATTATTCCACAAAAAATTAGTAATTTTACACATTAATTCCGCACTCCTTGCACCTTACAAAGGATACCAAGCTAACTAATAGCCATTTATGAACCTATTCCCCGAACTCAAGAAGAGGTACACGCGCGAAACTCTCAGCGCGCGCGAAGCTCAGCGCCAGGCCGAGTTCATCGCTTTCGGCCCTGCCGTATTCCAGACAGCGCGCATAATGCTGCACCGAGGTATCCTCGACATGCTCCGCGACAGCGACTCGGGCATGACCATCGCCGAAGTCGCCGAAGCGTCGGGCCTCTCGCGCTACGCAGCACAGTGCCTCCTTGAAGCATCGCTCTGCATAGGCATAGTGCTCATCGACGACACCACCGACCGCTTCCGCCTCTCCAAGACGGGATGGTTCCTCATCAACGACCCCGCCACGCGCGTCAACATCGACTTCAACCACGATGTGAACTACCGCGGATGGTTCGACCTCGAGGAGTCGCTTGTCGAGGGCAAGCCCGTAGGGCTCAGGACTCTCGGCGATTGGCCCACCGTCTACGAAGGCCTGTCGTCGCTTCCCAAGAAGGTGCAGGACAGCTGGTTTGGCTTCGACCACTTCTATTCCGACAACTCCTTCGACGAAGCCCTTGAGATAGTATTCGCCTCCAAGCCCCGCACCCTGCTCGATGTGGGCGGAAACACCGGGCGCTGGGCGCTCCGCTGCGTGAGCTACGACCCCGATGTCGAAGTCACCATCCTCGACCTGCCCCAGCAGATAGGCATGATGCTCGCCAACGTCGCCGGCAAGCCCGGAGCAGAGCGCATCAAGGGCATGGGCGTGAACCTCCTCGACCCCGCCACAGAGATGCCCGCCGACCGCACCTTCGATGCCGTGTGGATGAGCCAGTTCCTCGACTGCTTCAGTGAGGAGCAGATCGTGAGCATCCTGCGCCGCGCCGCCAAGGTGATGCGCCCCGACTCGCGCCTCTATATCATGGAGACCCTATGGGACCGCCAGCGCTTCGAGCCGGCAGCCCTGTGCCTCACACTCACGAGCCTCTATTTCACGGCAATAGCCAACGGAAACTCGAAGATGTACCACTCCGAAGACATGGAACGACTCGTCGGCGAAGCCGGTCTCGAGATTGAGGCTATCCACGACGGCCTTGGCCAGGGGCACAGCATACTCGTGTGCAAATTAAAGTAATTAACCAACAGATAACCGATACTAAAAAATGGACCGTAACCTTATCGAAAGCAAAGTTCGCGACTTCCTCATCGACGACCTCGAAGTAGACGAAGAAAAAATCGTGCCCGAAGCACGCCTCAAAGAAGACGTAGGCATCGACAGCCTCGACTTCGTCGACATCGTCGTTATCGTGGAGAAAAACTTCGGCTTCAAAATCAAGCCCGAAGAAATGGCCGGCGTGGTCACGCTCAACGATTTCTACAACTACATCGAGAGCAAAGTAAACTGAGAAAAATTATAAGTTATAAGTTATAAATTATAAGCCCATGAGCGCCGGCTCATAGCTATCAACTCATAACTCATCACTCATATCTCATAACTTGAAAAAGTTGGCTCACGATAAGTGGTCGGGGACCACCTACGGCAACGGATGGATGCACCGATGGCTCGTCAGATTTCTGCGGGTCGTCGATGTGCGCTTTATCTATGCCTTTGCGGCAGTGTTCGTAGTCCCGCCCACGATGTTGGTCAACCGCAAGGCTCCCAAGGTGATGTACGGCTACTTCCGCCGCCGTCACGGCTACGGCCGTGTGCGCGCCGCTTGGGCCACACTGCGCAACCACTGCCTCTTCTCGCAGGTCGTAATCGACCGCTTCGCCATGTACGCAGGCAAGAAGTTCGACATCGCCATCGACGGCTACGAGCACTTCGCCGCACTCTCGCAGGCCGCTCCCGGCTTCGTGCAGCTAAGCTCGCACATAGGCAACTACGAGATAGCAGGCTACTCGCTCGCAGCGAAAGAAAAGCGCTTCAACGCCCTGGTATTCGGCGGCGAGAAAGCCAGTGTGATGCAGGGGCGCAGCAGCCTCTTCGACGGCAACAACATCCGCATGATAGCCATGCAGCCCGACATGAGCCACCTCTTCACCATCGACCGCGCCCTCACCGACGGCGAGATTGTGAGTATGCCCGCCGACCGCGTGTTCGGCTCGCAGAAAGCCTTCACGCTCCCCTTCCTCGGCGCTCCGGCCAAGTTTCCGCAGGGGCCCTTCGTGATGGCTGCGCTGCGCGGCCTCCCCATGCTCTTCGTGGCAGTGATGAAAGAGGGTGCGCGCCGCTACCGCATCAGCGTGCAGCCGCTTGCCGCACCCGACACCGCCCTGCCTTCGCGCAAGAGGGCCGAGGCTCTGGCGGGCGAATATGTGAGACTACTCGAAGCCACCGTGCGCCGATACCCCGCGCAGTGGTACAACTACTTTGATTTCTGGGCATGATGGACTTCAGCAAGATCGACATACACGAACTCCTCCCGCAGCGCGAACCATTCGTGATGGTGGGCTCACTCACCCACTTCGACATGGACACGACGCAGACCCGCACCACCGTGAGCGAAGGCAATATCTTCGTCGACGGCGGCGTGTTCACACCTTCCGGCATCATCGAGAACATAGCACAGACCTGTGCCGCACGAATAGGCTATGTCAACAAGTATATCCTTAAGAAAGGCATCCAGCTCGGCTTCATAGGTGCCGTGCGCAGGCTGAGCATCAACCGCTGCCCGGCTGTCGGCGAGACCCTCGTCACCACCATCACCACCCTCGAGGAGGTATTCGGCATGACACTGGTGCGCGCCACCGTAGTATCAGGCGGCGAGACCATCGCCGAGGGTGAGATGAAAATAGCCATCAGTGAAGCAGAAAGTACACAGGCATGAAGAAACTGAGCTCTACGAAAGATTTTGAGGTGCGCTTCAGCGAGGTCGACTCGATGAACATCGTGTGGCACGGCTCCTACCCGCTCTACTTCGAGGATGCCCGCGAGGCGTTCGGCAAGGACTACGGCCTCGGCTACATGGACATCTTCGGCAACGGCTACTACGCCCCCTTGGTGGAGCTCAACTTCAAGTACAAGAAGCCGCTGGTCTACGGCCAGGCGGCCGCCGTGCGCATCACCTACGTGCCCACCGAGTCGGCAAAGATAGTATTCGACTACGAGATTTTCGACCGCACCGACGGGTCTGTCATCGCCACCGGCCGCTCGGTGCAGGTATTTATGGATGCCGACTACAGCCTCGTGTGGGACAACCCGCCGTTCTACCGCGCGTGGAAAGAAAAATGGGAGGTAATGAAATGATAGTCAAGATCGCCGACAATATCATATCACCGCTCGGAATGAGCACCGCGGCCAACGTCGACGCCGTGGCCCACGGTCGCAGCCGCCTTGAGCTGCACGCCGATGCCTTCGGGCTGCCCGAGCCCTTCTTCGGCTCGCTCCTCGACCGTGCCGAGGTCGACAAGGCCTGCGCCAAGGCCGGCATTTCCGCCGACTACACCTTCTTCGAGCGGCTTTGCCTGCTGTCGGTCCTCTCCGCTATCGAGGGCACCGACGTCGACCCCTCCGACAGCGGCTGCGTGCTCGTGCTGTCGTCGACAAAAGGCAATGTCGACACCCTCGAAGCCGACCGCCGCGACCCTCGCGCCTACATCGCGACATCGGCGGCCCGCATAGCCCGCCGGTTAGGCAATACCAACACGCCCATCGTGGCCTCCAACGCCTGCATATCGGGCGTCTGCGCGCAGATTGCCGCCGTGCGCGCCCTCCTTTCGGGTCGCTACCACACGGCCATAGTGGTCGGTGCCGACGTGCTCTCGAAGTTCATCGTATCGGGCTTCCAGTCGTTCAAAGCCCTCAGCCCCGAAGCGTGCAAGCCCTACGACAAAGACCGCACCGGCCTCAACCTCGGCGAAGCTGCCGCCACCATCGTGCTCGGCCTTCGCCCCGAAGCCGAATCGGGCCGGTGGCAATATCTCGCCTCATCCATCCACAACGACGCCAACCACATCTCCGGCCCCTCCCGCACCGGCGAAGGCTCATATCGCGTGCTCCGCGACATCCTCGGCAGCATAGACCCCGACGAGCTCGCCTTCGTCAACGCACACGGCACCGCCACGCCCTACAACGACGAGATGGAAGCTATCGCCATCAATCGCGCAGGCCTCACCGGGCTGCCCCTGTGTGGCCTCAAAGGATACTACGGCCACACCCTCGGAGCTGCCGGAGTGCTTGAGACGGTGCTCTCGATGCACGCCCTCGACCGCGGCACCGTGCCCGCCACCCGAGGCTACTCTGCCGCAGGCACATCCTTCCCGCCCGACGTATCGGCAGAGCCCCGCGAGGCAAAAGGTTCATCATTTATAAAAATATTATCGGGCTTCGGCGGCTCAAACGCCGGCATAGCCTACGGCAAAGGAGGTGAGCTATGACTACCATTTCAGAAGTAAAGCTTAGCCCTGCCGGAGCTTTCGTCGACGGTCGCTGCACCGCCGAGGCTCCAGTGCGCCTCGCAGAGCTCTACCGCAGCATCGCCGGCGACTACCCCAAATTCTTCAAGATGGACGGCCTGTGCAAGGTGGCCTTCCTCGCCGCCGAACTGCTCCTTGCCAAGCTCGGGCAAGCCGAGAAAGAGAGCGCCGCGATAGTGCTCTTCAACCGCAGCGGCTCGCTCACCACCGACCGCCACTACCAGGACACCCTGAGCGCCGACAACTACTTCCCCTCGCCGGCGATATTCGTCTACACCCTGGCCAACATCGCCACCGGCGAAATCGCCATCCGACACAAAATCTTCGGCGAAAGCTCATTCTATATCCTCGACAGCTGCGACCGTGGCGAAATCGACGCAATCGTGGCCGAGCTCTTCACCACATCACAGCCCTCCGCAGTAATCGCCGGATGGGTTGAATATGAAAACGACAACGACTTCACAGCCGACTTCCGGCTCATTAAACAATAAAACTTCAACCATAAAGCAATGGACGAACTGATACTCAACCTCAAAAACCAGATTATCGAAGCCCTCAACCTTGAGGATCTCACCGCTGCCGACATCGACACCGACGCAGCTCTCTTCGGCGAAGGCCTCGGCCTCGACTCCATCGACGCCCTCGAGCTCATCGTGCTCCTCGAGCGCGAGTACGGCATCAAACTCGCCAACCCCGCCGAAGGCAAGGCTATCTTCGGCTCCGTGCGCACTATTGCCGACTACGTGAGCAAAAACCGCAAGAAGTAGTGCCATGCGGGTGGTAGTGACAGGCTTCGGTATAATCTCGGCCCTCGGCACCGGCGTCGAGGCCACGGCCGATGCCCTCCGCAAGGGGCGCAGCGGCGTGGCCCCGGTGAGCTATCTCGCCACAGGGCTCACTCATCTGCCCGTGGGCGAAGTACGGCTCACCAACGCTCAGATGGCCGACCTCACCGACGCCGACGAGCCGGAAAGCGAGCTGCGCACAGTGCTCATGGGCATAATAGCCGGGCGCGAAGCCGTAGCCTCGGCAAAGCTCTCCGAGGCCGACATCGCACGTGCCGCATTCATCAGCGGCACCACCGTCGGTGGCATGGACCGCACCGAGATGTTCTTCGACAAAGTATTCGAGAGCAACGCCTGCTGCGACGACGTGGTGCAGATGCGCAGTGTGAGCTGCGGCACCTCCACTGTCCTTACCGCCGACGCCATCGGCCGCTTCCGCACTGTCACCACCTCTTCCACCGCGTGCTCTTCCGCAGCAAATGCCATAGCTCTCGGAGCCGACATGATCAAGGCCGGGCTCATCGACGTGGCCGTGGCAGGCGGCAGCGAGGCTCTCTCACGCTTCCACGTCAACGGCTTCAACACCCTCATGATTCTCGACAGCGAGCGCTGCCGGCCATTCGACCGCGACCGCGCCGGCATCAACCTCGGCGAAGGTGCGGCCTTTCTGGTCATTGAGAGCGAGGAGTCGGCACGCAGGCGCGGCGTAGAGCCCATTGCTGTGCTTTCGGGCTATGCCAACGCCTGCGACGCCTTCCACCAGACCGCCGGCTCCGACAACGGCGAAGGGCCCTTCCGCTCCATGAGCGCCGCCCTCGCCATGGCCGGGCTCAAGCCCTCCGACATCAGCTATATCAACACCCACGGCACCGGCACGCCAAACAACGACGTGTGCGAGCTCACTGCCATGGAGCGCATCTGGCACGACGCACTGCCCCCCTTCTCATCCACCAAGCCGCTCACCGGGCACACCACAAGCGCTTCGGGCTCCATTGAGTCCGTGCTAAGCCTGCTTGCCATGCAGGGCTCTTTCCTGCCGGCCAACCTCGGATTCGCAAATCCCATCAAGAAGGGTGCCGAGCCGGTCAAGACCACCGTTGAGGGTGTAGAGCTGAAGCATATCGTGAAAAATTCATTCGGCTTCGGTGGAAACGACACCACACTGATATTCTCAAAACCATGACACCGATGAGTCGCAATAAGTGCTACATACTGTCGGCATCGCAGGTATCATGCCAGAAACCTCTGTGCGATGAGTGGATGCTCGCGCCCGAGCGCTACGAAGCGAGCTTCGCCCGTGCCCTGGAGCCCGACACCCGCGAGTATATCGTGCCCTCGGAGGCGCGACGCATGAGCCGTATTCTCAAGCGTGCCGTGTGCACGTCGATTTCGGCGCTCAACGCCTCGGGCATACAGCAGCCCGACGCCATCATCACAGGCACGGCGATGGGCTGTGCCGAAAATTCCGAGAAGTTCCTCATCGACCTGAGCCGCTACGGTGAGCAGTGCCTCAAGCCCACGCTCTTCATGCAGTCGACCCACAACACCATAAGCTCGCTCATTGCCATCATCCTCAAGTGCCACGGCTACAACAACACCTACTCGCAGAACAGCCTCTCCTTCGAGAGCGCACTCTTCGACGCATGGCTGCAGCTGCGGCTCGGCAGGATAAGCAGCGCACTGGTGGGAGCGCACGATGAGCTCACTCCTTTCATGGCCTTGGTGGCCCAGCAGCTCTACCCGCAAGTGCCTTTGTTCAGCGAGGCATCGGTGTCGGCAATCCTTTCGGCCGAGAATACAGGCGGCAAAGCTTTTGCCGAAGTGGTGGATGTCAAGCTACTGCATCGTCCGTCGGCCAACCTCGTAGCCGAGAGCTGCGACGCCGGCCCCGACACTGCTGTCCTTATCGGCAACGCTGCCGCACAAGCGCTCGACGCCGTATCGGCCGAGGTAATAAGCGCCCTTCCCTGCGAGCCCCGGGCTATCCTGAAGTACGACTTCTTCGGTGCCGGTTTTTCTGCCTCTGCACTCGGCTTCTATGCCGCCGCCACCATGCTGCGCCAAGGGTATGCCCCCGCTCACGCATGCGTAAGCGGCACCGAGGTGCGCGACCTCACCGAGATTGTATGCCTCAACCGGGCCGGCAGCTCGTGGTCTATCGTCAAACTCCGTAAGATCTGACACTTCCATGTGGCAGCTGCTCATATTATCTGTAATACAGAGCCTGGCACTCTCGGCCGGGCAGATGACGCTCAAGATAGCCCTCGAGCGTATGCCGCCTTTCGGCTGGACAGCCCGCTTCTGGGGCGATATGCTCACCAACTGGTGGTTTCTGCTATCGGGCATCCTCTTTGGCGGCGGCTCCGTGCTCTGGATGTATATCCTCAAGCACTTCCCCCTCAGCCAGGCATACCCCATGGTGAGCCTGAGCTACATCTTCGCCATGGTGATGGCTATAGTATTCCTTCACGAGAGCATCTCGCTGAACCGCTGGATCGGCGTGGCTCTCATCATGACCGGCTGCATCGTCGTGGCAGCGAAATAACTCACACATGACTATGAAACGAATATTCTCTCTCTTTGCTCTCTGCATCCTGCTCGGCATCTCGGCTGCCGCCGCCACACTCAGCGGCGCCCGCGAGAAGGAAGTGCTGGAGAAGCTCAACAGCGCGGCCTCGGCCATGCGCACCATGCAGTGCGACTTCGTGCAGACAAAGTATCTGTCGCTCCTGAGCGACAAAATGGTGTCGGAAGGCCGCATGACATATCAGCGACCCGACAGGCTGCGCTGGGAGTACGTCAAGCCCTACAGCTACCTCTCGGTGTTCAACGGCACCAAGGTATACGTCGGCAACGAAAAGCGCCGCGACATCATCGACACAAACTCCAACAAGATTTTCAAGGAAGTGGCGCGGATCATGATGAACACCGTCACGGGAAAAGCGCTCTCGTCGCCGGCCGATTTCACCACCTCCGTAGCGGAGTCGCCTGCTGCATGGGAAGTCACGCTCGTGCCCCGCAAGAAGGAGCTCCGCGGCATGTTCGCCAAGATTGTGCTCTGCTTCGACCGGAGCAAGCAGATGATTTCCGAAATCAAGCTCTACGAGAAAAACGGCGACCACACCGATATCAAGCTGAAAAACATCACCATCGATAAAGCAGTAGATGAGAGCCTTTTTACTATTCGTTAGCCTGCTGGCGCTCTGCGTGGCCCCCCTCCGCTCCGCCGACACCGGCGAGGCGGCTCACAGTGTGCAGCGCTACAACTTCTCGCTCGACACCGGCAAAGCCTACCTCTCGGGCATCATGATAGTGAGTGAGAGCGACGATGCAATCACAGGCAGCATGATCAACAGCTTCGGCATCTCGGCCCTCGACTTCCGCTACGACAAGGCAAGCCGCAAGGTAAAGCTGCTCAGCGTGGTATCCTTTCTCGACAAATGGTATATCAGGCGCGTGCTCCGCGAGGACATCAAGTACTGCCTGCATGTGCTCTACCTCACACCTTATAAGAAAAAGCACGACTACGTGCTGCACCGCACCGTGGATGTCTGCACCATAGAGAACTCGCGCCGACATCTCACCTACTCCTTTTCTCCCCTGACTACCAACCAATCAGAAGAAAATGACACTCAACGATAATCTATATACAGTCGACGCATACGATGCTGAAAGCCGCACTTTCACCATCAGCCTCAACGCCGCCGACACCATATACAAGGCTCACTTCCCCGAGCGCCCCGTCACTCCCGGCGTGTGCATCATAGCCGTGGCCTCGGAGCTGCTTGAGCGCCTCACAGGCCGCGAGGTGCAGCTCACCGAGGTAACCAACGCCAAGTTCCTCACCGTAATCGACCCGCTCGCCACGCCTGTGGTGTGCTATGCTTTCCGTAAGCTCACGGAGCTGCCGGAGGGCTGCAAGGTAAATGTGGAAGTGGTCCACAACGATGTGATATACACCAAATTGTCGCTCATATTCAAATATCGATGAGCAGCGTCGACAAGGATATATGCAAATCTACAGCCCGCGCCCGCAAGGTGTGCGTGGTGGTGCCAACATTCAATAATGCCGCCACGCTCGGCCGCGTCGTAAGCGATGTGCTCGAGTGGTGCCACGACGTGATTGTGGTCAACGACGGCAGCACCGACGGCACCGCCGATATTCTGGCGTCTTTCGGTAAGGCCATTGATGTGGTGAGCTACCCCGCCAACGCCGGCAAAGGCCATGCCCTCCGCAGCGGATTCAGGCGTGCCCTGGAGCGTGGCTTCGACTATGCCATCACCATCGACTCCGACGGCCAGCACTATGCCGACGACATCCCGGTCTTCGTCAAGGCTGTGGTTGAGCATCCCGGAGCTCTGGTTGTTGGCGAGCGCGACCTCAGCAATGTCGACATCAACGGCAAGAGCTCTTTTGCAAATAAATTCTCAAACTTCTGGTTTGCCGTGCAGACAGGCCGACGCCTGCGCGACACTCAGACCGGCTACCGCGCCTATCCCCTGCACCGCCTGCGTGGCCTTGGCTTGCTCACGAGCCGCTACGAGGCCGAGCTCGAGCTCATGGTGCTGGCTTCATGGCACGGCGTGGAGCTGCTGCCTATACCCATCAAAGTATACTATCCGCCTCAGAAAGAGCGCGTGTCACACTTCCGCCCGGCACTCGACTTCACCCGCATAAGCATCCTCAACACCGTGCTGTGCGTCGGTGCCATTGCCTATGGCCTGCCGGTGCGCGCCGTGCAGTATATGAAGCAGCGCAAGCCGTTCAGAGCCGAGGTCAAAGCCTTCACTCACCGTAAGGGTGAGCGCCGCGAGGCAGCAGCCACACTGGGGCGCATCTCGCGCTCAATCTACGGCATCTCCATCTTCGGCCTTTGGTCGCTGGTGGTGTTCAAGCCCTTGGCATCGGTATTCTTCAAGATTTACAAGCCCGACGAGCACAACAAGCTGCGCTACCACCGCATGTTGCGCTGGATATCGAACTGGCTCGTAGTGCGCTTCCCCGGAGCAAAAGTTTCCTATGAAAACCCCGCAGGCGAGAGCCTCGACCGCCCCGCACTGATTGTGTGCAACCATCAGTCGCACCTCGACCTGCCCACTCTCATCGCACTCGACCCGCGCCTCATATTCCTCACCAACGACCGCGTGTGGAACAACGCCTTCTACGGCACCATCATCCACAACGCCGACTACCTGCCCGTGTCGCTCGGCATGGAGGTGATAGGCCCGAAGCTCAAGGAGCTCGTCGCAAAGGGCTACTCGATAGTAGTCTTTCCCGAGGGCACACGCTCGGCCGACTGCTCCATCCTCCGTTTCCGCCAGGGTGCTTTCTACCTCGCGCAGGAGCTGGGGCTCGACATCGTGCCTATGGTGCTCCACGGCGTAGGTCACTATCTGCCTAAGGAAGATTTCATGTTCCGCAAGGGGCACCTCACGCTGCGCATCCTGCCGCGTGTGAGCTTCGACAGCCTTCAGGGGCTGGAGATGCGCGAGCGCGCCTCGCTGCTGCGCCGCACCATCCGCACGGCCTACTCCGAGATCGAGCACGAGCGCGAGACGGCGACCTATTTCCGCAGCCTCGTGCTCTACAAGTACGCATGGCGTGGCTGGCACATCGTGAGCCGCGCCAAAGCAGAGCTGCGACGCCTCCCCGAATATGCCCCGCTCATCGACGGCGAGAGCCCCGACGTGCGCCGCGTGCGCATCATCGGTGCAGGCATCGGGGTGTTCCCGCTTCTCTACGCTCTCGTAAACAAGGGTGTGGAGGTCTACGCTTTTGAAGAAAATCTTGCCGACTACGAGGTGGCCGCTTCTACGGCAGCCCTTCCTCGCAACCTACACTATGTGCATCCGGTGTGGAGCGCCGACTACGACGCGCACGGCGCTTTCGACAGAACCATAAACCTGACCCAACCGTGAGCCGAAAGTGTGTGATAATAGGCAGCGGCCTCGGGGGCCTTTCTTGCGGTGTGATTCTCGCCCGCAACGGCTTCGACGTCACCGTCCTCGAGCAGGGCGCGCAGCCCGGCGGTTGCCTGCAGTGCTTCACCAGGCACGGCGCGAAGTTCGACACCGGCATGCACTTCATAGGCAGCGCCGCTCCCGGCCAGACGCTCAACCGGCTCATGCGCTACCTCGGCATCGACGATGTGCCGCTGAGTCCGCTCGACCCTACGGGCTACGACATCGTGTCGCTCGCCGGTGAGGAATTTCGCTTCGCCAACGGCCGCGATGCTTTCATCGGGCAGATGGTGCAGTACTTCCCCGCCGAGCGCCAAGCCCTCAACCGCTACTTCGACATCGTGCAGCAGATTTCCGAGGCTTCGTCGCTGCACACTCTCCGCGAAGCCGACTCCGTGGCTCCGCTCGACACCCACTATCAGACCGTGAGCATGAACGCCGTGCTCGAAGAGCTTTTCCCCCGCGGGCTTCTTGCCAATGTTATCGCGGGCAACCTACCGCTCTATGCCGCGCGTCGCGACCGCACGCCATTCTCGCAGCACGCCTTCATCATGGATTTCTACAATCCGAGCGCCTACCGCATCCCCGGCGGCAGCGACAGCATAGCCCGCGGCTTGCAGAGAGCCATCGAGCAGGCGGGCGGGCGTGTGCTCACCCGAAGCAAGGCCACTCGCATTGTCTGCGACAGCACCCGTGCCACAGCTGTTGAAATCAACGGCTCCGAGCTTCTCGATGCCGACGTGGTGATAGCGGCCATCCACCCCGCAAGAGCAATGGAGCTGCTCGACACCAAACTTATCCGCCCCGCTTTCCGCTCTCGGCTCAGCTCCCTGCCCAATACCACCGGCGGCTTCTCGGTATACCTTAAGTTCAAGCCCGGTGCTGTGCCCTACCTCAACTCAAACTACTATCATTTCAACTCCGATTCACCCTGGGGTTGCGAGGACTACACCGCCACCGACTGGCCCAAAGGCTGGCTCTACATGCACTTCCCCGAGAGTGCATCGCCACAGTGGGCGAGCACGGGCGTGATACTGTCGTATATGGACATGGCCGATGTCGCCGCTTGGGGGGGCACCTCGGTAGGGCGCCGGGGTAAGGACTACGAAACCTTTAAGGACGATAAGGCCCGGCGACTGATTGACGATGTCGTCCGCCGCCACCCGGCTTTGGCCGGAGGTATAGAGGCATACTATACGTCGACCCCTCTCACCTACCTCGACTACACCGGCACCGAAGGCGGATCCATGTACGGCGTGGCTAAGGACATCACACTCGGCCCGGCAGGCCGCGTGCCGCACCGCACAAGAGTGCCAAACGTGCTTCTTTCCGGCCAGAATATCAACTCTCACGGTATGCTCGGCACTCTCGTAGGCACTTTGGTCACTTGCTCCGAACTGCTCTCGCCGGCAGAAATCTATAATCAAATCAGCCAATCAACGCAATGAACGACAGCACCGTAATCATAGGCGGAGGTATAGGAGGCCTCTTCACGGGCGCTTTTCTGGCGAAGAACGACCACAAGGTCACTGTGCTGGAGAAAAACGCCATCATAGGCGGTGGGCTGCAGTGTTTCCACCGCAAAGGTAAGCTCTACGAGACCGGCATGCACATCATGGGCGGCTTTGAAGAGGGCGGCAGCCTCTTCCGCATCTGCCGCTACCTCGGCATCCTCGACGAGCTCGACATTCACCATATCGACAGCCGCTGCATGGACGAAATCTACTACCACAGCGACGGTTCGTGTTACCGCATAGCCTCCGGCCGCGAGGGCTTCGCTGCTTCTCTGGCGGCCTACTTCCCCGAGGAGGAGCAAGGCATCCGCGACTACATCGACTGCCTTTTCCGCATCACCGAGGAGGTACCTCTGTTCTATCTCGGCTCGGCACCCGAAGGCTTCACCATGCACTCGGAGCTCTTCACCACATCGGCCGACCGCCTTATAGCTCACTTCGTCAGCAACGAGAAGCTGCGCGAAATCCTCGCATATCTCAGTCCCCTCTACGGAGGCGTCAAGGGGCACACTCCGGCCTACATCCACGCCCTTATCAATGTGCTGTATATCAACGGCGCCTCGCGCTTTGCCGGTGGCAGCCAGCAACTTGCCGATGCTCTCGCCCGCGTCATAGAAAAAGGCGGCGGCCGCGTGCTTCCCTGCAAGGAAGTATGTGCCATCGACATCGCCGACCGCAATGTGCTGGCCGTGCACACCGCCGACGGCTGCTCGTACTCCGCCGAGCGCTATATATCGTCCATCCACCCGGTAGAGCTGCTACACCTGGTGCCCCCGGGCACCTTCCTGCGCGGCTTCTCCAAGCGCCTCGAGCAGATACCCAACTCATACTCGGCTTTCTCGCTGTTCATCGACCTCAAGCCCGGGAGCTTCCCTTATATCGACCATACCTGCTACTATATGGACGACTTCGGCTCCATGTGGAATCAGGACAGCTACGCCCCCGACACCTGGCCCGGTGGCTTCATGTACATGACTCCGCCCGACCGCGATCAAGGCCCCTGGGCTTCACGTATGCTGGTGCACTGCATCATGAGCTTCGACCTCGTGCGCCGATGGGCCGATACATCGGTGGGCCGGCGAGGCGAGGAGTACAAAGCCTGGAAAGCGGAGCACGTGGAGCGCGTCCTCGCCAAGCTCGAGCGCCTCTTCCCAGATATAAGGAGCAAAATCGAATGTGTGCACGCGGCCTCGCCTCTCACCGTGCGCGACTACTACCACACCCGCGACGGCGCAATTTTCGGCTATCGGAAGGACTGCGACAACCTCATGTTCGGCCAGCTCACCGTCTACACCAAAGTCCACAACCTCTTCCTCACCGGGCAGAACATCAACCTGCACGGCATCTGCGGTGTGCCCCTCACGGCAATCAACACCGCCGAAGCCATCCTCGGCAAGGATTTCATCATCAAGCGTATCCATGAAGCATGTAAAAATAATTAGCCTTGCGGCAGCGGCATTGGTGCTCCTTTGCTCAGCTATCGCCGCTCGCGCGCAGAAGTCTTTCAATATATGGGAGGGCACGGCGTGCAAGGCCAAGGTGAAGCTCACACCATACCTCGCTCCCGGCAGCGGCAACACCGCCGTGATAGTGTGCCCCGGCGGAAGCTATTTCTGGCACGACAAGAAGACCGAAGGCGTGGGCGTGGCACGGTGGCTGCAGAGCAAAGGCATCTCGGCCTTCGTGCTCGAGTACCGCGTAGGCACTATCGCAGGCTTCATCACTCACCATCGCCTGCTCACCCGCGGCAACCGCTTCCCCGACATGCTCTGCGATGTGCAGCGCAGCATAGAGCTCGTGCGCAGCAATGCCGCCGAATATGGCATCGACCCCGACCGCGTGGGGGTGATGGGCTTCTCGGCAGGCGGACATCTGGCGGCAATGTCGGGCATATATTTCGACACCGATGTCCTCGCGGCCTACGGTCTGCACCCCTCGGTTTCACTCAGGCCCGACTTCGTGGTGCCGATCTACCCCGTGGTGTCGATGACTCACCCCGTCACTCACAAGCGATCGCGCAGGGGAGCTTTGGGCGAGGGTAATGCAATAAGCGAAGCATTGAAGGACTCGCTCTCGCTCGAGCGCCACGTGCGCCCCGACATGCCGCCGGTATATCTGATGAACTGCGTCGACGACCCGATAGTGAAATACCGCAATTCCGAGCTGCTCGACTCCGCTCTTACTGCCGAAGGCGTACAGCACCGCTATGTGCAGTACCGCACCGGCGGCCACGGCTTCGGGGCAAGTGCCGATAAAACCACCGCCGAGGCTATCGCATGGAAAGACGACTTTCTGTCCTGGCTTAAATCCATATTCAAATGATGAACTCTCACGACAATAAAGATATAGAATACTGCAGCGCGGCAGAAATCGAAGAGTACCAGAACGGCAGGCTCCGCGAAGCCGTGCGCTATCTCGCCGACAACTCGCCCTTCTACCGCCGGATGTTCGACGAGCATGGCATCAAGCCCGACAATATCCGCACCGTGGCCGACCTGACCAAGCTGCCTTTCACCGAGAAGAAAGACCTCCAGCTCCACAACGACGATTTCCTCTGCGTGCCACGCACAAAAATCATCGACTATATCACCACCTCGGGCACCCTCGGTGACCCCGTGACCTTCGGTTGCACCGACCGCGACCTCGACCGACTTGCCTACAACGAAAAGAAATCCTTTGCCTGCGCCGGGCTCGGGCCCGACAATGTGGTGCAGCTCATGACAACCATCGACAAGCGCTTCATGGCCGGGCTGGCTTACTTCCTCGGCATCCGCGCCCTCGGTGCCGGAATCATCCGCGTCGGCAACGGTATGCCCGAGCTGCAGTGGGACACCATTCAGCGCCTGCACCCCGACACTCTCATGTGCGTGCCCTCGTTTATCCTCCGCCTGCTCGACTACGCCGAGCAGCACGGCATCGACTACCGCAACTCCAGCGTCAAGCGCATCATAGGCATAGGCGAAGGGCTGCGTCAGCAGGATTTCTCGCTCAATCTGCTGGGAAGGCGCATCAAGGAGAAATGGGATGTCGACCTCTTCGCCACCTACTCCTCCACCGAGATGGGCGCTACATTCTCGGAGTGTCCCTACGGATGCGGCGGCCATGTGCACCCCGAGCTGATAATCGTGGAAATCATAGGCGAGGACAACCTCCCCGTGCCCGACGGCGAAGTCGGCGAGGTCGTTGTCACCACCCTCGGCGTGGAAGGTATGCCCCTACTGCGCTTCCGCACCGGCGACATGAGCGCCAAGGTCACCGGCCAGTGCCGTTGCGGCCGAAATTCCTATCGCCTCACCCCGCTCATAGGCCGTAAGAACAATATGATAAAGCTCAAGGGCACCACCATCTACCCACCCGCCATCAACGACGTGCTCGACAATACCCCCTACGTGCTCAACTACGTTGTGCTCCTGCGCAACAGCTTCGCCGGCACCGACGAGGTTGTAGTGAAAGTCGGTGTTGCCTCGCAGCAGCCCTTCGATGTGATAAAGGACCTCAAAGACAGGTTCCGCTCACGCATACGCGTGGCGCCCATCGTGGAGGTGCTCGCGCCCGACGATGTGAACAAAATCCTGAACCCCGGCAGCAACCGCAAGCCTCTCAAATTTATCGACATCCGAAAAAAACAGCAGAGCGATGACTAAGCTCGTCACGGCAATCTACGATTTCTTCTCCGGCCACCGGGCCGCGGCAGTGGCGCTTTTCGCGCTGCTCACGGCGGCATTGGCCTGGTCTGTCTCCACATTGTCGTACAAAGAGGACATTTCCGACTTTCTGCCGCTCGATAAAGACAACCACACCGCACTCGCTGTATATCAGGACATATCCGGTGCCAACCGCATATACGCCATTATCGGCGCCGCCGACTCTACCGCCGAGCCCGACCCCGCCCTCCTTGCCGAGGCTGTGGAGGCATTCTGCAGCGCCGTCGAAGAGCTCGACACTGCCGGCTTCGTCAGCGGTATCACAAAGGAAATCGACATGGAGCGGATGCTCTCTGTAGCCGACCATATCTACGACAACATCGCCAACTACCTCACCGAAGCCGACTACAGGCGCATCGACAGCCTCCTTGCCGACCCTGCATACCCGGCACGCCGCCTCGAGGAGGATAAGCAGATGCTCCTGCTTCCCACGGCCGGTGTACTCGGCTCAAACATTGCCCGCGACCCGCTCAACCTCTTCGCACCCGTGCTCGGCCGACTCAGCCGCACGGGCATGAATATCGACTACGAGACCTTCGACGGCTACATCTTCTCACCCGACCTCAGCCGGGCCATAGTGATTATGGAGTCGGCTTTCGGTGCCAACGAGTCGGATCACAACGCCGCCCTCGTGGCTATGCTCTCCGAAGCAGCCCGGCGCGCCGAAGCTCTGTGCCCCGGCACCGACATCCACACCATCGGCGGCCCTGTGATAGCAGTCGGCAATGCATCGCAGATAAAGCACGACAGCGTGCTGGCGGTGGTAATTGCCGGAATACTTATCCTCGCGCTGCTCATCTACGTATTCCGCAACGCCCGCAACATCCTCCTCATCGTCGTCTCCGTGGGCTGGGGATGGCTGTTCGCCATGGGCATCATCGCCCTGTTCTACTCCTCCGTCTCAATCATCGTGGTAGGGATAGCCTCGGTAATCCTCGGCATAGCCGTGAACTACCCGCTCCACCTTATCGACCACCTCAAGGACAGCGCCCGACCGCGCTCTGCCTTGCGCGAGATAGTGTCGCCTCTGGTGATTGGCAACATCACCACCGTGGGTGCCTTCCTCTGCCTTGTGCCGCTCAGCTCGCCGGCGCTCCACGACCTCGGCCTCTTCAGCTCCCTGCTTCTCGTAGGCACGATTTTCTTCGTGCTGGTGTTCCTGCCCCACGCTGTGCGCACACGTCGCCCGGGCATGAAGCAGACTCCCGAGCCCCGGCTCATCACACGCCTCGGAGCCATCTCTATCGAGAACAGCCGCACCGCCGTGTGGGTGGTGATAGCTCTCACGGCAGTATTCGCATGGTTCAGTATGCGCACCGAGTTCGACTCCGACATGCGCAACATCAACTTCATGACCGCCGAGCAGCGCGCCGACTTCGACTACTTCGGCCGCATTTTCGCCAACACCTCGGGCACTGAGAGCGTCTATGTGCTCAGCAACGGCGCATCGTGGGATGAGGCTATGGCGCAGAATGAGCTTATCGACAGCACCATCGACTCCCTCGTGGCTGCCGGGGCGGCAAGGCGCACCAATGCCGCCACCGCCTTCCTGTGCTCACCCGCCGAGCAGAAGCGCCGCATAGCCTTGTGGGAGGATTTCCTGGCGCGCCACGGCGAAGCCATCGAAAAAGCGCTCTCGGACGATGCTCCTGCGGCAGGCTTCAGCACAGAGGCTTTCGCTCCGTTCATCAACATTCTCGAAAGCGAATACACCGACCGCACTTTCGACCCCTCCGACGAGTTCATATCCACCGTATTCGGCACCAACCTCAGCACCGACGGCGACCGATGCACCGTGGTACAGACTCTCCTCGTGCAGCCCGATATGGTAGCCGAGGTAAAAGAAGCCATCAAGGCCGACCCGGCCTTCGTGAGCGGTCTGTGCTTCGACGTCCGCAGCATGAACAGCGCAATCTCCAACACCCTCTCCGACGACTTCAACTACATCGGCCTTGCCTGCGGTTGTATAGTGTTCATCTTCCTGTGGCTCTCCCTCGGCAGCATAGAGCTCGCCATGGTCTCCTTCCTGCCTATGGCCGTGAGTTGGATATGGATTTTGGGCATCATGGCCATGTTGGGTATAAAATTCAACATCGTCAACATCATCCTGGCCACGTTTATCTTCGGCCAGGGCGACGACTACACCATATTCATGACCGAAGGCCTCACCTACGAGTTCGCCTACCGCCGCAAACTCCTGGCATCGTACAAGAACAGCATCGTGGTGTCGGCTCTGATCATGTTTATAGGCATCGGCACGCTCGTCTTTGCCAAGCACCCCGCCCTGCGCTCCCTCGGCGAGGTCACCGTGGTGGGTATGCTCTCGGTGGTGCTCATGGCCTACCTCTTCCCGCCCTTGATTTTCAGGTGGCTGGTGAAAAGCCGCGGCAAGCTGCGCTACCGGCCCGTCACGCTCAAGAAAGTGCTGTGCACGGCCTTCTGTGCCTGCGTATTCTTCGCACAGCTCCTCTCGGGCTACGTGCTGGGCTTCTTCCTCTTCGTGCTCACCCGGCCCACCCCGGCAAAGCGCCTGTTCTTCCACCGCTACACCACCTCAGTGTTCCGCTTCGACATCAAGCGTATGCCGGGCATACACCACTCCTTCGCCAACCCCGGCGGCGAGTCCTTCAACCGCCCCGCCATGGTGGTGTGCAACCATCAGTCGATTCTCGACTCCTTCGTGATGATGACCGTATCGCCGCGCATTGTGCTGCTTGCCGGAGGCCACGTGGGGCGTAATCCTGTGATACGCATCATCTTTCGATGGTGTGGCTTCCTCAGTGCCGACGATGGCGTGGAGCTCAACACCGAGCGCATACGCAGCCTCGTGGCAGAGGGCTACAGCGTGGCCGTTTTCCCCGAAGGTGAGCGTCCCGAGAAGCCCGGTGCAAACCGCATGAAGCGCTTCCACCGCGGCGCGTTCCGCATCGCCGACGAGCTCGGCCTCGATATAGTTCCCGTATATCTCTTCGGCATCGACTCCATCATGCCCAAAGGCTCTGCCCTATCCAACGGCGGATATATGCGCATCGAAGTTGGCAAGCGCATACCTATCGCCGACCTCCGCGCTCACGCCGATGCCATGGAGCAAGCCAAGGCCGTGCGTAAATCATTCCAGGCCGCTTACGACAGCCGTTGGCCCGCCTTCGCCACTCCGGCGCACCTGCGCGATGCCGTCCTCGACCGCTTCCGCTACAAGGGAGCCCACGTATTCCGCGCTGCGCACCGACGCATCCGTGCCATCGTGGCCGACCCTGCCATCCTCGAGCCATACCGGCAGCAAGACCCCATATATGTAGCCGAAACGGGGCAGGGCGAGCTCTCCCTCATACTTTGCCTCATGTATCCCGAGCGAAAAGTCCACGCCACCGTGGCCGACCCCGACATCCGCGAGCTCCTCGAAGGCGCGGCCGACGGAGGCTTCGCTCCGGGGCTATGTGTAACGCTCGAAAAATCATAACCGAAAACACACCATAATACCAAAATCAAGTCATGTTTCTCCGCAACATTATCACACTCTGCTGCACCTTGGCCATGCCCGGCCTCGGTGCCACAATCAACTTATCCGGGCCCGGCGACTCCCACATCTTCGAGGGCGTGCCGTGCTCCGAAGTCGACCTCTCGCAGGTCACCGTCGGTGGTAAAGCCTTCGACCCTGCTGTCGACCGTCTGTCGATCTACGGCAACGGTGCCATCGTCATCGCCGACGGCTGGTCCTCGCCGCTCATCATCTATAAAGAGGAGAACTGCACAGGCGAGCAAATGGTGCTCGAGTGCGACCGTTTCTACCGCTCCGAAATGCTCGGTGCAGCATCCACACTTCCCGAATATGAGCTCGGCTCTTTCGACAACGCCATAAAATCGTTCAGGCTCAAGCGCGGTTTCTCGTGTACCCTTGCCAACAACCCCGACGGCACCGGCTACTCACGCGTTTTCATTGCCGATAACGAAGACCTCGTGGTCGACACTATGCCCGACGGCCTTTGCTTCGCATCATTCGTCCGTGTATGCCGCCACGACTGGGTCGGCAAGCGCGGTATTTCGGGTGGCGACATCGCAGCCATCACCCGATCATCATGGTTCTACGACTGGGGCGCAGCGGCATCAAGTACAGCCGACTACGAGTACGTGCCTATGAGGCACAACCGCTGGTGGGACTCCTGGGAGAACATCGGCTCACGCACCGCGACCTCGGCCGTGCTCGGCTTCAACGAGCCCGACCATGCCGACCAATCCGACCTGGGCACTGAAATAGCCATTGCAATGTGGCCCGAGATGATGAAGTCGGGCCTGCGCATAGGCTCGCCCGCGCCCGACAACATCAACAAAGCCTGGCTCCACGAGTTCCTGGCAAAAGCCGACTCTCTCAACTACCGCGTCGACTTCGTGGCCACGCACATGTACTGGGACTCGCAGGATCCATACCGCCTCGCAAATGATATTGCCAATCTCTGCCGCAATACCTACGGCGGACGACCCATGTGGATCACTGAGTGGAACAACGGCGCGAATTGGACCAACGAAAGCTGGCCAAACCAGAAAGGCTCAAAGCGCGACGCCGACTTCAACATCGTATACGACGAAAACGGGAAATCGCCCACAGTGGCCCGTCCGCACACCAAAGCCAACTCCGACAAGCAGGTCGAATGGCTCACAAAAGCTCTCGATGCCTTCGACCGCTGCGAGTGGCTCGAGCGCCACGCTTTCTACAATTGGGTAGAGGATGCCCGCGCCCTTGAGCTCGACGGCAAACTCACTCCTGCCGGCAAGCTTTTCGCGGCCTTCAACTCTCGCCCGGCATTCAACCGCGCCACCGAGTACGTGCACCTGTGGCGACCGGCTCCTCCTCTGCCTACAAAGATTCGATTCAGCGACGGCCGTGTGCGCATCGACTTCACCGACACCAACGGCGAGACCGCCAAGGGCTATATCGTGGAGCGGCGGATCAACGGCGGCGAATGGGTAGAAATCGCACTCACCACTCCCGATGAATTCCGCCACGGCATCAACTGCTACTTCCGCGACTTCGACATCGCCGACGGGCTGCTCGAGTACCGCTTCAAAGCTCTGTCGTACAAAGACACCGAGTCGATATACTCCCGCATCTTAGGCGTGAAAGTGCAGACAGGCGGCATCGCAGCCCCCGAAGCAGGCCCCGGCACCGATGTCTATACCACCGCCGGCAAGCTCGTGATAGAAGCCGATGCCGATGGCTCCGACACCCTCTTCGGCATCGACGGACGCGCTGTCCGCAGGCTCGAATATCACCGCGGCATAAACACCTACGACCTGCCCGCGGGCTTCTACATCGTGCGCGGGCAGAAGATTGCCATAGCCGGAGCTTGTTAAATTATCAAAAATAGCTTGACATTGACGTGAAAAAGTGCTATTTTTGCACGATTTTAGCTATATTACATCACTACCGAAAGGCATGGCAGACCCCCGCTCTAAGCGTATTTCCACATTAGGCTCCCGCATCACCTCGCTGGTGAGTGTGGCCCTTGTGCTCATCCTCGTGGGCATGGCTGCCATGACCGGCGTAGCCGGCAAAAAGCTCACCGACGAGGTACGCCGAAATCTCGGCTTCGTAATCAAGATGGAGCGCGACTGCTCGCAAGCATCAGTCGATGCCCTCAAGCAGACTCTACTCGCAGATCCGGCCGTGTCGCTGCTCACGTTCAACTCCGCCGCCGACATCATGGCGCAGGAAAGCGAATACCTCGGCGACGACATCCAATCGCTCCTCGATGCCAACCCCTACAGCTCCGAGTTCGACGTCAAAGTCAAGCCCGCATACGCCGTGCCCGACAGCATCAACGCCCTTGTCGCCACCTATGGCAAGGCTCCCGAAGTGGCGGAGCTCGTCACCGAGAGCGCTGTAATCGAAGATGTCGATGCAGCTCTGGCCCGTGCCGGCACCATCCTGCTCATCTCGGCAGCGGTGCTGCTCCTCATCTGCATCGCGCTGATCAACAATACCGTGAGCCTGTCGATCTACTCGCGCCGCTTCGTGATCCACACCATGAAGCTCGTAGGTGCCACGGCTGCCTTCATCCGACGGCCTTTCCTCACCGCCGCCGCGCTCAACGGCCTCATTGCCGGCGCCGTTGCCTCGCTCGTACTATTCGCTTTGAAACTCTACATATCATCGCTTGACCCTCTGATTGCGGAAGCTCTCCCCGCCGACCTGCTGGCTGTGCTCTGCGTGGCTCTCACCCTGCTGGGAATGGCAATCTGCGTGCTCACTGCCACATTTGCCACAAACCGCTATCTGAGTGCGTCCTACGATGAAATGTTTCTAAAATAGACAATAAATGACAGAACAGGAAAATACTCAGTCGCCTGCGCCCATGCCGCTTCGTCGGCCCAATTTCATAGCCATGGCTGTGGCCGGGGCTATGATTGTGACCGGCTTTCTGCTGATGCTCGGCGGAAGCAGCACGGTCGATGCGTTCAACCCCGACATCTTCAGCACCCGCCGTATTGTGGTGGGTCCTGCGATAGCTTTTCTTGGCTTTGTGGCCATGGCTGGAGCCATCATCATTGATCCCGAAAAACTCAAGCGACTCCGTAAGTAATGGATACACTCGACGCCCTCATCCTGGGCATTGTGCAAGGACTGGCCGAATACCTGCCTATAAGCTCTTCGGGCCATCTTGAAATCTTCCGCGAAATTCTCGGCCTCGACCTCAGCGGTGCCGAGAGCCTGCAGTTCGATGTCATGCTTCACGTGGCCACGGTGCTGAGCACCATCGTGATTTTGTGGCGTGAGTTCCTGCCCCTGTGCAAGTCTTTCTTCACCTTCAAGCGCGACGACAACTTCATGTACGTCTGCAAAATCCTCATCTCATGCATCCCCATCGGCATCGTGGGCCTATGCTTCAAGGACACCATCGAGACTTTCTTCGGCGGCGGCCTCACACTGGTAGGCTTCTGCCTCTGCGCCACAGCCGTGCTGCTGTCTTTCTCCTACTTCTTCCGCACACGCCCGCTGGAGGCCAATAAGCTCACCGGCAAGGTATATCGCCCCCGCGACATCACCTTCGTCGATGCCTTCGTCATCGGCTGCGCCCAGGCGGTGGCCGTGCTCCCGGGCCTCTCACGCTCCGGCACAACCATTGCCACAGGTATCCTCATCGGCGACAAGCGCGAGCAGGTGGCCAAGTTCTCTTTCCTCATGGTCATCATTCCCATCCTTGGCGAAGCTCTGCTCGACATCAAGAAGATGTTCGGCGTCGAAGCTATCGACGCTGCCGCCGGTGTCACCGACTCACCCATAGGCATCGTGCCCATCATCGTAGGCTTCCTGGCCTCTTTCATCGTGGGTTGCCTCGCCTGCAAGTGGATGCTCGCTATTGTCAATAAAGGCAAACTCATCTGGTTCGCACTCTACTGCCTCGTGGTAGGCCTGATCTGCATAGCCAAAAGCTACGGTCTCTTCTGATAGCCATGAACTTTATCGACGGAGAAATTCTCTACATCGACAAGCCGCTCGGCTGGACGTCGTTCGATGCCGTGAAGCGCCTGCGGGGCTCGCTGTCGCGTCGGCTCGGCCTCAAGAAGATTAAGGTAGGCCATGCAGGCACGCTCGACCCGCTCGCCACAGGCGTGATGATTTTGTGCACCGGCCGCGCCACAAAGCGCATCGACGAGCTCCAGGCCGGCGTAAAGGAGTACGTGGCCACAATAGCTCTCGGTGCCACAACGCCATCCTTCGACCTCGAGACCGAAATCGATGCCACCTACCCCACAGAGCACATCACACGCGAGCTCGTGGAGAGCACACTGACCCGCTTCACAGGCCGCATCGAGCAGGTGCCTCCGGCATTCTCCGCGTGCAAGGTTGGCGGAAAAAGAGCCTACGACCTCGCCCGTAAAGGCAAGGAAGTGGAGCTTAAGCCGAAAATTCTCGTAATCGACGAAATCGAGTTGCTCGACTTCGCTCCCGAATCAATCACCGTGAGGGTGGTGTGCAGCAAAGGCACATACATCCGCGCCCTGGCCCGCGACATCGGGGCCGCCCTCGGAAGCGGCGGTCACCTCACAGCGCTCAGGCGCACTCGCGTAGGCGATGTCACCGTCGATGATTGCCTCACAGTGGCGCAGGCTGCCGAGATGATAGCGCAGGCCGAAATAGAAATGCCCGAACAAACAGAATAAATCGCAGACAAACAGCATAAAAGATGAAACTTTCACAGTTCAGATTCCATCTTCCCGACGAACTCATCGCATCACATCCCGTCGACACGCGCGACGAGGCTCGAATGATGGTGGTAAACCGCAAAACAGGCGAAATCTCGCACCACATATTCAAAGAACTCATTGACTACTTCGACGATGGCGACGTGATGGTGTTCAACGACACCCTCGTCTTTCCTGCTCTCCTCTACGGCAACAAAGAAAAGACCGGAGCCCGCATCGAAGTGTTCCTGCTCCGTGAGCTCAACGCCGACAACAAGCTCTGGGACGTGCTCGTGGAGCCCGCCCGCAAAATCCGAATCGGCAACAAGCTCTATTTCGGCGAGGACGAGTCGATGGTAGCTGAGGTTATCGACAACACCACATCGCGCGGCCGCACGCTCCGCTTCCTCTACGACGGCCCGCACGACCAGTTCAAGCACGACCTCTTTGCCCTTGGCATGACTCCCCTGCCCCCCTACATGAAGCGCGAGCCCGAGGAGCGCGATGCCACCGACTACCAGTGCATCTTCGCCGAGAAAGAAGGTGCCGTGGTGGCTCCGGCTGCGGGCCTGCACTTCTCGCGCGGTCTGCTCACACGCCTCCAGATCAAGGGCGTGAAGAAAGCTACCATCACCGTGCACAGCGGCCTCGGCGCTTTCCGCGAAATCGATGTCGAGGACCTCACAAAGCACCGCATGGACTCCGAGCAGATGATTGCCGACCAGACGCTCGTCGACACCGTCAACAACGCCCGCGACAACGACCGCCAGGTGTGCGCCGTCGGCACTTCCGTGCTCCGCGCAATGGCTACGGCCGAAAGCATGGGCGGACACATGAAGACCTACGACGGCTGGACAAACAAATTCATCTTCCCGCCCTACGACTTCACCGTCAACACGAGTCTCATCACAAACTTCCACATGCCCTACTCCACCATGCTCATGATGGTGGCAGCATTCGGTGGCTACGACCTCGTGATGGAAGCCTACCGCACCGCCATAGCCGAAGGCTACCGCTTCGGCTGCTACGGCGATGCCATGCTCATCATCTGACCCCGCTCACCAGCAGCAGGTCGAGCATGGTGATGGCGGCCATTGCCTCTACCACAGGAATTACCCTTGGCACCACACACACATCATGGCGTCCGTGCACTTGTATGTGCGCGGGCGCCATTTTATCGTCGATGGTATCTACGGGGCGACCCATAGTGGCTATAGGCTTGAAAGCCACCCGGAAATAAATATCCTCACCGTTGGTGATACCGCCTTGGATGCCACCCGAATGGTTGGCCCGCATCCGCACCCTACCGGCTTCGGCATCGTAGTAGGGAGTGTCGATGAGCTCGCTCCCGCGGCGGGCGGCTCCATCGAAGCCCGAACCGTAGTCAAATCCCTTGGCTGCATTTATGCTCATCATGGCAGCCGCAAGCATGGCCTGCGCCTTGCCGAATATCGGCTCGCCAAGGCCTGCCGGCACTCGGTGCACCACACAGCGCACCACGGCGCCCACGGTGTCGCCATCGGCCTTGGCCGCGGCTATGGCTTGCTCCATGCCCTCGGGCGTGGTAGCTCCGCCCACACTCTCGGCCTCAGCCTCGATGCTGATGCCGTGGCGGGCAAGCACCTGCATGGCAAGAGCGCCGGCCACCACACGCACGGCAGTCTCGCGCGCCGAGGAGCGGCCGCCACCGCGGTGGTCGCGGATGCCGTATTTCGCGGTGTAGGTATAGTCGGCATGGCCGGGGCGGAAGATATGCTCGATGGCGGCATAGTCCTGCGGGCGGCTGTCGGCATTGCGGATGATAAAGGCAATGGGCGAGCCCAGAGTACGCCCTTCAAAAATACCCGACAGAAACTCCACCTTGTCGGCCTCACGCCGCGCGCTCGTCAGTGCGCTCTGCCCCGGCCTGCGGCGGTCGAGCATAGCCTGCACGGCATCAAAATCAATCTCCATGCCCGCAGGCATACCGTCGATCACACCGCCGATAGCAGGGCCGTGGCTCTCGCCGAAGTCGGTGAGTCGGAAAAGGGTTCCTATCGTATTCATTTCACAAGATCGGCTACTTTTGCTCCTACGAAGGCTATAAGCGCCTCGGGGGCGATATTAAGCTGAAGCCCGCGCACACCGGCACTCACATAGATGGTCTCGAAGTCGAGGGCAGTGCTGTGAAAGTAAGTCGGGAAAGGCTTCTTCATGCCCACCGGAGAGCAACCACCGCGGATATAGCCCGTGAGCGGCAGCAACTCCTTCATCGGTATCAACTCCGCTTTCTTGTCGCCCACGGCGGCGGCAGCCTTCTTCAGGTCGATCTCACAGTTGCCGGGCACCACACACACGAAATGCCCCGTGCGCTCGCCGTGAAGCACTATGGTCTTGAACACGCGGCGAATATCCTCACCAAGCTCGTCGGCCACGTGCTGCGCGGCAAGGTCGTTTTCATCTACGGTATATTCCTGAGTGGAGAAGGGCACGCCTGCTGCCGTGAGCAAGCGCATGGCATTGGTCTTCGGAGTCTTTGATTTCGCCATTTGCTTATTAGAGGATGGTTCAACTTACCGGCAAAGATAGGCAATATTGCCGAGACGCACAAAAAAAGCGGCATCGCGAGCTCTCGCCGCGATGCCGCACACATAGGATTAGTTGTCAATAGTTTTTCGCTTCGATCTCGAAGAAGCTCTGGGCGTGGAGGCACACAGGGCACACGGCCGGTGCTTTCTTGCCGATCACGATGTGGCCGCAGTTACGGCAGATCCACACGGTGTCGCCCTCGCGCGAGAACACGATGCCCTCTTCGATGTTCTGGAGAAGGCGGCGATAGCGCTCCTCGTGGTGGCGCTCGATGGCGGCCACGGCGCGGAAGCGGGCTGCTATCTGGGTGAAGCCCTCTTCTTCGGCCTCGGCGGCCATGCGGTCGTACATGTCGGTCCACTCGTAGTTCTCGCCCTCGGCGGCATCGCGGAGGTTGGTCATGGTGTCGGGCACCTCGCCGCCGTGCAGGAATTTGAACCACAGCTTGGCGTGCTCCTTCTCGTTCTGTGCTGTCTCCTCGAAGATAGCGGCAATCTGCTCGTAGCCGTCGCGACGTGCTTTCGAGGCATAGTAGGTGTATTTGTTGCGGGCCTGCGATTCGCCGGCGAACGCATCCATGAGATTTTTCTCAGTCTTGGTTCCTTTGAGTTCTTTCATTTTGCGGAATGTGTTTGATGTTGTTTAATGATTTCTTTGCTGCACTCCGGGCAGAGGCCTACGAAGAAAAGATCGGTGGTCTCCACCACGAAGCCGGGCTGAACTATGCTATCGAGCTGTGCCGGCAGCGCCATGTCGAAAATCTTGCCGCAGCGCGAGCACCGGAAGTGGCTGTGAGGCTGCTGAAGAGCAAGGTCGTAGCGCATCGACGGGCTCTCGATGTCGAGCTCGCGAAGCACTCCGGCCTCCACCAGGGTGTGGAGCGAGTTGTAGACCGTAGTCTTCGACACCGAGGGGAAATCGACAGCCACTGCCGCATAGACCTCGTCGGCCGTAGGATGAGTCCTGCGGTTCGACACATAGTCGAGAACCGCCAGACGGTGCACCGACGGGCGCACTCCGTATTGCCTGAGTATATGAATCTGATTAGTCTCTGTCAGCATCAATTTCAGTCTTCAAAATTTAACATAGTTGTAACGATTACAAAGTTAGTAATAATTCCACAATTCGCAAATTTTTTCAGCACTTTTTTCTTTCCGAAATAGCGCCCGACAGAAATCCTGCCGGGCGCCATTGTCACAAAAGAAGTTGGAAAATCAGAGGTTAAGACCAATCGAAAGAGCGAAAGTACCGGTGTTGACACCTTTCGCCAGCGGTATAAAGTCTGTTCCGTAGCTTATAGCCGCATAAAGTTTCTTGAATTCGAGGGCGCCGCCAATCTGCCAACCGAGCTGAAAGCGGCGGAAATCGCTGTCGGTGAACCATTCCTGAGTATCCGAAGCCACATCGGCAGTACCCACAATATTGCCCTTAAAGTTAAGGCCTGCAAAAGGAAGCAGATGGAGCTCAGTGTTGGGGATGCTGAAGCGATACGTGCAGTTCACGGGCACTTCCAGTGTGCCATAGCCACCCCATGAGCCCGAGCCGTTGTCGCGAGTGGCGAAGCCGAGCGTGGCACCGGTCTCGATGTAGATGGGCAGCGTGGACGATAGCCCGAAGCCATGGAGATAGTTGAAGCTGCCGCCATTGTAGCTTACGCCATCATAGAGATCGCTGAAGTGCACATTGCGATACGACATAGAGATGCGGTTGTAGCATCCGGGATGGTCGCCATCCTCAGCTTTTGCAACGAAGCCGCACAGCGCAAGCGATAGCGCCAGAACCATGCTGAAAAGTTTTTTCATAATGTGATATTGTTTGGTCCGCACCGATTCCCCTTGATACGGCGATACACAGAAAGACGTGGGAATCTGTACTCTACGCTTATCCCCGTCTTAAGGCCTTCGCATTGCCTGCCAATCGGAATAAGCAACTCGGACAGCCCACGTCGTAGGATGAATATACAATTACCCGATTAGCCGCAACGCCGGAAATAATCCTGGCGATGTAGCTATCGAACATGATATACATCAACTGTGGACGCCTACGTTGCCGTCTCTTCTGATTGGTCGGTGAAGTTGCGAAGTTCTAAGACGAGAAGAAAACGCTTTGTAAACGTCTTTTATGATATGTCAGCAGCACTCGGGCTATTGTCCACGGCCACCGCTGCAAAGGTAGCAATTACTTTTGAGCTACACAAATATAAAAAACTCGCCGAGAGTGCAGCTTTCCCGCCGCGGGGGATCTCCGAATCCCCCGCAACGCTACAGTGGGGTCTCCGAACCCAGGAAAGTCAGAAAAAAAACTCCCCGAGCTCAAGACGAAAGCACTCCCGACGAAATTCTCGCCGGGAGCGCCAATTTATAATTTATAATTTTTAATTTATAATTTATCAATCATTCGTTCATCAGCAGGAAGCGCTCTGCATCGAGGGCTGCGCGGCAACCCATGCCTGCCGCCGATACGGCTTGCTGATAGAAGGGGTCGGCAACATCGCCGGCTGCGAAAACACCGGGGATGTTAGTGGCCGTACCCGGAGCCTGCGTCTTGATATAGCCGGCTTCATCGAGCTCGAGAGCATCGCCGAATACTGCCGTGTTGGGGCTATGCCCTATCGCGAGGAAGAAACCGTCGACGGCAATGTCGAATTCGTTTTCGTTCTCTGTGCCCTTGTTGCTCACCAGATGAGCGCCTTCGAGCACATCCTCCCCGAAGAGCGAGAGTGTGTTGGTGTTGAAGAGAACTTCAATCTTCTCATTCTCCATCACGCGGCTCTGCATATACTTGGACGCGCGCAGATAGTCCTTGCGCACTATCATATAGACCTTCGATGCCAGTCCCGCAAGATAGAGTGCTTCCTCGCAGGCGGTGTCGCCGCCGCCGACCACGGCCACGGGGCGCTTGCGGAAGAAAAAGCCGTCGCAGGTGGCGCAGGCCGACACACCCATGCCGAGGTACTTCTGCTCATCGGGCAGGCCAAGGTAGCGGGCGGTGGCTCCCGTGGCGATGATTATGGTGTCTGCACTGATCACATGGCCGCCGCCGTTGACTTTCACCACGAAGGGGCGGCTGCTGAAGTCCACCGACGTCACTTCGCCAGAGATATTCATCAGGCCGAAGCGCATAGCCTGGTTGCGGAGGTCATCCATCATCTGCGGACCCATCACTCCCTCGGGATAGCCGGGAAAATTCTCCACTTCGGTGGTGGTGATAAGCTGGCCGCCCGGCTGACCGCCGTCGACCATTATAGGGTTGAGATTGGCACGGGAGGTGTAGATACCGGCCGTGTATCCGGCAGGTCCCGAGCCTATGATAAGGCACTTGGTGGCTAATTCGCTCATATATATTCGTGTTTATGTTATCGTAAATCTATTATTTCAAGAGCCGGATGCTTCTTGGCATCGAAAGTAAATGTGGCAGCGCTCTTGGCCTTGGCGGCCGATATGCGGTCAATTACCACGTCGATACGCCGGCCGTCGTCGAAGTGCACGGCCAGTGCCGAGGGCATGTCGGTAGCCGGATCGACAAACACTACAAAGCGCTCCACTATCGAGCCCTTGTCGCGGGGCACAAGCTCCACGCGGTAGCGCTTGTTGCTGTCGGAGAGGCGGCGTGCGGTGTAGTAGTCGGAGTGAGCCGAGAGGATCGCGAAAGGATTTGTCTCCATCAGCTCGTCGGGCGAGGGCTCTGTGATGCTCACCTCGCGCGAACTGTTGAGGAGCGTCCACTGCGTCTTGCCGTCGAACCACACCGACATCTGCGGCGTGCTCATGCTGTACTTCGACCCGGCAAGAATTACCGAGCCCTGCACCGGCCCCGAGCCGCCGTTGATGGTAAACACAGCCTCCACTGCCGGAGAGCTGCTGAGCTTGGCACGCATGGCCGCAAGTATGGAGGCTGCCGTCGGCGCTTTCGCCGCCGACACCATCAGAGCCGCCACCAGGGCAAGAGGGAGTAAAAGATATCGCTTCAATGTCATATACTTCACAAACGGTTTCAGGCACGCGGCGGTTCACTCGAAGAGGCGCTGCACCTCATCGGGAGTCATGAGCACATCGCGGGGCTTGGCACCCTTGGCAGGGCCTACGATGCCCATCTGCTGCATCTGGTCCATGAAGCGCCCCGCTTTGTTGAAGCCGATTTCAAACTTTCGCTGCATCATCGTGATCGAAGCCTGCGACTGCGAGGCTATGAAGAGCGCGCAGCGCTTGAACTCCTCGGTCACGGCACCGTAGTCGCCCGAGTTACCGCTGTCGGCACCATCTTCGGTGGGCGGGTCGGGCAGGAGGTAGCACCCGGTGAAGCCCGGCTGATTGCCTATATGCTCGCATATGGCCTCCACCTCGGGCGTGTCGACGAAGGCGCACTGCACACGCTCCACAGCGCCGTTCATCATCGTGAGCATGTCGCCTCGTCCTATCAGGCGCTGGGCGCCGGGGCGGTCGAGGATAGTCTTGCTGTCGACACCCTGCGTGACCTTGAAGGCTATGCGGGCGGTGAAGTTGGCCTTGATGGGGCCGGTGATGATGTCGGTCGACGGGCGCTGTGTGGCGATAATCATGTGAATACCCACGGCGCGGGCCTTCTGTGCGATGCGGCAGATAGGGAGCGCCACATCCTTGCCGGCCACCATCACAAGGTCGGCATACTCATCGACAATCACCACAATATAGGGCAGGAAGCGGTGACCTTTCTCGGGGTTGAGCCTGCGCTGCGAGAAGCGCTCGTTGTACTCCACGATATTTTTCACGCGGGCATCGCTGAGGAGCTCGTAGCGGTTGTCCATCTCCACACAGAGCGAGTTGAGGGTGTCGATCACCTTTTTAGAGTCGGTAATCACGGCCTTCTCCTCATCGGGGAGCTTGGCGAGGTACTGCTTGCTGATGGTCTCGAAGAGCGAGAACTCCACCGTCTTGGGGTCGACGAGCACAAACTTGAGCTCATCGGGATGGCGGGAGTAAAGCAGTGAGGTGATGATACAGTTCAGACCCACCGACTTACCCTGGCCCGTGGCACCTGCCACCAGAAGGTGAGGCAGCTTGGCAAGGTCGGCCATGTAGATGTCGTTGGAAATGGTTGAGCCCAGAGCCATGGGCAGGAGCATCTTCGTGCCGGTGAAGGTCTTCGACTCAATGATGCTGCGCATCGACACTATCTGCGGCTTGCGGTTGGGCACCTCGATGCCGACCGTACCCTTGCCGGGAATAGGCGCTATGATGCGGATACCAAGTGCCGACAGGCTCATGGCTATATCATCCTCGAGGCTCTTGATTTTGGCTATTCGCGTGCCTTGAGCAGGCACAATCTCGTAGAGTGTCACCGTAGGGCCTATGGTGGCTTCGATGCGCTGGATTTCGATGTTGTAGCTGCGGAGGGCATCGACGATGAGCTTCTTGTTGGCAAGCTGCTCGGCCTCGTTGATTTCCACGGTCTTGCCGCGCTCCACCAGCAGGTCGACCGGCGGGAACTGATAGTGCGAGTGCGAGGCACGCACATCGTAGGGCTGGTCGATACCGATATGGTCGCCGTGCACGATTTCGTCCATGCTGTCGGCAGGGTCGGCCTCATCGGGCTGCTTGTTCACTATTATAAGCTCAGGTTCACCTGCGGCCTTCTCGCCTGCCGGCACCTCACCCACCACTGCGGGAGAGCCTTGCTCGCAAGAAAGGGCTGCCGTGCGCATCTGTGTGCCGCCTTCGGCATCGCTATCCACGGCTTCGTCCTTGCTGTCGTCGCTCTCGAAAGCATCGAGCCCAACAGGAGGCATAAAGCGCGAGTGGTCGGTGCCGGTGTTTTCCTCTGCCGCCTCATCGGCTTCGTCGGAGCTGTCGTCGGCAGGAGTACTCTGTACTTCTACATCATCGTCGCGCTCGAGGTCGTCGAGGCTGGCCGCAGCATCATCCTTGGCTTCGGCACCGGCAGCCTCTTCTTCGGGAGTCACGGCAGGCTTGCGGTGCATCACACGCCCGAGCATACGGAAGAATGTGCGCAGCGGATTGAAGTACACCGCCACCAGCAGCCCGAGCAGGAGCACCATCACGGCGTATGCACCGAGAGCTCCGGCGTAGTCGAGCATCACCTTGTTCATGTAGTAGCCGTGGGCGCCGCCGAGGTGGAAGAGATTGGCACGGTTATAGCTCAGCAGGCCTACTATCACAGAGATAGCGGTGGCAGTGAAAAGGCAGCGGAATGTGAAAGAGAAGAACGCAATCTTCCGCACGTGCATCACCACAAGACCCATCACGAAGATGTAGTAGGCCAGGACAAAGGACCCGAGGCCGAATGAGCCCACCAGAAGCCACTCGGCCAGCTTGGCACCGACGGCTCCGCCGGCATTGTCGACCACATCGCCCGAGCTCACAATCTCACCCACACTGCGGCCATATATCACGCTTTGGTCGGCTGAGTTGCTGAAAATAAACGACACACAGCATATCACCATCACGATGGCGGTAAGGCACAGAAAAATACCTGCGCCAAGGTGTGTGCGGTAGTCCTTGAGAAAAGAGATAAACGTGTAGCTGTCGGCGCTCTTGCGGCGCTTGGGGGCGCGGCGGTTCGACGGGCCTTCGGGGTCGGGAACGGGGCGCTTGCGGGGCTTCGACCCTTGGCGTGCTGCCGAGCTTCTGCGCTGCGGGCGCACCTCCCTCAGCTCGGGAGTGCCGTATTCTTCTGTTTCTGTATCGATTGATTTCATTGCTTGATAATGAGTGGAGAGATTGGAGAAAATTGAGGAGTCAAAGTCGGGTCAGAGCCGCGATTTCAGCCAAGGGGTCGGGCGCCGAGAACACGGCGTTGCCCGCCACAAGCACGTCGGCACCGGCTTCGGCCACGAGGGCACCTGTGTCGGCGTTGATACCGCCGTCGATTTCGATGAGAGCCTTCGAGCCGCTTTCGGCTATCATTTGGCGCAACTCGCGGGTCTTGCGCACGGTGTTGGCGATAAAAGTTTGACCACCGAAGCCGGGGTTGACACTCATCAGGAGCACCATGTCGAGCTCGGCGATGATGTCGTGCAGCAGACACACGGGCGTGGCGGGGTTGAGCGTCACACCGGCTTTCATACCGGCCTGATGTATGCTCTGCACGGTGCGGTGAAGATGTGTGCAGGCTTCATAGTGCACATTCATCATCATAGCGCCGCAGTCGCGCACCTGGTTCACGTAACGGTCGGGGTCAACAATCATCAGATGCACATCGAGCGGCTTCTGTGTGCAGCCGCTCACCGCCTTTATCACCGGAAAACCGAATGATATGTTGGGCACGAACACACCGTCCATCACATCGCAGTGCACCCATGCGGCATCGCTGCGGTCTATCATCGCCACGGCATCGGCCAGATGCCCGAAGTCGGCGGCCAGGAGTGAAGGGGCTACTATCATTTGGCGCTGTCGTTTTTCTTGCCCTTGAAGGCGTTGTAGCAAATATATATCACACAGAGAGCCAGCAGGCAAAGCCCGGCGATGGTGAGATAGCCGTTGTACTTCTCAACCGCGTCGTAGAGGCCCGAGAGACTCACATGCTGGGCGAGCCACCAGCCCAGGAAAGCAAGGATAGCATTCCACACCATCGCTCCGAGGGCTGTGAAGAGGCAGAACACCCATATATTCATACGCGCAATGCCGGCGGGGATGGAGATGAGCTGACGAACGGCGGGGATAAGGCGGCCAACAAAGGTCGACACGGCACCGTGCTCGTCGAAGTAGCGCTCGGCTTTCTCCACTTTTTCCTGATTGATAAGGCAGGCATGGCCGAGGCGGGAGTTGGCAAAGGCATACACCACGGGGCGCCCGATCAGCAGCGACAGCACATAGTTGACCAAGGCTCCGGCAAGAGCTCCGGCGGTGGCCACAAGCACTATCACAAATACATTCATATCGCCGCGCTGCACCGCAAGGTAAGCTGCCGGGGGCACCACAACCTCCGAAGGAAATGGGATGAAAGAGCTCTCTATCATCATGAATATGAACACGAAGATATACGACGCATTGTTCACGAACCAGTCGAAGAACCATGCGGCGTTGAGATAATCGGTGATAGAGAGTGGGATAAGGAGGTCTACCATACTGTGTCTGTTTTTTTCTACTTTAGCTATTATAACACAAAATTACGCAAAATCGACGAATAAGCCTGCCCGCATACGCACATTTTTTCCTCGCTTGAATTTTTTTTTGTAACATTGCCGCGGCTTTTTCCGTCTACAGGACAAACAAATCAAAAACATCCACATTCATTTACATTCAACATCTACAACTATGAAACGTATTATCCTTCCCCTCCTCCTCCTTGCAGCAAGCTCGATGCTCTGCCGCGCCGCGTCTCCCGCAAGCCTCTTCGACGAATTCAAGGATGTGGCCGGTGCCGAGTACGTAAGCATCCCGCCCTTCATGATGAGCTGCGCAAAAGTTCTGGGATGCGTGCCCGACGATGTACCTGCGGCAGGCAGCCTGAAGGCGGTCAAAGTGCTATCCATCAACGGCGCATCGGAGGCCGAGCGCGCCCGCTTCAACAAGCGCCTCAAAAGCGTGAGCGAAGGCATGGACGAGCTCGTGCGTGTCAAGGACGACGACAGCTCCGTGCGCATCATCACCAAAGCAGATGCCGACACATACCACGACATCTACATCCTCGCCACCGATGGCGGCGAACTCGCTTTCATAGAGCTGAAAGGCAAATTCTCGCAAAGCGACATCAAAAAAATGATGCAGGACGAAAAATAATGGACGCCGCCATCTTCAAAGAGCATATATCGCCCTGCATCGACAGCATGTACCGCGTGGCGCTCGCCTTGTGCGGCAACACCGACGATGCCGAAGATGCCGTGCAGGAAGCCTGCCTCAAGCTATGGGAGCGGCGGGCGACCCTTGGCACGGTAAACAACATCAAGGCCTACGCCATCGGCACAGCCCGCAACGCCGCCCTCGACATCATTGCCGCCCGGCGCCACCCTCTCTCCGCCGACGATGGCCTGCAGCTTGCCGACAGCTCCGACACAGCCGCCGACATCGAGCGCCGGGAGACCGTCGACCTAATAGCCCGGATGGCCGAGCGCTTGCCCGAGAAGATGCGCACAGTGCTTGTGATGCGCGACTTCGAAGGCTGCGAATTTGATGAGATAGAACGCACCACCGGTCTCAGTGCCGGAAACATACGCGTGCTGCTGAGCCGCGCACGCACTGCAATCAGAAAACACTTCACATCATGAACCACAATATTTCACACATACGCTCATTGCTGAGCAGCTACTACGACGGCAGCCTCGACCTTGCCGGTGAGAATGAGCTTCGCAGTTTCTTTGCAACAGAAGCCTCCGACATACCTGAGTTTGAGGCCGACCGCCGACTCTTCCGCGCACTATCGGCAGAGGTAAAGGCTCCCGACCGCCTCCATGCAGCCGTCGGCTCCATGATAGCACGCCGCAGCCGACGGGGCTTCATGTTCGCCCTCAGGCGCTACGGTGCCGCTGCTGCCGTTGCGCTACTGGTCGCCTGCGCGAGCTTCGCATATCTCGACAGAGGCGGCCGGAACGGCTCAACGACCGACCTCACTCCCGAAGAGGCACGCCGACACACCACCGAAGCCCTGGCTTTGCTTACGTCTACAATGAAGAAAGGCACCCAAGCAATCGAGACAAGCGAAGCAATCACCATAGAGACAACTCAGAAAACCCTAAACACACTTAACTCAACCCTTTAACACCCTACAACTATGAAACGCATATTTCTTATCGCCATAATCACACTGGCCACACTGGCCGCAAAAGCACAGACATTCCTCGAATCGTGTGAGGATGTCAAAGGCATCACCACCGTCTATGTGTCGAAAGCCATGATAGCAATGGCCGGAAACCTCGGCAGCGGCGACAACGACGGCGTGAACTTCAACTCCCTTGCCGGAAAGCTCGACAACATCCAGATTGCCAACGCCGACGGCAGTGCCGCTTCTATCCTGAAGACCCGCGCGAAAGTCTTCTCCACATCGAAAGGATACGAAGAACTGGTGCGCGTGCGCGAAGACAAGGAAAACGTGAAGATACTGATGAAAAAGCTCAAGCCCGCTCTCAACGAATTTGTCATCGTTGCCGAAGAGGCCAATGAGATGTCGGTGATAATCCTCACCGGCTCCATGACAATGGAAGATGTGATGGCTGCCGTGAAATAGGCACCGCCCTACCTTACCGCCGTGATGGCAATGGCATTGAGCCTGTGCTCAAGCTCTGTGGAGCTCACCCTCGTGGTGAGCTTTCCGCGGTAGGCCACAGAGATATTACCCGTCTCCTCCGACACTACCACGGCCACGGCATCGGTGGCCTGGGCTATGCCGAGAGCCGAGCGGTGGCGCAGGCCGAGCGTGCGGGGCACGTCGCTGTCGTGACTCACGGGCAGGATGCAGCCGGCGGCCTCAATCCTGTTGTCAGCGATAATCATGGCGCCATCGTGCAAGGGCGAGTTTTTGAAGAATATATTTTCGATGAGCCGCGTGTTGATATTGGCATCGATAATGTCGCCGGAAGCGGCGTAGGAATCAAGCGCAATCGACTGCTGCACCACTATAAGGGCTCCCGTCTTGCTCTTGGACATGCTCATGCAGGCATACACTATAGGCATCACCCATGCGAGTCCTTCGGCATCGAGCTCCTGCTTGTGGTGGTGAAAGAGCTTGCCTAAAAAGCGCCAGCGACGGTGCGAGCCAAGCTCCACCAGAAAGCGCTTAATCGGGTCCTGGAAGAGTATGACAAGGATTATCAAGCCGATGGCCATGAACTTGTCGAGCAAGGTGCCGATGAGGCGCATCCCGAAAATCTCCGACGTAAGCAGCCACACCACGATAAAAGCCAGCACACCATAGAAGATGTTGATCGTGCCCGACTCCTTCATCAAGCGGTAGATGTAGAAGAGGAGCACTGCGAAGAGCAGTATGTCGATGATGTCTTTTATACCGAAGTCGAACATGGCCGGGGAGGGGGAGATTAGAGTTAAGAGATATGAGTTAAGAGTTTAGAGCGGTGAAGATGCGCACACTCTGCACGGCTTGCTCCACATCGTGCACGCGTAGGATAGCAGCTCCGCGGTCGAGGGCAAAAGCTCCGAGTACTGCCGTAGGGGTGGCAGCATCGGCAGCATCAATACCCAGCAGGCGTGTAATCATCGACTTCCGCGATACGCCCGCGAGTACCGGTCGCCCGAGTATTTCAAAGGCTTTCAGCTCACGCATCATGGCGTAGTTCTGCTCGAGGGTCTTGGCAAATCCGAAGCCGGGATCGACGATTACGTCGGCCACACCGAGCTCGTCGAGGATGTAGAGGCGGCGGCTGAGCTCGTTTATCACATCGGCAGTCACATCAGCGTAGTCGGTGAGGCTCTGCATGGTGGCAGGCGTGCCCCGCATGTGCATCAAGATATACGGGCACCCGAGCCCTGCGACGGTCTCGAACATCGCATCGTCGAGCAGGCCGCCCGATATATCGTTCACTATGTCGGCACCGAAGTCGGCGATGCAGCGGCGTGCCACCTCGGCACGGAAAGTATCCACCGACACGGGCACTTCCGGCCCCACGGCTTCGCGGACGGCCTCAAGCCCAATGGCCAGGCGCTCAAGCTCCTGCCCTATAGGCACCTCGCCGGCACCGGGGCGCGAGGAGTATGCTCCGAGGTCGAGCATATCGGCTCCGCTCTCCACCATGGCGCGTGCACGGCGGGCAATATCGGCCCGGTCGCACACCCTCGACCCGGCGTAGAAAGAGTCGTCGGTGATGTTGATAATACCCATCACGGCAGGCCGGTCGTATTCGACCAGCCTGCCGCGTATGTTGAGTGAGAAGGGTTTCATCGGTTGGCGCGCTTGCGCTCTGTCTCGTCAAGGATTATTTTACGCAGACGGATATGATGGGGTGTAACCTCCACATATTCATCTTCTTTGATATACTCAAGAGCTTCCTCGAGGCTGAATACCACAGGGGGCACGATGCGGGCTTTGTCGTCGGCACCGGAGGCACGCATGTTGGTGAGTTTCTTGCTCTTGGTCACGTTCACGGGGATGTCGTTGTCCTTGGCGTTCTCGCCCACAACCTGACCGGCGTAGACTTCTTCCTGGGGGAAGATGAAGAAGCGGCCGCGATCCTGCAGCTTGTCGATGGCATAGGCATACGACGTGCCCGACTCGATGGCGATAAGAGAGCCGTTCGTACGGCGCTCGATGTCGCCCTTCCAGGGCTGATACTCGAGGAAGCGGTGAGCCATGATAGCCTCGCCTGCCGATGCTGTGAGCACATTGCTGCGCAGGCCTATGATACCGCGCGAGGGGATGTTGAACTCCATCTGCACGCGGTCGTTCTTTGTGCTCATGGCCACGAGGTCGCCCTTGCGGCGTGTGACCATATCGATCATCTTGGAGGAGTACTCCTCGGGCACGTTGATGGTGAGAAGCTCCACGGGCTCGCACTTCACGCCGTCGATTTCCTTGATAATCACCTGGGGCTGACCCACCTGCAGCTCATAGCCTTCGCGACGCATGGTCTCGATGAGCACCGAGAGGTGGAGCACGCCGCGACCGAATACATTCCAGGCATCCTCGCGCTCGGTCTTTTCCACGCGGAGAGCGAGGTTGCGGTCGAGCTCGGCGGTGAGGCGGTCGTTGATGTGGCGCGAGGTCACAAACTTGCCGTCGCGGCCAAAGAAGGGGCTGTCGTTGATGGTGAAGGTCATCGACATGGTGGGCTCGTCGATAGCGATGCGGGGGAGCGGCTCGGGATTGTCCATCAGTGTGATGGTGTCGCCAATCTCGAAGCCCTCAAGACCTACGATGGCGCAGATGTCGCCGTTGCCCACGCTCTCCACCTTCTTGCGGCCCATGCCCTCGAAGGTGTGGAGCTCCTTGATGCGCTGGCGCGACACGGTGCCGTCCTTGCGGCAGAGACCGATTTCCTGACCTTCGCGCAGCTCACCGCGGTGCACGCGGCCGATGGCAATGCGGCCGACGTACTTCGAGAAGTCGAGCGAGGTGATGAGCATCTGGCTCTCGCCGGGGTTCTCCTCGGGGCCGGGGATATGCTCAATGATAGCATCGAGCAGGGGAAGGATGTTGTCGGTGGGAGTTTTGTAGTCAAGACTCATCCAGCCCTGCTTGGCCGAGCCGTAGAGTGTGGTGAAGTCGAGCTGATCCTCAGTGGCATCGAGGCTGAACATGAGGTCGAACACCATCTCCTGCACCTCTTCGGGGCGGCAGTTGGGCTTGTCGACCTTGTTGATTACCACGATAGGCTTCAGACCCATTTCTATGGCCTTCTGGAGCACAAAGCGGGTCTGAGGCATGGGGCCTTCAAAGGCATCGACCAGCAGGAGGCAGCCGTCGGCCATGTTGAGCACGCGCTCCACCTCGCCGCCGAAGTCTGCGTGCCCCGGGGTGTCTATGATGTTGATTTTGTAGTCCTTATAGTTTATCGACACATTCTTTGAGAGGATTGTGATACCACGCTCACGCTCAAGGTCATTGTTGTCGAGGATAAGTTGCCCGGCATTCTGGTTCTCACGAAAGAGGTTGCCGGCAAGAAGCATTTTATCGACCAGAGTAGTCTTTCCGTGGTCGACGTGCGCTATGATTGCAATATTGCGTATATTCTGCATACTCTATTGGATGGTTGAATCTTCTGTTCTACGGTAGTGCTCAGGGCTTTTTTACCTCTTTGAGCACAGTCTCGCCCTTGATGTTGCCTTTTTTGTCGGCCTCGGTGCTTTTCACCTCTCCATACCCTTTTGCAAACCAGGAGGTGCACCATTTTTTCTCTACGCCTTCGGGCGAGTTTATTTTCTGCACGTATGTCACCTTGAGGCAGTTCTCGAAGGTGCCTGCGGGCACTGTCACTGTCTCGAAGCCTTGATATTTGGCTTCCCAGAGGTTCATCGACATTGTCTGCGGACCGGCCGAGATTTTTATGCTCTTGTTGGGCACTTTGGCTGCGGGGTCGGGGTTCTCGGGCAGAGGCAGTGTGAGGTCGCCCTTCACGCGGAATGATTTCTCGAGCTCGGCGATGTCGCTCTCGCCCACAGCCTGACCGGCTGAGCGTGCGGCATCGACTATCATGTCGATAATCATCTTCTTATAGTCCTCGCCTGTAAGGGCGATGTAGACCGTCAGTTGGTCGGCGGGGTTGTAGGTATATCCGCTGTAGCCCACGATTTCGGCCAGGTCGTTGCCGGGCACTTTGTGCACCGAGCGCAGGCGTGTGCTCACAAGGCCGTCGGCATCTGTGCTCACGCTTTCGACAGTGGTTTTATAGTCTGCCTCGTAGTCCTTGCCTTCGGCATCCTGTGCCTTCTCCGAGAATACGAATACTGTGCCTTGCTCTGTGCACAGATACTGTGCCGATGCCATGCCGGCAGCGCCGACAAGAGCGAGCATCGCTACTATTAACTTCTTCATATGTGTTGATTGGGAGAGTTTAAGAGGGTGTTTCAAAATTCGGCTTTGAAGCTCATGTCGAGGCCTTTCACGGAGTGTGTCAAGGCTCCTACCGACACGAAGTCCACACCGGCCTCACCATAGGCACGGAGTGTGTCGAGGGTGATACCGCCGCTCGATTCGATTTCGATGCCGGGGCCTTCCTTGCGGATGAGCTTCACGGCTTCGGCAGTGCGCTCGGGGGTGAAGTTGTCGAGCATGATGCGGTCGGCACCGGCAGCTATAGCCTGGCGGATTTCATCGGTATCGCGCACTTCGACTTCGATGCGCAGGTCTTTGCCTTTTTCTTTGCAGTAAGCCTTGGCTGCGGCCACTGCCTGAGGTATGCCTCCGGCAAAGTCGACGTGGTTGTCCTTGATGAGAATCATATCGAACAGGCCTATGCGGTGGTTGCATCCGCCGCCAATTTTCACGGCTTCTTTCTCGAGCATACGCAGGCCGGGGGTGGTCTTGCGGGTGTCGAGCACCTTGCAGTCGAGGCCCTCGAGGCGGCTTTGATATTTAGCTGTGGTCGTGGCGATACCGCTCATGCGCTGCATGATGTTGAGCATGGTGCGCTCTGTCTGGAGCAGAGAGCGCACGGGGCCTTCGACCACAAAAGCGATGTCGCCGGGCTTTACGCGGGCTCCGTCCTCTATCATCACTGTCATCTTGAGCGAGGGGTCGAATTTCTCGAATACCTTGCGCGCCATTTCGACACCTGCCAGGATACCTTCTTCCTTGACGAGCAGATGCTGGCGGCCCATGGCATCGGCACCTATCGTGCTGAGAGTGGTGTGGTCGCCGTCGCCTATATCTTCGGCGAAAGCAAGATTGAGCAAGTCGTCGATGAGCTGGTCTTTTGTTTTCATACTTCAGTCGTTTTATTGCCCGCAAAGGTACGAAAAAATGTGCAAAAAATGCTTAATTTTGCGCCATGAAAATCAAACTACTTTGCATGGGCGCTGTCCGCGACTCCGCAATCGACAGTGCTATATCTCTATATGCCAAACGCATACCTTTCTATTGGCCTTTCTCGATAGTGTGTCTGCCCGACGTGAAAACGCCCAAAGCGGCAGGCACAGAGCGCCAGAAAGAACTTGAGGGAGAGCGCTTCATGGCCGAAATCGCGCCCGGCGACTTCGTGATGCTCCTCGACGAACGGGGGCGTGAGTTCACCTCGCGGGCTTTCGCCGACTTCATCAGCCGCAAGGCCGTCGAACTGCCTAAAAACCTCGTATTTGTGGTCGGAGGGCCCTACGGATTCTCGAAGGCTGTATACGACCGCGCCGATGCCATGCTCTCGCTCTCGAAGATGACTTTTCCCCACGAGCTTGTGAGACTCTTCTTCGTGGAGCAAATATATCGCGCCGGCACCATCACACGCGGTGAACCGTACCACCATGATTGAGTCCTGAAATTATGTATCTAAATATTAAATAATATTTAATACACTCATTCTTCCGCCGATTTATTTGCTTATATTAATATAAAAGCCCTACCTTTGTAAGATACGGGCATACACCCGCAACAACCCTATCTATACGCATTAAATGAGAATTTGTGTCCGAACCTCCGCTATCTGTGCGATGCTGATTCTGAGCAGTATATGTTCGCTCAGCGCCGCACCGCTCCGCAATATTGGTCCGAAAGAGAAATCGCGCTTTGTGACAAGGCTCGACCGCCCCGCTGCCCCCGAGGGGCTCGACGGTGCCAACATAGCGCTGTGGCAGAGCCACGGATGGTACTTCGAGCCTAAGCTCAACCGCTGGGAATGGCAACGTGCCCGTGTGATGCAGACCGTGGAAGACCTCTACACGCAGAGCTACGTGATGCCCTTCCTCATGCCCATGCTTGAGAATGCAGGGGCATACGTGATGAGCCCGCGCGAACGCGACACAAACACCACAGAGCTCATCCTCGACAACGACCGCACAGACCTCACCGACGGCTCTTTTGTCACCACCGGCAAATGGAGCACCGCCACCACGCCGGCATTCGCCCACACCAAAGCCGAGCTTCACAACGGCGACCACCCCTTTGCCGAAGGCACGGCTCTTCAGGCCAAGCTCTCGGGTAAAGCCGATGCAGCCACGGCCACGGCTCAGTGGAAAGCAACCATACCTGCTGACGGCACATACGCCGTATACATCAGCTATGTCTCGCTCCCTGCGAGCACGGACCAAGCCCGCTACCGCGTCTACGCCGCCGACGGCGAGCACTCTTTCGTGGTGAACCAACGCATGGGAGGCGGCACATGGATATACCTCGGGCACTTCCCGCTGGCAAAGTCGGCGGCAGAGACCACCATCGTGGAGCTCTTCAACACCGGCAAGGACCGCAAGCGCGTGGTCACCGCCGATGCCGTGAAGATTGGTGGCGGCATGGGCTCGGTAGCACGCATAGTCACTGAGCCGCAGCAGGATATCGAGTACGAATACACCATCAGCGGATACCCCCGCTTCACCGAAGGCGCACGCTACTTCCTGCAGTGGGCCGGCGCTCCCGACAGCGTGTTCACGCCCACCGACTATGTCAACGACTACAACGACGACTACCGCTGCCGCGCACTGTGGGTCAACTGGCTCACCGGCGGCTCATCAATGCTTCCCGACCGCAAAGGGCTCAACATACCCGTTGACCTCAGCTTCGCCTTCCACTCCGATGCCGGCACCACGCTCAACGACTCCATCATTGGCACTCTCGGCATCTACTGCACTGCCGGCGAAAAGACCGGCAACGGCAGCAGCCGCATGGCCTCGCGCGAGCTCACCGACCTGGTGATGACAAACATCGTGGACGACGTGCGTGCTTCATTCGAGCCCGAGTGGACACGCCGTGATATGTGGGACAAGAGCTACTACGAAGCCCGCGTGCCCGAGGTGCCGGCCATGCTCCTCGAGCTCCTCTCGCACCAGAACCTCGCCGACATGAGCTATGGCCTCGACCCGGCATTCCGCTTCGCAGTGTCGAGAGCCGTCTACAAGGGTATGCTCAAATATATCGCCGCGCGCGACGGCCGGCCCTACGTGGTGCAGCCTCTGCCTGTCCGCTCCTTCGCCATCGCCCGCACCGGTGCCGACGCATTCCGGCTGAGCTGGGCCGAGCAGGTCGACAGCCTCGAGCCCACAGCCACCCCTACATATTATATAATAGAGGAGCGCAAGGGCAACGGCGCCTTCAAGCCTATTGCCCGCGCCGAAAAGTGCTCCTTCGACGTTACGGTCGACGATGACAACATCCACTCCTACCGCATTGTGGCCGGCAACGACGGCGGCACGGCTTTCCCCTCGGAGGTTCTCGCCCTGTGCAACACTCCCGGCGGCAAGCCCGACGTGACAATAGTGAACGGCTTCACACGCGTGAGCGCACCCGACCGCTTCGATGCCGGCGACATCGCAGGCTTCTACGACGAGCGCGACCACGGCGTGCCATATATCTCCGACATTTCATATATCGGCAGCCAGACGGAGTTCCGCCGCAACATACCCTGGATGGACGACGATGCAGCCGGCTTCGGTGCCTCCCGCGCCAACTACGAGGATAAGGTGATTGCCGGCAATACATTCGACTTCACCGCCATCCATGGCGAGGCCATCCGCGCGGCGGGCTTCCCCTTCGTGTCGAGCAGTGTCGAGGCTTTCGCATCGGCAACCGACACTCCCGCACTGGTCGACCTCTTCCTTGGCAAGCAGAAAGAAATCAAGCAAGGCCGCGGAGCCTACGGCACACGCTTCAAGACCTTTCCCGCCGAGCTTCAGGCACGCGTCACATCGCTCACGGCTCAAGGCACAAGCGTGTTTGTGAGCGGTGCTTTCGTAGCCACCGACCTGTGGGAGAACCCCATGGCCACAGACACCGACCGCGCTTTCGCCCGCGACATCCTCGGCTACTGCTGGCGCACGGGCCAGGCTTCCACCACCGGCGAGGCATATCAGGTGCCGACGCTCTTCAAGGATTTCGGCAAAGGCGAGTACACTTTCAACAACACCCTCGGCACCGACTGCTACATCGTGGAGTCGCCCGACTCATTCTATCCCGCCGACAAAGAGCGTGGCTGCACCCTGCTGCGCTACCGCGAGAACAATCTCGTGGCCGGCACGGCTTTCGATGCCGGGGCCTACCGCACTGTTGTGGTCGGTTTCCCCTTCGAGACCATCCGCGACGGCAGCGCACGCTCGCATCTCATAAAGCAAATCCTCGATTTCTTCACCGACCCGGCTCCCCGCAATGTAAAAACTACTCACTGACAGCATAATGAAAACCACCATCCACTGTTTCCTCCCCTATGCCGACGAGGCACAGGTAAGCGCTTCGGTAGCAAATCTGCGCCAGAGCGCCCTCACCGGCAAAATCACCCTCATCAGCACCGACCCGGCAGCCACGGCATGCCTGGGCTGCGACATCATCCACACCGACACTCTCAACTCATCGGCCACAATGCGTAAAATCGCCGAGGCTGCCGATGCTGAGTTCATCCTCCTCTACACCAAATACAACACCCTCGAGCCCGGCTATCTCGCACTCGACCGCCTCGTACGCATAGCCCGCGACAGCAAGGCCGGCATGGTATATGCCGACCACTACACCGTGGTCGACGGCGCACGCACAAAAGCCCCCGTGATTGACTATCAGGAAGGCTCGCTGCGCGACGACTTCAACTTCGGCTCTGTGCTCTTCTTCAACACCTCCGACTTCCGCAAAGCAGCCGCAGGCATCGACAGTGCCTACACCGCCGCCGGTCTCTACGACCTTCGCCTGCGCCTGAGCCGCATCGCTCCGCTGGTTCACATAAACGAATACCTCTACAGCGATGTCACCCTCGACAGTCGTGCTTCGGGCGAAAAAATCTTCGACTACGTGGATCCGCGCAACCGCGCCGCACAGGTCGAGATGGAGCAGGCATGCACGGCACACCTCAAGGCCGTGGGTGCATACCTCGAGCCCAAGTTCGACGAAATCTCATTCGACAGCGGTGATTTCGCCTGCGAAGCATCGGTGATTATCCCCGTGCGAAACCGCGTGCGCACCATCCGCGACGCTATCCGCAGCGTACTCGCCCAGAAGACCGACTTCCCCTTCAACCTCATCGTGATCGACAACCACTCCACCGACGGCACCACCGAAGCCATCCGTGAGTTCGCCTCCGACCCGCGCCTCATCCACATCGTGCCCGAGCGCGACGACCTTGGCATAGGCGGTTGCTGGAATGTCGGCGCCAACCACCCCGAGGCAGGCAAGTTCTGCGTGCAGCTCGACTCCGACGATGTATATGCCGACGAGAACACCCTCGCGAAGATGGTGCAGGCTTTCTACGATGAAAACGCCGCCATGGTCGTTGGCACCTATATGCTCACCGACATCGACATGAACATGATACCGCCGGGCGTGATCGACCACAAGGAGTGGACCCCCGACAACGGTCGCAACAACGCTCTGCGCATCAACGGCCTCGGTGCGCCCCGCGCTTTCTACACGCCTCTGCTGCGTGAGATACAGGTGCCCAACACCTCCTACGGCGAGGACTACGCCCTCGGCCTCGCTTTCTCGCGCCACCACCGCATAGGCCGCGTCTACGACGTGGTCTACTTCTGCCGCCGCTGGGAGGATAACTCCGACGCTTCGCTCGACATCGAGCGCATGAACGCCAACAACCTCTACAAGGACCGTATCCGCACACTCGAGCTCAAAGCTCGCCAAAGCATGCTCAAAGACTGATGACCAAGCGCCACGACATTGAAAGTTTCATTGACTCGCAGCTGCGCGAATGGCCGCTGGCTGCGCAGAACTTCGACGCTCTAAAGAGTGTCGAAGTCAAGGAGGTAGGCCTGCCGGGCTTGACATTCAAGGTGCAGTTCAACCCCGCGCGCATAGTATCGTCGGGAGCCAAGGTCGATGCAGCCGCCATCAAGGCGCGCAAGTGCTTCCTCTGCGAGGCAAACCGCCCCGCAGAGCAGAGTGGCATCGACTGCGGGCGCTACACCATCCTCGTAAACCCCTTCCCTATCTTCCCGCGTCACCTCACCATCCCCGACAAGGAGCACACCCCTCAGCGCATAGCAGGCCGCATGGCCGACATGATGAGGCTCGCCGAAGAGCTGCCGGGCTACACAGTATTCTACAACGGCCCCCGCTGCGGTGCATCCGCACCCGACCACATGCACTTCCAGGCCGGCAACTCCGACTTCCTCACCCTGCCACAGGCGCTCGAATCCGCCACCCTCTCGCCGCTTGCAGTGGAGCCCGACGGCAGCCGCCTCGCCCTATGCACAACCCTGCCAGTCAATGCCTTTGTGATCGACGCAATCAGCCCTGAGAGTGGCAGCGCGCTCTTCGACAGACTTTTAGCCGCCATGGACAGCCCCGCCGACGAGACCGACGGCGAGCCGATGATGAACGTTCTCTGCCACGCCACACCGTCGGGTGTCAGAGCCATCGTGATACCTCGCAAGCGCCATCGCCCGTCGTTCTACGGCACCGAGGGCGACGGCTGCATGTTGCTCAGCCCCGCGTCGGTCGATATGGGCGGTGTGTTCATCACCCCGCGGGCCGAGGACTTCGTGCGCATCGATGCAGATGTCATCGAGCGCACTCTTACAGAGCTGTGCCTCGACAATTCTGAAATAAACGCAATCGCATCTCGCTTATGACACCCTGTAGCTGCCCCACCGTAAAAGTAGGTATAGTGAGCGCACGTGAGCTCACCGTGGACTTTCTGTGCCCCTACCGCTGCGGCGATGCCTCCGTGAGCGGCAAGCAGACATTCACACTCAGCCACAAAGGTCATATCACTTGGCAGGGCGACGAATATGCTGCCCTCGACTTCGCCTCTCCGGCGACCGATGCCTCCTTCGAGGTGGCCGACGTGACTATAGGCGTAAACTTCCACTGGCAGCGCCGGGAGACGCAGCGCTTCCGGGGCGGCATCAAGCTCATCGTCGAGGGCGATGCCATCACTTTGATAAACATTTTACCCGTCGAGGAGTACCTCAAGAGCGTGATATCCTCCGAGATGAGCGCCACGGCGTCGCCCGAGTTCCTCAAGGCTCACGCCGTGATCTCGCGCAGCTGGCTTCTTGCCCAAATCGACAAGAACCGGCGCATCACCAACGGCGATTATTGCTCCTGCACCCGCACAGAGCACGAGCTCACACGCTGGTACGACCGCGAGGACCACGCCAACTTCGATGTGTGCGCCGACGACCACTGCCAGCGCTATCAGGGTATCACCCGCCAGACCACTCCTACGGTCGATGAAGCCATCGACGCCACCGCCGGGCTAGTGCTCGTCGACCGCGACGGCGTGCTCTGCGACGCCCGCTTCTCGAAGTCGTGCGGCGGTGTGTTCGAGGAGTTCGAGAACTGCTGGGAACCGAAGCATCACCACTACCTCGAGGCCGCCCGCGACAGCGCTTCTCCCGCCGACTTCCCCGACCTCCGCATCGAAGATAATGCACGCAAGTGGATACTCTCGTCGCCCGAAGCGTTCTGCAATACATCCGACCCCGAAATCCTCGGCCAGGTGCTCAACAACTACGACCGCGAGACCGCCGACTTCTACCGCTGGACCGTGCGCTACACACAGGCCGAGCTCTCGGCACTGATCAAAGAGCGCTCGGGCATCGACTTCGGCCACATCCTCGCCCTCGAGCCCGTGGAGCGAGGCACCTCGGGGCGCCTCGTGCGCCTGCGCATCTGCGGCAGTGAGCGTACCATGATTATCGGCAAGGAGCTCGAGATCAGGCGCACCCTCTCGCCCTCACACCTCTATTCATCGGCCTTCGTGGTCGAGACCGAAGGCATTGGCCCCGACGGTGTGCCCGATGCGTTCGTGCTCCACGGTGCCGGCTGGGGCCACGGCGTGGGACTATGCCAGATTGGTGCCGCCGTGATGGGAGCCAAGGGATACGGCTACGACGAAATTCTGCACCACTACTTCCGCGGTGCCACCTTGAAAAAACTTTATTGAATACCACTGAACGACATGAGTGCAAAGACCAAAAACACCCGCCGCAACCCCTGGGCCTGGATTCCGACGCTGTATTTCGCCCAAGGCCTGCCTTACGTGGCCGTGATGACCATCTCGGTGATTATGTACAAGCGCCTGGGTATCTCCAACACCGACATCGCCCTCTACACCGGATGGCTCTACCTGCCTTGGGTAATCAAGCCTTTCTGGAGCCCCTTCGTCGACATTATCCGCACAAAGCGCTGGTGGACTCTCACCATGCAGTGGATCATAGCTTTCGCCCTGGCAGGCATAGCCTTCACCACACCCACTCCGCTGTTCTTCCAGCTCACCTTGGCTATTTTCTGGCTTGTAGGATTCACCTCGGCCACTCACGATATTGCTGCCGACGGCTTCTATATGCTCGCACTGACGGAGCATGAGCAGTCGCTCTACGTGGGCATACGCTCCACCTTCTACCGCGTGGCCACCGTGGCCGGGCAAGGCCTGCTCGTGATAGTGGCCGGTCTTATCGAGACCAACACCGGCCTGGCGCCGATGCAGGTGAGCGTGAATGCCGACCCTGCCGTGGAGTGGACAGCCCCCGACCTTGCAGCCATAGATGCCGCTGAGCCCGACCTCGGCGGCGAGCTCGCTTTCTACACCCTCGCTCCCGAGCTCAATGTGAGCACCAAGGCTCCCGACGAAGTGACCGCTTATATCGGCGGCGAAGAGCGCACTTTGCCTTTCCGGGAATATGCAGCAATCATGCGCGACTCGGTGAAGCACTCCAACGAGCGCAACGGCTTCGTTGCCGCCGAAACCGCAGGCACCAAAGGCACCGCAAGCACAGGTAGCGAAGGTCCCGGAGCTTTCACCCGCTGGGTTGCAAGCACTTTCGGAGAAGAGCGTGCTCCGTACACCGAACGCAACAACAACTTCGCCATCGTGGGCGTGCGCCTCAACCGCGCACCCGAAGCCGGCGAGGAAATAGTACTGAACGTGACCCACAAAGCCGGCGACCAGAGCATCAAGCTCGAGCAGGCGGCTCTTTCCACACGCTTCACCTTCAACAGCAGCAACTGGGATAAACCCGCCTACCTCTTCTACGAAGTCGACCACAAGCTCACCAAGCCTACCACGGCGAGCTTCGAGGGCGCATCGGGCAATATACCGATGGCCTGGCTCGTGGTGTTCGCAGTGCTATCGGCCTTCTTCTTCATCGTGGCTGTGTATCACAGCTGGGCTCTCCCCCGCCCCGCCTCCGACGGCCACAACGAAGCCGGCACCACAGCCTCCGGCATCTTCCGCGAGTTCTTCGAGACTTTCAAGACATTCTTCCAAAAGAAGCAGGTGTGGGTGGCTATCGCCTTCATGCTGCTCTACCGCCTGCCCGAGGCTCAGCTCGTGAAGCTCATCAACCCCTTCCTCCTCGACCCCATCGACAAAGGCGGCCTCGGCCTCACCACCGGCCAGGTAGGCATAGTCTACGGCACAATAGGCATCATCGGCCTCACTGTAGGCGGTATCATCGGCGGCATCGTGGCTGCCAAGGGCGGTCTCAAGCGCTGGCTCTGGCCTATGGCATGGTCGATGTCGCTCACCTGCCTCACTTTCGTGTACCTGAGCTACGCCGACGCTCCCTCGCTGCTGACCGTCAACGTGTGCGTGTTCATCGAGCAATTCGGCTACGGCTTCGGCTTCACCGCCTACATGCTCTACCTCATCTACTTCTCGGAAGGCAAGCACAAGACCGCGCACTACGCCATCTGCACCGGCTTCATGGCCCTCGGCATGATGCTGCCGGGCATGGCTGCAGGCTGGCTCCAGGAGACTATAGGCTACCGCCACTTCTTCATCTGGACCATGATATGCTGCGCCGCCACCATAGGCATCTGCGCCTTCCTTAAGATTGACCCTAACTTCGGACGCAAGAAATGAAACGACTCTCAATGATACTCACCGCCATCGTGGCGGCTGCCACTGCCATCACCGCACAAGTGAAACCCGGTGTTGAAGTGCTCCGCGACGGTGGCTTCACGCAGCTGCAAGGCAAGCGTGTAGGCCTGATAACGAATCCATCGGGTGTCGACAACAACCTCACCTCGACCATCGACATCCTTGCAGCAGCACCGGGCGTTGAGCTTGTGGCACTATACTCGCCCGAGCACGGCGTGCGCGGCGACGTGCACGCAGGCGACAAGGTGGACAATGCCGTCGACCCGGCCACAGGCGTACCCGTATACTCCATCTACGGCAAGACTCACAAGCCCACGGCCGAGATGCTTAAAGACGTCGATGTCCTCGTCTACGACATTCAGGACAACGGTTGTCGCTCTTTCACCTTCATATCTACGATGGGCAAGGCTATGGAGGCCTGCGCGGAGCTCGGTAAGGAGTTTATGGTTCTCGACCGCCCCAACCCCGTAGGCGGCAACAAGATAGAAGGCAACCTCGTGGAAGATTCGTGCTTCTCGTTTGTGAGCCAGTTCGCCATACCCTACCTCTACGGCCTCACCCCCGGCGAGCTTGCCCGCTACCTCAACGAGGAGGGGCTGCTTGAAGGCGGCAAGAAGACCGCCCTCACCGTAGTACCAATGGAAGGCTACCGCCGCGACATGAGCTTCGCCGACACCGGGATGCCCTGGGTGCTTCCCTCGCCTCACATCCCCAACCCCGAGACAGCGCTCTACTACCCCATGTCGGGTATTCTTGGCGAGCTCTACTGCATGTCGATAGGTGTGGGCTACACACTGCCCTTCAAGCTCTTCTGCGCCGAGTGGATTTCAGCTCCTGCACTCGCCGACGCTCTCAACAGCCGCAACATCCCCGGCATGAAGTTCAGGCCGATATATATCAAGCCCTTCTACTCCACAGGCAAAGGTGAGAACCTGCAGGGCGTGGAGGCATACGTCACCGACAAAGACAAGGCTCCGCTCACGCTGGTGCAGTTCTACGTGATGGAAGCTCTCGCAGAGCTTTATCCCGACCGCAAGGCCTTTGACCTGGCCGATAAGTCGCGCCTCAATATGTTCGACAAAGTATGCGGCAGCAAGGAGATACGCCGCCGCTTCAGCGAGCGCTACAAAGTGGCCGACATGGCACCCTACTGGAACAAAGATGCCGACTCCTTCAGGCGCTCTTCCGAAAAATACCATATCTATAAATAACAGCACACACTCTCTCCCTGAGCTATGGAAACAGACAGCAAATACAGCAGCTTCATCAAAGAAATATCCCGCACCATACCGCGCGAGCGCATCTACACCGACGACCTCCGCCTGCTGGCATGGGGCACCGACGCCGGGTTCTACCGTATGCTCCCCAAGGTGGTCGTGCGCACGGCGTCGGAAGCAGAGATGACGGCAGTGCTCCGCACGGCATCGATGATGGGTCTGCCCGTCACATTCCGCGCAGCCGGCACAAGCCTCTCCGGCCAGGCAATCTCCGACAGCATACTCGTTGTGGCCGGAAAATTCTGGGAAAACTACCGCCTGCTCGACCCCAAGGCTCATGCCATAGCACTGCAGCCCGGTATCGTGGGCGCACGGGTGAGCGAAATTCTCAAGCCTTACGGGCGAGTGTTCCCGCCCGACCCCGCCTCGAAAAAAGCCGCCATGGTAGGCGGCATCGTAATCAACAATGCCTCAGGCATGAAATGCGGCACGCACGCAAACAGCGACCGCGTGCTCCGCTCTATCCGCCTCATCCTGGCCGACGGCACCGTGCTCGACACGGCCGATGCCGACTCGCGCGCCGCTTTCGAGCGCTCGCATGCTCCACTGCTCGCCGAGATTGAGCTTATCAGAAGCAGCATCAACGACGACGAAGAGCTCCGCGAGCTTATCCGCCACAAATATTCGATAAAGAACGTCACCGGCCTCAACCTTCTGCCGTTTATCCTCTACGATGATCCCTTCGACATCATCGCGCACTGCATGGTAGGCAGCGAAGGCACTCTCGCCTTCATGAGCGAGGTGAGCATCAACACTGCCGAGGAGCTGCCACACACAGCCTCTGCGATGCTCTATTTCAGCGACATGGCCGAGGCCTGCCGGGCGGTGGTGGCTCTTCGCAAAGCCGCTTGCGTGCAGGCCTGTGAGCTGCTCGACCGCAAATCTCTCGCCTCCGTAGGCGACACCACCGGCAGCGGACTCACTGCTCTCCTGCTTCAGACCGAAGCCGATAGCCCCGAAGAGCTGCAGAGCCGCATCGAGGCATCGCTCAAGGTGCTCGCGCCCTTCAAGCTCTTCAAGCCCGCGCACTTCTCGCAGGATCCGGCCGAAGTGGCCGCCTGGTGGCAGATGCGCTCCGGCGTGTTCCCCGCAGTGGGCGGCACACGTCCCTTAGGCACCACGGCTCTTATCGAGGACATTGCTTTCCACATCGACAATCTGCCCGAGGCTACGGTAGAGCTCGCCAAGCTCCTTGAGGAGTGCGGCTACGACGACGCCTGCATCTACGGCCACGCGCTCGAGGGCAACTATCACTTCGTGATTGCGCAGGCTTTCGACACTCAGGAGGAAATCGACAAATACCGCCACCTGATGGAGCGCATCGAGGAGCTCGTGGTGGGCCGCTACGACGGCTCGCTAAAAGCCGAGCACGGCACAGGCCGCAACATGGCTCCCTTCGTCGAAGCAGAGTGGGGCCCGAAAGCATGGGAGCTGATGAAGCGCCTGAAGAAAGCCTTCGACCCGCAGAATATCCTCAATCCCGGAGTGATTTTCAACGACGATCCCGACTGCTTCATCCATGGCATGAAGCCTCTGCCTCTCACCGACCCTCACGTCGACCGCTGCATAGAGTGCGGTTTCTGCGAGGTAAACTGCGTGAGCTGCGGCCTCACCCTATCGGCACGCCAGCGCATTGTGGTGCAGCGCGAAATCTCGCGTCTGCGAAGCGACGGCTCCGACGATACCCGCCTGCACGCCCTCGAGAAGGGCTTCCGCTACCTCGGAAACGAGACTTGCGCCGGCGACGGTCTGTGCAGTACCTCCTGCCCCATGGGCATCAACACCTCCGACATGATACACGACATCCGCACCCGCGAGCTCGGCAGCACCGGCCGCAAGCTCGGGCGCTATGCCGCGGCTCATCTGGCCGGAGTGTCGTCGGCACTGCGCGTGATGCTTGCCGGTGCCGAAGGCGCTCACTTCATCCTTGGCAACAAGGGCGTCACTGCCGTAGGCAAGGCTCTGCACAAAGTCGGTATGCCGCTGTGGACTCCGGCTCTGCCTACGGCCTTCAACGCCGGCCGCCTCGCCGACAAGCAAGCCGACCCCGCAGCGCCCCTGCGCGTGGTCTACTTCCCTTCGTGCATCAACCGCACCATGGGTCCTGCCGAAAGCGACCCCTCCAATCTGCTCCCTCTGCCCGAGGTGTTCGTGAAGCTGTGCCGCAAGGCAGGCTACGAAGTTATCTTCCCTAAGAATATGGAGAAGCTCTGCTGCGGCATGATATGGGAGAGCAAGGGTATGCCCGATGTGGCCGATGCCAAGACCGCCGAACTCGAGGCCGCGCTTGCCGAGGCCTCTGAGGGCGGACGCCTGCCAATCGTATGCGACCAAAGCCCCTGCCTGCACCGCATGAGGGAGCACATAAAGAGCCTCACCCTCTTCGAGCCCGCCGAATTTATACACGACTATCTTGCCCCGAGGCTCGTGTTCCACCGCCACGACACTCCCGTGGCTGTGCACGTGACCTGCTCTACCCGGCGTATGGGGCTTGGCGACAAAATCATAGCTCTCGCCGGACTATGCTCCGGCAAAGTGCTCGTACCTGCCGAAATCGGCTGCTGCGGATTTGCCGGCGACAAGGGCTTCACTCATCCCGAGCTCAACGCCTGGGGACTGCGCAAACTGCGCCCACAGCTCGAGGCTGCCGGCATCACTACCGGCTACTCCAACTCGCGCACCTGCGAGATAGGTCTCACCACAAACGGCGGTATTCCCTACCGCTCGATAGTGTATCTGGTGGATGAGTGCACCACCTCACGATAAGAAACCCACGCAAACCAATCAATAATCACCGACACACAATTTTTCTAAAACATCTTATGAAGCAAAACAAAGCTGCAAACCCGCCCGAGCAAGCCGCCAAAGGTGGCGGCCGCCTGCTTGCCCTCGACATTCTGCGAGGCATCACGGTGGCCGGCATGATTTTGGTGAATAATCCGGGCTCGTGGGGCGACATCTACGCTCCTCTGCGACATGCCGAGTGGAACGGGCTCACACCCACCGACCTCGTATTCCCCTTCTTCATGTTCATCATGGGTATCTCCACCTATTTCTCGCTGCGTAAATTCAACTTCGAGCTCACCATGCAGAGCTTCGGCAAGATACTGCGACGCACTGTGCTTATCTTCCTTATCGGCCTTTTTCTGGCATGGTTCGGCATCTTCATCCGCGGCGTGGTGCGCGGCCCGTCGCTCTACGAGGCAGTGTTCAACTTCGACCATATCCGCGTGATGGGCGTACTCCCTCGCCTTGCCCTGTGCTACGGCTTCGGTGCCCTCCTTGCCCTTCTCATACCCATGAAAGGGCTTAAGTGGACCGTGGCAGGAATGTTGGCGGTGTATGCGCTGCTGCTCCTGCTGGGCAACGGCTACACTTTCGCCGAAACTAACATTATATATATAATCGACAACACCATCCTCGGAGCAAACCACCTCTACACCGATGTAGTAGGCGGCCAAGCCCTCACCCTCGACCCCGAAGGCATCGTGAGCACGCTGCCCTCGATAGCGCATATGCTCATAGGCTTCATCTGCGGTGGCCTGATCATGAGCACCAAGGACAATAACCTGCGCATCAACAAGCTCTTCATCGTGGGTACTATCCTCACCTTCGCCGGCTTCCTGCTAAGCTACGGACTGCCGCTGAACAAGAAAGTGTGGTCGCCCACATTCGTGCTCACCACCTGCGGCCTGGCAGCCTCATTCCTCGGCTTGCTGATCTGGATTATCGACATCAAGGGCTATCGCCGCTGGACACGCTTCTTCGAGGTATTCGGCGTGAACCCGCTCTTCCTCTTCTGCCTCTCGGGGGTGCTGTCGCTGCTCCTGCTGCTCATAAAATTCCCCGTTGGCCCCGAAGGCGGCCTCACCATACACGACATGGTTTTCAACTCGGTGCTCATGCCGCTGAGCTTCAACGATGCCACATTCGCGTCGATGCTCTATGCCGTGCTTTTCGTTCTTCTCAATTGGGTAATTGGATACCCGCTTTACCGTAAAAAAATCTACATCAAGATATGATACTTATCGCAGACTGTGGAAGCACCAAGATAGACTGGTGCCTGCTCGACAAGGGCAAAGTTGAAAAACAAGTGTTTACCCTCGGCATGAATGCCGTGATGCTCACCGAGGAAGAGATGCGGCAGCGCATAGGGGCCCAGCTTGTGCCGGAGCTCGGCGAATTGGCGGCAAAGGTCAGTGCCGTGTTCTTCTATGGAGCAGGGTGCATTTCGCCGGAAGTATGCGGCAACGTGGCCCGTGCAATCCGCCACAACATACCCTCGGCCGAAACCATCGAGGTCTACACCGACCTGCTGGCTGCCGCCCGCGCCCTCTGCGGCCATGAGCCCGGCATTGCGTGCATCATGGGCACAGGCTCCAACTCGTGCCTCTACGACGGCACCTCGATAGTGTCGAACGTATCTCCCCTTGGCTTTATCCTCGGCGATGAAGGCAGCGGTGCGGTGCTGGGCAAGCTCTTTCTCGGCGACGTGCTCAAGAAACAGCTCCCGGCAGAAGTGTGCGCTCGCTTCCTCGACGAATATGACCTCGATTTGCTCGGCATAATCCGCAGGGTGTACAAGGAGCCGCAGCCCAATCGCTTCCTCGCTTCCGTCACTCCTTTCATCAGCAAGAACATCGACGTGCCCGAAATACGCGCCATGGTCGAAGGCTCCTTCCGCGCTTTCTTCCGCCGCAACATCAAGCAGTACCCCGGCTATGAAAAGCATGGTGTGAACTTCATCGGCTCCATCGCATTCTACTTCCGCGACGTCCTTGCCGCAGCAGCCGAAGCCGAAGGCTGCCGCATAGGCCGCATCGTCAAGAGCCCCATGGAAGGCCTCATCGCATACCACTCCTGAATATATACACATTATCACAGAATACAACCAATGGCATTTGTAAAAATCAGCGAGCAACCCTCGCTCTACAACGACCTCGAGAAGAAATCGGTCGGTGAAATAGTTCGCGACATAAACAACGAAGACAAAAAAGTGGCTCTGGCCGTGGAGAAAGCACTCCCCGCCGTAGAGCGCCTCGTGAGCGAGATAGTGCCCCGCATGAAGCGCGGCGGCCGTATTTTCTACATGGGTGCCGGCACGTCGGGCCGCCTCGGCGTGCTCGACGCATCCGAAATCCCGCCCACATTCGGCATGGAGCCATCCTGGGTAATAGGCCTCATCGCAGGCGGCGACACCGCCCTGCGCAACCCCGTGGAAAATGCCGAGGACGACACCCTGCAAGGATGGCGCGACCTTGAGAAATTCGACATCAACGACAAGGACACCGTGATAGGTATCGCCGCGTCAGGCACCACGCCCTATGTGATCGGAGCCCTCAAGGAGTGCCGCAAGCACGGCATCCTCACCGCCGCCATCACATCGAACCCCGACGCCCCCGTATCGGAAGCCGCCGACATCGCCATCGAGATGGTGGTAGGCCCGGAGTACGTCACCGGAAGTTCACGCATGAAGAGCGGCACAGGCCAAAAGATGATATGCAATATGATCACCACCGCCACAATGATCAAGATGGGCCGTGTGAAAGGCAACAAGATGGTAAACATGCAGCTGTCCAACGCCAAGCTCGTGGACCGCGGCACCCGCATGATAGTGGAAGAGCTCGGCCTCGAATACGACGATGCCAAGCGCCTGCTCCTCATGCACGGCTCCGTGAAAAAGGCTTGCGACGCATATCGCGGTCACGAAGACGAATAGCACACTATAATGAATATCCTCCGACGTCTGGCAGTGGCAGTTCTGGCATCCTTAGCGGGTGTCGGGGCTGCCTCTGCCGAAAAATTCAACGAGCTCTACTATCAGCGGGCTTCTATCTTCGATGCGCTCGGCACCGACAGCACTTCGATTGTATTTTTGGGAAACAGCCTCACCCACGGCTGTGAGTGGCACGAACTCCTGCGTATGCCAAACGTGCTCAACCGCGGCATCAACGGCGACATAGCCGAGGGCATAGACCTGCGCCTCGACGGCGTGCTCAAAGGGCAGCCCGCTAAAATCTTCCTGATGTGCGGTGCAAACGATGTGAGCCACGACCTCGATGCCGACTCCATAGCCACCGCCGTCGAAGGCCTCATCGACCACATCCGCAAGGGCTCGCCGCGCACAAAGATTTACCTCCAGTCCATGCTGCCGATCAACAACTCCTTCGGCCGCTACAAAAAGATGACAGGCAAGGAGCAGGTAATCCGCGACATCAACGCCCGGCTCAAACCTTTGGCCGAGCGGAAAGAAATCGTCTGGATTGACTTATATCCCCTCTTCTGCGACGAGCAGCAAAATCTGCGGACAGATCTCACCAACGACGGCCTGCATCTGCTCGCACCGGGATATATGATCTGGCGCGATGCCGTACTGCCCTACGTGACCGAATAACACGAAGTGATGGAAGTCGACGACAGCCTCCAGCAAGCCATCGTAGAGTGGCACGGCCGCTCGGCGCTGGTGCTCGCCGGACCGGGATGCGGCAAGACTCACATCCTTGCCAGGCGTATCTCGCACGCGGCATCGGTGCTCGGAGTGCCGTTCTCCGATATGCTGTGCGTCACTTTCACCAACCGTGCCGCCCGTGAGATGACAAGCCGTATATCGGCATACGTGGGTAGCCGCCCGCAGGGGCTGTTCGTGGGCAATATGCACCGCTTCTGCCTGAGATTTCTTTATGAAAACGGCATAATCCCGCAAGAGACCACAGTGCTCGACGAAGAGGACCGCCGCGAAGTGCTCGCCTCGCTCGGTGTGGTGCGGGCAATGGATGTGAAGAACTTCCTCGATATGTATGCCTTCGAGTACCAGCGCGACAGCGGGCATCCCGAGTGGGTGTGCCACAATCCGCGCAGGATACCCACAGCCATCGACCTCGAGCGCATGGAGGCCTACTCCCGCTTCAAAGAGGAAAACGGGCTCATAGACTTCGACGACATCCTACTGCAGGCCTACACTGCCCTCAACAACGCGCCCCCGGGCAGCCTCAGCATGAGCTCTTTCAAGTGGATTCAGGTGGATGAAGTGCAAGATATGACCCCGCTGCAGCTTGCCATAGTAGAGCGTGTGACCGACACCGGCGACCATTGCCGCCTCTTCCTCGGCGACGAGCAGCAGGCTATCTTCAACTTCATCGGAGCCGGCGGCAGAGCCCTCGATGCCATCAAGCGCATGTGCGGAGGGCACATCATGAGCCTTAGCCGGAACTATCGGTCGCCGGCATATCTAGTGGAGCTGTGCAACAACCTTGCCACAATGTGGCTGAACATCGACCCGGCACTGCTTCCTAAAGCCGTGCGCACCGACAGAAGTGCCCAGGCGCTCACAGCCTTCACGGCATCGGCCGGAAACCTCCGCATCATGGCCGCAGCCACAGCCAGGAGGATGTTGGCCGAGAACCCCGATGAAAGCGTCACTATCCTCACCCGCACAAATGCCGAAGGCGATGAGGTGGCTTACGCCCTGCGTAAACTCGGTATAGAGCATTTCCACATATCCAAGCAGGACGTTTTCAACCAGATACCGTTCAAAACCATCAGCGCACACCTCGCGGCGGTGGCACTGCCTTCGAGCCGCCACGCGTGGGCCCGCCTGCTCTATCAGACCGGAGCATCCAAGACTCTGGGCGGTGCGCGTAATCTGGTGCGACGTATGCGAGGCTGCGCCATGGGGCCTTACGAATTGCTCAGCGAAGGCTCGACAGAGATAGAGCGCTTTGTCGGGAGTATGTCGGGCCAAACGATAGCCGTAATCGACACCGAAACAAGCGGCCTTGACATCTTCGCTGACGATGTGGTGCAGATTGCCGCCATAAAGCTGCGCGACGGACGCAAAATCGACGGTTCGGAGCTATCGATCTTCATAGAAAGCGACAGAAGCCTTCCGCGCGAACTCGCCGATGGCATACCAAACCCGCTGATACCGGTCTACGAAAGTGCCGAAAAAGTCTCAGCCGACAGTGCCTTCGCCATGCTGCACGATTATCTTGCCGATGTCGACCTGCTTTGCGGGCACAATATATCCTTCGATAAAGCAATATTACGTGAGAATATCTCGCGACGCACCTCCCTGCCCGCGATAGAGCAGCTCGACAAGGATGTCACCGCCATCGATACCTTGTCGGTGTCGCGCCTTCTCTTTCCCGGTCTGCGCAGCCATCGCCTCGGCGACCTTGCCGCCATGCTGTGCCCAAGCCTCAGCTATGATGGAGAGCTTCACAATGCAGCTACCGACACCGCTGTCACGGCGGAACTGTGCCTGGCCATGCTTCCTGCGGCACGCGCCAAACTGCCCGACATAATCGAGCTCAAAGACAACCCTACACTGCTGCGCGTGGCTCAGCGCTTCCGACGCTACTATGGCCCGTTTTACTCCACATGCCGCGGTCAACTTTTCGAGCGCGGAGGTTCGCTTGCACGGTTCACCGACGAAGCTCACTCTTTCTTCACCACTACGGGAGCCATCGAGAAGATTGAGCATTTCGACTACATTCTCGAGCTCATCGGAAAGCATATCGTCAACGACGAGGCCGAGCCGCATCTGCGCGACCAAGTAGCGGCACATCTCTACGATCTTATGACCTATCACGAGTCAGACCTATTCGCCAACGGCATTGTGCGAGAGCGCCTGTCGGTGATGACTGTCCACAAAGCCAAGGGACTCGAAGCCGACAATGTGATAGTATTCGATGCAAGCTCTTCGTTCGGCTCTATTGACGACCGCGCACGCCTGCTCTATGTTGCTTTCTCGCGGGCACGGCGCAGGCTCGCAATAGGTATGAGCAAGGCTCCCGACGGTGTGCTGACCTCGGTCCTTCGGCACTTCGACGTCCTGAGCAAGCGCGAAATCGGGCTTTCAATCAATGCCGAGATGATGCACTTCGACGACGATGATGAGGATTATTGACCGTGCTTTTTGCCATTCCGCACTTTTTTGCGTAACTTCGCCTTTATGTTGATCCGTTCATTAATATTAAGCATCATATCCCTGAGCGCCCTCTTTGGTACGGCACAGATGACACCCAAAAGGGAGTTTCGCGGAGCGTGGCTCCACACGGTGTTTCAGGAGCAATACCTCCGCAACGGCACCGAGCGAAACAAAGCCTACTTGCGCAGCCAGCTCGACAGCCTCGCGGCGATGGGGGTCAATGCCGTCATTTTTCAAGTACGCCCGCAAGCCGACTCATTCTATGCCAGCAAATTAGAGCCATGGAGTTGCTACCTTACGAAGGGAGGCAAAGCGCCGGTGCCTTTTTGGGATCCTCTTGAGTTCATGATTGCCGAGGCTCATGCAAGAGGCTTGGAGCTCCATGCCTGGCTCAACCCCTACCGTGTGACATCGAACACCCGCCAGATTTCGGCACTCCCCAAGAACCACATCTACCACTCCCATCCGGAGCGCTTCGTCAACTACGGTGGAAAACTGTATTTCGACCCGGCGCTCCCCGAAAACCGCGAGCATATTGGCCGTGTGGTTGACGACATCGTGGCTCGCTATGATGTCGACGGTATTCACTTCGACGACTACTTTTATCCTTATCCAATCCCCGGAAAAAAATTTCCTGACAGCAAATCCTATGCGAAATACGGCAAAGGGATGAAGCTCGCCGACTGGCGAAGGCACAATGTGGACCTGCTGATAGAAGATATCCACCGACGCATCCGAGCCGCCAAGCCTTGGGTCCGCTTCGGCATAAGCCCTTTCGGCATATACCGCAACAAGACATCCGACCCCGCCGGCAGCGATACCCGAGGCCTGGAGAACTACGACGCCCTCTATGCCGATGTGCTCCTTTGGGCCCGTAAAGGATGGATTGACTACCTCATGCCCCAGCTCTATTGGGAGCTCGAGCACAAAGCTGCCTCATACCTCGTGCTGGTCGACTGGTGGGCCGGTGTCGACGTTGGCAAGTGCCATATCTACGTAGGGCAGGACGTGGAGCGAACCATGACCAAACCCGACCTCGCACCATCGCCCCTTGCATCGCAGCTCAACCGCAAGCTGGCACTCACCCGCGCCACCGACCGTATACAAGGTGTGTGCTGGTGGCCGGGATATGCCCTCTCCCGCAATATCCGCGGCGTGGCCGACTCGCTGGCTACGTCACTTCACTCTTCGAGCGCGCTTGTGCCCGATTATCCTCAGCTATGCGCCGACGCTCCGGCACCTGTCACCGACATCAGGCCGGGCAGTGCAAGCTCATTTTCCTGGAAGGCAGCACCCGCTTCGGGCTCTGCCTCCGATGCAATCCGATTTGCAGTATACCGCTTCACGAGCCGGCATGAAATAGACATCGACGACGCCTCTGCTCTGGTCGGTATTACAGCCGACACGCACTTCGACGCTCCCGGCGAAGGAGTCTACGTGGTCACGGCATTAAGTCGCGTGAATGTCGAATCCAAGCCGTCGGCACCAATTTATATAAAATAGCACCATGCCTGAAATATCGGTGATAGTACCTGTCTACAATGCAGCGAAGTACCTTGAAGAGTGCATCGAGAGCGTACTCGCACAGACATTCCGCAACTTCGAGCTCATCCTCGTGGACAACGGCTCCACCGACTCCTCACCCGCTATCTGCCGGATGTATGCGGAGGAGCATCCCGGCGTAGTTAGGCACCTTTCTGTTGACCCTGTAGGCGTTTCAGAAGCAAGAAATATTGGCACATCAAGTTCACGAGGCGAATATATCTTCTATCTTGATGCCGACGACATGCTCCTTAGGCACGCCTTGGAGCGAATGTACACCATAATGACAACATCGCCGAAGTGCGATATTGCGATAGCCCAATTCACACAAGAACCAAACTATAATAATAGTGGTGAGCATCTTCCCAAATTGATATCTCCCGAAGATGCCCTTATCTCGACTTTATATCAGGAGTGGCCACATCATCCGTCGGCGTGGGCCAAACTATATCGCCGCACATTGCTCGGCTCACCCTTTGTAAAAGGCCGAAGATATGAAGATCTTCAGGCTTTCGCGCCCATATATCTTCGGGCTCGCAGCATTGCTGTCACCGACGAGGTAATATACTACTATCGGCCCAACTCCGAAAGTTTCATCAACACTTGGAGCGAAAGCCGCGCCGATGCCCTTTGGGCTGTCGACAGCCTGCGGGCATTTGTGGCTGAGGCTTGTCGCGAAGCATCGCATGCAGCCCTCGCCCGCAGCTTCAGTGCCTACTTCAACATCTTCCTGCTGAGTTCGCGCCACGGCAAAACAGAGCTCGCCGACCGCTGTTGGAAATTCGTGCGCGAGCACCGCCTGGCCATGCTCACCGACAGCCGGGTAAGGCTCAAGAACAAAGCCGGTGCTCTGCTCTCATTGTGCGGGCGAAAAGTATGCCTTGGCTTGTCTGAACTTTTCATGAAATGAAGTGTTAAGAATTTATAACACCATATAAATTCTTTACGTATGAAACTCAGCACCATCAGCTTCTTCGCACTTATAGCACTCCTTTTCGGCATCATCACATTCACTTCGTGCTCGCGCACCGAGCTCTTCGCCGGTCAGTGGCAGGGCAACCCGGAGCGACTAATCGCCGTGCCCGGAGCTTCCGACGCAAACATGACCGTATCGCTTGACTTCGCACCCGATCTGAACAAGAAAGGTACCGGCTCGGTGATAATAAGCGCCGTTATCGAAGTTGAGCAATCAGTGACGGGTGAAGCTTTATCTCCCGACGAGCCCTACGAGGCAAGCGTTGCTGCCACAGCATCCATCACGGGCCGATATGCATGTACCGACGATGATGACGACGACCTTGCCATTACATTCGACCCCACCACAATGCAGGTGCTCGTAGACCCATCGGGCGTGACATTCTCGCAGAACATCCTCACCGGTATGCAACAACCAGTACTCGACTCTCTGAGCAAGGCCACGGTTGATCACTGGCGCGTAGCCCTTACTCCTGCCGTGCGCGAAGTCTTCAACCGCTACCGCACTATCGACGACATTAAGGTGCATCATGGCGAAATCATGTCGTGTGAGGTGGCCGACCGCGACTACACTTTCCGCCGCGTAGGAGTGCCTGATTGAGTTTGCTCTTTGCAAAAGTTTGTTAAAATACACACAAAGGTATTGCCGAGCAAAAAAAAGGCAGTACCTTTGCAGCCGGGTAAGTCCTACACGGCCAGCTCCCCGAGAATTCCCCCAGGTCTTGACCGAAGCAAGGGTATCGGGTCGATGCGGCGCGATGTAGATAGCTTACCCTTTTTTTGTGCCCGCGCTCATGCTACCGAACCTCGACAAATACATATCACTCCTCCTTGACGGAGGTGCCTTTGTAGCCCGCATAATACCTGCCGCCGAGATAATCACGGCTCCGTGGGTAATCATGAAGTGCCGCTACGGATGCCCCCGCTACGGACACAGCCGCAGCTGCCCGCCTTTTGCGCCGGGCTGGAAAGAGACTGCCGAAATACTCGGTTGCTACAGCCGAGCCATCATTTTCGGGGTCCACAGCATGGCACAAGGCACCCCGCTGGCATTAAAGACAAACCGCGCGCTCTGCTCCGACGGCTTTTACCGCGCTCTCGCTTTCGGCACCGGCCCCTGCACACGCTGTGCCGAGTGCAAGCCCGATGCATGCCCGCACCCCTCCGAAGTGCTACCCTCTCCCGAGGCTTGCGGCATCGACCTTGTCGCCACCGTCCGTGCCGCAGGTCTCAGCATCAACATGCCTCCGCAACCCGACGCTCCTCTTTCCTGCTATGCACTGCTACTGGTGGACTGACACCTCACGGAGTACTCAGCTGTTTTTTTACATTTTTTTAGGCCGCATCGGTTTATGTTTGAAAAAAATATTGCTAACTTTGTGCGAAATAATGCTCTTGTGGCATCAGAAACCTTGAATCCAACAAAATCACATAACTTAAACCGTTTCTAACACCAATGTCAACAGCATCAAAGGCGCAAAGCGCTCCGGCAAGAGGCAACATCGTGGCTGTCATAGCGATGTTCTTCCTTTTCGCCATGATTTCGTTCGTCACCAATCTTGCAGCACCACTTGGCACCATCTGGAAAAACAACTACGAATGGTCCGGCATGCTCGGCAACATGATGAACTTCCTTGCCTATCTCTTCATGGGTATTCCTGCAGGCAATCTCCTCACAAAAATCGGCTATAAGAAGACCGCACTCTACGCTATGATTGTAGGCCTGGCCGGTCTTATCCTCCAGTGGCTCTCGGGTGTATTCGGTGCATCTATCGAAGTATTCCCCGTGGGCGAGCAGATGGTCACCCTCAATTTCATCATCTACCTCCTTGGTGCCTTCACCTGCGGTTTCTGCGTGTGCATGCTCAACACCGTGGTAAACCCCATGCTCAACATGCTCGGCGGCGGTGGTAACACCGGCAACCAGCTCGTGCAGACAGGCGGTACTTTCAACTCCCTCGCAGGCACACTCACTCCCCTCTTCGTGGGTATGCTCATCGGTCAGGTAACCGCAACAACCGGCATGAGCGATGTTGCTCCCCTGCTCTTCATCGCCATGGGCGTATTCGTGGCAGCATTCATCATCATCTCCTGCGTAGCCATCCCCGAGCCTCACCTGCAGAAGGGCGGCAAAGCAGTGAAAGTAAAAGCCCCGCACAGCCCCTGGAACTTCCGCCACACCGTGCTTGGCGTGATTGGCATCTTCTTCTATGTAGGTATCGAAATCGGCATCCCCGGCATGCTCATCTTCTACCTCAGCGACAGTGCCGTTTCCGGCATCCAGGAAAATGCCGCTGCCGTGGCCGGTGGCGTGGCCGCCATCTACTGGCTCCTGATGCTCGTAGGCCGCCTCGTATCGAGCCTTATCTCGGGCAAGGTATCGAGCCGTATGCAGCTCCTAGTGGTATCGCTCACTGCTATCTTCTTCATCTGCATCGCCATCTTCCTCCCCGGCGAAATTCGCGTGTCGATGCCCGCATATAGCGCCGCCGACGGCTTCTCGATGGCTCAGGTGCCTGCCAAGGCCCTCTTCCTGGTGCTCTGCGGCCTCTGCACTTCGGTGATGTGGGGTGGTATCTTCAACCTCGCTGTCGAAGGTCTCGGCAAATACACAGCTCAGGCTTCCGGCATCTTCATGATGATGGTAGTAGGCGGTGGCGTGATGCCTCTTATCCAGAACGCTATCGCAGGAAGCGCAGGCTACATGGCTTCCTACTGGCTCGTAGTGGCAATGCTCGCTTATCTCTTCTTCTACGCTGTGGTAGGCTGCAAGAATGTCAACACCGACATTCCCGTCGACGAAACCGACGCTCCCGATCCCCGCGACCTCTAATCAAGAAATATAGCACACAGAAGCGTCGGAGTCAAATGCCTCCGGCGCTTTTTTTACCCACTTCAGACTCTTAGCTCAATACACGGCAGTATGGAAAAGATAGTGATAGCATGCGACTCATTCAAGGGCTCCCTCTCATCGGCTGAGGCCAACGCCGCCTGTGCCCGCGGATTGAGAGAGCGGTTTACCGAGGTGGAGATTGTGGAAGTGAGCGTGGCCGACGGCGGCGAAGGCACCGGCGAAGCACTGGCGGCGACATTCGACGCACGCCCTCTCACCATAAACGTATGCGATCCGATTGGCCGCGCCGTGGATGCCCGATTCTTCTTAAGTGCCGACCGTCGCACCGCCATCATCGACACGGCTGCGGCCTCGGGCCTCACCCTCCTGAGCGCCGGGGAGCGCAACCCCATGCACACAAGCACCTTCGGCACAGGGCAGCAGATAGCAGCGGCAATCGACATGGGCTGCAGGCACATTGTGCTCGGCCTGGGCGGAAGCGCCACCAACGACTGCGGCTGCGGCCTGCTATCCGCTCTAGGCTTCCGCTTTCTCGACAGGCACGGCACGCCACTGCACGGCGGTGCCGACATCCTGCCTCAAATAGTAAGCATCGACAGCAGTCATCGTATGCAGGGGCTCGACAGAGTGAGCTTTACCCTCTATACCGATGTCGACAACCCGCTCTACGGCCCCGACGGCGCAGCCTACACTTTCGGTCCACAGAAGGGAGCCGATGCCCTCATGTGCCATGCCCTCGACGAAGGGATGCGCTGCTTCGCATCAGTGCTGCGTGTCTGCGGCTTCGACGACACATCGGCCGAGGCCGGTGCCGGAGCGGCAGGAGGACTGGGGGCGGGGCTTTCGGCTATCCTCCGCGCCGACATCCGCATGGGTGCTCCCGCCATTCTCGAGGCTATCGACTTCGAGAATACCATCCTCGACGCATCCCTGGTAATCACAGGTGAAGGCCGCATCGACGCCTCTACCCTTCATGGCAAGACACCTTTCTCCGTGATGCAGCAGGCGCGGCGACTTGGCATTCCCACCGTGGCAATAGGAGGCAGCGTGGCCGATGCCGACGCTCTTGTCGAAGCGGGCTTCAAGCAGATTATTAGTGCCATGCCGGCAGGAATGTCATTGCGCGAGGCAATGATGCCTGCAAAGGCTGCCGACAACCTTCGCCAAGCGGCAAAGAAAGTGGCATACTGAACCTTTTGGTCGGCAGGGGCGTTTTTTTGATGTGCGACCAATGCACACCGAAAAAACGATAATTTACCCTTTAACCAATAATTCAGTATGAACTACGCTCCTCTTCAAGGTATTAAGGTGGTCGACTTTACAGAAGTACAGTCCGGCCCTTCGTGTACACAGATGCTCGCCTGGCTCGGCGCCGATGTAATCAAAATCGAACGCCCCGGAGTAGGCGATGCCACACGCAAGGAACTTCAGTTTAACCCCGACCTTCCTTCGTACTACTACCTCCAGCTAAACTCCGACAAAAAGTCGCTTACCCTCGATGCCAAGACTCCCGACGGCAAAGAAATCCTCACCAAGCTCATCAAGGAAGCCGACATCTTTGTGGAAAATCTTCACCCGGGAGCTATGGACAAACTCGGTTTCTCCTGGGATGTGGTGCACGCTCTCAATCCCCGCTGCATCTACGGCACCATCAAAGGCTTCCCCGAATCCTCGAAATATAAAGATCTTAAGGCATACGAGCCTATCGCTCAGGTAACAGCCGCCGCTGCTTCGACCACAGGTTGGTTCGAAGGCGACTACAACATCCCCACACAGTCGGGCGCCGCTCTTGGCGACTCCAACACCGGTATGCACCTCCTGATCGGCCTGCTCGCCGCTCTTTGCCAGCGTGAGCACACCGGCGAAGGCGTCTACGTGTATCAGTCGATGCACAATGCCTGCCTCAACCTCTGCCGTATCAAGACGCGCGACCAGCTTACCCTCGACAAGATCGGCTATCTGACACAATTCCCGCAGTACCCCGACGGAAAATTCGGCGACTGCGTGCCCCGCTCGGGCAATACCGAAGGCGGCGGTGTGCTCGGCTGGACGTACAAATGTAAGCCTGCCGGCGGCTACGACACCGAGCTCGATGCAAACAACTACGTCTATATCGTGCTCCAGCGCGTTGCAAAAGACTTCGAGCTCTTCTGCAACGCCACCGGATTTACCGACTGGCTCACCAACCCCGACTTCAACACCGCCGATGCACGCGACCGCCACAAGAACGAAATCTACCAGCGCATCGGACAGTGGACTGCCGACAAGACCAAATTTGAAGTCACCGACATTCTCGGCAAGGCAGGCGTGCCCGTAGGCCCCGTGCTCTCGACCAAGGAAGTGATGACCGACGAAAGTCTCTACGACGGAAACACCCTCGTCAAGATCAATCAGGGTGGCGAAATCGGAGAATTCGTCACCGTAGGCTGCCCGTTCACAATGTCGAACTATCAGCCTTCCTACGGCCCCGCACCAAGCCTCGGCGGAAACAACGACGAAGTCCTCACCGCTCTCGGCTATACCCCCGACCAGATTGCGCAGTTCAAGGCAAACGGCACCACAGAACCTCTCCCCAAACCCGCTGCCAAATAATCTGTAAAAACGCAAAGTAAAAACTCATCAGTGATGACGCACCCGTGTGTGCGTCATCACTCCAAATATCCTCACATATATGACTACTACTACACCTACCACCGGCACAGCTCAGGCACCTCACTTCCCCGAGCAGGTCACCGGCATGTATATACTCGCTGAATCGCTCCGCCGACTCGGCCTCAACGATGTCTACGGTCTCGTAGGCATCCCCGTCACGGAAGTGGCTTTCGCTATGCAGAAGCTCGGCATGAACTATTACGGCTTCCGCTTCGAGCAGCAGGCAGGCATGGCCGCCGCCACTCACGGCTACCTCACCAAGAAGCCCGGCGTGCTCCTCACCGTATCATCGCTCGGTATGCTCAACGGCCTCACAGCCACCACAAACGCCACCGTCAACTGCTATCCTATGATACAGATTTCGGGCGCATCCGACCCCACGATGGTCGACATGGACATGGGCACTTACGAGCAGCTTGACCAGCTCAATGCCGCACGACCCTTCGTCAAGGCAGCCTTCCGCTGCTCTCATGCAAAAGACATCCCCGCCGCAGTAGCACGTGCCTACCGCGCAGCCGTAAGCGGCCGACCCGGCGGCGTGTATATCGACATGACCACTCCGGCGCTTGCTGAAATCATGGATGCCGCCGATGCCGAAAAGCTCTACTATGAGCCCGTCGACGTGGCAGCTCCCGTAGCTCCTACTCAAGCTGCCGTCGACCGCGCCGTCGAAATCCTCACCACAGCCAAGCGCCCCGCCATCCTTTTGGGCAAGGGTGCAGCCTACGCTCAGGTCGACGATAAAATCAAGACTCTTGTCGAGACATATAAAATCCCCTACCTCTCCATGTCGATGGCCAAAGGCCTCATGCCCGATGCAGGCCCGTACAGCGCACTCAGCTGCCGCTCCACCATCATGCAGCAGGCCGACGCCGTCATGGTAATAGGTGCCCGCATCAACTGGATGCTCTCGTTCGGCAGAGGTAAATGGAACCCCGCCATGAAGTTTATCCAGCTCGACGTGGAGCCTACCGAAATCGACCGCAACGTGCCCATCGCAGCACCTGTAGTAGGTGATATGGGTCAGTCGCTCGACATGATTCTGGCAGCTCTCAAGGGCAAGACTATGGCCGCCGATCCGGCATGGCTCACAAGCCTGCAGGCCGAGACCAAGACCAAGAACGCCAAGTTCGCCACTCGTCTCACCGATGCCGCCACAGCCTCGCCTATGACGCACTGGACGGCGCTTTCCGTGATCAAGCCCATCCTCGAGGCCAACCCCGACCTCATCCTTGTGAATGAAGGCGCAAACACCCTCGACGACACCCGCGACAGCGTGGACATGTCGCTCCCGCGCCACCGCATCGACTGTGCCTCCTGGTCGATCATGGGCATGGGCATGGGCTCCTGCGTGGGCGCTGCCGTAGCCACCGGCAAGAGCGTTGTTGCCATCGAAGGCGACTCCGCTTTTGGCTTCTCGGGCATGGACTTCGCCACCATTTGCCGCTACAAGCTCCCTGTGACTGTAGTCGTATTCAACAACGGCGGCATCTACAACGGCGTAGGCGTCAACCCCTCGGGAGGCGATGCACCCGCTCCTACCACGCTCGATATCAACGCACAGTACAATCTCATCGGCGAGTGCTTCGGTGCCGACAACTACCGCGTGACCACCACCGCCGAGCTCTCAACCGCTCTCGAGACGGCAATCGCAGCCAAGCGCCCGTGCCTGATCGACGTGCAGCTCGCCGCTGATTCAGGCAAGGAGTCGGGCCACATCGGCTACCTCAACCCCGCACCCCTGATCGACTACACCGTCTGATAGGGCATCGACCACGGTTCAACTTATTCATCAACCCTTTAACAACAAAACACAATGGGTCTCAGTCACGTAATACTATATGCCATCGTCCCGATTATCGTGGTGATGCTTGCAGGCTTCATTGCCGGCAAAAAAGGTGCCTTCACAGGCACCGATGCAAAGAAATTCAATAAAGTAGTGCTCGACTTCGCCTTGCCTGCAGCCCTGTTTGTGTCGATTGTGCAAGCCTCGCGCGAGGATCTTGCCCGCGATGCCAAGCTCACCTTGGTATCAACCATCGGCATCATGGCATGCTTCATGCTGGTCTACTTCGTATTCAAGTACTGCTTTAAGAAGAACACCGGCGCCGACGCCGCCGTTTCGGCTCTTATCAGCGGATCGCCCACAATCGGCTTCCTCGGCTTCGCAGTCCTCGAGCCTATATTCGGCACCTCACCCTCGGTTGCCCTTGTGGTAGCTATTGTAGGCATCGTGGTCAACGCAATCGGCATCCCCGTGGGCCTCTCGCTCATGAATGCCTCGCTCGAAAAACAGAACCCCGGTTCCACAAAGAAAGAAAGCGCCTGGAAGCCTGTGCTTCACGCCCTCGCCCAGCCTGTGGCATGGGCACCTATCCTTGCCGTGGTTTGGGTACTCGTCGGGATACCCTGGCCTAAAGAACTGAGCCCGTCGTTCGACCTTATTGCCAAAGCAAATGCCTCGATGGCAGTATTCTCGGCCGGTATCACGCTCTCGGCCATCAAGTTCTCCGTCAACTGGCAGGCCGTGCTCGGCTCTATCATGAAGATGGTGGTGATGCCCGCCGTGGTACTCGCTCTCGGCCTCCTCTTCCACATGGATGCCCTCAACCTCAAGATGCTCGTTGTGGCAGCTGCCCTGCCCCCGGCATTCTCGGGCATCATTATCGCCGACGAGTACGACACCTACGTGGCCACCGGCACCTCGTCGCTGACCCTCTCGGTAATACTCTTCATCGGCTTCTGCCCGCTGTGGATATGGCTCACCGACGTAGCCCTCACTGCTTTCGCTTAATCACCTGAAAAATATTCTAAAAGCGACGCACCCTCACTCCGAAGGTGCGTCGCTTTATTTGCATAATCAGTTCCATTTGATTAATTTTGTATCATCTCCGCATCCAAGAACTATTCAGATTGTTTTATGAAGCTTTTTTCGTCCTTTTCATGCTTGATTTGCGCGGTAGCCGTGGCGGCTACAATGACCTCGTGCAGCAGCTCTGAGGCGACGCCTGCGGCAGCCTCTGCTCCCAACATCGTATACATCGGCCTCGACGGCTGGGGTGCCTACAGCCTGCCTAAGGCCGACATGCCCGCTGTGAAATCACTTATGGAGCAGGGCTCGTACACGCTGCAGAAACGCACGGCTCTTCCATCGTCGAGCGCCGTCAACTGGGCCTCGATGTTCATGGGCGCAGGCCCTGAGCTCCACGGCTACACCGAGTGGGGCTCGCAGACTCCCGAACTCCCATCACGCGTGATTCTTAAAAACGGCATCTTCCCGACCATATTCCAGCTTTACCGCGACGCGGCCCCCGATGCCGAAATCGGTGTGCTCTACGAATGGGAAGGCATCAAGCATCTTGTCGACACCCTCTCGCTCAGCTACTACGCCCATGCAGCCGACGCAAGCAACAAGCCTGCACAGCTCAGCGAAATGGCTGCAAAATACATCACCGAAAAGAAGCCCTCGCTGCTGGCGGTCGTATTCGACAATCCCGACCACGTAGGCCACGCCGTGGGGCACGACACTCCCGAGTACTATGAGGTTCTGAAGGAAGTCGACGGCTACGTTGCCCGCATAGTACAGGCGGTAGATGAGGCCGGCATGACCGACAACACCGTGTTCATCGTCACATCCGACCACGGCGGCATCGGCAAAGGGCACGGAGGCATCACGATGGCCGAGATGGAGACGCCATTCATTATCGCAGGCAAAGGCATCAAAAAGGGCGGAGAATTTCAAGAGAGCATGATGCAGTACGACGTAGCATCGACTATGGCCACAATCCTCGGTTTAGAGCAGCCCCAGGTGTGGATCGGACGCCCGATGACTCAGGTTTTCGAGTAATAAACATTATCACATATTCATACGCAAATACACAATAATCATGAATAAAGCAATCGTATCTTTTATCGCCCTCACCGCCTCATTGGCGCTTTGGGGCAAACCCGTGAGCGTGAGCTCTCCCGACGGTAACATCACCGTATCGGTCGACACCGACTCCGACGGGGCACTTTTCTATAGCGTCGAGCGTGCAGGCAAGGCCGTGCTCGAGCCCTCGCGCCTCGGACTGAGACTCGCCGATGCCCCCGACATGGCCGACGGCTTCTCTATAAAAAAAGTGGAGCGCGCCTCTGCCGATGATGTATGGCAGCCGGTATGGGGCGAAGAATCGGAAATCCGCAACAGCTACAATGAGATGAAGCTCACGCTGCAGCAGAAGAAGCTCGCGCCGGGCCGTAGCTGTGCCGTCACTTTCCGTGTATTCGACGACGGCCTCGGGTTCCGCTACGAATATCCGCGCTCGAAATCGCTCGGCGACTTCACTATCACCGACGAGCTCACAGAGTTCAAGTTCACACAAGCGCATCCGTCCTGGTCGATTTCTGCCGATAAGGTCAACTACTACGAGGGCATATACCGCCCGCTGCCTCTCGACAGCATCGGCCTTGCCAGCACCCCCGTCACCATCAAGACAGCCGACGGCCTGTCGATGGCTCTTCATGAGGCTGCCCTCACCGACTACGCCTCCATGCGTGTGCAGGCCACACCGGGCTCTACGATGCTCAAGGCCGACCTTGCTCCATGGTCGTCGGGCGAGAAAGTGTTTGTGACCGACGTGCGTACCTCGCCTTGGCGCACTCTCATCATAGCCGACAACGACGGCGACATGATGCTCTCGCGCATTATGCTTAATCTCAATGAGCCTTGCGCCATCGACGACACCTCGTGGATTGTGCCGCAGCGCTACATCGGTGTGTGGTGGGGCTACCACATGCGCACGCACACATGGAAAGCCGGCCCCAAGCACGGTGCCACCACCGAAAATGTGATGAAATACATCGACTTCGCAGCCCGACACGGCTTCGGCGGTGTACTCGTGGAAGGGTGGAACAAAGGTTGGGAGAACTATGAATTCAGCTTCACCGAGCCTTACGACGATTTCGACATCGACTCCATCTGCTCATACGCCCGCAGCAAGGGCGTGGGCTTCATCGCGCACCACGAGACGGGATGCCGCGTCGACAACTACGAGGCCAATCTCACCGAGGCCATGAAGTACCTCAGCGACAAAGGTGTTCACTATGTGAAGACCGGCTACTGCGACTATCCGTTGCTCAACAAGAAAGAGCGCCACGCGTCGCAGTTCGGCGTCCGTCACTTCCGCAAGGTCATTGAGGAGGGAGCACGCCACCGTGTGGCCATCGACAACCACGAGCCCGTGATGCCCACAGGCCTTCAGCGCACCTACCCCAACCTCATGACACAGGAGGGTGTGCGCGGCCAGGAGTGGGATGCATGGAACCGCAGCGGCGGCAACCCGCCCTCGCACACGGTGACGCTGCCTTTCACGCGCGGTCTGGCCGGACCGATGGACTTCACGCCCGTCACTTTCTCTTTTGAAAATCCCATCGTGCCACAGACCCGCGTATGCACCACTTTGGCCAAGCAGCTCGCACTCTTCGTGATTCTCTACTCTCCGCTGCAGATGGCTTCCGACATGATTGAGAACTACGAGGCCAACCCCGGCCCCCTCACCTTCGTGAGCGACTGCCCCACCGACTGGGCTCGCACCGTCTACCCCGAAGCCGAGCTCGGCCGCTACATCACCGTGGCCCGCAAGGCCAAGGACAGCGACACCTGGTATGTGGCCGGAGCAACAGGCGACGATGCCCGCACGGCATCGGTCGACTTCTCATTCCTCGACCCGGATGCCGAGTACGAGGCTCTCATCTACCGCGATGCACCCGATGCCGACTGGGAGACAAACCCCACGCCCGTGGTGATAGAGCGCAAGAAGGTCGATGCCTCCACCGTGCTCCCCGTGTGGCAGGCCCGCAGCGGCGGCTTCGCTATGAAGGTGTCGAAAAAATAGGTTTGGCGGTGTGGGCAAAGTTGAGTAATTTTGCACCGTAAAAACTTAGAGGGCGTTTAAAAATTATTGTTAAATTTTAAGTGCCGGATTTTTGAGCTAATCCGCTCTGAATAAGAGGGAGCATAGTTTCCTATGCGACCGATTATGAAGAGTGGAGGAGCCAAAAAGACGGCATACAAAGCTATTATTAAACTTTGACAACACCCTTTTGATAAATTAGAATTACCCTCGGCCTCGGAGAATTAATTCTCCGGCTTAAAATTAACAAGAATTTTTGAAACACCCTCTTATTGCATAAATGGAAAATCAAGAAGCAAAAGACAAGGCCGTCGTCGAGGCCGCACTCGCTGCCGTAATGGCCGGCGAAAGTCTCGACGAGGCCACTCTATATACCCTTTCCGACATCGACACCCAAGCCGGAAAAGAAGCCCTGATCGAAGGGGCGGCACGCATCACTCGCAAGTTCTGCCCCGCCAAGTTCGACACCTGCTCTATCGTGAACGCCCGCTCGGGCCGATGCTCCGAGAACTGCAAGTGGTGTGCGCAGTCGGCTCACTTCAGCACCGGTTGCACCACTTATGAAGTGGTGGACCGCGACGAAGCGCTCCGCGTTGCCCGCTACAATGCCGACTGCGGCATAGGACGTTTCTCTCTGGTGGCAAGCGGCAAAGGTACCCACGGCAAGGTGCTCGACGACGTATGCTCTATCCTCGAAGAAGTACACCGCACCGACGGCATCGACACTTGCGCATCTCTCGGCCTGCTCAGCGAAGACGAACTGCGCCGCCTCTACAGCACCGGCGCCCGTCGCTATCACTGCAATCTCGAGACAGCTCCCTCCTACTTCCCCGAGCTTTGCTCCACCCACACTCAGGCCGATAAGCTCGCCACCATCGAAGCAGCCCGCCGAGTGGGCTTCGCCATCTGCTCGGGCGGCATCATAGGCATGGGCGAGAGCCGCCGCCAGCGCATGGAGCTCGCCATAGAGCTGCGCAAGGTGGAGCCCGTGTCAATACCCATCAATGTGCTCTGCCCCATCCCCGGCACTCCTCTCGAGCACACCGAGCCCATCAGCGAGGACGAGATAGTGCTCACTGTAGCACTCTTCCGCTTTGCGCACCCCTCCACACAACTTCGGTTTGCCGGAGGTCGCGCCCGCATGAGCCGCAGCGCTCAGCTCAAGGCCATGCGCACGGGTATCAACGGTGCCATCGTGGGCGACCTTCTCACCACCATAGGCTCTACGATGGCCGAAGATGTAAAACTCATCAACGAAGCCGGATATGACTTCTGATTTTCAGCTCACAAACCGACTCAAGAAAGAATTTGCCTCGCTCGACGACGCCAAGGGGCGCCGACGCAGCGGCCTTTTCGTGGCTGAGGGCAGTAAGTGTGTGCTCGAGCTCATGGCATCGTTCACTCCGCGCTACATCTTCGCTTCCGAAGCGTGGCTTGCCGGCAGAGATCTGCCCGCCGGAGCAGTCGTAGTGCCCTCCGCTCCTCATACCTTGCGCGAGCTTACCCGCCTGGGCACCACACCGCCCGTGATAGCCTTCTTCGAGCTGCCCGAGCCGCCGGCGCTCCCTTCGGCCGCCGACTGCGCCGCTCAGCTTATAGTGGCACTCGACCGCGTGCAGGACCCCGGTAACCTCGGCACCATACTCCGCACCTGCGATTGGATGGGCGTGCATACCGTGGTGGCATCGACCGACACCGTAGATGCTTTCAACCCCAAGACGGTGCAGGCCACCATGGGCGCTCTTGCCCGCACACGGGTTGTCTATACCGACCTCGACGCTTTTCTCGCCGGTGTCGATGCGCCCATCTACGGCACTTTCCTCGATGGCGACAACATCTACCGCAACGAGCTCTCCGAGGGCGGCGTGATCGTGATGGGCAACGAAGGCAGCGGCATATCCGATGCCGTGGCACGCCACATCGACCGCCGCCTCTTCATTCCGCCTTACCCCGCCGACGCACAGGCTGTGGAAAGCCTCAATGTGGCCACAGCCACTGCCATTGTTCTTTCTCAATTCCGCTCAAGATTGTCATGAAAAAAAGCCTTATAGCGCTTGCCATCGGCACATTCGCTCTCGGCATAGCCGAGTTTGGCATGATGGGTATCCTCAGCTCCGTAGCCGAGGAAGTGCATGTTTCGATTGTCAAGGCCGGGCACCTCATATCGGCCTACTCCGCCGGTGTGGCCGTGGGCGCACCGGGCCTTATCTTCCTTCGCCGTATGCCACTGCGCAAGCTCATGCTGCTGCTGGCGGCCATGATTTTCATCGGCAACGTAGCCACAGCCCTCTCTCCGGGCTATGCCATACTTCTTGTGGCCCGCTTTGTGTCGGGTCTGCCCCACGGTGCTTTCTTCGGAGCCGGGGCAATAGTATGCTCACGCCTCGCCTATGCCGGAAAAGGCGCTTCGGCGGTTGCCGTGATGGTCGGCGGCATGACCGTTGCCAACCTCGTGGGCGTGCCTTTGGCCACCTTCGTGAGTGCGGCAGTTTCATGGCGTGTGGCCTTCGGCATAGTGGCAGCCTTCGGTCTGATGGCTTATATAGGCATCAGGCTATGGGTGCCACGCCTCGATGCCCTGCCCGACAGCGGCCTCAAAGGGCAGTTCCGCTTCCTTCGCACTCCGCAGCCGTGGCTCATCTACGCAGGCGTGTTCTTCGGGCAGGCGAGCGTTTACACTTATCTGAGCTATATCGACCCCATAATGACAGAGGTGGCCCACTTCAGCGAGGCTTCGATGTCGTGGATTATGGTGGTGGCCGGAGCAGGCATGGTGGTGGGCAACCTACTGGCCGGAAAACTGGCCGACCGCAGTTCGGCTGCGCTTGTCACGGCGCTTCTTGCCACGGCGGCACTGATAGTGATGCCTTCGATATATCTGTGCGCCACTCACCGCCTGCCGCTGGTGGTGCTCACATTCATTGCCACGGCTTGCCTCTTCGGCATCGGTGGCCCGCTGCAGTACCTCATCGTCCGCTATGCCAAAGGCGGCGAGATGCTCGGCGGTGCCGGCATCCAGATAGCTTTCAACGTGTCGAACGCTCTTGCCGCAGCCCTCGGAGGTGCCGCCATCCATATGGGTCTCGGGATCGCATCTCCGGCTCTGGTGGGCGTGCCGTGTGCCGCAATAGGAGCTACGGCTCTATTCATCCTCTATTTCAAGTACAAAGCATGAGAGTAGAGATAAAAAACATGGTGTGCCGGCACTGTGTGACCGCGCTTGAGAATGTGCTCCGCAAGCTTGACATCCCTTTCCGCAAGGTCGAAATCGGCTACGTCGATTTTGTGAACCGCCCCACACCCGCGCAGCTATTGAGCCTCGACGGCGAGCTTTCGGGCCTCGGATTTGAGCGCATCGAGAACATGGAGCAGTCGCTCGTGGAGCGTGCCAAGCTCGCCGTGATGCACCATGTGCGCGACGAGGCTGAGTGCAAGCTCAAGCTCTCGGCCTGCATCGAGGAGCAGGTAGGTGTGCCGTTCGACACCATAAGCCGCATTTTCTCGCAGCTCGAAGGCCGCACCATCGAGAAATACCATATAGCCCAGAAGGTTGAGCGCGTAAAAGAGCTGCTGGCCTACGGCGGACGCACCCTCGAGGAAATCGCCGACATCACAGGCTATTCAAGCGCCGCTCATCTGTCGCGTCAGTTCAAAGCCGTGACCGGCCTCACGCCCACGGCATACATCAGTGGCGAGCGTGCACGTAAATCACTCGACAAAGTTTAGAAACACTCTCTTAAAGATGGCAAAACAGGAATACATACAGAAAAACCGCGAGTGGCTTGCCGCAAAAGCTGCCGAACCCGGCGTGGAAGCCCTCGACAAGGGCATATACTTCAAGCGTATAAAAAGCGGCAAGGGCCCCGTGCCAGGCCGCGGGAGTGTGGTCACGGTGCACTACACCGGAAAGACTATCAACGGCAAAACCTTCGACAGCAGCCGCTCGGGCGTGGCGCCGGCATTCAGGCTGCGTGAGCTAATCCCCGGCTGGATCATCGCCCTGCAGCAGATGCACACCGGCGACAAATGGGAGGTCTACATCCCTGCCGAGCAGGCCTATGGCAAAATCAGCCAGCCCGGTATCCCCGGCGGCTCAACGCTCATTTTTGAAATCGAACTCCTTGGTGTAAGCTGATGAAAGCCGACAATGCCGACGAGCTCCTGCCTGTGGTCGACGAGCAGGGCAACATCCTCGATGCCGCCACCCGAGGGGCCTGCCACGGTGGCAGTATGCTCCTTCACCCGGTAGTGCACCTTCATGTGTTCGACCCCGAAGGCCGACTGTATCTGCAGAAAAGACCCGAGTGGAAAGACATTCAGCCCGGCAAGTGGGACACCGCCGTAGGTGGCCATATCGACCTTGGCGAAGACGTGCTCACCGCTCTGCGCCGCGAAGCCCGCGAAGAGCTCGGCATCACCGACTTCGAGCCCGCCTACATCACATCCTACGTATTCGAGTCGGACCGCGAGCGGGAGCTCGTCAACGTCTACCGAACCACCCTTTCCACCATCCCCGAGCCCACCGACGAGCTCGACGGTGGCCGCTTCTGGACAGCCGGTGAAATCGACGCTGCAATAGGCCAAGGCATCCTCACGCCAAACTTCGAGCAGGAATACATGCGGTTTAAAAAACTTATTGTATCTTTGTAGGCTAAAAATATTTTGATGAAATTCACACTGCAACATACATGCGGCGGGTGCAATGCCCGAGCCGGCCTTATCGAGACCGACCACGGACCAATCGAGACTCCGATATTCATGCCCGTGGGCACGGTGGGCTCGGTCAAGGGCGTACACATGCACGAGCTCCGCGACGACATCAAGGCCCAGATCATATTGGGCAACACATACCACCTCTATCTGCGCCCCGGCATGGACGTGATAGAGCAGGCAGGCGGTCTGCACCGCTTCAACAGCTGGGAGAAACCCATCCTCACCGACAGCGGCGGCTTCCAGGTGTTCTCGCTCAGCGAGATACGCAAGCTGCGCGAGGAAGGCGTGACTTTCCGCAGCCATATCGACGGCTCCAAGCACCTCTTCACGCCCGAGAACGTGGTGGACATACAGCGCTCAATAGGCTCCGACATCATGATGGCGCTCGATGAATGTGCCCCCGGCACCGCCGACAGAGCATATACGCGCCGCAGCCTCGACCTCACCAAGCGATGGCTCGAGCGCGGTTGGAAGCACTACAAAGCCACTGAGCCGCGCTACGGGCACTATCAGTCGTACTTCCCCATCGTGCAAGGTTGCACCTACCCCGACCTGCGGCGCGAAGCCGCTTTCCACGCTGCCGAATTAGGTGCCGACGGCTACGCTATCGGTGGCCTCGCAGTGGGCGAGCCGGCCGAAGTGATGTACGATATGATTGATGTGGTGAATGAAATCCTTCCCGCCGACCGCCCTCGCTACCTCATGGGAGTGGGCACGCCCGTCAATATCCTCGAAGCCATCGACCGCGGAGTGGATATGATGGACTGCGTGATGCCAACACGAAACGGCCGAAACGGCATGCTCTTCACCCCCGAGGGCACCATGAACATGCGCAATGCGAAGTGGGCCAAGGACTTCTCTCCACTCTGGGCCGACGGCCCTTCGATTGTCGACCGCGTATACTCCAAAGCCTACGTGCGCCATCTCTTCGTGGCAAACGAGCTGCTGGCCATGCAGATAGCATCTATCCACAACCTCGCATTCTACCTTTGGCTCGTAGGAGAGGCCCGCAAGCACATCATCGCCGGCGACTTCCACGCCTGGAAAACCGATATGGTGGAGCGTCTCGGACGCCGACTCTGACCCCCTCACTTCCCGACCCGATTTCTTATGCTCAAAATTCTCGACCGATATATCATCCGTAAGTTCCTCGGCACCTATGTGTTCGCCATCATGCTGCTGCTGGCTATCGTGGTGATGTTCGACATAAACGAGAAGCTCGACACCTTCATCAAAGCACCGCTGAAGGCCACGATATTCGATTATTTCGCCAACTATCTGCCTTACTTCGCCAACCAGTTCTCGCCGCTGTTCACCTTCATCACGGTGATTTTCTTCACCTCAAAGCTGGCCGGAAACAGCGAGATTATAGCCATGCTTTCCACAGGCATGAGCTTCAAGCGCCTGCTGAGGCCTTATATGGTGTCGGCTGCGATAATAGCTGTGGCATCATTCTTTCTCAGCGCCTACGTAATCCCGCCGGCCAATGTAAAGCGCATCAACTACCAGAACACTTACTACAAGAACAAACGTGTGGACTACGGCACCAACATCATGCTCATGGTAGCTCCGGGCCAGATAGCCTACATGAACCGCTACGACAACATCACCAAGACCGGACACCGATTCTCGCTCGAAAGTTTTGACGCCGACAAGCGCCTCACATCCAGGCTTACAGCCCAGACAATCAAGTGGGACACACTCTACCAGTGGCGCGTTTTCGACTACGTGAAGCGCGACTTCCGCGACAACCGCGAGTTCATCGAGAAAGGGCGCCAGCGCGACACGAGCATTGCTTTCGAGCCTCGCGACTTCCTCATTGCCAAAAACGACCATGAGAAGATGACCTCGCCCGAGCTGAACGAGTATATCAAGCGGCAGAAAGAGCGCGGGGTGGGCAACATCAAGACTTTCGAGGTCGAGCGTGAGAGGCGCTACGCCATGACGGCGGCGGCGTTTATCCTCACGGTGATAGGCATGACTCTCTCGGTGAAAAAGCAGAAGGGAGGAATGGGCCTGAACATCGGCATCGGCCTCGTGCTCAGCTTCAGCTACATCCTGTTCATGACCATCACTCAGTCGTTTGCACTGTCAGGACTCACTTCGGCTTTCGTGGCCATGTGGATTCCCAACGTACTCTACACTATTATAGCGATTATACTCTACCGACGGGCCTCGCACGGCTGATGCCCCGGTTATATCTACATCTATATCACACACCTATGAAACTGCTCCTCCGCCTTACCATCTTGATTGCACTGCTTTCGGCAGCACTGCACTCACGGGCACAGGTCAACACCGACCAGGTGCTCCGAATAGGCCAGAACGCTCTTTACTTCGACGACTACATGCTGTCGATACAGTACTTCAACCAGGCAATCCAGGCCAAGCCGCATCTTGCACAACCTTATTTTCTGAGAGCAATCGCCAAGCTGAACCTCGACGACTTCATCGGCGCTGAGACAGATGCGTCTACCGCTTTGGGCCTCAACCCTTACCTCACCGACGCATGGGAGGTGCGCGGCGTGGCTCGCCAGAACCAAGGCAAAAACCGCCTGGCGGTCGAAGACTACACCGAAGCCCTCAAGCTCCTGCCGCGCAACCGCCAGATACTCTTCAACAAAGCTCTTGCGCTCAACGACCTCAAAGACTTCGACGCTGCGGCGGAAGCCTTCGACGAGCTCATACGCTACTATCCCGGATTCGGCAACGCCTACCTCGGCCGGGCACGGATGATGCTCGAGAAAGCCGACACCACAGCTGCACGGGCCGACATCGACAAAGCGATTAAGCTCAACCCTAACACTCTCAACGCCTACATCATGCGAGCCGACATTGCAATACACTCCAATGCCGACTTTGAAAGCGCTCTGGCCGACATCGACAAGGCAATCAAGCTGCAGCCACGCATGGCCGGCCTCTATATCAACCGCGCCTTCCTGCGCTACCGCCTCGACTCATACAGCGGCGCCATGGCCGACTACGACTACGCCCTCACCCTTGAGCCTCTCAATGCCGTGGCTCTCTTCAACAGAGGCCTGCTCCTTGCCGAAGTCAATGCCAACGACCTCGCGCTCGAAGACTTCAACCGTGTGCTCGAGCTCGACCCCGACGACTACCGCGCTCTCTACAACCGCGCTGTGATACATAAGGCAAAAGGAAACTACGACCTTGCCGCCGCCGATGCCGGCCGTGTGGCCTCGCGATTTCCCGACTTCCCCGGTGCGCTCTATCTGCGTGGGGCAATATACCGCGATCAGGGAAAACTCGTGAAAGCCGAAGCCGACTTCAAAGCGGCCGACAGGCTCTCGAAAGCCCTCACACCCGAAATAGCAGCCAAATACGACGACATCGCCGCGCAAGAATACTCAAGCACAGCAGAGGGCTCGGACATGTCTGACTCGTCCGACAAGTCCGACAGGTCCGACCGACCCGAGAAATCGGGCACGGCGGCACGGCGCTTCGCACGCCTGCTCACCGTCGACGACAACGCCGACTTCCGTGAGGAGTACAACAACTCCGCAATACGCGGCCGCGTGCAGGACCGCAACTTCAAGATAGAGACAGAGCCTCTGATGATGCTCTCGTTCTACTCCTCGCCCTCCGAGCTCCGGCGCAACACATATTATATACGCGAGGTCGACGACCTCAACGCCACACGTATGCTCCGCTTTGCTCTGGTGGTTACAAATGTGGTGCCCACCCTCGACGAAAGCACCGCAAATCGCCACTTCCAGTCGATCGACTACTACACTTCCTACCTCGCATCGCACAAAGGCCGCCCCGTGGACTACATAGGCCGCGCCCTCGACTTCCTCACCGTGCGCGACTACCTCAACGCCGAGCGCGACGCCGACCGTGCCATAGCCCTCGCTCCCGACCTGGCCATTGCATATATGATACGCGCGCAGGCACGCTACGGCAAGTACCAACTCGAGCAGAGCAACCCGCAAAGCGCCGGGCAAGGCCGCGACAAAGCCATAATCCGTGCCGGGCTCGACCGCAAAGCCCTCAACGATGTCCTGAACGATTACACAAAAGTAATCGAGCTTTCGCCGATGATGGCCGTGGCATGGTTCAACAAAGGCACCGTACAGCTTGCCCTCGAAGACTTCAGCGGCGCCTCCGACTCCTTCTCCAAAGCCATCGAGATTAAGCCCGACTTCGGAGAGGCATACTACAACCGTGGCTACATAGCCCTCCGCGCAGGGCGGCGAAATGCCGGTGTCGACGACCTCAGCAAAGCCGGTGAACTCGGCATAGTGCCTGCCTACAACCTGATAAAACGCATGTCGCGATGAACCTGCCGTGCTATTTTTAATTGCGCAATTGAGAATTTTTAACTAACTTTGCGCTTGCCTTATGGCATGCTTCATCACAAGGAATACACACAACATCACTCATATAGCTAAGAATGAGACGTTTACTTAGTAAAATCATCCTTACGGGCGTGGCCGTTGCCATGCTCGCATCCTGCTCTGCGCCCAAGAAAGTGCCTTATATCGTAGCAGCCGAAGATATCCCGGCAGAGGTGCTCACACAGTCGCAGAACGTGACCGACCCCGTAATCACCGTCGGCGACCTTCTCAACATAGAAGTCACCGGCATCAACATGAGTGCGATGGCTCCTTTCAACAAAGGCAAGTACATTGACACAGACGGCAAAATCGGCAATATGTCGCGCTCGGCCTCCAATCTCAACAGTTCCGGCCTCGAAGTGTCGACCGAGTACTATCTCGTAAACTCCGACGGTTGCATCGACTTCCCCATAGTAGGCAAAGTGAAAGTTGCCGGCCTCACCAAAGCAGAGGTGGCCGACCGTATCTGCAATGCAATCTACCCTAAATACGTCACTGAGAAGCCTTCGGTCGACATCCGACTCATGAACTTCCGTGTCACCGTAGCCGGTGCTGTAAAGACCCCGGGTGTGTACCAGTCGAAGAACGAGCGCATGACATTCCTCGAAGCAATCGCCATGGCCGGTGACCTCGACATCAAAGGCGACCGTGAGAACATCCTGCTCTACCGCACCAACGCCGACGGCACACGCGAAGTGCACCGCCTCGACCTGCACGACCGCAACTTCCTCCTCTCCCCCTACTACAACCTCCAGCAAAACGACTTTATCTACGTCGAGCCAAACAGCTCGATGCGTCAGGGCGCATGGCAGCTCAACCCAGCTGTAAACGCCACTATCACCATCGTGGGCGGTCTTTCCTCGGTGGCTTCGCTCGTAATCGGTATCCTCAACCTTTCCAAGTAAAGCATAGCCATGACCAACGACAGCACTCAAGGCACATCTCCTCAGATTCAGGAAGAAACCTTCGACACCACAGGCCTTCTGCTGGCTTTCTTAGCGCAGTGGAAATGGTTCGTTCTCAGCGTGGTGGTATGCCTGATTGTGGCATACTTCAACATCGCCTCGAAAATTCCCGTATATCAGGTCAACGCCTCAATCTACCTCAGCGATGACAACAACAGCGGCCAGAACGCTTTCAGCATGAACGCCTCCGACCCCATGGTCGCGCTCAAAAACTACATCGACGAGACTGAGCTTGAGGTGATGAAGTCGCGAAACAACGTCATCAAAATCGTCGACTCGCTCAACCTCGCATACACCTACTACGCCAAGGGCCGCTTCCGCGACATACCTCTCTACGAGGACAATGCCGTGATTGCGAAGCTCGACTCCATGGCTCTCAAGGCTCTTAAAGCTCCTATCACCATCACGGTGAAAGCCGCCGGCGAAGGCACTTACGACGTGAAAGCACAGACGAGCTTCAACGGCGTAGAAGAAGAAAAAGAATTTGAGAATATAAGTTTACCGGCACAGATCGAGCTCTCGCAGGGTACTGTCACGCTCACCCGATCGCCCATCATAGCCAACTTCGAAGGCACCGAAATCATCCGCATTGTCAATCCTCTCGCGGCAGCAGGCCGGATTTCAGGCAGCCTGAGCATCGAGTTCGCCAAGAACTCCGACAAAATCATCCGTCTGAGCATCCAGACCGACGTGATGAAGCGCGGTGTCGACATCATCAATGCACTGCTCGACTTCTACAACCGCGACATCATCGAAGAGAAAAACCGCTCGGCTGTTCAAACCGAAGCCTTCATCCTCGACCGCCTCGTGATGATTTCAGGCGAGCTCAAAGATGTCGAAAACCGCCTGCAGGCCTACCGTCAGGCACATAATGTGACCGATATTCAGGCTCAGTCGAACCTCAACCTCAACCTTCAGAGCAACTACGAAAGCCAGATGGCCGAAGTGGAAGCCGACCTAAGCCTCTACGATGAAATCGAGCGCATAGTGTCGTCGTCCGACAGCTACGAGACTCTACCCGCAGCCGTCAACAACCCCACTATCACCACCATAATCGAGGCTTACAACCGCAAAGTGGGTCAGCTCAACCGCACGCTCGAGGGCTCTACCCCCGACAATCCTTTGGTGAAAACCATGCAGGAGGAGCTCAGCCGCGATAAAGTGCGCATACTCCAGAACCTGAGCACAGCCAAGCGTGCTCTCACGGCCAAGCGCGGCTCCATCCGTCAGCTCGAGAACCGCAGCGCCGGTCAGCTCGCATCTACTCCTACCATCGACAAGGGCCTGCAGGAAATTTTCCGTGAGCAGCAGGTTAAGGTCAACATCTACACCTTCCTTCTGCAGCGCCGCGAGGAAATCGCCCTCCAGAAGACACTCGCCACCAACACCGCCCGCCTTATCGACGACCCCGAAGGCAGCGGCCCCGTGTCACCCCGCAAGATGATGGTCTATGGCATGGCTCTCATCATTGGTCTGCTCATACCGGCGGCTATAATCTTCGTGCGCCGCCTCCTCTTCCCCATCTTCAGCGATCAGGAAGAGCTCGAGCGCATCACAAAAGTGCCCGTCCTTGCCGAGATATGCCAGAGCGACAGCAAGAAATCCGACGACCTGGTAGTGGGAGAGAACGTGTCGACCCCGATTGCCGAGCTCTTCCGACTCCTGCGCAACAACATATCATTCACCCGCTCGGGTGTCAACAGCAAGGTAATCCTCGTCACTTCGACCATTTCCGGCGAAGGCAAGACTTTCGTGGCATCAAACCTCGCTCTCACCTACGCCCTGATGGGCAAGAAAGTGGTGGTGATCGGTATGGACCTCCGCCGCCCCATGCTCGCGCATAACTTCGGGCTCACAAACCAGCGCGGTGTCACCACCTTCCTCTCAGGTCAGGAAGCCGACATCGACTCCCTCATCGTGCAGTCGAATGTCAACGACAACCTCTATATCCTCCCCGCCGGTCCTATTCCGCCCAACCCCAACGAGCTTCTCATGTCGGCCAACATGAGCCGAATGATGAGCCGCCTGCGAAACGAATACGACTACGTGATCATCGACTCCGCTCCTATCGGCGTGATCTCCGACACATTCCTCATCACCCGCCACTCCGACCTCCAGCTCTATGTCACCCGTGCCAACTACTCCACAAAGAGCAGTCTGAAAGTACTCCATCAGGCTGTCGACAGCGGTAAGTTCTCATCGGTTTACATCGTGCTCAACGGCGTGAACATTGCCTCGAACTCATACCTCTACCGCCGCTACGGCGAATACGGCCACTACGGTCGCAAGGGGCATGCCTACGGCTATGGCTACGCCTCCAACGACCACGCCAAGAAAGCATGAAAAATCTCTCCATAATGAAGCCCGTGGCGATGCTGGCAGCACTGATGGTGCTCGCAAGCTCGGCATGGGCTTTGGATTTGCCCGTCAAGCGAGTCAAGGGCAAGCAGTACTACTACCACAAGGTGAAAAAGGGCGAATCGCTCTATGGCATTTCCAAGCAGCTCGACATCCCCGTGGACCAAATCATAAAGGAAAATCCGGGAGTTGCCGACGGCGTGAAGAAAGGCGACCTGCTAGTTTTCCCCTTCGATGAATACTACACCGAGGAGGTGCAGGTCGAGGAAACATTCGCCGATACACTCGCGGCCGAGCCCGTGCAAGTGGAGCCCGCAGCGCCGGTCGTGGCTCTCATGCTGCCTTTCGGCCTGAACGTCGACAAAGAATCGAGGCACAACACCCTCGCTCTCGATTTCTACAAAGGTGTCCTCATAGCTGCCGACAGCCTCAGCTCGCGTGCCGGAAAAGTCGACATCGTGGTCCACGACACCGACGGCCTGAGCAGCGAAGAGCTTGCAGCACTCGTGAGCTCCGACTCCATGCTTTGCCGGGCATCCGTCATTGTCGCACCCGACAATGAAGCCGCCCTGGCAGCCATAGCAGGTGCAGCCTCTGCCACAGGTGCATATGTGCTCAACGTGTTCAACACCCGCGACAGCGCCTACACCACCACCCCGCGACTCATGCAGGCCAATCTGCCGCAGAAACAGATGTACACTCTCGCAGTCGATGCCATGATGGCCGACTTCGAGGGATTTCGCCCGGTGATACTGCGCAACAAGGCAGGTCGAAACGACCGCGAGGCATTTACCGCCTATCTGACAGAGCGCTACCGCACCGCCGGCGTAGAGCCGATCCTGATTGAATATGACACCAACCTTGTGAGCGCCGATATAGAGCATCTCACCACCGCCGACGGCGAAAAGTATCTCATGGTACCCTCCGACGGCTCAGTGACAGAGTTCAACCGCTTTGCCTACGTGCTGCGAACCTTCCGCGACCGTGTGAAAGCCGACTCGGCAAGCGGTGCCGACGTCGAAGTTTTCGGCTACCCCGACTGGACAGCCTTCCGTGGCGAAGCACTCGATCTTCTCCACCGCCTCGGAGCCACCGTCTACTCGCGCTTCTTCGATGATTTCAACGGATTCTCGGCACGCACCATCGACGAGGACTTCCGCCGATGGTTCGGCACGCCGATGGTAGAGAGCGTGCCCGTCTACGGCATCCTCGGCTACGACACGGCATCCTATCTCATCCGCAATATCCGCACGCACTCAGGCGTATTCGACCCGGCACCGGCTGTGCCTTTCTCCGGCATACAGTCGACCTTCGACTTCGTGAGCGCCGGCGAAGGCTACGTCAACAATTCTCTGTACATCATCACTTTCGGGGCGGGAGGACGCCTCTCAGCCCGCATACAATGAAGCTGCGCAACATCCTGGGCACGCTGCTTTGCTCTGCCCTGCTCTGCCTTGCACTGCCGGCTCGTGCCCAGACACACTACAAGCCTCGCATCAGCATCGGCGCACGCGGTGGCATGAGCATGGGTGAGATGTCGTTCTCGCCCTCGGTCAACCAAAAGTGGATGACAGGTAGCACCGGCGCATTCACCTTCCGCTACACCGAAGAGAAGATTTTCGGCCTTATAGCGGAGCTTGGATGGGTGCAGCGTGGCTGGAAAGAGGACTTCGAGGAAGCTCCGCTCAACTACACCCGCACCCTCACCTACCTGCAGCTGCCCGTGCTCACGCACATCTACTTCGGCAGCAAGCGATTCAAAGCCTTTGTGAACCTCGGCCCGCAGATATGCTACCTCGTGTCGGACAATATCAAAGCCGACTTCGACTACCGCCACCCCGAGGCTGTGGAAGGATTTCCGATCCGCAACCGCTCCGTAGAGCAGATGTACACCGAAGTGAAGAATAAATTCGACTACGGCATCTGCGCATCGGTAGGCGGCGAGTTTTTCGTGCAGCCCCGCCACTCCATCTTTCTTGAGGCCCGCTACTACTTCGGCCTCGGCAACATCTTCCCGTCGTCGAAAGCCGACACGTTCAGTGCCTCACGCGCAATGTCGCTTGAGTTCTCGATAGGCTACTTCTTCCGCTTGAAATAATGGCAAAAGTACGACAGAAAACGATGTGGTTCTGCACCTCGTGCGGTGCCGACTCGCCAAAGTGGGTGGGCAAATGCCCCGCCTGCGGCCAGTGGAATACCATGGTCGAGGAAAAAGTGAGCGCCACACCGGCACAGTCGGCATCCTCGGCGCTCCCTCTCAGTGCGCGCGGTAAATCCGTACCTCGCCCCGTGAACCAGATTGAAGCCATCGATGAGCCGCGCTATCACATGCCAAGCGAAGAGCTCAACCGCGTGCTCGGCGGCGGTCTCGTCAAAGGCTCGATAGTGCTTCTCGGTGGAGAGCCCGGCATAGGCAAGTCCACTCTGGTGCTGCAGAACCTGCTGGCAATCCGCAACCGACGCATACTCTACGTATCGGGCGAGGAAAGCGCCACTCAGCTCAAGCTCCGGGCCGACCGTATAGGCCGCGGCAGCGACAACCTGCTCATCGTGTGCGAGACTTCGCTCGAGAATATCTTCTCACATATCGAAGACACCACCCCCGACATCCTCGTGGTCGACTCTATCCAGACCATCGCCACCGACACTCTCGACTCCTCCGCCGGAAGCGTGAGCCAGGTGCGCGAGTGTGCGGCGGCCCTGCTCAAGTTCGCCAAAGAAAGCGGTGTTCCCGTCATTCTCATTGGCCACATCAACAAGGAAGGCACTCTGGCCGGCCCTAAAGTACTCGAGCATATAGTCGATGCCGTGCTGCAGTTCGAGGGCGACCGCCAGTACATGTACCGCCTGCTGCGCGCCATCAAGAACCGCTTCGGGAGCACTTCCGAGCTCGGCATCTACGAGATGTGCCAGCGCGGCCTCCGCGAGGTGACAAATCCCTCGGAGATGCTGCTCAGCCACAACGACGGCGAAGAGCTCTCGGGCGTAGCCATAGGCGTGACCCTCGAGGGCATCCGTCCTTTCCTGATCGAGGCTCAGGCCTTGGTAAGCACCGCGGCCTACGGCACACCTCAGCGATCGGTGACCGGCTTCGATGCCAAGCGCATGAACATGCTCCTTGCCGTGCTCGAGAAGCGCGTAGGCTTCAAGCTCGGTGCAAAAGACGTGTTTCTCAACATCGCAGGCGGCCTGCGTGTCAACGACCCCGCGCTCGACCTTGCCGTGATAGCGGCAATCCTCTCGAGCAACGTCGACATGGCCATCCCGCGAGGCTGGTGCATGGCAGGCGAAGTGGGTCTGTCGGGTGAAATTCGACCCGTGACCCGCATAGAGCAGCGCATTGCCGAAGCCGAGAAACTCGGTATGACCGACATGATAATCCCCGCCCGCACCCTCAAAGGCTTCGACACATCCCGACTCACCATGCGCCTGCACGAAGTGGCTAAAGTGAGCGACGCATTCCGCGAGCTCTTCGGATAAAGGAGCCGCAGACCCGAGCCACCTGCACTTTTTTCACCCGAATTATCCTCAAAAAAGCCCGGAATTATAAACTATTTTACTATCTTTGCAATTATAAAGTGGCACTTTATAATTGCAAAGATATGATTAAAAGAGACTTATCCGCCAAAATCAAGCAATTAAGCGAAAAATTCCCGATTGTAACGGTCACAGGACCACGTCAATCGGGCAAATCCACATTGCTGAAGAATATATTCCCCGACTACAGGTATGTATCGCTGGAAAACCCTGATATGCGGTCATTCGCAACAGAAGACCCTAACGGCTTCATCAAAACTTTCGACAATCACGTCATAATAGATGAAGCAGAGCGTGTACCCTCCCTATTCTCTTATCTTCAGACACATATTGATGCCGTAAACGAAACGGGGATGTATATGCTTGCCGGATCCCGCAACTTTCATCTGATGGCCGCAATCGACCAGTCGCTTGCCGGACGAACAGCGGTCATGAAACTTCTGCCGTTCTCACGCCATGAACTGCATGAAGCAGGAATACTGCCCGAGGACATCAACGAACAAATTTTCAAAGGCTTCTATCCCCGAATTTATGATAAGGACATAGCCCCTGCCGACTATTATCCTTCGTACATTGCCACTTACGTCGAGCGCGACGTCCGTGCCATGCTCAACATAGGCGATCTCGCGCGATTTACACGCTTTATCCGCCTTTGTGCCGGCCGAATCGGACAATTGCTGAATAAGACAAACCTCGCAACTGAGGCCGGAGTGTCAATCCCTACCGTCGAGTCGTGGCTTTCAGTACTTGAGGCAAGCTATATCCTATATCGTCTCGAACCGAACTTCAACAATTACAACAAACGTATTGTCAAAACGCCGAAACTGTACTTTTACGATACCGGCTTGGCTTGCAGCCTGCTCGGCATAAGTTCGCCGGAGCAACTCGATACACACTTCCTCCGCGGCGGGCTGTTCGAGAACATGGTCATCAACCAGTTCATTAAAAATTCTCTGAACCGTGGCTCTTCACCGGATCTCACTTTCTGGCGCGACAGCACCGGACTTGAAGTCGACCTGATAGAGACAACCGGCACAGAACTCCATGGCTACGAAATAAAATCCGGAAGTACATTCTCACAGACTTTCTTCGACGGACTCCAGAAGTGGGCCGACCTATCGAAAACTCCGGAAAATTTAAGAACTGTGATATATTCAGGCAACCGGGATTTGAACACATCCAAGGGCAATGTAATTGCCTTCGGTTCCTCTTTCTGACAATGTCATCGGGCGGTTAATTCTCTCATATCTCATAACTCATCCCTCATAACTCACAAAAGCCCGGAGTCATCGCTTTGACTCCGGGCTTTCGTGTGTGTCGGATAGCTCGCTGCTATTATTTAGCCTCGCCGTCCTGAAGGCGACCGTTGAGGCCTTCGATGATTTCGGCGGTGATGTCGAGTGCGGGGTTGAAGTATACGCCTGCCTCGCGGAGGAGGATTGCATCATAGCCACGGGTGGCGTTGTAGTCGCGCACGAAGCTGTTGATAGAGTCGGCCAGGCGGGCACGAATCTGGAGCTCGGCGGTAGCGAGGCGCTGCTGCTGGGTGTTGAGATAGTTCTCGGCTTCCTGGCCTTTCTTCTGAAGTGCATTCACATCAGACTCCATCGAGGCCTGCGAGAGGTAGATATTGTTCTGCTGCTTCTGTGAGATATTGTTGGCCATGTTCTGAAGCTCGCGCTGCTTCGATTCGTGCCACTGCTGGAGGCGGTTCACCTCACGCTGCTGCTCTTCGAGGAGCTGCTGGGCGAGCTTGTAGGAGCCCATTACCGAGTCGGCATCGATATATCGGATGTTTGTGACTGCAGCAGCGGCAGTGGAGTCGGCGGCAGGTGCGGCAGCGGGAGCGGCCTGCTGATTATTGCCGGAGCATGCTGCTGTGGCTGCAGCGAGCGCGATAACGAGAAGAGATTTTACTGTGAACGACAGTTTTTTCATTCGAAGATATACGGTTGTGAAGCACCGCATGAGCCGGGCTTCGGTTTTTAATTACTTATTTAGAGATGCACTCGGGCAAAAGCCCTCAGACATCGGAGATTGATTTTCGGTGCAAAGATAAGTCTTTTTGCATTAAAAACGCTTATTTTTACAATCATTAAGAGTGTTGTTTACTTTTAACTCGCGTTAAGGCTGAGAGGATTTTTTGAATGATTTTCGCAAGTTGAAGAAGGAGCATAGCGGGCTATGCGACTGATGAGACTTGGCGGAAAGCATCAAAAAAGACCTCAGAATTAATGCGAAACCATTAAAAACAATACATTCTTTAACTAAAAATTAACTTGTGTGTTAAAAGTAAACACACTCTAAGAGTGTGGCGCACGGTCGGCTTCGGAGGCACAGCCTATGCCCTTGCGGCGCAGAGCTTCCGATGAGCCCACATGCCCCGACGGAAAACGCGCTCCTTTGACAAAGAGCACTTTCACGCCGAGCAGCACGACGCACACAAGCACTATCACGATGGCGAGAACTACGGTTTTCATGGCAATGTTCTTATCATTGATGCGGTATTTCGCTCGGCAAAGATACGCAATTTCGCTCCTATTTTTTTGGAAAACCGATTTTATTTAGTAATTTAGAGGGCGAAAAATAATATTTTTAACATTATTTTCAAGCACTAAATCTTTATTAGAAATATACAGAACCAACATAATAGCAGAAATGACAATCAAAGACCTCAAGCCCGCACTTGTATTCTCGATTTTCGACAAAATCAACCAAGTGCCCCGCCCCTCCAAGAAAGAGGAGAAAATACGTCAGTTCCTGCTCGACTTCGCTGCCGAGCACAATATAGAAGTGAAGACCGACGCCATCGGCAACGTGGTGATGCGCAAGCCCGCCACCCCCGGCAAAGAAGGCGCACCAACGGTAATCCTTCAGTCGCACATGGATATGGTGTGCGAGAGCAACGACAAGAGCTTCGACTTCAACACTCAGCCCATCCGCACCATCGTCGACGGCGATTGGCTCCGCGCCGACGGCACAACCCTCGGTGCCGACAATGGCATCGGCATGGCCGCTTCGCTGGCCGTGATGGTCGACAAAGACCTCGTGCACGGACCCGTGGAAGCTCTCTTCACCGTCGATGAGGAGACCGGCCTCACCGGCGCCAACAACCTCGGCGACGGTATGCTCACAGGCTCCATCCTGCTCAACCTCGACTCCGAGGACGATGCCGAAATCTTCGTAGGCTGTGCCGGCGGTGTCGACACCACATGCCTCTTCAGCTACAAGCGCTCTTTCGCCCCCACCGACTTCCACTACTTCAAGATGGAGATCAGCGGTCTGCTCGGCGGTCACTCCGGCGGCGACATCCACCTGGGCCGTGCCAACGCCAACAAGCTCCTGGCACGCTTCCTCTATAAGCTCAGCCTCGACCACGAAATCTCGCTCTGCGAAATCGACGGCGGCAACCTCCGCAACGCCATCCCCCGCGCAGCACACGCCGTATTCGGTGTATCGCACACCGGCAAGGAGCAGATCCGTGTGGAATTCAATAAGTTCGTAGCCGATATCGAAGGCGAATACGCAGGCCTGGAGACGGGCATGAAGTTCGACCTCAGCACCGTAGAGCGCCCCGAGTACGCCGTCGACTCCGACACCACATGCCACCTCATCGAAGCCCTCTACTGCGCACCTCACGGCGTAATCTCCATGAGCCGCGACCTCGAAGGCCTCGTGGAGACCTCCACCAACCTTGCCTCGGTGAAGATGCAGCCCGACAATAAAATCCTCGTGACCACATCGCAGCGCTCATCGGTAGAGTCCCGCAAGTGGGACATTGCACGCCAGGTCGAGGCACTCTTCCGCCTTGCCGGCGCCGAAGTGACACACGGCGACGGATACCCCGGATGGGCTCCCAACCTCAACTCCCCCATCATGCACATCGCATCGGAAGCCTACGAGGAGCTCTACGGCATCAAGCCCGCTATCAAAGCAATCCACGCAGGCCTCGAGTGCGGCCTCTTCCTTGAGAAGTACCCCCACCTCGACATGGTATCGTTCGGCCCCACCCTCCGCGACGTGCACTCGCCGAGCGAACGAATGTATATCCCTGCCGTCGAGCGCTTCTGGGGTCAGCTCACACGCACCCTCGAAAAAGTAGCCGAAGCATAAATGCGTCGACTCGTACTCACCGCCCTTGTTGCCGCTGCCGCTTGCGCAGCGGTAGCGGGCGCGTACAATCACGGCGACACAATATTTGTGATGGAACGTGTGCCCGGCGGGGTCGACTCGCTAGGGCGCACGTTCATCGTCATTGAAGGCGACACTCTCCACACATCGTTCATCCCCGATCCATTCGGACCAAAGCACACAGGACCGCTCACCGAAGCCGACTACGAAGAAGTAGCCGCCGACCTTGGCGTGGAGGCTGCAGCCATCCGTGCCATCGTGGAGATTGAGACAGGCCGCACCAAGCGAGGCTTCCATCAGCCCGGCAAGCCCATCATCAACTTCGACCTGCCCGTGTTCCGCCGTGCGGCGGCGCGCCGTGGCATAAACCTTGCCAAATATGCCGGCAACACGGCTCTCCAGCCCGTCAATATCCGCAAGTACGGAGGTCAGCAGGCCGCTCAGCAGGCTCGACTCGATGCCGCGATGGCCATCGACAGCATTGCGGCGATAGAAAGCACATTCTGGGGGATGTTTCAGATCGGTGGCTTCAACTGGAAGCTATGCGGCATGCCCTCGCGCGACGACTTCGTAAAGCTCATGAGCCGCTCGGAGTACGACCAGCTTCGCCTGTTCGCAAACTACATGGAGAACACCGGCCTGCTAAAGCATCTCAAGGCCAAGAACTGGGCCGCTTTCGCTCGCATCTACAACGGCCCCTCCTACGCCTCGCGTGGCTACCACACCCGCATGGCAGCCGCATATAAGAAATACTCTAAATAAGCTCTCTATATAAGCTAAATAAGGCGATTACCGAATCTCAAAAGAACCTTTAAGCCCTACCGACCTTATAGCCCTGAAAGCCCTAGGCCTGAGGCCAGTACGGTCGCCATCCATGGCGACCACCAATGTCAACGCATCCGAAAGTGCCAAGGCGATTACCGAATCTCGAAAAAGCCTTAAAGTCCTTACCGACCTTAAAGCCCTTAAAAAGGGAAAAAACCGCACAATTCCCACTGCCGAGCCACTAACTTTGCGCGCAATATGCAGCACCACGCCCGCACATACCGCCGCGCCGACATCACAGCACCGTTCCGCCGATGGCACGGGGCGCCACTGCGTTGGAGCGAGCGTAGCGCCATATTCACCATGGAGCGACAGCGCAGGCGCACAGGCGTAGTCCGTGCACACATCATCGACCCGCCAGGCCACGATAGCACAGCCGTGCTGCTCTCATACATCAGTTGGCTCCAGCACCTCAACCCCGACCTCGACACCTGCATCATCGCCGAGCGCCGCCCCGTAGCCAAAGCCCTCGGCCTGCGACTTTACCGACCCCCAACCTGCACGGCGAGCCACGCCAGAGTCGACCGCATCCGCGGCACCACCTTCCAGATATGCCTCGTCCACGGACTGCATCCCGCCTACGCGCGCATCATCAACCGCGTCATAAATCCAATACTCATCAACGACTACCCCGGCACAGTCCTCATATATCACACCCCCGAGAACCGCCGCATCCCCGACCTCCCGTCAAAGTTCGAGCCCCAAATCTCACTCACTGACTATAGAGCTCTCGCCACCGCAGACGATTTCCCGCCGTGGCGGATCTCCACGCCGCGGGGGATCTCCGAATCCCCCGCAACCCTACAGTGGGGTCTCCGAACCCCGGAAAGGCAGACCAGAGAAAAGCAGAAATGGGAAAGGCTAAATGCCGCCGAAAAAGAACTCATATCTCATAACTCTCATCTCATAACTCCCTTTGCCCCGCGGCCCAAAGCCAAACCGCAGCAAAGAGCTCATTGACATATTGAAAAACCGTGGAGCCCCACGTAAAGGCAAAAAAATTAAAGACCTAAATAAGCTAAAATAGCTAAAACAGCTACCCCGCCTACCTTAGTCCGCTTGCCCGCATCAGGCTGTCGTAGTCGCATGTGCCATGCAGTATGCGGCGCGGCTGCGTGGCGTCGAACGCGGGCGAGGCAAGGCTGCGGCGCCCGTCGGTCATAGCTCCCGACACTCCGGCCATATCAAGGAGCAGGTCGGGGAAGTTGTATGTGAAGAAAGGCGCGTCGGCTCGCGCCGAAAGAGTATCGGCGAGGCCCGGGCACCTGCGCGCGGCGGCAGGCGTGAAATATACAAATGCAGGCACTTGGTAGAGCGTCCGCGCCATCAGTGGCGTGAGCGGTTCTTGAGTGCGCCCGTACTGATGCCGATAGTCGTATATCTCCTCGGAGTGATCCGAGAGGTACACCACTATGGCATCACGGTCTTTCACGGCCTCGATAATAGCCGCGAGGTTGGCATCAAGATACGCCGTGGCATTGTCGTAGTGCATGACGTCGGAGCGCTCCTTTGCCGAGAGACTGTCGATGCCGGCATAGTCGTCGGCGCCGAAAACAGCTCTATCCTCAGGATAGCGCTCATTGGCTCTGATATGCTGCCCCATGAGATGAAGAAAGACCACCGCAGGAGCGTCGATGGCAAGAGCCTCGGGCATATAGCGGTAGATGAAATCACCGTCGTAGACGAAGCGCTCGCTGTTGCGGGCATCGAAACTCTGCTCCATGATAGAGTCGCTGTTGAGGAAGAACACGCTGCTGTAGTCCACATTCTCGCAAGTCTCGAGGGTCGATTGATTGTCGAAGTACGCCACTCTATAGCCTGCTTTGCGGAGCACAGCCGGCAGCAGAGGGCGGTCGGCCCACTCGCGCTCGGGATTATTTGTGGAGAATAATCGCTGCATCACATATTTGGTGGTGGCATCGCCGGTCACGGCATCGGTGAGCACTATCATGCGCCCGGCATCGGCGCTGTCGTTCTCGGCAACGAGCGCGCACAGCTTCGGTGTGGTGTCGAGGCGGTAGCCGTAGAGCCCTGAGTGGCTTTTATTGTCCGACTCACCGAATATGGCTATAATCAGTGGGTGGGACTCGCCTCCGAGGGCAGGTGCGGCGGCACTGTTGGCACGGGCTATACGGCTGCGGATATCGTCGGCATCGGTGAGCGAGCGCGAAGCGTAGGCGAGCTGTGCAGGCGTGAGCATGAACGATTGCTTTTTGATCTCAGTGCCAAAGATAAGCGGACGAAGGCCCACACACAGCAGCACGAGCGAAGCAAGCAGCACGCCCGCGGCAGCCTTGACGAGGGTCGACGGGCGAAAGCGCTCCAAAAACTTTGCCACGGGCTTGCGGAGCAGAAGCATCAGGATAGCGGCGATAAGGGGCGACAAGGATAGCATGAAAGCCTTGTGCGTGGCAGGCAGGGCAAGGGCATAGGTGATAAACTCAGCCGACTCGCCGCTGTCGGACTGAAGTACCAGCGAGAGCACGGCATCGTTGACACGGCACCACAGCGCTATGCCCACAAAGAGCTCGGCGAAGCACACCACCCACAGAAGCAGCGACAGCGACACCGATAAAGATGTCGAGACGATGCACCCCACTCGAGGCCGCCGCATCAGCAGCGGCAGATAGCACAGCGCAAAGAGCACAGTGGCCGGGAACAGCGACTCGGCAAGGCCGTATATCATGCCCACTTTCGAGAAAAAGCCGGCTTTCCAAGGTGCTATGCACACAGGCATGGCTATTGCCACCCAAAAGAAAACTAAAAAAGGAGAGTTGCTGTAGATATATGATGTGAGAGTGCGTGCCGCTGCTGTATCGGGTTTCATTTACGTATCTTTTACCGATACAAAATTAAACATTTTTTAGCATAAGCCCCCCCCCAATTTGTTAACCTTACTTAATTAAATATAATATATATGAAAACAGCCCGATATGCTTGTGCACATCGGGCCGTAGGATGAAGTATATGTGTGAAAAATCACTCCATGAGCTTGCGGTAGCGGCGGCGAGGCAGCTCTTTGCCACCGTTCTGCTGGCGTTTATACTCCTCATAATCGGAGTACGAACCTTCATAGAACACCACATTGCCATCGCCCTCAAAGGAGAGGATGTGCGTGCAGATACGGTCGAGGAACCAGCGGTCGTGGCTCACAACGACAGCGCAGCCGGCGAAGTCCTCAAGACCTTCCTCGAGTGCGCGGAGTGTGTTCACGTCGATGTCGTTGGTAGGTTCGTCGAGCAGGAGCACATTGCCTTCTTCCTTGAGCGCCATAGCCAGGTGGAGGCGGTTGCGCTCGCCACCGGAGAGCACTCCGATTTTCTTCTCCTGGTCGGCGCCGGTGAAGTTGAAGCGCGAGAGATAGGCGCGGGCGTTCACGTCGCGTCCGCCCATGCGGAAGGAGTCGACGCCCTGCGAGATTACCTCGTAGACACTGCGCTCGGGCAGGAGGTCGTGGTGAGTCTGGTCCACGTAAGCCACTTTCACGGTCTCGCCCACTTCAAAGGAGCCGTTGTCGGGCTTCTCCTGATCCATGATCAGGCGGAAGAGTGTGGTCTTGCCGGCACCGTTGGGGCCGATTACGCCTACAATACCGTTTGGCGGCAGAGCAAACGAAAGGTCGGAGAAGAGCACCTTCTTGCCGAAAGCCTTGGCAAGGTGCGAAGCCTCAATCACCTTGTTGCCAAGGCGCGGACCGTTGGGGATGAAAATCTCGAGGCGCTCCTCGCGCTGGCGCTGGTCCTCGTTGAGGAGCTTGTCGTAGGAGTTAAGGCGGGCTTTACCCTTTGCCTGGCGAGCCTTGGGAGCCATGCGCACCCACTCGAGCTCGCGTTCAAGAGTCTTGCGGCGCTTCGATGCCTGCTTCTCTTCCTGCGCCATGCGCTTGGTCTTCTGGTCGAGCCATGAGGAGTAGTTGCCCTTCCAGGGGATGCCTTCGCCGCGGTCGAGTTCGAGAATCCAACCGGCCACGTGGTCGAGGAAGTAGCGGTCGTGAGTGATGGCGATCACAGTGCCGGGGTACTGCTGCAGGTGCTGCTCGAGCCAGTCGATGCTCTCGGCATCGAGGTGGTTGGTGGGCTCGTCGAGCAGGAGCACGTCGGGCTGCTGAAGCAGCAGGCGGCAGAGAGCCACACGGCGGCGCTCGCCTCCCGAGAGAGTGGCGATTGTCTGGTCGTCGGGCGGGCACTGGAGGGCATCCATAGCTCGCTCGAGCTTGCTGTCGATATTCCACGCATCGGCAGCGTCGAGCTTATCCTGAAGCTCGGCCTGGCGGGCGATGAGGGCGTCCATCTTGTCGGGATCCTCGAGCACATCAGGGTCGCCGAAGGCCTCGTTGACCTTATCGAACTCGGCAAGGAGATCCATCACGGGCTGCACGCCTTCGCGCACCACCTCGATCACGGTCTTGTCGGGGTCGAGCTTGGGCTCCTGCTCGAGGTATCCTACGGAATATCCGGGCGAGAACACCACTTCACCGCGGTAGTCCTTGTCGATACCGGCGATAATCTTGAGAAGCGAGGACTTACCCGAGCCGTTGAGACCTATGATACCGATTTTCGCACCATAGAAGAACGACAGGTAGATGTCTTTGAGCACTTGTTTCTGAGGCGGGTAGATTTTGCTCACGCCCACCATTGAGAATATTACTTTTTTGTCGTCGGCCATTGTTTGTTTAGCTTGTTTGTGTTGATGAGTTGACGGGATGTCAGCGTTTTCTTACGTTCGGGGCCCAACGCACGGGGTAGTCCACGGCCACGCGGCCGGTCACGATGTTGTTGAGCTTGGCACGTATCATCTGGCGGCGTATGCCCGAGAGATGGTCGATAAACATCTTGCCCTCGAGATGGTCGCACTCGTGCTGCACGATGCGTGCCAGAAAGCCTTCTATTTCCTCCTCGTGCTGCTCGAAGTTCTCGTCGAGCCAGCGCAGGCGGATGTGCTCGGTGCGGGGCACGCTCTCGGAGATGCCGGGCAGGCTGAGGCAGCCCTCGGGGCGCGAGATGCTCTTGCCGTCGAGGATTTCGATTTCAGGATTGATAAGAGTGAGCTTCCGGCCCGCGCACTCGGGGAAAGTGTCGGACACGGGGTCGGCGTCGATCACCACGAGGCGGATGTTGAGGCCAATCTGCGGAGCTGCCAGGCCCACGCCTTCCGACTCGTACATTGCTGCATACATGTCGGCCACGAGCCGGGCGAGGTCGGGGTAAGAAGCATCGACAGGCTCCGATACCTTCCTGAGCACGGGGTGACCGTAGAGATATACGGGAAGTTTCATATTTATTCTTTAGAAAGTATGTCTTGATATTGCCTTGAGGCAAGGAAGTCGTTGAGAATTATAGTCGCCGACATTTCGTCGACGAGGGCTTTGTCGCGCCGCGCCATCTTTCCGAGGCCGCCGTCAATCATTGCCCTGTGGGCCAGCACCGAGGTGAAGCGCTCGTCGAAAGGCACAATCTCGAGGTCGGGGATGGCCTTGCGCAGAGCTGCCATGGCCGGGCGGAGGTAACGGGTGCTCTCCGACGGCCGCCCCTGCATGTCGCGCGGCTCACCAACTACGATGAAATCGATGCCATTGTCGGCACGGTAGCGGCGCACGAAGTCGATGAGCTCGGCCGAGGGCACGGTGGCGAGCCCCGACGCAACGATGCGCAGGGGGTCGGTGGCGGCGATGCCGCAGCGCTTGCGGCCATAGTCTATTGCCAATATGCGTCCCATAGGAGTGCAAAGGTACGAAAAAACATTTTTTCTTGAAAAGTTTTTGGGGCTTTAATAAATAATGCGGCAATTTTTTTGTAATTTTGCGAGCCAATAGCTATCGCAAAAAAGATCAATGTCGACACTTAAACCCATCCGCACAGCATTAGTCTCGGTTTACTCGAAAGACCGCATCGCTCCAATAGTACAAAAACTGCATAAAGAAGGCGTAGAGCTCCTCTCCACAGGCGGCTCGCGTGCCTTCATCGAAAGCCTCGGCATACCCTGCAAGGCCGTGGAAGACCTCACCGGCTACCCCTCTATTCTCGGAGGCCGCGTGAAGACGCTCCACCCCAAAGTGTTCGGCGGCATACTCGCACGCCGCGACAACGAAGGCGACCGCGCCGAGCTCGCACAATACGAAATCGCACCCATCGACCTGGTCATCGTCGACCTCTACCCCTTCGAGGCCACCGTAGCCTCGGGTGCTTCCGAGCAGGAAATCATCGAAAAAATCGACATAGGCGGCATCTCACTCATCCGCGCCGCCGCCAAGAACTTCGCCGACACCATCATCGTGGCCTCCGACGCGCAGTTCGCATATCTTGAGGGCATCCTCGACAGCCACGGCGCCAACTCCACCCTCGAGGAGCGCCGCCACCTTGCCGCCGAGGCCTTCGCCGTATCGTCGGCCTACGACAGCGCCATCTTCAACTGGTTTGCCCTCACCGGCACCGGCGAGCAGGAGCACCTCCGCGTGGCCATCGACGGCTCCAAGGCACTCCGCTATGGTGAGAACCCCCACCAGCAGGCCCGCTACTACGGCAACTTCGACGCCCTCTTCGAGCAGCTTCACGGCAAGGAAATATCCTACAACAACTTGCTCGACATCGACGCCGCCTGCGCACTCATCGACGAGTTCGATACCACCACCGTGGCCGTGCTCAAGCACAACAATGCCTGCGGCCTTGCCTCGCGCGACACCGTGCTCGAGGCCTGGACCGACGCTCTGGCGGGAGACCCCGTGTCGGCCTTCGGCGGCATCATCGTGTGCAACCGCGCCATCGACGCCGCGGCAGCAGCCGAAATCAGCAAGATTTTCTTCGAGGTAATCATCGCGCCCGAATACTCCGACGACGCCATGGCTATCCTCAACCAGAAAAAGAACCGCATAATCCTGCGCCGCAAAGCTGCCGCAGCCCCCGCCATGAAGATGCGCACCATCCTCGGCGGAGTGCTCATGCAGGAGCCCGACGCGAAAATCGAAAGCACCGACGACCTCAAGCTCGTGGCCGGTGACTCACTCTCCGAAGCCCAGGCTGCCGACATGCTCTTCGCCAATAAGATAGTGAAGCACTCCAAGAGCAACGCCATCGTGCTGGCACGCAACGGCCAGCTCCTGGCATCGGGCGTAGGCCAGACCTCGCGCGTGGATGCCCTCAAACACGCCATAGAGAAAGCTCACTCCTTCGGCTTCGATCTCAAGGGCTCTACGATGGCTTCCGACGCTTTCTTCCCCTTCGCCGACTGCGTGGAAATAGCACATACCGCAGGCGTGGACAATGTGATCCAGCCCGGCGGCTCTATCCGCGACACCGACTCGGTTGAATACTGCCGCAACAACGGCATGACGATGGTGATGACGGGCTTCCGCCACTTCCGTCACTAATCAAACGACGTATCATTACTTAACAAACTCCAAATGAGACTTTTCTCGCTCACCAAGGAAATTGCAATCGACCTTGGCACCGCCAACACGATAATCATACACAACGATAAAATCGTAATCAACGAGCCCTCTATCGTGGCGCTCGACAACCGCACCGACAAGCTCATCGCCGTAGGTAAGGAAGCCCACCAGATGGAGGGCAAAGGCCACCCCGGCATCCGCACCGTGCGACCCCTCCGCAAAGGCGTGATCGCCGACTTCAACGCCGCCGAGCTCATGATCCGCGGCCTTGTGAAGAAGGCTTCCACGAAGAACAACTGGTTCTCGCCCTCGCTCCGCATGGTGGTGGGCATCCCCTCGGGCTCTACCGAAGTGGAAGTGCGCGCCGTGCGCGACTCCTCCGAGCACGCCGACGGCCGCGATGTGTACATGATTCACGAGCCCATGGCAGCAGCTCTCGGCATAGGCCTCGACGTGGAGGCTCCGCAGGGCAACATGATTGTCGACATAGGCGGCGGCACCACTGAAATCGCCGTGATCTCGCTCGGCGGTATCGTGAGCAACAAGAGCATACAGATTGCCGGCGACGACCTCACCGACGACATCCTCAACCACATGCGCCGCGCTCACAACATCAAAGTGGGCGTACGCACTGCCGAGCAAATCAAGATGCACGTGGGCTCAGCCCTCACCGAGCTCGAGAACCCGCCGGAGGACTACGTGGTGCACGGCCCCAACCTCATGACCGCTCTCCCGCTCGAGATTCCCGTCAACTATCAGGAAATCTGCCACTGCATCGAAAAGACCATCAGCAAAATCGAAGCAGCCGTGCTCAGCGCCCTCGAGCAGACTCCCCCCGAGCTCTACGCCGACATCGTGAAGAACGGCATCTACCTGGCAGGTGGCGGCGCCATGCTCCGTGGCCTCGACAAGCGCCTCATCGACAAAATCGGTATTCAGTTCCACATCGCCGACGACCCCCTGCTCTGCGTGGCAAAGGGTACGGGCGTGGCTCTGAAGAACATTCACCGCTTCTCCTTCCTTATCCGATAAGACGGGCCGGTGAACGAACTCTTTTCATTTCTCATAAAGCATAGCAAGTGGTTTGTCTTCACGTTCTACGTGGTGATAAGCTGCATGCTGCTTTTTAAGGATGACCCATATCGGCAGCACGTCTACATCACCTCGGCAGGGCGCATGGCCTCGACAGCCTACAAAGGCGCCAACAACGTAACATCCTACTTCAGCCTCCGCGACATCAACGAAGACCTCAACAGGCGAAACGCCGAGCTGCAGGCCGAAATCGTGGGGCTGCGCGAGGAAATAGAGCGCAGGCAGGAGGCCGACTTCACCGACACTCTGATGCTCGAGCCCGATGTGCGCCACTTCGACTTCATCGTGGCACATGTGATCAACAACTCCATCGCCCGCCCCTACAACTACATCACCGTGAACAAAGGCTCGGCCGACGGCGTGCGGCCCGAGTTGGGCGTGATCGACCAAAACGGTGTGGTAGGCATCGTGAGCAACGTGGGTCCGCACAGTGCCCGTGTGATTTCGCTGCTCAACCCGCACTTCCGCCTGTCGTGCAAAATCAAGCGCAGCGACTACTTCGGCTCACTCGTGTGGGACGGCGTAAGCCCCGAGGAAGCCCTGCTTGAGGAGCTGCCCAGGCACACGGTATTCGAGGTGGGCGACACGATAGTGACCAGCGGATACTCGGCTGTATTCCCCTCGGGCCTGCCCGTGGGTGTGGTGCTCGACGACAACACCGATAAAAACCAGAATTTCTTCTCGCTGCGGGTGAAGCTCCTTGCCGACTTCACCACCCTTGGCAACGTGCAGATTGTGATCAACAACCACGCCGAGGAGCTTAAGGCTCTCACCGCCGGCGAGGAAAACGACGCTAAAAAGAACCTCTTCGGCACATGACAAAGTTTGCCATCCGATATGCGATATGCTTCCTGCTGCTGATACCGGCACAGGCCATCATATTCAACCACCTGATACTCTTCAACGTGGCTGTGCCCTTGGTGTTTGTCTACCTCATCGTGATGCTGCCGCTCACGCTGGGCACCAACATGTCGGTGACACTTGGCTTCCTGGCCGGACTGCTGCTCGACGTATTCTGCGACACTCCCGGCGTCAACACCCTGTGCTCCACGGTGCTTGCCTTCGCCCGCAAGCCGGTGTTCCACCTCTACGTGAGCACCGACGACGACCTTGCCGGGCGCTCGCCCTCGTCGCACACCATGGGTCACTCGGCGTATATGAAATTCATGGTCACTATGGTGCTCATCTACTGCCTGCTGATGTTCACGATAGAGTCCTTCCAATTCTACAGCTTCCGCCTCACACTCATCCGCATAGCAGCCTCCACAGCCTACACATTCGTGCTGCTCTACGCCCTCGACTGCCTGCTTGCCCGCAAGCGTGAGAGCCGGGCATAACCTCTCACATCCTCCCACTACCCTCCCGTGCGAAAGAATTACAATCTCGAAAAACGCAAATACGTGATCGGGGGCTTCATCGTCCTGATAGCCCTCATATACATGGTGCGCCTCTTCGACCTGCAGATCAACGACGAGAAGTACAAGCGCAGTGCCGATTCCAACGCATTCCTAAAGAAAACGGTATATCCATCCCGCGGCCTTATCTACGACCGCAACGGCGAGCTGGTGGTGTTCAACCAGCCGGCCTACGATGTGATGCTTATTCCGCGCGACGTGCAGCCCTTCGACACCCTCGACTTCTGCCGCACCATCAACATCACTCCCGAGCAGCTGCGCAAGCGCTTCGCCGACCTCAAGGACCGCCGACTCAATCCGGGCTACTCCACCTACACCCCACAGAGGCTCATCGCACAGCTCTCCGTGCAGGACTACGGACGCCTGCAGGAAAAGCTCTACCGCTTCCCGGGCTTCTTCATCCAGAAGCGCATCCTGCGCCAGTACCGGCAGCCGACTGCGGCAAACGTCCTCGGCAACATTCGCGAGGTGTCGAAAGCCGACATCGACCGCGACGACTACTACGTGGCCGGCGACTACACCGGTGACCTTGGCATAGAGAAAAGCTACGAGCCCTACCTCCGCGGCGTGAAAGGCGTGGAGATACTCATGCGCGATGCCCGTGGCCGCATACAGGGCCGCTACGATGGCGGTGCCCACGACGTCGAGCCGGTGTCGGGCCGCGACCTGCGCCTGAGCCTCGACATCAAGCTGCAGCAGTATGCCGAGTCGCTCATGGTGGGTAAGCGCGGCGCCGTAGTGGCTATCGAGCCCGCCACCGGCGAAGTGCTCTGCATGGTGTCGATGCCCAACTACGACCCCACCCTGCTCGTAGGCCGTGAGCGCGGCAAGAACTATCAGAAGCTCGTGCAGGATGAGTCGTGGCCCCTCTTCGACCGCGCCATCATGGGTGCCTACCCTCCCGGCTCCACATTCAAGCCCACCCAAGGTCTCATCTTCCTGCAGGAAGGCATCATCGACCTCAACACCACCTATCCCTGCTCGCACGGCTACATCAGCGGCGGCCTGCGTGTGGGATGCCACGCGCACCCTTCGCCGCTTCCGCTCAAGCCGGCGCTGCAGACTTCATGCAACGCCTACTTCTGCTGGGGCTTCAAGGCCATGATCGACCGCCGAAGCAAGTACGGAAGCTCGGCGAAAGCATTCGAGATATGGAAGAACCACCTCGTGTCGATGGGCTACGGCTACCGACTCGGCGTCGACCTCCCCGGTGAGAGCCGCGGCTTTATCCCCAACGACCGCTTTTACAATAAATTCTACGGCGAAGGCCACTGGAGCGCCAACACCATCATATCCGTGTCGATCGGTCAGGGCGAAATCCTCGCCACACCTCTTCAGATTGCAAACCTCGGTGCGACCATCGCCAACCGCGGCCACTTCATCACGCCTCATGTGGTGAAAGAAATCCAGGACACGGTGATGCCACCCTTCGAGCGCCACGCACCCACAGTAGAAGCACACTACTACGATGCCGTGGCCGAGGGTATGCGCATGGCCGTGACAGGCGGCACCTGCCGCCGCGCCGCAATCCCGGGCATAGAGGTATGCGGCAAGACGGGCACCGCCCAGAACCCCCACGGCAAAGACCACTCTGCCTTCATGGGCTTCGCGCCTTATCAGGAGCCCAAGATCGCCGTGGCCGTCTACGTCGAAAACGGCGGCTGGGGTGCAACCTACGGCGTGCCTATAGGCTCGCTGGTGATGGAGAAGTACCTGTGCGGCTCGATAGCACCCGAGCGCAAATACATGGAAGAACAAATGCTAAACTCTTCAATCTACTATGCACCGGCCAACAAGAAGAAATGATCCGGCGTCGACCTTCCGCAACCTCGACTGGACCACTGTAATCATCTACCTCATAATGGTGCTTGCCGGCATGGTAAGTATCTACGCCGCGTGCTACAACTTCGACAATGCCAGCATGTTTGCCGACACTGAGTTCTCCGGCAAGCAGCTCCGCTGGATAGGCCTCTCGCTGGCTCTCGGCCTTGTAATCCTACTCATCGACGCACGCATGTACGAGACCTACGCCTTCCCCATCTACATAGGCGTGGTTATCCTCCTTGCCGTGACACCGCTGGTGGCGCACGACATCAAAGGCTCACGCTCGTGGATATCTTTCGGCCCTATGAGCCTGCAGCCGGCGGAGTTCGCAAAATTTGCCACGGCGCTGGCGCTGGCCAAGCTCTTCAGCACCTACCACTTCGTGCTCAATGCCAAGCCGCTGAACTACGTCAAGGCCCTCACCATAATATTCCTGCCGATAGCGCTCATCCTGCTGCAGAACGAGACCGGCTCCGCCCTCACCTTCATGGCTCTCTTCCTGGTGCTCTATCGCGAGGGCATGAGCGGCCTGGTGCTCTTTGCTGCATTCTTTGCCGTGGTGATTTTCGTGGTGGCCATCAAGTACACCGAGACCATGGTGATGGGTATGCCCACAGGTGAGTTCGTGGTGCTCCTAATGGTGATGGTGGTGATGGTGGGTATGGGTATAATATACTCGCGCCGCATCGAGGTGGGCCGCAATCTCATAGCATGGTTTGCCGGCGCCGGCATCGTGGAGTACATAGTAGGTGCCTGCGGCATCGAAGTGCCGGGGCTTCCGGTCGCTCTCGGTGTGATAGGCGTGGCCTGCATCTACGTGGTGGTCGAGGCTATCAAGCTGCACAAGCCCGGGCTCTACGTCACCGCTGCTACGGCAGTGCTGTCGGTGGCATTCCTGTTCTCGGTCAACATGGCCTTCGACAAGCTGCAGCCACACCAGAAACTGCGTATACAGGTGGCCCTCGGCATCGTGGAGGACCTGCGCGCTGCGGGCTACAATGTGAACCAGTCGAAAATCGCCATCGGCTCGGGCGGTTTCTTCGGCAAAGGCTTCCTCAACGGCACCCAGACCAAGCTCAAATATGTGCCTGAGCAGCACACCGACTTCATCTTCTGCACCATCGGTGAGGAAGAGGGCTTCGTGGGCGCCGCTCTTGTCACCCTGCTCTTCCTCGCCTTGATTCTTCGTGTGATAAAAATCGGCGAGCGCCAGCCCACCACCTTCGCGCGCGTCTACGCCTACTGTGTGGCTTCGTACTTCATCTTCCACTTCTGCATCAACATAGGCATGGTCATAGGCCTGTGCCCTGTGATAGGCATCCCATTGCCCTTCTTCAGCTATGGCGGCTCGTCGCTGTGGGGCTTCACAATCCTGCTTTTCATCCTGCTTAAGCTCGATGCCGCTCGCAAGAACGTACTTTCTTATTGACACATACTCACTTATCAGTGATAAAAGGCCGGCTGCCCTGAGGACAGCCGGCCTTTTATCGCTATTTATCCGAGTGGAATTATTCGCCGGGGATGATAGCTTCGCTGGGGCAAACAGATGCGCAAGTACCGCAGTCGATGCAGGTATCGGGATCGATGTGGTAGATGTCGCCTTCGGAGATTGCGCCAACGGGGCATTCGGGGAGGCAAGTGCCGCAAGCGACACAGCTGTCGGTGATTACGTAAGCCATAGTAGTGGTTTGTTAGAAATTATACGTTGTTGTCTGTTTGTTTGATGATGCAAATTTACGCTTTTTTTGCCAACCGCCAACTTTTTCGGGCTAAAAATTATTTAACCATACCGTCGATTACGGCTTTAATATTGGCAGCCAGAGCCTTGGCATCGTCGGCGGTGTGAGCCTCGGCATATATGCGGATGATGGGCTCGGTGTTGGACTTGCGCAGGTGTACCCATGACTCGGCGAAGTCGATTTTCACGCCGTCGATGTCGGTCACTTTCTCGCTGGCGTACTTTTCTTTCACAGCGGCAAGGATTGCGTCCACGTCGATGTCGGGTGTGAGCTCGATTTTCGACTTGTAGATTTCGTAGGCGGGATAGCCTTTGCGGAGCTCGCTCACGCTCTTGCCCGACTTGGCCAGCAGTGTGAGGAAGAGTGCGATGCCGACCATAGCGTCGCGGCCATAGTGGAGCGCGGGATAGATCACACCGCCATTGCCTTCGCCACCGATCACGGCACCGGTCTCTTTCATCTTGGTGGTCACGTTGACCTCGCCTACGGCTGCTGCCTCATAGCTTCCGCCTCGGGCCACGGTCACGTCGCGGAGAGCGCGGCTCGAGCTGAGGTTGCTCACGGTGTTGCCGGGAGTGTGGCTGAGCACATAGTCGGCAACGGCCACCAGTGTGTACTCTTCGCCGAAGAAGTCGCCGCCGTCGGAGATGATGGCGAGGCGGTCCACGTCGGGGTCAACCACAAAGCCCACGTCGGCACCGGTGCGGCGCACGGTGTCGGCTATGTCGTTGAGGTTTTCGGGGATAGGCTCGGGAGTGTGCGCGAAGTGGCCTGTGGGCTCACAGTTGAGCTCCACGATTTTCTTCACGCCGAGGGCGCGCAGCAGCTGGGGCACGATGACACCGCCCACCGAGTTTACGGCATCGACAGCCACCGTGAAGTCGGCCTTGGCTATGGCTTCGGCATCGACCAGCGGGAGTGCGAGCACCTGCTCTATGTGGCGGCGCACCCAGGTGGTGTTGGTATATACTTTTCCGAGCTCGAACACGCCCGCGAAGTCGAAGTCGTCGGCTGCGGCTATGCGGAGCACTTCCGCACCTTCGGCAGCATCGAGGAACTCGCCGCGCTCATTGAGGAGCTTGAGGGCATTCCACTGGATGGGATTGTGCGAAGCGGTGAGGATAAGACCGCCGCAGGCATTCTCGCCTGTCACCGCCAGCTCTGTGGTGGGTGTCGAGGCAAGGTCGATGTCCACCACATTGAAGCCGCAGCCGGTGAGAGTACCCACCACGAGGTCGCGCACCATGCTGCCCGAGAGGCGGGCATCGCGGCCCACTACTATTGTGCGGGTGCTTTTTGTGGTGTTCTTGCTTATGAATTTCGCGTATGCCGCAGTGAACTTCACAATATCAAGGGGAGAAAGGCCTTCGCCGGGGGCTCCGCCTATTGTGCCGCGGATGCCGGAGATTGATTTGATAAGAGACATATTTGGTGATGTGTGTTATGTTGCTGAATTTCGGCGGTGCAAAATTACGCATTTTTCCGCACATTAGGAAAAGCGGCGCAAAAAAAGGGAGCCGCACGGGGCTCCCAATCCATTCTTATGCAGCATTCTTTACTGACGGCGCTCGTAGGTGAGCTGCCACAGGAAGGGTATGACCGATGCCTGCTCCGAAGTGGGGCCGTCGGTCGACTTTATCACGATTTTCACCTTGCAGTCGACCGGCAGGAGACTGAGCGGGTACTGCACGCCTGTGCCCCAGGTGTAGGACGACTCTATCTGGTAGTTGCCGTAGCGGAACCAGCAGGGGTTGAGCGAGAGATTGTTGCCGTCGCCGGTGCCGAGCGAGCCCGGACCGGTGTAGGCGTTGAGCGCCCAGCGGGTGTAGCGGAAGTATATCTGCTCGTTGGGGCTCACCATATTGCCTTTTGTGCCGGGGTCGAGCACCTGCATGTAGAGTGTGCCATCGTCGTTGAGGCGATAGTAAGGTGCATCAGGCCCGTACTCGAACACCGTGTCGGCCGGTACATCGAGAAGCACAGTGTTGTCGGCAAGATAGTTGTTGACATACATATCCTCTTCGTTGAGGAGTTCGGCATACGACTTGCCGTCGTCGCACGAGCTTAGTGCGCACACCATTGCGGCCAGAACTGCGATAATTGCGAAGCGGTTCATTTCTATTTTTTGTCTATATATTTTTTCTTGTTATCTTTCAGGATAGAGCGGAAGAGCTCGGCTGCTTCCTCGAGTGTGCCGGCAAACTCACCACCGGCGGCATTGAGGTGTCCGCCGCCTCCGAAGTGGTCGGCGCATACTTTGTTGACCGGGAAATCGCCGAGGCTGCGCATCGACACCCTTATGCAATCGGCCTCCTGGCGCATGAAGCAGCTATACTGCACGCCGGGGATGGCGAGAGGCCTGTTCACCAAGCCTTCGGTGTCGCCTTTGGTGTAGTGGAAGCGGTTGAGCTCGTCGCGCGAAAGGGTGATAAGGGCTGCACTGCTGTCGGCAAAGACCTCCATCTTCTTGAGGATGGCATAGGAGTTGAGGCGCATACAGTTCTCCGAGAATGTGGCGAAGAGCTGGCGGTAGAGCTTTTCTTTGTCGGCTCCCTTGCGGATGAGCTCGGCTGTGACAATGAACAGCTCGGGGTCGGAGCAGTTGTAGGAGAAATTGCCCGTATCTGTCATCATGCCGGCAAGAAGGCACTCGGCGGCTTTGCGGTCGATGAAGTTGAAGAGCTCGAGCCGGCAGAAAAACCTGAAGAGCAGATAAGCCGTGGCCGGCATCTCGGGGTGTGAAATCACCACATCGGCCTCGATATCGGGGTTGAGATGGTGGTCGATGAGGATTTTGGCAGCCTTGGCGCCGCGGATGGCTTCCTCAAGGCGGCCTGTGCGGCGCGGCTCGTTGAAATCGAGGCACAGCAGAAGATCGGCTTCATCGATGAGCTGTCGGGCAAAGTCGGGATACTTTGCCGCATCGACCATCTCCTTGGCTCCGGGAAGGGTGCGGAGATTGAAGAGGCATTGGTCGGGGATGACGGTGCGGATGTCCTTACCTATGGCCGAGAACACGTGCGTGGCGGCCAGACAGGAGCCTATGGCATCGCCGTCGGGCCCGGTGTGACACACTGCAACGATGCGCTCGGCACCGTCGATGAGGCTTTTGGCCTTGGCTATTGCTTCTTCGTTGATTTGGCGTGATATCATTCTGCTGTATTATCGGGCAAAGGTACGAAAAAAAGCGCCGCGGCACTAAGTCCGCGGCGCTGCTTTAAGTTTTATTAAGAGTGTACCCGGGTGTTATCCGAGCTTTTTGAGCTCATCGGTCCAGTGGCTCAGGCGGTTCGAGGTAAGCTCGGGGTGGTTTACTTCGTCGAGCACAAGGCCGCGCATGGTGTCGCCGTCGGTGGCGGCAGATTTGTCGAATGTGTATCCGTCGGCCGGATATTCGCCCACAAATTCTGCACCGGTGCCCCTGAGGCGGTCGTAGAGCAAGCCCACGGCATCGCAGAAGGTGTCGCTCATGGTCTCATCGCCACAGCCGAAGAGTGCTATTTTCTTACCGCTGAGGTCGAGGGCGGCAGCACCGTCGACGAAGTCATACCAATCGTCCTCGAGCTCACCGCTGCCCCAGGTAGAAGAGCCGAGGATGAGCAGCTCGTAGTTGCCGAGGGTGTGAGAAGCCGTGCCGGCCACATCGTGCACGTCGGCATCGGCCACGCCCATGAGTTTTGCGATGCGCTGAGCCACCTCGGCAGTGGTGCCGGTGGCCGAGCCATAGAATATTCCTGTTTTCATAATATTTCTGATTATAATACTGCCTATAGAACACCCCGGCGGCACAGTGAGTTCGCTCTTGCGGTTTTTAACGTTTGCCGCCGAACCTGCCGATGCCGCCGGGCGTTGAATATCTATAATCAACACCTACGTTTGCAACTACTTAAATTTTACTATTATGGCAACGAAAGACGACAAGACGGCACGCCAAGCCGCACAGAAAAGGCTGGCCGAGCATCCGCGCCGGCAGAGTATTGAAGCACACAAGGAGGCTCAGCAGCTTCGTGCACACGAAGATGCCGACGATGTGGTGGTGCCCGCCGTCACCGCCGATGTCGATGAGACTCCTGCCTTTGTAAAGTACGGCGCCGCAGTGCTCCTCGGACTAGCTTTCGGAGTTGGATGCTACGTGTGGGTCGACGGCGGCGTGCCTTCGGCTCCGCAAAATCCGGGCCGTCAGTTGCGCCTGCCCAAGGCAGAGGGCGCCGGATACTATGCTTTCGGCAACAAGAGCGCCATTCCGGCTCCTTTCGAGGAGTATATGAGCCCCGACTTGTCGTACTCAGCCACTGAGGCTGAGGCCGCAGATGCCTCCGGGCGAGCTCTCGCATCGGCAAAGGCATCGGCTGCGGCTACAGGCACCGAAGTGGTGGCTGTGGCATCGTCGTCGAGCCCGGTGGTATACCTCTTTGAATACGGCTCTAGCAAGGTGCCCGAGACAGCTGCCCTCAGCAGGCTCGCAGAGCAGGCCCGCGACAAAGGGCTCAGTCTCGACGTCAAGGCTTATACCGACGAGCATGGCAAGCCCGCCTTCAACCGCCGCCTGAGCGAGCGCCGTGCACGTGCCATCGCCGACTATCTGGTGGCTCACGGTGTGCCCGCAGGCAAGGTCACAGCCAAGGGCATGGGTCCCACGCACGCCTACGCCAACGATGCCCAGGACCGCCGAGCCGAGATTGTAGCGAAATAAAAATCCCGTCAGTATTATATTGCAAAGGCGAAGAGCAGCGCTTGCCCTTCGCCTTTTTTCGTGTACTGCTGCCGCTATATCAGCGCACGGTTGATGATGCTGAAGAGGTGCGGGCGGATATTGTGCTTATTGAAAGCGGCGTTGTCGCGCGTGGGGTTGACCCTGTTGGTGAGAAATACAAAAATAAGGTCGCGGTCGGGATCGACCCAGAAAGCGGTGCCGGTGAAGCCGAGGTGGCCGAAAACAGCAGCCGACGCTTCCTCGCACGTGGGCGAATTGTCGGGGTTCTCCACATCGGGCTTGTCGAAGCCGAGGCCGCGGCGGCAATCGGGGCTCTTGTCGGTGCTGAATAATTTCGCCGTAGCCTCGGAGAGCAAGCGCTTGCCACCGTAGGTGCCGCCGTTGAGAAGCATCTGGCAGTACTTGGCCACATCGCGGGCATTGGCAAATAGGCCGGCGTTGCCCTGCACGCCGCCCGAGAAGGCGGCAAGCTCGTCGTGCACATATCCGGCAAGAGTCTGGCGGCGCAGGAAGGTGTCGTGCTCAGTCGGTGCCACGTTGGAGGCTCCGATGTTGGTGCGCGGGCGGTAGGCCGTGCGGTAGGCTCCGAGAGGCTCGAATATCTCCTCAGCCACATACACATCGTGCGGGCGCCCGGTGAGGCGCTGCTCAATGTCCATGAGCAGGCAGAAGTTGAGGCACGAGTAGCGGTAGGTCTTCGACTTCAGCGGGATATTGTAGATGCGCGCCATGATGGTGTCGTAGGTTGCACGGCCCGTGAATATCCCTTTGGCAGCCTCTACGGGGAAGGCCTCGCTGCGCTCCTTGCCGAGGATATCGGTGCGGAGGCGTGCGCTGCTGTGGCCGTAGGCACGGCGCTGAATCTTGATGGAGTGCGTTTTGTCGGGGCGCGGCGTGATGAGCTTGCCAGTGTAGCTGGCGGTGTCGATCATCGTGGTAAACATATTGAGCGACGGGGGCATACCGGTGCGATGATAGAGGAGCTCGCGCACGGTGAGGGCGCGCTTTGCCGTGTCGGTAAGCTCGGGGATAAGCTCGCCGAGGGAGGCATCGAGGCGCAGCAGCCCGCTGTCGTAGGCTTTCATTATGCCGGCGAGGGTGCCGGTGGCCTTGCTCACGGAAGCGAGGTCGTAGGCCGTCTGATGGTTCACCTTGGCACTCTCCTTGGCCGAGGAGAGGCGGCCGAAGCACTTGTCGTACACTATATTGCCACCTTTGGCCACGAGCACCTGGCAGCCGGGGAAAGCTCCCGCCGCAAGCGCTTTGCCCACGGCGGTGTCGATGCTGTCGGCGAGCCATGGCGCGAAGCCTTCGGCGACGGGTGAGCTGTAGCCGAGCGCTGTCTTGGGGTAATCGAAGCCCGTACCTACCGGCGCTATGCCCGGCAGATTGACGGGCAGACGGCCGCTCACGGCTATGCCTCCGAAGAGTGCTTCGGCGGCGCTCACACGCTCGGCGGCAATATCCTCGTAGGCAAGCACGAGGCCCTTCAGGGCAGGGATGGAGGCCGCAAACTTGGCCATGCGGTAAGGTGTGATGAAGAACACCGCCACCACAGGCTTGCGGGCATCTTTCACAAGGTGGGCGAAGGCTGCGCGTGTGGCAGCCTTATCGTCGTAGACGGCGGCGATGATTATGTCGTTTCCGTTGATTTTGGCAATGGATGCCGCCGAGAAGTCTTCACCCATGGTGTAGTGCGGCTCTACTTCGGTATAGAGGCCGCAAGTGTTCATGAAGTCGTTGCCGCTCTTGGCTCCGATATTCACCACGGCCACCCGCGCGGCTTTGGCGGGGTCGAGCGGGAGGATAGCCCCCTCATTCTTCACCACGGTAATCGATGCCGCGGCAAGGCGCTTGATGAGGGCGTCGGCTTCGGGGCTGCATACGGCGCCCTTGACGGCTGCGGCTGTGCCTGCGGGGCGCAGTCCGGCGCCGAGCAAGTACTTATAGCGGAGGATGCGCTTGCATCGCACTGCAATTTCATCCTTGCTCACGGTGCCGTCGGCAATGGCTGCCATGATGGCATCGATGGCCTTGGCGGGCTGCGTGGGGTTGAGCAGCACGTCGGCACCGGCCATCAGGGCTGCCAGCGATGTATTGCGCCCCTTGGGGTCAACAGCTCCGCGCATGGCAAGGGCATCGGTGTAGACGAGGCCGTCGAAGCCGAGCTCACCGCGAAGCAAATCGGTGCTCACGGCCTTGGAGAGCGATGCCGGTGCACCCGTAGCGTCGAGTGCAGGCACCGAGATATGCCCTACCATGATGCCGGAGCACCCGGCACCGATGAAATCCTTGAAAGGCACAAGGTCGGTGGCATCGAGTGTGGCCCGGCTGTGACCGACCGTGGGGAGCGCCTTGTGCGAGTCCACATCGGTGTCGCCATGGCCGGGGAAGTGCTTGGCCACGGCCTGCACGCCGCCGTCCTCAAGGCCGAGAGAGTAGGCCGTGGAGGCCATGGCCACACGTGCGGGGTCCTCGCCGAATGAGCGCTGACCGATCACGGGGTTCGACGGGTTGGAGTTGACATCGGCATCGGGGGCGAAATTGACATTGACACCCAGCAGGCGACATTCGCGTGCCATCTCGCGCCCGTATTCGTAGATAAGTTTATAGTCGGTAATCGCTCCGAGAGCCATATTCTTGGGGAAGCGCGGTGCATCCTTGATGCGCATGTTGAGCCCCCACTCGCCATCGTAGGTAATCAGAAGCGGCACCTTCGCCAGCGACTGAGCGTAGCTTATCATCGAAGCATACTGCGCGAATGTGCCGCCCGAGAAGAGCAGGCCGCCACAGGCATCGGTAGCCACAAAGCGGCGCACGACGGCCTTGGAGGCATCGCCGTCGGTGGGGTTGACGGTCGGGAACACGAGCTGTGCCACGCGCTGGCGCTCGGTGAGGGTGCTGTATACGGAGTCGGCCCAGCGCGAGGCTTCGTCGGGGCGCGATTTCTCGAAGTTAGTGCTTGTCGCAGCCGCAAGCACTGCCGGCACGGACAGTAGCATGCAGCCGAGCAAGTGTCGGAACATCATGGAGTTATAAGTTATGAATTATAAATTATAAGTTATAAATTATAAATTGTCAGCTCAAATTTCTATCACCGACTCTCTGCAGGATTTAATCGTCGAGAGTCCATCGCGGGCGGGCATCGCCGCCGATGGGCTTGCCGGGGTTCGAGGCAATGTAGTCGAGCAGACTGTCGTAGACGGGCACGTCGCTCTTGGCCACGAGCTTGCCGTGGGTGAGCCCCGTCATGTAGTCGCCGCCCTTGGCCAGATAGTCGATAGTAGCCACTCGGTAGGTGCGGTCGGGGTCGATGCGCCGACCGTCGATGAGCACTTCCTCGGCTTCGGCCTCGTCGTCGTCCTTCTCGTAGGTCACGCGCACGTTGCGGCTCACGCCGTTGCCGTCGGTCATGGCCATCACATCGAATACGTCGAGCAGGTCCTTGCCCTTCACATCAATCACGTTGATATAGTTTGCGAAGGGTACCATGTTGATAATATGCCCCTTGGAGAAGCGCCCCTCGGGGATGTCGGTGCGCAGGCCGCCCTTGTTGGCTATGGCGAAGTCAACGCCGGGGACGAGCTTCGAGCCGGCGTCGAGCACAAAGTCGGTGAAATAGTTGAGCAGCTCCACGCTCTCATTGTCGAGCCGCCGCGGGCTCTCGCCCACCCAATCGTGCATGAGCGAGTCGACACCGGCGGTATATGGTGCCAGTGCTGCCGCAAGGGCCTCGTCGCGGTAATTGTCGTAGCGTGAGTCTACTTTGATGAGGCTATACTGCGGGCGCCCGCCCAGACCGAGGCTGTCGAGATTGATTTCGATCTTGCCGAGGCGTCGGCCCGACTTGCCGGTCTGCACCACGAGCACCTCCAGACCGTCGAGATTGCGCAGGCGCGAGCGGCGGCTGCCGGCCTCGGTGGTGGGGTCGATAGTGTCGTGCGAGTGACCGCCGATGATGATGTCGATATTTCGCGAGTTGGTGGCAAGCACCGAGTCGCCGATCAGGCCCTTGGGGTTGTAGCCTATATGCGAGAGGGCTATCACAGCATCCACGCCCTCCTCCTTCTTGAGCTTCTCGGCGGTGAGATTTGCCGTGGCTACGATGGGCAGGAACTCAAGACCCTCGTAGTTGCCCTTGGTGATGATGCCGGCAGGGTCGAGGTTTATGCCTATGATGCCTATGCGCTTGCCGCCGTACTCCTTGATGGTGTAAGGCTTCACCTGGTCGGCAAGCGGCGTGTTGCTGAGGTCGTAGTTGGTCGACAGCTTCTCGGCCTTCGACAGCTTCCAGACAGCCGCCAGCGAGTCGATACCGTTGTCGAACTCATGGTTGCCGAGGATGCGCTCCTCTACTCCGAGGATATTCATCACCTCCTGCTCCACCTTGCCGCCGTAGAGATAGAAGTAGAGCGTGCCCTGCACGGCATCGCCCGCATCGACCACAAGCACATTGCGCTCGGCGGCACGCACACTGTCGATCACAGCCTTGCGCCGCATCACACCTCCGAGACCGTCGGAGAGCGGATCGATCTGCGAGTGCGTGTCGTTGGTGTGGAGAATCACGAGTTTGTTGGGCTCCGACTTGGGCGTACAGGCACCCAGTGCGAGGGTGCACACAAGGGTAGCACCCAGTATGTTTTTCATTTTCATCAGCATGCGATTTTAAAGAGTGTTTATACTGCGAAGTTAGCAAAAAACTTGCGAAACTCGAATTAAAGCCCACCGAAAATTCTCTATATTTGCATGCCGGCCGGGCAGGCAGGCAGAGCAGGCAGTACGGTCGCCACCTGTGGCGACCAAAAAAGAACTATCATCTAAACTTCATAATCTAATGCCAAAAAACGACCTCTCCCCCGATTTTGCGTTCGCCACAGGTGGCGAACCTACGACACCAAACAACGCCGAAATGGCGACACCAAACAACGACGCAATGACGCCGACCAACGCCGCAATGATGACACCCAACGACACAACCGCGGCGACAATCAACGCCGCCGCAACGCCGACCCCCACCCGAAAATACCCGCGGGCGTCGTTCCATGACTATAATGGCGGCGACTATTTCGTGACTTGCTGCACTGCCGAGAGCCGCCATTACTTTGGCAATATTGCAGATGGCGCAATGCACTTATCAGCCATCGGCAAAGCCCTTTACGAAAACTTCAACGATATCGGCACCCACTTCGACGATGTGGAAATCCCCGTATTTGTGATTATGCCCAACCATTTTCATGCTATTATACGCATCGGCGGGCAGCCGACTGTCGGGTCGCCACCTGTGGCGACCTCAAAATCGCCCGAAAGCAAATTCTCCAATTTAGGCCGCCTCAATCAATTGGCTCGTCTCACGGTCGCCACAGGTGGCGACCCGACGTATACCACTCATCATGCCAATCGGCTGGCTGTTGTTGTGGGGAGCATAAAGGCGGCCGTGACCCGATTTGCACGACGCAATAATTTTGAATTCGCTTGGCAATCGCGCTATTACGACCATATTATCCGCGACTTATACGACGAAAACCGCATCGTCGATTATATTGAAAATAACGTCGCTCGCTGGGACGCCGACCGCTTCTACGCCTCGCGGCCGATATAAAACAGCGGCGTTTTACAATTCGTACTTCTCCATCAAGGCTTTATACTGCGGGGTGTGCTTGAATTCACCGAGCCAGAGGTTCAGCGAGTCGAGGAGCACGCTGTCGGATGGCGCCACGGCCCAGCACTGCAGCTGATTGAACGATATGGGCGTGCTCACGTCGAGGTTGGGGTATTCGGCGGCTATCCTGCGGGCGACAGCCTCGTTGACAACAGCCTGCTTCACCTCGCCCAGAGCCGTGAGTATAGCCAGATGCTCCGACGAATGATGCGCCGGGCTCTCGACGTAGATTGTGTCGCCGAGCTCACGCGACATATTGCGCAGACGTGTGCGGTAGGGCGAGCCGTCGGCCACCCACACGGTGTCGTACAGCAGCTGCACCTGCGAGCTCACTGCTCCGGCGCCGCCCGTGCTGTCGCGCCGCTGCACGAGCACCTGCTTGTCGAGGTACACGGCATCGGTGAGCAGAAAGTACTCCTTGAGGGCGTTGGTGGCAGGGATGGAGGCCACCACCATATCATAGTCGCCGTTCTTCAGTCCCAGAAATGCGGCATCGAGGTCCGAAGTAGGGTAAAAATCGAATGTAAGGTGATGCTCGGCACCGATGGCGCGGAGGATCGAGTAGTCGAAGCCCTCAGCCGTATCGTTGCGGAGCGTATAGCTCAGAGGGCTCATCTCTATCGCCACCGTCAAGGTGTCGCCACCGGCCTTCACATAGCCCGGGCTACCCACTACGGGTGCATCGGAGCAGCGGCGTATCATGCCACCGGCACCGAGCACCACTATCACTATGGCGGCTATCACGGGCAGAAGCCCGCGAAGTTTCTTTGTATTCTCTGTATCCATACCTATATAACAAGGCTGCCGGGTATTTGTATCGAAAAAAATTTCGTACCTTTGCACACTATATTCAGCAAAATGAGCTCACGACTACTCCATATAATCATTGCCCTGACCTTGGCGGCTATCGGCGCTGTGGCGCAAGGCACCCCCGACACCGGCCCCGTGGCCACAAAAAAGAAAGCTCCGATAGGCAAAAGCTACGCCTGGAAGCTGCTGTCTCCCCTCGGCCTGCGGGAGGCCGCTCCGATGGATACACTGCCCCTCAACTACTACCGCCAGGCAATCCCGTCGATGGTGAGCGACGCCTGGGCCACTACCGGCAACCTCGGTGCCGAAGGCCTCAACATGATATACCACGAGCGGCCCGAGATGAGCGACTTCTTCTTCCGCGACGCGCTCGAGCACTGGATACCCACACACGACAAGATGCGATTCTACAACACCCGCATCCCCATGACGCTGCTCGCCTTCAACACCGCCGGCGGGCGCGACAACGCCCAGGAGCGACTCCAGGCAACATTCTCCGGCAACATCAACAAGCGCGCTCAGGTAGGAGCGCTCCTCGACTATCTCTACTCAAAAGGCTCCTACGCCAACCAGGCCACCAAAGACCTCACATGGGGCCTCTCCGGCTCATACATAGGCGACCGCTACGAGATGCAGGCCTACTACAACCACTACAACCTCCTCAACAAGGAGAGCGGCGGCATCACCGACATGCTCTACATCACCGACCCCGCCGAGCTCCAGGGCGGTGTCACCAAGGTCGACCCAAAATCGATCCCTACTAAGCTCAACGACGCCCACACGCGCATCCGTGGCAGCGAGCTCTACATCAACAACCGCTACAAGGTGGGCTACTGGCACGAAGAGATGGCCGAGGGCGACACCGTGCCTACACGCACCTACATCCCCGTGTCATCGTTTATCTACACGCTCCGCTACAACGATGCCAAGCACTACTTCCTCGACAGCAACCCCGTGGAGAGTGCCGAATACTTCGGAAAGACATACCTCAACCCCGACTTCACACGCGACCGCACCGCCTACTGGGCCCTCACAAACACCCTGGGCGTGTCGCTCCTCGAGGGCTTCCACCGCTACGCCAAGTTTGGCCTTGCCGCCTACATCACACACCAGGTGCGTCGCTACGACTTCCCCGCCGACACCCTCGACCGCGCCAACCTCGCACTCACCCCATTCCCCGAAGGCATCGGTACCTTCGAGCCAAAGGTCACTCAGCAGCTCATGTGGGTGGGAGCACAGCTCACCAAGCAGCGCGGTGCCCTCCTCCGCTACGAGGCCACGGCCGAGCTCGGCTTCGTGGGCGATGCGGCAGGCGAAATCAAGGTCGACGGCAAGCTCGGCACACGATTCAAATTCCTCGGCGGCAGCCTCGACATCGAGGCCTTCGGCTCATTCCACAATACCACCGCGCCTCTGCTGATGCAGCGCTATATATCGAACCACTTCATCTGGCGAAACGACTTCGGCAAGCAGCGCGACATCACCGTGGGCGGCCGCTTCGACCTCGGCCGCTCCGACACTCACTTCCGCGCGAGTTTCTCCAACATCCAGAATAAGCTATACTTCCGCCCCGACGGCACACCGGCGCAGTACGGCGGCTCCGTGCAGGTGCTATCGCTATCGCTGCAGCAGAAGCTCAAGCTCGGCATACTCCACTGGGACAACTCCGTCACCTACCAGACGAGCACCAACGATGCCGTGCTCCCGCTGCCTAAGCTCGCCGTCTACTCCAACCTATACCTCCTCTTCCGCATCGCCACCCTGCACGTGCAGCTTGGCGTCGACTGCGACTACTACACCCGCTACTACGCCCCCGCATATCAGCCCGCACTCGCAACATTCGTCAACCAGCGCGACATGCTCATCGGCAACTACCCATTCTGCAACGCATACCTCAACATGAAGCTTAGCCGCGCGCGATTCTACGTGATGTACTCCCACGCAAACAAAGGCCTCTTCGGCGGCAACAACTACTTCGCAGCGCCCTACTACCCCCTCAACCCCGCGCGCTTCCAGATGGGCATCTCAATCGACTTCGCCAACTGACGCTCCCGCCTGCGGATGCTCCACGGCACTCCGCATCATCGAGCACAGCTCATCGGCCACATCAGCCCGTCCCGCGGCAGCAGCCACCGCAGCCGCGGCAAAGTCGCGCCCCATCCACCACCAGCCCGTAGGAAACACCGGCAAGCGCAGCGACAGCCGCATCACACCGCCACCGCCGTGGCAGCGACGGTAGCGCACCGAAGCATCGAAGCCCTCGAGCCGGCGGCACACCTCATCGGCAGCAGCCACGAGAGCGGCCCGACCCTGAGCGGCCCGCACACTCACACCACACACCTTGCGCAGTGCAGCAAGCATCCACGCCACATCCACCGTAAACCAATACACTCTCTCCATATCCTTTTTTTCCGCAAAAATACCACCTCGCCACACCACTCCACACACCCATCACCACCACGCCGAGAGATACGCTGCAGCGAACCCGCCGTGGCGAACATACGCCGTTTCGCCGTGGCGGATTTCATTATCCGCCACCCCCTACAGTGGGGTTTCCAAACCCAGGAAAGGCGAAATCAGAAAAGTGAAGCCCGAAATCTTTTACGCCATGGCTGATTGGAAAATCGGTAAAGCGAAACCCGAAAACCTACACAAATCTCACAAGCGATAATAAACAAATAATGGTGCAAGCCGAAACTACGGTACACAAAACTCATGTCGTCAGTAGACCTGCCTTCGCAGGTCGTGCAATCTTAGCGTGAGGTTGGAGCCCGCAGGGCGTAAACCTCATGTTATAAACAATATAACGTTCACCACCCCTGGCAGGGGGTGGGAGGCGCACACAAGGGCCGTCTTGCGACCTCCTGACATTGAAGTTATAAATTATAAGTTATAAATTATAAGATCGCAGGCATAAAAATTGGAGGACGTATACCTTGGGGGTCCGCTCTTCGAGCTACCAAGGCTTAGTATTGAAGACCTTTCGCCGTGGCGGATTTCCCTATCCGCCACCACCTACAGTGGGGTTTCCAAACCCAGAAAAGGTGAAAAAGGCCACATGTCAGAACTTCGTTGCACAAAGCTAACAACCGCAGGGCGTAAACCTCATGTTATCATCACAATACGACAAGTCCACCCCAGGCTGGGGGGTCGGAGGCGCGCACAAGGACCGTCTTGCGACCTCCTGACAGAGGTCTTTAATAATTAGATATTACCGGCATCCCTTGGGTGTCCGCTCTTCGAGCTCCACCCAAGGCTAAGGTCTTGAAGACCTGCAATGCAGGTCAACTACGAAGTAAAGACATCTTAGCGCCAAAGGCGCTCACCAAACCCCGAAAAGACGGAAAAAGCGCGGAGCCGGCGAATGTCGGCCCCGCGCTTGTGGGGTGAGATAGTGTGGAGCTGCTTAGCGGAGCATCACCTTCTCGGCTTTGCCGCCTGCTACGCGGATATAGAGGCCGCGCTCGGGATTGGCCACGCGCTTGCCCTGCAGGTCGTAGTAGACTGCGGCTGCATCGTCGGCTACGGTCACGCCTTCTACACCGGTGGTTGTGCCGGTATGCAGGGCAGTCACAACGGGATGCTCAGCATCTTTCATATCTACGGTTACATTGTAGTAGCCAACACCTTCCTTAGCGATATGAGGGGTCACATCATCTTGCGTATTAATCGTATTGGCCTTATGAGCACCGTTTGAATCGAATACATAGCCATCTTCAAGCTGAGCCCAGTTCGACTGATGAACTGCTGCACGGGCGGGAGCGGCTGCAGGTGCATCGGTAGCCGTGGTGAGATAGTGGCTGGTGAATACGTAACCGAGGTCACCGTCGGTCACGTCGGCATTACCACCGATATAGATACCGTTGGCGGTGAAGACCTTCGTACCCTCTTCGCGAGTCATCTCTACGGGGTTGCTAAGGTCGTAGTAACGATTGTAGAAGTGACCGTGCATATAGAGATTTTCGGGGCAAATCACATTGCGAACAAAGAGAGGAGTGGTCACCACGGCAGGATAGTAGCTTTCGGTAGGTGCGACATACGCTCTGAGCACATATTCACCGACAGCTGCATCGACCGCTGTGATTTCCAGCTTTTCACCGTTGAATTTTGCAACAAACGAATCTTCAAGGACATTACCATCCTTATCAAGTACATCATACTCAACAGCGCCGGCAACATCAGCTGCTACAGATGCAGCCTCAACCATGGTTTCAGCTTCCACAAGCACCTCGCGGTCACCATCAAATGCAAGATTTACAGAGCAGTGAGCGGGGTCGCCTTCGACCATACCTGTATAATTAACCTCTATCTTGGCAATGTCGGTTCTTACATCTTCACCGCATGTAAAAGGAAATGTTGAGAACTTAGATGCAGGTGCCCATTCGTAATATGTGGTAGAGCCTTCCGTTTTCTCTGTAAGAACAATACCTACAGGGGAAGCTGTAAAAGAATTACCCGGACCTTTATACAATTTGACGGAATTTATAGTGCACCCCTCGGGAACCGCAATAGTGAACGATTGATTTTTCATCACTCGAAGCTCATTCCCATATTTATGAGCCCATAATCTATTTTCGCCGCCAGAAGTCAGAGTCACATCTCCTTCTGAAATTTTATGTCCTTGTTTGAAATTATAAGTAGAAGAGGAGTTGGTGGGAGTAATCCCATACGGTTTCTCGGTGGTGAAGTCAAAAGTAACATTAACCTCACTGGAAACAAGCTGACCGGGTTCTTTTACTACTGTCAGCTCATAGCTTACAGTTTCTTCATTTGTGGTCTCTGTTGCAGCGGCTGTTGCAGTGATAGTTGCAGTACCGGGCTTGAGCATCCAGATTGATTGACCATCCTTGGGTGAAACTATTGCAACTTCAGGGTTGCTCGAAGTGAGCGTATAGGGAAGATTGCCGGGGTTATTGAGAGCCTGAGCCTCACCACCCATTGTAGCGGTAAATGCAGCCTGTTCGTAGCTGAAGTTTGGTTTACCCTTTACTACGGTATATTTAGCAGTCGCCAATTGGCTCTTGCGCTTGTTCTCTTCATCGTATGCGTAGGCCACGAAGGTGTGTTCGCCAAGCTCTTCGAGCATGAACTCATTACCTTCGTTGATAGCATCTTCTTCGGTAGTTCCTTCGCCATAGTAAATCTTGGCACCCTCAGGACCAGAGATTGTCACCACTTCGCTGATAGGATACTCACCATCTGTGTGGCTGAAAGTAGGAGCTTCGAGCTCGCCAAGAGGAGTCACGGTAAATTCAAAAGTGGCAGAGCCGGCCTTATATTCCGTACCGTCTTCCCACGATACATTAATAGTGGCAGTACCCTCAGCATTAGCTTCGAACAACCACGTATCAACTTCACCGAGAATATCGATAATTTTAGATTCTGTGCTTATTTCAAGATTGCTTACACCTGCAAAAAAGTTTTCGGGAGTAACGGTAAATTCTCCTCCCTGCTTAATCTCAATCGATGTCGGAGCAAATACGGGATTTACCTCTACAATCTGCTTCTTGATTTTGAGAGTGTACGAAGCCTCACCTGCAGCATAGACTTCGGTTGCTGTGCTCTTGGCGGTGATAGTCACTTCGCCGGGCTTAAGAGCTTTCACAGTACCAGTAGATTCATCTACTGTAGCGAGATCGGTATTCGATGAAGTATAGCTTACCGTAGAGCCTTCAGGAGCATCCTGCACAGCAACATTCAGACTTTCACCCTCTGTTACTTCGTAAGCAGCATACTCGAACGAGAGTGTGACAGGAGTGAGATTTGATTCTTTCTTATAGAGGTAGCAGTTCGTTTGAGTGTTTGCATAGCAAGAAAAACGATCAGCTCCGTTCACGTCATTTACTTGCAGCTGAAAATTAACTGAATTTTTATTCTGCTTATTAAACTTGATTATAGCGACACCTTCGCTTCCTAAACTAATAGAAGAAAATGCAGTTTGAGTAGTTTTAGAAGATGTAGTCTTGAGATAGTTACTTGTACTACCCCCATTATATAAGTATTCTTTAGTACCGGCATCAGAAACACTTAACATGTAGGGAAAATTAGCATTTCCGGATTCTTCAATTGTAACTACGGATACTGCTTCGTTGGCTATCTCGATTTTATCACCGTCAATTGTTACGCTTACATACGATCGATAATTGCCATTTTGAGCACCCATTGCCCATGATTTGGCTTTATGAACAATAAGGTACTCCCCGCCAACTTCGATGTCGGATTCGGACGTGACGAGTTTAAACGTCTCCGCCCATGCCCCTACCGATCCGAGGGTAAGGGCAAGGAATAAGAAAAGTAGAAATCTTTTCATAAGAAATGAATTAAGAGAACTTTGAATATTGATTGATTTAGTTTAAGTGCAGGTTTAAGCACGATGAAGCCGGGCGCGGATGCGCCAAGCGGTCAAGGAAAAGTAAAATGTAATGATGGTATCATCGAGCTGGAGAAAGAACTTAGAACGGGCTTTGCATAGCCACTGCAAAATTATACATTTTTTTGCAATTACCCCATCCCCAATTGTTAATGTTCGTTAATCGTGTGCCATGGCGGATTTCTAGCATTTCTACGCCGTGGCGGACCATTCGCCGTGGCGGATTTCCCTATCCGCCACCACCTACAGTGGGGTATCTTGCTGCGCAAGCGCCAAAGGCGATTACAGAACCCAGGAAAGGTGAAGACTAAAAAAGTCGAAATTTTTTTTCGCTGTGGCAGAATTCTTGCTGCGCAAGCGCCCAAGGGCAGTATCTTGCTGCGCAAGCGCTAAAGGCGATTACCGAACCCGGGAAAGGTGAAGACGGCACAAGCAGTAAAGCCGGTCATTTGCAAAGAAGTGCCGCGACGCGGCTTAATCCTGTTAGCCTCACACTATTTGTGTGAGGTACAATTGATTATAAAACGACATGTCCCGAAGGGACTATTGGGACGCTGATGCGCCAACAGTCTCTTCGAGACACCCTTAACCAACTCACAATCAGCCCCCACACATAGCAGTGTGGGGCTAACGATAGTCAGCCGCTTCGCGGCACCTTGTGCACCGCCATTTCGGCTTGTGACATGAAGACTCAAAAAGCCGGAAAATCTTCGTGCCATTGCCGATTTCTCGCGCTTAACAAGAAATCTATCGCGGTGCGAAAAATGGCACAAGCCGAAACAACGGTGCACAAAACTCATGTCGTCAGGAGACCTGCCTTGGCAAGTCGTGCAATCTTAGCGTGAGGTTGAAGTCCGCGGGGTGTAAACCTCATATTTTCAGCAACATAGTATATCCACACCCCTGACAGGGGGTGGGAGGCGCGTACGAGGACCGTCTTGCGACCCCCTGCCAGGGGTCTGTAAATTAGATTGTTGGCTTGTACCTTGGGTGTCCGCTCTTCGAGCTATCACCCAAGGCTAAGGTCTTGAAGACCTGCGATGCAGGTCAACTACGAATAAGGCCATGCACCTGTTTTACGGCTTGTGCCGTTATAAGTTATAAATTATAAGTTATAAATTAAAAATTATAAGTGCTGCGCAAAATGTGCCGCAAAAACGTCAAGCGCTCCGGCTGCGGTGCAGTCGGAGCGCTGAGGATAGCTTATTCGAGCGGCTTATCAGCCGATGAAGTACATGTTGATGGAGCTGTCGGCGGCCATGTCGAGGAGGCTGCTATAGAAGTAGCTTACGATGCCGAGGCCGATGATGCCTGCCACTGTGATCCAGAGGCCGAGGCGCTCGCTGAAAGCTGAGCGGAAGTTGTGTATCACGCACTCATCTTCACTGATAAACATCGCCTTCACTACCAGGAGGTAGTAGTAGAGCGAGATGATGGTGTTGATAAGGGCGATGAGCACCAGCACGTAGATTGCTACCGAGCCCTGGTTGATGGCACCGGTGAAGATGAAGAACTTCGAGAAGAAGCCTGCGAAGGGAGGAATACCGGCGAGTGAGAACATTGCCAGCATCATGCAGAACGACAGGCGGGGGTTAGTGCGGTAGAGACCGCGGTAGTCGTCCATCGACACACGGCCGGTGGCGTTCTCGATAGCTCCGATCACGCCGAAGGCGGCGAGGTTGGAGAAGATGTACACGAGGATATAGTACATCAGCGCGGCCATGCCCATGGCGTTGTAGGCAATAACGCCGAGCATGATGTAGCCCGCCTGCGAGATCGACGAGAAGGCGAGGAAGCGCTTCATATTGCGCTGGCGGATGGCGAAGAGGTTACCTACGGTGATGGTGAGGATGATGAGTGCATAGAGCATCCACTCCCACACCTGCGAGTAGATGGCGCCGAACACCTGTGCCATAATCACGAGGAAGGCAAAAGCTGCGGCACCCTTGGAGATCACCGAGAGGTAAGAGGTGACCGAAGTGGGCGCGCCCTGATATACGTCGGCAGTCCATAGGTGGAAGGGCACAAGCGAGAGCTTGAAGCCGATACCCGAGATCACGAATGCCACGGCGATGATGAGCATGGTGTTGACGCTGCCGGTGAGGGCGAAGTAGATGTTCTCGAAGTAGAGCGAGCCGGTGAGGCCGTAGACAAACGACAGACCCATCATGAACACTGCCGAGGAGAACACGGCGGTGAGGATATACTTGACGGCGGCCTCGTGGCTTTCGTAGCGATTCTTGTCGAGCGCCACCATGGCTGCAAGGGGCAGCGAGGCGCACTCAAGGCCGATGACGAAGAGCAGGAAGTGACGTGCCGAGATCATGAGGTACATGCCGAAGAGTGTCACCAGCAGGAGCTCGTAGAACTCGCCGCGGCGCATGAGCATGTTCTCGCCGTTGGCCCACTTGATCGACTGGATAAGGACGATGACAACGCCCACGTTGAGGATGCCCTTGATGGCAGCAATCACGGCCGAGGTCTCGTACATGCCTGCGAAGGCCACCACGTGGGTGTCGGAGCCGAGGCAGTGGATGCAGAAGCCGGCAGCGGTGGCAAGGAGCGTGAGCACGACGGTGAACACGGGTAGCCCTTTCTGCGACGACTTAGGCATGAAGGTATCATAGAGGAATACCAGCAGGAAGACCACCAGCAGGGCGATCTCTTGCTTCATAGCTAAAAACTGTGAGTAATCCATTGGTCTTTATTACTTATTACATACCAAGCACGGCGAAAATCTCGGGGCTGAAGGTCGTTTTAATCAGGTTGACAAAGAAGTTGGGGAAGCAACCGATGGCAGCCACACACACGATGAGTGCTGCTGTGGAGAAACGCTCCCACCATGTGGCATCGGTGAGGGTGCGGTGATGGTCGTCGTAGACGGGGCCGAAGAGGAGCTTGCCCACCACGCGGAGGATGTAGACCGCAGTGATCACAATCGAGCAGCAAGCCACGATGGTGAACACGAGGCGGAGCGAGCCTTCGCCGGCGAGGTACTCGGCCATACCGGCCTTGAAGGAGCCTACGAAGATTGTCATCTCAGCCACAAAGCCCGAGAGGCCGGGGAGGCCGAGCGATGCGAAACCGGCAATCACGTAGCACACCGAGAGGTAAGGCAGGATCTGCATCATGCCGCCCATCTGGGTGATTTCGCGTGTGTGTGTGCGACCGTAGATCATACCGATGAGTGCGAAGAAGAGGGCTGTCATGAGGCCGTGCGAGAGCATCTGCATGATGGCACCTGTCATTGCGGTGGTGTTGAGCATGAGAATGGCGAAGAGCACCAGGCCGCAGTGCGACACCGAAGAGTAGGCGTTGATATACTTGAGGTCGGTCTTGACGCAGGCGCAGAAGGCACCGTAGACCACCGAGATGCCGGTGAGGATAAGGAAGATGAAAGAGAGCTCCTTAGCTGCGTAGGGCATCAGGTAGATAGCCACACGGAAGCAGCCGTAGCCGCCGAGCTTCATGAGCACACCTGCGTGGAGCATCGACACTGCCGTGGGGGCCGAAGCGTGGCCGTCGGGGCTCCATGTGTGGAAGGGAAACATTGCGCCCAGCACGCCGAAGCCCACGAAGGTCATCGGGAAGAGGAAGCTCTGCCAGCCGTGGGGGATGGCATCGTGAGCGGCAATCTCAAGGATATTCCATGTGAGGGGCTGGCCGGCGGGTGCCGAGTGGTAGTAGATGCCGATGAGACCGAGCATCAAGAAGGCCGAGCCACCCATGAGCATCAGGGTGAGCTTCATGGCCGAGTAGTTCTTGCGGCCCGAGCCCCACACGCCGATGAGGAGGTACATAGGGATGAGGGCAACCTCATAGAACATGAACATGGTGAAGAGGTCCACCGAGATGAAGAAGCCGAACACACCGAGCGAGAGCAGGATGAGCCAAAGGAAGAACTCCTTGGGCTGGGCGATGGTCCATGAGGCGAAGGAGCCGGTGAAGAGGATGATCGACGACAGAAGAAGCATCGCTATCGAGATGCCGTCGACACCTACGGCGAGGTTGATATTCAGAGGCGCGAACCACGTCCACGAGTCGGTGAAGAGCATCGGAGCGGCTTCGCCTGCCTGACGAAGGTCAAGATACTGGAGCAGCACCACCACCGACAGGGCAATCAGTGCGGTAGAACCTACCACTGCCACGGCGCGGATCTGGCGCACGTTGCGGCAAAGCCCTACTCCCGCAAGCATCAGCAGCGGGATCACTACGAAGTAGATTAATATATTTGAAAACATCGTGATTGGTTTTGATTAGGTGAGAAGTGTGTTTCAGCTTCAGATCAGGCAGAGCACCGTGATGCCGCCAAGGGCAAGAGCACCGATGAGATAGTACCACACATACATCTGAATCTGGCCTGACTGGAGGGGCTTGATAGCCTCCGATGCCTTGTTGGTGACCACGGCGAAGGAGTCCATGGTGCCGTCGATGATGTGGCGGTCGAACCAGGCCAGCGGGCGGCAGATGCCGTTGAAGATGATTTTGTGGGTGATAAACATATAGAGTTCATCCCAGTAGAAGCGGTGGTGGCTCCATGTCCACAGGGCAGGCAGTGCCTTGCGGAACTTCTCGGGGAGGGCGTTCTCCTTGCGGTACATCACCGTAGCCAGTCCTATACCGAGGATGGCAACCACGAGGCTGACAGAGGCAACGCTCCAGTCGAAGTGTGCCATGAAGTCGTAGGGGTGGCCGTTCCATGTCACGAGTTCGCCGAAGGGGATAAAGCCGGCAACGCACGATACGGCAGCAAGGATGATGAGCGGGAGCGACATCGTCCAAGGCTGGTCGTGGGGTGCGTGGTGGCCTTCGGGAGTTTTATGCTCTTTCCACCAGAAGATGAGGTAGTAGAGGCGGAACATATAGAAGGCGGTCAGGCCGGCAACCATCGACATCCACAGGTAGGCAACCCAGCTGTAGCCGAGGCAGCTGCTGAGGATTTCGTCCTTGGAGAAGAAGCCCGAGAAGGGTATGATACCGGCAATGGCGAGGCAGCCGATGAGGAATGTCCAGTGTGTGATGGGCATGTGCTTGCGCAGGCCGTGCATGGCGGTGTAGTCGTTCGAGCCGATGGCGTGGATAAGGGCGCCGGCACCGAGGAAGAGCAGAGCCTTGAACATGGCGTGTGTGAAGAGGTGGAACATCGACGCCATGTAGCCGAGGCCGTGGTGGAACTCAGGACGTGCCACACCGAGCGACACCATCATGAATGCAATCTGCGAGATTGTGGAGAAAGCGAGCACACGCTTGATGTCGATCTGTGTGCAGGCCACTACTGCGGCGTAGAAGGCGGTGATGGCACCTACCACGGTGATAATCTCGAGCGATGTGGTCTCCATGAGGTAGAGGGGGAAGAGACGGGCCACGAGGTAGACACCGGCCACGACCATGGTGGCGGCGTGGATGAGGGCCGACACAGGGGTGGGACCTTCCATAGCGTCGGGAAGCCAGATGTGCAGAGGCATCATCGCCGACTTACCCATGCCGCCCATGAAGATGAGCACGAGAGCCCAAGTGAGCACCGAGCCGCCCATAAACACGGGAGCGGCGCTGCTCCGGAAGATGCTGCGGATACCTTCGGCGGTGCCTTCATTTACCTGGAATACGCCGGCCATGCCTTCGACAGGCACAGAGGTGAGCTCGGTGAAGTTGAAGGTGCCGGTATAGTACGAGAGCACGAGGATACCGATGAGGAAGCCGAGGTCGGCGAAGCGGGTCACGATGAAGGCCTTCTTCGATGCCGACACTGCCGAGGGCTTGATGTAGTAGAAGCCGATGAGCAGATACGACGATGCACCCACGAGCTCCCAGAAGATATACATCTGGAAGATGTTGGGAGCTACTACGAGGCCGAGCATCGAGAAGCTGAAGAGCGACAGGAAAGCGTAGAAACGCTGGAAACCGTGCTCATACACTCCGTGGTGGTCGCGCATATATCCCATAGAGTAGAGGTGCACCATGAAGGAGATGGTGGTGATCACCACAAGCATCATGGCAGAGATGGGATCGAGCAGGAAGCCGATTTTGATGATGAGCTTTTCGGTGAACTGCAGCCAGGTCTGGTCGAAGACCATATACTGGAGACGCTCGCCGGCGGCGTTGACAAACTCGGGAGCGCCGCTGAAGAAGTAGGTGAAGGCTGTGAGGTACGACAGCACCAGCACAGTGCCCATACCCAATGTGCCGAGGGTTCCGGCCAGCTTATGGCTCATCTTCATGCCCAACAGGCCGAGGAAGACGAACATAAACAGCGGGATGGCAAGTATCAGAACAGGAATTGTGACATCCATGGCGCTTAGAATTTCATTTCGTTAAGCGAGCGCACGTCGATATTCTTGGCGGCTCGGAAAATGTTGATGATGATAGCGATTGCCAGAGCGGTCTCCGCTGCGGCGATAGCTATTGCGAAGAGGGTGAAGAACATGCCCTCCATCTGCTCGGGATAAAGGAAGCGGTTGAACACCACGAAGTTGATATCCACTGCATTGAGCATGAGCTCCAGCGATATCAGCATGGCAATCATGTTTTTGCGGGTGATGAAACCGTAAACACCGCAGCAGAACATTATCAGCGCGGGCACTAAATAGTATATAGCTGTTATTTCCATAGCAATCAACGTTTACGGGCGATTACGACACCACCTATTATACAAGCGAGCAGCAGTACGCTGACGGCCTCGAAGGGCAGCAGATACTCACCGGCACCGGAGCCCAGGAGGGCCGTGCCTACGGTCTGCATGTCGGGGGCGTCCATCGCCGGCTTCGAAGCGAATGCCACGGCACAGCGGCTCACAAGCGCATAGCCTGCTATAAGCAGCATGGCCACGGCTGCGATTCCGCCGAGCACTCGCGAGCGCGAGGTGAGGCGCTCGGTATTGTCGCCGGGACGGCTCGTAAGAAGGATGGCAAAGACGAAGAGCACCACGATACCACCGGCGTACACAGCTATCTGAACGGCACCGAGGAACTCATAGTCGAGCATGAAGTAGACCACGGCGGCGGCAAAAAGCGTGAACAGCAGGTAGGTGGCGGCACGCAGGATCTTACGCGTCGTTACGGCCATCACTGAGAAGACTATCATCGCCAGAGCGACGATAAAATACAAGATTAAACTTCCTACTGAATCCATATATCGGTTTATTTATTTTCTTCTTTAGAGTCGTCGGCACCCTTGGCGGCAGCTTCGGCGGCGGCTTTCTTTGCGGCAGCAGCGGCCTTTGCAGCAGCTATCTTGGCCTGACGTTCGGCCTCAATCTTGGCAAGCTCCTCGGGGGTGGGTTCCGGCTCTTCTTTCTCGGGGAGATAGTTGAGCTGCTTGACGAGCTTGGAGCGGGTGAACACGGCCTGCTCGAAGTCGTTGTCGAACTCGATAGCAGCCGTGGGGCAGTTGGTGACACAGAGCTGGCAGAAGGTGCAGCTGCCAAGGTCGTAGAAGTACTTGTCGAGCTTCTTTTTCTTGGTGCCCTGGGGTGTGGTCACCATACGGCTCTCGATAGAGATGGTGCCGTTGGGGCAGTTGCGCTCGCAGCTGCCGCAGGCGATGCACTTGTGGTTGCCCTCGCTGTCGTACACAAATTTGAGCTGTGCGCGGAAGCGCTCTGCCGGATGGTGCGTGAGGCGGTTCTCAGGATAGCACTCCGTGATTTTGGGAGTGACAAACTCCTTGCCGGTCACCTTCATGCCCTTGAGAAGGCTTGCGATGCCGGTGCCTAACGTTGAAAAATATTCTTTTACGCTACCCATGAATTAATGTTTCGATTGAGTGTTACGATGTTATTTCTATGCTGTGTGCGCCCCGCGAGGTCAGTCGCGCGCCTGGCCGCCGACGATGTCGAGCAGCTCGGTGGTGATGCCTTGCTGGCGCAGTTTATTATATTCAAGCTGAAGTTGCTCAAGGAGCTTCTGAGCGTTGTCGTTGGCACTTTGCATTGCCATCACACGCGCAGCCTGCTCACTGGCGCGGTTTTCGGCGAATGCTTGCTGCATCACCGACAGCAGGTACATCGGCAGCACGGTGCCGAAGATGGTGGCGGCGTCGGGCTCGAAGAGGTAGGGGCGCCCTTCGCCTTTTGCTGCGGAAGCTCCTGCAAGAGCATCTTGCGACACCGGCAGGTAGGTCTCGCACACGAGGCGCTGACGGCCGGCCGAATAGTAGTGCATATACTGCAGCACTACCCTGTCGAGCTCTCCCGAGAGAAAACGCTCCTCGAAGGTGCGGGCGAAAGCCTTCACGGCATCGCCATCGCTCTTGGAGTCGACCTCTGCCTGCGGGGCGATGCTCAGGTGAGGGTCGCCGACGGCTATGCGCTCCACGGCGCGGCGCATCTTCTTGCCCACCGGCACTATCTCGATGGCCACATCGGCACCGGCTTCGGCGCGGAGAGCGGCAATGCTCTCGAGCAGGCCTTTGAAGATATTCACGTTGTAGGCACCGCAGAGGCCGTCGTCGCTACCGAGCACCACAATGGCGGCTCGGCTCACAGCCGGGCGGCGCGCCGTCAGCGGCGAGCTGACGGCGGCGTCGGACGACAGAAGGTTGCCAATCACCGTCTGCACACACTGGCGGAAGGGCTGCAAACGGCGCAGGACTCCCTCCGCCTTGTGCATCTTGGCGGATGAAATCATTTTCATAGCTCCGGTAATCTTCTCGGAAGAGGCTACCGAGCCGATACGTCCTTTTAGTTCACGTAGGGTTGCCATTGAGGGGTGATTGGTTTATTGGATGGGGTATGCTTAATGCGGTCTGTTAGGGATATGGGTATCACTTGGCCTGAAAGCGCGCTGCAACGTCCTTTGCTGCGGCGGTGAGCTTGGCGGCCACATCGTCGGTGAGCTTGCCTTTAGCGAGCTCGGCCAGAACATCGTCGGCATGCTTGGCCTCGAGGAGCTGGAGGAACTGCTTCTCGAACTCGGCCACCTCGGCGAGGGGCACGTTCTCGAGCAGGCCGTTCACGCCACAGTAGATGATGGCGATCTCCTGCTGCACGGGCATGGGGCGGTACTGAGGCTGGATGAGCAGGCGCTCGTTCTTGCGGCCCTTGTCGATGACGCGGGCTGTGACAGCGTCCATATCGCCGCCGAACTTTGTGAAGGACTCAAGCTCACGGAACTGTGCCTGGTCAATCTTTAGAGTACCGGCAACTTTCTTCATGGCCTTGACCTGAGCGTTGCCACCCACACGCGACACGGAGATACCCACGTTGATGGCGGGGCGGATACCGCGGTTGAAGAGCGCTGTCTCGAGGAATATCTGACCGTCGGTGATAGAAATCACGTTGGTGGGGATGTATGCCGAAACGTCGCCGGCCTGTGTCTCGATGATAGGAAGAGCCGTGAGCGAACCACCGGCTTTCACCAGGGGCTTGAGAGGCTCGGGGAGGTCGTTCATCTGCGATGCCACTTCCTGATTGTCGATAATCTTGGCAGCACGCTCGAGCAGGCGCGAGTGGAGGTAGAAAATATCGCCGGGGTATGCCTCGCGGCCCGAGGGGCGCTTGAGGATGAGCGACACCTCACGGTAGGCAACAGCCTGCTTCGAGAGGTCGTCGTACACGATGAGGGCATCGCGGCCGGTATCGCGGAAGAACTCGCCGATGGCTACGCCCGCAAAGGGAGCGAAGTAGCGCATAGCGGCCGACTCCGAAGCGGTGGCGGCTACGACCACGGTGTAGTCGAGGGCTCCGTGCTGGCGGAGGGTCTCAACGATGGCAGCTATCGACGATGCCTTCTGACCGATGGCCACGTAGATGCAGTACACCGGCTTGCCGGCTTCGTAGTTGCTGCGCTGGTTGATGATAGTGTCGATGGCGATGGCGGTCTTACCGATCTGGCGGTCGCCGATGATGAGCTCGCGCTGACCACGACCGATGGGCACCATGGCATCGATAGCCTTAAGGCCGGTCTGCAGCGGCTGGGTAACGGGCTGGCGGTAGATTACACCGGGAGCCTTGCGCTCGAGGGGGAGGCGGAAGAGCTCGCCACCGATAGGACCGCGGCCGTCGATGGGCTCGCCGAGGATATTGATGACGCGCCCGAGCAAGCCTTCGCCCACAGGGATGGAGGCAATCTCGCCGGTACGCCGCACGGTCATGTTTTCGGTGACTTTGTTGACGTCGTTGAGGAGAATAACGCCGACGTTGCTCTCCTCAAGGTTCATAGCCACGCCTTTGACGCCGTTCTCGAACTCTACGAGCTCGTTGGCGCCTACATTGTCGAGGCCATACACGTGGGCAACGCCGTCGCCCGCGTCAAGCACGGTGCCGACTTCCTCGAAAGTCACCTTTGAATTGACGTTCTCGAGCTGTTGCTTCAATACTTCTGAAATCTCGCTGGGATTTTTCATTTATTGGGGTTGAACTTGCTGACGGTTGATAAAAAAGGGTGTCGAAAAGAAATCATCCGAGGAGCTGGAGTCGCATCTGCTTGAGCGTGTTTGCCACAGAGGCATCAAGGCGCTCCGAGTTGACAGTCACGGTAAAGCCACCGATGAGGGCGGGATCCACAGTGTAGTCGTACTCCATGGTGCCCTCGCCCACATGCTTGGCAATGACGGCCTCGAGGCGCTCTCGCTCCTTGCTGCCGAGAGGAGCGGCACTCACCACACTCACGCGGTAGATGCTGTGCTCCTTGCGGTAGAGAGCTATGTATGCCAGTGCGATATCCCTCGCCATGTCGAGGCGCTTGTTCTGTGCCAGGAGCTTGAGGAAGTCCTGATACATTGCATTGCCGGCAGCTTCGGCGCCACCGGCGGCCTCGGTGAGGAGCTTTACCTTATCGGCCGTGGCGATAAAGGGATTTGCCACGGTAGACCCGAGCTCTTTCTCGGCGGCAAAAGCATCGGAGAGCTTCTGCATGAGCGCGTAGACCGATGCATCGGCACTGCGCCCGGCAGCTACCTCATAGAGAGCCTTGGCATATCGGCGGGGAATAAGACCTTTGTCCATAGCTTAGTTGTTCTTTTCAATCTCATCGAGCATGGAGTCGACCAGTTTGTTCTGGGCGGCATCCTGCTGCATCTGGTTGTGCACGATTTTGCCTGCGATCTGGAGGGCGAAATCGCTCACTTGGTTGCGGAATTGTTGGCGAGCTTCTTTTTGCTGCTGCTGAATCTGAAGTTTGGCGTTGTCCATCACCTTCTGTGCTTCGGCCTGAGCAGCCACGCGAGCCTGCTCGATGATCTGAGTTTTCATCTTGTCGGCTTCGCGGAGCATATCGGCCTGCTGGCGACGGGCGTCGTTGAGGTAAGATTCGGCTTCCTGGCGGGCATTGTCGAGCTGTTGCTTAGCCGCCTGGGCATATTCCACACCCTTGTCGATGAGGTCGGCACGGCTGTCGACACTCTTGAGGATCATGGGCCAGGCGAACTTCCACAGGATGAGGAAGAGTACGCCGAAGGCCACGAACATCCAGAATATCAGGCCGAAATCGGGAGTGAATAGTTCCATTTAATCAGCGCGAAAGAGTCGTGAATTAGAGGAAGAGCGAAAGAGCGCAGACAATCACAGCGAAGAGGGCCACACCTTCGACGAGGGCGGCAATCACAATCATGTTGCTTCGGATGTCGCCGGATGCTTCGGGCTGACGAGCGATAGCTTCCATAGCGGAGGCGCCGATTTTACCGATACCGATACCTGCGCCGATGGCTGCGATTGCAGCGCCGATGGAGGCGCCGAGTCCCAATACGGGAGCGATTTCTGCTAAAAGTCCTAACATAGTTCTTTGAGTTTTAGTATTGTTGTTTTGTTTTAGAATTATCTTAAATGAGTGTATCCACAATCTGCTTGCCCACGCTCTTGTGTTCGTCGGCATGTTCTTCATGCTCCTTTTCCTGAGCAATGCCAATGAAGATTGCCGAAAGCATGGTGAACACGTATGCCTGGATGAAGCTCACAAGCACGTCGATGAGCAGCATGAATATCGAGAAGAACAGCGATACCACAGTGGCGGCACCTCCGGCTACGGGGCTGATGGCCGAGAAGATGAAGATGAGCAGAGTGAGTGTAATCACTATCATGTGGCCGCCCATCATGTTGGCGAACAGACGCACCGTGAGCGCTGCCGGCTTGGTGAACATACCGAAAATCTCGATTACGGGCATAATCGGCAGGGGCACCTTGAGCCACATGGGTACGTCAGGCCAGAAGATTTCCTTCCAGTAGTGCTTGTTGCCGAAGATGTTGGTGACAAGGAAAGTGCACACAGCCAGCACGAGTGTCACGGCGATATTGCCGGTAAGATTGGCACCGCCGGGGAATATCACCACAAGGCCGAGCAGGTTCATCACAAGGATGAAGAAGAACACCGAGAGCAGATAGGGTGCGAAGCGCTTGGCCTGCGGACCGAGGATGGGTTTGATCACGCCGTCGTAGACGAAAGTCACGCACACCTCGACTGCACCGAGCCCTTTGCGCGGAGCTTTGAAAGGATGATTCTTATGGAAGCGGGCAAGCCATATCATCACACCGCCTACAAGGAATATGGTGATGAAAAGGGCGCACACGTTCTTTGTGATAGAGATATCGAGCGGACGAATTTCCTCGCCATTGACTATCTCCACAACCTTACCTTTATACTTGCTTCCGGCACCGGCGATTTTAAAAGTACAATTGCCGTCGGTATAGGAGTGTCCGTGGTCAAGCCGACCCGACGAGAAGCAGTGCCAGCCATCGGAGGCATACACAATCACCGGCAGGGGTATGCGGTGGTGATGGTCGAAGGGCACTTCCCATCCGTAGCCGTCGAGAAGGTGCTCGAAGATAATCTCCTTGGGGTTGATTTTCTTCTCGGCACTGTCGGCAGCGGCCTCGGCGGCAGCGATAGCCGGAGCTGTCTCGGCCTTTGCGCACACCGTGGCGGCCAGGAGCGCCAGCAGGCATATAGTGAATATCTTGATACGGATCATAGCTTATTTCAATATACGCACACCGAAACTACATTGCTGTCCACGTCCACTACTCCACCGCCGATAGCAGTGCTCTGCTCGGCTCCTGCGGCATCGACATACTTCACCGTCCCGGCCGTGAGCGTGGCAAGAAGCGAGGCGTGATTGCGGAGCACTGTGAACTCGCCCATACTGCCGGGGAGCGTGACAGAACTTACATCGCCCGTGAAGAGTATCTCTTGTGCTGAAATTATGCGGAGTGTCATTGTGGATGGCATGAAAGTGTGATGCGTACGTGATCTTGATTACTTAACTTCTGCGAGGAGCTTCTTGCCCTTCTCGATAGCTTCGTCGATAGTGCCGACGTTGAGGAAGGCCTGCTCGGGATACTCGTCCATCTCACCCGAGAGTATCATCTTGAAGCCGCGGATAGTCTCGCTCAGAGGCACCATCACACCGGGGAGGCCGGTGAACTGCTCTGCCACGTGGAAAGGCTGGGAGAGGAAGCGCTGTGCACGGCGGGCACGGGCAACGACGAGTTTGTCGTCGTCGGAGAGCTCGTCCACACCGAGGATGGCGATGATATCCTGAAGCTCATTGTACTTCTGGAGGAGCTGCTTCACAGCCTGTGCGGTGTTGTAGTGCTCCTCTCCGATGATATTGGGGTCGAGAATACGCGAAGTGGACTCGAGCGGATCCACGGCGGGGTAGATACCGAGCTCGGCAATCTTACGCGAGAGCACCGTGGTGGCGTCGAGGAAGTTGAAGGTAGTAGCCGGAGCCGGGTCGGTAAGGTCGTCGGCAGGCACATATATAGCCTGAACCGAAGTAATCGAACCGTTCTTCGTAGATGTGATACGCTCCTGAAGAGCACCCATCTCGGAAGCAAGTGTAGGCTGATAACCTACTGCCGAGGGCATACGGCCGAGAAGAGCCGACACCTCAGAACCGGCCTGAGTGAAGCGGAAGATGTTGTCGATGAAGAGGAGCACGTCCTTACCGCCGGCACCTTGGTCGCGGAACTGCTCTGCCACGGTAAGACCCGACAGAGCCACACGCAGACGTGCGCCCGGCGGTTCGTTCATCTGGCCGAACACGAGGGTTGCCTGTGAATCTTTAAGGTGGTCTACGTCGACATCCTTAAGATTCCATTCGCCCTTCTCCATGCCTTCCTTGAACTTCTCGCCGTACTTCATGACGCCGCTCTCGATCATCTCGCGGAGGAGGTCGTTACCCTCGCGGGTACGCTCGCCCACACCGGTGAACACCGAGAAGCCGTCGTGACCTTTTGCGATATTGTTGATAAGCTCCATGATGAGCACGGTCTTGCCCACACCGGCACCACCGAAAAGGCCGATTTTACCACCCTTGCTATACGGCTCGAGAAGGTCGATCACCTTGATACCGGTGGCGAGGATTTCGGTGCCTATGGTAAGATCCTCGAACTCGGGCGCGGGCTGGTGGATGGCACGCAGATTTTCGCGCTTGAGAGGCGGGAGCTTGTCGATAGCCTCACCCACCACGTTGAGCAGACGGCCTTTAATCTGGTCGCCGGTCGGAACGGCAATCGGGCGCTCGAGGTTAACCACGGGCATACCGCGACGGAGGCCGTCGGTACTTTCCATAGCCACGCAGCGCACGGTGTCTTCACCGATATGCTGCTCTACTTCGAGGATTAGTTCAGTGCCGTCTTCACGGTCGATTTTCAAAGCGGTGTAGATCGGCGGGATGATGTTTCCGGCGTCGCCTTCAAAAGAGACGTCGACCACCGGGCCGATTACCTGTGCGATTTTGCCTTTAATATCGCTCATTGTCAGAGATTATCTTGGGGTGAGGTATTGCTTTAATTAAAAGTGCCAGTTGAGTGTGATGATAAGCACCATCAGCACGAGGTTGACGAGATTGATGGGGAGGAGATACTTCCACTCCAGCGAGAGGAGCTGGTCGATACGCAGACGGGGGAATGTCCACTTAAACCAGATGATCACGAACGAAAGCACGAATGCCTTGCCGAGGAACCATACTATCGAAGGAATGAAGTCCATGATGTGGTTAAATCCGTCCCAGCCGGGGATGTGGAGGGGCATCCAGCCACCGAAGAAGAGTGTGGCGGCAACGCCCGACACGATGAAGAGGTTCAGGTACTCGGCCAGGTAGAAGAAGCCGAAGTGCATACCCGAATATTCGGTGTGGTAACCGGCGGTAAGCTCACTCTCAGCCTCGGGAAGGTCGAACGGGCCACGGTTGGTCTCGGCCGTACCGGCAATCATATAGATGATGAAAGCGATGATGGCGGGGATATGACCCTTGAAGATGAACCAGAGGTCGCTCTGCTCTGCCACAATTCCCTCCACCGACATAGTGCCGGCAAGGCACACCATAGTAATCACAGAGAGGCCGATAGAGAGCTCGTAGCTCACCATCTGGGCACCCGAGCGAAGCGAACCGATGAGGGTGAACTTATTGTTCGACGACCAGCCGGCAAGGAGGATACCAAGCACACCGATCGACGATACGGCGATGAGGAAGAAAATGCCTATGTTGAAGTTGATTACCTGAATACCGTTCGCCCAGGGCAGACATGCGAAGGCAAGCATCGAGGCGATAATCACAAGATAGGGAGCAAGGCCGAAGAGGAAGCGGTCGATATGGTTAAGATGAATAATCTCCTTGATGAGCATCTTGAACATATCGGCGAACGACTGCAGCAGCCCCCAGGGACCTACGCGGTTCGGGCCGAGTCGGCACTGGAACGCAGCACAGAGCTTGCGCTCGTAGTATATATAGAAAAGAGCCAGCAGGGCGTAGACAAGCAGCAGACCCACGCCGATAAGGAGGCACTCCACCGTCACGGTGAGCCAGCCGGGCATAAGGGCGCGGAGCGAGTTGTCGATCCACGTGGTGATGAAAGATAAATCTTGCATAGTGGTTTATTAATGATATGCTGTGATTCTGTGATAATGCTTTGTGTTGGCTGTGCTTAGCGGTCGATGTCAGGCACGATATAGTCGAGCGAGCCGCCGATGGTGATAAGGTCGGCAATCTTCTGTCCACGGGTGATGTGATCGACCACACATGCCTGAGGCAAGCAGGGAGGAGCAATCTTGAGGCGGTAGGGCTTGGTGGAGCCGTCGCTCTCGAGATAGAGGCCGAAAGCGCCGCGGCAGCCTTCGGTGAGCTGGAACCACGCACCCACGGGCAGCTTGATCATCTTGGGGACCTTCACGCAGTATTCGCCGTCGGGGATATTGTCGACGAGCTGCTCAAGAATCTTGGCCGACTCTTCGATTTCGCGGATGCGGCATTTGAAGCGAGCCATAGAGTCGCCTTCGGTGGCAACAACTTCCTCGAAGTCGAGCTCCGAATAGATGCTGTAGGGCTGCAGCTTGCGCATGTCGCATGCCCAGCCGGAAGCGCGGCCCGAAGGTCCGGTAATACCGTAGGCGATTGCATCCTCACGCGAGAGCACGCCCACGCCTTCCATACGGTTGCGGGCGATGATATTGCCGGTAAATACTTCGTTGTATTCCTTGATGTTCTTGGGAAGAACTGCCAGAAGAGCTTTCACGTCGGCTGCGAAGTCGGGAGCGATGTCCTGCATCACACCGCCTATGCAGTCGTAGTTGAATGTCATGCGGGCTCCGCAGGTCTTCTCCATGATGTCGAGAATCTGCTCACGCACACGCAGAGCGTAGAAGAGCATGGTGGTGGCACCGAGGTCCATGCAGTATGTGCCGATGAAGAGGCAGTGCGAGGCGATGCGCGAGAGCTCGTCCATCATCACGCGGATTACCTGTGCGCGACGGCTGATTTCGATGCCGGCGGCCTTCTCGATGAGCATGCACAGGGCGTGGTGGTAGTTATGGGCCGAGAAGTAGTCCATACGGTCCATGAAGTGAAGGGTCTGCGGATACATGAGGTTCTCGCAGAGCTTCTCTATGCCGCGGTGGATATATCCGCAGTAAACGTCGATTTTCTTGATGGTCTCGCCGTCTACAGCGGTGCGGAAGCGGAGCACACCGTGTGTGGCGGGGTGCTGCGGGCCGATGTTCA
>JAMPHP010000001.1:529182-668866 GCA_023663365.1 Muribaculaceae bacterium | reverse complement strand
CGTTCATACCGAGGTTGAGGACGGTGTCCATCATACCGGGCATCGAAGCGCGGGCACCGGAGCGCACGGATACGAGCAGCGGATTGGCGGGATCGTTGAATTTCTTGTTGGTAAGGGCTTCCACGTGTGCGATAGCCTCTTCCACTTCTTTCTTAATGCGGGAAACCACTTCGTCGCGACCATACTGGGTGTATTCGTTGCAGACCTCAGTGGTGATGGTGAAACCGGGAGGAACGGGCATTCCGAGGAGGTTCATTTCGGCAAGGTTAGCGCCCTTACCTCCGAGGAGGTTTCTCATTTCGGCGTTACCTTCGGCTTTGCCGTCGCCGAATGTATAGACTCTTTTCATTCGTTTGGTTATATTTTAAAGATGTTTCAAATGTTGTGCTTCATGTTGTTTGCCGGGTGCCGGCGTGCGCCGTGAGCCCTTGCAGTGTGCAAAGATAAGCATTTTCGGCAAATAAAGGCCTACATACTCACCTTTTTTTTAATCTTAGCCATGCTTCGGTGGCTGCTTTTAGAGCTTTTTATATGCTCGTCACGCCTTTTAACCACCGAAGTTATCATAGTGTATGCTCGCCGGATCCACTCCGAGGCTGTCGAGCATTCCGTTCACGGCATTGCTCATCGGGCCGGGGCCGCACATGTAGTACTCTATATCTTCCGGGTTCTCGTGATTTTTGAGATAGGTGTCGTAGATCACCTGGTGCACGAAGCCCGGGGTATATTTCACACCGGCGGCATCGGCGGCAGGGTCAGGCCTGTCGAGGGCGAGGTGGAACTTGAAGTTGGGATATTCCTTCTCAAGCTGCAGGAAGTCGTCGAGATAGAACACCTCATTGAGAGCACGTGCGCCGTAGAAGTAGTTCATCGTGCGGTCGGTGGTCTTGAGGGTCTTTGTCATGTGCATGATCTGGGCGCGGAGCGGAGCCATGCCGGCACCGCCGCCTATCCACATCATTTCGTTCTTGGAGTCGATGATGGGATGGAAGTCGCCATAAGGACCGCTCATCACCACTTTGTCGCCGGGTTTGAGCGAGAAAATGTAGCTCGACGCTATACCGGGCATCACATCCTGGAAGCCGACTTCGGGTTTCGGCTTGAACGGTGGTGTGGCAATGCGCACGGTGAGCATAATCCGGTCGCCCTCGGCCGGATAGTTGGCCATCGAGTAGGCGCGCACGGTGGTCTCGGTGTTGCGGCATTTCAGCCCGAAAAGCCCGAATTTCTCCCAGGCCGGGAGATATTCGCTGCCGATCAAGTCCTTGTCGATATCCTTGTCATAGTCCATCTCGTAGGGCGGGATTTTAATCTGCGCGTAGGAGCCCGGCATGAAGTCCATGTGCTCGCCGGCCGGCAGGGCTACGATAAATTCCTTTATGAAGGTGGCTACATTGCGGTTCGATATAACCTCACACTCCCATTCCTTGACACTCAGAGCCGAAGCCGGCACCTTGATGTCGAGGTCGTTTTTCACTTTCACCTGACAGGCCAGGCGCCAATGCTCCTTGAGCTCCTTGCGGGTAAAATGCACGCCTTCGGTAGGAAGAGCCTCACCGCCGCCGTCGAGCACCTGTACACGACACTGACCACAGCTGCCCTTACCACCGCATGCCGATGGAAGAAAGACATTGTTATCGGCCATTGTCGACAGCAGCGACTTGCCTGCCGGTGTGGTAATCTTACGGTCGGAGTTCACGGTTATTGTCACGTCGCCGCTCTGCACAAGGAAGCGTTTGGCCACGAGCAGCACTATGACCAGTAATATAGTCACGCCGAGAAAGAACCCTACTCCGGCGTACACGGTGAGCCACGCTTGATGGCCGAGCTCACAAGCCATGATGTTAAGCTGCATACTGTCTGTCAGATTTTAATGCCGAGGAAGCTCATGAAGGCTATGCCCATGAGCGCTGTTATTATAAATGTGATGCCGACTCCGCGAAGAGGTGCCGGCACATTGGAGTACTGGGCCACACGCTCGCGCACCGCTGCTACTGCGGTGATTGCCAGAAGCCAGCCTATGCCCCACCCTGCTCCTGCACACACGGCGGTGCCTACCGAGGCAAAGTCGCGCTGCTGCATGAAGAGTGAGCCGCCGAGGATGGCGCAGTTCACGGCTATAAGGGGCAGGAAAATGCCGAGCGACGCGTAGAGGGCCGGGGCGTATTTCTCCACCACCATCTCCACAAGCTGTGTGAGCGATGCAATCACGGCGATAAACACTATCAGAGAGAGAAAGCTGAGGTCCACTTCGGCGAAATCAGGGCTGAGCCATGCCAGCGCACCTTGACGGAGCACGTAGGTCTCGAGCAGGTAGTTGATGGGGAGCGTGATGGTGAGCATAAATGTCACAGCCACACCGAGGCCGAACGCCGTCTTCACATTTTTGCTCACTGCTATAAATGAGCACATGCCCAGGAAGTAGGCGAATATCATGTTGTCGACAAAAATCGACCGGATGAACAGATTTAGATTTTCCATATCGGTATATGTCTGTTAAGTCTTACTGCTTGTCCTGCAGATCTTTGTTATACGACCGGTGCACCCAGATTATACATGCCACCACAATGAGTGCCATCGGGGGAAGTATCATCAGGCCGTTGTTCACATATCCGGCCTCATAGAAGCTGTCGGGCACCACTTGCAGGCCAAAGAGAGTTCCCGAGCCAAGGAGCTCGCGGAAGAAGCCTACTATAATAAGGATTATGGCATAACCAATACCATTGCCCACTCCATCGAGGAAAGATGGCCAGGGGCGGTTGGCCATGGCAAATGCTTCAAGGCGGCCCATCAGGATGCAGTTGGTGATTATCAGACCGATGAACACCGATAGCTGTTTACTCACATCATAGGCGTAAGCCTCAAGGAGCTGCGAGACTATCACCACAAGGCCTGCCACCACCACCAGCTGTACAATAATACGGATATTGGTGGGTATTGTGTTGCGTATCAGTGATATTATCACATTGCTGAACGCAAGCACCGCAATCACCGAGAGGCCCATCACAATCGCCGGCTCGAGCTTTGCCGTGACGGCGAGCACGGAGCATATACCGAGAATCTGTACGATTACAGGGTTGTCCTTTGAGAAAGGATTGAAAAATACGCTTTTATTCGACATCGTTAGTAAGTTTTACTTGGTTGATTTATCGGCAAGCGATTTGAGGAAAGCGCTGTAAGGCGAGATGCAGTTGTCGATCATGCTGCTTACGCCCTTGCTGGTGATGGTGCCACCCGACACGCCGTCGACATAATCGTTGTCGCCCTTGGGCGACATTCCGGCCTTCACCACTTCTACGGGCATAAACGCACCATTTTTTATAAGGCTCTTGCCTTCAAAGCGGCTGCTGAATGCGGGCTTTTCTATTTCCGCGCCCAGGCCGGGAGTCTCACCCTGATGTGCGAAGTATGCACCGAAGATGCTCTGCCCATCGGCATTTACCGAAATATAGCCCCAGATCGGGCCCCAGAGTCCGGCTCCGTACATGGGCAGGATATATTTCACGGCACCGTTGTCGAGCTTACATTCGTAAACCGGAAGCACACGCTTGTCGGAGTCGAGTTTGCTCTGCACGGCCACGTTGACATCGAAGGCTTTCATTTCGGAGTCAACGCGACGGCCATCGGCATCGACCACGAAAGCATCCACTATATATTTATCGTAATCGGCGATAATCTCAGATTTTTCAGGCACAATGTTGACGCTGGCGAGTATTTGTCGCATCTTATCGGCATCGGCATTGGCCATCTGACGCGGCTTCAGCGAAATGGATGTAAAGGCGAGAGCCGCACCCACCACTACCACCAGCACCACTATATATATTATGGTGTAGAGATTGCTTTGCTTATTCATGACCTGGAAGTTTTAGCGGTGAGACGGTTGGCACGACGTTTCATATTGGCATGTACCACACAATAGTCGATCAGAGGTGCGAAGCAGTTCATAAGCAGCACGGCGAGCATAGCGCCTTCGGGATAGCCGTTGTTGTAGGTGCGGATAAGGACGGCCACCACACCGATAAGGAAGCCGTAGACATACTTGCCTGCGGTGGTGCGGGCTGCAGTCACGGGGTCGGTAGCCATAAAGACTGCCGCGAAAGCAAAGCCGCCGAGCAGCAGCTGATCAACGGGCGAGAGATATGAAGCCGGGTATGTGGGCGTGGCAAAGGTGTTGGCAAGCCAGCCCATGAAGAGGCCTCCGGCAAGCACCGACACGATGATGCGCCACGACGCGATGCCGGTGGCAAGCAGAAGCACGGCTCCGAGCAGGATACAGAGTGTGGATGTCTCACCGAATGAACCGGGGATAAGTCCGAGGAAAGCCTGCCAGGTGTCGATAGCCTGTCCATTGATGCCGGTCAGCACAATATCGGGGCCACTCTGCGTGGCAATCTGCCCCAGAGGCGTGGCTCCGCTGAAAGTGTCGGGAAGAGCTGTACCGAAACCGAATGGAGTACCTGTGGCCACGTAGACTTTATCGCCCGACATGCTTGCAGGATATGCGAAGAAGAGGAAGGCGCGTGTCACGAGTGCCACGTTAAGCACATTGTAGCCTGTGCCGCCAAACACCTCTTTGACAAACACTACGGAGAAAGCCACCGCCACGGCGAGCATCCACAGCGGCACCTCGGCCGGGCATATCATGGGCACAAGGAGGCCGGTCACGAGGAAGCCCTCCTGTATTTCCTCATGCTTGACCTGTGCGAAGGCAAATTCAATGCCAAGACCTACTATATAGGCCACAAGCACTCGCGGCAAAATTGTGAGGAAGCCATAGATCATCAGTTGCCAGAAAGGAAAGTCGCTTGCTCCAAGGGCGAGCCAATGCTGATAGCCCGTATTGTACATGCCGAAGAGGAAGCAAGGCAGGAGTGCGAGCACCACTATTATCATGGTGCGCTTGCTGTCGATGCTGTCGTGAATATGCACAGCGCCCGACGGTGCCGAAGTGGTCTTCGGCGTGTAAAGGAAGGTCTCGAAGCCGTCGAACACCGAGTGGAAGGCCTGCAATTTGCCTCCGGGCTCGAAGTTGGGCTTTATGCTGTCGAGATATTTTCTAAGTTTAGCCAAAACTGAAAGGTATTGAATGGTTCTACAGTATTTTATTCGAGTTCTTTGCGCAGATAGTCGAGGCCGTCGCGCACAATCTGCTGCAAGGGCAGCTTGGAGGTGTCGACATATTCAGCTGCCGCAAAATCTTCGGGAGCCACCTCGTAGATACCAAGCTTCTCCATATCCTCGATATTGTGCGAAAGGATGGCTTTGATGAGGTATTCGGGCAGTATATCCATGGGCATGGTGCTTTCGTACTGACCACTCATGATCATGGCGCGCCGGCCGCCGTTCAGCCTGGCATCAGGTGAGAAGAGGCGCTTGAAGAAGTGCCCGGGGAAGCTGCGGCTGCTGCTCATCTTTGCAGGCGACACGGAAGCCCAACCCATAAATTCGTCCACATCATCGCCTTCGGCTATGACCGTGAGCTGACGATAGGGAAAGTGCATGAAGCCTTCGGCAGGGTTGACAGCCTCGCCGGTGAATACATTGCCGGAAATCACTCGCAGATGATGATCATTCGCCACGACATTCGAGCCCAAGACGGCGGAAACGTGTGCTCCCATCACGGTGGATACGAGCGTCGGGGTCTGAACCTCAGGACCTGTGACGGCCACTACCGTACGTGAATCAAACTTCCCGGTGCGCAATGTATGTCCGATACGGCCAAGTGTGATAAGGTCGAGAGTCCACACGGTCTCGCCTTTGTTCACGGGCTTTATATTCGCGATCTGCACACCCACATTGCCTGCGGGATGAGGACCTTCTACCTTCACCATCTCGGCACCGCGGAGTGCACCGGCAGTCCAATTTTCGCCATAGCTCACGTACACAGAGCCTTGACAGATGAGATCGAGCACTGCCACACCGGCTTCGTAGTCGGCTTTATCGAACATAAAACCGCCCGCTTGAGCCATATCAAAGGCCAGAGGGGCGGAGTCGATTGCTGTGACAAAAATATCGCGAACCGTATCGCAAGGATTGGGCACTATGTCGTAAGGGCGCTGACGCATAAGAGCGAGCAGGCCGGAGGTGGCAAGGAAACGGCGTGCCGATGCCTCGTCGGTCGGCTTCTCGAGTGCGACAGCTTTTGCAGCGCAGTCGGCCGTTTCTATCTCCACACGGAGAATTTTGCGACGCTCACCTCGCACAATGGCTTTCACCGTACCGGCGACAGGTGCCACGAGTTTCACTTCCGGATGTTTCTTATCGAAAAGGACAGGCGATCCCACGGCGACACAGTCGCCCTCTTTTACCTCTACCTTGGGAACGAACCCGTGAAAATCATCCGGGCATACCGCAACAGAGCTGGCACTCAGCGCCGTAGGCTTGGCATCAGATGCCACAGCGCCCCTCAGGCTAAGGTTAAGGCCTTTCTTTAATTTCAATTTCATGGATGAAAACGAACGTATTGAAAATTTCGCGCAAAGTTAACCATTTTTTTGCAAAAATAAGATAAGAAAACACAAGTAATTACTTGGTGTTGTAAAAAAACATTCATAAATTTGCACATTATTAAAAATCTCAACACATCATGAATGTAGATTTCGTAACGGCAATAAAACTTTTCTTTGCCAACTATGTCAATTTCAAAGGTCGCTCTACCCGTGCAGAGTACTGGTGGGCAATGCTTTTTGTATTCCTGGTAAGCTGTGTGATGAATTTATTCAACGCCCCTGCTCTTTCAGGATTAGTCTCTCTGGCCTTCATCATCCCCAACCTCGCCATCCTCACGCGCCGCTTCCACGACACCGGCCGCAGTGGCTGGTGGGTAGTAGGCCTGTACGTAGCCAGCCTGATAGGCTGTGCCATAGCTTTCGGCTCGGTAGGTGCGGCTTTCATCAAAGTAGCTCTGAGCGGTGCTTCCGACATTGAAAGCATCCAGGCTTTCTCCGAGGCCATCGCCTCGCACATCGGCGTGTTCAGCATCGGTATGCTTATAGCCTCTGCTGCCGGCATCTGGTCGTTTGTAATCACCCTGCTTCCCAGCGCTCCCGACAATCAGTTCGGCCCCAACCCTTACGGCGAGAGCACTCCCGAGATAAAGGAATGAACTTCAAAATATTGACGTTAACAGCTCCGGTACTGCTCATAGTGTCGGGGCTTTGTTCGTGCTCCGGCAAAGGAGAGTCGGTGGCCTTTGATGATTTCGACGTCGCCGACACACTCACACACCACGCCCGCTACCTCACCATGGCCGACCTCGGCAACGGCACCGTACTCGCCGACATAGCCGATCCATGGAATGAAGGCCGATACCTTGGGCGCTATGCCCTCGTGCACCGCGACTCATTGATTCCTGAGAACCTCGGAGGCGACGTGCAGGTGATTCGCACTCCAATCGAGCGCGCAGCCATATTCTCATCAATTCATACAGCAGCCTTGGATGAGCTCGGTGCGATTGGCTGTGTCGCGGCTATCGCCGATGCCGCCTATTTTGCGCCCGACGATACCATCTCGGGTATGCTGCGCAGTGGTGCGGTGACTGATGTGGGCTCGTCCACGGCACCATCGGCCGAGCGACTTGCCGCCGCAGGGGTCGAGGCTGTTCTGAGATCGCCCTACACAGGCGAGAGCAACGCTGCCCTACCCCCATCCATGGCCACCGTAGAGATGGCCGACTACCTTGAGACATCGCCCATAGGCCGTGCCGAATGGATACTCTTTCTCGGCGAGCTCTGTGGGCGTAGAGAAAAGGCCTCGGCCATCTTTGAAGAGGTAATCGACAATTACTCGACGCTGGTATTCAAGGCTTCAGGCGCCCGGTCGCCACGCCCCAAGGTGCTCACCGAGTGCGAGCAGTCGGGTGTATGGTATGTGCCTGCCGGACAGAGCTATGCGGCGCGCCTGCTCATAGATGCAGGTGCGGAATGGCCGTGGGCCGACACAGAAGGCTCCGGCTCTCTTCCTCTCAGCCTCGAGAAAGTAGCTCAAAAAGCTATTGATGCGGATATATGGCTGCTGCGCACCTATGGCTACCGCCTCGACTCAGCCTCGCTCCCGGCACAAAATCCTCGCTACGCTTCGTTCAAAGCCGTGAAAGAAGGCAATGTCTACGGCTGCGACAGTGAGTCCGCTCCCATCTTTACAGATATGGCCTTCCACCCCGACCGCGTGCTGGCTGAGTATGTTGCCATCTTCCATCCGGATGTAATGCCCGGCTACACACTGAAATACTTCTCCCGTTGAGCCCGATATCATGCGCCACACCGCAGTCATAACCATCCTATGCGTGCTTATTGCCGCCGTCCTTCCCTGTGGCCTTCTCGTTGGGGGCGTGGATTTGTCGGCCTCCGATGTGTTTGACATCATCATGGGTGCATACAGCGGCGAGTATTCAGAAGTGGGCGAATTTATCGTGCTCGAGACACGCTTACCGGCACTGGTGACGGCGCTGATGGCCGGAGCAGCCTTGGCAATTTCCGGCCTCTTGATGCAGACGGGATTCAACAACCCTCTGGCAGGTCCTTCTATCATGGGAATATCGGGCGGCGCAAGTGTAGGCGTGGCGCTGGTAATCATGACTCTCGGAGGGACATTCGGCATCTGGGGTCGCCTCGCCGTGGCCGGAGGTGCCTTGCTCGGAGCTATGGCAGTGCTGGTAGTTCTGCTTCTGTTCTCCATGCTGGTCCGCTCGTCGGATGCTCTTTTGATTGTGGGCATACTGCTCGGCTATGCCACCTCATCGGTAATATCTCTACTCAATTTTTTCTCCACCGACCGCAGTGTGCACAGCTTCGTAATGTGGGGGCTCGGCAGCTTTGCCGGAGTGAGTCCCGACACGTTGATGCTCTTCAGTGCGCTCTGCCTGGTGCTTATATTGTTGGCTTATCCTCTGTCGAAGGCATTGAACGCCCTGCTATTCGGCGAGAAATTCGCCGAGAATGCCGGAGTAAACATAGGGCGCACCCGCACTGCGTTGCTTCTTCTTTCGGGAGCTCTCACTGCGGTAGTCACGGCCTGGTGCGGCCCGATAGGGTTTATCGGACTTATAGCACCGCACGTTGCACGTATGCTGCTGGCATCGTCGAACCACCGTGTTCTGATCCCGGCCACGGCACTGTGCGGCGGATTCATCGGCCTTATTTGCCAGATACTATCGGTGGCTCCGTCGCTTAGCACAGGCGGTGCAATCCCAATCAACGCCATCACGCCCGTAATCGGTGTGCCTATAATAATATACGTAATCGTCAACCGTCGCAAACTCCTGTATTTCAACTGACATGCAAGCATCAATCTCCACTCGGGCTCTTTCGGCAGGCTACGCTGACCGCGAACTACTCTCGGGGGTGGATATAGAGCTATATCCCGGACAAATGGCCGTGCTTATCGGAGCTAACGGAAGCGGTAAATCGACCCTTCTGCGCACTCTTGCCGGCTCGCAGAAGCCTCTTGCCGGCAGTGTGAATATCGAAGGTTGCAATCCAAGCTCAGGGTCTCGGCGCGAACTTGCCCGGCATCTTGCCGTGGTGACTACGGCACGACACGGTGGCGGCGCTCTCACCGTGGAAGAGTGCGCCGCCATAGGCCGAAACATTCACACAGGGTTCATGGGCAGGCTTTCTCCGGCCGATAAATCCATCGTACACGAAAGTCTTGCAGCAGTAGGTATGGCCGAAAAAGCCCGTCGATACATCGGCACTCTCAGCGATGGCGAGCGGCAGAAAGTGATGATTGCGCGCGCACTGGCTCAGGAATGTCCGGTACTTATTCTCGACGAGCCGACAGCCTTTCTCGACGTGGCCGGACGCCTGGAGATAATGAGGCTGCTGCGCCGACTTGCCGACCGGGGGCGCACCGTGCTCCTTTCGACTCACGACATAGCCCCGGCCATAGCTTGCGCCGATGTTCTTATGGTGGTCGACGCCGAGCAGCGCAGTCTCTATAGCGGTCCGCGCGAGCAGATTATAGCCGAGGGTATCATCGACCGCGCGTTTGCAGCATCAGGTCTGCATTTCGACTCCGCTACCGGCGACTTCGCATGATACTGCCGTCGGCAGCAATCTCCATATCAAAGTCAATCAGGGCACAGCTCTGAGGCAAAGCAAGATACAGACACACATCGCCGATATTTTCTGAAAAAACTTCGGGAGTGCATCCGCTGCCTCTCCACACTCTGCGGCCGCCCATCCGCACGCCATCAGATTCCACCTCTATAATAAGGTCTACCCCGCCCCACACCTTGTGAAGGTCGGCTATGGCTCTTTCTGCAGAATCACTGCCAAATGGATAATGACGGCTGCCACTCTCCTGGGCGAGTCTTGACCCACAAGTGCGGTCGTCCCACACGAAGGCTACCTTGCAGGCAGCCCGGCGAAAAGCCCTCACTATGGCAGAGCCTGCCGCCGGATCTGCATCCAATCTCACAACAAGCACTCGCATCTCGCCAAGGCGGAAACATACCGCGCCCGCAGGAATGAACGTGGGCGTGTGCCGCGCAGGCAAGGAAGCACCACGGCGGTGCTCCTCCATTTTCTTCTCAAGATAGTTATCGGCCATCGTCGGTGCGTGATATTCGAAATATTGTACCTTCGATTAGCGATACATAGACATCGCCCGTCGACGGATCCATGTCGATGCCGTTTATCTCGCTCACTCCCAGAGGAAGCGATGCTATGAGATGCCCGTAGGCGGCATCGGTGAGTGTGAGCACGCCACGGCGCGAACCGGCATACACCACTCCGTTTTTCTCAAGCACTATGCAGGGTGCGTGATCGTAGCCTATGCCGAGGCCCACCGTCCACAGCTCGCGATAGTCGGGAGCTGTGGCATCGACAGCCACAAGTTCGCCATCCATGGTCTTGGCATAGACGCGCTTGCCATCCTCGCTCCGGCCAAGGCTCTCGCGGAAGCGGTGCGAATTATTGCGCCACAGGGTGCTTCCGTCAGCTCTGGCTATAGCGGTCATATAGCGGTCAGGTGCTACAATGAACACCTTGTCGGCGCTAATCACGGGTACCACATTTCCGGGGCCGAGCATATTGTTTGCCTTGCCGTTGTTCCACACCCAGTTGAGTTTACCATCGCGCATGTCGAGGCTGCGCAGATTGGTATCCCAGGCTCCGAACACTATCTCATCGCCATCTACGGCCGGAGCTCCCTGACAATAGTTGAAGAGCGAGTCATAGACCCATACAAGTCGGCCATCAGACGGCCTGCGGCGCTCCATCCGTTTATAGCCACCCTGAAGATATGCCTTGCCGTCGGCAGTGACAAGGCCGTCGGCCACATACGGGCCCTCTTCCGAGGCTATGCGCTTGTGCAGCTTTCCGGTGCGGGGATCAAGGATATAGATACCGTCGTGCGCGGGCACAGCCACTCGCCCGGAAGTCAGGACCTGCGGGCGGCTGAAGAGCGATGCTCCCAGAGGGGTGCTCCACTTTAGTGCTCCGTCGGCCTTGCCCACAGCCCTGGCATAGCCGAGCGAATTGCCGAAATACACATTATGCTTGTCGAAGCCGAGGCGAGTGAAGATAGAGGCGCTGTCGGCCCAGAGCTTTTCCACCTCAAAGCCGGCGGGCACGTCCACTGCCGGGCGGGGAGGAAAGACTGCCGCAGTGTGGATACTTCGTGCAGGGAAGGCAAACTTGGCTTCGCGCGCACGCCCGAGTTCTTTATTATATACGCGCACCCAATCTTTATCGACTTCTATATCGGCATAGCCGTAGCTGCCATCGCGCATATTGAGGGCTCGCGTCATCACACAGGGCAGGTCGGAGCCCGAAGCATCCCCTCCGGCCGAATAGGTGCGCCATGAGTGGTAATGGCCGTTGACGTGAGCTATCACCGGGTAATTTTCGAGGACAGCGAGATAATCGGCACAGTTGTCGAGATCATCGAGCAGAGGATAGTGATTGAACGAAAGCACACGCCGACCGGGAGTGGCCATACTGTCGAGGCTCGACTTGAGCCAATGAAGATCCTCCTGCTTGATATGCCCGTCGCCCATCTTCATATAGGGGCCGCAGTTAATGCCTATCACCACAAGCGAATCAATCGTGGTGGCGAAGCGGTCGGTACCCCAAAGGTCGACAAATGTCTTTGTGGCGCTTTGGCTCCAGTTGTTCTCATGGTTGCCGGGGAGCACAACCAACGGGTGTCTTACTCCATCGAGAATTGCTTTAACATTTCGGAGCTCCGCGTCCGACCCCTCATTGGAGAGGTCACCGTTCACCACCACCAGATCGTAGGCTCCGGCATTGATTTCGGCGACAGCCTCGCGCAGGCGCTGCTCCGAGGCATTGCCCGGCGATACGTGTGTGTCGCTCAGCACCGCTATACGCTGACTCCAAGCGTTTAATGCCGCCGCCGACAGAATAAGACTGAGAAAAAACCGTGTTTTCATCTTATAGATATTTCGCATATTTTACCAAAGGCCATCAAGCCTGTTGCCACAAAGATACGAACATTTATTCATTCCCCGGCGTTTAGAGTAAGATTTTTAATCACGGCATCACGATGAGAAAATGCTTAACTAAAAATTTTCAAAAATTTTTTAACAGCTTTCCAAACCTTTTCGACATCTGTGTTGTTAGAATTACAAAATCACTCGAATACCAACTATTATTTATGATTGATATGAAAAAGATCGCATTAATCCTCGCAGTAGCACTCAGTAGCGCAGCTGCTTTCGCCCAAGTAAACAAGAGCGAACTCAAACAACTTCAGAACTTCCTCGCCCAGCCCGCCGAAAAGGGTGGCACAAACGCCGAAGCTCTTAAAGTAAGCAACATCAAAGATCCCTCCACTTGGGAAGGCATCACAGTCGTTGGCAACAACGTGACCGAAATCAAATGGAAGGACAAGAAACTCGCAGGTACTCTCGACCTCTCAGGCTTCAAAGCCCTCAAGACCGTGGATGTATCCCGCAACGCCATCACAGCTGTCACCTTCAAAGGCGACGCTGCCCTCGGTGAAGTAAACGCATCGCGCAACAAAATTGCCGAAGTAGACTTCACAGGTTGCACAGGCCTCGTAAAAGTGGCTATCAACAATAACCGCCTTACCGAGTTCACCGTAACCGACACTCCCGCTCTGAAATCGCTCAACGTGGCATCGAACCTCCTTGCCGCCCTCGACCTTCAGGCTTCGCCCACCCTCGAGACCGTAAACTGCCAGAGCAACCACCTCGAAAGCCTCACAATCACCGATTGCACCGCTCTTAAGAACCTCTACGCAGGCTACAACAAACTCGAAGGCGTAACTCTCGCCGGAGTCACCAACCTCCAGAACATGAACCTCGACAGCAACCGCATCAGCAACATGATTGTTTCCTCGCTGCCTTCGCTCTCGACCTTCCTCTGCACCGACAACAGCATGAAGACTCTCGGTCTGCGCGACTGCAAGAACCTTCTCGACATCGTCTGCTCTTACAACGACCTCACTTCCTTCACTGTAAGTGAATGCCCCAACCTCCTCTTCGTCGATTGCTCTTACAACGACCTTACCCAGCTCACCCTCTCCAACCAGACCTTCCTCCAGCGCCTGCTCTGCAACAACAATGAGCTCACTATGCTCGACGTAAGTTTCGACCAGGCTCTTACCTACATCAACTGCCGCTTCAACACCATCACTGACCTCCGCACCATCGCTTGCCCCAACCTGCGAATGATCGCCTGCCAGTGGAACTACTAAAAATCTTTACGGCAGTTCGCAATACGCATCTCTCCTGAAACACTCCTAAATATCAGACAATGCGATAATACGATCTGAATAACCTCCCCGAAGGGGGCGCCGGCTCAAAACCGGCGCCCCCTTCACTTTGCGGGCCTCTCTTACCGCTGTTTCAGATTTTATTTGTAATTTTGCACAAAAATAACGACAAGTGCAATGAAGGATCTTCCACAGAAATACAACCCGGCCGAAGTTGAGGACCGGTGGTATGCCTACTGGCTTGAACATAAGCTGTTTCACTCCGAGCCCGATGCCCGCGAGCCTTACACCGTAGTCATCCCACCTCCCAACGTGACCGGCGTGCTCCACATGGGGCACATGCTCAACAACACCATCCAGGATATTCTTGTGCGCCGTGCACGTATGCAGGGCAAGAACGCCCTTTGGGTGCCCGGCACCGACCATGCAGCCATCTCGACCGAGACCAAGGTGATCGGAAAGCTCGCGGCCGAGGGCATCAAAAAGACCGACCTCACTCGTGAGCAGTTCCTCGAGCACGCCTGGGAGTGGACAGAGAAGCACGGCGGCATTATCCTCAAGCAGCTCCGCAAACTCGGTGCTTCCTGCGACTGGGACCGCACCGCTTTCACCATGGACCCCGTGCGCAGCGAAAGCGTGCTTAAGGTGTTCGTCGACCTCTACGACAAAGGTCTCATATATCGTGACCTGCGCATGGTCAACTGGGATCCGCAGAACCGCACCGCCATCAGCGACGACGAGGTATTCTTCGTTGAAGAACAGTCGAAACTCTACTATCTCCGCTACTACCTTGCTGAGGAGCCCGACTCTATCGAAGCTCCCGAAGGCTCTGTGGTGCACTGCGATGAGAACGGGCGCCACTATGCCATCGTGGCCACCACCCGCCCCGAGACTATCATGGGCGATACGGCCATGTGCATCAACCCTAAAGACCCCAAGAACGCATGGCTCAAGGGCCGACGCGTGGTAGTGCCTCTGGTAGGCCGTGAAATTCCTGTGATAGAGGACCGCTATGTCGATATTGAGTTCGGCACAGGCTGCCTCAAGGTGACTCCGGCACACGACAAGAACGACTACATGCTCGGCAAAAAGCACGGCCTCGAGAGCATCGACATCTTCAATGAGGACGGCACTGTGGCCGAAGTGGCCGGGATGTATGTGGGTATGGACCGCTTCGACTGCCGAAAGGCCATCGCAAAGGATCTCGCCGCAGCCGCATTGCTCGAGAAAGAAGAGGACTACACCAACAACATCGGACTTTCGGAGCGCACCAAGGTGCCCGTAGAGCCTCGACTCTCACTCCAGTGGTTCGTGAAAATGAAGCATTTCGCCGACGAGAGCCTCGCTCCCGTAATGGACGACATCATCCGCTTCGTGCCCGAGAAATACAAAACGACATACCGCATCTGGCTCGAGAATATTCAGGACTGGTGCATCAGCCGCCAGCTCTGGTGGGGCCATCGCATCCCTGCCTACTTCTATGGCGACAAGACCGGTGCCGATGCCGAGTATGTGGTGGCTCTCACTCCGGAAGAAGCCCTCGAGAAAGCACGCCGGCAGAGTGGCAACGATGCCCTCACTGCCGACGACCTCCGACAGGATCCCGATGCCCTCGACACTTGGTTCTCCTCCTGGCTCTGGCCCATCACGCTCTTCGACGGCATCAACCGCCCCGGCAACGAGGAGATTTCATACTACTACCCCACAGCCACCCTCGTCACCGGTCCCGACATCATCTTCTTCTGGGTCGCTCGCATGATTATGGCAGGATATGAATATGTGGGCAAGCAGCCGTTCAACAACGTCTACTTCACCGGCATCGTACGCGACTCAATAGGCCGCAAGATGAGCAAGATGCTCGGCAACTCGCCCGACCCGCTCGACCTCATCCGCGACTACGGCGCCGACGGCGTGCGCATGGGCCTGATGCTCGCAGCCCCGGCCGGCAACGACATCATGTACGACGACAAGCTCGTGGAGCAGGGTCGCAACTTCTGCAATAAAATCTGGAACTCATTCCGCCTGCTCGAAGGTTGGCAGGTCGACGACAAGGCTGCACAGCCTGCCGTATCGGCTATGGCAGCCCGTTGGTTTGAGTCGCAGCTCAGCGCCACCGTAGCCGAGGTCAACGACCTCTTTGAGAAATTCCGCATCTCCGAGGCGCTGATGGCAGTCTACAAGCTCTTCCGCGACGACTTCTCCTCCTGGTATCTCGAGATGGTGAAGCCTGCCTATGGCGAGCCCATCGACCGCCTCAGCTACACCGAAGCCCGCGGCTTCCTCGACAGCTTGCTCCGAATGCTCCACCCCTTCATGCCTTTCATCACCGAAGAGCTCTGGCAGCACCTGGCCGACCGTGCCGAAGGCGAGTCAATCATGTATGCGAGCGAGCCCGTTGCAGGAGCCGTCGACACTGCTCTCATTGCACGCATCGAGACTGCCAAGGAGATTATCAACGGCATCCGCGGCGTGCGCGCCCGCAAAAACATATCGCCTCGCGAAGCTCTCGTGCTCAACGTGATAGGCCGCATCGACAGCGACATCACCGATATTCTCATGAAGCTCGGTGGTCTTGAAGCCGTGAATATGGATGCCGCCAAGGATGCCGCCGCCAACTCCTTCATGGTCGGCACCGTAGAGTTCAACATTCCGCAGAGTGCCGACATCGACGTCGAAGCTGAGCGCAAGCGTATTGAGAAAGACATCGCTTATCTGCAGGGCTTCAAGGCTTCGGTAGAGAAGAAACTCTCCAACGAGCGCTTCGTGTCCAACGCCCCCGAGGCCGTAGTTGCCGCCGAGCGCAAGAAGCTCGCCGATGCCGAGGCAAAGCTGACCTCGCTTGCAGCTTCGCTCGTAGCCCTCGCGTAAGCCACTACCATAGCAATCACAATGCCCCGCCTGCCGATGTCGGCAAGCGGGGCGTTGTGATATTTCAGCGGTTTTGCCTTGAATCTCAATATCCAATGCGGGTATGAGAGGAACCGATGCGCTCTGTCGTGCAGAGTTTGCGGAGGGCGGAGAGATCTATGGTGTCGCAGCCCGAGAGAATCGCTTCGACGGAATGTTTACGCACGATGTTTTCGATTTCGCCACCCGAGAGGTCACAATCCGCAGCAAGCCGGCGCGACTCTTCATCGCTCAAATCGGGCATCATGGCTTTCCATATCTTGGCGCGAGCTTCCTCTGTTGGCTTTTCATAGCGCACTTTATAGAGGAAACGTCGCTCAAACGCTTTGTCGAGATTGGCTGTGAGGTTGGTCGTAGCTATCATTATGCCCTCGAGCGACTCCATTTCCTGCAGTATGATGTTCTGAATGGAGTTCTCCATCTTGTCGACAGCTCGGGCTGCGCCCTCCATCCTGACACCGAGCACAGCATCCGCTTCATTGAACAGAAGGATGGGTGCAAGATCCGAGTCGCGGCAGATATTGCGGTAGCGGTCGAAGAGCATTTTGATATTCTTCTCACTCTCGCCCACCCAGCAGCTCTTGATTTTGTCCACATCGACACGCATCACATCGCGGCCCGTGAGGCGTGCTATCTGATACACAGTCTCGGTCTTGCCCGTGCCGGGAGCGCCATAGAAGAGGCAGCAGAAACCTTTCCTCATTCCGGCTTTCTCCAGTCGCTCCTGCACGCCTTTGAAGCGCTCTTCCGAAAGAATCGACGTCAGTTCGCCGATCTGCACACCTTCGCTGTCATTGTAGATCAGTTGCTTTTCGGCGAATGTCTCGTGCTTGATAAGGTCTCTTCGCGATTTGCCTCTGTTGATTAGATTAAGCTCGCCAAGGAGCTCGTTCTTAGCGAAATCAGTGAGCTTGAAAGCGTCGGCACGTGCCATCCCGTCCTCATTGACATTCTCTATGAGATTGTTCGTGAAAAGGACCGAATTGCGTTCTCGGAGCTGGAACTTGACCCACGACGGGATTTTTTCATCGTCGTATATATCGTCGATGTCGTGAAAGCGAATGGAATCATCGTTATTCTCAACAAATAGATGAGCCATGAATGTGAAGAGAAGTGTATCTTCATCATCAAGGTTGTATTGCCGCAAATTCTTGGCAAACATCGTATCCTTGATTTCGTCAAGTGCCACCATCGTGAGGGCTGTCAACTTGTCGTGAGTCAACTCGCCCTCATCTTTTCGTCCCATCAACTCGTTGAAGTAGTCGAAGAACGCCGACAGGTCCTTGATCGGCGTCGGTTCATAGATATATGGTTTGTCGTCTTTGATTGCTTTTATCACCTCGAATGGCACTCGATACGAGAGGCTGCGGTGGGAGCGCGCGGCCACAAGGTAGTGCTTCTCTTCCAAGGCATCGATTTCCTTTGACAAGCGAAGTATCTTGGTTGTCCGGCAGCCTAAATAATTCGCTATCTCAGAAATGCGGATGCTGCTATCCTCACTCCTGTCCACAAACAATGCAAGCATAACGGTCTGCATAGCCGTGAGTTTGAGCCGGCGGCATGCATATCGGATATGCTTGGCGGCTTTGTCGAAGAATTCATCACTGAGGTTGGAGTTATCGGCAAGTTCAACGATATACTCAAAGGCTTCGAGCACTGTCTTGGGCTTGGTGTTGAGCGCCGTCTCTTTCTGGCTGCTTCGGTCCTTTTCGTTACCGTTGTCGAAATGTAGGTCTCTCATATCTGCGATTCTTTTTGTATACGGTGCAAAATTAGACACGGCATGTATCATTATGCGATACACCTTTGAAAAAATCTAACTTTAATTTTTTCACGCACCCTCTCATCCTACATCACACATTGCACCATGTTTTTGATTATCTTTGCAGAAAGATTTAAAATACATCTAATACTCAGGAAAAGAAAAGGTCCTTAATCACACATGACACAACTACAGAAAAATTCCACGACGACAGGATGCCGACCGACGAGATTCGATTGGCGGCCATCTTATCGGGAAATGGACTTTGACATGTATATTTGCAGAGATTAACCCAATGTAAAGGAGTTGAGCTATGACAGTACGGACTAAAAATTGGATTTGTTTGTTGGCGCTTATCGGAGTCGTCATTTTTTGGACATGGTTCCTGGAGTGGATGAAACCGGGCACACCGTTTCAGGCGTTTTTCTTAGCGCTCTTGTTTTTTACTCCCGTAACTGCGCTCTTAATCCTGACAATCCCAAAGGCGATAAACCAAATAAACCACACCATCGACCTACCGACAGATCCGGGATATGCCGAAGAGTTTCAAGAGAATGAAGCTGAAGCACAGTTTAAAATTTTGGATAGAGAGCTCCTATATCCATATTCTTCTTTAAGTTGGAAATATAAGCTCATAAGCGATTTTTGCTTTGACTACCCCGAATATCTTCCGCAGCTTAAAGAAAACGCCAACTATATCAGATGGAGAACAGACGTAGTCGATTGGGCGAAGGACAATGTCGATCGGCTCGAGAGTTTTCATTTCAGTGATGGCATTTACAACTATGTCTACGAAGCCTCAATTCAAAATCTCGAAATAGTTGACATAATGGCGAAGGCCAATCTCCCGAAAGAGGTGGGCTGCGATGTCTGTTGCGAGGTAACAATCAAGAAAAAACGGGTGCCGAAAGATTACTTCGACCTTCCCGGCCTGGTGTGGGAAGACGATGATTTTGACATCGACAATCAACGCAAAGCAAGTGACAGTAATTCGTCCGGCGCTCCGATAGAATTCATCTGCGGGCTTTTCTGCGGCTCTGCTGACGGCAGCCAGACCTCCGACGGCGGCGACGGATCGTCTTTCGGTTGATTGTCGCAAAAACGTTTTATTCCGAATAGAGGCTTGCGGCTTTCTTATAGATGTCGCCCAACTGCTTGGCAAGCGATGTCGGAGCAAGGACTTTGATGCCGGCACCAAATCCAAGCAGTACTGCCACCAATTCCCAATTCACCACCACATCGAGCTCAAAGGTCATCGACCCGCTTGATTTTTCGTTCTCAACAAGCCGCTGCGAAGAGTGGATGGGCTTGGTGAGGATATAGCTCGCCTGCGAAGCATCGGCGCGCAACACTATCTTCTCCCGTTTCAGACGCGAGTGCTTGGTCACGCCGACCACGTCGTCGAAGAAATCTTCACCAAAATCGGGATTTGACTGATATGGTATATCGGGGCAGTCATGAATGTCTACGATACGGTCGAGGGCGAGATTGAAGAGCTTCATATCACCGACACGCGAACCGAACACAAACCAACGGTTGCGATACTCTTTCAGCAGATGGGGATAGAGCACATAAGGCACAGGCTTTCGCGAATTGAATGAGCGGTAGTTGATGCACACCGTCCGACGGCCGGCAATCATGTCGTAGAGTGGATTGAGATAGCCCAGTCCTTTGAGATTGGGATTGCGCTCAAAGTCGACTATCGGAGGGCGCTTGGTGGCAGTGGCCACCTTGTCCTGGAGTCGGTTCACCACGTCGGCCATGTCGTGAAAGCGGTCGAACTCATCGAAGCGGCGCAAAAGATCAATAGTGCGGTTGAGCACGTCGATGTCGTGCTGCGACAGCGGGCGGTTGCTGATCGAATAATCAGGGTCGGAATATCGGTAGTACTTTTTATCGTACACTTCTATCGGAGCCTCATAGCCAAGGCGATCAGAGCGCATCATCTGTATGTCGAGCTGCACCGTGCGAAGGCTCACCGAATCCTGTTTGCCCTCGTATTCGTACAATGCATCGCTGCAAGCGTCCACAAGGTCGTGCAGTGTCCATCGCCTTCCGGTATTGCGCAGGCAGCGGTCGATGGTGCGGTATCTCAGCAGTGCATTTTTGTTCTGAGCCATAATGTTTTTTGCAAAAATAATTATTTTTTTCGATCTACGCAGAATAATTGCGCAGGAGCTGCATAATTTTGTACCGTTAACCAACGAAAAGTACGGCAATGGACTCTTAAACTGAACAAACCAAATAGCCAACACTATGAAAAAAGACATGATTTTCTTCTCTTCGGAAGGCAAAGGATTGACTTCGACTTCGGCCAACCACATAGCCAATCTGGCCAAGGAAATGGTGCGGGAGGTCGAAGCTTCTCTTGCCGACCTGACTCTCTATTCAACTTCTGTAGCTCTCATCGGAAGCGACTCAGCCAATGAGCTCAACCGGGGAGATTCGGCAGAGTCACTCGACAAGATTAAGGCTCAGCTGCACTCCATAGCAAAAGCAAATTCTCTCATTGCATGGCTCCGCGAAGCTATCAAAGCCAAGGAAAGGCTTCTGAGTGAACTTGAAGACCTTACTATCGACGACTTCATGAAGCAGCAGGGCATCGAAAAAACCAAGGTGCCGAAGCTCGGAGAGATACTCACCGACGACGAATACTATGCTTCTCTCTCGATTGAGGAGCGCAAGCGCTTCTACTCCCTCGAGGCTTTGGCCGCTGTCCTTGGCAAGGCCGTACATCCCGGCGGCGCTCTTGCCAATGCCCGCGAGCTACTCTACAATCGCATGAAGAACCCCAAGGCTATCGTGGGCGAAGGGCGCGATGCCCTACTCTACACCTACACTCCAACTGTGGAGCCGGCGCAGGTCGACGAGGTATTTTTCGATGTGCAGAAGGAGTTTCGTGAAATTCAGGCATCGCTCAATGCCATTAAGTTCAACTGCCGGAAGGCAATCATGGAGTCGGAGATAGAGGCTCGCACAACCTATGCCGACGAGTATGATGAGTATCAATCGGAAATCTCCCGAATTCAAAATGAAATGTCGACCTACAAAAAGAAACGCGCACGCGAGATTGGCAACCTGAAGATTGTGATACCCGACACTCTTGCAGGTATTTACGATGAAGTAGCCCACCTCGGCAAGTAATAAGGGCGCGGCAGGAGCCTGAGAATCCGATTGCGATGGAAGGCTCCGAATGTCAAAAAGATGACACCTTTCCACATCGGGATTTCGCCGTATTCGACGACGGCATAATTGCTAATCAAGATAGCATATGTTATCGTAAATTGTCCGTACTGCACCGCATCGGCCTGCAACTTTTGCCAGCCGTGAAGCCGTGGAAGACTTGATTGTCGGAGGCTGTTCTTGTTCTTGATGCAGTGTCGGGGTCTCGATTTTGCTCTTGGTCTCGATTTTGTGGTGTTCATCACACGACAGCTGTGCCCGGCGGCGGGGGGCAATCTTGCTTCCCGCCGTTTTTTTCTCCAACTATCATTTTATATCAAGATATGAAAACTATTGAAGGTCACAATGTAAAGATTTTTACCGACAACGTGGAAGAGTCCGCTATCAATCAGATTCAGCGGCTTCTGTCAATCGACGTTTTCTCCGACAAGAAAATCCGCATCATGCCCGATGTACATGCCGGCGCCGGCTGCGTGATAGGTTTCACCGGAGACCTTGGCGACAAGGTCATCCCCAATATCGTAGGCGTCGATATCGGATGCGGTATGAGGGTATTGAATCTCGGCAAAATCGACGGCATCGACTTTCACGCTTTTCACGAGCATATCCGCTCCAATGTGCCCTCCGGCATGATTGTACGCGAAGATAAGTTCGGCTTCAAGCAGCTTGTCGACGAAGAAATGGATATTTACCGCCAGGCGAAAGCTATGGTGACCGAACTCCGATGCTATCGCGAGCTATTAAATACAAGCCGCATCAACAAGGCTATCGGCTCGCTTGGCGGAGGCAACCACTTCATCGAGCTGGATAAGGACGACGAGGGCAACGTATACCTTGTGATACACACAGGCTCCCGCAACCTTGGCAAGCAAGTGGCCGACATCTACCAGAAGCGTGCCGTCAAGCACTTGACGGAAGGCGCCGACGACTTTGAAGCGCTCATCGCACGTACTATCGAAGAATACAAAGCGGCAGGACGGCGCTCCGAGCTGCAGGGCGTGATCAAGAAGATGCGCAAGGAGCAGAAGGAGGCCGAGCCCGTGTTGCCCGCCGAGCTGTGCTACCTGGAGGGCGACGCTCGCGAGGATTATCTCCACGACATGCGTATATGCCAGCAGTGGGCTGTCCTCAACCGCAGGCTCATCTCGCTCTTGCTCCTGCGCTTCTTCCCCGGAGTGGATGTCGTGGATGAATTTGAAAGCATACATAACTATATCAGCGACGACAATCTGATTCGCAAAGGCGCTATTTCGGCCGGAAAGGGTGAGCGATGCATCATACCCATGAACATGCGCGATGGTTCGCTGATATGTATCGGAAAAGGAAATCCCGACTGGAACTACTCGGCACCACATGGCGCAGGACGAGTTCTCAGCCGCACTCAGGCTTACGCTCAAATCACAATGGCCGACTTTGAAGAGGCCATGCAAGGCATATACTCGGAAAGTGTCAACGACTTCACCCGCGACGAATCGCCCATGGCATACAAACCTACTGCCGAGATCATCGCCAACATTGGCCCTACTGTCAGCATCGACACTGTCATCAGGCCCATCTTTAATTTCAAAGCCTCAAAGTAGCGCATTGCCGGCCGAACTATTTTCACTAATTTTGTGTAAATTTTGTCACTTACCACTTACCTGTATGAATTGGCTTCTTCTCATTATCGCCGGATGCTTTGAGACGGGATTTGCATTTTGCCTCGGCAAGATGAAAGGCTTGTCAGGCACTCTTTGGTGCTTGTGGGGTCTCGGTTTTCTTCTGTGCCTCACCCTCAGCATGGTATTGCTGTCGAAAGCAGTGCAGTCGATACCGATAGGCACGGCCTATCCCGTATGGACCGGCATAGGAGCTGTCGGAACCGTCGTCGTAGGTATCCTATTCTTCAACGAACCGGCCACATTCTGGAGAATCTTCTTCATCACCACATTGATTCTCTCGATTATAGGCCTCAAATTAATGCACTGATGGAACGAAAAATGCGCCGGTTCAGGCAGCAACTCTCCGAAGAAAACTGCATCGAAATACTCCGCTCCGCCACTGCCGGAGTCCTGGCATTGTGCGGCCACGACATGCACCCCTACGGAGTGCCGCTGAGCCATGTCTACGCCGATGGCAAACTATACTTTCACTCTGCATTGACGGGCCACAAGGTGGATTTACTCTCGCAGAACCCCATGGCGTGTTTCACGGTAATAGCTCAGGATGATATTCACCCCGAAACATACACCACATATTTCAAGAGCGTGATAGCCTTTGGCACTATACGGATTATCGACGATGAAGCCGAGAAGATACGCGCCATCGAGCTGCTGGGGCGCCGCTGCAATCCCGATGACGATGAAGGGTTAAAGAAAGAAATCGCCCGCAACTACTCCCGATGCATGATGCTCGAACTGACCATAGAGCGGCTGAGCGGCAAGCAATCAATCGAGCTTGTCAATCAGAGCCTTTGAGGTAGCGCCTTATAGGACATCAGATAGCGGCACTGACCTGGAGAAGGCGGTGCATCGTCAAGTTGCAGAAAGCGCCCAGGAGGTGCCGCCAAATAGAAGTGGCAAAGCCCTATGCCCATGTCGAGGAGCGCGTAAGAGCTCTTGTCGCGGTAGTAAAAATGGACAGTGTCGCCCACAAGCACCGCACGCCAAGGCTGTGAGTTGACCGACGATGGTGCCAGGCGCATCATAGCCAGCGCATGTGCATAGGGAGCGACTTCCGACAATGGCGTGTCAAACTTATCTTTATAGAATAGCTCGCCGAAGGGTTTGCGTCGCGAAGCCCCGAGTAGGCGGCCCGTGAGGCGTGCGCGCAGGCTCTGCCGCGCGGCAGGATATCCCAGTGGCATCACGGCTTTCAGGGCCATTCCGGCAGGAGCACTGCACACTCGCTCAAAAGCCGAGGCCTTGAAGGTGCCCCCTATCCAGCAGCTGCCTATACCCTCTTCAGTGGCGGCAAGCGCAAGATACTCACCGGCGAAACCCATGGCGAGAACGCTCTCGGGCGCTGCGGAGCAGGCAAGCATGAGGTAGGTGGATGCACCCGAGATAGTGCCATAAGTGCCGGGGCGCTGAGGTCCTGTGAGGGCAAAATCATGCACGTTCAGAGCATAAGAGTTGCCGAATGGATTGTCGGCGGCCAAAGTACTGTCAATCAATCGGTGCAGCACATCGGCCGACACTGCGCGGCCATCAAAGGAGCGCACCGAGTGGCGGGCCTCTATGGCTCGCTCTATATCATCCAATCCTTTCATAGCTCGCTGCGGAGGAATGGCGCTGTGGGCGAATCGCTCGCGGCGACTTCTTCGGGTGTACCCTGCGCAACTATAGTACCACCCGCCGCACCACCGTCGGGCCCCATATCCACGACGTAATCGGCCATGCGGACCACATCGAGGTTATGCTCTATCACAAGCACGGTGTTGCCGCGCTCCACAAGGCGGTCAATGATGCCCATGAGTGTGCGGATGTCGTCGAAGTGGAGGCCTGTGGTGGGCTCGTCGAGGATAAAGAGGGTGCGCCCGGTATCGCGTCGGGCAAGTTCGGTGGCAAGTTTCACACGCTGGTTCTCGCCGCCGGAGAGGGTCGACGAAGGCTGCCCGAGTTTGATATAGCCGAGTCCGATTTCCTGCAGCACTTTTATCTTCTTGTAGATGGCGGGGATACCTGAGAAAAACTCGACGGCCTGGTTCACGGTCATGTCGAGTACATCGGCTATCGACTTGCCTTTGAAGCGCACCTCGAGGGTTTCGCGGTTGTAGCGCTTGCCGTGGCACTCTTCGCAGGGTATGAGCACATCGGGCAGGAAGTTCATTTCTATGGTCTTATAGCCATTGCCGGCACAAGCCTCGCATCGGCCTCCGGCCACGTTGAAAGAGAAGCGACCGGGCTTATAGCCGCGTATCTTGGCTTCGGGAAGGCCCACGAAGAGGTTGCGGATATCAGTAAATACGCCGGTGTAGGTCGCGGGGTTGGAGCGCGGGGTGCGTCCGAGCGGCGATTGATCCACGTTTATCACCTTGTCGATGTTCTCAAGCCCTTCGATACTGTCGTAAGGCAGCGGTTCGGCCTCGGAGCGATAGAAATGGCGGCTCAACGCAGGCTGCAAGGTGCCTCCGACGAGCGATGATTTACCCGAACCCGAGACGCCGGCCACCACAGTCAATGTGCCGAGCGGTATGGTGAAGTCAACGTTCTTAAGATTGTGTCCGCGGGCACCGCGCACGGTGAGCGTCTTGCCGGAGCCCTTGCGTCGCACTGTCGGGGTGGGCAAGGTACGGCTTCCGTTGAGGTATTGAGCCGTCACCGTATCGGTGGCAAGGAGCTCTTTTGGAGTTCCTTGAAACACCACTTTGCCGCCACGGCGACCTGCCCCCGGACCTATATCCACGATATAGTCGGCCTGAAGCATTATGTCGCGGTCGTGCTCCACCACTATCACGGTGTTGAAAGCATCGCGCAGGCGCTCGAGCGAGGATATGAGCCGGTGGTTATCTCGCTGATGCAGACCGATTGAGGGCTCATCGAGGATATAAAGCACATTGACAAGCTCCGAGCCCATCTGCGAGGCAAGCCTGATGCGCTGGCTTTCGCCGCCCGAGAGTGTGGCCGAGTTGCGGTTGAGCTGCAGGTAGTCGAGACCTACATCTATGAGGAAATGAAGTCTCGCCGAAATCTCCTTCACAATCTCCGCCGCTATATGTGCATCGCGCTCGGAGAGGCGTGTCATCACAGAGTCGGCCCACTTCGACAGCTCGGCGATGTCGAGGCGGCAAAGCTCGGCGATGTTGTGCCCGTCGACGAAGAAATGCAGAGCCTCGCGCTTGAGTCTGTCGCCATTGCACTCGGGGCAAGTGCAGCGAGAGTAGAACTGCCCGCTCCATTTGCGAGCCTTGTAGCCGGCATCCTCGTCGGTCTGGTTCTCAAGTATCTTGATTATGCCATCGAATGAGCGGAAGAAGTCGAGTGCCGATGCCGTGCTGCCTTCGAGCCTCGGCACGGAGGTGGTGCCGTTGAATATCTCGTCGACCACCTCGTCGGGGAGGTCTTTGAAAGGTGTCTTGAGATTATAGCCATAGCTCTCGAGTATCGCCCTGAGCTGCATGAAAAGCACCGTGTCCTTGTATTTGCCCAGAGGCACGAGTGCTCCACCGTGAATCGAAAGTTTTTCGTCGGGCACTATCTTGGAGCGGTCGATGATGTTGACATATCCGAGACCTTTGCACCGCGGACATGCACCCTGCGGAGAGTTGAACGAGAAGTTGTGCGGCGCCGGGTCGTGGTAAGAAATACCGGTGGCGGGGTCGACGAGTTCCTGGCTGTAATATGCGGGCTCATCGGCTTCCACATCGTAGACCATCAGCTCCTTGTCGCCTTGGTCGAGGGCATTCTGCACCGATGCCAGCAAACGCTCGCCGTCTTTGCCCGACACCTTCAGGCGGTCAATCACGAGCTCCACCGAGTGGTTGCGGTAGCGGTCGAGGCGCATATCGCGGCGTATCTCGGTGAGTTCGCCGTCGACGCGCACATTGAGAAATCCTTTCTTAAGCAACTGCTCGAAAAGCTCCTTGTAGTGGCCCTTGCGGTTCTTCACAAGGGGCGCGAGGATATAGATCTTGCGCCCTTCATATTTCTCGGTGATGAGCTCAACGATTTTCTCATCGGTATATTTCACCATCTCCAGCCCGGATATGTAGCTGCGTGCCCGCCCTATGCGTGCAAAGAGCAGTCGGAGGAAATCGTAAATTTCTGTGGTGGTGCCTATGGTGCTTCGCGGGTTGCGGTTCACCGTCTTTTGCTCAATGGCAATCACCGGGCACAGGCCGGTGATGCTGTCCACATCGGGTCGCTCGAGTGAGCCGAGCATATTTCGGGCGTACGCCGAGAAGGTCTCGATATAGCGGCGCTGACCTTCGGCGAAGATGGTGTCGAAGGCGAGCGACGATTTTCCCGAGCCGGAGAGACCCGTGATTACAGTGAGCTTATTATGAGGAATCTCCACATCAATGTTGCGGAGATTATTGACACGGGCACCGGTAACTACTATCTTACCGCTTGTGCCGTCGTCGGCTATGTGTGTCGGTTCTGTGTTGGTGTTCATTGTTACCTGTCGGTCCATTCACTGCGGAAAGTCTTGTGTCCGGCCTGCTTGCGCGAGAGCGATTCAGGCAAAGGTATGCGCACTGTATATGTCTTTCCGCTTTTGTTTGTGAGCGAGAGAGAGCGTATCCACGGATTCTCCTCCCTGAGTGTGGAGTAGCTTATGCCCTGAGCTTTGGCCCAGTCGGCCCAGCTCTCTACCGGGCCGGTGACTTTCACCTCGCGGTATTTACGCGGCTGATAGAGCTGCTTGTCGGAGAGATGGAAGCCGTAGGCCGGAGGATTTTCCATGATGGCTTTCATGGCCATGATGCGGTAGGGGTAGCGCGTAGTCTCCTCGGCAAGATAGAGGTCGATAGCGGTGCTCTGCCCCTGCTTGTCGAGGGCATTGGCTATGCGGGTCTGGCCGCCGTTGTATGCTGCCATAGCCGAGGGCCAGTCACCGTAGCGGCGGTATGCCTTCTTCATATAGCGGGCTGCGGCAGCCGTTGCTTTGGGGATGTTGTAGCGCTCGTCGACCTCATCGTTTACTTCGAGACCGTACTCCTTTGCCGCCGATGCTATGAACTGCCACATGCCGGCAGCCTTGGCCGGCGAATATGCACGCGGATTGAGCGAACTCTCTATGCAGGCAAGGTACACCAAGTCGTCGGGCACGCCTTCCTTTCTCAGTATCGGCAGAATTTCCGGGAAATAGCGGTTGGCGCGCTTTATGATGAGCATGGTGGCTCCGTGAGTATACGTCACCGAAGTGAGCTCGCGGTCGAATTTCTCGTATATATCGGCACGGTCGAGGTCAATTTTCTCGCCGCAGAGCTCCATCGAGGCGGGTATCTGCGGTGAGTAGACGGGCGAGAAGCGTGTGCTGTGGTCCGATGCCGCAGCTGGCATTGCCAGCGCGCCGGCAAGCAAAAGGATGTATATAAGTTTCATGCTGAATAAACAAATAAGCGTCGTGATGTGTTTGGGAGCATCATTCGGCGGGCGTGGCCGAGCCGGTGGAGCCCTGTCGATACTTAATGATGTTGATGTCGCCGGCCTTGTCGTAGTCCACGCCGTCGGCGCCTCGCGCCTTGATCACGTAGAAGTATACGCCCGCCGGCACATATTTGCCGCGGTACTTGCCGTCCCAGCCCTCGGCAGGATTGGTGGAGCTGAAGAGCAAGGTACCCCAGCGGTTGAATATGTGGCACTCGTAGCTCACTATCGACTTGTAGCTCACCTTCCATTCGTCGTTGATGCCAGGCGAGGCTTCGGGAGAGAATGCGTTGGGTATGAGCAGCTTCGACTCCCCGATAAAGACCTCGTAGGTGTCGCCGACATACTCACACGTGCCGTCGGCGTTGTTGGCCACAAATCGCACGTATGTGGTACCCTGGTCGGTAAAAGTGTAGGTGAGGGTAAGCTCCGAGAATGAATTCTCGATAATGGAGAAATCAGGCGAGCGCGAAATCTGCCATTCGGTGAAAACCGCCGCTTCCGAGACGGCAGCCTCGAAGGTAACCTCGCAAGGAGCCGAGCCGCCCAGGCCGTCGACGGCCTCCTCGCTCTGCTCATTGTCGATTTCGCGCTCCGTCTGTGTGGCGCGGGTGTAGGCTTCAAGGCCGTAGGGGGTGTAGGTACTTGTCGACACACACTGCTCCGGCTCGCCCCAGCGCCGCAGGAAAGCATCGCCGCAAAGCTCGAAAGCGGTGCTCACATACACTCCATGCACACTGAATGTATGGCCCATTGATGCCAAGGTCTCACTGCCCTCAGCAGCGACGAAGCTGAATGTGGAGGTGTCGAACGAGGCATCCTGATATCGGATTTCGAGCTCACGGGAGAGCGTCATCCGCCTGCCTGTGGCGGTGTAGAAGGGCAGCCCGTCGGCTTCGCCGTCGAAGTTGAGGACCGCGGCATCGCACTCCTGCTCCGGCGCAACCGTGAGCGAGCGCAGGTCGAGCTCATGGCGCGAGTAATCAATCAGCCAGTAGCATGTGCGCACACCGCCCTCCTCTATCACATATCCCATGTCGGGCTCGGCAGGCAGCGAAAGGCGTGCGCCGCTGCGTGTCGGGGTGAGCTCTTCGGCATAGGCCGCACCCATATTGGAGAAGCGGTACCACTTCACTGCCGACGATGCCGAAGCGGCCGTATACACCATGGTGAGGCCCGATGTGGTCGATGCTACATAGACCTCGTTCAAACCGGAGCTGCCGTGGCTGCCCGTCGAAAGGACGGGCTTGGTGGCGCCCTCAAATTCTATTGCCTCTACCGGAAAGATGCAAAGAAGTGCGAATATAGAAATGATGCTTAATCTCATAGCTTGGTTTTAAGATACAAATTTACGAAATATTTGCGAAACACAAACCACGCACTACTCATTTGTGAGTATTTTAATGTACTGCTATTTGAAATGTGTTTAAATAAGTTGCAAAAACGGATATAAATTGCGAACTTTGCCGCCGCTTAAGAGTGTGTTAAAAGTAAACACACTCTAAGCATAAGTACACGATTCGATGAAATTATCAGAGTTACAGACAGGACAGACGGGTATAGTCGTCAAGGTGCTCGGTCACGGAGCTTTCCGCAAGCGCCTCATTGAGATGGGTTTTGTGAAAGGTCACACCGTGACCGTACTGCTCCACGCACCTCTGCACGACCCTATCAAATACAGTATTCTGGGCTATGAAGTATCGCTCAGGAGCTCAGAGGCACAGCTTGTGGAGGTAGTGCCGGTCGACAACTCCGGCAAAAACGATGCCGACAGCAGCGCGCCACATCAGGCTCCGGCCACAGAGAGCTCTGAGGCGATGGCTCTCAGCAAGTTCAACGCCCAGCGGCACACTATCAACGTAGCTCTTATAGGTAACCCTAACTGCGGCAAGACATCGCTGTTCAACGTTGCTTCGGGTGCCCGCGAGCATGTGGGCAACTACAGCGGCGTCACCGTCGATGCCAAGGACGGGCACTTCAAGTATAAAGGCTACCGCTTCAACATCGTTGATCTCCCGGGCACATACTCGCTCACCTGCTACTCTCCCGAAGAGCTGTACGTGCGCCAATACCTGCGCGAGAACACGCCCGATGTGATAATAAACGTGGTCGATGCGTCGAACCTTCAGCGCAACCTCTTCCTCACCACCGAGCTCATCGACATGGACACGCGCATGGTGATTGCCCTAAATATGTACGACGAAGTGCGCGAGCGAGGCGACAAACTCGACTACGACACTCTCGGCCGTATGATAGGCGTGCCGATGGTACCCGTGATATCGCGCAACGGCGAGGGTGTACACGAGCTTTTCGACACCGTAATATCCGTCTATGAGGACAAGGACGACATCGTACGACACATTCATGTCAATCTCGGCGGCGACCTCGAGGGTGCCATAAGGCAGATTGTCGACCTCATAAAGGCCACTCCCGCATCGAGCAAGCACTTCTCGCCCCGATATATGGCAATCAAGCTCCTCGAGGGCGATCACGAGATGGAGGACGAGATTGCCGGCGTGCACTCCAAAGATAAGAAAGGACATACGGAGCATTGGCGCGACCATGTTCGCCCCGGCTCCGACAATCCTATCATATTGCTTCGCGACAAGCTGCGTGGCAATATCGAGAGTATGCGCGACGAAGAGATTTCCTCGATAGTCGCGGCGGAGAAATACGGCTTCGTGGCCGGCGCACTCGCCGAGACTTATTCAGCGGGGAAGAAGGAGACAGGGCGCACCACAAGGCTGCTCGACAGCATTGTCACCAACAAGCTCATCGGCTTCCCGCTCTTCTTCGTGATTATGTTCGCCATCTTCTGGGCCACCTTTGTCATCGGCCAGTACCCTATGGAGTGGATTGAGAGTGGCGTGGCATGGCTGAGCGAGCTTGTGGAGCATGTGATGCGTCCGGGCCCGCTTAAAGACCTCATCGCCGACGGTATCATTGGCGGTGTTGGCGGTGTGATTGTATTCCTGCCTAATATTCTCATCCTATATTTCTGCATATCTTTCATGGAAGACTCGGGCTATATGGCCCGCGCCGCTTTCATCATGGATAAGGTGATGCACACCATAGGCTTGCACGGCAAGTCCTTCATACCGCTGGTGATGGGCTTCGGCTGCAATGTGCCGGCCATCATGGCCTCGCGCGCCATCGAGAGCCGCTCGAGCCGCATTATCACCATTCTCATCAACCCCTTCATGTCGTGCTCGGCCCGTCTGCCGGTATTTGTGCTCATGGTGGGTACCTTCTTTGCCGACCATGCCGCGTTGGTGCTGATGGGCTTATATCTCGGCGGCATCGTCGTGGCAGTACTCACGGCCCGAATGTTGCGCAAATGGATGTTCCGCAAGGATGAGACCCCCTTTGTGATGGAGCTGCCGCCCTACCGTATGCCCACCCTCAAGGCTTCCATGCGCCACACCTGGGCCAAGGGTGCCCAGTATCTCAAGAAAATGGGTGGCATCATCCTCTTCGCAAGCATCGCCGTGTGGGCGCTCAACTACTTCCCCCTCAACCGGGAGGAGGCTATGACTCCCGAGGAATATGCCGCTGCAGGCATCACCGACGACTCGGCCATCGACCCCGCCCGCGACAGTTATCTCGAGATTATAGGCAAGGCTATCAATCCGGTGATGAGTCCGCTCGGCTTCGAGTGGCGCGCCTCGGTGGCTGCTGTCGCAGGCATACCGGCTAAAGAGATTGTAGTCTCGACCCTCGGTGTGCTGTATACCAACGAAGAAGAGGTGTCGGATGCGCGCCTCGGTGCACGCCTCACGGCTCCCAACGCCGCCACCGGCCGCCCCGACTTCACACCGGCCGTGGCTCTCAGCTTCCTCATCTTCGTGCTTCTCTACTGCCCCTGCATGGCCACCGTCACTGCCATAGCCCGCGAGACAGGTTCGTGGCGCTACGCCGCGTTCAGCGCCGTCTACAACACCGCCGTGGCATGGATTGCAGCTTTCGCGGCCTACCGCCTCATGCTTTTGTTGTGATGCCGTCAGCCGAGCACCACATCGAGCACCATCATTAGCGCGAACCCTGCAGCAAAACCTATCGTGCCGAGGTCGGAGTGATGCCCCTGCTGTGTCTCGGGTATAAGTTCTTCGACCACCACATATATCATGGCTCCGGCAGCGAACGCAAGCAGATAAGGCAGCGCAGGCACTACGATCGAAGCGCAAAGTATAGTTATTACTGCGGCCACAGGTTCGACCACGCCACTGAGTGTGCCTATGGCAAAGGCACGCCTGCGTGTATTCCCGGCGGCCCGCAAGGGCATCGACACGATGGCTCCTTCGGGAAAGTTCTGGATAGCAATGCCTATCGAGAGCGCTATCGCCGCAGCCATGGTGATGTAGGCGTTGTGCTCAAGTGCTGCCGCCAGCGACACACCCACAGCCATTCCCTCGGGAATATTGTGCAGTGTCACGGCAAGAGCGAGTTTGGTTGTGTGCGACAGTTTGCTCTTGGGGCCTTCACTCTCGCCGTCGATGAGGTGCTGGTGAGGGGTGATACGATCAAGGAGCAAAAGAAACGCTATACCGGCCAGAAAACCCGTCAGCGCCGGAAACACGTGCATGAATCCCTCTGCTCCGCTCATCTCCATTGCCGGGATAAGCAGCGACCACACCGAAGCCGCCACCATCACGCCGGCGGCAAAACCGACGAGAGCTTTCTGCACGGCGGCAGGCATCTCTTTCTTCATCAGGTAGACACATGCTGCACCGAGCGTGGTTCCCGCAGCCGGCAGTAAAAGGCATATTATAAGTTCGTTCATATTCTTGTATATAAATTATTTATTGACACTCAAACCAGGAGCGGCACGACCATACCTGCCAAAATCAAAGTGACACTGCCTACGGCGTAAGTCACCGTGTAGCTCATTGTCGGCAAAGTGCTGTCAAGGTTGTCTTGTATTGCCCCCAAGGCCGCTACCGCATTGCGACTTCCGGCAACACAGCCCAGAGTTACAGCCGGAGGAAAATGGAATAGCCGGGAGCCTATGATTATCGCAAGAATGAGTGGCACCGACGTGCACACAACACCAACGACAAACATCTCCACTCCCACCGCCTTGAGCCCGGATATAAAGGTCGGACCGGCTGCAAGTCCGACAAGGGCGATAAACATGTTAAGCCCCAGGTTGTTCATAAACCATATTACAGGTCGCGGGATACGCCCGAAAGTCGGTCTTTTATTCCTCAGCCACCCAAGTATCAGGCCGGCGAGGATTGCGCCGCCGCTGGTCGAAAGCGACACAGGGATACCTTTGAAGTATATCGTCAGCGCCCCGATGAAGCACCCCACGGCGATGCCGAGTCCGGTGAATGTCATGTCGGTGTCTTCGGTAGGGCGGTCGGAGTATCCTATCGCAGGTACTGCCTCAGCCACGTCCTGCGGCAAGCCCACAAGTGTGATTATATCGCCGGACGCAAGCTCGGTTTTGCTTCTCAACGGTATGGGATTGTCGTCGCGCACAATCTTGCGCACCATCACTCCCCTCATATAGTCCTGCCTGCGAAGCTGTGCTATAGTCATGCCCGACACTCCTGATTTGGCAACAGTGACCGGTAGATTTTCGGCTGTGAAGTTGAGGAGCTCGTGGTCGGTCACTTCCGGTCCGATCCAACCGGCACTGTCGATTATGGATTCTCGGCGTCCGCTGAGCACCACGACATCGCCCTTGCGTATTCTCAGGTCAGGTTGTGGATCGGCAATCTCTCCGCGGAGGCGCAGACGCTCCACAAAATGGCGCACACCCATCTCCTTCATATGCCGCTCGAGCTCTTCTACTGTCCGCGAGCGATTGAAATAATCGGATTCGGCCTTGTAGGCTCTGAACGAAATCGGCCGATTGGCCACAAACGTGCCGGGGTCGGGGATGAAATCGCCGGTGTCCATCTCGGCTTCGAGTTCGGCGGTTTGTCGTTTTACCTTTTCGAGACCACCGAGCAGCACAGGCCCGAGATTGGCAATCACCCAAGCCGACCCTATTGTACCGAACACATAGCACACCGCGTAGCAAGCCGGAATGATGCCGAGGTATTCTTTCACACGCTCTGCCGGCAGCCCGAGAGCCTCAATGGTATTCGACCCCACACCTATCACTGCCGAAAACGCTTGCGAGCCGGCAAAAAGGCCTACTGCCATTCCCTTGTTGTAGCCCATGACAATGCTCACCGCCACGACTGTTGTGATACACAGCGCAACTTCAACCAGAGCGAAGCAGATCTGCTTAAGCCCGTCGCCTTTGAGTGAGCGAAAGAATTGTGGCCCCACACTGTAGCCTATGGCAAAGAGAAACAGCATGAACGACACATTCTTAAGTTCGTCCGACACGGGGATGTCGAGCTGACCTATTATCACACCCACAATCAGCGTAGCAGTGACCGGGCCCAACGAGAACGAGCGATAGCGCAGTCCTCCGAGCCAAAAGCCTAATCCTATGGTAAGGAAAATCGGTATCACAGGGGTATCTCGAAATATTTGAGCAATCCATTCCATAATCTGTCACATTATCAATTAACATCCTTTCGGAAGGCTGAAGATAAACTCCAGTCCGCGGTCGGTGCCGTCGTTGGCAACTATACTCCCGTTCATTACTGTAAATATGCGGTCGACCAGCGACAGCCCCAGGCCCGAACCTCCATTCTTGCGCGACCGGCCATCGTCGACACGATAGAACAGATCGAAAAGCCTGTCGTGATGCTCAGCATCCACGCCTATGCCGTCGTCGCGGAACGAGAAGTATACGTATTCGTCGTCCTCGCGCAGCCGCTCTATCGTGATTTTGGTGCCATGAGAGTGCTGGGCCGAATTTTTAACAAGGTTGAGAAGAGCATTGTTGAGCAAACCTTCGTTTCCTACTACGATGCAGCCCGGCGGAACGTCGAACTCAAGCGCCATTTCACCGGCAGTACGGTTGTGCTTCACATCTTCGGTAAGCCTCAGCATGAAGTCATGAAAATCGAAGGCGCCGAGCTGAACCGACACTTTTCCTTCCTGCAGCCGCATCACTCTGTTCAGGTCATTGATAAGTTCGGCAAGGCGGTCCACATTGTCTCTTGCCCTGGTGATAAACTTCTCCTTTTGCTCGTCGCTGATGCCCGGGTCGGTCAGGATAGTATCGAGGTATCCTTTGATGATCGCCACCGGCGTATTGAGCTCATGGCTCACATTGACACCTATCTGCCGTTCGTGGAGGATTTTTTCCTGCTCCGCTTTCATCTTTTCACGGTAGAGAAGCAGAAGGCGCTTCGACACCTCGCCGAGCTCATCCTTCGAGAAGTGCCATGTCTCTATATCATCGGGCAGATTGTTCGACGAAATCATCTCGGCAAAATCACGAAGGGCATAAATATTCCGGCAGATGGCCTTTGAGCAGAAGTAGGCCAGTACCGACGAAATCACACCAAGCGCAAGAACCACAATCCAGACCACTGAGTCCACACTCAGAAATTCGCGGACCTCTCCTTTGTAAGGCAGGGCGGCAAAAGCGTGAATAAGCCCGTCGCTGCTTGTGGCCGAGCTCACCATATACTTGGCTCCGCCCATATCTACGTCGTGCAGGGTGGTGCCGCCATCATTTTCCCACGCCTCACGGTAGTCCTGAAGAAGAGCTCCACTATCGTCGCGGATAAGTATCGTAGGCTCTTTGTTGTCGGCTATGATATGGCCTGCATCATCGTAGACAGTGACGTGCAGAGGGTCGAGGGTTGTCTGATTGGTAAACAGCCTTATGAAATCCACGGTTTTCTGCAAGTCGGCCCCCGCGGCGTAGGCATCTATTATAGTGCTGTTCACATTGATAAGCCTGTTGCCAAGGTTATGGCTCAGGCGCTGTCGCTCGTGTATCACAAAGTAAGAGATTGTGATACCGATTACAAGCCACAATAAGCCCACTAATGGAAAAAACAGCTTCCAATGAAGTCGCGCTGCATGATTTCTTGACATTTTAAAAGCTACGGTTTGTGATGGATGGTAAATCTAAAACAAAAGTGCGGCACGGTGTGTTCGACTTCGTTTCAAATAGCTCCCGGAAAGCAAAATTAACAAAAGTTTTTTGTGGCTGTCGCACTTTATGGCTATCTTTACCGCATTAAAAGCAAGATATAGCAATGAACTATACCTCCATCATAACAATAGCAGCCACATTCGCTGTGCTTTCGGCCTGCCCGGGCTGCACTAAGAGCGCATCGGATGCCTGTGCTCCGACGTGGCTCGAGACCGACTCGGCATCGGCCATTGAGAGCCGCACCCTCGCCGACTTTTCCCTCACACGCAGCGACTTGCTCGCACTTGTGCAGGAAAAGCACCCCGAAGTGAAAGATGCCGACATCGACTCGTTTCTATCGCACCACTATGTTGAGGCCAAGAGCTTCAGCGGTGGCGTGGGCGAGCGTTTTCACCGCAAGTCGGCGCGCAATCTCGAGCTGCTTAATCCGTACTACAACGGCGGTGCACGCCGGCGTGGCGACCAAGCCTCGGCTGCGCGCATAAACTACGTCGACTCTGTGCTCGACTTCTACACGGGGAAAAATCCCGAAGGACTGAGACACCGTGTAACCTACCGCTTCAGCATCGACGTGCCCTACGATGAGGCCATCGACGGCGACACCCTGAGGGTGTGGATGCCGCTCCCGCTGGGCTCTCCCGAAGGAGGCCGTCAGAGCGAGGTGGAAATCCTTGGCACCACGCCGGCCGAGTATATCCTCTCCGGCGATAAATCCGTGCACAACAGCATCTACTTCGAGGCGCCGGCTCCCGCTCCCGGCGATACGGCCCACTTCAGCTGCTCGGCACGCTTCGTCACCTCCGGCGCTTACACTCCGGCTAAGGAGCTCGCTGCAGCAAAGCCCTACCGCACAGACTACGAGATATATCGCCGCTACACTACCCTGCCCGACGGCCCCCATATCGTGCGGCTCGACTCTCTGGCCAAGGCTATTGTCGGCTCCGAGACTAATCCCTTCCGACAAGGCGAACTGGTTTTCGACTATATTATAAGCCGCTATCCCTGGGCCGGAGCCCGCGAATACAGCACCATCGAGTGCATGCCCGACTACGTGGTTTCCGAAGGGCACGGCGATTGCGGGCAGGTATCGCTGCTCTATATATCGCTCATGCGCAGCCTCGGCGTGCCCGCACGCTGGGAAAGCGGCTGGATGCTCCACCCGGGTGAGCTCAATCTTCACGATTGGGCCGAAGTATACTACGAAGGTATTGGGTGGGTGCCGGTCGATGTTTCGTTCGGCCGCTACACCACATCCGCCGACCCTGAGGTCACAGGTTTTTACTCTCACGGCATCGACTCGCACCGAATGGCTGTGAATACCGGCGTAGGCGGCGCTTTCTTCCCGCCCAAGCAATTTGTGCGCAGCGAGACAGTCGACTTTCAAGTCGGCGAGGTGGAGTGCTCGCGAGGAAATCTCTACTACCCTGCCTGGAACTATAAAATGGAAATTTTGCAATGCGACGCATACTGATCAGCATACTCTTTTTAGGGATTGCAGCGACATCCCTTATGGCGCAATCGTCGGCCAACGAGCTCTCACGAGCACAAGGGGCGGTAGCACAGGCTAAAGCATCCACCGCCGCCGATGCCCGCCAAAGCATATTCGACATCAAAGCTTATCACGACACCGACGGCCGTCTTGTGGTCGGTGGCGTGGCTTCCGACAGTCTCGCCATCCGTGCAGCCCGACAGGCTCTGGCCGACACCGGTGTTGACTATGCCGACAGCATCAAGCTATTGCCATATACCGACTGGGCTCAGACACGAATATCAGCGGCAAGCCATCGCAGCGCCCCGAGGCACAGTGCCGAGATGGCCACGCAGTCGGTGATGGGCACTCCCCTCCGCGTGCTCGAGAAGGGCTCGGAGTGGTGGCGCGTGCAGACTCCCGACGGCTATATCGCATATGTGCCATCGAGCTCCGTCGTAGCCAAGACCGACGATGAGATGAGTGCATGGCGCAAAGCCAAGCGCTTCATCGTCACTGCTCCCGTGCAGATACGGGCATGGCGTACGGCCACTGCCGACGGCCCCCGCGATGTTGTCACCGACCTCGTCAACGGCAGCATTGTCACCGCAGTGGGAGGTGCCGTTAAGGTCGACAACGGACGCCTGCACATAGAGCTGCCCGACGGACGCACCGCCTATGCCGACATCAAGGCTCTCACCCCCATAGAGCAATGGGCGGCACAGGACTTCGATGCCGACAGAATACTCGACGTAGCATACGGCCTCGAAGGCACTCCATATCTGTGGGGAGGCACTTCCACCAAAGCGCTCGACTGCAGCGGTCTTGCAAAGGTGAGCTATCTCGCAAACGGTATCATCCTCATGCGCGATGCCTCGCAGCAGGCTCTCACCGGCACAAGGATAGAAGCGTCTGACTGGCGCACATGCCGCCCCGGCGACCTTCTCTTCTTCGGCAATGCCAACACCAAGAAGGTGACACATGTGGCAATCTACGACCGCGACGGCAACTACGTGCACTCCTCGGGCCGTGTGAAGCGCAACAGTGTCGACCCCGATTCGCCCGACTATCTTTCGACTCCCTTCCTGCACGCCGTGCGTATCGCGGGCAACGAAGAGTCCGACGGGATTGTCCGCGCCCGAAATCATCCCTGGTATTTTTAATTACGCAATAAAGCAAACTATGAACCGCCGCAACTTCATAAAGACCGGCATGCTCGGTGCCCTCATCGCAGCTTCGCCGATTTCCATATCCGCACTCGACAGCCCCACCCGCCCGGCCAAGCGAGCCGGCAGGCTCAACCTTTCGTTCCGCCCCTACGAGCTGCAGCTCCGCCATGCTTTCAATCTTGCCCGAAGCCAACGCACCACTACCCCCGATGTGCAGGTAGAGATTGAGTTCGACGGCATCGTCGGATATGGCGAGGCTTCCATGCCGCCGTATCTGGGCGAGAGCGTGGCTTCGGTCACCGAGTTTCTCGGCAAACTCGACCTCAGCCAATTCTCCGACCCTTTCCGCATAGAGGACATACACGAGTATATGGACAGTGTAGCGCCCAACAACCGTGCTGCAAAGGCTGCCGTCGATATTGCTCTTCACGACCTCACCGGCAAAATCATGGGGCAGCCATGGTATAAGGTATGGGGACTCGACCCGCAGAAAGCACCATGCACCTCATTCACCATTTCCTACGATACAAAACCCGATGAGATGCGGAAGAAAATCGAAGAGACCGCGCCATATAAGGTCGTGAAAATAAAGATGGGTCTTGACCACGACAAGGAAACGGTCGAAGCTCTCCGCCGCTACACCGATGTGCCCATCTGCGTGGATGCCAATCAAGGATGGTCCGACCGTGAAAAAGCTCTTGAAATGTGTCACTGGCTCGCCGAGCGTGGATGCCTATTCGTGGAGCAACCGATGGACCGCAATGCTTTCGACGATACCGCCTGGCTGCGCGAGCGCTCTCCCCTGCCTATCATCGCCGACGAGGCTCTGCAGCGCCTGCCCGATGTCAGGCGCATGGCGCAGGCTTACGACGGCATCAACATCAAGCTCATGAAGAGCACAGGCATGCACGAGGCCTATCAGATGGCAGTGCTCGCCCGCGCTCTCGGCATGAAAGTGATGCTCGGCTGCATGACCGAGACTTCGTGCGCCGTGAGTGCAGCCTCGCAGTTGGCTCCTTTGGCCGACTGGGCCGACCTCGACGGCAACCTCCTCATCGCCAACGACATCTTCGACGGAATGAAAATTGTCGATGGTAAAATCACCATACCCGACCGACCCGGCATTGGTGTCGTGCCCGTGTGAATGAATGACTATTTATAAATGACATACTAATTTAAGACCGCCATGACCAAAACACTCGAACTATGCAAAAACGACGTGGTGTCGTTTCTGCAAAAGAACCCGGCCGACTTCACTCTCTCCGACATCATAATGTACGTCCGCGACCGCGGCATTGAAATGGTAAATTTCATGTATCCTGCCGCCGACGGCCGCCTTAAGACTCTCAACTTCATCATCAACGACCTCGCCTACCTCGAGAGCATACTCGTGAACGGCGAGCGCGTCGACGGCTCCTCGCTCTTCCCCTTTATCAGCGCAGGCAGCTCCGACCTCTACGTGGTGCCTCGTCTGCGCACGGCCTTCCGCGATCCTTTCGCGCCTCTGCCTACCCTCACCATGCTCTGCTCATATTTCGACAACGAAGGGCGCCCGCTCGAGAGCTCTCCCGAACATACTCTCGCCAAAGCATGCGAGGCCTTCACAGAGTCGACAGGACTTGTGTTCCACGCCATGGGTGAGCTTGAGTTCTACGTAATCGCTCCCGACCCCGGCATGTACCCCGCCACCGACCAGCGCGGCTACCACGAGTCGGGTCCTTTCGCCAAATTCAACGATTTCCGCACACGCTGCATGAGCATGATTGCAGCCACCGGCGGTAAAATCAAATACGGCCACTCCGAGGTGGGTAATTTCACTCTCGATGGCAAGGTGTACGAGCAGAATGAGATTGAGTTCCTGCCCGTGGATGCCCGTGAGGCTGCCGACCAGCTCATGCTCGCAAAATGGGTGATCCGCAACCTCGCCGCACAGGAAGGGCTCGACATCACTTTCGCGCCTAAAATCACCACCGGAAAAGCCGGCTCGGGCCTGCATGTGCACATGCGGCTCATGGACAAAGAAGGCAAGAGCGTGATGGTGGCCAACGACCGATTGAGTGATGCGGCTCGCACTGCAATCGCGGGCATCATGGACCTTGCGCCGGCTCTGACTGCTTTCGGCAACACCAACCCCACCTCGTATTTCCGCCTCGTACCTCATCAGGAAGCTCCCACCAACGTATGCTGGGGCGACCGCAACCGCTCGGTGCTCGTCAGGGTTCCCCTTGGCTGGACTGCTCACTCCAACATGTGCGCCAAGGCCAACGGCCATGCAGCATGCGATCTGGTACCCGACTCAGCCTATGCAGCCAAGCAGACTTTTGAAATACGCTCGGCCGACGGTTCTGCCGATATTTACATGCTCCTCGCCGGCCTTGCTGTGGCCGTTCGCCATGGCTTCGAGATGCCCGATGCTCTCGATGTGGCCGCACGCTACTATGTCGATGTCGACATCCACAAGCCCGAAAATGCGGCCCGGCTCGCCGCTCTGCCCACCCTCCCGGCCAACTGTCATGCTTCGGCCGACTGCCTCGAGGCTCGTGCCGATGTATTCTCGGCCAAGGGCGTATTCGCACCCGCCATGCTGCAGGGTGTGGCACGCAAGCTGCGCTCCTTCGACGAAGAGCGTGCCTGCAAAGCGCTCGCCGACACTGCGCTGATGCTCGACATGGTGGGCGAACACTTCCACTGCGGCTAAGGTTTAAAGAATGTTTGGCATTGTTTTTGCGCAATGCTCCTTATAGTTTGAAAACATGATTAAAAAGTATATAAAGACACTCGCACTCTCCACAGTTCTGACAGGCTCCATAATGATGCAAGCAGAAAATCCTTTCTACGAGCCCTTCACGGGCACTCACGGCACAGCACCCTTCTCGGCAATCACCGACACTATGTGGATGCCGGCCATCGAGCGTGGCATAGCTTCAGCCCGTGCTGAAATAGATGCCATCACACGGCAGCGCTCACGCCCCGACTTCGAGAACACTATCGTGGCTCTCGAGCGCTCGGGCGAGGAGCTCGACCGTGTCCTCAACGTGTTCTATCCCCTACTTTCGGCATGCTCCACACCGGCGATGATGGATGTGGCCATGGAGGCTTCGGCGCTCCTGAGCGACTATTCCACTTCAATTATCCTCAACGAAGCTCTGTGGCAGCGCGTCAAGGAGGTCTACGACAACCGCGCCCTATTCAATCTCGACAAAGAGGACGAGATGCTGCTGCAGAAGACTTACGACTCTTTCGCTCTATCCGGTGCTCAGCTGCAGGGCGACGACCGCGAGAAATTCCGCGCACTCAACGCCGAACTGTCGGCTCTCACCACCGCTTTCGGCCAGAATGTGCTTAAGGAGCTCAACACCTACGAAGTATATCTCGGTGCCGACGACCTTGCCGGTCTTCCCGAAAGCTCTGTGACGGCAGCGGCCGAGGCGGCACGGGCCAAAGGGCGCGAAGGTGAATATCTCTTCACCCTCGACCAGCCTGTCTACATGGCATTCCTCAAGTACTCCGACCGCCCCGACCTGCGCGAGAAGATGTACCGCCTCTACACGTCACGCAACAGCAAGGGCGAGTTCTCCAATCTCGACAACATCAGCCGCATAGCTGCTGTGCGCCTTGAGATTGCACGCCTCCTCGGCAGCGACACCTACGCCCGCCACGCACTCAAGCGCACGATGGCCGAGACTCCCGAAGGTGTCTACGACCTTCTCGACCGCCTGCGCGAGGCTTACCGCCCGGCTCTCGATGCAGAGATGGCCGAGCTCACAGCTTTTGCCTCGGAGCTCGAAGGCCGCCCAGTAGAGATTATGCCCTGGGATTATTCCTACTACTCCAATAAGCTCAAGGCCCGCAAGTATGCCTTCGACGAAGAGCAACTTCGCCCCTACTTCGAGCTCGACCGTGTGGTCGACGGCGTATTTGGCCTTGCCACCAAGCTCTATGGCCTGCAGTTCAAGCAGAACGACAGCATAGAGGTATATCACCCCGACGTCAAGGCCTACGAGGTAAGCGATGCCGACGGCCGATACATCGGCGTGCTCTACACCGACTTCTATCCACGCTCATCGAAGCGCCCCGGTGCCTGGATGACAAACGTCAAAGCTCAATACGTGGACGAGAACGGCGTGAACTCCCGCCCCCACGTAAGCATTGTGATGAATTTCACCAAGCCCACAGCCGACCGTCCCTCACTGCTCACACCCTACGAGGTGGAGACATTCCTGCACGAGTTCGGCCACTCGCTCCACGGCCTGCTTGCCGACACAAAGTATGCCTCGCTCTCGGGCACGGAAGTTTACCGCGACTTCGTGGAGCTGCCCTCGCAGTTCAACGAGAACTATCTTACCGAGAAAGAATTTCTCGACAGTTTTGCCCGCCACTATCAGACCGGCGAGCTCATCCCCGACGAGCTCATCGCACGCCTGGTGTCGTCGGCGCAGTATGGAGCTGCCTACGCCTGCATGCGCCAGCTTTACTTCGGCTATCTCGACATGGCATGGCACACCATCACGGCACCCGTGGCCGATGTTGCCGGTTTCGAGCGAAATGCCACCGAGAGTGTGAAGATATTCGAGCCAATCGACGGCTCACTCACCGCTCCCACTTTCAGCCACATTTTCTCAGGTGGATATGCTGCCGGATACTACAGCTACAAGTGGGCTGAGGTGCTCGATGCCGATGCCTTCGCACACTTCAAGGAAAAGGGTATCTTCGACAAGGAGACCGCCGACAGCTTCCGCCGCAACATCCTCACCCGCGGTGGCACTGAAAATCCTGCGGAGCTCTACCGCCGGTTCCGCGGCCAGGATCCGACAATCGATGCCCTCCTTATCCGCGACGGCATCCGCAAGGAAGGCGACACTACCGTGGCTCCCCTCAACAAGGATTGACATGGCAACACCCACCTCAGGACTCTACAGCGTGGCAATCTCGGCTTATATTAAAGCCGAGGCTCGCCATAGGCTTGCCGGCCTCTGGTGGATACCGGCGGTGGCGGCGCTTTCGCTCGCCATCGCCGGCACATTCGATAGCCGCTATCTCTACCTCTGCCTCATGGTGGTGCTTATCGTCTACCCCATGGTGCTCTCTCTCTCATGGCTTGCCATTGCCGCACGCCCGTGCATGAGCATACTCACTCGCCCACAACATATCGAGCAGCTACCCGATGGCAACATCAAGGTGTGCTTTCATGCTTTCCCTACCGATAGCGACGGCGAAGAGCAGCCTTCTGTCGTAGCCTCGATAGTGCTCACGCCCGGGGTCATGGCCGAAGCCGAACGGCTTCGCAACTATCTCTGCGTCACTCCCGGTCCGGTCAATGAACTCTCCTTACCCCGCGTACTGATCCCGCTCGAGATAGCCGACGAGCTTAGTAACACGTATATCACCACTCATGGATAATCCAGACACCCAATATTACACCGACGAACTCGCCAACGTGCGCTCGTCGATAGCCGACAAGAAATATGCAGCGGCAATATCTCATCTCCGAGCCGCCGCTGCCGTAGCCCCCGCATTAAGCCGTGAGGCCGAGGCTCTCGACGCACAGTTCTTCTACATGCTTCGCTTTCTCGCCGCCGACAACGACATGCCCGACCTTGAGAATACGCTCGAGCGACTGGCCGCGGATATTTCCGATCTTGCTTTCCGCATAGGACTTGAGCTTGAAATCTCCAAAGGCGGCACTTTGCTGGGCGGACGGCTGAGATATGCCCGTATGCGTCCGGAAGAGAACACTCAATCGCTTGTGAGCGACTATCTGGCCGAGCTCGACGCTCTATCGCGCGATACCGCCGCTCTCACCGACACCCGCCGCCGAAGCACTCTCGAGCGCATCAGCGCCGACATCTTCGGGCGGCTTTGGACCTCTTTCCCGCTCGACACCGACACCGTGTCGCTACTGCAAAGCATCATCGCCGATTCCGATATACCCTACCCCGACCGGGCGCTGTGGGTCTACGGCCTCGGACTCAACTATCTGCTCCACAACACCGACATCGTCGCCGACATGCTGCTGGCTATTCACAGCGAGCAAGACAATCGGCTGTCGGCCATCGCCGCCGTCTGCCTCGTGCTCGGTGGAGAGTGTCAGGCACATGATTTCAAGCGCAGAAAAGTGCGGGCGGTGCTGAAGCGTCTTTCCGACGCACAGCCGTCGGATCTTCGCGACATATTGCTCGAATGGTGCCGGAGTCTTGGCACAGAGCAGCTTGGCGAGGACTTCCGCCGGCTCATGGACGGGCGCCTCGGCCGCATCGGTCGCTCCTTCATGAACCGCATCGACAGCGACGACCCCTCCAAAGCCCGCGAGCAACTTATGAATCCCGAGTGGCTCGCCGGCGACATCAACAGTTCCGACTACGAAGCCATACGCCGCTTCAACGAAGCTCAGAGCAAGGGCGATGATGTCTTCATGGCCTCGATAGGCAAGATGAGGCACTTCGACTTCTTCAATGCCATGTCCAACTGGTTCTTGCCTTTCCACACGGCACACAGCGCTCTCGCGCCGGTTGTCGATGGCGAAGGTGCCGCGGTAGCCGATATGATAGACAAGATGCCTATGCTCTGCGACAGCGATAAATACGCCCTCCTGCTGTCGATGGCGCAGGCTCCGCCCTCGGTGCGCGACAGCAGCATGGCGGCCATGTCGGCGCAGATGATGTCGATTACCGACACCGAAGAGTTTCGTGAGGCAATAGGTGAAAGCGGCGCTCCTGCACGGCGCTCCGTCATCAACAATATTATCAAGAATCTCTATCGCTTCTTCACCCTTTTTGGAGGCCGTGCCGAATTTCGCAACCCTCTCTCCGGCGACCCCGGGCAGTATCTGTTGCTGCAGCTCATGGAAGTCTCCGAAGAGCAGCTTCACGAGCTCGCCATGGTGGCTTTCGAGCAGAAGCGCTACACCCTTGCCGAGGCTGCACTCACCACACTGCACATGCACTTTGGCCTGAGCATTGCCAACAGGCAAAAACTCGCTTTCAGCCGCGAGATGACAGGAAATATCACCGATGCACTCCGCGTGTACCGTGAACTGATGAGCAGCAGCCCGGATGATATGTGGTGCGCATTGCGGCTGGCTACCATTGCCCTTGAGCTGAATTTATCAAGCGAAGCCGCCGCGGTTCTGAAGCCTTTTGCAGGCGACAGCGACAGCGCCGAACTCCTGAGCCTTTATACCGAAGCCCTTTGCCGTAGCGGCTCATGGGTCGATGCCGTGGATGTGCTCCACAAGCTCGACTATCTCCTGCCCGACGGTGACGCCGACGTTAAAGCCGACCTTGCCTGGGCTCTCGGAGTGACAGGCGACTTCGACAGCGCTTCGGCAATATTAGCCGACGTTCCCGACAGCGCTGCCGTGCTGCGGCGCAAGGCTGTGATAAGCTGGCTCGCCGGCCGACATTCCGATGCCGTGCGCCTCAGAGAGCAGGCAAGCCGACTTCTGAAGGACACTCCTGCGCCCGACGACCGCCTCTTCCGCACCGGACTCGAATATCTGCGAGAGTCACACCCGGAAGCCGCCTCGCTTGATATGATAAACGAAATTCTCCGATACCGACGCTATGGCAGCAGTTTCGGCGACATAATTTGATAAGTAATAAAACCACTCATAAAATAACTAAGACTAAGAACTATGGTAATCCAACGTTGGCAGAGCCTTCTGCTTCTTATTGCTGTGGTGCTGATGTGTGTTTTCTGCGCCACTCCTTACGCCCATGTCGCAGCAGCCGATGCTGCTGCTTCGCCCACACCCGTATTCGTGTACGAGGCCCCCGTATTCCTCATCATCAACATAGTGATCGCAGTCCTACTCTTCATCGCTATTTTCCTCTATAAAAATCTGCGACGCCAGATGACTGTCACACTCATCTCCATGGTGCTGATCTGCGCATCGGCAGTCACAGCCGGTTTCATGCTCTACACCGGTATGCCCGATGCCGAGCTTGAGTGGGCCGGTGGAGTCCTCCTGCTCATTGTGGCACTTGTCTGCGCTCTGGCGGCATACCGCTTTATGCGCAAGGACCGCAACCTCCTCCGCAGCTACGACCGCCTGCGCTAAACATCTTCCGATACACAAAGAGTCCGTGGAGGTTGCGCCTGCACGGACTCTTTGTGTATCGCGGGTATTTAGAAATAGAATTGCTGACTCTTCGGATAGAAAAGCATCCCGGCACCAACTTCCTGCGCCACGCTCTCACCCATTGAATTGGCCACAATGGCAAGGGCAAAGCGGAGTGCCGAGCTGGGGCCGTTGGCGGTGATAAGATTTTTCGTAGCCACTACGGGCTCTTCACGGAAGTGTGCACCACCCTCGCGGCAGGCTTCATCAAAGCCGGGATAGCAGGTGGCATCTTTACCATCGAGTAAGCCCAGAGGTGCGAGGACCACGCCGGGAGCAGCGCAGATAGCTGCTATTTTACCCTTATGCACCTTAAGGAGATCTCCTAAGGCACTGTCGGCGGCAAGATTGGTGGAGCCGGGCATACCGCCGGGCACGATAAGCCATTCGGAGCCGTCGAAGTCAGCTTCTTTAAAAGTGAGATCGGCTACTACAGGAATTCCGTGCGCACCGGCTACGGTGCGGTCCGACGTGATGGATACTGTTTTGATGTCCATGCCTGCGCGACGCATCACATCGACTACGGTCAGTGCTTCGATTTCTTCAAAGCCTTCGGCAAGAAAGATATACGAACGATGCATAGTGGTTTCTGTGTTTTAGTGTTTTATTAGAGCGGGAAATAAACCCTTGGTTAGAGATTAATGTTCGATTGTGATGTCAACAAATAAGTATGCCGAAAGGTTCGCCGCTGCGAAGATTTTTTTGTACTTTTGCCAACATGAACAAGGCTATCACGAAACGGACGCTTGGTATTTTGCCGCTAATTTCGGCATTTATTTTGATATTTGCAAGTTGTGGCGAAAAATATTTTACACACAACGGCTCCACGTGGGGCACTTCTTTTCATATAGTATATAAGAGCGACCGCCCGATCGACTCTCTCATCGACAGCGCCATGAGGGTTGTCGACGACGAATTTTCGATGTTCAATCCCGCATCCACGGTGTCGGCCATCAATCGCGGCGACACCGACACCGTGTCAAGAGCCTTTGCGGAGCTCTTTGATTTGGCGCTCAAAATCAACGGGTTCAGCGACGGGGCTTACGACCCTACCGTGGCACCGCTCACTCACCTCTGGGGCTTTGGCAAAAATCACATTGAAGCCGAGCCGTCCGACTCCTCCGTGGCCGAGGCGCTCCGCACAGTCGGTATTGCACAATGCCGAATAGACCACGGCCACATAATAAAAAAGGATGCCGCCACCGAGTTCGATTTTTCATCGATTGCCAAGGGCTACGGTGTAGACCTCGTAGGGCGGATGCTCGAATCGCACGGCATAGCCGACTATATGGTGGAAATCGGAGGGGAAGTGCGCGCATCAGGCCTCAGCGACAAAAGACGACCTTGGCGAATTCAGATCGACGCCCCCACAGGTGGACTCGCACACACGCGCCTGATGGTGGTGGAGCTCGGCCCGGAGCGCTGCTCTATGGCTTCTTCCGGCAACTACCGCAACTACCGTACCGACAGCGATGGAAATATCTACGGTCATACCATATCACCTCTGTCGGGCAGGCCTGTCGCCGGTGAGGTGATAGCCGCCACAGTGATTTGTGCTGATTGTGCCGAGGCCGATGCCTTGGCTACTGCCTGCATGGCTTCGCCTGCCGAAAGCGATGCACAGAGGGTCATCGACAGAGCCGGGGCCTCGGTGCTTTTAGTGATCGCGAGCGGCGACAGCCTGCAATGTGTCACCACCCGCGACTTCGACCGCTATATCATGAAATAATCTTTTCGTGAAGGGGTATAAAAGAAAAATCGGCTGTCTCACGACACCCGACAATCTTTAACCTTAAATCTAATACCATGAAAAAACACAGTGCAAAATCCGTATTTTTGATAATGTAACACGCCCCCTGCACAGATGGTTCACCACGCGCTCTTGTATTAACACATTTTAACTACACCCATTGCAAAAAAAGTTGTAATTTTATGCCGCGAAAGCAAGTCAGCGAGATTACTCTCGACTTATATAGATATTAACAGTAATAAACCACATATCACCTCGACCTACGCACGGACGAGGGCATTGCAATGAGAACAAAAATATTAGTAATAGACGACGAAGAGGCACTGTGCGACATCCTGAAGTTCAATCTTGAGAAAGAAGGCTACGAGGTCGACTGCGCTTACAGTGCCGAAGAGGCTCTCGACCTCGACAATCTCGAGAGCTATTCGCTGTTCATGGTCGATATTATGATGGGGCAACTGAGCGGCTTCGACTTCGCAAACCGCGTGCGCAACGTCACAGCCACCGAGCACACGCCTATCCTTTTCTGTTCTGCCCTCTCCGATGAGGACTGCGTTGTAAAAGGCCTCAATATCGGTGCCGACGACTATGTGACCAAACCTTTCAATATCGGCGAGGTTCTCGCCCGCGTGCGCGCCGTGCTCCGCCGTGCAGGAGCCACCCCGAAGCGCAGTGCCGCCGACATCATAGAGCAGCAATCCATCTACGAGACCGACGTCACCTTCAAAGGCCTGCGCATCGACCGCAACGACAAAGAGTGCTACCTCGAGGGGGAGCTCGTGACTCTCACACGCACCGAGTTCGACATCCTGCTCTTCTTCCTCACTCACCGCAACCGCATTTATTCGCGTGAGGAAATCATCAAGAATGTGTGGGGCGACGGTATGGTGGTCACAGAGCGCACAATCGACACAAACATCACTCGACTTCGCAAAAAACTCGGCGACTACGATAAATACATAGTCACCCGTCAAGGTTTCGGCTATGGGTTTAAGGAGAAGAATTAGCTATCAGTGGCAGCTGTTCATACCTCTGGTGACCACTTTGTGGATTATCATCGGCGGTATGACCTACTGGCAGTTTCACAGCGAGCGACAGTACAGGCGCGCGCAGATAAGCGAGCAACTCTCGCTTATCAATGCGCGCGTTATTGCAGCATACAGCACCGACATCGACCCTCTCGCCTTCGTCGACTTCGTGGTGCGCTACTACCACGACAATCCTCTCTACGACAGGCTCCGCCTCTCCATCTATAAGGATGGCGAGATTATGCGTGCCTGGGGCGCCCCGCTGCAGTTCACCCCCGACGAGTCGACCTCGGCAACCGACAATTTCCTGAATGCCGACGAGAAAATCGCACGGCGCAACGATGCCGAAGGCTACTTCTTCTATCAGCGCCTGGCAAGCGACGATGGCCGCATTGTGGTGTACACCGCCCTACCCTTCGACGACGATATCCTCGGAGCGGCAAAGCCTTCCTACAGCATTTTTCTGGTGATGCTCGGCCTTGCTATTTTAATGACGGTGCTGTCGTACTTCTCAACCCGCTACTTCGGCCGAAATATCTCCATCCTCCGCAGTGTGGCCGAGCGTGCGGCCAACGACCCTTCGTTCATCCCCTCGATGAACTATCCTCACGACGAACTCGGCGACATCAGCCGCCAGATCATACACATGTACAATGAGCGCCTGCAGGCTCTCCAGCGCCAAAAACGCGAGCACGCCGTAGCTATGCACGCAATCGAGGAGAAAGCCCGAAACAAACGCCAGCTCACCAACAACATCAACCACGAGCTGCGCACGCCCATAGGTGTGATAAAGGGCTACCTCGACACCGTGCTCGAAAACCCCGACATGGACGATGCCTCGCGGACGCGCTTCCTCAGCAAAGCGCGTGAGCACGTCGACCGTCTCGTCAATCTCATCGCCGACGTATCTGCCATCACACGCCTCGAGGAAGGAAGCGAGATGGTGTCGACCGAAGAGCTCAATTATCACGACCTCGTCTACACCATTGCCAACGATGTGGAGGAGTCAGGCAGCCTCGGCGATATGAAATTCAACTTCGACATCCCGCTCGACTGTGTGGTAAACGGCAACTACAACCTGCTCTCGGGCATGATACTGAACTTGTGCCGCAATGCCGCCGCATACTCCAAAGGTACGCTCTGCGAGCTCATCTGCACCGGGCAGGACGATAAATTCTACTACTTCGACTTCCGCGACAACGGCGTGGGCGTAGGCGAGGAGCACATTCCCCATCTCTTCGAGCGCTTCTACCGTGTGGATGCCGGCCGCATGCGCAACAAGGCCGGCGGCACAGGCCTCGGCCTCCCTATCGTGCAAAATACCATCATCGCTCACGGCGGCTCAATCAAAGTAGAGAATGGCGAACTCGGTGGACTTTCGTTCAAATTCTCTCTCCAGAAATTCGTAGCCCGCAGAAACGGCAAAAAAAATTGATGCCGCCGCAAACATTCGGCACTCCCCGCGGGTTAATAATGTGAAAACATCACATTATGCTATGAACTACCGCGTATTCATCTTTGCTCCGGCTCTTGCCGCAACTCTGAGCGGCATTGCCGGAGCTTCTGACTCCGACATAAACGTGCTGGCCGACCATCTCATCGCCAACGAGTGCTACACCGACAGCTGCACTTATGAGGTGCTGCTGGCCACTCTCTCCGAGCCGGTGAGCTATGAGCTCGCGCTCGAAAGCTCGGCCACCCCATCCGACACCCTTTCGCCTTGCCGCTACATCGTGCGCTGGGCTCTCCATGCTCCCTCGGGGATTACCGAAGGATTTTCCGCTTACTTCGACGGAACACACTACCGCTTCCGCGACAGCCGTCTCCAGGAATATCATGCACAATGGAGCCCCGAGCCCTTCGCTCCGGCAGGCGATCCCACCCGTGGCGTGCAGCAGCAGGCTCAGTTCTGTGAGTTGCTGCCCCAGTTCATCGGCGAGAACTTCCGGCGCATGGCCTCCGACAGCACTTATATCTACACTGTCTCCGATACGAAGGTCGACGGCATGGATGCAATCCTGGTGAAAGGTGTACGCCGCTATGCAGGCTTCGATGCCATGGAGTATGAGTATGCCTTCGATGCCGCCACCCTCAGGCCCCTCAGGATAGACCTCGAGACTAATCCCGGTCAGATTGGCGAACAAAGTATTGCCGTGCGCTACCACACTCCCGGCGGCCGCAGCAAGGCCTGCCACATCGACGAAGCCACGCTTATTGCCGACCGGGCTGAGGCCTTCGAGAAATACCGTGAGAGCTCTTTCACCCTCGAATCTCTCCCCGGAAGACCGATGCCGAGAATATCGGCTCCCACACCCGGCGGCGAGCGCTATCACTACAGCCCCGACTCAGGCACCCCTACTGTGGTGGTTTTTGCCGATGCGGCCATCGAAAGCACACCTGATGTAATATATGCTGTCAGAGAAGCCGCCGCAATGCTGCCAATGCAGATTGATATAGTGTGGGCTTTCACCAACAACAGAGCCGACGATGTTTCGCCTCTTTTAGGAAAGCCGGTAGCGGGCGAGACCGTCCTCATCCATGCCACCGGAGCTGCCCGCGACTGCGGCATAGGCTCGGTGACTCCCGTGATAATCTTCGTCGACGGCAAAGGCACGGTGAGCGATTTAATCAACGGTTACAACCAAGACCTCCGCTCGCTTGTTATACAAAAAGCAAGCCTCTCAGGCATGTGACAATTCAATATTTAAAGTATATTAAATTACTACTATATGGAAACCGTCTACTTCAAAGGCACTCCGTGCCACACCTACGGCAACATCCCCGCCGTAGGCACTAAAGCCCCGTGCTTCAGCCTCGTAACCAAGGACCTCGCCGACATCCGCTGCACCGACTATGAAGGCAAGCGCGTGGTGCTCAACGTATTCCCCAGCCTCGACACACCAGTATGCGCCGCTTCGGTGCGTCGCTTCAACAAGGAAGCTGCCGCTCTCGACAATACGGCCGTGATCTGCGTGTCGATGGATCTGCCCTTCGCAATGAGCCGCTTCTGCTCCGCAGAGGGCATAGAGAACGTGATTGCCGCTTCGGCTTTCCGCTCCCCCACTTTCTCGCAGCAGTATGGCCTGCAGATTGTCGACGGTCCTTTGGCAGGCCTTCTCGCCAGAGCCGTGATTGTGCTCGATGAGCAGCACAATGTGATTTTCTCCGACCTCGTTGAAGAAATCACAAACGAGCCCGACTACGAGGGCGCCATCTCGGTGCTTCAGAGCCTGTCTCACAAGAAATGTTAACGATAGGGTCGCATATCGCGGAGTGATTTTTGCCGTGAATCGAGGGCGCGTGGCCGTAGCCACGTAACCGAGATGAACGGCAAAAAGCGCCCGCGAGATGCGATACGAAGGTAATTTCTTGTCATGCAATTCGTTATAAATACGTAAAGCCACTCAAGATGCTGACATCCACTCAGAAAAAGTGGATAGGCAGACACTGCAAAGACAACAATATCAATCTGAATATAAAGTCATTAGAAGCCATCATATATTTATTGCGAACTGAATGCCAATGGCGACTGCTGCCGACTTATTATGGCTGCCAGCAAACCCAATATCATCTTTATCGCAGTTGGACGGCGCCCGAGTGGTTCATGCCGATGTTGCGGAAACTTCTGCAGGAACGACGCGTCCGCAAGGGCATAAAGCCAAATTCCACCGTCGCCATATCCTGGATGGATAAAAACTGCTCAACGATTGGCCGCCCTATCGTTAATATTTCTTGTGAGACAGGCTCTTAGCGCTAATCGTCGTAGTGATATGCGGCGGAGGTAATCCGCGGCGGGCACTCATAGTCGGCCGACAGGATGTCGCGACGGCTGTCGTACACAGTGCTGTCGGCTCCCGCCACGCCAAGCACCATCTGCCCAAGATCATCAAGAATACCCCTTCGACAGGCTGCCTCGCGGATGCGGTTCACAAGAGCCGGCTGCGAGGCAGCAAGTGTGTCGGATACCCATACGAAGAAAGGCACGTCGAACTGTCGCTTCATCCACTCTTCGTCCTCGGGGTGCTGTGAGTTGCGGGCTCCGTAGGGAGCACTGTCCCACATCTCCTCGCCATGGTCCGAAAAGTATATCACGATAGCCGGACGCCTGCGGTATAAGTCCAATATCCCGGCAACGACGGAATCGTTGTAGAGCGTGGCATTGGCATATTCCGCCACTTCTCGGCGCATCTCTTCGGTGAGCCACGGCTTGTCTGCTTTTATATCGTCGGCGGCAAAGCGCTCGTTGGCAGGAGTATGCGGATAGCGCGCATACGAGGGAAAGTGCTGCCCGTAGAGATGCCACAGCACAAGATTGCGGCCGGGCGCCGACGCTTTGTAGCCGGAGCACACGTAGTCGACGAAGTCCCCGTCGAAGGCAAAGTTTTTGTCGGCCACGACTTCGTAGCAGCGCTCCATCAGCAGAGGATGGCACATCATACCCTCAAGGCCGACTCCCGAGCTACCCGGCACAAACTGGTTGCTGAACAGCGACACCCGCCAGCCCGCACGTGCGAGCACAAGCGGCCAGTAGGGCGCGGAGCTCCAGCGCTCACCATCAGCGATGCGGTTGAGATTCATAAGGTTGCGTATCGACGGCGTAGTGAAATTGGCTGCCGTAATCATGTCGGTAAACACCGTCAGGCGGCCACTGTCGGCTTCTGCCGCAAGTCGCGGGTTGGTGTCGAGCTCATAGCCATAAAGCGAACTGTGGCTTTTGATGAACGACTCACCGATTATCACAGCTATATCGAGCTCCTCAGGGCCATTGGAAGCATAGTCGGAAGCCGCCACGCTTCTCTGCACGGTGAGCCATGCATCGGTCTCGGCCTTTTCAAGAGCCATCGACTTTGCCAGATATACAGCCTTGGTATAGGCATCGGAGCGCTCTATGCGGTCGCCCCAACTCACCCACTGCACTCCCGTCTCCGACGATTGCCACACAAGGTAGGAATCATAATCCGGAATACCGAGCACGCTGAGGCATCGCACTATCCCTGCCACGCCAAATGCGAGCACAAGAAGCGTGACAGCAGCCAACAGGGGCCGACAAACCGCCCATATTCGCCGTATAAGCAACGAGCAGAACCATGCCGCCACAGCCATCGACAAGAGAAAACCGAGGGTTTTCAGCACCACGGCAACACTCACGAATTGCGAGAAAAAGCCGCAGGACTCGCGCCACGTCGTCTCCCCGACAAGGCTCACCGCGGCAACATCCACAGGATGACCGATCGTGGCTACAAGCCCTGCCTCGACAGCGGCCCAAAGCCCGAGCAGGATACCAAAGGCGACTTTAAGCCCGCGGCAGTGCGGCAGAAGGCTGAGCGCCGACAAAAGATATGCCCCCACGGCACTTTGCGTGAGGGCATACACTATGCAGTGCACACCAATCTCGCCTTGGAGCGCGGCAAGGGCAAGGGGAGCCGAAGCCGCAGCGAGAGTGGCTGCCGGAAAGAACAGCGGTGAGCCGACTACCGGCCGTGATATAAAATTGACTGTGCGCGAAATCATACACAAAGATAGTGATTTCCGCACAAACGGGCACTATCGCATCTCGAGGTAGGTGATTTTATCCATGTCGCCATAGTCGAGGTTTTCGCCTCCCATGCCCCAGATAAACATATAGTTCGATGTGCCGGCGGCAGCGTGGATGCTCCACTCGGGTGCCATCACGGCCTGCTCGTTGTGAAGCCAGATCAGGCGATTTTCCTGAGGCTCACCCATAAGGTGGCAGATGGCATTGCCTTCGGGAACGTTGAAGTAGAAATAGGCCTCCACGCGGCGGTCGTGCGTGTGTGCGGGCATGGTGTTCCACACCGAGCCGGGCATAAGCTCTGTCAAGCCCATCTGCAGCTGGCAGGGACCTTCCTCGAGAACATTGTTGGTGATGAGCTGGTTGATGTAGCGGTCGTTGCTCTCCTCCATGGTGCCGGCGTGCATGCGGTTGGCTTTGATGCTGCCTTTGCGGCCGTCGATTGTGATGAGCTGGGTCTTATAGGCCTTGTGCGCGGGTGTGGAATTGATATAGAACTTGGCAGGATTTGCGGCATCCTTGCTGCGGAATGTCACGTTCTTGTTGCCGCGACCCACATAGAGTGCATCCTTGAAGTTGAGTTCGTAGTCTTTGCCGTCGACGCTGACGATGCCGGCACCACCGATGTTTATCACACCAAGCTCGCGGCGCTCAAGGAAGTACTCGGCTTTGAGCGGATCGATAGTCTCAAGTGCCACAATCTTTGCCACGGGCACTACACCGCCGAAGATGATGCGGTCGTACATGGAGTAGGTAAGGTTGATTTTATCCTGCTCCATCACTTTAGGCATGGTGAAATGCGAGCGCAGTTTCTCGGTGTCGTAGTTTTTCACGTCGTCGGGATGACATGCGCGCATTATTGTGTAGGAAGTCTGTGCCTGCGCGATAGCTGCACATGCCAGCAGGGCGAGGCTTAATATAGTCTTTTTCATCGTGTTTTAGCTATTATTTCAAGTGCTTCTTTACATTTGTCGGTGATATACTGCCAGTCGGAGGCGGCAACACGGTCCTTGGGGAAGAGCTTGGAGCCCATGCCGACGCAGAACACTCCGGCCTTGAACCAGGCGGTGAGGTTCTCTTCGGTAGGCTCCACACCGCCCGTTACCATGAGCTTGCTCCACGGCATAGGTGCGAGAAGTCCTTTCACAAATTTCGGACCGAGGACATCGCCGGGGAATACCTTGCACAGGTCACAGCCCACTTCCTGGGCTGCACCGACCTCGCTCACAGTGCCACAACCGGGTGTATAGGGCACGCCGCGGCGGTTGCACACACGGGCTACTTCGGCATTGAAGAGCGGGCCAACCACGAAGCAGGCTCCCAGCTGCATATAGAGGGCGGCGGTAGCGGGTTCGACCACAGAGCCTACGCCCACTGCCATATCGGGGCAGTGCACGCGCGCATACTTCACCAGGGCGCCGAATACTTCATGGGCGAAATCGCCGCGGTTGGTAAACTCAAAGGCGCGCACGCCACCGTCGTAGCAGGCCTGCAGCACTTTGCACGCCACATCCACATCCTTGTGGTAGAACACCGGCACCATAGGCGCCTCAGCCATACGGGCAAGAACTTGAAGTTTATCGAGATGTGCCATAATCAACGCTGTACGCGGCCATTTGCTGCACCTCCGGCAAGGGCGAGCACTTCGGCCTCTGTCACTAAATTGAAGTCGCCGGGGATAGTCTGCTTGAGGGCCGATGCCGCCACGGCAAACTCAAGGGCTTCGGCCTGATTGGGCATGGTGAGCAGGCCGTGGATGAGGCCGCCGGAAAAGGAGTCGCCGCCGCCCACGCGGTCGATGATCGGGTTGATGTCGTAGCGCTTGCTCTCGTAGAAGTTCTCACCGTCGAAAATCATGGCCTTCCATCCGTTGTGAGTGGCCGAGAAGCTCTCGCGCAGGGTCGATACCACATACTTGAATCCAAATTCACGGGCCATGGCGCGGAAGATGCCCTTGTAGCCTTCGGCGTTGGTCTCGCCACCTTCTACGTCAGCATCGGGCTTGAAGCCGAGGCAAAGCTCTGCATCCTCCTCATTGCCGATGCACACATCCACATATTTCATCAGAGGGCGCATCACGCTCTGAGCTTTCTCGCTTGTCCATAGCTTCTTGCGGAAATTGAGGTCGACACTCACGGTCACACCGTGACGCTTGGCAGCCTCGCAAGCGAGCCTTGTGAGCTCGGCGGCAGCATCGGAAAGAGCCGGTGTGATACCGCTCCAGTGGAACCAGTCGGCACCCTCCATGATGGCATCGAAGTCGAAGATTTCGGGGTCAACATCGGCTATGGCCGAGTGGGCGCGGTCGTAGATTACCTTCGACGGGCGCATCGATGCACCGGTCTCACAGTAGTAGATACCCACACGGTCGCCGCCGCGCGAGATGTAGTCGGTAAGCACACCGTAGCGACGAAGTGCGTTGACGGCGGCCTGACCGATTTCATGCTTGGGAAGACGGGTCACAAAGTAGGCATCGTGGCCGTAGTTGGCGCAGCTCACGGCCACATTGGCTTCGCCGCCGCCCCATATCACATCGAAGTTGTCGACCTGCACGAAGCGCTTGCTGCCGGCAGGCGAGAGTCGGAGCATGATTTCTCCGAGGGTTACTATCTTGCTCATATTGCGATTATTCTGTAGTCTGTATTTTATCTGAGTTGCTTGCTATCATAGCTTTCTGATTGCGGATGATGTGCACGCGGTTCCACCACATCATGCCCATGGTGAGCAGCACAAGGATGCCGGCTCCTATCCAGCGCAGATTGATGGAGCACTGGTAGATAATCCATGCCAGAGGTGACGAGGCGAAGTCGAGGCTGCCACCCTCAAAACCGGCAGGGATTGCCACGGCGGCATCGCCTGTTGCCGCGAACACATCGCGCGCAGCCAGCGAGAATGCCGGCGCAAGATTGGTTACCATATAGAGGCCGCCGACAAGCACTATCAAGCCGATTACGAATGTCTTAAGAACATTGCCACGGGTGAATGGAAGGATGAGGGGGAACACATAGAACATGCCCGCAAGCGACGCAAGCGGAAGGAACTGGTTGCCGGGGAGCACCACGGCAAGGATAAGTGTCACGGGAATGAGGAGAAGCGACACCACAAGGGTGGTCGGATGGCCGATGACAAGTGCCGGGCTCATGCCGATGTTGAGGCCGTCGGCGCCCTTGAACTTACGTGCGATAAGGCTTCTGGTGGCATCGCTGATAGGCTTGAGGCCTTCTATAAAGAGCACCGTCACACGAGGGATCAGCTCCATCACGGCACCCATCTTTATGCCAAGGCCGAGGATATAGGGCACGCTGTCAACGATACTTTCCCACGAAGTGCAGGTGAGACAGCCTATACCCACACCCACTATCACGCCAAGAAAAAGAGGCTCGCCAAGCAGGCCGAACTTTTTCTTCATGCCTTCGGCATCTATCTCAAGTTTTTCTATGCCGGGGATTTTGTCGAGCCCCTTGTTGATAATCCAGGCAAAGGGCGCGAAGCCGGCACAGAACGGCTGCGGGATAGAGATGCCGTCCATATCCTTGTAGAAGTTTTGGAATTTCTTGGCAGTCATGTCGGCAAGTACCAGGGTGATGATATAGCATACGATAGCTCCGAAGAAGCCCCATGCGAGCGAACCGCTTGCGAAGTATATCACCGCACCGATAAAGGCAAAGTGCCAGTAGTTCCAGAGGTCGATGTTCACCGTGCGCGTGGTCTTGGTGAAGAGCATCAGCAGATTCACGCCAAGGCATACGGGGATGATGAATGCACCCACGGCGGTGTTGTAGGCCACGGCGGCAGCTGCCGGCCAGCCCATGTCGAACACTTTCAGCTGAAGGTCGTAGATATCGACCACAGTATTGAGAGCCGGGCCGAGTGCCGAAGTGAGAAGTGCTGTGACTATCGACAGGCCTATAAAGCCCACGCCGACCTTCAGACCCGACTTGAGGGCGTCGCCGACCTTGATGCCGATGCACACACCAAGAATGGTGAAGATCACCGGCATCATCACGGCAGCACCCAGGCCTATGATATAACTGAATACCTGTTCCATCGCTTAGGAGGGCTGCTTGCCTATGTATGCGAGAATACCGCCGTCGACATAGAGCACGTGGCCGTTGACGAAGTTCGAGGCATCGGAGGCAAGGAACACAGCCGGACCCATGAGATCCTCGGGCGTGCCCCAGCGTGCGGCCGGTGTCTTGGCGATGATGAAAGAGTCGAAAGGATGGCGGCTACCATCGGCCTGACGTTCGCGCAGGGGAGCCGTCTGCTCGGTGGCGATATAGCCCGGGCCGATACCGTTGCACTGGATGTTGTGCTCGCCGTACTCCGAGCAGATATTGCGGGTGAGCATCTTGAGGCCGCCTTTGGCTGCGGCATAGGCGCTCACGGTCTCGCGGCCGAGCTCGCTCATCATAGAGCAGATATTGATAATCTTGCCGTGGCCTTTCTTAATCATTCCGGGTATTACGGCCTTGGCGCAGATGAAGGGACCAACGAGGTCGATGTCGATCACGCGGCGGAAATCCGATGCTTCCATCTGCTCCATGGGTATACGCTTGATGATACCGGCATTGTTGACAAGGATGTCGATAGTGCCTACAGTCTTCTCAATATCGGCCACCATCTCGCGCACGGCATTTTCATCGGTCACATCGCAGAGATAGCCTTTGGCATCGATGCCGAGCTCCTTATAGGCTGCAAGACCGCGGTCTACGGTTTCCTGACGTGAGCAGTTGAACACGATTTTTGCTCCGGCCTCGGCAAATGCCTGGGCGATGGCAAGACCTATGCCATACGCGGCGCCGGTGACGAGGGCCACTTTGCCCTCAAGTGAGAAGTTTACCATTTCCTTTTGATTTTAGGTGTGTGAAATTTTGGTTATATGTATTTAACGCAAAATTTGTATTTTAATTATAATTAAGGTTCATCAATTTTAGCAAGCAGCTTCACGGCATCCACATAGCGGATAATTCCCTCGGCCACTCGCCGGGCATCCTGCATGGCATGCACCACGGTGGCAGGACGGTTTGTCACATCGCCGCCGGCAAACACCCCTTTGCGCGATGTCATGCCGTAGGGCTCCTCACGGGTGAGCACATAGCCTTTTTCATCCACATCTATGCCCGTGGTGGTCGACACAATGCGCGCCGCAGGCTGGCTGCCGACTGCAAATATCACGCGGTCGGCAGGCACATTGCGCACCTCTCCCCCGCTCTCGATGTCGATGCTTGTGAGCTCACCATCGGTGTCGTGGATATTGACCACCGACGATTGCCAGAGGAATTTTATGCCCTCCCTCACTGCTTCATCGTACTCCGCCCTAAGCGCGCTCATGCGGTCGATGGTGCGGTGATAGACCACCGTCACCTCGGAGGCTCCAAGCCTCACGGCTGTGCGGGCGGCATCCATGGCAGTGTTGCCGCATCCTATCACAAATACCTTGTGACCCTCTCGCACCGGCACTTCATCACGGCTGATATAGCCGCTGTTGTAGAGGCTCACACGGCGAAGGAAATAGATGGCCTGACGCACACCGTCGAGACGTGCACCGGGAATCTCGAGACGCTTGGGCTTACCGGCTCCCGTGCCCATGAAGATGGCATCATAGCCGTGGGCAAACAAATCATCGACAGTGAAATCGCGGCCAATAGTCACTCCGCAGTGTATGGCCACTCCGAGCTCCTCTATCTTCCGTATCTCGGCCCGCACAATATCTTTGGGCAGGCGGTACTCTGGTATGCCGAATGTGAGCACTCCGCCCGCCTCAGGCTCCATCTCGAATATCTCCACGCGGAAACCGGCGCGGGCGAGCTCGCCTGCAATCGTAAGCCCGGCCGGCCCACTGCCAATCACGGCCACTTTGCCGCGGTCCTTGGCCACGAGCATGCCGCGGGTAAGCCCCATCTCAGTGTCGAAGTCGGCCACAAAGCGCTCGAGCTTGCCGATGTTGATGTGCGCACCCTTCTTGCCGAGCACACAATTGCCCTCACACTGGCGCTCGTGAGCGCACACTCGCCCGCACACCGCAGGCAGATTGCTGTGAGTGTTGATGATAGCCATGGCATTGCCGAGATTACCCATCGAGAGCTCATGGATCCAGGCGGGGATATCATTGCTCACCGGGCAGCCTTTGCGGCACTGAGGCACCTTGCAGCCAAGGCAGCGCTTGGCCTCCTCCACAGCCTGTGCCATTGTGTATTTTTCTGCCGAATATGATTGAGTTGTCATTCTACATTCTTTGGGTTTTCCTTATATATACGCACCACGCCGAAAATACACTTAAAAAACGGCCCGCCGTGAAGCGGACCGTTGGAAAAACTCATCACCGTCAATGAGAGGCAGGAGCAGCCGGAGCATCGGGCGACACCGCCGTCTTGGGCGGTCGCACGGCACCCGTACGCGTCGAAGCCGGAGAGTCGGGGGCATCGGGGTTTTGGAAGAACGGATAAGGAATTCCGAACACCGCGTCGATATCTCCACCGGGGCTGAGGTAGCCGTCGACCACAGTATCGCGGCCCGAAGCATTCTCGAAGGTATAGAGCTGGAAGAAGCGCAGCATTGCCGCAATATGCTCGAATATCACATCCTGTATGCCCTCGTAGGGGAACCACTTCGACGTAGCCGTGAAGCAGTAGATCTGCAGCGGAATACCCGCGGCCGTCTGTGCGAGAGTCGACACGAAGCAGTCGCTGTCGTGGGCGATATGCGGATTGGCGTCGAGCCACATCTTGATATAAGCGCGGAACAGTCCGAGATTAGTATCAATCGTACCATCGACCAGACCCTCGGGATTTTCTACATCAGCCACCTTGCCGGCAGCCTTCTGCGCAAGTTTTCGGGTGATATAATCATCCATAAACTCAACCTTGCGTATATTGTCGAGCATCGCCTCAGTGGCCGGGAGCACACTGTCGGCATCAATCATATAGCTGCGGCAGATACGGCGGGTATTGCTCTCCTGCATACTGCGGTAGTTGGTGAAACTTCCGCTGATAAGGCTGTAAGGCGGAAGCGTGGTAGTAGTCTTATCCCAGTTCAGAACCTTCACCGACGTAAGAGTGACCTCCTCAACAGTGCCGTTGGCATCCGTACCGTTGACCTTGATCCAATCGCCTACATGCAGCGAATCATTCTCCGAAAGCTGCACTCCGGCAACGAGCCCGAGAATACTATCCTTGAAAATCAACATCAGCACAGCAGCAAAAGCGCCAAGACCTGCCAGCAGAGAGCCAGGCGACTTATCCACAACGATAGCCACCACCACAATGCCGGCGATAATCCACACTACCCCCTTGACAAGCTGCGCAAGTCCCTTGAGAGGCAACTTACGCTTATTCTCACGGGTATCGACATGTTGCCACACAGCCATAATCAGAGCCGAGAGCGCCACACAAGTCACATACACCACATAAATCAGCGTGACCTTGGTGAGAAAACCCGAAAGAGAATTATGGCTCGAGAGTGCAAATTGAATAAGAATCAGAAAAACCAATGCCGGAATCACGCGGCACAGTTTATGGAAGAAACGCACCGACACCAGAGTCTGGTAAGCGTCTCCCTTCCAGTGCATACCCACCATACGAACAATGCCGAGCACTATCCACTTGGTGATATAACCGATTACCAACGACACGCCAAGCACAACGGCCGCATATAGCACCGTCACCAGCGTAGGATGCGAGCTGAGCCCGAACACCCCGAGTATCCAGTCGACAACCTTCATGATAAGGTTGGCCAACGCATACGAAAGTCCTGTGGAATCGCCTATGAAGTGAGTCACATCCACGCTGCGGGCCACGGCATCTGCTGAACTTACAAAAAAAGTACTCAAAAAATCTGCCATAATGAATGAATTGTAAAATCTATATAATTCTTACAATCCCACTCCCCCATTTGTTCGCCGCAGAGCGAAAATATACACGCGGGGCGCAGCCACATCGGCCGCGCCCCGCGCTGTTTCTTTGTATGATATGCTTTATGCGATAGCGTCTTTGATGGTGTCGACGATATAGCGGACGTCGTCGTCGGTCACGTAGGGGCCGGCGGGAAGGCAGATGCCGACCTTGAAGAGGGATTCCGACACGCCGTTGACGTAGGCGGGGGCGTCTTTGTAGACGGGCTGGCGGTGCATAGGCTTCCACAGCGGGCGCGCCTCGATGTTGGCACGGTCAAGGTAGACGCGCAGGGCTTCGACGTTGTCGTTGGGCTGACAGTCGGTAGTGGCTGTTGAGGCTGCGTGAATCACGCCTGCTGCGCCGCCTACAGCCCCGGTGATGATGGTCTTGTAGGCCTCATCCTGGCCCTTGATTTTGAGGTCGGGGTCGAGCGTGGCGGTGCAGAGCCAGAAGTTGGAGTCGGACTCCGGCCACGGATTGCAGTGCATCTCGATGCCGTCGACATCTTTCAGCAGCTCGCAGTAGAGCTCCTGCACGTGGCGGTGGTGGGCGATGTGGTCGTCGATAATCGTCATCTGGCCGCGGCCGATGCCGGCGCAGATGTTCGACATGCGGTAGTTGTAGCCGATGGCTTCGTGCTGGTAGTAGGGATAGGATTCGCGGGCCTGGGTGGCGTACCACATGATGGTGTTCTTGTCGTCGGCATTGTCGCACACGAGGGCGCCGCCGCCCGAGGTGGTGATCATCTTGTTGCCGTTGAACGAGAGCACGCCATATTTGCCGAAGGTGCCGAGCACCTGTCCGCCGAAGCGCGAGCCGAGGCCTTCGGCGGCGTCCTCTATCACGGGGATGCCGTAGCGGTCGGCTATCTCCATGATGCGGTCGATGCGGTAAGGCATGCCGTAGAGCGCCACGGGGACGATGGCTTTGGGCTTGCGACCTGTGCGGGCTATGCGGTCCTTGATGGCTTCCTCGAGCAGGTCGGGGTCGATGTTCCACGACTCGGCTTCGGAGTCGACAAACACGGGCGTGGCGCCGCAGTAGGTGATGGGGTGGCTCGAGGCGCAGAAGGTGAACGACTGCACCAGTACCTCGTCGCCGGGGCCTACACCGCAGGCTATCAGCGCCAGATGCACGGCGGCGGTACCTGCCGAGAGTGCCACGACTTTCTTGTCGAGCGGTGCGGCGCCTGTGCGGTCGTTGACAAAATCTTCGAGGTCCTTCTCGAAGCCGTTGACGTTGGGGCCAAGGGGCACCACCCAGTTTTGGTCGAAAGCCTCTTTGATATAATCCTGTTCTTTGCCGCTCATGTGAGCCAGGCAAAGGAGTATTCGGTCTCTCATAATATCTTGTGTTTTAAACGTTTTCTTTGATTATACGGCATGGATTACCATAGGCGACCACATTGTCGGGGATGTCTTTCACAACTACAGAACCGGCTCCTATCATGCAGTTTCGCCCTATCGTCACACCCTGCTTGACGCAGGCTCCCACGCCAATCCATGTACATTCTCCTACCTCGACATTTCCACTCAAGGTGGCTCCGGGTGCAATATGGACGAAGTCGGCAATCCGACATTCATGGTCGACTGATGCCTTGGTGTTGATGATGCAATGGCGGCCAATACGTGCGTCGGAGTTGATGATTGCGCCGGGCATTACTACCGAGCCTTCACCTATAGTCGCGCTCGATGAGATGGCGGCGTCGGGATGAATGGCCGTGGCATATCCGACATTATACCGCCGCGCGATAATCTTGCGGACATTACACGACCCTATGCTGATAATCAGCGGGCCTGTAACTGCAGTATCAGCAGCTTTGAATACATTTTTGCCATTTATCTCAACGCAATGCGGATTGTCGTCATACAGGCAACCGACATCATCGCCTTGAGCCGCGATGATGTCCATGGCTACCTTGGCATGACCGCTTGCACCGAAAAGATTAATTGTTGCCATTGAATGCTTCCATGGTGACTGATGTGGCTGAGCTGATATCCTCGCGTGCCACTACTTTCTTGATAGTAGTCCAGATGACCTTGCAGTCGGTCAAAAACGAGATATGGTCGACATACCAAACGTCGAGCTCGAATTTTTTCTGCCACGATATGGCGTTTCGGCCGTGGCACTGCGCCCAGCCCGTGATGCCCGGGCGCACTTCGTGGCGGCGAGCCTGCTCGGGTGAGTAAAGGGGAAGGTATTGAACCAACAGCGGCCTTGGGCCGATGAGCGACATGTCGCCTCTGAGCACATTCCAGAGCTGTGGCAGCTCGTCGATCGAGGTCGAGCGGACGAAGCGTCCGACCTTGGTAAGGCGCTGCGCATCAGGCAACAGATTGCCTTCCTTATCCTTCTCATCTGTCATCGTCTTGAACTTGACCACTTTGAAAATCTTTCCACCTTTACCCGGCCTCTCCTGGAAGAAGAAAGCTCCCGCGCCTTTGTTGGCAAAATAGAGCCATGCCGTGACGGCAGCCAAGGGCACGGCGAGAACTAAAAGTGCGCCACCGGATGCTGTGATGTCGATGGCCCGCTTGAAGAAGTGTCGGTAGAGGTTCATGTTATTTATCTTTCAAGACTTCTGAGTAGTACTCTTTGAGGCAGCGGCGCACGTAGCTCTGCTCGTAGCGCGAGGCAATGAGCGGGCGAGCCTCAGCTGCCATTTTTGAGAGCTCTTCCGGGCTGTCGATGAAGCGACGCATAGCGCGGTATAGGGCGTCGGCACTGCGTGGAGGCACGATGGTACCGTTGCGGCCTTCGATTATGATTTCGCGTGAGCCGTTGATGTCGGTCACGATAGAAGGCAGCCCCATAGCTCCGGCCTCGATGACAACGTTGGGGAAGCCTTCGCGGTAGCTGGGGAAGACGAGTGCATCGGAGGCGGCGAGCCAAGGCCGTACATCGGATTGGCTGCCTACGGCTTCGATTGCCGGGTTGCTGTCGATAGCTGTGAGTGTGGCCGGGGAGAGTGGGTCGAGTTGACGCTCCTGAGAGCCTACGAGGATGAGTCGGGATTGAGGGTACTCGCCATGGAGCCGATCGAAAGCCTCCACGAGCTCATTGATGCCTTTGTCGCCTACGAGGCGGCCAATGAATATGAATGTGAATATGCCGTCGCGACGGATTCCGGCTGCTCTCTCCATTACACCCGGCGCCGAGGGTGAGTAGTGCTCGATGTCGATGCCGCGGATGTTGCCGTGGCCAAGCACGGCCATGGGCTTGTGTGTGATGCCGTAGTGTGTGAGGTCGGCTTTCACTCCTTCGCCCTCAGGCACCACGTGTGTGGCGCAGGCGCAAGTGAGGCGGTCGGTGAGCATCAGTATCTTCTTTTTGAGTCCTGTGGATGTGGGAAATACGAGTCCTGTGAAAGTGTGCACCCGCACCGGCACGCGGCATATCTTAGCGGCCATCATGGAGAGGAGGCCGGCCTTAGGTGTGATGGAGTGAACCATTGTCGGCTTCTCGCTGCGGAATACCTTTATTAGACCTGCGAGGCTGCGTAGGTCGGATAGCGGTGATATGTGCCTCTGCATGGGCACGGCACGAGTGCGCACGCCTTCGCGCGAGGCTACTTCGTCGAGGTCGGGCCCCGGCGATGATACGGCTACCACGTCGTAGCCCTCGACTTTCAGCTCGCTAAGCAGACCGTTGCAGAAGGTGTTGAGCGAGCCCGGCACGGTGGAAATGCGGATGATTTTAGTGTTGTTGGACATGGCTAAATCACTAAGGCCTTCCACAGCCCTTTGTGCAGAATAATCCTGTCGGCGGGCGAGAAGGTCATGTATTGATTGCGATATTTGTAGTAATGCTTGTTGTCGTTGCCCCGTAGATGTCCTATCGCGCTGCAACCGAAGAGGTAGGAGAAAAGACGGTTGAAGTCTATGTTCTTGAATTTGGGGTTTTCGCTGGCAAGAGTGTGGATATCCGACATGGTAAATTCGCGCCTCCTCAGGGTAGACAGCACGTTGAAGATTGCTTCAATTTCACGTGATGTGGCATAGCCGGCGAGCTCATCGTGTATTTCTCCCTGGAAGTATTCGAGAGAGTAGCGCTTTAAGGCCGTGTTGATGTCTCTTTCGGTGACACGCGGTCCGGTACAGCAGGTTTGGATTGTGCGTAGCAGCTGTAGGAAGTCGCGTGGTGTGAAGCGGGTATAGTCGAGCAAAGCCTTGCATACGGGTTTGCCGTCGAAGTCTTTCGGGAAGAAGAAGTCGAATACGTCTTCGATTTCGGGATACTTGAGCCTTCCCCGGAGGTTGGCGAGCTGCACGAGGTTCGATTTTTTGTAGTCATCGGCCTCACTTTCATCGAACCATTTGAATGTAAAGGTGTAGTCCTGTCGGATTTTGTTTTTATTGGCGTCGGAGAGATGGTCGAAGATGTCGGTTCGGCAGAGAACCACTATTTTGAAGGGTAAACCAGCGTCACAGAACCAATCGTTGAGCTCGCGTGCTTCGTTTATAAGCGCCATTATCGATTGATGCTGCTCCTCCCGGCTGGAGAGTATATCGTCGAGTCCGTCGATGATGAGATAGTGGCGCTTGGGTGTGTCGATTTGAGTGAGTATTTTTTCAATCTGCGCTATGAAGATGTTGAGGTCGGAGTCGACAGTGTCAGGCCCGCTTTCGTTCGTGTACTCAACTACTTTGAAGTTGATTCTAAATGAGTTTTTAGCCGATTTGTTGACGATGTCGGCAAGAGTCGAAATAGGGAAGATAGCGCATTTGCGAAGGGACTCGATTGTTGCAGTCCACTCTTCGGGGGCGTGCCTGTTGAGGCTTGTGTCGGAGTCGAAGGAGTGAAGCACGTATAGTAGCAGAATCCACCTCCATGCCGTGGGGTATTTGGCCTCAGGCTCGCTACCGCCTTTCACGATTTTTGAGAAAAGCTTGTAGGGGAACGACTTCATCTGGATATCCGTGATACAGACATCGGAGCGCTGCGCGTTGGTAAGCCTGAGGTGCTCCGATAGAGCTGTCTTGCCCGATCCTTTATAGCCCAGGAAGAGGAAGTCGCCGGGTTCGAGAGCCCGCTCCACCACATTCATAGTATCGAAGTAGCCATCGATGAGCAGTGTCGGATGGCGCCGGCTTTCCGACCTGGCATCTGAGATGCCGAAGCTGATCGACCTGAAATCCCGAGGCTCAGTGCCGGCAGAAAAGTTTGTTGTAGGCATGGATTGGAGGGAGCTAAATAGTCTTATACAAATCCGAATAGGCTTCGACCATCGTGGCTATGTCGAACTGCTTTGCGCGCTCGAGACATGCATCGGCCACTTGACGATATTTGTCCGGGGCGTTGTCAAGAGCGGCTATTTCGTGGGCAAGAGCCTCGGCATCGCCGTGAGGAAAGAGCACGCCGGCTCCACGGACTACCTCGCGCAGACCATCGACATCCGAGGCAAGAAAAGGCCTGCCGGTGCTCATCCCCTCAACAGAGGAGAGTGAAAGCCCCTCGAAGTGCGATGACATCACAATGTAGTCGGCGGCATGGAGGAGGTTGGGTACGTCGGTTCTTAGGCCAAGCAGATGCACCCGGTTGCTCAATCCCTCAGCCTCGATAAGGCCCTCAAGCTCGGGCCGGCGGACACCGTCGCCTACAAGGAAGAGATGGAACTCGGGCGGTAGATGTCCAAGAGAGCGGATGAGTGTATCCTGATCTTTCTCCCATCGGAAGCCTGCCACCATTATGATTTTGCGACTTCCGGGTGCTGCTTTTTCAAGGTCGGCAGAAGCTGATGCTCCGGCATATCGGGCTACGTCCACGCCGTTGTTGATGGTGAGGATCTCGGCACGGCAGTGGCCGATGTATTCGCGCAGATTGTCCTCGGCTTTCTTCGATATGCAGATTACCTTGCGGTAGCGGTTGTACATCCATCGGTCGACGGAGGCATACCACTTCCAACCGCGACGGCGGTTGGAAGTGTTATGCTCGGTGGTGCAGAGCACCACCGAGCATAACACGCTGCCAATGGCAGCGAAGAGCTGAGGGGCGGTGTTGTGGGTATGCACCACATCGTACTTTTTCATGAAGGGGACGAGCTTGAGCAAGCGCAGTGGTGAGTAGACCGAGCCTTCCACACCGAGGTCGTAGACCTTGATGCCTGCCGCCATTGCATCGCGGCGGAATGGGGTGTCGGAGCCGTCGAAGAGGAGTAAATCTACATCGTGCCCGGCAGCCTTAAGGCGCGGCAGAAGGTCTACCATCAGTTTCTCCGCACCTCCTGTGCGAAGCGAGGTAATGACGTGGAGGATTTTCATTTAGATTGGCTGTTGTAGATATTCTCTATATATTGAACTGTTTGATTGATGTCGTACCTCTGTTTTGCTACATCTTTGTGGAAAGATGTGGCACGTGGTATAGTAATGAGATTGTCGGCAGCTTTAGCCCATTCGTCAGGAGGTGATAATAAGCTCATGAATCCCACGCCATCAGAAATCTTACACTCCGGGCTTATGGTGTCAGAAACTAAACAAGGCGTATCCGCAGCTTGTGCTTCGACAAGAACAAATGGCAACCCTTCATACAAAGATGGCATTAATAGGCAGTCTATACCAGATAATAGCTCGGGAATGTCGGCTCTCTCTTTGGTAAAAATTACAGAGTTTTCAAGTCCTAATTGCTTTACTTTCCCATATACGTTGTCAAATTCTGGCCCTATACCTATCAGTAGTAATCTTGCTGTGGAATTCATTTTTTTGAACTCATTAAAGATGTCCACAACAAAGGCTTGATTCTTCAGGGGCACGAATCTTCCAATGTGGCCTAAGACTTTAGCATCTAGTGGAATACTAAATCCTTCACGAATTTGCTGGCGGGATGACAGATTAAAACTGAATCTATTAAGATCCACTCCATTTTTGAGTACGATACTTCCTCGATTACCGAAGAAGAATCTGCATGCTTCAGAAGAGCATCCCCAACATTCGGTTATGAGACTCTGCGCCCATAGTTTGTTAAAGCGATGTAATATATGATTATGCATTCCGTCTGTAGAAGTGCTATGTGCGTGAGCGATTCGAGTCCTTATCCCATATTTTTTTGCGAAGTATAAGGGTGCAACCGAAGTTAAACTTCCTCCGCAATAGTGAACGACGCTATATTCTTTTGCTTTTTCATGGAAGAATGTATCAAGTGATTTAATGTATTGAAAGAACCCTTTGTTTCTAGGTGGAAGATAGAATAAGTGACATCCTAACGCCTCGGCTTCCTGACTATATCGTGTGTCTTTTCGATTGAATAGTAAAAAATCAATGTGAAAGCGAGTTCTGTCAATAGCTCGTAAAACGTTCATAATAAACGTTTCTGTTCCTGACACGTCGAGCCATCCGGTGATAATCAAAATGTTTATCATATAGATATGAGTTATATGATTCGCCTGAGTGGCTTTCCAATCTTTTTGCTTGCTAGATAATAGTATATCTTTGTTTTCAAGGATAGATTGGGCAGCCGCCATATATTTTTCGTTAAATCTGCAATAATAGCGTCGTACTTGGCGTTTTCCTTACGTCTGAAAATTCGAGGAAGAATATGTCCGCAAAACGCTGAGTTAATTTCTTGTTCTAATGCAAGATTTGCACTTTGGCATATTTCCGACAGAAGTTTATATGCGTCGTATAGCTGGAGAATATGTTTCTCATTTGTGGAATTGGTTATAGATCCTGAACTAACGTAATAATTGTATAAAGGAGCTTCAACATGTGCAACTTTTTTACAACGCAAAAGAGCTTGAACAATAAAAATGAGATCTTCGCAAAAATCAATTCCGAGAGGAAAACGGACGTTATTCTTAATTATGTTACTTTTTATTAATTTATTCCAGCAAGAACCATGCAGATTGCGGAATAGCTGCGGTATGATAAGATATGGATTAGATGAATCAAGTTTTTGAGAGAGTGTGTATGAGATATTGTCTTTAATTTCAGAGAAATCACATATCACCATATCAACGTCTCGTGCTGATATCTCTAAAAATAGTGTTTCAAGGAAAGATGGTTCTACTGTATCATCTGGATCAATGTGTATGATATATTTGCCCGTACTATAATCCAATCCCTTTTGACGAGCTGATGATACCCCTCCATTTTCTTTCTCTATTAATTTAAAACGATTGTCATTAACGCAATAATGTTTACAAATAGTTACAGACTCATCAGTAGAACCATCATTGACAAGAATTACTTCAAAGTCATGAAAGGTCTGTGCAATAATACTATTAAAACACCGATCTAATGTAGTTGCTTTGTTATATATTGGAACTATAACGCTTATGGCTGGTTGTACATTCATTTTAATGCATCTTGTATATATTCTATTGAATTGTTACGTAAAATGTTAATTTTTTCATCGACTGCTGTCCAGTCTATCTTAGTATTTTCAGTAAGACATTTGGCATCTGAGATGATTCGATTGCAGAGGTTCAGCTGAGACAACAGCGAAATGAATCGGGAACAGCCTCTCTCTTCATTACAAATCACGTAGAAATCTTTATGGAAGATTATACTGAATGCCATTCCGTGAAATGAATCGGTTATTACAAAATCTGAGTGACTTATTGCAGATAGCCATTCTCCCACGGAAATTGCCATTCGGCTGTCTGCCGAAAATCCCATTAATTCAAGATTGGTGATTTCGGCAAAGCTTCGTAATGTTTCGTTTATCTCAGAAGTAGGGTTTAGAATATATGCTGCAATATATTTGTTTTTTGAGATATTCTTCTCTTTTATTAAGTCTAAATAATTAGTTTTATCAAGAAGAAGAGTTGGATCCAGTGTCTGAACGGCCTCAAATTCCAAATTATGACGAATTAGATTGATTGCACTATCTTCTCGGACAGATACTTTATTAAAATGGCGGATTAACTTTTTGGCCGATTTTGTCTGTTCTTGTGTGTACTCCCAATTATCCACACCAAACGATGCACTATATGCAATTTTGCGAATCGGAGAATTCTTGCAAAATCTCAAGAACATATCATCAAGAAAATAATTGTATCGTGGACGCCATACCTGGTCACTACCAACAATTATAGCTGATACTTCATATTCTGAGATTAAATCAGACGAGTATGAATCTATACGTTTTGTGCGGATTATATTGTCTTCTATGAATGAGCGCGAAAATCTGGTTCTATTCATCGGAGATAAGTTACCAAGTTGATAACGTCTGAACCACATTAGTTTTTTTATGCAATTCTTTATGGCGACAGAAAACTTTAATTTGCGAGGAAATTTTTTGATAAGTAGATCAAATGTAATAGGTTCATGACCAAGCGTTATCAGCGTTTGCTGCAAAGCCCAGTTTTGCAATAGCCCCCCGTAGTTATCATACAGTGGCTGTGTTATAATTCCGATTTTCATATTGAGATTAGTTGTTTTTTCGAGACGCACAGACTGCAAAAACTATTGCAATGGGTTCGCAAAATTTTGCTCGATGTCTCATGGCTGTACCTGCATTGAATGTTCCGTATGAGAACATGAATGTAGCCGCCAAGAGAGCTATCATCAAGCAGCGTTTATAACATTCAAGCCCCCTCACAGCGTTATTCTTGAATATTATATACCACATTGTAATATATGCTAAAGAGTCGATTAAGAAAGCTATAATGTCAGTTGTTCTATGCCATTCCGTGGGCAGTGGGGAAAACATGAAGAAAAGCATTTTCAATGGAGCGAATATCAGACCGACCAGCGGATTACTAGTCTTAGGTAGCCAAGTTAGGTAAGCGGAATTCCCGTCAGCGGTTGTATTACTGTATTTTAGAATAAGACTAGCAGAATCATTATTTGCCAATTCCATACCTTTTTCACCTGAAAAATTTTTCGAGAACGTGATAAAGATTGCGAGAAGTATAACTGACATGCAAATGGCCCATGCAGAAATTCTTATCTCATGTTTTTGAGGGCTATATATAGTAAAGGCAATGAAATATCCTATTAAGATTGCAATCACACCATCGTGCATATAAATACCCAAGCATACGCTAGCAATTGTTGTAAACATTCGTAGAATACTTCCAGTAAGATACCATTTGGTGAATTGCAACAGCGATAATGCAACAAAGAATTCAACCCATGCTTCTCTTAATAAGATGCCTGAAAAAATTATTAAATTAGGTAATAGAGCTAGTATCCACATTACTTTAATTTGTCGTTTGGTGGATATATTTAGTAAACTCATTGTTCTGATTGCACAAAATAGTACACCCATGCCGAAGTACACATTGACAAACTGAGCAAATAATCTAGAACAGTCTGTCAGTGAATAAACATAAGCTACAAACGGTGTATAATGAGTTAACTCAAAACCTCGTCCGGTTATGGCAATTATAGTTGCGTAGTGATTGAAGGCCTCAGTATCTGTGCCGGATCCAAATATAGGAAACCAATGATTTAGATCAGCTGCTAATATAAGTAATCTTAGAGCTAAGGCTACCAGCAGTATTGTGTTTATTGGTCGCTTGTATGTCATGCAAAAGATAGCAAGAATGCAAGCAAGTAAAAATACGAGGGCTATCATTGTTTAGAAATATTATTCTAAATTGAAGAGCGTCTTTTTTAACTTATGACAAATCCGGCGAAGCATTGATGGTTTGCGATATGAAAACAGATCCATTCGATCAAATAGCGACATCTTCGATGCACGAAACTCATTGTACCGAATCATCTTCGAAGCCGCGCTCACGATGGCAGGATTGTGTCGGGCGACATCCTCGAGGGTGAGATTAGCATCACAGGAGATGGTGCTGATGGCCGCTTCTCCGACAGGTGTGCGTGCTATGACGAGTGTGGTGCCAAGGTCGTTGTCGATATTTGGAGCGAGACTCGATATGCCCCAAAGGTCGCCGAGGGTGATGTCGGCGCATGTTCCGTCGGGATATTTGAAAGGGCAGCGGAAGCAGGCTTCGCGAAGGGTGAGGTCGCTCAAAAATGCACGCATATAGAGGTTGCGGTCGTGCGGCTCTGTGAATTCAGTACCGTCGGCGAAACTGATTGTGAAGCTGTAGTTTTTCCATCCGGTGCGCTTGTCGCGAAAGTTTATGCCGGCAATGTCGGATATTTTCCTATTGCGGGCAGCGCATATTTCGGCAAGGTACTGCTGCCAGTACTTCTGCTCGGGCGCACCATGGCACACTACTTCGACCAGCAGTAGGCCGGGGTGCTCGCCGGCCCGCTTCCTCATGGCTGCCACCTGGCAAGGCGTGCCGCTGAAGAGGACTCGCCGGCCGGCTTCGAGGTCGGCCATGGCATCGGCAATGGCTGTGCCGATGAGGCTGTAGGCGTATTTGCTGCCACGGAGCTTGAGTAGCTCAGCACCATTTGTTGCGCGGTAGTGTGCTATATGCCATTGGCTGTCGAAGGCTGCTCCATAGATTGCACCACCTTCGGCAATCACGTGGTCGGCAAGGATGCTAAATACTCCGCCTGCCGAGCTGCAGTGGCGAATGTTGCTGTCGGGATTGTGTGATGCTAATATTTTCACTATTTCTTAATAATTCTATCGACCAAAGCCTTGCATGGTACAATGATGGTGTCGCGCTCGTATTTGTTCATGCTGAAAAGGTAGAAGAGCGGGAGGTATGCTGTCGTGAATACTAGAATGGCAGCGCCGATGCTCCACCAAGAAGAGATATTGAAGTGGTTGACGATGTAGTAACCGACAATTGACAGTGCTACAGGCACTATTGACATACGTCCTATTTCAAGCCAAAATCGTACGACATCGAGGTGCTGGCGAGTGGCATAGTATATGTTCATTACCAGCCATTGCCCGAGAAATAGTGTGAGGCCAATGACTGCGGCACAACCAATTGCACCATAGCGTGGAGTGACGAGAATCTGAAAGACAAGACTTACTGCCGCGATGGCAAGGTAGGTGAGCGAGCGAAATTTCTGCTGGCCGCGAGCAAGGAGAATTGTGATGCCAACGTTTTGGATGAGCGGGCAGATGAGTGCACTAAAGAATATCAGAGAGATTGTGTAGGTTGCGGCATAGTCATTTCCTGCCCAAATGGCAATGAATTGGCGACCGAAAACCGTGAAACCAGAGAGGATGAGAGCAAGAACGCAGAACTGCAGACGGCCTGTGCGGATGAAAAGGTCGGAGATTTCGCGGTCGTGTCCCGGCTCTGTGGTCATCACCGTGATGCGAGGCAGTAGCACAGAAGTGAGCGAAGTTGACATGGACATGTAGAGGTTCATGAGAGTAATGCCAAGGGAGAATATGGCAACGGACGCGGTTCCGCAGTAAATCCCGAGTATGAATTGGCCTGTACCCCAATAGACGCGGTCGACTATTGCGCTGAGGAAATTCCACCAACTGAATATCAATACTTCTTTCATCAAGGGCCAGTTGAAGCTGTTGAAGAGAATCTTGATCCGGAGCCTGTAGCGGCAGTATAAGTAGTTGGCGAGCAATGTTCCGAAGCTGAATGCTGTCTGAACTACAACCATTGCAATTGCTTTATAGCCCATCATCAGAACTGCTATCAGAACTGCGGTGGAGAGCAGTATGCGAGAAATACTCAGTACTCGCTGAAAGACGAACCTTTCATAAGCAGTTATTATAGAACCAAATACACTGAATGGAAATGTGACCGCGAGGTTAGCAACCATGAGTGCCATCATTACACGGGCTTGATGCAGCTCATCGGCAGTCATCGTTCGGTCAAACATGCTGTCTGTATTGGCAAAGAGAATGAAACCGGCAGCAGTGACCAGTAGGCCGAGCACAGAATAGGCAGTGAGAAACATACCGTAGAGCTGCCATTCATCGCGTGCGGTGCCTGTAGCGCGTATCTTTGCAGTATACCGCACGATGGCCGACCCGAACCCGAAGTCGAGCAGTGTGAGGTATGCAATCACCGATGCAACGAGTGAGTAAAGCCCATACTCGTTCTGCCCAAGACACTTGAGCATGAACGGAGTGTAGAGCAGCCCGGTGATTGTGTTGAGTGCTATAATTATATAGTTAAGAGCTGCTCCGGCTTTAACTTGGTTCATAGGTTATAGAACGATATCTGGAAGGTTTAGGGTATGGTGCTGGCAAGTAGACTTGTGGCAATGCAGTTCTAAATCAAAGCTATGCAATGTCTTCGCATTTGCTGATATTTGCGTCGATTCGCTGATATATCTCGGCGGCGAGGAGATTGATGCGGCGCTCGGGGAGGGAGAGGCCGTCCACGGCCTGCGCTTTGGAGGCGGCTTCGGTGAGACGGGGGCGGACTGTCGGGTCGCTGTTCCAATAGGCCGCGAGGGTGAGGAGCTTACCAAGTTCGGCGATATTCCCTGAGGAGAGAGCTGCATCGAACAGGTCGAAGTAGCGGTTGAGAACTGCTTTGCGCTCTTCGGCGGTAATGAAGTCAGAGATGAGGGCAAGGGTTCCGATCTCGAAAGGGGTGTTGGTTTGCGGCAGGAGTTTTGCCACTATTTGCGATGCGTTTTCAGAGTCTATGTCAGGAATCCAAGACAGACGCAATTGTTGTGCATAGGTCAGGCCGGGTAGTTCTTTCAAATTATCGGCTTCGTCAAGAGCATAGCTAAAATCATCGCTATCAATGTTCATACCGATTGTCACCAAGCGCTCAAGGATTTCTATCTTCTCGTTGAGGGCCGCTGTGGTCTTGTATTTCTTCTTCAAGGCCTTAGCCAACTGCTCAAAACGGTTGTTGCATAGGCAATTGTATGTCGGCACATTCTCATCCCAACCCACTTGTGCCAGCTGTAAGCGTAGGTCGAAGATTGTTTCAATGGCATGTAGTGTCGACACAGACATATCAGCATCAATCTTCAACGGAATGATGTCGTTGATCAGATCATCGTTGAGCGTTTTCAACTCTCGTGCCAATTTCCTTTTGACCGAGACCCGATGAACTCTCTTAAATTCATTGAAAATAAGGCCTTTCAGATATTCCACCTGCATTTGCTTGCTGTGTACGGCCCGCTTTTTCAACTCTTTCATGGGAGCTATGCCAGTAATCTCTCGCCAAAGGATAAACGTTTGGTCATCGAGTTGACTTACATCTTCAAGTTTCAGCATCTCTCGCGCTTCCGTCCACTTCTCCCCATTGTCAGAAACAAAGAGATGTTTTGCGCTTTCGTATGCTCTTATTCGCTTAATCTTCTCTGCAATGGAAACCACATCAATATCTTCAAGATAGCTCACAACTATCTCCTTATATTCCTTTATGTTAAGGTTATCGGCCTCAACATTGAGTCTGCTGACTATATCAAGAGCAAAAAGATAGTCAGTTGAGTCTATTTGAGGCTCTTGGCGGTATGCTTCGATAAGCCTGCAGCACATTTCAGCAAGAGCCTCGCGCCATCTTTCCGGGCCAAAGTTGTCAGCTCTTCCGTAGATGAAATTGCTCAATGCCTTAATCAGCAGCATTGCATGCTGTATATTTTCTTTTCCGTATATTCGCCGGTTTAACTCCGGATAGAGGTTGCTCATCCTTCTGCTAATCGCTGAGCAATCAAGCCCGAGGCCTTCATACAGATTGCAAAGCAGATTGATAGCATCAATGTTGGCGATGAAATCTTCATCGCTCATTGACTTATCCGCCGTGAATGTTATCAAGGCGTTAAGTTGCTCTATAATCTGTTTGAACTTAGCTGTCATGCCGCTTGACTGTCTTTCGCAGATGGAATCGTCATCGCCATCAAAGTGCCGGGTGGTACTTGCCAATCACCTTGTCAACGTCGTATTTGTCGTTGAGAATCCACACATTCAGACGGTATTCATCGAGAAACCGGAGTGCACATTCAACAGAAGCGGAATCCTCTATATTTACCCCGAGGCCGGGGAAATGCTTATCGTTTGCCAGAGATAGATAACACCGGCGCACTGTCTTCTCAAACCGATTGAGATATGTAGACTTCTGCGTAAGTCCCCACAAACTATAGAAGTACGGAGCCAGTTCAATCTCTTTTTTCTCATCGGCCTTTGCCAATGATTTTGTAGCCTTTTCAAATTCCCTGACTATTTTCGGATAGTCGAAACTTGGCATCCCGGTGCAAAGTATGGCATTGACCAATGCCATGTGTTTGGCGGTTTCGCCTTTCGCCACAATCTCCGTCTGGATATGGTCCGCAATCTGAATAAGCTCCTCTCGGGAGGCATAATCTGCCTTTCGGGATAGTGCGTTGATGTGCTGTCTCATATCCTCATCACTCGCATAGTCGGTCGGGACAAATGACTTTACCCGTTCACCGATAGTATATGGCAGACTGATATTATGAGCATAATTATCGGCTTCGACGCACTCTGCAAGCAGAAGGATTGCCGCCAACATCTTGCCATCTTTGCGCTTGAGCAAGTCATCGACAATTTGCCATTGGTAGGCTCGGGTGAACACTTCCATTCCGGCTTTGCGGCGCATATCATACCACTGTCCACTCAGTGAATGCATGCCAACAAGCTCGGATACCGACATTTGAGAAAACGGCCGGATGCAACTCTTCCCACCTTTGATGAGATCTGCTCTGCCATCAAGAACCGCCAATGCGTGAGTCAAAATTTCGGTATCCTCATTATGGCCAAGTCTTCGGTTAATCTCACAGCGAAGGTCTGCAATCTTGCAATCGCAAATATCATCAACACCCTGAAACCATTCACCACTCACAACAGAAACCGGAAACTTCAAACAATTCAAGGCGTAGGCGTATTCAGCCAAGCGTCCCGATGGAATGCCTGCAAACTCCAATCTTTCCAATGTATGCAGAGAGGGATATTTCATACAAATTGCACGAAGTCGGGATTTACTTCAACCGCAGCGGTCAGAAACCCTTCAATTTTCACTAATAGGCGCTTCTTTCTTGTGCCGCGCATTTTCAGCAACACGCCCGTGTATCCGTTGAGCGGACCACCATTGACCATTATTTCTTTTCCGATTTTGTCGGGAGTTAGCTCCTCCGGGGTAAAATATATCGGAGAAGGGTCATTGTCGACGGCATTGATAAAGCGCTCCATTTCCGCCTCGGGGACTGTCATGAAATAGTTTTTACCGGCGCCTCTCCTGAACTGAAATTGAAGTGTGCTTTCTTTCTCTATTATAGGCTCCAAAGCCTCTTTGGTGTCGTAAGCAAACAAAAGGCTTTGTATCACAGGTACGTACTCACGAATCTTCTTGCCAAGGCGGATAGAAACGACCCAATGCATAGGCGTAAAAGTCCGTATGCCGAATTCCGGCAGGAGCTTGTAAGCCGGCGACTTCGCATTTCTCTTCTTAAAATCACGAAGGACGTACCATTGTTTAGTCTGCTCCATCTTAGGTGAATCGTCAGCCATTTGCAAACCCTGTTTTTTGGGGAGTTTTACACTTCAGACAATTCTCTCACGCTTGCAGACTGCCGTATCACACTATCAGTCTGTAAGTTGCGAACGTCACCCGAAATAGTTCGAGTCGATTTGGCTATGTCCATCCGGCGCAAAGTCCAAGACGCGGTTGTGGTAATAACCATATTTATTTCATGTATTTCTCTTCGTTAGAGAAATGCACGGAAATATCTATCGGCGTAATGATTTGATAAACAATGCAAAAGGCAATGATGGCTCGGAGTCCTTTAAATCAAATGTATTCCAAATGGCTTGTCAAAGGGGGAGAATCGAGAAGTATAGGCAAAAAAATAAGAGTCTATAACACTTTGAAATATTGAGATTTTTTGTGTAACTTTGCATTCCAAAACAAACAGATGCATTTCTCTAACGAAGAGAAATGCATTTTTGTAACGAAATCCGGGGGATTATGCCCCACGCTGTAAGTCAACTACGAATAAATGCTCCCGCTTTTCGGCTTGTGCCAAGATTTTCTTAAATTTGTATCAATTTTGCATTGAATAGTAAAGATTTATTAAAGCCATGGTAAGCAAACGTGTAAAACTTTTTTGTCTGTTTCTATTAGTTGTAGCCCTGCTCGGCGCAGCTGTCGCATTGATAAATCAATATTTGCGACTACACGGCATTATATCTACGTCGATATTGGGCATTTTTGCCGGCATCTTAGTCGCTGTCTATTACAAGATATGGCGCCGGTTCTGCCGGAAATTGGATAAGACAAAAGATGAATGATTGTGTGACTTTTCCGCACACAGTGCTATTATATAATAAGAAAATCGCAAACGGCTGTTGCTGTTTGCGATTTTTGTTGCCTTGGAAGGATTCGAACCCTCACAGGCGGAACCAGAATCCGACGTGCTACCATTACACCACAAGGCAGTGGTTTTTGCTTTTGCGCTGCAAAGGTAGTAATTATTTTTCAATCCGCGCTGCTTTTGCGCCATTTTTTTCGCCGGATTTTACCGTCAACTTTATATGGAGTGCAGTATGAGGTTGTTAGCTCTGTCGACGACCGACGCGTCAAGTGAAGCGAGGTAGATTTGTGTTGTTGTCTCGCTGTCGTGCCCCATCCCTTCGCTTATCACACTCACGGGCACTCCTTTGCTCCGGGCGGCACTCGCCCAGCTATGTCGGGCCACATATAGTGTGAGCGCCATGTCGAGCCCTGCCAGGCGGGCTATCTTTTTGAGATTTCGGTTGATTCGGTAGGCCGCGTTGCGATAGCCGGAGGATGTGTCGTTTCCTCGGTTGATGATGGGCAGGAGGTATTCGCTGTCGTTGGGCGGATATTTGGCGAGTATGGCCTGCATCTCCGGGGTCCATTTTATCACGAGCCGACGCCCTGTCTTGCGGCGCCGGTAGGTCACATAGCCATCCGCAAGGTCGGTCTTCCGCAGATACGCCATATCCACAAAGCTCATGCCGCGGAGCATGAAGCTCATCATGAATATGTCGCGCGCGTAAGCGAGACGGGAGTCAAATTCGAGATTCATGTTTCTGATTTTTCGGATGGCTGCAATCGGCAGAGCCCGTTTGGCAGTCTTGGCTATGCCGGTATATACGCGGCGGAAGGGTTTGCGGTCCTCGGTGATGTCGTCATCGACGGCTCGGTTATAGACAGCTCTGAGGATACGTGCGTAGAACGATGTCGTATTAGGTAATAGCTCCCGTGCCAGAAGCCAGGCCTGGTACTCCTCCATGAGCTCTGCCGTGATGCTGTCGAGCATCACATCAGCACCATTGCGGAAGCTGCGGAAACTTTTTAGCGCCGAAAGATAAGTGGCGGCGGTACCTCGGTGATTGCTGCGCTGCTTCCCTTCAATGATGCGGTGCATGTAGCCGAAGAGCGAGCACTCGGCGGTCATACGTTCGTACTCGCGCACCACGTCGTCGGCACCGTAGGAGGTACCTCTTTCGTCGAGCTTGCGGACTATACGATAGAGCCGCTCCACATCACGACATATTTTTTCTCTGATTTGCTGCTGTTCGGCCATGCGCACACTTCTGCGCCTGATCTTCAGTGCCGAATTGCGCTCATCCCACTCATCGGCATACACGCGGTAGCCGGTGTTGATGAGTCGCGTCGCACGCCTGCTTGTGATTTGGTAGAATATCAAACCCGATGCAGCCGACGGCGAACTTCTAAACTTTACTTTGATTGAAGTCATTCCTTTGTGTTGTACTTTAAGATTGAATATTCGATTCAGAATACGGCCCAACGACCGATTCCTCGAATTATCAACGGATTGCACACACATTTCTGTCGCCTGCGCGGCTCATTTCGCAGCGGTAACAAATGAAAGCCGCTAACTGATTTCTCAATTAGCGGCTAATGCTTCGGGTGCCCAGTGGGATTCGAACCCACGACCTTCGGAACCACAATCCGACGTTCTAACCAACTGAACTATGGGCACCATTTTCAAAGGCACTGCAAAGGTACGCACTTTTTTTGAATTAGCAAGCGTTTCGCCGATTTTTTTTGCATCAACACCCATTTTTTTCAAAAATACGCCTCCCAACTAAAAAAATAGTTGAAAATATTTGCATAACTAATTTTTTAGTTCTACCTTTGCCACATCAACTAAAAGATTAGTTAAAGATGACTCGAAAGAAAGCACCCTACCCTCGCCTGACCGACCGCGAATCGGAGATTATGAGTATGCTCTGGGAGCGCGGGCCACTCTTTGTCCGCGAGATGCTCGAGGTTTTCCCCGACCCCAAGCCGCATGTCAACACCGTATCTACCACCGTCCGCATCCTCGAGGACAAAGGATATGTTGCGCACGAAGCCTGTGGCGGTTCATTCCGCTACTTCGCCATTGCCGATGCCTCCGACTTTGCCGGTCGCTCGCTGGCGCAGGTCATAAAGAATTATTTCTGCGGATCAGCTGCCGCAGCCGTCTCGGCCTTGGTCGAAGAAGAGAAAATCTCCGTCGACGAGCTCAAGCAAATCATCGAGATGGTAGAAAACCGAAACGAATAATCATCAATCCCCTTATTCACCATGGGACCATTTGCCGCATACACTTTCAGTTCAGGTCTGATTTTGCTGGTTCTATACATTATATATAAGTGGCTCCTCTCCGCCGAGAACCAGCCTCGCTTCAACCGCCACATCCTCCTCGGCATATATGCTGCGGCATTTACCGCCCTGCCCCTTTATTCTTTGATGAAGGGCTTTGGAAGCGGCACTCTCTCCGGCACTGTGATGGCTGAGCTCGGATCGGTCACACCGGCCACCGTCGCCGACCTCCAATCCGAGGCAGCGATATGGCCGAGGATTTTGCTCTTCATTTATCTTGCCGGCATAGCCGCAACGGCACTCTGGACGCTCGCCACGGCCATACGCATAGCCCGCATAATAGCTTCGGGAGAGCGCATACACCACCATGGCTTCACCTTAGTGCTGCTCGACCGCTCCGACGTGGCTCCTTTCAGCTGGGGGCGATATGTGGTGATGTGCAGGCACGAGCAACCCGATGCTGCCGACATCATCCTCACCCATGAGCAGGCACACATCGGCGCCGGCCACTTTGCCGATTTGCTTTTGGCTCAGGCCGTGTGCATCGTGCTGTGGTACAATCCCGCCTCATGGCTCATGCTCCGCGAGCTCAAGGATGTGCACGAATATGAGGCCGACGAGCGGGTGCTAAGCTCCGGCATCAATGCCCGCAACTATCAACTTCTACTAATAAAAAAGGCTGTCGGCGTGAGATTCCCGTCGCTCGCCAACAGCCTGAATCACAGTAAACTTAAAAAACGTATCACTATGATGTACAATCAAAAGTCATCGCCCGTGCGCCGAAGCCGCGCATTGGCTCTGGTTCCCGCCGCCGCACTGGCGCTGGTCCTGCTCAACATCCCGGCAATAAGCCGCGCCATGCACACCGTATCCGATGCCTCGCTGGCAGCAGCGGCCGAAAGCGGGCTCAAAGTTACAAATTCCGACGCAGCTGTGCAAGTCGCAGAAGCCACAGCCGAACCGTCCGAGCCCAAAGCTGTCGCGCCCAAGGACAACAAGCGCGCCGACTTACCCGACAAATTCCCCTCCTTCCCCGGTGGCGAGGCCGAGCTCTTCCACTACATCTCACAGAACATCCGCTATCCCGAAGATGCAGTCAAAGGCGACCTACAAGGACGTGTAGCCGTGGCGTTCACCATCACCAAAGACGGCTCGATTGCCGCTGCAAAGATCGTCAAATCCGTAGCGCCCTCGCTCGATGCCGAGGCTCTGCGCGTGGTCAATTCGATGCCTCGCTGGACTCCCGCCTCGAAAGACGGCAAGCCTGTCGACTGCACCTACACCCTCCCCGTATCATTCAAGCTCCAGGGTGATGACAAGGATAAGAAAGACGACAAACTCAAGGTAGTCGGCGCCGGCACTGCCAAAAAGTCCGAATCCTCCGACTCAAAGAGCCAGATCTTTGCAAGCTGGGTATCGTCGGGCGCCGGCGCTGCCGAACCGGCCATCTTTCTCAACGACAAACCTTACTCCGGTAAACTCAGCTCTATCGACAACAATGACATCGAGTCGGTAACCGTCCGCCAAGACGACCCCAAGTACCCCAACGGTGTCCTCTACATCGTTCTAAAAGCGAAATAAATTGAAAGGGAGATAACTATCCAATCCAATCCGGAAAGGGCGGCTGTGAAGTTCGCCCTTTCTTCGCTATTTCTCGCAAACTTTAGCTATCTTTGCAGCATGATGACCGCCTCAGAACTCAAAGATAATCTCGACGCCCTCGTCGAGCGATACAACGTAGCCGCCTTCGCCGAAAAAGACCCGGTGCAGTTCCCGCGCCGCTTCTCCGACAAGCGCGACATCGAGATTTCAGCACTCCTCACATCCACCATCGCGTGGGGCCGCCGCCCTATGATTCTCAACAATGCCGAGAAGCTGCACGCGCTCCTGCAGCACGAGCCTTACCGCTTCATCTCCGAAGGCGACATCGACGGCATCTCCGAGGCAAACATTCACCGCACATTCTTCGGCAGGCACCTGCGCTACTTCCTGCGCGGCCTGCGCGAGGTGTACTCACGCTACGGCAGCCTCGAAGACTTTGCCCTCGCCTGCGGTGCACCGGGAGCTGAAGCACCTGCATGGGTACTCGCCGATGCCCTAAACAAAGAGCTGCGCGATGCAAACAGCACGTGTCCGCTCGACGGCCCGTCGCGCTGCCTGCCCGACAAAGTTGCCGACTCTGCACTCAAGCGCTTCAACATGGCCTTGCGATGGCTCGTGCGGCGCGATGGCATCGTCGATATAGGATGCTGGGATGCCTTGCACCCTTCGCAGCTCTATATCCCCCTCGACGTGCACTCGGCAAACACCTCACGCGCTCTCGGGCTACTCTCGCGCAAGCAGAACGACCGCCGCGCCGTGGTCGAGCTCACCGAGGCTCTCCGCCGTATGCGCCCCGACGACCCTACCGTCTACGATTTCGCCCTCTTTGGAGCCGGTGAGGCCGGCCTGATTTAGGGTAGCACCCGCCGCACCTTGCCGTTCGATGTGCGTGGCAGGCTGTCGACGGCTACATAGCGCTTGGGCAGGCGCTTGTGGTCGGCAATCGATGCCGTCAATCGCCTTTCCATATCCTTAATCCTCTCCTCGCCGCACTCCACCACCAGGCACACGGCTTGCCCCCACTGCTCGTGCTCCGCAGCGCACACATAGTACGGAACATCCTCCATCGCCGGCGCATAGAGCGCTTCGAGTTCTTCAGGATAGAGCTTGATGCCTCCGCTGTTGATCACTCCGTCGGCACGTCCGCGCCACTTGAAGCTGTGCTCCGAAAGCAGTTCGACCACATCATTGGTAGCCAATTCGCCAAAGCTGAATTTCGGGCAACGAATCACCAGGCGCGAGTCGTCGGTCGCGGCGAAGCTCACCCCCGGCATAGCCCGAAACACGCGCCCGGCATCGCTTCCGTCGGCAAGAGCCACGTGGCTGCAGGTCTCCGTCATTCCATAGCTTATATACACCCTGTAGCCCGCCCGGACAAGCGCGGCGCACATTTCAGCAGAAGGTGCGGCACCGCCTACGAGCACATTGCGCACTTGCGCCGCATACTCGGCATGCCGGGCCAGACTTGCCATCTGCGAGGGCACGATAGCGAGTAGGTCTACGACCTTGTCGGACGGTAGCACCACCTCGTTGCTCACCGGCAGCGGAAGCAGTTCAGCGCCGCTGAGCCACGCTCGCACCGCCATCATCTTGCCCGCTATATAGTCGGCCGACAGAGCCATGGCGACTACGGAGCCTGCACCGATGCCGAAAAATTCGTTTGTAGCCTCAGCCGATGCTTTCATGTCGGCCTTGGCGAGGCGTATCTCCTTTGGAGTACCTGTCGAGCCGGAGGTGCGGGCGGTCACAAAAGCGCTACCATCCATCCACTCGCGTCGGAATTGCTCTACTCTCTCCATGGCAGCCGCTCCATATCGCCCCACGCGCCACCGCAGTCGAAGTGCAGCGCACACTCCCGCAGGCTCAGCGGCGAGGCAATGTTGTTGGTGTATAACTGTCCGGTGCCGAGTCCCTGAGGCATGGCGGTGTCGTAGCCACTCAGCCATCGGCCTATGGCGTAGAGGCCGAGATTCGACTCCAGAGCCGAAGTGGCCCACCATCCTATACCAAGCTCTTGCGCTATATTTATATATGTGTCTGCGCCGGCAAATCCTCCGCACAGAGCGGGCTTAAGGATGAGGTAGGCCGGATTGATGGCTTCCACCAAGGCTCGGGCTTCGGCAGCGCTGCGCGTGCCTATGAGCTCTTCATCGAGAGCAATGGGTATAGGCGAGCTCTCACACAGCGCGGCCATGGCCTCGGTCTGCCCGGCCTTGATGGGCTGCTCTATCGAATGCACGCCATAGCGTGCGAGCCGCTCGAGCCGAGCCGACGCATTATCGGGAGTGAAACTGCCGTTGGCATCGAGCCTGACCTCAAGTACCTCGGGCGGGAATTTGCGCCGTATGTGCGCCAGCAACTCAAGCTCGTCGTCGAACCTTATGCCTCCGATTTTCAGCTTCAATATCTTATAGCCTTCGTCGAGCTTCGCGGCGATGCGTCGTGCCATGGTATCGCGGTCGGCCATCCATATCAGGCCGTTGATGGGTATTCCGCGCTCGCCGCGTATCCAGGCCGTGTCGGGAGTGGCCGCAAGTGCGCTCTCGAAACCGAAGCGGATTGAGCTGTAGGGGTGGCTGATTGCAGCTTCGGGATGCGCGCACGCCGCGGCCAGCTGCGCTTCATAGTCGGGCAGGTCGTCGGCAGAAAGGCCGCGGAAAAGCGGGCACTCGCCGTAGCTCACCCGGCCGTCGTGCTCGATACGTATAAAATATGTGTCTTTCACCGTCATCGAGCTGCGCGACGTGATGGCGGTGAAGTTAAAGTTGAGTCTATATGGGGTCCAATATGCTTTCATCGGTATTGCAAAATTAGAAATAAATCTGTAATTTTGCGAAAATTTTCAGAACGAAATGGAAAAGATTCAAGTAGTGAATAAAGGTGTACTTGGCTCGGTGAGCCAGGCCGACATCACAGCTCTCCAGGGCGAGGGCAACGCCTCTCTGACAAAACTCATCGACGGCACCGGCGCCGGCAACGACTTCCTCGGCTGGGTTAAACTCCCGCAGGAAACTCCCGCCGCTCTCATCGACGACATCAACGCTACCGCAGCCAAGCTCCGCGAGCTCTGCGATGTCGTGGTGGCTATCGGCATCGGCGGTTCATACCTTGGTGCCAAGGCTGTGATAGAAGCACTCAGCAACACCTTTGAAGCATACTCTTCAAATACTCCCAAAGTACTCTTTGCCGGCCAGAACATCGGCGAGGACTACCTCGCAGAGCTGCAGGACTTCCTTGCCGACAAGCGTTTCGGCATCATCGTGATATCCAAGTCGGGCACCACCACCGAGCCCGCCATCGCCTTCCGCCTGCTCAAGGAGCAGCTCGAGCGCCAGATGGGCCGCGAGGAAGCCGGCAAGCGCATCGTGGCAATCACCGATGCAAAACGTGGTGCTCTCCGCTCGCTCGCCGACACCGAAGGCTACAAGACCTACGTGATCGAAGATAACGTAGGCGGCCGCTTCTCCGTCCTCACCCCCGTGGGCCTGCTGCCCGTGGCAGTGGCCGGCTTCGACATCAAGGCACTCATCGACGGCGCCGCAGCAATGGCCGAAGCTACCCTCAGCGGAAAGTGCGACGCAGCCATGACCTATGCCCTCACTCGCAATGCTCTCTACCGCGCCGGCAAGAAAATCGAAATCCTCGTCAACTACAACCCCAAGCTCCACTTCTTCGGCGAGTGGTGGAAGCAGCTCTACGGCGAAAGCGAAGGCAAGGACGGCAAAGGTATTTTCCCCGCAGCTGTCGACAACACCACCGACCTTCACTCGATGGGCCAGTGGATTCAGGAAGGCGAGCGCACAATCTTCGAGACCGTGATTTCGGTAGAGAAGCCCGCCCGTGAGCTCCGCATACCCTCCGACGACGCAAACCTCGACGGCCTCAACTACATCGCCGGCAAGCGTGTCGACGAAGTAAACAAGATGGCAGAGCTCGGCACACGCATAGCCCACATCGACGGCGGCGTGCCCAACATGCAGATTCTTCTCCCCGAGCTCTCCCCCTTCTGCCTCGGCCAGCTCATCTACTTCTTCGAGGCAGCCTGCGGCATCAGCGGCTACATCCTTGGTGTCAACCCCTTCAACCAGCCCGGTGTAGAGGCTTACAAGAAGAATATGTTTGCCCTCCTCGAGAAGCCCGGCTACGAAGAAGCCACCAAAGCTATCCGCGAGAAGCTTTGAGCCGTACCGACGAAATAATCGCAGCCACAGCCGGACACCCCGGTCCTATCGGGGTGTTCGACTCCGGCTACGGTGGCCTCACGGTGCTGCGCTCACTGCGCAAGGCTCTCCCCGATGCCGACTTCATCTACCTCGGCGACAACGCCCGCGCGCCCTATGGCAACCGATCTTTCGACCTGGTGTACCGCTTCACCCTTGAGGCGGTGCGCTATCTTTTTGCGCGCGGCTGCCAACTCGTGATTTTGGCTTGCAACACCGCTTCGGCAAAGGCTCTGCGATCCATCCAGCAGCGCGACCTGCCCGCACTCGACCCCGACAGGCGTGTTCTGGGAGTAATCAGGCCCACGGCAGAAGCCGTCGGTGAGATTAGCAAGTCGGGCTGCATAGGCCTTGTGGGCACTCCGGGCACCGTGGCGTCGCAATCCTACGACATCGAGCTGGCCAAGCTGCACCCCGGCGTCCGCCTTTACTCCCGCGCGTGCCCCATGTGGGTGCCGCTGGTCGAAAACCTCGAAGCCGACGGCCCGGGAGCCGACTACTTCGTCAAGCGCGACATCGACGCCCTCATGTCGCTTTGCCCCGACATCGACACTCTCATCCTCGGCTGCACACACTACCCTCTCCTGCTCAACAAGATAAAGCAATACACACCCGAAGGCGTGAACGTGCTGCCTCAGGGAGAGATTGTTGCAGCATCGCTGCTCGACTATCTTAAGCGTCACCCCGAGATCGACTCCCGCATCACACGCGGTGGCACAGCCGAATATGTCACCACCGAGGAAGCCGACAAATTCAACAACCTCGCCGGCGTTTTTATGGGCGCTCCCGTGCAGGCTCATCGCGAGGTTTCACTTATTTTATAGGTTGAAAAGAGTGAGTTCTCACTCTTTTTTTGTACCTTTGCAACTGGCTTTACAGCCTCTACTCTTTGATTTTAAACAACAATTCTGTATATAAACGATTACAAACGTTATGAGTAAAGAAAAAAAATTCTTGACCTGCGACGGTAATCAGGCTGCTGCCCACGTGAGCTACATGTTCTCCGAAGTGGCCGCCATTTACCCCATCACCCCCTCTTCGACCATGGCTGAGTACGTGGACGAGTGGGCTGCTGCAGGCCGCAAGAACATCTTCGGAGAGACAGTTCTCGTTCAGGAAATGCAGTCGGAAGGCGGTGCCGCAGGTGCCGTGCACGGCTCACTCCAGGCCGGTGCCCTCACCACCACCTACACCGCATCGCAGGGTCTGCTCCTGATGATCCCCAACATGTACAAGATCGCAGGTGAGCTTCTTCCCTCGGTATTCCATGTTTCGGCACGTACTATCGCGTCGCACGCGCTCTCTATCTTCGGCGACCACCAGGACGTGATGTCGGTTCGTCAGACCGGCTTCGCCATGCTGGCCGAAGGCTCCGTGCAGGAGGTTATGGATCTCGCCGGCGTGGCACACCTCTCCACCATCAAGTCGAGCGTGCCTTTCGTGAACTTCTTCGACGGCTTCCGCACATCGCACGAAATTCAGAAAATCGAGACTCTCGAAGCAGAGGACCTCGAACCGCTGCTCGACCGCAAGGCACTCGCCGACTTCCGTGCCCGTGCCCTCACCCCCGACGCTCCCGTAGCACGCGGTATGGCTGAGAACGGCGACGTTTTCTTCCAGCATCGCGAGGCTTGCAACCTCCACTACGAGGCTGTGCCCGAAATCGTGGAGAACTACATGGCCGAAATCACAAAAATCACAGGCCGTGAGTACCACCTCTTCAACTACTACGGTGCACCCGACGCCGACCGCGTGATTATCGCCATGGGCTCCGTGACACAGGCCGCTCAGGAAGCCATCGACTTCCTCACCAAGAAAGGCGAGAAAGTCGGCCTCGTTTCCGTTCACCTCTACCGCCCCTTCTCGGCTAAGCACTTCCTCGCAGCTGTGCCCAAGACAGCCAAGCGCATCGCCGTGCTCGACCGCACCAAAGAACCCGGTGCAAACGGTGAGCCCCTCTACCTCGACGTCAAAGAGTGCTTCTATGGCGCAGCCGATGCTCCCCTGATCGTGGGCGGTCGCTACGGCCTCGCATCGAAGGACACCACTCCCTCGCAGATTATCAGCGTGTTCGAGAACCTCGCCCTCCCCATGCCCAAGGACCACTTCACCCTCGGCATCGTCGACGACGTCACTTTCACTTCGCTTCCCATGCTCCCCGAGCTCGCACTCGGCGCTGAGAGCACATTCGAAGCCAAGTTCTACGGCCTCGGTGCCGACGGTACCGTAGGTGCAAACAAGAACTCAGTGAAGATTATCGGCGAAAACACCGACAAGTACTGCCAGGCATACTTCGCTTACGACTCCAAGAAGTCGGGCGGCTTCACCTGCTCGCACCTCCGCTTCGGCGACGAGCCCATCCGCTCCACTTACCTCGTAAACACCCCCAACTTCGTGGCTTGCCACGTGCAGGCATACCTCAATATGTACGACGTCACCCGCGGTCTCCGCGATGGCGGCACATTCCTTCTCAACACCATCTGGGAAGGCGAGGAACTTGCCAAGAACCTCCCCGTGCACATCAAGCGCTACTTCGCTGAGCACAACATCACCGTCTACTACATCAACGCCACCAAGATCGCTCAGGAAATCGGCCTCGGCAACCGCACCAACACCATCCTCCAGAGCGCTTTCTTCCGCATCACCGAAGTAATCCCCGTAGACCTCGCCATTGAGCAGATGAAGAAATTCATCGTCAAGAGCTACGGCAAGAAGGGCCAGGACGTTGTCGACAAGAACAACCAGGCCGTAGACCGCGGCGGCGAATACCACAAGCTCGATGTTGACCCCGCATGGGCTTCCCTCGAAGAAGCTCCCAAGGCAGCCAACAACGACCCCGCTTTCATCAACGATGTAGTGCGCCCCATCAACGCTCAGAACGGCGACCTCCTCAAGGTATCCGACTTCAAAGACATCGCCGACGGCACTTGGGCTCAGGGCACTGCAGCCTATGAGAAGCGCGGTGTGGCAGCATTCGTGCCCGAATGGCTCGAAGAGAACTGCATCCAGTGCAACAAGTGTGCCTATGTTTGCCCCCACGCCTCGATTCGTCCCTTCGTCCTCACCGATGCCGAAGCACAGTCCGCTCCCTTCGGCACCGAAGGCACCATCCCCGCACTCGGCCCGGCCTTCAAAGGCATGCACTTCATCCAGGCCGTCGATGTGCTCGACTGCCTCGGTTGCGGCAACTGCGTTGACGTATGCCCCGGTAAGAAGGGCGTGAAGGCTCTCACCATGAAGCCCCTCGAGACACAGCTCAACGTTCAGGCCGACTGGGATTACTGCGTGAACAAAGTAGAAAGCAAGCAGAACCTCGTCGACATCAAGGCAAACGTCAAGAACAGCCAGTTCGCCACTCCCCTCTTTGAATTCTCCGGCGCTTGCTCGGGCTGCGGTGAGACTCCCTACGTCAAACTCATCTCCCAACTCTTCGGTGACCACGAAATGGTGGCCAATGCTACCGGTTGCTCCTCGATCTACTCCGGCTCCGTACCCTCGACACCCTACACCACAAACGCTTCCGGCCATGGTCCTGCTTGGGCAAACTCCCTCTTCGAGGACTTCGCTGAATTTGGCCTCGGCATGAAGCTCGCCACCGAAAAGATGCGCATGCGCCTCACCGAGCTCTTCAAAGCAATGCTCGACTGCGACAAGTGCACCGCCGACATGAAGGCACTCGCACAGCAGTGGCTCGACGCACCCGACAATGCAGCTTCGACCCGTGAAGTGGCCGACAAACTCGTGCCCATGTGCGAGGCTTGCGGCTGCGACATCTGCAAGGCAATCATCGGCCTCAAGGGCTACATCGTGGCTCGCTCGCAGTGGATCATCGCCGGCGACGGAGCCGCTTACGACATCGGCTTCGGTGGCCTTGACCACGTGCTCGCATCCGGAAAGAACGTCAACGTACTCGTTGTCGACACCGAAGTGTACTCCAACACCGGCGGCCAGTCCTCGAAAGCAACACCTATCGGCGCAATCGCCAAGTTCGCTTCCGCAGGCAAGCGCATCCGCAAGAAAGACCTCGGCCTTATCGCATCGACCTACGGCTACGTATACGTCGCTCAGGTTGCCATGGGCGCCGACCAGGCTCAGACACTCAAGGCAATCCGCGAGGCAGAAGCCTACGACGGTCCTTCGCTCATCATCGCTTACGCACCCTGTATCAACCACGGCATCAAGGCCGGCATGGGTCACGCTCAGGCCGAAGAAGAGCGCGCTGTGGCTTGCGGCTACTGGCACCTCTGGCGCTACAACCCCGATGCAGAGCTCAAGGGCGAAAACCCCTTCACCCTCGACAGCAAAGCTCCCAACTGGGACCTCTTCGAGGACTTCCTCAAGGGTGAAGTGCGCTACGCTACCGTACTCAAGCAATACCCTGCCGAAGCTGCCGAGCTCTTCGCTGCCGCCAAGTCGAACGCTCAGTGGCGCTACAACAACTACCGCCGCCTTGCACAGCAGCAGTGGGGCGTAGATCCCGAAGTAGCAGCTATTGAAAACGCTAACAAATAATCAACCTAAGCACAAAGCTTAGCCAAACCAAGAGGAGCGCCACACAGCGCTCCTCTTTTTATATTTAACTCAGTCTTAATACTGAGCGCAAATGACTCGCTCTATACATAACGATACTCAACTTCTGCGACCCTGCCGGTATTCCCGCATGGTTATCGGCTTGCCGCTTTCGTAGCGAAGCGGAGAAAGAACTCCGATGGCTCTATCCTCGAACTCCGCAACATCATATCTATTCGATATACCTTTTACGGATGTTGGCGCAACGTAAAAATACTCACTTCGGGCGAGTGTCGAAAGATACGCAACTGCCACATCTTCCGCATTAACGGCCGCGAAGTATTTTTTTTGATATTCCGACGAAAATGGCTAACTTTGCCAAAAGCGTAACAAGAAGCAATAAAATGACTACGAATTACAACCACTTATCCTATTAACAAATGACTGATCAATTTTTATTATGGCTTACAAACAAGGGAATTATACTTTTAATTCTATTAGCTAATTCAGTTACCATTCCAATCTTTGCCCAAGCGTATTATCCTTCTAGAAATTTGATTGTAGATGGGCCTGGTGAAATTGATGGAATAAACTATGTGTGTATTGGATATGGGGAACCGGCTTCCGAGATTTGGGCCGTTGTTGCGAGAGATGATTACGCGATAAAAAAATATAGTGGCCAAATTATAGTTCCATCAGATGTTTCCGGCCGCATGATGTATGACACCGATTTTTTAAATTCAAATTACACACCTAAAGACAAGAGTTTTCATGTTGACGGAGTCTGGAACTATGCCTTTTCAGGTAATGACGACTTAGTAACCGTCGATTTAGAGAACATAGGAACTGCTTTCTGGGGCTACCGTATTTTTGAGAATTGTCATAATTTGACTACCGTCAAATTACCTGAAGGGATGACGACCCTATCAAATACATTTAGCAAGTGTTCGAGTCTGGAAACTGTCAATATCCCGAGTACCGTAACCGATCTTAATTATACATTTCAGAAATGTGAATCTCTTTGTCAAATCGAAATTCCCTCATCCGTAGAACATATGGATGGCACATTTGAAGGTTGTACTAATTTACGGAAAATAGATATTTCTGATGGGGTTAAAATTCTTGATGGAAATGTTTTTAAAGATTGCGCCCAACTCACAAACATAAATCTGCCCAATTCGATAACAGAAATTCGTGGAAGTAGTGTTTTTGAAAACTGTTCTTCTCTGAAAAGTCTGATATTACCCCGACAAGTTAAACAACTTCGGTCAGCAGTGTTCAGGGGATGTTCTAATCTTGAATATATCTTAATCCCCGAGGTTTTATCTATAGGCAATTATGCTTTTGAAGGATGTTCTTCTCTTAAAAATATTAGAATAAAAGCTACAGATCCACCAAAGGGAGGCAACGGATTAAAAATGGGATTTCCTGAAAATGTCTATAAAAATGCAGTACTTAGAGTACCCCTTGGGAGTTTAAACTCTTATAAAGCAGCGTTCCCGTGGAGAAATTTTTTTAATGTTGTAGAAAATGAGCAAGAGAATTATATTGAATATGGGGACTTTGAGCTTCGATTCAATGAAGAGAAAAATGGACTAATAATTCAAAATTGCAATAATCCTGATATTTTGGATTTTTCAATTCCTGATGTATTAGAAGTGGATGGCGTAGAATATCCTATAGTTGACATTGATCATTATGCGTTTCAGAATTCTCCGAATATAGAGTCTCTAACTTTGCCGGAATTTCTAACACATTTTTGCGACAATACTTTAGCATTAATAAATACTCTTAAAAACTTATGGGTATATTTTAAAGATCTTCCAGAAGGAGGAGGAAAAGAAGGATGTCATGTATCGGCAGGCTTTGCTGATGCACCTTCACATAATAGGTACAACTCTAATACTACCGAGAGTTCATCTATTTTTGAAAGTGTTATCCTTCACGTTCCTCAGGGTCAGGCTAGTAAATATAAAGAGCATAAATATTGGGGGCAGTTTAAACACATTATTGATGACAATATAGCAGAGTTACAAAATATAAAGTGCGAAATTACTGATGAACAGTCTGCATTTTATGATTTGACTGGGCGGAAAATTAACCCACAATCATACAAAGGACTCGTCATTGAAGTATCAGAAGGTTATGTGAGAAAAAAGATTTTACGATGACCCGAATACCGTATGTATTATTAAGCGTCTTTTGACACAGCATATTGAGTCCATAACTTTGTGGTTTGCAAACCACAAAGTTATGGACTCTCTTAATTTTAACTCCGAAGAAAATCTTCCCAGCTTGAAAGCCAAGGCGGTTTTCTTTGCAAGCAAAGCGCTTTGCGATGACAAGGTTAATTCGGCACAAGCCGAAACTACGGTGCACAAAACTCATGTCGTCAGTAGACCTGCCTTGGCAGGTCGTGCAATCTTAGCGTGAGGTTGAAGCCCGCAGGGCGTAAACCTCATGTTCTCAGCAAAACCTCACGCCTATCAAATACTAAATTGAAAAAAAGTGGCCGCAGACACAAGCCTGCGGCCACTTTATGTATCGCTACGAAGAAGATCAGATACCGAGATCCTTCTTCAGACGCTCGATTTTAGCAGCTGCGTCGCGGTTGCAGCGCTCGTAGTCGGCAGCGTCGGCCATCTTGTCGTGCACCTCGACGTAGAACTTGATCTTAGGCTCTGTGCCCGACGGACGGATCGAAACCTTCGAGCCATCCTCAGTGAAGTACTGAAGAACATTCGACGTAGCCGGGAAGTCCATCTTAGTCACCTTGCCCGTAGCCACATCGGTGCAGTTGAGGTCAGAGTAATCCTTCACAGTCACCACCTTGCTGCCGGCGAGCTCCTTGGGAGGATTGGCGCGGAAGTTGCGCATCATCTGCTGGATTTCATCGGCACCCGATTTGCCGGGGCGAACCACCGAGATACCCTCCTCGTGGCTATAGCCATTCTTGAGGTAAATCTCCTGAAGCATCTGGTTGAAGTCCATGCCACGGTCCTTGGCCCATGCACATATCTCAGCCATCAACGAGATTGCCGACACAGAGTCCTTGTCGCGGCAGAAATCCTCGGCAAGGAAGCCATAGCTCTCCTCGCCGCCACCGAGATAGCGCTCAGTGCCCTCGAGGTCGCGGATCACATTGGCAATCCACTTGAAGCCCGTGTAGCAGTCATACATCTTCACATTCTGGTTCTCAGCGATAGCCTTGATAGTCTCGGTAGTCACAATTGTCTTCACCACATACTCATTGCCCTTGAGCAGACCGAGCTCACGGTTGCGGAGCATGATATAGTTCAGAAGAATCATCACGATCTGATTACCGTTGATGAGCTGGTATTCACCCTTGTTATCGCGGATCACACAACCGATACGGTCGGCATCGGGGTCGGAAGCCACGATAAGGTCGGCGCCGACCTCCTTGCCCTTGGCGATAGCCATAGCCATAGCCGACGCATTCTCGGGGTTGGGAGAGTCGACCGTGGGGAACGAACCGTCGGGCACATCCTGCTCAGGCACGTGGATGATGTTGGTGAAGCCATAGTTGCGAAGCGAGTCGGGCACGAGCTTCACACCCGTACCATGGATCGGAGTGTACACAATCTTGAGGTCGGCATGGCGCTTGATTACCTCAGGATCGAGCGACAGAGTCTTGATAGCGGCCAGGAACTTGGCATCGATAGCCTCGCCGATAATCTCAATCTTCGATTTATCGCCCTCGAACTTGATATCCTTCACACTCTTGATGCGATTTACATTATCGATGATATTCACATCGTGAGGAGCGATAATCTGGGCGCCGTCGCTCCAGTAAGCCTTGTAGCCATTGTACTCCTTCGGATTGTGCGAGGCAGTGATATTCACACCACTCTGGCAGCCAAGCTCGCGGATTGCGAACGAAAGCTCGGGAGTCGGGCGGAAACTGTCGAAAAGATACACCTTGATACCATTTGCCGAAAAAATATCGGCAACGATTTCGGCGAACTTGCGGGAGTTGTGACGCACATCGTGGCCAACAGCTACACTGATCTCGGGGAGATCCTTGAAAGCCTCCTTCAGATAGTTGGCAAGACCCTGTGTGGCTGCACCAACAGTGTAGATATTCATGCGGTTGCTGCCGACACCCATGATGCCGCGGAGACCGCCCGTACCGAACTCGAGATCCTTGTAGAAAGCCTCGATAAGCTCAGTCTTGTCCTCAGCCTCAAGCATACGGCGGACCTCAGCCTGAGTCTCGGCATCATAGCCGTCGGAGAGCCACGTCTTAGCCTTCTCAGTTACCTGAGCGATAAGTTCTGCGTTTTCCATATAAAAGTCAGTTATGTAGAAGTTATTTGAATATATTTCGTATTAGCTGCATTAAAGATACTAATAAAGACAAAGGTAAGCCTTTGCTGCGAGTTATACAAATTTTGACCAAAAGAAGTTTTCAAAAAAGCATTTTTTAACCGCCATCACCCTACTCCGCTCCAAAACAACATCCTCATCAAAAAAACTTCCAAAAAATTTTGGCAATCCCGAAAATTACTCGTAACTTTGCACTCGCAAAGCCCAAAAGGCCGGTCCTATAGCTCAGTTGGTTAGAGCACCTGACTCATAATCAGGGAGTCCTTGGTTCAAGCCCAAGTGGGACCACCAAAGAAAACGTGCTGATGTTCAGTATAATAAAACTGATATCAGCACGTTTCTTTATATAGATTGAGCCAAAAGGAGCTTGAATAGCACCAATGCCCTAAATTGAATGATTTTTCTCAAGTTGAAGAGGGCGCTATGCGGGCTACACGACTGATGAGGAGAGGAAGAAATCGCCCGGAAGTCTCCCCTGAGGATATAAAGCACCTCTCGACTTTCTCACGTTCATTATGCGTATTTATTTTTAAGACTTCCTTATTTGTAGTAAATCAACCGGTTGCTTGGGTCAAGCAGAACTATTCCATTTTTGAAAAAAGAAGGCCCGACGCACCCTAATTCATCGGTATCCTCAATTTTATTTGTGATGCCGATAGAGAGCCCGGTGTTGGATTTATCGCCTATTTTACACCATGCGGCAAAGATACCTTGGCCGATAATATTGCCTGACCTATCTCTCGACACCTGTAACCTGAATTTATTCTCTTTCAGCGCAGGGAGCATAGTTTTTCTAAAAAAGAATACACTTGAACCATTGCCGAGATCGAAGTTGAACTTGCCGGATTTAGTCAAGCGGTGGCCCGACGCATCGGATAGTTCCATCGTAGCCTCAAATATCGGCATCGGGTCATTTTCTACAAGAGTATAGGTGCGCATTTTGTCCGGGTCGACATCTCCGTGCCTGACAAAATCGAGCACATTCTTCTTGAAGTCGAAACGGATTAAAGATGCCGTGGTGTCTGCCTCGTTTTTAAGCAGATTGACAGGGAGGGTGACATAATCTTCATGAGTGTCAACGACAAAGACACGTCCTCGGTATGTCAAATCGCCTACGGGCACGCTGCCTTTAAGCAGTCTCACAATCCTTCGGGTGGTTCTGTCGGTACGCAGGTATTCCTCCTTGTCGAGCGGGATCTCTTCAAGAGGCAGCGAAGCAAGGATTTTATCGTACCATTCCTTGCTGACGACCATGCCGTGAAAACCGGTCTCGACAAATATGGGAGTAGAGGCATTGCCGTTGACGCTTGCATCAGTGTAATAATGCCCGTTCTTCTTAACCAGCTTAAACGATGTTTGGCAAAGTGCAGCGGGAGCACAACACAGTATGGCAAAAAGAATACCGGCTATGATCTTTGGGGGCACACAGTTATTCAGCTTCATTTCCTCTTATATAGATAGCGCCGGGCTCTCTGAAAGTGATAGGTAGAGTATAGCCTACGCGATGTTTCTTCGGTGTAAAGAATTTGACACGGAATTTTGGCAGAGCGTTCACGAGCCTTAAAGCCTCGGCATTGGCAGCTTCGCTTTTGCTCGGTCGGACAATTTCCGGATTGGTGACAGCGCCGTCGGGCTGAACGTAGAAGCTGACAAAGACTCTTTCTTTGCCTTTATATCCGTCAGGGATTTGTATATTAGCCTCCAGCCATTCTTTGAACTTTCCATTGCCTCCGGGAAATTCACAAATAGGGTCGGTGTCTGGCCAGCAATAATTAGCTCTAACTTCTGATTTTAATTTCTCAAAGTCATCAGGCGAGATTGTGATGAACACCGCGCGATTTCCATACTCATCGTTTTTCACCTCCATTTTCAAGATTGATTCGGCATCAAGCATGTCAGGTTTGGCTCCAACTATCCATTTGTCGTTGAAGTAGTAAAACACCGTTGTGGTGTCCTGCTCGGTGAGTGGAAATTGGATTTCTCTGAACGCGCTGTCGTTCTCGCAGCAGTTTTGTGCGAATGTAAAACAAGTCCTGACGATTAACAAAGAAAGCAAAAGGAATTTTTTCATACCCTTAAAGTTTGTTTCCGGCCCTGCGGAAGTTATATTATAAATCGTGGATAAGGCTTACACCAATACAACGACAAATATAACGAAATTATTTTGTCTATATAGTATTTTGCTGAAAAAATAAGTATAAAAACTTGCATTATTGTAATATTCCAAGCAATACGGCGTCTAATAAAGAAAAAGCGATACACTCATCCTAAATAATGAAGACTGATTCGACTACTACCTCATGGACTCCCACCATGCTTTGGGAGCCGCTGCAGATATGGACCGTAGCTCTCGCGATTGTCAAAATCATCATCTCGCGAGTGGCCTGTGATTGGGAAGAGCCTTATTTTGGGATGAACGATTTTGCCTCGTGTGCAGGGATAATTCTGCTGTCGTTCGCACTCAGTATTCCGTTCGGAGTATTCAGACGGAAGCGTCTGCAGATGGCGGCATTTCTATGCGCCGACATAGTGCTGGCAGCCGGAGTATATATAACAGCCGGTTCCGCACCCGGCATTGTAGCCGCGCTGCTGATGCTCACCACAACGGCATCCTTGTACTTGATATACCGACGGCAACAACGCCTCCTTTTCGTGCCCGCCAAAGGAAAGCTGCAGTATTGCTGCTATCTGCTCGTATGGGGCGCGCTCACTTATTACAATTATTTACGATAATTTCGATACAAGCCACTCAGGTTCTTTGCGCCTTGAAAACAGAGCCTTGAAGATAAAACCGGTGAAGGAATACGCCGCACCGGAGTATTGCCTGGCATCCATGGGGCAACTCATGATACAGCGCCCGCAACTGATACACAGACCCTTGTCGGTGACAAAAGGCTTATCTGCCGGAATAGCTCCGGCGGGGCATCGGCCCGCACACATTGCACATTTTGTGCATCTGCTCTCGTCGGCTTTAGGGTGGATTTGTACGCCAGCCGATTCTTTATATGGCCGCTTACCTTTGATAAAAGGAATGTAATCAGCGCTGAAGCCGTCTCGGCACACGTCCTTGCACTCTTTGCCAAATTGCATCAACTTCCGCTCGTCGGATAAATCAGGCCGTGATTTGGCTACGCGCGGGAATATGGAATGTTGACCGATGAAAGCACCGACACCTGCTATCCTGAAATTATTATTGTGTAAAATATCCGTGAGTTCAAGCAGAGCATCATCATAGTCGCGATTACCATACACAACCATAGCAACCGCCGCAGCATTATTCCCCTTTATGCTCTCAAGAGCCCCGACAACATGCCGGGGTAAGCGCCCGCCATACACCGGTAAGGCTACGACGGCTACATCATCCGGCCCCATTTCGGGAATATCAGCCGCAACATCATCCGCAAGGTTTACTGCAAAATCAGGCCGGCCGCCAAAACCTCTACAGAATGATGCCACACACCGGCGGGTGGTGTCGGTAGCGCTGAAATATATGGCGATGAGTCTCTTCATATTCAATAATTGTCAGGATGCAAATCTACAAATAAAAAAGCACTGATGCAAATAAAAAAGGCCCGGCACCGTGGCCGGACCCTTTGAGCGGTAGACGGGGCTCGAACCCGCGACCCTCGGCTTGGGAAGCTAAATTTTAGATTTTTATATATCTGATTATACGCCTTTTAGGCAACGTTGATAGTTAGGGGTCTAACATGGGTCTAACAATCTAAAATCAGTATGGTGCGATATTTACGAGAACAAATGAGTGTTAACATCCATTCACAATTGCCATTTGAGGGCTATTGCATAGCAAAAATTCTTGCCCTAACTTTGCAGCGCATCAACGGGATAATGTGTGAAAATATCACAGGGAGTTGAAAACTCTCTGAGTTAGAAGAGCCAAATCGTTCCCCGTTGATGCGGCTCTTCTTTTTTTGTTGCCCTATGCGAGCGAATTGCGGACGGGAACACGGAAGAAGAACTACAAAGCGGTTCAATCAGTGCCATCCGTGCGGACTTGTCACCCGCGATATAAAATGGCTCTTTGGTCGGAAGATATAGCAATCAAAATTCCTGCTCCGTTCCACCACCAACGACAGGAGACCCAAGACCCTACCCCACCCCGATTGCTGAAACTGCGTTAGGATATGCGTTTTCTATTCGGCCAGATACGGTGAAAAGGCGGCGAAATTTTAGATTTCGCGACAAAATATATAAAATATAGCCTTTTTAGAGTATAAATCTTAAAGACCTGCCTCTCGCGTGTACGCGTATATAGAGGGGTCTTGGGGATAAAGGGTGGATTGTGCGCGTTCATGAAACTTAAAAGGTATCAACATTGAAAAACGTTTTTTCAACCCTCGGAGCGAGCAACCACAGCTCCACACCTCGGCAGCCCGACGACCTTTACTGCACACACCCCGACGCCGTGCACGCCCTCATCGGGATCGAGGATTTCTCGCCCTGCATCTGGGAGCCCTGCGACGGCCTCGGCCATATCAGCGACACACTCAGGGGCTACGGCTATTCGGTGCGCCGCAGCGATCTACACACCCGAGGGCGCGACATCGAGCAGCTCGACTTCCTCGCCTGCCGCGAGATATGGGCGTGGGACATCATCACCAACCCGCCCTACTCTGCCGCCACGGCCTTTGTGCGCCATGCCATGAGCCTGCTTATGCCCGGCGGTAAGCTCGCCATGTGGCTGCGTATCCTCTACCTCGAGAGTGCCGAGCGCAAGCGCCTCTTCGCCGAGCTGCCGCCTGTGCGTGTGTGGATTTCATCGCGCCGCATCCCGTGTGGCCGTGAGGGGCACTTCGGAGCTTCGGCTCAAGGCTTCGCCTGGTTCATTTGGGAAAAGGACTACACCGGGGAGACGCGATTAGGATGGTTTTAATGCGCGCGAAGAAGTGCGCTAAACCGTGCGTCGCACTAAGCCATATCGAGCACGAGGTCAATGAAATAAGCGCGCCGCGCATTGCGCTATTTACTGCGACATCTGCTGCGATTTTATCCACTCCTCGACCGATGCAATCTTCGCTTCGATATGAGCATCATCTACCACAAGGCGCACCTCGCCAAGGAGAGTCAGGGCATCCTGATAGTTCCTGCACACTCGTTGACGGCGTGGCGGGCAAGTGCGGTAGCTTTTATTTAGATACTCTATTGCACCGTCAATCTTAAGCCCTCTGTCGTATAGCAGCTCTTTAATCCGGGTTGCGAGCCTCAAATCCTCGGGCGTATATCTGCGAGTGCCTTTGGCGGTGCGGTTGGGCTTGAACATGGGAAACTCAGTCTCCCAATAGCGCAGAGTATAAATAGGCACCTCAAGCATCTGCGACACCTCGCCGATGGAGTAGAATTGTTTGGTATAATCAGCCATTTGTTTTAATTTCAAGCTATGAAGATTTCTATAACATACCACTTGCCCGATGGAGTGGACTAACCCCCAACAGTAGGAGAAGATGGAACTTTGCCTAAGTGCAAAGCAGACGCATCCCTTACTGGTGTGCAGGTTGAGTCAATGCGTAGAGTGTTGGCGGAACTTTCAGAGATTGTGATTACAGCTTCGGATATTTGAGCGTCGGAAGCCCCTATGCTGCTTTACACATATTGTTTCTTCTCGTCGGCGTGTAGTGGCTATGCCCCTTCATAGCTTTTTATGAATACGAAAGCTGCAACAATGAGTGCAAAGATAAAAGCCCCTGCAACGCTCTGGAGAACACCGTGCCAAAATATTGTTGATTTCTTTTTGGGGAGAAGTGGAGTGATGACATCCTTGATTATCTCAGCATGACGCTCGTTGCAGTCATTTTCAATGCTTTCAAGAGAATCCTCCAATGTGCTGTCGAGAAATCCGCGAAGGATATGGGAAGCCACGAACCGGTACTTCTTGACACTGTCCGGTTGACTGCTTACATCATGGAAAGCAGTCAGATCATCTTCTGACGGGTCGCGCTTGTTCGCCTCCTTGAAATGTTCGATGTAGTTGACCTTGTCTGACTTGTACAAGGCATAAGCAATATGTCCGACTATGTCGGAATCATTCTCCACAAGACGGGAGAATATATAACTATATTTTCTTGACATGAGAAGAATAGGCTTTGCCGAATGATGAATTTAGTTGTTGTGGTGTGATGCGCTGGGTGTACAGCTTTCCATGATAACGCACACCTACCTGAATTGTGCCGTCCTCAGAAACATAGCGGCCAGCATCCGCGTTACGGAAACGGCTTGCGTTTGCCATAGTGCGGGCATTGGCTTTCAATACTATGTCTGTGGTTATTCGCATATCGGTTGTTACTGTTCTTCTATGCAAATATAACGATTTTTCTGCCATATTGGTTTATTTTATGTCGTCAACTCTAATTTGTGATGTCCTATCCCTTGCGGGCGGGTGCGGTGGCAGCGGGATTAGTCGCTTGGGTATAAAATATGCTATCCGCGTTCAGTTAATTGATGATACAGACGGTGGATGCGCCTTATCCTCTCTTTAGCATCGGTAAGGTGTTGCGCTTCAGTGTTTATAAGTGTGATAGCTCTTTCTTGCCATTCATCAAACTCTCTTTTTCTAGTTCCACTTAATTTTGTGCGTTCAGTAGCCTTATGTAATGCAACATCCTCAATATCTCCATCATCCGATTTTAGTGATTGTAACAAATGTTCCATTCGATTCAATGCGTCATATAGCGGTTGGAAGTCTTTTTGTACGTTTGCTGCAATGTACGCGCCCGCAGTTCGAGTGATATGCCAAAATTGGTTGCTTGGGGTCATAGGCTTTTCTTGTTGATGTTCATTGTAAAAGCCTACAGCCAACCAACGAACTTCATCAATGCGTTTATTTAGTTCTGCTCGTGTTGCCTCTAAATTCTCAGCAGCTTTATGAGCTTCACGAATTTCTTCTTTGCTTGCTATGTTTTGCCAAATCTGCCAAGCCACAAGGAAAGTAACGAGTATAGAAAGAACAGTAATAACGGTAGATTCTTGTGTCCTTATTTTTAATCCATCTTGGTAATCGAGTATTGCAAATAGCAAGACAAAGATACCGACAGTAAACCAAATATAAATTATCCAATTACAGCCTGATGTACCTTTGCCAATAATATTGCGATTGCGAATGTAGCTATTAGTGACATCACGCCTAATGTCGCTTGTGCGTAGGGTCTGCACTATTGTACAGACCGCAATTATCAATAGCGACGCTGCTGCAATACCAAGCAAAGCCCACGCCCATCCATTAGGCGATATTATCCAAGTATTCATATTATTCTTTACTGAGATTTTCTATAATAGATAGCAACTTGTCAATGCGTTTGTTTGCAAGGTCTAAATCCTTTCTCGTCTTAGCAAGCTCTGCTTGGCAGTCCTCTAATTTTTTCTGCAAATCATCTTCACTATCGTCATCCACTTTATTGGCGCTATGCTGTTTTACGTTCCCATTTGTATCTTGTGCGACTGCATTTTTGTTCCCATGAATGATTATTCTTCGGTCATCATTGGCTTCAACCATAAATTTATCACACACCTCCTTTCCGAACTGTTCAATAAGAGTTGTCTCGTACTTTGATGGCATGGGTCTTTTTCCACGCTCTATTTCTGACACCTGCGATTGATTAACCCCAAGTATTTCAGCAATATCCGATTGCCCTTTACCCTTAGACTTTCGGAGACGCAATATGTCGATTACACTAATCATAATGTTATTAAATGTTAATTATAACGTGATATTTTGACAATATCACTTTTAAACTATATCTTTGCACTCGTAATCAAACAAACAACGAAAGATGAAACTCATAGTCGAAATCGAAGAGTGCAAAGGGTTGGCAGGGATAATGACCTACCTGAAAAGCGACGACCACGAGGATATGATATATGACCCCGTTCTCCAAGCAGAGAATGTAGCACGGCTCGCTGAAGTCGCTAATGAAATTGTGAAAGCGGTTGAGTCATACTACTCCAAGGACGAGCGTCTGCGCCCCGAAGTCACGCTACACTCAAATGATGCCTTGCCGACACAATGAGGGCTCAAACCACAGCAGACAACGATTTCATGATTATAAGTTGAATTTTCATAAACTTATGAATTTAAGATTAAACTTTAGGTTGGCACCGCAAAGTTAATCAATTTCAATCAATCAAACAAACATAAGATGAGAAAACCAGACAAAGATGGCCGTGCACATAAGATGCGCTCCCTTGGATTAGGGGAAGAGGTAATCTTCTCAATGGACGATTATACCAGCATCAGCTCCGACTGCACCCGCTACGGAAAGATGTGGGGCAAGAAATTCACAATGAAGTCTAACAACGAGGCACGGACAGTGACCGTGACACGAATAGCGTAAAAATAAATAATATGGCAAACTTTTTTCATTGGCTTAATGCGGGCTTTGAGGACGGAAGTCCAAAAGAACATGTGCAGAGCGTCAACACAGAACCAGAACCAAAAGGTGTGGTGGTTGCCGAAGTTATCAAGCCGAAACTTTATACAGCCGAAGATGTGCAGAGGGATTTGGTGGCAATGGTGCTGTTATTCCTCACAGACATTCAGCAGGAGACTGAGCGCAAGGAAGTCCCGGCTGTGATACAACAGGATTCCGCATTGCTTTCAGAGTTCGGTTTTTTCAACGCCAAGAACACTCAGATTGCGAACAGCATTAAAAAGAGTGTAGCCGCTCACAACAAGGAGTATGAGGAAAAGAAATTGGCACTCGCCTTTATGGAGGAGGTGTGGAAGAAATTCGGTAAGGAGGCTATGGTTGTCCGCTATGACCACTTCTTTAAAATCCTTGAAAAGTACGACATGGTGTGCGGGTCATTTGAGCGCTACACGGGTACAATCCCGAATGAGGCGTTGGGTGTACTCGCCTCTCTTAAAGATATGTGGGAGAAAGGCTGCTTCTCGCAGAAATTTGGGATGGCGCATAGCTACGCAAGCACATTTACGTTAGAAAATATTTCGAGCGACCTCAAACGCTTGAAAAATCGTGCCCGTATGCCGTTCCGCGTGGAAGATAAAGAAGTTATGCGGGTTATGGAGCGTCTCACATTCACCCTCAACCTCGGAGTGGATAAACACTTATCGCTTGGCAGCTTAAGTGATGCGCTGTTCATCGCAGCTCCGGCGGCGGACATGAAGCCATTGGATATCAATATCATATTTAACCCGCCGCACAACCTGAGCCGTTCGGATTTTGATTGGCCACACCAATACGAAGCTGCTGTTAACAGCTACAGGAGGAAGCGGGAAGATGAAATTCAGGCAATCATAGAGAAGTCAAGTATTCCACGTTACTGCAAGTGTGACTTCATCAAGACCCAACCTCTGCCGGAACGCAAGGTCTATGACCCGTTCATTTGCTCGCTCACTCGCTACGGTGTGCTGATTCACGCCAAATGGGGCGCGGAAGCCGAGGATGCCACAATCAAGCGTTACGAGCAGCTGCGCGATGCTGTTATCGGGAAAGGAATAGCGTAAAATATATAGTAAAGATGAAAAAAATGCACAGGATGTTTTTCTTCGTATTGGTCAGCCTCACGATGGCATTTGCGTCATGCGGAGAAAGGCTCGCAAACGATGAAGTTCAGGCGGTTTATCGTTATACTATCCGGGCCCATTATCTTGATGGCGGCAGCCGAGTCATTTCGATGCGAGGGGCTAAACCACCGATAATTCAGAGTTGTAGAGGTTCATATTCCATTATATCATTCTTCGTGGAGAATGGTGGAGAACGAATTTTCGAATCAGAGCCAGCCGCGTGCCGATATGATATACTTAACAAGCAAGATATATCGGAGGAATATTACGAAACGAAAATTCTCTCATCTCGTAAGACTAACGATGGTGTAACTATTCATACGATAAATAAGACATACTGGTAATTATGAGCATTGACGACCACATAGCCGCCATCAAGGAGCATCTGAAAGCGATTGAGGCGGAGAACCAACCAAAGCAGTCCAAGTCGAAAAGGTATCTGGTAGTGGAATTACGAGGATTTAATACCGCTCGTGATGGCAGAGATATAATTGATATATGTCATGCAGCTCGCGCTGAGTTCGTTAGAGACTCGAAGATGCAGTCTGTCTTGGATTCAAAAGCAAAGATGAATGAGTTTGAACGAGTTCTACGTTATGGCAAAATCATCACCGTAAACGAGGAATAATCATGAAACTAAACCCGATAAAAGCATACAGGCAGTGGCGCACCCGACGGCAGGAGCGCAAAGACGCAAAACTAAGACTAATGTGCCTGAAATGTGCTATGGAAGCAAGGGACGGCTTCGTTACTGAGACAATGGATAGAGCATTCGTTTACTACGTTTACCTCAAGCACGGAGTCAGCAAGGATGGAGTAGAGGTTCACGACATATTTAGGATAATGCGAGACGAGCTCAATCCTCCTAAAAAGCCTATTAAGCTCTAATTTTCACGAGTTCGTTGGCCTTTCTCTATAAGCTCCTCGTTCATCTTGTCGGCAATCGCAGAAAGCACATCAACATCAAAGAATACAAGATGCCCGCATTTGGAACAAGAAACCGACAAGGTTTCAACTTCGCCAACAACGGCGTAACGAGGATTAGGCTCCAACCGCTGACTGCCACAAAACAGGCAAGGCTTATTGACAATACGGTGAGATATATCATCCCACTGTCTCTTAGATAACTTTTTCATATTTCACTAAATTTTAGGTTTGGCAACTGCAAAGTTAGTGAAAATCCCCCGAAGTTCAGCGTATAGCGGTGTCGCAACCGCCGGGGGAACAAATCAATAAATATTTAAACATGAATAGTAATAAAAAACTCCGGCTCGTTGTAACTGCCAAATGCCACAACAAATGCCCTATGTGCTGCAATAACCGGCTTGATTTGTCGGGATTGCCCGTGGTTGACAGATGGGACTACGATGAGATAATGATTACAGGTGGCGAGCCATCGCTATTCAGCCAAGAAACTTTGGAGCTGATAGAAAGCATCCGCACAATTCAGAATGCTTCAGGATGGAAAGGCAAGATATTCGTCTACACGGCTATCGCATCTGCGTGGCAGACATGCGATATAGTATTGGCTTCGGATGGGATTGTTGCAACACCTCACAATGAAGCTGACTTGAAGCGTTTCTGCGAACTTAATGCAATGCTGCTGCGACAACGATATGTCACAGACAGTAAATCATTACGGCTCAATCTTTTCCCAGAAGTCAAAAATTTGCTCCCGCAGGATATAGACCTTTCGCTTTGGAAGATAAAGGAAATGCAGTGGATAAAGGATTGTCCGGTTCCTGATGGTGAGGATTTAAGAAGAATCAACGAATTGCTAAAATGACCCAAACCAAGAAACTCGTCTGCGGAACCCGCAGCGCCCTCGACAAGGAGATTGAAGCCCACAAGTCGAGAGGCTGGGCGGTGGATCGCACGGACAAAGTGCCACGAGGCAAAGCCTCAAAGCTAATCACTTACGTAGCTTACCTGAAACGAGAGAAACAATGACTTTTTACATCACAATCTTCTGCCTCGGAGCAATAGTCGGAATGACCTACACATATCTCGTCTACGCTCTCTTGGGGAAGAAATACCACAGACAATTGAACATGAACCTCCGAAACATCTGCCCCGACATTCCCGACGATTGGAAAGGAAATCTCGCCGACACATGCCGTGTGCTGGGAGGCGAGAAGCCCGTGACTGAGGACTTCCTGCGCAAATACGCACGCCTCGGCAGGCGAAACGGGGGCATAGACTGGAAACCGTCGAAGAGTGGCAAGATGATATTCTTCGGCAAAGAGATCAAGCGCTTCTGGCGTGAGTACTGAGCTACGGAGCGCGGCTGCCGACAGAGCCTCAGAGCCAAAGTGCCGCAAACTCTCGGATAGGTAGATAATCTCAATCGGACAGAGGCTCACTGACGAAAGTGAGTGGTTGGGAGTTCGAGTCTCCCCCTATCCTCATCAAACCGAGCTCATTGACTTTATGAATCAGCAACCTCCGGCACGGAAGCGCGGAGTGAGGTGTAAAGCGCCGCCCGAGAGCAGCAATAAGGCGCATAGTGACTAACCCCGAAACGGATAACGTGAAGCGGCCCCGTGCCGATAGTAGCGCCGTAAATATATAGCCCGCGACAAGCGCAGAGCGGTGCTTCGATGCACCCGCGGGCACAATCAATTTTATATCAAGATGCTATACGCAAGAATACTTTTAATAGCGCTAATTCCACTGATGGCAGCCTACTATATCATGGTTGTAGGGCAGCTATTCGGTAAGTGGAAGATAACACAGCGCAAAATCACTTTCGCAAAACTCTGTGTGCCATTCTATTATTGGATGGTATCACAGCATAATAAACCAAAACAAAAATCACATGATCAGTAAGAACAAAATTCTTGGCATCATCGGAGCTGTTGTAGGCATCGTGGTGCTCTGTATGCTCGGCTCTATATTTGAAGATGCCGACAAATCGAAAAACTACGTGTGCCAGATGCCCTTCACCGGCGAATACGTCGTGTGGGCCGATGGCGGCCTTCACTGGCAGTGGTTCGGTACTGTCCGCGAATACTCCAAGACTTCGCAGATTGAGTTTACCGAGCTCGAAAAAAATGATGACGGCTATGTGGCAAATGGTGAAAATCCGGCGGCCTCAACTACCTTCAACGACAAAGGCCGTGGTTTTATCGTCGGTTCATTTCGTGTAGTTCTTCCCACCGACGAACAAAACATGATGAAGATACAGCGCGACTTCGGCAGTGAAAAAGCTCTCATCAACAACCTTGTGCGCCCGACGCTCTATAAGGTCGTCACATCTTGTGGCCCACTGATGTCCTCGCTCGAGTCAGTCAGCGAGACTCGTACTGACCTCATCCACTATATCACGGACCAGCTCAATAATGGCGTGTACAAGACTCGCAGTAGAAAAATCGAAGCTGTAAATGAAGTGACAGGTGAAACAGAAGTCCGCACACAGGCCGAGATTATCACCGATGGCAATGCCCCCGGCGGGTATAAAAGGCAGGAGCTATCGCCATTCTCTCAATATGGTATCACCTGCGGCCTCGTGTCAATCACTGATATAAAATACGACAAGGCAACCCAATCGCAAATCGACGCGCAGAAGCAGGCCAACCTTGCCGTTATCACCGCCAAAACCCAGGCGACAAAGGCCATGCAAGATGCTATTACCATTGAAGAAAAAGGTAAAGCAGCAGCCGCACAGGCAAAATGGGAGCAGGAGAAAATTAAAGCGGTGGCCGTGACGAAAGCTCAGCAGGAGTATGAAGTAGCTGAGCTCGAGGCAAAGAAAGCCCAGCAGGTAGCACTAAAAGTCAAAGCCGAAGGCGAAGCAAAGGCTGCGGCCAACCGAGCTCTTGTTGCCGCCGGTCTCACCCCTGCCGAGAAAGCGGAGTGGGATTATAAAACTGCCGTAGGCGTTGCGGAAGCTCTCGCCAATTCCAAGGTTCAATGGGTTCCGCAAGTAATGATGGGTGGGGCGCAATCCAATAGCACCGCCATGGATGCCGTTGGCTTAAAGATGCTTATGGATGTTGCCAACGGAATAAAGAAATAAATCCTCTCACCTCATCATCTGCATAAGATGTGGTTTGTGAATGGAATGGCAGAATAGCTCAATGCGGTAGAGCGGTGGATACAATCCGCAGATGGGGTTCGACTCCCTTTCTGCCATCAAACTTAAAAAATCAATAATTATGGAAATTAAAACCAAGTATGCCCTCGGAGATTCTGTGTGGGCCATCAACAACAAAGGCAAAGCCTACCGATTCGAGATACAGAATATCACAATTTGTGCGGGTGGTGAGGTTAAATACACCGGGCAGGACTTCATGCAGCACTCCGAAAACCGCTGTTTCGACAGCCTTGATGAGCTGCTGGAATACGTTAAATCCCCGGAGGCATGATGGACGAATACAAAGTCTGTAAGGTCTGCGGCGAGAACCTTCCCCTATCGGTTTTCTCACGAACCAAGGGTGGCGGACTGTCGCACACATGCACCTCGTGTCGGGTGGCGAAAGCAAGAGAAACCCGCAGAGCATCGCGCTCAATGCAAGGGGGGGGGCAATACACGACCCCGAGTTTGATGAGAAATCACCCGGCGAAGTAATCCGCTTGATGGGTAGAGCACAGCGATGGCTCAACTCCCGAGGATATTGCATCACGCTAAGCGGAGAATACCGCGAAACAATAGTAAAAAAGGTAAAATTTCTATGATATGTCAATAGTAAAAAAAGACGATGTACGCCCGGAGCGCAGTACTATTACTGTGATTTACGGTATGCCGGGTGCGGGGAAAACAAGCCTGGGCATCACTGCCGAGCATCCAATCTTAATTGATACCGACCGTGGCTATGACCGCGCGACACACCGCGTAGACACCGTAGTGGCAAACTGCTGGGAAGATATTACCAGTGAAATTGACACAATAAAGCTCTACAAAACCACAGTATTAGACACCGCCAAAGCCTGTCTGGACGACTATCTGAGCGAGTTTGTGTGCAAGCGCGACTACAAGCTCCGCACAAATGCCCTCAAGCGATACGGAGCTATGGCCGATGAGTTCAAGGCCTTCGTCAACACTCTGCGGGCAAACGGCTCCGATCTAATCTTCATCTGCCACGACAAGGAAACCACGGAAGGCGACATCACTAAGCACGCCCCCGACTGCACGGGGCAAAGCAAAGACCTCCTCATCCGAATTGCCGACCAAGTAGGCTACGTAGGCATCCAGAACAAGCAGCGAGTAATCACCTTTGAACCGCGCGACAATTATGTAGGCAAAGACGTGGCCCAACTCGGCTCTATCGTAATTCCGCTGGCTCCATCGAAAGAGTATGACTCCTGCATGTCCGATATAATAAAGCGCGTCAAGAGAGCCCTGAACGACAAATCGGAAGCCCAGCGCAAAGCACAGAAGCAACTCGAAGAGTTGAGAGCGAAGGTTGGGGCCGTTGAAAGCATCGAGGGCATAGAAAGCGTGCTGCAAGACATGAAAGAATTGCCGGCAGTTATGAAAAAGCCGTTCTTCGCCGAATTGAAAGAGTCTCTTGCCACCAAGGGCTTTGTGTGGGATGGCGCTGCCAAGAAATTTGTCAAAGATGAAACCACTGATAAGGGTAACTCAGATTGAGGCCTTCCGCCGCTACATTGAGCACGACGATAGCTTCGGTTATCCTATAACCGAGCAGTCTGTGATAGAAGCTGTATGCGGTGGCTTTAAAGGCAACGCTCTCACTCGCATAGGCACGGCATTTCACAGCATCGTCGAAAGTGGCAGTCCTCGACCCTCACCCAATCAAGGCAAATACGACATCCCGGTTGAAGGGCACACAGCGACATTCAGCCGCAAGCAGGTGCAGATTGCCCTCGACTATAGAAACGAGCATCCACATGCTTATCATGAAGTCCGGCTTTATAAAGACTATGGTCCGGCAATAGTCACAGGCTGTGCCGACATTATTGACCTGCTGGAGGTGCGCGATGTCAAGACAAAATTCTCGGCTGCGAAAGACTCCGACTATACCGACTCGTGCCAATGGCGGTTCTATCTCGACATATTCGAGGCTGACGTGTTTCATTTCGACCTCTTCTGTTTTGAGGGCTACAAGAGCGTCCGTCACGGCTACGATGTGAGCAGCCTGCCCCTCAGCCGACACTTACCCCCAATCACATGCTATCGCTATCCGGATATGGTAAAAGATTGCACCCGATTGCTCAATGCTTTTTTGGCTTGGGCTGAGACCCGCAATCTCATGTCTTACCTTATCCGCGAGAGTATCTGACTCTATTTCATGATATTGGTTTTATTATATTCAATCAAAAAACGGCTCCGTCTGTGAAGATATGAGCCGCTTAACCTAAACTATGGAAGTCCCCGAATATCTACTCTGCTCTCTTCTGCGCCATGCTGAAATCATCGCATCGCGAGGCTCATTCAAGCCGTGCGATACGAAAGCGAAGAACGCACTGCGCCTCATCACCCCTGAGCTTGGCAGACTTCGGGCAATCATAGAGAAAAACAGACAGAATAATGGCAACAATACCCAAGGAACTATTTAGAGCGCTGAGAAAGAAGAAGCTCCCCAAGGCTCCACCACAAATCAGCATATTGGCGGTCGAGAGCCTTAAACAGAAGAGGAAATCCACCCGCGACCTCCCGAGGCGACCTCTCGCCCGCATGGCAGTGAAACTGCACATCCTCGGCTCACTTGTCTGGGATTATGCCGACACCGTTCTCGACCTTGCAGCACTCATGAGTATTACCCCGTTGAAGCCTCTGTGCAGGGCAATCCGCGAGCTCAAGCTCGATTACGACCGTATGAGGCAGTCGAGCCTGTCGGATAAAGATGTCGAAGTCGAGCGCAACCTCGGTATTCTATTTGAAGATATATGCCGCAATCATTTCGTCAAACTCGAGTGCGGACTCGATACAGATCACCGCTTCGCCGAGCTGACATCCGAGTACAAAATGCTTTCAAAAGCTGTGTATCGGACTTTGACAGTCATTGATGCCATGAGGCTCTTTGCTGCCGATTGCGACAAATGGATAGAACGAAACGGAGTATTCGGCCACTCAATCTTATGCGAACACTTCGACAGCCTTGCCAAGTTGTTGCCTGATTTTTTAGGCGATGGCTACTCTCCCCACATTTCCGCACGTGAGCTCACGGCTAAAATACTATACAAAGAATTAAATGACATCGAAGTCAATGAGCAGCCATAGTTCCGCACAGACACCATCCGAGCTTTTAACCTTGCAGTTGGTGGAAAAGATACAGAAGCAAAGAGCCGACAACCGGCGAGTTCCGCCATTCGCCTATCTTGATGAAATCATCTGCTTGGCGCGCGTCGAGCTGGAAGAAGCCTTGAGCTCACTTGAGCGTCGTGGAGCTATTGAGGCACACAAAAATATAAACCATTGCCTTATGTTTGGGATTAAGACTGCCAAATGAAAGATTTAATCACATTGCCGCGAGGAGTCGTTCTGAGTAGACAATTTCACTCTGCCGAGCAACTTGGGCTATTCGTCAGGCTTATTGCCATGACCGACGACTCAGGAAGCATTGAGTGTGGGCTTAGGCCATTGGCCGTGCAGCTCGGCACCACCTACAGCAAGCTCCGCACCCTCTTGTCTTCGGCTCAGAGTGGCGGTTTACTCAGCATGATAGCGACAGCCGAGGGCACCCGCATCACCGTAAGCATAGCCGGTGCCTCAACTCGAGGCGGACGTGGCAAGAAAAGGCCATCTACTCAGACAGACATACCTACTGCGGAGCTCATAGCCCCCAAAGGTTTTGTTAAACCCAGCGTAGAGGAACTGCGAGCCTATATCCGTGAAAAGGGCTATGCAATCGACGCTCAATATTTCTTCGATTATTATGAGAGCGTCAATTGGATGCGCGGCAAGTCAAAAATGAAGAGTTGGAAGCTCACCCTAAATACCTGGCACAATAGAAACACAACAAACAACTACCATGCAACAGACCCTAAACAGCGGCAGCAGGAGTTTGTCGCCTTTATCAACGACAAACTCAGCACCCCCGACATGCCGGAAACAGACATCTCAGGCTACTGCTGACCTTGTGCAACGATTCGGGAATACGCCCGAGAAGATTATGTCGGTGTTTTGCCCTTACAACCAAGAGGCATTTACCCGCGACCTTCGCAAAGTCTACCGCGGTAAAGCTCCATTGCTATGCACTATGCGGGATGCTTATGGCCGAAATGCAGTGGAGGCGTGGATTTGCTGTCAGCTCAAAGAGCTGTCGGAGTTCTCGGGATGTAAGAATAAATTCAGCAATACGCAACTCGATTTCTTATCTCGAATAATCCTCGCCAATTATGCTTCGTTGAGGCTCACCGAGTTCATGCTCTTTTGCTGGAATTTCAAGCTCGGGAAGTATGGTGTATTCTATGGCGTGGAGGACCCGCTCGTTATAACCTCGGCGCTTGAGAAATTCGTCCGCGAGAGAAATGAAGCACATGCCCTCTACGAGCAGATTGAAGAGATGGAGCGGAAAGAAGAGCGACAGCGGGCAAGCGCCGCTTTATGGCAGCGGTATTTAAGGCGCATCCCGTGCGCTCCGAGCACAGAGGCTCCGATGGACTTCCTTCAATATCGGCTCATGGGCTTCGACCATAAAAGCGATGGCGAGCTCGAGTCAGATTTGGCAAAAATAAAGTCGGGGGAGCTTGTGCTGCCAACAAACATCAGCGCCATGCTCGCAGGAGATGGCATCATACGTATCGTGAAATAAATGGCGCAGAACATTCCCATCACAATCATATTCGCCCCGGATGCTCTTGGCAAAAACGCTCTCGTCAGGGTGCTTGCTCAGCAGGAAATCAAGCAAGATATTGTGCGCCTCATCGGCACTTCAATATGCAGCGGATGCACCTATGCAAAACCCGGCAAAGATATAAGCGAAACGGTAATTATGGATATGCAAGAGCACAAACCCGTAGCGTGGATTCATACACCTTTTACTCCTTTCAGAGAAGATGTCAACAAAAAGAACACTTAAAAGTTTTAGTCTTGGCTTCTACTTCTCGCCCAAAGACGAACTGCGCATCATGCGCGCCATAAAAGAAGCTACAGAGTACATGAATACCTATGGTAAGGGGCGCGCCCCCTACATGGTCGATTTATCTCACTACGAAAATACTAAACAAAGCTATTTCCACATCGAACGCACGCTTCGTGTTCCAGAACAGTATGAAAACAGGGAGGGGGAAGCCACGGCAGATGTCATTGTTTGACTAACGCTTCACATCTGCAAACGTCAGCCCGAAGCACTACATAAATGCGTGGAACAACTTACAATCCAAACACTCGGCAGAGGGAGACTTAACAACTCCCTCCGCCGGGTGTTTCTTTATTATTGACTTATCCATAATTCAACTTTTACTGCAACATTGGCAGAGATATTTACCCACAATCGGGTACATTTTCTCCGCTATTTCTCCGGCAAGGTAGCATACATCCTCACCCGTGAGGTCATAGCCTAGGTCTTTGGCTACATGAGTGGCAAGATGGTGAAGTTCATGCACGATGCTATTAAAGAACTGAGGCTTCGATGATGTCACGGAGATAACCAACACGCTCACGCCATCGCCCGAAAAGCACAGCCCCGTATTGCGGTTGCCCGATGATAAATTCTCGTAAGCGGTTTCAAGATTATTCCCACGGCATCCGGCATCCTCCAACGTCCGCATTATTTCGTCAACTTCGTAATGCGTTACGGCGTAGTAGGCGATTATCTGCCAATCCTCCTTGTCAAGATAAATGTCTTGGCGAATCATAGAAGCTCATCCCAGTCGATTACCATGCCCTTGGCATCAGCATCCGCGAGCCATTTGCGGAATACGTTCCCCGATGGGTTGTCCGCATCGTCAATTACATCGCGGATAAACAGGGCAAGGTGCTTATCGTCTTCAATACTCGACTTCCAATAGTCAGCTTTCGCTGAGTTGGCTACGTAAACAAAGTTGTGCCCCTCGTTATGCTCCAATTTGATGTTGTGCTTTTGCAGAAGCTCCTCGACTGCCTCCTTTCCCATCGCTTCGATTGCCTCTTTCTTGCCCGTAGCAGGATTGAGGCGCTTCATTTTCTTTACCGCAAAATCACAAGCCTTGCGGTTGAAATTGTAGCCATACGCGCGCAGATAACTTCTCATGCCCTCGGGCATCATTATATCGAATGTGTCTAATGGTGTTGCCATAACATAATTTTTAAAATTCCACTCCACCAGTGAAACCACCGGTGGAGTGAAGTGTGGTTAGTGTTTATCTACGCACATAGCGTCCGGTGCGGGAAGAACGGCCACGGCGCTCGCCGAAGTCCTCATCATCTTCCCATTCGTCCTCGTCACGGTAGCCCATGCGGTTGCCATAACCGCCGCCTCCGCGATTGCCGTAACGACCGCCACGGCTACCATAGCCGCCACGCTCGCCCATCGACGACTCCTCGGCGAGCTCTTCGATGCACTCGTAGAGCTTCTTGCCATGCTTGAGCACCTTCTTGGCATGTTCCAGAAGTTCGTCGGACTTCTGCTCTTCTATAATCATATAGCTCATAGTTTACTTGTTTTTAGAGTTTTTAGTTTCACCGTCAAGTTTCGCCAACAGTTGATTCATCATATTCTCGATGTTTGAATAGCCTTGCGCTATCTGCGTCACCTGCGACCTTAGATTTACAATCTCCTGCTCCTGACGCTGCTTCTCTGCATACTCAGGATTGAGCTGCTGAAGAATACCCTCATAGACCGCAATCTTCGACTGCTCCTCATCGACCCTGCGCAGATGATCCTCCGACATCTTTTTCAGGTTGGCAATCTCTGCGTTCATGGCATCGCGGCTCATCGACACGAACAAGTTGCCTACCCCAAAGTCGGCAAACTCCTGATTAGCCGGGAGCTTCTGGAACTGCTGAGTGGTGCCGTTTACACTTACGGTCACATCTACCACATATTCGGGCTGATTTCCAAGCTGCGGCATCGTCTGAAACTTCATCACAGGCTGTGTCACCGATGTCACCACACCAATATCAAGGCGTGGATTGACCCCCTTAGTGAGAATATAAAACTGCTGGTTACTCCTTAAAGATTGAAACATAATTTGTTGTGTTAGGTATTGTTAACTCTTCACGCTCCTGCTGCCGGAACGGTGAACTCCATAAAGCGTGCGACTCCTGTACGTTTGTTCAGATACAGAAGCCGTTCGGTCGTACCCTGCACGCTCGCGCCGGTCACGTTGTTGCCCTGCGAGTCCACGATGTTGACCTTTCGTACACCTGTGTTCTCCGAGGTATTGGAGGTCGTGGTCGTAGACTGCCCGTTGTTAGGCAGTGCAAGCATCACGGGGAAAGCCTCGCCGCCGGTCGGCACATCCGCGTGGATGGTGAGCAGGATTAGGCTCTCGCACGGAAGCTCGCGGTAGTCGCATGGATTGATGCCATAGACCGTCTGCGAGTTTACCGTATCGAGCGACACGCCATTGGTCGAGAGAGCATAGATGCCTCCCACATCGATACGGCGTAGACGCTGGCGCTGCTGACCGAAGCCCAGGGCAAAGCCAATTGGAACGACCGCTCCAAACGGGCTCAGCGGATTAAAAGGATTGAACATAGCATTGTGCAATTATTAATCCGACAATCAGCACCCACACTGTGCCTGAGCAAGAGGATTGACATTGATGCCGTATGTCACAGGCACGTAGTTGCCTGATGCCGGGCAGTAAGGCATCGGAAATGTGGGAGGTTGGTTACATTCGATTTTTGCAAGGCGCGCGGAGAGGTCTGCGAGAGCTGCGCCGAGAGGAGCAGTAGCCTGTCCGACAATTTGCGAGGTCATTGCCGAAGCCTTGAATGTGCTGTTTTCCTCACGGAGCGCATCGAGCTTGTTCTGCATCTCTCTCATTTCAGCGGCGCGCTGTCCGGCAAGAATGGCTTGCGTGCCATCAGTGATTGCGCCTTTGATGTCGCAGGTCTGACGCTCAGTTGCGAAGCCGAGAGCCGAGAAACCGCGTTCCTGTCCGATAGCCACATTGTTAATAGCACCGGTGAGGGTGTTGGTCTGCTGACAGATGGCGAGTTTGTTGTCGCAGCAGCACTGGGCGAGTTGGCTCGTAAGAGCATTGTTGCCCTGCAGCATGGCAGTGATGATGCTGTTGGTGTTCTGCCCCATCTGATTACCGAGGCCGCAGATAGCCTGCGATACAGAGTTGATGCCGGCAAGAATCTGGTCGCCCGAAGTGTTGACAGCCTGTGCGAGAGCTGCAATGTCTACGCCGTTGCGGTTAAGCGTCTGCATAATCATCTCGCGGGCCTCAACGCTCTGTCCGTTGTTGCCGTTGCCGCCGAAACCGAAGTTGCCATTGCCAAAGATGGCTGCAATTACGATAAGGGCGATGATGTCCTGAAAACCGCCGTTGTTCCCGAAAAAGCCGCCATTGCTGCCGTTCATCATACCCATCAGGGCGGCGGTGTCAATACCACGATTCTGAAGCAGAGCAGGCAGCATGGCTGCAAGGCTGTTGTTTGTAGCCGCGCCGCTGTCGGGGAACTGAATTACTTTTGTTTCTCCCATTTTATTGATAATTTCACATTGCGAGGCAAAATCACCTCGTGTTGCAAAATTATCACGCGCAGAGACTCGCACTAAGCACTTGCTTCCCGACTCCTTCCCAGCTTGTTCGAGGCTCTTTCGTAGTTGTTTCGCAGGGGTGCATTGTACAAAAGCCGGTCGTCGAAGTCAGTCAGAACATAATGTACGCTTCTTGGTGTCACGCGCATAATCTCTGCGATTCTTGATATGTACATCCCTGATTTGTACAAGAGCTTTATGCAGATGTGCCGAGCATCCACAACTTCACAATTTCTGCTTTTCGACATAATCTTTTCAGCCTCGATTTCAGTTTCAGCCGCTACTATCTGTAGAATTTCTGAAAGCAGCCTCATTGATTTTGACATGTAAGTCTCTTTTTTTACAACAGCAGGCGAACAAAACAGAGGCGCCTCACGTTGTAAGATTACACAATAAGAATTATAACTCCTATTGAGTAATCCTCGCGACGTGAGGCGTAAGAGCTCTTTGAGCCGTTTAGGTTTGACGAGTTAGACGGCTCAAAGGTTGCGGGGGTTACTTTTTATTCCGTTATGCTTTTCCCTTTCGCAGAGTTGTCAATCTTAGGTTTATTGGTGGGTGTTCCTTCTTCGACTTCTATAATCTCAGTGGGTTCGCCATACTCTTTCTCAACCTCAGCTTTAGCTACCGCAGGTACTCGCGCTTTGAGGTCAAGCTCTTCTTTCCACTCTTTGAGGATCTGTTCGTAGTCTTCAATATGATTGTTCCCTATATCTGACATCGCAGACTTGCGAGACTTCAGGCGGAAAGCCACTTGGTCGAGCTCACGCTTCAGCACTTCGCTGTCATTTTGCGGAATCCAAAAATCACAACCGCAAGAGGTGCGCATCGTGGCTATATCTCCGTTTCCTTCGATTTTTGCTACAAGATGCTTGAATACCTCCACCATTTCCACAAGGCCGGGATAGAGATGAACAAACTCATTCTTGCACCATATAATGGTGTCGGTAAACATCAGTTTGATACTTGCCGAAGAGGGATCGGATGCCCGGAAAATGTCGGGCGAAATAGTCACACTCATCGTTGACTGCATAATTGACTTCTCTTTGGTGTTGAGGTCTATGGTCGCGATGTCCGAAAGGTTGGGGCGGCCAACGTATTTTGCGTCGGCCGCGGCCAACTCATCTACCGACCCTTTTACCCCAATAACTTTGCCTGTCGAATCCTTTTGGGGCATGGACTCTATATTGGTAGCTTTCAACAATAAGATGGCTTGCACGGTAGAGCGCACTTCATCGGCCACCATTGATGCTGCGCTTTCCAATTTGCATATTTCCTCCTGAGCTATGCCACTCGGAATATCAGGCACACGCCAATATGTGCATGGGTTGATACCGTCGGGAGTCTGCACGGGATTGTCGGCGATACAGTGCCACCCATCCTTGCTCATTTTAGCAGAAGCCCAATTTAGGTTTTTGGCAAACCATCCTCCAAATTTAGCTATCCATGATTGCTCATTCTCGCTTTCCTTGTCGCCCTCAATCCATGTCTGCACTCGCTTGGTAGAATAAATATCAACCGCGCGTTTGCCTCTGAGGGTATAGAGGCGATAAATCACGCTGTTGCGGTTCTCGTCTACGTCGGGAAAAAGGATGTCGCCCTTCAGATATGAAAAGACCTGATAGCGGAGTCTGCCGTTATATACATATTGATATATTGCGCCATCGCCTGTCAGGTAGCAAGACTGCACCAACTCTTGCCAGGCAAGATTAAGCCCTGCACTGTCTTTCCATGAACTGAGCACTTCGCCAAGCTCATGGTCTTTATCCTCGTGGCACACCCAAAAGCCATTACCTGCCATGAAAGCGGCTTTGCTGGTATTAATCCTTTTCTGCAGACCGAAGCGGACGGTTTCTTTCGGTTCAAATTCGGTGACAAACCATTCGGGTTCAGTGACTATCGTGCCATCCTCCTTCTCAATCTTCTTTTCCCGCACATCATACACCGGTCGCAGGCTCATGTAGCGCGAGTTAATATCGTGCGCGCTCGGCTCATTCTCCCTTAGAAAATCTTCCTGAGTGTAATAGGCGTAATCAACTTCCATCCTATTGGCGCAAGGATGTGCGTATAATTCCGAATTGGCCGGTTGATGTTTTTCCGGTGCATCAGGGTTGACTCTGCGTTTCCAAAACTCTTTTTTAAGATGGTCTTGTATATTCATATATTATTGAGTTATCTGTATCTACCCCAACCGCCTACGACTTTCGGGCGATGGTAGAGTGAGTGGTAAACATTATCGGGCACCTGCGGCTTGGGTTGCTTGCGTTCGCGGGTGTCGAGTTCAAAGACCATGCGCATGAGCATACAGTCAAGCTCACCGGGGGAGTATTTGTAGCGAGATTTGAACTCGTCCTTGGTGTTATAGTATATCTTGCCGTTGCGTATTGTGGTGCGGAAAAGGTCAACGCCGTCCGTCAGCACATCGAAGAATCGGCGTGTCTGATTGCCTTTCCCGAAAGGTACGGGCTTGTCCTTTGGGATGAGGCAGGAGATTTCACCGCGTTTCAGTGCCACTTCGAGCCGTCCGAGCAACTGCGAGCGGAGGTTAAAAAACTCGTTGTGAGTGTTGGTCGGGTTGTCGTACTCGTCATATTCCTGCAGCGTACGGCGGTTGGCGGTTATGCCTATGCCGTTGGTAAGTGCGCGAACCCAATAACCATGGCCTCCGCTGTCGTAGGCGAAGTTGGTTACGGGCACGTTGTAGCGGGCGAGGCGCGACTGAATCCACGAGGCGAGAGTATCAGGCTCTCCCTTGAAATAGTCAATGTCTATCATCTGCATACCACGCCATATCATCATCGGAGCGGAGTCATCGGTGCCCGAGGCAATATCCATCGTGGCATACATGTTCATGTCTTCATCCACGGGATTATCCCAAATGGCGCGGATCATCTGCTTGCCGATGTTGAGCTGCGTGTTCTCCCGGCCTCCGAAATAGCCGCCTTTGAGGGAATCACCCTGTCCGGAATAAAGGAGGTTCGCCACAGACTTTCCGCCTGTTGAGGCCACGAGCATACGGTTGTCGGAAGCCTCACCCGTGAAAGCGGCGAAAGAGCGAATCATATCCACCTCGGTAAGCCCGGCTGCTCGGTCTTTATCGGTGAGGACTATGTGCGCGGCCTCTGCTACTTCCTCCGGTGTATCGCCCCATATAATATCATCTACATTCTCCGATGGAGAATAATAGTATCTGACCTTCCCATTCATCTCCGGCTTGAAATACCAGTCATCGCCGATATAACCACCGTTCACAAGGTTGCGTGTAAAATAGTGATTGCGGTCTTCGGGAGGGTTGAACGAATAGACGGACTGCGGAATCACACCCGAATCGTCGCGGTTACGCGAGTTCCAATAGTGGTATTGCCTTTCGGGGAGATCGTTTGCTTCGTCGAAGTATTGATAGCCGTTCTGATTTTTCTTGGCATACTCGACAAACTGCGCCCATTCGGGTGGATTGTCGGTGTTGAAGTTGGAGTGGATAAGTCGCCACGCCGAAAACCATGTCGGCCAAAGGAACGCTGGGTAGTCAGAGGTCTTATATTCGCATCCGGCAAACGTGCCCCACACAAGCTCGTTATCGCGAAAGATGGAACTGCCCTTTTTAGAATCCTGCAATCGCGCCGAGACCATCGCGCCCGAACTACCTTTCTTGTCTACGCGGTAGCCCCACATCAATATGCCTGTGAATGACTTCCCCATCGTGGCTGCGCCACACATATAGATTACGTTGGCTTCGCAAGCACACACATTCTCCTGCAAGCCGGGCTGAGGCATATAGTCCACTTTTTCGCGGAGCGTGAAGCCACCGACCTTATCCCAGCCTTTTTCTTTGGCTGTGCGCAGTTTGCGCTCGACCCTCGGATAAAGGTCGGGGAGCTTCAAATCCTTATTTAGTATTCTGAATGCCATGCAAACGGTTAAAAAACACAAGAGCCACCTGTCCCGTATAGGGTCAAGTGGCTCTGTGGCTCAATTACAATCGCAAAGATACTAAAATTTAAAGAAAAACATCATATTCTATTGCATAATTTATTTATGTATTGTATATTTGCGCCATGAAGCAGGAAATTCTATGTCCCTTATGTCGTGAGAAAGGACGCAAGCCCAAAGTGCTCGCAAAGTGCGAGGATGTAGTAGGCCGTGGCTATATCTGTCTTTGGTGCAAAAGGTGTGGCAAAGAAATCCGCATAAGTATTGCAAGCTACAGTTTAGATAGGTAATATTTTATGATTGGTTTTAAGTGTTAATAAAAATCTGAGAGAGGGGGTATCTGCGACGGATAGCCACTCTCGACACTCGGAGTATTAGCTCAACGGGAAGAGCAACCGCAAAAAGCGGCCACGTGGAGGTTCGAGCCCTTCATGCTCCACAAAGACATAATATAAATAACAGAGCCTAAGAGCCGACAAGCGAGTAAAATCGCCTGTCGGCTCTTTTTAGTTTTAACTAACCGAATATGAAACAAAAAATCAAGGAAGCGCTCAAACAGGGTCATAAGAAACTGGGTGTAAGCGACGAGGTATTTGAAAGGGTAGCCGCTTCCGTAGAAACTTTCATCACCGACGAGAGCCAGATTGACGGGTTCGTTCAGAGCGAAAACACACTCAATCTACTCAAATCATATCAGAGCATGGCCGACAAAGTGCGGGATTACGAGCGGTTCAACAAGCCGCAGCCGAATAACACACCCCCTTCCCCACCCTCTGAGCCCGGCAATCAACCCAATCCTAACTCCGAACCTCCGAAGCAAGATGATGTTCCGGCATGGGCGCAGACACTTATTGACTCCAATAACGCCCAGAAAGAATACATCAAGACTCTTAGCGAGGAACTTGCCAACATCAAAGCCGCCAAAGCCAAAGAAGATGCGGTTCTAGCACTCGACAACTTTGTCAACGGCTGGGACTACGCAAGTGGATTCCCCAAAGAGCGCGACCTCGCAAAGCGCGTAGCCATGAAAGTCTACCGCGCCGGAGGCGAGCAGATGACCGGCGAGCAGCTTATCGCTGCTTTCCGCGAGGAGTTCGACCCCGCAGTCAAGGAGAAAGGTGTGACCGACTTCTCGCAGCCATTCAAGAGCGACGGTGGAGGCAATGGCGAAGAACTCAAATCTCGCTTCGAGGCCTTCGCTAAACGACAGGAGGAACGACAGGGAGCAGTTGCCAACTAACCCCAAGTTTAACCATTAACCATTCAACAACATGGCAGATTACAACTACGGAGGAAACAGCTTCCCCCGAAAGACAGCGGAAGCCCATGCCGAGAGGTTGAACATCTGGAATTACATCGACCACTCCAAAAAAGTTGGCGTGGCTTTGCTTCCTAGCACGACCTACCCCGTCGGCTATGAGTTCCGCATAGGCTCTGCTGTCCAGTTAAGCACTGACGGCACTGAACCGAAAGTAGGTACTACCGCTACCGCTCCAGACGGTCTGCTTCGTGCGGACGTGACTATGGGCGAGGATGGATGCACACTCACTATTGTACGCAGTGGCTCAATCCGAGCAAGCCTTATGCCCGTTGCTCTGACAGCGGCACAGAAAAAGGCATTGCCCTCGACCATTGACCTCGATTATGAACCAATCGAAACAGTAACTAACTCCTAAAATCACTATTAAACAATGAATACAACAAGAAATATTGGTGATTTGATGGGGTTCTTCAACATCACATCAAATCCCATCTTCGCACAGTTCTACAACTCAGTTTTCGCTAAAGGCGAGAATCAGAACCTTGATATTCGCGGAGCAAAATGGGGTCGCTTGCAGGACGTGTTTACCTACGAAATGTGGGAGCGATACAACAATATGGAGGTTATGGCGACATTCGTTGACCTCTATTCTGACCCTCGCGCAATTGGCGGCTCAGTCAAGTACAACAAACTGACAGGCTCAATCCCCCGTCACAAGGCAATTATGACTATGGACGAGGTGGATGTAACCGAAAAGAAGCACGACCTCTACGCAATGCGTTCCGCACTGCACGGGCGCGCCAACGCGGACATTGAGGCTGCTGTCAATGCTGACCTTGAAGATTGGTACTACGATAAGTTCTCGGCAATCCCCAATGCTCACAAGAACACTCTCAACTTCATGGTAGGTCAGTTGAAATCGACTCTTGACTTCAAACTTGACAACCGCTCCAACCCCAATGGTATACAAGGTCTTACATTCCCCTCACACGTTCCGACAGAGAACCGCAAGACGGTTAAATTCTGGACTAAGGGCAAGGACGGCAAGATTACCTACAATATAGATGTGAACCCCGTGGAGTATTGGCAGCAGCTTGTCTATGACATCCGCAATCACCCGACCCTCGGCTATGACCGCATTACGCTTGAAATGAACGCCAAGTCATTCAAGATAATGATGAAGCATCCTGCGTGGGCTAAAGCAATCGCCTATCAGCAGAACAGCGCGTTCTATCTGACCGCCAACAACGACAAAAACGCCACCGCTTTTGGTATGAATTGGTTGCTTACCGCCAAGCTGGAAGCCCAAATCGCCATATTCAAGGAAATCTGCGACATTGACGAGGTTCTCCTCTCTACCGCAGTAACCGCTACGGAAACAGCCATCAAACTGACTGATGCCGCACCCTCGCTCCGTCGCAACAAAATGGACTGCTTCGATGAGGGCCGTGCGCTTCTTCGTCCGTCGGGCGACATCATCACCATTATTCCCGTAGCCCCCAACCGCACCGATTATTCGGCAGTGATAAGCACCGACATCTTCGGCGGTCGTGGACTTATCGAATATTGGTATGACCCCAAAGAAAAGGTTTCCACGTACCGAAGCGAGCTTACTTGTCTCCCCGTGTTCACCGTTCCGAGCCAATGCTACAACGTGGCATTTGTCGAGGAGGAAACCACTTCAGGTGGCGGAGAAGTAACTGAACCCTAACCACTGACGGAGTATGACGGTAGAGGATTGGCTTAGAGGGCAGTTCCAGGGTGTGGGCTCGCAGATTGAGCGCAACGTGCTCGAGACGGCGGCATTGTCGCCCGCGTTTGCTCGGCCCGAGCGGCTGAGAGTAGTAAGCCTCGCCGATGATGTGGAGGACTATCTAGACGAACCCGAATATTACAACGGCCTTATCTATGCCCTCTCTACCCTCTACTACGCCATGTCGGCAGCTATCACCGGAGGCACCAAGAGCGAGAAACGAGGCAACAGACAAATCTCCATCGGCGGCTATCCTCTGACGACCAAAGACCGCGAAGCTTTCCGTGCGCTTGGCGACAAGTTGCGCCGTCAGCTCGGCGCGGAGCCCGACGAGGATGTCACCGACAGCGGAGGTATGTTTGATGCTTCTAATCTTCGGAGGGTAAGGCTATGAGTGATTTGAGTTACCGCGACCATTGCCGGATTACTCGCTCCACGGGCGAGTATGACAAGTACGATATGCCAATCGCGCCCAAGGAAATATACGACGGTGTGTGCGACTTTCAACCGGGAGGCCAGACAAGCCTCTCGATTATCTCGCACAACGACGTAGTGTATCTGCCTCGGGCGGTGATGGTTGAGGAGAACGACATAATCAGCGTGACAACGCAACTCGGACGCAAGCGAGAGGGCGTGGTGAAACTCGCCAACGACCTCGGACTCGACCTCACGGGAGATTGGGTGACGGAAATAGAGATTAAGCAATCAACGGAGAAATGAGCAGTCATACGGCACATAATGCACAAGTGTTCAAGGTAGGGCTGAAAAACTTTACCGAGACACAAGTTAAACCCAAGATTGTGGCTATGCTTAAGAACGTAGCGCAGAGGCTTGTGGATTATGTGGATGGCTCATTCATCCCAATGCCGCCATATCGACCCGGCGGCAACGGAGGTTTCCCGGCATGGACTGGCACTATGCACGATGCTACCGGTGTAGGTGTGTATGTTGACGGTGCGTTGAGTTCGTATTTGCCTACTAAGAAGGCAATCGCTGAGAACGATGGTGTTGATGGACGAGCGTCTTTGACTCAGGCTCTCAATGCCGCGACATCTCAATTCTCAAAAGGGATTTGGATTGTACTGTTCTCTGCTACGCCTTATGCCTACAAGATTAATACACAAGGTTCCAAATGGGGTCGTGGTGTAGGTTTCTTCAAGACATTTGAGGACTACTTACTCAACGACGTAATCGCGAACCTCAAGCCAATTACAGCATGACCCTCGCAGACCTCACCCCCGACGTGGCATTGGCAGCCCTGCTCGACGGCAAGATCGAGGTGCAAACCTCGGCAACCAAGAAGTATGCCATCCGCTGCTATGAGCAAGCCAAGCAGCCAAACAAGGGATTGGCCGACGAGTTTCTGACCGTGCAATGGAATGGCTCGGCACGTTCGCGCAGTGAACGGCTCGGCATATACCAAGGAGCACTGGTACTGAGTATCTACTGCAAGCTGCAAGCCGACAATACGGCTAAGACCAATCGCATCCGGCAGATACTCGACCAATGCCAAGAGCTGATTCACCGCAAACGCTCGGGAGGGTTCTTCTTCACTTTCAATCCAATGAACGTGATAATGCCGACAACCCCCAATCTCACCAACGGCTACTCCACGACTGCATTGAACGTGGACTGGCATACATAAACCAAGAATTTCAAACTTCAAAAACAAATAAGAAAATGGCAGTAACAAAAGCACAAGTCTCTGAGCTATTCATGGGTCAGAGCGACATCATCCTTTTTGACAAGCCGGATGATTACAACACCGCCAAAATCGAAACTTTCGCTAACCCTCGCTCGCTTGGTGACATTGACCAGGATTCGACCGAGTGGACGGGTGACGAAATCGAGGTAGACCCTCGCCGTAACGAGCAGGGTTCGGTGGTTACTTCGCGAATCACCAACGGCACACAGGCGTTCGCGTTCGATATGATGTCAACCTCGCTCGAAAATATCCGCGAGTTTCTTGCTCCGGGTGTGGCGAAGAAAATCACAGCTGCGACAGGCGCAGCATGGGGAGCGACAAATGGCATCAAGAATGTAGTTGGCTTCGGCTCAACTCCTGCGGTTATGACACGCCCCATCATGCTGACCAATGACGAGGGCGACCGCTCAATCTTCTTCCCCAAGGCGAAGATTGCATCCAGCCTTTCGCTCGAAGATGGCATGTTCCTTATTCATGTAGAAGCCACCGCTGAAGACCTCGATACCGAGTTCCTTGATACAGCAATGCTTATCGAGGGCAAGATTGAGTATAAGGGCGAGGGTACATCAGCCTAAACACTACACCTTTCGTCAAACACAAGGGGCGGTAGCGTTTCAGTCGCCGCCCCTTTTTAACTTAACGCTATGGCAGGAGAAACAGATAAACAGCCGGAACTGACACTCGACGAGCAGGCGATGTTTGATTTGCTCGTTGAGGCAAACGCAGTGCAGCGCGGCACGGCAGTCACAATCACTATCGACGGCAAATCGTGGCACATACGCCCTACGAGCATGAGGCAGAACCTCAAGATGCTCAACCTCGACTTCGACATCCGCTATTGGCAAAACCGACTCAAAGAAGATGGCATCAGCCACCAAGAAGCCAAACGCATCAACACCAAAATCCGAAAAGCCTACGCCAAGAAAGCGGCACACAAAGTGCTTGGTAAGCGGCTATGGCTCATCCCCGGGGCCTTTGCATTGATGTGGCGCCGCATCTACAACGGCAGCGAGAAAGTGTCGGCCACACTCAACTCCGAAGAAGCCATAGGTGAGAATAAATCTTTTTATTTAGCCAACTTGGGAAGCTCAAAACGAGCACTCGTTCTCTCTACGATGCAGGTTGGCGAAGCCGTCAAGCAGCTGCAAGAGAGGAAGGCATCTGCGGAAAGTATGTTGGACGAGGACGCTTCGCCGAAAAAGGAGGCGGACAGCAAGTCGGCAGCGCGTTCCAAGCATCGTCCGACAACGAGAAGATAAAAGCCCTTTACGGTAATTACGGTTTCTGGTCGTGGGTGCGGTATTGGTATATCGACAGCTCGGACTTCATAACGCTTATGCTGATAGACAAAGGGTATTATGACTATGACTATCATGAGCCGGAGAGGAAGCGCAAACGCAATATTTCCAAGGCTACTGACCCGGAGAAACTTGCCCGCAAGCTCGGACAGCTGGGCGTCGGGGCAAAACCTCACCCCCTTACCGCCGAAGAAGCACAGCGCATAGCGATGGCGGAGCTTAAAGAGCCGAAATAGTAGAAGCCCGCGCGGCTGAGTGGACGCACGGGCTACTTTTATGGTTTATGCGAATTATTGTTTAAGTCCGCAACACTTTTTGTATTTCTTTCCCGAACCGCAAGGGCATGGCTCGTTTCGTCCGACTTTCGGTGTTGCCTTTTTAGGAACTGCCTCCAACTGAGGTGCGTCTACGAAATCAATCTTTTCCATAGATGGCAAACGGAATGAAAAAGTGGTTTTGCCATCAGAGTGCGTAACCGCAAAATCACCTTGCGAGATTATATCCATTCCTATTAATATGTCGAACCCATGCAAAACCCCATCAAGAACTTTCATGGGTGCAGATTGCAAGCCGTTAGGCAACGCAATGTTCACCCTATAAAGTCCTGCCTTTCTGACACCTCCTGCATGAGATACGTCGCCAAAACCAATAGGAATTAAGCCTAAAGACCTAACTACATTTTCTGATATTGTAGTGCACGTAGCTCCGGTATCCCAAAGAGCTTGGAATTTAAATACCTTTGGAGCAGTTTTACCAGGAATGGGGATATAAGCCTCACACACACCACACTCTGTTATGAGTTGTGGCACAAGGCTCCTATATTCAACAGTAAAAGATTGCGGCTCCATTATGCAAAAGCAAAACGCGGAGTGTACATTTCGATAGTATATGCGTCCTTGCCCGGCGTACAGAGTTGGAGTATGAAATTACCAAGTCCGTACTTAGCCTCGGCTTCAAAGTAGGCTGTGTTTTCGTCATCATACGCGTCCACTACCTGATTATTTTTTATAACCAAGTATTTGCCATTGTATTTCTCAACCAATTCTGACTGGTTGTCGAGATACCATTGGAACAATTCTTCGAGATCTGCCATGTCGATGTAGTGTTGGTTGGTTTATTCGTATACACAAAATTAGTGCAAAAAGTTTGCTTTCTCCAAATCTTTAACACATTATTCAACATGTTTAACAACAGCCGTTTAATGATGAGAACTCAATTCACATACTGATAATACACAGCAATAGCCGAATAAGCCATCTAATCTCATAAAGATTATTATAGTATAAAAGATTTTCGCTATATTTGCGACACAATTAGAGCCTAAGAGCCGAGAGTCGAAAGACCCTTGGCTCTTTTTGTTTTTACGCGAATGAAAAATTTACTCAGAAAGATATTTCTCCACAGCCTTGACCACTTCGGTGATGGAGGCTTGCTAATGATTTTTCAGATAGTGGTCGGCGGCGTCAACACATTTTGCAATAGCGTAGCAGAAAAGACCGCCAAGGCAGCCCGACAATATGGCTACTATCGCGATGAGCCATCCGTACTCATTACCGCAAATCATAGCAATTATGAATGAAGCAAATATGTTAATGACACCGATAATCCGTAATGTCACGGCTAATGCACATTGTTTATGCTCAAATTCGGAGGGCGTTGTGCTTTGTGACAAAACAGTGTCTGTTTCGGGATTGAAAGACATGTTTTTTTCAAGCGTTGCGGACTGTTTACCTCGGTTACGTACAATGCTGGCAACTATAAAGCCAACGACAGCCAAAAGGACTATTAGGATAATAAGTTCAGTCATATCTCAAATGGTGTATGCAATTATTAAAACAGTTCCTATTAAGCAGATAACACAAGCAATAGCCGCCCATCTAACATGGGTTGGCATCGGCTTGTCAGGCGCAGATGTGGGTTCTGTGGCTTTATCGAATAAGTCACAGAGCGCATTGAATAAAAAAAATCCTCCAAAACTCATGTTGTAAACTTTTACAGAAACAAAATTACTAAAAATATCAACACGTAGAAACCGCAAGAGTATGTTATATAACACATTTTCGATATGGCAGACGATAGATTAGTATTTCCTATTGGCTTTGACTTGGATGCCGCAGTAAAAAAAGCTGCTTCAGACTGGGATGGTAAATACGCAGACCAATTGCAGAAAGCCATACAGAAACGTGCGTTAGAGGTTAAGCTGAAACTTAGCACCAAAAATTTTGACAGCCTTGAAGATGTCAAGAAAAGGCTTGCTGAGTTGAAATTAGAACCAATAACACCCGAAACTAAAACAGCAATCAAAGAGCTTGCCGCAGAACTTCGCACACTTGCCAAGGCGTTGGAGCAAGTGCAAAAATATTCAGCTGGCAGAGGCGCAGCAAGCCCCGATGCTGTTAGAGCCGCACGAATAAATGAAATTAACCAACGTAATGCGGATAAAACCGCTATTGCTCTTGAAAACCAAAGGGCGGCTGCGGCAAGGGCGGCTGCCGCAGAAGAACGGCTTGCCATAGCAAGGGATAAATCAGCCCAAGCGGCAGCAAGAACAGCAAAGGGAGTAAAAGACTTGACGAATGCCTACAAGGAGCAATCATCATATCTCAACCGACTTCTGCAACGCATGGTGACATATTGGAGCGTTCAGCAAGTGAGGCAATTCCTAATTTCTGTTCGTGAGGTCACGGCGCAGTTTGAATTGCAAAGGGTGTCGCTTGGTGCTATCATACAAGACCAAGCGAGAGCAAATGCACTCTTTTCAGAGATTAAAGGTTTCGCTCTCAAATCTCCCATTTCCATATTAGACCTGACAAAATACACGAAGCAAGTAGCGGCATATCGGATTGAAACAGACAAACTGTTTGATACGACAAAGCGAATAATGGATGTTTCCGTTGGTTTAGGTGTGGATGCCGGCAGGTTAGTCCTCGCCTACGGGCAGGTGAAAGCCGCATCGTACCTACGCGCTGCGGAAATCCGTCAGTTCACAGAAGCTGGTATTCCAATGCTTGAATTGCTTGCAGAGAAATTCACCAAGCTCAACGGTGAAATGGTGACTACCGAGCAAGTGATGGATATGGTTTCCAAGCGAGGCGTAGAGTTCGGCATGGTTGAGGAAATCTTCAACGACATGACTTCTGCGGGCGGTATGTTCTACAATATGCAAGAAAAACAGGGAAACACCCTGTTTGGATTGTGGGCTAAATTAGGCGATGCGGCAAGCGTGATGTATGATGAAATCGGAAATACCGATAAAGTCAACTCCGCAATGAAAGGCACGATTGAAATGCTCACCGACTTAATGCGTAATTGGCGAGAGGTTGGAAGAACAATGGCGGTTGCAGGAGGTATTTTCGGAGCTAATTTCATTGTCGGCAAAGTAAAAGGATGGCAAGGTAATATAAATACGGCCAAGATTGCCGCCAACGAGAAATATATAGCCGCATCAAACGCCTACCGTTCCGCTATCCAAGCAGAGCAAGCGGCGAGAATGTCGGCAACGGCAGAGGAATATAAAGCGATTGCAGCCAAAACTGCATCAGCCGAAGCGACATATACCGCTGCGAGAGCGGAATACTTGGCTGCAAGGAATACAACCCTATGGGGCAAAGCAATTGATAAATTAAAGTCGTTCGTCGTTGGGAATTGGATAACATTGCTCATTGCCGGTGTTGCGGCCTTAGCTATGTCATTCTACAACGCTTATGAGAAAGCAAACAAACTCAAAAACGCTCTAAACGAAATTGAGGATGAAAGCAACCTTGAGCAACTGAAATCAGTCCGAAATTTTGAAACTCTTGCCAAGACTGCGGTAGATGCGGCAGACGGTAGCAAGAAGCAAAAAGACGCATTGGATGAGCTAAACCGCACATACAAAGACATCATTCCACAAGAACGCTTGACAATCGAAAACCTGCGAGCGATGGATGGGGCTTACGACAGTCTAACGCAATCTATACGTACCTATATTGCCGAGCAGATGAAGCAAAAGAAAATCTCTACAATCATTGAGCAAACAGGTAAGACAATCATTGACGAACAACGTGACATAAACAACTTCTTATCCAAACAAGGGTATTCTGATGCACAGATTGGCAGATTTTGGATTGAATACGAGCATCTCGCAAGGACAACCAACAAGAGCGTCAAAGAGATGTTCACAGAGTCGTGGAAAGCGATTGGTGGAACAGATGAGCAAATAAAAGAACTCTATACCATGTATCGCCGATTCGGTGGCGATATGATTAAGTACGATGCCCGACTGCAAGATATAACCGCAGCCTATCGAGAACAAGAGAGGCAAATCGCTCGTGTGGAAGCTCAATATGATAGCAATTATATGGCTTTGGGTCGTTATGGTCAGGGCTATGAGGAGTTAGTCAACAAAATTAAAGAAAATCCAATCACGGTTGACGGCAAGATTGTTGACGAAAATAGTAATTCATATTTATACGGTCAGCAGAAACGGAACTTGGAGGTGCTTGAAACGATTGTGCCTACGTTGAAAACAATAATGTCGGATGCGAAAGTGGCTTGGCAAGACGGATGGGCTACTCTTGTTGATACAATCGACACCGCCAATCCACAAATCATCTCCACGATAGATTTTGACGCTATAAATAAATATTTAAGCAGCAATATCAAGAGCCTTACTGACGAGCAACGTAGAGCGGTCTATAAATTACAAGAAATTTATAGTGGGTTAACCATATCCGACCGTACCGTCCTGACGTTTAGGTCGAAACTTACCCAATTATCCATTGCGGCAGGGGTAGAAATGGGGAGCATGACAAAATACTTCATGAACGCAGGGGACAAAATTGAGGATTACGCTAAGCGAATCAAAGAGGCCATAGATGATTTGGACAACCAAATCAAGGAAATGAACACCACAAATCAGATGATTGCAGAGGGTGGACATGGCCCACTCAAAGGATTTTCAGAGGAGGAAATCAAAAAAATTGAGATGCAGGTGGCTGTTCTCAGAGAATTGTTCCCATTCCTACAAGGCTTTACGAAATCAAGCGGACGAACACCTGCCGACCCGCGCCTTCAAACTCTCCAAGAGATAGCGAACAAGATGGCCGAGGTCAACAAGGAGTATGACGAGCTGTTGAAAAAGGAGGGTCAGACAAAAGCGTTAACCGATACACAGAAGTTATTTGCCTCCTCATTCAAGCAAATGCAGGAGACGGCGAAGAAATACAAATTCAAATTGCCGACCTTTGAAGTTCCGCAAACCATCGAGGACGTGCAGAAGTGGTACAAGGCTATCGCAGACGAAATCAAACGCCTTGGATTGAAGAATGCCGACAAGGTGCTTATCGAGCTTGGATTCAAGTCCGACAAGGTGGCTATTGACAAACAACAAAAAGACATCGAGAAGAAGCTCAAAGACCTTGCCGACCGAATCTCTCGCACCAAGACCGCCAAGGAGTTCTATGAGAAGATACTGAGCCAGACGGGCGATGTGGAGTTGGCGGCACAGGTGACTCTATCGTTGTATGGTGATACAGGCGAGGGATTATTTGATGCCACAGTACAGCAGATACAGGAAATCTTCAAAAGCAACACCCCCAACGTAACAATCGACCTATCGTCGGCGATAGACACTAAAAACCAACGCATCAACTATGGAGCGCTGGCGAAGCTGTATGAGCAATATCAGAATGTGATTTCAGAGGCAAACCGCTCGACCGCAGAGAAGATAATCTCCGAGGGGCAGAAGGCTGCTGCTGCAAATATCTCGACTTGGGAAAAGGAACTTGCAAAGGCCAAGGACTTTGAGCAGCAACGAACAGACATAATCAACCGTGAAGCTCAACGGCGTGCCGCCATCATCGCCAGCTACGAGTACACCCCGGAGGAAAAAGAGCAGAAGGTAAAGGAGAGCGAGCGCCTGCAAAAGCAAGAACTTGCCAAGGTCGATGTTGAGGAGTTCAAGGCCAGCGACGACTATATAAAGGTATTCCAAGACCTTGACAACGTGGCTACGTCTTCACTCGACCGTATCGAGGCAGAGCTTAAACGTCTTATTGAAGCCAACAAAGACCTCGATGCCACAAATCTCAAAACCTATGTCGACGCCCTCGAGAAAATCAGAGAAGCCAAAGAGCAGCGCGCCCCCCTCAAAGCCGTCACCTCGGGAGTCAAAGATTATATCGCAGCCATCAAAGAGAGAAAAGCGGCCGAGAATGAGCTGAAAACGGCACAAGCCGACTACGATGCTCAGCTGCCCCAGGTTGAGGCCGAGATAGACTCGGCGCAGAAAGAAAAAGACACAGCTGACACTGATGTTGTAGAGGCACACACACAACTTCTGCTCATTCAACAGCAGATGGCAGAGCTGCGTGCGCAAGAAATCGTCGACGAGCAGGCACTTGCAGCTCTACAAGCACAGGAAGTAAATGCACAGAATGTCCTTGTCAACGCACAGCTGCGCCAAAATACTGCCGCAGCAAACCTAACCAAAGCGGAAGATAAACGGACAGGGCTCACAAAAAAATTGCAGGCGGCGCAGAAAAAAGTCACCTCCGCGCAGGATAAGCAGAAAAAAGCCGTCAAATCTGTCGCTGCAGGCCTCAACCAAGCCAACCAAAATGTCGGAGCAATGTCCGATGCACTCTCAAGCGTCAAAGACCTCCTCGGCGATGCTGCAGCCAATGGTACAGTCCTTGGAGGTGCAATCGAGGGGGGTATACAGGCTCTCGAGACTTTCCAAAAGCTCATGGCAGTGCTTATTGCACTTCAGACAGTATATAATATCGTCACCGAGTCAAACCCATGGATAGCCATAGCAGCGGCGGTTCTTGCAGTTGCAGGCATTCTCACCGGTGCCATCAAGGCTTCAAAGATAGCCGCCGCCAACAAAGAGATTGAGAAGCAGCAGGCAATCATCGACCGCCTCGAATACGCATACTCCCGTCTTGAAAAAACTATGGATAAGGTGTTTGGCCGAGATTACATCAACACCTATAAGCAGCAGATGGCCAACCTCCAGGCACAGGCAGCCGCTTATCAGAAGCAGGCAGCCGCCGAGCGGAGTAAGGGCAAGGATGCCGACGACGAAAAAATCAAGCAGTATCAAGAGTCCTACCGCGACACCATGGACCAGATTGCCGACATGCAGGGGCAGATTGCCGAGCAAATGACCGGCACCGATGTTGCCTCTGCTGCCCGCGACTTCGCCTCTGCATGGCTCGAAGCATACGCATCATTCGGCAGCACCGCCGATGCCATTAAAGAGAAGTTCAACGACATGATTAAAAACATGCTCGTCGAAAGTATCATGGCACGCACGGTCCAGCAGGCACTCGAGCCGATGTTCGAGAAAATGGACGAAATGTATGCCTCCGGCGCATCCATGACGCAAGTACTCACCTACGCTTTCACCGAGAGCGCCGACCTCGCCGATACCATCAACCGAGGCCTCACCGTAGCCGCTCAGCAAGCCGAAGCCGCAGGAGTCGATATACGAAACCTCTTCTCCACCTCCGATGGCCTAACCGGCATATCCCGCGACATAGCCACAGCATCCGAAGAAAGCATCAACGGCCTTGCCGCAGGCATCAACACACAGAACTTCTACATATCGCACGTGCCGGCAATAGCTGCCGACGTGGCGGCAATCCGTGCAGCACTCACGGCATCTGCCCCCGACTATAGCGTCGAAGTAAACACCGGCATCGTCGATTTGGTGTCGCTGCAGACCCAAAGTCTCACACAGCTACAATCCATCGACCGACACGCTGCCGAAATCCTCACCGAGTGCCGGGCATCGGCAGCCACATGTCAAGAAATAGCCGCCAATCTCGCGCGAGTAATCAAGCCACGCGACGTCACACCTTCGCATGTTCTTCACGTTAGAATGTAAAGTTGTAGTTTAAATATATTGCCACAACCACCAAGAATAGCTATATTTGCATTATGTCTACTTTAAATTATAAAAGTGACCTCGACTTCACACTGCGCCTGCTCGATCCGTCGGGAGCCAGCATCGGCTGGCCCGATTTCGATTGGGAAGCCCGATTCTATACAGCCTCAAAAGCAAACGCCGTCAAAGCATCATCAATCCAAGGAGTATGCATCCGATGCTTCAACGACAACGGCACCATCCACATAGTCCTCGATAGTGACCACCACCTCTCACCCGGAGAACTCAAAGTCGATTTCAAGGCACTCCTCCCCAACACCACCTACCCCGACGGCACGCGCCAAGTAGCCACAGCCGCTCCTCTCGGCATCGAGCTCGTGCGAGATGGCTGCACCTGCCCCTGCGGCATCGAAGCGGAGCTGCAAGTGCCCGCCTACATCCGCGACTTCGACCGCCTCGAGCAGAACTACGGCCTCACCCTCGGCGAAATCAACCGCCGCCTCGAGGCCATCCTCGGTCGCGAGCCGGGCACTGTGCCGGGTGAGTCTGCTGCAGTGGTGGAGGCCACACCTCAAACCCTTATCGCCCAATGGGGCATGATGCCGCTCAAAGCCGTGCCCGGCGTGCCATACCGCAACTTAGGCTGCGTGAAGCTCCGCGCCAAGCCTAAAATTTTGGAGGGCGGAACGCGCCGAGTGTGCACCTTCGACCTTTCGCCGCTGGCTTACTACCTTAGTGAAACACCGCAGCATCTTACGCTTGTGATTAACAGCCAATACAAAAGTCCATTCAACGGCCTGCTCTCCAAACTGCCATCAAACGACTCTAACTATACCTTTGAGCTCAACAACTACGTGCTTACTATCGGATATGAGATTTCCGAAATAGACCCTGACCTGATACCCGGGCAATGTCTCTCAATTAGGATATACAACCGCTGGTGGGAAGCTAGGGAAGGCTATCTTTGGAAAAATCCGCACACAGGCCTGATTGAGAAGTGCAGCAGAAGAGTCGCCGAAATCCCCCAGCCGAAGCCTACGCTGAAGAAGCACAGTCGCATGCCCTCGCACATTGACATCACCCTCCGCCAAGCAATCAACCTCCTCTTCGACAATAAAGAAGGTTTCGAGCTCCAGCAGAAGTATCGTGCAGGGTGGAAAGTACACGGCCCCCGCAAATGGCACAAAGTTAGCAATCTTCGGCTTGACGGAAAGTGTGAACAAGCAGATGGCAGTATAGAGAATAAACCTGCGGGCGAAAGAGGCGTGTACCGCGTCCGCAGCGTAAGCTCACGAGGCAAAAAGTCTGATTGGTGCTACTTCACCTGCAACCTCCAACGTGGAGCCATAGCACCTCTATAGCAAAAAAAGAGCCCATGTGCTTGAGATACGATAGCTGTAGCCTACGTGACTCTCTCCACACGGAGCTCTTACACCACAAAATTACAAATAATCTTTTAATCCACAAAGCAATGGATAAAAAAAGTAAGGAAAACTTTCTCGACAAACTCGCCCGCACATTCGACCTCATCAAGGGCATCGGCACATCCATAGCCGACATTGAGAAGAAAGTCGATGCCAACACCGGGCGCATCGATGGTCTCGCCACCTCCGCGGCTCCACTCCACATATTCGGCGAGCTCTTCCTGCGCATAGACCCCGCCGACATCATCTACACCCCCGACAGCACCGACTACACCACCATCAGCGCTCTCTGCGATGCCCTCGCGGCAGGCCTTACCCCCGTTGGCACCATCGACATAAACGGCGTGCGCTACAGCGTGGTAAATGGTGGAGCCGACACCTCCGGCTACAAGCTATACCTCTCTTGGATAGAGCCCACCACGTCGAACACCCGACTCCGCACCGCAAAGGTCGTATTCCGCCGCGATGATGCCAACGGCGGCACAATCACCCTGCGGCCTATCGTTGTCAGACAAATCGACATGAGCACAAGCAGCAACATCGTGCTCGACCTCCCCGCCATCAACGTCGCCAAACATCTCACACAGTCGCTCCCGCCCGTTATCGTCACCGACCCCTATTGGGAAAAGACCGCCGATACCATCACGCTCAAAAGCA
>JAMPHP010000001.1:471041-529082 GCA_023663365.1 Muribaculaceae bacterium | reverse complement strand
TTTAACGAATATTAATCAATTCCGCTCGCCCTAATCGGGAAAAAGTGCCTACCTTTGCCACGGAAGATTTAATTAATGAATTATAGAGGCTCGACCGACGCTTTGCGCTGAGTTGGGTTTCATTCTTTTTTTATATTATCAAAAACCACCTGAAAGACATGGCAATCACCTATATGACCAAAGACGGCTACGACCGTAAACTCGAAGAAATCACATATCTCGAGACCGTTAAACGCCCCGAAATCAGCCGCGCCATCGCCGAAGCACGCGACAAGGGCGACCTCTCGGAGAACTCCGAGTACGACGCTGCAAAAGAAGCGCAGGGCCTGCTCGAAATGAAAATCGCCCAGCTCAAGGACCTCGTGGCAAACGCCCGTATCATCGACGAAAGCCGCCTGAGCACCGACGAAGTGCAGCTCCTCAACCGTGTGCGCATCCGCAATGTGGCAAACGGTCGCGAAGATGAATACACTATCGTTGCCGACAGCGAAGCCGACATGAAGGCTAAGCGCATAGCCATCTCCACCCCCATCGCACGCGGCCTGCTCGGGCACAAGAAGGGCGAGATTGTGGAGATTGCAATCCCGGCAGGTAAGGTCAGCTTTGAAATTCTTGAAATCGGACTCTGATATTCACCGCGCAATGGCTTCGATATTCTCACGCATAATCGCCGGCGAAATTCCATCGTACCGCGTAGCCGAGGACGAGCATCACTATGCCTTCCTCGACATCAATCCACTCTCCGAAGGCCATACCCTCGTAGTGCCCAAGCGAGAGGTCGACTATATATTCGACCTGAGCGACGATGAGCTCGCCGCGCTCCACATCTTCGCCAAGCGGGTGGCTGCCGCCCTCGTCAAGAGCGTGCCTTGCAAGCGTGTGGGAGAGGCTGTGATTGGCCTTGAGGTGCCTCATGCTCATATCCATCTGGTGCCTATTAGCAGCGAGGCCGACATGGACTTCCGCCGCGCCAAGCTCAATCTGCCGGCCGAGCGCATGGCTGAAATCGCACGAACCATAGCTTCCAATTTTGAATGATTATGCTTAAAAACAAACTTACAATAATCGCAGCCTCGGCCTTGCTCCTGGCATCGTGCGGCAGGTCAGGATGGAGTGTCGAAGGTACCGTAGAGGGTGCTACCGACGGTATGTCGCTCGCTCTCGAGGCCAATAACGCCGGCCGCTGGTATGTGATCGACTCCGTGAAAGTCGCCGCCGACGGTCGCTTCGACTATCAGGCTGCCGAGCCGATGCCGTCGGCCGACATCCTGCGCCTCCAGCTTCCCGGCAAAGGCAGCATCTACTTCCCCGTCGACTCTGTCGATGCCATCATCGTCGAAGCCGATGCCGCCACTTTCGGCACAGGCCATAGCCTCAAAGGCACTGAGCTTGCTTCGCGCATGAGCGCCATCGACAGTATTGTGGCCGCGACTCCCTCGGTCGATGAGCTCCGCCGCAAGCTCGTGGGCTTCGTCACCTCCGACACCACCGGCCTTATCGCGTACTATACCGTAGGCAAGGCTGTGGACAATAAGCCGGTATTCGATCCCAACGAAAACCTCGGAAACCGCATCTATGGAGCTGCCGCACAGGTCTACGCCCACTATAAGCCCCTCGACCCGCGAGGAGCCGCACTCCGCAAGGCGTATTTTGAGGGGCGGCGCAATCTCGGCAAGTTGCCCGAAGATGCCTCCGACGCTACTGTGATTGAAGTGCCCGAAACATCGATCATCGACATCGTCCGCTACGACGACCGCGGCGTGGAGCACTCCCTCAAAGACCTTGCCTCGAAAGGCAAAGTCGTGCTGCTGAGTTTCACCGACTATGGCATGGAGAAGGCGCCGGCCTACAACTCCATGCTCAACGAGCTCTACACACTCTATTCTCCCAAGGGATTTGAGATTTACCAGATCGCTTTCGACCAAAACGAAGTGGCTTGGAAAGAAGCCGCGCGCAATCTGCCCTGGATTACCGTGTGGAATTCTCCCGCCGACGGTGTGGCTCCCCTTGCATTATATAATGTAGGGGCGCTCCCGATGACTTTCATCATCAACAGCAAGGGTGAAATCAGCAAGCGTGTGGCCGACCCCTCGGAGCTCGCCAAAGAAGTGGCCAAGTATTTCTGACGCTTGACTACAACCAATCCATCGCAAAAGTATAAAACAACACCAATACCTTAATTAACACATGAAAAAGTCCATCTTGCTCCTGGCCATCCCGGCCATCGCCGCAGGTGTAGCATCGTGCACATCGGCAAAAGCCGATAGCGCAGAACCTGCCGTGAAGGTGCTCTGGGAAGTGCAGAACCAACCCGCCGACTCGACAGGCGCATTGCACTACCTCCAGACCTACACCGTGACCGGCGACCTCTCGAATGTGAAGCGCCTGTGCTTCAATCAGTTCTCGCGCCCGATGACACTCGACAACCCTGCCGACACCCTCATCGAGCTCTTGCCCGGCTACTATGCCATCGCTTCGCCTCGCTTTGCCGAGAGCGACACCGTGGTAATCAATATTCTCACCGGCGGCACGCTCCGCTCTATCGGCTATGCCCCCGACGGTGTCCACACCGTCCTCGCCGACGGCACAACCGAGGCCGCAGCCCTCACCTACGGCAGCCTCACCGACCAAAAGAGCCGCTACTCGATTGAAGGCAGCGACAAGATGCCTTATGGCGATGCCGTCTATGCTTTCAATGAGACTCTCGTAGCTCCCGAAGCCGGTATTTACGATGTGGTACCTTCTTTTAAGACCGTCGAGCTTACCGGCGGCGAGAGTGAGGTAAACCCCGCCGAAGCCACTTTCTCGGTGCTTCAGAACCCCGCGCACGAAGGCGAATACCGCATCACCGTTGCCGACGGCAAGATGACCGTGGAGGCTCCAGAGAAGCAGTGGGCTCAGCTCGGCCGCCGCATAGCGCACTACTTCGGCACCGAAGCCCGCACCATGCCGTCGGCTGTAATCACCGACTGGCCCTCGCTGCCCTACCGTGGTGTGATGATCGACATTGCCCGCAACTACCAGACACCCGCCGAGATGCGCCGTGTAATCGACATGATGGCAATCTATGGCCTGAACACTCTCCATTTCCACTGCATCGACGATGAGGGTTGGCGAGTGGAGATAGAGGCGCTGCCCGAACTTACAGCTCTCGGTTCGCGCCGCGGCTATATCCCCGACGGTGTCGTGGCCGACTATCTTCCCCAGATCTATGCCGGCGATGGCAATCCTGATGCTGTCGGTGGTACTGCAAACGGTTTCTTTACCCGCAAGGACTACGTCGATATGGTTCGCTATGCCGACTCGCTCGGCATTGCCGTGCTTCCCGAAATCGAGGCTCCCGGCCATGCCCGTGCAGCAATCAAGGCTATGGAGGCCCGTGCTGCTGCCACCGGCGACACAAGCTGGCTCCTCCGCGCTGCCGACGATGATACCAGCTTCGAGAGCGCGCAGAACTTCCACGACAACGTGATGAATCCCACCCTCGAAGGCCCGTATAAGCTCTTCGACATCGTCACCGACGAATTTATCGACATGCACAAGGAAGCCGGCGCTCCCCTCGAGGCCATCCACATCGGTGGCGACGAAGTCGCTCACGGTGCTTTCATGAACAGCCCCTCCATCAAGGCTCTCATGGATGAGAAAGGCTTCAAGGAAGAGAAAGAAGTTCACGCCTACTTCGTGAACCGCCTCCGCGAGCTCTTCGCAAAGAAGGGTGTGAAGCTCTCGGGCTGGCAGGAAATCGCCCTCGGTCACTCGCCCGAGTACAACGCCGAGACCGTGCCCTCGTCCTACTCCATCAATTGCTGGAGCACTCTTGGCCGCAACAAGCACATCGTCGACGAGATTGCTGCCGCAGGCTATCCTATAGTCCTCAGCAATGTCGAGCACTTCTACTTCGACATGATCTACAGCCACCATCCCGAAGAACGTGGCCTCAGCTGGGGTGTGCCCACCGACGAATTTGTAGCCCTTGCAGGCTATCCTTCGCGCCTGTGCACTGTCAAGGACGCCAACGTAGTGGGTGTACAGGGTCAGGTATGGGCCGAGACTATCCGTGGCCCCGAGAACCTCGAGACCATGCTCCTGCCCAAGATGACAGGCCTCGCCGAGCGCGCATGGAACCCCGACAGCACTTACTCCAACGCCACTTTCAACAGTGTGCTCGTGCGTGAGCTGCCCAAGTGGGATGCCGCAGGCTATACATATCACCTGCGTCAGCCCGGCATCAAGGTGCTCGACGGCGGCAAGTTTACCGTCAACACTTCCTATCCCGAAGGCGTGGTGCTCCGCTACACTCTCGACGGCTCCAACCCCACCGAGGCTTCCGCACAGATCAAGCTCGGTGAAGAAGTGGCTCTCGACGGTGCCAAGCAGATCCGTGTGACTCAGTGGGTCAACGGTCGTCCCTCACCCGTCTCGCTGCTCTATCTATAAGCGATAAATTGACAAAATAAAGTCGGGGGCTGAAGTTTTCCTTTCAGTCCCCGACTTTATTTTGATATATTCGGGCAATTTGCTACCTTTGCTTCGATTTTATAAGAGCGTATAATTTCTAAACTATCATTTCTATGCAAAAACATTTCTACTCACTTCTGCTGCTTGCGGTGCTGCTCTGCGGAGTGCCGCAACTCAGGGCTGCCGAGTGGTCCTACGACTGGCCTGTGCCGGCCACCCAGGATAAGCCCGACTATCTTAACGGATACTACAATTTCGGAGGAGCGGCCGACGCCAATCTCACCACACTTACGCGCACTTTCGGCGGCATGACGTGGACGGCGACGTTCGATGCCGGCTGCATACTTGCCTATACCTCGTCGGCGGGTCAGACCGTAGGCCAGGCCGGCAAAGTGCTCACTGAGAGCTTTGTGATGACTTCCGACTCGTTCAGCGGTAAGATCTCGTCGGTGACCGTAAAATCGCGCGCCATCGATGCCGGCTCTGCAGTCGCTGTGAAAGTAGGGCAGGAAGCGCTGGTCTGCGATGGGGCAACTTCGGCATCTATCGAAGGTTCGGCCTTTGTTGAGCGCACCTTCACAAGTGCTGCCGGTGCTGAAGGCCGCATCGAACTCTCATTTGTCACCCCTAACCCCACCAAACCTCTTTATATCAAAGAAATCAAAGTAGTGTATGAGGAAGGTGAGTCGACTGTCGCTCTTCCCGTGATTACTCCTGCCGCAGGCAGCTACGACGAGCCCTTCGAGGTGAGCATCGCTGCTGCCGAAGGCGCCGAGGTGTACTACACTACCGACGGAACATCGCCCCGCGACGGCGGCCTGCTCTACACGGCTCCATTCACCGTGAGCGAAAGCTGCACCGTGAAAGCCGTGGCCAAAGTCGGCGAGGACTACAGCGCCGTGGCCGAGGCCAAGTATGTGCTTCGCGTTAGCCCCGGGCTGAGCTTTGTGAAGGATGCTCTCACTATCGAGCTCCTTGAAGAAGATCTTGCGCTGATCGACAATCCCAACAGGGTCGACCCCATCACCTACAGCTCGTCGAACAATGCCGTTGCCTACTGCGACCGCTACGGCCATATCTACACCTACGCAGTAGGCGAGTGCGTGATTAAAGCCACTTTCGCCGGCAACGACAAATATCTGCCGCAGACCATCGAACTGCCCCTTACCGTCGTTGCCAAAGAACCGTTGGCAGGTTTTACCGTCACCCCCGGTGAAGGTGTCTATGGCGATGCCGTCGAAGTGACGGTGAGCTGCACCGACCCGCGGGCAGCCGCTATCTGGTACTACATCGGCGATGAGCCTATGACTCTCGATGACCTCGGTCTTCTCGATGAATTCAAAATCAACGCTTCCACCACCCTTAAGCTCACAATCGACCACAGCTGTGTGCTCTCGGTGCAGGCCGTGGGCGAGAATGTATGGAGCGAACCCAAGTTTGTGAGCTATACGGTGAATATGCCCCTGCGTGCCGATTTTGCAGGCCCTCAATCCTACACCACGGTGTACCGCAACGGCTTTGACTCACTCGACGAAGCAAACGAGTGGAAGACGTCGCAAGGCTCGCAGTGGCAGCTTACGCCGGATGCCGGCGGCTTCAGAGACGTGCCCCCGTTCAGCTCAATCAACCCCGACAGCGAGTACTCAATCTACCACAAATATGCCAATACGGGCGATGCTTCGGTGATTACTTCGCCCGACATCGTGCTTCCCGAGGGCGCCGCAGTCCGCTTCTATGCCCTTTTTAATCCCGTGTGGATCTACGATGGCAATCTCGAGCTCTATATATGTGAAAATATCGACGGAGCACAGCCCGTGAAAATCTGGGATGCCTTCCTCGCCTCGCAGGATGCTGCTACCGACGACATCAAGTGGACTCAGTACACCGCCGACCTTTCCGACTACGCAGGCAAGGAAGTATACTTTGCTTACATATATTATCTCACCAATGGCGACAATGTGGTAATCGACGACTTCGAGGTGCTCGCGCCCGACGGCGACGGAAGCTCAATCACGGTTTCGGTGGGCGAGGATGTAGCCTTTACCAACAAGAGCACCGGCGAGCCCGAGGTCTTCGCGTGGACTTTCGAGGGTGCCGACGTGGCCACATCCACCGAAGCATCGCCTGTTGTGCGATATTCAAAGGCCGGGACCTACTCTGTGGCCCTTACAGTGACGCGCGGCGAAGACACCGATACAAAAGTGCGTGACAACTACGTAGTGGTCAAGGCGCAGGCTCCCGCAGCGGCAATCGAGGTTGGCCCCGGTGCTTATTATTCGCCCGAAGCATCGCTTGTGGTGCCCCTCGACAAGGAAATTACCTTCTCCGATGCCTCGCGTGGCGTGCCCACATCGTATAGCTGGACACTCCCCGGCACCGACATCGGCACCTCAACCGACAAGAGCGTCACCGTGAAGTATGTCAAGGAAGGTATGTACGACGTAGACCTCACCGTGGCAAACGATGCCGGCTCATCGTCGACATATATCGCCGGAGTGAAAGCCGGCGGCAAGTCGGCCGTGTGGAACATCAGCGCCGCCGAGAACGACCGGCTCGCAGCCATTGATCTGGCCTGGTACGGCTGGTACGGAGGCACTAACTGGCTCGACATGACAGCCTTCGCAGAAGCTTTCGAAGCACCCGCCGTCCCGGCAATCATCTCCTCGGTCAATGTGTATTTTGCAATGGCACAGGTGATTTCCGGTGATGCACCCGTCAAAGTCGCAGTCACCGCTGTGGGTGCCGATGGCGCGCCTGCCGAAGAGCTCGCATCGGCCACGCTCCCCGCACGCGAGCTTGTCGATGCTTCCGAGACATACAACGACCCCACGGAATTTGTGTTCGCGCAGCCGGTGCGTGTCGACGAGCCCTTCTTTGTGACCATCTCCGGCTTCCCCGCCGAGAGCACCGATGCCGGCAGTGATGCAGTGGCCATGTACGCGCTGCGCCGCGGCGAAGGTGGTCGCAACACCGCTTGGCACCTCCTTCGTGAGACCGATGACAGCTACAACTACACCGGCGAGACCAAGTGGTATGCGCAGACCGACGACCCCACTTCGTTTGCCATCGCTCCGCGCATCGAGTTCGAGAGCGGCCAAAGCGGTGTCGGCGACGTGAGCGTGGCCGGCGATGACACCGTCGAATGGTACACACTTCAGGGCGTGAAAGTGACAGGCGACCGCCTGCTCCCCGGCATCTACATACGCCGCACAGGCACCCGCGCCGAAAAGGTGGTGGTGCGCTGATCTGATCCCAAGAATATTCCCGGCGGAGGGCAGGGGAGTGCGAGAGCGCCCCGAGCCCTCCGCTTTTGTTCGCCCTGAAATTTGCTTGATAAGAAAGTTTGTAAAATGTTTGGTTATTAGACAAATAATTGCTAACTTTGCGGCGTTGAACAGTGCGCTTATGCGCCGCTCCGTTGCTAAATCATTGAAGATTAAAGCAATGGGCGGTTTTGTGAGTGTATGGAGCAATCCGCCGTTCAGCGTCAAAAACGAGAAATAAACATACAAGATATTTAAAGTAACAAAGCAAATCAACTAAGATGCCTACTATTCAGCAATTAGTACGTAAAGGACGCGTGGCATTGGAGGATAAGAGCAAGAGCCCCGCTCTTGACAGCTGCCCCCAGCGTCGCGGTGTTTGCGTCCGCGTGTACACCACCACCCCCAAGAAGCCTAACTCGGCAATGCGTAAAGTTGCCCGTGTGCGCCTCACCAACGGCAAGGAAGTCAACTCCTACATCCCCGGTGAAGGTCACAACCTGCAGGAGCACTCGATCGTGCTCGTACGCGGCGGTCGTGTCAAGGACCTCCCCGGTGTACGCTACCACATCGTTCGCGGCACTCTCGATACCGCAGGTGTGAAGGATCGCACTCAGCGCCGCTCCAAGTACGGTGCCAAGCGTCCCAAGGCCGGTGCTGCCAAGAAGTAATTCGCCTCACGCTTAGAGGCGGGTGAAGAAATCTTATAGCACCCGAGTAAAATCAACACAATCTTTTTAACTCGTTTTTGCATTTCTTGCAGCTACCCTTTTGGTTGAGTAAGCCCCGGCAGAGGCCTCGGGCTGAAGAATAACGAAGCAAGCAACCAAGCGATCAAAAACACAATCTCCCCGACACTCAGATGAGAAAGTCAAAACCTAAAAAACGGCTCGTACTCCCCGATCCCGTTTTCAGCGATGTGCGAGTGACTAAATTTGTCAACCACCTCATGTACGACGGTAAGAAGAATACCGCGTTCACTATCTTCTATTCCGCTCTCGAGACCGTGAAGAGCAAGCTCCCCAACGAAGAGCTCTCTGCTCTCGACATCTGGAAAAAAGCTCTCGAGAATGTCACTCCCCAAGTAGAGGTGAAGAGCCGCCGTGTGGGCGGTGCCACCTTCCAGGTTCCTACCGAAATCCGTGCTGACCGCAAGGAATCTATCTCAATGAAAAATCTTATCTCTTACGCCCGCAAACGTGGTGGCAAGACCATGGCCGACAAGCTCGCCGCAGAAATCGTCGACGCTTTCAACAACCAGGGCGGTGCTTTCAAGCGTAAAGAAGACATGCACAAGATGGCCGAGGCCAACCGTGCTTTCGCCCACTTCCGCTTCTAAGCGATTTTTTGTTGAATATTATTCTGAGGAAACAGCAAAATGGCTAATCACGACGACCAACTCAAACTTACGCGCAATATCGGCATTATGGCTCACATCGATGCCGGTAAGACCACTACCTCCGAACGCATCCTTTTCTACACCGGCCTCACTCACAAAATCGGCGAGGTGCACGACGGTGCAGCTACTATGGACTGGATGGAGCAGGAGCAGGAGCGCGGTATCACTATTACTTCCGCTGCCACAACAACATTCTGGAAGTACAACAACGATAAATATAAAATCAACCTTATCGACACTCCGGGACACGTCGACTTCACTGTCGAAGTAGAGCGCTCGCTCCGCGTCCTCGACGGTGCCGTGGCCGCTTTCTGCGCCGTTGGTGGTGTAGAACCCCAGTCGGAGACAGTATGGCGCCAGGCCGATAAGTACAACGTACCCCGTATCGGCTACGTCAACAAGATGGACCGCTCGGGTGCCAACTTCTTCGAAGTAGTGCGCCAGCTCCACGACGTGCTCGGTGCAAACCCCTGCCCCATCCAGATTCCTATCGGTGCAGAAGAGACTTTCAAGGGTGTGGTCGACCTCATCCAGATGAAGGCTATTTTCTGGCACGACGAAACCATGGGTGCCGACTACTCCGTTGAAGAAATCCCCGCTTCGCTCCAGGATGAAGCTGAGCAGTGGCGCGACAAAATGCTCGAGAAAATCGCCGAATACGACGACGACCTCATGGCAAAATACTTCGACGACCCCTCCACCATCACCATCGACGAAATCAAGCGCGCTCTCCGCAAGGCTACCCTCACCATGGACCTCGTGCCCATGATTTGCGGTTCGTCCTTCAAGAACAAAGGCGTGCAGTGCCTCCTCGATGCTGTCTGCGCTTTCCTCCCCAGCCCCGTTGACTCGGGCGCCGTTGAAGGTCGTGCAGTGGACAACCCCGACGAAATCCTCACCCGCGAGCCCTCGAGCGACGCTCCCATGTGCGCCCTCGCGTTCAAGATCGCAACCGACCCCTATGTAGGCCGTCTCTGCTTCTTCCGCGTATACTCCGGCGACATGATGGCAGGCTCCTACGTGCTCAACAGCCGCTCCGGCAAGAAAGAGCGTGTATCGCGCCTCTTCCAGATGCACTCCAACAAGCAGAACGCCAAGGAAATGATCGGCTGCGGTGATATCGGTGCAGGCGTAGGCTTCAAGGACATCCGCACCGGCGACACCCTCTGCGCCGAAGATGCACCCATCATCCTCGAGGCTATGGAATTCCCCGATCCCGTGATTGGTATCGCAGTAGAGCCCAAGACACAGAAGGACCTCGACAAACTCGGCGTCGGCCTCCAGAAGCTCGCCGAAGAAGACCCCACCTTCCGTGTCGAAACCAACGAAGAGACCGGCCAGACCGTGATCTCCGGTATGGGTGAGCTTCACCTCGACATCATCATTGACCGTCTCCGCCGTGAATTCAAGGTAGAGTGCAACCAGGGTCGTCCTCAGGTTACCTACAAAGAAGCAATCACACGCCCTGTCGAACTTCGCGAAGTATTCAAGAAGCAGACCGGTGGTCGTGGTAAGTTCGCCGACATCATCGTCCGCGTTGAGCCCATCGACGAAGGCTTTGAAGGAAACCTCCAGTTCGTCGACGAAGTCAAGGGTGGTAACATTCCCAAGGAATTCATCCCCTCGATTCAGAAAGGCTTCACTACCGCTATGAAGAACGGTGTCCTCGCCGGCTTCCCCGTTGAGCACCTCAAGGTCACTGTCCTCGACGGTTCGTTCCACCCCGTCGACTCCGACCAGCTCTCGTTCGAGCTCTGCGCCATCCAGGCATTCAAGAAAGCCTGCGAGAAGGCAGGTCCCGTGCTCCTCGAGCCTATCATGAAGATCGAAGTCGTTACCCCCGAAGAATCGATGGGCGACGTTATCTCCGACCTCAACAAGCGTCGCGGTCAGGTAGAAGGCATGGAAAACAGCCGTTCCGGCGCACGCGTGGTAAAAGCCAAGGCTCCCCTTGCAGAGATGTTCGGCTATGTGACCGCACTCCGTACGATCACCTCCGGCCGTGCAACCTCCACAATGACCTTCTCGCACTATGCGGAAGTTTCCAACTCCATCGCCAAGGACGTCCTCACCGAATGCCAGGGCCGCGTCGACCTCATCAAGTAAAACAAAACTACATATCACTATATGAACCCCATCATCCGTATCAAACTTAAATCTTACGACCACAACCTCGTCGACAAGTCGGCCGAGAAGATCGTAAAGACAGTGAAGTCGATTGGCGCGGTAATCAGCGGTCCCATACCCCTGCCCACACACAAGCGTATCTTCACAGTCAACCGCTCTACCTTCGTCAACAAGAAGAGCCGCGAGCAGTTCCAGCTCAGCTGCTACAAGCGCCTCATCGACATCTACAATGCCACCCCCAAAATTGTGGATGCCCTCATGAAGCTCGAGCTCCCCAGCGGTGTCGAAGTAGAAATCAAGTGCTGATACCACACAAGAAATCATCCAACAGATATACAACAATCAAATTAACAGAGAAATGCCAGGATTAATTGGAAAAAAAATCGGAATGACATCCGTTTTCAGTGCCGACGGCCGCAACGTGCCGTGCACTGTTATCGAAGTAGGTCCCTGCGTCGTTACTCAGGTTAAAACGGAAGCCACCGACGGCTATGCTGCCCTCCAGCTCGGCTTTGAAGAGCAGAAGGAAAAGCACCTTACACAGCCCGAACTTGGCCACTTCCGCAAAGCCGGCGTAGCGCCCAAGCGACACTTGGCCGAGTTCAAAGGATTTGGTGACACTTACGCCCTCGGCGACACCATCGGTGTCGACATCTTCTCCGAGGCTGACTTCGTCGACGTAGTAGGTACCTCTAAGGGTAAAGGCTACCAGGGCGTTGTCAAGCGCCACGGCTTCGGCGGTGTAGGCCAGAGCACCCACGGCCAGCACAACCGTCTCCGCGCACCCGGTTCGATCGGTGCCTGCTCCTACCCCGCAAAGGTATTCAAGGGCATGCGCATGGCCGGTCAGACAGGCAACGAGCGCGTGACCGTTCAAAATCTTCAAGTAATCAAAGTGATTCCCGAGCACAACCTTATCATGATCAAGGGCTCTATCCCCGGCAGCAAAGGTTCGATCGTCTTAATTGAGAAATAATCATGGAACTCGCAGTATACAACCAGCAAGGCCAGGATACAGGCCGCCGCGTGAACCTCAACGATGAGGTATTCGCAATTGAGCCCAACGAGCACGCCCTTTATCTCGACGTTAAGCAGTATCTTGCCAACCAGCGCCAGGGCACTCACAAATCGAAAGAGCGCAGCGAGGTAAGCGGCTCTACACGCAAGCTCCACAAGCAGAAGGGTGGCGGCGGCAGCCGTATCGGCGACATCAACTCGCCCGTCCTCGTAGGTGGTGGCCGTGTGTTCGGTCCCCGTCCCCGCGACTATCGCTTCAAGCTCAACAAAAAACTTAAGGACCTCGCACGTCGCTCAGCTCTCAGCCTCAAGGCTGCAGCAGGTGAGATCATCGTTGTCGACAACGTTCAGTTTGACGCTCCCAAAACTAAAGAATTTGTAAATTTTGCTAAAAATCTTAAAGTAGACGGCAAAAAAGTTCTTCTCGTTTTGTCAGAAAAAAATAATAACGTATATTTGTCGATGCGTAACGTGCCCGATGCAAACATCATGAATGCATCGGACATCAACACGTATGTAGTGCTCAATCACAATGCGCTTGTCCTCTCCGAGGGCAGCGTTGACGTGCTTAACAAACTCTAATTCCACCGGAGGTAACACACAATGGAAATATCGATCAAACCCATCATTACCGAAAGAGCAACCAAGCTTTCTGAAAAGCGCAATTGCTACACTTTCCGCGTGTCGCCCGACGCCAACAAATACCAGATCAAAAGCCTGGTAGAGCAGCTCTACGGCGTGAAGGTGGAAAGTGTCAACACAGCCATCGTGCGCGGCAAAAACAAGTCGCGCTGGACAAAGAGCGGTCTTCTCAAGGGCAAAACTGCCATGTGGAAGAAAGCCTACGTGACCGTCGCCGACGGACAGTCCATCGAATTCTTTAGCAACATCTAATAAAAATGGCAGTAAGAAAATTCAAGCCCACAACCCCCGGGCAACGTCACAAAGTCATCGGTGTGTTTAAAGGTACCATCACTGCTACGACACCGGAAAAATCTCTTACAGTCGGTAAACGCGCCTCCGGCGGCCGAAACAACGAAGGCCACCTCACCGCTCGATACCTTGGCGGTGGGCACAAGCGTAAATACCGTATCATTGACTTTAAGAGAAATCGCGACGGAATACCTGCAGTAGTAAAGACTATCGAGTACGACCCCAACCGCTCTGCTCGCATAGCCCTTCTCTGCTACGCCGACGGCGTAAAAACCTACATCATCGCCCCCAACGGCCTTGAAGTAGGCACTACGCTCCTCAGCGGCCCCGACGCAGCTCCCGAAGTCGGAAACGCTCTTCCCCTGAGCAAAATCCCCGTCGGTACCGTAATCCACTGCATCGAACTTCGTCCCGGCCAGGGTGCCTTCATGGCACGCTCCGCCGGCACTTTCGCCCAGCTCGTTTCCCGCGAAGGAAACTACGCTATCATCAAATTACCTTCTGGCGAAACCCGCAAGGTACTCGCCGAGTGCAAAGCCACTGTCGGCACCGTCGGCAACAGCGAGCACTCACTCGAACGCTCCGGTAAAGCCGGCCGCTCTCGTTGGCTTGGCCGTCGCCCCCGCAACCGCGGCGTAGTGATGAACCCTGTCGATCACCCCATGGGTGGTGGTGAAGGCCGCGCTTCCGGTGGTCATCCCCGCTCGCGCAAGGGTCTGTACAGCAAGGGTCTCAAGACACGTGCGCCCAAGAAGCAGTCCAGCAAGTATATCATCGAGAGAAGAAAAAAGAAGTAATCTGAAATAGCAAGCAATTATGAGCCGTTCATTAAAAAAAGGTCCCTTCATCAGCGTTAAGCTCGAGAAGAAAGTGGCCGCCATGGCAGCTTCCGGCAAGAGCAACGTGATCAAGACCTGGAGCCGTGCTTCCATGATCGCCCCCGAATTCGTGGGTATGACCTTTGCCGTCCACAATGGCAACAAGTTCATCCCCGTCTACGTCACCGAGAACATGGTAGGCCACAAACTCGGCGAGTTCGCTCCCACGCGCACTTTCCGCGGCCACGCCGGCAACAAGAAAAAATAAGGGCCTGATAACTATTAACCACTGATTAAACAGACGACTAAATACAATGGGTGAAAGAAAAAGATTATCAGCCAACCGACGCAAGGAGGAAAACAAGAGCATAGCTTTCGCTAAGCTCCTCAACGTACCCACCTCCCCCCGCAAAATGCGTCTGGTAGCCGACATGGTGCGCGGTCAGGAAGTGTACCGTGCACTCGGCATCCTCAAATTCTCCAACAAGGAAGCTGCTGCCCGCCTCGAGAAACTCGTGCGCTCCGCAGTCGCAAACTGGGAAGAGAAGAACGAGCGCAAAGCCCAAGACGGCGAGCTCTACATCACCACTATCTATGTCAACTGCGCTCCCATGCTCAAGCGCCTCCGCACTGCACCCCAGGGCCGTGGCTACCGCATCCGCAAGCGCTCAAACCACGTCACTGTGATTGTTGACACTATCGATAACAACAAAAATACCGAGGCATAACACATGGGACAGAAAGTAAATCCTATTAGCAACCGCCTGGGCGTAATCCGCGGCTGGGACTCCAACTGGTCGGAAAAAGGTAAATACCCCGACAACATCCTCGAAGATTACAAAATCCGCGAATACCTCAACGTGCGCCTGGCTAAATGCAGTGTCTCGCGTATCGTAATCGAGCGCACGCTCAAGCTCATCACCATCACCGTCTGCACTTCGCGCCCCGGCCTCATCATCGGCAAGGGCGGCCAGGAAGTGGAGAAGCTCAAGGAAGAGCTCAAGAACGTAACCGACAAGGACGTTCAGATCAACATCTACGAAGTGAAGCGCCCCGAGCTCGATGCCGAAATCGTGGCATCGACCATCGCTCGCCAGATCGAAGGCAAGGTGGCTTACCGCCGCGCCGTCAAGATGGCAGTGGCTTCCACAATGCGTGCCGGCGCCGAGGGCGTCAAAATCCAGGTTTCGGGCCGTCTTAACGGTGCTGAAATGGCACGTTCCGAGATGTTCAAGGAAGGCCGTACTCCCCTTCACACCCTCCGTGCCGACATCGACTATGCACTGGTCGAGGCACACACCAAAGTGGGCGTGATTGGCGTGAAAGTATGGATCTGCCGTGGCGAAGTGTATGGTAAGCGCGACCTCGCTCCCTCCTTCACAAACACTCAGAAGGAAGGCCGTGGCCCCGCCGGTAAAGGCCGTGAGCGCCGTGGTGGTTTCCGCTCTGCAAAAAACAACCGTTAATCACTCTGAAAGCACTACAAAATGTTACAGCCTAAGAAAACAAAATTCCGCCGCGCCCAGAAAGGCCGCAGCAAGGGCGTAGCCCAGCGTGGCAATCAGCTTGCTTTCGGATCCTTCGGAATCAAGACACTCGAGACAAAGTGGATCACCGGCCGTCAGATTGAGGCTGCTCGTATCGCCGTTACACGCTACATGCAGCGTCAGGGCCAGATCTGGATCCGCATCTTCCCCGATAAACCCATCACCAAGAAACCTGCCGATGTCCGCATGGGTAAAGGTAAAGGTAACCCCGAAGGCTTCGTAGCGCCAGTAACTCCCGGCCGCGTGATCATCGAAGTGGAAGGCGTAAGCTACGACATCGCTAAGGAAGCTCTGCGCCTCGCCGCCCAGAAGCTCCCCGTTGTCACAAAATTTATCGTGCGCCGCGACTACGACCCCACCCAAAACGTGTAATTAAGCTATGAAGAAAGAAGAAATCCGCGAAATGTCTACCGCAGACCTCCGTGATCGTCTCGCCGAAATGGAGAAAGAATATCTCCAGCAGCGTATGAACCACGCAGTGACTCCCCTGGACAACCCCGCAAAGATCACCGCCGACCGCCGCATGATTGCCCGCGTAAAGACCGAGCTCCGTGCACGCGAACTTAACAATAAATAAGCAAGCTCACAATGGAAGTAAAACGTAACCTGCGCAAAGAGCGCATCGGCGTGGTCTCCAGCAACAAGGGCGACAAGACTATCACTGTCACCGTCAAGTGGAAGGAGAAACACCCCATCTACGGTAAATTCGTCAACAAGACCAAGAAGTACCACGCTCACGACGAAAAGAACGAATGTTCGGTCGGCGACACCGTACGCCTGATGGAAACCCGCCCCCTGTCGAAGACAAAACGCTGGAGATTAGTAGAAATCATCGAAAAAGTTAAGTAAAAATGATACAGACTGAATCACGCCTTACCGTAGCCGACAACAGCGGTGCAAAGGAAGTGCTCTGCATCCACGTGCTCGGCGGTACCGGTCGTCGCTATGCTTCGGTCGGCGACATCATCGTCGTTACTGTCAAGAACGCAATCCCCGGCGCCGACGTCAAGAAAGGCACCGTATCGCGTGCTATCGTTGTCCGCACAAAGAAGGAAGTGCGCCGCCCCGACGGTTCGTACATCCGCTTCGACGACAACGCTTGCGTACTCCTCAAGAACGACGGTGACCTCCGCGGCACCCGTATCTTCGGCCCTGTGGCCCGCGAGCTTCGCGCAAAGAACATGAAGATTGTTTCGCTCGCACCCGAAGTACTCTAAACAGAAATCACTAAAAAGCGTCATGAGCAAGATACAAATCAAAAAAGGCGACACCGTCTGCGTCCTCGCCGGCGAAGACAAAGGCAAGACCGGGCGTGTGCTCGCCGTGCTCCGCGACAAGAACCGCGCCATCGTTGAAGGCGTAAACATTGTCACCAAAGCCACTAAGCCCACCGCTCAGCACCCCAACGGTGGCCTCGTGAAGAAGGAAGCACCCATCCACATCTCTAACATCAACCTGGCTGACCCCAAGTCAGGCAAGCCCACCCGCATCGCTATCAAGCGTGTCGACGGTAAGGCTGTCCGTATTGCTAAAAAATCCAATCAGGAAATTAAATAATGAGCACATCACTGCAAAAAGACTACAAGGAGCGTATCGTTCCGGCTCTCGAGCGTGAATTCAACTACTCCACCGTGATGCAGGTGCCCCGCCTTGAGAAGATCGTGATCAATCAAGGCATCGGTGCCGCTACACAGGATAAGAAACTCATCGAGACCGCTATCGAAGAGCTCACCGCAATCACCGGCCAGAAGGCCGTGGCTACGCTCTCGAAGAAGGACATCTCCAACTTCAAGCTCCGCAAGAAAATGCCCGTGGGCGTGCGTGTGACACTCCGCCGCGACAAAATGTACGAATTCCTCGAGCGCCTCATCCGTGTGGCTCTCCCCCGTATCCGCGACTTCAAAGGCATCGAAGGCAAGCTCGACGGTCGTGGCAACTACACCCTCGGCATCACTGAGCAGATCATCTTCCCCGAAATCAACATCGACAACATCAACAAACTCATGGGTATGAACATCACTTTCGTGACTTCCGCACCCACCGATGAAGAAGGATATGCTCTGCTGAAGCAATTCGGTCTCCCCTTCAAAAACGCTAAAAATAACTAAGATCACCCTATGGCTAAAGAATCAATGAAAGCCCGCGAGGTGAAGCGCGCACGCCTTTGCGCCAAGTACGCACAGCGCCGTGCCGAGCTCAAGAAGATCATCAACGCAGGCGTCGAGAACGACGAAGAAAAGCGTGCCGCCGCCTACGAAGCTGCTCAGGAGCTCCAGACCCTCCCCAAGAACAGCTCCTATATCCGCAAGCACAACCGCTGCTCTATCACCGGTCGTCCCAAAGGATATATGCGCCAGTTCGGCATCTCGCGCATTCAGTTCCGCGAAATGGCCTCCGCAGGCCTCATCCCCGGCGTAAAGAAGGCAAGCTGGTAATCACTCTCCCCGGCTTGCCCGCCAGGCAAGCGGGTGTGCGTCAATCGGCCTGTGGCCGACATTAGGCACCCCCGACTCAACTGAGAGTATTAAATATTGTTGGGCAATCCGGCCCAATCAATTTAAACATCAATATCAAATGACTGATCCTATAGCAGATTATCTCACAAGATTGAGGAACGCTATCAAAGCCAACCACCGTGTGGTGGAAGTTCCCGCCTCAAACTTGAAAAAAGAAATCACTAAGATTCTCTTTGAACAAGGCTATATCCTTAACTACAAGTTTATAGACGGCGACAACAAGCAGGGCACCATCAAAATCGCCCTCAAATACGACCCGCAGGACCGTGTCAACGCCATCAAAGGCCTCAAGCGCGTTTCCCGCCCCGGTCTCCGCCAGTATACCGGCTACAAAGACATGCCCCGAGTACTCAACGGACTCGGCATCGCTATCCTCTCAACTTCACAAGGCGTGATGACTAACAAAAAAGCTGCCGACCTCAAAATCGGCGGTGAAGTCCTCTGCTACGTTTATTAATCAACCCTCAGCAATATTACACTATGTCAAGAATAGGTAAAGCACCCATCGCAATCCCCGCAGGCGTGACCGTGACGGTTGATGATAAGACAAACACCGTTACCGTAAAAGGCAAGTACGGCGAACTCAAGCAGACCGTTCATCCCGACCTCAAAGTATCCGTTGAAGACAACCACGTGATCGTGACACGTCCCAGCGACGACCGCGAGCATCGTGCACAGCACGGCCTCTACCGCGCTCTTATCCACAACATGGTAGAAGGTGTGCACCAGCGCTACCGCAAAGAAATGGAGCTCGTCGGCGTAGGTTACCGCGCCGCCGCCACAGGTCAGGTTCTCGAACTCTCCCTGGGCTACTCCCACGCCATATATCTCAAGCTTCCCCCCGAAGTGGCCGTTGAAGCTAAGACCGAGCGCAACAAAAACCCGCTCATCATCCTTGAGAGCCAGGACAAGCAGCTCCTCGGACAGGTGTGCGCCAAAATCCGCTCATTCCGCAAGCCCGAGCCTTACAAGGGTAAAGGTATCAAGTTCGTTGGCGAAATCATTCGCCGCAAGTCCGGCAAGAAGGCCGGTGCCAAATAATCATTAAGCACACAGTCATGATTACAAAGATAGACAGACGAAATAAAATCAAGGCACGCATCCGTGGCAAAATCTCCGGCACCGCCGAGCGTCCGCGTATGACAGTGTTCCGCAGCAACAAGCAGATCTACGTCCAGCTCATCGACGATCAGGCAGGACGTACCTTGGTTGCAACTTCTTCCAAAGGCATCGACCAGAAAGCCACAAAATGCGAAATCGCAGCCCTCGTGGGCGCAGCCATCGCTGCCAAGGCTCTTGAAGCCGGCATCACAGAAGTAGTGTTTGACCGCAACGGATACCTCTTCCACGGTCGTGTTAAATCCCTCGCTGATGCTGCCCGCAGCGCCGGCCTCAAATTCTGATAAACTATGGCTAAAAGAAACAATAGAGTAAAATCGACAGGCGACCTCGAACTCAAAGACCGCCTGGTGGCCATCAACCGCGTCACCAAAGTGACCAAGGGCGGCCGCACATTCACTTTCGCAGCCATTGTCGTGGTCGGTAACGAAGACGGCATCGTAGGCTGGGGCCTCGGCAAAGCCAACGAAGTACAGGCAGCCATCGCAAAAGGCGTCGAAGCTGCAAAGAAAAACCTCATCCGCGTACCGGTGCACAAAGGCACCATCCCTCACGAGCAGATCGCCAAGTTCGGCGGATCGCGCATCATCCTCAAGCCCGCATCCCACGGTACCGGTGTGAAAGCCGGTGGTGCTATGCGTGCCGTCCTTGAGAGCGTGGGTATCACCGACGTCCTGGCCAAGTCCAAGGGCTCCTCGAACCCCCACAACCTCGTGAAGGCTACCATCGCAGCGCTCGACGAAATGCGCTCGCCCGCTCAGGTGGCTCAGAACCGCGGCATTTCCGTTGAACAAGTGTTCAAAGGCTAACCCTATTAAAAAGCACTTACAATGGCACAGATCAAAATCACTCAGATAAAGAGCCGCATCAACTGCCCGGCGGTGCAGAAACGCACCCTCGACGCCCTCGGCCTCAAGAAAATGTATCACACCGTGGTTAAGGAAGACACCCCCTCGGTGATGGGTATGGTTAACAAAGTTCGCCACTTGGTAGAAGTGACTAACGCTTAAACACACTTACGACAATGAACTTAAGCAATTTACAACCCGCACCCGGCTCCGTAAAACGCAACACCCGCATCGGTCGCGGTCCCGGCTCCGGCAAAGGCGGCACATCGACCCGCGGCCACAAGGGCGCTAAATCGCGCTCCGGCTATTCGCGTAAAATCGGCTTCGAAGGCGGCCAAATGCCTCTCCAGCGCCGTCTTCCCAAATTCGGCTTCAAGAATATCAACCGTGTGGAATACAAAGCCATCAACCTCGAGCTCATCGCTGCTCTCGCAGAGGCCCGTCAGCTCCAGAAGGTTGGTCTGGAAGAACTCCGCGCTGCAGGCTACATCAACCGCAAGCAGCTCGTCAAGATTCTTGCAAACGGCACCGTAAACACCGCACTCACCGTTGAAGCCAACGCTTTCTCCGCCGCTGCCAAAGCAGCTATTGAAGCTGCCGGCGGAACTGCACAAACCGTTTAATTATGAGATTCGTAGAAACCCTTAAAAATATCTGGACTATCCAGGAGCTCCGTCAGCGCCTCCTCATCACATTCCTGCTGGTACTCGTGTACCGCCTGGGATGCTATGTGGTGCTGCCGGGCATCTCTCCTTCCGACATCGACGCTCTTGCCAACTTCACAAACAAGACCGGTCTGATGCAGCTCCTTGATATGTTCTCCGGAGGTGCCTTCTCGCAGGCCTCAATCTTCGCCCTGGGTATCATGCCCTACATCACAGCGTCGATTGTGATCCAGCTCTGCGGTATGATCCTTCCGTCGTTCCAGAAGATGCAGCGCGAAGGAGAGAGCGGTCGTCAGAAACTCAACCAGTACACCCGCTACCTCACCGTGCTCATCCTCGTGCTGCAGGCTCCCGCCTACCTGATCAACCTTCAGGTACAGGTCAACAGCGCTGCAAACGGAAGCACACTCCAGCTCGGTTTCTGGACCGCTGCCTATCTCACAGTGATTCTCGCCGCAGGCTCCATGTTCATCATGTGGCTCGGTGAGCGCATCACCGATCGTGGCATAGGCAACGGTATCTCTTTCATCATCCTCGTAGGTATCATTGCCCGCCTCCCGGGAGCCCTCTACTATGAATTTATCAGCCGCCTGCCCGGAGCTTCCGGCAGCCAGGGCGGTCTAGTGATGTTCATCGTTGAGGTAGTACTTCTCTTCGCCGTTACCGTAGGTGCCGTGCTTCTCGTGCAAGGTACCCGCAAAGTGCCCGTACAGTATGCCAAGCGCATCGTGGGCAATCGTCAGTACGGCGGCGCACGCCAGTACATCCCCCTGAAGGTCAATGCAGCAGGTGTGATGCCCATCATCTTCGCGCAGGCCATCATGTTCATCCCCATGACCCTGGCCGGCTTCCGCGGCGGTGAGAGCGGCTTCATGCACGCCTTTACCGACATCAACAGCTTCTGGTACAACGCAGTCTTCTTCATCCTCATCGTAGCATTTACATACTTCTACACCGCCATCACAGTGCGCCCCACCCAGATGGCTGAGGATATGAAGCGCAACAACGGCTTCATCCCCGGTGTGAAACCCGGCAAGAAGACCGCCGAATACCTCGACGCTATCATGTCGCGCATCACACTCCCCGGTTCGATCTTCCTCGGTATCGTAGCCATCCTCCCCGCTTTTGCCCGCTTCTTCGGCATCAGCCAGAACTTCGCCCAGTTCTTCGGCGGCACATCGCTGCTGATTATGGTGGGCGTAGTGCTCGACACCCTCCAGCAGATTGAATCGCACCTGATGATGCACCACTACGACGGCTTGATGAAAGAAGGTAAGATCAAAGGCCGCACAACCGGCCAGGCTTACTGATCAAGTTAACCTCCGACACAGATATCCATTACTTAAATGATTTATCTCAAGACACCGGAAGAAATCGAAATCATGCGTGGCGCATGCACCCTCGTATCGCAAGTGCTGGGTGAAGTGGCACGCTGGATCGAACCCGGCGTAAGCACACGCAAGCTCGACACCATTGCCCGGGAGTTTATCCTGGACAATGGTGGCAAGCCGGCTTGCCTCGGTTACGAAGGTTTTCCGGGCACGCTCTGCATTGAAGTGAACGAGATGGTAGTGCACGGCTTCCCCTCCGACCGTGTCCTTGTCGACGGCGATATCGTAGGCATCGACACAGTGGTGGAGAAAGACGGCTTCAACGGCGACTCATGCTACACCTTTGCCGTGGGCACGATATCGCCCGAGAAGATGGCCCTGTGCCGCACCACACGCGAGTCGCTCTACGTGGGCATCGAGGCTGCAAAGCCCGGCGCGCGCATAGGCGACATCTCAAATGCAGTGCAGACCTACTGCGAGAAGCGCAACTACTCGCTCGTCCGCGAAATGACAGGCCACGGCATAGGCCGACACATGCACGAAGACCCCCAGGTGCCCAACTACGGGCGCCGCGGCATAGGTCCTCGCCTGCAGAACGGCATGTGCATCTGCATCGAGCCCATGGTAAACATGGGAAGTCGCAATGTGGTCATCGAGCGCAACGGATGGGAGTGCCGCACACGCGACCGCAAACCATCGGCACACTACGAGCACACGCTCGCCATGGTCAACGACCGTGTGGAAGTGCTCACCACCTTCGACTATATCCACCAAGCTATCACGGATAAATTTATTTAAACAACCATCTATGGCAAAACAATCAGCAATCGAACAGGACGGGACTATCGTCGAGGCGCTGTCGAACGCAATGTTCCGCGTCGAACTCGAAAACGGCCACGAAATCACCGCACACATATCCGGCAAGATGAGGATGCACTACATCAAAATCCTCCCCGGCGACAAAGTGCGTGTCGAGATGTCGCCCTACGACCTATCCAAAGGACGTATTGCTTTCCGCTATAAATAATCGAAAAACTAAAAGATATGAAAGTAAGAGCTTCCGTCAAGAAACGCACTCCCGACAGCAAGATCGTCCGTCGCAAAGGACGTCTCTATGTCATCAACAAAAAGAACCCCAAGTATAAACAACGTCAAGGATAATATAATTCAATATGGCAGTACGTATAGTGGGAGTTGACCTCCCCCAGAACAAAAGAGGTGAAATCGCCTTGACATACATCTTCGGCATCGGCCGGAGCGCCGCCAAAAGCATCCTCAACAAAGCCGGCATCGACGTAAACATCAAAGTTAAGGACTGGACCGACGAACAGGCAGCCAAAGTACGTGAAGTAATCGGCGCCGACTACAAAGTAGAGGGTGACCTCCGCAGCGAAATCCAGCTCAACATCAAGCGTCTGATGGACATCGGCTGCTACCGCGGCATCCGTCACCGCAACGGCCTCCCTGTGCGTGGCCAGAGCACCAAGAACAACGCACGCACCCGCAAGGGACGCAAGAAAACCGTTGCTAACAAGAAGAAAGCTACTAAATAATAAATCAACATGGCAAAAAAAACAGTCGCAGCTAAGAAGAGAAACGTCAAAGTCGGCGCAGAAGGCCAGCTCCACGTTCATTCATCTTTCAACAACATCATCGTTTGCCTTGCCAATAGCGAAGGACAAGTCATCTCCTGGTCGTCGGCCGGCAAGATGGGCTTCCGTGGCTCGAAGAAAAACACTCCCTACGCAGCTCAGATGGCTGCTCAGGATTGTGCCAAGATCGCCTATGACCTCGGTCTCCGCAAAGTGAAGGCATACCTCAAAGGCCCGGGTAACGGTCGCGAGTCTGCCGTGCGTACCATCGACGGCGCTGGCATCAAAGTCACCGAAATCATCGACGTTACACCGCTGCCCCACAACGGTTGCCGTCCTCCCAAGAGAAGAAGAGTATAAAATCAGTATTGCACCCCCTGCCGCCTCTGAGTGGCAGTGCGGTTGCAGACTCTACTTTCACTTTTAGTATCCAACTACACCAAAACATCAAACACGCGGAAGCCGCTCACCGGCGGCAAGCCAGTGCCGCTCAGGTGATGAGGTAAGGGCAAGTAACCCGACCGTAAGCACCGGCCACGATGACCGGACATATTCTCAAGGCGAATAGATCATATTTCAATCACCTCTCTATGATCGCGGCTGCGCCAAGCGGATATGCGGAGGAGAACTCCCGGCCAGAGGCTTCCGAAAAACTGATTTTACTACAATGGCAAGATACACAGGTCCCAAGACCAAAATAGCCCGCAAATTCGGCGAACCCATCTTCGGCGAAGACAAAGTTCTCGCTCGCCGCAACTTCCCCCCGGGCCAGCACGGTGCAAACAAGCGCCGCAAAACTTCTGAGTACGGCGTTCAGCTCCGCGAGAAACAGAAAGCCAAATACACCTACGGTGTGCTCGAGCGTCAGTTCCGCAACCTCTTCGAGAAGGCTTCCAGCCTCAAGGGTATCACCGGTGAAATCCTTCTGCAGCTTCTCGAAGGCCGCCTCGACAACGTCGTTTACCGCCTCGGTATCGCTCCCACACGTGCAGCCGCACGTCAGCTCGTGCTTCACCGTCACATCACCGTCAACGGCGACGTGGTAAACATCGCTTCCTATGCAGTGAAGCCCGGCGACATCGTTGGTGTGCGTGAGCGCAGCAAGTCGCTCGAGGTTATCGCCGACGCCCTGGCCGGTTTCAACCACAGCAAGTATCCTTGGATCGAATGGGACGAAGCCACCAAGAGCGGCAAGTTCCTCCACGTGCCCGCACGCGAGGACATCCCCGAGAATATCAAGGAGCAGCTGATCGTCGAGCTCTACTCTAAGTAATAATCCAAATCCATAGATCCATGGCTATATTAGCATTCCAAAAACCTGAAGAGGTAATCATGGTAGAAGCAGGCAACTTCTACGGCAAGTTCGAGTTCAAGCCTTTGGAACCCGGCTATGGCATCACCGTGGGCAACGCTCTCCGTCGTGTACTCCTTTCTTCACTTGAAGGCTACGCGATTTCGTCGATAAAAATCGACGGCGTTAAGAACGAATTTGATGCCGTTCCCGGCGTTAAGGAAGATGTCACCAACATCATCCTGAATCTCAAACAGGTCGACCTCAAGCAAAAGGTCGAAGAAACCGAATTTGAGCGCGCCACCATATCCGTTTCAGGTAAAGAAGTGTTCACAGCCGGCGACATCGCCAAAGCCCTCACGGGCTTCGAGGTCATGAACCCCGACCTGGTGATCTGTCATTTGGATCCCGACGCAAGTTTTACCATCGTACTGACCGTGAACAAGGGTCGCGGTTGGGTCCCCGCTGAGGAAAATGTCACCCCGCAGGACGACATCAACACCATCGCAATCGACTCGATCTACACCCCGATCAAGAACGTCAAATACACCGTCGAAAACTACCGCGTAGACCAGAAAACCGACTACGACAAACTTACCCTCGAGATAAGCACCAACGGCTCCATCCTCCCCAAGGACGCTGTCAAAGAAGCAGCAAAGATACTCATCTATCACTTCATGCTCTTCTCCGACGAGAAAATCACACTCGAAACTACCGATCCCGATCCGGGTGAGGAATTCGATGAGGAAGTACTCCACATGCGTCAGCTCCTCAAGTCGAAGCTCGTCGACATGCAGCTTTCAGTGCGCGCTCTCAATTGCCTAAAGAGCGCCGAGGTGGAAACTCTCGCCGAACTGGTGGTATTCAACAAGACCGATCTGCTCAAATTCCGCAACTTCGGTAAAAAGTCCCTTGTCGAGCTCGAAAGCCTCCTTACGAGCCTCAACCTCTCTTTCGGCATGGACATCTCAAAATACAAACTCGATAAAGAATAATCAACGATGAGACACAATAAATCATTCAATCACCTTGGCCGTCAGAAAGCCCATCGCGACGCTCTCCTGGCCAACATGACGATCTCGCTCATCTTCCACAAGCGCATCAATACCACCCTGGCCAAGGCCAAGGCGCTGCGCGTGTATGCCGAGCCCCTGATCAACCGTGCCAAGGAAGACACTATGGCAAACCGTCGCCTCGTGTTCCGCTACCTCCAGAACAAGGAGGCCGTGAAAATCCTCTTCCAGGAAATCGCCGAGAAGATTGGCGACCGCCCCGGTGGCTACACCCGCATCCTCAAGACCGGCAACCGCCTCGGCGACAACGCCAAGACTTGCTTCATCGAGCTCGTTGACTACAATGAAGCCATGCTGAAGGACAACAAGGAAGCAAAAGCCAAGACCCGTCGTTCGCGTCGTGGCAACAAGGCTGCCGCTCCCGCTGCCGAGACTCCCGTCGAAGCTGCCGAGAAGCAGGAACCCGAACTCCCCACTGCTGAATAAGCAGTCAAATCGATACACGAGCGCTCCGCCCCCAAAGGCGGGGCGCTTTTTTCAAACCATTAATTCGTAGTTTTTATGATCGACGAGATGCTTAATCACAACCGCGACTTTGTGGCTTCGCGGGCTTACGAGCGATTCACTACATCGAAGTACCCCGATAAGCGTATTGCCATCGTCACCTGCATGGACACACGCCTTGTAGAGCTGCTGCCGGCAGCTCTGGGTATTCGCAACGGTGATGTAAAAATCATAAAGAACGCCGGCGGAACAATCACCAATCCCTTCGACTCAGCCATGCGCTCGATCCTGGTTGCTGTCTACGAGCTGGGAGTGAACGAGGTGATGGTGATAGGGCACACCGGCTGTGGTGTGCAGGGCATGAATGCAGCCGAGATGCTTGAGCTCATGCGTAGCCGTGGCATCGACGAGGAGCATATCTCGCTGATGCGCCACTGCGGCATCGACCTCGACAGCTGGCTCCACGGCTTCGACGATACCGATGCAGCAGTTGCCGAGACGGTCGACCTCATCCGCAACCACCCCCTCATGGCCGCCGACGTGCGTGTGGCAGGCTATATCATGGACAGCTCCACGGGCGAGCTGCGCAAGCTTGACGACGGCCAATAGCCGATACCGACACTACTTCGAGGGCTCGACGGGTGCGATAGTTCCGTCGGGCCTTATTTGCATACGGTCGATGCACACCTGGCGGTGTGTGCCGGGGCTATTTTCGAGGTAAGAGGGATTGATGCGGTGGTAGGCGATCAGCCATTCGTCGCTGCCGGGCTGCTTCACCACCGAGCAGTGAGCCGTGCCGTAGATTTCCTGCTCGGGGCGGCCGATGAGTATCACGGCAGGGTCGGCTACGGTGATTTTACCCAGCGGACTGTCGGATGTGCCGTAGGCCACATGATAGTTTGGCGAGCCGGTGTCGTCGACCGACCACAGGAAGTAGTAGCGACCGTCGTGATAGAACACGTATGGAGCCTCTCGGTACTCGTGTGTCGCCAGCGTTCCACCCTCGGGAGTCATCACAGTGAGAGTGCTGTCTACTATCGCCGTCATGCTGCTGTCGAGCTCGGCGCCGGCCATATAGCCGTTGCCCCAGTAGAGATAGCTCTTGCCGCTCACGGGGTCGGTGAACACATCCACGTCGATTTGCTGGCCGTGGCCGGTGGGCGAGCTTGCCACGATGGGATGCCCGAGGTCGCGGAAAGGGCCTGTAGGACTGTCGGCGACTGCCACGCCTATCTGCTTGCCGCTGCCGTCGGTGCTGTTACCGCTGAAGTATAGGTAGTAGGAGTAAGTGCCGTCGGCATTGGCTTTCTCTTCGATTGCCGGAGCCCACGCATTGCCGTCGGCCCATGCAACTTGCTCGGATGCGAGGTCGAGCACTATGCCTTCGTCAGTCCAGTCCTTAAGATTTTCCGAAGAGAAGCAGCGGAAATCGCTGCCGCCCCAGCCGGGCTTTCCGTCGGTGGTAGAGTAGATATAGTAGCGCCCGGTGTTGGCGCTGTATAGTATTTCAGGGTCGGCATGCCAGCCCGGACGCACCGGGTTGACCTGCGAGAGGGCTGCCGAAGGCCATTTCTCGCGCAGCCGCGCAAGCTCCTCGCCAGTAATCGGTATCACGCTGCCGTGGCGTGGGTGGAAGTCCATGCTTACTTCCTTGGCTGTCGGGGTAAATGTGGAGAGGTCGGTGCTCTCGGTGAACTCATACCGCCCGTTCATATACACATCGTACATCAGGATGTAGGTGTCGGAGTCAATGAGGCGGAATGTGCCGGCTCCTTCCACGGCATCGCTTGTCTGCTGTTTGTAGTCGGGCTCCTCGCTCCATTGCCCCGAAGTGAGCGACTTGGTGGTGGCCACCTTGATGCCGTTGCCGTGCCCCTCGGTCTTGTAGAAGAGATGGTATGTGCCGTCTTTGAGCACAATGTCGCCGTCGATGCACGATTTGCCGTCGGCGGGTGTGAAGAGCACCTTGGGCTCGGTGGCAAGGTCGGTGAAGTCGTCGTTGGCATAGGCGTAGTATATTATGTCCTCACCTTGTCCGTGCTTCATCGACCAGTATATCATGTATTTTCCGGCTTCGGGGTCGAAGATGGTCTGCGGAGCCCACACGCGGAGCAGATCCTCGTTGCCGGGGAAGCGTTCTTGTATGTTTACCACCGACGATGTCCAGTTCACCAGGTCGTCGGAGCGCATCAGCACCATGGCGCGGTTGGAGTCCCAACCTTTGGCCGACACCATGTCGGTCACTACCATGCGGAACGATTTCCCATCGGGAGAGCGCAGGATGTGCGGGTCGCGCACGCCACCGGTCGACGAGATGTCGGCCGACGCTATCACGGGATGCCCGTCGTTGAGGGCTGTGTAGTTGTAGCCGTCGTCGCTCACGGCGAAGCATATTTGCTCCTCGGAGATGTCGTTTCCGGTAAAGTAGGCGAAGAGGTAGGCACTGTAGTCCTGCTGTGGCTCTGTGCTGCGGCAGCCGCTGCCGAGCACCATGCCTGCGAGCGCAATTGCGGCGATAGTGTGGATTTTCATGGTTTGGTTATGATTTTATTCTTTGCAAAATTACGCAAAATATCGCGGATAATTGCTAAATTTGTGCTATGAATAACGACGTGATACGACTCTTGCCCGACTCGGTGGCCAACCAGATAGCCGCCGGGGAGGTTATTCAGCGCCCCGCCTCCGTCATTAAAGAACTTGTTGAGAATGCGGTCGATGCCGGTGCTACAGAGATCTCAATTATACTTAAGGATGGTGGCCGCACCTTAATCCAGGTTGTCGACAACGGCTGCGGCATGTCGGGCACCGATGCCCGCATGGCCTTCGAGCGCCATGCCACCAGCAAGATTTCATCGGCCACCGACCTCTATAGCCTGCACACCATGGGCTTCCGCGGCGAGGCGCTGCCGTCTATTGCTGCCGTAGCGCAGATCGACATGCGCACCATGCGTGCAGGCGAGAGCGTGGGCACGCGTATACTCATCTCCGAGTCGAAATACGAAGGACAAGAGCCCGTAGGCTGTGTGCCCGGCACCAATATCATGGTGAAAAACCTCTTTTTCCACATGCCGGCGCGCCGTAAGTTCCTCAAGAAAGACAATGTGGAGCTCAGCCATATCCTGCGTGAATTCGAGCGACTGGCCCTTGTCAATACCAATATCGCCTTTTCGCTTATACACAACGATGTGACCCTCCATCAGTTCCGCAGCGGCACGCTTAAGCAGCGCATCGCCGCGCTTTTTGGCAAGAATATGGAAAGCCAGCTCGCATCGGTGTGCACCGAGACCTCCCTTGTGCGTATCGAGGGCTTTGTGGGTATGCCGCGCTATGCAAAGAAGCGCGGAGCACAGCAGTTTCTCTTTGTCAATGGTCGCAACATGCGCCACCCCGCCTTTCACAAGGCCATCCTCAAGTGCTACGAGCATCTCATAGGCGCCGACTCGCAGCCTTGCTATTTCGTCAACTTTGAGGTTGACCCGGCCACTATCGACGTCAACATCCATCCGCAGAAGCACGAAATCAAATTCGAGCATGAGCAGGCAATATTCCAGATCCTCGAAGCTGCCGTGCGTGAGACCCTTGGCAAGAGCCAGGCCGCCGGTGCTCTCGACTTCGAGCAGGACGATGTGCCCGAAATTCCGCTTTTCGATCCGCACGCCGAGCTCGCCGCTCCTCCCGAGGACATCGACACTTCCTACAATCCCTTCCGAGCCGCTTCCGACAACCCCGCGCCCGCTGCCCGTGAGTGGCGACCGTCGCCGGTACAGCGTCCGCAGCAGGACTGGGAACGCCTCTACGACAGTTTCAGCCGCAAGCGCGATGCCGCATTCGACGAGCATGTGCCCGAAGCTGCCGGCGGCGTTTTTTTCGCCGATGTCAATGTCGAAGAGCCAAAGCCGACCGACGATGCATCCTGCTTTCAGCTCCGCAACTCATATATCGTGAACCGCTCCCACAGCGGCATCATGGTCATCTCGCAGCGCAGGGCGCACATACGCATCCTCTTCGAGCGATTTATGGCGGCTATAAGCAGCGGGTCCATGGCCTCGCAGGCCTTGCTCTTCGCCGAAGATTTCGAGCTCTCGGCAGCGCAGACCATAGTGCTTGAGGGTATGCGTGAGTCGCTTACCTCGCTCGGCTTCGGCCTCAACTGCCCGGCACCGGGCAAGTGGAGCATCAGTGCCGTGCCGGCACCTCTCACGGGAGTAAGCCCGGTTGAAGTCCTCCTCGCCATCATAGAGGATGCCGATGCCGGCCCCGGCGGTGAGGCTCTGCACAGGCCGCTGGCTCTGGCCATGGCACGAAGTGCGGCTGTGGGTGCCACACAGGCGCTTTCGCGTGCCGATATTGAGAGCATCGTGGCCGACCTCTTCCGAACTGCCGAGCCATCGTTTACCCCCGACGGCCTCCCGGTAATGATAATGATAGACAACGACGAACTCGCACGTCGATTCAACATGCAGTCATGAAAACGCGTACTCTCCTCCTGGCTCTCCTCCTGCTCTTCACGGGCCACTCGTTCGATGTTCTTGCTAAAATTCGGGTGAGCCACGCTCTTGAGCGCCTCGACAGTGTGCTCAGTTTCCGTCAGAATTATATCGACAGCCGTCAGGCGGGCATCGACAGCCTGTGTGCCATCCTTGCGAAGCGTCCGTCCGATGCCGACCTCATCATGCAGATTGCCGACCGCTACTCAGGATTCAACAACGACTCGGCACTATGCTACCTCGAGCGTGGTATGGCCGTGACAGCCGGTGCCGAGAACCTGCCGTTCAGGTGGAAACACGCCGCATTGCTCCCTCTCAACGGCTTCTATGATTTCGCGTTCAAGGAATATCAGGCAGTGCCTGCCGACAGTGTACCCGCCGATTGTCTCGGCGAGTACTACGACGCAGGCCGTCAGTTGATGAGCTACGAGGCTGCTTCGTTTCAGAATTATCCGCATATTGCCGGGCCGCTGCGTGAGCAAGTACTCGAGTATCAGCGCAAGTTGCTCGATGTGCTGCCTCACGGGAGTGTCGAGTATAAATTCAATATGGGAGAGTATTGCTTCCTGACAGGTAGCAGCCAGAAAGCCAAGGTGCTCCTCGAAGAGATTGTCGACAGCGAGCCTCACGACAGCAATCTTCGGGCGCGTGCCGCCCACCACCTCTCGAGCCTCGCCAAGGACCGCGGCGACCGCGATTCGTATATCTATTATCTTGCCTTGTCGGCTACTGCCGACGTCCTTTCGGCCACGCGCGAAGTCCTCTCGCTGCAGGAGCTCGGCTCCGTGATTTACGACAGCGGTGACATCAGCCGTGCTTACAGCTATCTCTCAAACGCGCTCGCCAATGCAGTGGAGTGCGGCGCACCGCTCCGAATGGTCGATGCCTCGCGTTCCTTGCCCATCATTGAGCGTGCACACATGTCCTATCAGGATAAATCGAGGCGCACTCTGAAGTGGATTCTCGGCATCATGGCAGTGCTTATTTTCGTCCTCATAGGCGCGATGCTCGTGCTCCGCCACCAGATGCACAAGATGGCGCAGCTGCAGGCGGGCCTGCGGGCCGCAAATGCTGCAAAAGAGGTCTACATAAGCCAGTTCCTTCAGTTGTGCTCAATATATATGGATAAGCTCAACCAGTTCTGCAAAATCGCCGCGCGCAAGCTGGCGGCGGGGCAGAGCGATGAGCTCTACCGCATGACAAAGTCGGGTAAGTTTGTCGAAGAGCAGAGCTCGGAGTTCTACGAGGTCTTCGACAATGCCTTCCTCCATATCTATCCTGACTTTGTGAGCCGTGTCAACGAACTTCTCCGCCCCGAGTGCCGCATTGAGCTCAAGGCCGGCGAGCTTCTCAACACCGATCTCAGAATTCTGGCATTCATGCGCCTGGGCATAGAGGAGAGCTCGCGCATAGCACAGGTACTCAATTATTCGCTCAACACCATCTATGCCTATCGCAACCGCCTGAAAGCAAGAGCAGTCAACAAGGACGAATTTGAGCGCGACGTGATGCGCATCAGCAGTGTAGGCTAATATGAAAATTTATATGTAAGCTATTTGCTGCATTAGCCTTAGGATTGACAATCAGCTAAATACATCTATACAGCTCTTGTATTTATTTATATTGACCATATACGCCCGCGCGTATGCCTTATTTTTGATGTAATTTTGCATCGTAAAGAAAGATACACGATTATATTCAGTTTTAGGGTTAGTATAGATTGTTTAGTACTTAATGGACTCATACGAAAATTACGTGACACTTTCATTGCCGGGACATCCGTTCCGGCATGGGGTTCACACTTTCGACGAAATCTGAAAAATGTGTTTTATGTTAGTTATGTAATTGTTTTAAGTCAATTAAAACGCTGCCGGACGCCCTCGTGAGAAGGTGTCCGGTTTTGCTTTTTAGGTTGATTTTTATTAATTTTGCATTCAAAATCACAATCCGTCTCCACCATGCTTATTACTTTGATTACGCTTTTAGCGGCCGGTATACTATTTGTGTGGGGAAAATTGCGCTCCGATATCGTGGCTCTTCTGGCATTGCTTGTCCTTGCCGTGAGCGGTATCATCACCCCGGCCGAAGCTCTTTCGGGCTTTTCCAATTCCATTGTCATCATGATGGTGGGGCTCTTCGTGGTGGGCGGTGCAATTTTCAATACCGGTCTTGCCAAAATCATAGGTGCCAAACTCATTGCCCTCTCAGGCGATAGCCCGATGCGCCTTTTCCTGCTCGTTATGGCCGGAACGGCCTTCATCGGAGCTTTCGTGAGCAACACCGGCACCGTGGCGCTCATGCTTCCCATAGTGGTGAGTATGGCTTCAACCAGCGGCGCTTCGGCCTCGAGGCTTCTCATGCCACTGGCCTTCGCCAGCAGTATGGGCGGTATGCTCACCCTCATCGGCACGCCGCCCAACCTTGTCATCTCTGAGGTATGGGAGGAAGCGGGCCACGAGCCGCTGTCGTTCTTCACCTTTTTGCCCGGTGGCCTGATTTGTGTCACGGCAGGCACTCTGCTGCTTATCCCGCTGAGCAAGTGGTTTTTGTCGAAGAAAAGTGAAAAGGACACCGATTCTGCAGGAAAGCCTAAGAGCCTCGCGCAGCTCGTGGAGGAGTATGGGCTGCTTTCCAATCTCTACCGCCTGTCGGTGATGCCGGCCTCTGTCGTGGCCGGTAAGTCGATAGCGCAGCTTAATTTGCGCCAACGGTTTGGAATAGACGTCCTTGAGGTGCGCAGCGGCGACAATCGCGGTATCGTCAGGAAAGTCAAACAGCAGGCCGCCGCACCCGACACTATCCTGCGGGCAGGCGACTATGTGTATATCCGCGGCACAGAGCAGGCGGTGAGGACTTTCGCCTCTGAGTGCGGCCTCGAGTTCGACGGCGGCGACGATAGTGCCGGCTCGCTCGAGTTCTACGACATCGGTATCGCCGAGATTGTCCTCATGCCAAACTCTCCTATTATCAACAAAAGCATAGCCGAGATAGGTTTTCGCCACGACTACGGCGTGAATGTGTTGGCTATCCGGCGCAAGAGCACTTATCTCACCGAGAACCTTGCCGCTCAGGCTATCCGCCCCGGCGATGTGCTGCTCGTGCAAGGCTCCTGGGGCGCTATCGGCCGCCTCAGCTCCAACACTGCGGCGTGGGTGGTGCTCGGCCAGCCCCTTGCCGAGGCATCGAAGGTCACGCTCGACTATAAGGCTCCCCTTGCCGCCGTCATCATGCTGGCAATGATTGTGATGCTTGTGTTCGACTTTATTGCTCCCGTGCTCACGGTGCTTGCCGCCTCGGTGCTCATGATTTTGGCCGGCTGCTTCCGAAATGTCGAGGATGCCTACCGTAAGATCAATTGGGAGAGTGTGGTGCTCATCGGTGCGATGATGCCCATGTCCTTTGCCCTCGAAAAGACCGGCATATCGGCCATGGTAGCCGACGGTCTCATCGATGGCCTCGGCTCGCTCGGACCTGTGGCGGTGATGGCCGGCATCTACTTCACCACGTCGGCCATGACTCTCTTCATAAGCAACACAGCCACCGCGGTGCTCCTTGCTCCGATAGCCATGCAGAGCGCTGTAGGGCTCGGTGTCAGTCCCTTGCCCTTCCTCTTTGCCGTCACTTTCGGCGCGAGTCTGTGCTTCGCTTCGCCCTTCTCGACGCCTCCCAATGCGCTTGTGATGCCGGCCGGGCAGTATGTGTTCTCGGATTATATAAAGGTAGGCCTCCCGCTGCAGATTATCCTTGGCCTGCTTATGGTGGCTGTTCTTCCGCTTTTGTTCCCGTTCTGATATGTCGATTGCCTCCGTACAGCAAAGACTGAAACCGTGGATGATGCCCGTGGCAATGGTGCTCGGGGCGCTCTTCCACGAGTATATAGCGCTGATAGCATGGGTGGTGCCTTACCTCATCTTCACCATGCTCTTTATCACCTTCTGTCGCATCCGGCCGGCCGAAATCCGCTTCACTCCTATGATATGGCGCTTGCTCGCCGTGCAGATTGTCGGCTCAGTGGCAGTGTTTCTGTGCCTGCGCCCGGTAGGGCTCACGCTGGCACAATCGGCTTTTATATGTGTGCTGTGTCCTACGGCTACGGCGGCTCCGGTGGTCACGGGTATGCTTGGCGGCGATATAGGCCGCGTTGCCACCTACTCCATTATCAGCAATTTGGCGGTGGCTGTGCTCGCGCCACTCCTCTTTGTGTGGGTGTCGGATGCCGACACTTCAATAAGTTTTTTCGATGAGTTCGTCACCATCTCATTGAAGGTGGCGCCGCTTATCATCATGCCGTTGCTGGCTGCCTTTCTCCTCTATTTCTTTGCGCCCAAGGTTCACTCGGGCGTAGCCAAGGTGCAAGGAGTGTCCTTCTATCTGTGGTCGGTATCGCTGATTGTGGTCGTCGGTCGGGCTGTGAGCTTCGTCCTGGCCGAACCGCCGTCGGCTGTGCCCCTGATGATAGCTATCGCCGTCGTGGCAGCGCTCGTGTGCGTGCTTCTGTTTTCGGTAGGCCGAAGAATAGGAGCCGCCTCGGGCGACAGGGTTTCGGCAGGGCAGGGGCTCGGGCAGAAAAACACGGTGCTGGCCATTTGGATGGCTCTGAGCTATCTCGATCCGATTTCATCTATCGGACCGGCTGCATATATAGTGTGGCAGAACAGCATAAATTCCGCCCAACTTTATCACCACTTGAAAGCCGACAGGCGGAGGGTGTCTGCACCGAACAAATAGTCCCTGCGCAATGTTTTTTCGATAAACAGCTTTAATGTGTGGCCGGCTGCCACGCTGTAATTATATAGATAAAATGAGAAAAAAAGAACAGGTATCTGCACCGAGTATGTTCGAGAAACTACTCGAACTGCCGCTCTTCCGCGGCGCTTCCCGCCAGCGCATTTCGCAGCTTGTGGGTGAAATAAAGTTCCATTTTCTCAAGTACCCGCAGGGCGAGACCCTCATTCGTGCAGGTGAGGAGTGCGACCATCTCACCTTCATTATCTCGGGTGCAGTGCGATGCACTATCGTGAATGCCAACGGCCGTTTTGCCGTCAGTCAGGAGCTCGAAGCGCCGGCAGTCATTTCCCCTGACTTCCTCTTTGGAAAGTTTACCGACTATCCCTGCACTGTGGAGGCGGTGGAAACGACCGGTGTGCTCAAAATCGCCAAGGCCGACTATACGCGCATCCTTTTCAGCGACCAGGTGTTCCTGTTCAACTATCTCAATACACTCTCGGCAAATGCACAGAAGGCACTTGAGGGCATCCTCTCGCTCACAACGGGCGAAATCGACGAGCGCATTGCGTTCTGGATAGGCGCGCTCACTCAGCAAGGGGCAAAGAATATAAAGCTATCTTGCCGTCAGCGCGATTTATGTTCTCTCTTCGGAGTGCAGCGCACTACTTTCGAGGCAGGGCTTAAATCCATGAAGGCGCGCGGCCTGATCGATTACACCACCAAAGAGCTTTACGTGCTCGACCGACCAGCACTGCTCGCTCTGCTCCAGCACAACCCCGAGGACGATACTTTATAGCAAGCCAACCTCGCTTGGATATACAACAAAGGGCCGCTTCTCACGAAGGGGCCCTTTGTTGATACCCGGTAAAATACCGGGCAACAAACCTAAAACAATCTAATTAGAAATTGTGAAAACTCATTTAATATTTACTAACCATTATAACTTGCACTACAAAATTAGTATGCTTGAGCGGGTTTTCAATGCCAATATAATTAACATATTATGCTCGAATAGATATATAAAATGCTAATCAAGGATAAATCAGAGAAATAACTAAATTACGGTACGATAAAAAATATAACACTTTTCCACTTGTATTAGCCGGGATTTTTGTATCTTTGCATACGAAAAATGAAAACAACTATGTCGAAAGTCCTGAAATCGTTAGTTTGCGCCATGGTGCTGGTGCTTGTTCCGGCTCCTCTGTCGGCACTGCCTTCCGGCACATCATCACTTATTGACACCCTTGAGTTCACTCTTTCCAATTTCGACCGCTTCCGTGAGAACCGTGCTTCGCTCCTGCACGACCTTAAAGGAAGGCGCTCGGCTGCTTCCGGGCGCGAGCGTGTCGACCTCGGCGAACGTATCGCTAAAGAATACATCCTTTCCGATATCGACTCGGCGATGCTCGTGTATCAGATTGTGCGCAGTGATGCCCGGGCCATGGCCGACTCCGCAGCTATGCGGCGCATTGATATGCAGATTGCTGCACTGATGCCTACCATGGGTGTAATCAAAGAAGCCATTGAAAATTTTGAAGTTATCGACCCCGCAACCTTGCCGGCTGAATTGCGAAAGCCCTATTGGCGCTCGGCAGCAGAACTATATCATTGTGCTCTTAATTCGTACCCGGAAGGAAGCATGAAAGAAAAGTACAAGCAGAAGACCCTTGTCGCAATCGACTCATTGCGCCACTATTATCCCGTCGACTCCCCGCTCAGCAATTATTTCCTCGGATATATCAATATGCTGTCGGGCGACACCAATCTTGCCGTGGCAAACTTCATGGAAGCCCTCCCCAATCTGTCGGTGCACCCCGAGATTGCCGACTTTGCCATGATGATGATTGCATCGTACTACGAAGGTCGCCCCGGCTATGAGCATATTTATCGCGATTACACACTGCGCCGCGCTATCAATGCGCTGCGCAGGGGGTTGCTGAGAAGCAAGTTGTATGCCGAGGTCGGCAGTATGCTATTTGAATCGGGATATGAAGATCTCGGCCGGCGCTTCGTGAGTCTTTCCATCGAGATGCCCGACCGCTCCTACTCCGGCTACTACGATTCGGTCGACCGCAGCCGTATAGCACATATATTCCTGAACGACAGTCGTGAACTCACGCACACGCGCATAGTCTTTGTGGTCACTCTGCTTTTGATTGCTGTGATTATGCTCCTTTTATATTTCCGTCTGCGGGTAAAGATCCGCGAGAGTCACGACCGCCTTGCCGAGCTTCAGCACAACAGTGATGTGCTTAGGCGAGAGGCTACTCTCACAAACCAGAGTCTCATTACTCTTGCGTTCGTGGCTATCGAAGAGCTTAAGGAGTACAATCTTCATGTGAGCCGAAAGCTCAAGACCGGTCAGGTAAAGGATCTCATCCAGGAAGTAGAATCGGGAAAGCACGTCAGCAGGCAGAGCGCGAAGTTCTTTGAAGTATTCGATGCCACCTTCCTCTCGGACTTCCCCGGCTTTGTTGCTGCGCTCAACAAGCTCCTCCTACCCGACCGGCAGCTCGAGCTCCTTCCCGGCGACCGGCTCAGCCCCGAACTCCGCATCGCCGCTTTCATGCGCCTTGGCGTGAGCGACAGCAACAGGCTTTCTCAAGTGCTCGGCCTCTCGCTCAACACTATCTATACATATAGAAATCGCCTCAAAGGTCGAGCCCTGAATCGCGAAACTTTCGAGCAGGATGTTGCTTCCATTCATTCCGACGCTTGATATGCACTTATATTGCGACTCAATTAGCGAAGTTTTAACATCCAATAAAACAGCAATATAACTAAATATTATTCCTTGATTTATTTATATTGCAGCTGTATTTACTATGCAGGGCGAGCTCCGCTGCTTAACTTTGCATTGTAAATAATTAAAACGGTCTAAGATTTAAGGTATTTTTAGGATTATAAAGTATAACGAACGAAAGAGTAAAAAAGGATTTTTAATGGTTTTAGGTATTTAGTGTTAGAAGACTCAAAAAAACCACTTCGTGAGAAGTGGTTTTTTTAATACCCTTATGTCGCTCACAGTTCGCCGCGCGGGAATGCGTCGATGAAGCTCCCCGGAGTCACGTTCACAATCTCCGTACCCCTTTCGCGGGCGTATGCTGCTATGTCGTGATAGCTTTTGAAGGCAACGGCAAAGCTCTGCACGATTTCATGCAGGCGGTAGCCTTTGTATTCGTGTCGGACACGCGCCTCTTCATTTTTGCTGTCGGTATAGAAGTGCGGCTGTACCGACACCACTTCGTTGTCGTCGGTCACCGATATGCTTTGCATCCACGAGTGGTCGGCTCCCGCAATCATGACTTTTGAGTAGCCTTCGGCGATAGCGAGCATTATGGCAGGGATGAGCACGTTGCGGGGGCGTGGCATTCCGAGTCCTCGCCGGTAGGCCCAATGTGCCAGGCGGTGGAAACCTTCCACGCCCACGGTGTTGAAGCGGCGTATTTCTATTCCGGGCTGTGTGTATGCCTCTGCCGGGGCCTTTGCCGGGATGAAGAGCGTCATCGGCCAGTCGATGCGTGCGAAAGCCTGCCTGAGAAGCTCGAGGTTGCTTCCCGGCTCGGGCGTGCCGAAGAAGTGCGGGTCGGCTAGCACGTAGTATTGCGGCTTTATCGCGAAGAAGTCGGGCGAGAGGGCGGCGAAGTTCACGGCCATGGTCACGCTCTGCTTCAGTATGTCGCCCTTTGTGGCGATGGTCTGAGCCAGCGAGGGCCCGTTGCCCATCACTATTATGCTCTTTCCGTTGTGCGGCTTCTGTGAAGCTCCTCTGCGGCTCTGGAGCGCAATCTTCACTATGCTTTTAAAGCTGTCGTAGCATCGGTCGGCGAAAGTATATTTCATAGGCTTGAGTCATCGTAGATGTGAGTGCGCAGATATTGGCATACGGCGCTTGGGTGGAAGTCGAAATCGGCTCTTGCACGCTCGTTGCTGAATGTGCGGGTGGTGGTGTAGAGCCCGCAGCGCCGGCGTCCATAGAGGAGCTTGAATATGCGCTGCTGAGGCACTGTGCTGAGGTTGGAGATGCGTTTGTTGCGCATCCTGAAAGCAAGCGCTTCAGCAAGGTCGTGAACAGTCGGATCCTCGCCGTCGGTCACATTGTAGATTCCGCCCTCGGCCTCCGGCATCCTTTCGGCTGCCGAACGGATGAGTGCGGCCACGTCGGTGGCGTGTATGCAGCTGCGGCGTGCTTCGTTGCCGGGAAAGTGGAAGAAAGTGCCGCGCCATATCGCTCGGGCAAGCATACGGCCATAGCCGCCCATTCCGGTGCCAATGATGTCGGCGCAGCGCAGGACGAGTGCTTTCATACCGTTTTTCCTGCAGTAGTCGCCGAAGAGTCGTTCGCGCTCTGCCCATGGCGACGTCTCGTCGACCGGGGCACCTTCATTCAGATCGATGGCCTCCGTGCCGCCGTAGATGTCGCAGCTCGAGATCATCACAGCGAGCTCCGGGGCTTGCTCGCTGCCGTCCACGGGCATGGTCGAAATCTTCACGCCGGGCAGAGCCTGCTTGATGTACGGCAGCAGGAAGTCGCTTTCGGGAGTATAAAGGCAAAGGTGTGTAATCATACTTTCTTTCGGCTTGGATGGTGTAAATATCTTAGCAGGATGCGCACGGCGCTCACCGGGCATCCGTTGTCGCGCAGCGCGCGCAGCTTTTCGCGGGTGTTTACCACTATGCGGTTGTAGAGTGTGGTCGACAGGCCTCCCCACTCCATCGCCACGGTCGTGGCAGGCATATAGCGGCCTACGAAGCCGCCGCGAAACAGCCTGATGAACAGATCGAAGTCGGCACCGATCAGATAGTCCTCCTTGTAGCGCCCCACGCGGCGGAGTGTGTCGCGGCTCATATAGAGCGACGGATGCGGCGGAGCTATGCCTTTGCTAAGGAGCTCGGGCGAGAAGTCGTGCGCGCCGTACCGGCGGAGAACCTCACCGGGGCGCTCCACGCTTATATATATGATGTCGGCGTAGACAAAGTCGGGCTTATACGCCCTGAACGTGTCGGCTACTTTCGCGAGCACACTTGCGTCGGCGAGCATGTCGGAACCATGAACAAGCCCAATCACATCGCCTGTGGCGGCGGCATTGCCGATGTTGAGGGCGTTGTAGCACCCTTGAGGCTTGCTGCGGATAATTCGTGAACCCATCGATTCGGCATAGCGCAAAAGTGCCGAAGCCTCGCTGTCGTCCTCGCTGTCGCCGCTCACAATTATGTGCTCGAGCTCTGTGTCGGCATCGAGCTCCTGCGCGTAGATGCTGTCGATGGCGCGCTTCAGCAATGCACCGTCGCGGTAGGTGATGGTGATGATGGAGATTTTCATCTCAGACGGCCTCCCAGCCTCCCGGCGAATATATATGCAGCGCCGTAAAGACCACTACAAGCCCTACCGCGAGCGCAAGACCGTAGCACCACGCCCATATTCTGAATGAACGTGCCGAGCATTGCCCCGTGCATACAAGCCACGCGGCAGCCGGCACGAGGAATGGTAGCCAGGGCAGGCAGTAGCGCGACACCGTGCCTCCGGTGATAAATGCCGTCATCACCCAGGCTGCGACACCAAAGGCGAAAGCTGCCTGCACGGGGCGGGGCGAGCGCCGCAGCCGGAATATCATATAGTAGAGCAACAGGCCGCCAAGGGCATACCATGGCAGCGAGAAGTGCGCCCACGAGAGAGCCGGGCCGAATACGGCATCACGGGCGAAAGCCCAGGGCAGGGGAGTGAGATACTGCACCGCAAGCGTGAACGGCAGCAGAAGCAGCTTTCGCAGGTTGCTCGCGTCCTCGTAGCCGCCGCCTATGGTAGAGTAGGCCTGAAGCCTGCTGGTGCCGTTGTCCCAGCCGAGCCAGAAGTTGGTGGTGCCGTCGCTGGTGTCTACTGCGGCGGCAGCCTGCCCCACAGCGCTTTGCCACACATACACTCCACCGAGTACAAGGCAGAAGAGCATAGTGGGGATGAAGTCAGACCGCTTACCGGCATAGAGGCTGATTATCGAAGCCAAGGCGATGAACACGAGCATGTTGGGGCGGACAAGCACTGCCAGCACAGCCGCAGCTGCAAGCACACACCACTTAGCGCTCCGCCGGCCGGTGCCGAAGAGGGCATACAGAGCCGCGGCCATCGTCAGGCAGCAGAAAGCGTCCTTTATCAGGATAGTGCCCGTGGTGAGGAAGTAGCTCACGCCGCCCGTCATTATCATTGCAGTGCACGCTATGCGGGCACGCGAAGCCTCCGACGCCACCCCGGCACTCCCGGCAATCGCCGCAGCAGTGGCTCCCGTGAGCACTATCGCAAGGATTGTGGCGAGCATATTGAAGCAGAGTAGACTGTCGATAGTCGGCGTTCCCCCGCCGCAGAGCGTAGCAAGAAGGGTGCCGTAGCCTCGGCGCGCGAGTGCTACCGTCGACTCCGTGCCCCGGAGCACGGCCATCATCTGAGTCCATGCACTCGATGCGTCGTCGTTGACCAGCACGGGAGCCTCCGGGGAGCCTCCGCTGTGCGTGGTGAAGTACCACACGTTCACCGTCACACCGGCGGCAAGCATAGTCCAGATGGCGAGCAAGGTGTAGAAGCCGCCTCTGTTGCAGGGGCAGAGTTGCTTGTAAGCGAGCACTGCTATCGCCCATACTCCGAGATACTTCAGAAGCATGGACCATACGCCGGCTCCCGGAAAAGCGTAGAGCAGACCGACGACGAGAGCCGTCGCCGCAGCCTGAAATCCTAAGAATGTGGATAGTCGCGCGTTCATATTATAGTGCAAAATTACAAAAAATGGGTAAGAAGAGCTAAAATGTAAGCGAAATTTCCTAATTTTGCATTTTCAATTCCACGAAATGTCTTCTTCAGAGCAAGCAATCAAGATTGATATAGCCAAGGTGCTGGCCGAAAGGCTGGGGCGGCGAAGCCGTCTGGTGCCTCGCGTGCTTGTGCGTGCTGTGGAGCGCCTGATACATCAGGACGAGCTCAACGAGCTGCTCGAGAAAAACTTCCCTCTTCGCGGCGCCGACTTCTGCGAAGGGGTACTGCGCCACCTCGACGTCAGCCTTGATGTGCGAGGTGCCGACAAGCTGCCCGAGTCGCCGCGCTGCATCATTGTGAGCAACCATCCCCTCGGCGGCCTCGACGGCATCACCATGATTGCATGGCTGAGCAGGCACTACGGCCGCCCCGTGCACTTTGTGGTCAACGACCTGCTCATGGCCGTGGAGCCCCTTGGCGAGTGCTTCGTGCCCATCAACAAGCACGGCGCCCAGAGCCGTGGCTCGGCTGCGATGATCGATGCCGTGCTCGCCGGCGACGACCCCGTGGTGATATATCCCGCCGGCCTGGTGTCGCGCCTCGGCAGCGACGGCACCATCGCCGACCTTGAGTGGCGTAAGATGGTGGTAAACAAAGCCATCGAGAGCCGTCGCGACATTGTGCCGGTGCACTTCGGAGGCTCAAACTCACCCTCATTCTACCGATGGGCCCGCCGCCGCAAGCGCTTGGGCTTAAAGTTCAACTTCGAGATGGTGCTCCTGCCACGCGAGATGTTCCGCGCCCGAGGCAAGACATTCACACTCACCTGCGGCAAGCCTGTCCGATGGCAATCGCTGCAGGGTGGCCGCAATGCTGCGGCCGAGGCAGCCGCTCTCCGCAGCCTCGTCTACTCCTTACCTAAACAAAATTCAGCAAGCGAATAATGAATCAACCAATCATTGCGCCGGTCGATACCGCGCTAATAGAGGCTGAGCTCACACCGGAGCGCTTCCTCCGTGCCACCAACAAGGGCGGCAACGAGATTTACGTGGTCAACGCCCACAATTCGCCCAACGTGATGCGCGAGGTAGGACGCCTGCGCGAGATTTCTTTCCGCAGTGCCGGTGGCGGCTCGGGCAAAGACTGCGATATCGACGAGTTCGACATCATGCCAATCCCATGCAGCCAGCTCATAGTGTGGGATCCCGAAAGCAAGCTCATCCTCGGCGGTTACCGCTTCATCTGCGGCCGCGACATCGTGGTCGAGAACGGCAGGCCAAACATAGCCACCGGCCACATGTTCGACTTCTCCCCCGAGTTTATCCGCGACTACCTGCCGCACACTCTCGAGCTCGGGCGCTCGTTCGTAAGGCCCGAGTATCAGAGCTCCCGTGCCGGTGCTAAAGCAATATACGTGCTCGACAACCTGTGGGACGGCCTCGGCTCACTCACAGTGATTTACCCCGACATCAAATATCTCTTCGGCAAGGTGACTATGTACCCCAGCTACACCGCATCGTGCCGCGATATGATTTTGTATTTCCTTCACAAGCATTTCCCCGACCGCGACGGCCTCGTGCATCCGATCAAGCCCTTGCTCACAGGCACGCCCGACGAAGTCCTCGCAAAAATCTTCAGCGGCGACGACTATAAGAGCGACTTCCTGATTCTCAACCGGCAGGTGCGCGCCCACGGTCAGACGATTCCGCCCCTCGTACACGCCTACATGAGCCTATCGCCCACGATGCGAATGTTCGGAACAGCCGTAAACGACGAGTTCGGCGACGTCGAGGAGAGCGCAATCTTCCTCGTGGTCGATGAAATCCTCGAAGAAAAGAAGCGCCGCCACATCGACTCTTTCCGTCCGCAGCCCACGTTTATCGGCTGATTTCCACACACGTATTCTCATACACACTCATCAACCTGATATGCTTACAGCAATTTCTCCCGTCGACGGCCGCTACCGCGGCAAGTGCGAACCCCTCGCAGAGTATTTCTCCGAGTATGCCACCATCCGCTACCGTGTGAAAGTGGAGGTAGAGTATTTCATTGCTCTCTCCCACATGGGGCTGCCGCAGCTGCCTGCCCTCACACAGGAGCAGCAGGCCGCCCTGCGTGCAATCTACACCGACTTCAGCGTCGACGACGCTCAGAAGGTGAAAGATATCGAAAGCGTCACCAACCACGATGTGAAGGCCGTGGAGTACTTCATCAAGGAGTGCTTTGACCGCATAGGCCTGGCTGAGCGCAAGGAGTTCATTCACTTCGGGCTCACCTCCCAGGACATCAACAACACCGCCTTCCCCATGATGCTCGGCGATGCCCTGGCCAAGGTAATGCTGCCGAAGTACCGCGAGCTCACCGCACGCCTCGACGCCCTTGCCGGGGAGTTTGCCTCCGTGGCTATGCTCGCCAAGACCCACGGCCAGCCCGCATCGCCCACCACCCTCGGCAAAGAGCTGAAAGTATTCGTATACAGGCTTGAAGAGCAACTCGCCGCACTCGAGTCTGCTCCTCTGAGCGGTAAGTTCGGTGGTGCCACCGGCAACTTCAACGCCCACCGCGTGGCCTTCCCCCACATCGATTGGATTTCTTTCGGCGAGTCCTTCCTGGCCGAAAAGCTCGGCATCAGGCGCGAGCGCTTCACCACGCAGATTTCCAACTATGACAACTTCGCCGCAATCTTCCACGGCATCGCCCGCCTCAACACCATCCTCGTCGACCTCGACCGCGATATATGGCAGTACATCTCGATGAACTACTTCAAGCAGAAGATCAAAGCCGGAGAAGTTGGCTCGTCGGCAATGCCCCACAAGGTCAACCCCATCGACTTTGAGAACTCCGAGGGCAACCTCGGCGTGGCCAACGCCCTCCTCACCTTCCTGGCATCGAAGCTGCCCGTATCGAGGCTCCAGCGCGACCTCACCGACTCTACTGTCCTCCGCAACATCGGTGTGCCTCTGGCGCATACACTCATCGCCGTAGAGTCCACCATGAAAGGCCTCGGCAAGCTCATCCTCAACGAAGCAGCCATCGCTGCCGACCTCGACGATTGCTGGAGCGTCGTTGCCGAAGCAATCCAGACCATACTCCGCCGCGAAGGCTACCCCAAGCCCTACGAGGCTCTTAAGGCTCTCACGCGCACCAACTCTGTGGTCGATGCTGCAGCCATCGCAGGCTTCGTCGACTCGCTTGAGGGTATCAGCGAAGATGTCCGTGCGGAGTTGCACACCATCACACCGTCCAACTACACCGGCTACGGCATCGGCTAAGCCTTATCTACGTAATAACGAACAAGAAGCCCGCGTGAGTCAATCACGCGGGCTTCTTGTTTAGAAAGCAAACAAAGCTTCTTACTCAGCTTCGGGAGTGTCTACGGTATAGCCGATAGCCTCGAGATAGTAGAAAGAGAGATATGCCTTGCCCTCGGCTTCGGCGCGGGCGGCAATCTTGCTGCGGTAGTCGGCCATGCGGGCCTCGAAGGTGTCGATGTCCTGCTGGCCTTGTGCCTTTTTCTCTGTGTCGCAGGCCTCGTGGGCGCGGGCTGTGGAGTCGGCGGCGGCACGGCGGGCTTCCATGGCAGCCACTTGCTCCTCGTCGATGCGGTTCTCGCGCACCACGCCGCGCACGGTGAGCGTCTTTCCGATGCAGTCGGGAGCGAAGGCTCCACCCATTGCCGCGGTAGCCTCGCAGCGGAGCACGATTGCGGTGTCGGCACCCACGAGGAATGCCTTTCGGCCTCCGTGCTTGCACAGATGCGAGCAGTAGCCGCTCACATCCACGGTGTCGCCGAGAAGAGCGGGAGCGGCCGACATGAGGGAGTCAACGCTGATAGCGCTCGTCTCGGCCTGCTCGGCCTGCTTGCCGCCGCACGATGCCATGAAGATGGCCATGGCGCCAATAAGCGATAGGAATAGTACTTTTACTTTCATTGCGTGTGATTTATGTTTTCCGCTTGCAAAAGTAGCGATTGCACTTCATTGAGGCAATACCCACTTGTAAGTATTTTTCGATTGTCGATGCGGTGTTTACACAAAAGAAGCACCCGGAAGCGCTCACGGCTCCCGGGTGCTGCAGATATATAGGATATTGAATTAGTCGTTGATGACTTCTGCCATCTCAACACCGTCGGTGATTTCACCGGCATAGTCGTTGAGGATGTCGGCATCGTCTTCGCGGCTGCCTACCACGAGGCGGTCGTACTCGCGGAGACCGGTACCGGCAGGGATGAGGTGACCGCAGATCACGTTCTCCTTCATGCCCTCCAGAGGATCGCTCTTGCCCTGGATTGCGGCCTCGTTGAGCACCTTGGTAGTCTCCTGGAAGGATGCTGCCGAGATGAAGCTCGAGGTCTGCAGTGCGGAGCGGGTGATACCCTGAAGTATCTGCTCGGAGGTGGCGGGCTGTGCGTCGCGCACAATCACGGGTTTGAGGTCGCGCTGCTTCAGGAGCGAGTTCTCGTCGCGCAGGCGGCGGGCCGTGATGATCTGGCCTTCCTGCAGTGTCTCGCTGTCGCCGGCATCGACCACAACTTTCTTATCCCAGATGCGGTCGTTCTCGTCCATGAAGTCGCGCTTGTCCACGATCTGCTCTTCGAGGAAGGTGGTATCGCCGCTGTCGAGGATTTTCACCTTGCGCATCATCTGGCGCACGATCACCTCAAAGTGTTTGTCGTTAATCTTCACACCCTGCATACGGTATACGTCCTGAACCTCGTTCACGATGTACTCCTGAACGGCGGTCGGGCCCATGATGTTGAGGATGTCGGCAGGCGTGATGGCACCGTCGGAGATGGGGGTGCCGGCACGCACGATGTCGTTCTCCTGCACAAGAATTTGCTTCGACAGGGGCACAAGGTACTTCTTCGGATCGCCGTACTTGGGGATGACGGTGATTTCGCGGTTGCCGCGTTTTACCTTGCCGAACTTCACCTGGCCGTCGACCTCCGATACCACTGCGGGATTCGAGGGGTTGCGGGCTTCGAAGAGCTCGGTCACGCGGGGCAGACCGCCCGTGATGTCGCCGGCACCGCCGGTGCTGCGGGTAATCTTGGCGAAGGTCTCACCGGCCTTGATTTCGTCGCCTTCCTTGAAGATGAGGTGTGCGCCTACGGGGAGTGAGTAGGTGGCGAGGGTCTCGCCGGCTGGACTCTGGATTTCGACAGAGGGCACATGCTGGCGGTCGCGGCTTTCGATGATCACGCGGTCCTCAGCCATCTGGTGGCCTTCGGTGTCGTTGCGGTAGGTCACACCTTCGATGAGGTCGGTGTAGTGAATCTTACCGCCGGTCTCCGATACGATTACGTTGTTGAAGGGGTCCCATTCGCAGATTACGTCGCCGGGCTTGATCTGGTCGCCCTCGCCGAAGTAGAGCTTCGAGCCGTAGGGGATGGCAGCGCTCATGAGCTGCATGCCGGTGTTGTTGTCGATGATGCGCATTTCGGCAAGACGGCCAACTACCACCTTCACGCTCTTGGCTGCCTGTGCGGCTTCGTCGCCCTCGATGGAGCCTTCAAAGTCCACGGTGCGGAGCTCTTCAATCTCGAGCTTGCCTTCGTACTTCGAGGTAAGTTTCGAGGTAGCGGAGATGTTGGTTGCCACACCACCGACGTGGAACGTACGGAGGGTAAGCTGTGTACCGGGCTCGCCGATCGACTGTGCTGCAATCACACCTACAGCCTCGCCCTTCTGCACCATGCGGAGGTTCGAGAGGTTGCGGCCGTAGCACTTGGCGCACACGCCGCGCTTGCTTTCGCAGGTGAGCACCGAGCGGATTTCCACGCTCTCGATGGGCGATGCGTCGATGCGGTCGGCGGCATCGTCCTTGATTTCCTCGCCGGCGGCAACGATGAGTTCGCCGGTCTGGGGATCGATGATGTCGTGAACCGACACACGGCCGAGGATGCGCTCGCCGAGCGAGGCTACTACCTCGTCGTTGTTCTTCACGGCGGTGCATACGAGGCCGCGGAGGGTGCCGCAGTCTTCCTCGTTGATGATTACGTCGTGTGCAACGTCGACCAGACGGCGGGTGAGATAACCGGCGTCGGCGGTCTTAAGGGCGGTATCGGCAAGACCCTTGCGGGCACCGTGAGTCGAGATGAAGTACTCGAGCACCGAGAGGCCTTCCTTGAAGTTCGCCAAAATCGGGTTCTCGATGATCTGTCCGCCTTCGGCACCGGCTTTCTGAGGCTTGGCCATAAGACCACGCATACCGGCCAGCTGGCGGATCTGGTCCTTCGAACCACGGGCACCCGAGTCGAGCATCATGTAGATGGCGTTGAAGCCCTGGTTGGCCTCGGCCATCTGCTTCATCAGGATGTTGGTGAGGCGGGCGTTGACCTGTGTCCAGATATCAATGATCTGCTGATAGCGTTCTTTATCGGAGATGAAGCCCATCTGGAAGTTGTCCATCACTTCCTCTACCTGGCGGTAGCCGTCGGCCACAATCTGCTCTTTCTCTGCAGGGATGAGCACGTCGCCGAGGTTGAACGACAGACCGCCCTTGAATGCCATGTGATAGCCGAGGTTCTTGATGTCGTCGAGGAACTGGGCCGAGCGCGGAATACCGCACTTCTTGATCACGCGGGCGATGATGTCGCGGAGCGATTTCTTCGAGATGAGGGTGTTGATATATCCTATTTCCTCGGGCACATACTGGTTCACCAGCACGCGGCCTACGGAAGTGTCTTTCACAAGATGGCGCACCTTGTTGCCGTTTTCGTCGACGTCGTCGACAAGCACGTTGATGGGCGCGTGGAGGGTGATTTTGCCTTCATTGAAAGCAATCTGAGCCTCCTCGGGGCCGTAGAATGTGTGGCCCTCACCCTTGTCGCCGCGGCGGAGCTTGGTGATGTAGTACAGACCGAGCACCATATCCTGCGAAGGCACGGTGATAGGAGCACCGTTGGCGGGGTTGAGGATGTTGTGGGCACCGAGCATGAGCATCTGTGCCTCGAGGATGGCTTCGTTGCCAAGGGGAAGGTGAACGGCCATCTGGTCGCCGTCGAAGTCGGCGTTGAATGCCGTACATGCCAGCGGGTGAAGCTGGATAGCCTTGCCTTCGATGAGCTTGGGCTGGAAGGCCTGGATACCGAGGCGGTGAAGTGTCGGGGCACGGTTGAGCAGCACTGGGTGGCCTTTCATCACGTACTCGAGGATATCCCATACCACGGGTTCCTTGCGGTCGACGATTTTCTTGGCACTCTTCACGGTCTTCACGATGCCGCGCTCGATGAGCTTGCGGATGATGAAGGGCTTGTAGAGCTCGGCGGCCATGTTTTTGGGCAGACCGCACTCGTGCATCTTAAGCTCAGGGCCTACGACGATTACCGAGCGGGCAGAGTAGTCAACGCGCTTACCGAGGAGGTTCTGACGGAAGCGGCCCTGCTTACCCTTGAGCGAGTCGGAGAGCGACTTGAGGGGGCGGTTGGCATCGCTCTTCACGGCCGACGACTTGCGCGAGTTGTCGAGAAGCGAGTCTACGGCTTCCTGAAGCATACGCTTCTCGTTGCGGAGAATTACTTCGGGAGCCTTGATTTCGATGAGGCGCTTGAGGCGGTTGTTGCGGATAATCACACGACGGTAGAGGTCGTTGAGGTCCGAGGTGGCGAAGCGGCCACCGTCCAGAGGCACGAGAGGACGCAGTTCGGGAGGTGTCACAGGCACGGCCTGAAGTATCATCCACTCGGGTTTGTTGCGGTTGCGCGACGCACGGAACGACTCAACCACCTGAAGGCGCTTGAGGGCTTCGGTCTTGCGCTGCTGCGAGCCTTCCTGGTTGGCCTGGTGGCGGAGCTGGTAGCTCAGGCTGTCGAGGTCGAGGTCCTTGAGGAGGTCGTAGATAGCCTCGGCACCCATCTTGGCCACGAACTTGTCGGGATGGCCGTCTTCGAGAAGGGCGTTCTCGCGGGGGAGCTGCTCCATCACCTCGAAGTATTCTTCCTCGGTGAGGAGGTCGAGCTTCTGCACGCCGTTGCCGGCAGGGCCTATCTTGATGTCGGCGGCGGCACCGGGATTGATTACCACATAGCGCTCGTAGTAGATCACGGCATCGAGCTTCTTGGAGGGAAGGCCGAGAAGGTAGCCGATTTTATTGGGGAGTGAGCGGAAGTACCAGATGTGAGCCACAGGCACCACAAGGCGGATGTGACCCATGCGCTCGCGGCGTACTTTCTTCTCGGTCACTTCTACCGAGCAGCGGTCGCACACGATGCCTTTGTAGCGGATGCGCTTGTACTTACCGCAGTGGCACTCATAGTCTTTCACCGGGCCGAAGATGCGCTCGCAGAAGAGGCCGTCGCGCTCGGGCTTGTAGGTGCGGTAGTTTATGGTTTCGGGCTTGAGAACTTCACCGCTCGAGTTGGCGAGGATTTCTTCGGGCGATGCGAGGCCGATTGAAATCTTCGAGAACACGTTTTTTGCTTTATTTTCTTTTCTAAAAGCCATATATTGTGTGGTGTGTCTTTTATAGAATTAAATGGGAGGAGAGAGGTGGCGGAGTGATCAGTTCTCCAGATTGATGCTCAGACCGAGGCCGCGGAGCTCATGCAGAAGCACGTTGAGCGATTCGGGGATGCCCGGGGTAGGCATGGCGTCGCCCTTGACGATGGCTTCGTATGCCTTGCTGCGGCCGTTCACGTCGTCACTCTTGATGGTGAGGATTTCCTGAAGGATGTGGGCGGCGCCGAAGGCTTCGAGCGCCCAGACTTCCATCTCACCGAAGCGCTGGCCACCGAACTGGGCTTTACCGCCGAGAGGCTGCTGGGTGATGAGTGAGTACGGACCGATGGAGCGGGCGTGCATCTTGTCCTCTACCATGTGGCCGAGCTTGAGCATGTAGATCACACCTACGGTTGCAGGCTGGTCGAAGCGCTCGCCCGTACCGCCGTCGTAGAGGTAGGTCTTACCGTAGCGGGGTACGCCGGCCTTGTCGGTCCATGCGTTGAGGTCGTCCATGCTGGCACCGTCGAAGATCGGCGTGGCGAATTTCTCGCCAAGCTCGCGGCCGGCCCAGCCGAGCACGGTCTCGAATACCTGACCGAGGTTCATTCGCGAAGGCACACCCAGAGGGTTCAGCACGATGTCCACGGGAGTACCGTCGGCAAGGAAAGGCATGTCTTCCTGGCGCACGATGCGCGACACGATACCCTTGTTACCGTGGCGGCCGGCCATCTTGTCGCCCACGCTGATTTTGCGCTTCTTGGCGATGTAGACCTTGGCAATCTGCATGATGCCCGAGGGGAGCTCGTCGCCGATTGAGATGTCGAACTTCTTGCGGCGGAGCTCGGCGTCGATTTCCTTGAACTTCTGCAGGTAGTTGACGATAGTGCGGCGGATGAGGTCGTTCTTATGCTCGTCGCCTGTCCAGTTGGAGAGGCTCAGTGTGTCGTAGTTGATGGAGCGGAGCACGCCGGCGGTGAACTTGGCGCCCTTGGGCACGATTTCGCTGCCGAGGAAGTCTACCACACCGTTGGAAGTGAGGCCGTCGGTGAGCACGAGGAGCTTGTCGACCAGCACACCGAGGAGCTTGTCGAGCTTGGCTTCGTATTCTTCGTCGAGCTTGGGCAGGAGGGCATTGGCGCTCTTGCTCTTCTTTTTCTTGGCGGCGCGGCTGAAGAGGTTGGTGCCGATTACCACACCCTTGAGCGAGGGCGATGCCTTGAGCGAAGCGTCCTTCACATCGCCGGCCTTGTCGCCGAAGATGGCACGGAGGAGTTTTTCCTCAGGTGTGGGATCGGATTCGCCCTTCGGCGTAATCTTACCGATCATGATGTCGCCGGGCACCACATGTGCGCCTACGCGGATGATACCGCGCTCGTCGAGGTCCTTGGTGGCATCCTCGCTCACGTTGGGGATGTCGGAGGTGAGCTCTTCCATACCGCGCTTGGTCTCGCGCACTTCGAGAGCGTACTCGTCCACGTGAACCGAAGTGAGGATGTCGTCGCGCACAACGCGCTCGTTGAGCACGATGGCGTCCTCATAGTTGTAGCCCTTCCAAGGCATGAACGCTACCTTGAGGTTGCGGCCGAGGGCGAGCTCGCCGTTCTCGGTGGCATAGCCTTCGGTGAGGATATCGCCGGCCTTCACGCGCTGACCCTTCTTGCAGATCGGGCGAAGGTCGATGGTGGTGCTCTGGTTGGTCTTGCGCCACTTCGGGATGCGGTATTCCTTCACGGCATCCTCGAAAGCCACGAACTCTTCCTCTTCGGTGCGGTCGTAGCGGATGCGGATCACGGTGGCGTCGACAAATTCAATCACACCTTCGCCTTCGGCGGCAATCTGGGTGCGGCTGTCGCGGGCAAGCTGAGCCTCGATGCCCGTACCTACGATAGGTGCTTCGGAGCGCATCAGAGGAACGGCCTGGCGCATCATGTTCGATCCCATGAGGGCGCGGTTGGCGTCGTCGTGCTCGAGGAAGGGGATGAGCGATGCGGCGATGGAGGCAATCTGCGCGGGCGACACATCCATGAGCTCTACCTGGTCGGGAGCTACCACGGGGAAGTCGGCGTCGCGGCGGGCCTTCACCTTGTTGCGGATGAATGTACCGTCGGCATTGAGCGGGGCATTGCCCTGTGCGATGGTCTTGCCCTCCTCGATTTCGGCGGTGAGGTACACCACCTCGTCGTTGTTGAGGTTCACCTTGGCATCCTCTACCTTGCGGTAGGGTGTCTCGATGAAGCCGAGGTCATTGATCTTGGCATACACGCAGAGCGAGCTGATAAGACCGATGTTCGGGCCTTCAGGAGTCTCGATCGGGCACAGACGGCCATAGTGAGTGTAGTGCACGTCGCGGACCTCGAAGCCGGCACGCTCACGCGACAGACCGCCGGGGCCGAGGGCCGACATACGGCGCTTGTGTGTGATTTCGGCCAAAGGGTTGGTCTGGTCCATGAACTGCGACAGTGCGTTGGTGCCGAAGAATGTGTTGATTACCGACGATATCGTCTTGGCGTTGATAAGGTCGGTGGGGGTAAACACCTCGTTGTCGCGCACGTTCATGCGCTCGCGGATAGTGCGTGCCATGCGGTTGAGGCCTACACCGAACTGGTTGTAGAGCTGCTCGCCCACGGTGCGCACGCGGCGGTTGCTGAGGTGGTCGATATCGTCGACATCAGCGCGGGTGTTGATCAGCTCGATAAGGTAGCGGATGATGGCGATGATGTCTTCCTTGGTGAGAACACGCACATCGGGCGATGTGGTAAGGCCGAGCTTGCGGTTGATGCGGTAGCGGCCTACTTCACCGAGGTCGTAGCGCTTCTCCGAGAAGAAGAGGTTCTGGATCACCTCACGGGCGGCTGCATCGTCCGGTGGCTCCGCGTTGCGCAGCTGTCGGTAGATGTACTGGATAGCCTCCTGCTCGGAGTTGGTGGTATCTTTCTGAAGTGTGTTGAAGATGATCGAGTAGTCGGTGGTGGTGGCATCTTCCTTGTGAAGCAGGATGGAGGGAACACCCGACTTGAGGATTTCTTCGATGTGCTCCTCGGCAAGGATAGTCTCGCGGTCGAGAATTACATCGTTGCGCTCAACGGTTGTTACCTCACCGGTATCGTCGTCGGAGAACTCCTCGGTCCATGTCTTGAGCACGCGGGCGGCCAGCTTGCGGCCGATGGCTTTCTTGAGGTTGGTCTTGTTCACCTTCACTTCCTCGGCAAGGCCGAAGATGTCGATGATTTCCTTATCGCTTTCAAGACCGATCGCACGCAGAAGTGAGGTCACGGGGAGCTTCTTCTTGCGGTCGATGTAGGCATACATCACATTGTTGATGTCAGTGGCAAACTCTATCCATGAGCCGCGGAAGGGGATGATGCGGGCAGAGTAGAGCTTGGTGCCGTTGGCATGGGTGCTCTGTCCGAAGAACACACCGGGCGAACGGTGAAGCTGCGACACAACCACACGCTCGGCACCGTTGATCACAAAGGTACCCTTCTCGGTCATGTAAGGTATCTGACCCAGGTATACATCCTGGATCTCAGTGGCGAAATCCTCGTGGTCGGGGTCGGTGCACGAAAGTTTCAGTTTGGCCTTCAGGGGCACACTGTACGAGTAGCCGCGTTCAAGACACTCCTCGATAGTGTACCGGGGAGGATCGATGTAGTAGTCGAGGAACTCGAGGTTGAAGTTGTTGCGGGTGTCGGAGATAGGGAAGTTCTCGGCGAACACCTTGTAAAGGCCCTCGTTGGTGCGGTGTTCCGGAGGAGTGTCCAGCTGGAAGAAATCGCGGAACGACTTTAGCTGCACTTCCAGAAAGTCAGGGTAAGGAAGCGGGTTCTTTACCGTGGCAAAGTTAATGCGGGGTTTGTCTATCGTAGCTGACATCTATTATGTGAAATATTTTGTAGCCGTAATTGGTTTATTTTTTGCTTTGTGCCGTGCCTGACTCACTGCTTTACGAACCGAAATCAACACGCGGGGCAGCGGCTACGGTTGGCCGCCGTTCGGCTGAAAGAAGTCCGCGATGAGCATGCGCTGCGGACTGTTGCCCCGGTATGTCGGCAGACCCGTGGAGGACAGACGCTTTTAACGACACAAAAGGTTAAGAATCACCCGACATGGGGATTCTTAACCTATTTGTCTGGTAGTCAGACAGTATTATTTGAGCTCGACTTCGGCGCCTACTTCTTCGAGCTGAGCCTTGAGAGCTTCAGCATCGGCTTTGGCGAGGCCTTCCTTAACGACGCTGGGTGCACCGTCTACCATTTCCTTAGCTTCCTTGAGGCCAAGACCGGTAAGTTCTTTCACGAGCTTAACGACTTTCAGTTTCTCGCCACCGGCAGCCTTGAGGACTACGTCGAACGAAGATTTCTCTTCAGCAGCTGCACCGGCAGCGGCGGGGCCGGCTGCAACAGCAACAGCAGCTGCGGCGGGTTCGATGCCGTATTCGTCTTTGAGGATCTGGGCAAGTTCGTTTACTTCCTTGACAGTGAGGTTTACGAGTTGTTCAGCAAAAGCTTTTAAATCTGCCATTTTTGTATGATTTTTTTTGGTTTTTTAATCGTTGGTTTAGTTTTCTTTCTTCGAGAGGGTCTCGAGGATGCCATGAAGCTTGCCGGCGCCCGACTGGAGAGCCGATACAACGTTCTTGGCGGGAGATTGCAGAAGAGCCACAACATCGGCGATGAGCTCGTTCTTGCTCTTGATAGAGGCAAGGGTGTCGAGCTGGTCAGCTCCGATATAGGCGGTTTCCTCTACGTATGCACCCTTAAGAAGGGGCAGTGTGTCGCCTTTCTTTACAAAGTCTTTGAGGAGCTTGGCGGGAGCGTTGCCCACGTTGCAGCACATCAGAGAGGTGCTCTCTTTCAGCACACCGTAGAGCTCGCTGTAGTCGCCTTCCAGTGTCTCAAGCGCTTTGTGGAGAAGTGTGTTCTTTACAACGACGAGTTTGATGTCGGCGTTGAAGCAGGCACGGCGGAGCTCAGAGGTTTTCTCTGCATCAAGGCCGGCGGTCTCTACAAGGTAGAAGCAGTTGTACTCCTTGATGGTCTCAGCAATCTTGCTGATGATAATACCTTTATCTTCCTTTTTCATTGTCTTCGGTGTTTTAGGGGTTAAGCCTCAATCGATTTGGGGTCGATTTTCACGCCCGGACTCATGGTGCTGGAAAGATAAATGCTCTTGATATATGTGCCTTTGGCGGTGGCGGGCTTGAGTTTGATCAGAGTGTTGACAAATTCGCGAGCATTGTCGGTCATCTGCTTGGGCTCGAAAGATACCTTGCCAATCGACGAGTGTACGATACCGTTCTTGTCGACCTTGAAGTCAATCTTACCTTTCTTTACTTCCTCTACAGCCTTGGCGACGTCCATCGTCACTGTGCCGCTCTTGGGGTTAGGCATCAGGCCGCGAGGACCGAGTATACGGCCAAGGGCACCAATCTTACCCATGATAGCGGGCTGGGTGATGATGATATCAACATCGGTCCAACCACCTTTGATTTTTTCGATATATTCATCGAGGCCTACGTAATCGGCTCCGGCAGCTTTTGCTGCGGCTTCAGCATCGGGGGTGCAAAGCACAAGCACGCGCACGGTCTTGCCCGTTCCGTGAGGAAGAGTCACCACGCCACGTACCATCTGGTTGGCTTTGCGGGGGTCTACGCCCAGACGGACATCGATGTCGAGAGATGCATCGAACTTCGTAAAGGTCATTTCCTTCACCAGTTCAGCAGCCTCTGCCAAGGTATAAGTCCTCCCGGCTTCAAGCTTGGATAAGGCCAACTTCTGATTTTTCGTGAGTTTACTCATATCAAGTGAAGTTTTTTAGTTGTTAGAGGGGAACTCTCCTTTGACGGTGATACCCATACTTCTGGCCGTACCGGCAACCATACGCATAGCGGATTCTATGGTAAAGCAGTTGAGGTCAGGCATTTTGTCGGCAGCAATAGCGCGCACCTGGTCCCAGGTGATTTCAGCCACTTTGGTGCGGTTGGGCTCCTTGGAGCCGGACTTCACGTGGGTGACTTCCTTGAGTTGAACAGCTACCGGGGGAGTCTTTACAACGAAGTCAAACGACTTGTCGGTGTAGTATGTGATTACTACAGGAAGAATCTTACCGGCTTTGTCCTGGGTGCGGGCATTGAATTGCTTGCAAAATTCCATGATGTTGATACCCTTCGAACCGAGAGCGGGGCCTACAGGAGGCGAAGGATTGGCAGCACCACCTTTAATCTGCAATTTGATTTGTCCAGCAATTTCTTTAGCCATTGGTTTAATACTTAAAAATTAAAAGAATCTGCGCAAAGAAAAACTTTGATCCGCTCGTAACATAGCGGGGTCAAAGCTAAAATCATTGGCGCTCTACTTGCGAATTATCGAGTTCCAAAGGTGTCTTGCGATCAAATATCTTGATCATCACTTTCAGCTTGCGTTTCTCGCGGTTCACCTCCTCGATCACGCCGATGAAATCCTTGAAAGGTCCATCGTTCACCTTGACACTTTCGCCCACCATGTAGTCGTTGATGCCTTCGGCCTCGGCCTCGGCTATTTCATCGGCTGCACCGAGCATCCGCATCACCTCAGCCTCGCGCAGGCGCTCAGGCTGTGAATTCTTCTCGCGGCCACGAAGGAAGTCAATAACATTTGTAGTGTTAGTGAGCTCGTGAATTACCTCACCCGTGAGAATGGCTTCGATAAAGACGTAACCCGAATAGAGATTTTTCTCCTTGATTACTTTTTTACCGTTGCGGAGTGTCATCACCTTCTCGGTGGGAATCAATACCTGAAAGACAAATTTGCCCAGGTCGGAGCGCTTCATCGAGCCTTCGATGATTTCCTTTACCTGCGCCTCTTTGCCGGAGATGGCACGAAGCACGTACCACCCTTTTTTATTTTCCGTCATTGAAGTTGCCACTTTGAGATAGGATTAGAATGAACTAAAAGCTGTAAATGAAGTGCATCAGACGGTCGACTATCTGATCCATGAGGAAGATTATCAGGGCGATAATCACGGAAGCAATCATCACGATGATAGCCGACTTCACCAGTTGCTTTTTGGAAGGCCAGGAGGTCTTGTAACGGAGTTCGTCGTAGCTCTCCTGTATATTCGTCAGTAGTTTTAGTTTCATTAGTTCGTGTTTTTAGCACGGGTTGAGAGGCTCGAACTCCCGACACCTGGTTTTGGAGACCAGTGCTCTACCAACTGAGCTAAAC
>JAMPHP010000001.1:395828-470941 GCA_023663365.1 Muribaculaceae bacterium | reverse complement strand
TGCATTTCTGACTTTCCAGGGTTTGGAAACCCCACTGTAGGGTTGCGGGGGATTCTGAGATCCCCCGCGGCGGTGGTGGCGGGGACGGTAGCGAGGGCTCTGTAGTCGGCGAGGGAGATTTGGGGTTCGAACTTTGAGGGGAGGTCGGGTAGGCGGCGGTTCTCGGGGGTGTGGTATATGAGGACTGTGCCGGGGTAGTCGTTGATGAGTATTGGATTTATGACGCGGTTGATGATGCGCGCGTAGGCGGGATGGAGTCCGTGGACGAGGCATATCTGGAAGGTGGTGCCACGGATGCGGTCGACTCTGGCGTGGCTCGCCGTGCATGTTGGCGGGCGGAAGAGTCGCAGGCCGAGTGCTTTGGCTATTGGGCGACGCTCGGCTATGATGCAGGTGTCGAGGTCGGGGTTGAGGTGCTGGAGCCAGCTGATGTATGAGAGCAGCACGGCTGTGCTGTCGTGGCCGGGCGGGTCGATGATATGTGCACGGACTACGCCTGTGCGCCTGCGCTGTCGCTCCATGGTGAATATGGCACTACGCTCACTCCAACGCAGTGGCGCCCCGTGCCATCGGCGGAACGGGGCTGTGATGTCGACTCTGCGGTATGTGCGGGCGTGGTGCTGCATATTGCGCGCAAAGATAGCGACCGAATATGGGAATTATGCGAGCTTTTCCCTTTCTTGGAGACTTCCCGCCGCGGGGGATTTCATTATCCCCCGCAACCCTGCAGTGGGGTTTCAAAACCCAGGAAAGTCAGCAAGGGGAAAGGAAGAAACGCACGAATAGCCCTCCAACCCCCGCCGAAAACAAACTCACATCTCATATCTCATACCTCATAACTTATATCTCTACAATTTTATTATTCGGATTTTTCTGCGTACATTTGCAGCTACATAGCGGCACTTGCCGCAAATCTATACCATAACACTAAGCAAAACCTTAATTAGCAAGCAGTAATGTTGGAAAAGACCAATGTAAAGACACTCGACAAAGTGGTTGTACGCTTCTCGGGCGACTCGGGCGACGGCATGCAGCTGGCCGGTAACATCTTCACCAATGTGTCGGCCGGTCTGGGCAACCAGGTGTCTACTTTCCCCGACTATCCCGCAGAAATCCGCGCGCCACAGGGCTCGCTCGGCGGCGTATCAGGCTTTCAGGTAAGTGTAGGCACGGGCGTGCACACTCCCGGCGATGCGTGCGATGTGCTGGTGGCAATGAATGCCGCAGCGCTCAAGACCAACCACAAGTTCCTAAAGCCCGGCGGCGTGATTATCGCCGACATCGACTCCTTCAAGGAAGCCGACCTCAAGAAAGCCCAGTATGCCACTGCCGACCCCATCGCGGAGCTTGGCATCAAGGCACAAGTCGTTGAGGTTCCTGTCACAACGATGACGAAGGCAGCCCTTGCAGAGAGCGGTCTCGACAACAAAAGCGTGCTTAAGTGCCGCAATATCTTCGCCCTCGGCCTTGTGTGCTGGCTGTTCGACCGTCCGCTCGAAAGCGCCGACCGTATGCTCCGCAATAAATTCGCCAAGAAGCCGGCCGTATACGAAGCAAACGCCAAAGTACTCCGTGCCGGATACGACTACGGCCACAACATACACGCATCTGTAAGCACCTACCGCGTGGAGACCAACGATCCATGCCCGGGCGTCTACACCGACATCAACGGCAACACCGCCACAGCATGGGGCCTGATCATGGCCTCGGAGAAGTGCGGACGCCCGCTCTTCCTCGGCTCCTACCCCATCACCCCCGCCACCGACATCCTCCACGAGCTTGCCAAGCGCAAGGACCTCGGTGTGAAAGCCTGCCAGATGGAAGACGAGATCGCCGGCGTATGCTCGGCCATCGGTGCTTCTTTTGCCGGAAACCTGGCCGTGACTTCGACCTCGGGTCCCGGCCTCGCACTCAAGAGCGAAGGCATAGGCCTTGCCGTGATGGCCGAGCTCCCGCTGGTGGTGATCGACGTGCAGCGCGGCGGCCCCTCCACCGGCCTGCCTACCAAGACCGAGCAGACCGACCTGATGCAGGCTCTCTACGGCCGAAACGGCGAGTCGCCCGTAGCCGTGGTGGCACCGTGCTCACCCACCGACTGCTTCACCATGGCTTTTGAAGCCTGCCGCATAGCCGTAGAGCACATGACACCCGTGATACTCCTGAGCGACGCATTCATAGGCAACGGCTCCTCGGCCTGGCGCATACCCACCGCCGACGAGTTCCCGGCCATAAAGACACCCGACGTGCCCGCCGACATGCTTGCCGACCACAGCTGGCGCCCCTACGTGCGCACCGAGAGCCTCGGTCGCTACTGGCCCGTGAGCGGAACCGAAGGCGCACAGCACCGCCTCGGAGGTCTCGAGAAAGACCCGCGCACAGGCGCTATCTCCACCGATGCCGTCAACCACGAGAAGATGGTTGAGCTGCGCCGCCAAAAGATTGCCAACATCGCCACCGACATCCCCGCCCTCGAGGTGCTCGGCGAGCCGGAGTCCGACACCCTCCTCATCGGCTGGGGCGGCACCTACGGCCACCTTCGCACCGCCGCCGAAGAGATGTGCGCCCAGGGCAAGCCCGTGGCTTTCGCCCACTTCCGCTACATCAACCCACTGCCCGCCAATACAGGCGAGGTGCTCGCCCGCTACAAGCGCGTGATTGTGGCCGAGCTCAACACCGGCATGTTTGCCGACTTCCTGCAGAGCCGCTTCCCCGACACCCGCGTGCTGCGCATCAACAAAGTGCAGGGTCAGCCTTTCGCCGTGAGTGAAGTAATCGAACGTACCACCAAACTTATGGAGGAGTAAACAATGGAAGAAATCAAGACATATACCCCTGCCGACTATAAAAGCGACCAGGCCGTGCGCTGGTGCCCCGGCTGTGGCGACCACGCCATCCTCAACACCCTCCACAAGGCTATGGCGACACTGGGCGTGCCCCCGCACAAGACAGCCGTAATCTCGGGCATCGGATGCTCGTCGCGCCTGCCCTACTACATGAACACCTACGGCTTCCACACCATCCACGGCCGTGCCGCCGCAGTGGCTACGGGCTTCAAGGTGGCCAACCCCGAGATGACAGTATGGCAGATTTCGGGCGACGGCGACGGCCTCGCCATCGGCGGCAACCACTTCATCCATGCCGTGCGCCGCAACATCGACATCAACATCGTGCTCTTCAACAACAAAATCTACGGCCTCACCAAGGGACAGTACTCCCCCACGAGCGACCGAGGCTTCGTGAGCAAGTCGAGCCCCTACGGCACCGTTGAAGACCCCTTCATCCCGGCAGAGCTCGTGTTCGGAGCCCGCGGCAATTTCTTCGCCCGCTCCATCGATGTCGAGCTCGCCACATCGCAGGAAGTCCTTGCCGCCGCAGCACGCCACAAAGGCACCTCGGTGGTAGAAATCCTGCAGAACTGCGTGATTTTCAACAACGGCATCCACAGTATAATCACCGACCGCGAGGTGCGTGCCGACCGCACAATCACCCTACGCCATGGCGAAAAGATGCTCTTCGGCAAGGAAATGAACCGCGGCCTCGTGCGCGACGGCTTCCTGCTCAAGGCTGTGACCGTGGGCGAGGACGGCTACACCATCGACGACGTGCTGGTGCACGACGCACACACCCCCTCGAACTTCCTGCACCAGCAGCTTGCCATGATGGACGGCCTGGGAGAGCTCCCGCTCGCCCTGGGCGTGATCCGCGATGTGGCAGCTCCCACCTACGACGAAGGCGTGAGCATGCAGGTAGAGGAAGTGCGCGCCCGCAAAGGTTTCACCTGCCTGCGCGACATGATTCTCGCCGGCGAGACCTGGACCGTAGAATAAGAACCGTACATATCTCGTGGACTGCTGCGATTTTTCCACCGACTATCTGGCCGAGCTCGCTCTCATCTCAGCATCCGAGGCCACGGTGCAGATCCGCTACAGCGCTCTGGCAGGAGTCTTCCACAGTATTATCGACGAGGCCACGGCGGCCTCGTCGATTAATTTTTCAGGTCCTTTCGCAAAGACCGACTATCTGCTCCGCGAACATCGGGCTCCCGAGGAGCTCAGGCGTGCCGTGCACGGAGCCCGCGTGCGCATCCGCCGCCACGCCCTGCTCAGCGAGGAAGAGCTCAGGGCTTATATAGGTGCCGACACCGAGGCCGTGCGGGAGTTGCTGCTCCTGCTCTGCGGCGACACTCCGGCGGCCATATCCGCTCCGCCGCCGCGCTCCGAAGTAAGGCGTGAGAGCGCCGCCGCTTATCTGCGTGTGGCCGTGCAGGAAGTGAGCGACAATGTGCTCATCTGCATATCCGACGAAGAGCAGCCGCGAGAGCTCCGCGTGGTGCTCCGCCCCGAGGAAGCATATATCGGTACCATAGCCAAGGCGGGCACTCAGCTCAACCTCATCGGTCCGCGCCAAGGCAGCGGTTCGATATGCGCCGAGTATATCATCTACGAGCCCGACATGCTCATGAATATCACCGGCATAGCGCGCTGCTTCGAGAGCTACGGCACCGATGCCCGCACAGGCATTGTGAAGATGCTGTCGCCGGCAGCGGCAAGCCGTGCCATCGACCTTGGCAACTTCGCCTCGCAGCTCCTCGACACGTGCATCCACAGCGGCCCACCTCGCTACGAGGATGCCGTGCGCGACTTCTTCCGCGCCAATGCCCACCGCCTGGTGGCCACGCCGCCGGGCGGCGACGACTTCCACGAGCAGGGGCGCCGACAGCTTGCCAACATCGCCGCAGCCGTGGGCTCTCATCTACCCAAGCATGTGCGCGATTTCGACCCGCGCAAGGTGATGCTCGAGCCCGTGTTCATATCCGAAGCATTGGGTCTGCAAGGGCGTATGGACCTCCTTCAGCTCGACTACCGTGTGCTCATCGAGCAGAAAGCAGGCAAGGGCGAATGGCCGCAGGCCGACTACAGCGTGCCTCGCCAGCGCACCGAGCACTATGTGCAGCTGCTGCTCTACATGGCGCTCATCCGCTACAACTTCCCCGAGGTGTACCGCGCCAACGACGGGCACCTGAGCGCCTTCCTGATGTACTCGCGCTACTCTCGCCCGCTGATTTCGCCCGGCTTTGCCGACCAACTCCTCGGCGACGCCCTCGAGATCCGCAACATGAGTGTGTGGTATATGGAGCGCCTGGCCGAGGGCGACGACGGCTTCCTGCGCGGGCTCACCCCCGAAGCTCTCGCCACACGTGCCTCGGGCAAGCTCTGGGATGCTTTCCAGAGACCGCAGCTCGAAGCGGTGCTCAACCCTATCCGCGATGCCGACAGCCTCTCACGCAGCTATTACTTCCGTATGCTGCGCTTCGTGGCCCTCGAGCATCAGTTGGCAAAGACCGGCAACAAGAGCAAACAGGCATCGGGCTTCGCAGCCCTCTGGCAGAACAGCCTGGCCGAAAAGACCGAGGCCGGAAATATCTTCGCCGGCCTCGCGCTCATCAGCCCCGACAGCACCCACAGCGGGGCGGTGAGCACGCTGTGCCTGTCGTTCGCCGACGACGGCAAGCACGACATGGCCAACTTCCGCATCGGCGACATGGTCATACTCTACCCCTACGCCCGCGGTGGCGAGCCCGATGCACGCCGCACGATGGTGTTCCGCTGCACCATCACCGAGATCTCAGCCCGCACCATCACGCTGGAGCTGCGCTTCCCGCAGTCGAGCGCCCTGCCTTTCATCGACCCCTCCGCCGAGCTCTGGGCCATAGAGCACGACTTCATGGATGCCTCTTTCAGCGGGCTTTATCAAGGTGTACAGGCTTTCCTGACGATGCCGGCGCAGCGGCGCGACCTGCTCCTGTGCCGCCGCGCCCCGGCCATCGACAGCTCGCAGCGGCTCCGCCTCGACCACGGCGACTTCAACAGCCTCGCACTGCGCGTGAAGCAGGCCCGCGAACTTTTCCTCATCATCGGCCCACCGGGCACTGGCAAGACCTCCTACGGCCTTATGAGCACTCTTCGCGAAGAACTCACCGAAGAGCGCGCAAGTGTGCTGCTGCTCTCCTACACCAACCGGGCCGTCGACGAAATCTGCTCCAAACTTGAGGACGACGGCCTCGACTATCTCCGCATAGGCCCCGAGACCTCCTGCGCGCCGGCCTACCGCAGCCATCTGCTCTCCACCCGCGCCGGAGAGTGCCCCAACATAGGCGCCGTGCGAAAGCTCATTGCCGACTGCCGCATCGTGGCGGCCACCACCTCGTCGATGAGCGCGGCCATGGGGTTGCTATCGATCAAACGCTTCTCGCTGGCTATCATCGACGAAGCCTCGCAGATAGTGGAGCCTCACCTGCTCGGCATCCTCAGCGCCGGCACGGGCACCCTCGCAGCCATAGGGCGCATAGTGATGATAGGCGACCACAAGCAACTGCCTGCCGTGGTGCAGCAGACTCAGGCCGAAAGCGCCGTGGCAGAGCCCGAGCTGCGTGCCATCGGCCTGACCGACTGCCGCCTCTCGCTCTTCGAGCGCCTGCTCAGGCAGCACGCCGGCAAGCCCGAGGTGGTGTATATGCTCACGCGCCAGGGGCGCATGCACGCCGATATCGCCGCCTTCCCCTCGCGCACATTCTACGGCGGTCTCCTCTCGGAAGTACCCCTGCCGCACCAGACAGCACCGCTGCCCGACGAGGGCGGCCTCTTCGCACGCGGCCGCATGATATTTGTGGACGTACCCGCCGAGCCCACCGACACTGCAAGCGATAAGGTAAACACTGCCGAAGCCGCCGCCATTGTCCGGCTCGCAGAGGCCATCCACTCGCGCGAGCCGGACTTCGGCGCCGATACCTTAGGTGTGATTGTGCCCTACCGCAACCAGATTGCCGCCGTGCGCGCCGCCTTCGCCGCCACGGGCATAGAAGCCCTGACCGAGGTGACTGTCGACACCGTGGAGCGCTACCAGGGCAGCCAGCGAAAATATATAATATACGGATTTACGGTGAAGAGGCCCTATCAGCTCCGCTTCCTCACCGAGCATACATTCGAGGACGACGGCGCCACCATCGACCGCAAACTCAACGTGGCTCTTACCCGTGCCCGCGAGTATATGATATGCACCGGCGACAGCACGCTTCTGCGCCGGGTGCCACTCTTCGGCCGGCTCATAGATGCGTGCTACCTCACCGACAGCACTTCGGAGGCTCAGTCGTCGCAGTAGTGGCGCAGGACGCGGCGGTATGAGTTGAAAATTTTGCTCTTGCTCACGAAGCCCACGTATCGGCCGTTCTCTACCACGGGGAGGTTCCATGCTCCGGTGCTGTCGAAGGTCTTCATCACGGCATCCATGCTCTCTCCAACTTCGATTTTGGCAGGTGGCATCGACATGAAGGTGCTCACCTTCATGCGGCGGTAGAGGTCGGGGCGGAACATAATATTGCGGATTTCATCGAGGAGCACCACGCCTACGAGCTCGCCGCGCTCATTGAGCACTGGAAACAGGTTGCGCTTGCTCTTGGCAATGGTGTCGACCATATCCTTGAGCGTCATGTCGGGGGTCACGGGCAGGAAGTCGGTCTCTATCACATTGTTGATTTTCAGGAGTGTGAGCACTGCCTTATCCTTATGGTGTGTGAGCAGCTCGCCGCGCTTGGCAAGGCGTATGGTGTAGATGGAATAGGGCTCGAAAATCTTGATGGTGCCGTAGGATATGGTGCTGACAATGAGCAGGGGTAGGAAGAGGTCGTAGCCACCGGTGAGCTCGGCCGTGAGGAAGATTGCCATCAGCGGGGCGTGCATCACACCGCTCATCACACCGGCCATGCCTATGAGTGCGAAGTTCTTTGTGGAGAGCTCCACCCAGCCGAGGTTGTTGACGATGAAGGCGAAGAGGAAGCCTGTCATGCAGCCCACGTAGAGCGATGGCGCGAAAGTGCCGCCGACGCCACCGGCACCGTTTGTGGCCGAGGTGGCGAAAGCCTTGGTGAGGATGATAAAGCCTATGAAGAGGCTCAGGAACCACACCTGGTTGCGGTCGCCGTAGAAAATCGAGCCGTTGACTATCGAGGAAGTATCGCCGCCGAGAAGGCCCACGATGGAGCCGTAGCCTTCGCCGTAGAGCGGCGGGAAGATAAATACCAGCAGGGAGAGGATGCTGCATCCGATGAGAGTCTTGAGCCAGCGGTTGCTGAAGCGGCGGAAGAAATTCTCCATCATGTTCATCACACGGGTGAAGTAGAGCGAGGCAAAGCCGCTCACCACGCCGAGGAGTATCACATAGGGAATACGCGAGGTGTAGAAATCTTCGGTCTGGGCGAAGAAGAATTCAAATTCGTAGCCGGTGTAGATATAGGCTATTGTGGTGCTGGTGATCGAGGCAATGAGCAGGGGCATCACCGACACTGCGGTAAGGTCGAGCATAAGCACCTCGAGGGTGAATAGCATACCTGCGATGGGTGCCTTGAAGATGCCGGCGATACCTGCTGCGGCACCGCAGCCCACGAGTATCATGAGGATGCGGGGCGACATGCGGAATACGCGGCCAAGATTTGAGCCTATGGCTGCTCCGGTGTATACAATCGGGCCCTCTGCTCCGACCGAGCCGCCGAAGCCTATCGTGACCGAGGATGCAAGCACGGAGGTGTAGATGTTGTGGCGCTTGAGGCGGCTTTTGTTCTGCGAGATGGCGTACAGCACGCGGGTCACGCCGTGGCTGATGTCGTCGCGCACCACATAGCGCACATACAGCGCCGTGAGCACCACTCCCACGGCAGGCAGGAGGATATAGAGCACGTTGCCCGAGTCGAGGTTTACTCCTGCGGTGAGCACTGTGGATATGTAGTGGATGAGAAACTTCAGCACCAAGGCTGCCAGGCCGCTGAATATACCCACGATAAAGGCGAGCACTATCAGGAAATTTTTTTCCTTGACGTGGTGCTCCCTCCAAAGCAGAAACGAGAAGAACAACTCTCGCAGGCGTGATGCGGCGGTGCGCTTTTCCTGTGTCCGGGTCATATTATGAAAGTGTCACTGGCCACGGCCACGCAACACGGTATTAACGGTATGAAACAATATCTTGAGGTCGACACCGAGCGATACATTCTCGATGTAGAGCAGGTCGTAGGGCAGGCGCTCTATCATCTGGTCCACATTGGCGGCATAGCCATATTTGACCATGCCCCATGAGGTGATGCCGGGTCGCACCTGATGTATGAGGCTGTAGGAGGGATAGCGGCGCACGATGCGGTCGATGTAGTACTCTCTCTCGGGTCGCGGGCCCACAAGCGACATCTCGCCCTTGAGCACATTCCAGAACTGCGGGAGCTCGTCGAGTCGGTACTTGCGCAGGACGCGCCCGACACGGGTCACACGAGGGTCGTCGCCGGAAGCCAGGGCGGGTCCATCGGGCTCGGCATCGACTTTCATAGTGCGGAATTTATTGATTTTAAAGGGCTTTTTATGATAGCCTATGCGCACCTGACGATAGAACACCGGGCCGGGAGAGTCGGACTTCACCGCCATTGCAATAATGGCGTAGACCGGTGCGAGAATGAGCAGCGCGGCAGCCGAGACAATCACGTCGCCGAGGCGCTTGAAGTTGACCGAGGCGGGCGAGATATTGGCGTTGTTGATGTCGACAAGGGGCTCTGCGGTGACCTGCGACACTTTCGGGCGCCCTGCCATGAGGCTGTGGAGGTCGGGAGTGATGAAGAGGGGGCAATCGAGGGCGTAGAGGGAGTTGATAATCTCGGCAGTGCGGGTGAGCCCCAGCGGCGACGGCATCACTATGAGTGCCTGCACACCAAGGGAGTTGGACAGGCTGCCTATGTCGGCGCTGTGGTACACGGGCAGACCGCACAGAGTGTCGGCATCGGTCTTTCCGTCGGGGTCGGCACAGGCCGTGACTCTGAGGCCGGAGTGCACTTCGGAGTCGATGATGCGGCGGAGCTTGTCGGCCTGGTCGGCAGTAGCTCCCACCACGAGGGTGTCGAGGGCATACAGGCCGCGACGTATACGCACAGCGTTGCGGCTTATTATCACCATCCTGACTGCTGCCACGGGGGTGAAGAGGCACAGCAGGAGGATGAGCATAAGCTCATAGTTGGTAAGGCGCTCGGGGATATTATCGTTGATGAGCGCGGTGAAGAATATCCCCAGCATACCCACAAACGACACCACAAAGGTGCTCACGAGCTCGTCGAGGCGCGATTTGTAGAGTGTGTTGGAGCGGTTGTAGGAGCCTGAGAGGGCATATAGCGCCACCATGGCAAGCGGCACCACGAACTGGCCGGCGAGCACCACGCGGTCGGAGAGAAAATCGCCGAGGGTGCCGGGAGTATAGCCCGTTGGCACGGTGAAGAAGCGCAGCACGTTGAACACGAACCACCCCGCGGCCACCGAGATGCAGTCGGCCACGCAGTACTTTATTCGCTCGCGGGTGATTTGCTTCATGTGATGTTCAGATGCTTGTCAGGGGCGCAAAATCTTGAATAGGCCGTCCTCGCTCAGGCGTATCACCGACGATGGCGCGGCTCCCGAAGCAGCTTCGTCGCGTCGGCTGAGGCACACGTAGTCGACGGCTGCGAGGATTTCGGGGGAGATTTCGGTGTAGACGGTCGGAGCCGCTTGTCCGCTGATATTTGCCGAAGTCGACACGAGGGGTCGGAGGAAGGTGTCGCACAGAGCCTTGCTGAAGGCTTCGGAGGTGACTCTCACGCCTATGGTGCCGTCGGGGGCGACGAGCTCGGGTGCTATGCGGGCGCTCGCCAACGGGCGGTCGTAGACTATCGTGACGGGCTTTGTGCTGTACTCAATAAGCTGATAGGCAACCTCGGGGATGCCGTCGGCGGTGCGCTCGAGCTGGGCGAGCGAGCCCACCAGAGTGATGAGAGCCTTTGCATCGGCACGCCGCTTGATGTCGAAGATTCGGCGCACGGCTTCGGAGTCGGTGGCGTCGCATCCAAGCCCCCACACGGTGTCGGTGGGGTATGCAATCACGCCGCCACGGCGCAGCACATCGACGGCGGCGCGTATATCGGAGGCATACTCGGGAGAAATCACAGCACTTTGTTTTTAGGGGTTGTGGCCTGAAATTCTTTGAGATATAGAGGTGTGCTGTAGGCGAGGTCGATGAAGTCGCGCCTGCTGTAAGCACGGTCGGACAGCGCGGTCATATCCACCGCTACGGCATCGACATCGGGCACATAGCGCGCCTGCGGGCAGTCGGCGAAAAATTCGCGAGCTTTCTCGGCACCGCTACCGAAGTATAATATGGGTCGGCCGTCGGCCTTGAGAGCCACATAAGAGCTCTGGTCGAGCACCATTGGCTGCGGGGCAAGCAAGGCATTGAGGCCAAAGTCGTAGGCCGCGGTGTAGACCTCCATGCGGCGGGCATCGACCATGGGAATAAGAATCGAGTCGGGGTCGACATCGTCGGTTGAGAACATCACCCGCGTAGCCAGCAGCTCGAGAGTGGGGACTCCGATGAGAGGTATGTCGAGTGCGTATGCCAGACCTTTGGCCTCGCTGAGGCCTATCCTGAGGCCGGTATAGCTGCCCGGGCCCATGCTCACGGCCACGGCGTCGAGGTGCATCGAGTGCTCCGATGCATGGTCGAGGCAATCTTTCACGAATCCGCTCAGAAGTGCGGCGTGGTTGCGGCCGCCAAAGTCCTCTCGGTGAGCCACTATCATGCCTTCGGCGGTGAGAGCCGCCGAGCATGTGGTGCCGGAGGTTTCTATATTAAGTATCGTTGCCATTAACAATCTTTACGTTCTTTCTCGCAAAGGTAGCAAATTTTTCTCAGTTCGGAAATCGCGAGGGGATGGGTTGTCGTTTTTTTTGTAACTTTGCAGGCGAAAACGTAAATAGATTTTCCGCTATGTTGATGTCAATGACAGGCTTCGGCAAGGCATCCGCCGAATCGCCCACAAAAAAAATAAGCGTTGAGGTAAAGTCGCTTAACTCCAAGCAGCTCGACCTTAACGTGCGTATCCCCTACACATTCCGCGAGCATGAGCTCGAAGTGCGCTCAGCGGTAGGCCGCACACTTGAGCGCGGCAAGATCGACGTTCTCATCAGCGCCGAGACGGCCGCCGGGGCTGCCGCCACCCTTGCCACGAGCCTCAATGTAGAGGCCATGGCCGAGTACAAGCGGCGCATCTGTGAGGCTTCGGCAGCCTTGGGTATCCCCGAGCCGGCCGACTGGTACGGCGTGCTGCTGCGCTTCCCCGACGTGCTCCGCACCGACACGGCCGACATTGCCGACGCCGACGATGCCCGCGCTCTGGCCGACGCCACCGAAGCGGCGATAGAGGCACTGATGGCGCATCGCCGAGCCGAAGGCTTGGCTCTGGAGCGCTTCTTCGCCGAGCGTATAGAGGCTATCGGAGCACTGCTGGCACAGGTGGAGCCCTACGAGAAAGAGCGCGTGGCCAAGATACGCCTGCGCCTCGAGGATGGCCTGGCCAAAATCCCCGTGGTGGAGTACGACAAAGGGCGCCTCGAGCAGGAGATGATTTTCTACATCGAGAAGCTGGACGTGAACGAGGAGAAGCAGCGCCTGGCAAAGCACCTGGCCTACTTCATGGAGACGATGGCGCTGCCCAAGCCCGGGCAAGGAAAGAAACTCGGATTCATCGCCCAGGAGATGGGCCGCGAGATCAACACACTCGGTTCCAAGAGCAACCACGCCGGCATGCAGGCCATAGTGGTGAAGATGAAGGACCTGCTCGAGCAGATCAAGGAGCAGGTGCTCAATGTGATGTAAGAACTGTTAATTATCGCCAAAAAAAGGAGCAGACCGACCTTACTTCGCACTTTTTTACTATCTTTGCAGCTCAAAGGCTCTTCCGGGCCCGACTTTTTATGCGAAATTACCTCATCTACATATTAGCGTGTGTGATTCTCTGCTCCTGCGGAGAGTATCAGCGCGTGCAGAAAAGCGACGATTACAACTACAAGTTCGAGTACGCCAAAAAGGCTTTTGAAGATAAGCGCTATGTGCAGGCCGCGACGCTGCTCAAGGACTGCATCTCGGTGTTCAAAGGCTCCGACAAGGCCGAAGAGTCGCTCTATCTGCTTGGCATGAGCCACTACGAGAACAAGGACTATGCCTCGGCCGGTGTGTACCTTAAGAACTACTACGGTCGCTACCCGAAAGGCAAATTCACCGAAGACGCCCGCTTCTACTGCGGCTACGGCTACTACCTCGACTCGCCCGACCCTCAGCTCGACCAGACCGAGACCATGCAGGCGATAGAAGAGCTCCAGGCATTTCTGGATTTCTACCCCCGCAGCGACAAAGTGTCGATAGCCCAGAACGCCATCTTCGAGCTTCAGGACAAGCTCACGCTCAAGCAGCTGCAGAACGCGCAGCTCTACTACAACCTTGGCAACTACATGGGCAACAACTACAACAGCGCCGTAATCGTGGCCCGCAACGCAGTCAAGGACTATCCCTACTCAAAGTATAAGGAAGAGCTCGAGATGCTCATCCTCAAAGCACGCTATCAGGAGGCAAACAACTCTATCGAGGAGCGCAAAGCCGACCGCTTCCGCGACGTAATCGACGAGTACTACTCCTTCATCAACAACTACCCCGACAGCAAGCACCGCAACGAAGCCGACAATATCCTCAAGATAGCCCGTCGGCACGTGAAAGAATAAGGCTTGCCGCCGACTCTCCTCTACCGCAATCCAAAAACTTCTACAAAGTCATTCATAATGAAAGATTTCAAGAAAAGCAACACCCCGCTCACCACTGTCACCCGCGACATGATTGAGCTTTCGAAAGACACCGGCAACGTGTACGAGACCGTATGCATCATCGCAAAGCGCTCCAACCAGATCGCCGCCCAGATGAAGTCGGATCTCGAGAAAAAACTTCAGGAATTTGCCCCCTACAACGATAATCTCGAGGAAGTGAGCGAAAACCGTGAGCAGATCGAAATCTCGCGCTACTACGAGCGCCTGCCCAAACCCACCCTCATCGCCACTCAGGAGTACATCGACCACAAGCTCTTCTTCCACAAGAGCAACAAGGACCGCAACAACATCTGATCCTCACCGAGGATAAAGCGTACACCGGGGCTACTCCTTTGCGGAGCAGCCCCTTTGGTGTATAGGGGCTTGCCGAAGGGGTCAGACTCTTCGGACGTGTCGGACAAGTCGGACGAGTCTGACAGGTCGGACTTGTCGGATGGCTGCTGCCAAAAATTCATAAATAGGTGGCGGTAAATGTAAACGAAATTTAAGTTAATTTGCAATCCCGCTTTTTTGCATTATATTTGCAGCATAGTACAGCCCAACACTACAATCTGACATATCCATTTAACTCTACAGCAATGAAAAAGGCAATCATCACAATGGCAATCGCCATAGGTATCGCCGCCGGCCTCGTCGGAGGCCTTGCTCTCCGCGCCGCCAACGGCACCTCTTCACAAGATCAAAATCAAAACACTACAGCAGCGCCCGCAAGCACAGCCGGTGCCCGCTTCATATCGCAGGACGACTTCGTGCGCACCGCCGAAGCCACGGTCAACGGTGTGGTGTCGGTAAAAAGCTACGCGACACCGCGCTCACGCGGCGGTGAGCAGATGTACGGAGGCGACATTTTCGACTTCTTCTTCGGCACTCCACGCCGCCAGCAGCCCCGAGCCCAGGAGAAACCCAAGCAGCAGCAACTCGGCCTCGGCTCCGGCGTGATCATCAGCGCCGACGGCTATATCGTGACCAACAACCACGTAATCGCCGATGCAGAGCGCCTTGAGGTGACTCTCAACGACAACCGCAACTTCGATGCAACCGTCGTAGGCGCCGACCCCGAGACCGACATCGCACTGATCAAAATCGACGCTCCGAGCGACCTTCACGTAATCCCCATGGGTAAATCGGAGGATCTGCGTGTGGGCGAGTGGGTGCTTGCCGTGGGCAACCCCTTCGGCTTCACCTCGACGGTGACTTCGGGCATCGTGAGCGCCAAAGCGCGCAACATTTCCACCTCCGTAGGCGGACGCAGCAACGGCATCGAAGCGTATATCCAGACCGATGCCGCGCTCAACAGCGGCAACTCGGGCGGAGCCCTTGTCAACCTCAAGGGCGAGCTCGTGGGCATCAACACGGCCATCTACTCGCAGACGGGCACCTACGCCGGATGCTCCTTCGCCATCCCCGTGTCGATAGTGCAGAAGGTGGTGAAGGACCTCAACGACTTCGGCACGGTGCAGCGTGCCTATCTCGGCATATCGTTCACTGAGCTCACGCCGCAGCTGGTTGCCAAGGAGAAAATCGAAGGTGTGGTAGCCGGCATATATGTGGCCGAAGTTCTCGACCGCTCGGCAGCCCGCGAGGCCGGCCTGCAGCCCGGCGACGTGGTGGTAGCCCTCAATGGCCGCCCGACTCTCAACACGGCACAGATGCAGGAAGCCATCACAGCATGCAGCCCCGGCGACAAGGTGGCAATCGACTACTGGCGCGCCGGAAAGAAGAGCACCGCCACGGCAACCCTGCGCAACAACCGCGGCGAGACCGGCGTGGTGCGTGCCGACAACGAGACCTCGCTGGGCGCATCGCTGGCTGCCATCGACTCCGACACGGCACGCCGCCTCGGCATCAGCCACGGTGTGGCCATCACTGAGCTCAACGCCGACGGACGATTTGCCGAAGCCGGCATCCGCGAAGGCTTCATCCTGCTGTCGATCAACAACACACGCGTGAGCAAGCCCGAGGATGTGACGGCCATCTACCGCGACATCACATCGGGAAGCGGACATGCCGACAAGGTGATGTTTATCACCGGCATATATCCCACCGGCAAGGCTGCTTACTACGCTGTGCCTCTCGACTAAGCTCTACAATAAAATTTGACCGTTCAACAACATTTGGGCGCGTTCGGGCGTTATACTTTAAGAGCGCCCGCACGCGCCCTCGATTTAATAATCCAAAGAACATCCATAACTCCATAAACTACACTACAATGAAAGCACTCCCCATCGTACTGGCAGCCCTCGGCGGCGCTATCGCAGGCGCAGCGGCCGCACTCCTCCTTGCACCTCAGAAAGGCAGTGAAACCCGCGAAGCCATCAAAGATTTCATCCGCTCGCACGTGCCCGGTATCAAGGCCTCGGAGCTCGAGAGCCTCGCCGACCAGATTGCCGACGAAATCAAAGATGTGAAATAATCCACCCTACCCCTTAAAAAAGAACACCCCACAGATATGAAAGGCTTCTTCACCTTCCTCTTCGGCGCCGCAGTAGGCGCGGCAGCCACAGCACTGCTCACCCCCACCACCGGCCCCGAGCTGCGTGCACGCATCAAAGTAATCCTCCAGAAGAAGGGCATCATCGCCGCCGACGACATCGACGAACTCGTGGAGATGATTGCCGCTCAGGTCGAGGAAAAACAATAATACACATCCACGCACCTTCGCCACTGCCGTGAGCGGAGGTGCGGCCTGTGCATCGTAGTACCATCATCGCATTATCGCCCATCTGCACATGACAAGCAAAGACGACTCCAGCGGTACCTTCCGCAATCTTTCGGAAGCCGTGACCCAGTACACCAAGCTCCTTGTCGAAGACACGCGCCTCAGTGTTGCCGAAAAGCTCACGCGCATGTTGTCGGCAATAGCCTTGTGCGCCTTGCTCACCATTCTGAGCACGGTAGCTCTGGTGTTTATCTCCATCGCCGTGGGCGTGGCCCTGGCCGATGCCATCGACCCACTGTGGTCTTTCATTATCGTTGCCGGCTTCTATATAGTGCTGCTCGCGCTTCTTGTTGTGTGCCGCACACCTCTGCTGGTCAACCCCATAGCACGTTTCATCTCACGGCTGCTGCTGCCGGCGCCGCAAAAACACACCCCCACCGATGATAAACCTGCCCCCCTATCATAACGACCCCGAAAGCGATTGGACCGGCCTCACGCTGCGTGAGATGCAGATGCGCCGCGCCCTTGTGCAGGCACGAATGGAGATCGAGAAGTTCAAGATGTCGGCTCACGTCGACTCCTACAAGAGCCGCACTCCATTCTTCGGCGGCTCACAGTCAATCTTCTCAAGGCTCACCGGTGCTCTCACACTGGCCGAATACGGCTATTTCGCCATCCGCGCTTTCCGCCTGGTGGCACCTATGCTCAGGCGGAAGAAGTAGGCCGCGGCGGGGGGGGGCTGCGAGACGACAATGCAGGATTTCTCCCCTCCTCCGGATGCAACTTTTTTCACCTTTCCTGGGTTTGGAAACCCCACAATTGTGTTGCGGGGGATTCGGAGATCCCCCGCGGCGTTATGATTCCCCGCGGCGCAAAGCTAAATAAATTTGCTTGCCTCTCGACTTATTTGTACTTTTGCATAAACAAAAGTACACTCCATGAAGAAACTTCTATTTTTTGCCCTCATCGCTGCTGCCGCCACTTTTAGCGGCAATGCCCGCGATGCCCGTGCCGAGGTGAAAGCTCATCCCGAGCTCGCCGGCGGCGTCTATTTCGCATACCCTGCCGACAGCATCGCCACCGGCCTGTCGACACCGAAAGGCTATGAGCCTTTCTACGTGAGCCACTATGGCCGCCACGGCTCCCGCTACCTTATCTGGGACGACGACTACAAGAAACTCAAGGATATATTCGACAAAGCATACGATGCCGATGCTCTCACAGAGCGCGGCCGCCTGCTCAAGCACCAGCTCGACACTATCTGGACGGAAGCACAAGGGCGCGCCGGCGAGCTCTCGCCTCTGGGCGCACGTCAGCACCATGGCATAGGTCATCGCATGGCACAAAACTATCCTGCTGTCTTTGCCGATGGCGCCGACGTGACTGCCACATCGACCACGGTGATGCGCTGCGCACACTCGATGTTCAACTTCCTCGACGGTGTCCGCGAAGAGTTTCCCGGCCTGCAGGTGCCCATGGAGTCAGGCAAGAGGCACATGAAGTATATGAGCTTTCAGACACCCGAGTCGTCGGCACTCAACAAGCCCGAGGGCCCCTACTATCAGGACTACAAGCGCTTCAAGGACTCGAAGATGCAGTCGGACCGGTTGGTGAAGTCGCTCTTCAAAGATCAGGACTACGTGAACGTGTGGCTCGACCAATACGGCCTTATGGAGAAGCTCTACTGGCTCGCCGTGGGGCAGCAGAACATAGAGAACGGCATCGACCTTCTGCCCCTCTTCACCAACGATGAGCTCTACGGGCTGTGGGAGTTTGCCAACTTCTCGTTCTTCGCCCGCGCATCGACCTATCCCCGCGCCAATGGCACTCACGTGAAGAACGCCCGCAATCTGCTCGGCAACATCCTCGAGGGTGCCGACAGCTACATAGCCTCGGGCAAACACGGCGCAACGCTGCGCTTCGGGCACGACAGCAACATCATACCCCTGCTCGGACTCCTCCGCGTGGAAGGATGCTACTCCGACACCGACGTGCCCTCGGAGCTCAGCCGCGATTACGCCGACTACTATGTGAGCCCTATGGCCACCAACCTGCAGCTCATCTTCTTCCGCCCCTCCAAGGGCCGCAAAGGTGACACACTGGTGCGCGTGCTCCACAACGAGCGCCCCGCCGGCCTGCCCGTGGCCAATGCCGGTGAGAAGGGTCTCTACCGCTGGGCCGACCTGCGCCCCTACATAGCAGGCCTGCTCACTGATTGACAATACATTCACACACCATCCAAGCATAAACCCATGAAGCAAATTGCAATGACAGCTACAGCCCTGCTGATGGCGGCCTCAGCAGCCTCAGCAGCCGATACTCCGGCCACGTTCAAAAGCCCCGACGGATGCTTCAGCATCGACGCTCTCGAGGCTCTCGGCCGCGTGAGCGCCCCCACCGTAAGCCCCGACGGCAAGACCGTACTTTTCGGCATCTCATACGAAGACCTCGAGGCAAACAGCAGCAACAACGACCTCTATCTGCTCGAGCTCGACGCCAAGGACGCCGCCCCCCGACGCATCACCGACACTCCCAAGAGCGAGAGCGGTGCCGTGTGGATCGACGGCGGCCGACGCATAGCATTCCTATACCCCGACGCCGACGGCCAGCCCCAGATGTGGCTCATGGATGCCGACGGCTCAAACCGCACACAGGCCACCGAGCACAAAGGCGGCATCAGCGGCTTCCTCCTCTCGCCCGACCAGCAGAAGGTGGTGGTGATAGGCACGGTGAAGTACACCCGCACTGCCGGCGACATCTATCCCGACCTGCCCCAGGCCACAGGCCGCGTGATCGATGACCTCATGTACAAGCACTGGGACGAGTGGGTGACCGAAATCCCCCACCCCTTCGTGGGCAATTTCGACGGCACAAAGGTCACCGACCTCAAGGACATCATGGCCGACGAGCCTTTTGAGGCACCCATGAAGCCCTTCGGCGGCGTAGAGTCCTTCGCCTGGCACCCCGACAGCAAGATGCTCGTGTATGTATCGCGCAAAAAGACAGGCATGGACTACGCCCTCTCCACCAACTCCGACCTCTACCTCTACTCCATCGAGACCGGCGAGACCCGCAACCTCACAGAAGGCATGATGGGCTACGACACGGCACCGGCGTTCTCGCCCGACGGCAAGTATCTGGCATGGCTCTCGATGGAGCGCGACGGATATGAGAGCGACCGCAACCGCCTCTTCCTCCTCGACTGCTCCACCGCCGAGAAGCGCGACATCACCGCCGACTGGGACTACACCATCGACGAATTTGCATGGACTCCCGATGGCAAAAGCATCTTCTTCATCGCTCCCAAGGACGGTGTGACTCCCGTATTCTCCATCGACCCCGCCACCGGTGCCATCGCCAAGCTCACCGACGAAGTGGCCGACTTCACCTCGCTCGCACCCATCAGCACCGAGCGCCTGGTGACAATGCGCCACAGCATGCTACGCCCCAACGAGCTCATGCTCCTGTCGTTCAAGGGCAAAGGCAAGAAGAAAGCGCCCGTGGTGACTCCCATCACCGACGTCAACGGCCCCATCTTCGCACAGCTCGACATGCCCACGGTGGAGAAGCGCCTCGTACCCACCACCGATGGCAAGCAGATGACCACATGGGTGGTATATCCTCCGAAATTCAACCCCGAAGCCAAATATCCCTCCATCCTCTACTGCCAGGGCGGTCCTCAGAGCGCAGTGAGCCAGTTCTGGAGCTATCGCTGGAACCTTGCCCTGATGGCGGCCAACGGCTACATCGTGATAGCCCCCAACCGCCGCGGCCTGCCCGGCTTCGGCACCGAATGGAACGAGCAGATCTCGCGCGACTATCCCGGCCAGAACATGGCCGACTACCTCGCCGCAGTCGACGACCTCAAGCGTGAAAGCTACATCGATGCCGAGCGCATCGGTGCCACAGGCGCAAGCTACGGCGGCTTCTCAATCTACTACCTTGCAGGCAATCACGAAGGCCGCTTTGCCGCCCTTCTGGCCCATGCCGGCATCTTCAACATCGAGGCACAGTACCTCGAAACCGAAGAGATGTGGTTCGCCAACTGGGATATGGGCGGAGCCTACTGGGAGAAAGACAATGCCGCAGCACAGCGCACATTCGCCAACTCGCCCCACCGCTTCGTGGACCGCTGGGACACGCCCATCATGATCTCGCACGGCGAACTCGACTACCGCATCCTCGCCTCGCAGGGCATGGCAGCCTTCAACGCCGCCAAGCTCCGCGGCATACCCGCCGAGATGGTGATTTATCCCGACGAGAACCACTGGATACTCAAACCGCAGAACGCCGTTCTGTGGCAGCGCCTCTTCTTCCGCTGGTTCGACAAATGGCTTAAAAAGTAAGCACAGCACAAGATGTCGAAAGCGGCACTGAAAAAAGAACTTATCACCTTCACCGGCCCACAGCTGGTGGAGGTGATTCTCAACGCCTACGATTCGTCGAAAGAAGCGAAGGCATACTTCGAGTTCTTCCTCAACCCCGATGCCGACGCGCTCCTCGAAAAGAAAATCGACATAATAGCCAAAGAGCTCACGCGCGCGAAATGGGGGCTGTCGAAAGCCCGCATAAGCCACATACGCAAAGAAATCAAAGAGTTCGAAGCCTTTGGTGTAGGCCCTGAAAAGACCTCCGAGCTCATGCTCGCCGCACTCCGTATGCTCGTAGGCCAATACCGCCACCTCAACTACCCCGCCCCGCTGCTCAAAGGCACATTCAAGCTCACACACGACTACATCGCCCATGCCGATGCCGCAGCCATGCTCGCACCGGCACTCGAGCAAGTGCGCTTGATAGTCGACGACAAAAACCTCGGCACGGCAAGCCTGCGGGAGAACATAAGGCGCGTGATGACACACACCATCGAAGAACTCGCGGCAAAGCGCTAAAAAAAATTTTGCCTGCTCCCAAATAATCACTATCTTTGCAGCACAAACGCCCGGATGGCGGAATCGGTAGACGCGACGGTCTCAAACACCGTTGGGGCATCCCATCCCGGTTCGATCCCGGGTCCGGGTACGGATAATGGCTGGAAATCGCATGATTTTCAGCCATTATTTTTGTTTTGAGGTGTACTAAAAGTGTACTACTCGGCAAAATAAATGCAAACCGATAGTGTCGGGTTAGATATTTTTAAGGTCTGTTCGTTATATTTAATTCTATTTGTTTGCCTAAATTTCTTTTATCAAGGCATTTTTGGTCTCAAATAAAATCCGTATATTTGCATCCGATGAGATATATCTCGTCACAACATTTTGGATAATAAGAAGCGTTATGCTCAACTCGGAGTCGGGAACGTAGGAAATTCAAGACTTTTTAAGAGAGTGCGCATAGTGGTTCTCACGCTAACGGCGTGGGCTGCTATTACCATTTCTCTTAAAAAGGGTTCTTCCTACGACCTCCGACTTAGAACGTGGCATTGCAGTTCCACGCTTCGTGATTTAACGGCACTCATAGGAACTACAGTGCGTTTTTAACAGGCAGCATATGAAAAGAAAGGTATTCACTATAATCGCTATCTTATTTTGCGCAGTTGCTTCTTTTGCACAAAACGATGTAACCAAATTTTTAGGATTTCCTGTGGATGGCACTAAGGCCGACATGATTCAGAATCTAAAATCAAAAGGGTTCAAGTTAACAACTGTGGGCGATAACGATGTTCTTATGGGCAGATTTAATGGGAATGATGTCCAGGTATTCATTTCTACTGAAAATGATAAAGTATCTCGAATAATGGTATGCGATGAAAACACATTGAGCGAAACGGATATTAGAATCCGCTTCAATCGATTGTGCTCACAATTCAAAGATAATGGCAAATACCTATCCTTAGACGATTATACCATTCCAGAGAATGAAGATATCTCATATGAAATGGCTGTGCGCAGCAAAAGATATGAAGCAATATTCTATCAGCTACCAGAGGGTGAAGCAATGGAACAAATGCAAGCCTCTATTTTGAAAGATGTTCAGGACAAATATACGCCAAAGCAATTAGAATCCCCCACTGATGAAATGCGCACTGAAATTATTTCCGATACGTTTGATAAAATGATGAACGTTTTGAGATATAAACCCGTATGGTTTATGATTTCAGAGTTGTACGGTAAATACTATATCACTATGTTCTATGACAATGAGTACAATCGAGCAAATGGAGAGGACTTGTAATTAAAAAATCGGCTTGAATATAAAACGACTATCAATAAACCTCATTATTAGTTTTATAGGCACACGCTGAAATGGCGGTGCATGCACTTATTCGTAGTTGACACGAGCAGGTCTTCAAAACCTTGACCTTGGGAAGATCTAAGGGCGGACACCCAAGGTATGCTTTATTATCTTATTTACGGACCTCCTGCAGGATGTCGCAAGACGGCGGTCTCGTGCGCGACTCACACCCTCTGACAGGGGTGACGCATATTATGCTATTGAAAACATGAGGTTTACGCCCTGCGGGCTCCAAGCTCACGCTATGATTGCACGACCTGCCAAGGCAGGTCTACTGAAGGCGGCTCGAACCGCATTTTCGGTTTTTGCCGAGGAAGCCCCGACGGCGGAAACGGTGCCGCGAAGCGTTTTAGCGGTCGGGAGACTTTAATAGCCTAATTTTCTGAAAGTTATTTATTCGTCTATTAATAACTTGAATAGGTAGGGACAATGCCCAGACGTCTTCTTCTATGAATTATTGAGCAACATTTCAGGCCTCATTGCATTGAAGCAAATTAGTCATTTCTATAAATAACTGACATTTAATAAAATAGATAAGATTTATCTTCCGACCGCTAAAACGCGAAGCGGCATCACAAGCAGGTACGTGGGGTGCTTCCACGCCGCAGTAGATTTCTTGCTGCACAAGCGCCCAAGGGCGATGACCTAACTATTTTCACCTTTTCTGGGTTTGGAAACCCCACGGTAGGGAGTGGCGGATAATGAAATCCGCCACGGCGGGCAAGTTGACCCGCACGAGGCATCGCTCTTTGCGGATTTGCGCTTTCTGCTTTTTGGCGCGCTTGGCTTCTTCGATGGATGATTGAGCCACGGCCACCGGGATGATGACTACGAATAGCAATAAAAAAAATATGAAAGCACCGGTACTCATGAGGCGGAGGAAGTGAAAAGGGGTTTAATCAGGAATACGGAGATGGAACGATGGAGTGTCGGGGACGTATTCGGGGCCGAGGTTGTCCTGCATCCAAGCGAGGTAGTCGGTGAGTACGTCATCGATAAATTCGGGGTTGCATGGGTGCGCTATTTTGACTCGCCCCCGAAGCTCGCCCTCGTGAACGTCGATAAAGCCGACGCAGGGCATGGGTGCGCCGCCGCTCCATCGGCGGTAGTCGCGCAGCTCTGAGGTGGGGATGTAGCCGAGCAGCATACCATCTTCGCCGCGGCACACTGCCATGGCATTGAGGTCGACTTCGTTGTTGAAATCGTTGGCAACGAAGCCATAGAAGCCGCCTTTGTCTTTGTACGAGCAGTGATATTGGAGTGCGGCGATGTAGGTTTCGTAAGAGTCGGCGAAGCGGTCGCCTTCGGTGCCAAGCACGGTGATGGCGGGCTCTTTGAGCCTGCGGCGCTGAGCCAAGGCCTGATGCTCCCACGATGGATAGGTCAGTAGTTCAAAGTATTCACTTTCATGCCTTTTGGACTCAATCTTCCGCGGGGCGGGTCGCTTTGGTGCGGGCGTAGGTTTGACCTTTGTCGCTTTGGCAACAATGAGCATGCAGGCGAGAGCGCTCACGAGCAGGATGAGGATGGTAGTGGAGCTCATGTGTGATGTGGTTTCTATCGCAAAGGTATAATATAAATGTGATATATCAAGTGATTGGGGTCTCTTTTCGGATATGAAAGAATCGATTGCCGACTATACTCTCGCTATATTTGCTGTTTCAAAATATATTCACTACTTTTGAGTTATGAAAAAGAAAGAACTTACAATAGATAATCTTGAAAAAGCAGCGCTCGAGTTCTGCAAATTAAACTCAGGGGTTTATAAACCTGAGCTGTTCGGCGTAACGGATGGAAAGGCAATAGGCACTTACGTAGAGCATCAGTTGCTATCATTTCTTGACCAAAGATTTAATATTGAAAAAGGCAATTCGGCCAGCGGCCTGGATTTGCCATCGATAAATACAGACATAAAGGTCACTTCAATCAAGCAACCGCAGTCGAGCTGTCCATTCAAAGACAGCAAACAGAAAATATTCGGATTGGGATATAATCTTATAGTTTTTGTTTATAAGAAACATGACAATACAGAAACACAGCAAGGAATGCTTGATTTTGTGAGTTGCTGCTTTATCGACAAGAGTCGGACGGGAGATTATCAGATGACTACCGGGCTGAGGGCTATCATTTCCAACAACGGCAACCGCGACGACGTTTTTGCATTTCTTATTGATCACCACATCCCGGCCGATGAGCCTACGCTATATAGGATGGCCGACGAGATACTACACAATCCTCCGATGATTGGGTATCTTACAATTTCCAATGCTTTGCAGTGGAGGCTCCAATATGGACGTGTGGTTGCTTTGGAGAATGAGGTCGAGGGTATCAACACTCTTATCAAACTAAAGGGATGAGAGAATTTGTAGCGTCGTTGCGCGGCATTGATTTCACAAAGGCCAATTCACTGATACATAGCGCGTCGGGGATTGTAGACTTTTTTGACTCAAATGAGGATAAAGAATCGTTTATCTCGTCGTATGAGAGCGATTCCGATATTGCCTGTGAGGAAAAAAGCACATACGGCGACTGGCAGACACCTTATCCATTAGCACTCCGGGTATGCCAAAATTACCTTTTAAAATTCGGACAACCCGATGTAGTGATTGAGCCCACATGCGGCCTGGGGTCTTTTGTCCGTGCCTGTCTGGTAGCTTTCCCAGATATCAAAAGTATTTATGCCATAGAAATCAATAAAGAATATGTAAATAATCTCAAGGTAAGATTATTGGCCGACGCCCTCGTCTCACCAAAGCCATCAAAGCCTGACATACATATAGCTAATGCAGACTTCTTTAATTTTGATTTCTCATTTATTGCAGAGCGATGTATTGCAAATAATTACAAGGTAGGCCTGATTGGCAATCCCCCATGGGTCACAAACAGCCATCAAGGTAGGAAAGGATCGTCAAATCTTCCACAAAAAAGTAATCAATACCACTTGACCGGTCTTGATGCTCTGACGGGAAAGAGCAATTTCGATATCAGCGAATTTATCGCTCTTTCATTATTAAAGACTTTCGACGGATGTAAAGGTGCCGTCTCTTTTTTGCTGAAGAATTCTGTGATACGCAACATCGTCAACAAGCAAATAATCAACGGCTATCTGCTGAGTGATGTAAGGCAAGAAAAGATAGATGCAGCTAAAGAATTTGACGTGTCGGTAGATGCGTCGTGCCTCTCCGCATCATTAGGCGATACACCTTCCAATCAATGTGATATAGTCGATTTTTATACTCAGAGATATATTTCGACATACGGATGGGCCGGCGACCGTTTTTCATCTGATATTGCAGCCTACGAGAAATATTCGCAATTCGACGGTAAGTCCACTTTCATATGGCGGTCGGGTATAAAACACGACTGTGCCACGGTTCTTGAACTGACATATCAGGACGGCAGATATAAGAACGGATTAAACGAATATGTTGATATTGAAGGAGAGTACATATATCCGCTATTAAAAAGTTCGGATACGAAGAAAGAGTGTACAGAGTACAGGAGATTCGTTATAGTACCTCAGCGGAGGATAGGGCAAGATACTTCACAACTGGGAAAAAGCGCCCCACGGCTCTTTGCATACCTCATGAACCATGCCGACGCTTTTGATAAAAGAAAAAGCAGTATTTACAAAGGCAAAGACCGGTTCAGCATATTCGGCATTGGCGATTATTCGTTCAAGCCATTTAAGATTGTGGTATCATCGCTATACAAAAATATAGATTTCAAACTTTTGAAAGAATACGACGGAGTGCCCGTGATGGTCGACGACACTTGCTATCAACTCGACTTCGACACCATTGAGGAGGCTACTGTCATATTAGAGGCACTGCAGTCCGATGAGATAAGGTCACTTTTGCGGTCCTTGGTATTTACCGATTCAAAGCGTGTGGTGACTAAAAATCTGCTGATGCGACTCGATTTGGCAGGGTGGTGCAAGTCTAAAGGCCTATCTACGAACTCTGATCGGCGTTGCCAACAGTTGTCACTATTCGACTGAACTCCCGGCTATTGCTCCTCGGGCGTGATGCGTGTAGGCGATGGGCCTGGGATGATTAGGGGCACGTTCTCTACGGTGGTTGTGGATGTGTCGAGGCCCATTGCGCGCTCGGGCGCGAGGGCGAGGCGGCGCAGGCGCTCGAAGAGGAGCATGACGGTGCGCTCGCCTTTGGCGCAGTTGCTTGAGGGTGAGAAGATGCGGTGGATGATGCTGAAGCGGAAGTCGCCGGGGATGCCGTGGCGGCGCAGCGAGGGATAGGTGCTCACAAGGTCGATTTTACCTGCGGCAACGAGGTCTTCCACTATCTGACGGAGGTAGACCGTGACTTTGGGCTGCACGCGGAAGCCTATGCTGAGCCCCACGCACCAGATGTTGCCGCCGGCCAAGGGGCGTGCCGTGTAAGTGAGTGTGTCGGGGCTGTCGGTGTAGTGCACGCGCAGGATCCAGTAGCGGTCGGCACGCTTGGGCTGCTTGTTGATGATGGAGTACAGTATTTTGCTCTCCACGAGTGCGGGGTCATCGGAGTGTGATATATACACGAGGTTGCCGGCGTACTTCGGTATGTCGCGGTCGGCGCGTATGTCGGAGATTAAGGCAGCGTGGTCGGCGATGGGCTTGAAGTCGATATACTTTCTGCGGATGTGGCACGCCCTGTGCCACACTATCATCACGGCGGCCACGGCTCCGGCGATGAGGATGGTGTACCATCCGCCATGCATGAATTTGAAGAGGTTTGCCACCATGAAGCAGCCTTCTATGGCAAGGAATACTGCGGCAAAGGTCACCACCAACCACAGAGGCAGGCCGCGGTGACGGAGGTAGAACGACAGCAGCACGGTGGTCATGAGCATAGTGATGGTGATGGCCAGACCGTAGGCCGCCTCCATGGCCGAGGATGTGCGGAAAAGGAGCACGGTGATGATGCAGCCAAGGAAGAGGAAGATGTTGATTGAGGGTATGTAGAGCTGTCCTTTGAGTACTGTGGGGTAGGCTATGCGCAGGCGCGGCCAGAAGTCGAGGTTGATGGCTTCGCTGAAGATGGTGAAGGAGCCGCTGATCAGCGCCTGCGAGGCAATGACCGCCGCACCCGTCGACATTACGATGCCCACCGGGAGGAAGGCTTCGGGCATGATGGCGTAGAAAGGGTTGATGTCGCCGCTCCATACGCTCGGGTTGGCGATTATATATGCTCCTTGGCCGAGGTAGTTGAGGATGAGCGCAATCTTCACGAATATCCAGCTCACCGAGATATTGAGGCGTCCGCAGTGGCCGAGGTCGGAGTAAAGTGCCTCGGCACCGGTAGTGCACAGGAACACAGCGCCCAATATCAGGAACCATCCGGGCGAATGGAGGAGCAGCCGCACGGCATAGAGCGGGTTGAAGGCTTTGAGGACCGACGGCGCAGCTGCCATGGCGATGGCGCCGAGGATGGCGAGCATCAGAAACCACGCGAGCATGAAAGGCCCGAAGCAGCGGCCTATCTTCGATGTGCCGAACTGCTGCACGAAGAATATGAGGCATATTATCGTGATAGTGACAGCCATCACCGGGGCCGTGGGATAGATGGAGCGGAGGCCTTCGATGGCCGATGTGACGGTGACGGCAGGCGTAATCACGCCATCGGCGATAAGGGTGGATGCACCCACGGCAGCGATGATGTAGAGCCATCGGTGGCGAAGACGGCGCACCAGCGAGAATAGGGCCAGGATGCCGCCTTCGCCCTTGTTGTCGGCACGGAGGGCGATGAGCACATATTTCACGGTGGTCTGAAGCGTGAGTGTCCATATCACACACGAGATCGCACCAATCACATAGTCGGCCCCGGCGTCGGGGTCGACGTGCATGATGGCTTTCATCACATAGAGTGGTGATGTGCCTATGTCGCCGAACACTATGCCGAGAGCCACGAGCAGCCCCATGGCAGTGAGCGGGTGTGATGTCGATTTCCAGGCCGGGGTGTGCATAAGTAATCTGTGATGGACTGTGTAGACAATTCTAACACCGGGAGCGGCACTTTTGTTAGCGCTTTTGGCGGATACAGCAAATATCCTGATATTTTTCACTAACTTTGCGCTCAAAATACCAAGGAATTGCGACACGACACACTTTATATCTCCGATATGGATGGCACGCTGTTGGGCACCGACAGCCGCGTGTCGGAGCGCTCGGCAGCCATCATCAGCGATCTTAGCCGCCGCGGTGCCCTCATCACCGTGGCCACAGCCCGCACCCCCGCCACGGTGGTGCCGCTGCTTGCAGGCATCACCACCAACGCTCCTGCCATAGTGATGACGGGATGTGCCCTGTGGGACCGCCGCAAGGACCGCTTCGACCTCCCTCACTTTCTGCCTGCCGACGATGTGCTCAAGGCCATGGATATATGCCTGCGCCATGGAGTGCACCCCTTTGTGTATGTGATGGCCCCCGACGGCGCCTCGCTCGATGTATACCACAGCGGCGTGGGGCTCAACAAGGCGGAGGAGAGTTTCTACCTCGAGCGCGCCAAGTTGAAGCTGAAGCGTTTTCACCTCGGCACTCCCGCACCGGCCCGCGCCCTCGAGGCCGGTATGCTGCTCTTCGCCATGGGGCCGCGGGCCACGGTAGAGGCTGCCGCGGCCTCTTTCGCCGAGAGCACCGACTGCTCGGTGTGCTGCTATCCCGACATCTTCAACCCCGAGGTCTACAACTTCGAGATATTCCCGCCGGGAGTCACCAAAGCCTCGGCCGTGCGACGGCTCGGCGAGCAGCTTGGGGCACGGCGGCTGGTGGTCTTCGGCGACAGCCTGAACGACCTCTCGATGTTTGCCGTGGCCGATGTGGCCGTGGCCATGGGCAATGCCCTCCCGGAGGTGAAGGAGGCCGCCGACGTGGTGATAGAGCCCAACTACACCGACGCGGTGGCGCGCTTCATTGAAAGCGATTTTTGCGAAATCTGACCGCGGCGCGAACATAGCGGGGCCTTCGGGTGTTTGATAGGTACATTCAACAAAACGCTACTAATAAACACCTCCCGCTATGACCAAAAAAAGTATAAAAGGTACACAGACAGAAAAGAACCTACTGACATCATACATGGCCGAATCCGCGGCCTACACACGCTATACATTCTATGCCCAGCAGGCCTCGAAGGAGAACTACTTCCCCATCGAGAAGATATTCACCGAGACTGCCGCCAATGAGCTGCGCCACGCCAAGATTTACTTCAAGATGCTCGAGGGCGGCAACCTGCCCGTGACCCTCGACGTCGATGCCGGCATCATCGGCACCACCGCCCAGAACCTCGAGACTGCCGCCCACGAGGAGCTCGTGGAGGGCTCAGAGATGTACCGCAAGTTTGCCAAGGTGGCAAGCAGCGAGGGCTTCGACGACATCGCCGAGCACTTCAATGCCATCGCCAAGGTTGAGGAGACTCACCACCGCCGCTTCCTTCACTTCCTCCGCCAGGTGGAAGAAGGCACCGTGTGGAAGCGCGACCACGAGATCACATGGAAGTGCCTCGTGTGCGGCTATGAATACCGCGGCACCGAGCCTCCCGTGAAATGCCCCGCCTGCGACCATCCTCGCGAGCACTACATGGGCATGGACTACCCCGATGCCATCGACTGATTGTTAACGATTTAGTATATAGCCTTGATTGCCGCGGGGGATCTCCGAATCCCCCGCTTTTTCTTTGCCGTTCTTGCCGTGGCAGGAAAGGTTCTTGCCGTGGCGGATTTCATTATCCGCCACCTCCCTATAGTAGGGTTTCCAAACCCAGGAAAGGCGAAAAAAGTAACTTCGCCTTTCCTGGGTTTGGAAACCCCACTAAAGTTTTGCGGGGGATTCGGAGATCCCCCGCGGCAAACAAATCCCCCGACGGCAATATTGCCTCCTCTCCCCACCTACTTGCCGCAAGGCATGAAGCGTAGCTCTGTTACGCCGGAGGTGGAGCCTGCTATATAGTTGCCCAGCAGGGCTCCTTCGCGCACGAGGTCGGAGCACACCATCGGAGCGCCGGTCTTGATGAAAAGTGTGCGGAAGATATCGCCGGGGCACAGCTTTGAGTTCTGCTGACTGACTACTTCGTAGCGCCCTTCGCCGAGGCATCGGAGCTCCACGAGCCTGTCGGGGTTCCATCTCACCACAAGCACATCGCCGGGGAGGAGGTCGGAGCAGTTTATGGCACCTTTCGATATGAAATCGCTTTCGCTGCGGCTGTCGCGGATGAGGTTCACCACATAAGCATCCCAGTCGATAAAGCCTAATGTGCGTGCCAGAGTGGTGAGCGTGCTCAGGCGCGAGGTGCTTTGTGTCTTTGAGTAGCCCCACACACGGCGCAAAGTAGAATCACTGATAATATCGCCTGTGAGCCGCTGTATGTGCAGCACCAGCAGCTTGAAGTCGGCCGGCGATTTGCAGGTGCGCCCAAACTTCTGCTCGACATCGTGCTTCAGACATTCTATATGATAGGGGTTATATTGCTTTGGCATCGTATTCTGATTTTTTTGACACAAAAGTAACCAAGTTAACGCAACGAGCCATATTTTGACCCAACGTGACTCAAAAGAGCATGTTTTGAACTTCAATCGGCGGAATGATACAAGCTAATACCCGAGCAAAGACGTGCACGCAACAGGCGGTGGCCGAAGTCGGCATCGTAGCTGCTGCCGGCGGTGGCTTCCATCACGGAGTCGAGCCCGGCACCGTGCACGGCCGAGCAACTGTCGGCAATGGCGGCTATCCGCTCCTTTGCAAGTTGGTGGCCGACGAGGCTCATCATGAGGTCGGCGCGGTAGAGCGAGTCGGCGAAGGCAATCACGCGCACGTCGCTCTTCTCTTTTTCCGACCCCTCGCCACGGGCCACGCGGGCCATCATAGGCCCGGCGAAGAAGGCGTAGCGGTAGAGCGAGTCGTCGGATACGCGGGTTGAATGCACCGGGGCGGTTTCTTCAAGGGCGGTCACAGGCGCTGCCGCGGGCTTGGGCGGATGCGGACGCACTATGAATAAGGCCGCAGCCACGACCACAGCAACAGCCGCGGCTGCGGCCATGACTTTCGCGGCGACACCGCCCTTGGCGCGGTAGGCCGATAGTGCAGCAGAGGCTGAGGTATAGCGGCCTGCACACAAGCGACGCCCGAATGAGCGAAGCTTCACGGCCTTGGCGCGCGGCGCCACCGAGGCAAGCTCGAGTAGGGTGATGCCGGCGGCATAAAGGTCGTCGGGCGGAGCGGGCTCGGCTCCGGCAGTCTGCTTGCTGCCAGGGGTGTAGCGGCGAGTGCCGGCAGGGCCTTTCAGGGTGGTGCAGGCGGCGGAGTCGGCACATCCGAAGTCTATGATTTTCACGACTCGGCACACGGGGTCGAAGATGATGTTGGCCGGCTTTATGTCGCGGTGCACCACTCCTGCGGCATGGATGTCGGCCAAGGCCGCGAGGAGCCCCTCCACGATAGCGTCGATGGCGGCATCGTCCAAGACCTCGCCACGGTCGATAATCTGCCGCAGCGACGAGCCTGCGCAGTACTCCATCTCTATGGCCGGGGTGCCGTCGGGCAGGTCGATGGCGGCAAGGACGCGGCATACACCTCCGCTCTCGATGCCGAAAGCGAGTGAAAACTCCTTCTTAATCTGCATCAGTGCCACGGGGTCATCCTTGCGGGCGGGCTTGAGAGCTTTGATTGCCACTTTGCGGCCCAGATGGCGCGCCTCATAGATGCAGCAGGCACCGGTGGCCGACTCATATAGCAGCCGCATAGCAGTGATGCCTTCGGGCAAGGCCACACTGCCGGGAGTGTCGAAAAAAGATGATTCCGTGTCCATATTCTTCATGCAAAGATATGCAATAAGGCGCAGATTATCAAATGTGCGGCAATCTGACACATTTTGACCTCAGATGCTCCACTTTGAACCACGCACATTATAAATCAGCCTATTACCTTTGTAAAAACTTTTCTCACCAATCAAACACATCAATATGTCAATGGAAAACAAGACATGCCCTTACTGCGGCGAACAGATTCTCTCCACCGCCAAGAAGTGCCGCTACTGCGGCGAGTGGCTCGAGGCCGTGCCTGTGGCTAAGGCTGAATATGCCTCTCCCGAAGAAACCGCACCCTTGGCCGTAGCCGACGCAGCCCCCGACGCGCAGGCCGTGCCCGCCGTGACCGTAGCACCCGGCCAGCCCGCGGCACCCGTAGCAGCACAGCCCATGGCACCCTCGCAGCAGGCTGTAGGTGCCACCAATGTGATGCCGCAGATCAATATACAGCTCACCCAGCAAGTCAACCAGGAGCAGACCATTATCAACGAATCGACCACAGTAGAAGTCGAGGAGGAGAAAGAATCGTCGGGCACGGGCTTCCTGATGTTCGAGGTAGGCTGTGTGGCCATCGGCGTGTGGATTGCCGCCACGTGGTGGTGGGCGCTGATAGCGTTCTTCGGCCTTGCGCTGCTCATTCAGATTCCGTATATCGGCCATATAGTGTGCGTGGTTCTCGGCATCTGCTGCGGTATCATAGCCGGTGCCATAGCCTATGCTTTCGATGCCCCCGAGTGGGTGGTTTGGATTATCAGCGGTGCGGTAGGGATCGGTGCCGTGAGCGCCAACCTCTCGCAGCGCCGAGTGATGAACGACGAAACTGAAAACGCCTGACCGATGATAAGATACCTACTGTGCTTATATGCCCTGGCGATGCTGCTGGCCGCCACGTCGTGCTCCAAGCCTCAGGATATCACGGGGCGCTTCGAGGGGCTTTGGAAGACAGAGTGGAACGACTATCTCGACGATACCGACATCGACGACATCCGCGTGTCGGAGGCTATCCTTTTCGAGCAAGGCGAGCTATCGCGCTCGGCGGGCACTTTCACACAAGCCTTTGAGGGCGAGGTCGACTTCGACGACTGGGAGTACGAGCAGACGATTGCCTTCTCTCTCGTGGTCAACGGCACTTGGAAGGTGAAAGAGCGCGACGAAATAGTGCTCTACTACGACATGGAGTCGATCGAGCTGCAGACCGGCAAGAGCAATGTCGACGCCGACTTCACCGATGCCGCCATCGACCTGCTCACCGGCAACTGGGGCAGCGCTCTGGTCAACGGCCTGATGCAGGGCTCAGCCGTCGACAACGCCAACAAAAAAATAGACAAGGCCGTGCAGCGCGGCATCCTCGCCTTCTTCAAGGATATGTTCCGCACGATGAACGTCGACAAAGAAGGCATGACCGACGTAGTGATCGACGGCGGCACCATGACGTGCAGCATCAATCACGGCTTCCTCGGCCGCGATGCCATCTACGACCGCGTAAAGGGCAAATCCACTGCCCAAAGCTCAAGCAGTCTGCCCGACTTCTCCGACGAAGTGGTGGAGGTTGCGGAAGTGGCAGAAGAAGTCGTAGAGGTAGCGGTAGCCGACGTAGATGCAGAGCCGGCAGTAGTAGCAGAGCCGGCAGTAGTAGATGTAGGAGAAGTCGCAGAGGTAGGAAAAGTAGTAGTATCAGGCCCTGTAGAGGAGTGCTACGACGAGGATGATTACTACCAACCGAAGTATATCCTCGGCGCCGACGAGCTCCTCGGAGTGCTCAGCGCCACCGATGCCAAATATATAGGCCGCGGAGCCGGGCACATGAATGAGCTTAAGCTCGGCAAGGACTTCACACGCCTGCGCCACACCGACGTGTGGCCCGACGATGCCATCGAGCTGGGCGGTGAGGGCAAGATCGGGGAGTACAACATCACCGTGGAATGTTTCCTCACCACCGATGGTCAGCTCCATGGGCGCTACCACAACGAGAACGGCGTGTCGCTCGACCTCAACGGATATATCGACGGCGCCGGTCACCTCGTGATCCTGCTTGGCCACGGCTCCGAGCAATCGGAGTGGAACCTACAACCGATGACTACGGAGTGGGGAGGGCACTACGTAGGTACTTGGGGCAAGGCGGCGAAGCCTTCGCACATCACCTTTTGGAGAAAATCAATTATATAATAAAAAACTATGAAGAAACTGATTTTTACCCTTGCCGCAGCAGCGGCACTCACCCTGGGCGCATGCTCGGGGGCAGCGTCGGCCAATCCCGACGACATCGCACAGAAAATCAAAAACGATGAGCCTCTTACCCAAGCCGAATACTCGGTAATGCTTGACTACATCGGCGACATGATCAAAGAAGGGTCGGAACTAATGTCGGATGATAAGTCGGACGACATTGAAGCTTCCATGGAGCAATACGACAAAATCAACAAGAAGTATCCTCACGCACTCGTATTCATCGAAAAGCTCAACTACACCACCGACCTGAACGCCGACAACCTCGAAAAGGCGCAGAAGCTCAACCGCGACGCACTCGAAATGTGGTAATCTGTCGCGCAATGCAGCGCCTGCCGCTCTTGCCGCGGGGGATTTCCTTGCCGCGGGGGAAAGGTTCTTGCCGTGGCGGATTTCATTATCCGCCACCTCCCTATAGTAGGGTTTCCAAACCCAGGAAAGGCGAAGATAGTTCCTTCCCGGGTTCGGAGACCCCACTGTAGGGTGAGAGGGATTATGAAATCCCTCGCGGCGAGAAAGGTGAAAATAGTTCCTTCTTGCCGCGGGGGATTTCCGAATCCCCCGCAACACTTTAGTGGGGTTTCCAAACCCAGGAAAGGTGAAAATAGTTCCTTCCAGGGTTCGGAGACCCCACTGTAGAGCGCGAGGGATAAGGAAATCCCTCGCGGCGGAAAAATCCTCCGCCGCTGCGCTTTAGATGCGCACGTTGATGCCGGCGATGAGCATGTTGTTGGCTGCGGCGGGGGGATTGGCGCAGCCGTGGCCGTAGAAGTACTGCTCGAAGTTGATGAGGAAGTTGCACTCCACGCGCGAGATTTTGCGTGAGGCTGTCACGCCGAGTGTCACGCGGCGGAAGCTCTCTGAGGTGTTGGAGAGGGTGCCGTCGGCGCCCTTTATGCCGTTCGAGTAGTCGCCCATTCCGTCGAATCGGCCCTGTACGGAGATTTTATCGGCCATGCGCGCTTTCAGGCGGAAGCCGTAGTCGAGCACGAGCGAGAAGGCCTGTGTGGGCTTGTGCGCGCGGCCCGTGTACATGCGGTAGAGGTACTCGGCCTCGGCGAAGAAGCGTCCGTGCTTCCAGCCCAGGGTGGCATCGTACTGGTTGACACGCACGCCGAGCTGGCCTTGAGGGCGGCGCGACATGAAGCCCAGCGAGGGGCGCAGGCCGCAGGCAAAGGTGGCCGAAGCGCGGAGGCTGTAGAGCAGCGAGGCGTTCCAGGTGTTGTGGTTGCTCATGTCGGAGTTGTTGTAGATGCCGCCCTCGAAGGTGACGGGGGCTTTGGGGAGCTTATAGGACACGCGGAGGCCCACCGAGCGGATGTTGCCGGGGGTGAATGTTGCGGCGGTATTGGCGAAGAGATAGGTGTAGGGGGCACGTGCAGTCTCGGTGGAGAAAGGCGCTTTCGACTGACCGAACATGAGTTTGAGTCCGCTCACGGGCTTCACGGTGGCATATACGTCGAGAATCTTGAGTGTGCCCGATGCGCAGAGGTCGACCTGCGCGAAGTAGTCGAGCCAGTCGGTGGCATAGCCTGCGGCGGTGACGCGTGCATGCTGCACGAAGAAGCGGGAGTCGCCGGTCACTGTCGACTGCTCGAAGAAAGCGCGCACGTTGCCGTGCACTTCGGGGATATACTTTTTGAGGTCGGAGGTGCTTTCGGCGCCGTCCTTGGTGTCGGCGGCGGCAGCGAAGAGCACGCACGCAGCACCGACAGCTAATGATAGTAGTCGCTTTGTCATAAGTATGTGTCTTATTTTACCTTAGTATGAAATTGTTCTTTTGATTGACGCGCGTCAATAGTCGTACTCGAGGTGGTAGTCGTCGAGATAGAGCACCGCACCCGCGCCTCCGGTGAAGTAGTCGCCGTACTTGCTCGACGATGCCGTGAGGAGGATATACTTCGGCACACGGGAGGTGGATTTGTATTTGAGCTCGAAGTCGAAGGGGATGTAGTCGGTGATTGTCTGCGACTGCTCCATCTTGCCGTATGCTATCACATAGTCGGCCTCGGGGTCGAATAGGGCGCGGTTGGCCGGGTTGGTGCGAATTTCCACGGGGGTGTCGCAGTCGACCAAGGCGCACCACACTATGCAGGAGTCGGGTTGGCCGATGAGGTCGGCTGTCCACGGCGAGTTCTTGGCATCGGCGTAGTTGATGGTTGCGCCGGTGTATTTGTACTGACCACGCAGGCGCACGGGGCGCTCTGTGAAGGGTCGGCCCATGCTGAGTACGCCGTTGGTGCCGTCGGTGCGCACGAAGTAGCCGGCATAGATACTGCCTGCGGCGAGCTTGCCGAGAGGGCCTACGCCCACGAAGCGAGTCTCGAGGCAGGCTGCATATCCGCTGCCCGAGGGGCTATCTTCGGTGGGATAGACGTTCGACTGGCCGAGCGTGGCTGCGCCGGGATTGCCGGTGCCCCAGAATGCTTCGCCATCCTGCTTCCAGGGGCACCACACCTTCTTGTCGAGCCACCACCACTCGAAGTCGCTGTTGGGGAGCTGCACCTCGCTTCCGGTGGTGAAGGGGATAATGTCGCCGTAGTCGCTCTCGGAGTACGCACGAGCCTCGTAGGCGCTCTGCGGCGAGAGATGCTTTATACATGCGGTGAATGAGCCGCCGTTCTCGGTGACATCCTCGGCGGGCACACGAGTCCACTCCTCGGAGCCTGCCAGGCGGTATTCCACGCCATTGTCGAGGCCTGCCTCAGCGCGGCCCGATACCCAGGCCACGCAGGTCCAAGCGTCGGCGCTGACGGTCTTGACGGCCTCTTCCATCTGCTGCACATAGAGGGTCCACTCCTCGGTGCGGTCGTGGTTTGTCACCTTGATTGTCACGGGCTTTGATGCATCGATAGTGCCGCCGTCGGCTATGGCGGGCTCCATGGTGGAGCCACGGGCCCCGAGCTTGGCGCGGAGCACCTGCAGCTTGTTGAGGTCGGCCGATGCGCGCACATACACCACCACGCGGCGTGCGGGTACGTCGATAGTGGTCTCGCCCATCTGTCCGCTCACCTCGAAGTAGCGCTCTATATCCTGCTTTGCCACAATCTTCCAGAGCCAGTCCTGATATAGGTGCAGGTAGATGAAGAGTGGCTTTGAGAGGTCGATGTTCTCACCGAAGGGGTTGTCGACGATACTTGCGCCGGGGCTGAGGGTGTAGCTCAGGATGCGCACGGCATATATGTCGGCCTCCTCGGCAAAGGGGATTGTCACGGTGCAGTTCACCGAGTCGATTACGGGTGCGCCCTCCTGGTCGCGCGCCTCGATGGTGCGGATATTGGCCTGGATGCGCGGGTAGGGAATATCGTTGTGAATGCAAGAGCACAGCGCCACCGAGAGCAGGAGGCATGCTATGTAGGCGAGTCTTTTCATCGTTCGTTATCGGGGTGTGTGGCCGTCAGATCACCACCATGAGGCCGAAGTTGATATTGAAGATATTGAAGCGGAAGTTAGCGCCCGAGGTCACGCGGGAGCCGTCGTAGACGCCGTCGGTGGTCTGCGACTCCTTCTTCCAGTTGATGCCGAACACGCCGAACGACACCTGAAACGACACATAGTCCTGGATAAAGACGCACACGCCGGGGCTGAAGTTGAGGGCACCCTGTGTGGTGATGGTGCGTGTGTCCTTGGGCTCTTCGTTGTAGATGCGTTTGAAGCGCGATGAGCCGCTGCCGAAGCTGAGAGCGGTCTCGTTGAAGATGCCGAATCGGCCGCGTGTGTCGAGGCCCACGTAGGCACGGTAGAAAGCAGCCACGGCGAAGCTCTGCTGATAGTAGCTCACATCGCGGATGCTGAAGTTGAGGTCCTCGTCGAAGTTCACGCCGAGGTTGGCGAGGTCGGCCACGCCGCGGTTGTAGGTAAACTTCATGCCGAGCGACTGGTTGCTGCGGAAGAAGTAAGCTATCGAGGGGTTGATGGAGTACATCTTTCCCTTGAAGTCGAGGTTGTCCATGAGCGAGAGCAGCTGCAGGTCCTCGGTGCGCAGCTCGCCGTAGGAGGCGGTGATGCCGAAAGCCCACTTGCCCTTGGGGATGAAGATGTAGTTGAACAGCCCGCGGTCGAAGCGGCCGAAGTTTCGCTCGGGAAGCACTATATCCACGGTGTCGCCGGCCACTACCACCTGCTCTATCGAGTCGGAGGGCACGCGGTCGCGCTTGCGCACAATCTCCTGGGCCCGGGCGGCGCTGCCGAGCGTGAGCACTATCACCGCCGCTGCTATATATTTCATTATCTTACCCATAGCCGCATCAGATATAGAACATCACGCCGAAGGTGATCGAAAAGAGGTTTACCTTGAAGTTGGCACGCTGTGTCTGCCGGCGGGCGTTGTAGATTTGGTCCGACACGGAGCGTGTGTTGTTGTAGTTGAAGCCGAGCACGCCCACGTTGACCTCAAGGGCCGAGTAGTTCGACAGAAACACCGACAGGCCCGGGGCAAGGCCCACATTGAACTGCACATTGCGCTCGTAGGTGCCTGTGAGCGAGGCTCCGGAGCCGCTCACGAGCTTCGACTGACCGCCGCCCACCTGCAGCTGCACCTCGTTGAAGAGGCCGAAGCGTGTGCTGCGCCCGAGGCTCATATACACGCGGAAGAGGGCCGTGCCGAAGTAGTTGTGGCTGATGCTGTAGAGGTCGTCGACATTGTACTCTGTGCCTGCGCCGAGCACTATGTCGGCGCTGTTGAGGCGCGTGCGCTGGCGGTTGTAGGAGAAGCGGCCACCCGCGGTGAGGTTGTCTTTGAAGCAGTACATCAGCGTGGGGCTGACCTTGAACTCGTAGGTGTCGCCGCTGAGGTTTTCAAAGATAAGAAACTGATATTTATCTTGGTCGGACTGCGAGTAGCTCACGCTGATGCCGGCAACATAGGCACCCTTGGGCACGAAGGTCACCTGCTCGAGCTTGCGCTTGAACTCTTGCTGAGCCGCCGTCGGGAGTGCCGCAAGCAGGGTCAGCATCGCCACTATGGCAATCGCAGCTACACGTGTGTGCTTTTCCATCGTGATAATGTGTAGAATGGTTCACAAAATTTTGTCAAAGTTACACATTTTTTCACAAACTGCCAAATTCGGAGCGATGCGGGAGAGTTATTGTAGAGTTATGAGGTATGAGATATTCACGCCGCGCCGCGGGGGATCTCATTATCCCTCTTACGCCGCGGGGGATCTCCGAATCCCCCGCAACACTTTAGTGGGGTTTCTTACTACGTAAGCGTCTAAAGACGGTTTCCAAACCCTGGAAAGGTGAAGATAGTTATTACTCCTTTCCTGGGTTTGGAAACCCCACTGTAGCGTGCGAGGGATAATGAAATCCCTCGCGGCGAGAAGGGAGTGTCGGATAAGAGCTTTATAATACGGCGGCCACACGTCGGATGTTGGCCAGTTTGGCCATGAACGTGGAATCGTGCTTTGCTTTAGCCTTGCTGTAATCAGTCTGAAGATTGATCCAGAAATCAGAGTCTATGCCTAATGCCGCCTCCAGCATCAGGGCATATTCAATGGTAAAATCTCTTTTTCCATTGATTAGCTCATTGAGAAGCGACACTTTCACACCAAGTTCTTTTGCGAGCTTGGTTTGCGTGATTCCTCTACATTCGATTTCCTCCCGAAGAATCTCCCCGGGATGGGTAGGCTCAAATGGTGTGAGATTATTTGCTATCATACCTGGCTCAATGCCGGCTAATGCTATCATATCAATCGTAATGATTAGAAAGTTCAACAATGTTGCAGATGGCTAGAATCGGATTCCTCGCCGCGGGGGAGCTTTTACGCCGCGGGGGATTTCATTATCCCCCGCAACACTTTAGTGGGGTTTCCAAACCCAGGAAGGAACTTTTTTCACCTTTCCTGGGTTTGGAAACCCCACTGTAGGGAGTGGCGGATAATGAAATCCGCCACGGCATATTATTTCTCTCGGCGTTTTAATCCGCCGCGGAATTGGCGCTTAATTACTTCACGTATACGCGGCTGACCTTGGAGCCCTGACGGCGGATGAAGATGCCGCCTTCGGGATTGGCTACGCGCACACCCTGAAGGTTGAAGTACTCAACAGGTGCATCCTCAGCTTCGATGTCGATGTTGTCGATGCCGGTTATGGTGGTGTTCTCCTCGACTTTCATCTGATGTACACCATCCTCGTTAAGATTTACTGTAAGGTCATAATAGCCTGGCTTAACAGCATATACAGCATTGCTTTCGTCGTCCAAGCCATGAATGTATGCATTCATTCCCACTTCCGAAGCTGTACCTTGCATCACATAGCGATGGCCGATATTGGCATCTTTCATTTTTGCAAGTATGCCCGCTTTATCAAGCGCACCGGGAGCTACACGAGCCATCGATGACTGCGCTTTCTCATGCTTGCCCGAAGAAAGTGCGAAGTAGCCTACTTCTTCACCGACTGCAGCCTCAACCAAGATGCTGACAAACTTATATACACCGTCGCCTTGATGCTTAGCCTCGCAGGGGTCTGCAAAGTCGAAGTGACGATCCCAGAATGTGCCGTGCATGTAAATTTTTTCGGGATGCGCTATAGGGCTGAGTGTAACCGCAGACCCATTCATGTCGACTGTCACGAGGTATGTACCACCACCATAAAATTTATATGTATTCTCATTCTTAGACAATGTATACGATTTGCCTAATTGATTGAGCAAATCATTGTTACTTGCTGCGCCATAGCGGCAAGCATTGACAGTCGGCCAATCGCTATCATTAGCTCCTTTTTTAGTAATGATGGAGAAATGGCTATAGCCTTCGGTGGTGGTAGTAAAACTTACCTCACCTGTATAAATCTTCGAGCCGGCTTCGGTCTCGGCAAGTGCGACTGCGCCACTCATAGGCATCCATTCGCCGGCCTCAAGTGTGCCGATAACATAGATTTCGCCTTTTTCCAATGAAGGCTTGGTGATAACGAGTGTATTGGCTTTTGGGTCAAAAACGAATACATATTCACCGACCAATGTTGAGGCCCAATTAGTACCATAACTTTGTACAGGGAGTGGATTGCCTAATGAAGCATCATTCACGTCTGCGTCACCGGTAGAGTTAAGCCAATCGGTCTGTGACCCATTCTCAATCTTCTGTATGCCAAAGCCACCGGCAACAACTTCACTACGTAGCATCCATGTGCCATCAGCCTGCTCTTCCATAGGTTTGTTAGACCAATTTGCATCACCAAATATTTCACCATGGATTTTATAATTAACTGTGCCTGAGCCGCCAGATATTATGCCGTTTTGACCCACTATAATGCCATTTTTGATATCTAATCCTTCGACATTATTTGTTTTAGTGGTTGTTTCCCCTGTAGCGTTCTTAAAAAGAAGACCGGAGTTTGCATAGACTGTTGCGTTGGCAATCACATATTTAAGACATGCTTTACCATTGATGACTTCGGTTTCAGTCAGTTGCGGGCAGGAATTCCAGTTAGTTTGGCCGGCACCGCCCATATTCCAATAATGGATATAGACGTTTTCCCAATTTGTCTCTGAATTGTCGAAATAGACCGTGAGATCTTCCGCCCAGCTGACCGATACGGACGCGAGCAGCGCTACCAGAAACAGGTAGATTTTTTTCATAGTTAGATAGGTTATGTTAAGTTAAGAAAGTTTGAATCACAAAAAGGGAACGCTCGGAGGCGTTGGTGAACGCAAAGGTAGAATAAAAATCTTTAATGCGGATATATTTTAACGGATTTTAACCTTAGATGCTTTTACGCCGCGGGGGATTTCTTCTTCGCCGCGGGGGATCTCCGAATCCCCCGCAACGCTACAGTGGGGTTTCACAACCCAGGAAGGAACTATTTTCACCTTTTCGACACAGCTAGTAAATAGCTTCTTCACCTTTCCTGGGTTATGAAACCCTACTGTAGGGAGTGGCGGATAGGGAAATCCGCCACGGCGGGGAAACTTATAAGCGGCCTGTGTACCGCCGGGGTATACAGGCCGCTTATAGAGGTCTTTGGAGCCCTGAGTGCTCTTATTTCTTGGGAGCTACTACGCGACGCTCTTTGATACGGGCTTTCTTGCCGGTGAGGCCACGGAGGTAGTAAAGCTTTGCACGACGCACTTTACCGTATTTGTTGACGGTGATGCTGTCGATGAAGGGCGACTCGATGGGGAAGATACGCTCCACGCCGATGTTGTCGCTCATCTTGCGCACGGTGAAGCGCTTTTTAGCGCCTTCGCCTGAGATGCGGATAACGACACCACGGTACTGCTGGATACGCTCTTTGTTACCTTCTTTGATTCGGTATGCCACGGTGATGGTGTCGCCGGGGCCGAATTCGGGATGCTGCTTGCCGGTAGCGAATGCTTCTTCGGCAATTTTAATCAAGTCCATTTTGACGTGTAAATGATTTAGAATGTTAACATTACTCGCAATATACGCAGGCTGCTTGTCCTGCCAGAGATTACGAAATCGACTGCAAAGGTAGCGCTTTTTTATTTAATATCCAAATTTTTATGCTTGCGCAATATCGGCAGACGCGCAAGCGTTATAGTTCTACACATACATCCAACTCTTCTATACCGCATACCATGAGCACCGACACTCTCCCGGCTATCGCCGGGCACTTCGCCCTCGAGGGCAGCATCGCCGAGGTGCGGCCTCTCGGCGAGGGTTTTATCAACGATACTTTTATTGTGCGCACTGCCGGCGCCGACACGCCCGACTATATCCTGCAGCGCAAGAATACGGCCATCTTCGCCGATGTGCCGGCCATGATGGAGAATATCCGCAAGGTGACGGCGCACATCCGCTCCAAGGTGCTCGCCGCAGGCGGCGACCCCGCCCGCGAGGTAATGACTATCGTGCCTCTGCGCTCCGACGCACACAGCTATGTGTGGACCGACGCCGAGGGCGGCTGCTGGACGATGGCTGTGTTCATAGCTGACACTGTGGCCTACGACCGCGCCGACACTCCGGCCCTGGCTCGCATGGGCGGCATGGGTATAGGGCGCTTCCAGGCTCAGCTTGCCGACTTCGCCGAGCCTCTCACGGCCACTATCCCGGGCTTTCACGACATTGCCTTCCGCTTCAAGCAGTGGGATGCTTCGCTGGCAGCCGATGCAGCAGGGCGCGCCGCCTCGGTGGCTGCCGAGATCGAGGCCATAGAGCAGCGCCGCGGGCGCATGATGGAGTACTACGGGCTTGTGAGCTCGGGCGTGATTCCCTCGCGCGTGACGCACAACGACACCAAGATCAACAACATCCTCTTCGACCGCAGCGGCCGCGTGCTCTGCGTGATAGACCTCGACACGGTGATGACGGCGCCCGTGCACAACGATTTCGGCGATGCCATCCGCACCTATGCCAACACGGGTGCCGAGGATGCCGCCGACCTCAGCACGGTGGGCCTCTCGCTGCCTATGATGGAGGCTTACACCGAGGGCTATCTCTCGTGCCAGGCGGCGGTGCTCACCGAGCCGGAGCTGGAGTGGCTCGCTTTTTCGGCAATCTATATCACCTACGAGCAGGTGCTCCGCTTCCTGATGGACTATATCGACGGCGACCGTTACTATAAGGTGAAGGATGCCGAGCACAATCTGCGACGCACCCGCGCGCAGCTGCGCTTGCTCGAGAGCATGGAGGCCAACTACGAGGCTATGAAGGACATCGTGGCGCGAGCCACGGCAAAGCATCGCTCATGCTGACGGTGCCGCGCGGCGCGGATGCTCCCGCGCGTGTGAGCCTGGGCGTGTGCTGCTGGCCCGAGGTGGCTCCCTACCGCCCCGAAGTGAGTCTGGAGCTGAGGCACACGGGGTCGGCGCTACATCTGCGCTTCACTGTGGATGAGTGCAGCACGGCAGCCCGCGAGACCGCCGACGGCAGCGCGGTGTGGCTCGACTCGTGCGTGGAGGCTTTCTTCGACTTCGGCGAGCCCGACGGCGGGTACTATAATATAGAGGCCAACTGCATAGGCACGGTGCTGGCATGTTTCCGCCGCGGGCGCGAGCTCGATGTATGCCCTGCTCCGCCGGAGCTCGTGGCGGCCATAGGCCGGCGCTCGTCGCTGCCGCACGTGCCCTTGGCGGAGACGGAGCTCGGCGCGCCATGGCAGCTCGAGCTCGCCATACCGGCGGCGACCTTCTTCCGCAGCGGTATCAGCGACTTCAGCGGGCTCCGTGCCCGCGCCAACTTCTATAAGTGCGGCGACGGTCTACGCAACCCTCACTACATGGCATGGCAAGCCGTACACTCGCCCGAGCCCAACTTCCACCGCCCGCAGGACTTCGGCGAAATCGGCTTCGAGGTATGAGTTATGAGGTATGAGATATGAGTAGTTGCTTGCTGCCGTGGCGGATTTCCCTATCCGCCACTCCCTACAGTGGGGTTTCCAAACCCTGGAAGGAACTATTTTGCTGCCGTGGCGGATTTCTTGCTGCGCGGCGAAAAGGTGAAGATAGTTCTTTCGCCTTTCCTGGGTTTGGAAACCCCACTATAGTGTTGCGGGGGATTCTGAGATCCCCCGCGGCGTAGGCATCCATCCCCGCGGCGTATCGAATTTTTGGCTCAGGTACAAAAAAAATTGATTGTCTCCCGACAACCAATCCAGTTAACCTTAAATCTATACCATGAAAAACACGATGCAAAGGTATAGACTTTTTGCAAGCCATGCAAGTAAACGGGCAACAAAATGCGCTTCGTTAACACTTTTTAATCACTTTGCGAGCGTTTTCGGGTATTTCGGCGCACTTTATGCCTGCGGAGCGGCGCGGCGGGCAGCATTTGCATATTCGGATTATTATAAGTACTTCCGCTCGGTCAAGCTAAATAAATTTGCTTGTCTCTCGACTTATTCGTACTTTTGCCTACCGGCTTAAGTACTTCCGCTCGGACAAGCTAAATAAATTTGCTTGTCTCTCGACTTATTCGTACTTTTGCAGCGCCGAAAGGCAAAACAGACATACTTAGTTATAGGGGTGCGAAGCCCTCCGGCATCGACCGGCGCGCTTAGCTGAGATCATACCCTTTGAACCTGATCCGGTTAATACCGGCGTAGTGAAATTAACAAAATGAACAGACACTCGATCTGTGCTTGGCTGCCCCTGTGCGCGGCAGCTCTCGCACCGGCAGTGTCGGCAAGCGAAAGCACCGACACTGTAGCTCTCCACGACGTGGAGATTGTGGCAAACCGTGCCTCGGCGAAATCGCCCGTGGCTTTCACCAACATTCTTAAGGCCGACCTCGAAGCCTCCAACACGGGGCGCGATGTGCCGTATCTGCTCGGCATGACTCCCTCTGTGGTGAGTGCTTCCGACGCAGGTGCCGGCATAGGCTACACCTCCATGCGTGTGCGCGGTTCCGATGCCTCGCGCATCAACGTGACCGCCAACGGTATACCCATCAACGATGCCGAGAGCCACAATGTGTACTGGGTGAATATGCCCGACCTGGCATCGTCGGTGCGCGACATCCAGATCCAGCGCGGCGCCGGCACCTCGACAAACGGCGCGGGAGCCTTCGGCGCGAGCATCAACATGATCACCGATGCTCCCTCGACCGAGGCCTACGCCGGCCTGAGCGCTTCCTACGGCTCTTATAACTCCAACAAGCAGACTCTGCGCGCCGGCTCGGGTCTGCTCGGCGGCCACTGGACGGTGGATGCCCGCCTGAGTCACATCGGCTCCGACGGATATATCGACCGCGCCTTCTCGAAGTTGTGGAGCTACTTCGGCCAGGTGGCATACAGCAATGGCGGCACGCTGCTGCGCCTGATTGCCTTCGGCGGCAAGGAGCAGACCTACATGGCCTGGGACTATGCCTCGAAGGAGCAGATGGCCGAGTACGGGCGGCGCTATAACCCCTGCGGCGAGTATACTGCCGACGACGGCTCGCGGGCGTACTATCCCGACCAGACCGACAACTTCGTGCAGCACCACTTCCAGCTTCTGCTGAGCCAGCGCCTGAGTGACCGCTGGTATCTCTCGGCCGCACTCTTCTACACCGACGACGACGGCTACTACCGTCAGCTCAAGACCCGCCGCACGCTCGTGGAGTATGGCCTCGAGCCCTTCGAGACTGCCGACGGCACCGTGGTGGAGAAGAGCGACCTTGTGCGCCTGAAGCACAACCGCAACCACTTCGGCGGCGGCACGGTGTCGGCCAAGTACAGCGGAGAGCGCCTCGAGGCTGTGGTAGGGGCTGCCGCCAACCACTTCCGCGGCAACCACTTCGGCCGCATAGCATGGGTGCGCAACTACGTGGGCGACATCAACCCTCTGCAGGAGTACTACCGCAACCGCGGCGACAAGACTGACTTCAACATCTATGCCCGCGCGGCCTACGACATCGTCGGCGGCCTCTCGGCCTACGCCGACCTGCAGTACCGCCACATACACTACACCATCGACGGTGTGAGCGACAACTACGACTGGAACACCGGCGCCATGGCTCAGCTCGACATCCTCCGCCGCTACAACTTCTTCAACCCCAAGGTGGGCCTCAACTGGACGCACAAGGGCCACCGCGCCTACGCATCGTGGAGCGTGGCTCACAAGGAGCCCGTGCGCGACAACTTCACCGACGGTGACCCCGCGCACTATCCCTCGGCAGAGCGCCTCTTCGACTACGAGGCCGGCTACTTCTACACCACCGACCTCTTCTCGGTGGGCGCCAACCTCTACTTCATGGACTACAAGGACCAGCTTGTGGCCACCGGTCAGCTCTCCGACACCGGCAACGCCCTGAGCGTGAACGTGCCCCACAGCTACCGCGCCGGCATAGAGCTGCAGGGTGTGCTCAAGCCGGTGAAGTGGTTCGACTGGCAGATCAACGCCACGCTCTCGCGCAACCGCATCAAGGATTTCACAGAGTATATATATGAGGACGAGTGGACGAACCCCATCACCATCGACCGCGGCGACACTCCGATAGCATTCTCGCCGTCGTTTACTCTCAACAATGCCTTCAACTTCCGTGCCGCCGGCTTCGACGGGCAGCTCGCCTCGCGCTATGTGAGCAAGCAGTACCTCAACAACGCCCACTCCGAAGACACCGTGCTCGACGCCTACTTCGTGACCGACCTCCACGCCGGCTACACCTTCACCGACGTGGCAGGCATCAAAAAGCTGCGTCTGGGTCTTTCGGTGTACAACCTCTTCAACGAGAAGTACTTCGCCAACGGCTATTCGGGCGCAGGCTACACCGTGGCCGCCGACGGCAGCAAAGAAATCTACCGCTATGCGGGCTATGCCGCACAGGCACCCATCAACTTTATGGGCTCGATAGCCGTTGAATTTTAGTGGAAGAGCAGTCGGCGTGTCGATATACCGGTATATCGATACGCCGCCCTCTACGAATTTTTAATTTATAATTTATAATTTTTAATTTTGCTCGACTCCTTCCTCCAGTTTCTCGGCCTCGCCGTAGGCCTTGTGTACCTCTACTATGAGTACCACGCCAACCCCAAGGTGTGGATAGCGGGACTGCTCATGCCAATGATCTCGATGTGGGTGTACTTCCGCAAAGGCCTGTACGCCGACTTCGGCATGAACATCTACTATCTGGCCATGGCCGTCTACGGCTATCTGGCTTGGACCGGAGTGCTGCGCCGACGCAAGCGGGAGCCGGAAGCGCCGCTGCCTATACGCCACGCCACAGTGCGCGTCTATGCCGGGGTGGCGGCCTCCACGGTGGTGCTCTGGGTGGCCATAGCGCTCTTCCTCAAGGGTGCCACCGACAGCACCGTGCCTTGGGCCGATGCCTACACCACGGCGCAGAGCATCACGGCCACTTGGATGCTTGCCCGCAAATATCTGGAGCAGTGGGTGGCATGGGCGCTGGTCGATGGGGTGTGCGTGTGCCTCTACATCTACAAAGGCATCTACCCCTACGCGCTGCTCTATGCCGTCTACACCGTGATTGCAGGGTTCGGCTACATGAAATGGCGGCGCATGATGATCACTGAATAATAAAGTCGAGAGGCAAGCAAATAAATTTACGCCGCGGGGGATTTCCAAATCCCCCGTAACGCTACAGTGGGGTTTCCAAACCCAGGAAAGGAGAATTAAGGAGAATTAAGCGTATCCAATCGAGAGGCAAGCTAAATAAATTTGCTTGCCTCTCGACTTATTCGTACTTTTGCACAAACAACGCAAATCTATGAAAAAAACTATTGCACTCCTTTTAGCACTCGGCGCCGCGCTCACGGCGTCGGCATTCCGCATGGACACCATCAGCGTGCCCACCCGCTACCTCGACCGCCCCGAAGGGGTGCAGGTGGTGGTGCCCGACACACCCGACGGAGGCCGCTGCCCTGTGGTGTACCTCCTCAACGGCCACGGCGGCAATCACCTGCAGTGGACATCGACACAGCCGCGTCTTGGCGAGCTCGCCGACCAATACGGCTTCATCTTCGTGCTTCCCGACGGTCGCAACAGCTGGTACTGGGATGCCCCCGCCAAGCCCGCCATGCAGATGGAGAGCTTCATCACCAAGGACCTCGTGCCATATATCGACTCGCACTACCCCACCATCGCCGACCGCCGCAAGCGTGCCATCACGGGCTTCAGCATGGGCGGCCACGGCTCGCTCTGGCTGGCCACACGCCACCCCGACATCTTCGGCTCGGCAGGCAGCATGAGCGGCGGCGTGAATATCATTCCTTTCCCCAAGAACTGGAACATGCCCGACGCCCTCGGCCCCTACGCCGATAATAAGGACGTGTGGGAAGCACACACGGTGATAAATCTGGTGCCGACGATGAAGGATGCCGGTGTGAACTATATCTTCGACTGCGGCGTGGATGATTTCTTCGCCAAGGTAAACAATGATCTCCACTCGGCCATGGTGGAGGCTAAAGTGCCGCACGACTATATCTCGCGCCCCGGAGCCCACACCCATCAGTACTGGGCCAACGCTCTGCTCTATCATCTGCTTTTCTTCGACACCAAGTTCAATCAGGAAAACTGACCCGTGATTCTCCGCCGCCTCTCGCTTGCCAACTTCAAGAACATCGCCGAGGTCACCCTCGAGCTCTCGCCCAAGATCAACTGCTTCCTGGGCGACAACGGCATGGGCAAGAGCAACCTGCTCGATGCTCTCTACTTCCTGAGCTACTGCAAGAGCTTCAGCGGCGCGCAGGACGGCCTGCTTGTGAAGCAAGGCGAGGACTTCAGCACTCTGCACGGCATATACCTGCGCCGCGGGCTCGACGAAGACCTCACCGCGGGGCTCCGGCCGGGGCAGCGCAAGGTGTTCCGCCGCGGCGGCAAGCCCTACAAGCGCCTTGCCGAGCACCTCGGGTCATTCCCGCTGGTGCTGCTGTCGCCCTCCGACATGAACCTCGTGCAGGGCGAGCCCTCGGAGCGCAGGCGCTTCCTCGACCAGATAGTGTCGCAGAGCGATGCACGCTACCTCGACGCCCTCATGCGCTACAACGCCGCCCTTGAGCAGCGCAACAAGCTCCTGCGCGACGAAGTGACCGACGACACCCTCTTCGATGCCCTCGAGGCTCAGCTTGAGATGGCCGGAGAGTATATCACCGCCCGCCGCCGCGACACCGTGGCTGCCCTCGCCGACATCTTCACGCGCTACTACCGGGCTATCGCCGCAAACAGCGAGACACCGGCCCTGAACTATGTGAGCGCCGACTACTCGGAGGCCGGAGGCCTGGCGGCACACATGGCACGGATGCGTGCCCGCGACCGCGCCCTGCACTACACCGCCTCGGGGCCGCACCGCGACGACATCAACTTCACCATCGACACTCTGCCTGTGCGCCGCTCGGCTTCGCAGGGGCAGACCAAGACCTATACCACGGCGCTGCGCTTCGCCCAGTACGAGCTGCTGCGCAAATCGCTCGGGCTCAAGCCGCTGCTGCTGCTCGACGACATCTTCGACAAGCTCGACGCAGGCCGCGTGCACCGCATCATGGACATCGTGGGCACATCGGAGACCTTCGGGCAGATATTCATCACCGACACCAACCGCCGACACCTCGACGAGATTGTGGCCGACATACCGCCCACGGCCGACAACTACCGCCTGTGGAGCGTGGAGCACGGCGTGTTCAGCCCCATCGAAGCATGAAGCGCCACGAACCTCTCCGCATCGACGCCATCATCCGCAAGATGGTCGACGCCACCGGCCTCCGGCCCGACCTGGCCCGGCACACGGTAGAGTCGATGTGGCCCAAGGTAGTGGGGCCGCACATAGCGGGCTACACAGGGCGCATCTACGTGCGCGAGCGGCTGCTGCACGTGCACATCACATCGGCACCACTCAAGGAAGAGCTCGGCTACGCACGCGAAGCCCTCGTGGAGAGGCTCAACGAGGGCGCGGGGGCTTCTGTAATCGACAACATCATATTTCACTGACATACAACTATGAAACACGACATACCGGCACTTCCTTTCGAGTTCCGCCACCGCATCCCGGTGCAGATACGCTTCAACGACATCGACATGTTTGGCCACGTCAACAACGCGGTCTACCTCCAGTTCTTCGACATGGGTAAGCTGGCCTACTTCAAGCAGTTTATGGGCGGCAGCTTCGAGCACGAGCCCACGGTGCCCGTAGTGGCCAACCTCAATGTTAACTTCTACCACCCCACGCTCATCGACGAGCGCATATCGGTGGTCACGGCCGTAGCATCGGTGTCGACAAGCTCGCTGGTGCTTGAGCAGCGGGTGATTGCCGAGGGAGGCTCGGTGAAGTGCACCGCACGCACCATCATGGTCAACATCGACACCAAGACCGGTGCGCCCACACCCGTGTCGGAGGCCTGGCGCAAGGCTTTCGCCGACTACGAGGGCCGCGAGTTCTAAGCGGGCATCGCGGCGTAGGAGAGCACCGTCGGCGACTCCACATCCACACCGAACAGCTTGGCACGCGCCACGATAGCGCGTGCCAGTTTTGGCTTAAGCTCCTCGGGGCAATAGCGGAAGTACGCCTCTGCGGCGCGCACGTGGGCGGCATCGGGCATGGGATATTCACGGCGCTCGGGCAGGCCGAAAACGTCGGCAGGCAGGTCTTTCTTTTCTTCGTAGCTGAGGCGGTCGTTCATTTCGATAAAAGATATTATATGGTTTTCAAAGTAAGTAACGCGGCATAGAGCGCCGATGTTCGGTGAAAAATTCGTACCTTTGCACACGAATAACATTGACTTTTATGAACACCCACTTTGAAATGGTGGCCAAGACCTTCCAGGGCCTGGAAGGGGTTCTGGCCGAAGAACTCCGGGAGCTTGGAGCCTCCGACATAGAGCAAGGCAAGCGCATGGTATCCTTCAGGGGCGACCTCGCCATGCTGTACAAGGCAAACTTCTGCTGCCGCACAGCGCTGCGCATCCTCAAACCTTTCTATACATTCGAGGCCACCGACCCCGACGAGCTCTACGCCAAAGTAAAGGAGTTCGACTGGGGCTCGCTGATGTCTGTCACTCAGACATTCTCCATCGACACGGTGGCTTTCAGCGATGAGTTCCGCCACTCGCAGTTTGTGACCTACAGAGTGAAGGACGGCATCGTGGACTGGTTCCGCGACCATCTTGGCGACGACCGTCGCCCGCGCGTGCGTCTCGACGGTGCCGACATCATGTTCAACGTACACATCTCGGGCCGCAAGGTCACACTCTCGCTCGACTCCTCGGGCGAGTCGCTGCACAAGCGCGGATGGCGCCGCCAGCAGACCGAAGCGCCCATCAACGAAGTACTTGCCGCCGGCATCATCCTGATGACGGGCTGGAAAGGCGATGTGCCCTTCGTAGACCCCATGTGCGGCTCGGGCACATTCCTGATCGAGGCCGCCATGATAGCCGCCGGCATCAACCCGGGCCTCTACAGGCAGCACTTCGCCTTTGAGAACTGGCCCGACTTCAATGCAGAGCTCCTCGACGAAATATACAACGACGACAGCCGCGAGCGCGAGGTGACCGTGCCCATCATCGGTGCCGACATATCGCCCCGCGCCCTCGAGATTGCACGCACCAATGCCAAGAACGCCGGCGTGGAGCGCTATCTCACCCTCGACGTGCGCCCCATCTCGCAGTGGACGGAGGCTCCGCAGCCCGCAGGCGTACTCGTAACCAACCCGCCCTACGGCCGCCGCATAGGCGCTGACGACATGAACGCCCTCTACGGCTCAATAGGCAAGACGCTTAAGCACATCTTCACCGGCTATCACGCCTGGATCATAGGCTACGAGGATGAGTACTTCCGCGAAATCGGCCTCGCTCCTTCGCAGAAGATTGCCGTGAACAACGGCGGCCTCGACTGCGAACTCCGCGAATATGTGATCTTCGAGGGCAAGAAAGCCGACTTCCGCGCACGCGGCGGTGCCATCAAGGAAGAGCGCGAGCAGCCACGCCGACGCGAGCCACGCCGTGAAGGCCGTGGCGAAAATCGCGGCGAAGGCCGCCCCGGAAAGCCCTTCCGCAAATTCGACAAGAAGGCCGAGAGGCCGGGCAAGCCGGACCGGTCAGACAGGTCGGACAGGTCTGAAAGGTCTGAAAGGTCTGAAAGGCCGGCCGGCGAAGGGCGCCGCCCGCTGCGCCTCGACCGCCTCGGCCGCCAGCCCTCCATACCCGCCGAAAAGACCGTGGTGCTCAACCGCCCGGCATGGCGCACACGCAAGAACAAAGACGGTGAAGCCGAGAAATAAGCACGCATAACACTACCCACACCATACCCTCCAACACCACAAGCCAATGAACACCCTGCTCTTAGGCAGCGGCGGCCGCGAAGCCGCAATAGCCTGGAAACTTAGCCAGAGCCCTCTCATGGGCGAGTTTTTCATCGCTCCCGGCAATGCCGGCACCTCAGCTTTCGGCACCAATCTGCCGCTTAAGCCCACCGACTTCGATGCCGTATACCGCGCCATCGTCGAGCACGACATCGACCTTGTAGTGGCCGGAAATGAGGATCCTCTCGTGTGCGGCCTCCGCGAAGCTCTCGAGAGCAAGGCTGCCGCCGACGGCCGCAAGCTCCTCATCGTAGGCCCCGGAGCCGACGGTGCAGCTCTCGAAGGGTCGAAGGACTTCGCCAAGGACTTCATGGGCCGCCATGGCATACCCACGGCTCGCCATCTCACCGTCACCGAAGCCACAGTGGCCGAGGGCGACGCCTTTCTCGCAAGCCTCAAGGCACCCTACGTGCTCAAGGCCGACGGCCTGGCGGCAGGCAAGGGCGTGCTCATCATCGACGAGCTCGAGCAGGCCCGCAAGGCGCTGCGCGAGATGCTCGCAGGCCAGTTCGGCGCCGCTTCGGCAAAGGTGGTGATCGAAGAATTCCTCAGCGGCATCGAGTGCTCGGTATTCGTGCTCACCGACGGTGCCGGAGGCTACACCGTGCTCCCGCCGGCCAAGGACTACAAGCGCGTGGGCGAGGGCGACACCGGCCTCAACACCGGCGGCATGGGCTCTGTGTGCCCGCCGCCCATCGCCGACGAGGCTTTCATGGCCAAGGTCGACGAGCGCATAATCCGCCCCACCCTCGACGGCCTCCGTGCCGAGGGTATCGACTACCGCGGCTTCATCTTCCTGGGATTGATACGCTGTGGCGACGAACCCTTCGTGATAGAGTACAACGTGCGCATGGGCGATCCCGAGACCGAATCGGTGATGCCGCGCATCAAATCCGACCTTCTGCCTGTGCTCGCCGAAGCCGCCGCCGGGCACCTCGAGCACACCACACTCGACATCGACCCGCGCATCGCCGTGGCGGTGATGGCAGTGTCGGGCGGCTATCCCGAAGCTTATCGCAAGGGCCTTGAAATCAGCGGCACGCTCGCTCCCGCGCACTCGATTGTATTCCATGCCGGCACCGCCACCGATGCCGAAGGCCGGCTCGTCACTGCCGGCGGCCGCGTACTTGCCGCCGTATCCTACGGCGACAGCATTGCCGATGCCGCCGCTTGCTCCTACGAAGCGCTTTCGCACATCAGCTTCGACGGCATGTACTTCCGCCGCGACATAGGCAAAGACCTGGAGAAGTTATGAATTATGTGATATGAGTTTGATTCATGCTCATCCCAATTTTTAATTTATAATTTTTAATTTATAATTTAAATTTGAACAAGCTCCTCACACGCCTTATCCACACTCGCGCTTTCGGCGTGGGCGTGGGTGTGCTGTGCGCAATCGCCGCCGTGCTCTATTGGGCCGGAGGCTTCGGAGCTGTGCTCACCGGCAACACGGGCGTGGCCCTGCCCTCGGCCAACACGTGGATATCCTCGCCCGTAGCCGACCTCTGCGCCGGGCTTGCCGCGTCGGGTGCCACGGTGCTTATCATGCTCTTGCTCAGCAAGCTCTACAATGTGATGAGGAGCATGACATCGCTCTACATGGCACTCTTCGCCGTGATGCAGCTTGCCACGCCCGACCTGATGACGCAGTTCTACACCGGCTCCGTGCTCAGCGTGACGGCGCCTCTGTGCCTTGCGCTGCTCTTCAGCTGCTACCGCACACCTGCGGCCACCCGGCATGTGTTCATCATCTTCCTGCTACTGTCGTTTTTCAGCGCCACGCAGCCTTGCTTCGCCATGTATCTGCCGGTATTCCTGCTCGGCCTGGCACAGATGCGCATATTCAACGGCCCCTCACTCACGGCGGCTTTCCTTGGCGTGCTCACTCCATGGTGGATAATGCTCGGCTTCGGCATAGTGTCGCCTGGCGATATACACCTCCCGCACACGGCGAGCATATTCTCGGAAATCGACCTTGAGGACACCTACCTGCTGCTCATCACCACGGGTATCACCACTTTTGCCATGCTGGTGTGCTATGTGCTCAACCTCCTCAAGACCATAGCCTACAACGCGCGCGCCCGCGCCATCAACGGAGCCTTCACCGTGCTCGCCCTGGCCTCTGTGGCGGCAATGTGCATCGACTACCGCAATATCGTGGCCTACGTGCCGCTGCTCAACTTCTCGGCTGCGATGGAAATCACGCATTACTTCTCGACTCACCGCGCCGAAAAATCGTTTATCGCAATCTTCATCCTCATAGCGGTGTATGCCGCCATCTTCGTATGCCAAATTCTAACATAAGACTCATCATCGAAAGCAACATACCCTTCGTGAAAGGGCTCCTCGACGACTATGCCACCGTGCGCTACCTCGCCCCCGAGGAAATCACCCCCAAGGCCGTGCGCGAGACCGACGGCCTGATGATACGCACTCGCACCCTGTGCGATGCCGCTCTGCTCGACCGCTCGGAAGTGAAGATGATAGCCACGGCGACCATAGGCACCGACCATATCGACCTCGACTACTGCCGGCGTCGCTCCATCACCGTGGCAAACTCCCCCGGCTGCAATGCACCTGCAGTGGCGCAGTATGTGTTTGCATCGCTTCTGTCGGTAATCAACCGCCCGCTGGGGGCGCACACCATAGGCATCGTGGGCCTCGGCCACGTAGGAAGCATAGTTGAGCGATGGGCCGAGGCATTCGACATGCGCGTGCTCCGCTGCGACCCGCCCCGGCAGCAGGCCGAAGGCGGCGACGGCTGGTGCGACCTCGACACTATCGCACGCGAAGCCGACATCATCACCTTCCACACCCCGCTCACCAAAGATGGCGAGCACCCCACGCATCACTTGGCCGACGAAGCCTTCTTCCGCAGCCTCCGTCGCGCTCCCATCATCATCAACAGCGCCCGCGGCGGCATCTTCGACACCGATGCCCTCATCGCCGCCAAGAAAGCCGGCCTCACCGGGGCGCTCATCATCGACTGCTGGGAGGGCGAGCCCGCCATCAACCACGAGCTGGCCTCGCTCTGCCACATAGCCACACCCCACATCGCAGGCTACTCGAAAGAAGGCAAGATACGAGCATCGCAGGTAGCCCTCGATGCCCTCACCACATTCTTCATGATGCCGCGCGTGACTATCGACGCACCTCTGCCTCCTGCCGCAGCACGTGCCGTGAGCAAGCAGGGCGTGCTCGACAGCTACGACCCCACCATAGAGAGCGACGCTCTCAAGGCCGCGCCCGACACTTTCGAGCAAATCCGCAACGCCTACCCTCTGCGCCACGAAGCCCCCGAGGGTCGCGACCGCGACTGATACCATCACCTGATATGAAAATAGGCTGCACCGAAGTGCAGCCTATTTTCATATCATCATGTAGTATGTTACGATTAGAATTCGGCGTTGTTGGGGGTGCGGGGGAAGGGAATCACGTCGCGGATGTTTGTCATGCCGGTGACGAAGAGCACGAGGCGCTCGAATCCGAGGCCGAAGCCGCTGTGAGGCACAGTGCCGAAGCGGCGTGTGTCAAGGTACCACCACATGTCTTTCATGGGTATACCGAGCTCTTCGATGCGGCGGAGGAGCTTGTCGTAGTCGGCCTCACGCTCGCTGCCACCGATGATTTCGCCGATTTTCGGGAAAAGGACGTCCATGGCGCGGACGGTGCGGCCATCGTCGTTCTGCTTCATGTAGAATGCCTTGATTTCGGCGGGGTAGTCGGTGAGTATCACGGGTTTGCGGAAGTGCTCCTCCACGAGGTAGCGCTCGTGCTCGCTCTGGAGGTCGGTGCCCCAGTCGACGGGGAACTCAAATTTGTGGCCGGAAGCCTTGAGGATTTCGATGCCCTCGGTGTAGGTGAGGCGCACGAAATCGTTGTGGAGCACGAACTCGAGGCGCTCAACGAGCTCCTTGTCGAAGTGCTCGGCGAGGAAGTCGATGTCGTCGCGGCAGTTGTCGAGTGCGTAGCTGATGCAGTATTTCACAAACTCCTCGGCCAGGTCCATGTTGTCGGTGATGTCGTAGAACGCCATTTCGGGCTCTATCATCCAGAACTCTGAGAGGTGACGCGGGGTATTGGAGTTCTCGGCACGGAATGTGGGGCCGAAGGTGTAGATTTCGCCGAGAGCCGTGGCACCGAGCTCACCCTCGAGCTGGCCCGATACGGTCAGTGCGGTGGGCTTGCCGAAAAAGTCTTTGCTGTAGTCCACCTTTCCCTCTTCGGTGCGGGGGAGTTTGTCGAGCGGAAGGGTTGTGACCTGGAACATCGCTCCGGCGCCTTCGCAGTCGCTGGCGGTGATCAGGGGTGTGTTGAGGTACACGAAGCCTTTCTCCTGGAAGAACTTGTGGATTGCATAGGCGAGTGCCGAGCGTATGCGCAGGATGGCACCGAAAGTGGCGGTGCGGGGGCGCAGGTGCGCTTTCTCGCGCAGGAACTCGAGAGTGTGACCCTTTTTCTGCAGGGGATATGTCTCGGGGTCGGCAGTGCCGTAGAGCTCGAGGGTCTGAGCCTGCACCTCGCAGCTCTGGCCTTTGCCCATCGATTCCACCAGAAGGCCGGTGACGTGTATCGATGAGCCTGTGGTGACGGCTTTAAGCTCTTCTTCGGAGAACTTGCCGAGGTCGAATACGATCTGGAGGTTGCGCACGGTAGAGCCGTCGTTGAGGGCCACGAACTGCACGTTTTTGTTGCCACGACGTGTACGCACCCAACCCTTGACGCTCACCTCTTTGCCGATGAGAGCGGGGTCGAATATATCTTTGATTTTAGTTCTTTTCATAAGTAACTGTTGTTATTTGGTGCAAATATACCGATTTTTTTTCAGCTACGCAAAGGATAGATTATTTCAGACGAGGCGGTTGAAGCCGGCAGGCAGTGGCGAGGTGAAGCTCATGTCGCGGCGTGTGACCGGGTGCACGAAGCAGAGGGTGCGTGCGTGGAGGCAGAGGCGGTGTATGGGCGATGTTTTGGCACCGTAGCGGCGGTCGCCGGCAATGGGGTGCCCGGCATCTTTCATGTGCACTCGTATCTGATTTTTGCGTCCTGTGGCGAGGCTGAGTTCCACCAGCGAGTAGGGCTTGCGGGTGCGCACGGTGGTGTAGTATGTGACGGCGAGCTGGCCTTCGTCGGGGTTGTTTGTTGAGTAGACTTCGTGGGCGGAGTTCTCGGCCAGATAGGAGCGAATTTCGCCCTCTGCAGGCTCGAGAGCACCCTCTATCACGGCGGCGTATTTACGCTCGAGCACCATGTTGTTCCAGTTGTGCTGCATGGTCTCCTTGGCCTCGATGGACTTGGCAAACATCATCAGCCCTGAAGTGCCTTGGTCGAGACGGTGTACGATGAAGAGTTTGTTGCGCGGGTCCTTGCGCTTGAGGTACTCGCGGAGGATTGAGTATGCCGTGCCCTCCTTGATTTTGTCGGTGCCCATGGAGAGGAGTCCGTAGCCTTTGTCGACCACGATGATGTCGTCGTCCTCATAGACGAGCTTGAGGCGCGGGTGCGAGAACACCTGGAACTGGCGGGTGGTGTTCACTTTCACCACGTCGCCGGCAGCCACAGGGTGGTCGAAGCGCGAGGTGACGGCTCCTGCCGCCATCACTTGCCCGTACTTGAGGTAGTCCTTCACGGTGGTGCGCTTTGCATCGGGCATGACTGCGAAGAGGAAGTCGAGGAGCTTGTCGGGGTCACCTTCGGCAGCGGTGAAGGTGATGATATTGTCGGGGCGGGGCACTTTCTGCTGCGTGCCGGGCTTTGCTGCTAATATTTTTCTACGCATGTTACTTCTTCTTACGGGCAGCGGCGCGACGCGGCTTGGCAGGCGCGGCATCGGCTTCCTCTATTATTTTTTTTGCATCGGCATAGCTGATTTGCTCAGGGTGCTCGAGGCCACGGGGGAGTTTGTAGTTTTTCTTTTTATATACGATGTAGGGGCCGAATCGACCGTTGAGGACCTGCATATCGGGGTCTTCATCGAAAGTGCACAGAGTCTTCTGCGCATCGGCCTGGCGCTTGGCCTCAATCAGCTCGATGGCTTTGTCGAGGCTTACTTCTGCGGCGGCGATATCTTTGGGGATGGACACGTACTTACCGTCGTGGCGCACGTAGGGGCCGAAGCGGCCCACGCCCACGCTCACGGCTTTGCCCTCGAAGTCACCGAGCTCACGGGGGAAGTCGAAGAGGCGGAGCGCCTGCTCGAGGGTGATGTCGGCCATCGACTGGCCTTTGAGCAGCGATGCAAAGCGCGGCTTCTGCTCACCGTCGGTGCCTCCAATCTGCACCACAGGGCCGAAGCGACCGATCTTCACGCTCACGGGCTCACCGGTGGCGGGGTCGGTGCCGAGCGAGCGCTCGCCGAACTTGGGGCCCTGCTTGATGGTGAGTGCGCTGTCGACGGCGGGGTGGAAGATGCGGTAGAAATCGCCGATTTCGTCGGTCCATGCCAGGCGGCCGTGGGCCACTTCGTCGAACTTCTCCTCGACGTTGGCCGTGAAGTTGTAGTCGAGGATGTCGGGGAAGTACTCGGTGAGGAAGTCGTTGACAATCATACCGATGTCGGTAGGCACGAGCTTACCTTTCTCCGAGCCTGTGGTCTGCGTGCGTGTGGCGGAGCCGATCTCGCCGGAGGCCGAGAGAGTGAGCACGTCGTAGTCGCGGGGAGTGCCTTCGCGCTCACCTCGCTCCACGTAGCCACGCTGCTGGATGGTTGATATGGTGGGAGCGTAGGTCGACGGACGGCCTATGCCGAGGTCTTCCATCTTCTTGACGAGCGACGCCTCGGTGTAGCGCGGCGGCTGCTGGGTGAAGCGCTCGGTGGCTTCGGCACCCTCGAGCTCCATGGCAGTGCCCTTCTCGAGCTTCGGGAGGGTGGGGAGCTCGCCGTCCTCAAGGTTCTCATCATCGCGGCTCTCGGCATATACACGCAGGAAGCCGTCGAACTCAAGCACCTCGCCGGTGGCCACAAAAGCGTGAGGCACGCCCGGCGCCACGATATCGACAGTGGTCTTCTGGATGAGTGCGTCGGCCATCTGCGAGGCAATTGCCCGGCGGCGGATGAGGGTGTAGAGTTTTTGCTCCTGAGCGGTGGCATCATCGAGCTCGGTCTTGCCTACGTATGTGGGTCGGATTGCCTCGTGAGCCTCCTGTGCGCCCTTCGACGATGTGTGGTACTTGCGCACGTGCAGATATTCGCTGCCGAGGGAGCCCTTGATTTCGTCGGAGATTGCAGCCACAGCCTCATCGGAGAGGTTGAGCGAGTCGGTACGCATGTATGTGATGTGACCGTTCTCGTAGAGGTGCTGGGCAACCATCATAGTCTGCGAAACCGAAAAACCGAGCTTGCGAGCGGCCTCCTGCTGCAGGGTCGAGGTGGTAAAAGGCGGTGCCGGCGACTTGCGCAGCGGCTTCACGGCCACGGCATCGACGGCAAATGAAGCACCGCTGCACGACTGTAGGAAGGCTCGTGCCTGAGCCTTCGACTCGAGCCTGTGCTGCATCTCTGCTTTCACGGCCACGCCCTTGGCTCCGGTCGGGGCAAAGGAAGCGGTGACACGGAAGTATGGCTCGCTGACGAAATTCTTGATTTCATTCTCCCGCTCCACAATCAAGCGCACAGCCACCGACTGCACACGCCCGGCCGAAAGGGCCGGCTTGAGGCGCTTCCAGAGCACGGGCGAGAGCTCAAAGCCGACGATGCGGTCGAGCACACGCCTTGCCTGCTGTGCATCCACGCGCGCCAGGTCGATGTCGCGCGGGTTTTCGAGGGCATGGAGAATAGCTTTCTTTGTGATTTCGTGGAACACTATTCGGCGAGTGTTCTCGGGCTTGAGACCGAGCACTTCGTAGAGATGCCATGCAATAGCCTCCCCCTCGCGGTCCTCATCGGAAGCGAGCCACACGATCTGCGCCTGCGCGGCTGCCTTCTTGAGCTCTGCCACGAGCTGACTCTTGTCGTCGGGGATTTCGTAGATCGGTGCAAAGTCGTTGTCGACATCAATGCTGAAGCTTTTCTTCTTGAGGTCGCGTATATGCCCGTAGCTCGACAGGACGCGATAGTCGCTGCCGAGGAATTTTTCGATGGTTTTAGCCTTTGCCGGAGATTCGACGATTACAAGATTTTTGGGGTTGCTCATAATGGAAGTGCTGGTTTCAATCGGCAAAATTACTCAAAATCCTTTTAATAATGTGTATCGGAGCTGAAAAATTTTGCCCTCTTACTTTTTACGGCTGTCGTTGTAGAGCTTGATGCCGAATATTATCACCGAGCAGATGGTGGTGATAACGTTTGTGATGACCAGAGGCCAGTTGCCCAGCGCGAGGCCCTGCACCACGAAGAAGATTGAGCCCAGGCCGAGCATGCAGAATGTAGGCAGCGCTATTCCGTCGGTGTCGCGTGTGCGGATGGTGACGATTGCCTGCGGGAGGTAGCCGAGTATCATGCAGATACTTGCGGTGTAGCCGATAATTGTGATCCAGAGTGTGCTCATAGCATGTGTATTTTTTGGTGATGATTTAAAGATGGCAATGCCCCCACGCCTTTTGGAGCATGGGAGCATCGTCGGTGTTTTATGTCAGTTAAGTCTTATTCTCATTCGATTTTATTCGTTCTCGAGGGTGCAGATGCTCACGCGGTTCCAGGAGTCTTCGTCGAACATGTGACCGATGCCTTCGCCCTGTGCTGTGATGCGGTCGGCAGCGATTTTATACTTCTTGACGAGCTGGGTCTTGACGCTTTCGGCACGGTTCTGAGCGAGCTTGATGTTGAAGTCGAGGTTGCCTTCGGGCGAAGCGTAGCCTTTGATTACGACCTTAGCCTTGGGGTGGTTCTTCATGTAGTCGGCGATCATTTCGACGTTAGGCATCTGGTCGGCAGTGATCTTCGATGAGCCCACGCGGAAGAATACGAAGCGGACGGAGTTGTACTGGTTTGTGACCTCCTTGACAACCTTGGGCTGCTGGTTCTGGCAAGCAGCGAGCTGCGAGGCGAGAGCTGCGCTCTGAGCTTCGGCTGCGGCGATGGCAGCTGCTTCGGCATCGACGGCGGCACGGAGTTCGTTGATCTGACCGTTGAGGGCATCGACTTCAGCCTGGTCGTAAGGACGTACGCAGGGGAAGTAGTCGCCGAAGCGGTAGCTTACACCTGCCATGAGGTTGAATGTGGCACGGTTGATATTGTAAGCAGCGTCGGTGTTGCGGCCGCCCATGTTCCACGACACGTAAGGCTTGATGGCCACTGTGAGGTGCTGGGTGACATTGAAGTCGAAGTTGAGGCCGAACTTGGTGACGAAGTGGTTGTTGCCCGAAGCGTCGTCGACATCGTTGGCGAAATATTCATGACCCCAACCGGCACCTGCCACGGCTTCGATTGTGAAGGGACGTACGCCACACTGATAGCCTCCGAAGAGGTTAAAGAGGTCGGCAGTACCATAGAGACCGAGGTATGTCTGGTCGAAAGCGGTGCTGCTGTGGATGCGGCCGTTCCAGTTCGAGGTGTTGACTGCGGCATTTCCCTCAATACCAAGTCCGATCACCGGCGAAATCTGTTTGGCAACGTGGATACCCATGATAGGGCGCATACCACCGAAGAAAGGATTGTGGTGAAGGGGTGTTGTGACACCGCCTTCGATGCCAATTGACCAGTTGTCGCCAAAAGTAGGTTGCTCCACAACTTTCTGAGCATTAGCCGATATTGCGCCTACGGCAGCAATAGCTGCGGCTGCGAGGATAGTCTTCTTCATAAATAACGGTTGTCTGAATTTCCGTAATTCGGGCTGCAAAGATAGGATGCCAGTCGGGAATTACAAACGATTTAACAATTTTTGATAAATTAAATTAATTAGTGAAACGTGAGCGCCCTCAGGCGTCGCTTCTGCATGCAGCCCTTTCGGTGCCGCTTGCACTTTTGAAACAAGGCAGGGCTGCTAAAAGTTCGCACAGAAAAGCTGCGGCCGCTACCCGAAGGCAGCGGCCGCAGCTTTTTGCATGCAGATTAAAGTGCTATTTTACAAGAACTTTACTTACTTTAGAACCTTGCCGGCGGATGTAAAGACCGGTCGTGGGATTTTCTACCTTCACGCCTTGAAGATTGAAGTACTCGACGGGGGCATCGGCGTCGGCATCGCCATCGATCACGGGGAGGTCGATGCCCGAGCCCACCGAGAGGCGGACTTTATTCGACGGCTTCGATACTTTACCGGCGGCATCGACACCTTCGACGTAGAAGTAGCAGTCGGTGTCGGCTATGGGGAGCACCACTTCGGTGAGGGCTCCGACATCGTGGCGTGAGTATATGTCGTGCGGGCCGTAGGTGTAGTTGGCTGTCTCGATTACGATGTCGTCGAGGGCGGCGTTGCCTCCGACCTTGGTGTAGACAAATCGCAGCTGGCGCACTTCGCCCTGCGGTGTATCGGTAAAGGTCTTGGCGAATTTTGCCTCATTGACCAGAACTATGGTGCGGATAGGCACCCACTTGTCGAAGGTGGCGGCACGGCCTTCTACCGAGATGGCGCTCTGCCCCGAGGGACTCGCCCCACGGAGCCAGTAGCTCAGGGAGGTGACGGGGAAGGTGAACATCGGCGATACAAGCTCGTGACCTGTCGACGAGAATTTGAACGACGGCGCCGCAGTGCCGAAGTATGCGGGCGAGCGCGAGCCGTAGGCCTCGCCATTCCACTGCCAGCCTTCGGGCAGCACTACTTCGTCGCCGGCGTCACCGCCATCGACGGTGAGATTGACTGCATAGCTGCCCGAGGGCACTTCAACCGTGATGAGGTACTTCACAGCCTCTTTGAACGGCTCCCACCTGAAAGTCACATCCGAGGTGCCGCAGCGCAGCGCCGAGGTGGCTCTCGGAGTGATATAAGAGATGTCGGTGACCGGGGTGACTACCGAGCCCTCGGCAGACACGGACGATGCGCTCGCTCCGGCACGTGCCTGCACGGCGGCGAAGTACTCGGTGTCACCGCTTACGCCGGTGAGCTGAGCCGAAGTGGCATCGCCCATGCTCTGTCCGTAGTAGCCGGTGAAAGGCTGCTGAGTGCCGTCGTCGGCCTTGGTGTAGACCCAGAGCACATACTCGGTGGCCTTATCCACGGGCTTCCACTCGACGGTGAGCTCCGAGCGGTCGTTGGCGATCAGCTTGGGAGCCGCGGGGGTGTCGAGGTCGATGTATCCGCCGGCCACGTCGAAGTATATCACGCCGCCCTCCTCGCGGATGTCGGTGATTGGCAGATCGATACCTTTACCCGACCAGGCCTTGAGCGCCGGCGTAGTGGTTGATGTGAGGCTTGTGGCCCTTGTGGTGCCTGGGAAGGCGTAGCCCGCCATTGCAGCGGCGCTGCTTTTATTGGGATTGTTGTTTGCCTCGAGAATATCTACGTACTGATGTCGGCTGCTGTTGTTGACCACATTGGAGTCCCACACGCTCTGGTTGAAGTCGACGTGCCACACGAGCATACCATGGCCGGGATTGTAGGTGTCCCAACCTTGGAGCTGACGGTTCTCAAGCAGGAAAAATTCTTCGGGAGTTTCTGTGGGGATGAGGTATGCGTGGTTTGAACTGTCGATAGGGTCGAGGCTCAACGATGCCGCGCCGTCGAGCACGTCGACGTCGAGCCAGGTCATGGCATTTCGCTCGAATGCGGTGTATGCGCAGGGGGTGCGGCCGTTGTTGTTGTAGGAGCCATAGTCCATCACCGACCATGCACCGGGGGTGCAGTTCAAGATGGTCTTCGATGTGGAGTAGAGGTCGGGCAGGCCCATCACGTGCGAGAATTCGTGGCACACGGTGCCTATGCCGCACACGGAGTTGAGGTAGTTCTCCCACTCGTTTGTGCAGGCATATCCGGCGATTGTCTTGCCGTCGAGCTTGATTTGGTCATCGGCGGGGATAGTCCACGCGTGCGGCCACACGGTGTTTGCCGAGCCTCCGGTAGCCTCGCCGGGGCCGGCATAGATGAGGAATATGTTGTCGACGATGCCGTTGTTATCGTAGTCGTAGTCCGCGAAGTTGATTTCACCGTCGAGCAGCTTTGCGGCCTCGAGCACCATCTTCTCGGCGTTGAGGTCGTCGCCGTAGCTGTCGTTAGCGCCGTAGTAGGAGTAGTTCTGGCTCAGGGTGACGGGGCCGTAGACATCGAAAGTGACATCGAATCGGCCGTTGCTCTGGTCGAGGAAATAGTCGCGCGCCGAGCCGGTGGCATTGTTGTCGCTGAAACCCTTCTCGTTGAGCATACGCGAGAAGTAGGTGTGCGGCTCCGACACTGCGAATTTCTTGTTTGGGTACTCCACCAGGAACACCAATCCGTGCACCTTGCCCGTGCGCGGATAGTCGCCCGAGAAGCGCCCTATGCCCGACTGCGCTATGTCGGCCTTGGCGGCGTCGGCCTTGGCCGGAGCCTTGCGGGCAGCCATCCTTTGGGCTGCTTTTGCCTCGCGCCTGCGCTCGGCGTGGCGCGCAAAGGCATCGGCCACAGCACTTTGGTCGGCAGCGGCGGTGAGAGCCGGCACGGGCATCCCGGAGGCATCGACCGCTGCGGGGCGAAGCATACCCTCGCCGTCGGCAATCAATATAGTACCCTGTGAATCACGGTAAAAGTGAGCATATTCATCGCCGATGAGCTCAACCTGCACTGAGGTGCCGTCGGGCTGAATGTAGCCAAAAAAGCCGCGACGTGCCGGCACAGCGTTGAGCGCAAATGCCGTCGCGAGCGTCGCGGCGAGTAGGGTTGTAAGTTTCTTCATTTGTCAGATGTATCTTTGCTTCGCGGTCGAAATGCCACGGAAGCACGCAAAGATACAACTTTTTGGCGAAGCCGCCAAACGAAACGCATCAGATTTGCTCCTCAACGTTCCATACAAAAGCCCGTAGGCCGAGCTTGGGGCGCTCTTCATTGAAAGCGCGCAGGCGTGAGAGCACGGTGTCGACACGATGGTCCTCCACCACAGTGAGGATGGCCGACGCCATCGAGGGCCATGCGTGGGAGCCGTAGTGGGGCTCTCCGTCGACGCTTCCACGGCCGGTGACCTGATCCCAGGCCGTGAATCCGCGGCAGTTGGAGCGCTCGAGCATCTCGACGATACGCTCGTAGTGCGCCTGATCAAATGCTATGAATATTGTTTTCATTGTCGAATAGTCTTAATAGATGTTACTTACTGTCGGCCATGTGGCTGAAAAAATCTTCGATACGCTCGGGGTTGACTGCCTTCAACACTGCACGGCCGTCGGCGATGGGGAGGGTGTCGAAGAGACCGTCGAGGCCGCTGAAGCCGGTGATGTCGCCGCCGGTGAGGGTGCGGTAGAAGGCCGAGTCGTAGTGGCCGTCGCCGTCGGCGGGCTTGTCGATGAAAGAGCCGATGTAATAGTTGCCGCGGAATGTGTTGGCGGTGGATTCGGTCATGCGGAAAGCTGACTGTTCGGGCACGAAGAACACGTTCTCCTCGAAAAGGGTGGAGTCGGCATAACCATCCCAGGAGTCGGAGGTGATGATGCTTCGGTCCATGAAGGTCTCGGCCTTGGGATTGACGTGGAGGATATTGCGGCTGACGCGGGTGTCGCGCACCGGGCCGCCTATGTGGATGCTCGGCGCGAAGATGCCGGCGCGTGTGCCGCGGGGGCGGATGGCATCGTTGATGCTCACGTTGTACTCTACCACTGTGCCTCTGTTGCCCACGCCTCGGTCGGTGCCCGAGTTGCAGATCAGCACCATACCGCCGTCATTGTCGTGGCTGTAGTTGTACTGTATCACGGTGTTGGTGCAGTTGTAGTCGGAGTCGAAGCCTTGGGCATCCCAGGGGGCTTTGTGGCCGCTCACTTCATTGAAGCGGACAATGGTGTTGTCGCAGCTCCAAGGCCAGATGCCGGCCGCCGCCTCGGTGTGGGGGAGGATGCCGGGGCAGTCGCGCATCACGTTGTACTCAATGATTGCGCCGTCGCAGCCTATAGGCACGATGCCGTCGCCGGGCACTTGGTCGATAAGGTTGCGGCGCACCACAACACCGCGGTTGGGATTCCACTTGGCGCGGTTTGCTATGCCTGACCATATTATGGCGTTTCGCTCGCAGCGGCGGATTACGCAATCCTCGATGAGGAGGCCGTCGAAGATGCTCGGCACGCTCTTGCCTCCGTTCACTATAAAGAGGCCCGACCCGCCTCCTTCCTGCTTCACAAGGCTGCCGTTTACATCGTGGATGTAAAGGCGACTCAGGGTGATGTCGGCCGACACTCCGCAGTCCTCGGCCACTACCTTTACGCCGGTGCGGCCTGCGAGACGCTTGCTGCCGGTGTTCACTACCTCTAGGTCGCAGAGGGTAAGGTGGTTGGAATTACGGATTTCGACGGCGAAGTCCGACTTGTCGGGCGCCACGATTTTCGGCTTGTCGCCGGTGCCGTAAGCACCCACAACAATCTTGCCGCCGGGCTTACCCGAAGCCGACAGTCGCACTTGTCCGTGATATTCGGTGCCCCGCTTGAAGAGGAGCGAGTCGCCCCTCTGAAGGGTGACGTCAGCAAGGGGCGCGATAGTCTGCCAGGCCTGCTGAGGGGCACGGCCGTCGGCATTGTCGCTGCCGCCGGCAGGGTCAATATAGTAGTTTTTGCCCGAAGCCCCGATGGAGAGTATCAGGAAGAGAGCCGGAATGAGCCTGATGTATTTCTTCATAGCGTTGATTTAGAGGACGTTTCAAAATTCTCCGAGGCCAAGGGTAATTTCAATTCGTCAAAGAGGTTGATCAAAGCTTAATTAGTTTTGTATGCCATCTTATTCGCAGCGGCAAGAGCCTTGCGGTGCTTGCGACGCTGGTTTTTAATTCCGCGGCCGGCGAATACACAGTAGAGCATCGGCACGAAGAGCAGGGTGAGGATGGTGGAGAAGGTGAGGCCACCGATCACGGCAGTACCCATAGGCCGCCACATCTCGGCACCCTGGCCTGTGCCCACGGCCATAGGCACCATGCCGAGGATGGTGGTGAGGGTGGTCATCACCACGGGGCGCAGACGCGACTCGCCGCCGTCGATCACGGCACGGCGTATCGACATGCCACGCTCGCGGTTGAGCGAGATATAGTCGATGAGCACGATACCGTTCTTCACCACAATACCGATAAGCATGATGGCGCCGATCATACTCATCACATTGAGGGTGTGGCCTGTCATCCAAAGGATGATGAACACGCCCGAGAATGCGAAGAGGAGCGATGTCATGATGATGCCGGGGTAGGTGTAGCTCTCGAATTGGGCCGCCATCACTATATACACGAGAATGATGATGAGCACGGCAAGAGTGAGGAGGTCGGCGAATGAATCCTGCTGGTCCTCATAGCTGCCTGAGAGCTCTATGTTGATGCCCTGCGGAATATCCATCTTGTCGATGGCCTTCTGCGAAGCCTCCACAATCTGGCTCATAGGCACATCCTGCACGAAAGTCGACACTGTGACCACGCGCTCGCGGTCCTTGCGCTCGATGGTGGGGGGCGTAAATCGCTCCACCACGGTGCCTACGTCGCGCACACGCACGGCCTTTCCGGCGGAGTTGTAGATGAGGATGTTCTCGATGTCGGCCAGTGTGGTGCGGCTCTCGGGAGCATACATCACTTTGATGTCGTACTCCTCGCCGTCCTCACGGAACTGCGATGCGAGCTGACCGTTGATGCGGTTGCGGAGGTATGTTGCCGCGGTGGAGAGGTTGAGGCCGTAGAGGGCGAGCTTCTCGCGGTCGAAGTCGACCTGGTACTCAGGCTGATAGTCGGAGCGCGAAATGATCACGTCGGCAGTGCCGGGGATTTTCATAAGGGCGTCGCGAAGCATACGTGCCACCGAGTCGGTCTCATTGAAGTCGTAGCCGAAAATCTCGTAGTCGATACTTGCCTGGCCGCCCATGCCGCCGCCCATGCCGCCTACCGATACCTGTGCTTTCTTGAACTCGGGGAATTCCTTGAGGTCCTCGCGCATGAGAGCCGCAATCTCGGTGATGGAGCGGTCGCGGTCGCCGGGGTCGGTGAGGCGAATGTTCATGGAGATGATGTGCGGGCCGTTGTCGCTGAGCGAGGCAAAGGTATTGTCGCTTGAAGCGGTGCCGGTGGTGTAGTTTATGGTCATCATCTCGGGGTACTTCTCCTTCCACATCTTTGTGAGGCGGGCGCTGCTCTCCTTGGCAATCTCCACGCGTGTGCCGATAGGCAGCTCGAGGCTCACACGCATACGGGCATCGTCGGCGGTGGGGAAGAACTCGGTGCCCACTTGCTTCATGAGGAAGAGCGAGCCCACGAAAGTGGCGATACAGAGCACGAAGGTAATCATCTTGTGGCCTACCACCCATGTGAGCAGCTTGCCGTAGCCGCGGTCGAAGGCATCGAGGCCGCGGTTGACGGGTGTGAAGAGCAGAGTGTAGATTTTACCGTGGTGGTTGACGCGGCGCAGAAGCAGTGAGCACAGCATAGGCGTGAGCGAGAGTGCGCAGGTGGTGGAGATAATCATCATGATGGTGACCATCCAGCCGAGCTGACGGAAGAGCACGCCTGTCATACCGGTGACGAGGGTGAGAGGGAAGAATACGGCGATAAGGGTGAGCGTAGAGGCTATTACCGACACGGCCACCTCGTTGGTGCCGTGCACGGCCGCCTGCTTCGGGTCGGACCCTCGCTCAATGTGCGTGGTCACGTTCTCGAGCACCACGATGGCATCGTCGACCACCATACCGATTGAAATCGAGAGTGCCGACAGCGACACGATATTCAGCGTATTGCCCGTGGCGTAGAGGTAGATAAACGACGCTATGAGCGAAATCGGGATTGTGATGGTGATGATGAGCGTGGCACGCCAGCGGCCAAGGAAGAAGAACACCACAATGACCACGAAGAGAAGTGCGTAGAGCACCGTCTCGACGAGGGAGGCGATGGTGTTGCGGATGTTGTCGGAAGTATCGACAATCACGCCCAGCTTCACGTCGGTGGGGAGACGTTTTTGGAGCGAGGGTAGCATCTCGAGCACCTTGTCGGAGATTTCCACGGAGTTTGCGCCGCTCTGCTTCTGTATCACGATCATGGCACCTTGCACGCCGTTGTTGTAGGTCTCCTGAGTGCGCTCCTCGAGCGAGTCCTCGATTCGGGCCACGTCGCGGAGGTACACGGTGCGTCCGCCGGCAGTCGATACCACGATGTCGGCCATCTGGTCGGACGAGGTGAACTCACCCTGCACACGGAGGGCGTAAGTGTCGGAGCCGATGTCGAATGAGCCGCCGGGGATATTGCGGTTCTCGGCGCTGATGATGGAGCCAATCTGCTCCACGGTGAGGTTGTAAGCCTCGAGGCGCACGGGGTCGACGTAGATATGTATTTCGCGCTTGGGCGCACCTGAGATCGACACAGAGCCCACGCCGTTGATGCGCGCCAGCGGGTTTGCCACGGCATCGTCGAGGATTTTGTAGAGGCCGGGCATACTTTCGGACGCCTGCACCGAGAGCATGATGATAGGAATCATGTCGGTGGAGAACTTGAAGATAATGGGGTTCTCGGCATCGTCGGGGAGCTGCGACGACACCATATCGAGTTTGTCGCGCACGTCGTTGGTGAGCACGTCGATGTCTTTGCCGTACTCGAACTCGAGGGTGATTACCGATATATTCTCGCGCGACTTCGATGTGATGTGCTTGAGGTCGTTGACTGCATTGAGCACATTCTCGAGCGGACGGGTCACATTCTGCTCTATATCCTGTGCGCTCGCACCGGCATAGGTGGTCATCACCATGATGGTGTTGGTCTCGATGTCGGGATAGAGGTCGATGGGGAGTTTATTTAGTGAGAACACACCCAGGATGACCACAGCCACGAAGCACAGTGTGGTCATGATGGGGCGCTTCACCGCGCTGCCGTATAGACTCATCTCAGTTTATGATTTGTAATTTATAATTCGGATTTATTGCTTGACTTCGACCGGCACGCCGTCGGCAAGTCGTGTCTGACCCGTGATAACTACGGTGTCGCCGTCGTCGATGCCGTCGAGGAGCTCGTAGGTGGTGTCGAAGCGCTGGCCGAGAGTCACGCGGCGGTAGCTCACGATACCATTGTGGAGGGTGTAGACGTATTTATTGCCGGAGCCTGTCTGCTTGACAACGGCGCGGTCGGGGACTACGACGTTCTGCTGCGAGCCGAGGTCGATTGCCACGCGGGCAAACATACCGGGCTTGATGGCACCGTCGGGGTTGGGGATGCGCACCTCCACGGAGAATGTGCGTGTGGCGGGATCGACTGTGGGATAGATGCGCTGCACGGTGCCGTCGAAGGTGCGGCCGGGGAAGGCATCGAAGGAGATTGCCACGGGCATACCGGCGCGGACAGTGGCGAGGTCGTTCTCGCTGATATTGATGATAACCTTCACTACCGGGGTGAGCTGGCCCACGGAAAGGACGGGCAGGTTGCCGGTCATGTCGCCGGGGTCGTAGTTGCGTGCAGTGACCACGCCGGTTACGGGTGAGCGGAGCACGGTGTTCTCGAGGATGTTGTCGTACTGCGAGCGGGCGGCATCGAGCTGGGCTTTGAGCTGGTCGACGGCCTGCTGTGTGCCGGCACCGATCTCGAGGAGCTGGGCGGCACGCTTGTACTCGCGCTCAATCTGCTCGAGGTTGATGCGGAGTTGGTCGATATTGGAGGAGTCGAGCACTACGAGTTCCTGGCCGGCGCGCACGTGGTCGCCTACCTCGACATTGATTTTCTTGATACGGTTCGGAGTGGCCGGAGAGATGTTGTTGAGGTTTTCGGCCTCGACATTAGCCGTGTAGGTCTTTTTCTGCGGCACTTCGATGCGGTGAGCCACATCCACGGTGACGATGGGGAGCTCTTCTTCGTGCTCCACGACGGCCTGCTCCTTGGAGCAGGATGCCATAGCAGACATCAGCGCTGCGGCGGCGATATAGTATATAGCTTTCATTGGGCTGTGATGATTTGCGAAAATTAGTTTGCTTTTGTGTATTGGTCGACGGGAGCGGTGCCGAGGAGGAGCTCGAGGTCGCTGTTGGCTACCAGATAGTTGTAGATAGCCTGGAAGTAGGCCAGGCGGGCGCGTGTGAGGGCGAGCTCACTGTCGCGGAGGTCGAGGTAGCTTGCAGCGCCGATGTCGAAGCTCTTCTCCATGATTGAGTGTGCGCGGTCGGCCTGGCGCACGCTCTCGGAGCACGACGCTATCTGCTTCACGTTGATTTTGATATTGTCGGTGGCTATCTCCACTTGCATAGCCACGCTGCGCTCGAGGTTCTCGCGCTGCAGGCGCAGCTCTTCCATCTGGAGGGAAGTCTGCTTCACGGCATTGTAGCGTCGGCCACCCTGGAATAAGGGTATGCTCAGCGAGAGTCCCACCGAGGAGTAAGGCGTCCACCGCAGGTTCTTGAAGGGTGAGCCGTTGTTCATCGTGGTCCAGTTGTAGTTTGCCGCCAGAGCCAGAGTGGGCGAGAAGGCGAGCTTCTGCACGGTGAGGTTTTTCTCGAGCACCTTTGTGTCGAGGTCGAGGAGGCGGAGGTCGGCATTGCCGCTGTAGTCTGTGGAGAGCTTCGAGAGGGTTTCTTCGTACATCGTGGACTCGTAGTTGGCGAGGCGGTCGGTGACGGAGAAATCGAAATTAGAGTCCACGCCCATCAGCAGCAGGAGCTGAAGGCGGGCCTGGCGGATGGCGATGTCGGCCTGAAGCAGCTCGGGCTCCACATTCTTCATGGCCACTGATGTGCGGAGCACGTCGTAGTCCGACGCCGCACCTGCGGCATACTGCTTGGAGTATATCTCGTGTGTGAGGGCAGCCATGTCGTAGCTCTCCTGAATTACCTTGCGCGAGTCCTCGGCCAGCAGAAGGGTGTAGAATGCGCTCTTCACCTGACTCACGAGGGCCTGCCTGCTCTGGCGTGCGGCTTCAAGGCTGCGGGCAATCTGCGTGTCGGTCACACCGATGCTCTTCCACAGCTGCGGCGCTATAAGGGGCATCGAAGCGGAGAAGCCGAGCGAGTATGAATTGTCGAGGCCCACCTTGATGCCACCACCCGAGCCCGATCCGGCGCGGCTTGGAGCTTCGTCGCCCTCGCTTCCGCCGGTAGAGCCGCCCATGCCGCCCATACCACCGAAGTCGTCCATGTTCATATACATCACCTGCTTCTCGAGAGTGCGGCTGTAGCTGCCCGAAAAGTCGATCGAGGGCAGCAGCTGGCCTATCACATCGCGGCGGGAATAGTCCATGCGCTTCACCTCCATATCGGCCACCTGCACGGTGGGATTGTCGGAGAGCGCAATTTGCAAGCAATCATCGAGGCTTAGCACGGGAGCGCTCTGTGCCATCACGGAGGAGGCTGTGAGCATGGCTGCTGCTATGGCCTTGGTTCTGAAATTCATGTGATAAAATTGATTTGTAGATTACTAAGCGAAAAATCGAGTGCAAAAATAATATTTCTTCCAATTTCCACCAATAAAATTGTCGTTTTAAGCCCGTTTAGAAGAAAAACAGGACAATTTTTCTTTCAAAATACCACAGGCGGCCAGGCTGCCGTTTGTGCAATCCGAAAAAAATGGCTATCTTCGCTCTATGGAACAGGAATTTTCATCTGTATTGCTCGAAAACGCCGTGACAGCGCTCTCCCGCCTGCCGGGCATAGGCCGCAAGACAGCCCTGCGCTTTGCCCTGCACCTCCTGCGGCGACCCGCAGAGGAAGCCAACGGCCTGGGCGAGGCCTTGATAAGGCTCCGCAGCGACATCCGCTACTGCCGCCTATGCCACAACATCAGCGAGGAAGAGCTATGCCCCATCTGCGCCTCGCCGCAGAGGCAGCAATCGGTGGTATGCGTGGTCGAGAATGTCAAAGACGTGATGAGCATCGAGAACACCCGCCAGTACTTCGGCCTCTACCACGTGCTCGGCGGCCTTATATCACCCGTCGACGGCATAGGCCCCGACGCTCTCGAGATAGCGTCGCTCACCGAGCGGGTGGCTCAGGGAGGCATCGACGAGGTAATCCTCGCCACGGGCGCCACCGTCGAGGCCGACACCACAAACTTCTACCTCTACCGCCTGCTCACACGCACGGCCCCCGACCTCAAAATCACACAGCTTGCCCGCGGCGTGAGCGTGGGCAACGAAATAGAATATACCGACGAAGCCACCCTCGCGCGCTCTATCCTGGCCCGCACCCTCTTTGAACTATAGAAACCATGCTCACACTCCGCGCCCCCGAACCCTCCGACCTCGATTTCCTCTTCACCCTTGAGAGTGCCGAAGCCTGCGGCGAAGGCTCTTTCGCCTCCGCTCCCGTGAGCAGGCAGATGCTGTGGGAGTATATCAACAGCTACGATGCCGACATCTATGCCGCCCGTCAGCTCCGGCTCATAGCCGTCGACAGCGCCTCGGGCGAGCGCGTGGGTGCCGTCGACATCTACGACTTCGACCCGCGCAACCGCCGCGGCTTCGTCGGTATCGCCATCGTCGAGGGCAAGCGTGGCCTTGGCTACGGCAAGCAGGCTCTTGAGGCGCTCTGCCTCTACGCCTCATCTACCCTCGGCATACATCAGCTGGCCGCCGTGGTAGCCGAGGACAATGCCGCCTCGCGGGCACTCTTCACCGCCTGCGCCTTCAAGGGCTGCGGTCGCTTGCGCTCCTGGCTGCGCCGTGGCACGCAATATGCCGACGCTATCATATTTCAGCGTCTTTTTTGCTGAAAAATCACAAAAAATTTGGATAGATAGAAAATAAGCATTAACTTTGCACCCGCAAACCCACCCGATGGTACCATGGCCGAGTGGTTAGGCATCGGTCTGCAAAACCGAGCACAGCAGTTCGATTCTGCTTGGTACCTC
>JAMPHP010000001.1:229746-395728 GCA_023663365.1 Muribaculaceae bacterium | reverse complement strand
GTTTTACGCTTCAAAATTACGGATAATTCAGGCAATGCAAGAATTTTAAAGTTAATAGATGTTAATTAGAAAAATAGGCGCAAAACAGACCTGCAATACCTTATATATCAACGATATAAATTCCTATAATTTTGTTACATAATTATTACAATAGTTGTAATGTATTGTTTTTGTAATATCTTTGTGCTAATAAAAGCGGCGCTCTCATTGCTGAGAACGCCGCCATTTCAATATGCTTTTTTATCCTGTCTTACAGGATGATTTTGGTCCGGTTCACGATGTAGAAGCCGCGGGGGAGGTCGATTGTGTTGACACCGGGATGTACATTAATCTCGGTGGTGATACCGTCGGCACGTGTCACAGTGACGGTAGCGTGGCTGTCGGCGCGAACAATGAGTCGACCGTCGACTACGCTTATTGTGAGCTCGGCATCGGGGTTGACGTTGGCAATGCCTGTCTGGCCGGTGTAGCCCTGAGCGGTGTATATGCCACCGGGTACGAGCTGAAGGTCGGCAGTCTGAGTCTGGTTAGAGCCTACATTGAAGATTACTTTGGGCGAAGAGAGTTCGCGGTCGGGAGTGTAGGTGAACTTGTAGTGCTCTTTGCCTGCGATGATTTCTTTGTCGGTCATAGCAGTGCCGGGCCATGCGGCGGAGAGAGTGCCGGCATCGTCCCACATATATACGTAGACTTGTGCCCAAGCCGAAGCAGAGTTGTCGAAGTACACGGAGAAGGGCTCTGTGGGATTGACGGGAGGTGTCACAATCTCGCCTGCGCCTTCGATGGTGCGTACATATCCTGAAGCGTTGTAGTATCCGCCGTTGATCCAGGTGAAGTCATCGGTCTGGCTTGAGCCGTTGTTGAAGATTACGCCTGCGGTTGCGGGGATCACGCCCGAGCCGGTGTATGTCCATTTCCACACCTTGTTGCCGAGGTATGTCATCTTGGCACCCGACCAAGCTCCGGCATACTGAGTGCCGCCGTTCCAGGCATACACACGCATGGTACCGCCCCAGTCGGCAGTGTTCTCGAAGAATACAGCCTGCTCGCCTTCGGCCATCGAGGGTGCTACGGGTACTTCGGGCTCTTCGATTTCGCCACCGCCTCCACCTTGCTCGGTGTCTTTCACGGTCCAGGTGTCGTCGGGCTCTTCATTGCCGTCGTATCCGCTCTGCGGGGTATTCACGGCAGCAGTGTCGAAGAGATACTTGCCATCGGTGCCAATCTTGCCGGGTGCGGGAGTAAGAGCTGTGGAGAGCACATAGATGCGCATGTTGGCAGAGCCGCTACATGCTTTGGTCTTGAGGGTTCCGTTGGTCACTGTCTGCACGTCGCCGGTGATAGCATCGGTGTACGTGCCGTTCTCAACGCCTGTAAATGTGGCAGCGCCTCCGATAGTGACGAGCACGTAGCTGTCGGTGGTGCTGTCGGTGTAGCGGCGCTTGAAAGCAGCCACGCCGCTGCCGGTGCAGCCTTCGGTGCTGTACTGGCCCTTGCGGAGAGCGGGTATGGCGGCACGGATTTTATTGAGGCGCTGGATGTGGAGCGAGAGGGGGTGGCTGAGCGATGCAGCCATGTTGCCGGTGGCAGCGGAGTACTGAGCGAAGTCGCTCACAGTCACATCACCTTCGATATATCCGCCGAAGTATGCTCGGCCGGAGTCTTTAAGAGCAAGCAGGGCACCCTTGTCGATGATGCTGCCTTTTTTAAATTCTATCTCAGAGCCGTAGTAGAGGCAGGGGATACCGCGGAAGGTGAACATGAGCGAGAGGTTTGATGCCCACACATCCTGGCCCTTTGAGAAGCGCTGGTTTTCGGGAGCTCCGTCGGGAGCGTAGTCGTGGCTGTCGACATAGACCACATTGTAGGTGGCGTCGTTGTAGTACTTGTCGCCACCGCGCACGCCCCAGGCGTCGCGGGTCGATGCGAAGTTCCAGTGCATGGGGAAGTCGATCACGCTGAAGCCGGAGTACATGCTGTGGTCGGGCTTGTGGTAGGCATTGCCTTTGAGGAAGGCATTGTCGCTGGTGGCGAGGTTCTTGTCGCCATGGTAGTCTTCGCCCTGCTGGTCCTGGCTCTTGATGTTGATGTGGTCGCCGTGGCCGTGGTTCACATTCACAACATTATCCCACGAGGTCTCGGAGTAGTCCCAGGCATAGTCTTTTTCTTCCTTCCATGTGTAGAAGTAGGGCGAGCAGTTGGCATGGTTGCGGTATGTGACATTGCGGTCGCGGGCGCACACCTCGCCGTACATGAAGAACGGACCACCGTTACGGGCAGCCTTGTGCTTCTCGGCCAGGGCTTCGAACTGAGGAATGAAAGCCTTGTTGAAGGTCAGGCGCGAAATGTGGCCGGAAGTGTCGATGCGGAAACCGTCGACACCCATCTCGATGAATTTGCCGTAGCATTCCACCAGATAGTTGCTCACTGCGGGGTTCTCGGTGTTGAGGTCCACGCAGTCGCCGGCGATCTGAGCATACCAGCGCGAGTAGTCGTCCCAGTTCCACTCGTTGCCTACATGGTGGTAGTAGTTGTGGTGATCGTGGTTGATGCCGTCCTCGTTCTTGAGAGCGTTGATACGCGGGTCGTGAGCTTTGGGGTCGGCGAGGTCGTAGTCGGCGGGCAGCACAGTGTTGGGGTGCAGCTTCATCGACTTGTGGATATTGGAGAGGTTCTGTGAATAGTCCTTGACAAACATCGGGCAGAGTTTTTCCTCACCGAAATTGCCGGTGTGGTTGAGCACGATGTCGAGCACGATCTTCATGCCGCGGGCATGAGCGGCATCAATCAGATCTTTGAACTTGCAGTCCTCGCTCTCGTAGCGGGGATCCACTTTCTGGAAGTTGAAGGCATGGTAGCCGTGATAATCGAGGCCGGAGGCATTTTCCACCACAGGAGTGATCCATACGGAGGTAAAACCGAGAGCCTTGATGTAGTCGAGCTTGCTGATGAGACCTTTGAAGTCGCCGCGCCACTCGGGGTCCTTCTCATTGAGGACACCATCCCAGCAGTAGACATTGTTCTGCGGGTCGCCGTCGTAGAAACGGGTGGTCATGGCAAAGTAGATAGTCTCATCACGGAAATCATCGCGGGCACCTACGAAGGTAGATGTGGGCGCAGCCTGTGCTACCGAAGCGCAAGCGAGCACCGTGCCGGCAATCAGTCGGTTGATACTGTGCATTGTGTTAAGTAAGTTAAGTAAGTACTGGTACTTAGATAGTAAGGAATAAAATAATCTCTATGTCCGCACAAGCGGACTTTACAAAATTAGATATTTTTTTCATAACAAATATTCAACTCCTTTAATTTTTAAGAAATTTAAACACATATTATATCGGCCACAGGCCTCAACAAGCCTCAACAAAATGCCGCAATTCTTGTTATATCTAAAAATAATGCTTAACTTTGCATCGGTCAAAGGGGTGGCTACCTTTGCACCATATCTCCCGAATCCGCACATATTATTCTATCTTTACTCCCCTACATGCCATCGGTGTGCCATATACCGTGGTTTTTTAAAGATTTAGAAATAAAAAAACATAATGAATGTATGCCGCTGATGCCTGTGCGCCACGGCTTGCGTTCACTAAAAATTCCCCTTTTTATTTTATAATGTACACAATCTCCGATCTTAACGAGATGACAGAGCTCGAGCTTAAGGCTGTGGCCGAAGGCTTGGGACTCAAAAGAATCAATACTTCCGAAAAAGAAAAACTCGTATACCGCATCCTCGACCGCCAGGCCGAGGTAAGCGCCGCCCAGGGTGCTCCCGAGCGCAAGCGCAGAAGCGCTGCCGACGGCAATAATGCCGACGCCCAGCCTAAAAAGCGCGGTAGAAAGAAAAAAGAACCCGAGCAGCCCGCAGCAAGCGAGAGCAGCCCCGAGGCTCAAGAAACATCCGCACAAACCGCGCCTGCCGCTCAGCCCGAAGAAGCATCGGCTCCGGCAGCCTCGACAGAAGCACCGGCACCCGAGAAAAAGCGCCGCGGAAGGCCTAAAAAGCAGCCTGCCGAAGCCGAAACTCCGGCAAGTGATGCCGAACAGAACAATGCTGCCGCAGCCACCGAGCCGGCCGCTTCGGAGGCCGAAGAGCCTAAGGCACCTGAAACCAAGGCCGAAGCCGCTGCCGAAGCACTCGCAGCCGACCGGAATGTACCGCAGCCCGAGGCAGAACCTGTAAAAGCCGAAGCAGCCGAGGCTCAGCCCACAGAAGAGAACCGACAGAAAGAGCAGCGCCGCTCTTTCATGCCATCGAAGGACAGCTCACTCGGCGCTTTCTTCCCGCGCAGCGAAGGGCGCAAGTTCGTGCCCCGAAGCCAACGCGAGAAAGAAGAAGCATCGATGATGGCCGCTACTGCTCCTATAGTGCTCGCCGAGCCCAACCAGCAGGGACAGCAGCAAGGAAACCAGAATAACCAGAACAAGAAGAATAAGAAGAACCGCCAGAACAACCAGCAGGACCGCATGCAGCAACAGCAGCAGCGTATGCCTCGCTACGACTTCGACGGCCTTCTTGAGGCCACCGGCGTGCTCGAGATTGTGCCCGAAGGATACGGCTTCCTGCGCTCGGCCGACTTCAATTATCTCGCTTCGCCCGACGATGTCTACGTCACACTCCCCCAGATCAAAGCCTACGGTCTGCGCCAGGGCGATGTGGTGGAAGCCACCATTCGCCCGCCCAAGGAAGGTGAGAAATACTTCCCTCTGACCGATGTGAAGAGCGTCAACGGCCGCTCACTCGAATTTATCCGCGACCGCGTGGCTTTTGAGCACCTTACTCCACTCTTCCCCGACGAAAAATTCAACCTTACCGGAGGAGTGCGCTCCTGCACACTTTCGACCCGCGTGGTGGATATGTTCTCGCCTATCGGCAAGGGTCAGCGCGGACTCATCGTGGCTCCTCCCAAGACCGGTAAGACCCTCCTCCTAAAAGATATCGCCAACGCCATCGCCGAAAATCATCCCGAGACCTACATCATGATTCTCCTCATCGACGAGCGCCCCGAGGAGGTCACCGACATGCAGCGCTCCGTCAATGCCGAGGTGATAGCATCGACCTTCGACGAACCCGCCGACCGCCATGTGAAGATAGCATCCATCGTGCTCGACAAAGCCAAGCGCATGGTGGAGTGCGGCCACGACGTGGTAATTCTCCTCGACTCCATCACCCGCCTTGCCCGTGCCTACAACACCTGCGCCCCCGCTTCCGGTAAAATTCTCTCGGGCGGTGTCGATGCCAACGCACTCCAGAAGCCCAAGCGATTCTTCGGCGCGGCACGCAACATCGAAGGCGGCGGCTCGCTCACCATCATTGCCACAGCCCTCACCGAGACCTCATCGAAGATGGACGAAGTGATCTTTGAAGAATTCAAGGGCACCGGCAACATGGAGCTGCAGCTCGACCGCAAACTATCCAACAAGCGTATATTCCCCGCCGTCGACATCATGGCTTCGAGCACCCGCCGCGATGACCTGCTCCTCCGCTCCGAGACCCTCAACCGCATGTGGATCCTCCGCCGCTTCCTTTCCGACCGAAATTCCATCGAAGCCATGGAATTTATCAAGGACCGCATGGAGCGCACCCGCGACAACGACGAGCTCCTCCGCACGATGGGCGACTGATTTCAAATTAAAAATTATAAATTAAAAATTATAAATTGTCGGCTGATTGCTGTCAACAATTATGTCTGAAAATTTCTCCGCCGATTTCCGCCGGCGCATAAGCGAGATAAAGACCACCCGCTGGATCCGCTTCGGCGTGGTATCGCTAATATTTCTACTGTGGGTAGTGTGGATGCGCACATGGTGGCTCGCCATATTCGAGCTGCTCCTCTTCGACATCTACATCACAGGATACATCCCGTTCACCTGGTGGAAAAAGAGCAAGTCGAAGGCCACCCGAAGCATCATGAGCTGGGTCGATGCCATCGTCTATGCTCTCATCCTGGTCTACTTCGTGTTCTCATTCATCGGGCAGAACTACCAGATACCGTCGAGCTCCCTCGAGAAAACTCTCCTCACCGGTGACTATCTGTGGGTAAATAAGTTTGTCTACGGTCCTCGCGTGCCCATGACCCCCGTGCACTTCCCCCTTGTGCACAACTCGCTCTTCGGCCATAAGTCGTACCTCGACAAGCCCTCGGTGAGCTACCGCCGCCTCAGAGGGCTCCGCAATGTGGAAGAAGGCGACATCGTGGTATTCAACTTCCCCGCCGGCGACACCGTGGCCACACGCTACGAAGAGACACCGCAGTACTATGAGCTGCTCGTGAAGCAGTACGGCCGCGATGTGGTGCACGCCAACAAGGCACAGTTCGGCGACATCATCTACCGCCCCGTCGACCGCCGGCAGAACTTCGTCAAGCGTGCCGTGGCACTCCCCGGCGACCGCCTCCGCATCGTCAACGACACCATCTACATCAACGACACCGCCCGCATATTCCCCGAGCACGTGCAGTTCAACTACCTCTTCGCCACCTCTACACCGCTCACCGCCGACGAAATTCACACCCTCGGCATAGCTCCCGGCGATATCTCGGCCTTCGATGCCGGCTCGGCCTCGCGTGTCAACATCCAGAGCTTCCTCGGCAAGGCATCGCCGTCGTCGCCCGCCTACATGGCACCCCTCACCGCCGAGATGATCGACACCCTCACCAAGTGGGGCAAACTCGAAGGATGCGTCAAGTTCAACACCATAGCGCCGTACTTCTACGGCAACGAACTCACATCAATGGTATTCCCCTTCGGCGAAGATGCCGACTGGACCCTATCGAACTACGGCGGTAAGCAAGGCCTGCTCATACCGGCAAAAGGCATGACCATAGAGCTCACTCCCGAAGCATGGACCATATACCAGCGCTGCATACGCAACTACGAAGGCCACGCCGACGCCTACTTCGACCCCGCCAGCGACAAAGTGATAATCGACGGCGCACCCGCCGACACCTATACCTTCGCCATGGACTACTACTGGATGATGGGCGACAACCGCGACAACTCTCAGGACTCACGCTTCTGGGGCTTCGTACCCGAAGACCACATCGTGGGCACGCCGATGATAATCCTCGCATCATTCGACCGCGACCGTGGCCTCTTCGACGGCAAGATACGCTTCAACCGTATCCTCCGCGATGCAAACCCCGATAAATAATGATATTCCCACTGAGGCTATTTCCTACAGCAGGCTACTACGCTGCCATGAACCGGTGCAGCGAAGTAGCCTTCGCTGTAGACACCCGCTACAATAAAGCCGACAAAGACACGCACCGCTTCACGATAGCCGACACACGCGGTAGACTATCGCTCACAGTGCCCGTGCATCGCCCCTCGGGAGCACGCCTGTGGTCCGACATCCTCGTGTCGGACCATGGCCGCTGGTGGGAGACAATGCCCATTGCCCTCGAGTCGGCCTACGGGCGCACACCCTACTTCGAGTTCTACATCGACCGGCTCATGCCCCTCTTCTCACCCGAGCCTGTGCCCGTGAGCGAGCTCTGCCTCAATGCCGATGCCATAGTGCGCCGGATGCTCAACATCACCCCTCGCATAGTGCTGCCGGCCGAGGCCTCCGACATCACCATCTACACCCCCGGCAGCATAGACCTGCCGCCCTACTGGCAAGTGCGCGCACACGAGCTCGGCTTCATACCCGGCCTCTCGGTGCTCGACCTCATTTTCAACCTCGGCCCCGAAGCCCAAATATATCTGCACAGACTATCTACACCAACTGTTGATAAGTGTTCGATAACTGCAGAGCAAGTTAATAAGAAATAGATTTGGCGGAATGGCCAAAATGTATAAGCCTGCGAGGGTGTGGAAAAAGCAAATTCCACACCCTATTTTTTATCAATGATTTATGGGGCTACTTATCATCGCAAATCAGACGTCGATAATTATAAAATTATTAACTACATCACTTATCAACACTATGTCAATAACTAAGTAATAGTACATATTATCAGCATATTGCGATGTTGATAAAGTGTAGACTTCGACTCAATAGCTGTCAATAATCCAAATAGGTCGGGAAATGCCAAAAACTTATCACAGCTTTCAACAGCACTTATTATTACTCCTATATTTTTGCTTTTAAATTTTTATTCTCAAATAAAATAATAGATAGCCGGGGATAGATTTTTTTGGGGAATTTACTTTAGGTCACAAGCCGAAACTACGGTGCACAAAACTCATGTCGTCAGTAGACCTGCCTTGGCAGGTCGTGCAATCTTAGCGTGAGGTTGGAGCCCGCAGGGCGTAAACCTCATGTTTTCAATAACATAGTATGCAACACCCCTGTCAGGGGGTGTGAGTCGCGCATGTGGGAAGTTTTGCAACCTCCTACCAGAGGTCTGTATATTAAAGGGTGTACGCTCTTCGAGCTCCCAAGGCTAAGCTCTTGAAGACCTGCGAGGGTAGGTCAACTACGAATAAAGGCATGCACCAACTTTTCGACTTGTGCTGTTATGAGGGAATTTTTGGCGTTTTTGGATGCGTTGACATTGGTGGTCGCCATCGATGGCGACCGTACCGTGCGGCTGCATATTGCGCAGACTTTTCCCTTTCTTGGAGTTTTTTTCTAAGGTCTTTAAGGAGACAGACCTATCGGGTTAACTACGATTCCTATAAAATGGCTCCGCACACTTTCAACAATTACTGTTGATAAGTGTGCAATAAGTGGAGAGGAAGTTTATAAGAAATAGATTTGGAAGTAAGGCTAAAAAGTATAAGCCGGCATGAGGGTGGATATTGCAAATTTTTCACCCTCTTTTTTTTCAATAATTTAAAGAGTGGATTTCAACACCAAAAGGCGTACTTATCATCATAAACCGGCTCTTTATACTTATCAAAATATCAACTCAGGCACTTATCAACACTATGTTCATAAGTACGCTTCAAAGCATTGTATCAGATAGTTGTGCTGTTGATAAGGTGTAGATGTCTGCACGCAATACATCAATAAGCCGTAATTGCAAGAAAATGGCAGGAAAGTTATCACAGCTTTCAACACCACTACTTATTACTCCTGAATTTTGGGTTTTAAAAATTTTTTTTCAAATAAAGAAAACCAAAATAATAAAGGATGTTGAGAAGTGTTGAAAACCGGCCGCTTTCGGCTTTCCCAGGGTTTGGTCATCACCTTTGGCCTTTCCTAGGTTTGGTAATCGCCTTGGCGCTTGCGCAGCAAGAAACCCCACTGTAGGGTTGCGGGGGATTCGGTCATCGCCTTTGGCGCTTGCAGAGCAAGAGATCCCCCGCGGCGCATACCGCGGCTTTATACACTGCGGCGTCACTATATAAATAAAATTTGTCAATCGTGCGAAAAAAGGTTAACTTTGCAGAAAATTTCGGTGAGGGATGAGCGCCCTTCCGAGCAATTTCTCAAAGTAGGTTTCTTATGGATTCATTGGCAAGTTTATTTATGCCCGGCGAGGTGTCGATAGCGTCGACACTTGTGCTCTATTCCTTCGTCATCGCTGCGGGCATCTACATCGGAAAGATCAAGATATTCGGTGTGTCGCTTGGTGTCACTTTCGTGCTATTTGTGGGTATTCTTATGGGTCACTTCGGCTATGCCGTAGACCAGAATGTACTCAAGTTTGTGCGCGAGTTCGGCCTTATTCTTTTTATCTTCTCAATCGGCCTTCAGGTGGGTCCGGGTTTCTTCTCCTCTTTTAAAAAGGGAGGCATGAGGCTCAATGCGCTTGCCGTGCTTGCTATCCTGCTAAATGTGGCGATAGTGCTCGGCATCTATTATTTCGGCAATATAAAGGATATCTCAGCTTTGGTTGGTGTGATGAGTGGTGCCGTGACGAACACTCCCGGCCTTGCCGCCGCCCAGCAGGCTATCACGCAGATGACCTCGAGCCCCGAGCAGGCCAACCTCATGGCCAGTGGCTATGCTGCGGCCTATCCGCTCGGCGTGGTGGGCATCATCCTGTCGATGTTTGTGATCAAATGGATATTCCGCATCGACACCGACAATGAAATCAAGCAGATCGAGCAGGAGCAGGAGGACTCGCACCTCAAGCCTTTCCTCCTTACCGTGGAGGTATCGAACAAGCTTGTCGACGGCAAGACCATGCTTCAGCTCCACGACATAGTGCACACCAACTTTGTGGTGTCGCGCCTCATGGGTGCCGACGGCATTGTGACTATCCCCAAATCGTCGACGGCAATTCACACCGGCGACAAGCTCCTGATTGTGTGCTCTGCTCATGATGTAGAGCGCTTCAAGGCCGTGGTAGGCCCCGAGACAGAGATGGACTGGGAATCGACACCCACACCCGTGTACTCGCGCCGCATAGTGGTGACCAAGAGCGAATACAACGGTGTGGCTCTCGGCTCGCTGCGCCTCCACAACGGTTATAAGCTCAACTGCACACGTGTGAACCGCGCCGGTGTCGACCTCCTCGCCGCCCCCAACCTCCGCCTTCAGATGGGCGACCGCATCACCGTGGTAGGCAACCTTGAGGACATTGACCGCCTTGCCTCGCGCCTTGGCAACTCCATGAAGCGCCTCAACCAGCCCAACCTCATCACCATCTTCGTGGGTATCATCCTCGGTATCATCCTCGGCTCCATCGACATAGGCTTCGGCATGAAGCTCGGTCTGGCCGGTGGTCCGCTTGTGGTGGCTATCCTTCTGAGCCGCTTCGGCTATAAGGCCAAGCTGGTGACCTACACCTCATCGTCGGCCTCGCTGCTGCTTCGAGAGCTCGGTATCTGCCTCTTCCTTGCCTCTGTGGGTATATCGGCGGGCAAGGACTTCGCCGCTTCGGTGTTCAACAGTACCGGCATGTGGTGGGTGATCTGGGGCTTCGTCATCACCGTAGTACCCCTTATCGTGGTAGGTTGCATAGCCCGCGGCCACGATAAGACCAACCTACTTACCATCATGGGTCTGATGTCGGGCGGCTGCACCGATCCCCCCGCTCTTGCCTACGCCAACAACAGCACCGGCAACGATGCACCGGCCGTAGCCTACTCTACGGTATATCCTCTGACGATGTTCCTCCGAGTGGTGGCCGCACAGGCACTGATACTCTGCCTTGCGTAGAGAGTTGACATAAATGAATATCCGCGGTAGGTTTCGAGCTTGCTGCGGATATTTTTTATGAAAAATTTTTGGGAACGTTTCCGCTTGAGTGTTGGAAACGTTCCCGCTAATTTTTTTGTGGTATTGTTTGAAAATCAGAGATGTAAATATATACCTTTGCACTGTCAATGAACCCCAACACCTCGAATCGTAATATCTAAAATCATACAAAATGAAGAAACTTTCCACCTATGCGCTCGGGCTTGCCTTGCTTCTTCCGGCGCTCACCGCACAGCGCTCTTTCGCTATCAGCCAGACAGTGCTCGAAACCCCCATCGATGTACTTTCCTACTCCGTAGCCGACGAAAGCGACCGCGTGGCCTACGAGAATGCACTCAATGCCGCCACTACCGACGACGAGAAGATTGCAGCCATGCAGGCCTACGTGCTTAAGGCTACCCCCGAACCCGGCTATGCCTTCGACCTCTCTTTCCTCGTGCACTACAACGCTCTCACTACCGACAACAAAGACCTCTATACAGCTACGAAGATGAGCGAATACTGGCACACCGAAGCTGATGTAGAGATGACATCTACCATCGGTCTTGGCACCGGTGCTCAATATATGCGCGTGCTGAACAACGCCAAGGCGTTCAATACCGATGCAATGATGGAAGGCCTCTTCGTGGTATACCAGAATGTAGAACTCAATCAGGGCAAGTACACTGTTGAAGCCGACGCTTACGTTGGCGGTCTGAAAAACGGTGCAGTGCTTGCTGCCGGAAATAATGTATCGTCAACTAAACTTTTAGGGGTAAACGATAATCCTAAGCAGCACAGCCTCGCCTTTGAAGTGCTCGCGGACGACGCCCAGCCCACTAAAATAGGCTTCAAGCGCACAAGCACAATCGGCAATCTCACCACAGTATTCTTCAACAATATCCACCTCTACAAGACATCAAACATCGCTGTAATCACCGACGATGCCACCGAGGGACTTGCCGCAGCCAACAACATGAATGTGATCATGGAGCGCGAATTTACCGCCGGCAAGTACTATCCCATTGTTCTTCCTTTCATCGTAGAGAACTGGCGTGAAGTATTCGATGATTGCCGCGCACTCACGAGCTATACCGAAGAGGGTGGCCTTGTGTTCAACACCGTGGCCGGTGCCAATACTCTTGCCCGCAAGCCTTACCTTGTGAAGTTCAAAGAAGACATAACTTCCGACAACTACATCACATTCAAGAACGTAGAAATCACATCCGGCACACCCGGCACATGGAATTTTACATATACGACCTTGAAAATGACCGGCACCTGGGCAGCCGCTAATGTACCCGCCAACTGCTACTACTTCTCCGACGGCAAGTGGCTCCTGAGCGACGGCAGCATCTCCACAGTGGCTTTCTCTTCCTACATTGACGCCACCGGCATAGAAAATCTCCCCGAAGAAATGAAGTGGAACTCCGACGCCGGCAGCAGCGACGTGACCATCGTAGAGAGCGTGATAGGTGAGACCGTAGAATATGTGAATGTCTACAGCCTGCAGGGCGTGCTTCTCCGCAAGGGCGTGCACATCAACAGCGCACTCGACGAGCTTCCCTCGGGCCTCTACATCGTAAATGGTAAGAAGATTGTAAAATAAACAGCAACTTATGTCGGGGCACGAGTGAGTCGTGTCCCGGCTTTTTTCGTATCTACCCCTATCACACCGCACCCATGAAAACACTGAAATCCTGTCTTTACGCACTTTTGTTTACACTCACGGTCGCCATCATGCCGGCCCGAGCCGCCACGTCGTATCTCATCGAGGGCGAGGCATTTCAGTTCAAAGGAAAATGGGTGGTGGAAAAATCATCGGATTGCCTTGGGTCGGCCATGCTGAGGGTATATCAGACAAGCGGTGGCGAAGCCTCCGACGATGCCCTCACGGTAATCAATATCACCGAGGGTGGCACCTACAGTGTGTGGACCCGCTCGCGCGACTATGCCGGTGGTGGGCGTGCTCGCAGCTACACCCTCAGTGTCGATGGCAAGGCAATGGCCGAGAGCGGCGCGCATGGCCGCGAAGGATTCTACTGGGAGAAAGTAGGCACGGTAGACCTTCCACGCAAGCAGGTGCTCCTGCGAATCAGCGACACCGGTGGCTACTACGGTCGGTGCGACGCTATCGTGCTGAGCTCCGAAGCCGGCTTCGACCCCAACGGCATGCCCAACACACAGCTTGCCCGCCTGCGACGTACACCTGTAGCGATGCCCTATACCACCACGTCGGCACAGGAACTCGACGCAGCGCTCGACATAGCCCCGGGCTATACAGTGCTTGCCACCGCCTTCAACAGCGAAATTTGCGTGAGCTTCGTGCGCCTTGCCACGGGTGAGATAGTGTGCAAGACCGACTACTATGCCTCGGGCTCGTGGAGGCGCTTCCACTCATCGGCAGAAGACAACCGTGTGGCGCTGATTTCATCGGAGCAGAAGCCTGCCATCGACCACAATAATTTTTACCCCGGCTGGGATCGGTGCAGAGCCTCGCGCGAGCTTAATTTTGAAGGCTCGACCTACGCGGTGAATATCGACGGCGACCGCACAAATCCATACTATACAGGCACACTTGGCGAGGCGCGAGCCACGGCCGTGACCAAGACCTCGGCACAGACCATAAAGGTGAGCTACGACTGCGGTGAGCGCGGCACACTCACAGGCTACTGGACCGTGCCCGAAAGCGGAGCTCACGTGGATGTGCGCATGGTGCTCCGCCCGGCTGCCGACGGTATGTACTCCATAGCTCTTCATGCGGCCAAAGGCATTGTCGATGAGAGTGTCGACGAGGTGCTTCTGCCGCCGATGTTCCAATACCGCCGCTTGCCCTCGACAGCTCTCATGATGCTCAGCTCCATGACCACGCAGTGCCTTTCGGCAGTGCAGACCACGGGCGCCGCGGGCCCTGCCACGGCCTTTGTGTGCGCTTCGCCTGACGTGCTCGGCAGCGACTGGGGCGGCTATGACTATTCGCCGGCCGGGTTCACTCTGCGCGGCAGCGACGGGCTTGCCGAGGCGGTGATGTTCTCGCCCTGCCCCGGCATGAAAGACTCATTTGTAAAAGCCGGTCGCACGCTTGAGTCGAACTTTACCCTCGGAATATGCAGCTCCGATATGGCCGGCACGCTGGCATACGTGAGCGATAATATCTTTGGTATGAGCGACTACCGCCGCCCTCTGGGCTGCTCGCTCACGGCCACCATGCACAATGTGGCCGAGCTGATAAAAGATGATGAATACAGCGGTTGGAACGCGGCCATGAAAGGATTCTGGGATATAGAAGCCGACGGCAACATCGCGCCTACCGTGGTGCAGTCGGCACCACTTGCCTTGCTTGCCGCCGCCGCCATGGGCAATGACGAAGATATGTACGAGCGCCGTGCCCTGCCGGCCATCGAGTATATGCTCTCGCGCCGTGCTTTCCGCACAGCCGACAATGCTCCGGCCGCCCTCGATGCCTTCAGCTCTCAATTTCCAACCACGGCCTACGAGGGCATAAACACACTCACGGGCGGCCTCAACCCATGGCTGGCACAGGTAGCGATGCCAGGCGGCGAACTTCGTGCCGCAAACGGGTGGTTCACCACCGTGCAGCCCTTCCGCCAGGCTCTATCGGCTTATCGCCTCACAGGCGATGCCTCCTACCTTGCTGCCGCCGAAGCTATGGCAGAGAGCTATATAGGCGAGATGGAGAAAGTGTCGGAGGTGCCATTTGCACACGGCACCTTCTACAGCAGCCAGATTATCACACCCTGGCAAAGCCTTATGGATATGTATGAGGCCACAGGCAAAGAGCACTATGCCACTGCTGCGGCAAAAGCAGCGACCCAGACTTTGGCGGGCGTGCGCACCTGGCCCAAACCTGCTGAAGGAGAGCTCATCGTGCACCCCGGAGGCAGCTACGACGGTATCACCACAGTGTGGTGGAAGGGCGCAGAGCAGTATCGCCTCGGCTTTCCGCGCACCGAAGGCGATGCCCCCGAACACGAAGTGGAAGCATGGAAGGTGTCGCCTGTCGGCCTCGGCATAGAGCAGCCCGCCACCTACTTTATCCGCTCGGCCGGCAAGACATCGCACCCTATCTACATGAGCTCGTGGGCTCCGGGGCTTCTTGCCCTCACCGGTGCAACGGGGAGCCCCATCTACGAGACCTATGCTCGCAATGCCGTGGTGGGCCGTGCCGAGAGCTATCCCGGCTACTATGCCACCGGCTATACCGATATCCCCCTCTCGGCCGATTTTCCTCGCCGTGGCCCTGATGTAAGCTCGATATACTACCACCACTTGCCAGCTTACTATGCCCTGCTGCACGACTTTCTTGTGAAGGAGTTCGTAGTCCGCTCGGGCGGCGAAATCAACTTTCCGTCGGCTCGTCAGGAGGGCTTCGTGTGGTTCAGCAACAATCTCTACGGCAGTGCCGAGGGCGAGGTGTATGGGCGCAAGGCTACACTGTGGATGCCTGCCGACGCCTTCAGTTGCGACAATCCCGACATCAACATACTCTCGGCCCGTACAGCCACCGGCCTTATCATAATGCTCACCGCCGACGGCACTACCGACCAAAGCGCCAAGGTGCGGCTGGCCGACTATATAGCCGCGGCCGCCGGAGCAGACATAGCACTGCTCGAGGGCGAGGGAAAAGCCGTGCTCGATGGCGCCGTGCTCAGTGTCGATGTGCCCTGCCGCGGCCTTGCCGTGGTGGAAATCGACCTTGATATGCCTGCTTTTGAGAGAGGCGAGGCGCTGACCGACGGTTTCCGCACCATCGACACCGGCACGGCGGCTGGAAAAATACGCCTCTACCGCATCCGCTCGCCTTTCGGGTGGGACAGCGTCTATGGCTTCGCCGAGTGTGCCGACATCAAGAATCTTGAGATCGAGGCAGAGTGCCGCGGAACGATTGAACGTGCCGGTTCATGGCCCTACGAATGGTCGTTCTCGCGCTTTGCCGCCGATGAAGTCTGCGATGTGAAAATCACCGTGAAGCAGGGCGGAGAGGTACTCTACACTGCCCGCGAGCAGTTTGCACCAATGGTATCGGGAGTGGAGAATGTGGCAGTCGAATCCACAAGCAAGGCTCCCGAAGGCATCTACCGCATCGACGGCACACGTGTGGAGGCAGTGTCGGCTCCCGGCGTATATATCGTAGATGGTAAGAAACTCGTGGTGAAATAATTGTGAATTAACGATTTATTTACAATTTATTTACTAACTTTGCGCAACCTGAAAGACGATTCACATGAAAAACCACGTTACAATCAAAGATATTGCCAGAGAACTTGGCATCTCCACATCGACTGTATCGCGTGCTTTATCCGATGCATGGGATGTGAAAAAAGATACCCGCGACAAAGTACTTGCCGCGGCCAAGCGGCTTAACTACCGCCCCAACCCCAATGCACGGAATCTACAGAATAAACAGACCGGTATAATAGGTATCATAATACCTGAGTTTGTGACAAGTTTCTTCCCCAACGTAGTGCTCGGCATACAGGAAGAGCTTGCCCTTGAAAACTATCACATCATCATCTCGCAGAGCAGCGAGAGCCGCGAGCGAGAGCTCGAGAATCTGCGTATGCTCGAGGAGTATATGGTCGACGGCATAATAATGTCGGTGACAAATGAAGGTGGAAATGAAGAAGAGTACAAGCGTGTGATAGAGCGCGGCACTCCTATGGTATTTTTCAACCGCTGCCCTGCCACCATCAAAGTGTCGAAAGTGCTCATCAACGATGCCGACATGGCCGAGAAGGCTGTGGATCATCTTATAGCCACAGGTCGCCGGCGCATAATCCATCTTGGCGGACCGTCGAAGCTCAATATCAGCGCCATGCGGGCCGAAGGGTTTTCTCGCTCGCTGCGCAAGGCCGGGCTCGAGCCCGAAGGGCAGGTCTATACTGCCGGAATTTTCATCAAGGACGGACAGCAGGCCATGCAGGAAATCATAGACAGCGGCCGGGAGCTGCCTGATGCCATATTCGCCTTCAACGACCCCGTGGCGATAGGTGCCATGAAAGCACTTAAGGCCGCCGGTAAGCGTATACCCGACGATGTGGCCATCGTCGGCTTCAGCGAGGGCTCGATGGCGACCGTCGTAGAGCCCCAGCTCACCACCGTGCTTCAGCCCATGAACGAGATGGGCCGCTGTGTGGCACGGCTTCTGCTCCGGCAGATCCGGTCGGAGCGCCCGGTAGCGCCGCAGACGGTCTACCTCGACGCTACTCTCAACGTGCGCGACTCCTCGAAATAGAGCCTCTTTTTATAGAAAATTTGTTCGGAAACGTTTGCAGAAAATCACTGCAAACGTTCCCGCTAATTTTGTTGTAAGTTTATGTAAATCTTACCTTTATAATACATAAATTTGCAAAGTGGAAGTCGAAATGACTTCTGCCCGCACCTTAAACCAATCACCATAAATGAACAATCTCGATCTGATAACTATCCTTCTCTTTTCTATCGGAGTCCTTGCCACGGGCATAGCCTTCTCACGCACGGGCAAGGATATGAAGAGCTTTTTTGCCGGCGGCGGCAATGTGCCCTGGGGCATGAGCGGCCTGTCGCTATTCATGGGCTTCTTCTCGGCCGGTACCTTTGTGGTATGGGGCTCGATAGCCTATTCCTACGGTTTTGTGGCCGTGATGATACAGATGACCATGTCTATCGCCGGATTTGTGGTAGGCACATGGATAGCCCCACGGTGGCAGCGTACGCGAGAGCTCACCGCAGCCGGGTATATCAGCGGCCGCTTGGGCACTAACGTACAGAAATTCTACACCTATATCTTTCTTGTGGTGTCGGTGTTCACCACCGGCAGCTTCCTCTACCCCGTGGCAAAGATAGTGGAGCTTGCAGCAGGCATCCCTCTCACCTACTCCATTCTTGCCCTTGGAGTGTTCAGCATGATCTATGTGAGCATAGGCGGCCTTCGCGGAGTCATGGTCACCGACGTGCTTCAGTTCGTGATTCTTTTCTCGGCAGTAATCATCGTGGTACCTCTTTCATTTGAAAAGGTAGGCGGCGTGGAGGCTTTCCTCAATGCCATACCCGAGAACTTCGGTGAGCCCGTGCATGGCGAGTACTCGTGGTGGTTCCTGATAGCTTTCTGTGTGTACAACTCCTTCTTCCTTGGCGGAAACTGGGCTTATGTGCAGCGCTATACCTCGGTAAAGACAGCTTCCGACAGCCGCAAAGTTGGATGGCTCTTCGGTGCCCTCTACCTGGTGAGCGCCCTTCTGTGGATGCTTCCTCCGATGCTCTACCGTGTCTACGATCCGGGTCTGAGCGGCCTCGACAATGAGAACGCCTATCTACTGATGTGCAAGTTGGCGATGCCGGGCGGCCTGCTCGGGCTCATGCTCGGAGGCATGATATTCGCCACAGCCAGCTCGCTCAACGCCACACTGAATATCTCGGCGGGCGTGTTTACCAACGATATTTTCAAGCGCTTCGTGCCTCATGCCACCGACCGCACACTCATGCGGGTGGCACGCCTGTCGACACTTGGCTTCGGCATCCTGGCACTGGTGGTTGCTCTCCTTGTGAAGAGCATGGGAGGCATTGTGAATGTGGTAATCAGCGTGGCCGCCCTCACCGGCGTGCCTATCTACCTGCCGGTGATATGGTCGCTCTTCAGTAAGCGTCAGAATGCCCGCTCGGTGCTTGCTGTCACTCTCATAAGCCTTGCCGTGACACTCACGTGCAAGTTCGTGCTGCCGGTGGCCGGCGTCAACCTGAGCCGCGGCGCCGAGATGGGTGTAGGCGCTTTCGTGCCTGTGGCACTGCTCATCGTGAGCGAGCTTTGGCTCTATGCCCGCGGCTATGTGGATCCGCTCTACAATAAGTATCACCGCGAGGAAGAGATTATAGATGCCGCCGATGCCGTAGTCACAGAATCCGGCAAGGAAGCCAACCGCTTCACGCGCCGTGTGCTCGGGCTGAGTATCACTGTGGCCGGAGTGATGATAATAGTGCTGGGCACGCTTGCCGACAGCTCGCAGTATGTGCCCGTAGGCATGGGCTGCATAGTTCTCGCCGCAGGCCTCTTAATTCGATATAAAAAATAACGATACGATATACTATATGAATAATCAAGGATTTGTAGCATCGCGCGCCACAAGGTGCAATAGCGTCGAAGGCGACATTATCGTGATTGGTGGCGGCCTCACCGGTGTGTGCTGTGCCCTCACGGCTGCAAGACGTGGTGCCAAAGTGGTGCTCGTGCAGGACCGACCGGTGCTCGGCGGCAACGCTTCGAGCGAGGTGCGCCTGTGGGCGCTGGGGGCGACATCACACATGGGCAACAATAACCGTTGGTCGCGCGAAGGTGGCGTGATAAACGAAATCATGACAGAGAACGTGTACCGCAACCGCGAGGGAAACCCCGTGATTTTCGACACCGTGCTCATCGACATGGTGATGCAGGAGCCCAATATCAACATGCTTCTCAACACCGTCGTTTTCAAGGTAAACAAGACCAGTCACCGCGAAATCGAGAGTGTCGTTGCCTATAATCCCATCAACGAGACCCGCTATGAAATACGCGGTCGCTTCTTCGCCGACTGCAGTGGCGACGGCCTTGTGAGCTACCTCGCCGGTGCGGCATACCGCATGGGCTCTGAGGATAAAGAGGTCTACGGCGAAGGCTTTACACCCGACAAGACTACCTACGGCGAGCTCCTGGGACACACCATACTTTTCTACATGAAGGATACGGGCACGCCGGTGAAGTATGTAGCTCCCGCATTCGCCCTGAAGGATGTGGAGAAGCATATCAGCAAAATTCACAACGACGAATATTTCTCGATCCATCACCACGGGTGCAAGTACTGGTGGATTGAGTACGGCGGCCGCCTCAACACCATCCACGACTCCGAGGATATCAAGCACGAGCTCTGGAAGGTGGTCTACGGCATCTGGAACTATATCAAGAACTCGGGCAAATTCCCCGAGATGGCCACATACACCCTCGAGTGGGTGGGCACCATACCGGGCAAACGCGAGTCGCGCCGCATGAAGGGCCTCTACACCCTCACACAGCAGGATATCAGTGAGCAACGCACGCACTACGATGCAGTGTCGTACGGCGGCTGGGCGATCGACCTTCATCCCTCGAACGGCGTGTATGCCGACGGGCGAGCCTGCAACCAGTGGCACTCCAAGGGTGTGTACCAGATTCCTTACCGCTGCTACTTAGGCTCGAATATCACGAACCTCATGTTCGGCGGTCGCATCATGAGCTCTTCTCATGTGGCAAACGGCTCCACCCGCGTGATGTGCACTTCGGCCAGTGGCGGTCAGGCCATAGGCATGGCACTTGCACTGTGCGTGGAGAAGAACCGTATGCCCGCCGACTATGTGTCGCCGGAGCTTATCGGAGAGCTCCAGCAGGCTCTCATCGAGAGTGGCCAGTATATACCCGGGGTAGAGGTTCGCGACGAGCGTAACCTCCTCTACAGCGCCTCTGTGAAGGTGAGCAGTGAGTACCGCTTCTCGGGCTTCGCACCCTCGGGCGCGTTCAAGCCTCTTAAGTTCTCCACGGCGGTGCTGTTCCCTGTGAGCGGGGCGATGCCGCGCGTGTCGGTCGATGTGGAAGCGAGTGCCGACAGCACACTCACAGTAGAGCTCCGAGGCTCAAGCCGCGAGAAGAATTTCACCCCCGACAGCACTATTGAAGTGCTCACGGTGCCTGTGAAGGCCGGCAGCAGCCGGGTAAATCTTGATTTCAAAGCGAGCTTCGAGAGCAGCCGCTACGTGTTCGTATGCTTTATGGCAAATGATAAAATATCGCTTGCCGAGAGCGAAGAGCTCGTGAGCGGTGTCACCACGGTGCTCAATCAGGTCAACCCCGCAGTGTCGAACTACGGCCGCCAGGATGCCCCCGCCGAGATAGGCTTCGACAGCTTCGAATTCTGGTGCCCTCTCCGCCGCCCCGAAGGCAAGAATGTGGCAATCACCGTAGAGCCGGCACAGCGTATATTCTCGCCCGATCTTCTGGCAAACAGCTACACACGCCCCGTGGGAGCTACCAATGCCTGGGCTGCAGCGCCCGACGACAGCGCACCGGAGCTCACCCTCGAGTGGCCTGCCCCACGCACCTTCGATGAGCTCACACTCTTCTTCGACACCGACTACGACCATGCTATGGAGACCGTGCAGATGGGACACTCGGAGAGTGTGATGCCCTATTGCATACGCCACTGCGAAATAACAGACGACGAAGGCCACAAGCTGGCTGAGTTCGACAACAACTATCAGGCCATGCGAATGCTGAAGCTCTCGAAGCCCGTGAGCACATCGAAGCTCCACATCCGCCTCGACCATCCCGACAAAGCCGTGCCGGCAAGCCTTTTCCATCTTATCGTAAAATAAAGCATCTAAAATGAAACTTAAATCAAATATCATGATGGCACTTGTGCTCATGCTGCTGGCCGTACTGCCGGCGGTGGCACAAGGCAAGTACCACATCAAGGGTATGGTAGTCGACGCCGAGAACGGCGAGCCTGTGATAGGCGCATCGCTCGCGCTCGAGGGTCAGCCCGCGCGCTCGATTACCGACATCAACGGCGAGTTCTCGATAGCATCGACCACCCCCGAGGCCACTCTGGCCGTGAGCTCCGTGGGCTACGAAGCCACCACCGTGAAGGTGTCGGAGAAGAAGCGTGCCAACATCCGCCTCCGCCCCTCGGCAACTATGCTCAACGAGGTGGTGGCCGTGGGCTATGGCACAGCAATCCGCAAGGACGTGACCGGTGCCGTGGCAAAGGTCGATGTGAAGGATATGCAGAAAGCGCCCGTATCGAACTTTGAGGAAGCCCTCGCAGGCCGCGTGGCCGGTGTGGTGTCGAGCAGCAGCGACGGCCAGCCCGGCAGCGAGCTCAGCGTGGTAATCCGCGGCAACAACTCCGTGACTCAGAGCAACTCACCCCTCTATGTGGTCGACGGCTTCCCGCTCGAGACTTCCGTAGGCAACGTCCTCAACCCCGAGGAAATAGAATCGATGGAAATTCTCAAGGATGCCTCGGCCACGGCTATCTACGGTGCCCGCGGTGCAAACGGTGTGATTCTCATCACCACCAAGAAAGGCAAGGTGGGCCGCCCGCAGGTGAGCTACAGCATGTGGATGGGCTTCCAGGATGCCATCAAGCGCCAGGAAATGCTCGACCCCTACGAATTTGTACGCTACCAGATCGAGAGCAATCCTTCGCTCTACACGTCGATGTATATCAGCGATGACAAGACTCTCGAGGACTACCGCAATGAGCCCGGCATCAACTGGCAGGATCAGGTGCTCCGCACCGCTTTCGTGATGAATCACAACATCGCCGTGCGCGGCGGCTCCGAGAGCACACGCTACGCTATCTCGGGCAGCGTGGTGCATCAGGACGGTGTGATCCGCAACAGCGGCTACCGCAAGTATCAGGGTCGCCTCAACCTCGACCACAATATCAGCCGCAAGATAAAAATCGGCGTGAATGTCAACTATACCTACAACAAGAAGTTCGGCACCATAGCCTCCGAGCAGAACAGCTCGCCCACGGCAAGCATCATGTACAGCATGTGGGGCTACCGCCCCGTGGGCTCGCTCTGGCAGGAAGACCTCCTCGAGGACCTCTACGACAGCTCACTCGACCCCACCCGCGACTACCGCATCAACCCCGTGATGGCCGTGAACAACGAGCACAATCCGCTCTTCACCCACACTTTCATCGGAAATGCTTATTTCCAGTACAAAATCCTCGATAACCTCGTGCTCCGCATCACCGGCGGCTACAACCGTGTGGACCAGCGCCGCGAGATTTTCAACAACTCAAGCTCGCGCCTCGGTAACCCCCGCACCAATGAGAAGGTAAACGGCAGCATCACCAACTACGACCGCTCCAACTTCCTCAACGAGAACACCCTCACCTACAACTTCAAGCTCAAGAAAGGCCACAGCCTCAAGGTGCTTGCCGGCTTCACGCTGCAGGACTCGCGCTATATGTCGGACGGCTTCACATCCATCAACGTGCCCAACGAAGAGCTCGGCATCGCCGGCCTCGACGAAGGCACCGTGACCAAAAACCCCGTGACCAAGACCTCGAACTCGCTGATGTCCTTCCTCGCGCGTGTCGACTACAACTACCGCTCGCGCTATATGCTCACCTTCTCCTACCGTGCCGACGGCAGCTCGAAGTTCCCCCGCGACAACCGCTGGGCTTCCTTCCCCTCGGGCGCTTTCGCCTGGGGCTTCGGACAGGAGAAGTTCATGAAGAACCTCACATGGCTTTCGTCGGGCAAGCTCCGCCTCGGCGTGGGTACTACCGGCAACAACCGCGTGACCGACTATGCCTCGCTCACGAGCCTGGTGATCTCGCCCACCTCGGGATATTCTGTCAACAACGCCCCCCTCAAAGGCGTGGTGCCCTCGGCCCTCGGAAACTCCGACCTCAAGTGGGAGACTACCGTGCAGTACGATGCCGGCCTCGACATATCATTCCTCAACGAGCGCATCAACTTCACCGCCGACTACTACTACAAGCGCACCAAGGACCTCCTTCTGCGTGCCACACTCGCTCCATCGATGGGCTTCACATCGGCCTACCGCAATGTGGGCAGCGTGAGCAACAGCGGTGTCGAACTCACCCTCAACACCGTGAATATCAAGACCCGCGACTTCCGCTGGGATTCAAACTTCAACATCGCCTTCAACCGCAATAAGGTGATCTCGCTCAACGACGACGAGCCCTCGCTTGCCACACGTGTGACATGGGGTAACTTCAACAACGCCTACCCCTACATCGCCGTGCCCGGCCAGCCCATAGCAATGTTCTACGGCTATATCTTCGACGGCATCTATCAGTACGAACACTTCGACAAGGTCGGAGATAAATATGTGCTCAAGAAAGGTATACCCAACAACGGCAACGACCGCGCCAACATCCAACCCGGCGATATCCGCTACCGCGACATCAACGGCGACGGCACCGTGGACAGCAACGACCTCACAATCATCGGCAATCCCAACCCCAAATTTACCGGCGGTTTCACCAACAACTTCAGCTACCGCGGCTTCGACCTCTCGCTGTTCCTGCAGTTCTCCTATGGCGGCGAGATCATGAACGCCAACCGAATCGAGTTTGAAGGCGGCGACCCCACGGCCCGTACATCGCTCAATATGTTCAGCACGGTAAAGGACCGCTGGACACCTGAAAACCCCTCGAACAGCCTCTTCCGCATCGGTGGTCAGGGCCCGACCGCCTACTCCGACCGCACCATAGAAGATGGCTCCTACCTCCGCCTCAAGACCGTGACCCTTGGCTACACACTCCCGGCCACACTCACCAAGCGCGCAGGCATATCGTCGCTCCGCTTCTATGCCTCGGCACAGAACCTGCTGACGTGGACGGCTTACTCAGGCCTCGACCCCGAAGTATCGACCTACAACACTGCACTGACACCTTCTTTCGACTGGTCGCCCTATCCGCGCTCGCGCACTGTCACCTTTGGTCTTGAAATCAGTTTTTAACTCTCCTTAATCACACACGCAGATTATGAAAAAATATATATCGGCACTGGCATTGGCTGCCTCCATGCTGCTCTCCTCATCCTGCTCCGACTTCCTCGACAAGGAGCCCGACTTCCTCTCGCCGGAGAATTTCTACAGCACCCCCGAGCAGATGGAATCGGCCATGAACGGCGTCTACAACCGCCTCATCGACCCCAACGGCCGCATGTACAGCAAGGCTCTGTGGTCCTACTTCGCCATCAGCGATGAATTCTTCTACAAAAGCATCTCAATCAACAATATCAGGGTGATGCAGTTCGATGCCGGGCATCTCGACATAGGCCGCTTCTGGGAAGTGCTCTACGAGGGCGTGAGCCGTGCAAACTTCTGGCTCGCCTACGTCGACGACAGCGCGCTCGACACCGCCGACAAGCGTGCCATGAAGGGCGAAGTGCTCTTCCTCCGCGGCTACTACTACTATCTGCTCACATCCTACTTCGGTGAGGTGCCTCTGAAGCTCACACCCACAGAGTCGCCCAATGAGAAACCACTGCCCAAATCATCGCTCGCCGAGATTTACCGCCAGATAGTGAAAGATATGCAGGAAGCCGAGGAGCTCGTGCTCGATGTGGATGCTCTCGGCACCAACGAGCGAGTGTCGCGCACGGCAGTGCAGGCAATCCTCGCAAGAGTATTCCTCAAGATGGCCGGTCAGCCGCTGGCCGATACCTCGCGCTATGCCGATGCCGCCCGCTATGCCGAGAAAGTGATAAGCTCGGGCAAGCACCATCTGCTGGCCGACTATAAGCAGATTTTCATCAATCACTGCCGCGATATTGTCGACCCGACGGAGTGCATCTGGGAAGTGGGTATGTACGGCAATAAAATCGGTGCCGAGGACCTTGCCGGCAGCGTGGGCGTGGAGAACGGCATCCTCTGCCGCGACATGAATATCGGCTATTCGGGCGGTGCAATGCAGGTGACAAAGCGCCTCTACGATGCCTTTGAGGAGGGTGACCTGCGCCGCGACTGGAATATCGCGCCCTACTACTACAACACCAACTCCGAGACAGGCATCACCGAGCAGCGCACCTACACCGCCAAGCAGATCTACAACCGCAACCCCGGCAAGTGGCGCCGCGAGTACGAGACCGGCGAGAAGGCTCAGCTCTACACCTCGATCAACTTCCCCGTGATTCGCTACAGCGATGTGCTGCTCATGAAGGCCGAAGCCCTCAATGAAGTGGACGGAGCCCCGGGCGAGGATGCCTACGAAGCCCTCAACAGCGTGCGCCGCCGTGCGCGCGGCCTCGACCCCGCCGTGCCGGATCCCGAGTGCGACCTCGAAGGCCTCGACCACGACGCTTTCTTCAAGGCCGTGCAGCAGGAGCGCTTCCGCGAGCTGTGCTTCGAGGGCCTTCGCAAGCTCGACCTCATCCGCTGGGGCTCGTACGTAGAGACGATGAATGAATATGGTCGCGAGGCTGCTGCCGACGGCGGTTCCTTCTCCTACGCCGGCAACTCGGGCCTCAACGTCACTGCACGAAACGTGGTGTTCCCCATCCCCAACACCGAGCTCACCGTAAATAAATTCATGACACAGAACCCCGGTTGGTAATTCCGCTATGAAAATGAAAGCAAATATCCTTATCATACTCGCCGCCGCCGCTTGCACGGCATGTAGCGACACCGCTCCCGAAGCGGCTCTCACAGTCACCCTCGACCACAGCTCCTACAAGGCCGGCGAGCCTGTGACCTTCCGCCTCGGAGGCGACCCCGACAACATAGTATTCTACTCCGGCGAGCGAGGCCACGAGTATGAGCTCCGCGACCGCGAATATGCCGACAATGCTCTGCGGCTCGACTTCGTATCGTACACCGACTATTCCAAGACCGTCGTCCCCAACCTGCAGGTGCTCATCAGCAGCGACTTCAGTGGCATTTACGATGCCGAAAACCTTGCCGCCGCCACATGGACCGATGTCACCGACCTCTTCGAGCTGCCCGCGGCAGTGTCGGTCAACACTCCTTCGGGAAGTGTAGACCTCACAAGCTACGTGCCTGAGGGAAACGATGTGATATGCTACATAGCATTCCGCTACCACGACATCGACGGTGTGGGTGTGCGCAACCGCTGGGTGCTCCGCAGCCTCAATCTCAAGAAAGTATCGCCAGAAGGTGCCGTGTCGACTTTCGCCGACATCAAGACCGCCGGTTGGCAGAACGTAGTAGTGTCGGGCGAACTGTCGTGGACACTCCCCGGATCGCAGATGCTTATTGCGGGCAATGCCAACACTTCCGATAAGGATGTGTGGGCCGTGAGCGCAGGTTTCAAGCTCCGCGAGGCCGAGGCCTCCACAGGTGTGGTGCTCAAGAACCTCAGCACAGAGCTTGATGAGTTCTCGTACACCTACACCGAGCCCGGGGTCTACGATGCCGTGTTTGCTTCTTCATCGGTCTGGTACAACAGCAGCGACTATGGTACCACTACCGTACGTGTGGTGGTGGAATAAGCGTACAATAATATGACTACAAGGATAAAGAGTATAGCTGTCTGTGCGGCAGTAGCAGCGGTCGGGCTCCTTCAGGGCACCGACTGCGCCGCCCGCACTGTGGCTCTTAAAGGCAAAAACCTTACTATAGAGTGGCGCAGGAGCGGCTCTGAATGGCATCTGTCGAAGGTGAAGGCCGGTGGTGCCCTTGCCCGCCTGCCAAAGAGTGAGCACACTGTGCTTTACAGCGTTGACAAGCCTTCGGAAGAGCCTCTCGCTCCGGCCGCTTTCGGCGGTGAGGAAGGTTTTCCCGGTGATGAGTACCGCTATGTGCTGCCGTCGTGGCGCGAGGCTACTACAGCAGTGGCTCTCAACCGTGCCGGAGAGGCTTGCCACTACATACCTCAGGATGCCGTGCAGCTCTCCGACAGCCTTGTACGCCTGAGCTACACCGGCCCCGGCTTCAGCGTGAGTGAGGACTGGATGCTTGCTCCCGACGGTGACGTGCATGTGAAAGCGCGCCTCACCGCAGCCCGCCACGGCTGGTACTCCCTGGCCACCCCTTCGCTGTGCGCCGTCAAGCCCTCCGATCTCGACTTCGCCCTCATCCCCGGCGTGCTCCACGGCCACGCGGTAGGCACCGACTTCTGCCGCGATTATGCCTACGGTCGGGATATTCCCTCCGAACCCGTTCTTTTCCGCGAGCGCAGCACATCGACCTTGTCGTCGATGATTACCGACCGCGCCGGTCTCACCGTGGCCGTCACCGCCGAGCCGGGCACTGCCGAAGGTCCATGGGGACGCGAAAAGCGCAACACCGGTCTGTGGCAGCTCGGACTGTCGGCCATGAACCGCAGCCGCGAGCTCAGCCCCACACTCTACCACCCGGTGCTCGGGCAAGCCGACTCGGAGATGGAGCCCGGTCAGGTGAGGGAGTTTTCATTCCGCTACACACTGGCACGCACTCCGTGGTGGCCGGTGTTCAATCATGTGGCAAATGATATATACCGCTTCCACGACGCTCTTGCCCTTCGCGAGAACAAGCGCTCACTCACCGACCGCCTCTACGGCATACACCGCTATGTGGTGGCCGACAGCACTTCGCTGTGGCATACTGTGGATTGCGATGGCACTTTGATAGGCGCGCAGGAATATCTCGGCGGCGTGTACAAGGCCAAGAAAGATGCCATGAAGAATGCCGACTACGGCGCAATGTGGATGCTCGGCGCCATGACCGGCGACTCTCTCATCACCGAGTGCCGTCTTCCTTACGCCCTCAACTTCAAGCGCTGCCAGCAGTATGCCGACGGACCCATGAAAGGAGCTTCGCGCGGGCAGTACTACCTCCGCGACAGCCACATATTCGTGGAAGAATGGGGCCCCTATACCGAGCCTATCGCCACCACATACTATATGCTCATGGATCTTGGCAATATAGCTCTCTTCGAGCCCGAAGCCAATGAGCTTAAGACTCTTATCCGCAATGCCGCCGATTGGCTCCTATCCATGCAGAAAGCCGACGGCAGCTGGGAAGTGGCCTACAACGATGCCACCGGCGAAGCGGCCTTCGCCGATCTTCGCGACTTGCGCCCGACTTTCTACGGCCTGCTCATAGCATACCGCATCCTCGGCGATGAAAAGTATCTCGCGGCAGCCCGTCGCGGTGCCGACTGGCTCATAGCCAACGCCGTGGAGCCCCACCGCTGGCTCGGGGTGTGCGGCGACACGCGCTTCGCGCCCGACTTCGCCACCATACAGGCCGCACAGGCACTGCTCGAGCTCCACGACCTCACCGCCGACAGCCGCTACCTCGATGCTGCCGTGGCCACAGCACGCTTCTACACCACATCGGTCTACACCAACCCTATCGCCGACACCACCCCCCGCAAGGTGAAGGGGCGCACGCTCGCCGACTGGCAGATTTCGCAGTCGGGACTGTCGTACGAGCACGGTGGCATCATCGGATCGACCAATCTCCACGGCCCCATACTGCTGGCCTCGCACGCAGGTCTTTTCGTGCGCATGTACGGCCTCACATCCGACCGTATTTTCCTCGACATGGCGCGCGCCGCAGCCATAGGCCGCGATGCCTTTGTCGACCACGATACGGCAGTGGCTTCGTACTACTGGGCCGCCATGAACCGCGGTGCCGGCCCCTACCCGCATCATGCCTGGTGGCAGATGGGATGGATCACCGACTATCTCATGGCAGAGCTCGAGCTCCGCAGCAAGGGCAATATATCCTTCCCGGCAGGCTTTATCACACCCAAGGTGGGCCCCCACCGCACCTATGCTTTCGCACCGGGCACAGTCTACGGCGAGTCGGCACTGCCTGTGATGATTCCCGGCGGCATTTCATGCTCCAACCCCAATGTAGAGGTAGTGCTCGCCCGCGGCGACAAGCACCTTTTCGTGATGCTGCTCAACGACCTCGGCACCCGTCAGCGTGCCGAGCTCACAGCCGATGCCGTCGCCCTCGGAGCCTCCGCCGACCCTGCCTACACCTTAGAGCTTCCACCCTACGGCCTCGAACTCCTGAAAATACCGAACAAGTAAGTCTTAAATGAAAACTATAAGCCTCATATCAGCTCTTGCAATAAGTGTGGCCGCCTCGGCGCAGCCCATGGTCACGGCCCCTCTGCCCATCGACAGCCGGGCCGAAGAGCTCGCCTCGATTGCAAACAACAACATACGCCTTTCCTACGTCCGTGCCGGCGAGGGTGGCCGTGCCATAGCCGCTACTATGGAAGCCAAGGTCGATGGCCGTTGGCAGCACTTCCTCTCGCCGATGGAGGACAACAAGATTTTCGTGATTACCGGCCCGGCACGCCCCAAGCGCCCGAGCTACAAGCACTTCTATCCGGCGTGGACCGGTGCCGACACCCTTACGACCAACCCGTGGCTCAGCGGCAGTGTCTGCGAGGCGGTGCCCGTGAAGGCTTGGAAGGAAGATGCCTCCACTATTGCCGTGGACTATGTGACCGCCGGCGACCACACCGTGCACGGCAAGTGGCGTCTGGCTCCCGACGGGCGGAGCGTGGAGCTCAATCTTGAGTTTACCCCCGCCGCCAACGGCACCTACAGCCTCGGCTTGCTCGGCCTCCACGGAGCGCTCCCCACGGCAGTGTCGAATGTGCTGCTGCCGCCCATGTATCAGTATGCCCGCGTACCGGCTTCACCGCAGATGATGCTCACGGCCATGATGCCTCAGCCCGTGGCTATGGTTGAGACCTCGGCCGGCGGCACACCGCTCACAGCATACGTCAGCGCCGACAACACCATCATGCCTCCTTGCGACTGGGGCGGAGTCGACTACTCGCCCATGGGTTTCTCTCTCACGGCGCATACCGGGCTGATAGAGCCCGTGGCTTTCTCGCCCGTACTCGGCATGGCCGACAGCAAGATGAAGGCCGGCAACAAAGTTGTCCGCAAATTCGTGGTAGGCCTAAGCGCGGCACCGTGGAACGAGACTCTCGAGCACGTGGCCGGCAAGGTCTACGGCGTAAGTGACTACCGCAAGCAGGCCGACCGCTCGCTCACCGAGACGATGTTTGCCATCGTCGACCTGATGAACGACGGCGAGCACGGCGGCTGGGATGCAGCCATGAAAGGCTACTACGACATCGAAGGCAAGCCCACCAAGGCTCCCACAGTGGTGCATCCTGCTCCTCTGGCAATAGTGAGCGCTGCCGTAGCTGCCGCCGACGAAGATATGTATATCTCGCGAGCCCTTCCCACCATAGAGTACACCCTCTCGCGAAAGGGCTACCGCTGGAGCACCCGCACCACCGACGAGGGCTACAACAAAGATCCCGAGACACTGCGCCTGTCGCCCTTCGGCTCGCAGTTCACCACCACTTACTACGAAGGCCTCAACCGCCTCCTTGGCGGCCGCAACGCCTGGCTGCGCGACATAGCACTTCCCGGCGACTCGCTCCGCAAGCCCCGAGGCTACTCGGCGCCCATCCTCTCGTGGGTGCAGGCGCTCGGTGCCTACCGCCTCACCGGCGAGGCCAAGTGGCTGCGCAAAGCACGCTCCATAGCCGAGCGCGATGCCAACATGCACATCTACCGCAACAGCACCAAGCCTATGCGCTACCAGGCTTTCTACAACTCCACCATGTATGCCCCCTGGTGGGATTTCCTCGACCTCTACGAGACCACCGGCGATGAGAAGTTCCTCGCCGCCGCCCGCACGGGAGCGGCGCAGACCATAGCCGGAATCCGTGTGTGGCCCGCCGTGCGCGACACCGTGCAGACCATACACCACGGAGGCTCGTACAGCGGCAACACCACGATGTGGTGGAAGGGCAGCGAGCAGTTCCGCCTCGGCTTTCCGCGCACCGAGGGCGATGCCCCCGAGCATTCCGTGGAAGAGTGGCGAGTGTCGCCGGTAGGCCTCGGTTTCGAGCAGCCGTCGACCTACTTCCTCCGCAATAAAGGCAAGCTCGTGCGCCCCGTGTTCATGAGCTCCTGGGCTCCGGCGCTGCTTCGCCTTGGCTCACACACCGGCAATGAACTCTACGAGACCTTCGCCCGCAATGCCGTGATAGGCCGCTTCACAAACTACCCCGGCTACTACGCCACCGGCTACACCGACCTCACCATGAGTCCCGACTTCCCCTATAAGGGCCCCGATGTGAGCTCGATATACTACCACCACATCCCTGCTCACCTCGCTTTCACCGCCGACTATCTCATCAGTGAGGCCGTGCAGCGCAGCGGTGGCAATGTAAGTTTCCCCTACGGTCGGCAGGAGGGCTTCGTCTGGTTCTCCAACCGAGTGTATGGCGGCGCTCCCGGCAAAATATTCGACGATGCGTCGGCTATGCTGTGGCTCCGCAAGGGCCTCGTGGAGAGCTCCAACCCCGAGGTCAACTATCTCACGGCGGTTTCCGGCAAGCAGCTCTGGGTGCTTCTGTGCAATGAGAGCCGCAGCGAGGCCACCACGCGCCTGTCGCTCGGCACGGCTGCCGGTTTTGCCGACATCAAAGGCGCCGTCGCTGTCAATGCCTCCAAAAAGCGCTCGCGGATATCCGCCTCTGCCGACGGTGTGCTCGACATCAAAATCCCCGCAAAAGGATTTGTGGCCGTGGCTCTGCCCTTGACGGAATCGGCCAAGCACGACCCTGAGCTCAGAAAGGTGCTCTCGGGCACCGACACGCCTGTCCTCACCGACGGCTACCGGGTGGTCGACAGCGGCACGGCTGCCGGGAAAATCTATGTGTTCCGCATCCGCTCGCCCTTCGGCTGGGACTCTGTCTATGGCTTCTGCGAGACACCTCCCACCGGCACCGACATCAAGGTCGAAGTCGACTGCAACGGCAGCAGCACTGCTGTGGAGGCATACCCCTACGAGTGGTCGTTCCTGAAATACAATTCATCGGAAAAAATCGACATGAAGGTGCGCGTATCCGCCGCCGGCAATGAAAAAACAATAGAAATAGCACTATGAGAATGATGTTTGCAGCGCTCTTCGCTGCCTTGATTTCCTTTTCGCTGCCGGCACGCACGGTGGCATACATAGGAGGCTCCACGGCGCAGCCTTCGCCCGCTCTGGCCGACAGTGTGGCAGCCCTCTGCGGCGGCGATGTGACCTGGATAGCCGCCGGCATCCCCGGCACCGGCGCCGACCTTGCCGCCTTCCGCCTTCAGGAGCATGTCCTCTCGGCCAAGCCCGAGGCGGTAGTGATTGATTTTCCGGGCACCGACGCCTGTATGCCCGCAATCGAGGGCATGGTGCGCCGCATCAAAGCCGAAGCACCCGGCACCGGGATCATAATCCCGCAATCGACGGAGGCTCACAAGCGTCTCGCCGGGCACTACGCCAAGGGTGGCGCCATGCCCGAGCCTCTCTACGGCAGCGAGTGGGAAGCCGCCACGATGTACAGCCCCGCCGAAGTGTGCTCGCGCCACGGCCTGTGGCACAATCTCGAGGCCGCGAAAGACAGCCGCCTGAAGGCTCAGGCCTCGCTCTTCGACAAGGTGCTCACCACCGCGCGGCCTCGCTCCACGGTGTCGTTTGCCTTCGATGGCGATATGTTCGGGCTCTTCGACGTGGCCGGGCCCGAAGCCGGTCAGCTCGAGATATACGTCGACGGCCAGATGATACGCCTTCGCGATGCCTCTACCCCCGGCAGCCGCCTCTACGAAGCCACACCTCTGACCGGCTCGCACTACCTCAAGCGCGGTAAGGCAAGCGATGCCTACGAGCTCGGCTACGACCTCGTCAAGCTCGAGCCCGGCATGCATCAGGTCACCATCAAGGTGAGCGACAAGGGAGCCCCCGAGAAAGCATACCTCATGCTCGGCAAGCTGCTCGTGCGTGGCACCATCGCCGAGTGTCATCCTATCAAAGGCCTGCCCAAGATGGAGCAGCAGCTCAAGTGGGAGAAGAAGATTTCGGCCTACATGGAGCGCGATGCCGAGCAGGCTGCTCTCACCGATGCCACTCTCGTGGTGGGGAGCTCGTCGATAGAGCTGTGGAAGAGCCTCGAGACAGACTTCCCCGGCCGCAACGTGATCCGTCGTGGCGTGTCGGGCACAAAGGCTATCGACCTCTACAACTACCGCAGCCTCCTTATCGAGCCCTTCAACCCCAAGCGTATAATCATCTATGAGGGCGACAACGAGATAGGCTTCAAGTGGACGCTCGACGAGATGATGGCCGCCATGAAAAAGCTCTTCTACGAGGTGCGTCGCATGAAGCCCGACGCCGAGATCTACCTCGTGTCGGTCAAGCCCTCGCCGGTGCGTGCCAAGCGCCTGGGCGAAATCCAGGAGTTTAACCGCAGCCTTAAGGAATTTGCTCTCAGCCAGCCTAACACCGGCTTTATCGACATCCACACACCCATGCTCGATGCCGACGGAAACGTCAGAGCCGAGCTGTTCAAGGCCGACGGCCTCCATCCTGCCGAAGAAGGTTACGACATCTGGCGCCGTGAATTTGGTAAAGTTATCAATCAGTAAATCACACTATTATATATATTAGAACCGATGCGCACTATCATCACTGCTCTTGCACTCTCCGTGTCTGCTCTGGCATCAGCTCAGCTCTATAAAGATGCTTCCGCCCCCGCTGCCGACCGCGTGGAAGACCTCCTTGGCCGCATGACCCTGGAGGAGAAAATCGACTACATCGGCGGCTACAACGACTTCTATATCCGTGCCATACCGCGCCTCGACGTGCCCGAGATAAAGCTTACCGACGGCCCCGTGGGCACGCACAAGGATGGCCGAAGCACAGCATACCCTGCCGGTGTGCTGTCGGCGGCAACGTGGAACCGCGACCTGGTGTACAGCCTCGGTCGTGAGCTTGGCCGCGACAGCCGCGCACGTGGCGTGCACATCCTCCTCGGCCCGGGTGTCAACATCCTCCGCGCGCCTATGTGCGGCCGAAACTTCGAGTACTTCACCGAAGATCCTTACCTAAATGCCGAAACGGCCTGTGCCTATGTGCGCGGCGTGCAGGATCAGGGCGTGGTGGCCACTCTCAAGCACTTCGCGGCAAACAATCAGGAGTGGGACCGCAACAACGTGAGCAGCGACATTGACGAGCGCACTCTGCATGAGATTTACTTCCCCGCCTTCAAGGCTGCAATTCAGAAAGCCGGTGCCGGCAGTGTGATGGACAGCTACAACCCCGTGAACGGCGTTCACGCCACACAGAACTCTTACCTCAACAATCGCGTGCTCCGTGAGATGTGGGGCTTCGACGGCGTGGTGATGAGCGACTGGTCGGCTACATACGATGCCGTAGAGGCTGCCAACGGCGGTCTCGACCTCGAGATGCCCCGCGGAAAATGGATGAATACCAAGAACCTCCTTCCGGCCATCGCCGAGGGCAAGGTGAGCGAGAGCACCATCGACGAGAAGGTGCGCCGCATCCTCAGCCTGATGTTTACCAACGGGTTCTACGACCGTCCTCAGCTCGACTCCTCGGTGCCTATGGATAACCCCGCCGGTGCTGCCGTGGCTCTCAACCTTGCCCGCGAAGGTATAGTGCTGCTCAAGAATGAGGGCGGCCTGCTGCCCGTGAAGCCTTCGGTGAAGCGCATAGCCCTCATCGGCCCCAATGCCGCAAGCTATATCTCGGGCGGCGGCAGCTCCTACACCTTCCCCTTCCACAGTGTGTCGCTGCTCGAGGGTCTGCGCACCCTTGCCGACGGCTCCGACATCGAGATTGTATATTCGCCCGGCCTTCCCACACTGCCCGAGACTGTGGCTCAGTCGGTGTTCTACACCGCGCCGGGCTCCTCGGAGCGAGGCCTCAAGGGTGAGTACTACAACAATGTGAAGCTTCAGGGCTCGCCTGAGTACACTCGCATCGACACTATCGTGAATATCCCCAACGGCTACCATATCGCTGCCGAGCGCCGCGGCCTGCCCTACGACCACAGCTCAATGCGATGGACCGGTGTGGTGCGCCCCGAAAAGACTGCACGCTACCGCTTCGTGGTGCGCGGTTTCGACGGTTTCCGCCTCAAGGTGGACGGTGAGCAGGTGATTAACGAGTGGCGCAACCAGGGTATCACCCTCAAGGAGGTGGTGCTCCCGCTCGAGGCCGGAAAAGAGTACCCTGTGGAGCTCGAGTATTTCGCTGCCGTTCACCCCGTGGATATTTCTTTCGGCTGGCGTGAGGACCGTATGCTCTTCGACGAGGCCGCCGAGCTGGCCGCTTCGGCCGACATCGCCCTTGTGAGCATAGGTTTCAACGAAAGCCTCGAGCGCGAGAGCAACGACCGCCCCTTCGAGCTGCCCGAGCATCAGGATAGCCTCGTGAGTCGCGTGCTCGCTGCAAACCCCAATACTGCCGTGCTCATGAATGCAGGCAGCAATGTGGACATGAGCCGCTGGGTGGACAGCGTGCCCGCCCTTCTCTACCTCTGGTACCCCGGCCAGGAAGGTGGAACGGCAGCCGCCGAAATCATCTTCGGCAAGGTGAACCCCAGCGGCAAACTGCCCGTGACCTTCGAGAAGCGATGGGAGGATAACCCCGCCTACGAGTGGTACTACGATGCCGACGGCGACAAGCGTGTGACCTATGGCGAAGGCCTTATGGTGGGCTACCGTCACTATGATACAAATGGCGTGGAGCCTCGCTTTGCTTTCGGCTTCGGCAAGAGCTACACCACATTTGCCTACTCCGACCTCAAGGTGAAGCGCCAAGGTAAGGGCGAGCCTAACTTCTGCGTGAGCTTCAAGGTGAAGAATACCGGCTCCCGCCCCGGCATGGAGACGGCTCAGATCTACATCCGACCCATCGACGCCAAGGTAGTCCGCCCCTACAAGGAGCTCAAAGCATACGACAAGAAGATGATAGCCCCCGGCAAATCAGAGCTCTACGAAGTCACCCTCTCGCCGGAGGCTTTCTCCTACTTCAAGCCCGAGCTTCAGGACTTCGGCTACGACAGCGGTGAGTACGAAATCCTCGTGGGGTCGTCGTCGGATAATATCCTTCTGCGTGCCAAAGTGAAGATTTAAGCGCGCCTCAAACCGCAAATACGTAGCAATGCCTCAATCGTAGCTGACCCCCATCGCGAGTCAGCTACGATTGAGGCATTGGCTGTAAGCTCGAAGACCGCTCCGTCACTCACCGCTTTCGACAGCAGAATTTTGTTTGGTACGATTAATAAAACAGGCTTTCCTTGAAGTTTTATTTGGTATAACAAATAAAATTCGATAACTTTGGGCTTAATCTTCCAGGTAGTAGGTGATGGAGGTGACCACACGCACGGTCTTGATGTTGGGTGTGTACTGGTCGCGGTCGTTGATTGAGAACTGGCCCTGGCTTGCCGTCTTGATTTTGCCGAGCTCGCTGTGCGAGTCGGATGCGAATTTATCGGCGGCCTCGCGGGCGTTTGCTGTAGCCTCGGCTATCATCTCGGGCTTGATGCTGTTGAGGTCGGTGTATTCATAGCTTGTCTGATAGTTGTAGTCGCCGGCCACCACGGCTATGCCCTGGCGCAGGAGTTCGGTCTGCTTCTTGATAAGTTCGCGCACCTGGTCTACCTTGTCGGAAGTTACCACTACTACGTTGGTCACCTGATAGCGGAAGGCCACGTTCTGGTTGCCGTAGCGTTCGGCCATCTGGTCGTAGACCGAAGGCGGGTTCACGGAAATCTCGCTGTCGCTGATGCCGTTGTTGTGTAGGAATGCGAGGATGGCAGTGTTGTTGCTCTGGATTTTGGAGTAGATTGCCCCGAGGTCGTTGCCCATCTCTTTAGTCACGATAGGCCAAGTCACTTTATTGGCTTTTACCTCTTTTTCGCAGAGGCCTCGCACGGTGACCACGCGGTCGCGGTCGGCGAAGCGGTCGATGCCGCCCTTGAGTGCGAATCCGAGAATTACGATAGCCACAGCAACTATCGCCGAGCTGATGATAATACCTTTCGATTTCATATATAAATAGTTTTTTAGTGTTGACACAATCGAGGGCGGGTATCAAACACCCGCCCTCTTTCTATCAACGGCGGCAGGGGCCTGTTTGTTGTATTGCAATATTTCGCAAGATTTGATACTATAAGCAAATTAGAAAATGTACAATTGTTAATATATCAAAAATACAAGCGTGAAATAAGATTATTACTATTAAAAATTTGCAAATAGTTTAATTATGTCTTACCTTTACGCCGAAACAACTAATTGTCCTATAATACTTAACCTTAAATCGTCAATATCAAAATCCTACTGATTATGAAAAATATTTTAGCGGCAGCTCTGTGCATTGCCACTGCGGCAAGCGCATGGGCTTTGAAGCCGGCACACTTCGAGGCCGGCGGCATACACTACTGGGTGAATGAATACGAGGAAAATACCGTGTCGGTTGGTAACAGCGAATCTTGCTGGGAAGAGTGGGAAATAGATATTTTTGATTGCCTCCCATGGTCGTGTGATAAAGGTAATGACTATGCAGGCGATGTTGTGATACCTCGTACCGTGACCCATCAAGGCCGCGAGTACACCGTGACACGCATAGCTGTGGCAGCATTTACCAACTGCAGCAATCTCACCAGCGTGAAGATGCCCGAAACGATAGATTACGTGGGCGAAGGTGCTTTCTACCGCTGCAGCAAGTTGCACACCATCGAGTTCTCCAATCGGGTGCGAGGCATACACTTCAACACACTCTTCGAGTGTACTGCGCTCGAGAAGCTAAATCTGCGCGGACTGCAAGATTTCGTAGAGCTCAACCTCCGCCGGTGCCCCAATCTGAAGGAAGTGATTCTGCCGGAAAATGCCATATATTACTATCTCGACGGCGACAATAAGGATTGCCGCTATATAATCCATAACCCCGTGCCTCCACGCGGTGTGAAGGTTGAGATAAAAAATATGGGAAGTGGCTCTGTGCTGTGTTTCCCTGAGCCGGGTTTCTATCCTGAGTCCGCACAGTGGGGACGGAGTTATTTTCCTAAGTATGAAGAGTTCGATGCAGCCGGAATTGAAGATGTTACGGTCACAGAACCAAGTGGCATTAAAGTGAATGGCAACACCGTCTGCGCACCACTGAGCGCATCGGTGGAAGCCTACGATGCTCAGGGCAGGCTTTGTAGTGTGGTGCCTGCCGGGGGCTCGCAGGCTCTCGCTCCCGGTGTGTATCTGCTCAAATGCGGATCGGCGACTGAGAAAGTAGCTTTATAAGCCGAAGTCTCTAAAAAATAATATCCCGCGGCCAACACCACGGGATATTTTTGATTTAAATCAGCTCGAGGGCTGCTTTGGCGAGTGCGGTCTTGCGCACGTTGTGGGCTTCGACCATCTCTACGAATGGGTCGGAGCTGTAGCATCCGCGGACCGAAGAGAAATCGTCGTCGGCGTCTTCGCCGGGAGAGTCGATGCCGAAGCCTGTGCGCGACTTGAGGGAGTACTCCTTGCGGGCATCTTCGAGGAGCATGGCGTTGAGGGTGGTCACGCTCTTGATCCATCGCTCTATGATGGTGCGGATGTCGGCTGCGGTAAGCTCGTCCACGGTCTTGCCGTACCATCGCTCCATCATGCTCACCACCCATGTCCACTCCATGTCGTAGTAGTCGGCGTGGAGCTTGTGCCAGCGCGCCTCGAGCTCTTCGAGGCTTCGGAGCTCTCCTGCTGCGATTTCGGTGCAGAGCGCGTCGATTTTGGCTTTGGGGGCGAAGAGGCCGCATACATCCACCCATCGGCCCGCTCCGGCAGGATGTGTGGCGGCGAGGCGTGCACGGATGGCGTCGTCGGTGGTGAGCGGCTCGGTGCCGAGGCGGTGTATCACCGAGTTGCCCATGAATTTGTCGATTGCCAGGCGGTAGAGGTCGCGGCCTTTGCGGAGTGCCCGAGCCTCGATGGTCATGGTCTGGAAAGCGAAGCGCTCGGCAGTGAGGCCTGCTGTGCGCTCAAGCTCGTCGAGGAGCTTGATGCCGCTGAACATCTTACCGGCCGTATAGGGGCTGAGGAGGTTGAAGTTGATGCAGTCGAGGTGGTCGGAGTCGCGTCGTTTGTCGCGCTTGGGCCACTTCTGGGCGTCGCGGATTGTGCCTACGCTGCGGAGGTTCACTCCCGGCACGAGGAAGCTCTCGTTGCGGTTCTCGATGAGGTATGAGAATGGCAGGCGCGAGGTGTCGGGGTGATTCACGTGCCGGCCCATCACCAGCGAGAAAGCGCCTATCTTGGCAGGCCAGAGGATGTATGAGTCGCTGGTGGTCTTTGAGCCTCGCTCCACCACGCCTTGGTGGATGGGTCCGAGCTTGTACATGTGGTTGCTCTGGTTCGAGCCCGAGCCGGCGTTGAGGAATGAGAACATACCGGCGATGAGTAGGCTCGACTTGTGCATCGTCACCGTGTATGGGCCGCCGAATATGGCTGCGGCCTCGCCGTTCTCGCAGGCGCAGTTGGCGAAGAAGAGGGAGTCGTGTGCCGAGAAGAGGTGGGTGAGCTTCACGGCCTGGCCTATGAAGCAGTGGTGAATCACGGCACCGTCGTCGACGCAGCTTCCCGAAGCGAGCACAAAGCCTTCGGCAATCACGTCGCGGCCCACATACACGGGATCGGCCTTGCTTCCGGCCATGGTGCCGGCTGCCAGGCGGGTGGCGCCGTTGATGCGGGCGTAGTCGCCGATGTTGACGTTTGTGACCGTGCCGGCGTTGATTACCTGAGCGCTACGGCCAATGCGGCCTCGCTTGCCGTAGAAAGAGCCGGCATGTACTTTTATCATAGTCACGAGGCGCTCCACCATCTCGCGGCGGTTGCGGTACATGGCAATGAGGTAGGCCGTCTGTGCCGACAGGCGCTCGTAGACTGGCACTTCGCGCCCGCCGGTCTCGTTGAGCACCGACACTTCGGTGCCTATGCCGAAGGTGCTGTCGAGTGTGCACACGATGCTGTCGACGTTTTCGATATAAGCGCCTTGAGCTATGTCGTAGTTTGCGATGTAGTTTGCCACATTGCGGATGTATACGTCGTCGGCCACGCTCACATTGTGGAGTGTGACATTGCTGATGAGCGAATGACGCACCAGGCCGCCGGGGCGCTCAAAGCGGCCGGTGAGCCTGCCTATGCGCACCGAGCCCGAAAATTCCACGTCGCTGAGCCGGGCGGGGTCAAAGCCTTCGCTTACTTCCACTCCGCTCCAGTCGCTGCATCGGCATCCGCGCTGCTCGAGTATACTGATTTCCTGTTCTGTCAGACTGCGAAACATAAGAGAATAGTACTAATGTATATAAAATGTTAATAATGGACGAATTTTGGTGAGAGTGCGCTGCAAAGTTAGTAATTTTGCGTCTAATGGCAAAGAACCAAACGTGCCCTTGCTGCGTTTGAAGTTAAGATACTCACATTTCATCACATTATGCTTATGAAATCTTCTGTTAAGACCAAGATAAAAGTGCGCCGTCGCACGCTGCTGTGGATATTCGCGGGGCTTGTGCTCATAGGGGCAGGCGTCGTTCTCTTTATAAAGCTGAATCACAAGCCTGTGGAGGCCTCACTCCCGGTGGTTGAGGTTCAGCCGGTGACGACGTCCGATGTCAATATCTACGGCGAGTATGTGGGTCGTATCCGCGCACAGCAGTTCGTGGAGATCCGCGCTCGTGTTGAGGGCTACCTCGAGAAGATGTTCTTCGAGGAGGGTACTCATGTGCGCAAGGGGCAGACGCTTTTCATCATCGACCCGAAGGTCTACAGAGCCCGCGCCGAGAAAGCGCGTGCACAACTTGTGAAAGCCAAGGCGCAGCTCAACAAAGCCGAGCGCGACCTCGCCCGCATACGCCCTCTCTATGAGCAGAACGCCGCCTCGCAGCTCGACCTCGACAATGCCGAGGCAGCATACGAGAGCGCCAAGGCCGAGGCTTCGGTAGCGCAGGCCGACCTCACCCAGGCCGAGCTCACTCTGAGCTACACCGTGGTGAGCAGCCCCATCTCAGGATATATATCGGAGCGCTCCGCCGACCTCGGCACACTCGTGGGCCCCGGCGGCAAGTCGCTGCTGGCCACCGTGGTGAAGAGCGACACCGTGCTCGTGGACTTCTCCATGACCTCGCTCGACTATCTCCGCAGCAAGGACCGCAACGTGAACCTCGGCCACCACGAGGGCTCCGACCGTCAGGACTCCTACGTGACTGTGACCCTCGCCGACGGCACAGTGTACCCCCACCGTGGAAATGTGGACTTCGCCTCGCCGCAGGTCGACTCCTCGACCGGTACATTCTCCGTGCGCGCCGAGATGCCTAACCCCGACCGCGCCCTCCTCCCCGGCGAATTTACTAAGGTTAAGGTGCTCACCGATGTGCGCATCGATGCCATCGAGGTGCCTGCAAAAGCCATAGAGATAGAGAAGGGCGGTGCATACGTCTATGTAGTGCGCCCCGACAGCATCGTGGAGCGCCGCTATGTGGAGACCGGTCCCGAGCTCGGCAACAGCATCATCGTGGAGCGTGGCCTCGCTCCCGGAGAGGACCTTGTGGTGGAAGGTTACCACAAGCTCCACCACGGCACCAAAGTACGCCCCGTGCCCGTTCCGGCCGATTCCATTCAGTAACCCTTTACCACCCACACGAAAATGAAGAAAAACTTTTTTCTCGACCACCCCGTGTTCTCAATCGTGATTTCGATCGTGATTGTGATTCTCGGTGCGATAGGTCTGCTTATGCTGCCTGTGGACCAGTACCCGGGCATCGTGCCGCCGGTGGTGAGGGTATCTGCCTCCTACCCCGGTGCCGATGCCATGACCGTGACGCAGGCCGTGGCTACCCCCATAGAGCAGGAGCTCAACGGCACTCCGGGCATGATCTACATGTCGTCGAGCTGCTCCAACTCCGGCGGATTCTCGGCAGCCATAACATTCGACATCAGTGTCGATGCCGAGCTCGCAGCCGTCGATGTGCAGAACCGCGTGAAGAAAGCCGAGTCGCGCCTGCCCGCCGAGGTGGTGCAGAACGGCATCAGCGTGGAGAAGGAGACCGCGAGCAAGCTCATGACCATAGCTCTGCTCTCCACCGACCCCAAGTTCGACGAAATATATCTCTCCAACTACGCTACCCTCAACGTGCTCGACCTTCTGCGCCGTGTGCCCGGTGTGGGCAGCATACGAAACGTGGGCAGCCGATACTACGCCATGCAGATTTTCGTGCAGCCCGACAAACTCGCCGACCTCGGCCTCACCGTGCAGGACATCCAGAGCGCGCTCAAGGATCAGAACCGCGAGTCGGCAGCCGGTGTACTCGGTCAGGCGCCTATGAGCGGCATCGACCTCACCGTGCCTATCATCGCACGCGGGCGCCTGTCGTCGGTGGCCGAATTTGAGGATATCGTGATCCGTGCCAACAAGAACGGCTCTATAATCCGCCTGCGCGATGTGGCGCGTGTCACTCTCGACGCCCAGAGCTACTCCACCGAGAGCGGTATCAACGGTGGCAACGCCGCCGTGCTCGAGATCAACATGCTCCCGGGCTCCAACGCCATGGATGTGGCCGCCCAGGTCAAGAAGACCATGGACGAAATCAGCCGCAACTTCCCCGAGGGCCTCAGCTACGCCATCCCCTTCGATATGACCACCTATATATCGGAGTCGATACACCATGTGTACCGCACATTCTTCGAAGCACTCATTCTGGTGATACTCGTGGTGTTCCTCTCGCTGCAGAACTGGCGCGCCACCCTCATCCCCATCATCGCGGTGCCTATCTCGCTCGTCGGCACCTTCGGCGTGATGCTCATCTTCGGCTTCTCGCTCAATATGCTCACACTGCTGGGCCTCATCCTGGCCATCGGTATTGTGGTCGATGATGCCATCGTGGTGGTGGAGAACGTGGACCGCATCATGGAGAAAGACCGCGTGGAGCCCAAGGAGGCCACACGCCGTGCCATGGACGGCCTCGGCAGCGCGCTGATAGCGATGTCGCTGGTGCTCTGCGCCGTGTTTGTGCCCGTGAGCTTCCTGCCGGGCATCACCGGCCAGCTCTACCGTCAGTTCACCATCACCATAGCCGTGTCGGTGATCATATCCACTGTTGTGGCTCTTACGCTCTCGCCTGTGATGTGTGCCATGCTCCTGCGCAAGCCCTCGCACAAGCGCAAGCCTAAATTCTTCCGTCTGATCAACTACTGGCTCGCCCGCGGCAACCGCATCTACTGCCGCATGATAGGCCGTTCGCTGGCACATCCGCGCCGCATGATAGCAGCCTTCGGCCTCGCCCTCGTGATTATATATGTGGCCAATGCGCTGCTGCCCACGAGCTTCATGTCGCCCGAGGATCAAGGCTACTTCACCGTGGAGCTCGAGCTGCCCGAAGGCGCCACCATAGAGCGCACACGCGAGGTCACCGAGCGGGCTATCACCTTCCTGCAGAGCGACCCCGACGTGGAGTATGTGCTCAACGTCACCGGCTCGTCGCCACGCACGGGTACCAACCAGGCTCATGCCACACTCACGGTTATTCTTAAGAAAGCCGACGAGCGCGGCAACAACTCACTGGCCGAGCTACGCGAGCGAGTTGCCCTCGAGATTGCCGAGTACCCCGAGGCAAACGTCTACTTCTTCACCCCGCCCATCATCCCCGGCCTCGGCACATCGGGCGGCTTCGAGATGGTGCTCGAGGCTCGCGGCGATGCCACCTACGCCGACCTTGCCCGCGCCGTCGACACACTCCGTGTCTATGCCGCCGACTGCAAGGAGTTTGCCGGGCTCTCCACCTCGATGCAGAGCGAGATACCGCAGCTCTTCTTCGATGTCGACCGCGACCAGGCCAAGCTTCAGGGTGTGCCTATGAGCGATATTTTCGCCACGATGAAAGCATTCACCGGCTCGGTGTATGTCAACGACTTCAACATGTTCAACCGCATCTACCGCGTCTACATCCAGGCCGAGGCACCCTACCGTGCCAACCGCAACGCGCTCAACCTCTTCTCTGTGCGCGGACGCGACGGCGTGATGGTGCCCGTGACCTCGCTCGGCACCACGCACTACACCTCGGGCCCCGGCACGGTGAGCCGCTTCAATATGTTCAACTCCGCCACAGTATCGGGCGAGGCCGCCCGCGGCTACTCCACCGGCCAGGCCATGGAGCGCCTCGAGCAGATAGTGAGTGAGCACCTGCCCGACAATATCGGTGTCGAATGGGCCGGCCTGTCGTACCAGGAGCGTCACAACAGCGGAAACACCGGCGTGGTGCTCGCGCTTGCGTTCGTCTTCGTATTCCTCTTCCTTGCCGCCCTCTACGAGAGCTGGACGGTGCCGCTGGCCGTGATACTGTCGCTGCCCGTGACCGGTGTGGGTGCCTATCTGGGCATCGCCGTGACGGGGCTTGAAAACAACGTTTACTTCCAGATCGGCCTTGTGATGCTCGTGGGTCTTGTGGCCAAGAACGCCATCCTCATCGTCGAGTTTGCAAAAGAAGAAGTGGAGAAGGGCGTCGATGCCGTCCATGCCGCCCTCACTGCGGCAAGGCTGCGATTCAGGCCTATAGTGATGACCTCGCTGGCATTTATGCTCGGCCTCCTGCCTCTGGTCATAGCCACCGGACCGGGCTCGGCCGCCCGCCGCGACATAGGCACAGGCGTGTTCTTCGGTATGCTCGTGGCAATCACGGTAGGTATCGTATTCGTACCTTTCTTCTTTGTGATGATTGATAAGCTCACCCGCCGCATCAAGGCTCGCAAAACCTCGAAAAAAGCATGAAAAAGTCGATATTCATAGTATTTCTCGCAGCAATCCTGCTGTCGTCGTGCTCGGGTGTGAAAAACCTGAGCAAGCCGCAGCTCGACCTGCCGACCCGCCTTGCCGGTAATGCCACCGACACCGCCACCCTCGCCGACGTGGAGTGGTGGAAGCTCTATGCCGACTCCGCACTCGTCTATATCATCCGCCAGACTCTCGACCACAACCGCGACCTCGGTGCCGCCGCTGCACGCGTGGAGCAGATGCGTGAGCTCTACGGGGTGACTAAGGCCAACTTCTTCCCCACCCTGACCGGCCTCGCCGGTGCCAACCACGAGACAAACGACTACTACGGCAGCCCCCACTCCGACGACCCCGAAGTCGACCTCAAGTTCACTCTCAGCTGGGAAGCCGACCTCTGGGGCGGCCTCTCGTGGGCCAAGAAAAAAGGTGCGGCAAACTACCTCGAGGCCGTGGAGAACGCCCGCGCCATGCGCATCACCCTCATCGCCGAGGCTGCATCGGCCTACTACCGCCTGCTCGCTCTCGACAATGAGCTCGCCATCGTGCGCCGCACACTCTTCACCCGCGAGGAAAACCTCAAGAAAGCCAAGCTCCGCTTCGAAGGCGGCCTCACCCCCGAGACCGTCTACCAGCAGGCTCAGGTGGAGTATGCCACCACCGCCGCCCTCATCCCCGGCCTCGAGAGGCAGGTGGAGGTACAGAAAAATGCCATCGCACTGCTGATGGGCCGCTACCCCGCCGAGGAAATAGAGCGCAGCACACTCTCCCTTGAGGAGCCTCTGCCCGAGTCCTTCCCCGTGGGGCTGCCCACCACCCTGCTGCAGCGCCGACCCGACCTGCGAGCCGCCGAAGCGGCGCTCCGCAGCGCCCTCGCAGGTGTGGGCGTGAGCTATGCCGACCAGTTCCCCAAGCTCCGCATCGGCCTCACCGGCGGCTGGGAGAACGACGACTTCGTGCACTTCTTCCGCTCGCCCTTCACCTATGTGATAGGCAACATCACCGGCACCATCCTCGACTTCGGCCGCAACCGACGGCGCTACAAAGCCTCCATACAGCAGTACGAGCAGGCGCGCCTGGCCTATGAGCAGAAAGTGCTCACCGCCTTCCACGAGGTCGACAACGCCGCGCTCACCTTCCGCCTCATAAGGCAGACCACCGAGCGCCGCCGCGAGCTCCTCGAGGCCGCACGCAAGTATGCCCGCCTGGCCTATGCGCAGTACAACATGGGCGTAATCAACTACATCGACGTGCTCGACGCCCAGCGCCGCTACTTCGATGCACAGGTAGGGCTGTCGAACGCCGTCCGCGACCAGTACCTCGCACTCGTAAACCTCTACAAGTGCCTCGGCGGCGGATTTCAGTAGAAAAGCCGAAGCCAATAGCGAAAAAAGCGCTATCTTTGCACCAATAAACCATTCTATCGCATTATGGCAGAGATTAAAATAGCGGGAGTGATGCGCGCTGGCGCATATTCCCCCAACCATATAGGCAACGATGCCGCAATTTTTAATGCCGTGGCCGACCAGCTCCGCAAGCGTGGCTGCGAGGTGAACGTCTACAGCGAGGAGCAATTTATAGCAGGCGCTGTAGAGGAGCATATCATCCTCAATATGTGCCGCGAGCAGAAGTCCATAGCCCTCCTTCAGAAGCGTGAGGACGAGGGCGATCTCGTGATAAACTCGGGCTACGGCATCGAGAATTGCACCCGTGAGCGCATGACGCGCATCCTCCTGGGCTCGGGCATACCCTACCCTGAGAGTCTTATCGTGAACACCAACGAGGGTGTGCGCGATGCCCTCGTGGCTGCCGGCATGCAGCAGAGCTGGATCAAGCGCGGCGACTTCCATGCCATGCACAAGGAGGATGTGAGCTATGTGCGCCACCCCGAAGAGGCTCAGGAGGTGCTTCAGGAGTACTTCCTGCGTGGCATCAAGCGTGCCGTGATCAACCGCCACCTTGAGGGCGACCTCGTGAAGTTCTACGGCGTGGCCGGCACTTCGTTCTTCTTCTGGTTCTATCCCTTCGACTCGGGGCACAGCAAGTACGGCCACGAAGCCATCAACGGCCATTCACGTGGCCTGCAGTTCGACAAAGAGGCCATGCACGCCATGTGCCAGAAAGCTGCTGAGGTGCTCGATGTGAAGATTTATGGCGGCGACTGCATAGTAGGCACCGACGGCTCTGTGCGCATTATCGACTTCAACGACTGGCCCAGCTTCGCCCCCTGCCGTGCTGAGGCTGCTCCCTATATCGCCAAGTGTGTGATGCAGACTATCAAAAACAAGGATTGAGGCATGGAGCAGAATTCATCTTACCGCGACTCTCTGAAGTCGATGGACACTGAGGAGCATATCGACCTCGCTTTCTACCGCCCCGTGGGCTATGCCTGGGCTTGCCTTGCCAAGAAGCTCGGCGTTACACCCAATGCCATCACCATTGCCTCGATTTTCCTCGGCATCGGTGCCGGCATCGCTTTCTACTTCAACGATCTGTGGGTCAACGTAGCCGGCATGTTGCTGCTGATATGGGCCAACTCTTTCGACAGCGCCGACGGCCAGCTCGCCCGCATGACAAAGCAGTACTCGCGCATAGGCCGTATTCTCGACGGTCTTTCGGGCGATGTGTGGTTCGCCACCATCTATGTGGCCATCTGCCTGCGCGAGAACGCCACCTCGCCTTTCTTCGCCGAGCGCCCCTGGCTGATATGGGTGATTGCCGTGGTCACCGGCCTTTGCCACGCCAAGCAGGCGGCCATGGCCGACTATTACCGCCAGTTCCACCTCTACTTCCTCAAAGGTGAGGAAGGCAGCGAGCTCGACACTTCCGCTCCGCTCAAGGAGCGCCTCGCATCGCTGAGCTGGTCGAAGAACTTCTGGGAGAAGATCACACTCTTCTTCTACACAAACTACACCGTCAATCAGGAGGCCTGGACTCCGGCCATGCAGGAGCTGCGCCGCGAGCTCAAGCAGCGCTTTCCCGACGGGCGCATCCCGCAGAGCTTCCGCGACGCTTTCCGCAGCCTGAGCCTGCCGCTGATGAAGTACACCAACATCCTCTCCTTCAACTGGCGCACGATAGCCCTCTTCACATCGCTCTTCCTGCGTATGCCCTGGCTCTACTTCGCTTTCGAGCTTGTGGTGCTCAACATCCTCCTTATATATATGGTGAAGCGCCATGAGCGCCTCTGCCGCATCCTCACACAAGAGCTTAAAGATGGAAAATACTCAGCATGACACCGCGCCCGTAAAAGGCGTGATATTCGACTACGGCGGCACTATCGACTGCCGCGGCGACCATTGGGCGGTGATTCTTCGCCGTGCCTACAGCCGTCTTCCGATGGCCGAGCTCGCGCTCGACGACTTCATCGAGGCCTATGTATATGCCGAGCGTGAGCTTGCCAGGCATCCGCACATCAAGCCCGGGCACAACTTCCTCGACATGCTCCGCATCAAGGCACGCATCGAGCTCGAGTATCTTGCCGATAAGAAGCTCGTCGACCCGGCCTGCATAGCGGAGTATGGTGAGAACATAGCTCAGTACTGCTACGAGCACGCCCGGACATGTATAGCCGATGCGCGCCCGGCCCTCGACTACCTCTACGGGCGCTACCCCATGGTGCTGGTGAGCAATTTCTACGGCAATATCGCCGCCGTGCTCGCCGACTTCGGCCTGAGCCGCTACTTCGGCACCATCGTCGAAAGTGCCGTGGTGGGTGTGCGCAAGCCCGACCCACGCATATTCGAGCTCGGTGTCGAGGCTCTCGGCCTGAAGCCCGAAGAAGTGCTTGTGGTGGGCGACAGCCTATCCAAAGACATCATCCCTGCCGAAAGCATAGGCTGCCGCACGGCATGGATCAAGGGCGAGCCCTGGTTCCGCGACACCGATGAAGTCGACCGCCCCGGCACGATACATTCGCTCGACGAACTTCGTGGGCTGTATTAGCGTATTTTAACTATTGATGGTCTAAAGGTCTGTGATATTAGTCAAATTTGACAATAACGGCTCTTATTTATGAAGTATTAGCAATTTTTCACTAAATTTGCACTAAGAAAATTTTCACAGCAACAAAAATGTGAGTACTTTTACGCCGCTAATGCCCGAAGATAATCACTTTGGAGCTTCGGCATCACGTTTCTTGAATATAATATAAGTACAATAACTTAACCTAATTAATTGAAAATGAGCGAAACAAAAGCTAAGCCGGCTACCGGCAAGCTCGGCGTCCTGGTTGTTGGCTGCGGTGCAGTATCAACCACTTTCATGACCGGTGTCTTCATGGCACGCAAAGGTCTTGCAAAACCCGTCGGCTCGATGACACAGTACGACCGCATCCGTGTGGGCGAAGGTGCTGACAAAAAATACCTCAAATATAACGAAATCGTTCCTATCACCGACCTCAAAGACATCGTATTCGGTACTTGGGACGTTTACCCCGCAAATGCCTACGAAGCTGCCGTCAACGCAGAAGTTCTTAAGGAAAAAGACATCAACCCCGTGCGCGAGGAGCTCGAGGCCATCAAGCCCATGCCCGCCGCTTTCGACCACAACTACGCAAAGCGCCTCGACGGCGACAATGTGAAGAAAGGTACTCGCTGGGAACTCGTTGAGCAGCTCCGCGAAGACATCCGCAACTTCAAGAAAGAGCATGGCTGCGAGCGCGTGGTAGTTCTCTGGGCCGCTTCTACCGAAGTATATGTGCCCGTCGACGAGAAAGTACACTACACTCTCGAAGCACTCGAGGCCGCAATGAAGGCCGATGACAAAGAGCATATCGCTCCCTCGATGTGCTATGCCTACGCAGCCCTCACAGAAGGTGCGCCCTTCATCATGGGTGCCCCCAACACCACCGTCGACATCCCCGCCATGTGGGAGCTCGCCGAAAAGACCAAGATGCCTATCGCAGGCAAGGACTTCAAGACCGGCCAGACCCTCGTTAAATCGGGCTTCGCTCCTATCATCGGCACCCGCTGCCTCGGCCTCTCGGGCTGGTTCTCGACCAACATCCTCGGCAACCGCGACGGCCTCGTGCTCGACGAACCCGCCAACTTCCGCACCAAAGAAGTGTCGAAGCTCTCTACCCTCGAGTCTATCCTCGTGCCCGAAGAGCAGCCCGACCTCTACACCGACTACTACCACAAGGTGCGCATCAACTACTATCCCCCGCGCAACGACAACAAGGAAGGCTGGGACAACATCGACATCTTCGGCTGGATGGGCTACCCCATGCAGATTAAGATCAACTTCCTCTGCCGCGACTCTATCCTGGCAGCTCCCCTCTGCCTCGACCTCGTGCTCCTGAGCGACCTTGCTGCCCGTGCCGGCCGCTATGGCATCCAGCGCTTCCTCAGCTTCTTCCTCAAGAGCCCCATGCACGACTATCTCAAGGATGAGGTACCCGTCAACCACCTCTTCCAGCAGTACGTCATGCTCAAGAATGCAATCCGCGAAATGGGTGGTTACAAAGCCGACGAACTCATCGACTAAGCACCTCCGCAACCACTCATAACCATCATACCGAAGGCACGCCCGCATCGCCGAGCGTGCCTTCTTGTTGGTGTATCTTATTCACTGATTTATGAAAAATGCAATAATCACTATAGCGCTGCTGGTGGTGTCGAACATCTTCATGACCTTTGCGTGGTACGGCCACCTCAAGCTCCAGCAGATGAAGATAATAGGCTCCAACACACCTCTCTATGCCGTGATTCTCCTCTCGTGGGGCATAGCACTGGCCGAGTACTCCTGCCAGGTGCCGGCCAACCGCATAGGATTCGCCGGCAACGGCGGCGCTTTCTCGCTCATGCAGCTCAAGGTAATCCAGGAAGCCATCACACTGATCATCTTCACGGTCTTTACCGTGCTCTTCTTCAAAGGCGAAGCGCTGCAGTGGAACCACTTCGCGGCCTTTGCCTGCCTCATCGCTGCGGTCTACTTCGTGTTTATGGACTAAGTGTAAATCTAAGTGTAAATCATGCCGGTGTGCAAGTTTTTTTTGCAGATAAAAAAAAATTGCATACTTTTGTGAAAATTTGGAATGGAATGGCAAAGGACCTCGCCGAGCAACTGAGCCGCATAGGCCATAAGGCCGAGCTGCTCGTGACTCGCTTCAACACACTCAAGGAGCAGAACACCAGGCTCCGCTCTGAGTTGCTGGACATGCAGGCTGCACTGCGTGCTCGCGATGCTGTGATTGAGAAGCAGGCAATCGAGATCGAGCATCTGAAGATTTCTTCAGCGATAGCTCCCGACGTTGCCACTGCCCGCGAGGCTCGAGCTACCCTCTCCGAATTAGTGCGGGAAATCGACGCTTGTGTCGCCGACTTGATGAAAGAAGTTTGAATTCACCCGCTCCCTGCATGATGAACAAGCAGATCGAACATAGAATTACAATCAAAATAGATGGCGCAGACCCTTTCAGGCTGCCCGTCAGGGAGGACGAAGAGTCGTTCTACCGCCATGTCATAGAGCAGATCAACAGCAACATCAGGCGCTTTCGCTTCGGCCCCAACCCCGACACATCGTCGGCAGCCATCGCCAAGGTTGCGCTTTACTACGCTGTGATGCTCTACCGACAGACAAATTTGATTAACAACCAGGCCGACATGCTTCGCGACTTTGAAGAGCGTATAGATGAGCTCTTGAAAGGAACCGACTGAAAGCGTGGCCTCTACGCCGAAACCGACAGGGACAGCTCTTTTGTCAAGCTCACACGGTGCCGCGATGATCCGCGCCCGAGATTTTTTTAACCGCACTTTCAAGCCCGCACCCGCGCAGGGTGCTCACGTGGCTGCGAAGTGCTTTTTTTTTAATCATGTAGCAATAGCAATATATGACTATCCTTATCTACATCGCAATCGCCGTGATTGCAGCAGCATTAGCGGCAGGCGTCACCCTCACCTTGCAGCGCAAGAACGCCCGCTCACGGGCTGCATTGATTATCGCCGAGGCTGAGCGTGAAGCCGAAGACCTCAAGCGCGACAAGGTGCTCGAAGGCCGTGAGGAAGCTCTCAAAATCACTTCCGATGCCGAGAAGCAGGCAAGCCAGCGCATGTCGAAGCTCCAGTCGACAGAAGCCAAGATGAAGCAGCGCGAACTCCAGCTCAACCAGCAGCAGAGCGAGAACCAGCGCACACGCAACGAACTCGACAACACCCGCCAGAACCTTGAAGCACAGCAGAATGTAATCAACGAGCGCCAGAGCCGCCTCGATGAGATGCACCGTCAGGCTCAGGACCTGCTCGAGCACATCTCGGGTCTTTCCTCTGCCGAGGCTAAAGAAAAGCTCATCGAAAGCCTCAAGGATGAGGCCAAGACAGCGGCAGCTTCCTATATCAACGACATCATGGACGATGCCAAGCTCACCGCCAACAAGGAAGCGAAGCGCATCGTGGTGCAGTCGATACAGCGTGTGGCCACCGAAACCGCCATCGAGAACTCCGTGACCGTATTCCACATCGACTCCGACGAAATCAAGGGTCGCATCATCGGCCGTGAAGGCCGCAATATCCGCGCCCTCGAGGCCGCAACCGGCATCGAAATCATCGTCGACGATACCCCCGAGGCCATCGTGCTCTCGAGCTTCGACCCCGTGCGCCGCGAAGTGGCACGCCTGGCACTGCATCAGCTCGTGGCCGACGGACGTATTCACCCCGCGCGCATCGAGGAAGTCGTGACCAAAGTGCGCAAGCAGCTCGACCAGGAAATCGTAGAGACCGGCCAGCGCACCGCTATCGACCTCGGTATCCACGGTCTGCACCCCGAGCTCATCCGCATGGTGGGCAAGATGAAATACCGCTCCAGCTACGGCCAGAACCTGCTCCAGCACTCCCGCGAGACCGCAAACCTCTGCGCCGTGATGGCTTCGGAGCTCGGCCTCAACCCCAAGAAGGCACGCCGTGCCGGCCTGCTCCACGATATAGGCAAAGTGCCCGATGAGGAGCCCGAACTCCCCCACGCACTCCTTGGCATGAAGCTCGCCGAGAAGTACAAGGAAAAGCCCGAGATATGCAATGCCATCGGTGCGCACCACGACGAAGTGGAGCAGACATCGCTCCTTGCCCCCATCGTGCAGGTGTGCGACGCCATCTCGGGCGCACGTCCCGGCGCACGCCGCGAAATCGTAGAGGCATATATCAAGCGCCTCAACGACCTCGAGCAGCTCGCCATGAGCTACCCCGGCGTGGTCAAGACCTACGCCATTCAGGCCGGCCGTGAGCTGCGTGTGATTGTCGGTGCCGACAAAATCGACGATGCCGAGACCGAAAAGCTCTCATCGGAAATCGCTCGTCGCATCCAGGATGAGATGACATATCCCGGCCAGGTGAAGATTACCGTGATCCGTGAGACTCGCTCAGTAAGTTTCGCCAAGTGACCATGGCCGATAAAAACGATAATAAAGCCCCGGGGCGCAGCGATGCCGGCGATTGCCGCCGGCGTAAGCTGCACAGCTTCAACTGGCTCGAGGATATTCCCGGTGGATATGCCGCCGGTGAGTATGTGGAGGTGCAGTTCAAGAACACCCGCAAAGGCTACTACCGCAATACCACCAACCTGCCCCTTGAGAGTGGCGACATGGTGGCCGTGGAGGCCGCGCCCGGCCACGACATCGGCACCATCACCCTCACCGGCGCGCTGGCAGAGCTGCGTATGCGCCGCTCGCTGGGCCGCAACGGCAGCATAGCCGACATCAAGCGTGTGTTCCGCCTCGCCAAGCCCGCCGACATAGAGAAGTACGAGGAAGCCAAGGCCCGCGAGGACGACACTATGATACGCGCCCGCCGCATAGCCGACGAGCTCAAGCTCAACATGAAAATCGGCGATGTAGAGTACCAGGGCGATGGCAACAAGGCCATCTTCTACTATATCGCCGACGAGCGCGTCGACTTCCGCCAGCTCATCAAAGTGCTTGCCGAGACTTTCAAGGTGCGCATAGAGATGAAGCAGATCGGAGCCCGCCAGGAAGCAGGCCGCATAGGCGGCATAGGCCCCTGTGGCCGCCCGTTGTGCTGCTCGCTGTGGATGACCAACTTCGTGTCGGTGGCTACCAGTGCCGCCCGCTACCAGGATATATCGCTCAACCCGCAGAAGCTCGCCGGGCAGTGTGCAAAGCTCAAGTGCTGCCTCAACTTCGAGGTCGACGCCTATATGGAAGCCGCCAAGAAGATGCCTCCGCGCGATGCCCGTCTTGAGACCGCCGACAGCACCTGGTACTTCTTCAAGAGCGACATCTTCAACCGCACCGTCACCTACTCCTCCGACAAGAACATGGCGGCAAACCTTGTCACCATCTCGGCCGACCGCGTGTTCGACATCATAGCCATGAACAAGGCCGGTGAGAAGCCCCTCACGCTCGCTCCCGATGGTGAGGAGAAGAAGCCGCAGCGATCGGAGTTTGGCGATATCCTGGCCGAGGACGATGACCTCACACGCTTCGACAAGAAAAAGAAGCGCAAGAAGAAACCGCAGCAGAAGAAGCCCGAAAGGGCCGAGAGGCCGGAAAGGTCAGACCGGTCGGATCGGTCCGACAAGTCTGACAAGTCCGACAGGTCGGACAAGCCCGAGAAATCGGAGAGGCCCGAGAAATCGGAGAGGCCGGAGCGCCAGCAGCCGCGCAGGCCGCGCAACCGCCGCCCCGGAGGCAAAGGCCCCGGCAAGCCAAACGATGCCAAGCCCAATGAATAAGATTGTCAACAGAATATCCGCGCTTGCCGCAGGAGCAGCCTTGCTTGCTTCCTGCGGCATAACCGGCTCAAGAGGCAACGGCGACGACAATTACTTCAGCGCTTTCGTCACCTTTCCGCACCAGCAGTGGGAGTATGCCGCCCCGGCACAGCTCACCGTCGACACCCTCCGCGACAGTGTGGCCCGCGGCGGCACCCTGATGCTCTCGGTGCGCCACACCGACGCATACGAGTACAGCAACCTATGGCTTGAGCTCGCATATCCCGACACCGACTCCACCGTGTGCCGCGACACCATCAACCTTGTCCTTGCCGACGTATATGGGCGGTGGCGTGGTCATGGCTCCGGCCCGTCGGTCCAGATTACCGACACTATTGCCTCCGGCTTCACGCTCCACCGCGGCGACACTCTCACTCTGCGCCATATAATGCGCGTCGACACCCTGCCGAACATTGAGCAGGTCGGTCTTGTTTTCTATCCGTAACCATCGGTCTATCATGCAGAAATTCGACAGCCTTCTATTTGATATGGATGGCACCCTTTGGGATGCCGTGGAGAGCTATTGTGCCGTGTGGAACGCTACCATAGCCCGCATCTGCCCCGAGGTGCCGCGCGTGCACTATCACACCCTGGCAGGCATGATGGGCAAGCCTCTCCGCACCATCTACGATGCCATCATAGGCCCCGACCGCCCCTTCGAGCCCTTCTTCAAAGAACTGCTCCGCGACGAGGCCGAGCTCATGCCGCGCCTCGGCGGTAAGCTCTACCCCGGAGTGAAAGAAACATTGGCCGAGCTGAGCCGCACGCACACCCTCATCATGGTGAGCAACTGCAATGCCGACGGCCTGCCCACTTTCCTGCGCTTTACCGGCCTCGAACCCTACTTCACCGACCATATCTCCTTCGGCGAGACAGGCCGCGAGAAGGACTACAACATAGGCCTGATGGTGCGCAAGCACTCTCTCAAAGCACCTCTCTACATAGGCGATACCGCGGGCGACTGCGACTCGGCACATCGTGCCGGAGTGCCCTTCGCATGGGCCAGCTACGGCTTCGGGCGCAGTGTCGAAGCTCCCGACTACACCCTTGGCTGCATCGCCGACCTACTGAAAATTGTAAAAGATTCTGATGATGAAAAGTGAAAGCTACAACAGGGCCGTCAACCTCCTCGCTCCCGAAGAGCAGGAGCTGCGTATTGGCAGGCTCAAGAACCTCATGGGCGAGGCCGGCATAAGCCATGCCATCGTGCGCGACAACTCCGGCATATACTATCTCACGGGCCGAGTGTTCCGTGGCTTCATTTTCATTGCTGCCGAGATGGAGCACCCGCTCTACTTCGTGCATCGCCCCAACATCCTCCGCGCCCCCGGGCACGGTGAGCTTCACCTCATACGCAAGCCCGAGGATATGGGCCCGCTCCTCGAGGCTGCAGGCATCGACACCTCCGTGCCCGTTGCTCTCGAGCTCGATGCCCTGAGCTACGCCGAGGCCCGGCGCGTGGCTGCCGTATTCGGGAGCACGCCGGAGTTGAACCTCTCGCCGGTGCTCCGTGCCGCACGTGCCGTCAAGACAGCCGTGGAGCAGGACATGCTCCGTATGTCGGGACGCCGCCAGTCGCTCGTCTACGAGCGGCTGCCGCACTACTACCGCGAGGGCATGACCGACATAGAGTTCCAGATCGAAATCGAGCGTGCGCTTCGTCTCGAGGGCTGCCTGGGGCAGTTCCGTATCGCCGGCAGCGACATGGAGCTCTTCATGGCCAATGTCCTCACCGGTGAAAACGCCGACACTCCTACGGCTTTCGACTTCGCCATGGGCGGCGCCGGCGCCGACCCCTCGGTGCCAGTCGGTGCCAACGGCACCATCATCCGCCCGGGCTACCCCGTGATGGTGGATGCAAACGGTAATTTCAACGGCTACATGACCGACATGACCCGCATGTACGCTCCCGGCGAGCCCGTGGCCGAAGCCGAGCGCATCAACAAGCTCTCGGCCGACATCTGCAGCGAGCTCGCTGCCATGATGGCTCCCGGCGTGCCCGCCAAGGCCCTCTATGAGAAAGCCCTCGCGATGGCCACCGAAGCCGGCCTTGCCGACAACTTCATGGGGCACCGCTATCATGCCGGCTTCGTTGGCCACGGCATAGGAATAGAAGTCAACGAATTGCCGGTGCTGGCACCTCGCTCGCGCGACATCCTCGCCGAGGGCAACGTAATCGCCGTAGAGCCCAAATTCGTGATACCCGGCCTCGGTGCCGTAGGCATAGAGAATACCTACATCGTGCGGGCCACAGCTCCTGCCGAGCTCATCACCACAGCCTCGACGGCAATCACCCGCCTCACCTGAGTCACAGCGCATTGCTTTTGCCTCGATTTTCCTGAGTTTGCATATCCGGGGGAATTTAGCTAATTTTGTAAGCTAATGTGCACTTTTCCGAATGAACCTCAGAGAAAAAATCGATAAAAAGGTATTTCACACCGTGGGCGCCGCCGCCGACAAGCTCGGCCGTGAGGCCTACGTTGTGGGCGGCTATGTGCGCGACCTCATCATAGGCCGTCATTCCAAGGACATCGACTTCGTCACCGTAGGCTCGGGCATAGAGCTTGCCGAAGCCGTGGCAAAAGCCATGGGGCGTGGCACGCATCTGGCCGTCTACCGCAACTACGGCACGGCACAGCTCAAGCGCGGCGACACGGAGCTCGAGTTTGTGGGAGCCCGCAAAGAGTCGTACAGGCGCGACTCTCGCAACCCTATCGTGGAGGACGGCACTCTGGCCGACGACCTCGCACGCCGCGACTTCACAATCAACGCCATGGCCATCTGCGTCAACGGTGACCGGTTCGGTGAGCTCGTGGACCGCTACGACGGCCTTGCCGACATCGAGGCGCGCATAATCCGCACACCGCTCGACCCCGATGTCACTTTCAGCGACGACCCCTTGCGCATGATGCGCGCAATCCGCTTTGCCACACAGCTGCAGTTCGATATTTTCCCCGAGACCTTCGATGCCATCCGCCGCAATGCCTCGCGCATAGAGATAATCACAGCCGAGCGCATCAAGGATGAGCTCTTCAAGATTATGGCCGCTCCGAAGCCTTCGATAGGCTGGAAGCTGCTGCTCGACAGCGGCCTGCTCGCCATCATCCTGCCCGAGCTTGCGCGCATGAAGGGCATAGATGTGGTGAACGGCCGTGCCCACAAGGACAATTTCTACCACACCATGGGAGTGCTCGACGGCGTTGCCGCCGCCTCCGACAAGGTGCTCCTCCGCTGGGCCGCCCTCTTCCACGACATAGGCAAGCCCGTGACCAAGCACTACGACCCTGCCCGCGGATGGACTTTCCACAATCATAACTTCATCGGTGCCAAGATGGTAAAGACCATCTTCCGCCGCATGAAATTCCCTCTCGGCTCCGACCTGGCCTATGTGGCCAAGCTCGTGGAGCTGCACATGCGCCCCATTGCGCTGGTTGAGGATGAGGTCACCGACAGCGCCGTGCGCCGCCTTGCCAACTATGCCGAAGAAGACCTCGACGACCTGATGATACTTGCCCGCGCCGACATCACCAGCCGCGACGAGGCCCGCAAGGCCCGCTATCTGGCAAACTTCGACCTCGTGGAGGAGAAGTTCCGTGCCACCCACGAGAAAGACGTGGAGCGCAACCGCAAAAATCCTGTCGACGGCACCGAGATTATGGCAATGTTCGGCCTGCCGCAAGGCCCCGAAGTGGGCTTCTATGCCAAGAGCCTCAAGCAGGCCATCAAGGACTGCGAGATAGAGGATACGCGCGAGGCTGCCGTCGAATACCTGCTCAGACTCCATGAGCAGAGAGTAAATACGGTGAGTTAAAACGGGTTGATAGTCAATATGCTGCCAACTCATAACTCAGATCTCACAACTCATAACTTGAAAAAATGTACTACGTAACCAAGCAACTCGAAATATCTGCCGCACATCGCCTTGAGCTCGACTATGAGAGCAAGTGCACCTCGCTTCACGGCCACAACTGGATCGTGACGGTGCACTGCCGCGCTAAGGAGCTCAACGCCAACGGCATGGTCACCGACTTCACCGACATCAAGCGCATCGTGAGCGAGCGCCTCGACCACAAGTGCCTCAACGACACCCTCCCCTTCAATCCCACGGCCGAGAATATCGCCCGATGGATATGCGACAATGTAGACAACTGCTACCGCGTGGATGTGCGCGAGAGCGAGGGAAACACTGCAAGCTATGAGCGTGACTGACACCTACACCGTAAACGAGATTTTCTACTCGCTTCAGGGCGAGGGCTTCTACACAGGCACTCCGGCGGTTTTTCTGCGCTTCTCGGGCTGCAACCGCCACTGCGACTTCTGCGATACCGACCACTTCAGCGGCACACCCATGAGCGCCGTGGAGATTGCCGATGCCTGCGCCAAGTTCCCCGCACGGCACCTCACCGTGACCGGCGGCGAGCCATTGCTGCAGCTCGACGACCGCCTCATCCGCGAGCTCAAAGGCCGTGGCTTCTATATCCAGATCGAGACCAACGGCTCGCTGCCCGTGCCTACGGGTGTCGACTGGGTGACATGCTCCCCCAAGGACGCCCCTTGGGCCGTGGATCGTGTCGATGAGCTCAAGGTGGTCTTTCAGGGGCAGGACGTCGAGCCGACGGCGCGCCTCTTCCATGCCTCGCACCGCTTCCTGCAGCCATGCTCGGGAAAGAACACCGCCGAGACCATAGCATATATTCTGGAGCATCCGCACTGGCGCCTGTCGCTGCAGACACACAAGTATCTCGATATACGATGATGAAGCGCCTTGCAGCACTGCTCCTTGCCCTGACGGCACTCGTCGGCCTGCGTGCCGCCGATGCCGACACCACGATATACTTCGTCAATATCTACGCCGGCCCCGAAATCTTTGAGCTCGACGGCCATGCGGCCATCGTGGTAGACATCGAAGGGCAGCGGCCGCAGAGCTACAACTTCGGTGTATTCGATTTCGATGCCCCCAACTTCGTATATCGCTTCGTCAAAGGCGAGACCGACTATATGGCCGTGGAGTGGCCCGCTCAGCCTTTTATCGACGCTTACCGGCGGCAAGGGCGCCGCGTGGTGGCTCATGAGCTCAACTTCGACTCCGCCGCCAAGGCCCGCCTGGTGCATCTGCTGCGCGAGAATGTCAAGCCCGAGAACGCCGTATATCGCTACAATTACGTCAAGGACAACTGCTCCACGCGCCCGCTGCGTGCCGTAGAGCTCGCTGCCGCCGACAGCATCGTGCTCGCCCCGGCGCCTTTCGAGGCACAGAGCTTCCTCCGCCCCACCTTCCGCAATGTGATGCGAGCCCACCACAGCGCCTATCCATGGTATCAGTTCGGCATCGACCTTGCCCTTGGCGGCGGCATTGACTACACCCTCGACCGCCGTGAGCTTGCCTTCACGCCCGTAGAGCTCGACGGTATGCTTGCCGGAGCCACAGTAGGCGGTCGGCCTCTGGTGAAGACGACACATGTATGGGTCGACACCGCCCCCGATGCTGCTGTCGAGGCTCCCACGCCGTGGTATGCGCATCCGCTGGCTGTGTGCTGGGCTGTATTCGCGCTCGCAGCCGTGCTGAGTGTGGCCGATATTCGCCGCCGCCGGCTCTCGCGCTGGTTCGACACCGTGCTCTTCGCCCTGATAGGCATCAACGGCCTTGTGCTCACTTTTCTGATCTTCGTATCGGTCCACGAGGCCACCTCTCCCAACTGGCTTTACCTCTGGTGCAACCCCTTTGCACTGCTCGTACCAGCCCTTATTTGGATAAAAAAAGCGAAAAACGTGCTTTTTTGCTACCAAATCGCTAACTTTGCAGTGCTGTTGAGTGTTATAGCCCTGTGGGCTTTCATACCACAGTCGGCCAACGCCGCGTTTTTCCCCCTGATTGGGGCTGAGATGCTGCGCTCGGCTGTCTATGTGACCCTCACTCTTGCAGAAAAAAAGAACACGAAATGAAAAAACTGCTTGCGCTGTCCCCCTCTATGCCCCGGCTCTTCCTTGCCTTGGTGGCGAGTGTCGCTGCACTTGGTGCCGCGGCCGCTGAGCCTGCGCAGGCACGCCTTCTGCTCACGGTGATGGTCGACGGCCTCGATGCCGACTACCTCGACCTGCTGCGTGAGCGCTTCACTGAGGGCGGTTTCCGCCGCCTTGAGCGTGACGCTGCCATCATAAGCCATGCCGACTATGGCCCCGGCCTCGATGTCGCTGCCGCTGCCGCAACCTTGATGACGGGCGCATCGCCCTCGACAAGCGGCGTGGGGGCTGCTTCGCGCTACAACCTCGAGGCCATGCGCCCCGAGGCCACCTACTCCGACCGCAGTGTGCTCGGCAACTTTACCTCGGCCACCTACTCGCCTGCTGCCCTGCGGGTGAGCACCATCGCCGATGAGGCGCGTATTGCCGCCGGTGGCACAAATGTGGTGTATGCCGCCGCTCCCGACCACTATACGGCTCTGGCTATGGCAGGCCATGCCGCCAATGCCGCACTGTGGCTCGACCACAAGACCGGCAACTGGGCTTCGTCGACCTACTACAAGGAGATGCCCGTGGCCGTGGCTACGCGCAACCGCACCACCCCGCTGGCGATGCGCCTCGACACAATGTCGTGGACACCTTCGCTCGCCCCTGAGCTCTACCCTGCCGTCCCCGACCATCTGCGGCGCTACCCATTCCGCTACGTGTTCCCGCGTGCCAACAGCATGCGCCTCGACATGTTTGCGGCCTCCCCGCTGGTCAACCGCGAGGTCGGCACCGTGGCCTCCGACCTGCTCTCCACACTCCGCGTAGGAGCCCACGAAGGCGTGACCGATGTGCTCAGCCTCGGCTACTCGCTCAAGCCCTTTACCTATGGCAAGGGCACCGACAACCGCGTGGAGCTTATGGATGCCTACATCAAGCTCGATGCAGGCCTTGAGCAGCTCTTCAACGACATCGACCGCCGTGTAGGCCTCGACAACACCGTGATAGTGCTTGCCGCCACACCGCCGCGCAGGCAGAGCCGCCGCGACGACGAGCAGTGGGGCATACCCTTCGGCGAATTTTCCACACGCAAAGCAATCTCCCTCCTCAACATATACCTCATGGCCGTGTATGGCAACGGCGACTATGTGTCGGCCTACCACCGCGGCTCTTTCTACCTCAACCGCAAGCTCCTGAAAGAGCGCTCCCTCGATGAGCGCGAAGTAAGGGCCAAGGCTGCCACATTCCTTGCCAAGATGACGGGTGTGGACCGCGTGCACACCATCGACGACGTGATCGACGGCCGCGCAGGAGAGCAGCCAGAGGCACTCCGACGCAACACTCACGCAGCCACCACCGGCGATCTGCTGGTGTCGGTGGCTCCCGGCTTCGAGATAGTCGACGATTTCAACGTCGCCCCCGCCGAGTCGCACGTCTCCATGGTGGAGCGCATAGCGGGCACCACAGCGCCGGTGTTCATCATGGCACCCGGCATAGCCTCGCAGACCATAGGCACGCCTGTCGACGTCCGCTCGATAGCTCCCACCGTGTGCAGCATCCTGCGCATACGCTCACCCAACGGTGCATCGGCTCCCGCCCTCTCCCTCACCCGTAAGTAAGCGTATAATCATCACCCGAATAAACAGAAATCATTATATATGTCATTTACCTCATTCCTGAAAAAGGTCTTCGGCGACAAGTCGAGCCGCGACTTGAAAGCCATCGCTCCTATCCTTCAGAAAATTAAAGATATAATGCCCGAAGTGGCAGCTCTCGACAACGACGGCCTCCGCCGCCGTATCGATGAAGTACGTGCCGACATCGCGGCAGCAACACAGGCCGACACCCTCGAGGTGGCAAAGCTCCGCGAGGAAGTGGAGGCTCTCCCCTTCGAGAAGCGCCAGCCCCTATGGGACCGCATCGACGAGCACGAGAAGAAAATCCTCGACATCATCGAGGATAAGCTCAACGAGCACCTGCCGGTGGTATTCGCCACCGTGCGCGAGACAGCAGCCCGCTTCGCCGCTTCCGACACCATAGAAGTCACCGCCACCGACTTCGACCGAGAGCTCGCCGGTCAGGGGCGCGACTTCCTCACCATAGAGGGCGACAAGGCTGTCTGGAAAAATCACTGGATGGCCGGTGGCAACGACATCAAGTGGGATATGGCCCACTACGATGTGCAGCTCATCGGCGGTATCGTGCTCCACCAAGGCAAAATTGCCGAGATGGCAACCGGTGAGGGCAAGACCCTCGTGGCTACACTGCCGGTGTTCCTGCGCTCGCTCTCGGGCAAGGGTGTGCATGTGGTCACCGTCAACGACTACCTCTCCAAGCGCGACTCCGAGTGGATGGGTCCGCTCTATATGTTCCACGGAGCTTCGGTCGACTGCATCGACAAGCATCAGCCCAACACTCCGCAGCGCCGCCGTGCCTACGAGTGCGACATCACCTACGGCACAAACAACGAATTTGGCTTCGACTACCTGCGCGACAACATGGCCATGTCGCCCGCCGACCTTGTGCAGCGCAAGCACTACTATGCCATCGTCGATGAGGTCGACTCTGTCCTTATCGACGATGCCCGCACGCCCCTCATCATCTCCGGCCCCGTGCCCAAGGGCGACGACCAGCTCTTCAACGACTACAAGGCAAACGTAGAGAAAGTAGTCAAGGCACAGCAGCGCCTTGTCACAGGCATTATAGCCGAGGCCAAGACAAAGCTCGCCTCCGACGACAAGGAGCAGCAGAAAGAAGGCGCTCTCCTGCTCTTCCGTGCATATAAGGGTCTGCCCAAGAACAGCGCCCTCATCCGCTTCCTCAGCCAGGAAGGCATGAAGAACATCCTCCTCCAGACCGAAGCCCACTACCTGCAGGACAACTCGCGCGAGATGCCCGTGGTCACCGACCCGCTCTACTTCGTGATCGACGAGAAAAACCGCTCCGTAGAGCTCACCGACAAGGGTATCGACGAGCTCACCGGCCACGCGCAGGATCCGCAGTTCTTCGTCCTCCCCGACATCGCTTCGCAGCTCTCCGAGCTCGAGCATATCCCCGACCTTGCCGAGCGCCAGGAGAAGAAGGACGAGCTCATGGCAAACTACGCCGTGAAGTCGGAGCGCGTGCACACCGTGACTCAGCTTCTGAAAGCATACACGCTCTTCGAGCGCGACATCGAATATGTGGTCGATGAGAACAAGGTGAAAATCGTCGACGAGCAGACCGGCCGTATCATGGAAGGCCGCCGCTACTCCGACGGTCTGCACCAGGCCATCGAGGCCAAGGAAGGCGTGAAGGTGGAGGCTGCCACACAGACATTCGCCACCATCACCCTGCAGAACTACTTCCGCATGTACCACAAGCTCGCCGGTATGACCGGTACTGCCGAGACAGAGGCAGGCGAGCTCTGGGATATCTACAAACTCGATGTGGTGACTATCCCCACCAACCGCCCCATAGCGCGCATCGACATGAACGACCGCGTGTACCGCACCAAGAAAGAGAAGTACGCCGCCGTGATCGAGGAAATCGTGAAGCTTCGCGAGGAAGGCCGCCCCGTGCTCGTGGGTACTACCTCGGTGGAAATATCGGAGCTCCTCAAGCGTATGCTCGACATGCGCAAGATCGAGGCTCAGGTGCTCAATGCCAAGCTGCACCAGCGCGAGGCCGAGGTTGTGGCTCTTGCAGGCCGCAAGGGCGTGGTCACAATCGCCACCAACATGGCAGGCCGCGGTACCGACATCAAGCTCACTCCCGAGGTGAAGGAGGCCGGCGGTCTGGCTATCATAGGCACCGAGCGCCACGAGTCGCGCCGTGTGGACCGTCAGCTCCGTGGCCGTTCGGGCCGCCAGGGCGACCCCGGTTCGTCGGTGTTCTTCGTTTCCTTCGAGGATCAGCTCATGCGCCTCTTCGCCACCGACTCGGTGGTGCGTATGCTCGACCGACTCGGCTATAAGGAGGGCGAGATGATAGAGCACAAGATGGTCAACAACGCCATCGAGAAGGCTCAGAAGCGTGTCGAAGAGAACAACTTCGGCATCCGTAAGCGCCTGCTCGAGTTCGACGACGTGATGAACAAGCAGCGTACGTATATCTACGAGCGCCGCCGCCACGCCGTGCTCGGTGAGCGCATAGGTGTAGACATCGCCAATATGCTCTACGACACCGTGGAGAACATCGTCATCGCCAACGAAAGCCCCGCACAGTACCCCGACCTCTGCAACGAGATTTTCCGTGTGCTGGCCATGGAAGCGCCTTTCACCGAAGAGGAGTACGCAGCCATGAGCAAGGAAGACAAAATCGACAAGCTTCATGCCGCCGCTGTCGATGCCCTCGACCGCAAGAGCGACCGCATCCGTGAGGTTGCCATGCCCGTAATCAGCAATATGGCCGCCAACACCGACTACGACGGCCTCATCCTCGTGCCTATCACCGACGGCAAGCGTGTGTTCAACATCCGCACCGACCTCCGCAAGGCTGTCGAGAGCGAGTGCCGCACCATCATCAAGGAGTGGCACAAGGCTCTTATGCTCGTCACCATCGACGAGCTCTGGAAGGAGCACCTGCGCGAGCTCGACCAGCTGCGCCAGTCGGTGCAGAATGCCGCATACGAGCAGAAGGATCCTCTGGTAATCTACAAGGTCGAGTCCTTCCACCTCTTCGAGAACATGCTCAGCAACCTCAACTCGAAGGCTGTGTCGGCACTTATGCGCGGCCAGATATTCATCCGTCAGCAGGCTCCCGACCCCTCGCAGGGTCAGCCTCAGGAGCGCCGTCAGCCCGATGTGAAAGAGACTCGCGAAGAGCTTCCCACACGTCGCGAATACCGCGAGAGCAAGGCATCGCTCCCCGGCGAGGAGGCACAGCGTGCCGCCGCTTCGGCTCAGCAGGGCGAGAAAGAGAAGCCCATGCCGGCCAAGGCTGCCGTGCGCGTAGGCCGCAATGATCCTTGCCCCTGCGGATCCGGAAAGAAATACAAGAACTGTCACGGACGTGGCATGTAAATCGTTTAGCTAAAGTAGCTTCTTACAGCTACTTTAGCTTCTCTTTTTTTAACCTGAAATCACCATGTACAACTTCGACAACGTAATCGACCGCAGCGGCACCGCCGCCGTCAAAATTGACCGCCTCGACCGTGTGTTCGGGCGTCATGATCTCACTCCCCTCTGGATTGCCGACCTCGATTTTGCCGTGTGCCCGCAGATCACGGAGGCTCTGCTCAAGCGCCTTCAGCACCCTGTGCTCGGATACTCGGAGGCTTCCGACAGCTATTGGCAGTCGATCATCGACTGGAACCTTCGCCGCCACTCCTTCGGCATCGCTCGCGAGGAGCTCTGCTTCATTCCGGGTGTGGTGAAGGGCATTGCGCTATCGCTCAACTACTTCACTTCGCGAGGCGACGGTGTGGTGATTCAACCGCCGGTCTACACTCCTTTCCGCACTGTGGTGGAAGGCAACGGTCGTCGCCTGATTGAGAACCCGCTGATTTTCGACGGCGAGAACTACCGCATGGACCTCGACGGGCTCGAGCAGATAGTGGCTGCCGAGAAGCCGCGTATGCTCATCCTTTGCAATCCTCACAACCCCATAGGCATACAGTGGGATAAGCCTACTCTGGCACGCCTGGCTGCCATCTGCCGCAAGGCCGGCATGGTGGTGGTGAGCGACGAAATCCACGGCGACCTCATGCTCGATGGCCGCAGCCACATCCCCTTCCTTGCTGCCGGTGAGGATGCCCGTGCTGTGGGTGTGATGCTCGGTGCGCCGTCGAAGACCTTCAACATCCCCGGCCTGGTGAGCTCGTGGATGGTGGTGAAGAACCCCGAGCTGCGCGACCCATTCTACGCCTGGCTTGAGGTGAACGAATTTAACTCGCCCGTGATGATAAGCACCATCGGTGCCGAAGCCGCCTACAACAACGGCGAGGCCTGGCTCGACGAGATGCTCGGCTATGTGCAGGCCAACATCGACTTCGTGATTGACTACTGCAGGCGCAATATCCCCGGACTGAAGGTGGTGCGCCCGCAGGCATCGTTCCTGCTGTGGCTCGACTTCCGCGAGCTCCACATGTGCCAGCGCGAAATCATGGACCTGCTGCTCGACAAGGCTCATCTGGCCCTCAACGACGGCTCTACTTTCGGCACTCAGGGTGCAGGCTTCGCGCGCCTCAACGTGGGCACTCCTCGATGTGTGCTCGCCGCGGCTCTCGACAGCCTTCGCGCTGCCGTGTGCGGCGTGTGCCGTGAAGCGATGAATTGATTATGAATTACCGTATATTTCCGCCCGAAGAAATTCTTGAGACCACCGTGCAGCTGCCTCCAAGCAAGAGCATAGCTGCACGGGCGCTCATCCTCGACTATATGGCCGGCAAGGTGCCCGATGCAGCGGCGCAGCCTTGCGACGACTGCTCCACCATAGCCGCCATCCTCGCCGCAGGGCTGCCTGCCGATGGCTCCGCTATCGACGTCGGCCCGGCCGGCACTGCCATGCGCTTTCTCACGGCACTGTGTGCGGCCACTCCGGGAGCCCACTGTGTGCTCACCGGCGATGCGCGAATGCTTGAGCGCCCCGTGGGGCCGCTGGTGCACGTGCTGCGCCTGCTCGGTGCCGAGATAAGCTATGAGGGCAAGGAGGGCTTCCCCCCGCTCCGCATACGCGGGCGCAAGCTGTCGGGCGGTTCGGTGGATATCGATGCCTCGGAGAGCTCGCAGTATGTGTCGGCGCTGATGATGACAGCGCCACTGCTCGATGCTCCGCTCACCATCAGGCTGCTCGGCACGGTTCAGTCCATGCCGTATATACGCATGACTGCCGCCATGATGCAGGCCCGCGGTGCCGTGGTCGACCTTGACCGCGACAAGGTGGAGGTTGACTGCCCTGCCCCGCTCAAGCCCTCCGACGATGGCGAACCCGACTGGAGCGCCGCCGCTTTCTGGTATGAGATAGCGGCATTGACAGCCGGTTGGGTCACTCTTCCGGGGCTCACCTACGCCTCGTCGATCCAAGGCGACCGTGAGGCGGCAGCCCTCTTCGAGCGCCTTGGCGTACTTTCCGAATACACCGATGAAGGTGCCGAGCTCTCGGCTACCCCCGACCTCTACAACTCCCTCGATGCCGACCTCTGCGATATGCCCGATGCCGTGCCGGCGCTTGTGGTGACCTGCTGCCTGGCGGGTATACCGTTCAGGCTCACCGGCCTTGGTGCTCTTCACCATAAGGAGTGCGACCGTATGGCCGCTCTCACCGCCGAGATGGCAAAAATAGGATGCCTGCTCGAAGTCGAGGGCTACGGCACAGTACTGAGCTGGGATGGCCGCCGCGTGCCCGTGCAGACGCTGCCCGAGTTCGATACTTACGGCGACCACCGCATGGCCATGGCCCTTGCGCCGGTGGCTGTGTTTGTGCCAGGAATTGTGGTGCGCGACGTCGAGGTGGTCTCGAAGTCCTACCCGGCCTTTTGGGAGCAGCTTGCAGCCGCCGGTTTTGTCCTTGAAGAAGTAAGTGAATAAATCATGATAGTGGCGCTAATCCTCCTTCTCGTGCTCGTGGCCGTAGGCGCGATACTCTACACAGAGCATCGCCTGCATCAGCGCCGTGTCGAAGCCGACCCCGAGCCCGAGGCCGCAGAGCCGGCCGAGGAGTGCTGCGGTATGCACGTCACATGCGAGAAGGATTCGCTGCTGGCTTCGGTGTCGCCCACAATAGAGTACTACGACGATGAGGAGCTCGACCGCTTCGCCGGGCGCGGAGCCGCCGATTACGCTGATGCGGAGGTCGAGGAGTTCCGCGATATTCTGCTCTCCATGCGCCCCGACGACATTGCCGGATGGGCGCGCTCGCTGCAGCTTAGGCAGATAGCTCTCCCCGCCGATGTCCGCGACGAGCTCCTGCTCATTGTGGCTGAAGCCCGCGCGGCAAAAACACGTAGCGATGTTGCAGTATCTTGAATATGACTTTTTTATCCGCGCCATTGTGGCGGTGCTTCTGCTGAGCGTGTGCTCGGCGGTGATAGGCACATATATCATCAGCCGCCGCATGGTGGCGATCTCGGGCGGTGTGACTCACGCCTGCTTCGGCGGTCTCGGTCTCGGCTACTTCCTCGGCATCAGCCCCGTGGCTATGGCCGCTCTCTTTGCCGTGGGCTCGTCGGTAGGCGTTGAGGTACTTTCGAAGCGCTTCAGCCTGCGCGAAGATTCGGCAATTGCCGTGGTATGGGCGCTCGGCATGGCTTTGGGTGTGCTCTTCGTGTTCATGACCCCGGGCTATGTGCCCGAGCTGAATGCTTTTCTCTTCGGCAATATCCTCACGGTGTCGGCCTCCGACCTGTGGACTTTCGCCGCTTATGCCCTTGTGCTGGCCCTCTTCTTCGCATGGAAGCGGCGCACGATAGTAGCCGTGGCCTTCGACCGCGATTTCGCCGCTGTGAGCGGCTTGCCCGTGCGGATGGTCTCCTATACCATGACGGTGCTCGTGGCGCTCTGTATAGTGCTTACAATACGTCTGGTGGGCATTATGCTGCTTATGTCGATGCTCTCGCTGCCGATGATCACTGCCGAAGTCTACTGCCGGCGTTTCATGCCGGTGGCATTGGCCTCGGCCGGAATATCGCTTACGGCCTCGCTTGCAGGACTTTTCCTATCCACGGTGGCCGATGTGCCCTGCTCCGCCCTGATAGTGCTTATTCTGGCGGCGCTGTTTATCCTTTCCAAACTTTTTGTGGCCCTACGCCTCCGTGCCTGAGCCGCAGCCTATGTGCTCGAGCCATGCACGGTAGAAGCGCTTTGTGTGGCGCATACCGTCGCCCACGGTGTCGGGTCCGTCGGTGGGAAGCACGATCTCCGAGGGGCAGCCTTCGTGCTGAGCTGTGGTGAAGAAGTATTTTCGGGAGTAGGGAATGGTCTCGAAGTCGCGGTAGTCGGCATCGCTCACACCGTAGATCTGCAGGCCGGCCACCACCACCTTGTCGAAGTCGACGCGTGCGGCGCGCCGCAGCCATTTGCTGCGGGCTTCCTCTTCGGAGGCGTAGTGCAGGAAGTGCAGCTCAACCTTGCCGTCGAGCAGTCCGATGGGATAGCTGAGATTTTCGTCGCGCCTGCGCTGGCGTATGTGCTCCCACTTGCTGTCGGGCACGAAAGTGAGCTCGGCCTCACGCAGATAGTGCGGCAGATGCTTGCAGAACTCAATGAAGTCGGCCATGATGATAAACATCCCCGCCGTAGGCGTACCGTAGGGCAGCTCAAGGTCCTGGTAAAGGCGCCCGCCGAAGCAGTTGTTGCTGATCACGCAGAAACCCTCGCCGAAATACTCCGCCAGAGCCTCAGCCTCGGCCAGCCGCTTGCGCCTCTTCATCTGCCGGCTTTTGCTATGGCGCCACGCATCCAATTTCTTGAATATATTCATGCCTGCTTGTTTATCACGCCAATATTCTCGATGATAAAAGCCTTGAGCGGCTCGAGGGCTGCGGATTGCAAATCCCAAAGATTGTCGTTCTCGAACAACCATTGACCTTTGCCGAGTCCGTTTCGCTCGGCTGTTGAAAGCCACGGCTGCGCGTTGACGTAAGTGTGGAGCTTCCCTTTCCTGTTTGGAGCAAGATAGCGGGGCTGCACACAACATTCAAAATCGCCGAAGCAATCGAAGAAAAGCTGATGGAGATCTTTGCGCGCTATACGCTCGAGAAGTGTCTCGAAATCGCCGTCGGAGCCGTTGTCGGGAAAGAGAAAAACATCGGCATCGATATTCAGGCTCGCCAGAGTGGCGGCAATAATCGCTTTCCGCATTTGGTAGCCACCGCCATTGGCAGCTGAGTCGGCATCGAAGATGATAAGATTTTTATCGCCCTGCAGCTGTCGGGCGAGCATACTGTTGGCGGCATTGACAAGATTATCCTTGCCTCCTACATTCACAATCTCATAGTGCACACCGGCACTGAAGCCGAGTCGCTTCATTAGGGTGGATATAAAGACGTGCTCGGGCGTGTTCTTGTGCCCGGTCTCGAGATATATTCCTGTCATCGCATCTCTATTTCCTGAGTCACACTATAGGCAAGTTGTTGACCCGAGTATCTTACTGCAGCGATAGCGTCGGCAGGCTTTCGGATTAGCTTGTATGCTGCTACTTCGCTGCTGCAAGTCTTGTTGTGGCAAGCCTTTACGAGGGCTTGGATGAAGTCGAGGCTGTGAGTTGAGGCAAAAAGTTGTACGCTTCGTTTTCGGCAAGTGGTGAAGATTGCTTCCCACAATTTCGGCATGATTGAGAAATGGATGCCGGTGTCGGCCTCGTCGACCACTACTATGCCATTGCTGCTGTAGTATATTGCGAGAATCAGTTCGAGCACTTTCATAAATCCGTCGCCCATCACATAGACGGGCAGCCTGCATTCATCGCCGAGGTTGACGTAGAAGTCTTTGCCCACCAGCTGTATGTCGAGCAGGCGCGGCTCTACGATGCGCATAATCTCGTAGATTTCCTCTTCTTCTTTGTTCTTGATAATCTCGGCATACAGCTCGCTCTCTATTTGCGAGGGCAGGCGCGATGACACGAAGCGTGAAACGATTGTCTCGGTGTAGTCGGGAGATATGTTGCGGTGCCCGTTGTTGTCGGCATCGATAAGGAGCGACGACTTATACGCCGCTTCATCGTTGCCTCGGCTGTACTCGAGCTCGAGGCCATAGGCGAAGTCGGGTGCTGAATTTGGGGCGCCTGCTATTTTGCTGATTTCAATCTGTGTGCTGAGCTGACGCACCATGCGCACTTTGAGCCGGCGGTTCTCTCTTCCCGACGCTTCGATTGTGAATTCCCGGCAGTTGCCGGGCCTATGGAAGAGGAGTTCGAGCGACTGCTCCGATACGCCCATCTGTCCGCGGGTGCTGTTTATCGCTACCGGCAGTGTGGGATTTGACTGTCCGGTGAGCATAAAAATCGCCTCCAGAAGGGTGGATTTTCCGCAGTTGTTTTTTCCGAAGAAAAGGTTGACGCGCTCAAAATCTTCAATCCGGGTGTTCGCTATTCCGCGGTAGCCGTGTATGTCGATGCTTTCAAACATTAGCTGGGGTATTGGGAGTTAATATCGGAGTAATTATCAATGAGCTTCGAGCCAGTTGTTGCCTACGCCGGCGGCCACTTCCATGGGCACGCGGCCGCTGTAGGCGCTCTCCATGCCTTTGACCACTATTTCCTGAAGTGAGGCGAGCTCGTCGGGGACGACGTTGAACACCAGTTCGTCGTGCACCTGCATGATCATGCGTGAGCGTAGGCCACGGCGGCGTATTTCGGCATCTACGGCTACCATAGCCACTTTGATGATGTCGGCGGCAGAGCCTTGCAGAGGCGCGTTGATGGCGTTTCGCTCGGCGTAGGCGCGCACGGTGTTGCTGCGCGAGGCAATGTCGGGCAGATAGCGCTTGCGCCCCATTATAGTGGTGACGAAGCCGTCGGTTCGGGCACGCTCTATCGACTTCTCCATGTAGGCCGCCACGCCGGGATAGGTGGCCAGGTAGCCTTCGATGAGCTCCTTGGCCTCGCCGCGAGGTATGCCCAAGCGCTCCGAGAGTCCGAAGGCCGATATGCCGTAGATGATGCCGAAGTTGGCGGTCTTGGCGTTGCGGCGCTGCTCATCGCTCACTTGGTCGAGCGGCAGGTGGTAGATTTTTGCTGCCGTGGCACGGTGTATGTCGGCTCCCGACAGGAAGGCCTCGACCATGCTCTCGTCGCCGCTGAGGTCGGCCATCAGGCGGAGCTCGATCTGCGAGTAGTCGGCCGAGAGCATCAGGCAGCCAGGGTCGGGCACGAAGGCGCGGCGTATGTCGCGGCCGTCGGCGGTGCGGATGGGTATGTTCTGAAGGTTGGGATTGGTAGATGATATGCGGCCGGTGGCTGTCACGGTCTGGTTGTAGGTGGTGTGCAGCTTTCCTGTGGCCGGATTGATGAGCTTCGGCAGGGCATCAACGTATGTTGCCAGCAGCTTGCGCAGGCCGCGTATGTCGAGGATGAGTTGCACCAGAGGCACGTCCTTGGCGTATTTCTCGAGCACGTCCTCGGCCGTGGACCATGAGCCGCCCTTTGTCTTGCGTGCCTTGGGGTCGATCTGCAGGCGGTCGAAGAGGATTTGCCCCACCTGCGCGGGCGAGTTGACGTTGAAGGGCTCGCCGGCAATGGCAAACGCCTGCTCCTGCAGCGCGTCGAGGCGTGCGGAGAGCTGCGAGGAAAGCGCTTTGAGCTCGTTTACGTCGATGCGCGCACCTTCCCACTCCATCGACGCGAGCACGGCCACGAGGGGCAGCTCGACGTCGTGCAGCAGCTTGGTCTGTCCGCGCTCCTCTACCTCCACTTCGAGGAGCGGGCGCAGCCGCAGTGTCAGGATGGCTGTCTCTGTCATTGCCGCTGCGGGGTCGGCGGGCGCAGCCTTCCGCTCGGTGGCGCTGAGGGCATAGTCGTAGGTGGTGAAGCCGAGGTAGGTCATGGCAAGGGTGGCGAGGTCGTGCTTCTGCTCGGGCTGCACGAGGTAGTGTGCCACGGCTGTGTCGAACCACTTGGCACCCTCGAATGTGATGCCTTCGCGCTTGAGGATGAGCATGTCGCGCTTGATGTCGGTGCCGCTGATGCAGACCTCGCCCGAGGCGAACAGCGGCTCGAGGAGCACTGCAATGGCTCTGCGGGCTTCGCCGGCGGCGGGCAGGTGGATGTAGGCGGCACGGTAGTGCTCGCCCCCGTCGGGTGTGTATGCAAGGGCTATGCCGTAGACCTTGGCCGTCATGGCTTCGGCACCCACGCTGTTGATAGCCATGCCTACGGAGCGCGAAGCTGTGGCGGCAGATATGAAGGCGGCGATGTCGGCAGTGGCGGTGAGCTCTTCCACGGTCCAGTCGGCGCGCACCGGTGCGGGAGCCTTGGGCGCTTCCTCGGCATCGGCGAAGTCGAAGAGCGACGGCGCCTCGGCCTGCCGTGGCGGCGCCGGTGCGGAACTGCTCTTCTCGGCGCTGTAGCGGGAGATAAACGATTTGAACTCCAGCTCCTTGAAAATCTCAACAAGAGCCTTCGTATCGGGCTCCTTGCGGATCAGCTGCGCGGGGTCGAAGTCGACCGGCGCGTCAGTGACGATTGTCACAAGGTGCTTGGAGAGGCGTATCTGCTCGGCGTTGTCCTCTATTTTCTTGCGGAGTGCACCCTTTATCGAGGCTGTGTTGGCGAGCATATTCTCCACCGAGCCAAACTCTGCTATGAGCTTGGCGGCGGTCTTTTCGCCCACACCGGGGCAGCCGGGCACATTGTCGGAGGCATCGCCCTCGAGTGCCAGGAGGTCGATCACCTGGCTCGGCGAGCTTATGCCGTAGCGCTCGCACACCTGCTGAGGCCCGCGCACCTCGAAGCCCTGGCCTTTGATAGCCGGGCGGTACATATACACGCGGTCGGTCACGAGCTGGCCGTAGTCCTTGTCGGGCGTCATCATGTAGGTGGTGAATCCGGCCTCCTCGGCACGGCGCGAGAGTGTGCCTATCACGTCGTCGGCCTCGAAGCCGGCCACTTCAATCACGGGTATGCGCATGGCCTCGAGGATGGCTTTGATGTATGGGATGGCCACGGTGATGTCCTCGGGCTGCTTGTCGCGCCCGGCCTTGTACTCGGCATATTCGTCGTGCCTGAAAGTGTGGCCGTGGGCAGGGTCGAAGCACACTGCTATGTAGCCCGGGTTCTCCTTGCGCAGGAGGTCTTCGAGGGTGTTTACGAAGCCGAATACGGCCGAGGTATTGAGTCCGGCCGATGTCATGCGCGGAGAGCGCATCAGGGCGTAGTATGCGCGGTATATGAGGGCGTATGCGTCAAGCAGGAACAGTTTCTTTTCTTCCATACATCATTGTTTTGTGCAAATATAACACTTTTTCCTCATATATCGCTCTCGCGGAAGCGCCTCTCGGGCGGAACTATGGCCTCGAGGCCTTCGGGGCTGCGCGGACCGAGCGATATTGCCAGGCCCTCGGCCACGAGCTGGCGCGCGAGCTCCGGCTTGCCCGTGAAGCCGTGCACTATCCACAGCTGCCGGGGCGAGAGCTCGCGATGCAGCTCCATCAGGCGCCCGTAGCGGCCTACGCAGTGCACTATCAGCGGCTTGCAATATTGCTCGGAGAGCTCTACGTGGAGCTTGAACACGGCCTCCTGCACTTGCGCCGGGCCACCGCGACGGCGGTCGAGCCCGCACTCCCCCACTGCTATCACGCGCGGGTCGGCCATGGCCTCGCGCAGCAAGGCTATGCTCTGCTCCGCCGGCTCGGATGAGGTGCTCCAGGGATGTATGCCCACGCTGTACCACGCTTCGCCCGGCAGGCCTGTGCGCTCGTCGGCTGGCTCTACGGAGGTGAGCACCTGCTGGCCGCGCGCGCTGTGGGCGTGGATGTCGGCAAAGCTGTGGAGGTCGGGGGCTGCTGTCATGGCACGGGGTCGTAGCCGCTACCTCCCCAGGGATGGCAGCGCAGAATGCGCTTCACTGCCAGCCATGTGCCTTTCAGGGGTCCGTGCTTGCGCAGAGCCTCGAGGGCATATTGGCTGCATGTGGGCGTGAAGCGGCACGCCGGAGGCGTGAGCGGCGATATGCAGTAGCGGTAGAAATGTATGGGGAGGCAAAGTATCCACACTACCCCGCCCCTGAGGGCGCGGAGCAGCCCTTTCATTGCTCGGGGCCGAAAGCCTCGGCCATGGATTTGAGGATACGCTTCACGGCCGAGTCGACGGCTGCGTAAGGCAGCACGGTGTCGGCCACGTAGATGAAGGCAAGGTCGATGCGCTCGCCCTCGGCGGGCTGATATGCGGCATGGCGCAGGCGGAACGCCTCGCGGATGCGGCGGCGCATCTGCACGCGGTCCACGGCGTGGCGCAGGCGCTTCTTGGGCACGGAGATGAGGAAGGCCACAGGCGCATCGGAGCTGCGCCCGGGGTTGCGCCTTGCCACAGCCCGCAGGGGGTAGCACAGACGCGTAAAGTCAGCTCCGCCCGCGCCGAAGAGCTGCTCTATGGCGCGGGTGGAACATAATTTCTGTTTCTTATATAAGCCGAATGTTTTCACGGCCGGAGGCCTTGTCAGGCGTTTTTAGCGAGGTACTGGTCGATGGCAGCCGGCATCGAGGGGGCTTCGGGGGTGGGAGCTGCGATGTCGAGCCTGAGGCCGGCATCGGTCACCGACTGAGCTGCCGCAGCGCCGAGGGCTGCGATGGCGATGTCGTCCTGCTTGAAGTCGGGGAAGTTCTTCAGCAGCGACTCCACACCCTGGGGGCTGAAGAACACGAGCATGTCGTAGTTGAAGTCTTCGTCGGGGCCGAAATCGTTGCTAACTGTGCGGTACATGGCAGCCTGGGTCACGTCGAGCTTGTTCTCCTGCAGCAATGCGGTGTCGGCGCCGTTGTTGACATCGCTCACCACCATCATATACTTCTCGGTCTTGTGCTTCTGCATGAAGGGGAGAAGATCGGTGAGGCGGCCGGTCTTGGCGGCGAAGATTTTGCGCTTGCGGTACACGATATACTTCTGTAGATAGTTGGCGATGTTCTCGCTGGTGCAGAAGTACTTCAGAGTCACCGGGATAGTGATGCGCATCTCCTCGCAGAGGCGGAAGAAATGGTCGATGGCAGTGCGTGCCGTAAAGATAATGGCAGTAAAATCGGAGATATTGACCTTCTGCTGGCGGAAATCCTTCGCAGACAGGCCCTCAACCTTGATAAAGGGACGGAAAACGATGTCGACGCCATACTTCTCAGCGATGTCGAAGTAAGGCGACTTATCGGAAGCCGGCTTGGGTTGGGATACGAGAATTTTCTTAATCTTCACTCTTCTGAACGTTATGTGGCGCTATGCCGTATAGGCCCATAAATAGTCGTTTAGATGGTACACGGCAAACAGCGGAATAATTTCTAGGGTGCAAAGATACAAAATAAAATAAAGCAAAGACTGAAAATTGGTGTAAAAAATTCGCACCCCGCGCACAATGAATAAAATTCGTGCGCAGAAATATATTGAGAGTGAGATGATTATCAACAAATGCCGCCATTCGGGCTCTACAATCAGAAGTAGGGCCGGCACGATGAGCAGAAGCCCGGCCCAGGCCTGGGTGGCAAGGAAGCCCCCGAGCCAGCGCCTGCGCGTCGATGCGTCGGCGAAGGCATAGCCCGTGAGGCTGTAGGAGCAGTAGAGAAATGTGGTGTAGGCTCCCAGCAGCGCCATCGATGCCACGGCACCGAAGAAGCTCGCCGACGGTGGAAGCCCCGGAAGATTATAGAGCACTATGCCGCCGAAGATGATGGTGACCAGCTGCAGCAGTGTGGCTGCGAGGGGCGATACGTTGCTCTCGTTGTCGAACACGTTGGGCCTCCTTCGCACCGACCACAGCTCGTGGCCGTACTTGCGGATGGCACGTGTCACGCTGCCGGCGTTGAGTGCCGCCAGCACCAGCGTGCCCATAAGCAGCGCTGTTAGAGCCGTGTCGCCGCCCGTGCCGGGTGCTCCGGCCATAGGAGCTATCCCCTCCTCCGCCCCCGATGGAGCCTCGGGTAAGGCGGCATGCACGTCGAGCGAGTCGATCAGTGCTTCCACGCGCAGGCTGTCGGCCTGCTCCACGGGTATGAAGTGCGGTATCCGGCCCGAGATGGTGTCGGCGGCTATAGAGTCGACTATCACCGTGCTCAGCTGCACGCCGCTGTCGGGCACGGCAGGGGCTGCCACGGGCGAGAAGCTGTGCGGCGAAGGGGCGGCGGTGATAGTGTCGGTAGAGGACATCGCAATCAGAATTTAGGCGACCATTCTTTGGCTTCGGGCTCGGCGAAAGCCGCCGCAAGGGTCTCCTCCACGCTTGTGGCCACGGTGAAAATCGAGCGGTGGTCGGGGCGCATGAAGCCCTCGGCAATAGCGCGGTCCATCATCGCCAGCAGAGGGTCGTAGTAGCCGTTGACATTAAATATCACCACGTTGCCGCTGAAAAGGCCGAGCTGCCGCCAGGTGATGATCTCCATGAGCTCCTCGAAGGTGCCTACGCCGCCGGGCAGAGCGATAGCAGCCGTTGCCAGCGATGCCATGAGCTCCTTGCGCGAGTGCATACCGTCGACGATGCGGAGCTCCGAGAGGCCGCGGTGATGCCATCCGCGCTCTTCCATGAAGCGCGGTATGATGCCTGTGACCTTGCCACCGGCGGCGAGGGCTGCGTCGGCCACGGCACCCATAAGGCCCGTGTAGCCGCCACCGGTCACGATGTCGGCGCCGGCAAGGGCGGCGGCACGGCCAAGGGCTGCTGCCGCTTCGGTGTAGACGGGTGCGAGAGTGGCCGATGAGGCACAGTATATGGTGAGTGTATTCTTCTTCATATCAGATTATGTTTAGAAGCCAGAGCGCCTGAGGCCTCCGGGGCCTGTGGAGCTGTTGCGGCGGTTGTTGCGGCCGGTTTTGTCGAAGGGGTTGTACTCCTGGTCGTAGACGCCGTCGTCTTCATCCTCGGGGTCGACCGGAGCCTGCTCGCCGCGCTTGAGCTTGGGTTTGTTCTTCTTTATGGCGTAAGGCTTCTGCACATCGACGGGGAGCTCGTCGATCACCCATGTCTGCTCTATATCCCAGTTCTTCTTAAGGCTCAGCTTCTTGGCGAAGTAGTAGACCTCCTCGGGCTGCACCGAGTCGAGGGGCGAGCCGGTGTCCCACTTGCCGTTTGGCGTGGAGTCGATGATCAGGCGCGCGTAGTACGTGCCCGGAGCAATGAAGGGGATAGTGAGAGATGTGGTGCCCGAGGGCTTCACGGCCGTGTAGACCGGAGCATCGCTGCCGTTGAGCAGCTGCACCACGGCCTGGATGGAGTCGGTGCCGGGCAGTGTGAGGTGCAGGTTGGCATAGTCCTCGGGGTTCTTCACGGTGAAATTATGCTCGAAGGGGCGGTTCCACGGCCCGTAGATCGAAGTCATGGCAAGGGTGTCGATGCGAAGCCTGTATTTCGCTCCGGCTTTCCACGCCACATCGAGGCGGCTGCGCAGGAGCATGTCGGAGGAGTCGGGGCGCAGCACATACTCGCGCACTGGTTCCCAGAGGGTGTCGACCTGCATGTCGAGGTGCACGCCGCTGCTGTCGAGCTTTGAGAGCGGCAGCGAGGTCTCTATCACGAGCGGTCGGTTGAGCTCCTGTGAGCTCGACGAGAGGGCTTTCACGCTGAGGTACTCCATGTCGGGCGGAGGCAGGAAGGTGGTGTCGCCCGTGATGCTGTCCACGGTGAAGAGCGGTGCTTCGTCGTCTTTCTTCTTCTCTTTCTTTTTCTTTCGTGCGGCGGGGTCGCGGAAGAAGAAGCGGAGCGTATCGGTGGTCCACACTACCCTGTCGGCCGTGTCGGTCTTGAGGTAGTTCACGGCCAGGCGGAGCGAGTCGGCGGCCAGAACCTCGGGGTCGGAAATCCAGTACTCTATGGTGTCGCCGGCCACGCTTGGCTTGCGCAGAGCCCACTCCGAGTCGGGCCTGCCTGCGCCTGGAGCGCCGTCGACGATGGTCAGGGTCGGCAAGGTGTCGTTGGGTGCGCCAAAGATGAGGTTGATGCGCCTGCGGTCGGTGCGCTTGTAGTCGGAGAGATAGTGCGATTTATAGCCTACGTTGAACCAGGACAGCAGGATGTCGTTCGGCAGATAGCGTATGCCTTGGCGGGTGACCAACGAGTCCTCGCCGGTGGAGCTGTAGAGCGTGTCGACCACGTCGATGTGCTCAGTGTAAGGCACTATGAGCTCGTCGTAGAAAGCGATGTCCTCGGAGCGGTCCCAGTGGTAGTCGCGGTTGAGGTCGTTGACGGCGAATATGCGGTAGGTGCCCGGCTTGAGGTTGCGGATGGTGAAGTGCCCCAGCTGGTTGGTGCGGGCAATGCGCTCGAAGGGGAGCGTGGTAATGGCTGTGTCGGAGAGGTTTGAGTACACGCCCACGAGCATCCCTTGGGCGGGCTCGAGGTTCTCGCCCTGCAGCACCATGCCCGATATGCGGAGCGAGTCGATGCTGTCGCCGGTGGAGAAGTCGAGGGCGAAACCGTCGAGGATATTGCCCTCGTTGAGGTCCTTGATGGCATCGGCGAAGTCGATGGTATAAGTGGTGTTGTCGAGCAGAGTGTCGCGGAAGTCCACGGTGACACGCTTGCCGTTGGCGCTCACTGCCGGGGGTGTCTTTTGCGCCGGCGATACTACTACTTTCGAGAAGGCATCCTCGAGCTGAACGTTCTCGTCGAAAGTCACCGTGAGGCGCGATTTCTTCACGCCGGTGGCTCCCGGCATGGGATCGGAGCGCATGAAGCGTGGAGGAGTCTCGTCGCGGGCGCCCCCTTCCGGACGCCCCATGTTGGCACAGGCTGCGAGCAGCAGTGCAAGGCAAAGCCACACGAGCGTGCGCATACCGTTTTTTACGTCCATAGTTAAAACTGGCGTTCGATGATAAAGTCGAAGAGAGCCACGAGCTGGCTGCGTATCTCGCTGTTGCCGAGGCTGTCGAGACCGCTGCAGGCCTCATCGCGGAGGCGGTGCATCACCTCGAAGGCATAGTCGATGCCACCGCCGCGGCGGGCGAAGTCCTGGATGGTGGCGATCTCGCTGTCGGAGAGGCCGTCCTTTGCCAGGAGCGCCATCACTTCGGCATGGCCGGGGAGGTCGGTCTTGCTCATGGCGTGCAGCAGGGGCAGTGTCACCTTGCCTTCGCGCAGGTCGTTGCCGGTGGGCTTGCCTACGAGCTCCGAGGGGAAGTAGTCGAACACGTCGTCGCGGATCTGGAAGCAGCGGCCGAAGAGCAGAGCGTAGCGGGCAAGGATTTCGCGTTCGCTGTCGGGAGCTCCGGCGGCGTAGCAGCCCATCTCGGCGCTTGCTATGAAGAGCGAGGCCGTCTTGTAGTCGATGATGCGGTAGTAGTTCTCTTCGCTGAGGCAATGTTCGCGTGCGTTGTAAATCTGGTCTATCTCGCCGAGCGAGAGCTGGCGGCCAAGGGCGCAGAGCGAGTCGATGATGCGGATGTCGCCGGTGAAGATTGCCTCCTGCATGGCCGACGATGTGAAGTAGTCGCCCACGAGCACGGCTATATGATTATCCCACACGGCATTGACTGTGGGGTGGCTCCGGCGGGTCATTGAGTTGTCGACCACGTCGTCGTGGATGAGTGAGGCGTTGTGGATAAGCTCAACGGCGGCAGCGGCGGCAAGTACGCGCTCGTCGACCGGGCCAAACATCTTGGCACACATCATTAGGAGCAGCGGGCGAAGCTGCTTGCCCTTGGTGCGCAGAAGCGACACCACGATGCGGCTCATCAGCGAGCTGCCGCTTTCCAACTGCCTGGCTATGCGCTCGTTGAGTCGGTCAAGGTCGCCTTGATGGGCGAGGTTTATCGTTTGAAGTGTGCTCATCGGTAGTCTTTGATGCACAAAATTACAAAAAAATGCCGTACTGAGCAACTAAAAAAGGAGCGCACCGCACGGTGCACTCCTTTCGGATAAAAATGTGTGTTATGTCAAGTGGAGAGAGAAACTCTTACTTAACAAGAACTTTGCTCACTTCGTTGCCGCGGCGAACGATGTAGAGAGCACCCTGCTCGGGCTGTGCTACGCGCACGCCCTGGAGGTTGAAGTATTCGGGAGCGGCGTTGTTCTCAACAGCTACGTTCTCGACACCGCCGAGATCGCCGGGGTTGAATGTAACCTGAGCGGGCTTGTTGTAGCCATTGGTGAGCTCGAGGACGATTTCACCTTCGAAGTCTTCGGAGAAGAACATGTTCGTCTGGATGTCGTATGAAGCTTCGCTGGGTTCGCCGTCGGCAAGAGCCTCACCGCCGGTGGAATAGTTTACCTGAGCCCAGCCATCGGCTGCGAGTTTGAACTCTTCGCCGGCAGGAATCATGGTAGCGCCTTCGCACTTAAAAGTGTACTTGAACTCTTCAACGGTGGTCATCTTCCAACCTTCAACGAAGCCCCAGTCGGTCATGCCACCTACAACGAAAGCAGCTATGGGCCCTGTGGGAACGTCGGAAGTGCTAGTGAGTTTCATTTTGGAGTAGTCGGGGGTTACCTCGATGGTCCAGTCACCTTTCCAGGGGAGGTTGGTGTTTTCGCCCCATGCCATTACGTCGAAGAAGTCGTTGATGAAAGCCTCGGTTACAGTGCCTTCGTTGAGAGAGAATGCCTTTTCATTGAATACATCCCAGTCGCCGTATGCAGTCGATACTTTGAAAGCTGCGCAGTCGTGGACAGTTACTTCCCAGTTGCCGGCTTCGTTGAGGGTACCGATAGCTGCGGGAGCCTCGGGTGTCCAATGATTTTCACCGTCGAAAGTGCCGCATACGTAGATTTGAGCGTTCATTGCCATGGTGGCAAACGCTGCGAGAGCAAGAGTGTAGAATTTTTTCATGCTACGATTTTAAGTTAATATAAATAATTGATTGATATAATCTTGAATCACTCGTCGGTCGCTGCATGGTGCGACTTCACTTCGCAAAATTAGCACAATTTTTTCAATGTGCAATATTTTTTGCAAAAAAAATGTTGCACACCAAGCACATCAAGCGGAAAGCGGAACCAACAAGGACAATATTTGAGGGTAGAAACACGAGGATGCTGATACTTTAGTCTATGAAGTTAATTAAATCGAAATACATAGCTCGCGTTTTTTTCATTTTTATCTTTTTCCGAAAGGAACATAAAACCACACGGAAATGGCGGCACTTCTTTGCAAATGCACCGGCTTTACGGCTTGTGCTTGTTTATTTAGGATCTTTAATTCTTCTGCCTTTCCCGGGTTCGGTAATCGCCTTGGCGCTTGCGCAGCAAGATACCCCACAGCAGGTCAGCTCCCGCTTCGGCAGTACGGTCGCCATCAATGGCGACCACAAACGCCAACGCATCCGCAAATACACGCGCCGCCCAACTTTCAATCAACTGCCCCCACGGTGTGGTGTGTACAAAACGTCAATGTACACTTTGCTGCGGTTTGGCTTTGGGCCGCGGGGCAGCTGCCGCTTCTGTGGTCGCCATCGATGGCGACCGTACATTGGAGGTTAGGCGTGGAGCTGCATATTGCGCGCAAAGATAGGGGCTTTGCGGTGGGCTTATGCGGACTTCTCCCTTTCTTGGAGACTTTCATTCAGTCCTTATGGCATCCCATAAGGACTGAATGAAAGTTCAAATTATGCTCGTTTTTCTCTCTTAATTATAAAAATCAGTTAAACGCAAACATACTCTAAGCGGCTATTCTAAAACCACGGATCAGAGGATAATAGTGGCTGTATAATTGACGGCTTCGGTGTCGTCGATATAGAACGCCCCCGATTTGTAGCTGATAGTGTGAGAGCTCCCGCCTATGGTTACGCTGCACTTATCCAGCTTGCTGTCGGGATAGTTAAGAACGGGGAAAGCGATGTTGAGAGTAAGTCGTGCCGACTCTGAATCCGAATCGCCGAAGCAAGTGTGAGCATAGTTGCACTCAAGCTCATCCGAGATATTGCTAATTGATACGCAGCTGCCACCATAGCAAAATTCGATTGGCAGGACAGCGGCATCAGCATCTTTATTGAGGATATACGAGCCGTCGGAAGCGGCAAAGTATATGGTGAGTTCGAGCAGCGGAGGGGTGTCGGGTGCATCTTCGTCGTCGCTATCGCACGAAGTGAGCGCGAAGAGCGACATAAGCAGTGTTGAAAGAAATAAGAGTTTTTTCATGAGATGAGGTTTTTGGTTCGCTGACAAAGGTAAGGATAAATTTTATAAAATCAATGCTAAGTGCTTTAGAGCGTCATTGCTCCGTGTCTTTTCGGCGGAGCTTGCAGAGGGCGTTTCGTCTGAGTCCCTCGAGTTTGGCGCGCTTTACGGCGCTTTTGGAGAAAAGGCGCGAGAAGGAGTCGGCATCGAGGGCTGCCACATCGCCGGCTGTTAGTGCCAGCAGTGCCTGCGCCGGCTCGAACTGCGGCAGCACCGTGGCGGGCCGGCCTTTGTCGAGGGGGCATACGTCGCGGCATATATCGCAGCCGTAGAGGCGCGAGGGTAGGGTGAGGTCGGCAGGCAGCTCGCCTCGGTGCTCTATGGTGAGGTAGGAGAGGCACCGGCGCGCGTCGAGGGCGCGAGGGCTTTGCTCGAGGGCACGGCCGGGACATGCACGGCGGCAGGCACCGCAGTGCAGGCACTCTTCGCGGCAGGGGGCGTCGGGAGCGACTTCTGCGGTCCACAGTATTTCGGCAAGGAACACATGCGAGCCTACGCCTGGCACGATGAGCTGATTGTTGTCGGCCACGAAGCCTAAGCCGGCTTCGGTGGCCCAGTAGCGCTCGCGCAGAGGGGCAGTGTCGATGCAAATGCGTGTCAGTGAGCCGGGTACCGCGGCTTCCATGGTCTCGGCCACGGGGCGGAGCGCCTTGCGGAGCACGGTGTGATAGTCGGCTCCGAGGGCATAGTCGGCGAAGAGGGGGCTGCGCGGATAGCCCGGAGCTGTGTAGGCGAAGGCGCAGCAGAGCATCGTGCGGGCACCGGGCAGGAGCAGGGCGGGGGAGTGGCGCACATCGTCGTAGCGCTCGAGGTAGTCCATGCCGGCGTGGTGGCCGTCAGCAATCCAACGGCGGTAGCCGTCGACAATATGCTCAGGCACCGGGTGAACAGCCGCGAAACCTGCGGCGCAGGCGCCTGCCTCGAGGCACAGGTGGCGAAGCTCGTGCTTGCTAATGGTCATGGGCTGCCTACATTGGGAGAGTGGCAAATTCGTAGCCCTGCTCCTGCAGCCACTCTATGGCGCGAGGCAGAGCGTAGCGCATGTTGCGTGAGGCCTTCAGCGAGTCGTGAAATACGATTATTGAGCCGTTGCGGGCATATCGCTTGACGTTTGCCAATACCTGTTCGCCGGTGAGTTTGCGCGAGTAGTCGCGTGTGATGAGGTCGTACATCACTATGTTGAAGTGATCCTTGATTGCCGAAGCCTGTTTCCACCTCAGGAGCCCGTGAGGCGGACGGAAGAGCGGGCTGTCGATGAGTTGTGCAGCCTCCACGATGTCGCGCCAGTAGCGGTGCGCGCGGGTCTTCATTCCCTGCAGGTGGTGCATGGTGTGGTTGCCGTAGGAGTGTCCGCGGCGCTTCACTTCCTCGAGGAGCTCGGGGTGGCGGCGCACATTGTCGCCGACCATGAAGAATGTCGCTTTCACGCCGTAGCGGTCGAGAGTGTCGAGCACCCATGGGGTCTCCTCGGGTATGGGACCGTCGTCGAAGGTGAGGTACACCACAGGCTTGCCACCCCGGCGCTTTATGCGCCAGATAGCCTCAGGGAAGAGCAAGCGGTAGAGAAGTGGGGGCTGTTCTATTAACAAGATATGAGTTTTGAGTTTTGAGTTATGAGTTATGAGCCGTGAGAATGAGCATTTAACCTATAACTCAACGATTAACAAGATATGAGTTTTGAGTTATGCGAGTTGTGAGATATGAGCTGAGAGTAAGTGCATTTAACTCATAACTCATATCTCATAACTCATATCTTAATTCAGCACGTATTCCCATTGAGCGGGGGTGAAGTCGTATTTCTGCATGAGGGCTCGGCTGTCGGCCATGGGGTCGATGCCTGCTGCGGCGTTGAGCTCGAGGAGCTGCATAGCCTTGCGTATCACTGCCTGCTGCGATGCGGGGAAGGACTCCACTTCGGCGGCGAGGGTGCCGTAGTCGTAGCCCTGGACGAATACGAGGGGCGCTATGCGGAGGTCGGTCTCAAGCGAGAAGTCGCGCAGGGCATTGAGCTCGGCGGCGTGTGCGGGGTCGCTCAGCAGCTCGGGGCGTGCTGCCAGGATAGCGGCGCGGTTTTTGAGCGCGAGGGCTTCGCCGAGATACTGCAGGGCGTAGGTCTCGGAGCGACCGAGCTGAGTGAGGGTCACGGGGTCGAGCGTGGTGGCGTACTTCACGAGCTGCGCGTAGCGGTCGGCCTCGGCTGTGGCGATGGCATCCACGGCCTCAAGGTCGGCGGGATTGCCGGTGAGCATGTAGAGGTCGAGGTATGAGGCTGCGAAGTAGAGGCCGAGCATACCGTCGTAGGGTGCTACGGTGGCGGGCAGGCGCGTGCCGAGGATGTCGAGGAGCTGGCGTGCCATGTCGGCGTGGGTGCGAGGCTCTTCGAGGCCGTTCTCGCGTGCCGTGCGGCGGCTTTCGGCGGTGGCTTCCACGCCGGGGGTCATCATGAGGTTTTCGACCACGGTGTAGACACCCGAGCGCACCGACGACACCATGCGGCGCACAGTCTCGTCGAGGTAGAGGCCTTCGGCACCTTCGGCATCAAGGCCGCCCCAACGGTAGTCGGCCACGATGCGGCGGTAGGCTTTCTCGGCGGTGGGGTTGTACTCGGCGTCGGCAAAGGGAGTGACCTCGTAGGCCATGCCGGTGGCCGAGAGGTAGGGCGTGAGGCCGAGGTAGTAGGACGTGGGCACGGTGGTGGCGAAGTAGGTGGGCCGCGCCCAGTTGCCGGCCACGCTGTTGGCGATCATGTCGAGAGAGAGCACGCGGCTCTGGTTCATACCCTGGCCGAGACGCGAGAGGTCGGTGCTGATGTCGCGGAGGTAGGGTGCGAGGTATAGGCTGTCGACGGTGGCGTCGCCCGAGGAGTAGCGCGCCATGGCGGCAGCCTTGTCGACGGGCATATACACGTTGGGCGAGCTGATGAAGGGCGCTCCGAAGCGGCGGGCATCGCTCTTGTAGAGGCTGTCGAGGCTCAGGCGGGCGTCGGTGGCCGCGCGGTTGAATGGCACCACGAAGCTATATGCCAGGCGCTCGTAAGCGTAGTCCTTGGGCCGTGCGAGCATGTCGATGGCAGCGGAGCCCGAGGTGGGGTGGAGCATCTGGTCGGCATACCAGTCGGTGGTGAGGTAGGATAGGTTGACCACGCGCACGTCGGTGCGGAAGCCTTCCACCTCCTGAGCGTACCAGAGCGGGAAGGTGTCGTTGTCGCCGTTGGTGAATATTATGGCGTTGTCGTCGAGCGATGCCAGATAGTTGAAACCGAAGTCGCGTGTGGTGTATCGGCCGGAGCGGTCGTGGTCGTCCCAGGTCTGGCTCACCATCTGCACGGGCACCGCGATGCCTATGGCCACGGCCAGAGCGGCGGTGCCAATCGCTGCGGCGCGCGGGCAGCTTTCGTTGCCCTCCTTGTTCTTGCGTGTGAGCAGGTTGCGGAGCATCACACCGATGGCGGGTACGCCCATGCCTATCCAGATGGCGTAGGCGTAGAAAGAGCCTGCGAAAGCGTAGTCGCGCTCACGGGGCTGGCCGGGTGTCTGGTTGAGGTAGAGCACGATGGCGATGCCGGTCATGAAGAAGAGGAAGAATACCACCCAGAACTGCTGTATGCCGCGCTCGGGGTTGGCGCGATGGTTGTAGAGAGCCTGATAGAGCAGACCGATGAGGCCGAGGATGAGGGGCAGCATGTAGAACACGTTGTGCCCCTTGTTGCCCTTGCCGAACTCGTCGGGGAGTGCCGACTGGTCGCCCAGGCGGGCGTTGTCGATGGCGGGGATACCCGAGATCCAGTTGCCGAGGTGAGGCTCACCGTTGCCCTGGATGTCGTTCTGGCGGCCTGCGAAGTTCCACATGAAGTATCGCCAGTACATGTGGTTGAGCTGATAGTTGACGAAGTAGCGGAGGTTGGTGGCGAAGTCGGGCTTCCACATGGGAGTCTGCACAAGGTCGATACCCGAGCGGCTGTCGATATTTGTGGTGATGGGTGTGAGGTGGTGCAGGTAGGGCATCACTTCATATTTAGGCGCATAGCCCTGACGCGCCCACTCGGCGCGCTTCTCCTGAGGGATGGTGTAGATGTCGGGGGTGGTGTATCCGGCCCACGACTTGTAGCCTGCCACATGGGCGCCGGTGGGCTCGTTGCTGTACATGCGTGTGAAGAGCATGTCGAGGCCCGGCATGGTGCGGTAGTCGGGGCGCTCCACCTCCTGCACGTAGCTGTCGGGCTCGTCGGGCGATGTCTTCACGGCCTTGGTCCACACTTTCGAGGGCGAGTTGAACGCGCCGCCGTTCTCGTCGCGGAGGTAGCCGTCGACCACGCGTGTGCGGGGGCGGCCATACTCATCCACAGGGATATAGAAGTTGCCCGAGCCTTCGGGGTACTCCTCTTCCTCGAAAGTCTCGGCGAATACCTGGCCTTTGAAGAGCGGGCGGTCGCCGTACTGCTCGCGGTTGAGGTACGATGCGAGGGCGAATACATTGTCGGGGGCATTCTGGTTCATGGGAGTGTTGGCCGAGGCACGGATGAGCAGCAGGGCGTACGACGAGTAGCCCACGAATATCACCAGCACGCTGATGGCCACCAGGGCAAAAGCGCGGGCAGGCACCTTCTTGCAGAAGCCGAATACGTACACGGCCAAGGCCGCGATGATGAGCACACCCACGAGCACCGAGTGGCCGATGAAGGGCATACCCGAGAGCGAGAGGGCGGCTACGAAGAGCAGGCGTGTGCTGCCGGCATCGGGCTTGCGGTAGAGGCCGCGGATGGCGAAGATGAATGTGGCCACCAGCAGCACGGCGTAGATAAGCACGCCCATATTGAAGCTCAGACCGCACACATTCACGAAGAAGAGCTCGAACCACTGTGCCACCTGCACGAAGCCCGGCACGAGGCCGTAGAGGATGGCGCCGACTATCACGCACGACACTCCCAGCGCCACGAGCGAGCCCACGGCGTTGATGTTCTTATACTTGCGGTAGTAGTAGATGAGGCCGAGAGCCGGGATGCACAGCAGGTTGAGAAGGTGCACGGCTATCGACACGCCGATGACGTAGGCTATGAGGATGAGGTAGCGGTCGGAGGTGGGGGAGTCGGCGCGGTTTTCCCACTTGAACATCAGCCACACCACCAGGGCGGTGCAGAACGATGAGAAAGCGTAGACCTCGCCCTCGACGGCCGAGAACCAGAAGGTATCGCTCCAGGTGTAGGCCAAAGCGCCGCAGATGCCGCCGCCCATGATGAGCACCATCTTCCAGGGGCTGATCTCGGTTGCATCGTCGCGCACGAGCAAGCGCTTGGCAAGGTGCGTGATCGACCAGAAAAGCAGCAATATCGTGGCGGCGCTAAGCAGTGCCGACATGCAGTTGACGGCCAGTGCCGCCGAGCTCATCGAGCCGCCGAAAAGAGTGATCATAAAGCGGGCGGCGAGCATGAAGATGGGGTTGCCCGGCGGGTGACCCACTTCAAGTTTGGCCCCTTGCAGGATAAACTCCGGGCAGTCCCAGAAGCTGGCAGTGGGCTCTACGGTAAGGAGGTAAGTGGCTGCGGCGATGAAGAAGCACAGCCATCCGAGAGCGTTATTGACGATATTGTATTTTCTCATAAGGTGCGTGAATGTCACTTTAAAGGGCAAAATTAACAATTCTGCCGCAAATCCGCGCACATTATTGATTTATTAACTTTTTACCAATCGAAAGATTTTGTGTAATTTTGTGCCTCAATAAAACCGATAGACGTATGCGCATAGATATTATCACCGTACTGCCCGAGATGCTCGAGTCGCCTCTCAACTGCTCAATTATCAAGCGTGCCCGCGATAAAGGTCTCGCTACCATAGAGGTGCATAATCTGCGCGACTATACCACGAACCGCTACCGCAAGGTCGACGACTATCCCTTCGGCGGAGATGCCGGTATGGTGATCCAGATCGAGCCCGTGGACCGCTGTATCTCGGCACTGAAGGCGCAGCGCAACTACGACGAGGTGATTTTCACCGCCCCCGACGGCGAGGTGTTCAATCAGCGGATGGCAAACTCAATGTCGCTGCTCAATAATATCATAATTCTTTGCGGCCACTACAAAGGCATCGACTACCGCATCCGCGAGCACCTCATCACACGCGAGATTTCTATCGGCGACTATGTGCTCACCGGCGGCGAGATGCCCGCCGTGATTATTGCCGACGCGCTTGTGCGACTTATCCCCGGTGCTATCGGCGATGAGCAGAGTGCCCTCACCGACTCTTTCCAGGACGACCTCCTCGAGCCGCCGATCTACACCCGCCCCGCCGTATACAATGGCTGGGAAGTGCCCCCCATCCTCCTTTCAGGCCATCAGGCGAAAATCGACGAGTGGCGCCATGAACAAGCCATAGAGCGCACACGCAGGCTGAGGCCCGAGATGCTGGGGGAATTATAAATTATAAGTTATAAATTATAAATTAAAAATTACAGGTGCTAATCTCTTGACAGAAAGCCAAGTGAGGTTATGAAATCAGGCGCGAAACTTTATAAATTATAAGTTATAAATTATAAATTAAAAATTTCTGAGGCTAATTTCCTGGCGCATAGCCGGGTGGGATGATAATTTCAGGCTTGAAGCCTTATAAATAAAAAATAAGGTGCTATTCTCTTGACAGAAGGCCAAGAGGGTATTTCAAAGCAGGTGTGAAACCTTATAATTTATAATTTTTAATTTATAATTTCTTTAGCGCTGCCGCATACGCGCGCATCTGCTTGAGCATTGCTACCAGGCCGTTGCTGCGGGTGGGCGACAGATGCTCGGAGAGGCCGATTTTGTCAATGAAGCTGAGGTCGGCGGCGAGAATTTCGTCGGGCTTGTGGCCTGAGAGCACCTCGATAAGCATCGAGATGATACCTTTCACGATGATGGCGTCGGAGTCGGCGCGGTACACCACGTTGCCGTCGGAGTCGGTCTCGGCGTCGAGCCACACGCGGCTCTGACAGCCCTCGATGAGGCGGTCGGGCGTGCGGAGCTCTTCGGGAAGGGGCTCGAGCTCGTTGCCCATGTCGATGATGTATGCGTAGCGATCCATCCAGTCGTCGATGTCGGCAAACTGGTCGATGATATTCTGTTGGCTCTCTTCGATTGTCATTCTCTTAGAATGTCTTAGAATGGTTTTTCTTTGTAGATAACGTTGAGCACGGTCTCGCCCACGGCTTTGAGGGTGTTGCGGTCGATCGACTTGAGGTCGTCGCTGTGCGTATGCCAGGTGGGAGGGAAAGAACCTGTCACTTCGTTGTTTATCTCTATGATGTCGGTGGTGGGTATGCCGGCGCGAGTGAGCACCACGTGGTCGTCGATGGCGGCACCGCCCACGGTGCGGGGGAAGAGGTCGCCGTAGCCTATCGCCTCGGCCTCGCTCCACACTTTCACGGTGGGAGTCTGCGCCTTGCGTGCCGAGAAATCCTCGTAGTGGAAGCGTGCTCCGCGGCCGCCTACCATGTCGAGCAGGATGCCGTAGATAGGCAGATTGTCGGGCGTGTAAGGCACCATGTGCTCAACCCAGTACTGCGAGCCGAGGCACCACGTGTCGTCCTGGCGTCCGAAGCCCTCGCCGTTGCCATAATCCTCGGCATCGACAAAGAGCAGATCCACACCTACCGAGGGCTTGCGCATGGCCAGGTTGCGGGCAATCTCGAGGAGCACGGCAGTGCCGCTGCCGCCGTCGTTTGCTCCGAGGATGGGCTGCTCACGGCGCTCGGCGCTGGTCTCCGTGTCGGCCCAGGGGCGTGTGTCCCAGTGAGCCACGAGGAGCACGCGGCGCGACTGTGTGGGGTTGAAGCCTGCTATGATATTGCTTATGGGAAGACGGTCACCGTTGAAAGCTGTGACGGTGGCATCCTGCACAATCAGAGTGTCGACACCGGCCTGCTCCAGCTTGCCTATGATGTAATCGCGGCAGGCCCGGTGGCCTTCGCTTCCGGGCACGCGCGGCCCGAAAGATACCTGCCCGGCCACATAGCTGTAGGCCGAATCAGCGTTGAACGAGCCCAGTACTTTTGCTTTAGGAGTGCTGTCGGCGGCAGTGGCTTGGGCTGAGTCGCTTCCCGATGCGCTCTTGCAGCCGAAGGACAGCAGGAGTGCGGCGAGTATGCTGATAGCAGTTGTTGTGCGATTAATCATTGGTTTGGTTTTTAGTCGGCGGCAAAGTTACAAAAAAGCTACAAAGCGGACAAATTTTTGTTGCTGTATTTTTTGAGGCTACTTTTTCACCGTGGCTCCCAAGGCCAAGAATGAGATGGATGCTACCGACGGAGCTCCCCGCGAGATGGCTAGAAAAGCCTCCGAGGCCGATGCTCCTGTGGTGATGATGTCGTCGACCACGGCCACGTTGAGGCCCTCGAGCTCATCGCCGTGCAGCAGTGTGAAAGTGCCGCTGAGATTGTCGGCGCGCTGCTTTGCCGAGAGGTGCGTCTGCGTGCTGTGGCCGCGCACTGCCACGAGATTGTCGGCCACGGCAGCGCCGGTGATCTCGGCAATGCCGTGAGCTATGGCCTCGCTCTGGTTGAAGCCTCGGCGCAGCCGCTTGAAGATGTGCATAGGCATGGGCAGGAGCACGTCGATGTCGGCCGGGCCTATACTCCCTGCTTGCGTGGGCTCGCGCAGCAAGTCCTTGGCAAAGAGGCGGCCGAGCTCTGTGCCAAGCCGGGGGCGCCCGTTGTACTTCATCTCTTTGATAAGTGAGGCGTAGTCCGATGCCGGGTCGTAGCCGAACCATGCCCGGGCTATGCCGGGCGAGCCTGCAGCGTTGAGTGCCATGGCGCGGTTGTCGAAAAGCTCCGGCCCCGAAAGGCTGCACAGAGGCAGGCGCAGCAGGCAGCGCAAGCACAGGGCCTCTTCGTGAGGCTCGAGGATGCAGCCGCACACCGGGCAGCTGCGCGGAAGCAGAAAGCCGTCGATGAGGTGGCTTGAAAGGCGGCGCAGAGCCGCGCCTATGTGCTTGTGCGCCTGCATTTGGAGGGCTGCGATTTTTATGCTATCTTTGGGCTATGGTTCTACTTTCAATATTTCAGACGGTGGAGTTCTACGTCATCACCGCCTTTCTGGCCGCCGCTGTCGTGGGTGCCGTGGCCATGCCGCAGCGCAAGGGTGCTGCACGCAACTTCCTCTACGCAGGCACACTGCGTGCCGATGCCACGCCCTCGCAGCCCGGCATTGTGGCTTTGGTGACCGATGCCGGAGCACTCGAGATACACCGCTTCGGCCTTGAAGAGGTGGATATGAGCGGCGCATACAGCCTTGCCGTGACTATAATAGGCTTCGACGTGACTGTCGACGAACGCCTTACACCCGGTCGCCTCCGCGAGGGCGATGCCACCGCCGCCATGGCCGTGCTCGATTGCCTCGGTGCCGAGCGCTACCACTTCCACTACCGCAGCGAAGCCACGGGGCGTAGCTGCGCTTTCTCGCTCAATATCAGGCCCGGCAATCGCATCGAGCGATTGCTCTCGTGAGTGCGCTCAGCCGAGGGTGTGGAGCAGGAAGGTGGAGATCTGCACGTAGATGATGAGGCCCACGATGTCGTTGGAAATCTGAATGAAAGGCCCCGTGGCAAGCGCAGGATTGATTTTCAGCTTCTCGAGGGTAAGCGGCACCACGGTGCCGAGGATGGTGGCGAACATCACCACACAGAAGAGCGATATTGTCACCGACAGTGTCACCACAAGGTCCGACGGCAACATTATCAGGTTGTACACCAGGATTACCGTAGATATGATTGTGGCGTTCAGCAGGCCGATGAGCACTTCCTTGCCAAGCTGGCTGAGAAAGTTTTTGATTTCGAGCGAACCGTTGGCGAGGCCCTGCACCACGATAGCCGATGCCTGTACGCCCACGTTGCCGCCGGTGCCGCCGATGATGGGGATGAAGAGCGCCAGGGCTGTCACGGCCTGAAGCTGGCTCTCGAAGGTGCCGAGGATGAGCGATGCCAGGATGCCCGATGCTATGCCTATGAGCAGCCAGGGGATGCGTGCCTTGGTCTGAGCAAGCACCGAGTCGTCGGCGTCGACGTCGGAGGAGATACCCGAAGCGAGCTGATAGTCGCGCTCGCTCGATTCGCGCACCTTGTCCATCACGTCGTCGACGGTAATGCGGCCGAGCAGGCGCCCTATCGAGTCGACTACGGGCATAGCCACGAGGTCATACTTCTCGAAGTCGAGGGCTACGTCGTCGATGGGCGTGTCGGCCTTCACGCTCACGGGGTCAGCCTCCATCACATGCTTGATTTTCGACACCGAGGGGTGCGTGAGCATCATCTTGAGGGGCAACGTGCCGCGCAGGCGGTACTCGTTGTCGACCACGTAGACGTAGTAAATCTCGTCCATATCCTCGGCCTGCATACGCATCTGCTTGATGCACTCGGGCATCGACCAGTTCTCGTTGACCACTATCATCTCGGTGCCCATGAGGCCGCCGGCGGTGTCCTCGTCGTACTTGAGCAGGTCGATGATGTCGCCGGCCTGCTCCACGTCGTCGATGTGCGAGAGGATTTCGTCGCGCTCCTCGGCATCGAGCTGCTGGATAAGGTCCACGGCATCGTCGGTGTCGAGGTGGTCGATGGTTTGGGCGATTTCCTCGGCGGGCATATCGCTGATGAGCTTGAGACGGTCGTCGTCGTCGAGCTCCATGAGCACGTCGGCGGCCTTCTCTTCGTCGAGGAGGCTGAAGAGGAATTCGGCCTCGTCGAGGTCGAGGTTCTGGTATAGCTCGGCGATGTCGGCAGGGTGGAGCGAGGCAAGTTCCTCGCGGGCCTTCTCGACATCCTTATTGCTTATTATCTCCTTGATTTGCTCGAGGTATTCGTCGGTGTATTCCTTCATGGCGCTGTCAAGGGTTATTGCGCAGGGCTGCCACCCGGCGTGTCAGTTCGATAAATTGCTCCACAGATAGCTGCTCGGGGCGCAGGGGTGCGAGCTCGTCGGAGTCGGGTAGGGCAGTGCCCGGAGGCAGGAGCGAGCGCACGGAGTTGCGGATAGTCTTGCGGCGCTGGCCGAAGGTTGTCTTCACCACGGTCTTGAACAGTGCCTCGTCGCAGCCGAGGTCGGTCACATCGTTGCGCACCATGCGGATTACGCCCGACTTGACCTTGGGCGGCGGGTTGAACACGTGCTCCGACACCGTGAAGAGGTACTCGACCGTGTACCAGGCCTGTAGCAGCACACTCAGGATGCCGCGGGCCTTGGTGCCGGGAGTGGCGGCAAGGCGCTCAGCCACCTCGCGCTGCAGCATGCCGGTGCAGCACACCACGCGCTCCTTGTAGTCGAGCACACGGAAGAAAATCTGCGAAGAGATGTTGTAGGGATAGTTGCCGGTCACGCAGAAGGGCTCTGTGCCGGGGTAGAGCTCATTGAGATCCATCCGCAGGAAGTCGCCTTCCACAATCCGCGGTTGAGGCTGAGGCAGGTGCGATTTGAGCCATGCCACGCTTTCAGTGTCGATTTCGGCCACGGAGAGCAGCTCGGCAGGGTGTTTCTGAAGCAGAAATTCGGTGAGCACACCCATGCCCGGCCCTACCTCAAGCACCGGAGTATCCTTGTAGTCGTCGAGGGTGGAGGCTATGCGCTCGGCAACGCCCAGATCGGTAAGAAAATGCTGCCCGAGGGCTTTCTTTGGCTTTACTCCCTGCATACGGTGCGGTTTTTTTGTGGGTTCGACTCTGTGTATATCGCGCAAAATTACGCATTTTTTTGCAAAGAGTGCCCCCTGTGCGCCTAATTTTTTCCTCACCCCTTGTAGGCGGCGAGGGCTGCCTCGAGGCGCCGGCGCACCTGTTCGCGCAGTTCGCGAGGCTGTACCACGGTGACGCGCGGTGTGAGTGCCATGATTTCATCGACCAGGTCGGTGGTGATGTACATGCGGTAGTGGAAGAGCGACATCTCGTCGTGCACGTATTCCTGCTGGGAGTGGTGCAGGGGCAATGCCCGCAGATATTTGGCCTGCAGAGGGTCGGCGCGGAGGATGATATGCGCCGGTTCGCCGCGGCCCGAAATGATGCCGAAGGAGTTGCGGGAGTATTCGCGAGGGTCGAAGGCAGGGTTAGGAGTGAAGGTGTCGGCAATGAGGTGCAGTGCCGTCATGCGGTCGAGGGCGTAGGTCTTGATGCGGCGGTCGGCACGGTTGAGGCCGGTCACATACCAGCGCTGGCGGAAGAGCTTCAGGAAGTAGGGCTCCAGCACCACTCCGGGCGTGGGCGTCGAGCGGGTGTAGGAGTGATAGTTGAAGCGGATAGGGTGGTGCTCGCGCACGGCGGCGATCACGGGGGCGAGATATTCGCGGGCCGATGGCACCTCCTCCACGAAGATTCGGTCGGCGATGTCGCGGCTCCGGGCGAGGGCTTCGTTGGTGACGGCGGAGTTCAGTAGCCACTCGGTGACGCTGCCGCCACCGCGTTCCGAGGCGGTGGCAGCGTCGTCGTCGATGTAATATTCAAAGGTCGAGGGATCGCACTTTATCTCTGTCTTGAACATCTCCTGCGCGCGCTGCCGGTAGTTGGCGAATGTGCGGCGCGGCATGGGCTGCCCGTCGGAGAGGGTTGAGCGCATCCAGCAGCGGTCGAGCTCGGTGCGCGTGATGCGCCCGTAGCGGCGGATGGTGTCGATGAGCCAGATGCAGCGGTTGACAGTGTTGTGCGGCATTTCGAGGCGTGTTTATGCAGCCGTTGCTGCGGCCGGCTTACGGCCTATCGAGAGCAGGCGGAGGCCGATCACGGTGAGCAGGGCGTTCATGATCAGAAGCTCGAAGCTGGTCTCGTAGCCGAAGAGCTTGTTGAGGCCAAGCTGGAGAGCCCACGAGAGGCAGGGCGCAAGCACGCACACCACGGGCACGAGGCGGTCGTGAACGGGTTTCTTCCAGAACATACCGTAGACGAACAGTCCGAGAATCGGGCCGTAGGTATACGATGCCACGGTGTAGACCGCCGAGATGGCGTCCTGATTGCTCAGATAGTAGAAGGCTATGATTACCAGGCCCATGCCGGCCGACATGGCCAGGTGCACGGCCTTGCGTGTGCGGGTGAGCTTGGCCTGGTCGGCGGTCTTGTGCGCGCCGAGGATATCGACCGTAAACGATGTGGTGAGAGAGGTCAGTGCCGAGCCGGCGGCCGAGTAGGCGGCCGAGATGAGGCCGAGCACGAAGAGGATGCCCACGATGATAGGCACGTCGGGGTGTGTGGCTACGAGGCCGAAGATGTCGTCGCTCTTCTCGGGGTGTGCTATGCCCTTGCTGTCCATGAAGATTACCAGCAGAGTGCCGAGCAGGAGGAAGAGTGCGATGACGAAGAACTGTGTGATACCGCCCACGATGAGGTTCTTCTGGCTCTGGCGTGTGTCCTTGCAGGCGAGGCTGCGCTGCATCATATCCTGGTCGAGGCCGTTGAGCGCTATCGCCATGAACACGCCCGCAAGGAATTGCTTCCAGAAGTAGGTGCCTTCCTTGGGATTGTCGAAGAAGAACATGCGCGAGGTCTCGTGGCTGCCTATTGCCGTGGTGAGCTCACCGAATGAGAAGCCGAGGTTGGTGGCTACGAAGTAGATGCACAGCACCACCGACATTATAAGGCAGAAGCTCTTGAGGGTGTCGGTCCATATCACGGTCTTCACGCCGCCCTGCACGGTGTAGAGCCAGATGAGCGCGATGGTCACGATCACGTTGAAGATGAAGGGGATGTGCAGCGGGTCGAACACCAGCAGCTGAAGCACAGTGCACACCACGAAGAAGCGCACTGCTGCACCGAGCATCTTAGAGATGAAGAAGAACCATGCGCCCGCGCGGTAGGTGGAGCGGCCGAAGCGCTCCTCAAGATAGCCGTAGATGGAGATGAGGTTGCGCTTGTAGAATAGCGGCAGAAGCACGAAAGCTATGGCGAAATAGCCCACGATAAAGCCGAGCACCATCTGAAGGTAGGCATAGCCCTTGGCCACGACCATACCCGGCACGGAGATAAAAGTGACACCGGAGATGGCGGCGCCCATGGTGGCGAAAGCCACGATAGGCCAGGGCGCCTTGCGGTTGCCGGTGAAGAAGGTGGAGTTGTCGCTTCCTCGCGAAGCGAAGTACGACACGGCCATCAGCAGCACAAAGTAGGCGGCGATGGTGATAATCACGATAACTGGTAGACTCATTGTGTATTAGAATACTGTAAAAACTATATGGTATTTATGGATTAATCGGGGTTTTATTCGGCATAAAGCAGGTAGGGCCTGCGCTGAGCCTTGAATTTGGCAACGTCGGGAGCCCATGTGGCCTTGATTTCGGCGGCGCTGCGCCCTTGCTCTATCATGGAGCGGATGTCGCCGCGGCCTATGAGAAGCTCGAAGAAAGAGCGGAAGAACTTGTCGCCCATGCCGAGGTCGCGGTAGGCATCGATGAGGTACTCGAGGTTGATGCCCTGTGCTATGAGCTCATCCTCCGGCACTTGCCTGAGGTCCACACCGTGGCACAGCTTGCCCAGCTGCGGCGGATTCTTGGCGCCGGGCACACTGCGGGGAGTGAAGTCGAAGCTGCGGCCCTTCATGCCGGGGTGCCCGTAGACCTCGAAAGGGAAGTCGGTGCCGCGGCCGAGGCTCACCGGTGTGGCCTCGAAGTAGCATATCGAAGGGTAGAGATACACCGCCTGCATCGTGCGGAGGTTGGGCGAAGGAGCCACCGGCAGCCGGTAGCGGGTGGAGTGAGTGTAGCCCAGGCACGGCACCACGGTGAGATTCACCTTGCTGCCGTCTTTGAGCCAGCCTTCGCCGTTGGCCATCTGCGCAAGCTCGCCCAGAGTCATGCCGTGAACCACGGGGATAGGCAGCCGGCCCACGCCGGAGCTGTACTTCATGTCGAGGATGGGGCCGTCCACGGTCATGCCGTTGGGGTTGGGGCGGTCGAGCACCACAAAGTCCTTGCCGTAGGCTTTGGCGGCATTCATGAGGTCAACCATAGTGCAGTAGTAAGTATAGTAGCGCAGCCCCACATCCTGAATGTCGGTCACTATCACGTCGATGCCGTCCATCACCTCTTTGGAGGGCATACGGGTGCCCTTGCCGCCGTAGAGCGAGGCTATGGGTATGCCCGTGACCGGGTCGGTGCCGCTTGCCACATGCTCGCCTGCATCGGCAGTGCCGCGGAAGCCGTGCTCGGGCGAGAAGAGCGTCACCACATCGATGCCATTGTCGAGCATCACGTCGAGCGTATGGCGGTCGCCCACCATGCCGGTGTGATTGGAGAAGAGAGCCACGCGCTTGCCTTTGAGCAGAGGCAGATAGGCGTCGGTGCGGGCGGCGCCCACGGTCACCTCCGCCTCATCGGCGCAGGCGGCAAATACCGTGAAGAGTAAAGTGAAGATTGCAAGGATTTTGTGCATCATGAGCATAGAAAAGTACACGCGGCGGATGCGCGCGCGGATTGTGGCGGTAAAGGTAGTGCAAAAAAGTGATACTGCACATCTAAAATGTGTATAAAAATACTAATGAAAAATAAAATGTCGACTTTTTTGCTGAAATATGAAATTAAATATATAACTTTGCACCGCAAACAAGGGGTACTAGCTCATCTGGCTAGAGCGCGACACTGGCAGTGTCGAGGTGAGCGGTTCGAGTCCGCTGTACTCCACGATAGCAGATTTGGAAGCAATTCCGAGTCTGCTTTTGTTTTATATTCAAATATTTATTATCTTTGCCCAGTGTGGTGCTAACGGTAGTCAGCCGCTTCGCGGCACCTGGTGCACCGCCATTTCGGCTTGTGCCTGAATACTTCAAGAAAGGAGGCAATAAATGAATCGCACACAAATATCAAAAATTTGGCTCACCGACTCGGCTGTCTGGATTGAATTAAATGACGGACGAAAAGCAGCGGAGAGCTTTGCCAATTACTCTCGTCTGGCTCAAGCTAATGACGAGCAGAGAAGAAACTATGTGATGTCATATTTTGGCCTTCATTGGCCTGACATTGACGAAGATTTGTCCTACGAAGGTTTTTTTGCCAAACACCACGATGGCATCGAAGCCACGGAAAAAGTTCGATAATTTGTCAGCACACTCCACCATGGCAGATTTGGGTGCAAGTCGTAAAGCCGGTGCATTTGCAAAGAAGTGCCGCGAAGCGGCTCAATCTTGTTAGCCTTACACTATTTGTGTGAGGTACAATTGATTATAAAACGACATGTCCCGAAGGGACTATTGGGGCGCTTATGCGCCAACAGTCTCTTCGAGACATCCTTAACTATCTCACAATCACACCCCACACAGCAGTGTGGGGCTCACGGTAGTCAGCCGCTTCGCGGCACCTTGTGCACCGCCATTTCGGCGTGTGCCTGACTATCCCCCGCCTTTTCCTTGTGTGCCATTTTTACGTAAATTAGCTATTAACATTAGCTGTTAACCATCTTTAACTAATCAAAAATTTGAAAAACTGAATTTTTGTTTAATTTTGTGCCCGACATACCATATTCACTCTGATTAAAACCTTAAATACCATGATGCGCATCCCCTTTAAATTTGCGCTTGTTTTCGGCCTCTTGCCGTTCACGTGGATAGGCCTTGACGCTGCCAATCCGCAGTGGAAGCTCGTGTGGGCGGAAGAATTTAACGGTCCGGAGCTCGACACCGAAGTGTGGAGCAAATGCCATCGCAGCACTCCCGACTGGTGCAATACCATGAGCGAGGACGAAAGCCTCTATGAGCTCCGCGACGGCAAGCTCATCCTCCGTGGTGTGGTCAATCCCGACACTTCCACCGATCCCTCGCCCTTCCTCACCGGTGGTGTGTGGACCAAGGGCAAGAAGAGCTTCGAGCCCGGACGCTTCGAGATCAGGGCTCGCCTCGAGGGCACAAAGGGGGCATGGCCTGCAATTTGGCTCCTGCCTTTCGACCACCAGAAGTACAGCTGGCCCGAGGGCGGCGAGATCGACATCATGGAGCGCCTCAACAACAATCATGTGGCATATCAGACAGTCCACTCCCCCTACACCTACACCCTCGGCCAGACCGACAGCCCTCAGAGCTCCAAGACGAGCCCGATTGACCGCGACGGCTTCAATGTGTACGGCGTGGATATGTACCCCGACAAGATTGTATTTCACATCAACGGTGTCACCACACACGTCTACCCCCGCATAGAGGAGCTTGCCGATAAGGGGCAATTCCCCTTCTATATCCCTCAGTATCTGCTCATCGACATGCAGCTGGGCGGCCAGTGGGTCGGTGAGGTCGATCCTGCCGACCTGCCCGTGGAGATGGAGGTCGACTGGGTGCGCCACTATGTGCTTGAGTAGCAAATCAATCACCAATCATAATACCAAATTACCTTAAATCACCTTATCCTATCACTTCTGCCGGTGTGCCTCAGAGCACTGCGGCAAACACTAATCTAATACCAACATGAACGAAAAATTAAGCGCGACTTTCCGCCGGCCGCTTGCTGTCGTCGCCATGCTTTCAACGCTGGCAGGTGCACAAGCCGCTATCGTCAAGGGTACTGTAAAGGACCCTTCGGGCGAACCTCTGATTGGCGTATCGGTAGTGGTGCAGGGCACCAAGACTGCCGTTGCCACCGACTACGACGGTAATTTTGCCATCGACGTAAACCCCGGCCAGACGCTGTCGGTTTCTTATGTGGGCTATACTCCCAAAGATATTGCCGTAGGCAGCCAGACTTCTTTCAATATCATCCTCGACCCGAGCTCAACCATGCTCGACGAAACTGTGGTCGTGGGCTATGCCACTCAGAAGAAGGTGAACCTCACCGGTTCTGTGGCAGCTGTTTCCGCTAAGGACATCGCCAACAAGCCCGTGGCCAACACTGCAACCCTCCTGCAGGGTCGCCTCCCCGGCCTCGTGCTCACCTCGAACGGTGCTCAGGCCGGTAACGACAACCCCGAAATCCGCATCCGCGGTGTCGGAACCTTCGGCAACAACAATCCTATGCTCCTCATCGACGGTGTGGAGTGCTCGCTCTCGCAGCTCAGCGAAATCCCCGCTGCCGACATCGAAAGCATCTCGGTGCTTAAGGATGCCGCTTCGGCTGCCATCTACGGTGTGCGTGCCGCCAACGGTGTGATCCTCGTCACCACCAAGCGCGGCGAGGACAACGGCAAGGTGAACGTTTCCTATCAGGGCAGCTACACCCTCCAGACCCCCGGCACAACTCCCGACTATGTGGACAGCTACAACTGGGCTCTCATCCGCAACGAGGCGCAGGAAGCCAACAGCCTCCCCGCAACTTATCTGCCCGATGCCCTCCAGAAGCTCAAAGACGGCTCTGACCCCGACCACTACGCCAACACCGACTGGCTCGGCGAGGTTCTCCGCAACGCTCCCATGTGGCAGCACCACCTCTCGGTGTCGGGTGCCGCAGGCAACACCAACTACATGGCGTCGCTTACCTACTCCAATCAGGACGGTATCATGAAGAGCACCGGCGTGGAGCGCATCAGCTTCCGCACCAACATCAGCACCAAGTACAAGCGCTTCTCTTTCGGTATGAACGCCTTCGGTGCGTACGCCGACATCGACCAGCCCGGTATCAACGTCGACCAGTCGAGCGGCCACGGTGTGATGCGCTACATCTCGTGGTTCACACGCCCCACAGTGCCCGCTATGTACTCCAACGGTCACTACGGCTTTATCGACGGCTCTTGGACTGATCCCGAAATGATTAAGAACCCCCTTCAGGACATGACCCTCACCCGCCGCGAGAACAAGAAGTACTTCTTCAACGGCAAGGTTTGGGCCGGGCTCGACATCTATGACGGCCTCCAGTACCGCATCAACCTCGCTTATAACTTCGACATGAACGCTACCAAGAGCTTCAGCCCCACCGGCGGCGAACGCTACAATGCCGAAGGCGAGGTTATCAAGATCGGTGCCCAGCAGAACAGCGCTACCGACTACTGGTGGCGCAACGCAACCTGGACAATCGAAAACCTCCTCACCTACAATAAAGAGTTTGGCAAGCACACCGTGGGCGTGCTCGCCGGTCACTCCGCTATCGGCTCGCGCTACTACACCACCACCGCGAGCAAGGAGGGCTTCCCCACCAACAATATCTTTGAGCTCGACGGCGGCACTGTCAACCCCAGCACCGGCGGCAACAGCCAGGAATATCGCCTGCAGTCGTTCTTCGGACGCGTGAACTACGCTTTCGACGGTCGCTACCTCTTCGAGTTCAACATCCGTCACGACGGTTCGAGCCGTATGCCCAAGAGCCATCGCTACGCTACATTCCCCTCTGTATCGGTAGGTTGGGTATTCTCCAACGAAAAATTTGCTGAAGAGTGGAAGAAAATCCTCTCGCTCGGTAAGATCCGCGCATCATGGGGTAAGCTCGGCAACCAGGAAATCGGTAACTACGCCTACGCTGCTACTCTCGCCGCTTCCGGCAACTACTACTTCGACCAGGCCGGCAACAAGCAGGCAGGTATGGTGCAGAGCTCTGTGCCCAACGAAGACATCCGCTGGGAGACCACCCGCTCGTGGAACTTCGGTTTCGACCTCTCCTTCCTCAACAACATGGTCACCACCAGCTTCGACTACTTCGACAAGAAGACCGACGATATCCTCATGCAGCTCGCCATGCCGGGCATCTTCCTGGGCTCTCTCGCCGCTCCCTACCAGAACGTAGGTGCTGTCAGCAACAAGGGTCTTGAATGGACCATCAACTACAACGGCAGCCACGGCGACTGGACCTGGAACGCAGGCTTCTCCCTCTCGCACGTGAAGAACAAAATCGTGGAAATGGGCGGCCTCGAAGAGCGCATCAGCGGTGCCACCATCAACCGCGTGGGCGAACCTATCGGCTCTTACTACGCTCTCGTTTCGCAGGGTATCTACCGCGACGAAGCTGCTGTAAACAACCGCAAGACCGAAGACGGCAAAGTAATCACCCAGTACGGCCAGGTGCCCAAACCCGGTGACATCATCTATGCCGACATCGACGGTAACGGCGACGTAAACGACGCCGACCGCGACATCATCGGTAACCCCTTCCCCAAATTCTCTTACGGCCTCAACCTCGGCGCTACCTGGAAGGGCTTCGACCTCGCCCTCTTCTTCCAGGGCGTGAGCGGCCTCAACCGCTACTGCTGGGAGACTACCGCCGACATCCGCGGTAATCTCACCGACCGCTACCTCGACCGCTGGACCCCCGACAACCTCGGTGCTTCCATGCCCCGCGTAGGTTCGACTATGAACGACAAATACTCTTCCTTCTGGCTCGAGGACGCAAGCTACCTCCGCCTCAAGAACCTCGAGTTCGGCTACACCTTCCGCCAGTCGTGGCTCAAGCGTGCATCCATCTCCAGCATCCGCCTCTACTTCGCCGGCGGCAACCTCGCCACCATCACCAAGCTCAAACATTGGGATCCCGAAAAGAGCTCCGGCGACGACCGCGCTGATGTGCACCCCGGTATGCGTACTTACTCATTTGGTCTGAACGTTCAATTCTAATACACCACCTTGACAACTAAGTTATGAAAAAACATATATTTCCCCTTATACTGCTTGCTGCCGCCGGCTTCGGAGTGACCTCCTGCTCCGACAGTTTCCTCGACACGAGCAACCCTAACCAGCCCTCCTCGACCTCCTTCTGGAGCACCGAGGACGACGCCCTGATGGCGCTCACGGCGTGCTACGACGCCTTCCAGGCCGGTAACCTCTACAACGACAACATCGACGGCTGGAAGTTCGGCTTCCTCGCCCGCGAGACTTGCACCGACAACGGTGACCACTCCTGGGGCAACTGGATGCTCGGCTCCTCGATCGCCGAGTGCTCTTCGGGTACGAACGACGAGTGCTTCTCGATGTACTGGAACGCCAACTACGAGCTCATCAAGCGCTGTAACATGCTCATCGACAACATCGACCGCGTGCCCATGGATCAGGATAAAATCGACGCTTTCCGTGCCGAGGCCATCGCTATCCGCGCGCTCGGCTACTGCAACCTCGTGTCGGTGTTCCGCGACGTTCCTTACCTCACGCACACCCTCACCCTCGCTGAGGCAAAGGCTCCCAAGACCGACAAGAAAACCATCGTCGACGGTGTGATTGCCGACCTTAAGGCCAATCTCCCCAAGATGCCCGTTAAGGCCGACGCCCAGAAGGGTCGTCTCAGCCGTGAAGGCGGCTACGCCATCCTCGGCCGTATCGCCCTCTTCGACAAGCGCTACGACGAAGCTATCGAGGCTTACAAGCAGGTCTACGGCAAGTATACCCTCTTCAAGAGCGGCGACGGCACTGACTACTACCGCAACTATGCCGACCTCTTCACCGAAGGCTCCGAGTATGCCGACGAGGTTATCCTCGGCGTGCACTACGTAGGCCCGGCTCAGGGTGAAGGTCAGACCTTCGGCGTGAAGTGGGGTGCGCCCATGAACGCCATCGAGGCTTCGATGGACCTCTGCGACGAGTACTACTGCACCGACGGCAAGCCCATCACCGAATCGCCCCTGTTCAACAACGTGGCTACTACCGATCCCGCACGCTATGAGAACCGCGACCCGCGCCTCAAAGGCACCTGCTTCGTGTCGGGTATGACTTGGAACGGCACTCTCTACGACTTCGTCAATGCTTCCTTCGCAGCTTCCTCGAAAGTGGCTATCCGCAAGTGGTACACACCCGAGGATATCACCCACGAATACGACGGCTCGCAGGACTTCTACGTGATCCGCTATGCTGAGGTGCTCCTGAGCTATGCCGAAGCTCTCATCGAGAAGAATGGCAACGACGCCACCGCTATCTCGTGCATCGACGAGGTGCGTGCACGCGTGGGTATGCCTTCCGTGGCCAACGCCGAAGGTACAGGTCTGAGCAAGGATCGTCTCCGCGAAATCGTGCGCCACGAGCGCCGCGTAGAGCTCGCCTTCGAGGATCTCCGCTTCGCCGACATCTACCGCTGGGGCGACTTCGCCGGTATGCAGACCCGCATGCGCAATGCCCGCGCTACCTACGGAGGCGGTGTGCTCAACCACCTCGCTCCCCGTGGTGCTCAGGACAACGTTTGGCCCATCCCGCAGGGTGAAATCGATACCAACGACATGCTCGTGCAGCACGACGAGTGGAAATAATCACTGAACGTTAATATCTGAATTGCCGGGCCACGCACTGCGTGTGGCCCGGCATATTTCTGTATAAACTCACTTTACGACACATGAAACACACATTATCAGCAATCTGCGTGGCTGCTTTTGCCCTCGCCGCATCTGCCGCCGATGTGCCCACCTATCCGGGCTATGAACTTATCTGGGCCGACGAGTTCGATGTCGACGGTCGTCCTGCGCCACACTGGAACTATGAGCAGGGTTTCGTGCGAAACAATGAGCTTCAGTGGTACCAGCCCGACAATGCCTCTGTGGCCGACGGCTGCCTTATCATCACAGGCCGCCTCGACAGCATCCCCAATCCAAACTATGAGGAGGGTAGTGCCGACTGGAGGCGCAACCGCAAGGAGGCACGCTACAGCTCGTCGTGCCTCACCACTTCCGACAGTTTCCAATTCAAATTCGGGCGTATGGAGGTGCGTGCCCGCATCCCCGTGAACAGCGGCGCATGGCCCGCGATATGGACGCTCGGCACCAAATACAGATGGCCCCGCAACGGCGAGGTCGACGTGCTCGAGTACTACCGCCGCAGTGAGCCTATAATCCTTGCCAATGCCTGCTGGCAGGGCCCCGGCAACGAAGTTACATGGGACGAAGGCACAGTGCCCTACACCCACTTCACCGACAAAGACCCCTTCTGGGCCTCGAAATTCCACGTATGGCGCATGGATTGGGATAAGGACTACATCCGCCTCTATCTCGACGACGAGCTGATGAACGAAATCCCCCTTGCTCCGGCAGCTGCCGGAGGTGGCAACAATCGCGAGCTGAATCCTTTCTCCAACGACGATCCCGACTTCGGCCACTATATCCTTCTCAACCTCGCCCTCGGTGGCAACGGCGGCGAGCCCGACGATGCCTCGTTCCCCCTCCGCTATGAGGTGGACTATGTGAGAGTCTATAAGAAATTATAAATTAAAAATTATAAATTATAAATTGGATTGCTCGTTGAGCCCTCCTATAATTTATAAATTCATCGAGTATCAATTACTCTGCCGGACCTGCTTTTAATTTATAATTTATAACTTATAATTTATAATTTTTAATTCTCCCAGTGCCTTTCCTCCACGCCGTTTGCCACATTGATGGCTCGTGAGAGGATGTAGAGATAATCGCTGAGGCGGTTGATGTAGCGCATGATGCCTGCATCGACCGCCTCGCTCTCTGCAAGGGCCACGATGCGGCGCTCGGCGCGGCGCACCACAGTGCGGGCTATATTGGCACGCGCCGAGTCGGGGTGCCCGCCCGGCAGTGTGAAGTGATTGTGGCGGGGTAGGGTAGAGTCGAGAGCGTCGATATCGGCCTCGAGGGCGGCGATGGCATCCTCCGGGAAGGAGGTCGGCTGCCACTTCGAGCCGGACTCGGTGGCGAGGGCGGCGCCTATGTCGAAGAGATACTTCATGGCGCGGCTGAGGGTGGCGTGTGCGGCTTCGGGGATGGCCGTGGAGGCCTCGAGAAGGCCGATCCAGGAGTTGGCTTCGTCGACGGTGCCGTAGGCCTCGAGGCGCGCCGAGGTCTTGCTCACGCGCGTGCCGCCTACTAGCGAGGTGCTGCCGGCATCGCCGGTGCGGGTGTATACTGTGCTTTTCATAGTGGTATAACGTTGATGCGTCGCATTTTATTTGCGGCCTCTGTGATTTTTTTCTACCTTTGTGCCAAACAACTACACAAACAACTACGTCCATCACGACCATGAAAACAATCAGTACTCTCCTTCTTGCCCTGGCCTGTGCACACGCAGCCTGGGCGGCTCCGACCTACACCGTGCGTGCGCAGGCAGTCGACACCGTAGGCGAGCCCGAAGCCTTTGTCACATACCGCATCTTTGCCCTGCCCGACACTCTGAAGCCCGTGCGCGGAGCCGTCGCCGGCGATGATGGCCTTATAAGCGACACTGTGGCGCGTGCGGGCGACTATCGGATAGTTGTGTCATCTATGTCGTCTTCGTCGATTACGCGCCATTTCTCGCTCTCTGAGAGCCATCCTGTGGCCGACCTCGGGCGCCTCATTCTCCGGCCTGCCGCTACGAGCCTCCAAGGCATCACCGTGACTGCCGCAAAGCCCCTCGTGACCCGCGAAATCGACCGCTTTGCCTACGATGTAAAGGCTGACCCCGAAGCGCCCACATCCTACGTCAGCGACGTGCTCCGCAAGGTGCCCCTCATCAGTGTCGACCCCGACGGCACCGTCCGCCTCAATGGCGAGACAGGCTTCGCAATATATCGAAACGGCCGCAAAAACAATAATTTCACCAACAACGCCAAGGATATTTTCCAAGCTCTGCCGGCATCGGCAATCAAGAAAATAGAGGTAATCACCGACCCCGGAGCGCGTGAGGATGCCGAGGGCACGGGCATGATCCTGAACATCGTCACCGACAGCGAGGCCATCATCAAAGGCGTGACCGGTTCGGCGGCTTTGTGGCTCAGTAATAACAACTATATACCGGCTCCTTCGGTCAACCTCATCACCCAGCTCGGAAAGGTCACCATAGGCATCAATGGCAGCTTCAGCGCAAGCAACGGCTATCATCATCGCAGTCGCACCGTAGCCGAGGGTCAGTATGTGGAGTCGGGCGTCACGACGCTCGAGGAAGGCGTGGTGAAAGGCGGCAAATCGTACAACGGCTACGGCAGCGTCGAGGCCAGCTATGCCCCGACCAAGTACGACCTCTTCAGCGTCGAGCTGAGTGCTTTCGGCGGTCGGTCGCACGACGCACGCACCGAAAATCTCATGCGCTATTTCGACCCCGACGGCGAGCTCTACCGCCGCTATGGCTCCGTGCTCTACACGCCACACTCACAGTCTGCGTCCATATCGGGCAGCTTCAACTATCAGCGCTCCACGCGCCTGCAGGGCGAGAGCGTCACGCTGTCCTACAATATCTACGCCACGCCCTCGAGCAGCCGCACGGAGCAGCACTACGATGACCTTTTCAACGCCCCGATGGACTACACCGGCATCAACTCCTGCTCGCGCAGGCGCTATACCGAGCACACGGCGCAAGTCGACTGGCGCCGCCCCTTCGGCACACATCACACCCTCGAGGTGGGCGGTAAATTCATTCACCGCAACAACAGCGCCGTTACCGACCGCGAGTATGTGGGCCTCAACAGCACCTACGACGACTTCTCGCACTACACCTATGTAGGTGCCGCCTTTGCCGACTACAGATACACGCTCGGCCGAAACTTCACGGCACGCGCAGGCATCCGCTATGAATATTCGCGCCTGTCGGCGAAGTACCGCAGCGGCGATGTGCGCGACTTCGGCAGCGATTTCAACGACTTCGCACCCAATGTGTCGATCATGTACCGCCCCGACGACTCAAACACGCTCACCCTCGGATACAACCGCTCCATCTCCCGCCCGGGCATATCCTACCTCGACCCCGCCGTGATAGAAGGCCCGCTCCTGACCAAGTTCGGCAACCCCAATCTGAAAAGTGCCACCTCGAATGCCCTCAATCTCGGCTACTCGCTCATAAGGCAGAAGATGACGCTCAACGCAAGCGCGCGTTTCTCATTCAGCAACGACGGCCTCTCCTTCGTCAAGTGGGTCGAGGGCGAGCGTGTGTTCTCGTCCTACGGAAACCTCTCGCGGCAGCGACACGTGAGCCTCAACGCCGGCATCCAATGGAGGCCGACCTCAAAGACGTCCGTTCAGGGCAACTTCTCGGTGTCGTACAACCACTACCGCTATCCCGACGTCGACCTCACCAACGATCACTGGAGCGGACGCTTCAGCATCTACGCCTCGCAGCGCCTGCCGTGGAAACTTACCCTCAGCGGAAACGCGTCGTGGTCGTCGGGCTGGGCCAATATCTACTATAAGTCGGAGACCTCGCTTCGGACCATCTACTACGGCTTCGCGCTGCAGCGCTCATTCCTCAAGGAGGACCGACTCTCGGTGAGCCTGATGGCTTCGCGTCCCTTCGGTCCCTCGCCCTCGGTCGACCGCACCTACTCCATCAACTCCGACTACCTGGCCACGAGCACCGGCTATAATGACAACGCCCGCGTGGTATCGGTGCGTGTGAGCTATCGCTTCGGCAAACTACAAGCTAATGTGCAGAAGACAGGCAGCCGAATCAGAAACGACGACGTGGTCGGCCAGTAAGGCCGCCGCCGCACAGTAGGGTAGGGGAGTGTGGACGCGATTTTTGCGTCCTGCTCCCCGCTCTTATTTTAAATTTTAAAATCTGAGAGCGTCTGTTGTGGGCGTAAGTGGCAATATTACAGCGCGATAAAGTCAATTTTCGCATGTCGGGAAAATTTTCAAACTGTAAGCGTGGCAAAATTGCTTATTATCGGAAAAATGTGTATCTTTGCGCTTCAATTGACTAATAATGACGCCTGCTTTTCAGTGGATAGTATCGGGCGTTGAGCGCCCCAATCTTGATTATCAACAACTTGAGCTTTGGCTTGCCCAAGTTGCAAAAGCGCACAACCGCACCCTTCATAGCCTCAACTACATTTTTTGCGACGATGAAGAGATTTTGCGGGTCAACCGTGCCTTCCTCAATCACGATTATTATACCGACATCATAACCTTCGACAACTGTCTGGGCTCACTCCTGCGAGGCGACCTCTACATCTCGCTCGACACCGTGCGCTCAAATGCCGAGGGGCTTGGCGTGGACTACGCCAAGGAGCTCCGTCGTGTCATCGTGCACGGTGTGCTCCACCTCTGCGGCATCAACGACAAAGGTCCCGGCGAGCGCGAGATAATGGAGCGTCACGAGGACGAGGCGCTCGCCATGCTCTCCAATATGCTTGATTGACAATATGCGTTTTGATTTCGATGTTATTGTAGTTGGCGCCGGCCATGCCGGTTGCGAGGCGGCCCATGCGGCGGCCCGCATCGGTGCACGCACTCTCCTGATCACCATGGATATGAACAAGATTGCACAGATGAGTTGCAATCCTGCCGTTGGTGGCATTGCCAAGGGGCAGATAGTCAGGGAGATAGATGCGCTCGGTGGTATGATGGGTATCATCACCGACCGCACGGCAATCCAGTTCCGTATGCTCAACCGCAGCAAAGGCCCCGCCATGTGGAGCCCCCGCGCGCAGGCCGACCGAAATAAATTCTCCGCACTCTGGCGTGAGACCCTCGAGCACACCGACGGCCTCTCCATGTGGCAAGGCACCGCCGACAGGCTTATCTTCGATGCCGACGGAGCTCTCGCCGGCGTCCACACCGCCGAAGGCGCTACGTTCAGCGCCCGGCACGTGGTGCTCACCAACGGCACCTTCCTCAACGGCCTGATGCACATCGGGCGCGTGCAGTTCGAGGGCGGCCGCATCTCCGAGCCTGCATCGCACGGCATCACCGAGCAGCTGCGTGAGCTCGGATTTGCCACCGACCGAATGAAGACCGGCACTCCCGCACGAATCGACGGCCGCACAATAGATTTCTCGAAAGCCACGGCGCAGCCCGGCGACCCCGTGAAGCACCTCTTCAGCTATCTTCCCGGTGTGCACTCGCAGCTGCGTCAGCGCGATTGCTACATCGTATACACCAATCCCGAGGCGCACGAGATACTGCGCCGCGGATTGCCAGATTCGCCGCTCTACAACGGCCAGATACAAAGCATAGGCCCGCGCTACTGCCCTTCAATCGAGACCAAGATTGTCACCTTTGCCGACAAGACCGAGCACCAGCTTTTCCTTGAGCCCGAGGGCGAGACCACCACGGAGTACTACGTCAACGGCTTCTCCTCGTCGATGCCCATGCACATCCAGATCGAGGCACTTTCCACAGTGCCCGCCCTGGCCGATGCGCAGCTCTACCGCACCGGATATGCCATCGAATACGACTTCTTCGACCCTCGCCAACTCTCGCATACCCTCGAGACCAAGCTCGTGCCCGGCCTATTCTTCGCCGGCCAGATTAACGGCACCACAGGCTATGAAGAGGCGGCAGGCCAAGGCCTCGTGGCCGGTGCAAACGCCGCCCTCAAAGCTCTCGGACGCGACACTTTCACGCTCGGGCGCGACCAATCGTATATCGGCGTGCTTATCGACGACCTCGTCGGCAAAGGCGTCGACGAGCCCTACCGCATGTTTACCTCCCGTGCCGAGTACCGCATACTGCTGCGGCAGGACGATGCCGACATGCGCCTCACCCCCATAGGCCACGCCATCGGCCTTGCCGACGACAGCCGCATGGCGTTGATGGAGGAGAAGCGCCGCCTGCGTGACGAGATAATAGCTCTCGCCGACCGACTCACCGTGCACCCCGCCGAGGTGGCCGCGCTTCTCGAGCAGGCCGGCACAACACCGCTGCGCCAGGGAACCAAGCTCCGCGACCTCGTGCAGCGACCCCAGCTCTCACTCCCGCTCCTTGCCGGGGCTGTGAAGCCGCTCGCAAAGCTCATTGCCACGCTCCCCGATGAGCGCCGCGATGAAATCGTCGAAGCAGCGGAAATCCTCATCAAGTACCAAGGATATATTGCGCGTGAGCAGTTGGTGGCCGACAAGCTCCGCCGACTCGAGGAGATCCGCCTGCCTGCCGACATCGACTACGACAGCCTCAAGTCAATCTCCACCGAGGCTCGCCAGAAATTGCGCACACAGCGACCGCCCACAATAGGCGCCGCTTCGCGCATCCCCGGCATCTCTCCCTCCGATGTCAATATCCTCCTTTTGCTCATGAACAGATAAAGCCCGATGATTGTTCCACGTGAAACAATTTGGCTTCAAAATAAAGTAAATCAATAAATTATTTAGATATGGAATACATCAAAAAACACATCCGCGACGTCCAGGATTTCCCCACCAAGGGTGTCCTCTTCAGGGATCTCACCACAGCCTTCAAGGATCCCCGCGCTCTCCACATCATCGGCTGGGATCTTTCGCAGCTCTATCGCGACAAAGGTGTCACCAAGGTTGTAGGCATTGAGTCGCGTGGCTTCATCGGCGGCTCCATCCTCGCCTACGAAATCGGCGCAGGCTTCGTGCCCGCACGCAAGCCCGGCAAGCTCCCCGCCGACACTATCCGCCAGGAATACGCCAAGGAGTACGGTACCGACGTGATTGAAATCCATCGCGATGCCATCACTCCCGACGATATCGTGGTCCTTCACGACGACGTCCTTGCTACCGGCGGCACCATGGCTGCTGCCTACAAGCTCGTAAAGAGTCTCAACCCCAAGAAAATCTATGTGAACTTCATCGTGGAGCTCTCTGCTCTCAACGGCCGCGCAGCGCTGCCCGAAGATGCTGAGGTGACTTCACTCATCACTTACTGATTTCATCAGCCAAAATTCTACCGGAGCCGCAAGAGTACTTCCTTTTGCGGCTCTGTTTAAATTGTAGTAAGTAAGTCGCAAAAATTAATTTATATCATACGGGGATGAATTTCGGAGCGATTTCTTTTTGAGGAAGAAGGAGTGTAGCGTGCTACACGACTGATGACGAGGAAAGAAAGTGCCCGAAAGTCGCCCCGGAGGATATAAAGCACTTCTCGGCTTACTAAGGTTCATTATGCGTATTAATTTTTAAGACTTACTTAGTATGAGACTTGTTGTTTTCGATGATCCGGCCATCCGTGCCGAGCTTCTGCCGCTGACCTATACCCGCCCCGTCGGAGCTCTCCGCATGGGTATCACCACCATCGCCGAGAAGTGGCAGGCTCTGCTTCCCGGCGAATATTTCTGGGATGCCGCCACCGATTATTTAAAAGAGATTTTCAGGCCTTGCCCCGACCCGACCGACGCAATATTCCTCGCAGGGCATGTGCTGCCTACAAAGGCCCTTGCAGAGGCTGTGGCGGCCCTTGGCGAGGATGAGTGCCTGATGGCCGCCGATGTGTGCGTGGCGCGCCGCGGCACGGGCTCTGTGTGCCGTGCCTACGATGGCGATGTGCTGTCGGTAAAGCATCTCTACGACATCTTCATGCTCAACGGCGAAGCTCTCCTTGCCGACTTCGAGCGTATCGTGGCAGGGCGTGAGTCGCAGCCCCTGAGCGCTACCAACACCGTGATAGGCGACCCCTCGCTCATCTTCATCGAAGAGGGTGCGAGTGTGGAGGGCGCCTTCCTCAACACCAAGTCGGGCCCCATCTACGTGGGCCGCGATGCCGAGATTATGGAGGGCTCCATGCTGCGCGGACCCGTGGCTCTCTGCCCTCATGCAGTGGTCAACATGGGCTCGAAAATCTACGGTGCCACCACCCTCGGCCCCTACTGCAAGGTGGGCGGCGAGCTCAACAATGTGGTGATGCAGGCCTACTCCAACAAGGCGCACGACGGCTTCCTCGGCAATGCCGTGATAGGTGAGTGGTGCAACCTCGGTGCAGGCTGTGTGGCCTCGAATCTGAAGAACGACTACACTCCCATCCGCCTGTGGAACTATCCTACGGCGCGCTTCTCACGCACCACGCTGCAGTTCTGCGGCCTAATTATGGGCGACCATTCCAAGGCCGGCATCAACACCATGTTCAACACCGCCACGGTGCTTGGTGTAGGTGTGAATATCCACGGCTCGGGCTTCCCGCGCAACTTCGTGCCCTCCTTCAGCGAAGGCTCTACGGCAGGCTTCAGCGAAGTGTCGATGACGAAGTTCTTCGACATCGCCGCCCGCATGATGGCGCGCCGCCATGTGGAACTCACCGAGGCCGACAGGCGCATGTTCTATGCCATCCGCGAGGCTGCCGAGGCATTCAAGTAAAAGAGAACAGAGTGAAAAAAAGATAAGGTCTTTGAGGTCATCCACGACCTTAAAGACCTTATTTTCCTTAAAGACCTTAAAAGAGCGTCAGAGCCCGAAGAGCTCGGCAAAGGCCTTGCACGAAGCCGTGTGGTCGGCGATGGCGCCGGTCTCGCAGGCCGAGTGCATGGCCCAGAGCGGCGCGCCCATGTCGACACCGCGAAGAGGTATCTGCGAGGTGAGTATGTTGCCCAAGGTAGAGCCTCCGGCCACGTCGCTGTGGTTCACGAAGTACTGGCACGGCACACCTGCGCGCTCGCACAGCGTGGCGAATACGGTTGCCGACTCGGCGTCGGTCATGTACTTGCAGTTGGCGTTTACCTTTATGCAGGGGCCGCCGCCGAGCACGGGGTGGTTTGTCGGGTCGTATTTCTCGGGGTAATTGGGATGAAATCCGTGAGCATTGTCGGCAGAAATCATGAAGGAGCTTGCTACGGCACGGAAGAAATCGGCCTCGCTGCCGCCCTTGCAGTAGACTATGCGGCGGAGGATGTGCTCGAGCACAGGCGATGCTGCACCCTGCTTGGTGCCTGAGCCGGTCTCCTCATTGTCGAAGATGGCGAGGACGCGTGTGTAATCGCTTGGCACATCGGCTTTTAGGAGCAGCGCGGTGAGGCCTGCGTGCACCATCGAGAGGTCGTCGAGCCGCCCCGAGCTTATCATATTTCCCCAATAGCCTGTGCAGCAGGCCTTTTGTGTGGTGTAGAGCGAGATGTCGTAGTCGATGATATCCTCGGCGGCCACACCGAGCTCGTCGGCGATGGCAAGCCGCACGAAGCCCTCGCTTGCCTCGCAGCCGTCGATGGCTGCTACAGGCAGCATATCCTTCTGCTTGGAGAGCTTGTTGCCCTCGTTCACGGCGCGGTTGAAGTGTATGGCAAGGTGCGGGATGATGAGGATGGGCCTGTCGATGCGCAGCAGTCGTATCTCGGGGTGCAGCGGGTCCGACGAGCGCAGCATCACGCGGCCGGCCACAGAGAGCGGGCGGTCGAACCATGTGTAGAGAATCGGACCGCCGTACACCTCGGTGTTGAGCTTGAGGCCGCCGCCCTCGAAGGGCATCTCGCACTTGGGCTTGATGCGGAAGCCGGGCGAGTCGCTGTGGGCGGCCACCATGTTGAAGCCGCGTGCGGCGTCGGCCTGCCCCACGATGAAGGCGAAGATGGCTGAGCCGTTTTTGGTCACGTAGCGGCGGTCGCCGGGGGTGAGCGTCCACTCCTCCTCCATTTTCAGCTCGGAGAAGCCATGCTCCTCGAGGCGGTGGCGCACGGTGTCGACGGCCCAGAAATTCACGGGCGAGTCGTCGAGAAATTTGCAAAGGTCGGCAGCATAGGCTTCGGGCTGCTCACAGATGTGTCTATTCATGGCTAAGGAGTTTCGTTATTGGTCGAAGTCGGCGTTGTAGTACACATGGTTTGCGGCGCGGAGGGCGCGGCAGATAGTGTCGGAGAGGAAGCTCTCGAAGCGGTACTTGAGCTCGGTGAGTACTTCGGGCATGATTTCGTCGGTGGCCTGCGCCATGGTGGCGGCGAAGTCGGCCATATTTTGGAAGACGTCGGCAAGCAGTTCGGCCAGCGATACGGCCACCGGCGTGTCGGAGTACTGCATGTCGGCCACGGCGGTGTCGAGGAAAACGTCGTATTGGCCGAGAGCGCGGGCCATGTCGGTGCGAGCGCTGTCGTACTGCTCCTCGGTGATGCTGTCGTAGATTGCGCCGGTCTCATAGACTTCGGCTTCGGGCTCATCTTCGTAGGGCTTTATATCGGATATGGTCATATATATGCGCGGCAGATACCGGAGCATGTCGGCGAGAAATACTCGCGGCTCCGTTTCTGCGGCTGCTGCCACCACTTTGCAGTATTCGAGCGAAAGTGTGGCCAGGCTGAGGGCTGCGGGAGACATTCGTTTCAAGTTATGAGTTATGAGATATGAGATATGAGTGTTTTCGAGTTATGAGATTTGAGCTACGCGATGAGTTGGGAGAAGACACATTCAACTCATATCTCATAACTCATCACTCTTAACTCCTCGTGTAGAGTTTATTGTCCATTATGTACTTGTAGACGCCTGCGGGCAGGAAATAGTTCATGTTGCGGCCCTTTGCTATGGCTGCGCGGATGAAGGTGCTCGACACGTGCACCATCGGTGCGTCGACCACCTCGAGGCCTATGATGTGCTCGTCGGCCACGGGATAGCCGGGCCGCAGATATACTATCACGCCGTAGTCGTCGAGGATGCGCTGGGGCTCGCGCCACTTGTCGAAGATGCGCCAGTTGTCGCTGCCAATGATGAGCTTGAAGCGGCAGTCGGGGTTGCGCTCGCGCAGCAGGTCGAGGGTGTTGATGGTGTACGAGGGCTTCGGCATCGAGAGCTCTATGTCGCAGATGTCGATGTCGTCGGCTCCCTTCGAGGCGATGGAGAGCATGGTGAGGCGCTTCATGTCGGGCAGGAGCTCGCCGGGGTCCTTGAGCGGATTGCGCGGCGAGAGGGTGAGCCACACCTTGTCCACATAGCCCCACTGCACCAGGTAGGAGGCGAGAATCATGTGCCCGATATGGACCGGGTTGAACGACCCGCCAAGGATACCTATCGTCTCCATCAGCTAAGGGCGGTGAAGCCGCCGATAAGGTTGCGCGTCTCGTTGATGGCAGTGTCGAGGCGGTCGTTCACCACGCGGCAGTCAAACTCCGGGGCGCGCGATATCTCGTACTGTGCACGGTCCACGCGCACGTCGATCACCTCGGGTGTCTCCGTGCCGCGGAACTCGAGGCGGCGGCGCAGCTCGTCGATTGTGGGCGGCTCTATGAAGATGGTGAGAGCGTCGTCGCCGTAGATTTTCTTTACGCCGAGGGCGCCGTTCACGTCGAGGTCGAGGATTATATTGTGGCCTTGGCCGGTGATGCGCTCTATCTCGCTGCGGAGTGTGCCGTAGAAGCGGCCCGGGTATACCTCCTCAAATTCGATGAAGCCGCCTTCGGCGATAGCGTCGCGGAAGGCCTCCTCGGTCATGAAGTAGTAGTTGCGGCCGTCGACCTCGCCATCGCGCGGCGGGCGTGTGGTGGCCGACACGGCAAAGCCGAGGTTGAGGTCGCCGCCGTCGAGCAGCGCGTTGATGATAGTGGACTTTCCGCAGCCTGAGGGTGCGGCAATCACTATTATTTTACCTTTTTTGTCCATGGGTTCTATTGATGGGTGTTGACGGCAAAATTAACAAAAAAACGCGGCTGCGGCAAGAAGAGTGCAAAAAAGAGCTCGGCTCCAAAATGTTAAAATGCGCAACTGTATTTAAGTTAAATACGTTAAAGTTTCGCCATCTCGCGATTTTTGCCCGCCGACATTGAACTTATGTCACTTTTTTTAACTTCCTTTGTGGAGCGTTTGCCGCAAGTCGCACGTAAAGGCTGCCGCAGATGCCGGAGATTATAGTCATTTTATTTACATCAGTTGCTAATTTGTCACGAGCGCGAGTCTAATGCCATACTTATCGCCTCTTTCAGAACTAATTGCTGCCGACGGCATTTGTGCCGCCGCGATTTTTCGCATCTGACCCTAAGAATAACAAAACATAAAATATCAACTCAAAAAACTCTTGCATGAAAAACATTTGTTTACAAATGACCCGCAGGGCTCTGACAGCACTCTTCCTGGTGCTCGCCTTGGCGCTGCCGGCTTTTGCGCAAAACATCACAGTGAACGGTACTGTGTATGAACCCGAGGGCGAGCCCGCCATCGGTGCAAGCGTCACTGTGAAGGGTGGCGGCGAATTAGGCGTCGTCACCGACATTGACGGTAAGTTCACAATCAAGGTAGCGCCCAACGCTACTCTAATCGTGTCCTATGTGGGTTGCGACACGCAGGAAGTGCCTGTCGACAACCGCACCGACATCACCGTCAAGCTCCGCACCAATGCAGTGTCGATGAGCGAACTCGTGGTCGTGGGCTACGGTACTGTGAAGAAGAGCGACGCTACAGGCTCGCTCGGCGTGGTTAAGCCCTCCGACATCGAGGCCGGCCTCGCTTCCACAGCTCAGGATCTCCTCGTGGGTGCAAGCCCCGGTGTGGTTGTTACGACCGACGGTGGTAGCCCTGCCGGCGGTGCCAACATCACCATCCGCGGTGGTGCATCGCTCAACGCAACCACTGCTCCTCTTATCGTGATCGACGGTGTGCCTATGGATAATAAAGGTGTGACCGGCTCTTCGAACCCCTCTCGCTCGTCAACCCCGAGAACATCGAGACCATCTCTATCCTTAAGTCCGCTTCGGCAACTGCCATCTACGGTAGCCGCGCATCGAACGGTGTGATCATCATCACCACCAAGACCGGTAAGAGCGGACGCCCGCAGGTCAACTTCGCTGCCAACTTCTTCGTGAACACTCCCCGCAACTACGTCAACATGATGGAAGCAGGTGAGTTCCGCGACTTCATCCGCAAGCGCTACGGCGAGGAAAGCGACCAGTACCTCAGCCTCGGCACTGCAAACACCAACTGGCAGAAAGAAGTGCTCCGCACATCATTCTCGCACGACTACAGCCTCTCCGTGGGCGGTACCGCAGGTTTCCTCCCCTACCGTGTGGCTGTGGGCTACACCGACAACCAGGGTATCATCAAGACTTCGGGCATGAAGCGCCTCACTGGTAGCATCAACCTCACTCCCAAGTTCTTCGACGGCCTCCTCAGCGTCAACGCTAACGTCAAGGGCGCTTACGTGCAGAACCGCTACGACGGCGGCGGCCTCGGCGCAGCCGTGACCTTCAACCCCACCCTGCCCGTGCACAGCGACGCTCCCGCCTTCAACAACTGGACCACCTACGTGAGCGGTGGCGGCATCGCAGGCCCCAATAGCCCCGGCTCCTCGATCAACACCCTCATGGCCACCAACCCCGTGGCTCAGATTGAGGAGTACAATGAGAGGTCGAAAGTATATCAGAGCGTCGGCAACCTCCAGATCGACCTCAAGATGCCCTTCCTCAACGAGCTCCGCGCCAACCTCAACCTCGGCTACGACTACAGCCACGGCGAGTCGTACAAACTCACCAACGCAGGCGCCCCCAACAACTGGAACGGCACCTTCTCCGTGCGCTACGACGGCTCCGTAGGCCCCGACGTGACCAACGGCGACGTGACCCAGATCAAGAACGGCTATGGCACAAAGCAGATGTTCAACGACGAGAACCTCTCCACCATGCTCGATTTCTATCTCAACTACAACAAGACCTTCGACGCAATCCACTCCGACCTCGACGTGACAGCCGGTTACTCCTGGCAGCACTTCAAGAACCAGGGCCACAACGCCTCCAAGGTCGACCCCGCAATCGTGAACTGCACCGAAGTATTCGAGCTCCCCACCCCCGACGGCGGTGTGCGCAGCGTGCCCGCGGCTGAGCTCGCCGGCTACCAGTACGCACCCACCTCGCACTATGCACGCGAATATCAGCTCGTGTCGTTCTTCGGCCGACTCAACTACACCTTCATGGACCGCTACATGCTCACCGCCACCGTGCGCCGCGACGGCACCTCGCGCTTTGCCAAGGAGAACCGCTGGGGCACATATCCCGCTGTGGCAGTAGGCTGGCGCATCATCGAGGAAAACTTCATGCAGGGTGCCAAATCGTGGATGAACGACCTCAAGATCCGCTTCGACTACGGTATCACCGGCCAGCAGGGTCTCGACAATGAGTTCTTCCCCTATCTGCCCCAGTACTACACCTCCACAAACCTCTCCGGCCGCTATCCCCTCTTCGGCAACTGGAACAGCGTAGTATTCCCCTTCACCCCCTCCAAGTTCAACGCAGGCCTCAAGTGGGAGTCGACCACTACCTACAACGTCGGCATCGACTTCGGTTTCCTCAACAACCGCATCAACGGTAGCATCGAGTACTACGTCCGCAAGACCAAGGACCTCCTCGTGGAAGCCGACTACGCAGCAGGCTCCAACCTCTCCAACGTAGGTATCATCAACGGCGGCGACCTTGAGAACGTCGGTATCGAGTTCAACATCAACACCCGACCCATCGTCACCAAGGACTTCACCTGGACCTCCAACCTCAACTTCGCCTGGAACAAGAACAAAATTACCCGCCTGGCAGAAGGCTACGACGGCACCACCGGCGGCATCGGCGACGCTCTCCGCGTGCAGAAGCACACCGTGGGCGAACCCGCTTACTCCTTCTATGTCTACGAGCAGGTATACGACAACGACGGTAACCCCCTCGAAGGCGTGTATGTGGACCAGAACGGCGACGGCGTGATCACCAAAGAGGACCGCATCCTCTACCACAGCCCCACACCCGCATTCACAGCTACCTGGAGCAACACCTTCACATATAAGAACTGGGACCTCGGCTTCGTGCTCCGCGGCAACTTCGACAACTGGGCCTACAACCAGACTCAGTCGGGCTCCGTATTCCCCGCCACTGCCACTGCCACAACTCCCGTCTACAACATCATGAGCGACACATACCTCTTCAACTGCAGCCGCGGTGAGGAAGTGCGCCTGAGCAACTACTTCGTGCAGAACGCATCGTTCGTCCGCTGCGACAACATCACCCTTGGCTACACATGGCAGAACCTTATCCAGAACAAGCTCCGCCTCCGCCTCTTCGCAGCCGTGCAGAACCCCTTCGTAATCACCAAGTACAAAGGCCTCGACCCCGAAGTTTCCTTCAACAAGGGTCTCGACAACAGCCCCTATCCCCGCCCCGTGCAGGTTTCGCTCGGCGTTGTTGCCACTTTCTAATGGCTTTATATAATCCCGAACTCATCTTATAGTATAATATGAAATTTTCAAAATATATACTTGGCGGTATTGTGGCTGCCGGCTCGCTGCTGGCAAGCTCCTGCGTGGGCGACCTCGATGTGAAGCCTACCGACCCCAACATCAAGACCGAACCTACCGAGAAGGCCGACATCGAAGGCTATCTGGCAAGTCTTTACTACGACTTCTACACCTCCGACGGTCTGTCGGTTTCCGACGGCGGTCGCACAGTGTTCACCCGTGTGCACACCGACCTCAATGAAATCACTTCCGACGAGTTCTTCATCTCCGAGAAGTGGCAGGACCCCGGCTACCAGGTGCTCAACAAGAATATCTGGACCGACACCAACGAGTGGATCTACGGCGCTTTCTCGCGTGAGAACCACACCTGCAAGCTCGCTTCCACATTTATCAGCACGCTCCACGCCTACGGCCCCGGCTTCGGCTTCACCGACCAGGAAATCAAAGAGATGGATGCCGAAGCCCGTGCACTCCGTGCCTACGCCTACTACCAGAACATCGACCTCTTCGGCCGCGGCCCCTGGATCGACGAGAACTCGGTGACAGGCGCCACTCCTCCCACCTACGACCGCAAGCAGCTCTTCGAAGCTGTCGTTGCCGACCTCACCACCTACGTCGACAACCTCAAGCCCGCTTCCGAGCAGGTCTACGGCCGTGTGAACCGTGAGACCGGCTACATGATCCTTGCCAAGCTCTACCTCAACGCCGAGGTATACACCGGCACTGCCATGTACAAAGAGTGCGCCGATGCCCTCAAGAACGTAGTGGCTTCGTCGTCGAACCTCAGCCTCGCTCCCGAGTACAAGTACCTCTTCTGCGCCTCCAACAGCAAGTATGTAGGCAACGGCGAAATCTTCTTCGCCTTCCCCCAGTCGGTAGGTACGCTCGAGACATGGGGCGGCACCACTTCGCTCACCTGCGCCACCTACATGGAAGCCGACGCTGCCGACTCTCCCCTCTCGCGTCAGCTCCTCATGCTCGGCTTCCCCGGCACTCCCTGGTCGGGTCTGCGTATGCGCCCCGAGCTCTCCAAGGCTCTCCAGGGTGACCCCCGCCGCCTCGTCTACGAAGGCAGCTATCAGGAAGAAATCCCCGACCTCGTAAGCTATAAGGAGAACTCCTGCGGCTACATGAGCGTGAAGTTCACATTCACCGACGAAAACGACTACTACAACTCCGCTCTCGTGGCCGAGTTCGATGCTGCCAAGGCATTCAACGATGCCCTCGAAGAAAACAAGGACCTCTCCGCCGACGAGAAGGATGCACTCCGCAAGCCTTATCCCACACCCGTGGCTACCTCGCAGATGAGCCCCGTCGACTTCCCCGTGTTCCGCCTCGCCGACGCATACCTCATGCTCGCCGAGTGCCAGCTCAGAGGTGTCGACTGCAACGGCTACTTCTACTTCAATAAGGTGCGTGAGCGTGTAGGCCTCGACCCCATCGCCGCTCCCACAGCAAGCGAAATCCTCCACGAGCGCCAGTGCGAGCTCTATCAAGAAGGCTACCGTCGCTCCGACCTCATCCGCTTCAACCTCTACACCGGCTCATCCTACCTCTGGTCGTGGAAGGGCGGCGAGTACACCGGCACCTCGATTGCCGACACACGCGCCGTGTTCCCCGTTCCTTACCAGTACGTGGTCACCGTGGGCCAGAACCCCGGCTATTAATCCATTACAGCAACTCTTAAATGGAATTTAAAATGAAAAAATTCATATATATGATGGCCGGTGTGGCCCTCGCCGCTTCCATGAGCGCCTGCGCCGACACCGAGAAGCCTGTCTACCACGAGCCCTCCGCCGACTCCTTCAAAGTGCACACTCCTCCGCTGCAGAATGAGTATCTGGCCACTACCGACGACAAAGACAATAAATCCACCTTCAGCCTCACTTGCTCAGGCCAGGCCGACTACGGCGTAGCCACGCAGTGCGTCTACGGTGCTCAGGTGAGCCTCACAAATGAGTTCACCGACGAAATCCGCGACGAGGCCGACAACGTTGTCACCCCCGCCACCTACAAGAGCATCGACAACCAGGATGCCAACAACCCCGCCATGAGCCTCCGCACCTACGACCTCGCGCTGGCTATGTGCAATCTCCTCGGCATCGACAGCCCTGAGGCTTGGGACGAATATATCGCCAACGGCGGTGCCACAGAAGGCCTCACAGTCTACTTCCGTGCCACCTGCCAGATCCCCGGCGTGCCCTCGAGCCTTGTGGCTTCGAGCAACAGCGTGAGCTACACCAATGTGCAGCTTTCATTCGCAGTGCCCGTGGCCGGTGTGATCTACATCTGCGGTGACTGCAACGGCTTCACTGAGCCCAGTGCCGCCAATGCCACATTCTACAAGGATTGGCAGCTCATCGAGCCCGAAGATGCTATCGGTGCACGCATCTATGCAGGCTCCTTCCTCATGCCCGACACCGAGAGCGTACATGCAGGAGCTTCCGGCAACGACTACAACACCCAGTGGCGCTTCTTCACCGAGCTCTCCGGCTGGGGCGACGGTTCCAAGATGGTAGGCTCCAACGAAGCCGACTTCTACGTTGAGCCCATCACCGGCGGTTTCTCCGACGGCATGAACCCCGGCTCCTTCTACACCGGCAATGCCGTATATGGCAAGGGTAACTGGGGCGTCCTCCTCGACGTGCCCACTCAGATGACCATCGCTGTGAGCCTCGTGGACAAGAACAAGCCCAAGGTTTACTTCAAGGTCGGCAACTGGAACGTGACCGTTGCTCCCGATGCTACCGGCATCAACGAACCCGTGTTCACTGCTATCTCCGAATAAATTTCCTAAACAGAAAAACAGCTCAAACTCAATATGAAGAAATCAGCACTTATCTTCGGGATAGCGCTCGCGATGGGTTTTGCTGCATGCGACGACATGCTCCCCAACCCCGAGCCCGCAACCTTTCCCGAACTCGACCTCTTCTCGAGCAGCGACCTCACCATTGAGCAGGTCAACGGCGGCGAGACTGTGATCGACCTTCAGCCTCTGGCCGATGCCGGCGAGCGCCTCACTCTGGCAAAGGTGACGGCAATTCAGAATTTCCCCTCCTCTTTCGACCTCGTATTCCGCTTCGAGGTGTCGAACACCCCTGAATTTACAAAGACCACCCTTGTGGAGACAAAGCTTGAAGGCGATCTCATCACTGTGGCTCCTTCAACCCTCAACTCCGCAATCTACGACACCTTCACTCACGACCCCGGTCAGATTCAGCTCTACACCCGCGTGGCTGCCTACGCCGTGCAGGGTACCTCGGAGATGCGCCTCGGCGGTGCCGACTACCTCTACGGCAAGTACGACTACAAGGTCACTCCCTTCACTCCCGCTGTGCAGCTTGGCTACGACTACTACCTCATGTACCGTCCCTGCGGCACTCAGCAGTGGCTCACACTCCGCCTCAATAAGGTGGAAGCTGCCGCCAGCGTCTACGACAACGGCCAGTTCGCCGGTCGCGTGGAAGCTCCCGCAGGTGGCATAGAGTGGACTATCAGCGTCGGAACCACCGATGGCACATCCACCCTCAACCCCGTGCCCGCAGAAGCTACCAACGCTATCGACGAAGGTACCCTCACAGCCGGTGCCGCTCCCGAGGCTACCGTGCTCGAGGCCACCAACATGACTCCCTACCTGGTGTCGATCGACGTGCTCAAGAACACCTACACCGTGTCGATTGCCTACGACTGCCTCTACGTGCCCGGCGGTGCCACAAGCTCGTCGAACTTCGCAAGCGTGCTCAAGCTCTTCACAAACGACTACGTGAACTACGACGGCACAATGCGTCTCTACGGCACATACTACTTCACTGCCCAGCCCTCTAACGACGGCGTCGTATACCTCCTCGCCAAGGAAACTCCCGAGGAAGGCGGCGACCCCAAGGACACTGAAATCACCACCGACGCAAACGGTGTAGTCACCGCCCAAATCCAGGCATTTGCCTCAGCCGGCGAAGGCACTGCTTTCTCCGCTACAAACGGCCTCTACTACATCTCCGTCAACGTCGGCTCGCTCAAGATGAAGGTAACTCCCGTCAACTCCATCCAGCTCATCGGTCAGTTCAACGACTGGACTCTCGAGACCGCTCCCGAGCTTACCTCCGCTTCGCGCTTCCGCACTTGGTCGATTAAGGGCGTAGAGCTCAAGGCCGGCGAAGAATTCAAGTTCTGCGTCGACCACGCCTGGGCTGTAAGCTACGGTGGCGACATCAACAACATCGTGCAGAACGGCGGAAACCTCACCGTCGACGAGGATGGCACCTACGACATCACCCTCGACTTCGCCAAGCAGCCAAACACTGTTAAAATCACCAAGAAGTAATTCTTAGTAGATAAGTCTTCAGAGTGCGTCCTCATTGCAGGGCGCACTCTTTTTTTTACCTCGGCGTAGGGTTTATGCGGCTGAAATTGCTTAAATTTGCAAAATCATCATCCATCACAGCAGAATGTCCGCACTACTCCGCATATTACTCCTCTTCCTGTCGCTGATGCTCGGCCTCGGAGCTTCGGCTCAAATCCTTGTCACCGGCGGTGGCGACCCCCTCGATGCCGACAGTGTCAAGCGCGACTTCTCCAATCAGCCATACTTCGGCCTATACAAGGACAACTACTTCATCTTCGGCCCGCCACTCGGCCCCAAGGCGTCAAAGAGCAACACAAACGTCAAGTTCCAGATTTCGATATCGCAGCGCCTCACACGCTCCACGCTCCCCTGGGGCACATACCTCTATCTATTCTACACTCAGAAATGCTTCTGGAACGTGCTCGAGAACTCTCTCCCTATGACCGACCTCAACTTCAACCCCGGTATAGGCCTCACAAAGCCTCTCTTCGTCAAGAACCGGTATATAGGCAAGCTCACATTCCTCATCGAGCACGAGAGCAACGGACGCGACAGCATCCAGTCGCGCTCATGGAACCGCGTGGCCCTGGCCGCAAACGTCATGGTCACCAAAAATCTCATGGTGCACGGCAAGATATGGGCTCCTATCGTCGACGGCGGCAACAACAAGGACATCGTCGACTACTGCGGCTTCTGCCAGTTCGGCTTTCAGGTCGTGAGCGACGACCGCCGTTTCACCGGCGGAGTCACCATAGTGCCGCGTCACCGCATAGGCAGCTGCAACACCATCGTCGACGTATCATACCGCATCTTCAAGCGCGACAACCAGTACCTCTTCCTCCAGTTCTACAACGGCTACGGCGAGGGGCTGCTCGAGTACAATAAATTCCACTCGCAAATCCGCATCGGCCTCCTCATCAGGCCAAAACTTTTCAGCGATTTTTAAGCTATGAACCGTTCACTCCGCGCCATAATCCTCCTCCTCCTGACGGCACTCATCGCAGGATCATGCTCCGACGATGAGCAGTTCCGTGTCAACGGCACTATCGAAGGCAAGCCCACCATGAACCTCCGTGCCGGATACTACGCCGACGGTGTCTACCGCACCCTCATCACGGGCGTGCGTGAGGGTGAGTTCGAGTTCTTCGCCTCGGCGTCGCAGCCCACACTGCTCGAAATCACCGACTACGACTACCGCCCCATAGGCCGCCTCTATGTGGTCAACGGCGAGACCTACACCATCAATATCGACCAGGCCAAGCCCTTCGCCGTGGAGGCCGACGGCTCCGACGTGAACTCGCGCTGGAGCGCTTTCCTGCGCTCTAATGCCGATGAGCTCGAGCGCGATGCCAATCCCGTAGTGGCACGATATATCAAGGAAAATCCTGCCGACGTGGTGTCCACGCTGCTGCTGCTCACCGCCTACGACTCTTCCCGCTCGCCCGTGGAGGCCGACTCGCTCATGGATTACATCACCGCCGAGGCCAGGCCATCGTCGCTCACCGAGGGCTACAACTACCTCATGCAGCGCCTTATCACCGCCGATGCACACGGCCCCGTGAAGCCCGTCAAGTATATAGGCACGGACGGAAGCCTTTCCTCCTTCGACCCCACGCAGAGCCCTGTATCGCTCATTGCCGTGAGCAGCGCCGGCGACATCCGCACCGACAGCGTGCTCCCCGTGCTGCGCCGCCTGAGCACCCGCCACCGTGCATCGGCGCCGGGCGTGCTCGACATCTCCCTCGACCCCGACACTGTGGCGTGGAAGAAATCCATCGCCGCCGACAGCGCCTCCTGGCATCAAGGCTGGGCTCCCGGAGGCCTCGCCGCTATGAGCGTGGAGCCCCTCGGCGTGCCCTCCGTGCCCTATTTCGTGGTGTGCGACTCCACCGCCGGGCAGATTTACCGAGGAGTGTCGGCACGGCGTGCCGCCGAAGTGGTCGACTCATTGCTAAAACGTTGATGTCATGCTCGTCAAGACCTACGCAGCCGCCGTCCAAGGCATCAATGCCATCGTTGTGACAGTCGAGATTGTCATCGGCAAAGGATTTCAGTTTACCATCGTCGGCCTGCCCGACACGGCCGTGAAGGAGAGCCATGAGCGTGTCAGAGCTGCCCTCACGCAGTCGGGCTACAATATATCGCGCCTCTCGGCCATCATCAACATGGCGCCGGCCGATGTCCGCAAGGAAGGGGCCGCCTACGACCTCCCTATCGCCCTCGGCATCCTCGCCGGAAGCGAGCTGATAGAGGCGCCCGAGCTCGACCGCTACATGATCATGGGAGAGCTCTCGCTCGACGGCTCCGTGCTCCCCGTCAGGGGCGTCCTGCCAATGGCCATAGAGGCCCGTGCACGCGGTTTTAAGGGCATCATCGTGCCCGAGGCAAACGCCACAGAGGCTGCCGTGGTAAACAATCTCGACGTCTACGGCGTGAGCTCTCTGCGCCAGGTGGCCGATTTCCTCCGCGGCGAGCTCAAGCTCGACCCGATGGTGGTAGATACAAGAGCGGAGTTTGCACGCGCGCAGAACGTCTACGACTGCGATTTTTCCGACGTCAAAGGCCAGGACAATGTAAAGCGCGCTTTTGAAGTGGCCTGTGCCGGTGGCCACAACATCCTCATGATAGGCCCGCCCGGCTCGGGCAAGTCGATGCTCGCCAAGCGCCTGCCCTCGATCATGCCGCCGCTCACACTGGGCGAAGCGCTCGAGACCACCAAGATACACTCCGTGGCAGGCAAACTGCCCCGCGGCTCGCGCCTGATGACGGTGCGCCCCTTCCGCTCGCCGCATCACACCGTGTCGCCCGTAGCGATGGTCGGCGGTGGTTCATTCCCCAAGCCCGGCGAAATATCGCTGGCACACAATGGCATACTCTTCCTCGACGAGTTTCCCGAATATCCCCGCGCCGTGCTCGAAGTGCTCCGCCAGCCCCTCGAAGACAGGCACATCAGCGTGAGCCGCGCACGCTATCAGATCGATTATCCCGCCGGCTTCATGCTCGTGGCATCGATGAACCCCTGCCCCTGCGGCTACTACACCCATCCCACCAAGCGGTGCACCTGCCTGCCCGGTGCCGTTAGCCGCTATATGAACCGCATTTCAGGCCCTCTGCTCGACCGCATCGACCTCCATGTGGAAATCATGCCCGTGCCATTCGACGAGCTCTCAGGGCTGTCGACTGGCGAAAGCTCCGCTGCAATCAGGGAGCGCGTGATAGCCGCCCGCCGCATCCAGGCCGAGCGCTATGCCGATGAGCCCGGAGTGCACTGCAACGCACAGATAAATTCGCGTCTGATGGCACGCTACTGCGCACTCTCGCCCGAAGCACTCGCCATCGTCCGGCGGGCCATGGAGAAGTACGATATGAGCGCACGTGCCTACGACCGCATTCTTAAAGTTGCGCGCACGATTGCCGACCTCGATGCCTCGCCCTCGATAGAGCCGCGCCACGTGCAGGAAGCCGTCAACTACCGCACCCTCGACCGCTCGAGCTGGGGGCAACAATGGAGCGCCGTGTAAGAGTGCGGTTTGAAAAAATGCTGAGTTTTAAGTGCATTCGTTTCAAGACAAAATATGAAAAATTCGGCACAACCCGAAAAGGCTGTGCCGAATTTTTCTAACTTATATCTCATAACTCTTAACTCATAACTTCCTCGATGGCTTTGGCCAGCTGGTCGGGGCATGAAGTGCCTCGTCCGCGGCAGTCGGTGCCTCGCAGAAGGTCGGCCACGGCGCGTGCGGGGCGTCCTTCGGCCAGTGTAGCCACGCCTGTGGTGTTGCCGGGGCAGCCGCCCTCGAAATCTATGTCGTGGATGAGTCCTTCATCGTCGATGCGGAAGCGAATGCAGCGCGAGCAAGTGCCCTGTGTCTTATATTCGTGTGTCATTGCAGTTTATATGATGAAAAAAGCGTCCGCCGAAGGCAGGAGCCCGGCGGACGCTGATATATAGAAGTGCTTTATTACTTCGAGAGTTTTTCCTTGAGAGCTGCGAGAGCTTCGAGGTCGCCGAGAGTGGTCTTTTCGAGCGGAGTGGTAGTAGCTGCGGGAGCTTCTTCCTGCTTCTTGGCGGCTGCACGCTTGGGCTTGCGGTCGTTTGCAGGCTTCTCTGCGCGGCTGTCGTCCTCGAAAGTACGGCTGTGCGAGAGGATGATGCGCTTGCTGTCCTTGTTGAACTCGATCACCTTGAAGTTGAGCTTCTCGTCAACCTTGGCCTGTGTGCCGTCTTCCTTGGTGAGGTGCTTGGGAGTGGCGAAGCCTTCAACACCGTAGGGGAGAGCAACGACAGCGCCTTTCTCGAGCATTTCCACGATAGTGCCTTCGTGTACGGAGCCTACGGTGAAGATGGTCTCGAATACATCCCAGGGGTTCTCTTCGAGCTGCTTGTGGCCGAGGCTGAGGCGACGGTTGTCCTTGTCGATCTGGAGTACTTCCACTTCGATGTCGGCACCTACCTGTGTAAATTCGCTGGGGTGCTTGATTTTCTTGGTCCAGGAAAGGTCGGAGATGTGGATGAGGCCGTCCACGCCTTCTTCGATTTCCACGAACACGCCGAAGTTGGTGAAGTTGCGCACCTTGGCGGTGTGGCGGCTGCCGATGGGGTACTTCACTTCGATGTCTTCCCAGGGATCTTTCTTGAGCTGCTTGATGCCGAGGCTCATCTTACGCTCGTTGCGGTCGAGGGTAAGGATCACAGCTTCGATTTCGTCGCCGATCTTCAGGAATTCCTGAGCGCTGCGGAGGTGCTGGCTCCACGACATTTCGCTCACGTGGATAAGACCCTCTACGCCGGGAGCGACTTCGAGGAATGCGCCGTAGTCGGCCATAACGACAACTTTGCCTTTGACCTTGTCGCCAACCTTAAGCTCTGCATCGAGTGCATCCCAGGGATGGGGATGGAGCTGCTTGAGGCCGAGGGCGATGCGCTTCTTGTCGTTGTCGAAGTCGAGGATCACAACGTTGATCTTCTGGTCGAGAGCGACAACTTCGCTGGGGTGGCTTACGCGGCCCCACGAAAGGTCGGTGATGTGGATGAGGCCGTCGACGCCACCAAGGTCGATAAATACGCCATAGGAGGTGATGTTCTTGACGGTGCCTTCGAGTACCTGACCCTTCTCGAGCTTAGAGATGATCTCGCGCTTCTGCTGCTCGAGCTCTGCCTCGATGAGGGCTTTGTGCGATACAACCACGTTGCGGAATTCTTCGTTGATCTTGACAACCTTGAATTCCATAGTCTTGCCTACGAATACATCGTAGTCGCGGATGGGCTTCACATCGATCTGCGAGCCGGGGAGGAAGGCTTCGATGCCGAATACGTCGACAATCATACCACCCTTGGTGCGGCACTTGATGTAGCCCTTGATGATTTCGTTGTTTTCGAGGGCGGCGTTGATGCGGTCCCACGAGCGAGCTGCACGAGCTTTCTTGTGTGAGAGGATGAGCTGGCCCTTGCGGTCTTCCTGATTTTCGATGAATACCTCTACCTTGTCGCCGATTTTGATGTCGGGGTTGTAGCGGAATTCGCTCATCGGGATGATACCGTCCGATTTGTAGTCGATGTTAACCACGGCTTCGCGCTTGTTAAGGGCGATGATGGTACCTTCGATTACTTCTTTGTCTTTTACCGAGTTGAGGGATTCCTCGTAAGCGTGGGTGAGTTCTTCACGCGACTTCTCGCCGGCGCTTTCGCCGTTTTCGTAGGCGGTCCAATCGAAGTCCTCAATCGGAGAATTTTTTAATTCTGTCATTTAATTAGTTAATAAAAAAAGTTGATTAAAAATAGCTGCATCGGAAGGTCTCCCTTCTTTTGCGCGGCAAAGGTACGCATTATTTCGCTGATATGCAAGCGCAAGCACCGATTTTTTCAGTAAAAAACTGCAGCGGCGATGTAACAATTGCCTTCCGGCTGCGTCTATTGAATATATACAATCACATTTCGCGAAATATGAAGAGTCTGTTTCTTACTCTGGCAGCGGCGCTGACCGCCGCAGGCGCATGGGCCTCCGAGGCTCCCCTGTGGCTACGCAACACTGCCATCTCGCCCGACGGCACACGCATTGCCTTCACCTACAAGGGCGACATCTACACCGTGCCCGCAGCGGGTGGCACAGCCGTGCGCCTTACTGCCGACCCGGCCTACGATACCAACCCCGCATGGAGCCCCGACGGCACGCGCATAGCCTTCAACAGCAACCGCCTGGGCTCGAACGATGTGTATGTGATGCCCGCCACCGGCGGCACGCCAAAGCGCATCACCACTCACAGCGGCAACGAGGTGGTGCGCTGCTGGAGCGGCGACTCCGCCATCGTCTTCTCGGCCGACATCCTCCCCTCGGAAGCCGACCTCACCGCTCCCTTCTTCCTTCAGACCTATATCGTCGATGCCAAGCCCGGCAGCCGCCCCCGCCTCTACCTCTCGCTCGACACCCGCAGCGCTTCGATCAACAGCCGCGGCGACATGCTCTTCGAGGACCGCAAGAGCTACGAGAACGCCTGGCGCAAGCACGAGCTCTCGAGCGGCACGGGCGATATCCACCTCCACCGCGCCGACGGCTCTTTCGAGCGCCTCACCACCTTCGGCGGCAACGACCGCAACCCCGTGTGGCTCGGCTCCGACGGCTCGCACATGGCATGGCTCAGCGAGGAGGACGGCACCCTCAACATCTACACCGCAGCACTCGACGGCTCAGGCAAGCGCAAGCTCACCGACTACGACCGCCATCCCGTGCGCTCGCTCTCGGCAAGTGCCGACGGCAAGCTCCTGGCATATAGCTACAACGGCGAGATCTACACCCTCACCCCCGGCGGTCAGCCCCGCAAAGTGGCTGTCGATATTGTGACCGACGACTTCGATGCCGACCACATCAAGCGATATGTGAACGGCGGCGCCGACAATATGGCCGTGTCGCCCGACGGCGAGGAGGTGGCCTTCACTCTCCGCGGCGATGTGTATGTGACCTCAGTCAAGTACAAGACCACGCGCCGCATCACCGACACGCCCGCACAGGAGCGCAATATCAGCTTCGCACCCGACGGCCGCACGCTGGTCTACGACTCCGAGCGCGACGGCATCTGGCAGCTTTTTACCGCCAAAATCAAGGACGACAAGGAGAAGAGCTTCGCCTACGCCACCGACATCGTCGAAGAGCCGCTCTATAAGTCCGACCTCACGGCCCAGCAGCCCGAGTTCAGCCCCGACGGCAAGAAGGTGGCCTTCCTCGAGAACCGCACCGAGCTGCGCGTGATCGACCTCGACTCAAAGGAAGTGACCACTGCGCTCGACGGCAAGTACAACTACTCCTATGCCGACGGCGACATCTCCTACCGTTGGAGTCCCGACAGCCGCTGGTTCATCATCGACTACATAGGCACAGGCGGTTGGAACAACTCCGACATCGCTCTGGTGGCTGCCGACGGCTCGCAGGTTTTCGACCTTACCGAAAGCGGCTACAGCGATGGGGCTCCACAATGGGCGCTCGACGGCAAGGCTATCACCTACGCCACAGGCCGCTACGGCATGAAGAGCCACGGCAGCTGGGGCAACGAGACCGACGTGATGCTCATGGTGCTCGACCCCGAGGCCTGGGATAAGTTCAACCTCACCGAGGAAGAGGCCGAGCTCGCCGAGAAGGCCGAGGAAGAAGCCGAGAAGTCAGACAAGTCTGACTCGTCTGACAAGTCCGACAAAAACAAAAAGAAGAAAAAGAGCAAGAAAAAGGCCAAAGCCGACAAAAAGGACGAGAAGCCCGATGCTTCGGTATTCGACCTTGCCAACCGCCGCTACCGTATGCGCCGCCTCACGGGCTCATCATCGCGTATGCACGGCTATTATCTCTCGCCCAAAGGCGATAAGCTCTACTACATAGCTCCCGCCCCCGATGGCTCCTACAATCTCTATGGCCGCGACCTCCGCAAGGGCGACACCGAGATAGTGGCTGCCGGAAAGCGGGGCGGCTTCATCCCCGACAAGAAGGGCGAGAACGTGTTCATGTTCTCGAACGGAAGCATGTGCAAGGTCAACCTTTCGTCGGGCAAGACAGAGACCATTGAGTTCGAGGCGCCCTACGACCGCCATCCCTCGCTCGAGCGTGAGTATATCTACGGCCACGCATGGCAGCAGGTAAAAGATAAATTCTACGACGAAAACCTCCACGGCGTCGACTGGGCCGGCTATGGCGAGGACTACCGCCGCTTCCTGCCGCATATCGACAACAACGTGGACTTCTCCATCATGCTCAGCGAGCTCCTTGGTGAGCTCAATGCCTCGCACACCGGTGCCTCGGCATACTCCGGCGGCGCCTCGCTGCAGACTGCCACCCTCGGAGCATTCTACGATGAAGCATACACCGGCGACGGTTTGAAAATCAGCGGCATCATGCCCCGCGGTCCGCTTGCTGCCAAGAAAGCCGGCGTGAAAGTCGGCGACATCATCATGGCTATCGACGGCGAGCCCATCGAGGCCGGTAAGGATTACTACACTCTCCTCGAAGGCAAGGCCGGCAAGAAGACACGCCTGAGCATACGCCGCCCCGACGGCACCGACACCCTCACCACCGTCAAACCTATCTCGGCCGGTGCCGAGGGAGGCATCCGCTATGCAATGTGGGTGGAGCGCAACGAAGCCGTGGTCGACAGTCTCTCCGACGGACGTGTGGGCTACGTGCACATTCAGGGCATGGACGGCTCGAGCTTCAGCACCGTCTACGACCGTCTGCTCGGTAAATTCCGCAACTGCGATGCCGTGGTCGTCGACACCCGCTTCAACGGCGGTGGTTGGCTCCACAACGACGTGGCGCTCCTGCTCAGCGGCCGTGAGTACGTGCGCTATGCTCCGCGCGGGCGCTACATCGGCTCCGACCCCTTCTCGCAGTGGACCAAGCCCTCGGTGATGCTCGTCAACGAAGCGAACTACTCCGATGCACACGGTACCCCCTACACCTACAAGACCCTCGGCATAGGCAAGCTCGTGGGTGCTCCCGTGCCCGGCACCATGACCGCCGTGTGGTGGGAGAGTCAGATCGACCCCTCGATCGTGTTCGGCATACCGCAGGTGACTTCGCTCGACCGCAATGGCAAAGCCCTCGAGAACCAGCAGCTCATGCCCGACATCGAGGTCTACAACACCCCTGCCGACATCGTGAGCGGCAACGACCGTCAGCTGCGTGCCGCCGTCGAAGCTCTGCTGAAAAAGTAGCCGCACATTCCAATCAATACGGGCAGCCGCAAGGGCACTCGGGCGCAAGTCCGAAGCCTTTGCGGCTGTTTTCTGCATCGTTCAATACTTAACTTAATACTTAACGCGAGTTAAAAGAATTGTTTGTGCAAATATTATTTGCTACCTTTGCATATAAAACCACCGACAGACCGATGCAACGATACTTACCGATACTCACTCTGGCCGCCGCGGCAATAACCGCAGGCGATGCCTTGGCTTGCACCAGCCTTATCGCGACTCCCGGAGCAACCGACAGCGGCAGCTCCATGATTACCTACGCTGCCGACAGCCACACGCTCTACGGCGCACTCTACCACCAGGATGCCGCAACGCACCCCGCAGGGGCCGTGCGCAAGGTGGTGGACTGGGACAGCAACCGATACCTCGGCGACATTGCCGAGGCTCCCTCCACCAGCTCTACCGTGGGAAATATGAACGAGCATGGCGTGGCCATTGCAGAGAGCACTTGGGGCGGACGTCCCGAGCTCGAAGGCACCGGCACCGTGGACTATGGCTCGCTCATCTACATCACACTCCAGCGCGCCAAGACAGCACGCGAGGCCATCGACATCATGACAGGCCTCGTGCGCGACTACGGATATGCCTCAAGCGGTGAGTCCTTCTCCATTGCCGACCCCAATGAGGTGTGGATCATGGAGCTCATTGGCAAAGGCAAGGCCGACAAAGGCGCTGTGTGGGTGGCTCGCAGAGTGCCCGACGGCTACATCTCGGGCCATGCAAACCACGCACGTATTCACAAATTCCCCCTCAACGACCCCGAGACCCTTTACTCGCCCGACGTGATCTCCTTCGCCCGCAGTCAGGGCTATTTCGACGGCAAGGACGAGGACTTCGACTTCTCCCGGGCATACGCCGTCACCGACATCGGTGCCGTGCGAGGCTGCGACGCCCGTGTGTGGAGCTACTTCAACCGCTTCTCGCCCAAGGGTGCCATGGATGCTTACCTCCCCTGGATTCTCAAGGCCGAGGGCGAGCCATTCCCGCTGTGGGTGAAGCCCGAGAAGAAACTCACCGCCACCGACCTTAAATGGATGATGCGCGACCACTTCGAGGACACTCCTCTCGACATGACCAAAGACATCGGTGCAGGCCCCTTCGACTGCCCCTACCGCTGGCGCCCGATGACATTCACCGTCGATGGCTCCGAGTATACACATGAGCGCGCAATCGCCACGCAGCAGACCGGCTTCTCTTTCGTGGCCGACCTCAACAAGGACCGCCACGATGCCATGAAGGGCATCCTCTGGTTCGGTGTCGACGATGCCAACACCTGCGCCTACGTGCCCGTATTCAGCTCCAACTCCGCAGTGCCCCGCTCGCTCGACCCCGCTACGGCCGACCTCTACACCCTCTCGTGGGATGCGATGTTCTGGGTAAACAACTATGTGGCAAACCAGGCCTACAACCGCTACTCGCAGATGATACCCGACATCAGGCGCGTGCAGAGCGACCTCGAGGATGCCATGACAGCTACCGTGGCCGACCTTGGTGGAGCACTTGCCGGCATGGACTATGCCGCAGCGCAGAAGCACCTCAACGGTGTCACCGAGCACTGGGCCGAAAAGACCACAGCCGACTACAAGAAGCTCGGCGACTACCTCTTCGTGAAGTACCTCGACGGTAATATCAAGAAGGAGCGCGACGGCAAGTTTGCCCGCACCGCCGACGGTATGCCCGAGCAACCGGTATTCGGTGGCTACAACGAGCGATACTTCCGCTCGATAGTTGACGACGCCGGCGAGCGCCTCAAAATCACCGAACCCAATCAGAAATAAGTAATCATTTAACCTCAGAATTGAAATGAAAATCGAACCCGGAAAATATTTCGAGATAGCATATAAACTCTTCCGCGTAAACCCCGACGGCTCCGAAGATCTCGTGCACGAGGTCACCGCCGACGACCCCGACCGCGCAATCTGCGGCGTCACTCTCGGCTTCGTCGAAGCCCTCGACGAGAACCTCCTCGGCGCTCAGGCCGGCGATAAATTCGACTTCACGGCAGAGCCCGACAAGGCTTTCGGCCCGTACACCGAAGAAGAAATATACACAATCCCCCGCGAGCGCATGACCGTCGACGGTAAATTCGACGAATCCATGTTCACCCCCGGTGCTCTCATTCCTCTGATGACCCCCGACGGCTACCGCATCGACGGCACCGTGGTGGAGCTCACCCCCGAGGCTGTTGTCCTTGACCTCAACCACCCCCTGGCTAAGGACAAGGTACACTACATCGGCGAGGTCCTCGCCGTGCGCGAACCGACCCCCGAGGAGCTCGAGCCCGCTCAGGGTTGTGCTTGTGGCTGTGGTCACAGCTGTGGCGAAGGCTGCGGCGAAAATGAAGGCGGCGACTGCGGTTGTCAGGGCGGTAGCTGCGGTGGCTGCTGCTGATCGGATCGTATATCTTGGCACACAATGCTCTGCGCCCGGAACATAAGCAAGACTTTCGGCACCCTGAAGGTGCTCAAGGGCATCAACCTCGACATTGAGCCCGGATGCATCACCGCAATAGTGGGGCCCAGCGGTGCCGGAAAGACTACCTTGCTCCAGATTCTCGGCACCCTAAGCACCCCCGATGCCGGTGGCAGCGTGCTCTTCGATGGCGTCGACGTGACGGCCTTGCCCGATGCACGCCTGTCGGACTTCCGCAACCGAAACATCGGCTTCGTCTTTCAGTTCCACCGCCTCCTGCCCGAGTTCAGCCTCATTGAGAATGTGGCTATGCCCGCGCTCATTGCCGGCGCATCGAGGCGCGAGGCCTTCGCAAAGGCTCGCGCTCTGCTGGGTGAGCTCGGTCTGGCCGATCGCGAGGATCACCGCCCCGCAGAGCTTTCCGGGGGCGAATGTCAGCGTGCAGCTGTGGCCAGGGCGCTCATCAACGACCCCGAGGTAATCTTTGCCGACGAGCCTTCCGGCAGCCTCGACTCGCAGAACAGAGCCGAGCTCTACCGCCTCTTCTTCGAGCTCCGTAGCAGCAGAGGTGCCACATTCGTCATTGTCACTCACGACGAAAGCCTCGCTGCCCGTGCCGACCTCACAGTGAGGATGGCCGACGGTGCAATCCAATCGGTCACCGACAATAGAATTTGCTAAAATCCATCTCCTTAACAATTTCAAGAAAACAACAAAACAACGACATGAAGACAAAAGTATTTATACCCCTTCTGCTGGCTATCGCCGCAATGATCGGCCTCAGCTCCTGCAACAGCAACGACGACGGCCCCCAGACTCAGATCTACCTCGACATCGTCACCATCAAGTCGACCGACGCCACCGGCACCGTGCTCACCCTGCGCAAGCTCAACGACTCTCCTCTTGTCACCTACACCACCACACAGCCCATCAGCGGCGAAGTAGTGAAAGTTGGCGAGCGCATCATCATCAGCTACACCGCCGAGAACGGTCGCTTCGAGAACGGCCCCATCAAAATCTACGCTGCCGCTCCCACCATCGGCAAGGGCGGTCAGATACCCGCAAAGAGCGCTGCCGATACCGGCCAGTGGCTCACTTCATCGCTTAACATGAACGATGTATTCCGCACCGGCGAATACCTCAATGTGGTATTCCTCTCCTACAGCGCACCCAACCCCAAGAAGTGCGAGCTCGTTGCCGACGAGGCCACCCTCGCCGACGAATATCCCACTGTGCATCTGCTCTATGAGCCCGGCGACGGTCAGGAAATGAACGACTATGCCTTCTATATGTCCTACAACATGAACGACATCGTGAAGCACGACGGCTGCAAAGGCATCAAACTCGTCTATAAAGGCAGCTCAGGCGTCACTGAGACCAAACAGGTAGAGTACCCCTACAACGGCTTTATCCGCCCCGAAAACTAATTCATAAATCCCTATATACAATACTAAAATGGAAAAACCCAACCAGCAGGAAATCAAGATAGAACTCACTCCCGAAGTAGCATCAGGCCACTACGCAAACCTGGCCGTAATCTCACACTCCGGTCAGGAGTTCTTCATGGACTTCATCACCGTGGCTCCCAATATGCCCCAGGCTAAGGTTCAGAGCCGCATCATCATGACTCCCGAAAACGCCAAGAACCTCCTCGGCGCGCTGCGCGACAACGTGGTGAAGTACGAGCAGACTTTCGGCGAAATCAAGCGTAAGATGCCACAGGGAAAGCCCGGCAACGGTGGCATACCCAACCCCTTCGAAGCTTGATATGAAAGACCATTCGCTGTGCATATATAACTCTCTCTCCCGCTGCAAAGAAGCGTTCAAACCACTGCATGCCCCCATGGTGGGCATGTATGTGTGCGGACCAACCGTATACGGCGACGGTCACCTCGGGCACGCACGTCCGGCAATCACCTTCGACATCGTATTCCGCTACCTCACTCACCTTGGCTACAAGGTGAGGTATGTGCGGAACATCACCGACGTAGGGCACCTCGAGCACGATGCCGACGAAGGCGAGGATAAAATCGCAAAGAAAGCACGCCTCGAGCAGCTCGAGCCCATGGAAGTGGTGCAATTCTACCTCAACCGCTACCACCACGCCATGGAAGCTCTCAATGTGCTCCCGCCCTCGATTGAGCCTCACGCTTCGGGCCACATCATCGAGCAGATTGAGTATATAAAGAGTATTCTCGACAGCGGATACGCCTACGAAAGCGAAGGCTCGGTCTACTTCGACGTGCCCAAGTTCAACCGCGACTACGGCTACGGCAAGCTCTCCGGCCGTAATATCGACGAACTCCTGGCCACTACACGCGAGCTCGACGGACAGAGCGAGAAACGCAACCCCGCCGACTTCGCACTGTGGAAAAAAGCCGCCCCGGAGCATATCATGCACTGGCCCTCGCCTTGGAGCGAAGGCTTCCCCGGCTGGCATCTCGAGTGCTCGACCATGAGCGAGAAGTATCTTGGCAAAGTTTTCGACATCCACGGCGGTGGCATGGACCTCAAGTTCCCGCACCACGAGTGCGAGATTGCTCAGTCGGTGGCTCACAACCACGCTCACGCCGTGCGCTACTGGATGCACAACAATATGATCACCATCAACGGCAAGAAGATGGGCAAGTCGCTGGGCAACTTCATCACCCTCGATGAGTTCTTCACCGGCAAGCACCCCCTCCTCGACCAGCCCTACTCGCCGATGACCATTCGCTTCTTCATCCTCCAGGCGCACTACCGCGGCACCGTCGATTTCTCCAACGAAGCCCTCAAGTCGGCCGAGACCGCCCTCGGGCGTATGCTCGACGGATACCGTCGGCTCGCCGAGCTCAAGCCCTCCGACACCTCCACTGTAGATGTCAGCACTCTTGAGAAGCGTGCCTACGAAGCCCTCGACGACGACTTCAACACACCCGTCCTCATCGGTGTGCTATTCGATGCCGTGCGCATAATCAACCAGGTAAAGGACCACACAGCCACAGCAACCGAGGCCGACATTGCCACCCTGCGCAAGTTCATGGACACTTTCCTGGTCGAAATTCTCGGCATAGTGCCCGATGGTGGAAGCACCGACAGCGCCGACTCCCTCAAGCCCTACCGCGAGGCCGTCGACCTGCTCCTGAGCCTCCGTGCCGATGCCAAATCGCGCAAGGACTGGGCTACCTCCGACCTCATCCGCGACCGTATGGCCGCAATAGGATTTTCGGTGAAGGACACCAAGGATGGAGTAGAGTGGAGCGTGTGAGGCGAAGTTATGAGATATGTGTTATGAGTTATAAGATGTGCTCATCAATGACTTGCCGCCCCGAGCCCAATTTATAATTTTTAATTTATAATTTGAAATGACGATTGACCGCAACCTCATAAGGGGCTATCTTGATGAGCTCCACATATCCACACGCATCGACGAGGATGGCGACATGCAGATCGTGCAGCGAGCCGACGAAGATTTCGCCTATGATGTCTGCATCTACGTGATGATCAACAACAATAGGCTCAGCTACGCCGCAGGTGCTCCGGGCTACAAACCGCAGCAGGACCTCTACCACCTCGCCAACAGGCACAACTGCCGACGCCACCTCCCCACAGCAGTGGTGCGCGGCGAGAACATACGCATGGAGTGCTCTTTCCTCCTCGACGAAGAGGTCTCCAAAGAGTATATCGTGGAGAACTGTATCAAAGCCGTCCTCGGCTCTACTTGGCGTGCATTCGTCGAGCTCGAGAAAGACGAGGACTGATTCGCTATATTGGCAAACTCTTAGCGCCCCCGCAGAGCAAGTAAGTAGCTCCGCGGGGGCGCTCTGTTGCAGCAGGGCAATAAACGGCGGTTTTCGGCGTTAATTATTTGCTATGAAACATTTATTGCACACTCTCATCCTCTCCATCGCAATATTGGCTGCGCAAAGCTGCATCGAGGACTCTTTCACGACCTCGCCGGCCGACCAGCCCCGCTTTTCGGTCGACACCCTCAGCTTCGGCACAGTGTTTACCGATGAGCCTACGCCCACACATCGCTTCCTTGTCCATAACCCGCACTCGAAATCACTGTCTATCAGTGATATTCATGTGTCGGGTAAAGATGCCTCATGCTTCCGTATCAATGTCGACGGCATAAGCGGAGAGCGCTTCTCCGAAGTTGAGATCCGCGGCAAAGATTCCATCTTCGTATTCGTGGAGGCCACCCTGCCCGAAGCATCGGGCCTCGGTGCCGACTACGAGGCTCAGGTCGATTTCCTCACAAACGGCGTCACACAAAGCGTCGTAGTGGCTGCCTACGGGCAGAATGTGGAGCGCATCCGTGCCACCACCCTCGATGCCGACACACGCTTCAATGCCACAAAACCGTACCAGATCTACGACTCTCTCGTGGTGGCCGAGGGGGCCACTCTCACCATAGAGCCCGGCACGCGGCTATGCTTCCACGACAAGGCCTCCCTCATTGTGCGAGGTACCTTGCGCTCCGAAGGCACCCCCGAGGCGCCGGTGGTGATGGGCGGCGACCGCACGGGCAATGTTGTGAGCGACATATCATTTGAGATTATGTCGCGCCAGTGGACGGGCGTATTCTTCACTCCGAGCTCAACGGGCAACCTCCTGAGCCACACCACTGTGCAGAATACCACACAGGGCGTGGCCATCGTCGGCGCCGAAGATGTCGACTACTCCACAGTGCCGCAGCTCTATATCCACAACAGCATGCTCACCAACTCGGGCGACCTCGTGCTCTATGCCGAGCACTCGGCGGTCAAGGCCGTGGGCTCGCAGTTCTCCGAGGCCTCGTCGGGCTTGGTATATCTGCACGGCGGCAGCCATATTTTCAACCACTGCACCTTCTCGAACAACTACCTCTTCACCGTGATAGGCGGCCCGGCGGTGCAACTCGCTCACCTTGGCTACGACAAGGACGGCCTCGACGACGGTAGCGACCGCCCCTTCCTCAAGGCTGATTTCAGCAACTGCATCCTCTACGGCCTCGGTAGCGAGCTCTCGCACGGCGACCTCACCGGCTTCGATGTATATTTCCGCCGTTGCCTCCTCAAAAGTGCCGGCTCCGACGACGACAACTTCCTGATGTGCGTCTGGGATGAGGACCCGCTCTTCTACACCGTGCGAAACGACTACATCTTCGACTACCGCCTCATGCCCGACTCGCCTGCGGCAGCGGTTGCCGACCCGCTGCTCACTCTGCCCGAGGCTGCCACCGATGCCTACGGCCTCGCCCGAGGGCCGCTCCCCGATCTCGGAGCCTACGTCTTTACTGCTCCTGAAGAGGAATGAAAATCCTGTTGGTCAACACCGTAGCTGTCGGAGGCTCCATCCCCGCATATATGCGTGCCATCGTGGATGAGGCCCACCACCGAGGGCATGATATCGCCGTGGCAAAAGGCCGGCGAGCCGACATGCCCGGTGTCGCCAACTTCAACATCGGAAGCCCATTTCACACAGCCGTTCACGGCCTGGCAACACGCCTGCTCGACCGGCATGGCCTCGCAGGCAAAAGAGCCACTGAGCGATTTGCCGACGCCATCGACAGCTACGACCCCGATGTGGTGCATCTGCACAACATCCACGGCTACTATCTCCACTATCCCACGCTGATGGAGCGCCTGCGCAGCAGTCGCCGGCGGGTGTTGTGGTCGCTGCACGATTCATGGGCATATACCGGCCACTGCTCCTTCTACCTTTGGCGGGAGGGCAAGTGCTCCCGATGGCAGCACGGATGTGGCGAGTGCCCGCTCAAGCACCTCTACCCGGGCTCTGTCTTTGCCGACAGAAGCCGCCGAAATCTCATCGACAAGGCCGAGGCCTTCCATCGGCCCCACGACCTCACCCTGCTGCCCGTGAGCGATTGGCTGGCCGGAGAGCTCCGCCGGTCGATTCTCGGCGACATCGACACCGCCGTGGTGAAGCTCGATGTTGATACCGACGTTTTCAGCCCTCTCGACACTCCGCGGGTGCCCCGTGTGCTCGGTGTGGCAGCAAACTGGAATCCTCTCAAAGGGCTCGACTTCTTCGCCAAGCTGCGTGAGCAGCTACCGGCAGAGGTCGAAATCAGGCTGATAGGGAAGATTAGCGGAGCCATACCGGAGGGCATCAACAATATAAGCGCCATAAGTTCGCGCCATGAGCTTGCCGTACAGTACTCCCAAGCCACTGTCACGGTAAGTGCCTCCTATGCTGAGAACTATCCACAGGCTATCCGCGAGGCGCTCGCCTGTGGTTCGCCTGTGGTGTGCCGAAATTCGGGTGGCGCGCTCGAAGACATCTCCGTGCCCGGTGCCCCGGTGTGGGCTGCCGACAGCGATGCCGACCTCATCGCGGCCGTGAAAGAGGCGCTGGCCTCGGCGGCAGGCCCCTGCCGCCGAGGCGGCAATGAGGTTTCGGGCTTGCGTGCGCAAGCCCGAAACCTTGCACTATCGCTCTACGGACACAAGCCCAACCTTCGCCGCCTTTTCGACATTTACGAGAGCCGCGCGGCGGCGAAGTGTTAAATGTGAGCTCCCGGTAGTGTTAAACGGTGTTTTTTAACTGTGAAAATTTGTATAGTATGCAGAAATTTCACTAATTTTGACGAATTTTCTTCTCACATCTGAAAAACATCGTAAAACATAAACCATTTGTATGAAACTCAGACTGTTCTTAGTATTGTTAGTCGCCAGCTTCTTGCCGGCCCTGACAGGTACTGCCGCCACGCTCACCGGTGTGGTGGTCAACGGTAATTCGGGTAGCCCCGTGAGTGGCGCGACCGTATTGCTCCGCGACCATAATGCGCAGGCAACAACAAACTTCAACGGCCAGTTCCGTCTCGATGTCCCCGACAACACCGACGGACTCCTGATCGTGAACTGCGACGGCTTCCAGCCCTACACCATGGATGTAATGACAGCTCACGGTACCACAAACGTGGGCGAGCTCCGAATCACCACCGACAATGTCGGTGAAACTTTCTTCGGCGATACCGACGACCTGATCTTCGACGAAACCGCGCTCGAAGACGACGAGGGCACAGCACAGAGCGTAGCCGCTCTCACAGGTGCCGGCGACAACATCTACTACAACACAGCCTCCTACAACTTCGGCCCAATGTACTTCCGCTACCGTGGTATGGACAACCAGTACCAGAGCGTGTATATCAACGGCCTGAAAATGAATGACCTCGTGCGTGGCTCCTTCAGCTTCTCCACCCTTCTGGGTATGACAAGCCGTGCCTTCCGAAACAAAACCACCACTATCGGCATGGACGCTGCCAACTACGGTTTCGGCGACGTGGGCGGCTCGGTGAACTACAACACCACCACCGACCTCTATGCTCCCGGCTTCAACGGCTCACTCTCCTTCACCAACAGCAACTACATGCTCCGTGCGATGGCCACTTACTCAACCGGCCTCAACAAGCAGGGCTGGGCCTTCACCGCAAGCGCAATCGGCCGTTATGCAAAGGAAGGCGTCATGAAGGGTACGTTCTACAACTCGGCAGGCCTCTTCCTCTCGCTTGAGAAGAAATTCAACGCCGAGCACTCGCTCACCCTCACTGCTTTCGGCGGCCCCACCCAGCGCGCAACAGGCCGACCCACCGTGCAGGAAGCATACGACCTCGCCGGTACAAATCTCTACAACCCCGACTGGGGCTACCAGAACGGCAAGAAGCGCTCCTCGCGTATCACCGAGACCTTCGACCCCACCGTCATCCTCAACTGGCTCTTCAAGAAGGGCAACACCACCCTCAACACTTCGGCTGCGTTCCGCTCGGTTTACTACAACCGCACCGCGCTCAACTACTACAACGCAACCGACCCCAACCCCTCCTACTACAAGTACCTCCCCTCATACTTCGAGAGCCGCGGCGACACCGAAGCTGCCGAGTACTACACCTACATGTGGGAGAACGACGAGTCCTTCCGCCAGATTGACTGGGATAACCTCTACGAAATCAACGAGACCAACAACCGAGTCAACGCCACTCTCCCCGAGAGCCAGAAGCAAGGTTCGTCCTACATCATGGAGAACCGAACCAACCACCAGCTCGTGGGCATGTTCAGCTCCTACATCAACACTCGCCTCAACTCGTTCATGACCCTCCAGGCAGGTGTATCGTTCAACTATACCAAGAGCTCCAACTACAAGACCATCCGCGACCTCCTCGGCGGTGAGTTCTGGCTCGACATCGACCCCTTCTCCAACCGTGAGGCAGCAGAGCGCCCCGGCAACCTCCAGAACGACCTCGACAACCCCAACCGCCACGTCGGCAAGGGCGACCGCTTCGGCTACGACTACGACATCCACGCTCTCCGCGCCGAAGGCTGGCTCCAGAACGTAATCAACCTTCCCAAGTGGGATGTCAACTACGGCCTCGCCATGACCTACACTCAGTACTACCGCGACGGTCACATGCGCAACGGTCGTGCGCCCCTCAACTCCCTCGGCAAGAGCAAGACTCTCCGCTTCGACAACGTCAAGGCAAAAGTCGGCGCCACCTACAAGCTCGACGGCCGCAACCAGTTTGCAGCTCACGTAGAGTACGGCACCCGCGCCCCGCTCTTCGACCAGGTATTCATCTCGCCCCGCGTAGGCAACGCTGTCGTTAGCGGCGTGCAGAACGAACGCGACTTCTCCGCCGACCTCGGCTACATCTGGAACTACCGCCGCTTCCGCGGTTCGGTAACCGGCTTCTACACCAACGTCGACAACGCTATAGAGCGCAACGGCTTCTACGACGACGACTATCAGACCTACGCAAACTACATCCTCACCGGTGTGAAGCGCGTCTACAAAGGCATCGAAGTGGGCATGGCCTACAAGATCACACCTCAGATCACCGCTACTTTCGCAGGCCAGTACAGCCGCTTCCAGTACAAGAACAATCCTCAGGGCACTCGCTCCTTCGAGAACGGCATGTACCCCGACACCACTCAGACAGTTTACCTCAAGAACTACTACCTCGGCTCAACTCCCCAGTACTGCGCCAACATCGGTGTGGACTACGCTGCGCCCAAAAACTGGTTCTTCAACGTGAACTTCACATGGCAGGGCGACGCTTACGTCAACCTCGCACCCCGCTACCACGAGGCTCAGCCCGCGCTCGTAGAGAGCTTCGGCTCGTCCATGGCCGAGCTCGAGGCTAAAATCGCCGAACTCTCCACTCAGGATAAAATCAAGAACGCCTACTCCCTCAACGCTTCTATCGGCAAGGTTATCTACATCAACCGTCAGGTTAGCCTCAACATCAACCTCAACCTCAACAACATCACCAACAACCGCAACGTAGTCACCTATGCTTACCAGCAGGGTCGTCTCCGCACTTCCGGCGACGGTGCCTGGGACCGCGACCGCTACCCGACACGCTTCAACTACGCTCAGGGATTCCGCATGTATCTCAACATCGGTGTCCGCTTCTAACCCTATAATATGAAAGTGATGAAAAAGACATTATTATATATAGCGGCCGGAATGATGGCCGCAACGGCTTTCACCGCCTGCGACGACGACTTCGCAACTCCCCCCGCGATTGTCCCCGAAGCTGTGCAGGTAGAAGAGTCTCTGCCGCTGGCCGACTTCAAGGCCCAGTATTGGTCGTCGATCAGCGCGCCCACAACCGTCGGTTTCATGGAGAACGGCGACAGCATTATCCTCGTGGGTCGTGTATGCTCCTCCGACGAAAGCGGCAACATCTTCAAGAACATCGTCGTGCAGAGCGTCGACGAGAACGGTGAGCAGGTAGCAATCGCCCTCTCTATCAACGCCTACGACCTCTATCAGACATGGCGCTTCGGCCAGAAAGTGGCTATCTACGCCTCCGGCATGCAGATTGGCGGCTACCGCAACCTCCTCCAGTTCGGCGCTATCAGCGGCAATGAGATGACTTTCATGGACGAGTCCATGGCTAAAGAGCACATCGTGCGTGCCATCGAGCCCATGCCCGAGCCCGAGAAGGTGGTCACCACCGAGGCCACTCTCGCCGAAATCGCGGCTGCCAAGGCCGACGACGGCGCACGCATGCTCTGGCAGAGCCGCCGCGTCAAAGTCAGCGGCGTGAGCTTCGTCGATGCAGGCAAGCCCTGCGCAACAGGCCAGAACGAGAACCGCTACGTGACCGATGAGGACGGTAACCGCCTCAATGTGCGCATGAGTGCTTACGCCGACTTCAAGAGCAAGCCCCTGCCCTACGGCAAAGGCTCCGTGACCGGCATCCTCAGCTACTACGCAAGCGACTGGCAGCTCATGATCAACGACTACGACGACCTCGCCGACTTCGACGGTGAAGGCGGCGACAACCCCGGCGACACTCCCGGCGGGCCCGGCACTCCCGAAGGTGAAGGCACACTCGAGAGCCCCTACAACGTAGCCAAGGTCCTCGCCATCATTGCCGACGGCTCCAACGATGAGGAGAAAGAAGTCTACGTGAAAGGTAAGATTAAGAGCATCAAGGAAATCGACACATCGAACTACGGCAACGCTTCCTACTACATCACCGACGAAGGCACAAGCAACGAGTTCTATATCTTCCGCGGCTACAGCCTCGGAAACAAGAAGTTTACCTCGCAGGACGAAATCGCAGTAGGTGCTGAGGTTGTAATCCTCGGTAAGGTCATCAACTACATGGGCAATACTCCCGAGATGGCTCAGGGCAACTACATCGTGAGCTACAACGGCCAGGGTGGCGACACCCCCACTCCTCCCACCCCCGGCAACTTCACCGGCACAGCTCCTGTATCGATTCTTGCATCCTCGCTCAACGTGGCCGGCACAGCAGCTATTGCCGACTACGGCATCACAATCTCCAAGGCCGGTGGCTTCACCGACCCCGTGCTCCGCGACAACGGCGCCATCCGCCTCTACAACGGCAACACCATCAGCGTGGCCGGTGGCAAACTCACATCCATCAAGTTTATTCTCGCCGACGACGCTCACTTCCGCTACACCACCGTGAAGTGCTCTACCGGCAAGATTGAGCCCGCACAGGCCGCCGGCGACACCGAGTTCACTTGGGTCGGCGATGCCACTGAAGTCACCTTCACCGTCGATGAACTTGCCACCCTCGGCGACGAAAGCACTCAGAAAGGTCAGATTCGCTTCAAGCAGCTCGACATCAACGGTGGCGGCGAAATCGTGGGCGGCGCTCCCGTCACTGCCGACTACACATGCACCGCGGCAAGCTCCATTGAGAGCGGTGCCGCCTACGTGCTCGTGGTCGATGGTCAGTACGGCGCTGCTATCGGCTCCTCGCTCTCCTACGGCCGCCTCAACCTCACCAATGCCAACATCAGCGGGGGCTCTTTCGACATCGCCGCAGCAAACGTAATCACCTTCACCGAAGAGGCCGGCAAGGGCTACACCATGAAGGACAGCTACGGACGATTCCTCGGCATGGACGCTGAGCACTTCACCAGCTTCCAGCTCTACACCGCTGCCAACGAAGGTTGCTACTGGACCGCAGCTTTCGAGGGCGGTAAGATTCGCCTCACCAACACCCTCAACACCACATGCTTCGTGTGCGTGAGCCAGGGCACCGAGGGCACTTTCTACACAAATATGGCTCCTGCAGCAGCCCCCGAGGCATTCAAGCTCCCCGAGCTCTACAAAGCTGTAAAAAAATAATCATCCCATCCAAAGAATAAATGAAGACTTTAAAATCATATATCCTCGGCTTCGCTGCCATGGCAGCCCTTACGGTGGGATTTTCCGCCTGCCAGGACGACATCGACGCGCCCCGTATCGACGTGCCTTCGTCCGACCTGACGCCGAACACAACCCTTCTTGAGCTCAAGAAGCAATTCTTCAACACCGCCACTAACTACGCCGACTCTATCTACGACCCCGATGATGCCGACCATCGCTACATCATCAAAGGCCGCGTGATCTCGTCGGACGAAGACGGCAACGTGTTCAAAAGCCTCGTGATCCAGGACGAAACCGCCGCCCTCGCCTTCTCGGTGGACCGCTACAACCTCTACCTCAACTACCGCCCCGGCCAGGAAATCGTGATGGATGTCACCGGCCTCCACATCGGTAAGTACGCCGGCCTCCAGCAGATTGGCCGCAAGTCGTGGTACGAGAACGGCAACACCTGGCAGGTTTCCTTCATGGCGCCCGCATTCTTCGAGGACCGTGCCGAGCTCAACGGCGAGCCCTCCCGCAAGATGATCGACACCCTCACCGTCAACACCATCGCCGACCTCACCTCCGTGCCTTACACCCTCAAAGGCACCGAGTTTGAAGGCGAGACCAACAAGGACATCATCACAGCCATGTGGCAGAGCCAGCTCGTACGCTTCAAGAATGTCTACTTCGAGGAAGGCGGCAAGCGCACCTTCTCAAAGTACCACACTTCGGAGAACAGCGAGCAGAACGCAACCCTCGTCGACCGCACCGGCAACACCATCATCGTGCGCACTTCCGGCTACTGCACTTTCTACAACCAGCTCCTCCCCGTGGGCAATATCGACCTCGTGGGTATCCTCAGCTACTACAACGGCGCTTGGCAGATCATCATGATCGACGGCGAAGGCGTGATGTCGGCTAAGGAAGTAGGCACAAAAGAGAAGCCCTACAAAGTCACCGAGGCTATCGACGACATCAACAAGGCCGTGCCCGCAAACGACGTCTGGGTAAGCGGCTACATCGTAGGCGCTCTCCAGCCCGAAGTCACCGAAGTTGGCTCCAACTCCGACATCCAGTGGGAAGCTCCCACCCTCCTCGGCAACAACCTCATCATCGCCGAGACTCCCACCGAGACCGACTACACCAAGTGCATGGTTGTGGCTCTTCCCTCCGGCTCCGACTTCCAGAAGTACGGCAACCTCCGCGACAATGCCGCAAACCTCGGCAAGGCTATCCTCGTGAAGGGTAACCTCGGCAGTGCCTACGCTATGGCAGCTGTCAACGACAACACCGGCAAGGCCGATGCCTTCGAAATCGAAGGTGTCACCGTGCCCGTCACTCCCGTAGAGCCCGGCAAGGGTGTCACAATCGACGCCACTCAGCTCTCGCCCACCGAGCCCACCACCATCGACGGCTACACCGTGAGCATGGCACAGGGCACCGGCGGCAACGCTCCCGTGCTCCACGCAGGCACTTCGGCTATCCGCCTCTACAACGGCAACACCATGACCGTTGCCGGCGCAGGCCTCAAGACCATCAAATTCGTCCTCGCAAGCGACGCTTCCTTCCGCTACACCACCGTGAAGTGCTCCACCGGCACTATTGAGCCCGCTCAGGCCGTAGGCGACACCGAGTTCACTTGGGTAGGCGACGCCACCGAAGTCACCTTCACAGTCGATGCCGACGCAACACTCGGCTCCGACGGCCCCGAGAAGCGCGGTCAGATTCGCTTCAAGCAGCTCGTGATCAACGGCGGCGCAGGCAGTGGCACAGTCACTCCTCCCACCGGCGGCGACGGCTCCGGCGCAACCATCAAGGCCACACAGCTCTCGCCCACCGAGCCCACCACCATCGACGGCTACACCATCGCCATGGATAAGGCCACCGGTGGCAACGCTCCCGTGCTCCACGCCGGCACATCGGCAATACGCCTCTACAACGGCAACACTCTGACCGTGGCAGGCAACGGCCTCAAGACCATCAAATTCGTCCTCGCAAGCGATGCAGGCTTCCGCTATACCACCGTGCAGTGCTCCACCGGCAAGATTGAGCCCGCACAGGCCACCGGCGACACCGAGTTCACATGGGTAGGCGACGCCACCGAAGTAACCTTCACAGTCGATGCCGACGCAACTCTTGGCTCCGACGGTCCCGAGAAGCGCGGACAGATCCGCTTCACCGAGCTCGTGATCAACGGCGGCGCAGGCTCCGGCACAGTGACGCCTCCCACCGGCGGTAGCGATGTAAACATTTCAGCCACACAGCTCTCGCCCACCGAGCCCACCACTATCGACGGCTACACCATCACGATGGACAAGGCCACAGGCGGCAATGCACCCGTGCTCCACGCAGGCACATCGGCAATCCGCCTCTACAACGGCAACACCATCAACATCAAAGGTGGAACCATGACAGCCATCAAGTTCACACTGGCTAGCGACGCAGGCTTCCGCTACACCACCGTACAGTGCTCCACCGGCAAGATTGAGCCCGCACAGGCCACCGGCGACACCGAGTTCACATGGGTAGGCAGCGCTTCCGACGTAACCTTCACCGTTGATGCCGACGCTACACTCGGCTCCGACGGTCCCTCCAAGCGTGGTCAGATCCGCTTCACAGCAATCGGCATCACAGCCGCCAAATAAGCAGTATTAAGCGCCGTGGGGGATTTCATTATCCCCCACGCCTCCTCGCCGCGGGGAATTTAACGCCGCGGGGGATCTCAGAATCCCCCGCAACGCTCCAATGGGGTCTCCGAACCCGGGAAAGGTGAAAAAAGCACCCTCCCGCTTCGGAGACCCCATCATTTATACAAGCCATACGCCACCTCACGCCGCGGGGGACCCAACACCGCGGGGGATATCTTGCTTCGCAAGCGCCAAAGGCGGTGACCGAATCCCCCGCAACGCTCCGGTGGGGTCTCCGAACCCATGAAAAGCAAATAACGCCGAAACAATCCCCCCCTTTGCCATCCCAAAAAAAAGTACTACTTTTGCGTATGAAAACAATTGAAGTAGCCAATATCGACGCGCTGCCCGCTGCGGCACGCGAGTTTGCAGCATTGATGGGCGACAACACCGTCTTTGCTTTCTATGGCGACATGGGCGCCGGTAAAACCACCTTTATCAACGAGCTCTGCCGCACTCTCGGCGTTGACTCCGACGATACTGCTTCGCCCACTTTCGCTCTCATCAACGAATACCGCTCCGACACCACTGCCGAGCTTATCTATCACTTCGACTTCTACCGCATCGAGAACCTCGAGGAAGCCATTGAGCTCGGCATCGAAGATTACTTCGATTCGGGTGCCGTGTGCCTCATAGAGTGGCCCGAGCGCATCGCTGCCGCACTGCCTGCCGACACCGTAACGGTGCGCATAAAGGTCAACGACGACGATTCGCGTACACTCGAAATCTCCGAATGACCCCTTCCGTCGAAATCCTGCCTCGCTGCGGCTCCACCAACTCCGAGCTTGCCGCGCGCATCGACGCGCCTCACGGTGCCGTCCTTGTCGCCGTGGAGCAGACGGCAGGCCGAGGCCAGCGTGGCAACTCATGGGAAGCCGAGCCCGGAAAAAACCTCACCTTCTCGCAGCTCCTGAGGCCGTCGAGGCTGCCCGCCGCGCGCCAGTTCGAGCTCTCCATGGCCGTGTCGCTGGCAATAGCGGAGGCTATCGACGGTCTGCTGCCCGAGGGGGTATGCACCTCTATAAAGTGGCCCAACGACATCTACATCGGCACCGGCAAGGTGTGTGGCATCCTCATAGAGAATAAGCTCGCAGGCGCGCTCATCGAGCGCTCCATAGCAGGCATAGGCATCAACGTGAACCAGCAGATATTCCTGTCCGACGCCCCCAACCCCACCTCGATAATCATGCACAACGGAGGCCGCGACACCGACCTGCGCGCCTTTCTCGCCGATGTGAGCGAGCGCATAGTGCGCACCTTCGATGCCTACGAAGCCGCCGGCCGCCCCGAGGACCTCAAGGCCGCATATATGGCAAGGCTGATGTGCACACGGGGTGAACACACCTTTGCCGACGCCGCACACGGCACATTTAAAGCCTGCATCACCGACGTCGACTACGACGGTATGCTCACCCTCTCCAACGGCTGCCACTACGCTTTCAAGGAAGTAACATTCATCATCCCGCAATGCAACTGACTCACCGACAGGAGCGCCTGATAGCCGCGCTCAGGGGCAATAGCCCCGTAAAGATACTCTTCGTGTGCCTTGGCAACATCTGCCGCTCTCCCGCCGCCGACGGCATCATGAAAGCCGTGGTAGAGGAGCGTGGCGAGAGCGGCCGCTACATCATCGACTCGGCAGGCACCGGCCGATGGCACGTGGGGCAGCTACCCGACAAACGGATGCGCGTGCACGCACTCCGCCGAGGCCTCACCCTCGACCATATATGCCGCCAGGTATCGGTGGCTGACTTCGACGATTTCGACCTCATCATAGGCATGGATAGCCAGAATGTGGCCGACCTCCACGAGCTCGCCCCATCGCCCGAAGCTGCCGCAAAAGTAGTGCCGATGGCAGCCTTCGTCGACATGGCAATGCGCTACGACTACATCCCCGACCCCTACTACGAAGGAGCCGAAGGCTTCGAACTCGTGCTCGACCTCCTCGACAACGGCTGCCGACGCCTTGCCGACCTGCTCGACTGAGCAGATAGATACCCTCAGTAGACCACGCCGTGGCCATACGCCGTGGCGGATTTCATTATCCGCCACTCCCACCAGTGGGGTTTCCAAACCCTGGAAGGAACAATTTACACCTTTCCAGGGTTTGGAAACCCCACTAAAGCGTTGTCGGGGATAATGAAATCCCCGACGGCGGAAGGGGAGTGACGGATAAATCCCCGACGGCGAAAACGACAAAAAAAGACTCGTGGAGCCAATCTCCACGAGCCTTTTTTAAGAGGTAAATGCGGCTCAGAGCTGAGTGTCGGGATCGAGGTTGGCGCTCTCGATATCCTTGAAGTAGCGGTAAGTGCCTACCTTGAGCTCTGCACAGGCATCTTCATCGGCCACGATGATAGCCTTGGGGTGCATCTGGAGAGCCGAGATAGTCCACATCTGCGAGATGCCGCCTTCCACGCCGTGCTTGAGGGCGCGGGCCTTGTTGTGGCCGTTGACCATCAGCATCACCGAGCGGGCTGCCATCACGGTGCCTACGCCCACGGTGAGGGCGGTCTTGGGCACGAGGTTCACATTGCCCTCGAAGAAGCGGGAGTTGGCGATTATGGTGTCCTGAGTGAGGGTTTTCACGCGGGTGCGCGAGGTGAGCGACGAGCCCGGCTCGTTGAAAGCGATGTGGCCGTCGGGGCCTACACCGCCCATGAAGAGGTCGATGCCGCCGTACTGCTTGATTTTAGCCTCGAAGCGCTCGCACTCGGCGGCGAGGTCGTCGGCGTTGCCGTTGAGGATGTTCACATTCTCGGCGGGGATGTCGATGTGGCTGAAGAAATTGTTCCACATGAAGCTGTGGTAGCTCTCGGGGTGGTCTACGGGCAGGCCCACGTATTCGTCCATGTTGAAAGTCACCACATTTTTGAAGGACACTTTACCTTCCTTGTGGAGCTCGATCAGGCGGCGGTACATGCCTAAGGGCGAGCTGCCGGTGGGGCAGCCGAGCACGAAGGGATGTTCGGCGGTGGGGTTTGCTTCATTGATGCGGGCGGCCACGTAGTTGCCGGCCCAGCGCGAGAGCGCGTCGTAGTCAGGTTCGATTACAAGTCTCATTGCAGTGTATCGTTACAGTTGTTTTATAGGTTAGAAAAGCCAAGCGGCTGTCACTGTCCAGTAGTTGTTCTTGCCTTCGATGGGAGCGCCCGAAATCTTGTTTCCGCTGGCTTTCTCCACCGTATTGGTCATACCGATGCCGTAGGATGCGCCCACCTGCAGGTGAGTGAAGAGCTGGATGCCGAGGCCGAAGTTCCAAGCCACGTCGAAGGCCTTGTTCTGGTAAGCCTCGTTGATGCTCTTCTTCGATGCGAGCACCGAGAAGCTGGGGCCGGTGAACACGTAGGGTGAGAACACCTTGCCGATCACCGGCAGGCCGATTTTATATTTGATGGCAAGAGGGATTTCGATGTAGTCGCGGTTCTTGAAGCGGCTGTTTGTCAGCAACTCCTCCTGGTCGGCGTCCTGACCGTCCTTCACAGTGGCCTTGCTCACGCGGTGAACATACATCACCGAGAGGTCTACGGCAAGGTTGATTACGGGGATGGTGTACTCGGCCTCGATACCGCCCGTGAAACCGGCGCGGTTGTCTTTGTCAAATACGGAAGAATTCATGCGCAAGGCATTTACGTCGATACCGACGCGCGGGCCGATACGGAACTTGGCCGATGCGGGCACTGCCGAGATGGCAACGACCACCAGAGCCAGAAGGATAGCTTGAAGCTTTTTCATAGGATATAGCATATTTATAATGATTTCAGTGCTTTATGCTCGCGCGCGTAAATGCGCGCTCTGCAAAATTACAATTTTTAGCGCACAATAGCGCTATGTGCAAGGAAAAATTTGTAATTTTGTCATTATGACAGCAGAAGAACGACTCAAAATAGAAGAAAAAGTCGTGGAGATGCTACGCACCGTCTACGACCCCGAGATTCCCGTCGACATTTATTCGCTCGGCCTCGTATACCGCATTGAGCTGGCCGACAGCGGCGACCTCACCGTGGATATGACGCTCACCGCACCAAACTGCCCTATGGCCGATTTCATCCTCGAGGATGTGCGTATGAAGCTCGAGGGCATCGACGGCGTGAAATCCGTGACCGTAAACATCGTATTCGAGCCCGAGTGGACGCAGGATATGATGAGCGAGGAGGCTAAACTCGAGCTCGGTCTCCTATGAGCAGCGCCGGCCGACATCTCACTTACTTCCTGAGCGACATTCACCTCGGGGCAAGTTATATGCCCGACCGCATAGCCCACGAGAAGAAAGTGGTGGACTTCCTCAGGCACATTGAGCCCGAAGCAAAGGCCATCTACCTTCTGGGCGACATCCTCGACTACTGGTTCGAGTACCGCACCGTGGTGCCCCGCGGCTACGTCCGCTTCTTCGGAGAGCTCGCCCGACTCGCCGACAGCGGTGTGGAGATCGTGTGGTTTATCGGCAACCACGATATATGGCTCTTCGACTATCTGCGCGACGAAATCGGTATGCGCATCGTCGACACCGACCGCGGAGGCATAGCCGAGAGCATAGGCGGCGTCCACTTCTTCCTCGGCCACGGCGACACCTTCGGCCGACAGCCGCGTGGCTACAGATGTCTGCGCTCAATCTTCCACAACCGCCTGTGCCAGAAGCTATACAGCGGCATACATCCCCGTTGGACCATACCCTTCGCCCACGGGTGGAGCTCACACAGCCGCAAGGTGGCCGGCGCGGTGCCCGTGCCCGTGTTCACCCCGCGGGCCCGTGCCGCTGCCGAAGCCTTCGCCGCCGGGCTTGCCAAGGCCGACCCCGAGCTCCGCTACATCGTCATAGGCCATCATCACGTGCCTCTTATGGAGGCGCTGCCCGGCACCCGATGCACCCTGGTGGTGCTCGGCAACTGGGTGGACCGTGCCACCTACGCCGTATTCGACGGCTCGGAGCTACGCCTCGAGGAGTGGCAAGCATAGGCACCTCTCTATTTTTTCGACCATTATAGCGATTTTTGTGCTTATTTTTACTATTTTTGCAGCTACGATGCGTCGGCGGTGAACTTTCGGCAATTGCCGAAGTTAATAAAATAAACGCCACAGATGGCGCACACACGTTTTCAACATATTTCTCTTATGAGGATAAGGACATACATCACATCACTGTGCCGACTGCTGCCGGCGGTGGCTCTCGGGCTCGCCGCAGCGCTGCCTTGCCACGGACAAGACTCCCGGAACTTGCCCGGGCTCACCACTCTCGAGCAATTCAGGCAGATGGCCCTCGAGAGCAACAAGCAGCTCATGATGTCGCGCGAGCGCATCCACAAGGCTGAGTACCAAAAGAAAGAGGCCTTCGCGGCCTACCTCCCCGGCATCGACTTCGCCGGTGGCTATCTCTACAACCAGCGCGAGCTCTCGATCTTCGACAGCGACCAACTGCTGCCGACCAAGTCGTTCGACCTCAAGACGCAGTCCTACCAGTTCAATCTCGTCACCGACCCGGCCACGGGCGTGCCCATCAAGGGCCCTAACGGCCAGTACATACCCTCTACCGTGGCCCTCATCCCCAAGGAGGCGATGACCTACAATATCCACAACGTGTTCTTCGGTGCCATCACTCTCACGCAGCCCGTCTACATGGGCGGTAAGATTGTGGCGATGAACCGCCTCACAAAGGCCGCCGAAGCCGCCGCGCGCGACATGCACACCGCCGAGGCCGAGAATGTGATCTACGCCGTCGATGCCGCCTACTGGCAGGTAGTGTCGCTCAAAGCGAAGTACAGGCTCGCCACAAGCTACGTGAACCTCCTCGACTCGCTCGCCCGCAACGTGCACCTCATGCTCGACGAGGGCGTGGCCACGCGCAGCGACGTGCTCAGCGTCGATGTGAAGCTCAATGCCGCTCAGGTCGACCTCACAAAGGTCGAAAACGGCCTCGTGCTCAGCCGCATGGCGCTGGCGCAGGTGTGCGGTCTGCCCGTCGATGCGCAGTTCACGCTCGCCGATGAGGACAATGAGGTGGTAGTCCCCGCCGAAGGCATGGAGCCCGACGGCGGCTACGACATGGAGGAAGTCTATGAGCGACGTCCCGACCTGCGTGCCCTCGGGCATGCCGTAGAGGCTGCCAAGCAGCAGAAAAATGTGGCACGCTCGGCCATGTTGCCTAACCTCGCGCTGGTAGGTGCCTACGAGTTCTCCAACCCCAATATGTACGACGGCTTCAAGCGCCGCTTCAAGGGTGCCTTCAGCGTGGGAGCCATGCTCAAAATACCCCTGTGGCACTGGGGCGGAAACTACAATAAGTACCGCGCCGCCAAAAGCGACGAAATCATCCGCCGCCTCGAGCTCGACAACGCACGCGAGCTCGTGAGCCTGCAGGTCAGCCAGGCCTCGTTCAAGACACAGGAGTCCTACAAGACCTACCGCATGACCATGACCAACCTCGCCAAGGCCGACGAAAACCTCCGCACAGCCACTCTCGCCTTCCGCGAGGGCGTGGCTACCTCCGACAACGTAATGGAGGCACAGACCGCGTGGCTCAAGGCCCACTCCGAGCAGATCGACGCTCTCATCGAAGTGCAGCTCTGCCAGACATACCTCAGCAAGGCTCTCGGCACACTCTACGAATAATTCTTCATTATCTTATTCAGCAAACCGTTAATCACAAATAGAATAATGACCCCTTCCGAAAATCAGCAGGAAAAACGCGCCAACCGCACTCTGCTCGTCACCATGGCGATAGTGGTTGTGGCTGTGGCAGTGATAGCAATCATCGGTTTTGTGTTCATGAACCGTCCCGACAGCTTCATCGAGGGGCAGGTTGAGGGCACTCACATCCGCATCTCTGGCAAGCTCCCCGGCCGTGTGGTAGAATTTTACGCTCACGAGGGCGACACCGTCCATGCGGGCGACACTCTCGTGCACATTCACTCTTCGGTAGTCGATGCGCAGCTCGGCCAGGCCGAAGCTATGCGCAGCGTGGCGAGCGCTACCGATCAGAAAGTCGACGCCGGCACACGCATCCAGATTGTCAATGCCGCTGCCGACCTGCTCCGCCAGGCCGAAGCTGCCGAGACCATCGCCAAGAAGACCTACGACCGCATGGAGCGACTCTTCTCCGAAGGCGTGATTTCCGAGCAGAAGCGCGACGAAGCCAAGGCCGCCTACGATGCAGCTGTGGCTGCCAAGGGTGCCGCTCAGAGCCAGCTATCGCTTGCAAAAGCCGGTGCTCAGAAAGAGGATAAGGCTGCCGCCGCAGCGATGGTACGCGCCGCCGACAGCGGCGTGGCACAGGTCAACGCCCTCCTCGAGGACAGCTACCTCACAGCACCTTTCGACGGCACCATCGACCAGGTATATCCCGAGCCCGGCGAACTCGTAGCCATGGGCGCGCCCATCATGAGCCTCCTGCGCTCCGACGACCGCTGGGTCACTTTCAACGTCCGCGAGGAGCTCCTTGCCGATATGCCTATGGGCAAGGAAATCACCGTGATGATACCTGCTCTCGGCAAGAAAGAAATCAAAGCCAACATCTACTATATCCGCGACATGGGTAGCTACGCCACATGGCGCTCAACCAAGTCGACCGGCAGCTACGACAGCCGCACATTCCAGATCAAGGCCCGCCCCACGGAGCAGGTCGAGGGTCTGCGCCCCGGCATGTCGGCAATCCTCACCGAAAAGTCAGACAAGTAATCAAGCGGCGCAATGAGTCTTACAGCAGGCATACGGCGCGAAATACACCGCCTCACTTCCCGCAGGATGTACCTTGTGGGAATGGTGATTGTGCCGGTGTTCGTGGCCATATTCTTCCACAGCATCCTGAGCGAGGGCCTTCCTCAGCAGGTGCCCTCGGCAGTGGTCGACCTCGATCACTCGTCGATGTCGCGCTCGATGACCCGCTCTCTCGGAGCGCTCCAGACACTCTCCATCACCGAAGAGCTTGAGAGCTACGACAAAGCTCTCGAGCACGTCCGCGAAGGCTCAATCTTCGGCTTCTTCGTGATTCCCGCCAACTTCGAGCGCGATGCACTGTCGGGGCAGCAGCCCACCCTGGAGTACTACTCCAACATGACCTATTTCGTGCCCGGCACACTCGCCTTCAAGGGCTTCAAGACCGTGGCCGTGAGCACCGCAGCAGGCGTGGTGAAGCAGACTCTCGCGAGCCTCGGCCTGAGCGACGACACCACCGCGGCTCTCATTCAGCCCGTGGTAATCGACGAAAACGGCCTCGGAAACCCATGGATGAGCTATAGCATCTATCTCTGTCCCTCATTCTCAGTGTGCACGCTGGTGCTCATGATTATGCTCATGACGGCTTTCTCAATCACCATGGAAATCAAGAACGGCACCTCACGCAGCTGGCTCGAAGCAAACGACGGCAGCATCGTGCTCGCTCTTGCCACCAAGCTGCTGCCGCAGACGGTCATCTTCAGCTCCGTGGCTCTCTTCATTCTGTGGCTCCTCTTCGGCTTCTCCCATATCCCCCTCAACGGCTCGCTCGCATGGATGATAGTGGCGACTCTGCTCACCGTGCTTGCCTCCCAGGCTTTCGGCACATTCGCCGCATGTGTGGTGCCAAACCCTCGCCTGTCGATGATTATATGCGCTCTCTTCGGCATCCTCTCATTCTCTTTCACGGGGTTCTCATTCCCGGTGGAGAGCATGTACGGCTGGCTCGGCGTGTTCAGCTGGCTCGCACCGATCAGGTACTGGTTCCTGATCTACATCAACGAGGCCCTCAACGGGGTCGATCTCTACTACTCGCGCTACTACTTCGCGGCGCTTATCCTCTTCATCTTCGGTCCGGCGCTCGTGGTCTGGAACCTCAAGCGCATGTGTCTCAAGCCCGTATATGTGCCTTGATAAGCCCTTAAGAATGTCGTGATAATATGAACGTTTTCAACCATATTGCTCAGTGGACCGCCGGCATGGGTCGTGTCTTCCGCAATGAGTTCAAGCTCATTACGGGCGACTTCGGCGTGCTGCTCTTCTTCGTGGCGCTGCCTTTGCTCTACCCGGTAATATACACTTTGATATACAACCCCGAGGTGGTGCGCAAGCTCCCCGTGGCGGTTGTCGACAACTCTCGCACCGCCGACTCACGCACCCTGGTGCAGAAAGCCGGAGCATCGCCCTCGATCGAGATCTACGCCTACTGCGCCGACATGGCCGAGGCAAAGCGCCTCATGGCCGAGCACAAGGTCTACGGAGTGATGGAAATCCCCGCCGACTATGCACGCAACCTCGGCAACGGCATCCCGGCACACGTCAGCTTCTACTCCGACATGAGTCTCCTGCTGCGATACCGCACTTTCGTGGCGGCACTCACCGATCTGCAGCTCGACCTCGTGAACGAAATCACAGGCGAGCGCATAGCCGCCACGGGCCTCGAGTCGCTCGCCGGCGGTGGCTCGGGGATGCCAATCGCGAGCGAGAGCAACTTCCTGGGCGACACCGAGCAAGGCTTTGCTTCATTTATCATCCCCGGCATCGTCATCCTCATCCTCCAGCAGAGTATGCTCCTCGGCATAGGTATGCTCGGTGGCACTTCGCGCGAGGTGCGCCGCCGAAATGGAGGTGTCGACCCTCGCGAGGTGCCCGGTGTGGGCGTCATGGCCACGGTGTGGGGCAAAGCCCTCGCAATTGTGGTGTTCTACATCCCGCTCACAATCTACGTCATGCGCTTTATCCCGGAGATGTTCAATCTGCCGCACTATGGCCGCGCTGTCGACTATCTGCTCTTCATCTTCCCCATGCTCCTTTCCACGGCTTTCCTCGGCCAGGCTTTGGTCTACTTCATGAAAGAGCGCGAGAGCGGATTTATCCTCATCGTGTTCACCTCCGTGATATTCCTTTTCCTCTCGGGTCTCACATGGCCGCGATATGCCATGAGCCCACTCTGGTACTGGGCCGGCAACTGCATACCCGCCGTATGGGGTGTGGAGGGCTTTATCCGCATCAACAGCAACGCCGCCACACTGGCCGAGTCGGGTACCGCTTTCGGCGCCCTGTGGATACTCACGGCAGTATACATGCTGGCGGCATGTTGGGTCACAAAGTACCTGCGCGTTTCACACTGATTTCAATCATCTAAACCAATCACACTGTCTTGGCCGGTATAAAAAGTCTCGCAAAAGATACAGCGATCTACGGGCTCAGCTCTATCGTGGGCCGTTTTCTCAACTGGATGCTGGTGCCGCTTTACACCAACATGTTTCCGGTGGGCGAATACGGCGTTGTCACCCTTGTCTACGCCGTCGTGGCTCTCGCCATGGTCATCCTCACCTACGGCATGGAGACCGGCTTCTTCCGATTCGCCAACCACGAGCGATGGTCCGACCCTATGGAGGTCTACTCAACTTCGCTCATCTCGCTGGCACTCAGCTCGTCGGTGTTCGTGGCCCTCACGGCCTGCTTCCTTAAGCCTGCCGCGGCTCTCATGGAGTGTGCCGACAGGCCCTCCTTTATCATGGTTATGGCCGTCTGTGTGGCTATCGACGCATTCCTGGCTATCCCCTACAGCTATCTCCGCTACCGCAAGCGCCCGCTGCGCTTCGCCTGCCTCAAGCTCATCAACATAGGCCTCAACATAGGCCTCAACCTTTTCTTCATCCTCCTGTGCCCATGGCTCATGGAGCACGCACCGGCCACGGTATCGTGGTTCTACGACCCCGCCTACGGCATCGGCTACATCTTCCTTGCCAACCTCCTCGCTTCGGCCATCAACCTGCTCCTGATGGCGCCCGAGCTGAGCGGCTTCCGCTGGCGCTTCAACGGCAAGCTGTGGCGAGAGATGCTCCGCTACTCGGCCCCCCTCCTTGTGCTCGGTGCGGCAGGCATCATGAATCAGACCATCGACAAGGTGCTGTACCCCGTGCTCGTCGCCGACCCTGCGGAAGCTATGTACGGCCTCGGCATCTACGGCGCAAACTACAAGATTGGCATCCTCCTGCTCGTGTTCCTTCAGGCTTTCCGCTTCGCCTACGAGCCGTTCATATTCTCCCGCACCAAAGATGACCCCGAGGGCAAGAAGAAGGCCTACAGCGAGGCCATGAAGTACTTCGTGGCTTTCGCCCTCCTCATTTTCCTCGGTGTGATGTTCTACCTCGACATCATCAAGTACTTCATCTCACCGCGCTACTTCAGCGGCCTTAAGGTGGTGCCTCTGATTATGCTCGGCGAGCTGTTCTTCGGCATATTCTTCAACCTCTCGGTGTGGTACAAAATCACCGACCGCACAGTGTGGGGCATGTGGTTCTCCCTCATAGGCCTTGGAGTGACACTCCTGCTCAACATCCTCCTCGTGCCCGCCATTGGCTACATGGGCTGCGCCGTGGCAGCCATGTGCAGCTACGGCACAATGATGGTGGCAAGCTACTTTGTGGGCAGGCGCAAATACCCCATCGACTACCACACCGGGCGCCTGCTCGCTTACTTCGGGGTGGCCGCCGTGCTCTATGCTCTGGGCCTCTACGCCCTGCCGCTGCTCGGCCTCGGTGACATCCTTTGCGGCGTGCTCCGCTTCGGCCTCCTCTGCCTCTTCGTGCTCATCTTCGTGCGCACCGAGCGCATAAGCCTCCGCGCACTCCTGCCTCATCGCCGATGAAGATAGTGATCATCAACCACAGCGACAGCCGCGGAGGTGCTTCCGTGGTGAGCTACAGGCTTATGGAGGCGCTGCGAGCCCTCGGCCACGATGCCACGATGCTCGTGGCGCATAAAGCCACCGACAATCTCGCCGTGCACACCGCAGGCCCCCGATGGAGGCTCAGAGCGGCCTTTATGGCGGAGCATCTGCGCATATTTGCCGGCAACGGATTCAACCGCGCCGACCTGTTCAAGGCTTCAATAGCCACCGACGGTCTGCCACTGAGCAGGCATCCCCTCGTCAGAGATGCCGATGCCGTGCTCCTGGCATGGGTGAACCAAGGTATGCTCTCGCTCACCGAGATAGCGCGCATAGCATCGGCCAAGCCAACCCTGTGGACCATGCACGATATGTGGAACCTCACCGGCCTGTGCCACCACGCAGGCTCTTGCACGCGCTACACAGCCGTGCCCGGATGCGGACACTGCCCCCTGCTGCACTTCGCAGCGCGCGGGCACGACCTCTCGCGCCGCACCTGGGAGCGCAAGATGCGGGCGTACTCACGAGGCCGCATCACTTTCGTGGCCGTGAGTTCCTGGCTCAAGGAGCGCTGCGCCAAGGCTTCGCTCATGCGTGGGCAGAGCGTGTGCGTGGTGCCAAATGCTTTCCCTGTCGAAGATTTCTACATAGAGCCCCGCCGCAGCCGTGCCGACCTCGGCCTGCCCGAGGGCAAGAAAATCATCCTCATGGGTGCCGCTCGTCTTGACGACCCCATAAAAGGGCTCGGCCATGCAGTCGACGTCCTCAACAGGCTCCGCCACCGCACCGACGCTGTGGCCGTGTTCTTCGGCGCCCTGCGCGACCCTCACGCCTTGGATGCGCTGCAATTCCCGCACATCCTGCTCGGCCCTGTCGGCGACCCCTCTGTGCTGCGCGAGCTCTACGCCCACGCCACCGCCGTGATTTCGACCTCTCTCTACGAGACCTTGCCGGGCACTCTCATCGAAGGGCAGGCAGCAGGGTGCACGCCGGTAACCTTCGACAGCGGCGGCCAGCGCGACATCATCTCCTCGCCAAGCGAAGGCTTCATAATAGAGCCCTACGACACCGCTGCCTTTGCAGCCGCCCTCTCCCTTGCCCTCGACTCGCCGCTGCCGCCGGAGGCCATCAGAGAGGCCGTGGTGCGCAAGTTCGCCGCCGGCAGCGTAGCCAAGGGCTACCTATCGGCGATTGAGGCGGCGAGGATAAAGAAAGACAATAGATAGTACCAGCGACGCCGCAAGCACCCACGGATAGTAGAGATAGGGCAGCAGCGCGCCCGGCGAGAGCGAGGCTAGAGAGGTGGCGAGCAGGGTCTGCGCGCCGTAGGGGATGAGTGCCTGCACTATGCACGAGGCCGTGTCGAGCAGCGACGCACTCTTGCGAGGATCCACGCCGTAGCGCTCGGCTATCGAGCGCGAGATAGAGCCCACGGTGATGATGGCCACGGTGTTGTTGGCGGTGCAAAGGTTCACAAGGCCCACCAGCACCGAGATCACAGCCTGTGCGCCCCGGCGGCCGTGCACCCGCCGTGTGAGCACCTCGAGAAGCCACGCGATGCCTCCTGCGGCCTTGATGATGCCGAGCATACCCGCGGCCATCAGTGTCACGATGATAAGCTCGCCCATGGAGTTGATGCCCTCGCCGGCCGACCCCGCCATCCCGATCAGGCTGTGGCCGCTGAAAAGTCCGAGCACCACCGCTGAGGCAATACCCACAGTGAGCACAAGGGTCACGTTCCACCCCAATATTGCCGTCACAATCACAAGAACATAAGGAAGCATCAGCCACGGATTGCTGTCGGAAAGCTCCGGGAGAGTCGCTGTGCTCGAGCCTATAGCCGCATACACCCCAAGCGTCACCAAAGCCGCCGGAAACACAATCCAGGCGTTGGCCTTGAACTTATCAGCCATCGAGCATCCCTGCGACCGCGTGGCCGCAATCGTAGTATCGGAGATAAAAGATAGATTGTCGCCGAAAAACGCGCCCCCGAGTATCACAGCCACATAGAAAGCCACATCGGCGTGCTCTGCGCCCGCAATCTCCACGGCAAGAGGCGTAAGCGCCACCACAGTACCCACCGACGTGCCTATCGACAGCGATATGAAGCAAGCAGCGAAGAATAGCACTGGAAGAATAAGCGACGGCGGGAACACACTCAGCGCAAGATTGACAGTAGCCTCCACCGACCCTATAGCCTTGGCAAGCGACGCAAAGGCGCCGGCAAGCACGAAAATCCACACCATGTAGAGAATATTCACATGCCCCGCAGCGCGCGAGAAAGTCTCCACGCGCTCCGCAAGGTCACGCCCGCGGAAAATCACCACAGACCACACCGACGCCAGCAGTAGAGCCACCGCCACAGGCATACTGTAGAAATCGCCAAGGGCGACAGAGACCGCCACATAGCTGAGCAAAAACACCGCCACCGGCGAGAGGGCCAGCAACCCGCGTGCCGTGCCCGAAGAAAATCTATTGTGCAAGAACATATAATCGAAAATTTATCCACAAAATTACTCATTATTTCCAAATTTGTGAGGCTCTCACTTCCAAATTTAGATCTTGACTCAGTCCATCACGGCGAAACGTCGGAATCCGCGTTTTTTCAATACGTCAAAGTGCTCTTTGCTGCGGTTTGGCTTTGGGCCGCGGGGCAGCTGCCGCTTCCTTCGGAGTTTTGAGATGTGAGTTATGAGATATGAGGGCTTTTTTGGCGGCGGGGGTTGGTGGGCTGTTCGCGTGCTTTTGCCTTTCCCATTTCTGCTTTTTCGTTTTTACCTTTCCCGGGTTTGGAAACCCCACTGCAGGGTTGCGGGGGATTCGGAGATCCCCCGCGGCGCAACCATCCCCCGCGGCGGGGTTGGTGGTGAGGGCTCGGTAGTCGGCGAGTGAGATTTGGGGCTCGAACTTTGAGGGGAGGTCGGGGATGCGGCGGTTCTC
>JAMPHP010000001.1:157381-229646 GCA_023663365.1 Muribaculaceae bacterium | reverse complement strand
CGCCGCAGTTGAACGACACGTAGCCGCCGGCCTGCTGGATTTTGTCGAATGCGTTTCGGTCTACCATGAGGTCGCGCACCACGGGGAATGCAGCGGAGCGCCAGGGTTCGATGGTGATGGTGTCGCCGTCGTTGAACTTGCGCATGTGGAGCTGGCAAGTGGTGATACCCTGCACGGGGCCGTGGGGATGACCGTTGATATAGAGCGAGCACATGCCGCAGATACCCTCGCGGCAGTCGCTGTCGAATACGACAGGTTCCTCACCCTTCTCCACCAGGTGCTGGTTGAGCATATCGAGCATTTCGAGGAAGCTGCTGCCGGTCGACACATTGTCGAGCGAATAGTTGACGAACTGTCCTTTCTCTTTGGGACCACGTTGACGCCAAATTTTCAGTTTTACGCTGATAGTATGTTCCATTTTACGATGTTGATTCTTTGGTAGCGGAGGGTGCTTCGACCTTGAGGGCCTCGGCACCCGCCGCCGCGTGGTTAAGGATTAGGATTTGTAGTTGCGGGTCTGCACCTTGATTGCTTCGTACTTGAGGGGCTCCTTGATGAGGATGGGCTTCTCGGTGTCGCCGGTGTACTTCCAGCAGCTCACATACATGTACTCGTCGTCGCGACGTGCTGCTTCGCCGTCGGGAGTCTGGTACTCTTCGCGGAAGTGAGCGCCGCACGATTCGTTGCGGTTGAGAGCGTCGATAGCCATCATCTTTGCAATCACGAGGAAGTCCTCGAGGCGGAGAGCCTTCTCGAGCTCGGTGTTGAGGTCGTCGGCACGGCCCACCACACGGAGGTCGGTGTAGAATTCCTTGCGTACTTCCTCGATTTCTTCAGTAGCCTTTACGAGGCTCTGGAGTGTGCGGCCCATGCCCACGAGGTTCCACATCACGTGTCCGAGGCGCTTGTGGATTTCGTCGGGGCTCTTGGTGCCCTTGATGTTCATGAGCTTCTCGATGCGCGAGCGGACGTCGGCCTCGGCCTTGTCGAACTCGGGAGCGGAAGTGCTGAAGCGGGGCACCTTGATCTGGTCGCTGAGGTAGTTCTGCATAGTGTAGGGGAGCACGAAATAACCGTCGGCGAGGCCCTGCATGAGGGCGGAAGCACCGAGGCGGTTTGCGCCGTGGTCGGAGAAGTTGCACTCGCCGATAGCGAAGAGACCCTTCACGGAAGTCTGGAGCTCGTAGTCAACCCAGATGCCGCCCATGGTGTAGTGACTTGCGGGGAAGATCATCATGGGGGTCTCGTAGGGGTTGTCGTCGGAGATCATCTGGTACATATCGAAGAGGTTGCCGTAGCGGTCGCGAACCACGTCCTCGCCGAGGCGCTCGATAGCGTACTTGAAGTCGAGGTACACGGCGTTGCCTGTGCCAACACCGTAGCCGGCGTCGCAGCGCTCTTTAGCGGCACGCGAAGCGATGTCGCGGGGGCAGAGGTTGCCGAATGCGGGGTAGCGGCGCTCGAGGTAGAAGTCGCGGTCGGCATCGGGGATGTCGGTAGGTTTCTTCTTGCCTGCGCGGATAGCCTCGGCGTCTTCTTTCTTGGCGGGCACCCAGATGCGGCCGTCGTTGCGGAGCGACTCGCTCATGAGGGTGAGCTTGCTCTGATCCTCACCGTGCACGGGGATGCAGGTGGGGTGGATCTGAGTGAAGGCGAGGTTTGCAAGGTAGGCGCCTTTCTTGAATGCCTGCACGGCAGCGGAGCCGTTGCAGCCCATGGCGTTGGTCGAGAGGAAGAATGCACGGCCGTAGCCACCGGTGGCGAGCACCACGGCGTGAGCGGCGTAGCGCTCGATTTCGCCGGTGATGAGGTTGCGCATGATCACACCGCGGGCGCGGCCGTCGATGATGACGATGTCGAGCATCTCGCGGCGGTTGAAGGAGCGCACGGTGCCTTTGTTGATCTGGCGGTTGAGCGAGCTGTAGGCGCCGAGGAGGAGCTGCTGGCCGGTCTGACCTTTGGCGTAGAAGGTACGGCTCACCTGAGCGCCACCGAAAGAGCGGTTGGCGAGGAGGCCGCCGTACTCACGGGCGAAGGGCACGCCCTGCTGCACGCACTGGTCGATGATGTTGTTCGACACTTCGGCGAGGCGGTATACGTTTGCCTCGCGTGAGCGGAAGTCGCCGCCCTTGACGGTGTCGTAGAAGAGGCGGTACACTGAGTCGCCGTCGTTCTGGTAGTTCTTGGCTGCATTGATACCGCCCTGAGCTGCGATGGAGTGAGCTCGGCGGGGGCTGTCCTGGATGCAGAAGTTGTATACGTTGAAGCCCATCTCACCGAGCGTAGATGCTGCGGAGGCGCCGGCAAGGCCGGTACCTACGACGATGATGTCGAGGTTGCGCTTGTTGGCGGGGTTCACGAGGTGCTGGTGAGCCTTGTAGTTGGTCCATTTCTCAGCGATCGGACCTTCGGGAATCTTTGAGTCGATGGTGTACTCGGGGCGCTTGCCAGTCTCGATGTCGGCGAAGTCCGGCATGATGGGAGTTGAGTCGATCATGCCCTCAATGTTGAGTTTCTGTGCCATATCTCTGAGTAGGATTATTTGTTTTCGTTGGATTTGTCAATCGATTTTGTTGCCTTGGCGCGCTCAGTCTGCGACTTCACGAAAGCAGCGAACTGGCTGAGCTGTGCTGTCTGGGGCTTCTTCACGTCGGGAGCCTGAGCTGCGGCATATTCCTGGATAGCCACTGCGCGGTCGCCGAAGTAGTCGCCACGCTCGGCGAAGAAGTTGATCTGAGCTTCCTGCTGGCCGATCATATTGTCGGAAGCGGCAGCCACGGCAGAGGCTTCGGCCTGATACTCTTCGATGAGAGCTTCAGCTTTTTCGGCCCAGTACTCGGCGTACTGCTCCTGAAGAGCTTCGTCGGTGAGGAAGAACTTGTTGTGAGCCTGCACGGTGAAGAGCACAGCCTGAGCGATGAAGAGGAGCACAACGATAGATGTCCACCAGCAGCTGATGGCTTTGAGGCGGTTCATCCAGATGTTGTTGTTCCAGCCGATGGTGTGGAACATGGACCAGAAGCCGTGGTTCATGTGGAACCAGAGAGCGATGAAGCCGATGATGTAGATCACAGGGGTCCACCAGCACTCGAAGGCAGCCTGAAGGAAGAGCGTGCCAAACTCGGGAGCTGCGGGCACTTCTGCCACGGTGGGATATGCAGAGAGGTCGTGGCTTACAAGCTCCTGAAGCTGCATTTTAGCCCAGAACTGGATGAGGTGCACGGCAAGGAATGCGAGCACCACGATGCCAAGGACGAGCATGTTCTTCGACGACCATTCCACCTGGGGCGGACGGGTGTTGACGGCATAGCGGTCGGCACCGCGGGCGCGACGGTTCTGGATAGTGAGCCAGAGCGCATAGATGATGTGGATGATGAAGAGCAGGGCGAGGCCGGCCGATGCCACGAGAGCATACCAGTTGGCACCGAGGAAGGCGCAGATCACATTGTAAGCTGCGGGCCAGATCAATGCCACCGAGTTCATCAACACGTGAAATGTTACGAATAGGACTAAGCAGATGCCGGTGAGGGCCATCACGAACTTACGTCCTATAGATGAGCATGTTAACCACATAAGATGATTGATTTTTGATTGATTTATGAATTGTTTGTTTTTGATGCGGTCCAAGCTACGCACAGAAAGCCGTGCATATCAATGTGCAAATTTAAGGAGTTTTAATAATGTCAGCAAATAATTCACGAAAAAAATCTTTAATTATTAGAGATGGGAGGGGGCTTTTTCGGCGGCGAGGGTTGGTGGGCTGTTCGCGTGCGTTTTTGCTTTTGACTCTTCATTTCTGACTTTCCAGGGTTCGGAGACCCCACCGCAGGGTTGCGGGGGATTCGGAGATCCCCCGCGGCGTAAGAGATCCGCCACGGCGTAAACGGCGTAACAATCCCCCGCGACGCTAAAGACAAAAGCAGCGCCGGGGCGCTGCTTTTGCATTGTTATGTGTGGTGTGTGTGATTATTTCACGAGCACTTTGGTGACGGTAGTACCCTGACGGCGGATGTAGAGGCCGGCTTCGGGCTGAGCCACGCGTACGCCCTGGAGGTTGAAGTATTCAACGGGAGCGTTTTCGTCGGCTACGATAGAGTCGATGCCTGTGGAGGTGTCGAACTCAGCGGAGATAATCGAGGGAAGACCGGGGGCACCGAAGTAGTTGCCAAGAGCGCCCTGTGCGAGGACAGTCTTGCCTACGTTGGTAGGATTGTCAACGATATTGAAGGCTTCGCGGATTTCACCGTTGGGAAGAACCATGCCAATCATCTTATCGCCGTCTTTGAGGATGATGTTGGTTTTTACATTCTTCGAGGCTTCGGCAACTTCAGTCACCATGCCGTCTTTTGCATTATTGCAAGTGAGCTCACCGATTGTGCCTTTCACATAGAAAGTGGCTGTGTTGAGGCTGTTCATGGTAAGAACGTCGGCAACGGTGAGAGGATCGGTCTCGGTGCCTGCGTGAGCCACTGTGACAGCGGTAGCGGATACGATAGCTGTCTTACCGGCAGCGGTGAATGTGATGTCGGCAGCAGCATTGCCTGCAGCAGCGCCGGTGTACTTCACCACGATGCCTTCGGTAGCTTCGGCTACGGTAGCCTTTGCGGGCACGGTGAAAGCGTCGTTGTCGCTGGCGATGGTGATATCGTCGGTGATGTTGGCAACGAGGAGCTTAACGGTGATTTCCTGCTCGCCGCCGAGTGCGGTAGCAAAAGCGATGTCGGCAAATTCAGCCTCGATTGAGGGATCACTTGTAGCGGGGTAGAAAGTCAGCTTGGCAATCTGGTTGTTTTTGCCGCCATTGTTGTCGTTGATAAACTTGTAGACAGTTCCGGCAGCAGTATGACCGCTGAGGTCGAAAGGAAAGTCTGTGTTCTGCTTGTTCACAGCCACCTTGCTGGCTACGACATCGTCACCGGCGTATAGCGAAATCTTATTGCCGGCATTGGTCGAGCAACCGCCTGTTGTTGTGAGCACAATCTTTGCGCAATCGAAGGGAAGCGAGAATGAGATTGCACCTGTGGCGGGCTTGAGCATCACATAGTTGGGGTTATTATACTTGCTATTGTCGTTGATGTAGGCATTAGCAGTGTGGAAGTAAACCGTTACGCCGTTGAGTTCCTGCGATGTGGCAGGGTCGGCTCCTGTGATGGCAGGTGCAGAAGTAAAGTCTACAACTGTGGGTTCAGCGGCAGCGGCGCTGAAGGCGAGTGCGACAGCACTTGCGAAAGTGAGTAAAAGTTTTTTCATATAGTGAAATTTGAGAATTGGGAATTACTTATTTGAGGTGACGTAGCGGCGGAGGAATACTTCGGTGGGGAAGTGGTCGGAGTATCCGCCGAGGTAAGAACCTGCTGAGTAGGTGCGCTTGGGCACGTTGGGCGAGCTTGTGCCTGTGGCCTTAAGGAAGTCGAAGTTGAGGACTTTAGCCTCGATGAAAGTCCAGCGTCCGTCGGCATCGCCGGTGTTGACGAGGTTGCCCGAGAGGATAATCTGGTCGAAGAGGTTCCACGAGCCTTTGTAGGCGAGGGTACCAATGCCGCTGTCGAGCTTGCGCCAGAATGGGTTGAAGAAACCGTGGTCACCCACGCCTTTGGCGTCTTTCTTTGCACCGAGCACCTGCGCGCACGATTTGTCCTGGGGGTCGTCGTTGAGGTCACCCATAACGATCACACCGATTTCGGGGTCGACGCTCCAGAGCGAGTCGGCGATCTGCTTGCTGAGTGTGGCGGCAGCCACGCGGTTGGGCTCCGATTTCTCCTGGCCGCCGAGGCGCGAGGGCCAGTGGTTGACAATCACAGCGATGCGCTGGCCCAGGAGCGAGCCTACGACACACATCTGGTCGCGGGTGCGGAAGGGGATGGTGGTGAGTCGGTGGTTGGTCACGTTCTCGAGCTTGAAGTAGCGGGGGTTGTAGAGGAGGCCTACGTCGACGCCGCGTGCATCCGGGCTGTCGTGGTGCACCACCTGGAGGTTCCATTTCTGCAGGGCGGGCTGGCGGACAACGTCCTCCATCACGGAGCGGTTCTCAATCTCGGATACGCCGATGATGGCCGGGCCGATGGGCGTGGTCTTTGTGGCGAACTGCGAGATAGCGTAGGCGAGGTTGCCTACTTTCTCCCAATATTTGCGGCCGTCCCACTGACGGGGGCCACCGGGCGTGAACTCAACGTCGCGCCCCTCGGGGTTGTTGGGGATGGTGTCGAAAAGGTTTTCCCAGTTGTAGAAAGCAATACCGGCCACCTGAACTTTACGGGCCGATTGAGCGGCGGCCTGCGGCGCAAAGAGCACAGCAAACATAGAGGCCGCAAGGGCAAGGATTAAGGTTTTCTTCATATTACGAGCCGATGGCTTGCGTGAGGTTTTAAACTGACATCGCAAAGTTAGGCATAATAATCCGAACGCCCAAATTAAATTGGGCGTTCGGATTATTAGAGTATGTCGTTTGAGTACGATTTAAAGGTTGGGGTTGATGTCGGGCCATTTTTCGATGGGTGGCAGTACGCCCATGGCTATCACTTCGTCGCGGAGCTTGCAGAGATGGTGGTAGCTTTGGTCGAGCTCTCGCTGCTCCTCGGGAGTGCCTGCAACCTGAGCGCAATGCACGCCGGAGGCATCGACGGTGGTCTCCATGGCCATCATGATGTGATTGTACTTGCCGTCGTTGACGTAGGTACCTACGGGCCAGCGGAAAGGTTTGCCGCCCATTGTGGCTGCTATCATCTCTATCGAGAGGTAGGCCGGGCTCTGGAACGACGAGCGGCCACGGAGGTCGATGATGTGCTTGCCGCCCTGGATCACGCGCTGCTTCATCTGCTCCCACTCCTGCTCGGGCAGGGCCTTGGTGCCGATGAGGTCGGAGAGCTTCTGCCCGGCCACAGTGGTGGTGGATGCGAATACGGCCATCTGCTCGCCATGGCCGCCGTAGGTGCGACTGTTGACGACTTCGTCGGCGGGTACGTGGAAGTACTTGGCGAGCTCATGCTGCAGGCGGGTGCTGTCGAGGGCGGCCAGGGTGGAAACCTGCGAGGGCTTCAGGCCTGAGTAGATGAGGGTGATGAGGCCGGTGATGTCGGCGGGGTTGAAAATCACCACCACGTGCTTCACATCAGGGCAATAGGTGCGCACATCTTTGCCGAACTGCTCGGCAATCTGCGCGTTGCCCTTGAGGAGGTCCTCACGGGTCATGCCAGCCTTGCGCGCGGCACCGCCCGACGACACTATGTAGGCTGCGCCGGTGAGGGCTTCCTTGATGTCGGAAGTGTAGGTGAGGTTCACGCCCTCAAAGGCGCAGTGGTAGAGCTCTTCGGCCACACCCTCGAGAGCGGGTGCATAGGGGTCGTAGAGACAGATGTTAGGAGTGAGGCGCATCATCATTGCTGTCTGCGCCATGTTGGAACCAATCATGCCGGCTGCGCCGACAATGACGAGTTTCTCGTCGGTAAGAAAATCCATAGTGAGAGTGTTTCGTTGTTATATTCAGTATGAGTATAACAAGCCCGAGGGCAAAGCGTTGACACTCCGGGCGGATTTTCACATAAATTATCGCTGCGTGGCGTCGTTGGGCACAAAATCCCAGGTGAAAGAGTTGTCGGGGGCTATGGTGAGCATACGGAAGCCGCGCGGGCGGCCGTCGAAGTTGCGGCTGGTGTTCTCGGGGTTGAGGATGGCTATGCCTGCGAAGTCGCGGCGGCGCGTGGTGTGGGTGTGTCCGCAGAGCCACACGAAGGCACCGGCATCGGCCATCATGTCGAAGATGGCACGACGATGCGCGCGCGGCAGGTTGAAGTATTCGTCGGCCTCGTCGATGTCCTTGTCGAAGGGCGGCACGTGGCACATCAAAATCACGGGGCTGCCTTTGGCCTTGGCCTCGGCAAGGGCACGGCGCAGCTTGGTGAGGTGGGCGTCGACCTCATCGGCGGGACCTCCGCGCATGAGCAGGGAGTTGAAAGATATGAGTGTGCGGCCTTTAGCATCGGTCACGGAGAAATCGGGGCCGAAGGCGTCGCGGTACTTCTTGAGTCCCTTGGGCGATGGCGGCTCCGATATATCGTGGTTGCCGGGAGTGTAGACCAGCGGAGCCTCAATGGCCTTGGCGGCCTCGAGGAAGCGTGCTATGGAGGTGCTGTCCATGCGGTTGACCATATCGCCTGCAATAACTACGAGGTCGGGCGCGAGAGCGTTGACGTGCTCAATCTCGAGGCGGAATGCGGCAAGGTCGTCGTCGAAGCCGCCTTTACCGAAGCCGAGCTGAGGGTCGGTGAGGTGGGCTATGCGGAGAGTGTCGAGGGGCTGTGCGCTGAGTGTGGTCACGGCAAAAAAGCAGAGTAAAAGGTGAATGATGCGGGAGTATGACATTGTGCGGGTGTTGTTTTACTCTGCAAAGGTAAGGCTTTTTTCGGAGATTTCGATGCTGCGGTGCAGCGATATATCGATATAGCGATATACCTGCCCCGCTCAAAACTCAAGGTTGTACTTGGCGAGCTTGAAAGCCGGGCGGTACGACTCCTTGGCATATCGCAGGCCGGGATCGCCGGCATCGTCCTCGCGGTTGATGAAGCACAGCTCGGGGTGGCGGGCGGCCATGCGCTCGGCGAAGAAGCGGTTTATGGCCTCCCCTGCCCCGGCCACGGTGTGCATCATCTTCTCAATGTGGAGCACAAGGGTATCGCCCGCGAGCTCCCCGGCGGTGAAGGCCACAATGCGCCCGTCACCGTCGCGCAGGATTGCCCCCTCGAAGGGATATGCGGCATAGTTGGCGAGGACGTCGAGGCACTGCTCACGCTCAAACTCGGCCATGGCCGGGTCGGCCTTGGCGCTCTCGATGTCGAGGGCGGCGAAGAAGTCGCACAGCTCGGCGATGTTCGAGGCATCGATGTCGTCGAGGCTCCAGCCGGGGTTGTCGGCCACGAAGCGGTTCACGTGGTTGCGCTTCTTGTTGTAGTGCTTTCCGGTGAGCGAGGCCAGGTCGGTGATGCGGTAGATATAGTCGGCCCAGTCGGGGAGCGGCGTCACCGCGCGGGCACCGAGAGCCTTGAACTCGGCCAGGCGCTCCTCGGGCACGGCTGAAAAAAGCGGCGCTATGCCCTCCTGCCTGCAATAGGCTCTGACAGCCGCCACAGCCTCGCGTAGCGGCAGCGCGCCCATAGGCAGAGAGAAGGCGGGGCGGCGTGAGGCATCCTCCGAAAGGCCTTTCAGGAAGAGGGTGTCGCGGTAGATACAGTATTCATAGCCAAAATAATCGATCCACATAAACACTCCGCCTACGGTAAAGTCGCAAGAGCGTGAGCCGCTACACCTCAGATAAGGCGCGAGGCGGTCAATGCAGTCGGGTGTAATTGGTCGAAAACTAAGACGCTGCGGCAAAGTGGCCACAAGCACTTCGGGAGTCGATTTTTTCAGGTTGGGCATAATCACTGAGGAATTAATGAGTTGAAAAACGCGGATTACAGCAGCCAATGGCTTGCAGACGCGTAGTGAACTCTATGCCCGAAAAACCTAAAAGACTGCCGTAAGGCCGTCGGCAGCGAAATATACTCCCTCGGGGAGCAGCAGCTCGGCCTCGCGGTGGAGGCCGATGTCGTGGCTCATGTGAGTGAGGAACGCTTGCCTCGGCTTTATCAACTTTATAACGTCCAAGGCGTGGCTAAGGTTTTGGTGCGAGGGGTGCTCCTCGATGCGGAGCGCGTTGAGCACGAGAGTATCGACGCCGGCGAGTGCCGCCACGGTCTCGGGCGGCACTTCGGAGGCATCGGTGATGTAGGCAAAGGAGCCTATGCGGTAGCCGTAGATTGGCAGCTTGCCGTGCATGACGGGCAGTGCCACGGCCTCGACCGTGCCGAAGCCTTGGCCGAGAGGGAGCCCGAAGGGCTGCAGGGGCTCAAGCTCGTGGAGGGTGAACTGCGGCACTCCGGGGTAGGGATGCTCCACGAAGCAATATGGCACGCGCGCACGCAGGTCGGCGGCCACATCGGCGCGGCAGTAGAGCGGGAAGTGCGCCCCGGGGCAATGATGGGCGTAGGGTCGCAGGTCGTCGATGCCGCCCACGTGGTCGTAGTGCGTGTGCGTGAGCAGAGCGCAGGCAAGGTCGGGGCAGCCGGCGCGGAGCATCTGCTGCCTGAAGTCGGGGCCGCAGTCGATGAGGATCGCAGGGGCGCCTTCAAGGGGCTCGATGAGCGCCGATGCGCGCAGGCGCTTGTCGCGCGGGTCGCTCGAAGTGCAGGTGGGGCAAGAGCAACGCATCTGCGGCACCCCTACAGAGGTGCCTGTGCCAAGGAATGTGAGTTTCATAGCCTGAAGCGGGTGAGATAGCCATCTTCAAAAATCAGGAATACGCCGTCGGAATAGCGCCAGCGCTCGGCCATGCCTCCGGGTGTGGGTATGCGCTCGAGCGACGGTGGCGCACCGAGGGCAAGGCGACACTCGTCGCGGCTCATGCCTGCGCGCACCTTGGAGCGGATGATGAGGCTCCACACGTCGTCCTTGATTTCGGGATAGCGCTTGCGCGGATCGGTGAATGAGAAGAGCACATCGAAGTTTCGCGTGGCCTTTCGCGCCGCCCCCACGCTCATATAGAGCATGGCAGAGCGCTGTGCCTCGGGCAGGAGCGTGGTATCGGCAAGGGTGAAGCACACGGCGGCGGGGAAGTTCTCGTCGCCGGGCACCACGCTGTCGATGCGGACTTCGACGTGGCGCAGCCCGTGGCGCGACTCCCGTGAGCCAAGGGTATACCAAGCCGGGGTGCGCACGAAGTAGCGCTCGCCGCGCAGGGCGCTGTCGAGGCGCGCCACGAGGTCGAGGTCGACGGCGAAGGGTAGCTCGAGCGAGGCCATAGTGTCGAGGCGCGAGGCATCGACACCCGCTATGCGGTAATTGAGGGTGCGGCCGTCGTCGCTGGCGAACATTGCATCGGTGGCATTGTCGCCCATGAGCGACATCGCCGGAGAGAATCCTCGGAAGGCGATTGTGTGGCCTGCGAGCGAGTCGGTGGCATCGGATGTGGCGGCGGTGAATATGAGCGATATACGATCGTTGGCCACCAGAAATTTCTTACCGCTGCGCCACTGTGCCGGAGGCTCGGGGAGCACGTCGGCCAAAAACAGAGCTTCGGCGCTGATTCCTGCGGCATCCTGCTTGCGCACATCTGAGGCATTGATGCGCGGGGTGCTCTCCACCCCGGTAAAACAGCCGGCGGCGCCGAGCATGAGCACGGCGCCGACGAGGGCTGCTGTATATCGGGTGAATGTGGTCAATGTCACTTGGTGCGAGGCTCGCGGCCGAGGTTCTCGAAGATGAAAGAGTAGATGTCGGCATACTCGTCGACGACCTTAGCCACGGGCTTGCCGGCACCATGACCGGCCTTGCTGTCGATGCGGATGAGCTTGGGAGCATCGCCGGTGTCGGCAGCCTGAAGGGCTGCGGCATACTTGAAGGAGTGTGCGGGCACCACGCGGTCGTCGTGGTCGGCTGTGGTGACGAGGATTGCGGGGTAGGGAGTGCCGTCGTTCTTGATGTTGTGCAGCGGCGAGTAGCCCAGCAGGTACTCGGCCATCTCGCGGCTGTCGTCGGCGGTGCCGTAGTCCGAAGCCCAGTTCCATCCGATGGTGAAGAGGTGGTAGCGCATCATGTCCATCACACCCACGCGGGGGATGGCAACCTTGAAGAGGTCGGGGCGAAGGTTGACGGTGGCACCCACGAGCAGGCCGCCGTTGCTGCCGCCCTCGATGGTGAGGAGCTCGGGCTTGGTCCAGCCTTCCTTAATCATATACTCGGCGGCAGCGATGAAGTCGTTGAACACATTGAGCTTCTGCTGCTTGGTACCTGCCAGGTGCCATGCTTCGCCGTACTCGGCACCACCGCGGAGGTTTGCCTGTGCATAGATGCCGCCGTTCTCGAGCCAGAGGAGGCGGTTGGGGTTGAAGCCGGGATTGAGGGTGACGTTGAAGCCACCGTAGCCGTAGAGGTACACGGGGTTGGTACCGTCGGGCTTGGTGTCCTTGTGGCGGACGGTGAACATGGGCACGCGAGTGCCGTCGGCCGAGGTGTAGAACACTTGCTCGGTGATGTAGTCGGCGGGGTTGAAGTCCTTGATTTCAGTGGACTTGTAGAGCTTGCTCTCGCCCGTGGCGAGGTCGTAGGAGAATACGGCGGAGGGATAGACGAAGGATGAGAAGGAGTAGAATACATCGTCGTTGGAGCGCGACGAGGAGAAGCCTACGGTGCCATAGGTGGGGAGCTCAATCTCGCGGATGAGCTTGCCGGCGGTGTCGTAGAGGTAGGCGTGGTTGGAGGCATCGCGGTCGAACACAGCGATGAAGTGGTCCTTACCGGCGAACTGCACCGATGTGAGCACACCACCCTCGGGGTCTTCGGGGATAATATCGACCCAATCGGCACGTGCGGGCTTGCGGAGGTCGACCTTGACAAAGCGGTTGCGGGGAGCGTCGGCCGAGGTGAGGATGTATGCCTGACCGTCGACCACGTCGATGAGGGCGTTGTTGAAGTTCTGCGAGGGCTCCACCACTACCCAGTCGGCACCGGGCTTGCGGAGGTCTTTGATCCAAAGTGCGTCGCCTATGCCCTGGCCACCAATCGACACTGCAAGGGCGCTCTGGTCGCCGCTTACCTCAGCCTGGTGGAAGTGCAGGGGTGCGTCGGGCTCTTCGAAGGCTATCACGTCGGCCGACTGGGGCGTGCCTAGGCGGTGGAAGTACACGTTGTGGCCTTCGTTGGCGTTGCTGAATTCCTTGCCGGCCTCGGGAGCGGGGTAGGCGCTGTAGTAGAAGCCGTCGCCACGCCACGAGGCGCCGGTGAACTTGGCCCACTCGATGTGGTCGGGCAGGAGCTCACGCGAGGCGGTGTCCATCACGTAGATTTCGGTCCAGTCGGAGCCGGAGCGCGAGATGGTGTATGCTGTGTACTTGCCGTCGTGGCTCTGGAACAGTCCGGTGAGCGCCACTGTGCCGTCGTCGGAGAGGGCGTTGGGGTCGAGGAATATTTCGGGCTCGGCTCCGATAGAGTCCATGCGGTAGATTATTGCCTGGTTGTGAGTGCCGTCGTTTGCGGAGAAGTAGAATTTACCGTCCTCGCCTTTCCAAGGCGTGCCCTGGCGCTCGTAGCGGTTGAGCACGTCGAGTCGGTCGTGTAGTGCCTTGCGGAAGGGTATTTTTGCGAGGTAGTCCTGTGTGACTTTGTTCTCGGCTTCAACCCAGGCGAGAGTTGCCTCTGCGGTATCGTTATCGAGTGGGCGGAAACGGTCGTCGACAGTGATGCCGAAGGCTTCGTAGGTGGTGCTGTCGGCGGGAGCTGCCGGATATTCGATTTTGCCCTGCTTACCTGAGCAGGAGGCCATCAATGCTGCCATTGCGATGATATGGATAGTGCGCACGAGTTATAAGTTTTGAGTGATGAGGTATGAGTTATGAGTGGCGGGGTATCGATATACCGATATATCGGTGCTTTTTTCTATTTCTTCTTTTTATTTCACCTGATGCACATCGAGCTGCGGGAAGGGGAAAGATATGCCTGCGGCGGGGAGCTCGGCGTAGACGCGCTCGTTGATGTCGTAGAACACGCCCCAGTAGTCTGGCGAGCCAACCCAGGCGGTGACTTTGAGGTTCACGCTGCTGTCGGCGAGCTCGTTGACCACCACTTTCGGAGCGCGGTCGGGGTTGTCGGCCACCACGCGTGCATCGGAGGTGATGATTTCGATGATTTTGCGGCGAGCCACGTCGACACTGTCACCGTAGGATATGCCGAAAATCCAGTCGACACGGCGGAAAGCCTCGCGCGAGTAGTTGTTGACGCTGCCGGTGGAGAGGCCGCCGTTGGGGATGATGATCGACTTATTGTCGGCGGTGTTGATGATGGTGTGGAAAATCTGGATTTCGCGCACGGTGCCGGCATAGCCCTGCGCCTCGATGTAGTCGCCTATGCGGTAGGGCTTGAGCAGGAGGATGAGCACGCCGCCGGCGAAGTTCTGCAGGGTGCCGCTCAGTGCCATACCGATGGCGACACCGGCAGAGGCGAAGAGTGCAAGGAAGGATGAGGTCTCAAGGCCGAGGATGCCGATTACGGTGACTATCAGAATGAAGTAGAGCACGATACGTACCATACTCAGGACGAATGTGCTGAGCGAGGCCTCCACCTTGCGCTTCTCGAAGATGTTGTGCACGAAGCGGTAGAGCTTGTTGATGATCCATCGGCCGGCATAGAATACGACTACGGCTATTGCCAGGTTGATGGCAAAGGATACGGCAGAGCTGATAAGGCGGTTGATGAGCTCGTCGAAGGACATCGACGAAATCATCGACATCTCTTTGTGGACGTCGGGTACGGAATCGGGAAGTGCCGCTGGCACGTCGGGAATCTGAAGGTTTATCATTTAGAAACGAAGTTTTGAGGCTACATCAGAGTACCAGCCGAGGGTGTTGTAGTTTCGGCTCGCGGCATCGGATGGAGCTGTCATGATATATGTGGTGAGGCCTGTTGAGGCCGGGATGGACGTTGTGGTGCCGAATACACGGTCCATGCAGTCGGAGAAGACCACTGCATCGTCGAGGGCGAGGCGCGCGGCAGCAAGCCGGCGCTTGGCATCGGCAAAGCGGGGATTGCCTCCGGCATCCACGCACAGGTCGGTAAGGTACTTGCCGAAGTCGTAGTAGAGGCGCGCGTAAGTGCCACGACCATAGGGCTGAGGCTTCATGTCGGCAGGATAGGCCTCGGGAGTTAAGGCGTAGATTTGGGCGGTGGCCTCGGCGAGGGCGGCGAGGGCATCGGTGCGCACCACGCTCATGGAGCAGTAGCGGCGCGAGAACGAGGAGGGGTTGCACTCGGGGCGGCTGCCGGTGGCTTCCCATTGGCGGTAATAGTCCACAGTGATGCGCGAAGCCCCGACGACGGCCCGGCAGGCATCGTCGTCGAAGAAGCTGCCGAGGGTGAGGTGGTAAGGCATACCTTCGGCGGCAATCTCCATGGAGCTGAACGCTATGTAGGGTACGGCACCGGCAAGCTCGTAGGCCACCTCGATGCCGGCCATGTAGCAGCAGTCGAAGTAGAGATATTCAAAGGCGGGGCCGGCCGTGAGGATGGCAGCCAGCGAGCTCATATTCATCCACTTGCCATTATCGCCGCCGTAGGAGCGCTTGGGAGCCTCATCAACGCCGTCCTGAATCCAGCCTGAGCCGTGCCCCCAGAGTATGAGGCCGTACTCGCGGGCGGGAGCATAGGCGCACATGTTGTCGAAAACGTCGAGCATACGCTGCGCCGACACCGATGTGAGGTCGGTGCTGTAGACGGCCAGCGTGTCGATGCCGGCCTCGGAAATCTCCACGAGGACGGGCGCACGGTCGTTGCGATGATTGTAGACCAGAAGGCGGCCGTCGGCAGGGATAAGACCGTCGGCAGCCCCTTGCCGCATCTCGTTGAGGTCGGCGGTGCTGTTGGCAGCCAGGCCGTTGCGGTTCGCTATCTGATATACGAGCACAGTGCGGCGCACCTCCTCGGCGGGTCCGGGGGTGGGCTCGGGTGCGGGCTCATCGTCCTTGCCGCAGGAGGCAAGGAGCGAGGCGAGCGCTATGATGAGGAAAAGAAGTTTGTGCTGTGACATACGTTCTACAAAATTACAAAAATAGTGGCACAAAACAGCAAGGATTTAGTACTTTTAACGCTCTCACAGCTTTATCCCGCGCTTCACTACCGGCGCGTCCATCATCGCCGGCGGGATGAATTTCTTGAGTGTATCGACCACGGAGTTGAGCATACGCTCCCTCACGTAGTCCTCGCGGATATACATCGACACTTTCCTGAGCGAGAGGTGGTCGCCGTCGATCGGCCGCACATTCAGGCTCTGGCGCTCCGAGAGCATGGGCAGGTGCATCTCGGGGATGATGGTGTAGCCTCCGTTGGCATCGACTATGCGGATGAGGGTGTCGATGTTGCCTGCCTCATATACATGCCTGCGGCCTTTGCGCCCCTTGCAGAAGCTGAAGGCGCTCTCGCGCAGGCACTGTACCTCTTTCATCACCCACAGATGCTCGTGCTCGAGCTCGCCGGGGTTGAACACCGGCAACTTGCGGCGGCAGCTCTCCGAGAGGTAGACGAAGAAGCGCTCGGTGTAGAGCGGAATCTCGAGTATGCCGGTGTCGGCAAGGCCTGTGGTGGCTATGCCTGCGTCGATGGTGAGGTCGCGCAGCGACTTGATCATGGTCTCGGGGCGCATCTCCTCCACCGAGAGGCTCACCTCGGGGTAGTCGGCCAAGTAGAAGCGGATGAAGTCGGGCAATATATAGGGCGCTATGCTCGGGCCTACGGATAGCCTGAACGAGCCCGATACGCGGCCTTTGGTCTCGCTCACCATCTCGTTGATGCGGTCGGCTTCCATGAGCACTACACGGGCCTGCGCCACCACCATGGCACCGGCGGTGGTGGTGCTCACGCGCCTACTTGTGCGCTCGAAGAGCTTCACATCGAGCTCTTCCTCGAGCTTGCCGAGCATGGCGCTGAGTGTGGGCTGGGTGATGCCGAGGGCATCGGCTGCGGCGGCAAAGCTGCGGTAGCGGTCGATTGCCACGGCATAGCGAAGTTGCTGGAGTGTCATAGTCTATCAATAGTTTATTTCGATGCAAAGATAGTGAAAATCATTTGCCCATCTATGAAATGAGCCATACCTTTGTGAAAATTTAAATAGATAAGACAATGAAATACGTGATAATAGGCGGCGTGGCCGGAGGTGCCACCGCTGCGGCAAGAATACGACGACTCAGCGAGGATGCCGAGATAATCCTCTTCGAGAAGGGCGAACATATATCCTACGCCAACTGCGGCCTGCCCTACTACATCGGCGGCGCGATTGCCGACCGCGAGAAACTGCTGGTGCAGACTCCCGAGAGCTTCGGGCAGCGCTTCGACATCGACGTGCGCGTCCGCTCCGAGGTCACCGCCATCGACACCGCGGCGCACACCGTGACCGTGACCGCCCCCGACGGCTCGAGCTACACCGAGAGCTACGACCGCCTGCTGCTCTCGCCCGGAGCATCGCCGGTGCGGCCGCCGCTGCCGGGCATAGACTCCGAGGGCATATACACGCTGCGCAATGTAGCCGACACCGATGTGATCAAGGCGCGTGTGGCCACCGGCGAGGTGAAGCGTGCAGTGATTGTGGGCGGCGGATTCATCGGCCTTGAGATGGCCGAGAACCTGAGCCATGCCGGTGCCGAAGTGGCTGTGGTGGAGATGGCTCCGCAGGTGATGGCTCCCATCGACTTCTCGATGGCGCAGATTGTGCATCAGCACCTTGCCGAAAAGGGCGTGAAGCTCTACCTCGAGACTGCCGTGGCGGCCTTCGAGCGCCGCGACGGCGAGATTGTGATAAACTTCGCCGACGGCCGCAGCATCAGCGCCGACATGGTGATTCTCTCGATAGGCGTGCGGCCAAACACCTCGCTCGCCACCGAGGCCGGCATAGAGCTCGGCCCTATGCGCGGCATCAAGGTCGACGAGTATCTGCGCACTTCGGCCAAGGATGTATATGCCGTGGGCGATGCAATCGAATATCTTCACCCCGTGACGGGCAAGCCGTGGCTGAACTACCTCGCCGGCCCCGCCAACCGGCAGGCCCGCATCGTAGCCGACAATATGGTGCTCGGCGACAGCACGCCCTACGAAGGCGCCATCGGCACGTCGATAGCCAAGGTATTCGACCTCACCGTGGCCGCTACAGGCCTTGCCGCCAAGCGCCTCAAAAGTGAGGGCATAGACTATCTCACGGCCACGATACACCCGTCGTCGCACGCGGGCTACTACCCCGACGCGCTGCCTATGACCGTGAAGGTGGTGTTCGCCCCCTCCGACGGCAGGCTGCTCGGCGCTCAGATCGTGGGCTACGACGGTGTGGACAAGCGCATCGACATCATAGCGCAGGCTATCAAGAAAGGCGGCAGCGTGGCCGACCTCATCGCAATAGAGCAGGCCTACGCACCGCCATTCTCCTCGGCCAAGGACCCCGTGGCGATTGCCGGATATGTGGCTCAGAATATACTCTCGGGCAAGATGAAGCCTATCTACTGGCGCGAGATGAAGGAGCTCAAGGCGGGCGAGGCTCAGGTGGTGGACGTGCGCACGCCCATGGAGTTTGCTGCCGGAGCACTCCCCGGCGCCGTCAACATCCCGCTCGACACTATGCGTGAGCGCCTTGGCGAGCTCGATGCCGGGCGACCCGTGGTGCTCTACTGCGGTGTGGGCCTGCGCGGCTATCTGGCATCTAACATCCTGCGCCTCCGCGGCTTCAAGGATGTGCGCAACCTCGTGGGCGGGCTTAAGACCTACCGCACGGCCACAGCCCCGGTGCCATCGCCGGCCGCAGCCCCGAAGGCGTGCGCGGCACCCTCCCCTGCCTCGGCATCAATCAAAATAGATGCCTGCGGGCTCTCGTGCCCGGGCCCCATCATGAAGCTGAAAGAAGCCGTGGATGCACTTCAGGCCGGGCAGAGGCTCGAAATCACCGCCACCGACCCGGGCTTCGCCCGCGATGCCGAGGCCTGGTGCCAATCCACGGGCAACCGCTTCATAGGCTCGCAGGCTTCGGCCGGGAAATACTGCATCAGCGTGGAGCGCGGCCTGCCGGAGCAGCCTGCGGGCGCGACTACGGCCACAGCGGCCCGCGGCAAGACCTTCGTGCTCTTCAGCGATGACCTCGACAAGGCTCTTGCCACTTTCGTGCTCGCCAACGGCGCGGCAGCCACGGGCGAGAAGGTGACGATTTTCTTCACCTTCTGGGGCCTCAACGCCATCAAGAAGAGCCGCAAGCCCAAGGTGAAGAAAGATATTTTCGGCCGGATGTTCGGCATGATGCTGCCCGCCGACACACGCTCGCTCAAGCTCTCGAAGATGCACATGATGGGCATGGGCTCGAAGATGATGCGCCACATCATGAAGCGCAAGAACATCGCTTCGCTCGAGGAGCTGCGCGAGCAGGCCATCAGCAGCGGCGTGGAGTTCATAGCCTGCCAGATGTCGATGGACGTGATGGGCGTTACACGCGAAGAGCTCCTCGACGAGGTGACCATAGGCGGCGTGGCCACCTACATGAACCGCACCGAGACCGCCGGCCTCAACCTCTTTATATAATTTATTCCACCCTCTAAAACAACGACCCCGGAGAGCTTATCTTCCGAGGTCGTTTTTTTATAGCTTCACCACCTTTGCGGCGGTGTTCTTGAACTGCGGCATTGCCATGCCGAGGCCTGCGCCTATGTATGTCGGGTCGCAGACGGTGTAGGCTTTTCCGCCGATGCTCACGTAGTCGCCACCGGGCGGATTGCTGAATCTCACGGCAGTGGCTATGTGGTTGGGGTACTCGAGGAGCACTGCGTCGAGGCCGAGGATTTCCTTCACGAGGAAGCGGTAGAACACCGAGCGATCCTCACAGTCGCACTGCGGATAGTAGAAGAGCTCTTCGACGAAGAAAGGCTTTTCGTAGCCGAACTGCTGGCCGTCGGTGGCGTAGTCGAAGGCATGCTGCACATAGTCGAGGAGGATGGCAGCGGCTTCGGTCTCGCTCTTGCCCTGCACGGCGCTGCGGAGCGGTGCCACCACAGCCTGAGCGAAGGTGGGGTTGACTGCGGCGCCTGTATATACGCTGTAGTCGCACTGGGGCACACGGGCGTAGTACTTGGCGAGCTGGTCGGGCACCGATGCCGTGACGGTGATGCCTGCCGAGCGGCCCGAGCCGGTGTGGGTGGTGGTGCGCGAGGTGCCCTTCATGGCGGGGTGTGCGGCCACGTCCATGTCGATTTTAGCCTTGGCGGCAGGTGCTTCCTTGGCACACATATAGAATGCGTAGGGCGAAGTGGCGTCGCCGTCGTAGTAGCGCACGCCGTCGACATCCACGAAAATCACGCCGTAGAGCTGCACGTCGGGGGCGAAATATAGGGCCAGGCGCTTCTCCGAGGGCACGATGGCCACACGGGCGCGGAAGCCGAGCTGGTTGAGCAGGAACTGGCGGAGGACTTTGGCACCGTTTCCTGAAGCGAGCTTCTCGGCCACGTCCTTCACGAAGAGGTAGAGCGCCCAATCATTGTTGAGCCCCTTGGCGCGCAGCTCCTTGAGGTCCTTGACGAGCGGCTGCCAGTCGCTGCGGAGCAGAGCCTCGTAGGCATCGGCCACGCCGCCCTCATTGAGGGGCACGCTGCCGACCACACCCTTGAGGGCATCGCTGACGTAGTAGGTGACACCGGCGAAGCTGAGCGGCATACCATCCTTTTTAGGCTGCGGAGCCTCGATGACGGGCGCTTCCTTCTTGGGGGCGGCAGGGGTGGCAGGTGCTGCAGGGGTGGGTGCTGCAGGGGCTGCAGGGGTGCTTGGACGGGGCGGACTTGTCGGACGAGTCTGACCTGTCGGACTTGTCGGAGCCGCAGGCGCTGTGGGGGCTGCAGGCTTCTGCTCGGGCTTCTGCTCGGGCTGCGCCACCGGCGCAGGGCTCACAGGTGCATGGCTTACCGGCACTTGGCCTACGGGGGCCACATTCACCGATGTGCCTCCCTTGCGACCGCTCTCACGGCTTGTGAGGTCGATGATTTCCTCGATGGTGAGTGCGTGGGGCTCGGGGTCGGGCACGGCATCGGGGGCAGCCTGCGGCTGCACTTCGGGCTCGGGCACGGCGCGCTTCTCCACCGGCTTCTCGGCATCGAATTTCTTCCAGGGGCTGCGCATGAAGTCGATGAACTCACGGTTCGCCTCGTCGAGGAAGCCATGGAAATCGTCCATGGCAGTGCTCATGAAGGAGTCGAAGTCGTTCTCATCGAAGGGCGCTGCGGCAGTGCCCGAAAGCAAAGTCGGCGGCGCTATCAACGCCGCCGACACGAGGATTACAGAGAGTTTCTTCATACAGATTTATTCTTCGGGCTCAACGGGTTCGCCGATGAACTCTTCGACCATCTCGGAGAGAGTGCCGAGGTGCGATTTTTCCTTAGCTTCGCGTGCAGCTTCCTCACGAGCCTTGCGAGCCTTGGCTTCGTCGATGCTCATGAACACGTTGAACTCCTTGGAGCCGTCCTTGGCAGCGCGCACGAGTGCGAAGTGCTCGCGAACGAGGCCCGACATCTTGGCGTTGACACCGCTCTCGTAGGCAGCGCCGAATTTATCGATTTCTTCCTGCGACACATTGTGCGAGTCGCTGCTCATCACGCTCTTTACCTTGCCGATCACCTGAGCTTTGGCACGGCTGGCGTAGGAAGCCACGCCGGTGTGGATAGCGTTCTCGCGGCCAATCTTGTTGTTGCGGCCGATGGCGATGCCGGTGATGGGCACGCGGTTTTCTTCGTCGCTTTCGATGTAGGTGCGGTATTTAATCATGGAGTACTCCATGGTCGAAGTGCTTGCGAGGGGCTCCCAACCGGCTTTTTTGAGCTCTTTGCAGCGCTTTTTAGCGTCTTTCTCGATGGCTTTTACCTGCTTTGAGCTGAGGGCGTCGGCCTGTGCCATTGCCACGGGAGCGGTAACGAATGCGAAGAGGAGTGCAATGATGGTGAATAACTTTTTCATAATGGTTTATTATTTTAAGATTACTGATTTCTTATTTTTCCTCCCAGTTGGCCGAATACGGCAGCGCTACCTTGACGCGCTCCACGGCCTGTGTGGCGGCATTGACCAGGGTGATGGTGCCCGAGGCGAGCGACACCGCCGAGCGGCGTGTGCCCGAAGCCTTCACAGTGCCCTCGTAGCGGACGTTTAGCTGAACGATGCCCTTGGAGGTGTACACGGCATCGATGTTGTCGATGATTACGGGCGAGCCGAGGGTGGGCAGCTCGAGCTCGAGGCTCTTCACGCCGAAGGCGCTGCCGCCGCGGTTGTTGAGCGAGAGGCGGATGTTGATGTTGCTCACGGTGCGTGCCTCGGTGTCGGTGCTGTCGGCGGTGAGCACCACCTTTCCGGTGGGAGTCACGGCGAAGCGGTCGGAAGCACCGGCGGCGGCACTGATGGCATACTTGCCTGCAAACTTGCGGCCATCGACACGGGTGCTCACTTCGATGTAGTTCTCTTCATCGTCGAGGCAGTACTCGCTGTTGAAGGTCACCTTGTAGGCACCCTGCGAGGGCACCACCTGAATGTCGCCGGCACAGTTCGACGTGGCCTTGAGCTGACCGTAGACCTTGAAGGGATGGTCGGCCAGCGAGAAGCTCACGATGAGCGTGCGGCCATCGGCGAAGGCACCGCTCATGCTCACGCTCTTGGTGAGCTCGCGGTAGCGCGCGATGAGAGCCTTGACCTTGGCTGCGCGAACTTTGTCGAAGAAGTAGCTCTGCAGAGCCTCGAGGCGCCCTATGGCACCCTTGATGGCATCCACGCTGTCGACGGTGTCGATCTCGACCTCGAGTGCCTCGAGCTCGGCCTCCTTGACGGCATCGTACTTCTCGAACTCCGCAATCAGAGCCTGCTGCTCCACGCGGAAGAAGGGGTACTTGACGTAGTACTGATAGTACTCGGCCTTGGTGCCCTTGTCGCGCACCTTCACCCAGTAGATATCCTCGGCCTTGCTCAGCGATATACCTTTGAGGAAGGGGAGGTTGGCACCCTGCACGGCCACGGTGGAGCTGTAGGAGTCGCGGCTGTCGACACCGGCGTTGGTGGTGATTTCACTGCTTTCGTTGGTGTACGACGAACTGATGTTGCGTGCCACGGCCATCACCATCTGCGAGGCGATGTCGTGCTCGGCGCGTGTGCGTGCCTCGGCTATCGACGGCGCCTCCACGGCAGCCACGATATAGCCTTCGGCAGCGGTGCTGATCCAGTCGGGCGCTTTCTTGGCGCTGCGCTCGAGCACCTTGGTCTCGGCAGTAGCGGCCACTGCCATGAGGGCGGCAGCCAATATGAGCATTAACTTTTTCATTGCCAGTCGATGGGGAGGTTATAGATTTCGGCCGACATATAGTCGAAGTCGAGGTAGAGATACGAGAGAGTCTTCACGGCGGGGTTCACGCCATAGACCTTCATCTGTATTTTCACGGGGAGGTTGCGCGGCACGTTGATGCTTGCGCGGCTGTAGTCGCGCACCTTCATGTTGTCGTAGGGGAACTCGTTGCCGTTGTCGTCGAAGGCCTTGTCGAGGCGGAACGACATCTGGTCGTAGCGGCAGGCCTTGTTGACGAACTCACCCACGATGGTCACCTGCTCGCCTATGCGGCTGCCGGTGCACGAGAGCACTTTGAAGCTGAAGCGGTCGGGATGGCTGAGCTTGATGGTGGGACCTGCAGGCTCGGGGGCGGGCTCGGGAGCCGGTGCCGGGGCGGGCGCAGGTTCGGGAGCGACCTCAACGTAGACGGGCACCTCTACGGGTACTTCGACCACATTCTCCACCACTACGGTGTCGGGGAGCACCACAGGCGCACCGGCGAGCTCGGCGAGGAGCTGTCGGGCAGTCTCGTAGCAGTCGGTCTCGGCGGGTACGGACTCGAGGAGCGCTGCTGCCTCGGGGCCCTTGCCGGTGTCGGCGAGGGTCTGGGCGCGCTGCACTATGGTGGCACAGTTATCGTCGTAGTACTCAACGATTTTCTTGCGGGCGTTCTTCACGAAGCGCACATACACCGGGTCGGTGCTCTTGATGTTGGTGGCCATCTTCTTGAAAGCCTCGGCCTTGGAGCCGGTCACGGTGGCGCTCACGGGCACGGCCATGCCATACATCACCGTGCCGTCGACGGTGTTGAAGAGCTCGAGGTTGAGCGAGCCGGTGAGGCGGCTGAGGTCGCGCACGAGCCCCTCGGTGGCAGCCTCATCCTCGAGCACGATGGTAGGCCTCACGGCAAAGAGAGCATCGGCATCGTCGGTAAGAGCCTGTGTGCGGTTGAAAGCCGTGCGGAGCTTGGTGTCGAAGGCCTTTGCGGCAACGGCGGGCACGTCCTCGCCGGTGGCTTCGAGGAGCGTGAAGCGGATACTCTCGCCTTGTGCGAACATCAGCAGGCACATAAGCGCCATGGCAAGCCCGATAAAAAATCGTTTCATATCGATTGGTTTATTAAATGCGTTTTTCTCAATTTTGACTAACTAAACTTAAGAAGGTTTAATCCTCCACCGAAATTTTAACGAGCGATCCGAGCGGACATTTCAATTGTGAATAGTAATAAGTACGGCTCGAATTATAGTCAATGACATGTGCCCATATATCGAAGTAACTCTCCTCTCCATAAGTATGCTCATCGGCTATCAACGCCCAACCGGCGGTGGCGGGGTATCCGGCGAGATCCAGAGGCCGGCCATAGACTTTTTTACTGCTGAGTACCGTGCCGTTGCCACTCACTTCATCAACATTATAAGCTTCAAGCCGCCGTGAGCCCACGATGTGGTTTCCCGCCAGTTGACAGTATGCTACAAGCGGCTTCCGGGCTGCTACATAATAATGTGTCGACGAACCAAAGCGGACCGCAAGCTTGCCTTCATCAATAATTTCTGAAACTGAAGAGAGAATTTCCATCGACGCTTTGCCATCCCAAGATTTCAGTACGAGAAAGCCCGAAGTTGTTTGCTCAATATAAAAGTTTCCGTTGAATTTATCCGGTTGAAGATTTGAATGAAAGCCCTGATCAAGTGTGACGGTCTCTGTAATCATCCATATGTCTTCTTTTGCCGGCTGTATTTCGCCATTGTTTTCAGCTGCGTTGGCATAAGATTGAAGCCTCCATGCCCTGACTTTGCCTTTCTGCCACAAGAAAGCCTCGAGCTGAGCAATCTCCTCTTTTGTAGGGACTTTACGGATGTCGGCATCGGTGATGGTGATGCGCTGTAAAGTCAGGTTTCCGGCAGGTATGGTGACTGTGTAGTCGAAGGTCGTAGGCTTAAGCTCGGAGAGGTAGGTGTTTTTAGCTTCAATACTTACCGACAGCTCAATAGGTGAAGTACGGTCAGTCCACAGCAGGGGTACGCCGCAAGCAGAATCATCATAGCGAGATACGACTTCTCTCCATCCGTGAATGGTTTGCTTGCCTCCGTTGGTATATGATTTATAGTCAATGTATAAGGTATCGTAAGACGAACTACCGTTGATGAAATATGCAACCGTTGCATCAGGTGCAGCCCGGTAAATCATATGATCATTATCATTCAAAGTACTCAAGTTGATATATGACCTATCGGGCGCAATTTCATTTAATCTTAATAACTTAGCGCCATCCGAGGCATTTACAATCCACTTGGTGCCATCTTCGAAATTGCGGACGCGGATGCCCGGTTGGCAGCCCTTCACGTTGTAATAGCCGTCGTTATACGAGATCAAGGGTTTTCCTTCTGCTTCGATATTTATAAAAAAATATCCGAGATCAGCGACAAACACACCCTTGATAGCCTCCTCGGCAGCGGTGTCGAACTCGCCGGAGGGTCCGGGCGTGGGGTCGTTGCCGCCATAGGAGAGGCCTTCGTCGGTGATTTCGCCGCGCATGTAGCCGTAGGAGGTGAGGTTCGACGAGGTGAGCTGTGCGTAGCCGCCGTCGGCCGAGGTGATGTCGATCACGAGGGCGTCGCCTTTCTCTACGAGCACCGAGTAGGCACCGAGCACGTTCTGCGGCAGCGAGGCCACGGTGTAGTCGATTTCGGTGGTGGTGTTGTAGTCAAATGCCTGCACGTAGTGGAGCTTGAGCGAGGTCTTGCTTGTGCAGTTCTCGAGGAAGTAGATGCGTGCGTCGCTGACGCTCTCGCAGCGGAAGCGGTTGCCCTCGCGGTCGCGGATAATCATCACGTCCTTATTGCCGCCAGAGTGCATATCCTCGATGAAGAATATGGGCTGATAGCTCTCGGCATCGACGATGCAGAGGTCGCCGTTGGGGAAAGCACCGACCTCAACGGTGGGCACGTAGTGGATTTCGCTCTGGAGCGAGAGTTTGTAACTGAAGGGGAAGTACTGCTGCCCTCCGTAGGTAAAGCCTTGGTTGATTACCCAGGAGGTCTTGAAGTCCTTGGTATAGTACGACTTGTCGGAGTACTCGTGCTCGGTGATTTTCCACGCCTGGCGGAGCATCATCGTGGACGAGTAGATCATCTCGTAGGGCTTTTCGGGTGTGGGCTCGTCGCTGCTGCTGTCGGAGCAGGCGGTGAGGCCGAGAATCATGGCAAGCGATAATAATAGCGAGCCAAATTTGTATATTATCTGTTTCATCTTTAATGTTTCGTTACTGAATAACAGCATTTATCAATGTGCCGAGGCGGTAAGAATTGGCAGACGACCATGTTGGCGTAGTAGCGGAACTCGTTTCATAAGTTGAGACATCGAACGAATTGTCGGTGTCTACAACCGAGGCATCGTCAGCCAATAGAGCCCACACACCGAATGCGGGATAGGCAGGCACTTCTTTGCCGTATCCAACGGGAAGTTCAGTTGTCTTTACCACGCGGCCATAGCTGTTTCGCTCTTCTACTACATACTTGGCAACATATCTATTTGAAGTACCGGTATCTTTAGCACTATGTATGAGCAAGGGATTATTTGCAGCAAGCAACTTGTATCGATATCCATCACTTTCAAATACCAGGACGCCATTGTTTATAATATCATCAACCGACGATACTATCTCATAATCAGAGCCCTCGCCGGACCAGGCGACAAGACAGAGTTTGCCGTCCTTCAATTCAACATATCGGTTGAAAGAGGCCGAATACCGAGCACCTGCTGAGAAATGACAACCTTGCTCGTTGTCGATAGTTTCGGTTATAAGCCACGCCGGCTTTGAAAATTCATGTTCTTTTGAGGATGTCAATGAACAATACGACACTGCACGCCACGCACGAGCCTGGTTTTTAGCCCAAAGGAACTTTTCGAGGCGTTTGGCATCCTCTTTAGTAGGGCACGATGTCATGTCGGCATCGGTGATGGTCGCACGCATGATGCGAGTACTACCCACAGGTATTGTGCCTGAGTAGTTGAATGTAAACGGCTGCGTGTCGCCGTAGTCATTTCGTGCGGTGATAGTGGCGTTTATGGTCAAATCACTTTGAGGATCTCTCCAAGGCACAGGCACGGCATAATCGAACGTGCCGGAATCGCGCTTCAAGCCGGTCACCTTCCATCTCATGTCTTTTGTTGCAGACCCTTCGACGTATGATGTATACTGGATGTCGAATGTATTGTAGGTCTGCGAGTTGTTGACGATGAAGAAAACTTCGGCCTCAGGGGCGGAAATCATCCAGATTTCCGATGATGGTTTGTCGGCCGGAGCAATTCTGAGATCCGGGCCATAGACTCCGTATTCTATCAGTTTATAAAGCTTCACATTAGGATTGGCAGCGGGCACTATCCATCTATCGCCATTCTCATCTATTTTCACTCTTATGCCGGGACAAGAGTACACATTCACTCCGTCGACGCAAGTTGAGAACATAGACTGGCCGTTGGCCTCCAGATTGCAGAAGAAATATTTGTCATAGTCCATAAACACGCCCTTAAGATACTCCTCGGCAGCAGTGTCAAAACCGACTTGAGAGGGTGGCGCGTTATCGAAGTCTGTTTGTGTGATAAGTCCTCGATTCCAGCCTTCGGTGAGCTCTGACGATGTGAGGAGCACCTGCTTGCCGTCGGGCGCGGTTATACTCATTTGCACCTCGGTGATACCATCCTCAAGAAGGATGGCGTATGCGCCTTCCACAGCTTTCGGAAGCGAGGCTACGGTGTAATCGATTCTCTTAATCTTACCGGAGGCGTTCTTGGCCGAGATATATTTCACTGCAAGACTTTCGTAGTTTGTGGTATTGCAGAGGTAATAAACCGATGGCGCGCTTACCGACTCACAGCGGTAACGGTTGCCCTCTCGGTCCTGGACTACCATAATCCACCTGTTACCACCGTCGTACATTTCTTCAATGGCGAAAAGTAAATCTCCGGTCTCAGCATTGAATATGCACGATTCGCCGTGCAAAGTACCTACTTCGACTTTATCAACCGAGTATACCGCGCTTTGCGTCGAGAGCTTGTAGCTGAATGAGTTGATTGTGGCGCTGCCGGTATATACAGGCTGGTTTATCAGCCAAGAAGTCTCCGTGTCGGTACGATAGTATGAAAAGTTGTAAGGCTCATACTCGGTGATTTTCCACACCCGCTGGAGCGCATAGGTGCGATATTGATCAAGCTCGTAGGGCTTTTCGGGCGTGGGCTCGTCGCTGCTGCTGTCGGAGCAGGCGGCGAGGCCGAGGCATAGCACTGCAAGAAAGAGGGAGAGAAGTTTTTTGCTGAGTGTCATGAGGTTGGTTTATTATTCGATGGTGATGAGCATCTTCTGGCCCATCGAAGTGATTTTGGGTTTGTATTCGTCACCGAGCTCCGATTTGAGGAACTTGCGGAGCTTGCCACCGAAGTTCGAGAGGGTGAAGGAGCGGTTTTTCTCCTGATCCCACAGGGGCACGTTAACCATCACGGCGATGTATTTGTCGGTCGACGAGTTCATGCTGTAGTTGCCCTGGAATGCGTTGTCGCGAATCCAGTCCTCGAGGGCATCCTTGAAGAAGTTGCCCGAAGCGGGGGCATCGCTGTCGAAGTCCCAGTCGACGCTTTCGGCCAACGCGAACTCGATGTTTACTTCGCGGCCCTTGCGCACCATGTCGTCGAAGGAGTTCTGAAGCTGTGCAAAGAAGTCGCCGCTGATAGTTTTGATGGCGTAATCGGCGAGTCGGTTGTGATCCCGGGTGTGGTACTGGCCTGATGAGAAGGTTTTTGTGGCGAGACGGCCGGCGGTCTGCTTCTCCACGGCCTTCACCTCTACCTCGGCCACGGAGGTGCCGCCGTAGAGTGTCTCGACGATGCAGTTCACGGTGACAACGATGTCGCCGGGGAGCTGCTGCACGAGCATTGTGGCATCGTCGGTCTGAGTGCCGGAGCGGAGGAAGTCGGCAGTCTTGCCGTTCTGGAGCTGTGTGACGAAGTCGCGTGTCTTGTAGCCGTTTTTCTGGAACTCCTCGGCCACGCGGTCGATGGCATAGCGCTGCGCGGGGTCCTTCTCGATGATATTGCGCATGGCTTCGAAGCTGTAGCCGGTCTCGGCTGTCGTAGCGGGCACCACCACGATAGTGGGGTTGAGCGAAGCCGTGGCTTTCACGGCCTTGGCATCGGACCACGCGGGGCTGAGGGGGAGCTTGTTGCGCTCGAGCTCAGCCTTGAGGCCTTTAAGGTTGATGTAGACCATGACGTGTGCGAGGGTGTTGCCACGCACTTTCTCGGTCTTGGTGGTCTTGGGCTGCCCGCTGAGGTAGTGTAGATAGCGCTTATCGTGGAAGAAGCGGTAGTCGTAGTCGCGGCTCTTCTCGGTGAGCATGGGCTGTGCGCTGTTGAGCCCTTCGATACCGCTGTGCATCAGTGCGTTGAAAGCCGACTGAATGGCAAGGTCCTCGGCATCTTTCTTTTTCTGCGCAGAGGCGTTTGCCATGATGGCCACGATGTCGCCGTCTTGGCTCGAGAGGCTCACATTATCGGAAAAATTCTGTGCCACGGCGGTGCCACACACGAGCAGGCCGAGCAGCAACATGAGTATGTGCTTCTTCATTTTCGGAGATATTATGTAAATACGAGTCAACCAACCGAGCCTCGGCGAGGCTTGGTTGGTCGGGTTGAAGAGAGTGAAATATTTATCGCGAAATCAGGGGATTAGAAAATCTGACCTACGCCGATTTTTTCTTTCTTGGGTACGGATTTGAGGACTACGTCCTGGCCGCCGTCGATAGCAGCCTTCACTTCCTTGCCGCCTTTCTTGACTTTGGCAAGAGAGATGTCGCCGCCTTCTACGGTCTCGACCTCGCACTCACCGATGATCGACTGGGAAGTGCGGCCGGCGATCTTGCGCTCAACGCAGATGTTGAACTTGTTGCCTTTCACCACGCCTGCGTCGGAACCAACGCTGATATACATGGTCTTAACTTCGTCTTTCTTCACTTCGCCCACCTCGAGCACCTTGCCGAGCACGGGGAAAGCCTCTTCGATGAAGCCCTTCACGCCACGTTTTGCCGATTTGCAGGTCTTCATGGCAGCTTCGTCGGCGGTGGGAGATGTCTGGAGGTTGAACATCTCATTGCCTGCGCTGATTGTCTTGGAGGCGATGAGCTTGCCGTCGGAGGGGTTGATGGCCTTAAGAGTATATGTCACGGCAGCATCGTAGTAGATAGAACCGTCTTTGCTGGTGTGCTTCTTGATTACGAAAGAAGTGATGCGGCCCTGGATGAGAGCGTTGGCACCTTCTTCTTTCATCACTGCGAGTCGGCTCATGTCGTCGCCGTCGGAGAGCTCGCCGGTGCCGCGGCGCTCTTTCTCAATCTGGAGAGCCGAGCGGCTGTCCACGTCGATGAGCTCCACACGGTTGCTCTCGTTGATGGCCTCGATCACATAGCCGCGGAGCTGCTCTGCGATGTTGCCGTCGACGTCGGTCGGGCGCCAGAAGTAGTCGATGAATACGTTGGGTTTGCTTGTGGTTTCCTGCGCAGCTGCGCGGTCAATGCCGAACATTGCAGCAGCGAATGCCAGCACGAAAGTGAGTTTTGCAAGTTTTTTCATATCTCAATTGGTATTATTATTCGGAATTAGAATAGGCTTGGTGATGCTGCATCAAGGCATAGATATATACAAAAGATGAGCTTTCGCCTGCAAAATTAAACTTTATTGCACAAATTACCCCCCCCGATTTGTTAACAAAGATTAAAAGTTCATAAAGCAAGGTTTAACAAGTGTAAAACACAGCAGAAAAATTCAAGGGGAATTTCCCCGGCGGCGAAAAATATCAGCACAAAGCTCGGCTTTGCGGCGATAATTTTGCCGCAAAGTACTAAAACATTTAAAATCTGCCATTATGAAGAAAAAACTGCAAGTTTTCGAGCTCCGTGCGCCATTGATGCCCCGCAGCGGCGGAGCCGATGACATCAGGGTGCGCTGCCGCACCCTCATCAATCTTCGGCCGGGGCAAGGCCCCTTCGGCACACAGCTGCGCGCCGTGGGAGGCACCGACCGCTACAGCCTCGGAGGCCCCTACACTCCGCTCTGCTCCATTGTGCGCAACGGCCGCAGCAGCATAGTGTGCAGCCGCGGGCGCGACATAGCCATCGTCGACGCCAAAATCAGCGCCATCAGCCCGGTGCGCTTCACCTCGGCACTGCCGGCGGAGGCGCACTGCGCGCTGGCACAGGGCTCCGACAGCGCCCTTGTGATGACTCAGAGCGGCCCTGTGAAGCTGTCGCTGCAGGGCAACCTTATCGCCGTACAGAGCCTCGAGAACGACTTCCCGCCTGTGCAGCTCTCCGCCAAAGATGCCGGGCCGCTGCAGGCCTCGATGGGCGCCCGCAAGCTGAGCCGCGCCTACGACGGTGCCTCGCGGCTCGATACACGCGATGCCGAGGGCGTGAGCGGCGATCTCACCCGCGCCTACCTCACGCTGTGCGGCGAAGCGTCGGAGGCGGGTCTTGCCATACAGCCCGCCCTGGCGCGCTACAGGCTTCTCGACGCATCGGGGCGAGTGCTATTCACATCGGCTCCGGTGCTGCTGGCACACAGCACCGGAGCGCAATGCTCCGAGGGCATAGCCCTGTATACCACCGACCGCCAGACAGTGCAGCCCTACACGCTCTCGGCGCATACGTGGACGATGCAGGCAACATTCCACAGCGCGGCAGGGCGCGCCGCCGAGGTGGCCACGTGCGAGATATACATGAGCTCGCTCTTCCACCCCTACCTGCCCGGAGCTCCCATTGAGCTCGGCACCATGCGCGGCAGCTCGGCGCAGTCGCCTTTCATCATGGCCACGATGCCGGGCAGCGGACGAGGCCTCGGCGACAACCTGAAGGGGCACATCAGGCGCGTGCTGCTGCGTGCCGCCGCCCGCATGGATGCCATAGAGGAGCTCGTGGCCGTAATTACGAATCCTTTCGGGGCGGACGCACACAGCGAGGCCATCGACATCGCGCCCTCGGCCGATGCAGCGGCGGTATCCACCTCTCTGCAAGCGGCACTTTCCAAGGCTGTGGCAAGGCGTACGCGCACCGAAGCACTGCTTCGCCGACCGCACAGCTTCAGCGCCGCCACCGTGGCCTCGGAGGCATCGACCACGGCCTGGGCCGGTATCACCGTGCATCCATTCAAAGGCTACTCCGCGGCAGCGATGGCCGCCACGACTGAGCAGAGGGCCTGGCAGGGCCGCACGGTGGTGCGCTTCGCCGACGGCAGTGGCGTGAGCCTGAGCGAGAGCCACAGCACCGGGGCACCGCTCTCGCTCAATCCGCTGCTCTCCTACCCTTCGCCCGACGCCCGCGAAATCAGCATCACGGTGAGCTGCGCAGGCTTCATCCGCCACTTCACGGCAGCGCTCAGCCCCGACAGCAGCGGCCTCAACTCCGTATATGCCGCCGACAGCACCACGCCGCGCCCCATGGCCGAGGGCGAAGCTCCGGCGACACCCGTCGGCAAGGCTGCCGTGGCCATGCCCGACGTGCTTGCCCTTGCCCCCTCGACCGACCCGCTTGCCATCGATGCCTACACCATGCCCGGCGGCGAGCTCAAGGCACTGCTCACACGCACGGGCAGCGAGCAGTCGTGGGAGTTCGGTCGCTGCCGCTTCCTTGCCGCCGGCGAGGGCGGTGTCTACTCCATCGCAGCCGGCGAGGGGCGGCGCAAGCTGTCGGTGAGGCGCATATCGGCACTGTCGGTAAGCTCTTCGAGCGCCCTTTGCAGCGGCGATGACGGCGATGTATTCATCCTCGCCGGCAACAGGAGCATCGACGGCCCCGAGCTCTTCCGCATAGGCAGCAACGGCCGGATGAAGCTCTTCGCACCCGCCCACGGCTACACGGCACTGGCCTACGACAGCACCGCGGGCGAGCTCTCGGCCTACATCATCGGCGGGGGTGCCGACGTATTCTGCCGCGACATGGACCGGCGCCGCTACCTGCGCACCGAGGTCACGGCACTGGCAGTGCGCCACATCGGCGGCGAGGCTTTCGGCGAGGTGGCCGACGGCATTGCGGCGCTTTTCCGCGACGAAGGCTACGGCGGCAAGGTCGATATTGAAATCGATGCCCTTGTGCGCCCGAGGCCATCGGGCACGGTCTGCGCCAAGTCGCTGAGGCTGTGTATGCGTGCCGACGATGCCTTCCTGCGGCTCAGCGCCGAAGGCTGCGACAGCGCCGGCGGCAATCCGTGGCCGCTGTGCGGAGTAAGGATAGAGGGCGACTGCCGAAGCCCGCTGCCTATGGCTCTGATCTGCCGCCCGGCGCAGGCACTGCATCTGCAGCTCGAGGGGCGTGTGAGCGCAGGCGCGGTGTTCGACAGTATTGAACTGAGCTACACCTGAGCGCCATGGACAGCCTCCTGATGATCGACCGCCTTCGTAGCTTCATGGCCTCCGAGCCCTACGACCCCGCCACCGGCAGCGGCTGCGGTGGCGACAGGCGCGAGGTAGCAACTCCCGTCGAGGGACTACCCTACGCCATGGTGCCTGAGAGCATGGTGGCCGACCCGGCCTACAAGGCAGCCTGCACCGACGCTGTGGCATGGCGCAGGCTGCGCTGCAGGCACGACTTCGAGTACTGGGCTTTTAGCTGCGTGATGGTGAAGCACAAGGAGCGCAGCGGCGATGTTGCCTTCACCCTCAACGCTCCTCAGCGCCGTGTGCTCGGGGTGCTCGAGGCCGACCGCCTTGCCGGAGAGCCCATCCGCCTCATCCTGCTCAAAGCGCGCCAGTGGGGCGGTTCCACTCTGGTGCAGATGTATATGGCGTGGATTCAGACGGTGCATCGCACCAACTGGAACTCCGTGATATGCGCCCACGTGAAGGATACGTCGGCGGTAATCCGCGGCATGTACTCCAAGATGCTCGCCGCCTACCCGCCCGAGCTGTGGGAGGGCGACGAGGCGCCGGCGTTCAAGCCCTACGAGCGTAGCACCAATGTGCGCACAATAGCCGGCCGTGGCTGCCGCGTGACCCTCGGCACTGCCGAGAAGCCCGACAGCGTGCGCGGCTCCGACTATGCCATGGCTCACCTGAGCGAGACGGCTTTCTGGCCGTCGTCGGCCAGCCGCTCGCCCCGCGCTGTGGTGCAGGCGGTGTGCGGCTCGGTGTCGCTGCTGCCCTACACCTTCATCGCCATAGAGTCGACGGCACGCGGCGTGGGCGATTTCTTCCACTCGGAGTGGGTGCGCTGCAAGGCCGGTGCCGGCGACAAACATGCAGTGTTCGTGCCCTGGCAGGAGATTGATTTCTACCGCCTGGCAGGCAGCGATGCCGAGGCCGTGCTCGCCTCGATGGATGCCGACGAGCACTGGCTGTGGGAGCACGGCTGCACGTCGGAGAACCTGCGGTGGCGCCGCCGCAAGCTGCGCGAGTTCGAGGGCGGCGAGGGCTTCGATGCGGAGTATCCCGGCGACGACATCCTCGCCTTCAGCTCGGCAAAGGGTGTGGTATTCTCGGCGGCGGCAGTGGAGCGCCTGCGCAAGGGCTGCGAAATCATGCCGCGCACGGGCGACATCGATGCCTCCGGCAGCACCTTCACCGACGATGCCGGCGGCGGCATGAAGATGTGGGAGAGTCCGCGGCGCGACGGACGCTATGTGGTGGCCGTCGACGTGGGCGGACGCTCGGCAGGTGCCGACTGGTCGGTGATTGCCGTACTCGAGGATTGCGAGCACCCGCGCGTGGTGGCCCAGTGGCGAGGGCACATCGACCACGACCTGCTGGCGGCCAAGTGCGTGGCCGTGGCGCGCTACTATTCGGGGGCCCTGCTGGTGATAGAGAGCAACACCTTCGAGACGGGCGAATATGGCGGCGGCGACTCCAACCTCTTCGTACTCAACCGCATCGCCGAGGCATACTCCAATGTGTATATGCGCGAGAGCTTCGACGTGCTCACCCGCACGGTGAGCCGCCGCGTGGGCTTCCACACCAACCGCTCCACCAAGGCCATGATCATAGCCGGGCTCATCGAGGCCGTGCGCGAGGGTGCCTACGTGGAGCGCGACCCCGAGGCCTGCAACGAGCTGCTCACCTACGAGCAGGCACCCAACGGCAGCTACGCCGCCAAGCAAGGCAAGCACGACGACATCCTGATGACCCGCGCCATTGCCCTGCATGTGCTCCGCTCCAACCCCTTGCCACCTCCACCGCCACAGGGCTACACCCAGCGGCCACAATGGTAGCTCATTCCCCGAATTATGCAAGATGAGGATGTGCAGGTTTTGCTATTTTTGCAAAAAACTTTCACAGACCGTAGAAATGCGACACAACATACCACTCATCCTTGCCCTCAGCTTAGCCCTCCCGCTGGTATCGGCCTGCTCTCACAAGCCCCATGCACATGACGAAGAGGAGGCCACCGACAATCATGACCATGCCCCCGGCGTGATAGCGCTCGACAGCATCGCTGCCGGGCGCTTCGGCGTGCAGCTCGACACGCTCACTCCGGCGCCCTTCCACAGTGTGGTGCGCGCTGCCGGGCGCGTGATGGAGGCCGGTGCCGACGATGCCATCGTGGCCGCACCCACGGCAGGCATCGTGAAGTATGCCCCCGGCATTGAGGCGGGTGCACGTGTTGGCAAAGGCTCGCTCGTGGCACGCATCGACAGCCGTGGCCTCAGTGGAGGCGATGCCAATGCCGCCGCCGAGGCCGAAGTGGAGGCTGCCCGCCTCGAGCTCGACCGCGTGGAGGACCTCTACGCCGAGCGCCTTGCCACTCAGGCCGAACTCATCGCCGCACAGGCTGCCTACAAGCGCGCCACCACGGCCTACAGCCCCGCCGCAGCCTCGAGCCGCGCCACAGCACCCACAGCCGGCACCCTCACATCGCTGCTGGTGAAGGAGGGGCAGTACGTAGCTGTCGGCGACCCCATCGCCACCCTTGCCGCCGGGCGTGGATCATTGCTGCGCGTGGAGCTCCCCCGGCGCTACTACGGCGAGGCCGCCTCGCTGACCGATATGGTGGCCGACTTCGCCGGCGGCCGTCGCGTGCGAGTGAGTGAGCTCGGAGGCCGTCGCACAGGCGGAAACCCCACGGCCGATGCGTCGTCGACGGGTGCGTATATCCCGCTCTACTTCACCGTGCAGGGCGCGGGCGCTCCTGCCGGCACACCTTTCACGGCCTACCTCATCGGTGCCGAGCGGCCGGGCGTGCTCTCGGTGCCCGCCGGTGCCGTGTCGGAGCAGCAGGGGCGCTTCTACGTGTATGTGTGCATGAGCCCCGGTCACTTCATGAAGATGCCCGTGAGCATAGGCGACACCGACGGCTTCCGCACCGAAATCACCTCCGGTCTTAAGCCCGGCGATGTGGTGGTGGCCGAGGGCATGGCTGCCGTGCGCCTGGCCGAGACTTCGGCAGTAGCTCCCCAGGGCCACTCACACAACCACTAATCATCGGACCAAGTCGGACTTGTCGGACAAGTCTGACAGGTCCGACAAGTCTGACCAGCCTGAAATAATCATCAACTGAAATCCTCATGCTCAATAAGATAATATCTATATCGCTCCGCAACCGCCTTGCCGTGCTCATCGTCACGGCACTCATCCTCGTGGCCGGTACCGTGACCCTGATGAAGATGGAGGTGGATATATTCCCCGACCTCAACGCTCCCACCGTGGTGCTCATGACCGAAGCCCCCGGCTTCGCCGCCGAAGAGGTGGAGCAGGTGGTGAGCTACCCCATAGAGACTGCCATGAACGGCACCACCGGTGTGCGCCGCGTGCGCTCAAGCTCCACTGCGGGCTTCTCGGTGGTGTGGGTAGAGTTCGACTGGGACACCGACATCTACCTTGCCCGCCAGATTGTAGCCGAGCAGCTCGACGCGGCCATGGAGGAGTTGCCCGCCGGCGTGTCGGCACCCGTCATGGGGCCGCAATCGTCGATTTTGGGCGAGATGATGATCATAGGCCTGCGCTCCGACAGCTGCTCCACCGCCGAGCTGCGGCGCGTGGCCGAGCGCACACTTCGCCCGCGCCTGCTGGCTCTGGGCGGAGTATCGCAGGTGTCGGTCATTGGCGGTGATGCACCCGAGTACCAGATCAAGATGCACCCCGACCGTATGCAGGCCTACGGCGTGAGCGTGGCCGACGTGCTTGCCGCCACCGAGGGCGTCAACAGCAATGCCGGCGGCGGCGTGGTCTACGACTACGGCAACGAATATATAGTGAAAGCCGACCTCAACACCACCGACACCGACGAGCTCGGCATGACGGTGGTGCGCTCCGATGCCGGGGGCTCCGTAACCCTCGCCGACATCGCCACCATAGAGGCCGGAGGCCGGCTCCCCCGCATAGGTGTGGCATCGGTGGAGGCTGAGCCCGCCGTGCTCCTGACGGTGACCAAGCAGCCCCGCGCAGGCACCCGTGAGCTCAGCGAAAAAATCGACCGCACGCTCGAGGCTCTGCGCGGCAGCCTGCCCGCAGGCACGCGCGTATCGACCGACATCTTCCGCCAAAGCGACTTCATCGACAGCGCCATAGGCAACCTTCAGAGCTCACTGGCCGAGGGCGCGTTCTTCGTGATATTAGTGCTCTTCATCTTCCTGATGAATGTGCGCACCACCATCATATCGGTGATTGCCCTGCCGCTGTCGATTATCGTGTCGGTGATCATCCTCAACGCCATGGGCCAGACCATCAACACCATGAGCCTCGGCGGCATCGCCATTGCCATCGGCTGCCTCGTGGACGATGCCATAGTCGATGTGGAGAATGTGTACAAACGGCTTCGCGAGAACCGCTCGCTGCCCGCCGGCGAGCGCCGGTCCACGCTCGATGTGGTGTTCCACGCCTCGGCCGAGGTGCGTATGCCTATCTTCAACTCCACGCTCATCATCGCCGCGGCCTTCGCCCCGCTCTTCTTCCTGCAAGGCATGGAGGGGCGCATGCTCATCCCGCTGGGCATAGCCTTCCTGGTGTCGCTGGCGGCATCCACGATAGTTGCCCTGACGGTGACCCCCGTGCTGTGCTCGCTGATGCTTGCCCGTGGCTCCGACGATGCCAAGCTGAGCCGCGAGCCAAGGCTTACGCGCGCCATCAAGAGCGCCTACAGCCGCTCGCTGGTGTGGGCTCAGAGCCACGCCAAGGTGATGCTCGCAGGCACGGCGGTGCTCTTTGCCGTGGCCGCAGGCGTGTTCTGCACCCTCGGCAGCGGCTTCCTGCCGCCGTTCAACGAAGGCTCCTTCACCATCAACGTGAGCACCCTGCCGGGCATCTCGCTCGAGGAGAGCGACCGCATAGGCCGTGAGGCAGAGCGCATAATCCTCGACACTCCCGAAGTGCTCACCGTGGCACGAAAGACGGGCCGCGCCGAGCTCGACGAGCACTCGCTCGGGGTGAACGTGTCGGAAATCGAAGCACCCTACCGCCTCGACGGGCGCTCGCGCCACGAGGTCAGCGCCGACATCCGCCGCAGGCTGTCGCACATACCCGGTGTCGTGATTGAGATAGGTCAGCCCATATCGCACCGCATCGACGCCATGCTCTCGGGCGCGCAGTCGCAGATTGCAGTGAAGATTTTCGGCCCAGACCTCAATATGCTCTTCGACCTCGGCCGGCGCGTGAAGGAGGTAGCCGAGGGCGTGGAAGGCGCCGTCGACGTCAACATAGAGCAGCAGGTGGAGCGACCGCAGCTCATCATCAAGCCCCGCCGCGAGCTGTTGGCGCAGTACGGCGTGACTCCCGGCGACTTCGGCACAACCATAGCCACCGCCCTTGGCGGACGCAAGGTGGGCGAGGTATATGAGGACGGCTTCGCCTACGACCTCTCGGTGGTGCTCGACGAAGAGCACCGCGCATCGATCGCCGACGTGGGCCTGCTGCCCGTCAACACCCGCACGGGCATTGTGCCCCTCGAGGATATCGCCGACATAAGCGTGAGCTCGGGTCCGAACACCGTGAACCGCGAGGGCGTGGAGCGCCGCCTGATAGTATCGGCCAATGTGGAGGGTCGCGACCTCGTAGGCACCGTCGACGAGCTCCGCCGCCATGTGGCCGACACCGTCGACCTGCCCGAAGGCTACCATATAGTATACGGCGGCCAATTCGAGAACTCACGTGCCGCCTCACGCACACTGCTGCTGACCTCGGCCGGTGCGCTGCTGCTGATATTCATGCTGCTCTACGGCGAGTTCGGCAGTGCGGTGCAGTCGGCCGTAATCCTTGTGAACATGCCCCTTGCCATGATAGGCGGCGTGCTGATGCTCGCCGCAGCCGGTGGCGAGCTCAACATCCCGGCCATCATCGGTTTCATCTCGCTCATGGGTATAAGCACCCGCAACGGTATGCTGCTGATAAGCCGCTACAACGCCCTCGCCGACGAAGGTGAGGCCCTCGACAAGCGCATAGCCCACGGCTCGGCCGACCGCCTGCTGCCTATCATCATGACGGCGCTGACATCGGCCTTCGCCCTCATCCCTCTGGCACTGAAGGCCCAGGCTCCGGGCAATGAGATACAGGCACCGATGGCGCTCGTGATTCTCGGCGGCCTCATCAGCTCAACTGCTCTCAACATCTACCTCGTGCCTATACTCTACCGCATGAGCTGCCGCCGAAAGGGCGATAAGCGATGAATATCCGGCATCTTGCATCGGCGCTGCTCCTGGGGCTGTTCGCATCGCTGCCGATGGCCGCCGAAAAGCCTACGGTCACAGCCTACGTGGCGTATATGGACACTGCGGCAATCGACCCCTCGCTGATGACCCGCATAAACTACGCCTACATGGGCGTGAACGACTCGCTCGACGGTGTGACCCTGATGGAGCCCCACCGCCTGCGCTCTCTGGTGGCGCTGAAAGAGCAAAATCCCGGGCTCGAGGTGCTGGCCATGCTCGGCCCGCCGGCGATCAACATGAGCCGCGCCTTCCGAAGCGACTCACTGCGCGCCCTGGTGGTGGCCGACTGCATAAGGGTGATGGACGAATACGGGCTCGACGGCATCGACGTGGACTGGGAGTGGCCGGGCCGAGGCGACCATGCCCTGCCCCTTGAGCAGGAAGTCGACTCATACGTGAAATTCCTCACCGAGCTCCGCAGCGCCATGCCCGAGGGCTGCCTCCTCACCATGGCCGTGGCAAGCAGTGGCTACAGCATCGACTTCGACCGCATGACACCGCTTGTCGATTGCTTCAATGTGATGAACTACGACCTCGGCACCCCGCCGGATAGCCACCACACGGCACTCTACCCCTCGGAGCGCTCCGGGTGGATGAGCGGGCACCGCAGCGTGGAGATATTCACCGCCGCCGGAGTGCCCCGCCGGAAGATAGTCTACGGCCTTGCCTTCTACGGCCTCGGCTGCGAGCCCTATCCACGCTTTGTGGACTTTAAAGACTTCACACTCAAAGACGGCTGCTCTCTCGAGCACGACAGTGTGGCCCACACAAGCTACGTGGCCGACAGCACCGGGCGCATGGTGCTGAGCATCGACACGCCCGAGTCGATAGCCGGGAAGTGCCGCTACATCCGCGAGCAAGGCTTGGGCGGCGCAATGTACTGGCGCGCAGGCTGCGACGACAGCACACACACCCTTGCGCGCACCGTGGCCGAAGGGCTCAAGGGGAACTTTTGAGGGCACAAGCCGAAATGCCGGTGCATACCTTTATTCGGAGTTGACCCGCACAGGGGATTGCAAGACGGTCCTCGTACGCGACTCCCACCCCCTGACAGGGGTGGTGTATATTATATGGCATTGAGAACATGAGGTTTACGCCCTGCGGGCTTCAACCTCACGCTAAGATTGCACGACCTGCCAAGGCAGGTCTACTGACGACACGAGTTTTGTGTACCGTATTTTCGGCTTGTGGCCTTTTGAGCCGAAAAAAGCCGCCCGGATGGGGCGGCTTCAAAAAAATTCTTTGCTACGGTTCAGGAACCGAGGTAGCTCTTCAGCAGGCGGCTCTTCTGGCCTTTGAGGCGGCGGATAGCTTTCTCTTTAATCTGACGCACACGCTCGCGTGTGAGGTCGAATTTCGCACCGATTTCCTCGAGCGTCATCTCCTGGCATCCGATGCCGAAGAACATCTTGAGGATTTCGCGCTCACGCTCGTGCAGCTGTCGGAGGGCACGCTCCACTTCATTGGAGAGCGACTCCTGGTTGAGAGCGGCGTCGGCCATGGGGCTGTCGTCGTTTGTGAGCACGTCGAGGAGGCTGTTGTCCTCACCTTCCACGAAGGGTGCGTCGACGGAGATATGTCGGCCCGACACCTTAAGGGTATCGGCGATTTTCTCGACGGGCACGTCGAGTGTCTCGGCCAGCTCCTCGGGCGAGGGTCGGCGCTCGTTCTCCTGCTCGAATTTAGAGAGTGCTTTGCCAATCTTGTTGAGTGAGCCCACCTGGTTGAGGGGGAGGCGCACTATGCGGCTCTGCTCGGCAAGAGCCTGGAGGATTGACTGGCGTATCCACCACACGGCGTAAGAGATAAATTTGAAGCCACGGGTTTCGTCGAACTTTCGTGCTGCCTTTATCAGGCCGAGATTGCCTTCGTTGATAAGGTCGGGGAGCGAGAGGCCCTGGTTCTGGTACTGCTTTGCCACCGACACCACGAAGCGGAGATTTGCACGCGTAAGTTTTTCAAGAGCTGCTTCGTCACCTTGGCGAATGCGCTGTGCGAGCTCCACTTCTTCTTCTACTGAGATTAGTTCTTCACGACCAATCTCCTGCAGATATTTGTCGAGCGATGCGCTTTCGCGGTTTGTAATTGATTTGGTGATTTTAAGTTGTCTCATTTCTCTTGTTCGTACCGTTTAAAATGCAATTAGCGTGCAAAGTTACAAAATATATTCGGTATGGCAAAATGCCAATCGAAAAGGTTAACGCGGCCGACGCCCTTTTTGGTGCGTCGGCCGCGTCTTTTTTAGATTATTTATATCTTGCCCAGCGCAGTATCTCCACAAACGACGGTTTTTTGCCGTACATGAAGATGCCCACACGGTAGATTTTGGCACAAAGCCATATCAGGGCGAGGAACGAAGCGTAGAGGAGCACCAGCGACAAGGCTATTTCCCAGAAAGGCACCCCGAAAGGCAGGCGGCTCATCATGGCCATAGGCGAGGTGAAGGGGAAGATCGACACCCAGAAGGCCATGTCGGAGCCCGGATTCTGGATTACCGACATCGAGGCCACGATGCCTATGATTACCGGCATGGTGGCTATCGACGAGAGCTGCGAGGCATCCTGAACATTGTCGACAGCCGAGCCGATGGCGGCGTAGATGGCCGAATAGAAGAAGTAGCCGCCGATAAAGAAAAGGAGCATGTACACGAAGAGCGAGGCCACGTAGCCGAAGTCGCTGAGCTGGCCGAGGGCATTGGCCACGTCGGCGCTCTCGGCGGCCTCAGGCATGGAGGCGAGCATAGGCATGAGCCATGCCGAGCATGCACCAAGGAGCACGGCCCAGATCAATATCTGCGTAATAGCCACCAGGCCGATGCCGACAATCTTGCCGAGCATGAGCGCGGAGGGCTTCACCGACGATACCACGATCTCGAGCACGCGGTTGTTCTTCTCCTCTATGATGCTGTTCATCACCATAGTACCGTAGATGAGGATAAACATGTAGAGCATCATGTCCATGGTGAGGGCTATGAAGTAGGATAGAATAGATGAGGTGCCGGTCTCCTCTTCTTTGTCGATGCGGATGGTGGGGTAGCTGAGCTCCACCTGCACCTCTTCGAGTATTTCCTTGATATTCGATATATTGTAGGCCTCGAGGCGGATATCCTCGATTGCGTCCTCGAGTTGGCCCGATATATATGCATCGGTCGAGAGCGAAGGTGCGCCGCGGTAGTACATGGTGATGTTGGCGTTGGGGTTCTCCACGGCCTTTGCACCTACCACGAGGATTGCCTCGATGTCGGCGTTGGCACGGGCGCTGTCGAGGGGCTGGCTGTAGTTCACGAATGTGATTTCATCGCTGTCTTTGAGGAGCTGAGCCACCACGCCGGAGTCATCGATCACGGCCACCGACTTAGTCTCGGGGGTGTCGAGGAGCATGATCGCCGCCGGGGCGAGCATGAGGGCTATCATGAGCACGGGCACGAGGAGCGTGCTGATGATGAAGCTTTTGCGCTTTACCCTCTCGAGGTATTCGCGCGATATGATGATGCTGAGTGCTGATTTCATGTCGGGAGGGTATTATTGGTTTGACTCTGAGGCACGCGCGGCGGCATCGGCTTCGACGGCCGACACGAAAATATCGTCCATCGAGGGGAGCACGCGCTTGAAGGCGTTGATAATCACGGCATCGTTGGCGGCAGCCACGAAGGGGCGGAGCGCATCGGGTGCCTTAAGTGTGATCGATGCCGTGGCATTGCCGTCGGTGTCGATGACGCCGGGCTCGAAGGTGGCACAGAAAGGCTCTACGGAGGCACGAAGAGCATCGGGCGCGCCGACGTAGGCCAGGGAGTAGCGGTTGTCGGCGAAGCGCTCGCGAAGCTCGCGCACGGAGCCCGAGAGGATATTGCGGGAGCGGTTGATGAGCGTGATTTCATCGCAGAGCTCTTCGACGCTGCCCATGTTGTGGGTCGAGAATATCACGGTGGCGCCTTCGTCGCGCAGCTTGAGAATTTCACGCTTGAGGATGCCGGCGTTGATGGGGTCGAAGCCCGAGAAAGGCTCGTCGAATATGAGCAGCTTGGGCTTGTGGAGCACCGTGACAATGAACTGCACCTTCTGCGCCATGCCCTTGGAGAGCTCCTCCACCTTCTTATCCCACCATTCGGCAATGTCGAGGCGGTCGAACCACGCGCGCAGCGAAGCCTCGGCATCGCGCTTGCTCAAGCCCTTGAGGCGTGCGAAGAAGATGGCCTGGTCGCCAACCTTCATCTTCTTATATAGGCCACGCTCCTCGGGGAGGTAGCCGATGTTGACGATGTCGGAGGCCGTGAGAGGGTGGCCGTCGAAGATTACCTGCCCGCTGTCGGGGGCCGTGATGTGGTTGATGATGCGGATCAGGGTGGTCTTTCCGGCTCCGTTGGGGCCTAAGAGACCGTAGACTTTTCCGCGGGGCACTGCTATCGACACGTCGTCGAGGGCGCGGTGCTTGGTGAAGTCCTTGCAGATATGCTCTGCTGTGAGAATATTATCCATTGAATGTGATTGATTTCTATTAAGGAGTACTTATATAGACGCAAGAATGTAGAAAATATTACATCGCCTCTTGCATCTTAGCGAAAAAGTGCGTAACTTTGCAGCGCTTTAACCGCCCCGGCGGCTGAGCACAGGATAGTCTTATGGTGTAATGGTAGCACTACAGGTTTTGGTTCTGTCTGTCCAGGTTCGAATCCTGGTAAGACTACACACAGCAATCGCAGGTATCGCATGATAGCCTGCGATTGCTGCCTAAAAGCTATGTTTGAAATTCTTTTGCAACTATTTTTTTGACAACGAAAAAAATGAAAGCTACAAGACTTTTCTGCGGACTGCTGCTGATGGCAGCCCTTGGTATGCCCGCCACGGCTACCGCTCAGTTCAACATCGGCAAAGCGGCAAGTGCAATTTCCAAAACAGCCCAGGCCGTGACACTCTCCGACGAGCAGATGGCAGCCTACGTGAAGCAGTCGGTCGACTGGATGGATGCTCACAACCCCGTGCTCCCCGAAGACGACCCCTACACTCAGCGCCTGCGCAAGCTCACCGCCAACGTAAAGGATGCCGACGGCATACCCCTGAATTTCAAGGTCTACAACGTAATCGACGTGAACGCTTTCGCCTGCCCCGACGGCAGCGTGCGTGTGTTCTCCTCGCTGATGGACATCATGAGCGACGATGAGCTCATGGGCGTGATCGGCCACGAAATCGGCCATGTAATCAAGCGCCACTCCAAGAAGGCCCTCCGCCAGCAGCTCCTCACCGATGCCGCTCTCGATGCTGCCGGTGCTGCCGACGGCCGCGTGGCCACCCTCACCGACTCGCAGCTCGGTGCCATCTCGCAGTCGCTCATCAATGCCAAGTACTCGCAGAAGCAGGAAAGCGAAGCCGACGAGTGCGGCTACGACTTCCTCGTGGCAAACGGCCTCAACCCCTGGGGCATGGCCATGGCTTTCGAGAAGCTGTCGAGCTCCGAAGGTGCCGCCTCGCAGTCGGCTATTCAGAAGATGTTCTCCTCGCACCCCGACACCAAGAAGCGCATCGAGAAGATGAGCAAGCGCGCCACCAAAGACGGCTTCGTGCGCCCCGAGTCGAAGTAATCGACATCTTCACACTCCGAACAATCGCAAGCCCGGAGCACCGCCCCGGGCTTGATTTTTAGCGTTTTGGGTTTCAGGTCGTACAAAATATGTACATGAGCACAAGCCGTAAAAGGCGGTGCACGAAATTCATGACGTCAGTAGACCTGCCTTGGCAGGTCGTGCAATCTTAGCGTGAGGTTGGAGCCCGCAGGGCGTAAACCTCATGTTCTCATCAATATCGTGCGTCTCCACCCCTGTCAGGGGGTGGGAGTCGCGTACGCGGGCAGTCTTGCGCCCCCCCCCTGACTGGGGCGGCAGTACGCTATATTGCAGATAACATGAGGTTTACGTCCTTTAAGTTTGTTTCATTCGCGGTCGCCATTGATGGCGACCGCACTTTTTATGGCGCGCCACTGTTTTTTAAATTGCATTTGTTTTCGTTGCATTTATTTTCAGAAAATTTCTCGGATTTTTTCGGCAATTAAACCTCCGATTGAAAAATTTTTACTAACTTCGCACGGCAGACCGCATTTCGAGGCCCCGGTTGTGGGGTTGAGGGTGGGTCGGCAGCCATTGTCGGGGCGCTTTGCCTTGGCAATTTACATATTGAAAAGCGTTTATCGACGCGCAATCTTGGCAACTTGAAACTTCGCAAACTTCAAAGAATCAGTCAAGGATGCTGCAACGGTAGATGGCTTATGTGGATATGTTATCTCCGCGTCGCGTGGTGTGTGAACACCGCCGGCGCTTGCTGATGCATATTTGCGTGAGGCCTCGAACCGTTGCTCGTTCTACTGATTCGGGCAATGCGAAGGCCTCAAGTTGTGGGAGCGGGCAACAGATACGGCTCTCACGCTTTTCTTTTTTCCACCAATCACTATCTATCGCCATCGGAGTGAGCCTCGGCGGCAACTTTCTTTATATTATGGCGCATCTCTCACTTTCGGCGAAGCACCACGCTATCAGTAAAGATTAAGAGTATGTTTGAATTTAACTCAATGAAATACTTAGGGAGAAAAGTCGGCCTATTCCGAGCTTTCATTCAGTCGTTATGGCACCCCATAACTCCTTCATTCAATCTCAGAATATGCTCGATTTTCTCTCCTAATTATAAACATCAGTTAAACCCAAACATACTCTAAGAAACTATCTGCCTGAGCCAAAGCCCGGGGGAAGCTAATCCTGTGCGATAAGACTGACGACAAAATCAATATAATCACATTTAATCACAACAAAACATGAAGAAAATTCTACTTCTTTTCATGGCGGTGCTGACGCTCAGCGTGACCGCCTACGCGCAGCGCATCCAGGTGTTCCAGGATGGCGACTGGGCCTTTGCCATCAATCCGGACGCCGAGCACGAGGTAACTGTCATACAATACCAAGGCAAAGAAGGCAGCGAGGCAACCGAGCTTACCATCCCCTCCTATGCCACATACAATGGCTCCCGCTATTTCGTGACTGCCCTGGCTGAATATTTGTTCTCCGAATTCGACAATAAAGGCAACGACCAATACACGCACTATTGGACACATGACACCTATACCAAACTTGAAAAAGTCACTATACCCAATACCGTGACAATAATCCAGTTCTCTGCTTTCAAGGGGTGCACCGCCCTGACCTCTGTCAATATCCCCAACTCTGTGACAGAAATCGAGAACGCTGCTTTCATGGGTTGCACCGCCCTGACTTCTGTCACTATCCCCAACTCTGTGACAAAAATAGGCGGCAATTCGTTCAGTAACTGCACCGCCTTAGAAATTGTCGTAGAAGAAGGCAACTCCAAATATAGTGCAGTAGATGGAGTCCTATATAATTCCACAGGTACTGTACTCATAAACTATCCCGGGAAGCAGAGCACTTTTGAAATTCCCAACACAGTGACCGAAATAAATAACCAGGCATTCCAGAAGTGCACCAGCCTGACTTCTGTCATTATCCCCAACTCAGTGACCAAAATTGGCTCATATGCTTTCGAGGGTTGCACCGCCCTGACTTCTGTCAATATTCCCAACTCTGTGACCTTAATAGATGGCTATGCTTTCATGGATTGCACCGCCCTGACTTCTGTCATTATCCCCAACTCTGTGACCTTTATTAGCTCGTATACTTTCTATAATTGCACCGCCCTGACTTCTGTCAATATCCCCAACTCAGTGACCAAAATTGGCTCATATGCTTTCACACGTTGCAGCCGCCTGACTTCTGTCACTATCCCCAACTCATTGACGGAAATCGTGGACTATACTTTCTTGAAGTGCACCGGACTAAGCACGATTTATGCCTTGGCTGCAACTCCCCCTACTTGTGCAAATAATCAATTCAATGATGCCCCTAAAACAGCTGTGGTATATGTACCCAAAGGCTCATTCAAGGCTTACTTCATAGCTGACGGTTGGGCGCACTTCACCGACTTCCGCGAGATGGGCGCGCTCGACATTATCTTGAGCGAATCTACCATCTCAATCGAAGAGGGCAAGACCGCCACACTCACTGCCACAATAAGCAAGGATAATGACGTGAATATTGAATCAGAGACATGGATCAGCTCCGACCCGAGAGTCGCCACGGTTGCCGATGGTGTTGTAACAGCTGTAGGTGAAGGCACCACCACTATCACATATACTCTTGTCGACGGCTACGGATGCCCTCACACCGAATATTGCACGGTGACAGTTACCGGCAACGCAGGCGTTGAAGGCGTAGAGATTGACGGCAGTGATGCTCCCGCCGAATACTACAACTTGGGCGGCCTCCGCGTCAATGGTGATGCCCTCACCCCCGGCCTCTACATCAAGCGCCAGGGCGGCAAAGCCACCAAGGTGCTGGTGAAGTAATCCGCTCCATCACTTAATTCCCCAATATTTCAGCCCGACGAATCCGCTTCGCCGGGCTGATTCATATCCTGAAAGCAGGGCTAATGGCGCAAGCCGGCCCGCGTACGCGACTCCCTTGACTGGGGCGGTAGTACGCTATATTGCAGATAACATGAGATTTACACCCTTTAAGTTTGTTTCATTCGCGGTCGCCATTGATGGCGACCATACTTTTTATGGCGCGCCCCTATGGGCGTTTCGGGCGGTGCCCCCCTCTCTTTTCACACCTTGAGAAACAATGCACCCCTCGGCATCAAAGTGTCGAGGGGTGCATCCGGTGCCCGAAGCGGGACTCGAACCCGCACAGCCTAAAGGCCAAGGGATTTTAAGTCCCTCGTGTCTACCATTCCACCATTCGGGCGTCGGCTTGTGGGCACAAAGTTAAGCATTTTTGTTGGAACGACAAAAATTCCGTAATTTTGTGGACTCTCTTTCTAATTTTTTGCGATATGGCAACACCGAACAACACTAAGGGAGGCGCACCCGCCAAGCGCCGCACCCGCATCATCATAAAGGCGCTGTGGATAGCTTTTGCCGCAGCAGTGGTCTTCGTGGCCGGTTTCTTCATCATGGCCTACAATGGCGTGATAGGCTATATGCCGCCGGTGGAGGAGCTTAAGAATCCGCAGGATAAATTCGCCTCCATCATCTACAGCTCCGACGGCAAGGAGCTCGGGCGATATTTCCGCAACACGGGCAACCGCGTCTACGCCGACTTCGACGAGATTTCACCGGCGGTGGTCGATGCCCTCATCGCCACCGAGGATGCCCGCTTCTCCGACCACTCGGGTATCGACGTGAAGGCTGTGGCCCGCGCCATGATCAAGACTGTGCTCATGGGCAACAAAAACGCCGGCGGCGGCTCCACCATCACTCAGCAGCTCGCAAAGCAGCTCTACACCCCGCCGTCGCACGGCCTGCTCGCACGCGCCGTGCAGAAGCCTATCGAGTGGATGATTGCCATCAAGCTCGAGCGCTTCTACTCCAAGGAGGAGATCCTGAAGATGTACCTCAACCAGTTCGACTTCCTCTATAATGCCGTAGGCATCAAGAGTGCCGCCAAGGTCTACTTCAACAAGGATGCCGCCGACCTCGACGTTCTCGAGGCCGCCACTCTCGTGGGCATGGTCAAGAACCCGGCCTACTTCAACCCCGTGCGTCACCCCGAGCGCACACGCCTGCGCCGCAACACCGTGCTCGAGCAGATGTACAAGGCCGGTATGCTCAGCTCCGAGGAGCTCGCCAATCTGCAGGCTCGCCCGCTCGAGCTCGACTTCCAGCGCGTGGACCACAAGGACGGCCTCGCGCCATACTTCCGCGAGGAGCTGCGGCGCATCCTCACGGCCAAGCACCCGGAGCGCTCGAAGTACCCCTCGTGGGATACCCAGCGCTATATCGACGACTCCATCGCGTGGGCCACAAATCCACTCTACGGATGGATAGAGAAGACCCGCAAACCCGACGGCACAAAATACGACATCTACAACGACGGCCTCAAGATCTACACCACCATCGACTCGCGCATGCAGACCTATGCCGAGGAGGCCGTGCGCGAGCACATGAGCTCGCTCCAGCAGCAGTTCTTCCGCGAGAAGCGCGGCTCGAGCGCGGCGCCCTACACCTCGAACCGCGGCGAGCTCTCCGACGCCATGCGCGCCAAGCTCATCAAGAACGCCATGAAGCAGAGCGAGCGCGGGCGCATAGCACGCCTGCGCGGGCTGAGCGACGCCGAGCTGGAGCGAGAGTTCGACACGCCGGTCGACATGACCGTATTCAGCTATGCGGGTCCGGTCGACACCACCATGACGCCACGCGACTCGCTGCTCTATACCAAGTCGTTTCTCCGCACGGGATTCATGTCGATGGACCCGACCACGGGCTTCGTGAAAGCCTACGTGGGCGGTCCCGACTTCCGCTTCTTCCAGTACGATATGGTATCGACAGGCCGCCGTCAGGTAGGCTCTACCATCAAGCCCTTCCTCTATACCTACGCCTTCGAGACCGACGACTTCACCCCCTGCACCATGATGCTCAACGAGCAGCCCACGCTCTACGATGAGAACGGCCGCGTGTGGGAGCCCCGCAACAGCGGCTCGGCACGTGTGGGCGAGATGGTGGACCTGCGCTGGGCCCTCACGAACTCCAACAACTGGATTTCGGCCCGCATCATGGACCGCCTCAGCCCGGCGGAGCTCGTCAAGCGTATGCATTCTTACGGCATCACGGCGCAGCTCCCGGCCGTGAAGTCGCTCTGCCTTGGCCCTGCCGAGGTGTCGGTCAAGGAGATGGTGACGGCCTACAGCGCTTTCGCCAACAAGGGTATGCGCTCCGACCCCGTATATGTGACCGCCATAGCCGATGCCAACGGCAACGTAATCTCCGACTTCGCTCCTTCGCAGACCGAGGTAATCACTCAGAAAGGATATTGGCGAATACTCTCGATCCTGCTCAACGTGGTCGACGGCGGCACCGGCAACCGCCTGCGCCGACCGCCCTACAACATCACCGCTCAGACCGGCGGCAAGACCGGCACCACCAACGACAATGCCGACGGCTGGTTCATGGCCTTCACCCCCGACCTCGTGTCGGGCACCTGGGTAGGCGGCGAAGAGCGCTACATCCACTTCAACAGCATGGCTCACGGCCAAGGCGCGGCAATGGCGCTCCCTATCTACGGTCGCTACATCTCCAAGGTATATGCCGACCCCACGCTCCACTACTCGCAGAGCAGCACCTTCAGCTTCCCGGCCGGCGTGAGCCTGTGCGAGAGCGAATTTGCTGCTCCCGAAGAGAACCAGACCGTAGATGAAGTGATGAGCGGAGCCTTCGATTGATTTAACACTCATTAACCCTAATCCAAAAATATCGCGATATTTCAGGATTACAATCCAAAATAATCGCGATATTTTTGGATTAGGCGAAAAATTTGTTAAATTTGCGGCATTAATCTCCAATAGCCGCATACTCATGTCGTATATCCACCGCACCTTAGGCTCCATCCTCGAGCAACGCATTTTCACGGGCAAGGCCTTGGTCCTTATCGGCGCCCGCCAAGTGGGCAAGAGCACCTTGCTCCGGCACCTGGTGGAGAGCCGCCCCGAGAAGTTGCTCTCAATCAACTGCGATGACCCCGAGAGCCGGAGCCTGCTCTCCGGTGCCAATCTCAGCACACTCAGGCTGCTCGTCGGGGGCGCCAAGATTGTTCTTATCGACGAAGCCCAGCGGGTCGACAATATAGGCATGACCCTGAAAATGATTGTCGATACCATGCCCGACGTCCAGCTCCTTGTCAGCGGTTCTTCTTCACTCGACTTGAGGAATAAATTGAACGAGCCACTCACGGGTCGACAATTTGAATATTTCCTCTACCCTCTCTCCATCAAGGAGCTCTACGAAGCAAAAGGACTCATCGAAGTGCGCGGCAGCCTCGAGCAGTACTTGATTTTCGGCACCTACCCCGATGTGGTGACACATCCTGCCGATGCGGCCGAGATTTTGACAAATCTTTCCGACATCTATCTGTATAAAGACATTCTTTCACTTGAAAGTGTGAGGCGCCCCGAATTGCTCAGCAAAATCCTCACCGCTCTGGCCCTGCAGCTTGGCAGCGAAGTGAGCTACAATGAACTTGCCAAGACTGTGGGCTCCGATGCCAAAACCGTAGAGCGGTATATCGACCTTCTCGAAAAATGCTTTGTGATATTTCGCCTCGGTGCCTTTTCGCGCAATCTGCGCAACGAAATAAAAAAAGGGCGTAAAATATATTTCTACGACCTCGGCATCCGAAATGCCATACTGCGAAATTTCGCACCCCTTGCCACACGCTCCGACGCAGGAGCGCTTTGGGAAAACTTTTTCATAGTAGAGCGCCTGAAAGCCAACGAATATTCGCGGCGCAACGCCCTCACTTATTTCTGGCGCACCACTTCGCAGCAGGAAGTCGACTACATCGAGGAAGCCAACGGTATGATCAATGCTTTCGAGCTGAAATGGAACCCACGCAAAGCCATGGTTGCGGCTCCGAAACTATTCACGGCAGCTTACCCGAAAGCAGATTTTCACGTCGTCACTCCCGACAACTACCTCGAGTATCTTTTGTAATCAGGGAAAAAGCACTATCTTTGCATAGAAATAACTATCGAACACACAATCAGAATACTGTATAGCCGATGAGAAAATGGCGCATTGAAGACAGCGAGGAGCTGTACAATATTACCGGATGGGGCCGCAACTATTTCTCCATCAACGATAAAGGTCACGTAGTGGTGACTCCCCGGCCCGGATGTGCCGCCGTCGACCTCAAGGAGGTCATCGACGAGCTGCAGGTCCGCGACATCTCAGCACCGGTGCTGCTGCGCTTCCCCGACATCCTCGACAACCGCATCGAGAAGATTTCCAACTGCTTCAAGGCCGCCTCGGAGCAGTACGACTACAAGGCTCAGAACTACATGATCTACCCTATCAAGGTAAATCAGATGCGCCAGGTGGTGGAGGAAATCGTGAGCTACGGCAAGAAGTTCAACATCGGCCTCGAGGCCGGCTCCAAGCCCGAGCTCCACGCCGTGCTCGCCACCAACATCGCCGAGAACGCCCTCATCATCTGCAACGGCTACAAGGATGAATCGTATATCGAGCTCGCTCTTCTGGCTCAGAAGATGGGCCGCCGCATCTACCTGGTGGTGGAGAAGCTCAACGAGCTGCGCATGATCGCCGACATCGCCAAGCGCCTGAAGGTGCGCCCCAACGTGGGCATACGCATCAAGCTCTCAAGCACAGGCTCGGGCAAATGGAGCGAGAGCGGCGGCGACCAGAGCAAATTCGGCCTCAACTCGTCGGAGCTCCTCGAGGCTCTCGATATCCTCGAGCGGCGCGACATGAAGGATTGCCTCAAGCTCATCCACTTCCATATCGGCAGCCAAATCAACAAGATACGTGTGATTAAGAACGCCCTCCGCGAGGCCACGCAATTCTACGTGCAGCTCTCGAAGATGGGCTTCGACATCGACTTCATCGACATAGGCGGCGGCCTCGGAGTGGACTACGACGGCACCCGCAGCTCGTCGAGCGAAAGCTCCATGAACTACTCCATCCAGGAGTATGCCAACGATGCCGTGTCGGCCATCGTGGACGTGTGCACGAAGAACAATCTCCGCCAGCCCAACATCATCACCGAGAGCGGACGCTCGCTCACGGCACACCACTCCATCCTCATCTTCGAGGTGCTCGAGACCACACAGCTGCCCGTGTGGAAGGACTCGCAGGAAATCAGCCCCGACGCCCACGAGCTCGCACGTGAGCTCTACGACATCTGGGACCGCCTCGACAACTCTCGCCTCTTCGAGAGCTGGCACGATGCCCTCCAGATCCGCGAGGAAGCGCTCGACCTCTTCAGCCTCGGTATGCTCGACCTCACCACCCGTGCACAGATCGAGAAGCTATTCTGGAGCATCGCACGCGAGGTGGGCGAGATTGCAGGCAGTATGAAGCATGTGCCCGAAGATCTGCGGAAGATAGCCAAGATGCTGCCCGACAAGTACTTCTGCAACTTCTCGCTTTTCCAGTCGCTACCCGACTCCTGGGCTATCGACCAGATTTTCCCCATCATCCCCATCACGCGCCTCGACGAGAAGCCCACACGCACCTGCACCATCCAGGATATCACCTGCGACAGCGACGGCAAAATCGCCAATTTCATCTCGGCACAAGGCACCGCCTCCTCGCTGCCGGTGCACCCCCTCAAGCCCGGCGAGCCCTACTATATAGGCGTGTTCCTGGTGGGAGCATATCAGGAAATCCTCGGCGACATGCACAACCTCTTCGGCGACACCAACGCCGTGCATGTGAGCGTATACAAGGACCGCTACGAAATCGACCAGATTATCGAGGGCGAGACCGTGGATGAAGTGCTCGACTATGTGCAGTACAACCCCAAGAAGCTCGTCCGCAACCTCGAAGCTTGGGTCACCGCCTCGATGAAAGCCGGCACAATCACCCCCGAAGAAGGCCGCGACTTCATCAGCACCTACCGGGCCGGCCTCTTCGGATACACTTATCTGGAATAAGCCACTGATACATCGATATATCGGTACATCGATGTATCGAAAAAAACTCATAACTCATCACTCATAACTCGAAAGAAGTGCGTTGGTTCATGACACTCAGCTATCGCGGCGCTCCCTTCCACGGCTGGCAGCGCCAGCCCGGGCAGGTGAGCGTGCAGAGCGTGATCGAGGATAGCCTCGCCACCATCATGCGCACGCCCGTACCTATAGTGGGAGCGGGCCGCACCGATGCCGGAGTGAACGCCCGCACCATGGTGGCGCACGTCGACCTGCCCGACGGCTTCGACCCGCGCGAGCCACGCTTCATGTCGGCTCTCAACGGCCTCGTTGGGCGCGACATCGCCATCAGCGCCTTCCGCCCCGTGGCTCCCGACGCACACGCGCGCTTCGATGCCACCGAGCGCACCTACCGCTACTTCGTGCACACCGCCAAAGACCCCTTCTGCGGCAGCCTGTCGTGGTACGTACCTCGCGGCCTCGACTTCGTGGCTATGAACAAAGCCGCGGCACTCATAGTGGGGCGCCGCGACTTCACGTCTTTCTCTAAACTGCATACCGATGTCAAGACCAACATCTGCGACCTCCGCACAGCGGTGTGGGTGCAGCAGGAGCCGCACAAGTGGTACTTTGAAATCAGCGCCGACCGCTTCCTGCGCAATATGGTGCGCGCCGTGGTAGGTACTCTTGCCGAAGTGGGTCGCCACAAGATGCCGCCGGAGGGCATCCTCGAGGTGCTCGAGCGCCGCGACCGCTGCGCTGCCGGCACATCGGTGCCCGGCGAAGCGCTTTTCCTCTGGGATGTGACCTATCCCTATTAAGATTAAGCCGCCTCTATGCGGCCCGGAATATCGGTGCGGAACACTATCCTTTTCACTTCTTCCATACAGCGCTGTTGCATGGCGCCGTAGTTGGCACTCATGGCCGCGTCGGCGCCGGCGTAGGCTATGGCGAGCACCGATGCCGCCAGGGCGAGCTCGAGCTGAGGGCGCAGGCTGAGGGTCTGCACCGCATCAGGCACATCCACATCGAGTGTGATGATGGGGCTGTCGGGCGCGGCGAGCAGGCTCGTGGCTTTCACCGCAGGCGAAATGCTGTAGACAATCTCAGCAGCGGCACCGCAGGCTATGCGCCTGAGTGCTTCGCGCTGACCGGCACCGAGCACCTCGGGGCGGTCGCCGGAGCGGGCAAGATAGTCGATGGCACAGCAGGCATACACTTGTTCGAGCACTCGGTCGGTGTCGATGGCACAACTTACTATAGGCATGGCGGTTCAGCAGCGGTTACGGGTCAATGAATAGGAAAGATGCGGCGTGAGCAGACGGCGTGCCGTGTCGAAGCTCATATAGAATCGCGACGGGCGGCAGAAATTGAGCACGAAGGAGAGCGCGCGGTCAAAGCTCTCGGTGCCGCGCCGCTCCATGGCCTGGCGCACCTGCGCCATCACCTCGGCCCACATCAGGCGTGCGAGCTCTTCGTGCACCTCCGCTTCGAGGCCGCGGCGCTCTATGCGGTGCAGCCGGCGCGAGGCGGTGTCGAACGAAAGGTAGTGCGAGCGGGGCTGCATGGCAAGGGCGCGCTCTATCACGCTGTCGAGGGGGCGGATGGTGCCGCTGTCGTAGTCGCGCCGGAAGATCTCGAGGCAACGTCGCTTAAATTCTTCGTTGCGGGCTTGAATGAGTTTTTTCATAATTTGCAGTATTAGTTTTTCGTTGCAAATTTACAATATTATTTTCCTTTTGTCAACACTTTTTGCAATAAAAATTGACGTGGCGCAAATGTATTTTGCAAATCTTTCTCAGAAGCTCGCAATATTCACACTCACTCCTATGCCTATAAAAGGCTGAAAGCCACGGGGAGTGTAGCCATATCCTGCCTGCAGCCCCACGGAGAAGCGCGGAGCCTTGCACCGCGGCATCTCGATGGTGGTGCTGTGGCGGTACACCTCTATGCTGTCGAGGGCCGGACGAAAGCCGCTCACATAGGCACGGAAGTCGGGCTGCTCGTAGACCACCTGTGTGCGAGGCACTTCCACCAGCACGGTGTCGTGTGTGCCGACAGCCGGCAGCGCCTCGGCCACGGGGGCCAGTTGCTTGATGAGCAGCACCTCGGGCTGCACCACACGCACGGTGTCGATGCGGCGAAGCACCTCCACCGAGCGCTCGCGGCGCACCTCGGGATGAGCGTACCACCCTGCGGCAAAGGCCGCGGCCACAATCAGCACATATATTGCGGCACGCATCACAGAGTATTGCAAAATTTCAACACCGCATCGACGTGCACCCTCGCCAGCGCCTCGCGCCCCTCCTCCGAGGCCAGCAGCGCCACATCGGAGCGGCTGTCCTGGAACATATTCTCTGTCAGCACCGCCGGGCAGACAGTGTCGCGGCAGATAGCGAGCGAAGCCGTCCAATAGCCCTCGCGTGGCGTGCAGCGGTTGCCGAGCAGGCCGTGGGCCGATGCTTCGGCAGTGAGGAGGGCGGCAAGGCGCTGCGAGCGTGCCGACGCATTAGGTGCCACAAAAGCGCTGAAGCCCGAGGCGGAGAGCCAGCGCGAGCCGTCGCCGGCGGCATTGTTGTGCACCGATATAAGGAGAGCGGGCTCACGGGCGGCGATGGCATTGGCACGGCGGCAACGCTCAGCCAAGGGCACATCGGCATCTTCGGGCACAAGGATGCGCACATCGAAGCCCTTTGCACGCAACTGCCCGGCAATGCGGCCGACCACATCGCGGCACCAGCGCCACTCGCGGTGCAGCCCGTCGGGGCTACGCTTGCCGGGGGTGTCGGCGCCATGCCCGGCATCAAGGATAATCACATACTTTTTCATCTACACTGTTTTTTTGAGATTTCTGCAAAATTATAGCTCAAAGGCGCAGAAAAGTCGGTGATTTCTCCTCGTTCGGGAAAGCGCAGCCAACCACGCGGCGGCTGAGTTGTTTTAGAAGTACACGTATTCAATACCCTCAACAATGTCATCCTATATGCGCACTACATCTATTATATACATCATCATCGCCCTGGCGGCTCTGATCGGGCAGGGCGCGCGGGAGGCTGCCGCACAGCCCGGCACCGTGACCGCAGTCGATGCCGTTGCCGACATCGCGACCATAGACCTCGACATACCGAAACTCTCGCCACCCGACAGCATCGACCTCACGCCAATCCGGGCGGGCTTGCCCAAGATGTCGAAAGGCTCGCGCATATCCATCTACGAGCTGCCATACTCGCTGAAGACAAAGTCCTACAACTGGCCACGCCTGTGGGTGAACACCGGCGTGCTCGTCGGTGCCTACGTGGGTACCCTCGTGGTGCTCGAGTGCCTGCCCGAGGACGCAACCACCTGGAACCGCGCCGCCCTTCAGAAAGTACCCTTCCAAAAGCGCTGGTTCCGCAATGTATTCAAGCGCGGCCCCGAGTGGGATCACGACAACCCCATCTTCAACTACGTGCTGCACCCCTACGCCGGAGCGGCCTACTTCATGGCTGCCCGCTCGTGCGGATTCAACTTCTACCAGTCGCTGCTCTACTCGGCCATCATCTCCACCGTGGGCTGGGAGTTCGGCATCGAGGCCTGCATGGAGCGCCCGTCGATACAGGATATATTCGTCACGCCGCTGGTCGGCAGCGTGATAGGCGAGCTCTTCTACAAACTCAAGCGGCACATCGTGAGCCACGACTACCGCCTGTTCGGCTCGCCCGTAATAGGCAATATCGTGGCCTTCCTCATCGACCCCGTCAACGAGATAGTAGGCTACATCGGCGGCAACGATGCACGCAAGCTGCACCTTGGCCGTAATCAGCCCGCAATCAGCTCCACGCTGCTCCCCACGGCAGGGCCGGGCTCCTTCGGCTTCTCGCTCACGTGCACTTTCTGACCGTGGTCTTTACAAACACAATACAGTTTCTACAAATTTGCTACAAAACCGACAATAATTGATTAAACACGCTTAAAGACATTGCAAAAAGCCCTTTTTCGGCTTAACTTTGCAATGCTATGAAACGCAGCAGGCACATCATATACACACTCATCACACTCGTGGGCATCGCCGGTGCGGCAATGCTCCCCTCTCTCACTTCGTGCCGCAGCTGCTCGGGAGCCGACGACCGCGGCCTGTCCAAATCAATGGACTCGCTCCTGACTCCCCTCTTCCCCGACGATGCACCCGGTGCCATCGCCATCATCACCAAAGGCGACTCCATGATCTACGGAAGCACCTTCGGCCTTGCCGACCTCTACACCGGCGAGCCTATGAGCTTCGACACCAAGATGTGCCTCGCCTCATCCACCAAGACATTCACTGCCACCGCCCTCCTCAAGCTGCACGACGAAGGCAAGCTCTCGCTCGACAACCGCCTGATCGACTACTTCCCCGAGCTGCCCGAAAGCGTCTACGGCGAAGTCACCCTCCGCCACGTGCTCTCACAGAGCTCAGGCATCCCCGACGGCCGCCCTCGCGACAAGGCCGAGTGGGAGCGCTACAAGCAGAAAACGCCTTCGATTTTCGGCGACGGCTCCGACTACACCCTATATGGCCGCGAGAAAGAGCTCACCCGCTTTCTTGCCACGGTCGACTCGCTCGACTTCAGGCCCGGCACCGACTTCGTGCGCCGCGACCCGCCCTACATGCTCCTGAGCGAAGTCATTGAGCAAGCATCGGGCAAAGACTTCGAGACATATATGCGCGAAGCGATTTTCGAGCCTGCCGCGCTGGCATCGGCACGCTACGTGCCCCTCGACGGCGACCTCGAAGGCATGGCTCATGCCTACCGACGCAACAGCGGCAAAGCACGCCCCGGCACATATATCAGCGACGACGGCCGATGGGAAGAATTTGACTTCGGCGAAGCGGAGTTCTTCCTCAGCCGCGCCGACCGCGGCCTCTTCATGACCGCCCGCGACCTCGCCCGATGGGAGCACATCTACAACTCCGGCTTGCTCATCTCGCCCGAGTCGACCCGCCTCTTCGGCGTGCCTATCGTCAACACCGGCACCGACGGCGAGGGCTACAGCCTCGGCGTGAACGTGAGCCACCTCGACGACGGCACACTCAAGTTCCACCACTCAAGCACCAGAGGCGGTTTCGTGGCCGTGGAAGTCCTCTTCCCCGAGTGCGACCTTGCCTACATCATCCTGGCAAACCGCAACGAATGGAACTATGCCGAAGTAGCAAAAACAATCGACAACATCCTCCTCACCAAAGGCCTGCTATCGCGCGATGACTGACCGCCCCCGACCCTCACACCTGCTGCTGGCCGCCTTAGCGGCAATCCTCCTGGCTTGCACAGCTTCCTGCTCCGGCAAGAGCGAGGCTCCGGCGCCACGCAACATCACCCTCATCACCGCACCTCTCGACTCACTCCTCGAGCCAATTTTCGACAAGCCTTCGGAGCCCGGCGCCGTGGTGATAGTGAGCACCGCCGACTCGGTGTACTACAGCCGAGGCTTCGGCCTGGCGCGCCTCGACACCCCGGCGGAGATGTCGGACAGCACCCTGCTCAACGTTGCATCGGCCACAAAGACCTTCACCGCCATGGCCTTCATGAAGCTCGTGGACGAAGGCCGAATCAGCCTCGACGCACCGATGAGCTCCTTCTTCCCCGCCTTCAACCCCGACGTATTCGGCCGCATAAGCCTGCGCAACGTGCTCTCGCTCAGCACCGGGCTTGCCGACAGCCGGCCGCGCAACGACAAGGAGTGGGAAGACTTCCTGAGCAAGCACCGCACAGCCTTCGCAGCCTCGGCCGACTTCGTGCGCTACGGCCGCGAGGACGAGCAGATGAAAATATACCTCGGCGTGGACTCGCTCAACTACGAGCCCGGCTCACGCTTCGAGTACTCCGACGCGCCATACATGCTGCTGTCGAAGGTAATAGAACTTGTCACCGACACAGCCTTCGAGCTGTGGATGGATGCCAATATTTTCAAGCCCGCAGGCCTGCGCGAGACCCGCTTCATCGCTCCCGACCTTTGCGACGTGCGCATGGCAAACGCCTATGCACCCGCCCGCGGCGACAAGAAGAAAGACGTATTCCGAAGCCGCGACGGCCGTTGGGACGAATTTGACTACGGCGAGGCAGAGTACTTCCTCACCCGCGCCGACAACGGCGTGTACACCACCCCGCGTGAGTTCGTGAAGTGGACACGCAGCCTGCTCGAGGGCAAAGTGGTGCCGAGGCAGCTCGTCGACAGCACTTACACCACCTTGATAGCAACCGGCATACGCGATTTCGGCTACGGGCTCGGCATATACACGCACGAGCTGCCCGACACGCCACGCAAAGTATTCCACAGCTCGCACAACGGCGGCTTCGGCATCTACGAGGCCACCTTTCCCGACATCGGGTTGAGCTACCTCATATTCGCTAACCGCGCCGACTGGAACCGCCTCGAGCTCGCTGCGAAAATCGACGGCATCCTCCGCGCTCACAACTGGCTCATGCCCGAAGAGCGATGAAAGCCAAGCTCCAGGTACTGATCTGCACCTACGGCGAGCGCTACTGCCGTATCGATGCCTCCGGCCTGCCCGCGCTGCCCGAGGTAAGCTACCTGGTGTGCTGCCAAAATCCCGAAGGGCTCAGCCTGTCGAACCCTCAACTCGAAGGTCGGCCCGATGTGGAGCTGCGATTCTTCGCCGACAAAGGGCTGAGCCGCAACCGCAACCACGCCTTCGAGGCTGCATGCGCACCGATAGTGCTCATTTCCGACGACGACATCTCTTACAGCGCCGACGGGCTCAAGGCTCTCATAAGCACTTTCGAGGAGAACAGCCGCATCGACATCGTCACGACGCGCTCCATCATCCCCGAGCAGCACATATACCCTGCCGACGGGCACGACCTGAGCCGCCCTTTCCGCTTCTACTCTCCCATCTCTTTCGAGATAGCGCTCAGGCTCGATGCTCTCAGAGAGCATCGCCTCGGTTTTTCGGAGCTGGCAGGCATAGGAGCGCCCTACCTCACCTGCTCCGAAGAGAATTTTTTTCTGCGCCGTGCTCTCCGAAGCGGCCTCCGCGGCATCTACCGCGACGTGGTGGTATCTACCCACCGCGGCCCCACCACATGCACGCACAGCGCCCGCAAGCCGGGCACTCTGAGGGCAAAAGGAGCTTTCATGAGGGTTGACCGCGGCAACATCGGCGCCATCGTGCGCTACCCGCTGGAGGCCATGCGCTCGGAGCTGCCTTTCCCCAAGGCGCTTATCTATCTCTGGCAAGGTTTCTTCTACTCAATCCGTCATCGCAAAGAGCTATGAAAGTACTCCTCCTCGGCGATGCCAGCAACTACCATGCAGCTCTTGCCCGCGGCCTCGCAGCACTCGGGCACGACGTGACTCTCGCCTCAAACGGCGGGAAATGGATGCATACCAAGCGCGACATCGACCTCTACCGCCATGGCAATCCGCTGAGCGGAGCCCTGCTCTATGCCCGCCTCTCCACCACTCTCGCACCACGCCTGAGGGGCTACGACGTGGTGCAGATGGTATCGCCCGGCTTCGTGGATCTGCGACCCACATGGCTGCGCTCGCTGCTGGAGAAATTGCGCCGCCACAACGGCTCCCTCTACCTCACGGCTCTCGGCACCGACGCCGCTCTGGTGCGCAACCTTTCGGGGCCGACACCCGCCTTGGGATACTCTGAGTGGCAGCACGGCCAAGGACTCACGCCCTGGGCCCAGAGCCCTGCAGCCGAGCGGTCGCGCTGGCTCAGACCTCACCTGCAGGAGTACACCGACCTCTTCTACAGCACCATCGACGGCGTGGTGTCGGCTCTCTACGAGTACCACCTTATAGCCGCCGCCGAGTACCCGGGCATACCACTGGCCTACGGAGGCATACCCGTCGACATCGCCGCCCTTCCGGCCCCGGCCCTGCGCCCCTCGGGCGATGATGCCCCGCTGAGTATCCTCTACGCCGTGCACCGCAAGCGCGCCGCCGAAAAAGGCGCCGACATCCTGCTAGACATCCTGCGCCGGATACAGGCCGAGCGCCCCGGCCGCTTCGACATATTGATGCCTCCCAACATGCCCTACGACCGCTTCATCAGCACCCTTGCGCAGGCCGACATGGTGTGCGACCAGCTATACTCCTACACCCCCGGCACCACCGCACTCCTGGGCATGGCCATGGGCGTGGTGCCGATCAGCGGCGGTGAAGAAGACTACTACGACTTCATCGGCGAGCACAAGCACCGCCCCATATTCAACCCCGACCCCCGCGACATCGAGGGCACCTACCGCCGACTGTCGGCTCTGCTGGCCGACCGCGAGGCCCTGCGCCGCATGAGCGCCGACGGCCCGACATTCGTTGCCCGCCACAACGATGCACTGACCGTGGCGCGCCGCTTCTCCGACTTCTGGCAGCGCTGACACTCCTGCTTGAAAAAATTTTGGATATAAATGCTAATTTTTGTAACTTTGCGCCTAACCAACCATTTGCAATGTTCAAGAATAGGATTTTCTCTCTGCTTGCGCTCTTCGCCTGTGTCCTGACTCTTTCAGGGCAAGCACCGGCATGGCTCGACGAGAGCTACCGCAGCAGCGCCTTTCCCGCCTCCGACTATTTCTGCGGCTTCGCGGCCATAAGCCCCGACCTCGACGCCGAGCCGGCGCGCGCGGCACACACCGAGGCTCTCAAGCGCCTTGCCGAGTCGGTTTTCGCCGATGTCAACGTAGTCACAAAATCGTCGATAGGCAGCACCGCGCACAACGGCAGCTACGACGAATACGACCTCTTCAGCCGCGACATGAGCGTAAGCTCAGCCGTAGGCATCGCCGGCATGAACACCGACACATGGATGGACAGCGCCACAGGCACCGCCTACGAATTTGCCCGCGTGAGCCGCAACAGCCTCCGCGAGTACTACGACCGCATGATGGCGGCCACAATCTCCGATGCCCACCACAGCCTCGACATTGCCGAGCAAAGCAATGCCGACAAATCGGTGCTGCAGAAGCAGGCCGAAGCCATCGCCGAAGGCATAGCCACAGCACGCCGCCACGCCAAAGTACTCACCGCCATCGATGCCGCAGCTGCCGAAGCGCACACAGCAGGCCTGCACAGCGCCGACAGCCGCCTGGCAGCGCTCACCGAAGCGCTCTCGCGCGGCATCCTTGTGTACATAGCCCCCGGCCCCGACAAAGCATCAGCACAAGTCATCAGCAAGCTCAAGGCCGAGCTCACCGAGAGCGGATGCACCTTCGCCGACACTCCCGAGACCGCCGACTACGTGCTTAGCCTCAGCGCAGGCACTGAGCTGATGTCGGTCTACGACGATGTTTTCCACGTCAACGCCAACGTCGACCTTTCGCTCACAAACCGCCGCAAAGGCGTGAAAGTCTACGAAGATGCCGTGAGCACCAAGGGCAGCGCACTGGCGCAGAAACAGGCCGAAAAGAAAGCCCTCAACCAATCGGCAGCAAAAATCAAAGAACTCATAAACAAACACATACAGTAAGTCAGCCATGAAACGCCTCCTTAGTATCCTCCTTCTCCTTGCCATACTTCTGCCTGCCGCAGCGCAGGAATACCGCGCCAAGCAGCGCCTCGCCATCCTCGACCCCGTGATGTCGGACATCACCGAAGAGGGTATGGGCCTGATAGTGCGGGAGATTGTGAGCGGTGTATTCGTCAACAACGGCGAGCAGTACACCATCCTTGAGCGCTCATTGCTCGACAAGGTTATTGCCGAGGCCAAATTCTCCAACACGGGTGCCGTCGACGAGGCGCAGGCCACCGAGCTCGGTAAGCTCGCCGGTGCCGACAAAATCGCCCTCACGGTGGTGTCGAAAGTCGGCAACCGCTGTATGCTCAGCATCAAGCTCATCAATGTGGAGACTGCCACCATCGAGAAGCAGCACTCCAAGGTGGTGAAGTATGAGTCGCTGCTCGATGTGGTCGAGCCCCTCACACTCGCTGTGCTTGGCAAAGCTCCGGCTACAGATGGCATCGACGGCGCAGCCGCTGTCGTTGACGACGGCGAAAAGCAGGGCGGATTCATGGGCAAAGTGCGCGGTGTATTTGGCGGCGACGGAAAGAAAGACAAGAAAAAGGAAGAGAAGAAAGAAGAGCTCAAGCCCCAGGCTCCCTCAAGATATCCCAACCAACCCGAGGTGTGCATGATGCTTGAGCCCTCGGGCTTCGACTACAGCGACCGCTTTACCGACGAATTCCGCGCCACCGACCTCTACGAGCTCTACACCCTGTCCTACCCCACGGTGTCGGTCGTGTTCGACTTCTCCAAGGCCATGGTCGACGGCGTTTCGGCCGAGCGCTTCCTGCAACTCAACGGTCAGACAGAAGCAAAGAAAGGCCTCACCCTCGAGCAGGAGCTCAACGTGTATCTGCCCGAAGTGAAGCAGCGCTTCAAGGATGAGCTCAGCGACAACCTCAAAGACATGCGCTTCACGTTCGCCCCGGGCTCGCAGTTCACTCTCCTGGTGAAGATGATCGAGGTCGACAAGCCCGGCCGCAACAACATCTCAGACTACGTGTTCTTCGAGACGGCTTCCGGCAAAGTGATCGGCGGCTTATCGTTCAAGTCGAGCGGTGGCCGATTCGGCGGCTTCACCAACCTCATGGGCGACGCCTACGAGGAAGAGGCCGCTCCCAAGCTCGCAAAAGCCGTGAAGAAGCAGCTCAAGGAAATCAAGAAGCGCCGCAAATAAGGCCGCCGGCTTATTCGCTCAGAAACAACACTCGGGCCTCGACACGCAGCGTGTCGAGGCCCGAGTGTTGTTGTATACTTTGTCTTATTTCAGGGCATCGGTGAGTGCCTGGAAGGCCATCTCTATGCCTTCGCCGTCCTTACCGCCGGCCTGGGCGAAGCCCGGCTGACCGCCGCCGCCACCCTTGATGGCCTTGGCAGCTTCGCGGATAATCTTGGAAGCGTTGAGATGACCGTCGGCTGTGAGGTCGTCGGTGAGCATCACTGTGAGCAGGGGCTTGCCGGCGCCGTCGAGAGTGGCTCCGATAAAGGCTGTAGCCTTGGGTGAGATGGCACGCACGTTGAAGGCGATGTTCTTCACCATGTCGGGCATCATCTTGCCACGCAGGCCCACCACCTTCACACCGGCATCGTTGACGTGAGCCTTAGCCACGAGCTCGCGGCTCATATCGGCCACCTTCTCGGCCATGAAGTCCTCCACGCGGTGCTTGAGCTCGGCATTTTCTTCGATAGCCCTGCGGAGAGCGCCGGCAATGTCGGGGGCATTGTTGAGCATGGCGCCGAGCTCCTTGAGTGTGCCCGACACACGGTCGATCAAATCTTCGACGGCCGGGCCGGTGATGGCCTCGATGCGGCGTATGCCGGCAGCAATCGACGATTCGCTCACGATTTTGATAAGGCCGATGTTGCCGGTGTTGGCCACGTGCGTTCCGCCGCAGAGCTCCACGGAGTCGCCATAGCGGATCACACGCACTTCGTCGCCGTACTTCTCACCGAAGAGCGCCATGGCACCCATCTCGCGGGCCTTGGCGATGGGCACGTTGCGGCACTCGTCGCGGGCGATGGCCTCGCGCACGTGCTTGTTGGCAAGGTGCTCTACGGCCGATATTTCCTCGGGAGTGAGCTTCCGGAAGTGCGAGAAGTCGAAGCGGAGCACGTCGGCCGACACGAATGAGCCTTTCTGCTCCACATGCGTGCCGAGCACCTCGCGGAGGGCGCGGTGCAGCAGGTGGGTGGCAGAATGGTTGCGGGAGATGGCTTCGCGGTTTTCGGTGTCGATGGCGGCACGGAAGGTGGCGCTGACATCGGCCGGGAGAGCCTTCACGATATGCACGCCCACGCCGTTCTCGCGCTTGGTGTCGAGCACCTCGGTCACGGTGCCTGTGACGAGGTCGGTGAGTGTGCCGCGGTCGCCGACCTGTCCGCCCATCTCGGCATAGAAGGGTGTGGCGGAGAGTATCACCTGATAGTACTCGCGGTTCTTCTGCTTCACATGGCGGTAGCGGAGGATGCGGGCCTCGGTCTCGGTCTTGTCGTAGCCTTCAAACAGCTGTTCGCCTTCGTTTACTATAATCCAGTCGGCAGCCTCGACGGCGGCAGCGCTGCGGGCACGCTCTTTCTGGGCGGCCATCTCGCGGTTGAAGCCTTCGATGTCGGCGCTCATACCATAGTCCTTAAGGATGAGCTCGGTGAGGTCGAGGGGGAAGCCGTAGGTGTCGTAGAGGGTGAAGGCCTGCTTGCCCGAGATTTCGTTCTTACCCTCGGCCTTGGCGGCTTTCACGGCATCGTCGAGGAGGCGGATGCCGTTCTCAAGTGTGCGGAGGAAGGAGTCCTCTTCTTCCTTGATTACGCGCATGATGAGCTCGCGGTTGGCGGGAAGCTCGGGGTAGGCGTCGCCCATGTTCTCGATCAGAGTGTCCACGAGGCGGTACATAAAGGCCTGCTTCTGCTCGAGGAAGGTGTAGGCATAGCGCACGGCGCGGCGCAGGATGCGGCGGATCACATAGCCGGCCTTGGCGTTGGAAGGAAGCTGATTGTCGGCGATGGAGAATGATATGGTGCGCACATGGTCGGCGATTACGCGCATGGCCACGTCGACGTGGCTGTCCTTGCCGTACTCCTTGCCCGAGAGCGATGCTATCTTGGCGATGAGGGGGGTGAATACGTCGGTATCGTAGTTCGAGGTCTTGCCCTGAAGTGCCATGCAGAGGCGCTCGAAGCCCATGCCGGTGTCGATAACCTTGGCGGGCAGTGGCTCAAGGGAGCCGTCGGCCTTGCGGTTGTACTGCATGAACACGAGGTTCCAGATTTCGATTACCTGCGGATGGTCGTGGTTGACGAGCGAAGCTCCGGGTACCTCGGCGCGCTCGCTGTCGCTGCGCAGGTCGATGTGGATTTCGGAGCAGGGGCCGCAGGGGCCGGTATCGCCCATTTCCCAGAAGTTGTCGTGCTTGTTGCCGTTGAGGATGTGGTCGGCAGGGAGGTGCTTGCCCCAGATTGAGGCAGCTTCATCGTCGCGTGCCAGGCCTTCGTCGGGAGCGCCCTCGAATACTGTGGCATAGAGGCGCTCGGGATTGAGGCCGAGCACGTCCACGAGGTATTCCCAGGCCATGTCGATGGCTTCGGCCTTGAAGTAGTCGCCGAACGACCAGTTGCCCAGCATCTCGAACATGGTGTGGTGATAGGTGTCGAGGCCTACTTCCTCAAGGTCGTTGTGCTTGCCGCTCACACGGAGGCACTTCTGCGAGTCGGCCACACGGCGGTATTTGGGCACCTTTGTGCCGAGGATGATGTCTTTGAACTGGTTCATGCCGGCATTGGTGAACATCAGGGTGGGGTCATCCTTTATCACCATCGGAGCCGACGGCACGATGCGGTGGTCCTTCGACTCGAAGAAGTCTTTGAAGGACTGTCGTATTTCCTTTGCAGTAAGAGCTTTGGACATATTTTGTGGATTTTGTTTGCTGTACTTTCGCGCAAATTTGCTATCTTTGCGTTTCGGAGTGCAAAATTACGCTAATTTTCGCACTTTTCCAAACCATTAACCACCATAAAAGCCGCACCCCTCCACAGGATGAGTCAGAAGGTTTTCTACCGCTACAACACCGCCACCGAGCAGTACGAGCGCGTCTTTCCCGACAGGCGCAAGCGCATTGCTGCTGCCGTGCGGCCCTACATCACCGCCGTGGCTGTGGTGGCGGCTCTGGCGATATGCGCCTACTTCTTCCTCGACACCCCGAGAGAGCGACTGCTCAGGCAGCGCGCAGAGCTCCTCGAGCACCGCATCGAGCGCCTGAGCCGACGGGCCGACCGCGCTCTGGCCGTGATGGAGGATGTGGCCGACCGCGACAACAACTTCTACCGCGTGATGATGCAGGCCGAGCCGCTCACTCCGGCCCGACGATATGCCGGCCTCGAGCGACAGCGACAGCTCGAGCACCTCGACTCGCTCACCGACAGCGAACTGCTCCGCGCCGTCGACCAGAAGCTCGACCGCCTCGACCAGATGCTCGTCACTCAGATCAAATCCTTCGACTTCCTTGCCGATGCCGCCGCCGGGCAAAAGGACCGCACGGCACACATACCGGCCATACAGCCCGTGCCCGAAAAGTATCTCCGCACCATGGCTTCGGGCTACGGCGCCCGCCGCGACCCTATCTACGGCACCATGAAATTCCACGAAGGCATGGACTTCTCAGCACCGCCCGGCACACCCGTCTACGCCACCGCCGACGGCACCGTGACCACTGCTTCGTGGCAAGGACTCTACGGAAATATGGTGGAGATAAACCACGGCTACAACTACACCACGCGCTACGCACACCTATCGAAGCTCATTGCCACACCCGGCAAGCAGGTGAAGCGCGGCGACCTCATCGGCCTGGTCGGAAACACCGGAAAAAGCACCGGCCCGCACCTCCACTACGAAGTGCGCTACCGTGGTGCGCCTCAGAATCCCGTGAACTATTACTACTACGACATCACACCCGAGCAGTACGACATGATAATCACCCTCGCCGAAAACGCCGGGCACGTGATGGACTGACACTATGGATCAACTGAGCAAAAAATTCTACCGCATCGGCGACGTGGCCGAGCTCCTGCAGCTGCCGCAATCCACTATCCGCTTCTGGGAAAAGGAGTTCAGCGAACTGCGCCCCCGTCGTAACGCCGGCGGCACACGCCTCTACACCCCTTCCGACATCGAGCAGCTGCGCATCATCCGCTTCCTGATCAAGGACAAAGGCCTCACCCTCGAGGGTGCCCGCGAGCATCTGCGCCGCAACCGCCGCGACCTCGAGCGCAAGCACGAAGTGGTGCGCCGGCTCAAGGACGTGCGCCGCCTCCTCACCGACCTCATCGAAGCACTCGACCAAAGGCAGCGCAAGTAGCTGCAAAAAATGCTCCGACCATGCCGCGAAGCGGCTGTTTATTGATAGCCCCACACTGCTGTGTGGGGTATGATTGTGAGATAGTTACGGGTGTCTCGAAGAGACTTTTGGCGATTCTGCGCTCCAATAGTCCCTTCGGGACACATCTCTTTATAATGGTTTGAACCTCACACAAATAGTGTGAGGCTAACAGGATTAAGCCGCTTCGCGGCGCAGAGTCCTACCTGCCCGCTCTGCGGCAAGCCGATGATTCGCAGGTTGGTGCGCAAAGGCTCTAAGCAAGGCAAGGAATTTTGGGGCTGCTCGGCCTACCCCGAGTGCCGCGGCACAAGAGAAATCTAAAGCAAGCGATTGATACCCCGATATATCGATATATCGCCAAATCCCCCACGAAATCACTGCAGCGTATCGAGCCGCAGCAGCGGGCGGTGGCGCGCCGTGCGCGGCAGATGCTCGGGCGTCATGCGATAAATCTCCGTCGAGTCGGCCATCGTGGCTCTATTGCACACAAAGTGAAGCCCTACGGCGATGGTATCTGCGCGCTCACCATACTTTATATACGTAAGCAGCCTCTCGAGCGGCGACTGAGCACGAGCCGGGCCGAATGTCGCCATCAGAAAGATGTCGCGCGGCTCGGCGGTATCACCCACCATAGGCCAGGCGCCTCGCCACCCACTGTTGCCGGGCACACGCGGCCAATCGGCAAAATGCACGCCGTCAAGGTCGGGCGGAAGCACCATCGGCGCCGCCATCTCAGGTGAGAGAAAAAGCCCCATCATAATCGTGCCCCACTGCGTGTCGAGCGGATTATGCACCACGCCCATAAGCCAATAGGGTATGTCGTTGTTGGCCACATGCTTGCCATAGACCACCGATGCGCCCGCTCCATTACGGCCGCCGAAGCGCTCTTCTATCATCGCCGTCTCTCTTCCCACAAGAAGCTGCCATCGGCACAATTCGCCCATCCACAGTGCGTAGACTATCACAAAAGCTCCCGGAATCACAACTTGGCGCCACACGCCGCGGCGCGAAGTAAAGTCGCGAAGACTCACTATCAAAATCACGGAAGCAAATAGGTAGGCCGACCACAGCACCCGCTCGCCACGACACAGGAGCACGCCCGGCACTATGCCTGCATACATGGCACAAAGCGCCGGGAGCAGTCCCTTGAGCTCAGCGCCACGTGCCTTTGAGCGCCACACCTTCACCGCAGCAGCCGCTGTGGCAAGAACTATCGGCCACAGCTCCTCGGCAAAAGCAAGCCAAAATGCCGGAAGTGCCCAGGCGGTCGACAGTTGACTCACGGCCCGGCCGCCTGTGCCGAGAATAAGATTGAGCGCAAGACCCGCCAATAGCGCCGACAGCAGCACGAGGCTCGACGCTCGCAAACGCCCGCGACTAAGCATCGCCGACACTGCAAAAAATACACACAGCACGGCTCCGTTGCCCTCATTGCTCCATGAGGCTGCGAAGGCAAGCAGCCACAGCCCGACCTTCACGGCCCGCGAGCCGCCGGCATATCGGCCATGCCACAGCACCAGCGCCAGCAAGAGCACCGCCGGCGGTATGTAATTCATAAGGTAGGACATAGCCACCATGCCTTCCACCCAAGGATACTGCACCCAGAGCAGGAGCGCACACAACATGGCTCCGAGAGCCGACGGCAGCCGCCCCGACTTGCGGGCAAAGGCGCAGAAGCACAGCAGCATCAGCGCCACACAGGCGCCCATACACACAGCCTCGACAGTATGCCCGGCCGGCTGAAAGAGTATATGGATAAAATTGGCAAGGCGCCCGTTGTAGCTGAAATGATTGCGAATCGACGTGAGCGCCTCGCCGAGGGTAGTCACCTCGGGGTCGATACCCGGATTGACATTGCTGTCGATAGTCAGCTCGGGGTTTACGGTGAGCCGGTAGTACCAGTCGTCGTAAGCCCACGGCGCCCGGCACGCCCACACCACTGCTCCGATAGCCGTGACAGCCACTATCAGCACTACGATAATATGCCCTGCAAGGTCCTCTTTCTGCTTGGTCATAGCAATAGTAATAGCATAAAAAATAAGAAAGGGCCGTATCTCTCGATAAAGCCCTCTAATAATCTACAATCTATAAAAACATATTTCCTGTGAATAGTGATGCAGGCCTGAGGCCGCATCTGTTCCGCAAAATTAATAAGAAATCTTCAGATGTGCAAATTTTTGTTTAACAATGACCTTAAAAGCTCATAAAATCGACTATTAAACAATAATCACCGGCCTCCTCTATTGCAGCATACACAGATTATGCGTAGTTTTGTACTCAAAAATCATACGAAAAACCAATAGAACAATGAAAAAATTTCTAAGCAGTCTCTGCGCTTGCCTCTGCATCTTTCTCGTAAGCTCCTGCAGCAGCGACCGCGACGACCGAAACTACTCCGAAATAACCTTCCCCGGCTGTTTCGCTTTTGTGACCGACGTGCCAAACGGTGCCGATGCCGTCTACACTTCCGTAAGCTATCAGGTAAAACAATACTATGGCGACAACAGCGCCGAGGTGCTCATCAGCGGGCTCAAGCTCCCCGACGGAACTTCTTTCCCCACCATGTCGCTCAAAGGCCTCACCTGGACCGTGGACAAGGACGGCTGGTTCGTAATCAAGTCGAAAGGCGAGATGAAGCCCACCCTCTCGAACTACGGCACCGTGCCCACCTTCGACACCTTCGAGCTCCGCTACCTCAACCGCTATCTGCAAGGCGCACCCTCGCCCGGCGTGTGCGTGCGGTATATGCTCAATAAAGTCTACTCCGTGACCTCGGCCTACGCACGCCACAACGTATACGGTCTCACCGAATCGACCAATGTAGCCACCGGCACCACTTTCTCCACGCAAGCCACCTCCTACGTGCTGGCATTCAACATGGAGACACGCCGCCTCGAGATCACCATGAACAACTCACGCTTCCTCGAGGCAATGCCCACAGGCTTCAACATCGTGCTCAAGAACATCCCCTTCACCATCGTGGGCTCTAAAGCCATCTGGGATGTCGATGCAATCACTCCCGAAATCGGCGGCACTCCCTACCCCGCATACCCCATCAGCAACCTGAATGGTACTTTTGACTTCGGTGACGGCCTCGACATGGAATTCGACTGCGAGCCGCGCGGCATGGGCACTTTCCACGTGGAAGTAGAGTGCGACTACGCAAACGTGCCGGCATAAACAAACTCTTACCGCATAAAAAAACTCGAAGGCTCCCGGAGCCTCCGAGTTTTTTATGCGCCGGCATCTGCCGCCGACAAAAAAATTAAGCGCCGCAATCAAAGATTGCAGCGCTCTGCTTTTCTTAGTCGGGGTGACTAGACTCGAACTAGCGACCTCACGCCCCCCAGACGCG
>JAMPHP010000001.1:0-157281 GCA_023663365.1 Muribaculaceae bacterium | reverse complement strand
TCCTCATCAACGACTACCCCGGCACAGTCCTCATATACCACACCCCCGAGAACCGACGCATCCCCGACCTCCCCTCAAAGTTCGAGCCACAAATCTCCCTCGCCGACTACCGCACCCTCACCACCCCCGCCGCGGGGGATCTCCGAATCCCCCGCAACCCTCTCCGCCGCGGGGGATCTCCGAATCCCCCGCAACCCTACAGTGGGGTTTCCAAACCCAGGAAAGGCAGACCGGAGAAAAGCAGAAATGGAAAAGGCAAAATGGCCCACCATCCCCCACCCGCCGAAAACGAACTCATATCTCATAACTCTCAACTCATAATTCCCACGGAAGCGGCAGCTGCCCCGCGGCCCAAAGCCAAACCGCAGCAAAGAGTACATTGACATATTGAAAAAATCGTGGCGCCCCCGCAAAAGCTAAATAAGCTAAAGCAGCTAAATAAGCTACGCCGACTATAAGAGAGAATGAAGGCACCCTCTACTCTCTTAGCATTTCATTGACATACTCCTAATGCTAAAAAGATAAAAAGCGCTTTTATATTTGGCAGGGATGTTGTAATTTTGTGAAAATTTTCCCAAAACAAGATATATGGATTTACGCAAAATAGCACTGACGCTGCTCCTCATCATCGCCGCCCTGCTCCCGCTGGCGGCCGCCGAGCCGGGCGTCGCACCCGTGCGCTGGCGCACTATAATAAAGACTACCGGTCCCAACACGGGCACCGTGACTTTCCGTGCCCTTGTGGCTCCGGGATGGCACCTGTATGCGCAGGAGCTGCCCGCAGGCGGTCCCAAGCCCACCACATTTGCACTCGATGGAAGCTCGGGGCTGCGCTTCGACGGCCCCGTCAAGGCCTCGCGCCCGGCTCTTGAGGTGCAAGACCCGCTATTCGGCATGACTCTCGCATGGTGGGATGCCAACGTCGACTTCACCGTGCCCTTCACCGTCACCGACGAGGCCTCTGCACGCATCAACGCAAAAATCACCTACATGGCCTGCGACGGCACTTCATGCATGCCCCCGGCCACCGAAAGCATAGCTACTCCGGTCAAACTTAAAAAGAAATGAAACGTCTCTTCTCTATCCTGGCAGTACTGCTCACCGCAGTATTCGCAACCATAGCAATTGAGAGCCCCGTGAAGTGGACCGCCACCGTCGAGGATGGCGGCGACGGCACCGGCACCATCGTATTCACCGCCGAGATTGCCGACGGCTGGCACATCTACGGCACCGAGATGCCTTCGGCAGAAGTAGGTATGCCCGACCCCACACACGTTACATTCACCGCCGGTGCTTCCTCCTCCGCACCACTGAGCTGCAGCGTGGAGGCAAAGAACCACTTCGACAGCGGCTTACAGCAGAATATACCATGGCTCACAGGCACTGTCGAACTCCGCCAGCCCTTCAAAGCCGAGGGCAATGGCGGCATCATCGAAGGCTCCGTGCGCTACATGCCTTGCACCGACGAGGCTTGCACTCCGCCCACCCGCTTCGACTTCACCCTGCCCTTCGGCGATGCAGCCGCAGCTACGGGCAGTGCCCCGGCCTCGACTACCGACGGCGGCGGAGTGAGCGTGAGCGCACCCACCGAACTATCGGCCTGGTGGACTCCTGTCGATGTCGAGACGGGCTCCTCCGAGCAATCCTTCTGGGCCATACTCCTCTTTGGCTTCCTCGGAGGCCTCGTGGCCCTTATGACACCCTGCGTATGGCCCATGATTCCGATGACGGTGAGCTTCTTCCTTAAGAAGAGCAAAAGCCGCCGTCGCTCCATCATCGACGCCATCATCTACAGCGTGAGCATCATCGTGATTTTCCTCACATTAGGTATTGTGCTCACCCTGATTTTCGGCCCCGGGAAGCTCAACGAGATTGCCACGGGCGCGGTGTTCAACATCATCTTCTTTGTCCTGCTGGTGGTATTTGCCATTTCCTTCTTCGGGGCTTTTGAGATCACACTGCCCTCGAAGTGGAGCAATGCCGTCGATGCACGCGCCGAAAGCACCACTGGCATCCTGAGCATATTCTTCATGGCATTTACTCTGGTGCTGGTGTCGTTCAGCTGCACCGGCCCCATCATAGGCACCTTGCTGGTCGAAGCCTTCTCGCAGAGCAATCTGCTCGGCCCGCTCCTTGGCATGGGCGGCTTTGCCCTCGGCCTCGCCCTCCCCTTCGGCCTATTCGCATTCTTCCCCTCCATGCTCAAAGAGCTGCCCCGGTCGGGCTCTTGGCTCAACACCGTGAAAGTGGTGCTTGGCTTCATTGAGCTCATCCTCGCCCTGAAGTTCCTCTCCGTGGCCGACCTCGCCTACGGATGGCGCATCCTCGACCGCGAGGTGTTCATCGCCATCTGGATTGTGCTCTTCGTGCTGCTCGGCCTTTACCTCCTCGGCAAGCTGCGCTTCAGCCACGATTCGCCGCAGGACCACACTCCCGTCGGCCGCTTCTTCCTGGCAGTGGCTTCGCTGTCGTTTGCCGTGTATCTGCTGCCCGGCCTCTGGGGTGCTCCCCTCAAGGCTATCAGCGCCTTCGCCCCGCCGCTCTACACGCAGGACTTCAACCTCTATGGCGGCACTTTCGAAGAGTACCACGACTACGACGAAGGCATGGCCTACGCTCAGGCTCAGGGCAAACCGGTGCTTCTCGACTTCTCGGGATATGCCTGCGTGAACTGCCGTAAGATGGAAGGCGCAGTGTTCGACAACAGCGCCGTGCGCTCCATCATCGAGCAGGACTATGTGATGATCAAACTGATGGTCGACGACAAGACTGCCCTCACCGAGCCAATGCTTGTGGAGGAGGAGGGTCGCACGGTGCGCCTCACCACCGTAGGCGAGCGTTGGGCCTACCTGCAGCGCCATAAATTCGGCATCAACTCCCAACCTTATTATATATTGCTCGACAACGCCGGCATGCCGCTGGCATCTCCGCGCGTCTACGACGAGAACGTATCCGCCTTCGTGCAGTGGCTCGAGGAGGGTGTCGAGAACTACCGCAAATGACAGCTAAAATGCACTCAAGAGAAGAAAAGATAGAAGCACTCGGCCGCGTGATCGACACTCTCGACATCCTGCGCGTGAAGTGCCCCTGGGATGCCAAGCAGACCAACGAGTCGCTGCGCCCGAACTCCATCGAAGAGGTATACGAGCTCGCCGACGCTCTCCTCGACGGCAACGCTCAGAACATCAAGAAGGAGCTCGGCGACGTGCTCCTGCACGTGCTCTTCTACGCAAAAATCGGCTCTGAGAGCGGCAGCTTCGACATAGCCGACGTGGCAGATGCCCTGAATGAAAAACTGATTTTCCGCCATCCTCACGTTTTCGGCACCACCAAGGCCGACGACGCCGAGCAGGTAATTCAGAACTGGGAGCAGCTCAAACTCCGCGAGAAAGACGGCAACCGCTCGGTGCTCGCCGGCGTGCCCGCTTCGCTGCCCGCTCTCATCAAGTCCTTCCGCATCCAGGAGAAAGCAGCCAATGTCGGCTTCGACTGGGAGCAGCCCGAGCAGGTATGGGACAAGGTGAGCGAAGAGCTCGCGGAAGTACGCGAGGCCATCGCCGCGGGTAAGCCCAAGGAAATCGAGGCCGAGTTCGGCGACCTGATGTTCAGCATCGTCAACGCGGCGCGTCTCTATCACGTAAACCCCGAGAACGCTCTCGAGCACACCAACCGCAAATTCATCAAGCGCTTCAACCACATCGAAGCGCGCGTAAAGGAGCAGGGGCGAAGCATCAAGGACATGACCCTCGGCGAGCTCGATGCCCTTTGGAACGAAGCCAAAAATTTATAAATTATAATTGCCGGTCTATAATTTATAATTGATAGCTTATAATTTTTAATTTATAATTTATAATTCAAAGTCAACGTGCGCGTCTGCATCACCGAGAAACCGTCGGTAGCCAAAGATATAGCAGCCATACTCGGCGCCAACAGCCGCCACGAAGGATACTTCGAGGGCAACGGCTATCGCGTGACATGGACTTTCGGCCATCTGTGCTGCCTGCTCGAGCCCCACGACTACGACCCCAAGTGGAAGCGGTGGGCGCTGAGCGTGCTGCCAATGCTGCCGCAGAAGTTCGACATCAAGCTCATCGAGGACGACGGCATCAAGAGGCAGTTCAAAGTCATAGAGTCGCTCGTAAATGAGGCCGACGAGGTCATAAACTGCGGTGATGCCGGACAGGAGGGCGAGCTCATCCAGCGTTGGGTGATGAAGCTGGCAGGCACGCACTGCCCCGTGAAGCGCCTGTGGATTTCGTCGCTCACCGACGAGTCGATCCGCGAAGGCTTCGGCACACTTAAACCTCAGGCCGACTTCGACCGCCTCTTCTACGCCGGACTCTCGCGCGCTATCGGCGACTGGATTCTCGGCATGAACGCCACGCGCCTCTACACCCTGAAGTACTCGGCGCCGGGCCAAGTGCTCTCCATAGGCCGCGTGCAGACACCCACTCTCGCCCTCATCGTGAAGCGCCAGAAAGAAATCGAGGAGTTCGTGCCAAAGGACTCGTGGGAGCTCCACACACTCTACCGAAAGGCCAACTTCACATACACCGGCGACCGGTTCGACAAAGAGGACGACTGCGAGGCCATGGTGCGCGAAATCGCACCCCTGCCGCTCACCGTCACTTCCGTAGCCAAGAAGAAAGGCAAGGAAGCTCCGCCTCGCCTCTTCGACCTCACCTCGCTGCAGGTGGAGTGCAACAAAAAATTTGCGTGGACGGCCGACCAGACTTTGCGCCTGATCCAGAGCCTCTACGAAAAGAAACTCACCACATACCCGCGCGTCGACACTACCTACCTCTCCGACGACATCCACCCCAAAATTGCGCCCACTCTCAGGCAGATGACGCCCTACGCTGCTCTCACGGCACCGGTGCTCGCAAAGCCCATCCCCAAGTCAAAGAAAATCTTCGACAACAGCAAGGTCACCGACCACCACGCCATCATCCCCACAGGGCAGTCGCCCGTCGGACTGCAAGGCGACGAAAAAAGGCTCTACCACCTCATCGCAATGCGCTTCATAGCTGCGTTCTACCCCGATTGCGTCTTCGAAGGCACCACAGTGATGGCAAAGGTCGGAGAGCACGAATTCAAGGCTACCGGCAAGGTAATCGTAGAGCCCGGATGGCGCGCACTCTACGCCGACAAAAGCAAGGAGGCCGACACTGAAGCCGACAACAAGGAGGCCGACGACAGCAGCCAGAGCCTGCTACCGCCTTTCACCGAGGGTGAGAGCGGACCTCACAGCCCATTCACCGCAAAAAAGACTTCGCAACCTCCCAAATACTATACCGAGGGCACACTACTCCGCGCCATGGAGACTGCCGGCCGTACCGTCGACAGCGAAGAGCTGCGTGAAGCCATGAAAGACAACGGCATCGGCAGGCCGTCGACACGTGCCGCCATCATCGAGACCCTCTTCAAGCGCCGCTACATCTACCGTGAGCGCAAGAACATCATGGCATCGCAGGCCGGCATCGACCTCATCAACACCATCAACGAAGAGCTGCTCAAATCAGCCAAACTAACCGGCTTGTGGGAAAATAAGCTGCGACGCATAGAGCGCGGCGACTACTCCCCCGCCCTGTTCGTGCGCGAAATCAGCGAGCTCATCAGGCAGATTGTGCTCAATGTGCTCTCCGACAACTCCAACCGCCGCATCGTCACCACCCCGGCAGCCGATGCCTCCGCCGGCAAGAAAGGAGCGGCAGCCTCGGCCGAAGCACCCAAGAAAGCCAGGGCCACGCGCGTCACACGCCTCGAGCAAGTGGCCTGCCCCGTGTGCGGAAAGGGCCATCTGGTGAAAGGGAGGGCCGCCTTCGGATGCAGCGAATATGCCTCGGGGTGCACCTTCAGGCTTCCCTTTGAAGAGTGCCCCGCCGAGACAACCCCGGCTCAGGTCAAAAAGCATATAAACAAAAAAAAATGAGCGTGGCCCTACAGTGGATCGTAGTGGGGCTGCTCATAGCTGCCGCAGTAGCTTTCTTCGTGAGGCACGCCTTGCGCTCAAGGCACGACCCCTGCCGAGGGTGTCCTACTGCCGAACTGTGCCGCAAGCGGCACAGTTCTACCTGTGAAAAAAATCGGTGATACGGTCGAAGAGCGACGGCTTCTCGGTGCGCACGTGCACACTCACCTTGGCACTCTTGCGGCTCAGGAAGATTATCGACGAGTGAAGGACGATGGCAATCCACTCCTCGAAAGGCACTATGGCATGGATGCGGTCGAGAGGGATGCGGTGAAAGGGCGAATCAGGGTCTATACTCCTGATGAGCAGTGCATCCACGGGGCCATCCATATCCACCATGATATTGTGGTGCTTGGAAGCATAGTCGAAAAGCAGAGGCATGTCGAGGCAATCGGGGCTCTCGGGCAATTTGCGGTACTTCTTGTATAGAGTCTGAATAACTTTCCGGGTAATCATCGTGAGTTCTTAATCTGAATGTGTGGTTTGATAATGCGGCGGCCTTGCCCGCCCTTCTGTGATTATAACTATCCACGGGCGCTTTTGTTGACAAAGATTTAGAATTTTACATACTTTTTGCACTTGTAATGCCTTTGTAACAGATATGCAACCCATGTGTTGCAGCCATCCCTTCTTACTTATTTTTTATTTGCTCCAACGAGAAAAAAAACTTAACTTTGTAAGAAATATCATCTTATTATCACAATGGAAATCAAAGGAACTATCATCCACGCTCTCCCCGAGGTAAGCGGCACATCCAAAGCCGGCAATCCGTGGAAGAAAAAAGAATATGTACTCGAAAACACCGACGGCCAGTTTCCCCGCAAAGTAGCGTTCACCTGCTTTGGCGACAACGCCGACAAAATCAACCTCCAGGTAGGTCAGGTTGTCACCATCTACTTCGACATCGAGTCGCGCGAATGGCAAGGCCGCTGGTTCACCGACATCCGCTGCTGGCGTGCCGACGTGGAGACTCCCGGTGCCGCCGCTCCCGCTGCTGCTCCGGCAGCCACTCCCGGTGCAGTGCCCCCGCCCCCTGCCATGCCTGCCGGTGGCGACGATGAATTTCCTTTCTAATCAGTAGAACAAACGATAAGTGTATGGCTGTCGAACTTAAGAACCTCACAAAACGTCAAGACAACTACTCCCAGTGGTACAACGAGCTGGTTGTGAAGGCCGACCTGGCCGAGCAGTCGGCCGTGCGCGGCTGCATGGTAATCAAGCCCTACGGATACGCCATCTGGGAAAAAATGCAGCAGACACTCGACCGCATGTTCAAGGCCACGGGTGTTCAGAACGCATACTTCCCCCTCCTTATCCCGAAATCTTTCCTCTGCCGCGAAGCTGAGCACGTGGAGGGTTTCGCTAAGGAATGTGCAGTAGTGACACACTACCGCCTCAAAAACGACCCTAACGGCACCGGCGTAGTAGTCGACCCGGAAGCGCGCCTCGAGGAAGAACTCATCGTGCGGCCGACTTCCGAGACCATCATCTGGGGCACTTACAAGAACTGGATTCACAGCTGGCGCGATCTGCCCGTGCTCTGCAACCAGTGGGCAAACGTGATGCGCTGGGAGATGCGCACACGCATGTTCCTCCGCACTTCAGAGTTCCTCTGGCAGGAAGGCCACTGCGCACATGCTACTGCCGAGGAGTCGGAAGCGCGCACCGTGCAGATGATTAAGCTCTACGCCGAATTTGCCGAAAAATACATGGCAATGCCGGTGCAGATAGGTGTCAAGACCGCAAACGAGCGCTTCGCAGGTGCTCTCAACACCTACACCATCGAGGCTATGATGCAGGATGGCAAAGCCCTGCAGGCAGGTACATCGCACAACCTCGGCCAGAACTTCGCCAAGGCCTTCGACGTGACATTCGCCAACAAGGACAACCAGCCCGAGTACGTGTGGGCAAACTCTTGGGGCGTGTCGACCCGCCTGATGGGCGCTCTCATCATGACGCACTCCGACGACAACGGCCTCGTGCTCCCGCCCCACCTTGCCCCGATTCAGGTAGTGATCATCCCTATCTACAAGACCGCCGAGCAGCTCGCAGCCATCACCGACAAGGTCATGCCCATCGTAGAGCGCCTCGGACAGCTCGGCATCTCCGTGAAATACGACGATGCCGACAACAAGCGCCCTGGCTTCAAGTTTGCCGACTACGAGCTTAAGGGTGTGCCCGTGCGCCTTGTGCTCGGTGCTCGCGACATCGAGAACGGCACCGTGGAAGTAATGCGCCGCGACACCCTCGAGAAGCACTCCGCTCCCCTTGCAGGCATTGCCGACTACCTCAACACCCTCCTCGAGGAAATCCAGGAGAACATCTATCAGAAGGCTGTGAAGATGCGCAGCGAGCAGACCTACGTGTGCGACAGCTACGACGACTTCAAGGCCCGCATCGACGGCGGCGGCTTCTTCCTCTGCCACTGGGACGGCACCACCGAGACCGAAGAGCTCATCAAAGCCGAGACGAAAGCAACCATCCGCTGCATCCCCCTCGACGGCGACGACACTCCCGGCGTGTGCATGGTCACAGGCAAGCCCTCGAAGCGCCGCGTGATCATAGCTCGCAACTATTAAGTCCTAAACGCTGCTGAGCGACATCCGTCTATGCAGGAACTCCACCACACAAGAGCTGTCGCCGGGCGCCCCCAGCACCCGGTGATAGCTCTTGTTGTTCCGTGCTTCAACGAAGAGCCGATGCTGCCGATAGCGGCACCCGTACTCGCTTCCGTGCTCGACCGCATGGCGGCCGCGGGGCTCGCGTCGGCCGACAGCTTCGTCCTCTTTGTCGACGACGGCAGCTCCGACGGCACATGGGCTTTCATAAAGCATGCACACGGGCGCGACAAGCGCTTCAAAGGCATAGCCCTCGCTCACAACAGAGGCCAGCAAGGAGCGCTCCTGGCCGGGCTGCTCACTGTGCGCGAGGTGTGCGACGCCGCAATCACCCTCGATGCCGACCTCCAGGACTCTCCCGAAGCCATCTTAGAAATGGTGGAGAAGTACAAGCTCGGTGCCGACATCGTGTACGGCGTGCGGGCATCCCGGGCGAGCGACACCTGGTTCAAGCGAAACTCGGCGCGCGCCTTCTACCGTATGCAGCGCTCAATGGGCCTCGACACCGTGTACGACCACTCAGAGTTCCGCCTCATGGACCGGCAGGCCCTCGACCTGCTCAGTGAGTACGGCGAGAGCAACCTCTTCATCCGCGGCATCATGCCACACATAGGCCTCCGCTCCGAAATCGTGCGCTACGACCGCTCTCCCCGCACAGCCGGCAGCACCAAGTACCCGCTGAGCAAAATGCTCGCCACATCTATCGACGGCATCACATCTTTCACAGCCCGCCCGATGAGCATAGTATTTGTGGTCGGCCTTGTACTGCTGCTGCTCGACATTGCCGTGGGCGTGTGGGTACTGGTGTCGCACTTCCGCGGCATAGCTATCTCGGGCTGGTCCTCACTGATGCTGTCGGTGTGGTTCCTTGGCAGCCTGGTGCTGATTGCTCTCGGCATCATAGGCGAGTACATCGGCAAAATATTCATTGAAGTGAAACATCGACCCCGCTATGCCATAGCCGAGCGGCTTCTCGATTGAACCCATCATCCACTCTCCCACATGAAGCGACACATCAGCCTCGAAATATTCCGCCCCGACACAAGCACTGAGCTCGAGCTGCCATACGCCGACCAGGGCATACAGGCCGGCTTCCCATCGCCGGCCCAGGACTATATAAGCGAATATATAGACCTGAACCGCGAGATTGTGAGGCACCCCGCTGCCACTTTCTACGGCCGTGTGAGCGGCGACTCGATGATCGACGAAGGCATCGAGCCCGGCGACCTGCTCGTGATAGACCGCTCCCTCGAGCCCGACGACGGCGATCTGGCCGTGTGCTGCCTCGACGGCGAATTTACTCTCAAGCGCATCCGCCTCCGCCCGGGTGCCGTGTGGCTGATACCCTCCAACGAGACCTTCGACCCTATTCTCGTCACCCCCGACCGCCAGTTCGAGGTGTGGGGTGTGGTCACGCATACGATAAAGAACAACAGGCGCCCGCGCCGCAAACGCTTCTCCCGGTAGGCTCAAATGACCGGGCTCATCGACTGCAACAATTTCTTCGTGTCGTGCGAGCGCATTTTCAACCCGCGCCTGCGCGATATTCCCGTGGTCGTGCTCAGCAACAACGACGGCTGCGTGGTGGCTCTCTCAAACGAAGCCAAAGCCCTCGGCCTGCGCCGAGGCAACCCTTACTTTCAGGTCAAGGAGCTCTGCGACCGTCACGGAGTGGCCGTGCTCTCGGGCAACCACCGCCTCTACGGCGACATCTCGAGCCGCGTCATGGCCACGATAGCATCCGTGGCCGGAGCAGTGCAGGTCTACTCCATCGATGAGTGCTTCGTAGCCTTCGACAGCGCCTCCTGTGCCGATTGCGTGCCCGCCGCCCGCGAGATTGTGCGCCGTGTGCGCCGAAATGTGGGAGTACCCACGTCGATGGGGCTTGCCCCCACCGCAACGCTCGCAAAGATGGCGTCGCGATTCGCTAAAAAATACCCGGCATACCGAGGCGTATGCGCTATCGACAATGACTACCGCCGCCGTCGCGCCCTCGAGCTCACCGCGATAGGCGACGTGTGGGGCATAGGCAGGCGCATAGCAAAGCGGCTCGCCAACTACGGCATCGCTTCGGCCGACCGGTTTGCGGCAATGCCTCTCGAAAGCGTGGAGCAAATTCTCACGATTCCCGGCGTGCGCACATGGCGCGAACTCAACGGCACCCCCTGCATCAGCATCGACACCATAGAAGCCGACTCCGAGGGGCCGCACCAGAAGCAAATGTGCTGCTCACGGAGCTTCGCATCGAACATCTACGACTTCGACCGCCTCGCCGAAGCCATAGCGCTATTCGCCACAAACGTAGGGCGAAGAATGCGCGAGAGGCAACTTGCCGCAGGCGCCGTGTCGGTCTTCATACACACCAACGCCCGCCGACCCGAGCAGCCTCAGTACTACAACAGCGCCTACGTGCCACTGCCAGAAGCCACCAACGACACCATCGCTATTGCGGAAGCAGCCTCAAAGGCTCTAAGGGCAATATTCCGAAAGGGCTTCGGATATAAACGCGCCGGCATTTTCATCCCCGAGCTCTCCGATGCCCGACACATACAGACCAACCTCTTCTCCGACCGCGACCAAAACGAGCGCCGCCGTAAACTCATGGAAGTAGTCGACCGGCTCAACGCATCATCGCTCAGCCACGACCGCGTGCACATAGCTTCATACATGCCCGTGGAGAGTTGCACAAAATGCGAGCACCGCTCGCCGAACTTCTCCACCAGGCTCGACGATATAATCACAGTAAAGACTTATGGATCATAAACAATTCCGCCGCCGCTTATGCGAACTCACCGGGCGTAGCGCCGCCGATGTCGATGCCCTCACCGAAGGCCTCGCGATAATCCTGCGCGACAGCTGCTCTGAGCTCGACAGTGTGGCAATACCCACTTTCGGCACATTCAAAGCCGTGAAGCACAAAGAAGAAATCACCACCGACCTGTCCTCCGGCAAGCGCATGCTGCTGCCTCCTGAAATAAAAATTGAATTTCAACCCGGCGGACTGCTGCAAAAACGACTGCGAAATGAATAATACCATCACACTTTCGCAAGTGATCACGCGCCTTGCGAAAATCACCGACACCGACACAAACACCGCACGCCTCTTCGTGCGCAGCTTCTTCGCGGCAGTCGAAGAGAGCCTCATGGCCGGCGAAAGCGTGAGCATAAAAGGCATTGGCACTTTCATGCGCAACTCCGACAGCGCTTTCGGCGGCGACTCACCCGTGCTGTTCCGCCCCGATGCAGCCCTCGCCGAGGAAGTCAACGCACCGTTCAGCATGTTTGAAGCCGTAGAGCTTGCCGACGGCCTCGACTTCCCAGAAGAAAGCCCCGTGGAGCCTGTCGAAGAGAAAAGCGAGCAAGCCGAGGAAGACACCGTAGAAGAAGCCCCTGCAGAGAAGGTAGAAGAGATTGCAGAGGAGCCTGCCGGGTCGGACATGTCGGACATGTCGGACATGTCGGACTCGTCTGACCAGTCCGACTCATCTGAGCAGCCTGCAGCTGCTCCCACACCCGAGCCCACACCCGAGCCCACGCCCAAGAAGCGCAGTATACCACTGTGGCCGGGAGTAGCTCTCGCTATCGTTGCAGGAAGCGTGTCAGGCTACTTCGCGGCAGTATACGAGCCCGAAGAGCCGGAAGCTCAGGAAATCCTCATGCCGGCCGACTCCATAGCAGAGCCGGTGATTGAAGAAGTTTCGGTCGAAGAATTGAGCGGCGGCATCATCCCTGCCGACGACTCTCCTGCTCCCGAACCCATAGTACAAGAGCCCGAACCCGAGCCTACCCCCGCGCCTCGTGCCACAGAGCCCAAATACGACACCGTGACATCGAGCCGCTACCTCGCCACTATGGCCCGCGAATACTACGGCAAAGGTATCTACTGGGTATTTATCTATCAGGCCAATACCGACATCCTCGACAACCCCAACAAGATAAAGCCGGGCACTCGTGTGAAGATACCCGAAAAGAGCAGCTTTGCCGAAGACAGCGAAGCCGCCACTCAGCGAAAAGCTGAGCGCATTCAGAGCGAGCTTTTCAAAAAGTATAAATAGCTCGGAAAGCTCCATAGTGCTCTAAATAACACATAAAACCCTGCTGCGGCGAAGCATTAGCTATCATATAGCCACAGCAGGGTTTAATTTTAACCTATTTTAACCCTCACAAATCATTTTAGCTAAACTTTTGCCAAACGTTCACTAAAAACATTAAAACAAGTCCTCACTTAACTTTTGATTAGATTTGACACACTTTTAATTTAAAATTTAAATTCCTTGTTTTACAGCTATGTTTTTAAACATTTGCACGTTTGAACAACTTGATGTAACTTTGCATCGGAAATGATACGACAAGCATTATTAAATGCTTTTTCATATTAAATAAAATCTGGAATAGACATATAAATCTAACATTAAGTACTATGTGTAAGAACGGTAAGGGCTGTCCGTGAGGATAGCCCTTATTCGTGTTTCCACATCACCGCGGCAGATTATCCGCCACCCTATTCCGAATTTACTGTAAATTTGCAGTAAATTCGGAATAGAAAATGTCGGTCTGCGCATCACCACATTGGCGTGAAGCCTTTCGACTTCTCGAGCTTGCCGTTGGCGCAACCCAAGAAACCGCGGTGCTTGGCCGAGTCGAACTTAAGGATAGGTGCGCCGGGCTGTAGCTCGAGGCGGCCGAGGTCAATCCAGAAGTCACCGGGGGTGTCGGCGAAGTGGAAGTAGTACTTGCCACCGGTGAGGTCCGACACTGAGCGCCACTGCGTCGACGATACATTCGGTTCGCCCGGAAGCTCATATCCCAGAGGCACACTCACGGTGCCCATGATGCTCTCCACACAGCCCAGTGCCTGATCGTACTCATAGTCGTCGGGCACATGCTTGATGAAGAAGGTGGCACGCACGAAGCGGTCGGGGCTCTTCACGGTGCCCGGCAGCATGTGCTCGCCGCCTATGCCCTCCCAGTAGGTGTTGATAGCCTCCATCTGAGGCATCGGCGGGTCGTTGGTAAGAACCTTGTACTGCTTGCCTCGGTAGGTGTACATCTTTCCGCTCTGATATTCCATCACGAGCGTCTCGCCTGTGGGATCGGTGAAAGCCCAGTGCAGGGTCGACACCGTACCACCGTCGAAAGTCTGGCCGGAGATGGCAAAGGTATTGGCCTTAAGCCATGTGTCAACCTCGTCGACCGTGGCGAAGTTATCAAGGAAATAGCTTACTATCACCGAGAGGCTCATCACCGGGGTCTTGGTGTCGGTAGGCTCGGAAGTACGATAGACGGTGCCCTTGCAGAAGAGGCCGTTCATCACCAGGCCTTTCTCGTTCATGCCTTCGGTTGCGCCGCCGTCGTAGCCTACGGCGAGGACACTCGCATAGCGCGAGCGCCACTGCAGGCGCGGGCCGGAGGGCATACTTTCTTTCTCAAGACCCCGTGGATATACATAGATATTTGTGGGTATAGGCGTGCGCCAGTCGAGCGTGCGCCCGACCATGGCTATGCCCTTTGTGCTTGTATACACCACTCGCGAACATGCTTCGGCGCTCATCCACGCGCCGGCGGCAATAAGTGCCGCAACAATAAGTTTTGGATATCTCATAGCAGAAACGTCTTTATTTTCTTATTATAACGCTCTGATGCTCATCCTTGTTCGCACACTCTGCCGATACAAAAAAACTTGTGCCGGACCGAAGCCCGACACAAGCACATAAAATATCAGAAAGGGAAACTCCGATTATTTGACGAACACCTTGCTCACCTTGGCACCACGGCGGCAGATGTAAAGTCCGGGGGTGGGGTTGAGCACGCGCACACCGCCAAGGGTGTAGTACTCGGCAGGAGCGTCGGCGTCGGCAGCGGCTACATTCTCGACACCGGTGGTTGTGTGCGACGGGAGTGACTCAGAAGCGTAGACCTTCATGTCGCGGAGCTTGATACCCCAACCTGCATTCAGCGCCTTGGAAGTGCGAAGTGTCACGTAGCGATGCTGCTCTGTGGGATCCTGTGTGAAGAAGTGCTGCACGCCGACCTGCTCGGGCGTAAACACCACATCCTCGGTGGCGGCGGCACGGCCTGCGGCGGCGCCAAGCTCGGCAGGTGCTGCCGATGAGAGGGTCACGGTAAATTCGGTGGCGAAAGCTCCTTCAAAGTAAACCTCAACAGCTTCGATATAGTAGCCGTCACCCTCGCCGAGGTCAAAGACGAGGTAATGCTCCTCGGTGTCGGCGCAGCGCCATTCGAGCTGGCTGTTGCGGTCGGCATCGGTCACATTGGCTACTGAGCCAGCCTGTATATTAGCCTCATTGGTCACACCGGCCTTACCGGCAATCATATTCTCCGACTCCTCACCGGCTACGCAGCGCACGTGCGCAACAGCCTCGAGAGCACCATAGCTTGCAGTGATGCGATAGAGGCCCTTCTCATTGATTACGCGAGCCACGACTCCGTCGATAGTCACATTCGAGTTGGTGGAGATAAACTCAACAGCGTCGGAGGGGAGATAGTAGCCGTTGGCATCCATCAGCTTGGCGGTGAGCACTACGGGCTGATTGATTTTCGGGAACTCGTTCGAGAGCGCGAGCTCAAGGCGCTCTGCTTCGCCAAGTTCGGGCGTTTCTTTCTCCATACCCCAGTGGGTGTAGGGTGTGCGCGAGTCGACTACGCCGCCGGCGTAGGCGATATAGTGCGAAATGGCTACCTCTGCATCGGCTTCCTGTGCCCCGAAGTTATATTCGTAGCGACCGCTCTCGTTGTTCTTGACAAGGTTTTGGAAACCGTTCCAGTAAATCTGGGGCACAAAGCCAACGATACCTTCGATGGCAGAGAGGTCGATTGAGTAGACAGCAGTGCCGTCGGCTTTGTAAACGACGCTCCAAGGCAGGGTGGCGAAGAACGAGCGTGCCATCGAGGCATCTTCGCCGGGGAGATAGGCATTCTTAACTTCGGCTGCGAAGAGGTCGCTATAGACGAGGTCGACGGCGTTCGCGGCAGGTGTCTTGAATGTTACTGTCACGTGCTTGCTTTCGACAGGCTCGTCGCCCGCAGTCACGGCCCAGAGTTCGCAGCTGTACTCGGTCTTCTCACTGAGGCCGCTCAGGGCTATGGGGCTCGACGCTGCTTCAATGGCTTCACCGTCGCCGAGGCGGTAGTACACCTTGTAGTCGCCGGGGCAAGTCACTGTATAGGCTACTTCGGCGCTTTCGGAGGTCACATTCTCGGCCGAAGCCTTCACGCGTATGGCGAGCGGAGCCTCGTTTTCTGAGCCGATAATATAGGTGTTTGTCTCCTGATATACACCACCTGAGTAAGGGAGATACCACTCCCAAGTAATTTGAGACCCTTCCTCGAAAGTCGAAGTGGTAGTTCCTGTATGGAAATTATTACCTTGATCGGCAAGTTTGAGCCATTCGTTACCACCAATATAGATGTGGAAGTTACGGTCGGCCTGGGGAGTTTCAAGTTGGGTTTCGATTGTAGCGTCGACGGTGAGGGTCTTGTCGAGGTTGTAAGTGATTGAGTATTCGGCAGTAAAGCCATCTTTGTCAGTCACGCCGTGCCACACGGGATTGTCGCCAGCCTCACGGAGGGTGCGGAAAGTGACAACTTCCTCGGCGGTGTAGGTCTCACCGTTAATCTCGCCTTTTGCCAAAATAGTATATGTGTAGGCGGTATTGGCATCGAGTCCTGTGAGGTCGAGAGTTGCCACATCATCGGCAGCAGTGCCGTTTATAGTTACGCTTGTGTTCTCATAGCCTTCGGGGAAGGTCACTTTGTAGGCGAGCTTAGCAGAGTTAGTAGTGATATCGCTAACTACAGCCTCTACTTCAGGCTTAGCTACGGCATCCTCGTAACGAACATTGGTGAAGTAGATGGCAGACTCCACTGCGAGGTTTGAACCGACCAGGGCGAAGGGGAATATATTTTGACCGTCGGCAGCGCCGGTGGACCATGTGGTGTATACATCGGGGAAATCGCGCTTGATGTTATAGCGAATTGTATGGAATTCGCCGTCGGTAGGTATCGCGAGCTTCTTGTCATTGTCGGGTGCTGTAAGGCGTACAACCCAATTGCCCGGTCCCTCAATCTTAGCCTCGAAAACAAGGTCAAGGTCTGCGATTTGTGCGAAGTCAAATGTATTGAATTGGCTATTCATCATCAAACCAGCCGAAAATTCGTTTCGTCCTGAATCGGTTTGAGTCCATTTGTAGACAGAGACAGCTCCATCTTCAATGACTGTTGGTGTATTATTATACCAGTGATTATATTCGACCGGGATTTGTATCTCCCCATCGGTGGCTGCGGGCCAGACGGCGTAGGTCTGAGCCGACATTGCAGGCGCGAGAGCGAGAGCTCCGGCCAGCATTAAGTTTTTGAGTTTCATAATATATAAGATTGGTTTGTTTACTTTATGATTTTACTTACAGAGCCGTCGGCACTTCGCACGAAGTACACTCCGCCGGCCGATAGCTCTGCGGGGTCAGATGCGAGCCGCAGGCCCGATATTGTGTACACATCCTCAGCAGCAGCCGTGCCGACTTCGGGAGCGGCGATGCCATCCGTGCCGTCGAGTGCGAACTCGTTGATAAGCAGTGCCGACCCTCCGGCGTTGTACAGCATGATGTCGTGGCGTCCGGCTGCAAGGTCGGCAGTGAGCTCAATCTGCTTCCATACCGTCGGCGTGGCTTCGACTGCGAGCTCGCTCACCTTGCGGGAGTCCACATAGAGTGCAAGGCGCGTGGATGCGTCGGCACGCACACGGCAGCGCAAGGTATAGGCTGCGGTAGCGGGTAGCTCTATTTTGTACACAGGATAAGCCCCGGCTGGGATTTCGACCTGCAGCGGCTGCTCCGAGGCTGCATCGGTGTTGACGCGCAGGCGTATCTGCTGCCCGTCGGTGGTGGCATCCACATAGTCTTTGGCCGCAATCCGCTCACCGGGCTTGTAGTAGCGCGAAGTGTCGAAGTCCGACATATTCACGTACACTTGCCCGAGCTCCGACAGCGTACTCGAAGGGGTGCAGGTCTGCAGCAGGCTCATGTAGGGGTATTCAGCGGCTCCTCCAAGGGGGTTGGCAAGAAACCAGGCATAGCCTTCCACGAGCTCGCTCTGCTCGAGTCGCTGCACCTTCTGTGTCATTTGGTCGATCTGAAAATCCACGCCCGTGATGGTGCCGTCGTTCTCCCACGAGCAGAATTCCGTGAGCATCATTCGAGGGAAGTGGCCATTGGCAGCCTTGAAGCGGTCGAGAAAGCTCACAAGCGAGGGATAGCGGCCATAGCAATCCTTGGCCGGATTGTAGAGGTCGGCATAGAAATACTCGGTAGCGAGCCAGGTGTTGGCGCCGTACCAGTTCATATATGAGTGCATCGCAAGGCACCACACTTTGGCATCGGGCATGAGCCTGAAGAACTCGTCGTACCACTCGTAGGGGCTCCAAACACGGCCTCCTACCTGCGAGGGCGGGAAGTTGAGTGCCGGTGCCACTATCTTCAGCCCGAACTCCTCGGCGATAGCCTCGATGCCGGGCCATGCCTTGGCCGCATCAACCGGGGTCATGCGTGCCTGATCGGCAAAATTAGGCTCGTTGAAAGCCAGCAGATACTTCGCATCGGGATGCGCCGCATACCATCGCCGCATACGGCCGGCATCGTAAGCTCCGTTCCAAGCCATAGGCTCGAAGCGGAAATCGGCATCGTAGAGGCTTGGCGAGGCTGCGTCGGGGCCCCAGTTGTAGACCCAGCTCACACCCGGCGAGAGCAGACTTGCGTGCACCTCGCCAAGTGGCATATTGCTTTCATCCCAGCAGATGCCGCGCTTGGCGCTCTTAGCGCCGACGGTGAGGCCGGTGCTCAGAAGTACAGCGATAGCGAATAAGATATGTATAAGTCTGTTTTTCACGGGCTAAGATTGTATGGAGTGAAAAAGCGGCCGTCGGGAGCGTGCCGACGGCCGCTGTCGTGGAAATAGCTTGTGCTTTATTTCCTTACTTAACCTATCACAACTTTTTTATCGCACAAGCACTTTGCTCACCGAAGTTCCACGGCGCACGATGTAAAGGCCGGGAGCCGACATCGAGGCCACGCGTCGGCCTGCAATATTGTAGATTTCGAGGAGTGCGTTGCTGTTGTCGTCGGCAGGGGTGATTGTGTCGATGGCATTTGAAACCGACGACTTATCGCGCCACAGGAACACATTGTCGAGCTGAAGCTCATCGCCTACACCGCCACCCGACATAAACCAGAGATAGTTGTCCTTGTAGGCTCCGATACCACCGTTGGATGCGGGGAAGATCTCAGAGGCGAGAGCCTCGAGTTCGGTCAGGGGAATGTCGAAGGAGTACCATTCACCGTCGCGGCGATAGTTGCCCAGCACGGGCACTCCGGCGGCAAAAGCGTTGAAACCGATTGTAAACTTGGCCTGACCAAGCGCTATCTGGTGTGAGCAGGCATCGGTGCCGCGCATGGCGAAGTGGAGGTGCCAGTTGCCGAGTGTGAGTTCACTGAAGTCCTGACCTTGGGCGTTGATAAATCCGGCTCCGGTCCAGCCGCCGTTTGTCACAAGGTCGAGCCAACCTTCATCGCCGCCGAAGGAGTCGGGCACGGTGCCGCTCTGGTGGCCTTCGGTGTAGGTGTTGCCGTCGCCCCAGTTGTAGAACTTGCAGAAGCCCACTGCATCGCGGAGGTCGAGCAGGATATCCTCCTCGCCGTCGACCTTCATGTGCTCTGTCACTGAGCCGTTGGCACTGATGGAGATGTAGTGCTTACCGGCGAAGTCGAAGTAGCTCCTGCCATCGGCATCGAGGCTCTTGGTGGCGTAGTCGCCAAGCTCGTTGACTACGGGCACATCGGTGGTACGGTAGAAGAATACGTTGTCGATGGAGAAGAATGAATTGTTGTAGAAAGCCTGGTCGGTATAGATGCACAGAGCATAGTCGGTGTATGCCGTCAGGCCTCCGTTTGCGGGAGCGTTGCTCCAGAGCTGACCGTACTTGCGGAGCTCAGCCACGGGGATATCGAAGGAGTACCACTCGCCGTCGCGCTTGAAGTCGGCAAATACAGCCTTTGTGGAGTAGCTGCCGAACACGAGTGTGGCGTCGAGGTCGGTTGAGCCGAAGCGCACCATCACGGGGATATGGCTCACGGCGGCATCGGAGCGTAGCGAGAAGTGCACGTACCACTCATCGTCGATCATCGAGAGGTCCTTGGGAGTGGGATTGACACCCTGCCCTGCTATCGAGGCCCAGCCGGCACCGTTCCATGTGATGCCGTCGGTCTCGGAACTGTAGGTGGGGAAGCCGCCGTAAGGCACGCGGCCGAAGGAGTTGGGCGTGTCGAGGGTCTGCACCACTTTCATTGTCTGCGGGTCGCCCCACACGAAGAAGTTGTTGCGTCCGGCCTGCTCGGAGTTGTCCCACTCGGGCTTGATGAGCGAGCCTTCGCCATAGGCTCCTGCGGCTGTGAGGTCTTCCCAGGTATCGCCCGAGAGGTAGAGCGGCACGATGTCGGTCACACGGTCGAAGCTGAACACGGGTGCGCCGCTGTCGTCGAGGCTTTTGTAGCCGTATTTGCCAAGGCGCGTGCTGCTGTCGGTGAAGGTGGGAACGGCCTTTTTGCTCGATTTGTAGAAGAAGATATTGTCGAAGCAAAGCTCGGCATCGGTGAGGCCGCCGGAGATAAACGACACTATATTATCGTTGAAATTGGCTCCGAGACCCAGTGCCGGGGCATAGAACTGCTCGAGAGCCGACACGGGGATGTCGAAATAGTACCACTCGCCGTCGCGCTTGAAGTCGCCCACTGAGGCGAGGCTGCCGTTGGACTTACCCACGATGAACTTTGCCTTGCCCACACTCATCTCATGCGAGGTGTGCACGTCGGCATCGGTGCCGCGCATGGCGAAGTGAAGCCAGTAGTCGCCGTCGATCATCGAAAGGTCCTCGTTGGCGATGTTGAAGCCGAGGCCCGACCAGCCAGCCGATGCTACGGTAAACATATTGTAGCCCTCTTCCCAGCCGAAGGAGTTGATCATCCCTTTGCGGTCGATCGAGTTGTAGGTGTTGCTCCATATCCAAAGGTTGCGGTTGGTGTCGTTCACATTGTAGTCATATACCTTGTCGGCAACGGCGGCGATATGGCCTGTCACGCCTTGCGAGGTGCTTATGAGCACGGCCTCGGTGATGCCGTCGAAGTCGAAAGTGCTCTCGCCGTTCTCGTCGAGTGCCTTGGTGGCGAAGCTCGAGAGCTCGGTCTTGTCGTCGGGATCGACGGGGCGCTCGGGTTCGGCCTCGATATTTGTCACGGTCTTGCCGTCGGCATCTATGTAGGTATAGCGGGCATTTGCGTCATCGTCTTTTTGGTACACACGCACCCAGTCCACATACATGCGGGCCTCATCGCCGGCACCCGGAAGTGCGGTGATGCCTGCCGCGTCGAAAATCGAGGGGTAAGTGCCGCCCACGGCAAGGTTGAAGAGGAAGAAGTAGGGCTTCTGGAAGTACTTGCCTACAGAGAGCTCATTGTCGGTGGCGGTGACATCGCATGTGAAGTAGCGTGCCTGACGCTTCTTGGCCGCGGTGTAGGACTCCAGGTCGTAGTACATGTAGAGGTTCGTATCGTCCCACTCCACGGTGATGATGTGGTAGCCGTCGTCGCCGATGGGGTTGCTTTCAGGCGCGAGATACTCCTGCGAGTACTGCTGATGGCCCTCGGCGGTAGCGTTGGGTCCGTAGTGAAGCGTGCCGCCGAAGTAGCGGTCCTGCGTGTTGTTGCGGATGCCGTTGGCATGGCCGAGCTCCACGATGTCCATCTCGCCGCAGCGGGGCCAGCCGTAGCGGCTCATGTCGTTGCCCATCATCCAGTATGCAGGCCACAGGCCGTTGGCCGTGCGCGGAAATTTCACGCGAGCCTGTATGATACCATGGCTGAAGGCAGCCTTGTTCTGCGTGGTCACACGACCCGACGTAAAGGATTTACCGCCGAAATTCTCACGGCGGGCAGTGAGGATAAGGCAGTTGTCGCCGGTGGCGGGGTCGGTGCCGACACTCACATTCTCGCGCCGGTAGTACTGCAGCTCCTGATTGCCGCCTCCGGAGCCGTTCACCTCAATATTCCAGATTGCTTCGTTGAGAGCCGTGCCGCCGAACTCGTCGCTCCAGCGGAGGGTGTAGCCCGCGGGGGCTTCGCTCGTGCCCTCGGCCATGGCAGCCAGCGAGGCTGCGCCCAAGAGAGCTGAAAATAGTATTTTTTTCATAGAGTTCGCAGCTTATTTGATATACATTTTGCGGGTGCCGAGATTGGTCTTCACTATATAAAGACCCGATTCGGGCTGTGCCACGAGGCGGCCGGCGAGGTCGTAGATAGCCTCTACGCGCTCCTCTTCTTCGACGGCGACAGAGCCGAGGCCGTTGGAGTCGGGCACATAGAAGAATACATGGTCGAGCGAAAGCGCGGAGCCCAGTTTGGTGATGTTGTAGTTGTACACGGTCTCGCCTGGAGCGGGGCCCGATGTGGTGGCAGTGCTGCACACAGGCTTGTTGAAAGTGAATGTGAACACGCCGTCGGTGATAGGTGCCGAGAAATCGTAGCTGAAGCCGAAGTCGCCGTTTTCGTCCACAAGCGCGCTAACGGGCACGTCGATGTAGTACCACTTACCGTCGTTGCCGCCGGGCATAGCGCCTATACCCACGAAGTTGCCCGAGGTCTGGCCCACTCCAAGGCCCGCCATCACCTGGAAGCCATTGGTGGCTATAGTCTTCTGTGAGCCGATTGAGAACTGGTACATCGACGGGCTCGTGCCGAAGTCGCGAAGACCGATGTGAAGGTAGTGCTCGTCGGTCACTTTCGAGAGGTCGTAGGCCTTGGCCTTGGCCATGAACACGCCTGTACCCCATTCGTAGAGGGGTGTGGCATTGATGAAATCGGCAGTGCCGAAAGAGTTGACCTCGCCTTCCGAGGCAGGCACATTGTAGAGTGTGAGTGCCTTCTTATCCCAGTCGGTGACCCAGTATTCGAGATAGTTGTCGACCTGAGTGTCGTCGAGGTTGTTGTTGCTTATTATTTTTGAGCCCATTGCATCGAGCACGGCAGAAGGCGCATAGAGCACCACATAGTCTTTGCCGCCGTCTACGTCGAAGCCGCCCGCAGGTGCTTCGGTGATGAATGTCTGTGCCGAGAGGCTGAGAAATCCGGGCACTAATGCAAGGTTAAGGAGTAAGGATTTTTTCATCTGCGTTTCTATATTTAAGGTTTTTTACTTCATGGCACAAAGGGAGCGGCACTATGCCGACCCACGCTGCAAAGTTAGGAATAAGAAACACAGCACTCACTGAGCGGTAACACGTCGTGGTAAGTATGCAAAAATCGCTTCACGCTGATATTCAGCGCAAAGCGATTTGAAATGATGTCGAATTAGGTAAACTGCAGCGACCCCTAATACTGAAGATAGATAAAGGGAACGAGGTCGCTTTGGCGGGTCTGAATTACCATAAAGACTATTGCCGCAAGCAGGATGGCCTGCCACAGCGGTGCAAGCGACACATAAGCATTCGAGGCCTCGACCGTCCATGAGCGGGGCGTGATATGAGCCACATAGCCTATGCCCATGGCGAGCACTATGAGCAGGTAGCCCTCTACAAACTGCGGGGCCACCGACGGGTGGAAATCACCGGCAATCTGCGAGGCCATAGTCCACACCGTGTCGAGCGAGGGAGCCCTGAAAAAGGTGAAGCCTATCACTACGAGGGCGAAGGTAAGCGCCATGTTGGCAACGCGCAGCTCGGGCCGGCCTCGCATACTTTCAGGCACCCGCCACACCTGCCGCGCGGCCTTATGCAGCACAAGCAGCAGGCCGTGATAGGCACCCCAGATGATATACATCCACGAAGCTCCATGCCAGAAGCCGCCTATCACCATGGTGATAAACTGGTTGAAGTAAGCCCGCGCGCGACCCTTGCGGTTGCCGCCGAGGGGGATGTAGAGGTAGTCGCGAAGCCATGTGGAGAGCGAGATATGCCATCGGCGCCAGAATTCCGTGGGGTTCTGAGCCTTGAACGGCGCCATGAAGTTGTCCTTGAAGCGGTAGCCCAGGAGCAGTGCTATGCCGATTGCCATGTCGGAGTAGCCCGAGAAGTCGCAGTAGAGCTGTATGGTGAAGCCAATCGCCCCCATAAGGTTCTCGAAGCCGGTGTAGAGCGCCGGATTGTCGAAGATGCGGTCCACGAAGTTGCCGCTTATATAGTCGGCAATCACCACCTTCTTCACAAGGCCGGTCATAATCAGGAAGAGACCCTCCGAAATCATCGCCGGAGTGGCCGACGGGTTGGCTTCTATCTGCGGCAGCATATCCTTGGCGCGCACCACCGGGCCAGCCAGAAGTGGCGGAAAGAAAGTGAGGAAGAATGTATAGTTCAGCAGATTGCGGCAGGGCGCCATATCGCCGCGGTACACATCTACTATATAGCTGATCGAGCGGAAGGTGAAGAACGAAATACCCGCGGGCAGAAGCACGTCGAGCGGATCGAAGCCGCGACCCGTGATGCTGCTGAAAGCATCGGCAAGAAGATTGAAGTACTTGAAGTAGACGAGCATACCAACATTTCCCGCCACATTGAGGGCCACTATGCAGCGGCGCAGCACGCGGCTTCGCGCAGCACCGAGCCAAAGCCCGAGAGCCCAGTCGCTCACGCACAGCCCGGCAAGGATGAGCACACACCAAGAGCCCGACTTATAGTAGAAGAACAGCGAGAAAGCTATCACCAGCAGCATCTTCACGCGCCGGTAGCCCCGCACGAGTTGGTACAGCACGAGGAAGGCCACGAAGAGCATCATGAACAAGCCCGTGTTGAACAGCATCGGGCTGGAGGCATCGTAGCGTAGTAAATCGACAAATCGAGAGAGAGTTTCTTCCATAGCGGCTGCAAAATTAGCAAATATTTTCCGTTGCTCATACGTTTATACATCAGTAAAGAGGGTGTTTAAAAATTATTGTTAAATTTTAAGTGCCGGATTTTTGAGCTAATTCGCTCTGAATAAGCGGGAGCATAGCCTCCTATGCGACCGATTATGAAGAGCGAAGGAGCCAAAAAGACGGCATACAAAGCTAATCTTAATCTTTGACCAAGTTATTTAACAAATGGAAATTACCCTCGGCCTCGGAGAATTCATCCATCTTTTGCCTTTCAACTCAGTCACATAGCACGCTATGCTCCTTCGTTTCAAGACAAAATCTGAATAAATTCTCCGGCTTAAAATTAACAAGAATTTTGAAACACCCTCTATAATTTTTAATATGCCTCTTCGCTACACTCCCGAACCTTTTGCCCTCAGCGACCCCGACGACATAGCTGTCGTGACAGGCGTGCCCGAGGGGCTGACCGGCAGCACCTATCACATACGGGTCGACGGCTGCCCTATCCACCACATCGCCGCACAGGTCGGCAGGCTCATCGAGCTGGCCGCCGAGTGGGATCAAAGCACTTTTGTGCTCGACCGCATCGACCGCAACTCCGCATACCCCGCCGCCGAGCTCGCTCCCCTCTTCGACCCCGCACTCGACCTCTACAACTTCGTGTTGCCCCGCATCTACGTCGACATCATAGTAGCCCGCCGCATGGAAAGCGGCCGTGATTTACCGCCCGGTTTTCCTGAATAGCAAAAGAGTACATCCTTATCTATCAAGCCAATAAACAACTCACAAAAACTTACTCTCACATTTATTTGCCGGAATGAGAAAAAAAACGTACCTTTGCGGTCGCTAAACAATACAAAACCAATATTAATTAATTTCAATGGCAACAAAAATCAGATTACAACGTCATGGTCGCAAGAACTATGCGTTCTATCCTATTGTCGTCGCCGATAGCAGGGCACCACGAGATGGTAGATTTATTGAAAGGATAGGTTCCTATAATCCGAACACTAATCCTGCTACAATCACTCTTAACTTCGAGCGGGCTTTGTATTGGGTGACCGTTGGTGCCGAACCTACCGACACCGTACGTTCAATTCTCTCCAACGAAGGCGTACTCCTGATGAACCACCTCAACGGCGGTGTCAAGAAGGGCGCATTCGACCAGGCAGAAGCAGAGCGTCGCTTCAACGCTTGGAAGGCTAAAAAAGACGCCAAAGTGAATGCCGACAAGACAAGCATGGCATCGAAGCGTGAGCTCGAAGCCAAGCAGCGTCTCGAAGCTGAAGCCGCTGTAAACAAGGCTAAGGCTGAGCTCGTCGCTAAGAAAAAAGCCGAAGCCGCAGCAGCAGCTGCCGCAGCTGAAGCAGAAGCAGCTCCCGCTGCCGAAGAATCCGAAGCTCCCGCCGCTGAATAATTTCATTCAGCAAAAAGCGCTTCACGATACCGAAAAAGGGTGTGTCCGGCAAAATACAGCAGGCACACCCTTTCTTAACTTTTTACTTCCCCCACCATGAAGAAATTCAACGAATATAACGGCCTAAACTTATCCGCACTAAACAAGGAGATGCTCGCAAAGTGGAACGACGACCGCCTCTTCGAGCAGAGTGTTGCTCTTCGCGATGGCGCTCCTTCTTTCGTCTTTTTTGAAGGTCCGCCTTCCGCAAATGGTATGCCCGGCATTCACCACGTGATGGCGCGTACCATTAAGGATATGTTCTGCCGCTACAAGACAATGAAGGGTTTCCATGTGAAGCGCAAAGCCGGGTGGGATACTCACGGTCTGCCCGTGGAGCTCGGCGTGGAGCGCTCACTCGGTATTACCAAAGAAGACATCGGCAAGAAGATTTCCGTCGACGAGTACAACGCCGCTTGCCGTCGCGAGGTGATGAAGTACACCCGCGAGTGGGAATCTCTCACCAATATGATGGGCTACTGGGTTGACACCACCGACCCCTACATCACCTACGACAACCGCTACATCGAAAGCGTGTGGTGGCTTCTTGCACAACTCTACGCCAAAGGCCTGCTCTACAAGGGCTACACAATCCAACCATACTCTCCCGCGGCAGGCACCGGCCTCAGCTCGCACGAGCTGAACCAGCCCGGTTGCTACCGCGACGTGAAAGACACCACTTGCATCGCACAGTTCACCGTGCTCGATCCGCTGCCCGCAATGCAGGGTTGGGGTACGCCGGCGATGCTCGCATGGACCACAACGCCCTGGACATTGCCCTCCAACACCGCTCTCTGCGTAGGCCCCTCGATCAACTACTGCATCGTGCGCACCTACAACCCCTACTCCGGCGAGCCCGTCACCGTCACTGTGGCCGAAGCCCTCGTAGGCAGCATATTCAACCCCAAGGCTAAAGACATCGCTCTGGCCGACTACTCCAAAGGCGACAAACTCGTGCCCTACGAAGTGGTGGCCACAATCCCAGGCTCCGAACTCGTAGGCCTCCACTACGAGCAGCTCCTGCCCTGGGTCAACCCCGGCGAAGGTGCTTTCCGCGTGATTCCCGGCGACTACGTAACCACCGACGACGGTACCGGCATCGTACATATCGCCGGCACATTCGGTGCCGACGACTTGCGCGTGTCGAAGCAGGCCGGAGTGCCCCCGCTCCACCTCATCGACCGCGACGGCAACATCCGCCCCATGGTCGACCTCACAGGCCGCTTCTACCGCATCGAAGACCTCGACCCCGCATTCGTGGCCGAGCGCGTCGACGTGCCCCTCTACTCGCAGTGGGCCGGCCGATATGTGAAGAACGCCTACGACCCCGAGGCCGACGACACCACCGAGACTCTCGATGTGGCTATCTGCATGGACCTCAAAGCCGCAGGCAAAGCATTCAAGATTGAGAAGCACGTGCACAACTACCCCCACTGCTGGCGAACCGACAAGCCCGTGCTCTACTACCCCCTCGACAGCTGGTTTATCCGCTCCACGGCTATGCGTGAGCGCCTCATGGAGCTCAACACCGAAATCAAGTGGAAACCCGCATCGACAGGCACCGGCCGCTTCGGCAAGTGGCTCGAGAATCTTCAGGACTGGAACCTCTCGCGCAGCCGCTACTGGGGCACTCCCCTGCCTATCTGGCGCACCGAGAGCGGCGACGAAGAGCTCTGCATCGACAGCGTGGCCACTCTCTACGCCGAAATCGACAAAGCGGTTGCCGCAGGCCTGATGAAGAGCAACCCCCTGCGCGACAAAGGCTTCGTGCCCGGCGACTACTCCGCCGAGAACTACGCTAAAATCGACCTGCACCGCCCCTACGTCGACGACTTCATCCTCGTATCGCCCTCGGGCAAGCCGATGAAGCGCGAGACCGACCTCATCGACGTGTGGTTCGACTCAGGCTCCATGCCCTACGCCCAGATCCACTACCCCTTCGAGAACAAAGACGCCTTCGATGGCCGCGAGGTATTCCCCGCCGACTTCATCGCCGAAGGTGTCGACCAGACTCGCGGATGGTTCTTCACACTCCACGCCATCGGCACTATGGTGTTCGACTCCTGCGCCTTCAAAGCCGTGATTTCCAACGGTCTTGTACTCGATAAGAACGGCGAGAAGATGTCGAAGCGCAAAGGCAACGCCGTCGATCCCTTCGAGACCATCGAGAAATTCGGCTCCGACCCGCTCCGCTGGTACATGATCTCAAGCTCTTCACCCTGGGACAACCTCAAATACGACCCCGAAGGCGTGGCCGAAGTTTCGCGCAAGTTCTTCTCGACACTCTCGAACACCTACAACTTCTTCGCCATGTATGCCAACGTCGACGGCTTCACCGGCGCAGAAGCAGAAGTCGCTCTCGCAGAGCGACCCGAGCTCGACCGCTGGATTCTCTCGCTGCTCAACACCCTGGTGAAGACAGTCGAAGAAGCCCTCGACGACTACGAGCCTACACGTGCCGCCCGCGCCATCAGCGACTTCGTGCTCGACAAGCTCTCCAACTGGTACGTGCGCCTCAACCGCAAGCGCTTCTGGAGCCGTGGTCTCGACTCCGACAAGCTCGCCGCATACCAGACTCTTCACACCTGCCTCCTCACTGTGGCCAAGCTCATGGCGCCCGTCGCTCCATTCTTCGCCGACCGCCTCTTCCGCGACCTCACCGAAGGCACCGCCGAGGCAAAATCGGTGCACCTCAGCGACTTCCCCAAAGTCAACGAAGCTGCCATCGACAGCGCACTCGAAGAGCGCATGGACATAGCCCAGCGACTCACCTCGCTCGTGCTCTCTCTCCGCAAGAAAGCCAACATCAAGGTGCGCCAGCCGCTGGCCAAGATGCTCGTGCCCGCAGCCGATGCTCATGCAGCAGAAGTGCTCGACGCCATCGCCGCAATCGTGAAGACCGAAGTAAACGTGAAGCGACTTGAAATAGTCGCTGCCGACAACGAAGTGTTCGTCAAGCGCGTCGACCCCGACTTCAAGAAGCTCGGCCCGAAATTCGGCAAGCAGATGAAGCAGGCCGCCGCCATGATCAAGGCGCTCGACCGTGAGCAGATTGCCGAGCTCGAGCGCGAAGGCAGCATCAAGCTCACTATCGACGGCGCCGAATACTCCGTCGATATCGCCGACGTAAAGATTATCTCCGAGGACATCCCCGGCTGGCTCGTGGCAAACGAAGGAGCACTCACCGTGGCTCTCGACATCGCCGTCACTCCCGAGCTCTTCCGCGAGGGTCTCGCCCGTGAAATAATCAACCGCGTGCAGAACATCCGCAAGAAGCGTGGCTACGACATCACCGACCACATCAACCTGCTCTTCCTCCCCTGCCCCGAAATCGAAGAGGTGGTGAAGGACTTCGGCAAGTACATCGGCGACCAGGTGCTCGCCGACTCTGTGGTGGTGGCCGACCATGAGGACCGCGACATCGAAATCCTCGACATCGACGACCTCAAGCTCGGTGCCGTGATCACGCCCGCATAATAACCCATAATCTGCGGGGTGCACTACCCGATAGTGCACCCCGCTAAATAATACCGAATTATGAGCGAACAACTCCGCTACTCCGACGCCGAGCTCGAAGAGTTCCGCCAAATTATACTCGAGAAAATCGACCGCGCGACTGCCCTCTACGAGGAGCTCTGCGCTTCGCTGAACAACAGCGACGGAAACGACACCGCCGACACTTCGCCTACGTTCAAAGTACTCGAGGAAGGTGCCAACACCCTCGAGCGAGAGGCTAATGCCCGTCTGGCCGAACGCCAGCGCCAGTTCATCAACCACCTCAGGGCGGCTCTGGTGCGCATCGACAACAAGACCTACGGCATCTGCCGCGCCACCGGCAAGCTCATCCCCAAGGAGCGCCTGAGAGCGGTGCCTCACGCCACTCTCTGCGTTGAGGAGAAAAACAACAACCCGCGTCACTGATCATGACTCTACTCCCTAAACACCGCCTGGCGCTGGCCGCTTGGGCGGTGATTGCACTTGTAATTATCATCGACCAGGCTGTCAAAATCTGGGTGAAGACGTCGTTCTACCTTGGCGAGGACCTCGAGCTCCTCCCGTGGTTTCATCTCCGCTTCATCCAGAACAACGGCATGGCATTCGGCATAGAGCTCGGCAGCAAGCTCATGCTCACCTTTTTCCGCATAGCTCTCGTGGGTGCTCTGGTGTGGTACATCACCCGCCTGATAAAATATGCCCGCGTGCCCCTTGGATATATGGTGAGCGTAGCCCTGGTCACGGCCGGCGCCTTCGGCAACATCATCGACTGCGTGTTCTACGGCGAGATTTTCACCAACCCCTTCCCTCCCCAACTTGCCACATTTGTGCCCTGGGGTGAGGGCTACGGCGGCATTTTCCAAGGCCTCGTGGTCGATATGCTCTACTTCCCGCTCTTCTCCTTCGAGTGGCCGCAATGGATGCCATGGCTTGGCGGGCGCACGTTCTCCTTCTTCGACCCCGTGTTCAACATCGCCGACTCAGCCATCACCGTAGGCATGGCTCTTATCATTCTCTTTTATTCCAAGTACTTGGGAGCCTATAAAGCCGATGAAAAAACTGATTAGCATAGCCCTTGGAGCCATCGTCGCCTGCGCATCCTGCTCGAAAGTGCCCTCCGGCATCATTCAGCCCGAGGAGATGGCGCAGCTCCTGGCCGACATACACACCGGCGAAGCCGTGGTCGACATGAACCGGCGCGACTACCGCTCCGACTCTGCCCGCCAGGCCTTCAAGCAGTCGGTCTACGCCCGTCACGGTGTCGATGCAGCCACCGTCGATTCGTCCTTCCTCTGGTATGGCCGCAACATCAGCTACTATATGGATGTCTACGACCGCACCATCGAAATCCTCGAGCACCGACTCATCGAGAGCGGCAACAAAGTCGCGGCAGAGGCAGCCCTGTCGATTGCCGGCGACTCTGTGGACGTGTGGCCATTCGCCCGCTATGTGTCGATCGGCGATTTTTCGCCCACGGCAAGCATGACTTTCAACTTCGCACGCGATGAGAACTGGCAGCGCGGCGACATGTATGTGTGGCGCGCCAAAGCCTTCAACAATACCGAGAAGAGCACCTGGCAGATTGTCGCCGAATATGCCGACGGCAGCATCGACTTCATCTCGCAGGACTTCACCGGCGACGGCTGGAAAGAGCTCCCCGTCTACACCGACTCGCTGCTCGACGCCACACGCATCTACGGTGTACTCACCGGAGCAAACAGGCCCGGAACCTCCGTGCGCTTCGACTCCATCGCCATGGTGCGCAAGCGCCTCGACCCGGAGCAGTACTCGCGCCGCTACTCCATCCGCAGGCTCCCGCACATCTTGCCTCCGGTCGAAATCATAGCTGACAGCACTGCCACGCCGGCCGACAGCACTGCACGATGAAAGCCCAGTCGCCTACTCGCATCCTGGCGCACCGCATAGTGGTCGGCAGCCAAGTGAGCACACTCTCGGTGGCCGACATCCGCCGCGATGCCGACGGCCTCTGGCAAGTGGCCGTAGAGCCTTTCAGTGGCGAGACAGCCGCCACATCTTTTCACAGCGGCACCGTGGAGATTGTGCCTGCGGCCGACCCGCATTCGGCTCCCGAGCTGATTTTCAAATAAACGGATACAGCAAAAAAATGAGGATGCACCTTCGCGGAGCATCCTCATTTTTTTGCTGTAAAAGTAGTGCGGAGCTTACTTGGAAGCGATGTTGTCGCTTACAGTGAGAGCGGCGCGACCTTTGGCACGACGGCGTGCGAGCACCTTGCGGCCGTTAGCAGTTGCCATTCTTTCGCGGAAGCCGTGCTTGTTAACTCTTTTACGGTTAGAGGGTTGGAATGTTCTTTTCATTGCCTGTATTGTTTTTTTCGATTTATTTTCAGAGCTTTTCGGAGCGCAAATTTACGCATTATTTTTATATTATACAAATTTTTTTTGAAGCGCTTGAAAATAAAGAATAATTATCTTGCGATTTTCCTCTTAAAGTTTTGCTAATTTGCTGATATTTGTTACTTTTGTGCGTTCAATGGCCTTGCTATGCGTGGCCATCGACAGTACCATGAAATAAAACATACACCAACCCACTGACAAACAACTAACTATATATCGACAGATATTTTATGGCAGAAAATAACGAAAGACTGTTTGACCAGTTCCCCGAGGTGAGCTATCAGGAATGGCGCGCCAAGGTAGAAGCCGACCTCAAAGGTGCCGACTTCAACAAGAAATTGGTCTGGCGCACAAACGAAGGCTTCAATGTTGAGCCCGTTTACCGCGCAGAAGACATCGCCGGCCTCAAGACCACCGACTCGCTGCCCGGCCAGTTCCCCTACATCCGCGGCACCCGCACCGACAACGACTGGCTCACTCGCCAGAATATCGTGGCCGCAGATGCAAAGGAGGCCAACGAGATTGCTCTCGACGTGCTCACAAAGGGCGTAAACTCGCTCGGTTTCAAGGTTGCCGACCCCGCCGATGTTGCCACACTCATCAAAGATATCGACCTCTCGAAAGTCGAGATAAACCTCTCCTGCTGCCCCGGCAAGGCCGTCGCCGTTGCCGCTGCTCTGGTCGAGTGCGTCAAGGCTGCCGGTGCCACCGACACCTTCCGTGGCTCGGTCAACTACAACCCTCTGCGCCGCCAGCTCATGCACGGTGTGGAAGGATTTGATGCCGCTGCCGTGGCTGCCGAGGCTTGCAAGCTCCTCGATACCGTAGCCGAGGTAAAAGGCATCCGCTGCCTCGCTGTCGACTCCGACATCCTCGCCAACGGCGGCGCATTTATCTATCAGGAGCTCGGCTATGCCCTCGCCTGGGGCGCTTCCTGGCTCAACCTCCTCACAGAAGCCGGCCGCAGCGCCACCGAAGTGGCCGCACGCATCAAGTTCAACATGTGCGTGTCGTCGAACTTCTTCATGGAGATTGCCAAGTTCCGCGCTGCCCGTATGCTCTGGGCTCAGATCGTGGAGCAGTACAAACCCGAGTGCGACTGCGCAGCCAAGATGATGGTATGCGCCACCACCTCGCGCTTCAACCAGACCATCTACGACGCTCACGTCAACCTGCTCCGCAGCCAGACCGAGACCTTCTCGGCATGTGTTGCAGGTGTCGACTCTATCGTTGTCACCCCCTTCGACACTCCCTACAAGCGCCCCGACGCTTTCTCGGAGCGTATCGCCCGCAACCAGCAGTTCCTGCTTAAGGAAGAGAGCCACATGGACAAGGTTGTCGACCCCGCAGGCGGCAGCTACTATGTGGAGCACCTCACAGTGGCCATCGCCGAGCAGGGCTGGAAGCTCTTCCTCGCCGTGATGGACGAAGAAGGCGAATACTTCGGCGCCGTAGGCCGCGGCGAAGTGCAGCGTGCCGTCAACGAGTCGTGCGAAAAGCGCCACACCGACGTTGCCCGCCGCAAGGAAATCCTCCTTGGCACAAACCAGTACCCCAACATCAACGAGAAAGCAGCCGACAAGATCGAAGACACTGCCTGCCACTGCGGATGCAGCGCCGAAAAGGGTCCCAACGCCCTGACGATGAAGCGTGCCGCCACCGACTTCGAGGCTCTCCGCCTTGCCACCGAGGCCGCAGCAAAGCGCCCCAAGGTGTTCATGCTCACCATAGGCAACCTGGCTATGCGCCTGGCCCGTGCACAGTTCTCGACCAACTTCTTCGGTTGCGCAGGATATGAGATTATCGACAACCTCGGCTTCGACACCGTTGAGGCCGGCGTCGACGCGGCCCTCGCTCAGGGCGCCGACGTGATTGTGCTCTGCTCTTCCGACGACGAATATGCCGAGCTCGCTCCGGCAGCCTTCAAGTATCTCGATGGCCGTGCCGAGTTCGTAGTTGCAGGTGCTCCCGCTTGCATGGAAGAGCTCACAGCCGCCGGCATCAAGGACTATGTGCACGTGCGCTGCAATGTGCTCGACACACTCCGCGACTTCAACAATCGTCTTCTCAATAAATAAATGTCTCAGCTTACTATGAAACCCGATTTTAAAAATATCGACATTACGGCAGGGACATGCGGTGCCCGGCCCGCTGCAGCAGCAGTCGAAGACTGGACCACTCCCGAACTTATTCCCGTAAAACCCGTCTACACAAAATCCGACCTCGAGGGCCTCGAGCACCTCAACTTCATGTCGGGTATACCTCCCTTCCTCCGTGGCCCGTACAGCGCCATGTACCCCCTGCGCCCCTGGACCATCCGCCAGTATGCAGGCTTCTCGACAGCCGCCGAGTCGAACGCCTTCTACCGCCGCAACCTCGCGTCGGGTCAGAAAGGTCTTTCGGTGGCATTTGACCTCGCCACACACCGCGGCTACGATGCCGACCATGAGCGCGTCGTCGGCGACGTTGGCAAGGCCGGTGTGTCGATCTGCTCGCTCGACGACATGAAAGTGCTCTTCGACGGCATCCCCCTCAACAAGATGTCGGTGTCCATGACCATGAACGGCGCCGTGCTCCCCGTGCTCGCCTTCTACATCAACGCAGGCCTTGAGCAGGGTGCCAAGCTCGAAGAGATGGCCGGCACAATCCAGAACGACATTCTCAAGGAATTCATGGTGCGCAACACCTACATCTACCCGCCTGAATTCTCGATGCGCATTATCGCCGACATCTTCGAGTACACTTCGCAGAACATGCCCAAGTTCAACAGCATCTCAATCTCCGGCTACCACATGCAGGAAGCAGGTGCTACTTGCGACATCGAGCTCGCATACACACTCGCCGACGGCCTCGAGTACCTCCGCGCAGGTGTCAACGCAGGCATGGACATCGACGCCTTCGCGCCCCGCCTGTCCTTCTTCTGGGCTATCGGCATGAACTACTTCATGGAAGTGGCCAAGATGCGTGCAGCACGTATGCTCTGGGCTAAGATCGTGAAGCAGTTCAACCCCAAGAACCCCAAATCGCTCGCCCTCCGCACCCACTCGCAGACCTCGGGCTGGTCGCTCACCGAGCAGGACCCCTTCAACAACGTAGGCCGCACCTGCATCGAGGCCATGGGCGCCGCCCTCGGCCACACCCAGAGCCTCCACACCAACGCTCTCGACGAAGCCATCGCACTCCCCACCGACTTCTCGGCACGCATCGCCCGAAACACTCAGATCTACATCCAGGAAGAGACTCAGGTGACACGCGCCATCGACCCCTGGGGCGGCTCGTACTACGTGGAAGCGCTCACCAACGAAATCGCACACCGCGCATGGGAGCACATCCAGGAAATCGAGAAGCTCGGCGGCATGGCAAAAGCCATCGAGACCGGTCTGCCCAAGCTCCGCATCGAAGAAGCCTCGGCCCGCACTCAGGCCCGCATCGACTCCGGCCGTCAGACAATCGTAGGTATCAACAAATACCGCCTCGAGCATGAAGACCCCATCGACATCCTCGAGATCGACAATACCGAAGTGCGCCGCGAGCAGATCGAGCGCCTCAACGACGTGAAGGCTCACCGCGACGAAGCCAAGGTGAAAGAAGCCCTCGCAGCCATCACAGAGTGCGTCCGCACCAAGGAAGGCAACCTCCTTGACCTCGCCGTGAAGGCCGCCGGCCTCCGTGCCACCCTCGGCGAAATTTCCGATGCCTGCGAAGAAGTCGTAGGCCGCTATAAAGCAGTAATCAGAACTATCTCAGGCGTGTACTCAAGCGAAACAAAGCAAGATCCCGACTTCGTCCGCGCACAGCAGATGTGCGAGGAGTTCGCCAAGCGCGAAGGTCGCCAGCCCCGTATCATGATTGCCAAGATGGGCCAGGACGGCCACGACCGCGGCGCAAAGGTTGTAGCGACAGGCTATGCCGACTGCGGTTTCGACGTCGACATGGGTCCCCTCTTCCAGACCCCCGCAGAAGCAGCCCGTCAGGCGGTGGAGAACGACGTTCACATCCTCGGTGTGTCGTCGCTCGCAGCAGGTCACAAGACGCTCATCCCCCAGGTAATCGAAGAGCTCCGCAAGCTCGGTCGTGAGGACATCCTCGTCACTGCCGGTGGTGTAATCCCCGCACAGGACTACGACTTCCTCTACAAAGCCGGCGTAGCTGCAATCTTCGGCCCCGGCACCCGCATACCCCTGTCGGCCATCAAGATGCTTGAGATTCTCAGCGAAGAATAAGTTTTCAAGATATGAGTTAAGAGTTATAAGATAAGAGTTGCACTGCAAAAAAACTCATAACTCCTAACTCGTACCTCATAAATTAAAAAGATACATTCCCCCCCCGAGCCCTCCGACTCCCATCCGCAAAACGGAGGGCTCACATCCCGAGACGGTGCTTGTCGTGATGACCCGCACCGTCTTTTTTTATTAAGGTCTTTAAGGTGCCCGAGCCGGGCGCCAAGCTAAATAAATTTGCTTGGCTCTCGACTTATTCGTATTTTTGCAGATTATGAGCGAGAGAGAAAAAAAACTTTGCTTCGTGAGCACTACGCGTGCCGACTGGGGCCTGCTTCAGCCGCTGGCCGAGGCTATGCGCCATGTGCCCGGCGTGCACGTGCAGATTGTGGTCGCCAACATGCACCTGATGGAGCGCTATGGCATGACGGTGAACGAGATTATTGATGCGGGCTTCGATGTCGATGCCCGCGTGCACATGGATGTGGACGGCGATGACGAGGCTTCGCGCGTGCGTGCCATGAGTCTTTGCCTCGACGGCATGGCCGATGCTTTCAACCGCCTGCACCCCGACGCCGTGGTGCTCCTTGGCGACCGCTACGAGATGCTTGCCGTGGCTTCGGCAGCTGCGGTGATGCATATCCCTATAGTGCATATCGCGGGTGGCGAAATTTCGGAGGGTGCCAACGACGACTCTTTCCGCCATGCCATCACAAAGCTGGCCTCGCTTCATCTGACGGCCACCGAACCTTACCGCCGCCGTGTGATTCAGATGGGCGAGCAGCCCGAGGCAGTGCTCAACACCGGTGCCATCGGTGTGTGGAATGCCTTGAACACTGCTGTGCTCAGCGCCGATGAGCTCAGCCAATTCCTCGGCATGGAGCTCGAGGGCGCACCCTTGGCGCTGATTACTTACCACCCGGCCACCAACGACCACGGCGCCTCGCCGGCAGAGCGCGTGCGCAGTATGCTTCGCGCGCTCGATGCTTTCCCCGAGATGCGCTCCGTGATTACTTTTCCCAACAACGACGCCCACAGCAGCGGGATTATAGCCGAGCTGCAGGCTTATGCCGCCGCTCACCCCGAGCGTGTGCGCTTGGTGCAGTCGCTCGGTATGCTGCGCTACCAGTCGCTGCTGAGGCTCGCCTCGATGGTAATCGGCAATTCATCGAGCGGCATTGTCGAGGCTCCCTCAGCGGGCGTGCCGACGGTCGACATAGGCATTCGCCAGCGCGGGCGCATAGCCGCTCCTTCGGTGATACACTGCGAACCCGACACCGACTCCATACGCCAAGCCATAGCCCGCGCCCTTTCGCCCGCTATGCAGGAGCTTGCCGGCAGGCGAGAAAATCCGTATTTCCGGCCCGACACTCCCGGCCGCATGGCTGAGGCTCTGACACGCTTTCTCGACTCTCTTCCGGCCGGGCCAAAACGATTTTACGACACACTTCAATGAAACCGCTTTATATAATCCCTGCGCGCGGGGGCAGCAAGGGCATACCCCGCAAGAACATACGGCTGCTGGGCGGCCGCCCTCTCATCGCCTACACCGTTGATGTGGCTCTGACCGATGCCGCGCGCACCGGCGGCACGGTGGTGCTTTCGACCGACGATGCCGAGATTGCCGACACTGCCCGCAGCCTTGGTCTGACGGTCGACTATATGCGCCCCGCCGCTCTTGGAGGCGACACGGTAGGCAGCCGCGAGGTGATGCTCGATGTGATGGACTGGGCAGACAGCCGCGGCATAGCCTACGACTGCGTGGTGCTCCTGCAGCCCACCTCGCCGATGCGCACCGCTGCCGACCTTGCCGGTGCCGAGGAGCTGTATACCCCCGGGTGCGACATGGTGACATCGCTGGCTCCGGCGGCGGCGAACCCGTACTATAATATGTTCGAGGTAAGCGCCGAGGGCTATATGCAGGTGTGCAAGGGCGACGGCCTCTACACCCGCCGCCAGGACTGCCCGCCTGTCTACGAGCAGAACGGAGCCGTGTATGTGATCAATCCGCAGTCCTTACGGGCTATGTCGCTGGGCGCGTTCCCGCGGCGCATACCTTTCTTCATGCCCGCAGAGCGGAGCATCGACCTCGACACACCCGCCGACTGGGAGCGTGCCGAAGAAAAGATGAAAAAATTTCAAGGATGAAAATCGATATTGATAATATAACAATTGCAGGCGAAACACCCCTGCTCGAAGCTCTGGCGCGGCTCAACGCTCTCTCGGGCGGAGCCATGACGCTCTTTGTGACCGATGGCGACGGCCACCTTGCGGGCACTCTCACCGATGGCGATGTGCGCCGCGCCCTGCTTGCAGGCAAGGGTCTCGACAGCCCCGTGATAGAGGCTGCGCACACGGCCTTCCGCAGTGTGGAGCTCGGCAACATCGACGTGGCCGCTCTTCGCGACTACCGCTCGGCAGGCATCTCGCTCGTGCCCGTGCTCGACCCCGAAGGCCGTCTGCACCACATCATCGACCTCACCTCCAGCCACACCGTGCTGCCCATGCGTGCCGTGCTCATGGCCGGAGGCAAGGGTGAGCGGCTGCGCCCTGCCACCCTCACCACCCCCAAGCCACTGTTGGAGATCGAGGGCAAGGCCATCATCGACTACAATGTGGAGGCTCTTGCCGCCTGCGGCATCACCGACATCACCGTGACCACGCGCTATCTGGCCGAGAAAATCGACGAGCACTTCAGCCGTCCCGTGGCAGGAGTGCAGGTGCGCACTGTGCGCGAGGATGTGCCCCTTGGCACAATAGGTGCGGTGGCGCTGCTCGATAGCGGCGAGCCCAATGGTTGCACACTGGTGATGAACTCCGACCTGCTCACCACTATCTCATTCGAGGAGATGTATTTGCTTCACCGCAGCCGCAGTGCCGACGCCACCATCGCCGTGGTGCCCTATCAGGTGTCGGTGCCCTACGCCATCCTCACCCTCGACCCCGACGACCCCGACGCGGTGACTGGCATAGAGGAGAAACCCGCCTACTCCTACTACGCCAATGCCGGCATATATATCTTCTCCAACGCACTGCTGGCTACCCTGGTGAAAGGCGAGCGCTGCGATGCCACCGACCTTATCGACCGCGCCATCGCCGCCGGCCGGAAGGTGACTTACTACCCTATCAAAGGCACCTGGATCGATGTGGGCTCGCCCGTGGACTTCCGCCAGGCCGGAGAGCTCATGCGGCACCACAATGCAATGAACAGTTGAGCCGCACGGGGCGTTTTTATCAATAACTAACATACGAAAAATCATGGCTGAATCCAACTTTATAGATTACGTGAAAATCCTCTGCCGCTCAGGCAAAGGCGGCGCCGGCTCGCGCCATTTCTATCGTGCCAAATATGTACCCAAAGGCGGCCCCGACGGCGGCGACGGAGGTCGTGGCGGCCACATCATCCTTCGCGGCAACCGCAACATGTGGACGCTTCTTCCTTTGAAATACCGCCGCCACATCTTCGCCGGAAACGGCGAGAGCGGCTCGGGCGGACGCAGCTTCGGCAAGGACGGCGACGATGTGATTGTCGACGTGCCCTGCGGCACGGTGGTTTTCGATGCCGAGACGGGCGAATACCTCACCGAAGTCACCGACGACGGACAGGAAGTGAAGCTCCTCAAGGGCGGACGCGGAGGCCTCGGCAACTGGCACTTCGCCACAGCCACAAACCGCACCCCACGCTATGCACAGCCCGGTGAGCCTGCCATAGAGCGCTCGGTGATTCTCGAGCTGAAGATGCTCGCCGACGTAGGCCTGGTGGGCTTCCCCAACGCCGGCAAGTCCACACTGCTCTCCGCCGTTTCGGCTGCCGAGCCAAAAATCGCCGACTATCCTTTCACCACGATGGAGCCCCAGCTGGGCATCGTGTCGTACCGCGACAACCGCTCCTTCGTGATGGCCGACATCCCCGGCATCATCGAGGGCGCCAGCGAAGGCAAAGGTCTCGGTCTGCGCTTCCTGCGCCACATCGAGCGCAACGCCGTGCTGCTGTTCATGGTGCCCGCCGATGCCGACGACATCAAGCGCGAATATGAAATCCTGCTCGAGGAGCTGCGCAAGTTCAACCCGCAGCTCGACAGCAAGCAGCGCGTGCTCGCCATCTCCAAGAGCGACATGCTCGACGACGAGCTGCGCGAGGAGATTGCCCGCACGCTGCCCGAAGGGGTGCCTCACGTATTTATCTCGGCCGTCACGGGCTACGGCATCACCGAGCTCAAGGATGTGCTCTGGCGTGCCATCACCGATGAGAACAACCGCATCGACGCTCCCGACATCATCCACCGACCGCTCGACGGCCATCACCGCGTGAGCGAGGAAGACAACTTCATCTTCGAGTACCAGCCCACCGACGACGAGGCTGAGCAGGAAGCCGAAGACCTCCGCAGCATAAGCCCCGAGGCCTGGGGCGACGACATCGACTGGGACGACGCCGACTACGACGAAGCCACAGACTCGTCCGACATGTCCGACATGTCTGACGACAACGACGACAACGACGACGAAGGCTACAACGACGACGATGCCTTCCGCTACGAGGCCATCAACGACGACCGCCAATGAGCACCGTAGCCGAAAGTTTCCGCAGCACATCAGCAGCTCTCGCCCGCGCATTGGGCTCCGATGCCGAGGGCGAGAGCGCTGCCCGCATAATCTTCGAGGATGTGGCGGGCTACGACCGCAAGTACCTCTTCGTCAACGGCGACCGCTCCATCACCGACTTCATGCAGGAGCGCATCGATGCCGTGGTGGCGAAGGTGGCCTCCGGCGAGCCCGTGCAGTATGCCGTAGGGTCGGCACACTTTATGGGCAACGACTACGCTGTCGACAGCTCCGTGCTCATCCCCCGCCCGGAGACAGCCGGGCTGGTCGACCTCATCACGGGCCTCTACGCCGGGCGCAGCGACCTCCATGTGCTCGACGTAGGCACCGGCTCAGGCTGCATAGCTATCTCACTGGCGCGGGCGCTGCCCTTTGCATCGGTCGAGGCCGTGGACATCAGCGCAGCGGCCCTCAGCGTGGCCGAAGGCAATGCGCGGAAGCTCGGCGCGAAAGTCGCCTTCACACAGTGCGATATCCTCAAGACCGCGGTGCCGTCGGCTCCGACATTCGACATCGTGGTGAGCAATCCGCCCTACATCTGCGCCTCGGAGCGTGCCGAGATGGACGCCCGCGTGCTCGACTACGAGCCTGCGCAGGCGCTCTTCGTGCCCGACGACGACCCTCTTCTCTTCTACCGTGCCATAGCACGCTACACCATGGGGGCACTTCGCTCAGGCGGCAGGCTATTCTTTGAAATCAACGAGCGCTTCCCCAAGGAGATGCGCGGCCTGCTCGAGGCCGAAGGCTACTCCGACATCGATGTGCAGCGCGACTACCGCGGAAAGTACCGCTTCGCAATAGCCCTACGACCGTGATTTCAAGAAAACCCATGCGCCCCGAGGCCGCCCTCATCCGCCTCGAAGAGCTGTGCGCCCGCTCGGAGCAATGCGAGTGGGAGCTGCGCCGCAAACTCCGCACATGGCAGATAGGCGAGCGCGATGCCGACACCATCATGCGCTCGCTGCTGCGCCGCCGCTTCGTGGACGACAGCCGCTACGCCGTAGCCTTCACCCGCGACAAATATCGCTTCGCACGCTGGGGCAGGCGAAAGATAGAGATGGCACTGAGGCAGCGACACGTCGACTCCGACATCATCGATGAAGCTCTCGACCAAATCGATGAGGACGAATACCGCGAAGCCCTCCACGGCATCCTCGCGGCTAAAGCCAAGAAGCTCGAAGAGCCCGCATCCTACGAAAACCGCACCAAGCTATTCCGCTTCGCCTTGGCGCGTGGCTTCGAGTCGCAGCTCATATCAAAGGTTTTAAAGAATATTTTGCAGTAGTACAGATTTTTTCGTAGCTTTGCGGAATAAACCGTAATAAACCGTCTATGAAGAAATTATTTACTACCCTTGCAGCTTGCGCACTTGCTGCCATGCTCACATGCACGGCATCTGACACCCGCTACCTGCCGCTCAACACGACGTTCTATCGCTGGAATGCGAACTCAGGCGAGTGGACTGAAAGTTACCGTGACACCTACACCGTCAACGACAGAGGTTACTACACGAGCCAGACCACAAGCTACGCCGGCAACAGCATGGATGTCAAGCGAGTCACCACAAACTACTACGAAGGCACCGACCTCGTAAGCGAAACCATCTCCGAGAACTCCTCCGACAATGGCGCCACATGGTCGCCAATCTCTCGCACCACGTCGCGCTACGACGATGTTGTGCCAAATTTTACCGTCGATTACCGAAGCTTCTCATGGGAGGACGGCAGCTGGGCGGAATCGTACTTCAACCGCTATCTCATCACACGTAATGCGCAGAATGTGGTCACACGCCTGGTGAATCAGACGCCCTATAGCTCTGAGCCTTGTATCGACGCAGGCATCCTCGAGACTACCGTCGCGCCTGACGGCAACATCACTGCCATGAAAGCAACCCGGCTCGATGTCTTTACCATGAAGCAAGAAGAGACACTCGACCTTCGCGACATCGTGTGGCATGACACCGACGGCCAGATACTTACCGTCGCCCCGTCTCTCTACTTGGGAAACAACCGCGTGGCCTCTGCCAAGCTCTACTCCGAAGGTGAATTGACAGCCAAGCTCACAGGCACTTACCCCAACGACTACGACGGCACACTTGTGTATGAATACGAGAATGGGCTTAAGGATACTTACAGCATCTACCGCACCGATGAAGCAACAAAGTCGTATGTAGACAAAACAGAGACCCAGTCCTACATCAAAGGCACACCTACCGACGACCTTAACGGCGACGGTGTAATCAACGAGCAAGACGCACCACAGGAAGTTGCTACCCGCACCGTGACCTACACTTACCAATACGATGAGCACGACAACGCCACACTCAACAGCTACGAAATAATAGAAGCCGATGGTACACGCAACTTCACCTGCTATATGTTCGAAAATACGTACAACGAGGACGGAGCCTTGACAGAGCAGATTTTTTACAACTACGATGAAAACAACGATAGCAAGACACCGCTATCGCGCCAAGTCCACGAAGACTTCCGCAGCTTCTCGGGCATTGCCGAAGTTGAGGTCGACGAGAGCGATGCGCCTGTCGAATACTTCAACCTTCAGGGACTGCCTGTGGCACATCCGGCCGACGGCATCTTCATCCGCCGCCAAGGCCCGAAGGTGAGCAAGGTGAGGATGTGATTTGCAACACATATACACCAAATACGCAACAAAAAGTCGGGATACTGCGGTATTCCGACTTTTTTTCTTACCTTTGCGCAATATTCCAATTCATTTACTAAAAAATATGTCTATGACAAAAACTTTTACACTACTTCTTTCTGCCGCCCTCATGGGCACATGTCTTGCAGCAGAGGCCGCTCCCAAGCGCGCCGCATCGCTCACCAAAAAGAAGGCTGCACGCATCGAGCGCAAAGCCATCAAGGCCAAGGCCGATGCCGTGAAAGTGCAGTATCTGCCTCAGGACGAGACGGTATCGTTCTGGGACGAAGACACCGAGGACTGGTTTGTGGCAAGCACTGCCCGAAACACCTACAACCCCGACGGCACTCTTGCCAATGTGGTGGAGACCGACATGGAAGATGAGAGCGGACAATCGAAGCTCCGCATCTCCTACACCTACAATGCCGACGGTATGGCCACCGAGACACTTTCGGAGTCGAGCGAAGACGGCGGTGCCACATGGGTCAACACCGAGCTCACAGCTAAGAAATACGACACCGTTGTGACCGATTTCGCCGTAGAATCCATCATGTACTATTGGGCCGACGGCTGGCAGCTGTCGTACGGCAACAAGTATGCCATCACCCGCAACAACGAGGGCACGCTCACTCAGATTGCCCGCCAGGCACCGCAGACAGGCGCCGACTTCAGCGACATCGCCCGCGTGACTAACACCACCTCGGCCGATGGCACGAAGGTGACCCGCTCGGTAGTATCTGAGCTCCAGTACATCGGCTCATCCCTCGAGTGGACTGAGGACATCGACCTCCGCAACATCGAGTGGGCCAATACCGACGGCCAGGTGATGAACTTCGATGTCGAGGACTATGCCCGCGGCCGCAACCGCATCGCCAGCGCCGAGTCGTACTTCGACGGCGAGTTCGAAGGTACACTCACGGGTGTGTATGCCAACGACTTCGAGGGCACTCTCACATTCCAGTTCTTGGATAATTCCAATCTCAGAATCAGCACCATGTACACCGATGCCGCCACCGGCTCCTACATTGAGACCTACGAGGTGATCTACTTCGAGGAAGAGCCCTCCGACGAGGACATCAACGGCGACGGCGAAATCGACGACAACGACGTTACACTCACCCCCGTAACTGAGTATGAAATAAACGAAGTCACCATCGATAGCCACGGCAATGTAGTGCTTGAGAAATTCACGCAGTACGTCAACGGCGAGCTCGACTACTGCGGCGGCGTGGTCTACGAGTACACCTACAATGCCGACGGAGCAGCTACAGAGTTCGTATCGTCGAGCTTCGAGGACGATGTTGAGAACAAATTCCCCGAGATGCGCATTGAGTGGTCGGACTTCACCACCGCAGCCGGCATCGACGGCATCATCGCCGACGAGAGCGACGCCCCCGTGGAGTACTACAATCTCCAGGGCCTCCGCGTGGCCAATCCCGCCGACGGCATCTTCATCCGCCGCCAGGGCTCGAAGGTGAGCAAGGTGAGGATGTAAGATTTGAGGGGTGAAACAATGTCAAGGGGCGTGCCGCGTGGCGCGCCCCTTTTCCGACTCTGACAGCAATGGTATGAAAAATATTTGTATCTTTGCATAGTAATGTAGATTTCCACGGAAAAGCATGGAAGAATTAATACCCACCACAGGTAATTACAAGAATTTGCTCTCGTATCAAAAAAGCGATGTAATTTTTCAGATTACATACTTTTTTTGTAATAATTTTTTGAGCAAAGGCGACCGTACTATCGACCAGATGATTCAAGCCGCACGCAGCGGTAAACAGAATATCATCGAAGGCTGTGCGGCATCTACGACTTCTTCCAAGACAGAAATCAAGCTCATCAACGTAGCCAAAGCTAGCCTGAAAGAGCTTTTGGAAGACTATGAAGACTACCTGCGGACACGTCGGCATGCACAATGGACAAAAGGCAGCCGGGAATTTGAGTTCATGCGCAAACTCGGGCGGGAGCATAATGATGCCGGATTTTTCATGGAAATAATATCTACACGCCCACCAGAGACTATTGCCAACATGGCAATCATACTAATAAATCAAGCCGATTACTTGCTATTCAAGCAACTCAAACGACTTGAAAAAGATTTTTTGGAAAATGGAGGTTTCTCTGAAAGGATGATGCGCCTCCGCAAATCAAACAGAGGGTATTAAGGGCTTTAAGGTCATTAAGGACCTTAAGGACTTTAAAGACCTTAAAGCCCTTACCCCCCCTCAAAAAAAAGAAAAAAAGCTACATGAAATTTGTATCGTGGAATGTAAACGGCCTGCGGGCTGTAGTCGGTAAAGGCTTCGCTGATATATTCGGGAGCTTCGATGCCGATTTTTTTTGCCTGCAGGAGATAAAACTCAAGGAAGGCCAGCTCGACCTCAACTTCGAGGGCTATGAGGCCTTCTACAACTATGCCGACCGCCCCGGCTACTCGGGCACGGCAATCTTCACCCGCCACAAACCGCTCTCGGTGCGCCGCCATATCGGCATCGATGCCCACGACCACGAAGGTCGCATCGTGGCCCTGGAGTACCCCGGTTTCTATCTTGTCGATGTCTATGTGCCCAACAGCCAGAGCGAGCTCGCCCGCCTGCCCTACCGCATGGAGTGGGAGCGCGATTTCCTCTCTTTCCTTAAGGAGCTCGATGCCACCAAGCCCGTGGTGATGTGCGGCGACCTCAACGTGGCTCATCAGGAAATCGACCTTGCAAATCCCAAGACCAACCGCCGCAACGCCGGCTTCACCGACGAGGAGCGCGAGTGCATGAGTCGCCTGCTCGCCTCGGGTTTTACCGATACTTTCCGCTTCTTCAATCCCGACACCAAAGGGGCTTACTCGTGGTGGAGCTACCGCGGACGCGCCCGCGAGAAAAACGTGGGGTGGCGCATCGACTACTTCATAGTGTCCGACAGGCTCGCCGACCGCCTCGTAAATGCCGAAATACACCCCGACGTGACAGGCTCCGACCACTGCCCCGTGAGCGTGGAAATAGATTTAGACGCGATTTAAAGGGCGCATATTTTTGTCCGACACGATATTTTTGCTAAATTTGCCACTATGAACGAGGAGGCTCTTAGCAGAATGTATCTCAAGGATACGTCTTTTCAGGCGTTGATGCAGCACCGTATCTTCAATGTGCTGCTCATTGCCTCGCCCTACGATGCCTTCATGATGGAGGAAGACGGCCGCGTAGAAGAGCAGCTATACAATGAGTATGTGGCTCTTAACCTCAGCTCGCCTCCGCGCGTGACTCGCGCCTCCACCATGACAGAGGCACGCGAGGCTATGCGCCAGAAGCCTTTCGACCTGGTGGTGGCCATGCCCGGCGGAGATATTTCCGAGACTTTCGACGGCACCGCTCTCATCAAGGCGGAATTTCCCTCGGTACCTCTGGTGGTGCTCACCCCCTTCAGCAAAGAGGTGTCGCGCCGCCTTGCCATGCAGGACCTCTCGACAGTCGACTATGTGTTCAGCTGGCTTGGCAACATGGACCTCCTCCTTGCCATAATAAAGCTGCTCGAGGACTCGCTCAACGCCGACGATGTGAGCAACGTGGGCGTGCAGTGCATACTGCTCGTTGAGGACTCTGTCCGCTTCTACTCGTCGGTGCTTCCGCACATCTACAAGTTCCTGCTGTCGCAGTCGCGCCTGTTCTCCACCGAGGCGCTCAACCAGCACGAGCAGATGCTCCGTATGCGTGGCCGCCCCAAGGTGATGCTCGCCCGCAACTACGAGGAAGCGGTGGCTCTCTACGAGAAATACGGCAAGAAGATGCTCGGCGTGATCAGCGACGTATCTTTTGCCCGCGAAGGAGTCAAGGACTCACTCGCCGGCATCCGCCTGGCCGAGTATCTGCGCTCGCAGGATCCCTACCTGCCTATCATCATCGAATCGTCGGAAACCTCCAATGCTGCGGCAGTGAGGCCTTTCGGAGGCATCTTCATCGACAAGAACAGCAAGAAGCTGCCTGTGGACCTTGGCGAAGCGATCATGAACAACTTCGGCTTCGGCGACTTCATCATCCGCGACCCGGCCACGCTGAAGCCCATAATGACTATCCGCAACCTCAAGGAGCTCCAGAAGCGCATCTTCGACATCCCCGCGGAGAGCCTTTTCTACCATGCCTCGCGCAACGACATCTCGCGCTGGCTCTACTCCCGCGCCCTCTTCCCCATCGCCGACGTGGTGCAGCGACACCGCTCGAAGTCGGTGGAGGAAATTCCGGCGGTTAAGCAGCTCTTCTTCGACCTTATCGTGAAGTACCGCAAGATGAAGAACCGCGGTGTGGTGGCGGTGTTCGAGAAAGACCGCTTCGACCACTACTCCAACTTCGCCCGCATAGGCCAAGGCAGCCTCGGCGGTAAAGGCCGCGGCCTCGCCTTCGTGGACTCCATCATCAAGAAAAATCCTGTCTGCGACAATTTCTACGGGCTGTCGATATCGATACCTCGCTCGGTGGTGCTGTGCACCGACATCTTCGACGAATTTATGGTCGGCAACAAGCTCTACCCGCTGGCGCTGAGCGAGACTCCCGATGCCGAAATCCTCGGAGCTTTCCTCGCCGCCAAGCTGCCCGAGCGTGTGCGCGAGGATCTGCTTGCCCTTCTCGATGTGGTTGACCGCCCCCTTGCCGTGCGCAGCTCGAGCCTCCTCGAAGACTCGCACTACCAGCCTTTCGCCGGCATCTACGCCACCTACATGATACCATACACCCCCGACCGGCTCGTGCGCCTGCAGTGGCTCACCGATGCCATCAAGGGTGTGTATGCATCGGTCTTTTTCGCCAACAGCAAGTCCTACATGACTGCCACCAGCAATGTAATCGACCAGGAGAAGATGGCCGTGATTATCCAGGAGGTTGTGGGCGAAGACCGCGGCGGTGTCTACTTTCCGTCGTTCTCGGGCGTAGGTCGCTCGCTCAACTACTACCCGCTCGGTGACGAGCGTATCGACGACGGCGTGACCGAGCTCGCCATAGGTCTCGGCAAATATATCGTTGACGGCGGCCGCGGACTGCGCTTCTCGCCGCTCCACCCCGAGCACGCCCTCCAGACATCGACGCTCGACCTGGCCCTACGCGACACCCAGCGCAAGCTATTCGCCCTTGACACCACCCCACACTTCTCGGTGCAGCTCGACGAAGGCGCCAACCTCGTGAGCAAAAACGTGCAGGACTTCGCCGACACCGGCGTGCTCAGGCACATGGTATCGACCTACGATCCGCTCGACGGTATGCTCAAAGACTACGAGAGTGGCCGGGGGCGGCGCGTGGCAACCTTCGCCAATATCCTCCGCGACAAGGCTCTCCCACTGGCCGAAGCACTCGACTTCATGCTCAAGCAGGGGCAGACGGCCATGCAGCGACCCGTAGAAATAGAGTATGCCGGCAATATCTTCGCCAAGCCCGGCCCCGACGGCATCAAAGGCCACCTCTACTGGCTCCAGATCCGCCCGATTATCGACAAGAAAAATCTCATCAATGACGAAATAATCCAACGCCCCGACACAGAGCTCATCCTCCGCACCGACACAGCCCTCGGCAACGGCATGATCGAAGGAGTGCGCACCATCGTGTATGTGAAGCCCGATGTGTTCGACTCGCAGAACAACGAGAAGACCGTAGAAGTGGTGCGCCGCCTCAACTCCGGCTTTGCATCGCGTGGCGAAGGATATATACTCATCGGCCCCGGCCGGTGGGGCTCTTCCGACCCCGCACTGGGCATCCCCGTGCACTGGGCCGACATCTCGGCTGCCCGTGTGGTGGTTGAGGCTGCCGCCGGAAATTACCGTATAGAGCCGAGCCAAGGCACACACTTCTTCCAGAACCTCACATCCTTCGGCGTGGGCTACTTCACCGTAGACCCCGCCGGTGGCAACGGCTTCTACGACACCGCCTACCTCGATGCACGCGAGGCCGTCTACGAAGACGAATATGTGCGGGTGGTGGAGTTCGACACCCCGCTGTCGATAGGCATCAACGGTCGCTCCGGCCTCGGCACAATAGTAAAACCCGAATTTAACAACTCCGATAATACTTCTCACCAAGATATACCATGAGCTTCTTCTCAGCATTGAAAAGCGCCTTTGGCTTCGGGCCCGATCCCGACTACATCTCCGACCCCGAGACAGCCGACGACCCCGATGCCGCCGCAAGCGAGACTTCCGGCGAGGAATGCGCAGCTGCTCCCGAAGCAGTTGCAGGCCTCTCCGAAGTGCCAACGCTGCCCGAAATCGACCCGGCGGTGAAAGCACGCATCTTCGACGGAGCGGTGGCGGTGTTCAACGAAGCGCTGCCCGACTTCCTGCGCCGCAGCGTGAACCCCGACGCACAGTCGCAGCGGCTTGCTCAGGCCCTCGACAAAGGCGTGGACGACTATCTCAACGGCCTCCTGCTCGTAGCCGAGCAATATGCCGAGGCAAAACTCAAAGGCGCCGCCGAGACCGCACGACGCGATGCCGAGAAGCTACGCTCCGACATGCAGCTCATCGAGCAGCAGCGCACCAACCTACGCGAGCAGCAGCTCAGTGCCGACCGCCGGCGCCGTGCCTTGGCCGACCGTGTCAACGACCTCGAGGGGCAGGTTGCCACACTCGAAGCGGAGCGGGAGCAGTTCGAGCTCGAGAACCGCAGTCTTCTCAACAAGCTGAAAGTGGCCGACATACAGCCCGGAGTAGTCGACGAGATGGCCCGTGAGATAGAGCAGCTTAAAGCCGCCCTTGCCGCCGCAGGCGGGGCTGAAAGCAGCACTCCTGCCGAAAGCGCCGACACCAGCGCCCTCGAAGAAGCACATGCCGCTCTCGAGGCTGCCAATGCCGAGCTGGCCGAAGCCAAGGCCCGCATGGCCGAGGCAGAGAAAGAGCTTGCCGACAACCGCACACAGCAGGAAATGTCGCAGGCTATGTACAACGACCTCCAGAGCAGCCTCGCCGCCGAGCGCGACGCCAAGCAAAAGCTCGAGGCCGACCTGGCCGAAGCTCACAAGATCGTGGAGTCGGTGGCCGAGATTCAAGCTCAGATGGCTCAGGTCGAAGATGTGATCCACAAGCGCGACGAGCGCATCGAGCGCCTTAAGAGCTCAAATAAAAAGCTCCGCGAGCAGCTTGCCGAAGCTCAGGAAAACCTCGAGAAAGTCCGCAACACCGACGACGGCCTCTTCTCCACAGCCCGCGCCGAGGTGAGCGGTCCCAAATCGGACTACTCGGCTATCGAGGACGAATTTGAATGTCCTGACTGGTTCGTGTCGGAACCCGCCCCCGGCGAAGTGAGCCCTCTGCTCCATCCGGCTGCCGAGTTCGGCTACCAGGAGCCTCCGAAAAAACCACGACGCCCCGAGAACGACGCCCAGCTATCACTATTCTGACACGGCGCGTGAATTGCGCAGCATGCCTATGCGATTTACAAGTACTAATCGACAAAGCGCCCCGGTGAGGCTCGAGGATGCCATCAACCTGTGTGTGGCACCCGACGGCGGCATGTTCATGCCCGAGAGTCTACCGCGCATCCCCAAGGCGCTCTTCAACAATATAGGCGAGATGAGCCTGCCCGAAATCGCTTTCGTGGTGGCCAACTCGCTTCTTGCCGACGATGTTCCGCCCGAAAAGCTCAAGGCCATCGTCGATGACTCATTCTCTTTCGAGGCACCTCTTGTGCAGCTCGACGAGCACCGCTATGTGCTCGAGCTCTTCCACGGTCCCACCCTCACCTTCAAGGACTTCGGGGCACGCTTCATGGCCCGTCTGATGAGCTATCTCGACAGCCGCCGCGGCGGTGTGAAGCGCAACGTTCTCGTGGCCACGACCGGCAACACGGGAGCGGCCGCCGCCAACGGTATGCTTCGCCTCGGCGGAATCAACGTGACAGTGCTCTACCCCAAAGGACGCCTCACCAAGGCGCAGACAGCACAGTTCACCGCCCTTGGCGAGAACATTCACCCCGTGGAAGTGGCCGGCACGGTAGAAGACTGCAAGCGCCTTGTGCAGGAAGCCCTCGCCGACGAGAGCCTGCGCGACTACCACCTCACCGGCGCCAACTCCATCAACATCGCCCGCCTGCTGCCACAGATCACCTTCGCCATGCACGCCTACTCGCAGCTGCTGGCACTGGGCGAAAGCAATGCCGACCGCGCCACCCTGGCAATGCCCTGCGGCAACTGCAGCAATCTGGTGGCATCGCTGATGGCCCGGCGGATGGGACTTCCCACAGGCCCTATCATAGCGGCCACCAATGCCAACGATCAGCTCCGCAGCCTCCTTGCCATAGGCGCGCCCGTGGGCAAGCCGACTCCCAAAGCCACCTATGCGCGGGCTATCGACATGTGCGTGCCCTCGGGCTGGCCCCGCCTGGCGAGCCTCTTCGACGGTGACCCCGGCAAGATGAGCGGCGAAGTGATATGCGCCACTCCCGTGAGCGACGATGAGATAGCATCGACCATCAATGACCTTCGCGCACGCTTCGGCTACACCATCGACCCCCATGGCGCCGTGGCCTACTGCGCCGGAGCGCGCGAGGGAGCACCCGATGCGCCTATGGTAGCTTTTGCCACCGGGCACCCGGCCAAGCAGCTCGACATCATGACACGCATCACCGGCTCAGCTATCGAACTGCCGGTGCAACTCACTCGTTTTATGACTGTGCGGCGCAGCTCCGCCATCATGGCTCCAACCCTGCCCGCACTCAAAAAGCATTTACAGAACCTTCAATAAACACTACTCACTATGGCAACAAAACGTGAACTCAAGAAAGCAGTACGCAACACCTGCGGTGCCCTCGCCGCCGAAATAATCCTCGCAAGCGCAGCCTTCGAGCAGATCGAGCGCAAGAGCGTGCATGACATCATCGGCGACATCGCACGCCTCCAGGCCGAGACTATCGCAAAAATCGGCATCACATTCGACAAGACCGCGCGCGACTTCGCCGACGGTGCAGCCTACCGCAAAGCCCGCCGCACCTACTTCCACACCGCCTACGGCAAGCTCCTCGAGGGCTTCGATGCCTCGGTAGGCGAAATCGTGAAGAAGATGAACGCCGCCCTTCCCGCCGAAGTGCGCGACGAAATCAAAGCCGCAGCAGCTGAATGAGCCTCTCGGCAGGCATACTGAGGCTCTTCGGGTGGAAGGTCAGCATCACCGTGCCCGACTACCCGAAGTGCCTCATCTGTGTGGCTCCGCACACCAGCAACTGGGATTTCATCCTCGGCGAGCTTGCCTACACCTCGGTAGGGCGCAAGGCCGGCTTCCTGATGAAAGAGACCTGGTTCAGGTGGCCTTTGGGCTACTTCTTCCGTGCTATCGGAGGCATAGCCGTGCCCCGCAAGCGCCCCGGCAGCGCATCGCTCACCGACTACGTGATCGAGCGCTTCCGCAGCTGCGACAGGCTTGCCCTTGCCATCACCCCCGAGGGCACGCGCAGCCGCACGTCCACTTGGCACACAGGCTTCCTCCACATAGCCCTCGGGGCCGGTGTGCCTATCGTGCTCGGTGCAATCGATGCCCCCACCAAGCGCATAATGATAGAGCGGACCTTCATTCCCACTGGCGACGTGGAGGCCGACATGCGCGCCATAAAAGACTTCTACGCCCCCTACAAGGGCATACATCCCGAAAAATTCACCACCGAATGAACAAGCTCACCGACAGGCTCCGTGTGGCCGCACTGCCTCTCGACATCGCCTTCGCCGACAAGAAAAGCAACCGCGAGGCCGTGGAGAAAGCCTTTGAAGAGCTGCCCGAAGGTACCGACCTTGTAGTGCTCCCGGAGCTCTTTTCCACCGGATATACCGACGACCCCGACCTGCTCAAGGAGATGGCCGAGAAAAACACCGGGCGGACTATGGACTTCATCAAGGCGCTCGCTGCCCGCTACGGCACCGCCATCGCCGGCAGCTTCCTCGGCTATACGGCGCCCGGCATCTACAACCGTGGCTTCTTCATCGAGCCGTCGGGCGAGGAGACTTACTACGACAAGCACCATCTCTTCTCCGTGAGCAGCGAGGCAAAGCACCTGCACCGCGGCATCGACCCGGTGCGTACGGTGCGCTTCCGCGGGTGGAATATCGCCACCATCATCTGCTACGACCTGCGCTTCCCCGTGTGGTGCCGCAACCGCAGCAACCGCTACGACCTGCTCCTTGTGCCTGCCAACTGGCCTGCGGCACGAGGCTACGCTTGGAAGCATCTGCTCATAGCACGCGCCATCGAAAATCAGTGCGCGGTGGTGGGTGCCGACCGTGGCGGCCGCGACCGATTCGGCGACTACAGCGGCCTTACCTACATCTTCGACTGCCATGGTGTGAGCGCCGGACACGCTGCAGGCCCCTTCATCGTGGCCGACCTCAGCCGCGCCGAGCAGGAAGAGTACCGCACCAAATTTCCCGTAGCGGCCGACGCCGACGATTTCACTCTCGTCTGAACCGACTACTCATTATATTAGAGGCCGTGTTCCACGCTCGGGAACACGGCCTCTAAAGTTTTTATATGCAGTTGAGTGCTCAGCGCACAGTCACCTTGGTGGCTTTACCGTCGATATTGACGATGTAGATGCCGGCAGGCACAGTGAGGCCGGGCATGTAGCGGCCTGCGATGTCGTAGACAGCCACATTTGTGTAGTCGCCCACGATGATAATCTCGCCCTGAGCGCCGTAAGCCTGCGCCTCGGAGCCCGATGCAATCACATCGGTGACACCGGCTGCGTCATCGACAGTGTTGGTGGCGAATACGGCGAAACCGTTGGCGGGAAGGCTCACCTTCAGCGAGGTGCCGGAGCCCGTCAGAGTGGGGGTATGCCCCTTTGATGCGCAGATGAGCTTGGCATTGTTGACCGAGAGGTTCACCGAAGTGGCACTTACGGTGGCGGCATCGGTGAGCGAGGGGTTGATAAATGCTATCACCTCTTTGTCGCCGGCGGTGAGACGCTGAGTGCGGCCGGTGGTGTACTTGGAAGCCAGACCGGTCCATGAATATGTAGCGCTCTGCTTCATGAGGTCGGGGTTGGCGGTGCGCATGTTGATGATAGCGGCGTAGGTATCCTTAAGGAATGCCTTGTGAGGATCGTCGAGCCAACGCCAGTCCACGATTTTGGCGCCGGTGTCGTTGCCGCCCGAGCCGTCGGGTTTTTCCTTTGTGTTCTGGCTGTTGCCGAGCTCACCGAACATCCACACCATCTTCGGGCCGGGAGTCATGAGCATCTGCACGGCAAGCTGTGCGAGGCGGTTGTAGCGCACGTCGGGATCGGTGGGCACGGAGCCTTTGCCGTAGACCTCGCTCTTGAAGGCTACACGCTGCTCGTCGTGGCTCTCGGCGTAGGACACTGTCGAGCCCCAGGGACGGTTGCCGTCGCTTGTGGAGAGGAAGCGTGAGAGAGAGTAATCCTTATCGTCGTAGCCCATGGCAAACTGGCACGAGTTGTTGTTGACATTCGCCCACTGGATCTGACCGTCGGCACCCATCTCACGCTCTTCCTGGGCGCCGCCGAGGAACTCGTTGATGTGAATACCGTCGGGCTTCACCGACTTGATTACGGAGTGCAGACGCTTCATGCGGTTGATGCGGCTTGTGTTGTAGCCGTCGGTGCCGATACCGGCATAGCTCTCGTTGTCGCCCAGACCCTTCACGAGGTCGAAGCGATAGCCGTCGACGTTGTATTTCTCCATCCAGTACTTGAGGGCATCGGTCCACTGCTGCTGCACGAGGGGGTGGCCCTGGTTCCAATCGTTGAGCACGCTCCACGAGTGGGGTGCTTCTTTATTGTAGAAGGGGTTTTTGTCGATATCGTACATCTGATACCAAGGGTGCAGACCGTCGCTCTGGTTGAAAACGATGTCGAGCACCACGGCGATGCCGTTGCGGTGACATTCTTCCACGAAGTCCTTGTAGTCGGTGGGCGAGCCGTAAATCTGGTCAGGAGCCATGTAGAAGTTGGTGTTGTAGCCCCATGAGTTCTTACCGTTGAACTTCATCACGGGCATAAGCTCTACCACGTTGACGCCGAGCGACTTGATGTAGGGTATTTTGTCGATGGCCTTGCGCACGGTACCGTTTGCGAGCGCTTTGCCGTCGATGCCAGTGAAGTCGCGCAGAAGGAGCTCGTACACCACAAGGTTATCGTGCTCGGGTATGGTGAAGGGCGAGAATGTGTAGTCGTCGATGTCGCCGCGGTACACAGCCAGCATCACACCGGCCACCACAGAGTTGGAGCCCGGGTGCTTGGGAGCGCTGCGCCATGCCGCCGGAGTGGTGGCATCGGTGTAGCAGTCGAGCACGAGGTGTGCGTAGGGGTCGGCTACCTTATATTTATCGTCGATAAGATAGTAGTAGGAGTACCATTGGTCGTTGGCGAGGCCGCTGACGGTGGTCCAGAAGTATCGGTTGCCCTGATAGTCCTGGTACTTCATGGTGTTTTTCTCAAGTACTTCGTAGTCCTCCCACGAGCCCACGAGCACTGCGCTCACCTTGCCCGGAGCAGCGATGCAGAAAGTGACGGTGCCGTCGGCGTTCTTCACGGCACCCATCTTGGGCACGCCGCCGGGGTAGTTCTGGGCGAGCGATGCCGAGGGGTAGCTCACCTCGAGAGTCTTCACATAGTCCTTACCGCCGTAGTTGGCCTTGCCCTCTACGGTGTATGTGCCTTCCTTGTCGAAAGTATATGAAGCCACGAGCTCCGTAGCCGACGATTTGGTGGCGAAGGCAGTGCCGTTGACGCTCAGAGAGAGAGTTGCGGCCTCGGAGCTGCGGAGGGTGTAGGTGATTTTTGTGGTGCTCGAGATCACGCGGTCGGGATGATCGGATGTGAGTTCGGTGGCAAAGCCGTCGGGAGTGACAGTCACGAAGATGTCGCCGCCGGAGCTTGTGCGTCCGGTCTTCGAGGCGTCGGCATTTCTCAATACCATCGCAATCTGCTTCACATGCTCATTGGCATCGGTGATGCCGAAGTATGTGCGGATGTTGCCGATGTTGAGTGTGTAGGTGTTTGTGGCCGTGCGTGTGAGGCGGTTCTTGGCGGTGTTGGCGGCCTGCTGGTTGCCGCTCTCGGGCCATGGAGCTACCACGTAGGCCCATTCACCGGCGCTCTTGTCGGTGATCACGCCAATGTGAGCGTAGACATCGAAGTCATTGCTGAGGTTCATGAGCCCCTTGTTTCCCAAGGGTGAATCAGCATGATAAGTGAGGACAACGCCTTGACTGCCTTCCTGCAGAATCTGCGGAGTAGTCGTCACAATTTGCGCCGCAGCAGGCAGGATGGCCGCAAGCAGCATCGCAATAATTGCGAAGTAGGTTTTCTTCATCAGTTAAGCAATTGTTGATATGTTTTCTATGATATAAAAGGTAGGTGTGAAATCTCTACGATGCAAAGATAAACAATTCCGCTCAATCGGCAAAATGCGTGATGTATTCAAAATGTGTGATGTATTTCAGAAATTATATCCGAGGCTTAGGGCTATGGTGCTGCGGTGTATGCGCACTTTCTTGTCGCCGTTGCCATATTTTGCAAGAGGGGTGAAGGCCACACCGGCGGTGATGCCTACGGTGTAGCTGTGGGCAAATGTGGCAGTGAGGCCAAATCCCCACTGGCCGTCGACGTGCCGCCATCCATGCTTGAAGAGATTGATTGTGCGGGCGGGCACCACCTCGGGAGCATCGAAGTTGGGGTCGAGGCGCTGGCGCGCCGACACGTTGATATTCAGCCACGGGCCAGTGTAGAAGTCGAGGTCGACAGCGGGGCTCACGCTGTAGGTGTAGCCCACGTTGAGCGGCACTCTGATGCCGTAGAGATTGGCTGCACCTTCGTAGAAGTAGAGCTCGTCGAAGCTCACGAGGTCCTTGGCTGTCATTGCCGAGTAGGTGAAGTAAGCGCCCGGCTCGAAGTAGAAGCCACGCGGCAGGTTGAGGCGGCACACGGCACCGACGTTGAAGCCTGCGCCCACCTTATAGTCGTCGTAGGCGCCTGAGGGCAGCGATATTTCCATCGACGCCCTCACTCCGAAGGTGGGGTTGAGCTGAGCGGAGGCTCCCGGAGTTGCCGCAGCAAGGAGCAACATCCCTATCAACAATTTGCTTTTCATCTCATAAATTTTAAGTCTGTACTTTCTATAACCGCTTACGGGTGCCTGCGGTTCGTAAAAAAATGCGTAACTTTGCCAAGTCAAGCACCCTTGCATCCTATGAAAGCACTTCAGCATCCGCGGAGCCTGAGCCGCCACATCTTCACGGCGGTGTCGCATCTGCTCTTTATCATCATCATCTTCATCCTGCCCGAGCTGGTGATGGCCTTTGCCATGCCTCACCGCCACTTCGCCTTCTACCCCGGCTTCTACCTGAAGACACTCATCTTCATCGCCGCGTTCTACATCAACTACTTCCTCATCATCGACAGCACGATAGGCCGCAGCGGCGCCCGGCACGGCATAGTGCGCTTCATGCTGTGGAACCTGCTCATCCTTGCCGCCGGCATGACTCTCGACTACTTCATCTCGCGCTACGGTTTCCCGCCCAAGCGCGGCTCCGGCCATGAAGAGCTCACACTGCTCGCCAAAATATTCAAGAGAGCGCCTTTCCTCATCCGCGATGCCGTGATGCTCATCCTCACCATAGGCCTGGCGGTGGCTCTGCGCCTGTCGGCCAAGTGGAAGGACATCGACCGCAGCCGCCAGGAGATGCTCGCCTCGCAGCGCGCCACCGAGCTCGACAGCCTCAAGAGCCAGCTCAACCCGCACTTCCTCTTCAACTCCCTCAACACCATCTATGCTCTTGTCGACATCAGCCCCGACGATGCCAAAAGCGCCGTGCACCGCCTGTCGGGTCTGCTCCGATACATGCTCTACGAGGATATGCGCAACGTGCGCCTGCGCCGGGAGGCCGACTTCATAGAGAACTATGTGGCGCTGATGCGCCTGCGCCTATCCAACCGCCCCGTGACTGTCGACATCGACCTCAACGGGCACGACGACGTGGAGGTGCCCCCGCTGCTATTCATCCCGCTGATTGAGAACGCTTTCAAATACGGCAACACAGCGCCCGGCACTGAGCCTATCGCAATATCGCTCAAAGCCGATAAAGGCGAAATCACCTGCTGCACCTCAAATTCGTATGCCGAAGCCGACCGCGACACCGGCGAGCGGCGCTCTTCGGGCATAGGCCTCGCCAATCTTCGCCGCCGCCTGCAGCTGATCTACGGCTCGGCCTCGCTGCTCCGCACCGAAGCCCGCGACGGCATATACCGCGCATCCCTCACAATCCATAATATATAGTCAAAGTGATAAACTGCCTCGTAGTCGACGACGAACCTCTCGCTGCACGCCTCATCAGCACCTACGTGGAGCGGACACCTTTTCTGAGCCTTGTGGCCGAGGTGCACAATGCCGAGGAGGCCATGGCGCAGCTCGAAGAGAGCGATGTCGACCTGCTCTTTCTCGACATCCGTATGCCCCGTCTGTCGGGGATGCAACTTGCTCGCCTTCTGCCCAAAGGCATCAAGACGGTGTTTACCACCGCCTATGCCGATCATGCGGTGGAGGGCTTCCGCGTGGGCGCTCTCGACTATCTGCTCAAGCCCGTGAGCTACGACGATTTCATGGCAAGCGCCATCAGGGCACGCGATGCCATTGAGCTTGAGCGCCGCACCGAAGCTCCCGCCGAAGTGCGCACCACCCGCTCCAACTTCCTGATGGTGAAGAGCGAATACCGCCTGCTGCGCCTGCCCGTGGAGAGCATCATCTATGTGGAAGGGCTCAAAGACTATGTGAAGATTTTCATGGCCGACGAGCCTAATCCCGTGCTTTCGCTCATGAGCATGAAGGCTGTTGAAGAGGCACTGCCCCGGCCCACGTTTGTGCGCGTACACCGCTCATTCATAGTCAACACCGACAAGGTGCGCATGATAGAGCGGAACTGCATCGTGATGAATGACCGCACCATCCCCGTGAGCGAGAACTACAGGCGCCGCTTTTTCTCGGCACTCGAGGGCGAAGGATAATGATAATAAAGCGTATTTCCATATTTTTTTGTATCTTTGCGCTTAATAATCTCAACAACCCTAACAACGCATAAAAATGAACAAAGCCCTCCATCTCCTGATCGCAGGCGCAGTGGCCATTGCCGCGCTCTGCTCTTGTGGCGGCTCCAAAGAACCGTCGGCACTCATTGCTCAGAGTGAACGCATCTCGGCCGACCTCGGCACGCTTGCCGAAGAGAGCCCCATGTTCCTGCAAAGCGCCGCAGCGCAGTATGCCGACGGCACCCTTGGTGTGGAAATAGCTTTCGCCGACAGCCTCGTGAACGTGAACGACTGCACCGAAGCTCTCGTGCAGTATGTGCTTGCCCAATATCTCAAGGCACACACGGGCAAGAACCTCGACACCGTGATCAACACCCTCTCCAAAGAAAAAGGCTCGCTTAAGCTCACACTCAGCGACGTATACGGCAACTCCCGCGAGTACCCCGTGGGTGCCTCGCGCCTGGTGCAGCTGGTGCGCCTCAAACCTATGGAGCTCAACTTCAACGATGTGCGCACCAACGTGGTCGACATCCTCGCCAAGAATTGCGCCGCCTACAAAGCTCAGTACAATGCAGACGACTGCGAATTTGAAATCGCAGGCGGCTTCGCACAGTATACCCTCACCTTTGCCAAGGCTTCGGCTTTCGCATCGCTCTCGCAGGCCAACCTCGCCGCCCGCTACGTGAAAGACCTCAACCCCGCCTACGAAGACTTCGGCGCTTGCCGACCCATGGTCGAAGACCTCCTGCGCAGCCTCTCGATCGAGGGCTACCGCTTCATCTACACCGACAAGTCGGGAGCCAAGCGCCTCAGCGCCGGCATACCCTGGCGCCTTATCAAATGATAAAGAACAGCTACCATGAATTTAGTTGACCGCTTCCTCCAATATGTGAAGTTCGACACGCAGAGCGACGAACTCACCAACCTCACTCCCTCCACCCCCGGGCAGATGGAGTTTGCCATGCACCTCAAGAAAGAGCTTGAGAACCTCGGCCTCACCGAAATCACTCTCGACGACAACGGCTACCTCATGGCTACCCTGCCCTCCAACCTTCCCGCCGACCGCCAAGTGCCTACCGTGGGCTTCATAGCGCACCTCGACACGTCGCCCGACATGTCTGGCCGCCACGTGGCTCCGCGCATCGTGCAGGCATACCCCGGCGGCGACATCGTGCTCAACGCAGGCACCGGCGTGACACTCTCGCCCAAGGATTTCCCCGAGCTCGAGAACTACGTAGGCCAGGACCTCATCGTGACCGACGGCAACACCCTGCTCGGAGCCGACGACAAAGCCGGCGTGGCCGAAATCATCTCGGCGATGGACTACCTTATCAAGCACCCCGAAATCAAGCACGGCAAAATACGCGTGGGATTTAACCCCGACGAAGAAATCGGCCTCGGTGCACATAAGTTCGACGTCGGCACTTTCGGCTGCGACTTCGCCTACACCATGGACGGCGGCGAAATCGGCGAACTCGAATACGAGAACTTCAATGCCGCCGTGGCTCGTGTCACCTTCACCGGCCGCAACGTACACCCCGGCTACGCCAAGCACAAGATGATCAACTCGATGCGCATCGCAAACCAGTTTGTGATCATGCTTCCCCGCTGGGAGACTCCCGAGCACACCGAAGGCTACGAAGGCTTCTATCATCTGATTTCGATGGAAGGCACCGTGGAAAAGACCGTGCTCACCTACATCATCCGCGACCACGACCGCGACCGCTTCGAGCGCCGCAAGAAGGAATTCGAGCACCTGGCACGCAAAATCAACCACGAGTTCCCCGACTGCTGCACGCTCGAGATCAAGGACCAGTACTACAACATGCGCGAGAAAATCGAGCCGGTGATGCACATCATCGACATCGCCGAGGAAGCCATGCGCCGCCTCGACATCAAGTCCAAGGTAGTGCCTATCCGTGGCGGCACCGACGGCGCTCAGCTCTCGTTCAAGGGTCTGCCCTGCCCCAACATCTTTGCCGGCGGCCTCAACTTCCACGGCCGCTATGAGTTCGTACCCATCCCCTCGATGGAAAAAGCCAAAGGCGTGATTGTGGAAATCGCCCGCCTTGTGGCCGAGCGCTCCTGAGCGGCAGCATGAGCGGCAAGGGCACACTCGCTGTGGTGGTCACCGGGCCCACGGCCTCGGGCAAGACCTCGCTCGCCATTGCCCTGGCGCAGCACTTCGGCACCGAGATTATCTCGGCCGACTCGCGCCAGCTCTACCGTGATATTCCCATAGGCACAGCCGCGCCCTCAGCCGAGGAGCGCGCCTGTGCCTTTCATCATCTTGTGGGTGTGCTCGGCCTCGACGAGTACTACAGCGCCGCGCGCTTCGAGGCCGATGCCCTCGCCATCCTCCCGCAGATATGGCGCAAAAGCCCCGTGGCTGTGATATGCGGCGGCTCGATGATGTATATCGATGCCCTTGTGCGCGGCATCGACGACATGCCCGACGTGAGCCCCGAAGTGCGGGCCTACGTGAAAGAGATGCACGCCGCCCACGGCCTCGAGGGGGTGCTGGCGCAGCTCGCCATCCTCGACCCCGACTACTACGCCGAGGTCGACCGCGCCAACACACGGCGTGTGATGCATGCCGTCGAAATCAGCCTTCAGGCCGGTAAGCCCTACTCACTTTTCCGCACCGGGCAGACCCGAAAGCGGCCTTTCGACATCGTGCAGTTTGCCATCGACCGCCCGCGTGATGAGCTCTTCGCGCGCATCAACGCCCGTGTCGATGCCATGATAGCCGCCGGCCTCGAGGATGAAGCGCGCACCGCACTCGCAAAAGGCGACTTCAACTCTCTCAACACCGTAGGCTACAAAGAAATAGCAGCGATGATGCGCGGTGATATGGACCGCGACACCGCCATAGCGCGCATAGCGAAGAACACGCGCGTCTACGCCAAGAAACAGCTCACATGGATGGCCCGCCGCCCCGACATCATCCGCCTCCGCCCCGACGATGCCGTCGCCCGTGCCATAGCCATAGTCGAGGAAAAGCTGTCGGGCAGTGCGAATTTTTGTTAAATAATACAGTTCTTATTCCGCGCCATGCTTTTCTGATGTGTTATAAAAGTTGAACAAGTTTCAACTATCCGACATGACACATCACTCATCCTTATGCAGAGTAGCCGGCCTCATCGTGCTCTGTGCCACAGCCCTCACAGCTCAGGCACAGGAGAAATATCTGCGCGAGACTCCCGCTGCCGCATGGAGCGAAGCCGATATCTCCGACTTGAACTTCGACGAGCGCACCGCCGCCAACACGGCTTGGTGGCGTGCTTTCGACGACCCGATGCTCGACTCTCTCATTGCCATCGGCGAGGAGCGTAACTTCGACCTCAGCGTGGCGGCACGGCGCATCGACATAGCGCGCCGGGCTCTGCAGCAGACTCAAAGTGCCTACTACCCTCAGATAGGCATCAGCGCCGGCTGGCAGCGCGAACGCACATCAGGGCGCATGGCCGGCAGCCACGGCGCGGCATCGACCATCTCATACTTCTCGGCAGGAGCCACCATGAGCTGGGAAATAGATGTGTTCGGCAAGATCAGGCAGCAGGCCAAGGAAGGCAAAGCTGCCGTGAAAGTCTCCGCCGCCGACTATGCCTCGGCTCTTATCGCCCTCGACGCTGAGATAGCATCGTCCTACATCAACCTGCTGGTGAGCCGCGCACAGCTTCATATCGCCCGCGTACACTCAGAGAGCCAGAAGCACATCGTCGACATCACCGAGACACGCTACCGCACCGGCCTTGTATCGAAGCTCGACGTGGCGCAGGCCAACACTCTCTACTACTCCACCATAGCGCAGATACCGCTGCTCGAGGCGTCGATTGAAGCCGCCTACAACTCGCTGGCAGTGCTCCTCGGCACCACAAAGGACGGTCTGCCTCAAGGCATCTACGCCGAGCGCCCGCTTCCATCGCACCATCTTCTTCCCGCCCTTGGCACACCGCTCGACCTGCTCCGTCGACGCCCCGACGTGGTGGCTGCCGAGCACAGCATTGACCAAGCCGCGGCCGCCCTCGGGGTGGCCCGCAGCGCCTATCTGCCATCACTCAGCGTGTCGGCGAGCATAGGCACCGAAGCCCATGCCATAGGCGACCTGTTCTCGCGCCAAAGTTTCGCCTATTCCGTTGCCCCCACCCTCTCGTGGACGCTCTTCGACGGCTTTGCCCGCCGTGCCGCCACACTTGAGGCGCGGCAGCAGATGGAGAGTGCCATCGACAGCTACAACCTCACCGTGATCACAGCCGTGGAGGAAGTGCGGACGGCTCTGTCGCGCTACACCGCCACACTTAAGTACATCGACCGCACCGAGAATGTGGTCGAAAACAGCGAGGAAGCCGTGCGCCTGTCGCTCGACCAGTACAAACAAGGGCTATCCGACTTCTATAATGTAGTCGAAGCGCAGCTCAATTTCCTATCATACCAGAACAGCCTCACCGCAGCCCGGGGCGATGCCCTGTCGGCTCTCATCGACCTATATAAAGCTCTCGGAGGCGGCTACCAAACAGATTGACAAGAACTATGAAACGCACCTTACTCTACATCGCCCTCGGCGCCTCATTAGCATTCCCCTCCTGCCACAAGGGCACAGCACATGCTTCCGAAGAAGCGCCGGCCATCGAAGTCGCAAGGCCCGTGGTCGACTCGGTGACTATCCATAAATCATACCCCGGTCGCCTCGAAGCTACCGACGAGGTGGCTATCGTGGCACGTGTCAACGGCTACCTCCGCTCCATGGACTACAAGGGCGGCGCTTTCGTGCGCAAGGGCGATGTTCTCTTCCGCATCGAGGACGGCTCCTACCGCGATGCCGTCAAGCAGGCGCAGGCCTCCCTCGCCGATGCCAAGGCAAGCCTCGAGTATGCCTCGTCGCGCTATGCTGCCATGGTCGAGGCTCTCAAGGGCGATGCCGTGAGCGAGATGGAAGTCGCGCAGGCCAAGAGCACTCTTGAGCAGTGCCGTGCCAATGTCAAGACCGCCGAGGCTGCCCTAAGCTCTGCCGAGTCGCAGCTGGGCTACTGCACCGTGCGCGCGCCCTTCGACGGCCACGCCACCACCAATGTCTACTCCGTGGGCTCATATTTGGCAGGTGAGGGCGCTCCCGTGACCCTTGCCACCCTCTATGCCGATGCCAACATGACGGCCATATTCTCTGTCGAGGACGATGCCACCCTCGGCACACTTAAGAAGAATATCGCCGCCGGCACTGTCGACCTCTCGGCCATCCCGCTGAAATTCGCCGAAGAGCTTCCACACAGCTACACGGCCGACCTCTCGTATATGGCGCCTCAGATCAACACCTCTACCGGCACCATGACCATACAGGCATCCGTACCCAACCCCTACGAGGAGCTCCATGCCGGCATGTTCGTGACCGTCGACCTGCCCGTAGCCACCGACCCCTCGGCCCTGCTCATCGCCGACTCGGCCATAGGCACCGACCAGCTCGGCAAGTACGTCTATGTGGTCAACGACTCCAACCGCGTGGTCTACACCACGGTAGAGACCGGCGAACTCGTGGCCGACACTCTCCGCATCATCACCAAAGGTCTCACCCCCTCGAGCCGCTACGTGACCAAAGCTCTCCTCAAGGTGCGCTCGGGCATGGAAGTTAAGCCCATTGAATAAGCACCCGCTAAGCATCCACACTACCATGTTCAGCAGATTTTTCATAAACCGCCCCATCTTCGCCACGGTGCTTGCCATCCTCATGATTTTGGCAGGCCTGCTCACCGTCAAGAGCCTGCCTGTGGCACAGTACCCCGACATCACCCCGCCCACGGTATTCGTGTCGGCAATGTACCCCGGCGCCGATGCCAACACCGTGGCCCGCACCGTGGGCGTGCCCATCGAGGAACAGGTCAACGGCGTGGAAGGCATGATGTATATGAGCTCATCGTCGGGTTCCGACGGTTCTTATTCTCTTGAAATCACCTTCGAGAACGGCACCGACCTCGACATGGCCGCCGTGAAAGTTCAGAACCGCGTGTCGCAGGCTGAGCCCGTACTTCCTGCCGCCGTGAAGCAGCAGGGCGTCAACGTGCAGTCGCGCTCGTCGGACATCATCCTCTTCGTGGCACTCGAGAGCGAGGACCCGGGGCGCTACGACGGGCTCTACCTCACCAACTACGCTCAGCTCAGCGTCGTCGACGAGCTCTCGCGCATCGACGGCGTAGGCGGCGTGAGCGCTTTCGGCTCGGGAGAGTACAGTATGCGTGTGTGGCTCGACCCCGAAAAGATGCAGGTGCGTGGCATCACTCCCGCCGATGTGATGGCGGCCATAGAGAGCCAGAACATGGAGGTATCGGCGGGCTCCGCCGGTGCTTCGCCCTCGAAGGCCGACCAGCAGTTTGAGTTCACACTCACCTCGCAGGGGCGGCTGGCCGATGCCGACCAGTTTGCCGACATAATCATCCGCACGGGCGCAAACGGTGCCATCCTGCGCCTGCGCGACATCGCCACCATCGACCTCGGCAGCCAGTCGTACTCGATGATATCTAATGTGTCGGGGCATCAGGCCGGCCTCATCGGTGTGTATCAGCTGCCCGGAGCCAACGCCATGAAAGTGGCCAAGGACGTGAAAGCCAAGCTCGCCGAGCTCAAGCCCTACTTTCCGGAGGGTGTCGACTACCGAGTGATACTCGATACCACCGACTTCGTGTCGGCATCTATCGACGAAGTCCTTGTCACCTTCCTCGAGACCACCCTCATCGTGATGATAGTGATCATGCTCTTCCTCCAGAACTGGCGGGCGGTGGTCATCCCGATGATTACCATCCCGGTGTCGCTCATCGCCACCTTCGCCGTGATGAAGCTCATGGGCTTCACCATCAACACACTCACCCTCTTCGGCTTAGTCCTTGCCATAGCAATCGTGGTAGACGATGCCATAGTGGTGGTGGAAGACTGCTCGCGCATTCTCGACAGCGGCGGCAGCACACCGCGGCAAGCCGCAATCAAGGCCATGGACGAGCTCACGGGGCCGGTCGTGGGCGAGGTGCTTGTGCTGCTGTCGGTGTTCATCCCCACGGCATTCATATCGGGCATCACGGGGCAGCTCTACAAGCAGTTTGCTCTCACCATAGCGGTCTCCACGGCCTTCTCGGGCTTCAACGCCCTTACCTTCACACCGGCCATGTGCGCACTCTTCCTGCGGCCGTCGGCACCGGGCAAACCGCGCTTCGTGGTCTACCGATGGTTCAACAGCGCATTCGAGGCCGTGCGCCGCGCCTATAATAAACTGGTGGGAAAGATGCTCTCCAAGCCCGTGCTCGCGCTCATCATCTTCGCCGCAATCTGCGGTGCCGCCTTCTTCGGCTTCATGCGCTGGCCCACAAGCTACGTGCCGCAGGAGGATATGGGCTACTTCCTCACCTCCATCCAGCTGCCTACGGGTGCAGCCATTGAGCGCACCGACAGTGTGACGCGACGCGTGGAGGCCCGGATAGCCGCCCTGCCGCAGGTAAAGGATGTGATTGCCGTGACGGGCAATTCTTTCCTTGGCGGCGGTGCCGGCAGCAACCTCGCCTCCATGTTTGTGGTGCTGAAGCCGTGGTCGGAGCGCAAAGGCAGCTCCAACTCCGTTGAGGCCGTCATAGCGCAGGTCGACCGCATAGGTGCCGAAGTGCAGGAGGCTGTCGTATTCTCTGTCAACCCGCCCGCCATCCCCGGCCTGGGAGTATCGTCGGGCCTCGAGATGCAGCTTCTCGACATCAACAACCTCGGTGCAAAAGAACTCGCGCAGGCCGTGGCCGAAATCCAACGCGCCGCCGACGACTACCCCGAGCTGAGGCAAGTGACATCGCTCTATCAGGGCGAAGTACCGCAGTACACCGTCGACATCGACCGCGACAAAGCCAAGCTGCTCGGGCTCGAGCTCAACGACATCTATGCCGCCCTGTCGGCTTATATGGGCAGCAACTATGTGAACGACTTCGTGAAGTTTGGACGCACCTACGAGGTGATAATAAGCGGCGACGCAGCCTCGCGCGCGCACCCATCCGACGTGCTCGCCCTGAGCGTGCGCAATGCCGCCGGCGACATGGTGCCCTTCGGAGCCTTCGCCTCGATCGAAGAAAGCCTCGGGCAACCTTCTGTCAACCGATATAATATGTACACCACCGCCTCCCTCACAGGCACGCCGGCGGCACACGTGAGCTCATCGGCGGCAATAAAGACCATGGAGGAAATCATGGACAGGACCGTAGGGCGCTCCTTCTCCTACGCCTGGACGGGCGAGGCGCTGCAGGAGACACAGTCGGGCACCACCATCACCGTGACACTCCTTTTTGCCGTGATAATCACCATCCTTGTGCTGGCTGCGCAGTATGAATCGTGGACCGACCCCGTGGCCGTGGTCATCACCACACCCACGGCTATCCTCGGCACCGTGCTGGGCTGTATGTTCCTGAGCCAGAGCATAAGCATCTACACCCAGATCGGCATCATCCTGCTGCTGGGCATGGCCGCCAAAAACGCCATCCTCATCGTGGAGTATGCCATGGATTACCGCAAGGCAGGCCAAGCAATCCGCGATGCCGCCGCCGACGCCGGCAACGTGCGCCTGCGCCCTATCCTGATGACGGCGTTGGCCTTCGTCTTCGGCGTGCTTCCCATGCTCTTCGCCACCGGCGCAGGCGCTGCAAGCCGTGTGTCGCTCGGCACTGCCGTGGTATTCGGCATGGCTGTCAATGCCGTACTCGGCACCCTCTTCGTGCCGAACTTCTGGGAGCTCCTGCAGCGCTTCAATGAAAATTACCTCTCGAAAGTATTCGCTACGAAAAAAACGGCACCGACCGACAAAGCCGATTCTGATGCAAAACCTTAAAATAAGTTAGCAAAATCTTTGCTATTTCATATTTATTAACTACTTTTGTGCGCCCGCAAATGCTCTCCGAAGCCATGCGGACGCACAACTCATTAATAACTAAACATTTCACACACGTATGCGTAAAATCAAAGCAATCGTGGCAGCTTGCGCTCTCGCAGTAGCAGGCACTGCAATGGCAGAAGGATACAACATGGCATCCATCTCCTACAACAACAATCACTTCGGATTCAATAAAGATGCCCAAGATGAGTTCGACAGCAAAGGCAAGAGCCTCAACGGCTTCGGTCTCAACTACATCCATGGCTTCGGTATCACTGAGAGCCTGCCCATGTATATCGAAGCAGGCGCAAGCATCAACTTTGGTTTCCACAGCAAAAAATTTGGCAAGGAATATTCGGAATACGACGACGCCTGGTATCAAGAAAAGGAGGCGATGCAGAACTTCAACCTCACCATCCCCGTGAACTTCACATACCACTTCAAAGTATGGGAAGAGAAGCTCACCATCGCTCCCTACACCGGCTTCAACTTCAAGATCAACATGGCCACACGCTTCAAAGACTCTTGCGACAGCAACGACCCCGACTACAAAGAAGACGGCAAGTGGTACAGCGCCTTCGACAAGGGCGAAGATGCCATGGACGGCAAGGACTACACATGGAATGTATTCCAGATGGGCTGGCAGATTGGCTGCAACGTGAAGTACGACCGCTACTTCCTCGGCCTCGAATACTGCTGGGATATGATTCCTGCTTACCGCCACGACTTCTCCGATGAATTTGAAAACTGGACCCCGGCCGTGAACACAGGCATGTTCAAGCTCGCCGTAGGTTTCGTATTCTAATCTGAACCACAATATTGCAAAGAAGGCCACACCACCCGGTGCGGCCTTCTTTGCGTTGTGAACCAGCACGCGACAGGCAAATATTCAGCACAAAAATTGTACGGCATTTTCCCGGCACAAACCGAAACTACGGTGCACAAAACTCATATCGTCAGTAGACCTGCCTTCGCAGGTCGTGCAATCTTAGCGTGAGGTTGGAGCACGCAGGGCGTAAACCTCATGTTTTCAATAATATAAATATACGACACCCCTGTCAGGGGGTGTGAGTCGCGCATGTGGGCCGTCTTGCGACCTCCTGCCGGAGGTCTGTATATTAGATTATTAAGATATATCTTTGGTGTCCGCTCTTCGAGATTCCAACCAAGGCAGGTCAACTGACGACATAAGTTTTGTGCACCGCCTTTTCGGCTCCTGCCGTTTTATAAATCGAGAGTGAGCTGGAGGGAGTCGGCCTTTGAGGGCGGGCGCGATGCCTTGCTCACACTCAAGCCCATCAGGCGCACAGGTCGGCCTGCTGTGGAAGCCTTGTCGAGGAGACGGCGGGCCTCGCCGAGGATGGTGCCTGCATCGAGCGACTCCAGCCCCGAATGTGCCCGCGTGATGGTGGTGAAATCGGCGAAGCGGACTTTGAGAGTGAGGGTGGTGCCGTCGAACTTCTTCTTCCCGAGGCGACGGCACAGCTCAGCGGTGAGGCGCTTGAGCAGGTCGTCGAACTCTTCGGCGGTGCTTATATCGCTGTCGAGGGTCTCTTCGCAGCCCACCGACTTGCGCTCACGGCAGGGCTCTACGGGGCGGTTGTCGATACCGCGCGCGAAGTTATAGAACAGCGAGCCGGCTTTTCCGAATGTGAGGCGCAACTCGGGAATGGAATATCGGCGCAGGTCCTCGCCGGTGTATATACCCATGGAGTGCATCTTTGCCGCCGTCACCGGCCCGACACCCCAGAAGCTCTCCACGGGCATCTTGGCTATGAACTCCATGGCGCGCTGTGGCGGTATCACACACAGGCCGTCGGGCTTGCGGTAGTCCGATGCAATCTTCGCCAGAAATTTATTGTACGACACTCCGGCCGAAGCCACCAGATGCAGCTCATCGCGCACGGAGCGCTTGATTTCCTTGGCAATATCGAGCGCGAGCTCGATGCCGGGCTTATTGACGGTGACGTCGAGAAAGGCCTCGTCGAGAGAAATCGGTTCGATCACATCGGTGTAGCGGTGAAATATGTCGTGAATTTGCGCCGAGACCGATTTATAGACATCGAAGCGGCAATCAACGAACACGAGGTCGGGGCACAGCTTGCGTGCTTTCGACGACGACATGGCCGAGCGCACCCCGAAGCGGCGCGCCTCATAGCTTGCGGCGGCCACCACACCGCGCCCGTCGGCCTGCCCTACGGCTACGGGCCGACCCCGGAGCTCGGCATTGTCGCGCTGCTCCACCGACGCATAGAAGGCGTCCATGTCGATATGAATGATTTTACGGATGCTCATAGGGAGAGAAGAGTACGTACCGGGGTGTAAAAAAAAGCAGGATGTCGAGCTTGACTATCCTGCTTTTGTGTAGCGAATCAGGGAATCGAACCCTGGTCTCCACCGTGAGAGGGTGGCGTGCTAGGCCACTACACTAAATCGCCTTGCGTTCTTTGCTTTTTGCACTGCAAAGTTACGGCGACTTTTTCAATCCTCCAAATTTTTCTTGCGATTTTAACATTCTTTGACTTTTGCAGCTGTTTTGTAGCACTCACTTTTTGCTTGTATGCAGCATAATATCTAATTTTGCGATACCATAAATACATCTGCAAATGGACTCGCAAAAAGCACATACACAGCATCCGGCATCGACCTCTACCGCCCGGCCCTTTACCTTCGACCGCGTGGTGCGCATGCTCATCGCCGTGGCAGCCTGTGCCGGAGCCATCTGGCTCATAAGCCTGCTGAAAGCTGTGCTCCTGCCCTTCGTGGTGGCCTGGCTGATAGCCTATATGCTTGAGCCCTTCGTGCAGTACAACCGCCGCCTGCTCGGTGTGAAGAAGCGCTGGCTGCCTATCACCATGACCCTCTTCGAGTGCCTCCTTGTGCTTGCCGCCATATCGGTGTTCGTGGTGCCGTCGGTGTTAAGCGAGATGCACCAGGTGGCTACATTCGTGACACACTACTCCCGCGAGGGCACCGACGCAGCATTCATACCTGCCTGGCTGCACGAGTATCTGCGCACCAACATCGACTTCGACAGCATATCGCGGCGGATGACGAGCCAGGACATCCGCTCGATTCTCGACACGGTGTGGTCGTTTATCGCCGGCGGCTACGACATAGTGCTGGGTATATTCAGCTGGTTTGTGGTGCTGCTGTATGTGGTGTTTATCATGCTCGACTACGAGCGCCTGCTCATGGGCTTCAAGCGCCTTGTGCCGCCCAAGTACCGCCCCGCCACCTTCCGTGTGCTCACCGACGTGAAGGACTCGATGAACCACTACTTCCGCGGGCAGGCTCTGGTAGCCTTCTGCGTGGGTATACTCTTCTGCATCGGCTTCAGCATCATAGGGCTGCCGCTGGCAGTGGTGCTCGGGCTCTTCATAGGCCTGCTCAATATGGTGCCCTATCTTCAGCTCATCTCACTGCTGCCCACCACACTGCTGTGCCTGGTGATGTCGGTCGACAGCGAGGTGGATTTCTGGAGTATATGGTGGGCCACAATGGCAGTCTACGCCGTGGTGCAGTGCATCCAGGACTTCTTCCTCACGCCCAAGATCATGGGTAAGGCCATGGGGCTCAACCCCGCCATCATCCTGCTCTCGCTATCGGTGTGGGGCACGCTGCTCGGCTTCGTAGGACTGATTATCGCCCTGCCGCTCACCACTTTACTACTCGCATACTACGACCTCTACATCAGCAGCCGTGAGGATGGCGAACTGCCGTCCGAGCGCAAGCGCGACGAAGAGGCACTAAAGGAAATGATAGAAGAATAATGAACATAAAGAAAGGTCGCAAATCACTTTACATTGCCGCAGGTGCGGCTCTGGTGGTGCTCATCGCCTTGATATGGGCCTACAACACCGCCTTCTCGGGATATGAATACGAACCCACCCGAGTGAACATCCCACGCGACGCCGACAGCCACGACGTGCGCACCATCCTCACCGATGCCCTTGGCAAGAGCTTCGGCGCCAAGGTGGCGCTGATGTGGCGCCTGCAGGGTGGCACCCCCAAGAGCGCCCACGGCTCATATCTGGTGGAGCGCGGCACCTCGGCGCTGCGCGTAGGCCGAGCCATGGCCAAGGGCCGGCAGACTCCCGTGCGCTTCACCTTCAACAACGCCCGCTTTATCTCCGACGTAGCCTCAAAGGCCGCAGCCGTGCTTGAGCTCGACTCGGCAGCCTTCATGGCCGCTACCGACAGCGTGCTCTCGGCCAAAGGGTTCTCGGCGCAGGAGTATCCTGCGGCAATACTGCCCGACACATACGAGTTCTACTGGACGGTATCTCCGGCTACGGTGGTGAGCACACTCGCCAATCACCGCGACAGCTTCTGGAACGAGCAGCGGCGCGCCAAGGCCCGGAAGATAGGGCTCACACCCGAGCAGGCTCACACCCTGGCTTCTATAGTAGAAGAGGAGAGCAACCGCCGCGACGAGCACGGCAAGATCGCACGCCTCTACCTCAACCGGCTCGACAAGAACATGTACCTGCAGTCGGACCCGACGGTGAAATTTGCCGCCGGCGACTTCGCCCTGCGACGCATCACAAGTCACCGCACGAAGTATCCATCGCTATACAACACTTACCGCAACCACGGCCTGCCCCCGGGCCCGATACGCATTGCCGAGGGCACCACCATCGACTCCATCCTCGATGCACCCCAGCACAACTACCTCTATATGTGCGCCCGACCCGACTTCTCGGGCTACCACAACTTCACCGAGACCTACGACCGGCACCGCATCAACGCGGCCCTCTACCACCGCGCACTCGATGAAATAGGTGTGAAGAAAGGCAAGTAGACAGCCCGGACAATGCACGGCACACGCGCCGCCCTGAAAAAAATTTTCGGGGTGGCGCGAACTTTTTCGCAGCCGCCAATGTTGTAATATCAGAAAGTGAGAAATACTTTTTCCATTGCAAGAAATGTGATAATGATTGGTTTATTACCAACGAGGCGACACCGGGAGGCGTCGCCTCGTTGGCGTCTATACCGCAGCTTCGGCACTGTCCACGAAAAAAATTTGTGGTGGTGCGAACCTTTTCGCAACCGCCGATGTTGTAATATCAGAAAGTGAGAATTACTTTTTCCATTGCAAGAAATGTGATAATGATTGGTTTATTACCAACGAGGCGACACCGGGAGGCGTCGCCTCGTTGGCGTTTATACACTTGACGCTTATAGGGTTTGGTGGTTTTACATTTATTTTGTAATTTTGCAGGCAATAATTCAACAAAATGGAAATAATCCGTAGCGTAAAAAGGCTCGACGAGGCTGTTGATGCAGCCCGCCGTGCAGGCAAAAGCATAGGGCTCGTGCCCACGATGGGAGCTCTCCATGCCGGCCACCGGTCGCTGGTAGAGCGCGCCCGCAAAGAGAACGATGTGGTGATTGTGAGCGTGTTTGTCAATCCCACCCAGTTCAACAATCCCGACGACCTCCGCACTTATCCGCGCACCGAAGAGGCCGACTGCGCCATGCTCGAGGAGTGTGGCGTCGACTACGCCTTCGTGCCCGCCGTCGAGGAGGTTTACCCCGAGCCCGATACCCGCGTGTTCGACCTTGGTCCTGTGGCCGAGGTGATGGAAGGTGCCATGCGCCCCGGTCACTTCAACGGCGTGGCACAGATTGTGAGCAAACTTTTTGCCATGACCAAGCCTACCCGCGCCTACTTCGGCGAGAAAGACTTCCAGCAGATTGCCGTTATCCGCCGCATGGCAGCCATCGAAGGCTTCGACATCGACATCGTGCCCTGCCCTATCGTGCGCGAAGCCGACGGCCTGGCGCTGTCGAGCCGCAATGTGCGCCTGAGCCCCGAGGCTCGCGCCCTTGCTCCTAAAATCCGCCATATCCTCCTTGAGAGCGTCAATCTGAAGGCGCAAGGTATGCAGGCCGCCGAAGTGGCACGCGCCACCGAAGCCGCCATCAACGATGTTGACGGCCTCGAAGCTGAATACTACCAGATAGTGGATGCCGACACCATGCAGCCCATCGAGCGCTGGGAAGAAGCGGGTGCCGCAGGCGCAGCAGGCTGTGCCACGGTATACTGCGGCGGCGTGCGCCTTATCGACAATATCCGTTATTAAACCGACCATGTACATTCAGGTTCTTAAATCCAAAATACACCGCGTGACCGTGACCGAGGCGCGCCTCGACTACATCGGAAGCATCACTATCGACGAAGACCTCCTCGACGCCGCCGGCATCCTGCCCGGCGAGAGGGTGTATATTGTGAACAATAACAACGGTGCCCGCCTCGACACCTACACCATAGCCGGTGCGCGCGGCGAAGGCACGATATGCCTCAACGGTGCCGCAGCACGCCTGGTGCAGCCCGGCGACGTAGTGATCATCATGAGCTACGCCACCATGACTCCCGAGGAAGCTCGCACCTTCAAGCCCACAGTAATTTTCCCCGATACAGCCACGAACCGTCTGCTCAAATAGCCACGCGGCACACCGGCAGACTCTCATAATATATAGCTTATGTTCGAAAAACTCAGCGACCGCCTCGAGCGAAGTTTCAAGCTCCTCAAAGGCCAAGGACGCATCACTGAAATAAACGTTGCCGAAACCCTCAAGGACGTGCGCCGCGCCCTCATCGACGCCGACGTAAACTATAAGGTAGCCAAGACGTTCACCGACACCGTAAAGCAGAAAGCTCTCGGCCAGAATGTGATCAACGCCATCAAGCCCGGCGAGCTCATGGTGAAAATCGTGCACGACGAGCTCACCGCCCTCATGGGTGGCGACGCCGCTCAGCTCACCCTCACCGGCAAGCCTGCCATTATCCTCATGTCGGGCCTGCAAGGCTCGGGTAAGACCACCTTCACCGGCAAGCTCGCCAAGAAGCTCAAGGCCGAGAAGTCGATGCGCCCCCTCCTTGTGGCCTGCGACGTATACCGCCCCGCGGCCATCGACCAGCTCAAGGTGCTGGCAGGCTCTATCGGTGTGGACGTCTACACCGAGGACGGCGTGAAAGACCCCGTAGGCATAGCCACGCGTGCCGTTGACTACGCCAAGGCGCACAGCTACGACCTGGTGATTGTCGACACGGCCGGCCGCCTGGCTGTCGATGAGCAGATGATGGACGAAATCGAGGCCATCAAAAATGCCATCAAGCCCGGCGAAGTGCTCTTCGTGGTCGATGCCATGACGGGTCAGGATGCCGTAAACACCGCCAAGACCTTCAACGAGCGTCTCGACTTCGGCGGCGTGGTGCTCACCAAGCTCGACGGCGACACCCGCGGCGGTGCGGCACTCTCGATACGCAGTGTGGTCAACAAGCCCATCAAATTCGTCGGCACGGGCGAGAGCCTCGACGGCATCGACGTGTTCTACCCGGCACGTATGGCCGACCGTATTCTCGGCATGGGCGACATCGTGTCGCTCGTGGAGAAGGCTCAGGCTCAGTTCGACGAGAAAGAAGCCGAGGAACTTGCCAAGAAGCTGCGCAAGAACCAGTTCACCTTCAACGACTTCCTTAAGCAAATCAACCAGATCAAGAAGATGGGCAACATCAAGGATCTGGCTGCCATGATCCCCGGTGTGGGCAAGGCCATCAAGGATGTCGACATTGACAACAACGCCTTCAAGGGTATCGAGGCCATCATCATGTCGATGACCCCCTACGAGCGCGAGCACCCCGAGGTGATCCGTGGCACTCGCGTGCAGCGCATCGCCGCCGGTTCGGGCTCCAAAGTGCAGGATGTGAACCGCCTGCTCAAGCAGTTCGACCAAATCCGCAAGGTGATGCATCAGGTGAGCAACATGGGCTCGAACCCCGCAGCCATGATGCGCCAGATGCGTCAGGCTCAGCGCCGCCGATAGACCATTAACGAACACTATTAAAACCACACATAGCCACCATGCAACTGATCGACGGAAAAGCCACAGCGGCTCAGATTAAGGCCGAGATAGCCCGTGAGGTAGAGCTCCGCAAGGAGAAAGGCCTCAAGGTGCCACACCTCGCAGCCATCCTCGTGGGCCACGACGGAGGCAGCGAGACCTACGTAGCCAACAAAGTGAAAGCCTGCGCCGAGTGCGGCTTCAAATCTTCGCTCATAAGGATGGAGAGCACTCCCGAGGCACCCCTCGACCCGGCAAAGCTCATGGCCGAAATAGAGCGGCTCAACGCCGACCCCGATGTCGACGGCTTCATCGTGCAGCTCCCTCTGCCCCGACACATCGACGAGCAGGCCGTAATCGAGGCCATCGACCCGGCAAAGGATGTCGACGGCTTCCACCCCGTCAATGTAGGTAAGCAGTCGGTCGGTCTGCCCTGCTTCCACTCGGCCACTCCCGCAGGCATCGTGGAGCTCCTGCGCCGCCACGACATCAGCACTGCCGGCAAGCGTGTGGTGATTATAGGCCGCAGCAACATCGTAGGCAAGCCCCTGGCTGCCATGCTCATGCAGAAAGGACAGCAAGCCGATGCCACTGTCACGGTGTGCCACAGCGGCACGGCCAATCTGCCCGAGATAGCTCGCCAAGCCGATGTCCTTGTAGCAGCTCTGGGCCGCCCCGGCTTCGTCACCTCCGACATGGTGGCCGACGGCGCGGTAGTGGTCGACGTAGGCACCACCCGCGTGCCCGATGCCACGCGCAAGTCGGGCTTCCGCCTCTGCGGCGATGTCGACTTCGAAGCAGTGGCTCCCAAGTGCTCTGCCATCACACCCGTGCCCGGCGGTGTGGGCCCGATGACCATAGTGTCGCTCATGCTCAACACTCTGCAGGCTGCCAAGAACCGCGATTAAAATATGCTCACGGCATGGCTGCTTCCGCTCTTCACCTCGCTCGCCTCGCTCGTACTCGGCTACGATGAGGCCGACCTGATTTTTGTGGGCGATGCCATGCAGCACAAGGCACAGCTCGAGGCTGCAAGCACCCGCGGCGGCTACGACTACTCCGGCTACTTCGATGCCATCGAGCCCATAGTGTCGACTGCCGACCTTGCCGTGGTCAACCTCGAGACTCCCGTGGGTAAAGCCCCGCACACGGGCTACCCATGCTTCAACGCACCCGAAGCCTTCGTCGACGCACTCGCCGACGCAGGCTTCGACCTTTTTCTCACGGCCAACAACCACACCCTCGACCGCGGTCCCGACGGCCTGCGCTCCACCATCGACGTGCTCGACAAGCGCGGCCTCGCACACCTGGGCACCTACACCGACACCACCGCGCGCGCCGAGTCTCTGCCTCTGATATTGCCCGTCAACGGTTTCCGCATAGGCTTCCTCAACTACACCTACGGCACAAACGGCATAGAGCCCCGCAAGGGCGTGGCCGTGGACTATATCGACCGCGCGCGCATACGCGCCGATGTGGATGCTTCGCGCGCTGCCGGTGCCGAGCTCGTGTGCGTGTGCATCCACTGGGGCGACGAGTACAAACTGCTGCCCAACACAGCGCAGAAGCACCTCGCCGACTTCCTCGAAGCCATAGGCGTGGATATGATTGTGGGCGCACACCCCCACGTGATACAGCCCATGGAGCTCAGGCCAAACCGCTACATCGAGGGCCGCAATGTGCTGCTGGTGTACTCGCTCGGCAACTTCGTGTCGAACATGAAGACCGCCGACACCCGCGGCGGTGCCATGCTCCATGTGAAGCTCTTCCGCGGGGCCGACCGTGTGCCGCAGGTAAAAGCCGCCGACTACCGCCTGCTCTTCACACTTCCGGCCGGTGCCGACGGCTCCAACTTCAGGGTACTTGAGGCCGACAGCGTGCGTGTGCCCGCATGGACGGCCCGTGCACAGGAGTTTGCCCGCCGCTCCCGCAATATCTTCGACAAGCACAACACCGGCGTAGCCGAAGCTCAATCGCCCCGCTGACCATGGCCGACTTCCACTTCAAGCAATTCGATGTCGACGACCGCGGATGCGGCATGAAGGTGTGCTCCGACAGCGTGCTCCTCGGGGCATGGTTTGCATCGGCACACCCATCGGCCCGCACCGTAGCCGACGTTGGCGCGGGCTCGGGCATCCTCGCCCTCATCTGCGCACAATGCTGCCCCGAAGCTCATATCCACGCCCTTGAGCTCGACAGCGGCGCTGCCGAAGCAGCGGTCTACAACTTCGGCCGCAGTCCCTGGGCCGACAGGCTCGAGGTGGTGCACGGCGATTTCTCCCTATGGCAGCCCGGGGCAGCCCTCGACCTCATAATCAGCAATCCACCCTACTTCACCACCGGCGAGACCGCTCCAGATGCAGCACGTGCCGCAGCGCGCCACCAGCAAGGGCTCTCGTATGCAAGCCTTATCGCCAAAGCGCGGCTATGGCTCGCTCCCGACGGACACCTCGGCATGGTGAGCCCCGCCGACATTGCCGACGACATAATCTTCGCCGCCGAGATGGCCGGGCTCAAGCTGCGCCGTCGCCTCGATGTGGTCGGCTCGCCACGCAAGGCTCCCACACGCACGCTCTGGGACTTCGCCGGGGCCGACGGCTCTTGCCACTGCGATACTCTGATGCTGCGCCGCCCCGACGGCACCCCCACCGAAGAGTATATAAAGCTCGTCGAACCATTCTACACAAAAATCTGACACAATGACCTTCACCAAAAGCGACCTCGTGCTAAGCCTCGGCCAGCGCCTCCTGCTCCTGCTTTGCACATTCCTGATATGCTTCGTGCTCACTGCCGCCGCCTCATATCTGCTAGGGCGCGTGCTCGCGGCCAATCCTGCAGCTGCCGTGCGCATAAGCGCCGTCACCCAAGACTTCCTCACCTTCATCATCCCGGCCATAGTCACGGCCCTGTTGGTCACGCGCCGCCCCGCCGAGCTGCTTGCACTCACACGCCGCCCCTCGCTCGTGGCCGTTGCCGCCACAATAGTGGCCATGGGCGTGTCGCTTCCTGCGCAGGAAGCCATAATCTACTGGAACTACCACATCTCCCTGCCCGAAGCCTTGGCAGGCTTCGAGGCTGCCGCGCGAGCCATGGAGAGCGCGGCCGGCGGCACCATGCGCCTGCTCATGGCCGACACATCGACTCCGGCACTGATACTCAACCTCCTCATCGTAGGGTTGCTCGCGGCACTCTCTGAGGAGCTCCTCTTCCGCGGATGCTTCCAGCGCCTGCTCACCACCGGTGGAGTCAATCGGCACGTGGCCGTGTGGGCTGTGGCCTTCTGCTTCTCGGCACTGCACATGCAGCTCTTCGGCTTTGTGCCCCGCTTACTGCTCGGCGCATTCTTCGGCTACCTCCTGCTATGGAGCGGCAGCCTGTGGCTCCCCGTGACAGCCCATGCCCTCAACAACACCCTCTTCGTGCTCTCGGCCTGGCACCAAGTGCGCGCCGAGGGTGCCGAAGCCCTCGATGCCGCCCCCGAGCTGTGGCCTGCATGGCTCACAGTGGCAAGCATCGCAGCCACCGCCGCAGCCCTCCTTTGGCTCCGAAAGTGTGCCAACGGCAAAACCCTTCCGTCATGAATGACCCCGTAGGGATGCACCCTGGTGCATCCGCCAAACAAACCCCCGGTGCATCCGCCAAACAAAACCCTGGTGCATCCGCCAAACAAAACCTCGGTGCATCCGCCAAACAAAACCTCGGTGCATCCGCCATGCAAAACGATACCAAACACACTTTGCCACAACGTAAAAATATCAGAGCCGAATTTCACGACTACTCTGGCGGTGATTATTTCATCACAATCTGTACTCGCAACAAAGAACATTATTTTGGGAAAATCATCAATGGAGAAATGATTTACACGCCTATTGGCTTGGAAGCTGAGCGCTGTATGGCGACGCTTGCTTCTCACTACGCCTATGTCGAGGTTCCATTATTTGTCATTATGCCTAATCATGTGCACGCAATAATTCGCATACGCGAAAATGCGGATGCACCGGGGTGCATCCCTACGATTCGGACTGCATTGGGTGTCGTGGTTGGTGGATATAAACAAGCTGTTACCCGCTATGCTCGACGAAATAATATTGAATTCGGATGGCAGTCGCGCTATCATGACCATATAATCCGCGACAACAGCGATGGCAATCGAATTGCCGAATATATTGAAAATAACGTAGCCAGATGGGCAAATGACTGCTTTTGTGTGTAAGATGTGAAAATAAGCATATATACATGCCGATTATCACCAACATGTATCTTCACGCCATTCACAAATCATTTCACAAGCCATTCGGAATTTGGAGCACGATTTACTTTTCGGCTCTTGTCCGTGCTCTATTATTTTTGTAATTTTGTGGCTGTTTTTCTGCACGTCGATGAAACATCAATTTGTGACACACAGCGGCTCGGAGCGCCTGATTCTCGTATTCGCGGGTTGGGCCATGGATGCCGCGCCTTTTGCGTCGCTTCGCCGCCCCGGCTACGACATCGCCGTGGTGTGGGACTACGCTTCGATGAGCATCGACTGGAGTTTCTGCCACCCCTACCGCGAAATCTGCATAGTGGCCTGGTCGCTCGGTGTCTACGCATCGGCGGTGACCACCTATTCTATCGAGCGCAAGGTGACGCGCCGCATCGCCGTGTGCGGCACGCTCTACCCCGTCGACCGCCTCAGAGGTATCCCCGAAGCTACTTTCGCAGGCACTCTCGACGGCCTCGACGAGCGCTCGCTGCATAAGTTCTACCGCCGTGTGGCAGGCAGCCGCGAGCGCTTCGAGCACTTCGCCGCCACCATGCCCGCACGCGATATCGACGGGCTCAAAGACGAGCTGCTGGCCTTCTACCCCTTCCCCCTGCTGCCCTGCGAGCCTGTGCGCCGCTGGGATCTGGCGGTGATAGGCCGCGACGATGCCATCTTCCCCGCCGTGAACCAGTGGCGGGCGTGGCAAGGTACGCCGGTGGAGCTTGTCGACGAGCCCCATCTGGTCGACATCCAAAAAGTTATCGACCGCTACGTAGTGGACAAGATGCGTGTGGGCGAGCGCTTCGCCAAAGGGCGAGCCAGCTATCAGGATGCTGCCAGCGTGCAGGCCGCGATAGTGGAGCGCCTGTGGCGCGCAGCCTGCTCGCTCGGCGTCGAGGCCCGGTGCCGGCGCGCGGGAGCCGCAGTGCTCGAGGTGGGCTGCGGCTCGGGTATGCTGAGCCGCCTGCTGGCTTCGACGATGAAGCCGGGCGGCAGCCTCGAGCTGTGGGACATCGCCGGAGAGGCACCCCTGAGCGCCGCTCCCGGCGTAAACTTCTGCCGCTGCGATGCCGAGACGGCCATCATGGAGCTGCACGCCGGCTCGCTCGACATCGTTGCGTCGGCATCGACCATCCAGTGGTTCAACTCCCCCTCGCGCTTCTTTGCCGAGTGCGCGCGCGTGCTGCGCCCCGGCGGCTACGCCCTGCTGAGCACTTTTGTGCGCGGCAATCTGCACGAGGTCTCAGCAGCCACGGGCAAGAGCCTCGCCCTGCCCGATGCTGCACAGTGGCTAAGCCTCGTGCCCGATGATTTCGAGCTGCTGCACAGCGAGAGCTACCGGCACAGCCTCGACTTCGGCTCGGCCATCGATGTATTCCGCCACCTCAAGGCCACCGGCGTGAACTCGCTCGACCGCAGTGGTGCCGATGGCTCACTGAAAAAAGCTCTCGACCGCTATCCGGCCGACCTCGACGGGCGCTACCGTGCCACCTACCGCCCTCTGATCATGATACTGCGTAAAAAATGAAACTAAGCAATAAACCCTCAGAAGCCATATTCATCAGCGGCATCGACACCGATGCCGGAAAGACCTACGCCACAGCACACTATGCCCGCACACTCATGGAGCAAGGGCTGAGCGTGATCACTCAGAAATTTATTCAGACAGGCTGCCACGAGACCTCGGAGGATATCGAGGCGCACCGCCGCCTGCTCGGCACAGGCCCTCTGCCCGAGGACAACGAAGGCCTCACCGCACCTGTGATACTCTCCTACCCCGCCTCGGCACAGCTTGCTGCCCGCATCGACGGGCGCAGCATCGACCTCGGCGCCATCGAGCGTGCCACCGCCGAGCTGCTGCGCCGCTACGACCGCGTGCTCATCGAGGGTGCCGGCGGCCTCTACGTGCCTATCACCGACAGCTACTTCGCCATCGACTATGTGGCCGGGCACGCCCTGCCCTTAGTGCTGGTGACCAACGGCCGCCTTGGCTCCATCAACCACACAGTGCTCTCGCTCGAAGCCATCAAAGCCAAGGGCATACGGCTGCTCGGAGTGATCTACAACCGCTACTACGACAGCGACGAAATCATCGCCGCCGACACCTCGGCCTTCGTCGAGCGCTACGTGGCGGCACACTTCCCCGATGCCTTCTTCACCACGATGCCCGCGATACGTTAATTTTGTATAAAGGCTATCTTATTTGCTTATTAATGCGTAATTTTGTATAGTGAAAGCGCAGAACTACATCATCAGCATCAGCAAAGAGCAGCTTGCCGAGCTGCCGGTGGTTGAATACCCCGCCGAAATCACCGTGGTCGACTCCGCGGCGGTGGCACATGCCGCTCTCCGCGTGCTGAGCCGCGAGAAAGTGGTGGGCTTCGACACCGAGACCCGTCCCTCATTCCACAAAGGGCGCACACACAAGGTGGCGCTGATGCAGCTCAGCACCGCCGACCGATGCTTCCTCTTCCGGCTCAACAAAATCGGCATCTGCGCCGAGCTCAAGGCCTTCCTTGAAAATCCCGATTGCCTCAAGATTGGCCTTTCCGTGCACGACGACTTCACCGTGCTCCGCCGCTCCGGCGAAATCAATCCTCAGGGCTTCATCGACCTTCAGGACATGGTGAAGCACTACGAAATCTCCGACATATCACTCCAGAAAATCTACGCTATAATCTTCGGGCAACGTATATCCAAAGGCCAGCGCCTCACCAACTGGGAGGCCGACACTCTCACCGATGCCCAGCAGGCCTACGCAGCCCTCGATGCCTGGGCGTGCCTCAATATCTACAGCTACCTGAGAGAAAATAAATTCGACCCCAAGGCATCGAAGTACAGGCACCTGCCCGAGCCAAAGCCCGAAAAAAGCAGCAATACCATCGAAAACAAAAAATGAAAGCACAGCGTTCAACCATCATACCCCTCATCCTGGCCGTCTACCTCGCAGTGATGGCCGGCATTGGCTACAGCGACTATGCCGCAGGCCGCACGTCGGCGCTATTCTACTTCGGCACCATAGCCATCACCCTGATAATACTGGTGCTCCTGCACCTGAGCCTGAAGCGTCGTGAGCGACTGCGCCGCGAGCGCCTCGACGACATCGAACAAAATTCAAAATGACACTCTAAATATATGGCACACAAAGCACTCCTTATCATCCTCGACGGATGGGGCATAGGCAAACACAACCATGCCAACGCCATCTACAACACCCCCACTCCCTACTGGGACTACCTCGTAAAGACATATCCCCACTCCGAGCTCCAGGCCAGCGGTGAGTTCGTAGGCCTCCCCGACGGTCAGATGGGCAACTCCGAAGTCGGTCACCTCAACATCGGTGCAGGCCGCATCGTGTACCAGGACCTCGTGAAAATCAACAAATCGATCGAGAGCGGAAAAATCCTCGACAACCCCGAGATCAAGCAGGCTTTCGAGTACTGCGCCACCACCGGCAAAGCCATGCACTTCATGGGCCTCACATCCACCGGCGGCGTGCACTCCTCGCTCGACCACCTCTTCGCCCTGTGCGACATCGCCAAGAAATATAATCTCACCAAGGTATATCTCCACTGCTTCATGGACGGCCGCGACACCGACCCCCGCAGCGGCCTGGGCTTCATCAAAGAAGTAGAGGCACACTGCGCCAAATCGGCCGGCGTGATAGCTTCGATCATAGGCCGCTTCTACGCCATGGACCGCGACCACCGCTGGAATCGCGTAAAAGAAGCCTACGGCCTCCTCGTCGACGGCAAGGGCAAGCAGGCCGCCGACATGGTAGCAGCCATGCAGGAAAGCTACGATGAGGACGTGACCGACGAGTTTATCAAGCCCATCAACAACAGCACCGTCGACGGCACCATCAAGCCCGACGACTGCGTGATTTTCTTCAACTACCGCAACGACCGCGCCAAAGAAATCACCGAAGTGCTCACACAGAAGGATATGCCCGAAGAAGGCATGCACACCATCCCCGGGCTGCAGTACTACTGCATGACCCCCTACGACTCATCTTTCAAGGGCGTGCACATCATCTTCAACAAAGAGGACGTGCAGAACACCCTCGCCGAGTACCTCGCAAAGCAGGATAAGAAGCAGCTCCACATCGCCGAGACCGAGAAATACGCTCACGTGACATTCTTCCTCAACGGCGGCCGCGAGCAGCCCTTCGACGGTGAAGACCGCATCCTGGTGCCCTCGCCCAAGGTGGCCACCTACGACCTCAAGCCCGAGATGAGCGCCTTCGAGGTGAAAGACAAACTCGTGGCTGCCATCGACAGCGAGAAGTACGACTTCATCGTGGTCAACTACGCCAATGGCGACATGGTGGGCCACACAGGCATCTACCCCGCAATCCAGAAGGCCGTTGAAGCCCTCGACACCTGCGTGCACGACACCGTAGAGGCCGCCAAGACTCACGGCTACGAAGTAATCATCATCGCCGACCACGGCAATGCCGACAATGCCGAGAACGCCGACGGTACCCCCAACACCGCGCACTCGCTCAACCCCGTGCCCTTCGTCTACGTAACCGCCGACAAGGACGCCAAGGTCGACAACGGCATCCTCGCCGACGTTGCACCCTCCATCCTCCACATCATGGGCCTTCCCAAGCCCGAGGAGATGACTGGCGCCGACCTCATCAAGTAAGCAGTCAACCGACCGCATATCGAACCGAGAGGTGAACATCAATCAAGGTGTTCACCTCTTTTTCGCTCTCGTGAGCGATATTCAAGGCCGGCAGAAGGCGAGCGAGACGGTAGTGACGGGCGAGGCGAGGAAGTAGCCGAGACAGTAGCCGCCCTCGAACATGCAGTCGCCGTTGCTGCCCGAGCTTATGGCCTCGAAGTAGTCGTAGAGGGCACGCGGGATGCAGTCGACCGCAGCGGTGACGATGTCGCCGTCGATGAGAAGGTCGTCGTCGCCCTCGGCATCGATGTCGAGGCGCGTTGTCATGAATGTGACCGATATAAGGCCGCCGTCGGCGCTGTTGTCGCGCACGATGGAGCGACGGTACGGCACCCCGTTGCGGTAGAGGCGCACACGGTAGCAGTCGCCCGGCGTGTCGGTCACATCGCGGAAGATGAGCTCGAAGAGCGCCACTCGGTCGTAAGGCATCTTAATCCAACTGAACGAGGCATCTTCGATTTCGACCTTTGGCATCATTGTGGCCGTGGCTGTATAGCGGCCTGTGGGGCAGCTCACACTGAGGCGATAGTCTTGCCCTTCGATGCCGCCTTCGGCGAGGGTGAAAATGCCGCCGGCATCGGCAGCAAGAGTGCGCTCGACGCCCGTGGTGAGGTCGGCGAGCACCACCGTGGCATCGACTGTGGGTGTGCGGTCGAGGGGCTCGTCCATATTGCTCGTGCGAGCTATGCGCACCGAAGCCTCCGATGCTGTGAGTGAGGCTTCTATCACGGTGAGCGGCTCGATCTCGCTGTAGTCGAAGTCAAGCTCTTTCTCGCATGATGTGCACAGCAGGCCGGCGAGGGCGGCTGCGAAAGTCAGCAATCTGTTCATCAGTATTTTATCGTATATGAAACGAATGGCAGCAGGCCGAAAAGCGAGCGCTGCACGGCGCGCGTTCCCGAGGGGTGGCTGGGGTCGTCCTCAAAGTATATTATGAATGGATTGTAGCGGCAATAGGTGTTGTAGAGCCCGAACGACACCTGCGATGTAAACCGCCGGCCCACACGCGTGTAGATTGCCGAAAGATCGAGGCGGTGAGTGGCCGGTGTGCGGTAGGAGTTGCGTGCCGAATAGTAGTAGCAGACTTCGCCGTCGAGCTCGTACTTTGCATCGGGAGCGGTGAGCGGTCGGCCGGAAGTGTACACCCACAGGCCGGATACGTCCCAGCGGTCGTTGATGTGGTATGTGGCGGTGAGCGACACATCGTGCCTGCGGTCGTTCGAGGCATCGTACCATCGGCCGCCGTTGATGCCCTCTATCCGTGTCTGAGTGGCCGAAAGTGTGTACGACAGCCATCCGGTGAGGCGCCCGGTGTTCTTCCGCAGCATCAGCTCGAGGCCTGCGCTTCGGCCGCGTCCGCCCTTGATTATGCTCTCGATGTTGACCCGGGAGTACATCGTGCGCCCATCCTCATAGTCGTAGACATTCCGCATGTGCTTGCAGTAGAACTCGGCGCTCCAGTCGTAGTCGGCACCGGAGCTCATGCCAGCATAGCCGATGCCGGCCTGGAGCGTGCGCTCGGGCTTGACTGTGGCCGAAGTGAGTGCATAGCGGTCGAAGGGGAAGCTCGTGGTGCTCGAGCGGAGGGCGTGCAGATTCTGCGTGCTCAAGCCGGCGCCGAGCTTGATGTTGTGCTGCTTGTTGAGCTCGTACTTGATGCCGAGGCGCGGCGCAGCATCGACGTAGGTCCGCGCCGAGAAATCGGGCGTAGTCTCGCCAGCGGCCGCGAACTCATGGAAGCGGCTGCCGCTCATGGCCGAGAAGAGCTCGAGGCGCAGGCCTGCCGAGAGGCTGAGGCGGCCGAAAGAGCCCTCGTAGTCAATCCAAAGGGCGTTCTGCCAACCGGAGCGCACATCGAGCTCACGCCTTGAGTTCACATCCATCTCCGCCGACTTCACGCGCAGCAGCTCGGAGCGGAGCCCGGCTTCGATGGCGTGCCCCTCGGCGAGGGCGAAGTCGAGCTTGCTGTTGAGAGAATATGAGTGGATGTACTCGCGCAGGCGGCTGTCGGCCGAGCCCATGGTGGTGCGCATGTCGGGCGAGTAGTGAGTGAGCGCCGCCGTGGTGGTAGCCGTGAGGGCATCGCCACGGTGCGCCGTCCAGCGGATAGACCCGCCGATGTTTCCCCAGTACATGCCCATCACATCTTTCACGGCCATATTATCGTGCCCGACGTAGAACGATGCATCCACACTGTGATTGCCTGCCGGCATCCAGCGCACCTTGGCCGTGACATCGTAGAAGTTCATCACCGTGCCACGGAATTTCGGCACCATGGCAAGGAATACGTCGGCATAGGAGCGGCGCGCCGTCACGGCCATGCTCAGGTGCTTTTTGACAATAGGACCCGAGGCCATCACCTTTGCCAGCAAGAGCCCCACAGTGGCCGAGGCATGATAGCTCTCTGCGCCTCCGTGGTCGAGCGCCACATCGAGCACCGAAGCCGTGGCGCCGCCGTAAGCAGCCGGGATAGGGCCTTTGTAGAGCGTGGCACGGCTGATTGCATCGTCGTTGAACGTGGAGAAAATGCCCATCACATGTGCGGGATCGTAGAGTGTGATGCCGTCGAGGAGCACAAGGTTCTGCGCCGAAGTACCGCCACGGACCTCGAAGCCACCGGCACCGTCGCCTTCGGCATGTACACCCGGCATGAGGGTGATAGCCTTGATGAGGTCGTTCTCACCCATGAGCATAGGCATCTTGGCCAAGCGACCAAGCTCAAGCTGCTCCACGCCGAGATGCAGCTCGGCCATGCGCCGGCGGGCACCCTGCCCCGACACCACCACCTCCTGCAGCACCTCGGTGGCCATGGAGTCGGGCTCGGAGGCAAGCACCGGCGGCGCAAGGAAGGCGCATGCCAATATGATGTAAAATAAGCGTTTCACGCTGCAAAATTAGTAAATTTTCGTCTACTGAGCGTGCACCGATGGTGCTAAGACATGTAATGTTATGCATTGTAGGCCTCATATTTGCACCCTACCGAAAAAAATTCGTAACTTTGCGGCTTAATCACAGAAATAATGGAAATACTTGTAAAAGCCGCACAGCTCGTGCTCGCACTGGTGATTCTTGTCACAGTCCACGAGTTTGGACACTATATCTTCGCGCGTATCTTCGTCGTGAAAGTAAACCGCTTCTATCTCTTCTTCAACCCGTGGTTCTCGCTCCTGCGCTACGACCCGATGAAGGGCACCCTCGACATCGCCGCACGAAACGGCAGCAAGGGCGCAATATCGCTTAAAGTAGGCAAGAGCCACACACCGCGCCCCGACGGCAAGCCCACGTGGCGCGACACCGTGTACGGCCTCGGTTGGGTGCCCCTGGGCGGATACTGCGACATCGCCGGCATGGTGGATGAGACCAAGAGTGCCGACGACCTTGCCTCGGAGCCTCAGAGCTGGGAACTGCGCTCCAAGCCCGCGTGGCAGCGCCTGTGCGTGATGGTGGCGGGCGTGGTGCTGAACTTCGTGCTCGCAATCGTGATATACACCGGCATAGCCTTCCACTGGGGCGACGATGTGATTCCCTTCCAGGCTATGACCGAAGGCATGGACTTCAGCGATGAGATGAAAACCGCAGGCTTCTGCGACGGCGACATCCTCCTCACCCTCGACGGCAAGCCTATCGACGCCAAAGACTACTCTCTGGCCTGGGATATGATTCAGCCCGGTGCCCGTGTGGGTGTGCTCCGCGGCTCCGACACCACCACCGTGACTATCTCCGACGAGCTCATCCGCAGCGTGGCCACCAAAGGCAAGGACTACGTGCCCATGGCTATGCGCGTGCCCGTGGTAGTAGCCAAGCTCATGCCCGGCGAGCCGGCGCTCCATGCAGGCCTGGCACAGGGCGACCGCATCCTCACCGTAGGCGCCGACACGGTGCCCACAATCACCGAATTTCTGCCCTCGCTCAAGGCTCATGCCGGCGACACCGTGACTATGCGCGTGCTCCGCGCCGACGGCTCGCAGGCTCTCCTGCCCGTAGGCATCAGCGAAGCAGGCAAGATTGGCATACAGATGCTCTCGCCGCTGGAGATTTTCGACCGACAGCGGGTGAACTACTCGCTCTGGCAGTCGCTGCCCCGAGGCTGGGAGATTGGCACCGACCGCCTTGCAAGCTACGTGTCGTCGATGAAGCTCGTCTTCACCAAGGAGGGCGCGCAGAGCCTCGGAGGCTTCGGCACCCTCGGCGACCTCTTCCCCTCGGCTTGGAACTGGTACTCCTTCTGGCAGATCACGGCCTTCCTCTCCATCATCCTCGCCTTCATGAACATCATCCCCATCCCCGGGCTCGACGGCGGCTACACCCTCTTCCTGCTCGTTGAGATGGCTACCGGCCGCAAGCCCTCCGACCGCTTCCTCGAAGTTGTCAACACATGCGGCTTCGTGTTCCTCCTCCTGCTCCTGGTATATGCCAACGGCAACGACATTTACCGTTTCTTTATAAAATAAGATGGATAAGATGGATAAGAAATACAACGGGCTGCCGGTGCTCAGCTTGCGCCGCGGCAAAGAAGAGTCGCTCGACCGCTTCCACCCCTGGGTGTTCTCGGGCGCGCTCACCCGTATGCCACAGGATGGCGACGGCATCGACGAGGGCGACCTCGTGGCCGTAGCCGCTGCCGATGGCCGCATCGTGGGTCTTGGCCACTTCCAGATCGGCAGCATAGCCGTGCGTATGCTCACCTTCGATGCCTCAGAGAGCATCGACGCCGCCTTCTACCGCTCGCGCCTTATGCAGGCTGCTGCCATGCGCCGGGCTCTCGGCCTGCCCTCCGAGGCCACCGATGCCTACCGCCTTGTGCACGGCGAGGGCGACTTCCTCCCCGGCCTTGTGGTGGACATCTACGGCGCCACCGCCGTGGTGCAGGCACACTCGCCGGGTATGCACTTCGCCCGCAAGACCATAGCCGAAGCCCTCGTGGCCATCGACGAGCTCGGAGTGAAGAGCGTATACTACAAATCGGAGACCACCCTGCCCTACAAGGCGCACCTCGATGCCACAAACGGCTACCTTATAGGCGATTTCATCAGCGACACCGCTCGCGAGAACGGCCTCTCATTCCGCATCGACTGGCTTCGCGGACAGAAGACCGGTTTCTTCGTGGATCAGCGCGACAACCGCTCGCTCGTGGGCCGATACAGCCACGGTCGCTCGGTGCTCAACATGTTCTGCTACACGGGCGGATTCTCGGTATATGCCCTCGAGGGCGGCGCACGCGAGGTGGTGTCGGTCGACTCTTCGGCAAAGGCCATCACCCTCACCGATGCCAACGTAGAGCTCAACTTCCCCGGCGACAGCCGCCACAGCTCGCGTGCCGAAGATGCCTTCCGCTATCTCGACAATATGGAAAGCGGCCGCCACGACCTCATCATCCTCGACCCTCCGGCTTTTGCCAAGCACCGCAGTGCCCTCCGAAACGCTCTGCAGGGCTACCGCAGGCTCAATGCCAAGGCCTTCGAGAAGATTGCCCCCGGCGGTATCCTCTTCACCTTCTCCTGCTCACAGGCCGTGAACAAGGACCAGTTCCGCCTTGCGGTGTTCTCGGCTGCGGCACAGAGCCGCCGACGTGTGCGCATCCTCCATCAGCTCACACAGCCCGCCGACCATCCCGTGAACATCTACCACCCCGAGGGCGAATACCTCAAGGGCCTTGTGCTCTACGTGGAATGAGCCCCGGCTTTTCAAGTAAATCATCATTCATAATTTCATAACGTGAAGAACTTAATTATCGCATCAGCTATGGCAAGCCTCCTTGCTATGTCGTGCAGCCGCACAGCACAGCGCGCCGAAGCCGACGACGCCTTCGACTACCATGCCGACCGCTTCGCCGACATCGAAGTGCTCCGCTATCAGGTGCCCGACTTCGACAGCCTCACCGTCGACCAGAAAGCCCTCATCTACTATCTCACCGAAGCCGCCCTCTGGGGGCGCGACATTCTCTGGGATCAGAACAACGCCTCCAACCTGGCCGTACGCAGCCTTCTCGAAGCTGTCTACACCAACTACGACGGCGACCGCGAGAGCGCCGATTTCAAGGCTTTCGAGACCTACCTCAAGCAGGTGTGGTTCGGCAACGGTATCCACCACCACTACAGCACCGACAAGTTTGTGCCCGGCTTCAGCCGCGCCTTCCTCGAGGAGCGCATAGCAGCCCTGCCCGAGGGTAGCGCCCCCGAGACCACTGCCGCTATCGTAGAGCTCATCTTCAACCCCGAGCTCGATGCCAAGCGCGTCAACCAGGCCGAAGGTCAGGACCTCATAGCCACCAGCGCCAACAACCTCTACGAGAAAGGCGTGACACAGGCCGAAGTCGAGGCTTACTACGACGCCATACGCAAGCCCGGCGACCTCACCCCCATCAGCTACGGCCTCAACACCCGCGTGCGCAAGGAAGGTGGCAAGCTCGTCGAAGAGCAGTACAAAGTAGGCGGCCTCTACAGCAACGCCATCGAGCACATCGTGGCTAACCTCGACAGCGCCGCTGCCTACGCCGAGAACGATGCCCAGCGCCGCACCATCGAGAGCCTCATCGAATACTACACCACCGGCGACCTGGCTACTTTCGACCGCTACTCAATCGAGTGGGCCGAGGACACCGCTTCACAGGTCGACTTCATCAACGGCTTCATCGAGACCTACGGCGACCCCTTAGGCATGACAGGCGCGTGGGAAAGCATCGTCAACTTCAAGAACATCCCCGCCAGCGAGCGCACAGAACTCCTGAGCGCCAACGCCCAGTGGTTCGAGGACAACTCGCCCGTCGACCCCTCCTTCAAGAAAGAGACCGTGAAAGGTGTGTCGGCAAAGGTAATCACCGCCGCAATCCTTGCCGGCGATGCCTACCCCGCCACCCCCATAGGCATCAACCTCCCCAACGCCAACTGGATCCGCGCAGCCCACGGCTCAAAGTCGGTGACCCTTGAGAACATCACCCAGGCCTACGACGCAGCTTCCCACGGCGATGGCTTCAACGAAGAATTTGTGATCGACGAGCCCACCTCGAAAATCCTCAACGACTACCTCTTCATCACCGACAACCTCCACACCGACCTCCACGAGTGCCTCGGCCACGGCTCCGGCAAGCTCATGCCCGGCAAGGAAGACGCCCTCAAGGAGCACGGCTCAACCATCGAGGAAGCACGCGCCGACCTCTTCGCTCTCTACTACCTGGCCGACCCGAAGCTCCTCGAAATCGGCCTGCTCGACAACCCCGACGCATTCAAGGCCGAGTACTACAAGTATATCCTCAACGGCATGATGACACAGCTCATGCGCATCGAGCCCGGAAAGGATGTGGAGGAAGCACACATGCGCAACCGCAAGCTCATCGCCGAGTGGTGCTATGAGCATGGCAAAGCCGACAATGTGATCGAGCTCGTGAAGCGCGACGACAAGACCTTCATCCAAATCAACGACTATCAGGCACTCCGCGGCCTCTTCGGGCAGCTCCTGGCCGAAATCCAGCGCGTGCGCTCCACCGGCGACTACGCCGCGGCCAAAGCCCTCGTTGAGAAATACGCCGTGAAAGTCGACCCCGAGCTCCACCGCGAAGTGCTCGACCGCTACGCCAAGCTCTCGATAGCCCCCTACAAAGGCTTCGTCAACCCCGTCTACACACCGGTGCGTGATGCACAGGGCCGCATCACCGACGTTAAGGTCGACTACACCGAAGGCTACGTGGACCAGATGCTGCGCTACGGCAAGCAGTATCGTGCGCTATAAAAAACGTTAAAAAGCATTGCAGGGTGCAAAGTTTTCACTACCTTTGCACCCGTTAATGCGCACTTGCGCTACACTTTATATATTATTCACTACTAAACTTTCAAAGAATGCACTTAAATTCTGAAGAAAAAGTACAGATCTTCGAGAAGTACGGTAAGGGTAAGACTGACACTGGCTCGCCTGAAGCACAGATTGCATTATTCTCGGTCCGTATCGCTCACTTGACTCAGCACCTGAAGTCAAACCACAAAGATCATACAACCGAACGCGCCCTTAAGATGCTTGTTGGTAAGCGTCGTCGTCTGCTCGACTACCTCATGCGCAAAGACATCAACCGCTACCGTGCCATCATCGCTCAGAAAGAGCTCGGCATCCGCAAATAAGCTAAGGTTGCAAAAAACTTTCAAACGCCGCACTGCATCGCGCAGCACGGCGTTTTTTCTATATATCTATACAATGGCTAAGAGAAATCAGTTGCACACGGCATTGCGGGGAAGCAATGTCCAGGAGCGATAGTCGCGCCCGAGCGAGCGCACGGCCCGGTGCCAGAAAGCATCGCCGGCGCCCGTGAGTGTCTGCTCGGGAGTGAGCCTGCGCTCAACAGCCACCCAGCGCCCTTTGGCAATCTCGCCCTCGAGCTGCCCTTCCACCCAGTTGGTGTAGCCAAGGAAGAAGCGGATGGCACCGTCGGTGGGATAGCCGTCGTTGACATACTCGATGGCATCGTCGAAACTCCCGCCTATATAGAGGCCGGGGGCATACTCGCGGGCATCGCCAATCACATCGGGGCCGAGGGTGTGCACGAAGAAGAGCCTGTCCTGGCCCGTGGGGCCACCGCAGAACACCGGTATCTCCGACTCCGCCGACACCCCTTCGAGAAGGTCGGCGAGCTTATACTCGCTGCGGTTGTTAAGCACCACAGCCGTAGCGCCCTCCTCGGGCAGATAGTCAATCACCGACATCACGCCGTGAGTGAAGAAAGTATCCTTCAAAAACGGCTCCGCCAGCATCAGAGTGCCGGCTTCGGGAGTGATGCGGCTGCTGTTGACCTTGAATAATATTGAAGTAATGTCTTTCATCTCTCGGGGCTTGATAGTTGATGTAATTCCAACAAACTCACGCGCCGCTTGGTTTGTGAATTTTCGTAAATTTTCCTTGCAGAAGCACCACATGTGCTAAAATAGGTTAAAGCAAACGATTTTCTTGCTCAAAAACTATGTTGTATAACATAAAAAATATAACTTTGCATCAGTTTTTCATGGTATTAGATTTAAGGTGAAAAGATTATTCGTCGCGACGACGAGTAATTTTTTTTTGCGCTTTCATCAAGGCGCTTTTTTTGTGCCCAAGCCGAAAGCCGCCACACATTAATTTCTCCCCCTCAGGAGACCTGCCTTGGCAGGTCGTGCAATCTTAGCGTGAGGTTGAAGCCCGCAGGGCGTAAACCTCATGTTATCAATTAATATAATAAGCGCCACCCCTGTCAGGGGGTGGGAGTCGCGCATGTGGGCCGTCTCGCACCAACAATATGCTGCAAAACATGCAATAAAAGTTGCAACTGCGAGAATTATTGCGTAATTTCGCAGCAAAAGCTAATCATCAATACTACTGCTATGAAAATTCGACTCTCATTCATCCTTTTGCTTCTTACCGCTATATTCCCGGCCTCGGGCGCGGAGACGTCTCCGCTTGAGATTGTGTGTGCCGACAGCAACGATGGCAAAGTATCGGCATATACAGAGCATCAATTCGCCCTGTCGGAGAGCGTCGACAATGCCGAATGGATATTCAAAGTACTCATCACCGACGATGAGGAAAAAGTAGTAAGCGAATCCACCGGCACAGCTTTCACCATTCCGGCCATTGGCGACAACGATGAGTACCCGCGCAGCACCGACGGCATCATCTGCGCCGTGGTGGAGTGCACTTATGTGCGCGATGGCGAGGAGAATACGGCTACATATAAATTATCCTTAGAGCTCAAGCCCGTAATTCATGGAATTTACAACTTGGAGAAGAAATACTCAGATGATGGCGACTATTTTACAGCGTCTTTCGATGTGGAATTTTCCGGATCAGATTGTTTATGGATATATGTAGAAGAAGAATATAGCAGCACACGTGTAGCAAAATTTTTTACAGAGCCTTCCCCGGTTCACGTCTCTACTTCAAAAATAAATGCTTTGTATTATTCATGGATAGATATTAAAGTCAATAATTCGTATGGCAGTGCGAGCGAAACCATCGAATCAGCTCCGACATATCTTGGCGGAAGCTCTTCGCTATCCTTGAATAATATCGACGAGAATAGCCTAATCGACGTGTACTCGATTTCAGGCAATCTCATCGGCAAATTCGCCCCCGAAGAGTTCCGCTCCGCTAATCTTCGACAAGGAATATATATCTTGAATGTTTATGCGGGCAGCAAGCTGCAAAGCGTTCGTAAACATGTCGTACGTTAAACCAAACCTCCAAGCCTACCGATAACCGTTTCCTGTGGTTCTGTCCTCGCCGCGCGGTATTTTTCGCCCATCATTCTCTGAAATTCGCATAATATGGAGCCTACATTTGCTTGGCTCTCGACTTATCCGTATTTTTGTAGTCGAAAACAATCATACCGCGCACGATGAAGATAGGAAATGTAGATTTAGGTGACCGTCCGGTGATGCTCGCTCCGATGGAGGATGTGACCGATGCCTCCTTCAGGCTCATCTGTAAGGAGCAGGGTGCCGACATGACTTACACCGAGTTTGTGTCGGCCGATGCTCTTATCCGCAATATCCAGGCCACCACGCGCAAGCTCCATATCGCCGAGGGCGAGCGCCCCACCGCCATTCAGATTTATGGGCGCGAGGTGGAGCCCATGGTCGAGGCCGCGCGCATAGTCGAGGCCGCGGGGCCCGATATCATCGACATCAACTTCGGCTGCCCGGTGAAAAAGGTGGCCGGCAAAGGTGCCGGTGCCGGCATGTTGCGCGACATCCCCAAGATGCTCGAGATCACCCGCGCCGTGGTCGATGCCGTGAAGCTGCCCGTGACGGTGAAGACGCGCCTTGGATGGGACTGCAACTCGAAGATTATCGTGGACCTCGCCGAGCAGCTTCAGGACTGCGGCATCCGAGCCCTCACGGTGCATGGCCGCACACGCTCGCAGATGTACACGGGCGAGGCCGACTGGGAGGAGATTGCACGTGTGAAGGCAAACCCGCGCCTGCACATCCCCGTGATTGGCAACGGCGACATCACCACGCCGGCCAAACTTGTAGAGGCATTTGAGCGTTATAATGTCGACGGAGTGATGGTAGGCCGCGCCTCTATCGGAGCCCCCTGGATATTCCGCGAGATGACAGGCCTGCTCAGAGCCGGCGAGGTGCCGCAAATCACGGCAGCCGAGAAATTCGCCCTCCTCAGGCGCCAGATCCGCGAAAGCGTGGAGCGCATCGACGAGTACCGTGGTATCCTGCACATCCGCCGTCACCTTGCCGCCTCGCCGCTGTTCAAGAGCATCCCCGGCTTCCGACCCACAAGGATAGAGATGCTGAAGGCCGACACTCTCGACGCCCTTGAGGCTATTCTGGCAAGGATAGAGACCGAAATCCTGCCGCAGGCAGCAAATGCTTAATCACCACACTATGAAGAAGTGCCTTACATTGATCGTCGCCCTCATGGCCATGCTCGCATGGACTGCCGGGGCACAGCAAGCCGACTATAAGCTCAACGTGCAGAATTTCTGCGAGCTCACCGTGGTCGACGGCGTGCGCGTGGACTACTACTGCATGCCCGACTCCGCCGGGTGGGCAGTGTTCTCCTGCGAGCCCGAGCTGGCCTCGCATATAATGTTCGACAACACCGCCGAGCACCTGGTGATACAGACCGATGCCGACGAAAGCCCTATCGTGGGTCTTCCGCGCGTGACCGTCTACTCGGCATCGCTCCGCAAGGTGGAGAACAGCGGCGACTCCCTGCTGCGTGTCTACGCCGACATCCCGGTGAAAGAGTTCAAAGTACGCCTCATCGGCAACGGCACAATAGAGCTTCATAAAATCACGGCCGACAAAGCCGACATAGGCATTGCCGCCGGAAACGGCACTGTGAGCATCGACGGTAGCACCGGCAAACTCACGGCCCGCAACGTGAGCGCAGGCCGCATAGATGCCTCGGGGCTACTCGCCGACGAAGCCCGTTGCTTCGTATTCGGCACCGGCAACATCCACTGCAACGCTCCCGGGCGGCTCAAAGTGTTCGGCGCAGGCTCGGGCATAGTGTACTACCACGGTGCCGCGCCCTCTAAAATCACCAACCGCGGCCTCGGGGTGAAATCCATGGCCTACGACAAGGCACCCGCCGGCGACCGACTCCTCTCGATAAGATAAACCCACCAATACCCGCCAATCATCACACATCCACGAAGTCTTAAAGCACGCACAGCCCACTCCCTGAAGTGGAACCTCATCGACCGCGTAGCCACACAGGTGCTCTATGCGGTCACAGGCATAGTGCTCGCACGCCTGCTGCCCACCGAGGACTTCGGCCTTGTGGGCGCCGTGCTCATCTTCCAGGCTTTTGCCTCGCTACTTGTCGACGGCGGCTTCTCCTACGCCCTGATCCAGCGCAAGCGCCCCTCGCGGCTCGACTACTCCACGGTGCTGTGGTTCAATATCGTGCTTGCGCTCCTTATCTACGCCATAATCTACGTGTGCGCCCCGCTGATAGCCACACTCTTCCAGAACGACCAGCGCCTCATCCCCCTCACACGCGTGCTCCTGCTCTCGATGGTGCTCAACTCCACCTTCATCGTGCAGGCCTACCGCCTGGTGAAAGCTATGGACGTGCGCATGATAGCCGTGTCGAACTCGCTCGGCCTCGCCCTCGGAGGTGTCACCGGCATAGCCCTGGCCTTGGCGGGCTACGGTGCCTGGGCCATCGTGTGGCAGACGATAGCCACGTCGGCGGTGAAGTCGGCTGTGCTGTGGACCACAAGCCGGTGGCGGCCGGTGATGCGCTTCTCGTGGCGCGCGCTGCGCTCCTACTTCGGCCTTGGCTCGCGGATGCTGCTCACGTCCTTTCTCAACACCGTATTCCAGTATATCTACTCATTCTTCATCGGCAACCGCGTGGGCATGGTGAGCCTTGGCTACTACACGCAGGCCGACAAATGGAGCAAGATGGGCGTGACAGCACTCTCGCAGGTGCTCACATCCACCTTCCTGCCCACCCTCTCGGCCGTGCAGGACGATGCCGCGCGCTTCCGCGCCATGGTGTCGAAAATCAACCGCTTCACCGCCTACCTGCTCTTCCCCTGCATGATAGGCCTGATGCTCATGGCCACACCCATCTTCCACACACTCTTCGGCAGCAAGTGGGATGCCTCCATCATCCTCTTCCAACTCCTGCTGCTCCGCGGTATATTCCTTGTGCTCAACTCGCTCTACGGCAACTACATCCTCTCGCTGGGCCATGGCGGCGCGATGGTGCGCCTAGAGATACTCCGCGACACCGCATCAATCATCGCCCTGGCCGTGACCTTTCCCTTCATGCCCCTTACCATGCCGGGCGACCCTGTGTACGGCATCGCCATACTCCTGTGGGGGCAGCTCGCCGCCACAGTGCTCACATGGGTGGCCACGCTCCTCACGGCTGTGCGCATCACAGGCGTGCCGCTCGGCACCTACCTGAGCGACAATCTGCCCTACTTCGCACAGACTGCCGTGATTGTGCCTGTGATGTTCGCCGCATCGCACCTTGCCGATGCCGCGTGGCTCAAGCTCGCCGTGGAAGCCGTCACGGGCACGGCGCTGTATGTGGGTGGCAACAGATTTTTCGGCTCGAAAATACAGCAGGAGGTATTCGCATACCTGCGGGGAAGCAAGCGTAATAATTCTTAAAAACCTTGGCGCGCTGAGAAAAAAATCGTAACTTTGGCTCATAAAACATTTCAAACCCTAACAACCAATACACTCTTAGACCATGAAACCGTATGTACTCGGTATTGACATCGGCGGCACAAACACCGTGTTCGGCATCGTTGATGCCCGCGGCAATGTGATTGCTAGCTCTTCTATCAAGACTCAGAAGCACAACAACTTCGAGGACTACCTCGACGAACTTTATACCGAAGCGACTCGCCTTATCGAAATCAACGATGCCGTGGATAAAATCCAGGGTATAGGCATAGGCGCACCCAACGCCAACTACTACACCGGCTGCATCGACGAAGCCGTGAACCTCCCCTGGCCCTCGCTGCCCCTGGCACAGCTCGTGAGCGACAAGTTCGGCATCCCCGTGGCTGTCACTAACGATGCCAACGCCGCCGCTCTCGGCGAGATGACCTACGGCGCCGCACGCGGCCTCAAAGACTTCATCATGATCACCCTCGGCACCGGCGTAGGCTCGGGCATCGTGATCAACGGTCAGGTAGTGTATGGCCACGACGGACTTGCCGGTGAGCTCGGCCACGTAATCATCAAGCGCAACAACGGCCGCCTCTGCGGTTGCGGACGCACCGGCTGCCTCGAGTGCTACTGCTCGGCAACAGGCGTGGCACGCACGGCGCGCGAGTTCCTCGAAGCCCGCAGCGAACCCTCGCTCCTGCGCAACCTCCCCGTGGAGGAAATCACATCGAAAGACGTGTACGACGCTGCCATGCAGGGCGACAAACTCGCACAGGACATCTTCAACTACACCGGCACCCTCCTGGGCGAGGCTATGGCCGACATGATGGTGTTCTCCTCACCCGAGGCATTTATCCTCTTCGGCGGCCTCGCCAAGAGCGGCGACCTCATCCTCCGCCCGCTGCGCGAGGCTATGGACCGCAACATGCTCTCGATGTTCAAGGGCAAAGCAAAAGTAATCCTCAGCGAGCTCAAAGAAGCCGACGCTGCCGTGCTCGGCGCTTCAGCACTCGGCTGGGAGGCGAAGTAATACTCCCTACCCCTATAAAAAAGGCCCACGCATCTGCGTGGGCCTTTTTTATAGGGGGCAAAGCGGCAAAATCCGTAAAGAGGTGAGCAAAGATCTTGACCTCAGGAGACCTGCCTTTGCAGGTCGTGCAATCTTAGCGTGAGGTTGGAGCCCGCAGGGCGTAAACCTCATGTTTTCATCAACAAAATATGCGACACCCCTGTCAGGGGGTGTGAGTCGAGCATGTGGGCCATCTTGCGGCACAAGCAGAAATGACTGTGTACAAGGTGCCGCGAAGCGGCTGACTACCGTTAGCCCCACACTGCTGTGTGGGGTCTGATTATGAGATTGTTAAAAATGTCTCGAAGAGACTGTTGGCGCATCAGCGTCCCAATAATTGTACCTCACACAAATAGTGTGAGGCTAACAGGATTAAGCCGGTCTGGCCGGGCTTTCAGAACTCCGCCCCGTAGTCGGGCGAGGCGGGGTCGTAGATGGCATTGAGGATGCGTGCAAGGCGGAGGCCGCCGCGGAGGAGCTGCGTCTCGATGGTGGGTGTCCACCGCGCGATGGCGTTGTACGACACTTTCGCACCCGAGGGGAAATAAGTGTATATGGGCTCAACGAGCTCGAGGGTCTGGCGCGCCCAGTCGTCCACGTTTCCGGCGGTCTCGGCCGCTTCCTGCTCAGGGTTGAGGCGGTCGAGCTGGTCGCGCCACTCGGTGTAGGTCCATGAGTGGCCCGCGTTCATGAGGCTGCCGTCCCAGATAGCGTGCAGGTTGGTACCACGGTCGAAGAATCGCACCTGACGCTTATTGCCGCCAAGGTCGCTGAGGTGCCCCATGTGCATGGGCTGGTGCATGTCGCCCACGATGTGCACGAGTATCTTCATAGCCAGCGACTTCTGCGCTTTTGTCGACTTGGGCGAGCGGAGAATATCGATCTGCTCGCGGATGGCTGTCACCACATCGCCCGCCGGATTTTTGGGAGCCGACTCATAGGTCTGGTCGGCATCCACATTCTTGTAGTGCCATGTCTTGGTGTAGGCATAGTCGGCGGTGTGGCTGGCATTATCGAGCCAGTTGGCCCAGTAGACTGGCGACTTGCCGTCGAGAATAGCCGCCACAGAGTCGGCTGTCACCTTCGAGAGATGGCACTCGGCGATATGTGCCACCACATCGTGGCCCTTTTGGCTCCATGCAAAGGCGCTCGCGGCACACAGCACGCAAGCGGCGAAAAAAGATATGCGCTTCATATATATAAAGTGTACGAAATATATAAAGTGTACGAAAAAAAGCAGCGTGCCACGCTGTGTGCGGGCACGCTGCCAAAGATTTTGCGTGAAATTCGCAGGTCGTGCTTATGCTTCGGCCACGGGGACCACGTTGATAAACTTGCGACCGTTGCGACCTTCGGAGAACTGCACCGTACCGCTTACGAGAGCGTAGAGGGTGTGGTCCTTGCCGATGCCTACGTTGAGGCCGGGGTGATGCTGTGTGCCACGCTGGCGCTTGATGATGTTGCCGGCTTTGGCGAACTGACCACCGAAGATTTTTACACCGAGTCGTTTGCTTTCTGACTCACGGCCGTTCTTAGAACTACCGACGCCTTTTTTATGTGCCATAGTGTGTTCTTGTTGTTTTTAAGTGAGACAGAATAGATTAAGCCTGGATGTCTTTGATGACAACTTTGGTGAAGTACTGGCGATGGCCGTTTTTGCGACGGTAGCCTTTGCGACGTTTTTTCTTGAAAACGATTACTTTGTCGCCTTTTACGAGCGATTTTTCAACCTCGCATACTACTTTTGCGCCTTCAACGGTGGGTGCGCCTACTTTTACAGTGCCGTCGAGATCGGCGAGAAGAACGCGGTCGAACTCTACGGTGTCGCCTTCGTTCACTTTTTCACCCAGGTAGTGCACATAGAGAAAACGGTCTTTCTCTGCCTTGAACTGCTGGCCCTGGATTTCTACGATTACGTACATTTTAATGTTGTAAACTTTTAGTTAACCCGCTGAGGCGGAGCGCTATATACTTCATCACACTCACTTTGCCGAGCCTATTGCGGAAAATCAGCCCACAAAAGTACAAAATTTTTCCTTCTCCGCCAAATTTTCCTATATTTCTTTTCTGAGATTTCTCGAACTATTCCTCAAAATGCAGACTCACCCACAAATCCGGCGTGTACCTTGTGTCGAATGGTGCTAAATTGGGGTGTCGGAAAAGATACAGGTAGAAGCACCCACCTCTGTATTTGTATTCGGGATCAATCTTGAATTTAATCACTTCGGGAGATTCATGCGTCACAACAAGGGTGTTGACCGTAGTAATAGTATACGGTGAGAAAACATAGCAGTCCTCAGTAGTACAGATTACATACTTGTCCTTGAATGTTCTTGTCGGAGGAAAATCAGTCAACAAGTCTCCCCCATCCCTCTTTTTATATTTAACATTTCTAACATTCGCCATCGAAAGCAGACGCAATTCAACTTCACGACCATCTTTGGGGAGGATTAAATCTACGGTCTTTTCTGGGTAGATTTCATCGCCATAGTGCTCTGCATTGAGGCATGGAAGCCCTGCTGCCATAGCTTCTTCATAACTCATATAGATGGCCTCATTCGTGGTCTCGTCCTCAATAGGAGGCGTTGATGGTGTCGGCTCATCGGCTGTTGAGCAGGATACCGCACCAAGCATAACTATTATGCTTAATGCATGGGGGAAAAAAATTCTCATTTGCGCTCTATATTAAGTGATACAACTTTTAGCTCTTTGATAAATGAGTAATCGCCCGTCATATGAATCAGTCGGTCATTATCATACTTTCTTGCCTTGGACGGATCAACGACTTGAAGACAAAAGTAACCATTACATCTTCCATAGTCGCCCCAATTGTAATGCACAAAAAAACCACTATCAATTAGATTGGATTCAAGTAACGTCCATTGAGATACATTGCCAAGCAAATCAGAAACTCCGGAGTATACATTGCCATAGACTAAGGCCTGCATGTAGCCATCCGCCACCCAAGTGTACAATTTATTATTTTGATCAACGGCTACCAGTAATGAGAAGCCTGTATTGATAGTTTCTTTCATCGCTTCTTCGTCAACGAAATCATTGTTCTGAACATTTTCACCAGTGAAATCGCCATGATATAGAGTTAAGTCCCATGTAAACTCACCTATTGAATTAGCTATATAAGTTACCATTTCAATCGGTAGCCTGGAAAATGTTTCAGATGAATTATAGTCGCAATCAATAAAATCTCCTATGTCATAGCAAAGCAAACCGATAGCATCGTGCGCCGCATTGGATGCCCGGCATCCAAATTGAGCCAACCCGGAGTCATCGGGAAGAGCATATTCAATATCATGATAACCGATATGGTGTTTCTTAATATCAGCCCAATCAATGAATGTAGGTTTTCCATTAAGGTCTTTTACATATATCGGTTTTTCAAAATAGCTAAGAATTTGAGCAGTCGCCACGGCTTCCTTGCCGGCATCGCCATTAGGACAAAACGCACCCTCCCAAAGATTCCGACCGAAGTGAACTTCAATTTTGGGATAAACCGCCTCACTCGGCACTAACACAATTTCATGTTTTGTCCGCGTGAGTGGAGGTATACTAATGCCCGGATTTAACGACTTCTGACTCATAACATATGCAGATGCTTGATTCATGAACATCTGAAAGCCTCCATTATACGTGTCTTCGAGAGAGAAATTACCATTTTCAATGTAGGCAAGCAATGGTTCTCCTTGTTCGGCGGCTGATACAACAGCAAAGCCAGCGTTATCTGCGTAATTGAACACATATAGCAAAGTGTCGGTTGCATTGCTTCTCGAAAATGTTTCTTTTGCAATAACTAAGGGTTCGCCATCAGCAAGTGTTACATCGGCGCGTGATGAGTGCTGATTGAATAGCTGTGCAGCATTGAGAGCGATGTTTTTCGCTTGATCAATTGATCTTGACGCTGCTGCGCTACTCTGCGGTTCCTCCACTTGGGGTGGTGAAAACTCGGCTGTTGAGCAGGATACGCTCAAAAGCAGCAGTAGGATTAGAATGTATACCATAATTAGAAAATGGGGGATTGGTTAATACAAGGTATTCTGAACACCCGTTCGCAAATTTAAGAATAAATTTTCTATTTTGCAAATATTTTCAATAGAAAAATAGCATGGAAATATATTTTACATCAAAAATACGAACAAAACGACACCCAGGCGGCATTTCACTGTGCGCCGATGCAGTATTAGTCAATAGCAAATATTTTCACAAAGTGTATGACGAAGTTTTTTGCCGTCAAAAAAAGATTTCGTAATTTTGCATTGCAAAAGGGCGCGCACAGCGGGCTCTTGGGGAAATTACATCACCTCGGCAATTTGGCGCCACGCGGCACCAAAAGTGATGGGACGGCTCTTTTCCCTTCTTTATCGACTCGACATATCTGCGTCCCGTCTTGCAGAATTACACACAATGAAGCGTCGCTCCATGGAGCGCGCAGGATTGCAGTGCTAATTCGGAGCAAGACTATTCGGGATAAACCCAAATACCGGCGTCGGCTCCGCAAGCATCTGCGGAGCCGACGCTTCGCTTTTAGAGTATGTTTGAATTTAACTCAATGAAATACTTAGGGAGAAAAGTCGGCCTCTTCCGAGCTTTCATTCAGTCGTTATGGCACCCCATAACTCCTTCATTCAATCTCAGAACATGCTCGATTTTCTCTCCTAATTATAAACATCAGTTAAACCCAAACATACTCTTAAAATCGCTTTATATCGAACTTTATAAGGAAAAAGTAATGACCAAAACACACACATCACTATTGCTCGCCGGAGTGCTTGCACTAAGTGCAGCACAATCGCTTGCGGCCAATTACCCGAGCGAATACACGGTGGATGGTCTTAGGTATGACATCTACGAAGACTACGCGGTATTCAAAGGAGTCACCTCCTACTATGATTATGTCGACGGCTACATACTCGTCGTTCCCGACTCGGTGTACCGGTATCCCGTCACCGGGTTTGATATAAGGTCGTCGTACAAGGATATGACCGAAATCAAGTTCGGAGCAAATGTAGAGTGGGCCAATTTCGAAACCTATACCTGGGCGACCTACCTCAACTTCGACGATGCCAAGTCTCTCACATCGGTCAAGGGCTCGGACGGGCAATGGTTGGTGAAATACCTGAAGCTGCCACCATCGATCACGACTTTCAAGATGTCGATAGGCGGCGACTGGCCCGATAAACTTGCTACCGTGGAGATGGCTTCTTATGATCAGCTTTACACGCTGGAAAACGACCAGTTGTCAGGCGGCTACACACTCATCATCGACGGCAAGCCCCTACCCGAATATCTCGAGGTGGACACCCTGATGACTTTCAACTTCCGAGGAAACTACGACATCAAGGAGGTAAAGTTTCTCGATGCCACCTACAGAGGGAGGATACGGTGCGACTTCGCCGAGTGCGGAAATCTCGAGCGTGTGACGCTGCCCGAAGGCCTTAAGGATCTGCAATCTCATGCTTTCTATAATTGCAAATCACTGAAAGATATCACACTGCCCAATGGGCTCAAGACCCTCAACAACCGGCGGCACTGGGAAGACTACGATGGTCGCACTTTCACCGAGTGCTCTTCGCTGAAAAGCATCAGCATCCCCAACAGCGTCATCAACGGACTCAAGTCCACGTTCAGCGGCTGCACGGCGCTCGAAGAGGTCGAACTCGGCCGCAATATAGAGTATCTGGATGGCACCTTCTACGGTTGCAAAGCCCTGCGCTCAATCAAGATGAATGGGCTTACTCCTCCGGAAATCTACTCGCCCAACTCCACCTTCGACTCCGAAGTTTTCGAGTCGGCCACTCTCTACGTGCCCGAGGGCTCACTTGCCGCCTATCGCAACCATGAGCAGTGGGGCCGCTTCGCCGACATACGCGAGTACGCTCCCACGACGAACATCGACATCAAGTTCGACAAAGATACATACAACTACCTGCACGGCAGCACACTGCCCCTGAGCTTCACCGTCATCGACCCCTACGACGAAGGCTACGAGCCCGAGGTCGTGAAGTGGAGTTCCTCCGACGAATCGGTAGCCACCGTCGACAAGGACGGCGTCGTGAAAGCGCTCGGCCTCGGCAGCACCACCATCACTGTGCAGGTCTACGACAAGGTGGCCACGACCACAGTGCACGTAGTGCCCAACATCGTAGTATCCGACTGCTACGTGACGCTTGCCAAAGGCAGCGATGCGCCCATCCTGTTCACCATCTCGCCGGCATCGCCCGAAGCAGCGGTGGTGATTGATGTCGACGACCCGACTGTCGCCACAGCCGAAGTGAGCGCACAGACAGCCACGGTGCACGCTCTCAAACCCGGCTCCACAAAGGCCCGCATCTACCTGGCCGAGGCACCCGAATTCGCCACAGAGCTCTGTTTCACGGTGTTCGACCCCGACAATATCGCCGAGCTTGGCGACTTCGGCTTCGACCGGACCACCTACTACACATATCTCGGCTCCGGCTTTGAGCTCCCTGTCAATGGCGCACCCTACGGCGCACGATGGAGCTCATCCGACCCCTCTGTGCTGGCTGTCGATGTTCATGGCAACATCACCCTGCTGAGCCCCGGCACCACCACAATCAAGGCTACCGCGCTCACACCGACGGGCGACGGCCCCACGGCCGAAGCCACCGTTGAAGTATACGCTGTGCCGGCGAAGAGCATTGGCTTCTTACAGCCCGAGGCCTATATCGCAGGCAACATCGAGCCTATGCCGACAGCTATTGTCTATCCCGAAGGGGCGTGCCAGAAGGTGAAATGGTCGCCATGGGAGAGCTACGCCGACCTGGTAGAGTTTTTCGACGACGGCACTTTCCGCCTTGCTCCCGAGGTTCTGGTCTTCCATTTCTACGCCGAGACCCTCGACGGCTCCGGCGTGAAGGAAACCGTAATACTGAACGTCGAGGAACAGAAAGTGGAAATCATCGGCAACCCCTTGATGCTCTACAACGAATCCAGGAGATTAAAGAGCTACGTGCATCCGCGGTCGAGATACAGCGATGTGTGCACCTGGACCGTCACCGGCGACGGCAGCATCACCGGCGATAGCCCTAATCCGTCTTCGGAAATCTTAGTCAAATCCAACGGCAAAATCGGCGGCAGAATCTACGTCACTGCCACAAGCGTGGACAATCCTGAGCTTTCGGAGACTTTCGTGCTAAAAATCGGGCAACCCGCAATTAAGAATATAACACTCTCGCAGACCAACCTCTCGCTGCGTGCCGGCGAAACCGTCGGTCTTTACGCCACAGTCACACCCTCCGACGCCAACCGCGACCTCTGGTGGACTGTCACCTCGTCGGACTACGAAGGCCTTGTGCACGGAGTTGCCACAGGCGGCTCGATCACCGGTGTTCAGCCGGGCATAGGTGTGGTGGTTGCCGCCGACCCCGATACCGGCGTATTCGGCTTCTGCAACCTCACTGTGAGCCGCGGCGATAACATCTTTATAGCACCCTCGTACCTCCCGGTCCAGGAAGTGATAGCCGAAGGCGAGAGCGTGCGCATCAATGCCACCGAGGGTGGGCAGCGCAGCGACCTCGGCTGGCAGGTTCAGGACCTCAAGATAGCAGGCTTCGATTCCTACCCCTACGGCTCATCGGTAGCTGTAAAAGGCGTGAAGAAAGGCACAACCACACTGCGTGCCGCCGCAGCCAACTCCACCGGCGCACCGATGACGTGCAAGCTCATCGTAGTGCCCGCCGACAAGGTATATTCGCTCTCATTCAAATCGGAGAATCACGTGGGTAAAGTAGGCGACAGCTTCAAGCCCGAAGTATCCATCCTGCCGCGCACGATGGCGGGCCACACACTCACGTGGAGCACCGACGACCCGGCGGTAGCCACAGTGTCGGCCGACGGCACAGTGCGTATCGTAGGCAACGGCAGCTGCACCATCACTGCCACCACCACCGACGGCAGCGAGAAGTCGGCATCCATGCGGGTGACAACGGCAGCCTCCATCGGTCTTGTGTACACAGAGGATGGTGAGCGCCACGATGTCTACACCACCGCAGGCATCCTCGTCTGCGCAAATGCCTCCAAAGAAGAGTTCAGCGCACTCCCCGCCGGCACCTACGTAATCAAAGGCTGTGTAATATTCAAGAAATAATTCTATCCATTGTAACCACGCCGGCCGCCACCGAAATCATCGGTGACGGCCGACGTTTTTTGTGTCGGCTTGCCGATTTTTCGTATATTTCCCCCGCCGCGGGGGATTTCATTATCCCCCGCAACCCTTCAGTGGGGTCTCCAAACCCAGGAAAGTCAGAAATGGGAAGGCTAAATAAGCTACGCCGGCTATCTAAGAGTATTATTTGGCATTTGGAGAGAAATTCCACGGCTTAAAATTAACAAGAATTATAAAACGACCCTCTTATGATGATTTGCCGATTTTTCGTATCTTTGTAGCCCTTATAAAAATATACGACATGACAACTATAAAAGACACGGAATTTGGCGGCGAACGCCCGCTTTTCGGTTCTCCCCATCTCCGCCTTGAGAATGTGACCATCCATGCCGGCGAGTCGGCACTCAAAGCATGCTCCGACATCGAGGCTGAGCACTGCGTGTTCGAGGGCAAATATCCCTTCTGGCACGTCGACGGCTTCACTATCAAGGATTGCATTTTCCGCGAAGGCGCCCGCGCCGCACTGTGGTACTCCCGAGGTCTCACCATGACCGACACCCTGGTGGAAGCTCCGAAAATGTTCCGCGAGATGCACGATCTCCGCCTCACCAATGTGCGTATCCCCGACGCGCAGGAGACCCTTTGGCACTGCTCAGGCGTGACCCTGCGCAATGTTGAGGTCGACCACGCCGACTACCTCTTCATGCACGGTGCCGACATCGACATCGACGGCTACCGCCACAATGGCAACTACTCATTCCAGTACTGCCGCAATGTGGTGATACGCAATGCCGTGCTCCACACCAAGGATGCGTTCTGGAACACCGAGAACGTGACCGTCTACGACTCCACCATCATTGGCGAGTACCTCGGCTGGCACTCACGCAACCTTCGCCTGGTGAACTGCCGCATCGGCGGCACTCAGCCTCTGTGCTATGCTCACGGCCTTGTGCTCGAGAACTGCACCTTTGAGCCCGATGCCGACCTCGCCTTCGAGGATTCGGAGCTTCGCGCCGACATCCGCGGCAGCATCACAAGCGTGAAAAATCCCCGCTCGGGCTCCATTGTGGCCGACAACATAGGCGAAATCATCATCGACGAGCACATCAAAGCTCCCGCCGACTGCAGTATCACCACACAATCATGAGCAAGACTGACTTCGACAGCGCCCCCTCGCGCCGAGGTTCCGCCTCCTATAAATGGGACTCGGCAGCCGACCCCGACATCCTGCCCATGTGGGTGGCCGACATGGACTTCCGCACAGCTCCCGCCATCATTGAAGCGCTGCGCGAGCGTGTAGACCACGGCATCTTCGGCTACACCAAGGTGCCGCAGGAATACTACGACGCCACCATCGACTGGTTCGGCTCGCGGCACGGCCTTGCAATCGACCGCGAGAGCATCATCTACACCAGCGGCGTGGTGCCTGCCATCTCCGCCATCATCAAGGCCCTGGCAAAGCCCGGCGACAAAGTGATAGTGCAGACTCCCGTCTACAACTGCTTCTTCTCATCGATCCGCAACAACGCCTGCCACGTGCTTGAGAGCCCGCTGCTGCGCCGCGACGACAGCTACGCAATGGACTTCGACGACCTCGAGCGCAAGGCCTCCGACCCGAGAGCCACCCTCATGATCCTGTGCAACCCGCACAACCCCGCCGGGCGCGTGTGGAGCCGCGAAGAGCTCTGCCGCGTGGCCGACATCTGCCACCGCCACGGCGTGACCGTTGTGAGCGATGAGATACACTGCGAGCTCGTGTACCCGCCCTACCGCTACACGCCCTTCGCATCTCTCTCGGCCGAAATCGGCGCCCGCTCGGTGACATGCGTATCGCCCAGCAAGGCCTTCAATATCGCCGGACTGCAGATTGCCAACATCATCTGCCCCGACCCCGAACGCCGTGCAGCAATCGACCGCGCAATCAACATCAACGAGGTGTGCGACGTCAACCCCTTCGGCGTGGCCGCCACCATAGCAGCCTACCGCCGTGGCGAGCCTTGGCTCAAAGAGCTATGCGCCTATCTTCACGACAACTACCTCACGCTCCGCCACTTCTTCGCCACCGAGCTCCCCGAGCTGCAGGTGATGCGCCTCGAGGGTACATATCTGGTGTGGGTCGACTGCTCTGCCCTCGGCATCAGCGCCGACGAGATAGAGCGCCGCCTGCTCGATGAAGGCCGCGTGTGGGTAAACTCCGGCAGCATGTACGGCGAGAGCGGTGCCTTCATCCGCATCAACACAGCCTGCCCGCGCGCCACTCTGCTCGACGGCCTGAACCGAATTGCAAAGGGCGTGAGAGCCATCAAAGCACAAAGCAAAGCTCTTTAAATTATTTTTTGGCTCATTCACATTTAATATTTAACTTTGTAAAAATATTTCCGAAACATATTCATCGAGATGCTAAAACGTTTCTTCATATCGGTGCTCGGCACGGTTGCCGGCATCTGGATTGCGATTTTCCTGGCAATCTTCGGCGGCATACTTCTTGTAGGCGTAGCCGTGGGGCAAAGCTCAGCCGACTCGGCCATCAAGGTCGAGAAGCGCTCTATCCTCTACTTCGACCTCAGCGGCGACATCAAGGAGCGCTATCAGGCGCAGCCCTTCTTCGAGATGATACAGACCATCGACAATCACACCACCACTCTCGATGAAATGCTCCGCTCACTCTATGCCGCTGCCGACGACGACAAAATCGACGGCCTATACATCGACTGCGGCGGCGCTGCCATGGGCACTGCCTCGCGCGAAGAACTCCTCGAGGCCATAGCCTACTTCAAGGAGTCGGGCAAGTGGGTGGCTGCATACGCCGATGTCTACAGCCAGGGCGACTACATGATTGCCTCCACCGCCGACAGCCTCTACCTCAACCCCATGGGAGCCGTCGACATCCACGGCGTGGGCGGTAAGACTCCCTTCTTCAAAGGCCTGCTCGACAAGCTCGGTGTGAAGATGCAGATTATCAAGGTGGGTACTTTCAAAAGCGCCGTAGAGCCATATATCCTCACCGCCATGAGCGAGCCCGCACGCTTGCAGATGCAGCAGTACTGCGACTCGATATGGACTTTCGTGGTCGATAACATCGCTCAAAACCGCGGCATCGCCCCCGACAGCATCCGCGCATGGGCGCCCCTGATGATTTCGACCCGTTGCGGCGAGACCTTCGTTGCCGACGGCCTCGTGGACGCGCTGCGCTACCGCCGCCTCGTCGACGACCGCCTCCGCGAGCTCACCGACATCGACCGCGACAAAGACATCCGCTTCGTGAGCCCGGGCGACTACCTGAGCGCCCGCGACCTCACGCACTCGTCGGCCAAGAATCATATCGCCGTATACTATGCCGTGGGCGACATCGTGGACAGCGGTTCCGAAGGCATCGTAGGCCCGACCGTGACCGACGACATAATCAAGCTCGCCGACGACGACAAAGTGCGCGGCCTGGTGCTGCGCGTCAACTCGCCAGGTGGCAGCGCTTTCGCTTCGGAGCAAATCTGGGAAGCCCTGCAGTACTTCAAAAGCAAGAAAAAACCGCTCTACGTGTCGATGGGCGACTACGCCGCCTCGGGTGGCTACTATATCAGCTGTGGTGCCGACACCATCTTTGCCGACCGCACCACCCTGACAGGCTCAATCGGCGTATTCGGCATGATCCCCGACCTCTCGGGCCTCGTCACCGATAAGTTCGGCGTGAACTTCAGCACAGTGGAGACCAACCCCAACGCCGCCGGCATAAGCCTCCTCGAGCCCATGACACCCTCGCAGCACGCTGCCATGCAGCGCTCCGTGGATAATATCTACGAGCTCTTCACCTCACGCGTGGCCGCCGGCCGCGATATGAGTGTCGACTCGGTGAAAGCCATCGCCGAAGGCCGCGTATGGGTGGGCTCGAAAGCCGTGGAGCTCGGCCTTGTGGACTATCTCGGCTCGCTTGACTGCACCATAGCCGCCATGGCCGAAAATCTCGGCATGGACACCGACGAAGTGGTGCGCTACCCCAAGACCGAAGAAAAATTCTGGGAGCGCATCATCCGTGAGTCGGGCAACCTCGATGCCGTGAAAGCCGGCATAGGAGCCGACCTCGACCCCGAGACACTCCGCACACTCCACTTCATCAAGCGCCTGCGCGAAATGAACCCCATGCAGGCTCGCATGGAAGAAGTTACCATAGAATAAACCCGCAACACCAAGCCCTCAACGCCGATGAAACAGCGATCGCTTCTTGCCAAAGCAGTGCTTCTGCCGTGCTCCAAGCTCTACGGCGGCATCACCTACATGCGCAATAAGTTCTTCGACTGGAATATCCTCAGCCAGGTCGACTTCGATGTGCCCGTGATCGCCGTCGGCAACCTCGCCGTAGGCGGCACCGGCAAGACTCCGCACGTGGAGTACCTTGTGCGGGCTTTCAAGCGCTCGCGCCGCGTGGCTGTGCTCAGCCGCGGCTACCGACGCAAGACCAAGGGCTTCATCATGGCAGGCCGCACGTCCACACCCTCCGACATCGGCGACGAGTCGTACCAGATTTACCATAAGTTCAACGGCGAGGTTATCGTGGCCGTGTGCGAGGACAGGGTGTTCGGCATCAAGGAGCTCCTGCGCCTCGACCCCGCAATCGAGATGATAATTCTCGACGATGCTTTCCAGCACCGCTACGTGCGCCCGACGGCCTCGATAGTTATCACCGAATACAATCATCCGCTCAAGGAAGATGCCATGCTCCCCTACGGACGCCTGCGCGAGCCTGCCCGCGGCATCAACCGTGCCGACATCGTGATTGTGGCCAAGTGCCCGCCGAAGATGACACCCTGGGACTATCGCGAGCGCGTCAAGGACTACGACCTCTTCCCCTCGCAGCATCTGTTCTTCTCGCACTTCGCCTATCAGCCGCTCCGGCCCGTCTTCCCCGACATTGCCACGGCGGTGCCCTACCTCGATTGGCTCACATCGGCCGACACCATCCTTGCCGTGGCCGGCATCGGCAACCCGAGGCCTTTCGTACGCCACCTGAAGAGCTTTGAGGCCAAGGTGAAAGTCGACATCTTCGCCGACCATCACCAGTACACCAAGAAAGACATCGAGTACATACACCGCCGCTACAGCCAGCTCAAGGGCAAGCAGCGCATCATCATCACCACTGAGAAAGATGCCGTGCGCCTGGCCGCCAATCCCTATTTCCCGCACGATCTCAAGGCTGTGACCTACTTCCTGCCTATTGAAGTGGAGTTCGACCATCCCTACGGCGAAGATGCACTCGAAGATGTGGTGGACCGCGTGGTGGCCGAGAACCTGCGGAAGAGAGAATAAGCGCAACGGGAAAAACCGTGCGGCACCTCTGCGCGTTATCCTCAAGGTCGCAATTTATAATTCATAATAATAAATACGCACAATGAACTTCAGTAAGTCGAGAAATGCTTTATATCCCCCGGTGCGACTTACTTATAATTTATAATTTATAATTTAAAATTTATAATTCCCTTAGCTATGCTTGAAAAAATCAAAGAGACAGCCGACTACCTGCGCTCCCGCGCCGGCGAGATGCCCCGCCTGGCCATCATCCTCGGCACAGGCCTCGGCAATCTGGTAGAGCACATCGACGACGCTCAGTATATACCCTACTCCGAAATCCCCAACTTCCCCGTATCCACCGTGCAGGGCCACAGCGGCAACCTGATTTTCGGCACCATGGGCGGCAAGCGCGTGATGGCCATGCAGGGCCGCTTCCACTACTACGAAGGCTACGACATGAAGACCGTCACCTTCCCCGTGCGCGTGTTCAAGGCACTGGGCGTCGACACCCTTTTCGTGTCGAACGCTGCCGGTGGCATGAACAAGGAGTTTGTCGTGGGCGACGTGATGGTAATCACCGACCACATCAACCTCTTCCCCGAAAATCCCCTCCGCGGAAAGAACTACGAGGAACTCGGCCCGCGCTTCCCCGCCATGACCGAGCCCTACGACCATAAGCTCATCGCCCTTGCCGACACCATCGCTGCCGAAAAAGGCCTCCGCCTCATGCACGGTGTATATGTAGGCACCACCGGCCCCACATTCGAGACCCCGGCAGAGTATGAGTACTTCCGCGTGATCGGCGGCGACGCCGTGGGCATGAGCACCGTGCCCGAAGTAATCGTGGCACGCCACGCCGACATGCGCGTGTTCGGTATCTCCGTGATCACCGACCTCGGTGGCAAGGACATCACCGAAGTACCCTCGCACGAAGAAGTGCAGAAAGCAGCCATCAAGGCTCAGCCCACCGTCGAGGCCATCGTCAAAGCCATGGTGGAGCGTTGCTGATTTACCACCCTACAGGGCTTACCGGGGCACAACAGCCACGGTAGGCTCTGTTGCTTAACCACTTAGCATATGTCAGACTCACAAACAGAAATATCACAGCTTGGCGAATTTGGCCTTATCGACCGCCTCACCAAGGGCATCAAGGCTGCCAACTCTTCCACCGACTACGGCGTAGGCGACGACTGCGCCGTGCTCCGCTACGCCGACGACCGCGATGTGCTCGTCACCACCGACCTCCTGCTCGAGAACGTGCACTTCGACCTCACCTACGTGCCCCTCAAGCACCTGGGCTACAAGGCTGCCATCGTCAATTTCTCCGACGTATGCGCCATGAACGGCACCCCGCGCCAGATCACCGTGTCGCTGGGCATATCGCGCCGCTTCACCGTGGAGCACATCGAAGAACTCTATGCCGGCATACGTCTGGCCTGTGATATATACGGCGTCGACATCGTGGGCGGCGACACCTGCGCATCCCATCAGGGACTCGTGATTTCCATCACCTGCATAGGCGACGCTCCCAAAGGCAGCGCCGTGAAGCGCTCGGGCGCACACGACACCGACCTCATCTGTGTGAGCGGCGACCTCGGCGCAGCATACATGGGTCTGCAGCTGCTCGAGCGCGAGAAGGTGGCGTCGGCCGGACGCACCGACTTCGAGCCCGACTTCGCCGGAAAAGAATACCTCGTGGAGCGTCAGCTCAAGCCCGAGGCACGCCGCGACATCGTGGAAGCTCTCGCCAAGGACGGCATCAAGCCCACGGCTATGATCGACATCAGCGACGGTCTCTCCTCCGAGCTCATGCACATCTGCAAGCAAAGCGACTGCGGATGCCGAATCTACGAGGACCGCATACCCATCGACTACCAGACCGCCGTGATGGCCGAAGAGCTCAACATGAACCTCGTGACGGCTGCCCTCAACGGCGGCGAGGACTACGAACTGCTCTTCACCGTGCCCCTGACCGACCATGAGAAAGTGGAGAAGATGGAAGGCGTGAAGGTAATCGGCTACATCACCAAGCCCGAGCTCGGCTGCGCCATGATCACACGCGACGGACAGGAATTCCCCCTTCGTGCTCAGGGCTGGAATCCGCTCGCCGATGAGAAATAATTTGTGATTTGAGCTGTTTTTCGTAACTTTGCATCGCAAACCAAGAAAAGATAGTACATTTAAATACGTATGATAAACCGTAGTTTAATAAGAATCAAGACAATACAGATTCTTTACTCTTATCTACTCACTCGCAGCGACTTCAAGCTCGAAGAAGCTCCGGCACCGGGCGAAAGCTCGCGCGACCGCATTTTCGCCTATTCGGTTTATCTCGACCTCATCACTCTGCTGCTCAAATTATCGTCGGTGCCCCTCGGCCCCGGCTCAGGCATCACCGTCGACTCCGATGTAGCCCTGCGCAAGAACCGCGTGGGCAAAGCCATCCGCGACGAAGCCGCGCTGGCAGGCCTAATCGCTGCCAACCGCGAGCGCCTCAGCCGCTTCGACTCGTGCATGGCCGACATTCTCGGTGCCGTGCAGGCCTCGGCTGTCTACGGCGACTACAAGCGTAAGCGCAAGCTCCAGATGAGCGACGACGTCAAGTTCTGGAGCACTCTCTTCGCCACCACACTGCGCAAGCACAAAGGCATAGAGCGCGTGCTCCGTCGCGACGAGTCATTCTCGCACGTCGGTTTCGATGCCGGCATGAAGATGTTCCTCGACACCCTGGCATCGTTCGACGACACCTGCGCCACCTACCGCAAGGCCCGCACCGACCTCGACAAATCTCTCTCCCTGGCCTACACCCTCTACCACTCGCTCCTGATGCTCCCCGTGCGCATCACCGACACGCATGAGCAGAGGCTCGATGCCAACAAGAACAAGTACCTGCCCACGCCCGACGACCTCAACCCCAACATGCGCCTGGCCGACAACCTCTTCGTGAAAGCCCTGCGCGAATGTGCACCCCTGCAGGAGTACGTCGACGAGTACCCCGAGGCCGATCCCGCATCGTGGCGCGACAGCGACCTGCTCATGAACCGCCTGCTCGAGCTCATCACTTCGTCGGAAGCATACCGCGAGTACATGGAGACCCCCGCCGGCGACTTCACCACCGATGCCGCTTTCTGGCGCGAGATGATGCGCACGGTGGTCATCCCCTCCGACGAGCTCGCCGAAGCGCTCGAGGCAAAGTCGGTGTACTGGAACGACGACCTCGCCATCATGAGCACCTTCGTGCTCAAGACCATCCGCCGCTCCTACGCCTCGCCTGCGGCAGAAGGCGAAGAGCCCGACAATGCCGATGATCCGGCACAGTCGACCGGCACCATCGCGCTCCTGCCCAAATTCATGAACGCCGCCGACGAGAACTTCGGCGTCGAGCTCTTCGAGTACGTCGTCGACAACCGCGAGCTCTACCGCTCCTATATCGACCGCTTCATCGACACCAAGCAGTGGGACACCGAGCGACTGGCCTATATGGACATCGTGATTATGATGACGGCAATCGCCGAAATCATCAACTACCCCTCTATCCCCGTGCCCGTCACACTCAACGAGTACATCGAGATTGCCAACGACTACAGCACCCCGCGCAGCGGACAGTTTATCAACGGCATCCTCTTCTCCGTAATCAAGATGCTCAACGACGAAGGCATCATTTCCAAAAAGTAACAAAACCCCTACCCTATTATGATTTTGAACACCATTCTTCTCGACGCCGCACCCGCAGGGGGTGGCATGGGCAGCATCCTTATGATTGTAGCCCTCTTCGTAATCTTCTACTTCTTCATGATCCGCCCGCAACAGAAGCGACAGAAGGAAATCAAGAAATTCCGCGAATCGCTCGACCGCGGTTCCAAGGTAGTCACCGCCGGTGGCATCTACGGCACCATCAAGGAAGTGCGCGACACCTACTTCGTGATCGAAGTGAGCAACGGCGTAAGCATCCGCGTGGACAAAGGCTCCGTTTACCCCTCGGCTGAGGACGCCAACCAGGCTGCCGCTCAGAACCCCGACCAGCAAAAGTGATAAAACAATATCTGAAGAAAAGCATCATTGCATTGCGCTCGCCTAAAGGGCGCGATGCAATGATGTTTTTGCTTTTTGTGGTGATTTCGGCAATACTGTGGAGTGTGCTCTCGCTCAACGACGAGCGCCAGTACGACGTGCGCCTCCCTATGAAAATCACCAACGTGCCCGACTCCGTTACCCTCATCTACCCAGGCCCCGAAGCCCTCAGCGTGAGCCTCCGGGCCAAAGGCACCCAGGTGATGAAGATGAGTGTGGGCCGCATGCCTACCGTCAACGTCGACTTCCGCGCTTTCCGCTCCGAAGGCACCGTGCACCTCACCTCAACCGACCTTAAAGGCCTGGTGCGCAACGCCACCGGCGGCTCGCAGGTAAGCGTGGTCTACCCCGACTCCCTCTCGCTGCCCTACACCACACACGCAGGCTTCCGCCTGCCCGTGCGCCTCGACTACAAAGTCACGGCAGGCCCGCAGGTGGCTCTGGTGGGGCATCCGCGTCTGTCGTTCGACACCGTGGCCGTATACACCACCGGCGCACTCCCCGACGGCGTTGAGGCTGTCACCACCGAACCCATAAGGCTGCTCGGCATCGACAAGAACACCTCACGCCGCGTGAAGCTCATCGGCCCCGCAGGCTCACGCGTGATTCCCGACAGCATCGACGTGACCTTCGAGGTGGAGCCTCTGATCTTCAAGAGCCGCAAGGTGGTGATAGAGCCCGTCAACGTGCCCGAGGGCACGAAGCTGATTACCTTCCCGGCGCAGATCGACGTGTTCTTCATGGTGCCTGCCGGCGGTTACCGGCCCGGCGAGAACCACTTCCGCGTGGTGGCCGACTACCGCACTATCAAAAAAGGGTCCAAGAACGTCAAGCTGTCGATCAAGAACGTGCCTGCACGCTTCCAGAACGTACATCTCTCGGCCGACAGCGCCGAATACATCATCGAAAGACATTGAAAACGGGCGGACTCATAGCTCTCACCGGCGGCATAGGAGCCGGTAAATCGGTGGTGGCACGCATCCTGCGCGACATAGGCTACCCGGTGTTCGACTGCGACTCCGAAGCGAAAGCCTTGATGGACGCCGACGAAGCCCTCAAAGCCCGACTCGCAGCGGAGATTGCCGAAGAGGTGATTGTCGACGGAGCCATCGACCGCCCCGCCCTCTCGGCCATCGTTTTCGCCGATGCCGAAAAGCTCGCCACGCTCAACGCCATCGTGCACCGGGCAGTAATCGACCGCCTCATAGAGTGGGCAGGCAGCAGCGGGCGCCGACCCGTATTCGTCGAGACGGCAATACTCTACCAAAGCGGACTCGACCGCTACGTGGATGCCGAGTGGCATGTGACGGCACCGCTCGAGGAGCGGATAAGGCGCGTGATGGCACGCAACGGCCTCTCGCGCGAGCAAATCATGGCACGGATCCGCTCGCAGCAGCACACCCCCGGGCCCGAAGCCGCAATCCTGCCCGTGGAGCGCATTGTCAACGACGGCAAAGAGGCCGTGCTGCCGCAGCTGCTGAGGCTCATCGGGCAATTGCAGCAGTTTTGAAAAATAACTTAAAAAGCAGGCTTCGGCTTGCTTTTTTGCTACAAAATATATAATTTTGACGGACAGCGAAAGAGATATGAACGAAAAACATTTTACAGCCGATGAGACGAAACGCTTGCGGACACTCTACCGCGAGCTCGCCTCGGCATTGGCTCACAACATAGATTTTTCCGACCGCCAAAGGCTCCGCCGCGAGATGGCCGAGGCAGCGGCCGGCACAAGCCCGGGCCGCGATCGCTTCGGGTTCCACCCCGTGCTCCATGCCATGACCACCGCCAAAGCGCTGTGCGACAGCGTCGACCCCGACCGCAGCATGGTGCTGGCCGTGCTCCTCTCGGCAGTGAGCCGCAGCGGTGCAATCACCCTCGAAGAGATAGCTCAGCGCTGGACCGACGACGTGGCCGGCCTCGTGCGAGGCATCGACAAGGTGGCCGGGCTCTACAGCCGCAACTCAACCGTCGAGAGCGAGAACTTCCGCAAGCTACTCCTCACCTTTGCCGAGGACATCCGCGTGATTATCATCATGATAGTCGACCGCCTCGCCCTGATGAGAGCCATCAACCACCACCCCGCCGAAAACCTCGTGCGCGACACCGCCTACGAGGTAAACTACCTCTACGCTCCTCTGGCTCACCGCCTTGGGCTCTACGCCATCAAGAGTGAGCTCGAGGATATGTCGCTCAAGTACAGCAACCGCGACATGTACTCCCGCATCGCCCACGAGCTCAAGCAGACCAAGGCCAAGCGCGACCAGTACATCGCCGAATTCATCGCACCCGTAAAGGAGAAGCTCGAGGCCGAAGGACTGAACTTCGAGATTAAAGGCCGCACAAAATCCATATACTCGATATGGAACAAGATGAAGAAGCAGCACAACACTGTGGACGACATCTACGACCTTTTCGCAATCCGCATCGTGATCGACTGCCCGCCCGAGCGCGAGAAGCCCGAGTGCTGGCTGGCATACTCCATCGTCACCGACATGTACCGCCCCAACCCCGGGCGCCTCAAAGACTGGCTCAGCATACCCAAGAGCAACGGCTACGAGAGCCTGCACATCACCGTCTACGGCCCCGAGGACCGCTGGGTGGAGGTGCAGATACGCACACGCCGCATGGATGCCATAGCCGAGAAGGGCCTGGCGGCGCACTGGAAGTACAAGGGTATCAAGAGCGAGAACAACCTCGACACCTGGATGGCAAACGTGCGCGACATCCTCGAGGCCGCACACACCGGCCCCATGGAGCTGATGCGCAACTTCAAGATGGATGTCTACGCACACGAGGTCTTTGTGTTCACGCCAAAAGGCGATCTCTACAAGCTGCCCCAGGGTGCCACTCTGCTCGACTTCGCATTCCATATCCACTCAGGTGTGGGCACACACTGCGTGGGCGGCAAGGTCAATGGCCGCAACCGCAAGCTAAACTACCGCCTTGCGAGCGGCGACACGGTGGAAATCCTCACTTCGCAGCAGCAGGAGCCGAGCCGCGACTGGCTCTCGGTAGTCATCACATCGAAGGCGCGCAATAAGATCCGCGCCGTGCTCAAGGAGAACGAGAACCGCTCTGCAAATGTGGGCAAGGAGCTCCTGCAGCGGCGCTTCAAGAACCGCAAGATGGACTACGACGAGGCGAATGTGTCGCGCACCGTCGCCCGCATGGGCTACAAGGATGCAATAGCCTTCTTCAGCGCCCTCGGGTGTGGCGAGATTGAAATCAACGACGTAATCGACAACTACCTCGAGTACCTCGACCGCACATCGAAGGCCGACGATGCCGCTGACCGCATCTCGGCAGCGTCCTACGTGCTCCAGCCTACCGAAGAAGAAGCCGCCGCCGATGCCGGTGCGGCCGACGTGGTGGTGATAGGCGACAACATCAAAGGCGTCAACTACAAGCTCGCCCGATGCTGCAACCCCATCTACGGCGACGATGTTTTCGGCTTCGTATCCTCGGAGGGGGTAATCAAAATCCACCGCACCGACTGCCCAAACAGCGCACACATCCGCTCTCGCTATCCCTATCGCCTCATCCGCACACGGTGGAGCGGCAAGGTCGGAGCCGAATTTCCCGTGCAGCTGCGTGTGGTCGGAAAGGACGATATCGGCATAGTCACCAACATCACCTCTATCATAAATAAAGAAAAATCCGTATCTTTGCGCAGCATTTCTATCGACAGCCACGACGGACTGTTCCAGGGCACCCTCGTAGTGGGGCTGTCCGACACATCGGCCCTGTCGCAGCTTATCAGAAAAATCTCAACCGTAAAAGGTGTAAAAAATGTTGAACGCAATAAGTAAACCACTGGCCGCCTGCCTGATTCTTGGCGGCATCCTCACATCCTGCGGCGATAAGGACCGCGAAGGCGCAAGCGCTATCTTCGACCGTGCCGGCCAGGCTATCGAGGCCAACGACTACGCCGGAGCCCTCGTGCTGCTCGACACCCTCAACACCCGCTACCCGGCACAGACCGGAATCCGCAAGGACGCCCTCCGCCTCCGCGCACAGGCCATGCAGGGCATAGCCCTCGACAGCATCGAGGCTTCGAGCAAAGAGCTCGCCGAGGCCACCATCAGGCGCGAGGAATGGAACGGCCGCTTCCGCCACGTCGACAGCTCGGTAGGGCTCGAAGGATACTACATCCCAAAAGGAGCGCCCGAGAAGGTGATGACCGCCACCGGCATACAGCCCCGCGTGTCGGACAAAGGCTTCTTCTACATCGTGGCAAACGTACAGGGGCGCGCTATCGGCCTCCGCTCCATTGAGCTAATCGACGGAGCCGAGAGCGTCAGCTCCGAGACCATCAGCCCGGCCCGAGTGGTGAAGGTGGAAGGATCGGAGTCGGCATCGTTCAACCCCGAGGACATCGAGGCCATCGGTCCGTGGCTCGTTTCACACCCAGGAGCCTCGAAAATCGTGCTGCGCGGAAGCAAGAACAGCGCTTCGGCCAAGCTCTCCGATGCACTCCGCACTCAGCTCATCGAGTGCTACCAATACGCTGAGGCGCTTCAGGCTCAGCGCCGTGCATCTATCCGCCGCGAGAAATACGAGCGTATGCTCGCCACCGCCCGCGACCAGATTGCAAACCTCCCCGCACCCGAGCAGAAATGACAGGCGACACCGTGCCATATCTGGTGGAGCTGCCTCGCATCTACGACCCGCGGGGCAACCTTACCTTTATTCAGAACGGCGATAAGACTTTGCCGTTTAGGATTGAGCGCGTATATTGGACCTACGATGTACCGGCAGGCGAAGAGCGTGGAGGTCACGCCCATCACAAGGGTCAGGAACTTCTCATCGCTACATCGGGAAGTTTCAACGTCAATCTTTTTGATGGTTCGGAATGGCAAACATTTACCCTTAACCGGCCTTTTCAAGCGCTCTATATCCCCCCCCGATGCTGGCGAACGCTCGACAATTTCGCGTCTGGCTCGGTCTGCATGGTTCTCACATCTGTCAGCTATTCCGAAGCCGATTATATCCGCGATTTCGATGATTTCCTCCGTAGCAAAGCCTGCAATGAATAAGACTTCATATCCCTTCCTTGACCTCGGCACTGTAAACCGCCCCTACGCCGCTGCCATAGAGGAGGCAGCCATGCGCGTGATAGCCTCCGGCCGCTACGTCGGCGGCCCCGAGTGCGATGCCTTCGAGAGGGAGCTCGCAGCCGCCACCGGCACCGACTTCTGTGTGGGCGTGAGCAATGGCCTCGATGCCATCAAGCTCATATTCAAGGCGTATATCGCGATGGGACGCCTGCACAAGGGCGATGCCGTGCTTGTGCCCGCCAACACATATATAGCTTCGGTTCTTGCCATCACCGATGCCGGCCTCGTGCCCGTGTTCGCCGAGTCGCACCCGCGCACGATGAACCTCGACACCGCCCGTCTCGAAGAGTTCTACACACCCGCCGTCAAGGCTATCCTCACCGTGCATCTCTACGGCCGCCCCGCCTACGATGCCGCACTGCGCGACTTCGCCGAAAGCAGAGGACTGCTTGTGGTCGAGGACAATGCTCAGGCAATAGGCGCCGATGCCCCCGTGCCGGGCATCAACGGCTCAACCCGCACCGGCAGCCTCGGCCATGCGGCAGCCTTCAGCTTCTACCCGACCAAGAATATCGGAGCTCTCGGCGATGCCGGTGCCGTGACTACATCCGACGCCGAACTCGCATCCACAGTCCGTGCGCTGGCCAACTACGGCTCCGACCGTCGCTACCATAATATATACGAGGGCTACAACTGCCGCCTCGACCCTATCCAAGCCGCCGTACTCCGGGCCAAGCTGCCGCATCTCGATGCCGAATGTGCGCGCCGACGAGCCTTGGCCGCCGTCTACGAGCGAGAAATAAAGCACCCCGACATCATCAAGCCCGTGGTCGACTCACCCGACCGCTCGGTGTGGCACCAGTATGTGATTCAGGTACCCGGGCGCGACTCATTCCGCGCATGGCTTGAGAGCCAAGGTGTCGGCACCGACATCCACTACGCCGTGCCGCCCCACCTCCAGCCCTGCTACAGCCGATATGCCGGCACTCCTCTGCCGGTCACCTGCATGCTTGCCGACACCGTGCTCAGCCTGCCTGTGTCGGCATGTACGAGCGAGGCCGATGCAGAGGCTATCGCCGATATTATCAACCGATACCGCAAATGACTCCGAAAGCCCTATATCACACATTCGGTTGCAAACTCAACTTCGCCGAGACCGCCTCGGTGGAGCGCATCTTCGAGGAGCGCGGCGTGCTCACTGCCGCACCACACGAAGTGCCCGACTTCATCATCGTAAACTCATGCAGCGTCACTGCCGAAGCCGACCGCAAGTGCCGCAGCTTCATCCGTTCTCTGAACCGACGCTATCCCAAGGCCAAAATCCTCGTCACCGGATGCTATGCGCAGCTGAAGCCCGACGAAGTGGCCTCGCTGCCCGGTGTAGCCGTGGTGGCAGGCATCAACCGCAAGCTCCAGTTGGCCGACTATGCCGAGCAGAGTCTGGCAGCGGCAGCCCCGGTGGCCCTTGTGCCTCCGGCCAAGGAGCTCACCGACTTCATGCCCTCGTGTTCGCGCGGCGACCGCACCCGCTTCTTCCTCAAAGTGCAGGACGGCTGCGACTACTGGTGCACCTACTGCACAATCCCCAAGGCACGAGGCCGCTCCCGCTCAGGCACTATCGCCGACATCGTGGCACAGGCAAGGCAGGCCGCCGAGGAAGGTGGCAAGGAAATAGTGCTTACGGGCGTCAACATCGGCGACTTCGGCCATGGCCGCGACGATACATTCCTCGACCTCTGCCGAGAGCTTGATAAAGTCGACGGCATAGAGCGATACCGCATATCCTCCATAGAGCCCAACCTGCTCACCGACGAGCTCATCGACTTCACAGCCTCTTCGCGCCGCTTCATGCCTCACTTCCACATCCCGCTCCAGTGCGGCGACGACGAAGTGCTCGCACTCATGCACCGCCGCTATGACACTGCCCTCTTCGCGGCCAAGATAGAGCGCGTGCGCCGCATGGTGCCCGATGCCTTCATCGGTGTCGACCTCATCGTGGGCGCGCGTGGCGAGACACCGGAGCGCTTCGAAAACTCGCGCAGCTTCGTCGAGAGTCTCGACATCTCGCACCTCCACGTATTCCCCTACTCCGAGCGACCCGGCACACGTGCGTTGGCTATCGACCACGTTGTCGGCCAGGAAGAGAAGCATCGCCGTGTGGCTGTGATGACGGCAGTCAGCGCAGCCAAGCACGAGGCCTTCGCCCGCCGCTTCCTCGGCACCGTGCGCCCCGTGCTCCTCGAACATTCGCGCAAGGAGACCCTGATGGGTGGCCTCACCGACAACTACCTCCGTGTGGAAGTGTCCATGCCCCCGCACCTCGACAACACCATAGCAAACCTGCGCCTCGACTCTCTCAAAGACGACGGCGAGACCATCATCGCATCGCCGGCAGAGCTATGAGAAACCTTCCGTACCACTTGCTCGCGGGCGTGCTCACCATCCTCGCCCTGCTGCCGCTGCCGATGCTCTACGTGCTGGCCGACTTGCTCTTCTTCCTTGTCTACCATGTGGTGCGCTACCGTCGCAAGCTGGTGAGCGCCAATCTGGCCGCATGTTTTCCCGAGAAGTCGGAAGCCGAGCGAAAAGCCATCGAGAAGGCTTTCTACCACAATTTCGCCGACTATATCGTGGAGACCATCAAGCTCCTCCACATCTCCGATGCGACAATGTCCGGGCGTATGCAGTTCGACGGCCTCGACATCATCGACAGCCTCGTGGGCAGCGGCCGCAGCATCATCGTCTACTTCGCACACTGCGGCAACTGGGAGTGGGCACCCTCTATGACCCTCCATGTGGCGCACAAGCCCTCCGACAGCGTGAAGTACTGCCAAGTCTACCGACCTCTCCGAAGCCACACCTTCGACCGCCTCATGCTCAAGGTCAGGAGCCGCTTCGGCTCACTATCTTTCGCGAAGAAAACCGTGCTCCGCGACCTCATCATGCTCCGCAAGGAAGACATCACGAGCGTCACCGGCTTCATGAGCGACCAGAAGCCAAGCCACGGCGACCCCACGGTGGTCACCACATTCCTCGGCCGCCCCACGGCATTCATATCAGGCACCGAGACCCTTGCCCGCAAGCTCGGCATGGCGGCGATATACTGGGATACCGAGAAAATCAGCCGCGGACACTACCGCATCACCTGCCGCCTGCTGGCCGATGAGCCCGAAGCACTCCCGCCGCACGAGCTCACACTGCGCTATGCACGGGCGCTCGAGGCCACGATCCGACGTAATCCCTCAATATGGCTATGGACTCACAACAGATGGAAAATACCCGTACAACTCCCCCGATAGCGGTCGTAATCCTCAACTGGAACGGCGCCGCACTGCTCCGTGAGTTTCTGCCAAAAGTGGTGGCGACAAGCGACCCGCGCATATCACGCATCATAGTGGCCGACAACGGCAGCTCCGACGACTCGCTCGACTACGTCCGCAGCGCATTCCCCGACACCGTCGGTATTATACAATTCTCAGAGAACCACGGCTTTGCCGAAGGCTACAACAAAGCCCTCGAGCAAGTACGTTGCTACCCCTACACCGTGCTCCTCAACTCCGACGTGGCCACCACTCCGGGCTGGGATACCACCCTGCTGACCTACATGGAAGCACACCCCGAAGTGGCCGCCTGCCAGCCGAAAATACTTGCCTACAAGCAGCCCGACACCTTCGAGTATGCCGGAGCCGCAGGCGGCTACATCGACAGCCTCGGCTACCCCTACTGCCGCGGGCGCATATTCGACACCTGCGAGAAAGACAGCGGCCAATACGACACCCCGGCCTACGTGGCATGGGCCTCGGGGGCATGCCTGATGGTGCGCACACAGCAGTACCTCGATGCCGGAGGCCTCGACCCCAAGTTCTTCGCACACATGGAAGAAATCGACCTGTGCTGGCGCCTCCGCCTTGCCGGCTACCGCTGCGCCGCCGTGCCCGAGGCCACAGTCTACCATCTCGGCGGCGGCTCACTTGCCGCCGGAAATCCGCGGAAGACATACCTCAACTTCCGAAACAACCTGCTGATGCTGCACAAAAATCTCCCCGAGGGCGACCGTGGCCGCATACTGCTGCTGCGACGCCTGCTCGACACCGCCGCCTGGGCAAAGTTTATGCTCACATTCGACTTCGCAAATGCAGCAGCCGTGTGGCGGGCACACCGCCACTTCGCAAAGATGCGCGCTGAATACACCTGCTCGGCCACGAAGAACCTCCTTGCCACCGATGCGCATGCCACATTCAGCGTAGTGGCCGCATACTACCTTCGCCGGAAGCGCACCTACTCAGCGCTTGCAATCGCAGAAAACGCCTCGAGTGAAAGGTGAGTTAGAGTACCTTAACATTATTTAACCCAAAAATCAGCCCTGCATCAAAAATTAGCCAAATGCCACGGGATTATGTCAAAAAACAGCCGCAAATATTTTGAAAGTTGAAAACTACTCATTAATTTTGCGATATCATTCTGCCCCGAAAGGCATCTGTAACCTTAACCAATACCTTTAACCAGACGTAAAACACATCCCTGACAAAGAAATAACGCCGACGGAAACCCGCTTTGCGGGAGGCATCCGACGCATATCGACAATATCAATCATAATTAATATTTAATCTATTATCAGTACATCAAAAAACACTATGGAAGCTCAAAAGCCCAACGCACAGGCCAAGGCCAGTGCTAAGAAAAGCACTCCCGGCATCAAAAATGCCGCATGGGTCATCGTGATCTGCGCACTCATCGCTATCTGCCTCTTCATCTTCTGGTTCGGCAACGACATGCACTTCGACGAAGACGGCCATCCTCAGAACCTCTGGGGCACAATCTACAAAGGCGGTTTCATCGTGCCTGTTCTCCAAACCCTCTTCCTCACCGTTATCGTGCTCGCTGTTGAGCGTGGTATCGCCCTCTCTGCCGCTAAAGGCAAAGGCAACATCGCCAACTTCGTTGCCGGTGTGAAGAAATGCCTCGAAAAGAACGACATCGCCGGTGCACGCGCACTCTGCGCCAAGCAGAAAGGCTCTGTTGCCGCTGTTGTTGACTCTGCCCTCATCCGCTACGAGGAAATGGACAAGAACACCGTCCTCTCCAAGGAGCAGAAAGTAGCAAACCTCCAGAAGCAGGTTGAAGAAGCAACCGCTCTCGAGATGCCTACCCTCCAACAGAACCTCCCCATCATCGCTACCATGACCACCCTCGGTACTCTCGTCGGTCTTCTCGGTACTGTAATGGGTATGATCAAATCGTTCCAGGCTCTCTCGCAGTCGGGCGCTCCTGACTCCACCGAACTCTCGACAGGTATCTCCGAGGCTCTTATCAACACCGCCTTCGGTATCGCAACCGGTGCTTTCGCTGTAATCTTCTACAACTACTACACCAACAAAATCGATAACCTCACCTACGCTATCGACGAAATCGGTTTTTCGATCGTTCAGACTTTTACCGCCACCCACTAATCACCTGTTGATTTAGTCTTAACAACAACAATCCAAGCTAAAACAGGTAAATATGGGAAAAGTAAAAATCAAAAAGAAAAGTACTCTCATCGACATGACCGCGATGAGTGACGTGACTGTTCTTTTGCTTACTTTCTTCATGTTGACTTCAACCTTCCTGCAGAAGGAGCCCACCATCGTGTACACCCCCTCGTCGGTTTCCGAGGAGAAGGTGCCCATGAACAATCTGGTGACCGTGCTCGTCTCCTCCGCCGACAAAAGCGGAAAGCTCGACGACCCCTCTGCCGTGGAAGGCAAACTCTTCATCTCGTTTACCGGCGACGCCGACTCGACATTCTCCAGCGAAAAAATCCGCGGGATGATGCTCGCCGAGGCTATCTCCCTCTACAACGACCAGCATAAGAACGCCCCCGTGCAGCTCAACGCTCGCGAAATGGCCGAATTTACAAAAATCAACATGTTCGGCGTGCCCTTCCGCGATATGAAGGAATTTCTGGACATGTCCATTACCGAGCGCGACAAGTTTCAAGGTGACCTCACCAACCCCAGAGTCGGCATACCCATCGACGGCAACAAAAAGCGCGATGGCCGCCTCAACGACTTCCAGGTATGGCTCCAGGCCATCTACAACGTAGCCCAGCGTATCAACAACGAGCAGACCGAAGGCCTCAGCGCCGAGGAGCGTCAGGGTGTGCAAAACCTCTACGCCGCCCTCATGCGTCAGGGCCAGGGCATCGCGGTGAAGGCCGACAAGGATACCCCCTTCACCACCGTGCAGCTCGTGTTTGACAACCTCCAGACCATGAAGCTCAACAAATTCAGCCTCATGACTGCCCTCAAATCTGAAGACGAACCCACTAATTAAAGGTAATTCCCAATGGCTCAAATTGAACAATCCGACGGCGGCAAAAAGAAAAAAGGCGCCCAGAAGAAGATGTCGATCCATGTGGACTTTACCCCCATGGTGGACATGAACATGCTTCTGATCACATTCTTCATGCTCTGTACTACGATGATCAAGTCGCAGACTCTTCAGATCGTTCTCCCCACAAACGAGGACGTGAAGAAAGAGCAGCAGAGCCAGGCTAAGCAGTCGGAAGCTATCACGATGATTCTCGACACCGAGTACAACGGCGACAAGCCCGCAGTCGATGCCGAGACCGGCAAGACCATCCATAATATCTACTATTATGAAGGTATCGCCGACACCACTTTCGCCACTAACAGCTACCTGCGCAAAGAGCAGTTCATCGGCAACGTGAACCGCGAAGCACAGGGCATCCGTAAAATCCTCCGCAACAAGAACAAAGAGGTAATGGCTGAGTACGAAACTCTCAAAGAGAAATGGAAAAACAAAGAAATTTCCAAAGAAGAGTTCGACAAGGCTGCGAAGAAAAACGCATCCGACTCACTCAAGACCCGCCCCGTCGTTGTGATTAAGCCCGGTCCCAACACCACTTACGAGGGTCTCATCAATGCTATCGACGAAATGAACATCAACCAGATTTCGCGCTACAGCATCGAGCTCCCCACTCACACCGACTCTCTCTTGCTGCGTCACTTCGAGCAAGCTACCGGCGAGACTATCATTCGTCCTACAGTTCGCGCAAAAGCCACCCCGGCTCCCGCAGCCCAGGAGGCCGAAGCATCTACTAACTCTTAATCCCGTACGAAAATGGCAAAAGACGTAGATCTTACCTCAAAAGAGTGGCGCGACATTGTGTTCGAAGGAAAGAACAAGGACTTTGGCGCTTATAAGCTCCGCGAAAGTTCTGTATCGCGCCACACCAAAGCTATCACATGGGTGCTTATAGCAGTGGCTATAATCCTCGTCCTTCTCATCCTTTCAGTATCGGGCGTGTTCGCCAAGCCTGAAGAAGAGCAGATCGTGACTTCGACAGAGCAGGAAATCGCAACCTTCGATGCCGAGGAGGAAGAGATTGAAGAAGAGGAAGAAGAAATCTTCCAGGTTCCCGAAGAACCCGAAGAAATCATCGCTCCCGAAGAAGTGGCAAACCAGCAGCAGGTGACTGACCTCCTCATCGTCGAAGACGAAAAGATCGAAGAGGATAAGCAGGTCAAGAACCAGGAAGACGTGCTCGACAACGAAGCAGCAGTAGGTGCTGTCGACATCACCGAAGGTACCAATGACCTCAACAAGATTGCTATCAAGGAAGAGGTTATCGCAGCACCCAAGGTTGAGGACGAAGGCCCCGTGAGCATCGCAATGGTAGAGCAGAAGCCCGAGTTCCAGGGCGGTGAAGCTGCCATGTACAAGTGGCTCAGCGAAAACATCGTCTATCCCTCGGCTGCTTCGGAAGAAGGCGTACAAGGCCGAGTGGTCGTAGAGTTCGTCGTTGGCAAAGACGGTTCTATCAGCAACGTAAAAGTTGTCCGTCCCCGCCACCCCGCTCTCGACAAGGAAGCCGTGCGCGTGGTGAAGGCCATGCCTAAATGGACTCCCGGCCGTAACAACGGTCAGGCCGTGAAGGTAACCTACACCCTCCCCGTCACCTTCAAGCTCCAGTAGAATTCGCTTTTGAATTCCATAAATTCTCCAAGCAGCCCGGCATCTCGCCGGGCTGCTTTTTTGCATGTCGGGGCCGCTATTTTTTTACAACTAATGAGTGCGCGCGCATTGCCATGCCGAAAAAAATTGCTAATTTTGCGCATCGAAAGGTAAAAAGATGAGAGCGCGTGCACACCATCCTTCGCGGGTAGCCTCCCGCATCCGGCCAATCTCCGCCGTAGCGGCGGCAGGGCTCTGCGCCTCCACATCGCGGCACCTCTCGCCTGCACTATCACACCCGACCACGCCGGCGGCATGGCCGGGTGCATTGTTGATAAACAAGCCAATCACTTTACTATTCAAAATATGTCTACGACTCTACGATTTAAAATGGTAGAAGAGGCGTTCGACCGCAAAGCAGTAGCGGTAGAGACCCCTTCGTCGCGCCCCGACCGCTACTACGGCGAGCTGGTGTTCAACCGTCAGCGTATGTTCGAGTATCTACCCAAGGCCACCTACGATGCCCTTGTGGATGCCATCGAGAATAAGAAGCCCATCGACCGTCAGCTCGCCGACAGCGTTGCCGACGGCATGCGCCGCTGGGCTCTCGACAATGGAGCCCGACACTACACGCACTGGTTCGCACCCCTCACCGGTGGCACCGCCGAGAAGCACGACGCCTTCGTGGAGCACGACGGCAAAGGCGGCATGGTGGAGGAGTTCTCCGGCAAGCTGCTTGTGCAGCAGGAGCCCGACGCTTCGAGCTTCCCCAACGGCGGCATACGCAACACCTTCGAGGCCCGCGGCTACTCGGCATGGGATATCTCCTCGCCTGCTTTTATCCTCGACCAGACGCTGTGCATCCCCACCATCTTCATATCGTATACCGGCGAGTCGCTCGACTACAAGACCCCACTGCTGCGCTCGCTCAACGCCGTCGACAAGGCAGCCTCAGCCGTAGCACGCTACTTCGACCCCGAAGTGCGCCACGTGGTGTCGTACCTGGGCTGGGAGCAGGAATACTTCCTTGTGGATGAGTCGCTCTACAGCGCCCGCCCCGACCTTGTGATGACAGGCCGCACGCTCATGGGCCACGAGAGCCCCAAGAACCAGCAGCTCGAGGACCACTACTTCGGCTCCATACCCTCGCGCGTAGAGGCTTTCATGCTCGAGCTTGAGATTCGCTGCCACCGCCTCGGCATCCCCGTAAAGACACGCCACAACGAGGTGGCCCCCAACCAGTTCGAGCTCGCCCCCATCTATGAGGAAGCCAACCTCGCCAACGACCACAACCTGCTGCTGATGTCGGTGATGAACGAGGTGGCGCGCCGCCACAACTTCCGCGTGCTCCTGCACGAGAAGCCCTTTGCCGGCGTCAACGGCTCAGGCAAGCACTGCAACTGGAGCCTCGGCACCGACCGCGGCGCACAGCTCTTCGCCCCCGGCCGCACGCCGATGGACAATCTGCAGTTCATCACCTTCATCGTCAACGTTATGGCCGCCGTACACCGCCACAACGCCCTCCTGAAGGCCTCGATAATGTCGGCAACCAACGCACACCGCCTCGGTGCCAACGAGGCGCCCCCCGCCATCATATCTATCTTCACAGGCAGCCAGCTCGCCGCCATCCTCGACGAGCTCGAGAACTGCAGCACCGATGTGCTTGCCGACCTCAAGACAAAGTCGGGCTACTCACTGGGCCTGGCACAGATACCCGAGCTGCTGCTCGACAACACCGACCGCAACCGCACCTCGCCCTTCGCCTTCACCGGCAACCGCTTCGAGTTCCGCGCCGTGGGCTCGTCGGCCAACTGCGCCTCGGCCATGCTCGTGCTCAACGCCGCCGTTGCCGAGCAGCTGAGCGAGTTCAAGGCGAAAGTCGACGCCCGCGCCGCAAAGGGCGAGAAGCTCACCGATGCCATACTTGCCGAGGTGCGCGAGCTCATCATAGCCACCAAGGCAATCCACTTCGACGGCAACGGCTACAGCGACGAGTGGAAGGAAGAGGCACGCCGCCGCGGCCTCGACTGCGAGACTTCGGCTCCTATCATATTCGACGCATACCTCTCCGACTCGTCGGTGAAGATGTTCGAAAGCACCGGTGTGCTCTCGCGCCCAGAGCTTGCCGCCCGAAACGAGGTGAAGTGGGAGATGTACACCAAAAAGATCCAGATTGAAGCCCGCGTGCTCGGCGACCTTGCCCTGAACCACATCATCCCCGTGGCCACACGCTACCAGTCGATGCTGGTCGACAACGTGGTGAAGCTCCGCGGACTCTTCGGCGACCGCGCCGACACCATGGCTCAATGCGACCTCGAGACCATCGAGAGCATATCGCAGCGCATGAGCAACATCAAGACCACCGTGGCATCGATGGTGGCCGCACGCAAGCGTGCCAACGCCCTCACCGACGAGCGCGAGAAAGCCATCGCCTACCACGACGATGTGGTGCCTGCCATGGAAATCATCCGCTACAATATCGACAAACTTGAGCTCATGGTCGACAATGAGATGTGGCCTCTGCCCAAGTACCGCGAGCTCCTCTTCATCCGCTGATGGAAGCCCTCAAGCATGAGTGCGGCGTGGCAATGATACGCCTGCTCAAACCGCTGTCCTACTTCAAGGAGCGCTACGGCACCTACACCTACGCCCTCGACCGCCTCTACCTGCTCATGGAGAAGCAGCACAACCGCGGACAGGAAGCCGCCGGGATAGGCGTGGTGAAGCTCCACGCCGCCGCCGGCTCGGAGTATGTGTTCCGTGAGCGCGCCCTTGGCACGGGCGCCATCGACGAGATATTCAGCGCCGTGGGCGAGCGCCTGCCTCAGGGCCTTGGCAAGCTGAGCGCCGCCGAGGTGGAGGCCTACACACCCTTCATCGGCGAGGTCTACATGGGCCACCTGCGCTACAGCACCACCGGCCGCAGCGGCCTGGAGTACACACACCCCTTCCTGCGGCGCAACAACTGGCGCTCGCGAGCCTTGATGCTCTGCGGCAACTTCAACATGACCAATGTCGACGAAATCTTCGCCGACATCGTGGCCTCGGGCCAGCATCCGCGCATATTCAGCGACACCGTGATGCTCCTCGACCAGATCGGCAACGCTCTTGACAAGGAGAACCACCGCCTCTACAGGCAGTACCGCGACACACTGCACGACCCCGACCTTGCCCGCCGCATCGAGGATGAGCTCGACCCCGGGCGCGTGCTCGAGGCCTCGGCACCGCTGTGGGACGGCGGCTACACCATCTGCGGCGTGACGGGCTCCGGCTCTTCATTCGTGCTCCGCGACCCTCACGGCATCCGCCCGGCCTTCTACTACTGCAACGACGAAATCGCCGTGGTAGCCTCGGAGCGCCCGGTGATACAGACGGTGTTCGACGTGCCCATCGACCAAGTGCACGAGCTCGAGCCCGGCTGCGCCATGCTCATCAGCCGCAGCGGAGCTGTGGAGCTGCGCCGCATCCTGCCCGAAAGCGACAACCGCCGCTGCTCTTTCGAGCGCGTCTACTTCTCGCGTGGCAGCGACGCCGACATCTACCGCGAGCGCAAGAAGCTCGGAGCCAACATCGTGCCCGACCTATGCCGCATGATCGACAAGCGCTTCGACAGCACCGTATTCTCATTCATCCCCAACACGGCCGAAGTGGCCTTCATGGGCATGACTCAGGAGCTTACGCGCCTGCTCGACAACGACCGCAAGGAAGAAATCTCGCGACTTGCCGCCGAGGGGCAACTCACCGACGAAGCCCTCACTGAAATTCTTAAGCGAAAGGTACGCATCGAGAAAATTGCCATCAAGGACATCAAACTGCGCACTTTCATTGCCGAAGGCACTTCGCGCAACGACCTTGCCACGCACGTCTACGATGTGACCTACGGCTGCATCCGCACTAGCCTCGATACCCTCGTGGTAATCGACGACAGCATAGTGCGCGGCACCACCCTGCGGCAGTCGATTCTCCGCATCCTCGACCGCCTGCTGCCCGAGCGCATCATAGTGGTATCATCGTCGCCGCAGGTGCGCTACCCCGACTACTACGGCATCGACATGCCGCACCTCGAGGAGCTCGCCGCTTTCCGCGCAGCCATCTCGCTGCTCGAGAGCACGGGCCGAAGCCATATCATCGACCGCACATATCAGGAAGCCGTGCGCAACTCCGCACTGCCGGCCGCCGAGCAGACAAACTCGGTGAAGAACATCTACGCACCCTTCACCGACAGCGAAATATCCGCACGAATGGCCGAGATGCTCACCCCGGGCGGTCTGCGCGCACGCGTCGACATCCTCTTCCAGACCCTCGAAGGCCTTCACGATGCCGTGCCCGGTAGCCCCGGCGACTGGTACTTCTCCGGCGACTACCCCACCCCGGGAGGCAATAATATGGTAAACCGCGCGTTTATAAACTACTACGAGCGCTGTCGCTCCGTTCGCTATAATCCAAGTATATGACCAGCTATCCTTCAGCCGCGCTTTTCGATCTCGACGGTGTCCTTATTGACACCGAAGGAATCTACACCGAAATATGGACCGAAATAGAGCGCGCACACCCCACCGGCATCGAAAACTTCGCCATAAAAATCAAGGGAAGCACCCTTGAGCGCATCCTCAGCACCTACTTCCCCGACCCCGCCGAGCAGGCCCACGTATGCGCCATGCTTAAGGAGCGCGAGGAGGCTATGCACTACCGCCTCTTCGACGGCGTGGCTTCATTCCTCGGCGAGCTTAAGGCCGCAGGCATACCCGCCGCCATAGTCACCAGCAGCGGCGAGGCCAAGATGACGCGCCTCTTCGGCATGATCGACGGCTTCCGCGACTTCTTCGGCGCGGTGCTCACCGATGCCGACGTGGAGCGCTCCAAGCCCGACCCCGAAGGCTACTGCAAGGCCGCACGCCGCCTCGGTGCCGAGCCGGAGCGCTGCATAGTGTTCGAGGACTCATTCTCGGGCCTTGCCGCCGGGCGTGCCTCCGGTGCAAAGGTAGTGGCCCTGGCAACCACAAACAGCCGCGAAAGCCTCGAAGGCAAGGCCGACCTGATTCTCGCCGGCTTCGACGGAGTCACGCTCGAAAAGCTCCTGAGCAGTCTGTAAAGACTCTACTCTGCAACTCATAACCTTAAAACTATATGAAAAACGCAATCCTTGCTGCGGCACTTGCCGCAACAGCGCTGGCAGCGACGGGCACAGAAGCCGTCGTGAAAGTCAACAAAGCCGGCGCCCCCGTGCAGCCGACCATGTACGGCATATTCTTTGAAGACATCAACTACGGTGCCGACGGCGGCCTCTACGCCGAGAAAATCAAGAACCGCTCCTTTGAGTTCGCCCAGCAGCCTCTCATGGGCTGGAAAACCTTCGGCAACGTGGAGCTCCTCACCGACGGCGGCCCCTTCGAGCGCAATCCACACTACGTGCGCCTGCACCCGGCAGGGCACCGCGAGAAGCACACCGGCCTTGAGAACGAAGGCTTCTTCGGCGTGACCTTCGCCAAGGACTCGACCTACCGCTTCTCGGCCTGGATGCGAGCTCCAAAAGGCACCGACGCAAAGGTGCGCATAGAGCTGTGCGACCCCGCTTCGCCAGGCGAGAGCCAGGTCTACGCCTCCACCGTGATACCCGTAAGCGGCGACCAATGGAAGCGCTACACCGCCGAGCTCAAGCCTTGGCAAGGCGCTGAGCGCGGCGTGCTGAGGGTATTCCTCTGCAAGCCCGACGACAATGCCATCGTCGACATGGAGCACATCTCGCTCTTCCCTGCCGACACATGGAAAGGGCGCGAGAACGGCATGCGCACCGACCTCGCACAGGCACTGGCCGACCTGCATCCGGGCGTGTTCCGCTTCCCCGGCGGCTGTATCGTAGAAGGCACAGAGCTCCCCGACCGCTACCAGTGGAAGAACACCGTGGGCCCCGTAGAGAACCGCCCCACGAACCTCAACCGCTGGCACTACACCTTCCCGCACCGCTTCTATCCCGACTACTATCAGAGCGGCGGACTCGGCTTCTACGAGTACTTCCTGCTCTCCGAGGACATCGGTGCCGAGCCCCTGCCCGTGCTCAACGTGGGCCTTGTGTGCCAGTATCAAAACAGCGACCTCAGCGCCCATGTGCCCGCCGACAGCCTCGACAGCTACATTCAGGATGCCATCGACCTTGTGGAGTTTGCCAACGGCGACACCACCACCACCTGGGGCGCACTCCGCGCCGAGATGGGGCATCCCGCACCCTTCGGCCTCAAAGTGATGGCTATCGGCAACGAGCAGTGGGGTCCCGAATATGTGGAGCGCCTGCGCCCCTTCGTGGCCGCCATGCGCAAGGCACATCCCGAAATCAAGATTATCGGCTCGTCGGGCCCCGACTCGGAAGGCGATAAGTTCGACTACCTCTGGCCTGAGATGCGCTCTGTGGGCGCCGACCTCGTGGACGAGCACTTCTACCGCCCCGAAGATTGGTTCCTAAGCCAGGGTGCGCGCTACGACAACTACGACCGTCGCGGCCCCAAAGTATTCGCCGGCGAATATGCCTGCCACGGACGTGGCAAGAAGTGGAACCACTTCAACGCCGCCCTCCTCGAGGCTGCCTTCATGACAGGCCTCGAGCGCAACGCCGACGTAGTGCACATGGCCACCTACGCTCCCCTCTTCGCACACATCGAGGGCTGGCAGTGGCGACCCGACATGATATGGTTCGACAACACACGCTCCATGCGCACCGCCAGCTACTACGTGCAGCAGCTTTACGCCACCAATGCCGGCACACGCGTGCTCCCGCTCACCGCCGACGGCAAAGCACTCACCGGCGCCGAGGGGCAGTGCGGACTCTTTGCTTCGGCCGTGGTCGACGAGCCCTCCGGCGACATCATAGTGAAAGTGGCCAACACCTCTGCCGAGGCTCAGCCACTCACACTTAAATTTGAAGGATTGAAAAAGAAGCAACCTATCACCAAGCTGCACACCACAACTCTTGCCTCCGACGACCCCGATGCCGACAACAGCCTCGACCGTCCCGACCGCATAGCACCCCTCACAAAGGAAGAAGCAGTCAATATCGCCTCCGACTGGACCACCGTGCTGGCGCCCAAAACCTTCAGCGTGCTGAGGTTCAAGAAATAAAGCCCGACATCAGCATAATAGCATAATCTCCGAAGCCGCGACTATCATTCCCGGCTTCGGAGATTTTCTATTTCTTTCGGCGCTTCTTCTTGGGCGGAGCGAGGGTGCGGCCGGCAAGGCGGAGGGCCACCAGGCGGCGGAAGGCGGGCGTGTTGAGGCGCGGGTTGCAGAGAATGGCTTCGTTGAAGAGCTCCACGGCGGTGCGCATGTCGGCGGCAGCATAGGCGCGCTCGGCATCACGCATCAGGGTGTCGGCCCGCGCCACACGAAGTGCTTCCTCCTGGTCGCGGATGTCGTTGAAGGTTCGGCTGAAGCGCAGCACTTCGGGATTGACGAATACATCGCGCGCGTCGATGCGCGAGAGCAGCCCTATGCCTTGCAGCGATGTGCAGCGGCTCAGCGCCACATACACCTGGCCTCCGGCGAAGGCTCCGCCGCGGCCGAGGTCTATGACCACGTTGTCGAATGTGAGGCCCTGGCTCTTGTGTATGGTAAGAGCCCAGGCGGCCTTGATGGGGAAGTGTGTGAAAGTGCCCTTCACGCGGGTGGACACACGCTTTGTCTTGGCCTCGTACTCATAGCTTACGTTCTCCCAGCTCACGGGCTCGACGTCGATTTCGGAGCCGTTCTCAAGCTCTACGATGAGTTTGTCGGGCTCGGTGCGGCTCACTATGCCGAGGGTGCCGTTGACAAATCGGCGCTCGGGGTCGTTGCGGAGAAATATTACCTGCGCCCCTACTTTGAGGCGTAGCTCGAGGTCGGTGGGATAGGCCGTGGGCGGGAAGTCGCCCGACACTTCGCCACGGTAGCAGAGCTCAGGGGTGTCGAGGCGCTCGAGGTGCATGTCGTTGATGCGCTTCACGCTGTCGCGCCGTGCAGCCAGCGTCATCACGATTTTTGCCGGGGCAGCGGCATCGGTGTCGTCGGGCTCCCGGAGCCGGCTGTTCACGGCATCTATGTCGGCGTGGTCGGGCACGCCGAGGCGGAAGCGGTCGAGGATATCGACAAAGTCGGTGGCTTTCTGCCTGTACACCTTGCGGAGCTCTATCGAGGCAAGCCCGAAGTCGGCGAAAACGCGCGCGTTGAAGAAGAATGGATAGCGGTACACCCGCTGCAGGATGGCCTTGTCCTCGGCAGTGACCACGGGCTCGAGCTGGAATACATCGCCCACCAGAAGCAGCTGCTTGCCGCCGAAAGGCTTGCGGCGGTCACCTCCGAAGGTGCGCAGGATGCGGTCGACAAGGTCGATTACATCGGCGCGCACCATCGAAATCTCGTCGATTACTATTAGCTCTATCTCCTTGAAGAGCTTGATGGAGCGGCCCGTGAGCTGCAGGCGGTCGCGGAGCTTGGCGGGAGCGAAGTCGGGGTCGTCGGGGAGCACCGGCTGAAGCGGCAGATGGAAGAATGAGTGCAGCGTCTGGCCGCGCACATTGACGGCGGCTATGCCCGTGGGTGCGAGCACGGCGCAGTTCTTGTCGGTATGGTCGATTATATACCTCAGGAATGTCGATTTACCCGTGCCGGCCTTACCGGTGAGGAATACCGACGAATTGGTATTCTCCACCAGCTCAAGAAGGCGCCTGAACTCGGGGTTCTCGAGGTCGATTGCCGATGCCGGAGTATCGCCCGCCTTGCGCGGCTGCCCGCCGCTCATCGTGCGTTGATGAGCTCAAGCAGTTGGCGCCCGAGGCTCATGTTGAGCTCTCTGGGGTATCGCACTTCGGAGTATACTTGCGCGAGGGTCTGCTTGCCGTTCTCGGCAATAAAGCGTGCCGACTCATCCATGGCTTCCTTGGCGGCATACCATGAGTCGATTTCGGCCTGCGAGGGGTCGTGATATGTGTTCCGGCTTACTACGGCAGCCAAGGGCAGGCGGTCCGATGGCTTGAATACCTGCTGTCCGTCGGGATAGCCCACGGCCACGGAGAAGAGGGGGATTACGGTGCCGTCGGAGGGGAGATTGAGCGCTTCGGCGAAGCCCTTGACGTTGTAGGTGACGGCTCCGAGGTAGCAAGTGCCTATGCCCGAAAGTTCGGCGAGGGTGACGAACTGCTGGGCGAAAATCGTTGCGTCGATGATAGCGGTGAGGCGGCCACCGGCATTGTCGAGGCTACGGTCGGCCCGGCGTGCGTCGCACCACTTGCCAAAGCGGCGGGTGTCGGCGCAGAATGTGAGCAGGGCGTCGCAGTTGCGGGCCACGGGCTGGCCGAAGTGAAGCTCGGCCAGGCGCTGCTTAAGGGCGACGTCGGTGGTCACCACCACGCTGTAGAGCTGCATATTGCCTGTCGAGGGAGCGTGGCAGGCGGCTTCGAGGAGTGAGTCGAGGGTAGCGTCGTCGACGTGCCTTTCAGCAGAGAAAGCGCGCACGGTGGCGCGCTTTTTCAAAATATCGCAAATATTATTCATTATCTCACGGAGTACTTTATTGATCGAGTCCTTCCACGGGTATACGGCGAAGTGTGAGCACTTCCTTGCCTTTGCCGTTGAGCAGGAGCACGGTGTCGTCGTTCTTGCCTGCGATTGCGGTCTTGGTTTCCTCGAGAGCCACCATCATCATTCGCTCCTGGTCGCCTTTGGGGCAAGCCATTCGGGTGAGACCCATGTTGCTGAAGTCGATTGCGTTGGAGCGTGTGGTGTCGATATAGAGGTCGCCGTTGAAGAAGTTGCAGCCGGTGTTGCCGTGCACTTTGAGCTCGGCGATGTCGATGAAGATGTTTGCCTCCTCATCGTCGATGGCACGGCCGTCGATGGCAGTCACGCGCCAGTTGCCGTTGAGGAATTCCATGTTGTGGCGGCGCAGAGTCATGATTGTGTTGCCGTTCTTATTCTTAAAGTAGAGGTATGTGTCCTGCCCTATGCGGCGGCAGTCGACAGCCACCTTCTCGGGGCCGAACATCGATGCTATCAGCGCGCTGTACTCCATGTCGGCGCAGTACTTCATGGTCGATAGCACGTGGTCGAAGGTGAGAGTGCCGTCGCTGCGGAGGGCGTAGTCGCCGTTGATAGTGTTGCAACCGTCGGAGGCATAGAAGCGTCCGTCGGGGGCGAAGTTCACGTAGGGCACATTCTCCTCCACGGTGATGTTGACATCTCCCACGGAGCTTACAGTCCACTCGCCGCCGCAGAGCTGCTCGCGGGTAGGCTTGACATTCTCGGTCGACGACACTTGCGAGGCAGCCCGGTTCTTATTCTTCTTGTCTTTTTTGTCTTTCTTACCGGCTGATTTGTCGGGTTTCACAGTCTCCGACTTGATTTCGGAGCGTGATGAAGAGTTGCCGCTCTGCGAGCCTTTGAATACAGAGCACGACGAGGCCATCAGAGCTGCTGCGGCCATGGAGAGTATGAGTGTTTTTGTGTTCATATCAGTGATGTAAAGAAGTTGTATCTATTGAATAGAAACGCGCGAGAGGGCGCTTGTGTTGAGCCCCGGGTATTTCGCGATTGTAAAATTAGTGATTATCTTTTAAAATCCTTGCTTGTTTGGCCGCAAAAAAGTAACTTTGTGGATAAAATCAATCGTTCTCATGCTTGATATAAGTGAAATATTCAATGCTGCGGCTGTGCTCAAGGGTGTAGCCCGCACCACCTCCATAATACCGGCGCCCAAACTGAGGCCCGGCACGGAGATTTTTCTCAAGACAGAAAACCTTCAGCTCACGGGCTCATTCAAGCTGCGTGGCGCATACTACAAGATTTCGCAGCTCTCCGACGAAGAGAAGAAGCGCGGCGTGATAGCCTGCTCGGCCGGCAACCATGCACAGGGCGTGGCCCTCGGTGCCACTCACAATGGCATCAAGGCGCTGATATGCCTGCCCGCCGGTGCCCCCATCTCGAAGATAGAGGCCACCAAGGGCTATGGCGCTGATGTGTGCCTGGTGCCCGGTGTCTACGACGATGCCTACGCCAAGGCCATAGAGCTGCAGAAAGAGCACGGATATGTGTTCGTGCATCCTTTCGACGACCCCAAGGTAATTGCAGGCCAGGGCACCATCGGCCTTGAGATTCTCGAGCAGATGCCCGATGTCGAAGCCGTGATCGTGCCCATCGGCGGCGGCGGCCTCATCTCGGGCGTTGCCTTTGCCATCAAGACGCTGCGCCCCGACATCAAGGTCTACGGCGTGCAGTCGTCGGGCGCGCCTTCGATGGCGGAGTCGCTCAAAGAAGGCAAACTGTGCCACCTCAACAGCGTGTCGACCATCGCCGACGGCATCGCCGTGAAGGAGCCCGGCATCAACACCTTCGATATGTGCAACAAATACGTCGACGAGGTTGTCACCGTCACCGACGACGAAATCGCCGCTGCCATCCTGGCTCTCATCGAGCAGCAGAAAATCGTGGCCGAAGGTGCCGGTGCCGTAGCTGTGGCGGCCGCAATGTTCGGCAAGCTGCCTATCGACGGCAAAAAGACTGTCTGCCTCGTGTCGGGCGGCAATATCGACGTGAACACGCTCAACCGCGTGATCACCCGCGGCCTCAACAAAAGCGGCCGCAACTACACCTTCATCATCGACCTCCCCGACAAGCCCGGGCAGCTCTCGGGCGTGTGCAGCGTGGTGGGCTCGATGGGCGGCAACATCCTGGCAGTGTCGCACGAGCGTATCAACGGCAGCACCGCCATCAACGGTTGCACCATCAGGCTCGAGCTCGAGACCCGCGACCGCGAGCACATCGACCATATCCGCGAAGCTCTCACCAAGGAGGGCTACAACGTACTCAACTGATATTCAACAAAAACTATCATGCGCAAATTCACCATACTCGCCCTTGGCGCTCTGCTGGGCAGCAGCGCGGCTTTTGCCGAAGCTCCCGCCGACAGCGTAGCCACCGACTCTATCGAAAAATTCGTATTCACCGACATCATCAGCCTCCCCACCACCTCGGTAAAGGACCAGAACAAATCGGGTACATGCTGGTGCTTCGCCGGCACATCCTACTTCGAGGACGAAATCCTCCGCAAGGGCGGCGACAGCCTCGACATCTCGGAGATGTACACCGTGCGCAAGTGCTATGAGGACAAAGCCGAGCGCTTCGTGCGCCTCTACGGCCAGACCAACCTCGCCGCCGGCGGCTCAATCATGGATGTGCCCTACGTGTGGAAGCGCTATGGCGCCGTGCCCGAAGAGGTGTACACCGGCCTGCAGTACGGCGAGGACAAGCACGTGCACGGCGAGCTCGACGCAGCCATCGAGGCCTACATGAAAGTGGTGGTCGACAAGAAGAACAACAAGAAAGTGTCGCCGGCATGGCGCAAAGGCCTCAAGGGCATCCTCGACGCCTACCTCGGCGAAGTACCCGAGACCTTCGAGTACCGCGGCAAGACATATACCCCGGCAAGCTACGCCGCCTCGCTGCCTATCAACACCGCCGACTATGTGCCGGTGACATCTTTCACGCACCATCCTTTCTATGAGACATTTGCCGTGGAGGTACCCGACAACTGGCTCTGGGCGCAGTACTACAACGTGCCTCTCGACGAACTCAAAGCCATCGTCGACAACTCACTCGAGAAAGGCTACACCCTGGTGTGGGCTGCCGACGTGAGCGAGGGCGGCTTCAAGTGGAACGACGGCGTGGCTCTCATGCCCAAGAAAAAAGCCGAGGCCGACATGGACGGCACCGAGCTCTCGCGATGGGTGAAGCTCTCCGACAAGGACCGCGCCGCATCGCAGTTCGACTTCAAAGGCCCGGTTGAGGAAATCACCGTGACTCAGGAACTGCGCCAGGAGATGTTCGACAATCAGGAGACCACCGACGACCACGGCATGGAAATCGTGGGCGTGGCCACCGACCAGAATGGCAACCGATACTACAAGGTGAAGAACTCGTGGGACTCCAACCAGGTCTACGACGGCTTCTTCTACGTGTCGGAGCCCTTCTTCCTGGCCAAGACCGTCGACATCCTTGTAAACCGCGAGGCCATTCCCGGCGTTATTGCCAAAAAGCTTAAATTGAAATGAAACTCTACATCCCGGCAGCAGTGGCCGCGGCCATGATGCTGCCGGCTCTTTTCTCCTGCAAGACCACCGAGGCAAACTACCGTGCCGCCTACGAGCGCACAATCGAAGCCAGGCAGCAGCAGGAGGCGCTTGATTCAACCATCTACGGCGCTCACCGCCGTGCCATGGGCTCGGCCACGGTGAATACCGCCGACGGAGCCGTGGAGGTGCGCACGCAGCTCGTGCGCGTCACCCCCGACGGCGGAGGCTCCAACGAGCGCCTGCACCGCTTCAATGTGGTCGTGGGGCAGTTCAAGCAGCTCTTCAATGCCAAGTCGCTGCGCGAGCGCCTTGCCGACGGCGGCTACCCAGGAGCTTTCGTGGTACAGACCGCCGAGCCCTACTACTACATCGTGCTGGCCTCCTTCGACAATGCTTCCGAAGCCAAGACTTGCCTCGAGCAATTCGCCGCCACCGGCACCATAAGCATGAAAGCTCCCTGCCCCTTCATCCTCGATGCCACGGCACGTGCCGCACGCAAACACACACACTGACATCAATGTTCGACTTCCTTAAGAAGAAACCAAAGACCCCGGCAGAGCTCTGCTTCGCCACCGACATACACTGCCACGTAGTGCCCGGCGTCGACGACGGATCGCCCGATGCCGCCACCTCAGCCGACCTCATCGAGCAGATGCAGGCCTGGGGCATCAAGCGCATCATAGCCTCACCGCACGTCACGCAGTCGACTTTCGAGAACGATCACTCCACCATCGACCCTGCCATGGAGGCACTTCGCGCCGAGCTGGCACGCCGAGGCAACAGCATCGACGTGAGCCACTCTGCCGAATACCGCATCGACGAGCTGTTCATGAACCGCCTCGAGAAGGGCGACATCATGCCCCTGCCCGCAGGCCATCTTCTCATCGAAAACTCTTTTATGGTGGAGCCGTGGAACCTCGACCAACTCGTGTTCGACCTTCAGGTGCGCGGCTATAAACCCATCCTCGCGCATCCCGAGCGCTACTCCTACTACTACGGCAAGAAGGATCGCTACAAGGAGCTGCACCGCGCCGGCCTGATGTTCCAGATCAACCTTCTGAGCCTTGCGTCGGCCTATGGCAAGGCCGAGCGCAAGATTGCCGAGTATCTTATCGCCGAAGGGCTCGTCGACTTCATCGGCACCGACATTCACCGTCAGAGCCACATCGATGCCATAAACGCATACCTCACCACCCGCGAGGCTCATGCCGACATGGCTGCGCTCTCGCAAGTGGTGAAGAACGATAAGGTGCTTATTTAGAGTCTGACTCAGCGGACAGCGATTTTGCGTGCTCCCGAGGGGCTTACGGCCACGTATACACCGGCAGGAAGGGTGTCGGCAGTGCGGTCCACTTTCACGCCCGAGAGGGTGTAGAAGGCAGTGGCCTGCTCAGCTTCCACATCGAGGCTTTCGAGAGCGGTGACCATCTGCGAGGTAATCTCTACATATTGGTCACCTTCGACGAGCGACACCGTGAGGCGTGTGGTACCACCCTCCACGGGCTCGGCGCTGAATGTGCTTGCAAATCCCTCGCCACGGGCAATGCCCACCTTTGTATCTTTGGCAAGAGCCACGGCACCGGCATCGCCTGTGGGGCCGTAGACAAAGGCGGCTTCCTCATTGGTGGGTTCGTAAGAAATCTTGAATCCGCTCACGGGCTCTTTCACATCCATGGTGTAGACACCGTCGGCACCGGGCACGGCCACGCATTTCGACGCTCCATAGCCCGTGGCAAGATAGATTTGGGCAGGATACTCTCCGTGAGTCATACCCGCAGGCACGATTGTGAACATATTGGACGAAACACCATCCACTCCTTTGGGGATAAAGGTGATGTCGTAGGTCTCATCCGAGGTCACTATGTAGTTTTTCATCGACTCCGATGCGATATTCAGCGGGTTGGGGCCTATCTGCACAGCCGGAGTCACAGCCCAGGGCGCAAGCGAGTAGAGTGTGCCGTCGGTGGCATTGTTGCCAAGGAAGTAGAAGCCGTATTCGATGCTTACACCCTTGGCGCTGAAAGTGCCGTCGGCATTGAGAGCCATGTCGATTTTATCGGGATAGTCGTTGCCGTCGTGGTAGGTATCACCGGCGGCATCTACGGGAATAATACTCAGCTGCGATGTCTGAGCCTGCATAAGTGATGCGAATGATAGGGCGAAAATGCCCGCGAGGATGGATTTTTTCATTTGGATGAATAGCTTGAAGTTTCGTATGCTATTCAAACACCACTCGCTGTGGCAAAGTTCAAAATTGGAAATAAATAAAGGGCGTGACATCAGCCGAGCGGAACTCCAGCACGAGTTGCACAGCCACCACGAACACCAACAGCTTCACCGCCCAAGGAGCTCTTACAAAGGCTCGTGCGACCTTATCCCAAAATGCTGTCGGCATGGCATGTGAGAGCACTATGGCGAGCATCATGATAAGCCACACCATGCGTGCCGAGGCAAAAGCGGGGATGTAGGAGAGCGAGAAATCGCGGCCTACGGCTCCGAGGATGGCAAGGGCGCTCTCCCATGAGTCGGCCCGGAAGAACACCCACAGCACGGCCACAAATGCCATGGTGAGGGCCCACGAGAGCACACGCACCGGGAGGGTGTCGGGGATGCGGGCAAGATGCTTGCCGGTGGCCTTGTGCACGGCCAGCCCGGCTCCGTGCATGGCACCCCAGAACACGAATTTCCATGCCGCGCCGTGCCATAGTCCGCCGATGAGCATCGTGGCGAAGTTGTTGACGTAGGTGCGGGCCTTGCCCCGGCGGTTTCCGCCAAGGGGGATATACACATAGTCGCGCAGCCAGCTCGATAGTGATATATGCCAGCGGTGCCAGAAGTCGGTGAGGTTGCGGGCCTTATAGGGAAAGTCGAAGTTTTTTGCGAGCCTGAAGCCCATGATCATCGCTATGCCTATGGCCATGTCGGAGTAGCCCGAGAAGTCGCAGTAGATCTGCATGGTGTAGCCGATAATTCCCATCAGCGTCTCGAAGCCCGAGTATGCGCCCGGAGCGTCGAAGATGAGATCGTTGTACATGGCTATGTAGTCGGCGATTACGGCTTTCTTGATCACGCCGGCTATAATCAGCCACAGCCCCGTGTAGAGCTCGGAGTGAGTGGCGCGGCGCATGGCACGTATCTGCGGCAGAAAGTAGTCGGCACGCACTATAGGCCCGGCCACGAGCGCCGGAAAAAACGACAGGAAGAACGCATACTCAAGCCAGGTGCGGGTGGGCTCGACTCGGCCTTTGTACACATCCACTATATAGCTTATCGACTGGAAGGTGTAGAAGGATATACCCACCGGCAGCACAAGGTCGAGCGGAGCGAAGTTGGAGCCAACCATGGCCGAGAAGTTCCATAGGAAAAAGTTGGCGTACTTGAAGTAGGCCAATATGCCGAGCGAAGCCGTCAGCGAGGCGGCCACACACAGGCGGCGCGCCCTGCGCGAGCGCCCGGGGGCCGCCATATAGCGCGACAGCAGCCAGTCGAAAAGCGAGGTTGCCGCCAGCAGCAGCACAAATACACCGCTGCTCTTATAGTAGAAAAAGAAGCTGAAGCCCACCACGAAGATGAGCATCTGCCACAGATTGCGGCGGAGCAGCCCGTAGAGCGGCATGAACACCAGAAAAAGCGCCCAGAAAATCCCCGACGAGAAGAGCATGGGCTCGGCGGGGTCATATGCCAGCATCGAGGCAATGTTGTGCGCTATGTCGGGCAAGGCAGCCATGTCATTTTTCGTCGGGCTGGTGAACGTAGATGCGCTTCGGCCGCCCCGAGCTCTTCTCGGGAATATCCATGCGGATAGGGTGCAGCGCATTGGCCGGCATCCAGCGCATCACACTGTCGAGCCACTCGGCAGCAGAGCCGCGTGTGGGGTGGGCTCCGTACTTGCTCCGCTCGAAGTGCATACCGTCGCTGAGGAAGAAGCAGCCGCGCGAGGTATTGTCGGCAATGAGCTTGTTGATGCCCGTGTCGCGACGCCAGTTGGGCGGGCCTATCCAGAGGTAAGGGATGGTGTCGATTTCCTCTATGATTTTCTTCACATACTTCTTTCGCTTGGCCACTACATCAGTAACATTCAACTCGTTAGCGCCAAGGCAGAGCACTATGTAGGTGGGATGGAGCCGGTCGATGTAGGTGCGGAGCTTGCCCGTGCTGCCCCAGCGCTCGGAGCTTGAGCTGTACCACATCACGGTGTAGAGGGTGTGGCCGTTGTGCTCGGCGTAGGCCGCAAGGCGCGGGCCGAGGCCTTCGAGCATGGAGTCGCCGATAAGGAGTATTGTCTGCGCGGTGGTGTCGCAAGGCACGGGGAAAGCCTGTGCTACATCAGCCAGGAGTGTGTCGGGCACGGTGATGTCGGCTTCGATGGCATCGGCAGTATCGACTGGCTCGGACTCTCGCCCTGTGATAGCCGAGATGTCGGCGGTGCGAAACCGATGTCCGCACACTTCGGGCAGCTCCACGGCGGCAGCTATCGTGAAGATGGCGAAAGCGATGCACAGGAGCATCCAAAGGGCTATGTAGTGACGGCGGTGCATGGAGGAGAGGGCTTTGCTGCGGTCAGTAACTTACCACCATGTAGTTGCCCCCCATGGCGCCTACACGGTAGCGCCTGAGCGCATAGCCTCGGTCGGCGGCAAGGCCGCTCACGGGGTGCCCGGTGAGTGAAAACACGTTGTAGCGGCTGTGGCACACGGGGCACTCGGCAAGGAACTCATCGTCGGGCTTTATGGCCACCCTCACGTCGGCTTTGCGCTCTACGGGGCAGGCAAGGTCGTAGGCCTGCGGCGTGCCGAGCACATCGCTCAGCAGCAACACGCCACCGAAACCGGTATAGGTCATGGCGGTGTAGGGGAAATCGCGCGGGATGCGCTCGGAGCGGATGAAGCGCTTCCACGACATAGCTCCCGCCACTCCGTAGACATCCCAGTCGGCAGGTGTGGCGAAGACTATGTTGACGGCCTCCATCGGTATGCGGTCGTCGTCGAGATGCTCACACCCGCAAGGCACCATGGAAAGCACAGCCGCCGTGAACACCGCTATTGTATGTCGGCGGATATCAGGCAAGGCGCGCAAACAATGCGCCGAACTGGTCGGCTGCTTTCTGGAGTGCCGGTCCGATGAGCGGACGAAGCATCATGGGTATATCCACATCAAGCGAGCCGGTCACCTCGGTAGAGGCGGCATCCACGGGGCGGAAGTCGATCTGCAGCTCCATGGGCACGGGCGAGCCTTCGGCGTTGAGCCGCACGCAGCCGGGTGTGCGCTCCACTGCACGGAGCACTATCGGGCCCACCTGAGGGGTGATGATTTTGATAGTGTCGGTGTCGAACTCCACTTCGCCCACAGCAGCGCGCTGCTCGGCATCAAGATTGTCGAGGGCGGCACCGAGAGCCTTGAAATCGGAGAATTTCTCACTGAGCACTTCGGCCGGCTGATTTACCACAGTCGGCTTTGACGAATATTTTGCCATAAGGGTGATAGGTTCGTTTAGAGGTTTCGCTGGGGCACCCAGTTGGCGGGATCCTCGCGCCACTGGCGGAGGGTCTCGAGGTCGTCCTGCGCGATGTAGTTGATAGAGAGTGCCACGTCGAGCATGGCGTTGTAGTTGCTCAGGGCTATGAGGTTTACTCCGGCTTCGGCGAAGTTCTCCTCAGCCACGGGGAAGCCGTAGGTGAAGAGGGCTACCATACCCACCACTTCACAACCGGCGTTGCGAAGAGCTTCCACAGCTTTGAGCGAGCTCTTGCCGGTGGAGATGAGGTCCTCGATGACGACTACCTTCGAGCCCTGGCGGAGGTTACCCTCGATGAGGTTCTCAAGGCCGTGGTCCTTGGGGGTGGAGCGCACGTAGGCGTAGGGGAGGTTGAGCATGTCGGCTACCAGCGCACCCTGAGCGATGGCACCGGTGGCAACGCCTGCGATGGCATCAACCTCGGGGAACTGCTCGAGGATGGTGCGTGCAAGCTCAATCTTGATAAAGCTGCGCACCTCGGGATAGGAGAGCGTGCGGCGGTTGTCGGTATATATAGGAGAATTCCACCCGGAAGCCCACACGAAGGGGTTGGCGGGCTGAAGCTTTATCGCGCTGATATTAAGGAGCTTTTCGGCGAGAAGACGTGCTACGTTTTTCATAATTGTAATACTATTGGTTTCAGACCGCAAAATTACAAAAAAAATTCAAGATACACGCATGGCTTTTTTATGCTGTAAAACACATTTTGACTACAAAATAATGAAGCCGCCCGTGCAGCGATGCAGCGGGCGGCTGTAGTTTTTTTCGTAGTGGTCGGCGAGGTCTTGCGCATTGACCGTCCGACCCCTATCCGTGGCAGGAAGTGGATTACTTCTTGTTGCGCACAGCGTAGCGGCTCATGAACTTGTCGACGCGACCGGCGGTGTCGACGAGCTTCTGCTTGCCGGTGAAGAAGGGGTGCGAGGAGCTGGTGATTTCAAGCTTCACCAGGGGATAGGTCACGCCATCAACCTCGATGGTTTCGCGGGTTGCTACGGTCGAGCGGGTGATGAAAATTTCATCGTTCGACATATCTTTGAAGACAACTTCACGATAGTTGGAGGGATGAATGTCTTTTTTCATTGCTATTTATCTCTTTAATACGTATTAATCAGTTACTTATAGTGGTGCTGGTAAGGCACACCTTTCGTAATGGCCTGCAAATTTAGGCATTTTTTGCCGAATTGCCAAATTTTTCTGGCACCAAAGCTGCGATTACCTCATATATTATATATGTATTATATATGGATTATCGTTTATGCGGCCTCGAAGTCCACGGGTCGTTCTCGCGGGCCTTGGCCTCGGCTTCCTTTCGCCGGCGTCGCTCCATGATCGTGCCTAATGTCTCTTCGGTCAGAAAGCGCCACCACTTGGGCTTGCGCACACGCCGGGGCTTGGGTTTTGCGGAGCGTACCGGCACAATCCTTACCTGCTGCAGATAGAAGGTGCTTCGATCCTCATTAGTGTCGGGCACGTCGTCACACGGCACTTCCCGCTGCCCCTTGATTGAGTTTTCGATGGCTTTGCCAATCCTCTCGAACGCCTCTCGCCTGCGCCGGGCCTCCCTCGCGTCGCGCTCCATCCACCTCAGAAAGGCAATGGTGATGGCAACAACTATTGCCAGGCAGCTATATACAACAAAATCTTCGTAGCTCATATTCATTAAAGGGTATCGGAGTCAGGCTTCTGCCGAAGCACAAAGATACAACTAAAAACCGACAGACCACGCGCGCCCGCCACATATATTATACTATAGAGGCAGCATTTTATTATATATAGATGCAGCATTTTAGATGTTGATAAATTATTTGATAATTGGGATGAAAAAATTTGGCCGGGTGGATTTTTTTTCGTTACTTTGCACTCTGAATTGTGGCGCATCCTTTAAAGCCTTGGGATATAGATGCAACCCGAGGTGATATGAGAACTGCGATGCCGGCTGCAACTTCTTGATGTAAAAAGAAATAAAAAAAACGATAAACCATTAACAGCCATGTCAAAGATTTGTCAAATCACCGGCAAGAAAGCGATTGTGGGCAACAACGTTTCGCACTCGAAGCGTCGCACCAAGCGCAAATTCAATGTTAATCTCTTCAACAAAAAGTTCTATTGGGTAGAACAGGACATGTGGATCAGCCTCACAATTTCGGCAGCCGGTCTTCGCACCATCAACAAGCTCGGCCTCAATGCCGCCATGACGCAGGCTTATGAAAAGGGTTTCCTCCAGGCATCGGATATCAAACCCGTCGGTTTTTAATCTTACCTCTTAATCTGACGAAACAATGGCAAAGAAAGCAAAAGGTAATCGCGTACAGGTGATCCTCGAGTGCACCGAACACAAGGCCAGCGGTATGCCCGGCACAAGCCGCTACATCACCACCAAAAATCGCAAGAACACAACCGAACGTCTTGAGCTTAAGAAATACAACCCCATCCTTAAGCGTATGACTATCCACAAAGAAATTAAATAATAAGTAGATATGGCAAAGAAAACCGTCGCTTCGCTTCAGAAAGGCGAAGGCCGCACCTACAGCAAGGTTATCAAGATGGTGAAGTCGCCCAAAACCGGCGCTTACGTCTTCAAAGAAGAAATGGTTCCCAACGACGCTGTTAAAGACGCTCTCAAGTAAGAAGTCGTTTTTCAGTAAACCAACACATAAGGCAGGATGCAGTTCTACAGCTCGCACCTGCCTCTTTTATTAATACCCCACCATGAAACAAGGCTTCTACCGCGTGTGCTGCGCCGCACCAAAGGTCCGTGTGGCCGACACCGACGCCAACGCCAAGAATATAATAGCACTCATCGAGAGCGCCGCAACTGTCGGTGCCGATGCCGTAGTGTTCCCCGAGATGTGCGTCACGGCCTATACCTGCGCCGACCTCTTCCACTCCTCCACCCTGCTCGAGGGGGCAGGTGCGGCGCTTGCACGCATAGCGTCGTTCACTGCCGAGAAAGCCCCGGGCTTACTCGTGGCCGTAGGCGCGCCCGTGCGAATAGGCAGCGCCGTGTACAACTGCGCCATAGCGATCCTCGACGGCCGCCCCGTGGCTCTTGTGCCAAAGACCTACATCCCGGGCTACAACGAGTTCTACGAAAAGCGCTGGTTCGCACCCGCCCCCGAAGCCGGCGTGCTCCCCGAAGTGGAGCTGTGGCCCGGAGCCGCACCCGTCAAGCCCGATGCCTCGGCAATCGTGTGCCACAAAGGCGTGGGCGTAGGCATGGAGATCTGCGAGGACCTGTGGGCCCCCGTGCCTCCGAGCTGCCACACGGCTATGGCAGGTGCAGAGCTTATCCTCAACCTGTCGGCAAGCGACGACCTCATCGGCAAGCGCCACTACACCGCCGAGCTCATCAGGCAGCAATCGGCGCGGTGCATATGCGCTTATGCCTACGCTTCGGCAGGCTTCGGAGAGTCGTCGACCGACCTGGTGTTCGATGCCAAGCTCATGGTGGCCGAAAACGGCAGGATGCTCGCCGCCAACGAGCGCTGGCAGAGCGGAAATCAGCTCATCACCACCGACATCGACATTGAAGCCATCCGCCACGACCGCCTGCACAACACTACTTTCGACGACTGCCGGCGTCGCTCCGGCATAGCTTCGGAGAGCATCTGTCCCGACAGCGACGGTGGCGCCAAGCACTCGGCATCGTCGCTCATGCGCAGCGTCGACCCGCATCCGTTCGTGCCCGCCAACGACGCGCTGCTGCGCGAGCGCTGCGAAGAAATCATCGGCATACAGGTGGCCGGCCTCGCCCAGCGCCTCGACGCTACAGGCTGCCGAAGCCTCATAGTGGGCATCTCGGGAGGCCTCGACTCCACTCTGGCTCTCCTTGTGGCCACCCGCACCTTCGACCGGCTCGGCCTCGACCGCAAGGGCATCACAGGCATCACAATGCCCGGGTTCGGCACCACAGGCCGCACTCATGCCAACGCCCTCACCCTGATGCGCACACTTGGCGTGACCATGCGCGAAATTCCCATCGGTGCCGCCGTGGAGCAGCACTTCTCCGACATCGGCCACGACCCCAAGGTACACGACGTGACATACGAAAACTCGCAGGCACGCGAGCGCACACAGATATTGATGGATGTGGCAAATCAGACAGGAGGCATGGTGCTCGGCACAGGCGACCTCTCAGAGCTTGCCCTCGGCTGGGCCACCTACAACGGCGACCACATGTCGATGTACGGTGTCAACGCAGGCGTACCCAAGACCCTTGTGAAGCACCTCACACGCTACTTCGCCGACATCACTGCCGACGCCGAGGAGCGCGCTGCCCTGCTCGACATCATCGACACCCCCATCAGCCCCGAACTCATCCCGGCAAATCCCGACGGCACCATCGAGCAAAAGACCGAAGACCTCGTCGGGCCCTACGAGCTGCACGACTTCTTCCTCTACTACACGCTCCGCTACGGCTTCTCGCCGGCACGCATCCTCCTGCTTGCCATGAAGGCTTTCGACGGAGCCTACAGCCGTGCCACCATCCTGCAGTGGGAGCGCACCTTCTTCCGCCGCTTCTTCACACAGCAATTCAAGCGCTCCGCCCTGCCCGACGGCCCCAAGGTCGGCTCGGTATGCCTCTCGCCACGAGGCGACTGGCGTATGCCCTCCGATGCCTCGGCGGCTCTTTGGCTCAAGGAGCTCGACTCACTTTGACAGATATGAGCAACTCCACACCCGACGCCTTCGAGCTCAGCACAGCCCGCTTTATCGACAGCAAAGCCCTGCTTCACCGCAAGGCTCCCATGATAGTGGCTTTGAGCGGCGGTGCCGACTCTGTGGCGCTGCTGGCCGCGCTCGTTCGGCTCGGCTACGACTGCCGTGCCGCCCACTGCAACTTCCACCTCCGCGGCGAAGAGTCGATGCGCGACATGCGCCACTGCCAGGAGCTGTGCGAGCGCCTCGACGTAGACCTCTATGTGCGCGACTTCGATGTAGCCGCGCGTATGAGCGAGCATCCGTCGGAGTCGGTGGAGATGGCATGCCGTGAGCTCCGTTACTCATGGTTTGCCGACCTGCTCGACCGCGAGGGCGCGCAGGCCCTTGCCACAGGCCACCACCGCAACGACCGTGCCGAGACCTTTATCCTCAACCTCATGCGCGGTGCCGGCATAGCAGGCCTCACCAGCCTTAACGCCCGCCACGGCTCCGTGGTGCGACCGCTGCTGTGGGCATCTCGTGCCGAAATCGAAGCCTACCTTGCCGCACGCGGGCTCCCCTTCATCACCGACAGCAGCAACAGCTCCGATGTGCACCGCCGCAACCGCATCCGCAACCGCGTGCTGCCGCTGCTGGAGGAGTGCTTCCCGGGAGCCACCGATGCCATCCTGCGAAGCGTGGCCAACCTCGAGAGCGCACGAAGCATTTTCAACGAGGCTGTCGAGGAGCGTCGCCACCGTTTCTTCACCGGCAATACCATAGCTCTTGCCGAGCTCGCCGGCTCCTGCCGCGAAGCCCCCACGCTGCTCTTCGAGTGGCTGAGGCCGCTGGGATTCACCTTTTCGCAGATATGCTCCATGCTCGATGCCGCCGACAGCTCCGGCGCATCATTCAGCTCCACCGACGGTAGCGTGGTGGCGGAAATCAGCCATGGCAACATGGAGATTGTCGATGCCGCCCGGCGCGCCGGCGACAGCCGCGAGTGCCACACGGTGAACCTCCGCCACGACATCACCGAACCCGTGCATATAGCCGTGAGCCGTATGCCCGTGGCAGCCTTCCGACCCGAGCGACTTGGTGCCGACGTGGCCTACTTCGATGCCCGTGCTCTCGACGGCGATGCCCAATGGGAACTCCGCCACTGGCGCCGAGGCGACCGCATGGTGCCCTTCGGAGCACACAAAAGCAAACTCGTGAGCGACATCTTCGCCGCTGCACACCTCTCGCCTTCGCAGAAGCGCAGCGCATGGCTGCTCACCCGCAACGGCGAGATAGTGTGGATAGCAGGCCTCCGCAACTCGGCTCACTGGACCGTAGGCCCCGAGACACGCGATTTCGTACGCCTCTTCCTGGCCGCCGACCGAACGACTTAAACATTTGACTATCATACTTATCTTACTTATGAAACACATCCTACCGACCGTCGGCCTCCTCTGCGCTGCCGTGGCTTCTGCCTCGACAGCCCATGCCGCCGACATCGTAGCCACCGACAGCTACCGCTGGCACGGCGACACTATCACGCAGGGCGAGTTCATGGCCACCGCGCCCTCGGAGTACCACATCGTATCAAACTACTCGGCACAGCCCGGCTACAGATTTCCCATCGCTAAGGAATGGAAGGTGAAGAACGACCTCAGCGCCTACCCACACCTCACCACTCCCAACCGCCTCCATGCCGCAATCTACAACATGGGCCTCGACGAGATGGTAAACGCCGTAGAGCCCGACACCACCCTGCGCACAGGCAAGGAGTGGGCCGGCGTGTGGACTCGCGACGTATCCTACTCAATCCTCCTCTCCATGGCATATCTCCAGCCCGAGGCATCGCGCATATCCCTTCAGAAAAAGGTGAACAGCCGCGGCGTGATCGTGCAGGACACCGGCTCGGGTGGCGCTTGGCCCGTGAGCTCCGACCGCGAGATATGGGCACTGGCCGCCTTCGAGGTCTACAAAGTCACCGGCGACCGCAAGTGGCTCGAGTATATCTACCCCGTGATAGTGCGCTCCCTGGCCGACGATGCCCTCACCGTGGCCGGCGACAGCGGCCTCGTAAAGGGCGAGACCTCCTTTATCGACTGGCGCGAGCAGAGCTATCCGCGATGGATGCAGTCGGCCGACATCTACAGCTCCGAGGCTCTCAGCACCTCGGTGGTGCACTCGGCAGCCTATGCAGCACTCGCCGAGATGGCACAGATACTCGGGCACAAGAAAGATGCCGAGAAATATGCCCTCGAGGCTGAGCGAATAGCATCGGCCATCAACGAGCACCTGTGGCTCGACGACAAAGGCTACTACGCCATGTACGACTACGGCCGCGTGTTCCCCATCCTCAACCCTCGCGCCGAGACCCTCGGTCTCGCCCTCTCCATCCTCTACGACGTGGCTTCGCCCGAGCGCGCACGCACCATCACCGAGAGCAACCCCACCACGCCATTCGGCTCCGCGATATTTTTCCAGCAGATAGCCGACATGCCTCCCTACCACAACAACTCGCTGTGGCCATGGGTGGGCGCATACTGGGCTCTGGCCAACGCCAAGGCAGGCAATGAAGACGGCACGATGGAAGCAATCGGTGCGGTATTCCGCCCGGCTGCGCTCTTCGCCACAAACAAGGAGAACTTCGTGCTCGACAACGGCGACATCGCCACCGAGCTCAACTCATCGAACATGCTCTGGTGCCTCGCCGGAAACCTCGCCATCACCAACCGACTGCTCTTCGGCATCAACTTTGAAGCCGACGGCCTCGCCTTCAAGCCCTTTGTGCCCGAGGCCCTTGCAGGCACCCGCACACTCGACAATTTCCACTACCGCAACGCCACTCTCAGCATCACCGTGAGCGGCTACGGTAGCCGCATAGCCTCGTTCAAGCTCAACGGCAAGGAGCACAAGCCATTCATCCCGGCGAGCATAAAGGGCAAGAACACCATCGAAATCGTGATGGAGCCCGACACCACCCTGCCCCGCCTGAAAGTGAACCGCACGCCCAACGTCAAAGCCCCCCTCACGCCCATCACATGGATTGCCGACGGCACCCTGCACTGGAACCCCATCGAATATATCGGCAGCTACCGCGTGCTGCGCGACGGCAAGGAAGTGGCCACCACACGCCAGACATCCTACCCCGCCACCGAGCCCGGCCTCTATCAGGTGATAGGCATATCGGCCGACGGCGTGGAATCTTTCGCCTCCGAGCCACGCAGCTCGCGCCCGGCACTGCGCGTAGAGCCCGCCGCCGCAGCCACCACACTCAGCTCGGCCGAAGTATCGTATAGCCCCGCAGCAGCCATCGAAGGCTACACCGGCGCCGGCTTTGCCGAGCTCGACCGCACAAGCGCACCCCTCACATTCACCGTCGACATACCCGAGAGGGGCACCTACGCGCTCACCGCACGCTACGCCAACGGCAACGGCCCCGTAAACACCGAGAACAAGTGCGCCATCCGCACCCTCAGCATCGACGGCAAGCGCACAGGCGTGCTCGTGATGCCGCAGCGTGGAGTGGCAAACTGGAACGACTGGGGCAACTCCAACTTCCTCACCGCGCCCCTCACAGCAGGCCGCCACACACTCACCATCGACTTCCGGCCCGAAAACGAGAACATGAACATCGGCACCAACCACGCCATCGTCGATTGCCTCCTCCTCGAGAGGATAGGCCAATAATCCACATACCCCATCACCAGGCAGTGCCTGTATCGAGCCGACGACTCGATACAGGCACTGCTCACATTTACCAAAGCCACCCAACCCTATGTTATAAAACATAAATATTTATTTGCAAATTTCCACACTTATCTATATATTTGCGACACGAACCAATCCGCTCACGCCATGCGCCTCCTCATTGCCCTC
>JAMPHP010000019.1 GCA_023663365.1 Muribaculaceae bacterium | reverse complement strand
GGCGACCGTCCGCGCGGACCCCGCCGTGAAGGTGGCGACCGTCCCCGTCGCGATGGCGACCGCGGTCCCCGCGCACCCAAAAAAGACTGATAGCCAAGTGCTGTAATTATAGAAAGGCCTTCGCGGAAGCGAGGGCCTTTTTGTATTCTGTAAAAAAATTATAAAAAAAATGAGCGGCCGTGTAACATTCGGCCGCCCCGATGCGTCTTATAGATAAGTTTTCAAAAAAACATCTACAATCTGCAATGATCATCACATTACGCAACATCAACAAGACTTATCCGGGAGTCGTGCCCCTGCATGTGCTCAAGGATATAAACCTTGAGATAGCCCGCGGCGAGCTGGTGTCGATAATGGGCGCTTCCGGATCGGGGAAGTCGACTTTGCTCAATATCCTCGGCATACTCGACAACTATGACTCCGGCGAGTACTACCTCGACGGTGTGCTTATCCGCGACCTTAGCGAAAACCGTGCCGCCGAGCTGCGCAACCGTATGATAGGCTTTGTGTTCCAGTCGTTCAACCTCATAGGCTATAAGACAGCGCTTGAGAATGTGGCGCTGCCGCTGTTCTACCAGGGTGTGAGCCGGCGCAAGCGCAATGCCCTGGCCATGGCACAGCTTGAGCGTATGGGTCTTGCCGACCGCGCGCATCATCTGCCTGGCGAGCTCTCGGGCGGACAGAAGCAGCGCGTGGCCATAGCCCGAGCCCTTGTCACCAATCCTTCGATAATCCTTGCCGACGAGCCTACGGGTGCGCTCGACTCGCACACGTCGAAAGAGGTGATGGAGGTTTTCCGCCAGCTCAATGCCGAGGGCATGACTATAGTGATTGTGACGCACGACCCCGGTGTGGGTGCGGCCACAAACCGCATCATCCGCATCGTGGACGGTGAAATAGCTCCCGACCATGTTTGACCTTATAAGAGAAATAGGGCAGACCCTGCGCAACAACAAGCTGCGCACGGCGCTCACGGGCGTGGCAGTGTCGTGGGGTATCTTCATGCTCATAGTGCTGCTCGGTGCCGCCCGCGGCGTGGTGAAGGATTTCAACGCCAATACCAACGAGAGCACCATGAATACCATCAATATCTGGGGCGGCCGCACCTCCATGCCCTACAAGGGATATAAGGACGGCCGGTGGATACAGCTCCACGGCTCCGACATGGAGAAAATCAAGCACGACAACCCGAATGTGAGCTCGGTGATAGCTTTCGCCTCGGCAGACACGGCCAAGATAAGTACCTCGCGCGACTATGTGACGGGCTTCAACGCCGTGTATCCGCGCAGCATCGAGGCCGATAATGTGAAGCTGAAGTACGGGCGCTTCCTCAACGACCGCGACATCGCCGACTGCCGCCGCGTGATGGTGCTCCACGAGACCAATGCACGCCTCCTTTTCGGCGACGATGCCAAGGCCGTGGGCTCTACCGTGCAGTCGATGGGCCTGGCATGGACAGTGGTGGGAGTGTTCTCGCACCAATGGCGCAACTGGACCTACGCACCATATACCACCTACAAGAAAGTGACCGGCAACAACGACCGTCCCTATCAGCTGAATGTCAGCGTAGAAGGGATGCAGACCGAGGCCGACGGCATCGAAGCCGAGAATGGCCTGCGTGCCACCTTGGCGCGAGAGCATCAGTTCGACAAGAACGACCCCAACGCCATCTGGACGTGGAACCGCTTCACAAGCTACCTCACCAACAGGCAAGGTCTGGTGTACCTCAACCTTGCCGTGTGGGTGATAGGCATCTTCACGCTGCTGTCGGGCATAGTGGGTGTGAGCAATATAATGTTCGTGTCCGTGCGCGAGCGCACGCACGAGATCGGTATCCGCCGTGCCATCGGCGCCAAACCGCGCTCCATCCTCACACAGGTGCTCGCCGAGAGTGTGGCCGTGACGGCACTCTTCGGCTACATAGGCGTGTTTGCGGGCATGGTGGTGCTGCAGGTGGTGAGTACGCTCTTCACCGAGATGGCATCGGCCAAGGTCGATTTAGTGCTGGCCCTGCAGGTGACCATAGCCCTCGTGGTGGCCGGTGCCGCAGCAGGCTTCTTCCCTGCCCTTAAAGCAATCAAAGTAAAACCCGTAGAAGCCCTCCGCGACGAATGAAGACAGCACTATTCGACCCTGAGAACTGGCGCGAGATCATCGCCACCCTTGCGCGCAACAAGACGCGCACCTTCCTCACGGCTTTCGGCATCTTCTGGGGCACGGCCATGCTTGCCATGCTCTGGGGCGGAGCCAACGGCTTCGAGGGCATAATGCGGCGCAACTTCGCCGGCTTCGCCACCAACCTCGGCGCCACCTTTCCCGGCACGCGCTCCATATCGTACAAGGGCTTCAACAAAGGCTCGTGGTGGAACATGACCGAGCAGGACATCGCCGCCATCCGCCGCGTGGCGCCCGCAATAGAATATTCATCGACGGTGAGCAGCCGCTCCACTACGGGTGTCTACGGCAATAAGTCGAAGTCGGCCTCGGCAAACGGTGTCGAAGGCGACTACACCAAAATCATGGAGCCGGTGATCTACGAAGGGCGCTTCATCAACTCCTCCGATGTGGCCAACAGCCGCAAAGTGATGGTGATAGGCAGGAATCTGGCCACGGAGCTCTTCGGCATGGAGTCGCCCGTGGGCAAGTATGTGGCGCTCAACGGCATTCACTTCATGGTGGTGGGCGTGGCCGGGCAGAAGTCGGAGGCAAGCATCAGCTCGCGCATCGACGACAGCTACACCCTGCCGTCGACCACCATGCGGCGGGCCTTCAACATGGGCAACACCGTGGGCTTCCTCATCTACACCGCTCCCGCCGGCAAGGTGCCCTCCGACAACGAGGCTGCCATCCGCCGTGTGCTGTCGTCGGCACACTCCATTCATCCCGACGACGAGCGCGCCATAGGCTTCATGGATATTTCTGAAATGTTCAAGACCGTCGACTCGCTCTTCATGGGCATCACCCTGCTCGCTTTCTTCGTGGGCTTGGGCTCGCTCATGGCCGGTGTGATAGGCGTGGGCAATATCATGTGGATAATAGTGAAAGAGCGCACACACGAGTTCGGCGTGCGTCGCGCCATCGGCGCCAAGCCTGCCGACATCACCGTGCAGGTGCTCTCGGAGAGTATTCTGCTCACGCTCGTGGCCGGTACGGGCGGCGTGTGCTTCGCCTCGCTCGTGCTCGCCGTGGCCGACCGCGTGACGGCCGACCCGCTGCTTGGCATGGCCGGCTTCGAGCTGCCTTTCGCCACCGCCGTGGGCATCGTGATCACATTCTTCATCCTGGGCTCCGCCGCAGGCACGCTGCCGGCAGTGAAGGCCATGCGTATCAAGCCTATAGAGGCAATACGCGATAAGTAAGCGACAAAATAATAATTTACAATATATGAAAAAAGTATTTCGCTATTTACTATGGGTGCTTGTTGCCGCCGTCTTTGTCGGCACATTCGTGTTCCTGTATCTCAACTCCAAGGGCGAGGAAGAGCGCTATGCCACCGTCAGCCCCGAGCGCTCCACCATCGAGCGCTCCACCGTGCTCACCGGCAAGATAGAGCCGCGCGACGAAATTGAAATCAAACCTCAGATTTCGGGCATCATCTCGGAGATTGCCGTGGAAGCCGGCGATTTTGTACGCGAGGGCGATATCATAGCCAAAATCAAGGTCATACCCGATGCCTCGTCGCTGTCGTCGGCTCAGAGCCGCATCAAGTCGGCACAGATAGATGTCGACGATGCCTCGGCCAAATATGCCCGCGACAAGGCTCTTTATGAAAAGAAGGTGATTGCCCGCGAGGAATTTGAGACGAGCGAAAAGACATACCACAAGGCCGTGGAGGAGCTTGCGGCGGCAAACGACGCATACCGCATCGTGCGCGAAGGTGTGTCGCAGTACAATGCCTCGGAGAGCAACACTCTGGTGCGTGCCACCATCACAGGCCTTGTGCTCGATGTGCCGGTGAAAGTGGGTTCCTCGGTAATCCAGGCCAACACCATGAACGACGGTACTACCGTTGCCACCATCGCCGACATGAACAACCTCATCTTCCGCGGCAACGTTGATGAGACCGAGGTGGGCCATCTGCGCACCGGCATGACCATGAGCATATCGATAGGTGCCATGCCCGACCTTCACCCCAACGCAACCATCGAGTATATCTCACCCAAGGGCAATGACTCCAGCGGTGCCAACACCTTCGAGATCAAGGCCGCTCTCGAGCTCGACAGCTCAGAGGGTCTGCGTGCCGGCTACAGTGCCAATGCCATGGTGAGTCTTTCAAAGGCCGAGAACGTGATAAGCCTGCCCGAGAGTGTGGTATCATTTGAGGGCGACAGCACATACGTGTATGTCCGCACCGACACGGTGCCTGCGCCGCAGTTTGAGCGTCGGTCCATATCCACCGGCGTGAGCGACGGCATACACATCGAAGTGAAAGGCGGCATCGACTCCACAGCAGTGATACGTGCCGAAAAACTGAACTAAGCTCATGAGGACTATAGCACTTACCGTGGCGCTCGCTCTGGGAGCCTGCGCCGCACAGGCACGCACATGGACCCTCGATGAGTGTGTCGACTATGCCATCGGGCACAATGTGGAAGTGAAGCAGGCCATGCTCAGCGCCCGCGAGGGTGAGGTCGATGTGACAGCGGCCAAGGATGCCTTCCTGCCGCAGCTCAGCGGCTATGCCTCGCAGAGCTTCAACTTCGGCCGAGGCCTCACCGCCGACAATACTTACGCCAACCGCAACACGAGCTCTTTTTCGGCCGGAGCACAGCTCTCGCTGCCGATTTTTCAGGGCCTGCGCGCGGTGCGAAATCTCAAATACTCCCGCACGGCACTGCGGGCACTGCTCGAGCGCAGCGAGGAGGCCAAGGACAATGTGACGCTCAACGTCATCGGCCAGTATCTGCAGGCTCTCTATGCCTCGGAAATGCTCGATGTAGCCCGTATTCAGCTCGGCATCTCACAGCGTGAGCTCGAGCGTCGGCAAGTGCTCCTCGAGGCCGGCAAGATACCCGAGCTCGACCTCTATGAGGCCCGCGCACTGGTGAGCCGCGATGAGCTCTCGGTGGTCAACGCCATGAACGACAGCATAATCGCCGTCCTCGACCTGACACAGCTGCTCAACCTGCCTTCGGCCGATGACTTCGAGCCCGCGCCCCTTGGCGACGAGTCGCTGCCCTTGCTGCAGCCCGATGAGGTGTTTGCCAACGCTATGCGCGCCAACCACGGCGTGCGGGCAGGCATCATCGAGAAAGAGGCCGCAGAGCAGAGTGTGGCGGTGGCAAAGTCGGCATACATCCCAACCCTTTCGTTCAGCGCAGGCATAGGCACGAACTACTACAAGACATCGGGCTTCAACAACGAGGGCTTCGGCATGCAGATGCGCCACAACTTTGCCAAGAGCATAGGCTTCTCTCTCTCGGTGCCGATCTTCGACGCATTCTCGACCCGCAACAACGTGCGCCGCGCCAACCTGCGTCGCGAGAGCGTGCAGCTTCAGCTCGACGACACCCGCAACCGCCTCTACAAGACCATCACTCAGGCATATACACAGGCCGTAGCAGCCACCAAGAAGCAAGCTGCGGCGGCGGTGGCAGTGCAGCAGACCGAAGCCGCCTTCAATGCCATGCAGGTGAAGTACGACAACGGCCGGGCCACGCCAACCGAATTCGAGAAGTCGAAGTCGGACTATACCTCGGCTCTTTCCGACCTCGTGCAGGCGAAGTACGAGACCATCCTCCGCGCCCGCATCCTGCACTTCTACAATAAGTAGAATAGGGGTGGGCCTGTGGGACCTGTCGGACCTGTCTGACCGGTCCGACAGGTCCCACCTTTTTAAGATAGTGAACTTTTTATTGTTATTGTTTGTAGAAATATAACTAATTAGTTATCTTTGCAACATGGAACCCGAAGATGCCGCACCACACTATGTACGCACCATATATCGAACTCCTGAGTTTATGGAGTTTTATGTAGCTTTGCCGCCGAAGGTGCAAGAAAAATTTCAATATGTGATGAATGTCATATCTACGGTTTATAATGTGTCTGCAAAGTTTGTGAAGCATCTTGAAAAAACTGATCTCTACGAAATGAGAGTCTCGGTAGGCACGAATGAATACCGTACGTTGTTGTTTGCGATAGACCATAGTAATTTCATAGAGGCCGGTAAAATAATCCTTCTTAATTGTTTCCTTAAAAAGGGAAATAAAGATTACAGAAGGCAAATTGAAATCGCCACCACTATTCTTAAAAATTTAGAGTTATGAGACAGTTTAATCAAGAAAAGATAGCAAATTTATCAACGTTCAACGATGAACTTGATGAGAAATATGGAAAATTGGGAACCCCGGGTCGCGATTCGTTTGATGAAGCAGCTTTGGCATGGTTCTACGGAAATATGCTGCGTGAGCGACGAAAAGAATTGAACCTGACCCAAAAGCAACTTGCTGAAAAACTTGGACGGGAGCAGAGCTACATAGCCCGGGTGGAAAGCGGCAAGACCGACATCCAACTTTCAAGCTTTTTCCGTATTGCAGCTATTCTCGGTATTCAATTTGTGCCAACCTTTATTCAAGCCCAATGACACGAACCATATATTTTGCCGGAGGATGCTTCTGGGGCACGGCGCACCTCTTCTCTCTTGTGCCCGGCGTGCTCGGCACCACGGCGGGCTATGCCAACAGCTCTGTGCCCAATCCTTCTTACGAGCAGGTGTGCACAGGCCGAACAGGCGCCGCCGAGACTGTGCGCGTCGACTTTGATGCCGACAAGGTGGGGCTCTCCGACCTCATTGGCTTGTATTTCAAAAGCATCGACCCACTGGCTGTCGACCGCCAGGGCAACGACATCGGCACGCAGTACCGCACCGGCATATACTATGTGCGTGAGTCCGACGCTCCCGTTGTCGAAGCCATGCTCGCCACCCTGCAGCGGCGCTACACCGCACCGCTGGCTGTGGAGTATGGCTTTCTCGATAATTTCTACCCGGCCGAGGACTATCATCAGGATTATCTGGTGAAAAATCCCGGCGGCTACTGCCATGTCGACCCGGCGCTGTTTGCCGAAGCGCGTGCTCTGAAGCCGCGGTCGGCGGCCAAGGATGGTCTTCGCGAACGCCTCACCCCGCTGCAGTGGGAGGTGACTCAGTGCGGCGCCACCGAGAGGCCTTTCGTCAACGAGTACGACAGCGAGTTTCGGCGCGGCATATATGTGGACATCACCGACGGCACGCCGCTCTTCGTGTCGACGCGCAAGTTCAACTCGGGCTGCGGCTGGCCTGCCTTCTCGCGGCCTATCGACCCGGCGCTGCTCACCGAGCACACCGACACATCTTTCGGGCGCATCCGCACCGAGGTGCGCGCTGCAGCTTCGGGTGCGCATTTAGGCCATGTTTTCCCCGACGGGCCTGCCGACGACGGCGGTCTGCGCTACTGCATCAATTCGGCCTCTCTGCGCTTCATCCCCGTGGAGGATATGGCAAAGGAAGGCTATGCCGACTATATCGACCTCATCGAGTGAGCACCCTGTTGCCGTGCTCTTCGTGCACGGCATAGCGGGCAACGAGCGCATCTTCGACCTCATCCGTCCTTTGGTGCCGATGGAGTGGGAGCAGTGCTGCATCATTCTTGAAGGCCATGGCTCCGATGCTCTGGCTTTCTCGCGGGCATCGATGGAGCAATGGCGGCAGCAGGTGGCACAGGCTGTTGTCGGGCTGCGTGGCCGTGGTCGCCGAGTGCTTATCGCAGCTCACTCCATGGGGTGCCTGTTTGCCCTGGCCCACGCTTGCTGCGGTGAGGCCGACGGGCTCTTCCTGCTCAATCCGCCACTGCGGGTGAGGGTTTCGCCGCGTTTCTTCCTCAATTCGGTGAGAGTGGCTGCCGGAAGCGGCGATGCCCGCGCGCTTGCCGGAAAAGAAAACTACGGGGTGAGCATCGACCTTAATCCACTCCATTACTACGGCTGGCCGAGGCGCTTCCTAGAGCTCTTCGCCGAGATAAGGCTCACACGCAGCCTGCTGGCATCGCACACATTGGATGTGCCTGCCGAAGTATTCCTCGGCAGCAGCGATGAGCTCGTGTCGGTCCGCTCAGCCGAGCCTTTCGCCTCACAGCCCTGCTGCCGCGTGCATCTGCTGCCACACTCAGGGCACTACTACTATCCGGCGGCCGACAGCGATGCCATTCGCTCGGAATTTTGTACCTTTGTGCAAAAATTCAGCCAATGATAAATATTCCCGAGATAGAATGGAGCCGTGAGCTGAACTGTGCCGTCACGGTCTGTGATGCCGAAGGCATCATCCTGTATATGAACGATAAAGCCAAGCAGACCTTTGCCTCGCACGGCGACCTTATCGGCCGTAACCTCTTCGAGTGCCACTCCGAGGAGTCGTGCCGGAAAATCCGCGAGATGCTCGCCACCGGCAACAGCAATGCCTACACCATCGAAAAAGGCGGCCTGCGGAAGATGATCTATCAGTCGCCCTGGCGCCGCGACGGCGTAGTGGCCGGCATGGTCGAAATATCGATGGTGATACCTCAGGAGATGCCGCACTATGTGCGCGATGCAAAATAAAGCAAACACTTCGGCAGGCTCGCTTGTTAACATTATATAACATTGATGCAACTGTCAAGGCTGCACGATGTGAAAAATGTTTAACCGGAAGCGGGCTCGACTGCGATATTTTTCGTAATTTTGCACTGCGGCTTCCATATACACGTTTCGCCCGTAATTTATGATAGAACGTATCGTAATCATCGACTCGGTCGACCCCTTGTGCTTCTATGGCGTGAACAATGCCAATATGCACCTTATCAAGAACTTATATCCCAAGTTGCGCATTTCGGCGCGCGGCTCGGTGATCCGTGTGATAGGAGAAGACAGCGAGACGGCCGACTTCGAGGGTAAAATAAAGGAGCTCACTGCCTATGCCGAGCGCTACAACACTCTGCCCGAAGAAGTTATTCTCGACATCGTGAAAGGCGAGGCTCCGAAAGAGAAAAAGGCCGACGGTGTGATTATATACGGCATCAACGGCAAGCCTATCAGCGGACGCACCCCCAACCAGCAGAAGCTCGTGGAGACATTCGCCGAGAACGACCTCACCTTTGCCCTCGGCCCTGCAGGCACGGGCAAGACCTACATCGCCATAGCACTGGCGGTGCGTGCGCTCAAGAACCGCGAGGTGCGCAAGATCATCCTCTCGCGCCCGGCCGTAGAGGCCGGCGAGAAGCTCGGCTTCCTGCCCGGCGACATGAAGGACAAAATCGACCCCTACCTGCAGCCGCTCTACGACGCACTTGAGGATATGATTCCGGCCGTGAAGCTCAAGGAGTATATGGAGACCAAGGTAATCCAGATTGCCCCGCTGGCATTCATGCGCGGCCGCACCCTCAACGATGCCGTAATCGTGCTCGACGAAGCGCAGAACACCACCACGCACCAGATTAAGATGTTCCTCACCCGCCTTGGCATGAACGCCAAGATGATAGTGACAGGCGACGTCACACAGATCGATCTTCCAAGAGCCACTCAGTCGGGCCTCGTGCAGGCTCTTAAGATACTCCGAGATGTGCCCGGAGTGGGCCGTGTGGAGTTCGGCAAAAAAGACATCGTGCGCCACCATCTGGTGCAGCGCATAGTCGAGGCCTACGAGAAGCACGACGAGCAGCTCAAGGCCGAGGCTAAAGCTGCGGCTGACCGTGACGACCGTGGCGAGCCCGACTGCATCTGAATCATACAAGGATAATCAACTCAATAAACCAAGCATATCGCAGCAATGACACTCACCGACACCGACTTCCACTTTCCTCATCAGGACGCTCCCGTGTACCACGGCAAAGTCCGCGACGTATATTCCATCGAAGGCGACATCCTCGTGATGGTTGCCACCGACCGCATTTCGGCTTTCGATGTAGTCCTTCCCAAGGGTATTCCCTACAAAGGACAGGTGCTCAACCAGATTGCCAACTACTTCCTCGACGCCACTGCCGACCGTGTGCCCAACTGGAAGCTGGCCGAAGTCGACCCCATGGCTACTGCCGGTGTGCGCTGCGAAGGCTTCCGCGTGGAGATGATTATCCGTGGCTACCTCGCAGGCAGCGCTTGGCGCGAATATGCCGCCGGAGCACGCGAGATATGCGGCGTGAAGCTCCCCGAAGGCCTCCGCGAGAACGAGCGCCTGCCCGAGCCCATCATCACCCCTACCACCAAGGCCGATGCCGGGCACGACGAAAACATCTCACGTGAGGAAATCATAGCACAAGGCATCGTGGACGAAGCCGACTATGAGGTGATGGAGCGCTACACACGCACTCTCTTTGAAATCGGCACACGTATGGCCGCCGAAAAGGGACTCATCCTGGTCGACACAAAGTATGAGTTCGGCAAGCACGACGGCAAAGTGATGCTCATCGACGAAGTGCACACCCCCGACTCCTCTCGCTACTTCTACGCCGACACCTATGCCGAGCTCTTCGAAGCCGGCAAGCCCCAGCGCCAGCTCTCCAAGGAATTTGTGCGCCAGTGGCTCATGGAGAACGGTTTCATGGGTCGCCCCGGCGAGACCGTGCCCGAGATGACACCCGAGGTATGCAAGGCTATCTCCGACCGCTACATTGAGCTCTACGAGCACGTCACCGGACGCAAGTTCGTGCCCGCTCCCGAGACCGATGCCGCTGCACGCATCGAAGCCGGTGTCGCAGCTTTCCTTGCCAAGCATAAGCTCTGATTTAGGGGGATGGCTGACGTAGAGCACATTAATCCCTACCGCGGCGACGACCGTGCCAAGGACGAGCAGGTGGAGTCGATGTTCGATGCAATAGCACCGGCCTACGACTTCATGAACCACGCCATGACCATGGGGCTCGACCGCCTGTGGCTCCGGCGGCTCGTGCGCGCCGCTGCCGAAGGCAAGCCTGCCGACATCGTGGATCTCGCCACGGGCACCGGCGATGTGGCTTTCGCCCTTGCGCGCAAGATGCCAGGGGCGCGCATCACCGGCCTCGACCTCTCGGAGGGGATGCTCGACAAAGCCCGCACGAAGGCCGCCGGGATGAAGGGAACGGAAGGCATTTCATTCCGCCGGGCCGATTGCCTCGCCACCGGTCTGCCCGATTGCTGTGCCGACGCCATCACCGTGGCCTACGGTGTGCGCAACTTCGCCGACATAGCCGCCGGCTACCGCGAGATGTACCGCATCCTCCGACCCGGTGGCAAGCTGTGTGTGCTCGAGCTCTCGGCTCCCACTGCGCCGCTCACAAAGGCGCTTTACCGCCTCTACACCAGCACGCTCATCCCGGCAGCCGGTCGGCTGCTCTCGCACGACGACCGTGCTTATTCTTATTTACCCGAAAGCATTGCCGCCGCACCGCAGCGCGGCGCTATGACAGCGCTGATGACAGAAGCCGGTTTCGACCATGCGAAGTACCGCTCTTTCACATTCGGCGCATGCACACTATACACTGCATTCAAGCTATGAACCAATCAATTCTAAAGACCGTCGTAACAACCCTCTTTACCACTCTGGTCAGCTTCGTGGCATCGGCGCAGGCTATGTACTTCAGCAACGCCCGCGTGGGCGACCCTGTGGCCCCGGCAAGCGCCGAGGCCGACACCGCCGCCTTATATATACCCGGACTGACGCTTGAACTGCGCCCCGACAGCGTGCGCTCCATCGAAGAAATCGACGCTTTCCTCGCGAGCATTGACACCGTGCCCTACGATACCCTTGTGGTGTTGAAGCCGCTTCCCGATGCCTTCTTCACTCCTATGGTATTCACCACATACCGCAGCCCGCAGCCGCGCAAGCTCATGGAGCGCGACTTCTCAGGCGCTCCCGAGATGAGGTGGATTGAAGAGCAGATTGCTCAGCGAAAGATTATGTCGGATCTGCAGTACAACCTCTACACTCGCTACCCCGACCGTGTGCAGTACAATATCAACCTCCTGCCCGAAGCGCCCAAGGAGTTCCACGCCGTGGTAAACCCCGAGGACCACACCATCCAGATCGTGGAAGGTCCTATCGAAGTGCCCGTGGCACCTACCGTGGCCGCTACTCAGGTGAAAAAGCGCCACTGGATACGCACCTTCAACGCATCGCTCCAGTTCTCGCAGGCATACGTGTCGCCAAACTGGTACCAGGGCGGCAACAACAACCTCAACATGCTCGCCAATATTTACTACAACGTGAAGCTCAACCAGGAGTACCATCCCAACCTCCTCTTCGAGACCACTGCGCAGTACAAACTCGGCATGAACAGCGCTCCCGACGACTCGGTGCACAACTACAGTATCTCCGACGACCTCTTCCAGGTCAACTCAACATTCGGTCTGAAAGCGGCCAAGCGCTGGTACTACTCGCTCACCGCACAGTTCAAGACACAGCTCCTGAACTCCTACGAGAGCAACTCCAAGAACCTCCGCTCAGCCTTCCTCTCTCCCGCCGAGCTTACCGTCGGTGTCGGTATGACCTACAACTACACCAACCCGAAGAAGACGGTCACTTTCGATGCCTCGATCGCTCCGCTGTCCTACAACCTCAAGACCTGCATCAACGACCGCATCGACCCCACTCTCTACAATATCGAAGCCGGTCGCAAGACAAGCCACAACTTCGGTTCGAGCGCCGAGCTGAAGCTGATGTGGAAAATCACATACAACATCGTGTACACCTCGCGCCTCTTCGGCTTCACCGACTACGACACCGCGCAGGCCGACTGGGAGCACAAGATTGCCTTTGAAATCAACCGCTTCCTCACCACACAGCTCTATGCCCACCTCCGCTACGACTCAAGCACACCGCCTTGTGACAGCGAGAAATGGAAGAAATTCCAGGTCAAGGAAATTCTCTCGATAGGCTTCGCCTATAAGTTCAGCAGTATATGACACTTCGCATACTCATTGCCCCGGCGGCGTGGCTGGCAGTCGCATTCGGCTGCATGGCCGCGCCGCCTGCCGTATGCAGGCTCGACTCCGTGCCTGCATCTGCCTCTCACATCCCTGCGGGTGTGTGGCAGATAGGCGGCGGTGGGGCGGTGTTCGCCATCGAGCCAGTGGCTGCTACAGGTATCTACGAGCTGCGCATAGTCGACTCTCCCGACTACACCCTCCCGCAAGGCCACATATTCGGTACCATGACCCACACCGGCACCGGAGGCACCTACGATGTGAGCCTCGCCATGAAGCCGAGGGCTAAGTCGCACTCAGGCATACCCGGCCGGCGAACCGACTATATCTTCACCTTCGACCCCACACTCTGCAAGCTCACCATGCGCCACTACCGCAAAGGGTGGTCGCTCAACGTGCTCCGTGCCCTTCCCTATCTCTTCCGTATCTCCGTGAGCGAGCACAACAGCCGCCCCGCAGCCATCGACGGGGCCGTCCGCATAGCTCCTCCTCCCACACCTCAGCATATAGTATTATGAAAAAAATCTCCCTCATCGCAGCACTGCTCATCGCAGCACTCCCCCTGATAGGGCAGCGCACCACGCGCCGCAGCCTTGCCGTTGCCGATACCGCTGCAAGTGAAACCGCGGCAAGCGATGCCCGAAAGCTCGATACCATCGCGGCGCCTGCACCCCACACGGTAGATGTAAACGGCTACGACAAACCCCTCCGCTCACGCCGCGAGACCTTCTTCGTCACCAACAACAGCGACAAGGATGTGCGCGCGATAGCCCTCACAATCACCTACTACGACACCAAGAACCGTATGCTCCACAGCGCCTCCCACCATGTCGACACCGACATACCCGCCCGGCAGACGCGCCAGCTCAGCCTGAGCTCCTGGGATAAGCAATTCGCATTCTTCTATCAGCGCTCAGCCGTGCCGCAGCGCGCCACACAAGCCACACCTTTCGACGTCAAAATCAGCATCGACACACTCTTCGTCGACCGCTGAACACCGGAAAGGCGAAGTAGTAAACTTATAAGTAGGCTATCTGAGCAAGCTGCCGAATCTCGAAAAAGCCTTAAAGTCCTTAGAGTCTTTAAAGACCTTAAAATTCCTAAGGTCCTTAAAATAAACCGCGCCGGCATGAGCTATCCGAAGATTGCTCATGCCGGCGTATATTGCTGCAAGTCGTAAAACGGAGGGGGGGGGGCTTAGCGGTAGTCGCTGAAGCGCTCCTGGAGCTTTTTGCGGGCGGTGAAGATGCGGCTCTTCACGGTGCCAAGGGGCAGGCCGACGTGCTCGGCGATTTCGTTGTACTTGTAGCCGGCCACGTGCATCGAGAAGGGGATGCGGTATTCTTCGGGAAATTCGTTGATGGCCTTGGTGATCTCGGCGGCGCCGTAGCTCTCTTCGGGCGACTCCATGGCGCTGTCGCTGCTGAGGTTGAGCAGGTAGAGGTTGTCGGTGGTGTCGACCACGGTGGCGGCGCGAACCACGCGGCGGTAGTTGTTGATGAAGATGTTGCGCATGATGGTGAACACCCAGCCCTTGAAGTTGGTGCCCTCGGCATACTTGTCCTCGTTGTCAAGAGCCTTGATGG
>JAMPHP010000018.1 GCA_023663365.1 Muribaculaceae bacterium | reverse complement strand
CCAACTCTTCCGACCACTAGAACCTGTCAGGGGGTGGGAGTCGCGTACGCGGACCATCTTGCAACCCAACTGCGGATCAACTCCGAATAAAGGTATGCACCGCCATTTCGGCTTGTGCTCAAAAATAGCGAAAAAACCGTGTTAAACAGCATGACTCTCAACACATGTTCAGCGTTTTTATTGGCTGTAACTTTGTGATTATATAACATCGCAAAGTGAATGAATGGCAACAATCATAGCAACAATACGCCCGTCAAACATTTTTTTTTGCATATTTTAAAAATTAGCATTACTTTTGCCACAGAACCAATACAAGTAATTCTATGAAGTCTAACCAATTATTGCAGCAGTTGAATTCTTTAAAACTTATCATAGCACTGTGCTTTCTGTCAATTGATTGTCTTTGCATGAAGGCTTCTGAAACGGTTGACTTTCCTCGCGAAAATATTTCGTTTGACTACGAGCGTGTAGTAATTGACAGCCGACGTGAAATCCAAGGCCGATTAAAATTTCACATCCCAACAGAGGGATTTGACCGTATTATCATCACGATATCGTCAGCCGGTCAAATCTCTAATGATGACAACAAAATTATTTGGGGTTCTCGAATCCATATAAGAACTTCTGAATATGAAGAATATGCCGACGTTGAGACCAACGCTTTATGGACAACATACTTTTTTATTGCTTTCATAAACGAAACACAAACCTTTGAGTCTGAAGTGTTTCAAGCTTCTGAATTTATAGCTCAAGAAGATTTGGATTGGCTATACCAAAGCTCAGGTATCGAATTGGTAAGCAACGAAAGCACTGGGTTTGCTTTATTTGGCAAAACTTTAACCGTTTACTCACCATGCAGCATTAACATCAGCAGCATCTCCGGTGCGCAAATCCTGCACCAAGAGTCTACGTCGCACCAAGCGTCCGAAATCGATTTAACCCACATCAACAGTGGCATATATATACTTACAATCAGCACACCCGAATCAACTAAATCTTATAAAATCTGCCTTAAGCCCTGAAGTTTTAGCTTAGCAGTAGATAATAGTCAATTTCAAGCTCACCGCTATTCATTTGCGCTGAGCCCTTCGAGCACGGCCTTGGCTTTTGCGGGGCCTATGAGAGCGGCGATGTCGGCGAGGGATGCCTCGCGGATTCGCTTCACACTCTTGAAGTGCTGCAGAAGGGTTTCGGCGGTCTTGGAGCCGATACCTTTGATACCGTCGAGCTCGCTCACGAGGGCGCTCTTGCTTCGGCGGTTGCGGTGATGAGTGATGCCGAAGCGGTGTGCCTCGTCGCGCAGGTGCTGTACCACGCGCAGAGTCTCGGAGTTTTTGTCGATATATAGCGGCACGGAGTCGCCGGGGAAATAGATTTCCTCAAGGCGCTTTGCTATGCCTACCACGGCAATCTTCCCCCTTAGCCCCATCTCATCGAGAGCCTCTACGGCAGAGCTCAGCTGCCCCTTGCCGCCATCGACCACTATAAGCTGCGGCAAGCCCTGCCCCTCCTGCATCAGGCGCGTGTAGCGGCGTGTGAGCACTTCCTTCATCGAAGCGAAATCGTCGGGGCCGACCACGGTCTTGATGTTGAAGTGGCGGTAGTCGCGCTTGGCGGGCTTACCGTCGCGGAACACCACACACGATGCCACCGGGTTGGTGCCCTGGATGTTGGAGTTGTCGAAGCACTCGATGTGGTGCGGCAGTTCAGTGAGGTGGAAGTCGGCCTTGATGCGCTCGAGCAGACGCGATGTGCGCTCTTCGGGGTTGTGCTTCTCGAGGTGCTTGAGGTCGTCGATGCGGTTCTGACGCGCGTTTTTCTCCGACACCTCAAGCAGCTTGGCCTTGTCGCCGCGGCGTGGTATAGTGAACGACACTCCCGTGAGCTCCACCTCGGGAGCTTCAGCCACGATTATCTCGTCGAAGTCCACACCGAGCGAGGTGCGAATTTCCTCCATGGCATAGCCGAGGATCTGTGCGCGCGATTCCTCGAGCGAGCGCCTGTAGCGGAGCGTCACACTCCTCACCACCGCGCCACGGCGCACGTGCATATAGTTGACATAGACATCGTTGGAGCCGTCGTCGTCGAAGCCGAACACATCCACGTCGCCCGTAGTCTGACTCACTATCACGCTCTTGGAGCGGTAATTCTCAAGCAGGCGGTAGCGTTCCTTCAGCTCCTGGGCCTCCTCGAAGCGCAGCTCCGAGGCAAGGTGCTCCATCTCGGAGCGGAGATATGCCATGAGCTCCTGCGTCTCGCCGCGAAGGATCTGGCGTATACGATCTATATAGCCGCCGTAGGTGACCTCGTCGATGGCACCGGTGCAGCAGCCGCGGCACTTCTTTATGTGGTACTGAAGGCAGAGGCGGCCTTTGCCCTTGCTTATATACTCGGGTGTGAGCGGCAGGCGGCATGTGCGCACGGGGTAGAGCTCACCGATCAGATCGAGCACGGTGCGCGCCACGGCGGTGTTGGTGTAGGGGCCGTAGTACTTCGAACCGTCGCGTATATGCTGTCGGGTAAGGAACACCCTCGGGTACATCTCATTGGTCACCACTATCCAGGGGTAGGATTTATCGTCCTTGAGGAGCACATTGTAGCGCGGCTTGTACTCCTTGATCATCGAGTTCTCGAGGTTGAGTGCATCCTGCTCGGTAGGCACCACGATATACTTCATATCGGCGATGTTGCGCACCAGCAGATTGGTGCGCAGCACGTCGTGGGTGCGGTTGAAATACGACGACACCCTCCTCTTGAGGTTTTTTGCCTTGCCTACATAGATCACCGTGCCCGCGGCGTCGAAGTACATATACACTCCGGGCGTATCGGGCAGGATGGAGATTTTCTCCTGCAGTTCAGGCGATTTTTCGTGTCGTGGCATAGCGGTCTATCCGAAGAGGCCGAAGTCGTCGAGGCGGTTTTCGCCAAGATGCTCATAGGCGAGCTCTGTGACCTCACGGCCTCGGGGCGTACGCTTTATAAAACCTTCCTTGATAAGATATGGTTCGTATACTTCCTCAATAGTGCCCGGATCCTCGCCAAGAGCCGTGGCTATAGTGGTCAGGCCCACGGGGCCGCCCTTGAACTTGCGGATAATCGTGCCGAGGATTTTATTGTCAATCTCATCGAGGCCGTAGCGGTCGATATTGAGCGCCTCGAGAGCATAGCGTGCAATCTCTATCTCAATCTCACCCGAGCCTTTGACCTGCGCGAAGTCGCGCACACGCCGCAGCAGCGCGTTGGCAATTCGAGGCGTGCCTCGGCTGCGCATGGCAATCTCTGCGGCGGCCTCGGTGGTGCAAGGCACTCGCAGGAGCGCCGCCGACCGAAGCACGATGCGCTCCAGCACGGCATGGTCGTAGTACTCCAGGTGGCACTTTATGCCGAAGCGGGCACGAAGGGGCGACGTGAGCAAGCCAGAGCGCGTGGTGGCGCCGACGAGTGTGAAGGGGTTGAGCGTGAGCTGCACACTCCTCGCGCCGGGTCCCTTGTCGATCATTATGTCGATGCGGTAGTCCTCCATGGCCGAGTAAAGATACTCCTCCACCACGGGGCTGAGGCGATGGATTTCGTCGATGAAGAGCACATCGTTCTCCTCGAGCGATGTAAGGATGCCGGCAAGGTCACCGGGCTTGTCGAGCACCGGGCCCGACGTCACCTTCAACCCCACACCGAGCTCATTGGCTATGATTCCGGCAAGGGTGGTCTTGCCAAGGCCGGGAGGGCCGAAGAGCAGCAGGTGGTCGAGGGCCTCGGTGCGGATTTTCGCTGCCTCGACAAATACGCGGAGGTTTTCGATAATCTTATCCTGCCCGTTGAACGACTCAAAGCGCCCCGGGCGGAGCGCTTTCTCAAAGTCGGCCTCAGAGCCCGAAGCCTGCTGCCGTATGTCAAAATCTTCTGATTCCATATAAAAACTAATTGGCCACCAATGCCTCCAGCTTAGAGTAAATCTGCTCGGGACGGATGGCACGCAGGCACTGCATGTCGCCACGATAGCAGGTCTTGTCGCCGAACACCGAGCAAGGACGGCACGGGATTGGCGCCTGCACCATGTCGGCATCGCTCTGCCGCCAGGCCTTGAAGCCGCAGTAAGGATGAGTGGCACCCCACACGCTCACCGTAGGAGCCCCTGCAATGGCGCTGAGGTGCATATTGGCGGAGTCCATGCTCACCACGGCATCGATGTGGTTCAGGAGTGCAAGCTCCGCCTTGAAGCCGAACTTTTTACCGGCCAGCGATGTAGCCACGCCATAGCGGGCGGCCCAGCCGTCGAGCACGCGCACCTCGGCATCGCCGCCACCGAAGAGAAACACCCTCAGGCGCTTTCCGGCATCGGCATCGGCCTGCAGGTGCGCAAGCACTTTCTCCATAAGCTCGGGAGGATAAATCTTGCCGGCATGTGCTGCGAAAGGTGCTATACCCACCCACTTCTCGCCTTCGGGCTTAGGCCCGGTGATAGCGGCGAAATCGGCAACGGGAGCTGCGCCGCGACCATCGTACAGGCCGTCGAAGCGGGCTACCAGCGGCAGCCCGGCCTTGAAGAACACTTCGCGGTAGCGCGAGCGCTGCGACGTGAGTGGCAGCATCACCTTGCCATGCCGGCGGGTAAGAGCCCGGCGCTTGGCCCGAGGCTTGAACACACACTCCACCGGCACACCTTTGAGCCGCAGAAAGGCTCCGAGCACTCGCGTGCGCAGCACATTGTGGAGGTCGAGCAGCACGTCGGGGCTGTAGTCGGCCATGAGCTTGGCAGCAAGGCGGCGCAGGCCCGTCACTCCGGCATATTCCACTTTCACGTCCACTCCCACAACGGTGAGGTTCGAGGGCGCGTTCACAAAAATGGAGCACATCGAGGGGCGCGTCACCATCACGAAGTGTATCTCGGGATAGCAGCGGCAGGCACTGTACACCACCGGCACCGTCATGGCCACATCGCCAAGAGCCGAGAAGCGTGTGAGCAGAGCTGTGCGAATGCCCTGCGGGTTGATTTCTTCCTTCTTTTTATTTTGAGGCATAGAGCACCGGGTTCGTATCGGCGTCGTTGTACATCTTCATCTGGCGATACACCTTCATATATTTGCGGCCGGCGGCGATGTCGTCGAGCAAGGCATCGATTGCCGAAATAAGGTCGGCGCGCTGCTCCTCAAGCACCGCGAGCTTGGCCGAGCACTTGGCTTTGTGCGCCTCCGAAGCATCGGCACGCGCTACCTCTGCGGCCATGTGGTAGATTTTAAGGGCGAGTATCGACAGTCGGTCGAGAGCCCAGGCGGGGCTTTCGGTGTTGATAGTGGCTTCGGGGAGGGCCTTTACCTCGGCATAAAGAGTGCGGAAATAGCTGTCGAGCTCCTCCACCATATCGGTGCGGTCCTGATTGGAGGCGTCGATGCGGCGCTTAAGCGCGAGTGCAGCCACGGGGTCGATCTCCGGGTCACGGATTATATCCTCGAGGTGCCACTGCACGGCATCGATGCGGTTTTTGGCGTAAAGCACGCCTTCAATACTGTCGGGAGCGTAAGGTTGGCGGGTGGGAGCATCCACGTCGTCGTCGATGTGGTAGTCGGCAACACTCTGCTCGAAAATCTTGTAGCTCTTTTCTGCAAATTTCATGTCGGTAAGCCTTGATGGGTTTGTTTTTCACAAAAATAGAAAGAAAAAACCACACCCGCAAAATTTGTGATGCAAAAATGAGCCGTCACATATTACGCCCGATCCAGAAAGCTATGATTGCCACGAGAATTCCTGTGAGAATAAACGGATGATTGGCGCGGGCATGCAGCCGCGGAAAACGCACGCGCATTGCCTCCACCACAATGTAGAACACCGCCACAGGCACGGCGAAAAAGACGAAAGGATTGTAGCCCCAAGCCTCAGCGATGTGGCCGTGGAGTGCCGCATGGAGGGCGCGCTGAAATCCACAGCCGGGGCAGTCGTAGCCGGTGAGCGCACGGAAAGTGCACCGTGGCATCCAGCGCCAGGTGGGGTCGGCAAAATAGTAGAATAAGAGAATAGCAGCGAGGGCAAGCACGGCTGCGGCTATCACCACCACCGTCCTTGCCCTCGGCTTAGCTTTGGGTCGGCTCACGTCAGTTGCCGTAGAATAGACTCATCAACATCACCGGCAGGAAACCCAGCGCGATGGCAGCCATCACGAGCCATGCTGCCACTTCGGAGGCTTTGCGGGCACGGTCCATGCGGCCGTTGTTGTAGTAGCTCGTCACGCAGATCGAGGCCACCAGCGAGGCAAGGCTCACGGGAGAGCAGCAGCACACCGTCAGGAAGATTGTCCATCCGAGATAGGTGGGCGGACAAGGCTTGTCGGGCCGGGCCGCAGGTGTGTAGCGACGACCGGGTGCGTAGCGGGCGAGGGGTTCTTCGGCCACAACCTCCTCTTCCACGCGCTCTTCGACCACTGCCTCCTGCTCCTCAGCGCTCCGCTCAGGCTCTTCGGAAGGAGTGCTCTGAGCATCCTTGGCCTTTGCCACGAGCGAGCCGTCGAAGAGCGGCTTCATCTCATCGAGGCAACCGGCGGGGTACCACTTAGGCAGGCCCTCGAACCACACCTTGGTATTCTCGTCGACAGGTTTGTCGAGCAGTTCTTCAAGCGAGTAGGGACCTTCCTGCTGTCCGTTGATGTATATCCAGATTTTCATTAGAAATGCTTTACTTCGTGGCCGACGATGTCGGAAAGAAGGTTATTTGCAAGGCTGGAGGCACCGATGCGGAAGTACTCGTTGTTGAGCCACTCTTCGCCAAGCACCTCTTTGATTATCGTGTAGTACTTCACGGCATCTTCGGTGGTGCGCACACCGCCCGAGCACTTGAAGCCCACACGGCGGCCGGTCTTTTCGTAGTACTCCTTGATGCAAAGCGCCATCACATAGGCAGCCTCGAGGCTCGCACCGGGATATTCCTTGCCGGTAGAGGTCTTGAGGAAATCAGCGCCGGAGTAGAGCGACAGCACCGAAGCACGCTTGATGTTGGCGGCGGTGCGGAGAGCGCCGCTCTCGAGGATTACCTTGAGGCGGGCGTCGCGGCAGGCTTCTTTCTGCTCCTGGATTTCATCGCACACGCTCTCGTAGTCGCCGTCGAAGTAGTAGCCGAGGTTGAACACGATGTCGATTTCATCGGCACCGTTGGCTACGGCAAGCGATGTCTCGGCAATCTTGACCTCTTCGAACGACTGGCTCGAGGGGAAGGCACCCGACACACATGCGAGCTTCACATCGCTCACTTCAAGCACCGTGCGGACCACGGGGGCGAAGTTAGGATACACGCAGATAGCCGCTACATTGGGAAGCGAGGGGAACTTCTCTTCGAAATCGTTGACAGCCTCGGTGAAGCGCGCTACCGACGAAGGGCTGTCGATGGCACGGAGGGTGGTCAGGTCGATGGTATTGAAGAGGAATTTATAGATGTCCTGAGTGTTGTTCTCGGCAAAATGCTCGTCGAGGATTTTCTTGACGGCTTCAGCCACCACGCTATCGTCTTCGGTCACTTTACTGCCCTTGATGGCGGCCGTGTATTTATCTTCGATATTTTCAGCCATGATATTTATCGTGTTAGTTATGAGTTAATTTCGGATTATTGATATGTCGTTTGCTGTCTCTAACGCTTTTCTTGCGCAGATTGTTGCTGAAAGCCTCGGTAAGGTCCACACCTGTCTGATTGGCAATCGCCATGAGCACCCACAGCACATCGGCGAGCTCATCGGCGAGGTCGAGGCGCTCGCCCTCCTTGGCCGATTGGTCGCCATAGGTGCGGGCCATGATGCGTGCCACCTCTCCAACCTCCTCGGCAAGCACTGCCATATTGGTCAGCGGCGAGAAATAGCGCACACCCATGGTGCGTATCCACTCGTCGACGATAGCCTGTGCACGGCGTATGTTGATGTCAGCTTCCATATCTCCGCAAAGATAGCGTTTTTTTCTGAATAGACCAAAATTGCGCACGCGCGCGATTTCCCGATTTTTATTCGTACTTTTGCAGGAGAAAATTAAGTGTTATGAAACGATACGCTCTGATGAGTGTTGCCGCTGCGTGCTCAATAGCCGCTGCGGCGCAGATAAATTCCCCCACTAACAGCGGCTTGCTCCTTCGTGCCGATGCTATGGCGGCACAAGGCAATCCTTCCGGCGCACTCGACTGCCTCCGGGAGCTCGATCGGGCCGAGCTGACCACAGCCCAGGCCGAGGCTGCCGACCTGCTTGCTGCCTCGTGCCTCTACCGTTCGGGGCGCTACGATGCCGCCCGCGATGCTTTCGTCACCTTCTCGGCCCGATACCCGTTCTCCGAGCACCGTGAGGAAGCCTTTCTCGGCATCGCCAACTGCTACTACGCGCAAGCCGACTACGCCACCGCCTTCGACCTCTATCGCCGGGTAGAGCCCGCAGGCCTCAGCGACGCGAGTGCCGCGGAGTGCTTCTACCGCCGTGGCATAGCGGCCATGCAGTGTGATGCGCCGGGCGATGCCAGGGCCGACTTCGAGAAAGCGGCCCGCTACAGTTCCACCCGCCCGGCATCGCTTTTCTACCTCGGCGTGCTCGACTACGAAGCCGGCGACTACGCCTCGGCACGTGAGCGCTTCCGCAGCGCCAACACCGCCACGCCGCCCGGAAACATGGCCGACTACTACCTCGCGTCCATGGACTTCGCTGAAGGCAACTGGAGCCGGGCTCTATCCACCGCCCGCTCCATGCTCCGCCGCTCCGACATAGAGCCCGGCATGAGCACCGAGCTCAACCGGATAGCCGGCGAAAGCTCTTTCAAGCTCGGAGAGCGCAGCGATGCTCTCACATATCTCAAGAAATACCTCGGCGCCGCAAGCGACCCCGCACCCACCGCTCTATATATAATAGGTGTGATAGACTTCGACGAAGGCCGCTATGCCGATGCCATATACCGCTTCATGCCCGTCACCGAGCGGGCCGAGGGTGCCCTCCGGCAGTCGGCCTACCTCTATGCGGGCCAGTGCCTTCTTGAGCAGGGCGATGCCGATGCCGCAATCCTCGCTTTCGACAAAGCAGCCAAGGCTACCGATGACGATGCCGTCCGGCAAGCAGCCTTTTACAACTACGCCGTGGCGAAATTCGCCGGTGCCGACGTGCCTTTCGCCTCCGCGGCCGAGACTTTCGAGGAGTTTCTGCGCCTCTACCCCACCGGCCCGTACTCCGACCGCGTGGCCTCTTACCTCGCAGCAGGATACATAGCCGACAGCGACTACGAACGGGCACTCAAGCGCATCAACGCCATCGCCAACCCCTCACCGCAAATTCTCCGCGCAAAGCAGCGTGTGCTCTACTCTCTCGGCAACGCCGCCCTGCGTAGCGGCAAGCTCGACCAAGCCGAGAGCTTCCTTGCCCAAGCCGAAGCGCTCAACCGACACGATGCCGCAGTGGCTGCCGAAGTAGCCCTCTCGCAAGCAGAGCTCATGCGCGCACAGGGTCGCACCGACGAAGCCACAGCCAAATATCAGCTGTACCTGCGCATGGCCGCAAAAGATGCGGCAAACCGCCCCGTGGCACTCTACGGACTCGCTTACACCCTATACTCCGCCGGCAAGGCTTCACGGGCCGAGGCTTACTTCGAGCAGGCGCTCCCGATGATGAGTGCCCCCGATGCCAAGGCCGACGTACTCAACCGCCTCGGCGACATCCGCTTCGCCTCCGGCGACTTCAACGGCGCCGCTCAGCGCTATGCTCAGGCTTTCAAAGCCAACCCCTCGGCAGGTGACTACGCCACTCTGAGCGCGGCACGCATGAAAGGCTACCAGCGCGACTACCGTGGCAAGCTCAAGCTGCTCGAGGCCTTCCGAAAAGATTTTGCCTCATCGGCTCTCATGCCCGATGCTTTGCTCGAGACCACACAGGCGCAAATCAGCCTCGGAAACAACGACGATGCCATCGCCACCTACCGCACTCTCATAGCCGACTATCCACGCACGGCGCAAGGCCGTCAAGGCTACCTCCAGATGGCGATGACTCTTCTGGACATGAACCGCCAGAATGAGGCTATCGAGGCATATCGCTCCGTGATTTCGATGTACCCGAGCTCCGAAGAGGCAGCCCAGGCCTCGAGCCTGCTGCGCAAGCTCTACACCGACAGGGGTGAAGCCGACGAATACCTCAGCTTCATGGCCGGTGTGAAAAACGCACCCGCAATCAGCGAGGACGATGCCGAAGAGCTCAGCTACCGGTCGGCCGTCAAGGCTTACTCCGCACGTAAAGACGCCGCGCAGCTTGAGGCTTTCATCCGCCGCTACCCCTCATCTAAGTATACCTCGGCAGCTCTGGCCATATTGCTCGACAAAGCAGCCGCCGAGAGCAATGCCACTGCGAGCGCCGAGCTCGCCGACCGCATCCTCCGCGACTTCCCCGACAGCCGCGCTGCCGAAAGCGCCCTTCGCTTTAAGGCCGAAGCGGCCTACGCGTCGGGCGACCTCCCCGCCGCGCTGTCGTTCTGGCAGGAGCTCGAGCCTAAGGCCTCCGATGCCGCCACAGCCACGGCTGCACGCCTTGGCGTGATGCGCACGGCCCGCGACATGGCCGACTACACCACCGCCGGAGCGGCTGCCGACGCCATCCTCAGCTCATCGGCCGGGGCCGAAGCTATCTCCGAAGCCAAGTTCACCAAAGGCAGTGCTCTGCTCGAGGCCGACAAGGCCGATGCGGCAATCGCCATCTGGCTCGAGCTCGCCAAAAACACCTCCGACCTCTACGGTGCCAAAGCAGCCTACGAAGCAGCAGCGGCTCTTCACGAGAGCGGAAAGAGCAAAAAAGCACTCGAGACAGCCCAGGCTCTCACTCGCTCCGGCAGCCCGCACCGCTACTGGGTGGCCCGCGCCTTCATCCTCACCGCCGACATCTACTCCGCACAAGGCAAAGACTTCGAGGCGCGTGAGTACCTCGAAGCGCTGCGCGAGAACTACCCCGGCACCGAGACCGACATCTTCATGATGATAGACAGCCGCCTGTCGCCATCCGAAAGTTCATCCGACAGCTCATCTGACAAGGAATAAGAAATAATGAAAAAGCACATCATACCTCTCTTCTGCGCCCTGCTTGCCTCTTCGCAGGCAGGGGCCGAGGACCTCACCACAGAAATCGACGTCGAAAGCTCGGTGGAAGTCGACCTCCCGGCGGCAAAGCCGCTGCCGTCGGTGCTCCCGGCGCTTCTGAGCGCACCGGCGCCGGAAGTCTCGCTCAAGCCGGCTCTCTTCAGCGAGGCCGCCGACTACAGCCCCTTGGCGGCATCGCCTTCTGCCGGCCTATACACCGGTCTGCGCCGCCCCGACTCACTCCGCGGCTATCTTTGGGCCGGATACTTCCCCGTCTACAACGCCGGTGTAGCAGCCGGATACCGCATCGTGGACACCCACGCCACCACTGCCGGAGTGGCCGCGTCATTCAGCGGCAGCTCGTACCACAGCCCTCTGGGCATGAGCTACGGCACGCCGGTGCCCGACAGCAAATATTCCGTGTCGGACAACACCGTCGGGCTGCAGGCATACGCCACACACCGGCTCAACAAGCACACAGAGCTCAGCGCCGATGCCGACTTCTTCCACGCCGCTCTGCGCTCGGCCGACGCCTCGGGCTCGATATACTCGCGCGGCATCAACTCCTTCGACATCAAGCTCGGCATCGCAGGCACCGACACCATCACCTACTCCGCCTCGCTCTGCTATAGCCGCTTCGGCCTCGACAAGGGTCTGCCGGCCGACTTCGACAATCTACCCGCGGCTTCCGACGACCGCTTTGTGGCCGACATCAAGGCCGGAGCACGATTGGGCCACGACCGCAATCAGCATATAGGCCTCGACATACGCTTCGACCTTCTCCACCGCCACGGCATAGAAGGCGGTGCCTACACCCCGGTCGAGATTGGCCGACGCAGCACGGCGATACTCTCGCTCACACCCGCCTACACTATCCGCTCCCATCAGTTCCTTGTGCGGGCCGGCGTGAAGGTCGACATCGGCATAAAGTCCGATGACAAGGCTTTCCACCTCGCACCCGATGTGACCGTGGCATGGATGCCTTCGGCCCGCTTCGCAGCATATACCACCTTCGGTGGCGGCGAGCGCTTTCACACCCTGGCCGACCGCTATCAGTACAGCCCCTTTGCACCGGGCTCCACTGCCTCGGCCCGCAGCTTCACACCCGTCGACGCTCGCGTAGGCTTCAACATCAGGCCCGTGAAATCGTTCAGCGCCGACATCTTCGCAGGCTACGCTTGCACTCGGCGCATGCCCATGCTCACCGTGCTCGACGGCGTGGGCCGCACCGACTTCGTGGCCGTCGACCTTTCGGGGTGGAACTTCGGCATAAGCGCGGCATACACCCACGAGCGCTATTTCAGCATCGACGCCTCGGCTCGGCTCTACCCGCACGGCTACTCCGCCGGCTCGGCCGAGGCTCCCGACAGAGCCAAGCTCGTGGTGAAGGCCGGAGCGCACATCCGCCCCATCGAAGCTCTCACCATCGACCTTGGCTATGAGCTCCGCACCGGCCGCCGCTACTACACCATAGGCCGCATCCTCGACTTCGGCTCCGACCAAGGGCACACCGTGCGCAAAGAGTGCCCGATGGGCAATGTGAGCGACCTCTCGCTGGGTGGCAACTACGCACTGTCGGAAACATTCGACGTGTTCGTTCGCTTCGAGAACCTGCTCTGCCGCCGCACCATGATTTTGCCGTCGGTCTACAGCCGGAGGCTGCACGGTTTGGCAGGCATTTCGCTCCGCTTTTAAGGCTTCGCTCAAAAAAAGACCGCAAAAAGGCCGCTGTATGGACTTTTTTGCGTATATTTGCGAGCCAAAACTACACCTTGGAAAATTTATTAACAACTAAACCATAATTTTTACATGCAAAGCAAAGGAAAATTAGGAAGCATCGTCGCAGGTGTTATCGCTATTTTCTTGGTATTGGTATGTTTGTTCTACCTCTCGTTTACATTCATCTCGAATAAGTACGAGAGCCAGGCCGCAGCATACGCTATCACAGAATCCGGCGACAACGACGACGCAGCCTACAACCAGGCCTACAAGCACTACATGGACTCGCTCGGTGAGCAGAAAGTGTACTTAGGCTACTACACTCTCAACGACGTACGCAAATGGGGCGTAGGCCTCGGTCTCGACCTTAAGGGTGGTATGAACGTGATCCTCCAGGTCGACATGCCCGACATGCTCCGCTCGATGAAGTCGGGCGACACCGACTCGGTGTTTGAAGCTGCTCTCGCAGGCGCCAACAAGATGGTAGCCACACACGAGAGCGACGACTTCGTAAGCTCCTTCATCAACCTCTATCGCCAGGCTAAGCCTCAGGCCGACTTCTCGGTGGTTTTCCAGGATGTAGTCACCGCCGGTCAGAGCGACGACGCTGTACGCGCCACTCTCAAGAGCCAGGTTAAGGACCGTGTCGACAACTCCGCTACAAACGTGCTCCGCAACCGTATCGACCAGTTCGGTGTGGTTTCGCCCAACATTCAGGTGCTTCAGGGCAAGGACGGTCAGATCCTCCTCGAGCTCCCCGGCGTGAAGGACCACGAGCGTGTGCGCGACCTGCTCCAGCGCTCGGCAAATCTCGAGTTCTTCGAGACATACCGCTCCGAAGAGCTTGCTTCGTCGTTCAACTCGCTTCTCAACCGCCTGGCTAACGACACCACTGTCAATGCCGCACCCCTGATGGCTCTTCTCGGCCAGGGCGCTTCCTACGGCGCCACCGTGGGCTACGCTCCCGATGCGAAAGCTATGGCTGCCATCGACCAGGTGCTCGAATCGCCCCAGGCGAAGAACCTTCTGCCCTCCGACCTGCGTCTGCGCTGGGCTGTGAAGCCCACCGTCCGCACCGATGCAAACGGTCAGGAATTCAACTACGGCTTCGCTCTCTACGCTCTCCGCGCCAATGGCGGCAAGGCCGCTCTCGACGGCAAAGCCGTGAGCGACGCTTCCTCGAACTACGATCCTCTGCGCGGCAATGAAGTGTCGATGCGCATGAACGCCGAAGGCGCCCGCAACTGGGCCCGCATCACCGGCCAGAACATCGGCAAGCAGGTTGCCATCGTCCTCGACGACAAAGTTTACTCCGCACCCAACGTCAACGACAAAATCGAAGGCGGCTCTTCGTCGATCACCGGCGACTTCTCCATCGAGGAGGCCCGCGACCTTGCGAACGTGCTCAAGTCCGGTAAGATGGATGCCAAAGTACACATCATCTCCGACATGGTGGTAGGTCCTTCGCTCGGCAAGCAGGCCATCGAAGCAGGCTTCATCTCCTTCGTGGTGGCTCTTGTGCTCTTGATGCTCTTCATGATTGCTTTCTATGGCTTCATCCCCGGCATCATCGCCAACATCTGCCTCATCTGCAACCTCTTCTTCACCGTCGGCATCCTCGCCTCCTTCCAGGCAGTGCTCACCATGAGCGGTATCGCCGGTATCGTGCTCTCGCTCGGTATGGCAGTGGACGCCAACGTGCTCATCTTCGAGCGCACCAAGGAAGAGCTCCGTGCAGGCAAGAACGTGCGCAACGCACTGGCCGACGGCTACAGCAACGCTTTCTCCGCAATCTTCGACTCGAACCTCACATCTATCATCACAGGTGTGATCCTCCTTCTCTTCGGCACCGGCCCCATCAAGGGCTTCGCCACCACCCTTATCATCGGCCTTATCTGCTCGTTCTTCACAGCAGTCTACCTGAGCCGCCTCTTCTTCCTCTGGTTCTCCAAGACCGACGCTTTCAACAAGCTCACATTCTCGACCGGCATCTCCCGCAAGATGTTCATCAACTCCAATGTGAACTTCCTCGGCCAGCGCAAGATCAGCTTCGCCGCTGTGGCAGTGATGGTTCTCATCGTAGTGGTTTCGCTCTTCGCCCGCGGCCTCAACCAGGGCATCGACTTCTCGGGCGGTCGCAACTACATCGTGAAGTTCGAGCGCCCCGTCGACACCGCCGAGCTCCAGCAGGTGCTCGCAGCTCAGTTCCCCGACGCTTCCACTTCGGTAATCACCATCGAGAGCTCCAACCAGGTGCGTGTATCCACCAACTACAAGATCAACGACGAGAACGCCGACACCGAGCGCGAAATCACAGGCAAGCTCTTCGAGGCTCTCAAGCCCTACCTCCGCGACGGCATGACAGCAGCAGAGTTCTCCACTACCGACGCCTCGCAGGGTATCGTGAGCTCGCAGAAGGTTGGTCCGTCGGTAGCCGACGACATGCGCACCGACGCCTACATCGCCGTGACAATCGCCCTGATCGCTATGTTCCTCTACATCCTGCTCCGCTTCCGCAACGTGGCCTTCTCGCTCGGTGCGCTCGCAGCAGTAGCGTTCACAGCCTTCACCATCATCGGCTTCTACTCGCTCTTCTACGGTGTGCTGCCCTTCGCTATGGAAATCGACCAGACTTTCATCGCGGCAATCCTCACCGTGATCGGCTACCAGATCAACGATACCGTGGTGGTATTCGACCGTGTGCGTGAGAACATCGCCCTCTATCCCAAGCAGGACTTCTACACCACCGTCAACAAGTCGATCAACACCACCCTGAGCCGTACGATCATGACATCGGCATCGACCCTCCTGGTGCTCCTCTGCATCTTCATCCTCGGTGGCGACGCTATCCGCAGCTTCACTTTCGCCATGCTCTTCGGCGTGATCATCGGCACACTCGCCACTATCTATGTGGCCTGCCCCGTGGCCTACCTCGCCGACAGCCGCAAGAAAGCAACTGTGGCAAAAGCCAAATAAGAATCCCTTCCCTTCACCACATAGCATCCGGGCGGCCTCGTGCCGCCCGGATTTTTTTGTTCTTTATTTTGTTCTTTATAAAGGGCTTTTCAATACGTCAAAGGGCTCTTTGCTGCGGTTTGGCTTTGGGCCGCGGGGCAAAGGGAGTTATGAGATGAGAGTTATGAGATATGAGTTCTTTATCGGCGGGCGTTTCTGCCTTTCCTGGGTTTGGTAATCGCCTTGGCGCTTGCGCAGCAAGAAACCCCACTGTAGGGTTGCGGGGGATTCGGAGATCCCCCGCGGCGAGGGTGCGGTAGTCGGCGAGTGAGATTTGGGGCTCGAACTTTGAGGGGAGATCGGGGATGCGGCGGTTGTCGGGGGTGTGGTAGATGAGGACTGTGCCGGGGTAGTCGTTGATGAGGATGGGGTTGATGACGCGGTTGATGATGCGCGCGTAGGCGGGATGCAGTCCGTGGACGAGGCAAATCTGGAAGGTACAGCCTCGGATGCGGTCGACTCTCGCGTGGCTCGCCGTGCAGGTGGGCGGGCGGTAGAGTCGCAGACCGAGTGCTTTGGCTATGGGTCGGCGCTCAGCAATGATGCAGGTGTCGAGATTGGGGTTGAGGTGCTGAAGCCAGCTTATGTATGAGAGGAGGACTTCGGTGCTGTCGTGCCCCGGCGGGTCGATGATGTGTGCACGGACTACGCCTGTGCGCCTGCGCTGTCGCTCCATGGTGAATATGGCACTCCGCTCGCTCCAACGCAGTGGCGCCCCGTGCCATCGGCGGAACGGGGCGGTGATGTCGGCTCTGCGGTATGTGCGGGCGTGGTGCTGCATATTGCGCGCAAAGATA
>JAMPHP010000017.1 GCA_023663365.1 Muribaculaceae bacterium | reverse complement strand
GCCTGCGCTGACGCTCCATGGTGAATATGGCACTTCGCTCGCTCCAACGCAGTGGAGCCCCGTGCCATCGGCGGAACGGGGCGGTGATGTCGGCGCGGCGGTATGTGCGGGCGTGATGCTGCATATTGCGCGCAAAGATACCGGCTCGGCAGTGGGGATTGTGCGGGCTTTTCCCTTTCTTGGAGACTTTTTTCTAAGGGCTTTAGGGAGCTTAAGGTCGGTAAGGATTTTAAAGTTTTTTTGAGATTCGGCAAGTGCCTTGGCGCTTACGGATGCGCGGCGCATTTGCGGTCGCCATAGATGGGCGACCGTACAAGGGCGTGATGCTGCATATTGCGCGCAAAGATACCGGCTCGGCTATGGGGATTGTGCGGGCTTTTCCCTTTCTTGGAGACTTTTTTCTAAGGGCTTTAGGAAGCTTAAGGTCGGTAAGGATTTTAAAGTTTTTTTGAGATTCGGCAAGCGCCTTGGCGCTTACGTAGATACGCTACTATAAGTTTGCTACTTCGCCTTTCCTGGGTTTGGAAACCCCACTGCAGGGTTGCGGGGGATTCGGAGATCCCCCGCGGCGGGCGAGGATGTGTGCGTTCTCTATTTCTCGGCTGCGATGTTGCCTAATAATTCAACTGCCGGCATATATTTCTCGCGGGTGATGAAATGTGCGAACCGAGTACTTTTGCCATCTTCGATTTTGATGCCATAATTTATCATCTCAGTGATGCCGTTTGCTCGGACATACATCTCGAACATTTTTGAGAATAAGCGGCTTCGGTATTCTTGCGGAGTAAATTCAATGTGCTTTCGTTGTACGTCGGTAAGGTCGTCGCAGTAAAAACACAGAACGGCCGGGTCGTTTTCAGAAATGAACTTGAATAAGATATCACAAACAGTATATAGTGTTTTGAAATCGACGGTTTTATTGCCCGAAACTCGGATTAGTGTGACATCATAGAAAATCAAAGACAAGGTCAGTGGATCATTGGTGAACGCCTGAAGTGTTTCTGTGTCGTAATACGAAAGGGCGACCCTTATTTGATCGCCCTTCGTATTCTGTATGTCGAAAGAAATATCCATGTCATACTTTTATGGAGAAGACACAATTTTTCTTTTCTTTCAACTTTTCAAGCTGTTGCTGTTTCTTTTCTCTCAGGGAATCAAAGACTTGAATCATCCGCTGAGAGGGATTTTTGATGGTGATGGTTCGAGTCATATCGGTCTAATTGTTTGTTTGTGCGTTTGCTTTGTGCAAAGTTAAACTTTTTTTTTCTTCTGAACCAAATTTCAGGCATTTAAAGTTGCTTTGCTTAAGAGTAGAACGTCTTGACCGCAGTAAAGTTTGATGCCCCCGCTGCTTCGGCGTACGTGAGGCTGCATAAATTTTGCCATGTCGAAAAATAGTAGTACCTTTGTATGCTAAAAATGAAAAAGTGAAATTCTGAAATATGGCAGAACAACAAGAGGAATACAGCGCCAGTAATATCCAGGTGCTTGAGGGGCTCGAGGCAGTCCGCAAGCGCCCTGCGATGTATATTGGTGATATCTCCGAGAAGGGTCTGCACCACCTTGTCTATGAGGTGGTCGACAACTCTATCGACGAGGCCCTGGCAGGCTATGCCAAGGAGATAAATGTGACAATCAATGCCGACAACTCCATAACCGTAGAGGACGATGGCCGCGGTATCCCCGTGGATATGCACGAGAAAGAGCATAAGAGCGCCCTCGAGGTGGTTCTCACCGTGCTCCATGCCGGCGGTAAGTTCGACAAAGGCTCGTATAAAGTTTCGGGCGGTCTGCACGGTGTGGGTGTGTCGTGCGTCAATGCACTCTCCACCTATCTTCGTGCGGAAGTGCGTCGCAACGGCAAGGTCTATGCGCAGGAGTACAGCTGCGGTAAGCCCACCACCGAGCTCATGGTAGTGGGTGAGAGCGACAGCACCGGCACAACCGTGACCTTCAAGCCCGACGGCAATATCTTCATCACCACCGTCTACGACTACAAGACGCTGGCCAACCGCCTTCGCGACCTTGCTTTCCTTAATGCCGGTATCACGCTGCACCTCACCGATATGCGCGAGCTTGATGCCGAGGGTAAGCCCCGCCGCGAGACCTTCTACTCGAAGGACGGTCTTAAGGAATTTGTGCAGTATATCGATGCCAATAAGGAGCCTCTGATTGCTGATGTGATCGACCTCGTGACCGAGCGCAACGGCATACCCATCGAAGTGGCTTTCACATATAATACCACTTCCAATGAGAATATCTACTCCTTCGTCAACAACATCAACACCATAGAGGGCGGTACGCATCTCACCGGTTTCCGCCGCGGCCTCACTTCGACTCTTAAGAAGTATGCCGAGGACAACAACCTGCTCAAGAACGCCAAGGTGGAAATCGCCAGCGACGACTTCCGCGACGGCCTCACCGCCGTGATCTCGGTGAAGGTGATGGAGCCGCAGTTTGAAGGCCAGACCAAGACCAAGCTCGGCAACAACGAGGTGATAGGTGCCGTGCAGACAGCTGTGAGCGAAGCTCTCGGCAACTACCTCGAGGAAAATCCGGCACAGGCCAAGACCATCGTGGAGAAGGTAATCCTCGCCGCCCGTGCCCGCACCGCCGCCCTGCGTGCCCGCCAGGAGGTGATGCGCAAGACACCCCTTGTGGGTGGCGGCCTCCCCGGCAAGCTCACCGACTGCAGCAGCCGCACCGCCGAGGACTGCGAGATCTTCCTCGTCGAGGGTGACTCCGCAGGCGGCACTGCCAAGCAGGCGCGCGACCGCCGCTTCCAGGCCGTGCTTCCTCTCCGCGGTAAAATCCTCAATGTGGAGAAAGCGCTCGAGCACCGGGTGTTCGACAGTCAGGAAATCACCAACCTCTTCAAGGCACTCCGTGTGACCATCGGTACGGAGGAGGACCCCAAGGCTCCCAACCTCTCGAAGCTCGCCTATCACAAGGTAATCATCATGACCGATGCCGATGTCGACGGCGCCCACATCGCCACCCTGCTGATGACCTTCTTCTTCCGCCGTATGCGCCCGCTTATCGAGCAGGGCTACCTCTACCTTGCCTCGCCCCCACTCTACAAGTGCAAGATGGGCAAGAACGAGGAATACTGCTGGAACGACATGCAGGTGCAGCAGTTTATCTCGAAGTACGGCGAGCGCACCTCGGTGCAGCGCTATAAAGGTCTGGGCGAGATGTCGGACGACGAGCTCCGCCAGACCACAATGTCGCCCGAAGGCCGCATCCTCAAGCAGGTGCGCATCAGCGACGCCGCCGAGGCCGACCGTATCTTCTCGATGCTCATGGGCGAGGACGTGGCACCCCGCCGCGACTTCATCGAAGCAAACGCCACCTACGCCAATATTGATGCGTAAGTGCAAACATTGAGTGCTTTCCGGCTGTTCTAAGTGCATAGAACAGCACGGAAAGCATTTTTCTAATCATTCAGCAAGCACAATATGCCCAAAATAAGCAAAGCCAAAAAGCGTGCAACCGACTTGCGCGGCGAAGTAGACAGCTACATCGCCGCCAAAGGCACGTCCACATTCAACTACAAACAAGTGTCGGCCGCACTCGGTCATCGAAGCCCGGCCTCGCACAGGACCATCGCCCTCTATCTGGCTGAGCTTGCCTACGACGGTGTAATCATCGAGATCGCGCCGGGTGTCTACAAGATGCCGAGCCGCACAGTCAAGGCTCAGGGCGTGTTTGTGCGCCGCTCCAACGGCAAGAACAGCGTAATCACCGACAACGACGGCGAGGAGCTCTTCATCGCCGAGCGAAATTCGATGCACGCCCTCAACGGCGACCGTGTGGAGGTGACCATCGCCGCACGCGTGAAAGGCCGCGAGCCCGAAGCCGAGGTCTCTGAAATCATAGAGAAGAAGGAGCAGACCTTTATCGGCACACTCAAGGTCGACAAGCACTATGCCTATCTGCTGACCGACTCGAAATTCCTCGCCACCGATATATATATACCGCGCACCAAGCTCAAAGGCGGTAAAAACGGCGACAAGGCCATCGTGCGCATCACGCACTGGCCCGACGACGCCAAGAACCCGCAGGGTGAAGTGGTGGATATACTCGGCGTGGCCGGTGAAAATCAGGCAGAGATGCACGCTATCCTCGCTGAGTTCGGGCTGCCCTACAAGTACCCCGAGGCAGTGGAGCGTGCCGCCGATAAAATCGATGCCGGCATCACCGACGAGGTAGTGGCCGCCCGCGACGACATGCGCAGCGTGACCACCTTTACCATCGACCCGCGCGATGCCAAGGACTTCGACGACGCGCTCTCGATACGCCGCATAGCCGGAGGAAACTATGAAGTGGGCGTGCACATCGCCGATGTGACCCACTATGTGAAGCCCGGCTCGGTGATCGACCGCGAGGCCGAGGACCGCGCCACCAGTATCTATCTGGTGGACCGCACCATCCCGATGCTGCCCGAGCATCTGTCGAACGGCATCTGCTCCCTTCGCCCCGATGAGGACAAGCTCACATTCTCTGTGATATTCCGGATGACTCCCGAAGGCAAGGTGCTCGACTCACGCATAGCCCGCACCGTGATCCGCAGCAACCGCCGCTTCACCTACGAGGAGGCGCAGAGCGTGATTGAGACCGGCAAGGGCGACTACGCCGACGAAATACTCGCTCTCGACCGCATGGCCAAGGCTCTGCGCAAGAACCGCTACGACAACGGTTCGGTAGATTTCGACCGCGTGGAAGTGCGCTTCGACATCGACGAGAAGGGGCATCCCACGTCGGTCTACTTCAAGGAGAGCAAGGATGCCAACAAGCTCATCGAAGAGTTCATGCTCCTTGCCAACCGCACCGTGGCTGCCGCAATAGGTGTTGTGCCCAAGCGCCACAAACCCAAGGCATTCGTCTACCGCGTGCACGACCAGCCCGACCCCGAGCGCCTCGAGAACCTCGCACAGCTTGCCCGTGCCTTCGGCTATAAAATCAAGACCAAGGGCGACCCTCAGGATATAAACCGCTCGCTCAACCGTATGCTCGTCGACATCAAGGGCAAAGGTGAGGAAAACTTCCTCTCGACCCTTGCCGTGCGCTCGATGGCCAAGGCTATCTACACCACAACGAACATCGGTCACTACGGACTTGGCTTCGAGTACTACACACACTTTACCTCGCCTATACGCCGCTATCCCGACATGATGGTGCACCGCCTGCTCGAAAAATACCTTGCCGGCGGGCGAAGCGTGAACCTCACCAAGCTCGAGGATGAGTGCAAACATTCATCCGACCAGGAGCAGCTTGCCGCCAATGCCGAGCGTGCGTCGATCAAATACAAGCAGGTGGAGTATATGGGCGACCATCTCGGTGAAGTATATGCGGGAGTAATCTCGGGCGTGACTGAGTGGGGCCTCTACGTGGAGCTCGAGGAGAACAAGTGCGAAGGCCTTGTGCCTATCCGCGATCTTGCCGACGACTACTACGACTTTGATGCCAAGAACTACACCCTCACCGGCCGCAAGCACGGCCACCGCTATCGCCTGGGCGACAATGTGCAGGTGCAGGTAGCCCGTGCCGACCTTGCCAAGAAGCAGCTCGACTTTGTAATAGTCGATGAGCAGAACCCGGCCCGCCCTGTGGAGGCGCTCAATGCCTCCAAGCCCAAGGCCCGCCCCTACAGCGCCGAGAAGCCCGGCAAGAAAAGGCGAGGCAGCTCGCGCCGACACTAATACGCCAAACCAATCATTATGTCACAAACGAAGACTCCCGTCGGCACCGTAGCCGTGGAAGGTCTCAGGATTTATGCTCACCATGGTGTCGATCCGCAGGAGACGAAAGTGGGAAATATATTTGAAGTAACTGTCAAAGTCGACTTCAATGCAGAGCATGCCATGCGCTCCGACCGTGTGGATCTCACTGTGAGCTATGCCGATATAGTCGACATAGTGAAGAGTGAGATGGCCTTTCCGTCGAAGCTCCTCGAGCATGTGTGCCTCAGAATATACCAGAACGTTACGCACCGCTACAGCCAGATTACCGGTGGCATGATTGCCATCTACAAGCTGCAGCCGCCCATCAGCGCTGAGCTCGACCGGGCCGGTTTTATCTTCCGGTGGTAGTTGCACAATAATTAGCCAAGACACACGTTAAAGAGACAGAAGTCTTAGAGTGTGTTTACTTTTAACACACAAATTAATGATTAATTAAAGAATGAATTTATTATGAAAGTTTCGCATTAATTCTGAGGTCTTTTTTGATGCTTTTCGCCAAGTCTCATCAGTCGCATAGCCCGCTATGCTCCTTCTTCAACTTGCGAAAATCATTCAAAAAATCCTCTCAGCCTTAACGCGAGTTAAAAGAAAACACACTCTTATATAAGCTCCAATAACCAATCATGACGCTTAAAAAACTTATTTTGGCGGCAGCCGTTTCGCTGGCTATGGTGTCGTGCTCGACATCAAAGACCGTCCTGCCATATTTTACCGACATAAAGGATGTCAAGGAAGGCACACTGCCCAAGAGTGATTATATGCCTTTGATCCAACCCGACGATGAGCTCGTAATCACCGTGACTTCGGCCAACCCCGAGGCTACTGCCATATATAATCTGCCCAACTACAATGCCGCCACGCGTGAGGTGATCCTCACGTCGTCGTCGGTGCGCACAGCCACCTACGTAGTCGACAGCAAGGGCGACATAGAGATGCCCGTGCTTGGCAAAGTACATGTGGCCGGGCTGAATGTTGACCAACTCACCGAGGTGCTCACCGAGAAGATAAGCCGCGACGTGAGCGACCCTATGGTGAGCGTGAAGCTCGTGAATTTCGTGGTGGTGGTTGCCGGTGAGGTGAAGACCCCCAAGACTATCCAGGTGGACCGCAACAGAATAAGCATCCTCGACGCGCTTGCTGCGGCAGGCGACCTCACCGAGTATGGCGAGCGCTCCGATGTGCTCATCATCCGCGAGGAAAACGGCGAGCGCAAGTACGCCCATCTCGACCTCAACTCGTCGGATGTGCTCACCTCTCCTTATTTCTACCTGAAGCAGAACGATTACGTGTATGTTGCGCCCAACAAGGTGCGCCAGGCCAACTCCAAGTATAACCAGAACAACGCCTTCAAGCTTTCCGTAATCTCTACCATCGTGAGCGCTACCTCTGTCATCGCATCGCTTGTGATCGCTCTCACTGTGAAGTAAGTATCAGTACCATGGCTAAAAAGAACAATTCAGATTTCATCGACGTGGCCGGGCTGCTGCGTCAGTACACTTCCCGCTGGTATCTTTTCGTGATATCCGTGATAGTGTGTGCCGGCCTTGCCTTCCTTTATACCCGTGTACGCCAGCAGGACTATGCCGTGCGAGCCAACCTGCTTATCGAGAGTGAGAAAGAGTCGCCTCTTACGGGCGGTATGGGCGACATCGCGTCGCTCTTCGGCTCATCGGCACGTGTCGACGACGAAATCTACATCATTTCGTCGCACTCGCTCTACTATGGCGTGGTCAAGGACCTCGGTATCAACATCAAGCAATATGTCAAGACGAGTTTCTTCCGTCGTGAGCTCGCATATCCCGAAAATCCGCTTATCGTGACTCCCCAGGCCGGAATGATGGATACACTCCAGCGATCCATCACCTTCAAAATCAGGGTCAACGACAAGGGGCGCGTGAATGTGTCGGCAAAGATGAAGAAAAAGACAGTGCTGAAGGAAAAAGACCTCACGCTGCCTTGCACTGTGACTACGCCCATCGGTAGCTTCACCTTCGCAAAGAGTGAATACTATCCTGCCGACGAGGAACTTAATGTGAATGTGTCGGTGAGCGGCTACGACGGCGCTGCCGAGGATTTGTCGGAAGACGTGCTCGCTGAAATCGCCTCGAAGCGCTCAAATGTGATCGAGCTCTCGATCAACACTCCCAACGATACCTACGGCAAGGACATCCTCAACCAGATCATAGCCAACTACAATGCCCGCGGTATCCTCGAGCAGCGGCAGCAGAATGAGCTTACGGCCTCATTTATCGACGGCCGCCTCCAGCTGCTCACACGCGAGCTGAGCGATGTGGAGAGCCGCCTGCAGGACTATAAGCAGAGCAAAGGCATCATCGGTGTCGGCACCGAAGCCAAGTACCAGATAGAGAAGAAGGGCCGCGTGGAGACAGAGCTCCTTGCCGCCGAGACGCAAGCCGAGATTATCAAGCTCACGTCGGAATTTCTCAACGACCCCAAAAACGCCTATTCGCTCGTGCCCGCCACTCTCGACAACGAGGGCCTGCAGCGTGCCATCGAAGCTCACAACAAGCTCGTGCTCGACCGCATAGCCATGACAGGCAGCGCCCGCCCCGACAACGTGGCACTCAAGCTCCTCAGTGAGCAGATCGATGCCTCGCGCCGCAACATCGGCACATCGGTGGCCCGCGCCTACGAGACTGCCATGGTGGCCGTGAACGACCTTCGCCGCGAGATGCGCTCCGCCGAGGGCAACCTTGCACAGATACCGGCTCAGGAAAGAGAGTACCTCGACCTCTCGCGTCAGCAGTCGGTGAAGCAGAGTCTGCTCATCTTCCTGCTCCAGCGCAGCGAGGAGACGGCTATGCTTATTGCCAACGCCTACCCCAAAGGCAGCATAGTGGACCGTGCCTATACCCTCAGCGAGCCGCTTGGCCTCAAGAACAAGATCATCTACCTCCTCGGTATATTCTTCGGTCTTCTTATCCCGCCGGTATGGCTCTACCTGCGCAAGCTCATCCACAACCGCTTCGAGACCCGCTCCGATGTAGAGCACATGACCGATGTGCCTATCCTGGGCGAGATGTGCATCGACAGCACCGGCCGCTCGCTCGTGGTGAGTGCCGAAGACACATCTGCCACAGCCGAGCTCTTCCGCCTGATGCGCAGCAACCTCCTCTTCGTGCTCAATGATCCGCGCGATAAGGTGGTGCTCATGACATCGACTTCGTCGGGCGAAGGCAAGTCGTTCATCTCCATCAACCTTGCCGCTTCACTGGCCCTGCTGGGCAAGAAAGTGGTGCTCGTGGGCATGGACATACGCAACCCGCGCCTTGCCGAGTACCTCGACATAGCTCCGCGCTTTGGCCTGACGCAGTATCTGTCGTCGTCGAATATCACGCTGCCCCAGATCACAACGGCGCTGCCGAGCGTGCCCGGCCTCGATGTGATATGCGCCGGTCCCGTGCCGCCCAACCCCGCCGAGCTGCTGCTTTCGACCAAGGTCGACGACCTCTTCACACAGCTCCGTGCCGATTACGACTATGTGATTGTCGACACCGCTCCTATCGGACTGGTGAGCGATACCTTCACCCTCGACCGCATTGCCGATGCCGCGATCTATGTGTGCCGCGCCAACTATACTTCGATGAGCGACCTCGAGCTTATCAATGATATCTATGAGCAGCACCGCCTCAAGAAAGTGTCGCTTGTAATCAACGGTACGGCTTCGAAGAAAACCTACGGCTACGGAAGAAAGAAGTAACCCGACACTGTGGTAGCGAAGAACCCCGCACGTATTGCCCGCAATGCGGCTTTCCTCTATCTGAGGACGGTGCTCACCCTTGTGGTGGCGCTCTACACCTCGCGTGTGGTGCTCGACACACTCGGTGTCGACAACTTCGGTATCTTCAATCTGGTGGCCGGGTTTGTGACCATCTTCACCTTCTTCAACGGCTCCGCCTCGGCGGCCACAGCACGCTTCCTCAACTTCGAGATGGGCTCCGGCACAAGCTCGCGGCTCGCTCTTACCTTCAGCTCGGCTCTTTTTCTGCACATCTGTGTGGCGGCCGTGGTGGTGGTGCTTGGCGAGACGGTGGGGCTGTGGTTTGTCAACAACTGGCTCGTGATAGCTCCCGAGCGTATGTTTGCCGCCAACTGGACTTATCAGATGGCTATCATAGCCACCGTGTGCAATATCGTGCAGCTGCCCTTCTCGGCAGCTGTCCTTGCGCATGAGCGCATGGATGCCTATGCCTACCTCTCGCTTATCAATGTGGTGCTCAAGCTCGTCATAGCCCTCGTGCTCGTTTTCTTCGCTGATGCCGATACTCTGGTGATCTATGCTACGATGTTTATGGGAGTGGGTGTGCTCACGATGCTGATGTGGGCGGTGTTCTGCTGGCGGAAGTTCGAAGAGACGCGCACCCGCCCGGCGTGGGTGAAAGGGATATCGCGCGATATGCTCACGTTCTCGGGAAGCGACTCCTACAGCAGTGCCTGCACCGCCGGCCGTGTGCAAGGCTTCAATGTGCTTCTCAACTGGTTTGGCGGAGCGGCACTCAACGCCGCCGCCGGTCTTGTGGGCAGTGTGATTTCGGCACTCGGGCAGCTCTCCGACACGGTGATTGCCGCCTTCCGCCCACAGCTCATACAGCAGTATGCCGCCGGCGACTATGCCTACTCGCTGCGACTGCTCAACAACTCGGCCCGATTTTCCTTTCTGCTGGTCACGGCATTTATAGTACCGGTGTACTTCGATGTGGACTATGTGCTGCGCCTCTGGCTTGGCGAGTACCCGGCCTACACTGCCGATTTCTGCCGCATAAGCCTGCTCACAGGCTGCTTCCAGTGTCTGCTCTCGGGCCTCTATCCGGGGGTTCATGCCACGGGTCGAATCAAGCGTATGAGTTTCATCAACGGCACCGCCTACCTCCTCGAGCTCCCGGTGGCTTACTTCCTCCTGAAGTACACCGCCTACGCCCCGGTGGCCTACTGGGTGCACTTCGTGTTTACAATCGCGATCACGCTGATTACATCGGTGATATTGCACAGCGTGTTCGACCGATTCTCGGTGTGGTACTACTGGCGCACGTGCGTGCTACCCTCGGCGCTCTTCCTGGCGCTGTGTATGCTCGCTGTGAGCCCTCTGGTATTCTTGCCCGATAATTTCGGCCGTCTGTGCGCCATGTACGGCGTGTCGCTGCTTGTGTGCGGGGCATGCGCTTTCTTCTTCATACTCGACGCATCGGGCCGCAAGGCCTTGACCGCAAAGCTCAAAGGACGGCTGCGCCGGGACTCATAACTCCAAGATATGACAGCACACTCACCGCTTTATATGCCATCGGTTTTCAAGAGGATGCGGCCTAAGGGCAGCACTGCTAAACCTGTGTTCGAGTTATCACGCAAAGAGTGGTCCATACCTCTGCTCTACATGCTCACGCTCTCGCTGCTGGGCCTGTCGTTCTACCCGGCGTTGCTCTTTGTGCTTATCTTCTGGGTGCACGCCTGGAAGCACGACCGCTACAACCTTGCCATCATGCTCTTCCTCGTTTTCGGCAACTATTCGCTGCTTCCCGAGGAGATTATGGGTGTGAAGTATGCCGATTTCGGTATTCTGTCGGGTGTGGCCTCGATGCTTCTGCTCAGGAAGGACACCACGCTGAAGAAAGTACTTGCGGTGTATGCGTTCCAGATTATCGCCATAGTATATATATCCACCTTTTCGCCGGAGTCTTTCAAGGTTCAGCTCCGCCTGATGCGCAGCTTCCTGAGTTTCGTCACCGTATTCATTCCCCTGGCAGTCTTTGCCAATCATACGTTCGACATTCAGGTATTCTTCCGCCGCATGATGACTTACGCGCTCATCATGTGCGCTTTCTATGCCATCGACGCCTTTATCCTCAAGGGCTTCGTGCTTATCCCCAACTCCTATAACTACGGCATAAAATCGACCTTCATGCACCCGGTGATGAATATCTTCGGTTTTTCGCCGGCGCGCAAGTATCCTCCGGGTATGTATATCTTCGGTCTCGCCATCATACCCATCATCCGCTACTATCGTCTGAAGTGGTGGCATGTAGTGATAATCGTGGGCGGTATTCTCGCCACACAGACCTTCTCCTACATGGCCGGTGTGCTGGTGTGCCTTGTGCTGTTCCAGAGCTCGCGCAAGCGTGTGCTTCAGTACTCCGTGACGGCCGGCATAATCCTCCTCATAGCCGTGGGTGCCGACTATGTGCTACCATACAACAAGCAGAAACACGAGAGTGCCCTGCGTGTAAGATCGACAATCGACCAGTTTATCGACCTTGCCGACGCCACCGACGATGAAGACCTTGCCGAGTTTATGTCGGGGCGCGTGGGGCAGGCTCTGCCAGTGATTGAGCTTATATCGAACCGCCACACGGCCATGACCGGCCTGGGCTTTATCCATCCGGAAAAGACCACCAGTGTGAGCATGATTATATTCAATGAGTACGAATCCGACATCGAGAAGGCCGACCGTGTGGCCACCGAAGTTGAGATTGTGCCCGTGCAGATCTTCATCTATGTGGGGTGGCTTGGCATACTTGTCGAAATCATATTCTTCGGCTTGCTGTATTGGATAGTGCGAAAGATGAAGTACAGGGCGTACTATGTGTGCTCGCTCGTGTTCACTTTTGTGCTCGGTATCGGCGGTTTTGCCGGTGTCGACACTTACCGCGGCCTTGCCATCGTCACCATGGCCTATGCTGTGGTTCTGCTTGCCGATAAGCATGAGCGATTGAAGTCGGAGGAGTCCATAATGCTTGCAGAGAAATGACAAGTCAGCAGAAAAACAATACATCGGGCAAGTTGCTCTGGCTCTCGATAGCGCAGGGCTGGGCCATCTTACTGGTGGTCATAGGTCATGTCAACGGTTTTACCTACGCGGGCGATGCCGACGAGATGTACACCATGTCGTTCTGGATACATCGCTTCTGCTACTCTTTCCACATGCCGCTGTTCATGTTTGTGTCGGGTGGCTTGCTGTATTACTCGCGCATATCCAAAGGCTGGAGCACATCCAAGCTGTATGTCGATAAACTACAGCGCCTGGCTCTGCCTTTCGTGCTGTTTACGATTGTGGCTTTCTGTATCAAAGGAGCTTTGCGCAACTTCACCAAGCGCGGACTGGAGCTCAGTGTAGACTCGTTCTTCGCCGCTTTCTACGACCCTATCAACGGTCCTTTGATGGAGATGTGGTTCATAGGCACGCTGATGTGGCTGATGCTGCTTTATCCTGTCTACCGGCTCATGCTCAAGAATGTGTGGACTGAGCTTGTGCTGCTTGCCATCACCCTGGTGCCGTTCATAGTAAGCCTCGACCTCAATGTGGCCGGCTGGTTCAATCTTAGGGGAGTGCCTAAATATGCCTTCTTCTTTGTGGCCGGTATTCTATTCTTCAAGTACGATGCAGTGCGCGTGTTCCGCCGCAGTATTTGGGCTGCAATAGGGTGCACGGCGCTCTACGCGGCTGCGTTTCTTATCGCGGGCGTGCCCGACATTGTCACAGCCATATTCGGCATACTGATGTCGCTCGCGTGGGCTGTGAGGATTGCCGATGTCTTCCCCGGACTGTTCGGGTCTTTCCGCGACCACTCCTTCCAGATATTCCTTGTAGGCATATTTCCCCAGATGGCCGTGGAGCTTCTTGTGTGGCGCAAGGTGCACCACGAGTGGCTGCAGTTGCCATACTATCTTGTGAGCTGTGTGGCAGCCATCTGCATAAGCATAGCTCTGAGCAAGGCGATGCGTCGGTGCCCCGTGGCTATCCTCCGCAGTGCCTGCGGGCTTAAATAATTTTCCGCTTAATCCCAGAGCTTGTCTTTGATGGCGTAGCGCGGCCTGTGCTTCACTTCGGTGAAAATCTTGCCGATGTATTCGCCCACAATTCCTATCGACATAAGGATAAGACTGCCGAGCCCCCAGATGGAGAGCATCATCGAGGCCCAGCCGGGGTTGATATGGTCGGAGTAGAAGTAGGATATGAGCACATACACTGTCACTATCAGTGTGAGGATGAATGAAGTGAGACCTACGATGAATATCCATCGCATAGGCTGTGCCGAGAAGGATGTGATGCCGTCGATGGATAGTGCCAGCATCTTCTTGAAGGGGTACTTCGACTCACCGGCGGCACGCTCGGCACGCTCGTAGGTGCTGACTCCGGTGTCGAGCCCGAGCTGCGGCACTATGCCGCGAAGAAACATGTTTGCCTCGCCATATTCGGCCAGCAGGTGCAGTGCACGGTTGCTCATGAGGCGGTAGTCGGCGTGGTCGTAGACTGTCTCGAGCCCCATGGCACGCTGGAAGGCATAGAAGCCGTGGGCGGTGGTGCGCTTGAAAAAGGAGTCGGTGCGGCGGCTGCTGCGCACGCCGAATATTATCTCCTTGCCCTGCCTGTACTGGCGCACCATGTCGGCCATGGCAGCGGGGTCGTCCTGCAGGTCGGCATCGATCGATATGCACGCATCGCAGTGGTCCATTGCTGTCATCAATCCGGCCAGCAGAGCGTACTGATGTCCTCTGTTGTGGGCGAGGGTGATGCCTTTCACGCGCTTGTCGGCAAGGTGCATACGCTCTATTGTGGCCCAGGTGGCATCGCGGCTGCCGTCGTTGCTGCACAGGATGTAGCTGTCGGGGTGTATGTCGCCTTTTGCGGCGAGCTCGTCGAGGAGCTTGAGCATGGCCGGCAGGGAGATGGGCAGTACTTCTTCTTCGTTGTAGCACGGAACGACGATGGCTAATAGTGGGGCGGGCAGTAGCATGGCGGGGATAGTGTCTGGAGGATGTTAGGAAAACATGGCATGGAGCTCGCGGAAGCGGCGCAGCACATCGGGGCCGAAGCGTTCCATCGAGGCTTCGACGCGGCTGAGCTCCTTGCGCTTCATGTCGCCGCTCTTGCTGTAGAAGCAGTCGGCATAGCATATAAGTTTCTCGAGAAGGCTCTCGGGCATATACGAGCGCCCCTCGGGCATGGGCAGGCCGCGGTGTGCTATCTCGGCGGCAGTGAGCCCGGCCCCGGTGTGGCGCTCGGCCACAAGGGCGAAAATCTCGGGCGCACCGTCGGCGCGGAGCATATCGGCGCCGATAGGGCCGTGGCATAGATATGGGGCGCTGCCGTAGCAGCCTATGCCGGGAGCGTTGGTGCGGATGATGCCTATGTCGTGCAGCATTGCGGCCGCTTCGATGTCAGCGGCGTCGAGCGGCAGATCGAGGCGACGTGCTATGGCCAGTGCTTCGTCGGCAACGGCACGGCTGTGGGTGTGCAAAATCCCGCTGACCTTGCGGCCGGCGGGATAGTGCTTGTTGAGGATGCTGCGGTAGTCGAAGGGCGGCATTATTCCACGATTGTATTCCAGCCGTGAACGTCGGGCTCGAGGCCGTTGCGGATGGCATCGAGTCGGCGCACGAATTCTGTGGTCACCTTGCCGGGATTGCCGTCTTTCGATATTATGTACTTCTTGCCTGTGTCGAGGTCGTGTATTTCACCGATGGGCGAGCACACGGCGGCTGTGCCGCAGGCACCGGCTTCGCTCACATGGTCGAGCTCGTCGACGGTGATGTGACGGCACTCAACCTCCATGCCCATCTCGCGGGCGAGCTCCATGAGTGTCATGTTGGTGATTGAGGGCAGGATCGAGTCGCTCTTGGGGGTGATGTACTTGCCGTCTTTGATGGCGTAGAAGTTTGCGGGGCCGCACTCGTCGAGGTATTTCTTCTCTTTGGGGTCGAGGTAGAGCACGGCGGAGTAGCCGAGGGAGTGTGCGCGATGACCGGCGCCGAGCGATGCTGCGTAGTTGCCGCCAACTTTCCAGCGGCCAGTGCCTTGGGGAGCCACGCGGTCGTACTCACGCATGATGCAGATGTTGGTGTTGCGGAAGCCTTCCTTGAAGTAGGGACCTACAGGAGTCACCATCACCATGAAGAGGTATTCGTCGGCTTCTTTCACGCCGATGCGGGGTGTCATGCCGATTTCGACAGGGCGTATATAGAGCGAGGCACCGCTGCCGTAGGGAGGCACGAAGCGCTCGTTGAGCTTCACGGCCTTGATGCACATCTCCTCGAAGAGCTCGATGGGTATGGGCTCCATGAGGATTCCCTTTGCCGACTCCTGCATACGCTTGGCGTTCTCGCGAAGGCGGAAGATGCGGATTTTGCCGTCGGCGCCGCGGAAGGCCTTGATGCCTTCGAAGATTTCCTGGCTGTAGTGCAGGCAGGTGGCGGCAATATGTATGTTGACCGTTTCTGACTGAGATACTTCAATCGGTCCCCACTTGCCGTCGCGGAATTCGCAGCGCACGTTGTAGTCGGTAGGGTAGTAGCCGAAGGGGAGCTTGCCCCAATCAATGTCTGTGTTCATTTCAGATATGTTTTGAATTGCTGTTGCAAAAGTAATCAATATTATTAAATAAAGGCAATCCAAAGCCTTTTTTTACGCTCGGGAGGCCGATAATTCCACTTTCTTGCCCTTTGTGTCGTTTCTTTTTAGTAATTTCGCCCGTAAATTTTACACTCTACATGAATTTCAGACTCATATCAGCATATCTGCTCTTTGCCGCATTGTCGGTTTTTCCGGCCTTGGGGCAGGGTATTCTCGGCATCGACGGCGAGGAGGCCACTTCGGTGGGCTTGTATATCAAGGATCTCGCAAGCGGCTCGGTGATTGTGGACCACAATTCGCAGCTTGCTCTCACGCCCGCTTCCGTGATGAAGGCTGTGACCACGGCTTCGGTCCTTTCGGCCAACGGTGCCGACGACCGCTTCGTCACACAGGTAAGGCTTCGTGGTGCAAAAGGCGCGGCAGGCCTGTGGAACGGCGACATTGTGGTAAACTCCTGCGGCGACCCCACCATTGAGAGCGAGAACTATAAGTCGCGCCTCGGATTCTGCGACTCCATCGTGGCGGCGCTCAAGCGCAAGGGCATCCGCAAAATATCGGGAGCAATAGTGGTGAAGCAGTCGCTCAAAGACAGCGGCCCGAATATCAAGTGGGAGATCGAGGATGTGGCGTGGCCCTACGGTGCCGGGCTGTATGGCTTCAACTGGCGCGACAATTGCACTCGTGTGTATCCCGTCACCGGCAAGACTGTGCCCGAAGTACCGGGCCTTAAAGTGACACTCACGAAAGTGACCGGTGGCAACGACCTTGTGCGTGGTGTCTACTCCGACCGCCTCATGGCATATACCCGCGATACAAACAACCGCAAGTGGGCGCTCAGCACCACCGTGCCCGACCCTGCGGCTGTCTTTACCCTCGAGCTTAAGAAAAAGCTCACCGCCGCAGGAATCACCATAGGCTCGAAGGCTGCCGCCCCCGACGGCGCTGAGACGGCGCTCTACACGCACCGCTCGCCCGATTTCGCCGATATAATGCGCAGCCTCATGGTGCGCTCCGACAATCTCTTCGCCGAGGCTATGCTCCGCAGGCTCGCGCCCGGCGACTCCCGCGACAAAGCCATCAAGCGCGTGAAGGAAATCTGGGCCACGCGTGGCATCAACACCCGCTACACAATCATCAACGACGGCAGCGGCCTCACGAGGGCAAACCGCCTCTCGGCGCGCTTCATCGGCGACATACTCGAGTGGATGGCACGCTCACCCATGGCAGCGACTTATGCCGGCTTCTTTCCCAGAGCGGGAAAAGACGGCACTCTACGGGGATTCCTTGCCAAGACACCCCTCGTGGGAGAAATAGCACTTAAGACCGGCAGTGTGAGCAGCGTGCAGTGCTATGCCGGATATAAGCTCGATGCCGACGGCGCGCCCACGCACGTGGTGGTGATGATGGTCAACGGCTTCTTCTGCCCGCGCCGCCAGGTGAGGGTGGCTTGCGAGCGTATTCTCCTCGACACTTTTGTTCAATCTGATTCTGATTTATAATGAACCACATACACTCTCTTATTCATCTTAATATCGAGCTCGAAGGGCTGCTCCGTGTCCTCGCCGACCGGCAGTCGGCCGAAGTAAAGGCTATGCTCGCCGAAAAATTCAGGCAGTACTCCGCATTGATGGACGATTTACTTGCCGTGAGCGACGAACCGGCGGAAGCACCGGTGCAAGAGGCTCCCGTGCCCGATGTCGAAGCTCTCGCAGAGGTAAAGATGCAGGAGGCCGAAGAGCCCGAGGTAGTGCCCGAAATCCAAGCGTCGGAGAAAGCCGTCGCGCAAGAGCAAGCCATCGACCCGCAGCCCAAGCCGCAGCCACAGCGAAAGGCTCATCCGGGCTCGCTGATGCGCAGCTTCACGCTAAACGATAAGTTCCGCTTTATCCGCGACATCTTCGGCGGTGATGAGGCCGATTTTGCCGACACCGTAGCCCTCATCGAGGATATGAGCTCATATAAGGATGCCGCCGACTATCTGGTGGAAGACCTCATGCTCAACCCCGACGATGAGAATGTGGCCGACTTCCTCGACTTTGTAGCACGTTATTTCTGACACCCGATGCCAGGTATTCTTTATATAGTGCCCACCCCGGTGGGAAATCTTGCCGATATGTCGCCGCGCGCCGTCGAGGTGCTTTCGTCGGTGAGCCTGATTTTGGCCGAGGACACCCGCACGTCGGCAGTGCTCATGAAGCATTTCGGTATAGCCACGCCTATGGCAAGCCATCATAAGTACAACGAGCACCGGCCACTCGACCCTATCCTCGACCGTATAGAAGCCGGTGAAAGCATAGCCCTGGTCTCCGATGCCGGCACTCCGGGTATTTCCGACCCCGGCTTCATGCTCTCGCGCGAGTGCCGCCGGCGTGGCATCGAAGTGCAGACCCTCCCCGGACCCACGGCATTCGTGCCGGCACTGGTCAACTCGGGCCTGCCTTGCGATAAATTTTTCTTTGAAGGATTTCTACCGCCCAAGAAAGGCAGGGCAGGGCGCCTTGAGTACCTTGCCGACCTGCCGGTAACCTTCATCATCTACGAGTCGCCCCTGAGGCTCGCCCGCACACTTGCCCAGCTGGCCGAAAGCTGCGGCGACGACCGGCCTGCCTCGGTGTCGCGCGAAATATCAAAGCTGCACGACACCACACATCGAGGCACGCTGGCAGAGCTGCGCGATTTCTTCACCGTGAACCAAGCGCGGGGTGAGATTGTTCTCATTGTAGCAGGAAAGCAGCGACCGCAGCCCGAAGAGCGCAGGCACCGTAATAAATACCGCCCCGACTCCTCCGATGACGGCGACAACGATGCATGAATGCCTGATACTATTACTTAAATCACACTTTTCAACTATTGATTATGAAAAAAATCGTCGCATTAGCAATCAGTACTGCCGTCATCCTTTCGGCTTGTACAAATAAAAAAGAAGTCGAAGCGGCTCAGGAGCAGGCAAACGCATCCAAGGCCGAACTCGTGGCCGCAGTTGCCGACCGCGACCAGCTCCTCAACCTCGTGGGTGAAATCACCTCCGACATGGAGCAGATCAAGCAGCTCGAGAATATCCTCAGCGTGAACGGCGGTCAGGAGACCCCCTCGCAGAAAGAACAGATTAAATCCGACATCGCCGCTATTCAGAAGACCCTTCAGGAGCGCCGTGAGAAACTTGCCGAACTCGAGAAAAAGCTCGCAGCATCATCGACATCAAACTCAACCCTCAAAAAGACTATCGCAAGCCTGCGTGAGCAGATCGACTCCCAGACTGCCGAAATCAACACTCTCCGTGCCAACCTCGACGATGCCAAAGTGCAGATCGGCGAACTCGGCACACAGGTCGACTCACTGAGCACGACCGTAACGACAGTAATCGCTGAGCGCGACTCTACCGAGCGCCAGAACGAAGAACTCGCCAACGAGCTCAACCTCTGCTACTATGCAATAGGCACCAAGAGCGAGCTGAAGGAAAACCGCATCATCGAGACAGGCTTCCTCCGCAAGACAAAACTCATGAAAGGCGACTTCGACCACAATTTCTTTACCGTCGGCGACAAGCGCACTCTCACCACAATCGACCTCAACTCCGACAAAGCCGAAATCCTCACCAACCAGCCCGCAGGATCCTATGTCATCGCCCAGGGCAACGGTCACAAGGTGCTCCGCATCACAAACCCCGCTGCATTCTGGAGCCTCAGCAACTACCTCGTGATTAAAATCGACTAAAAATATTTTCAGCAAAATCATCGCAGAAGCCGCCCGAGGGCGGCTTCTGCTGCCTTAAGGACTTTAACGACCTTAACGACCTTAACGACCTTAACGACCTTAACGACTTTAAGATAGCCAAGAGGAGGGTGATTTTTGCGAAGCGGGCAAATGTTAAATAAGTGTTAAAACGCGGGAAAAATTTGGAGAACGGGGGATAATGGTTGTAACTTTGCACTCGCTTTCGGGAAGGCACTGCCACCGA
>JAMPHP010000016.1 GCA_023663365.1 Muribaculaceae bacterium | reverse complement strand
AGTAGGTAACCGCCCCCTCTCAGCCCCGAAGGCACACGCCTCCGGGGCTTTTTTTAGTTATGAGTTATGAGATATGAGTTATAAGGGCCCATGTTAGGGTCGCCATCTATGGCGACCGCCAATGCGCTCGCAAATGTCAACGAATCCGCAAATAAAAGCGCCTGCCCGATCTCCCCTAAAGTCCTTAAAACAACCGGGAATTTATAATTGTATAATTTTTTTCGTTTGCGCGCGTTATAGATATGATGAACTTACGTCTGATTATCATATTTATTGCGATGTTTGCGGCTCTCGCCTCCTCGGCAAAGGGCCCTGTGAAGATTTCAGGGCTCGTCACCGATCAGGATAATGAGCCCCTCGAATTTGTCACCGTCAAGATTGCCGGCCGGCAGCTCGGCACGACTACCGGTCTCGACGGCCGATACTCTCTCTCCGTGCCCGAAGCCGATACTATCCGAGTCGTTTTCAGCTGCATTGGCTACGAAGAGTCGAAGCGAAGGCTTATCGACCCCTCGGGCAACGTCACTATCAACGTGAAGATGCAACCTGCCACCTACGCCCTCACCGGCGTGGAAGTCACCGACTACCGCAAGCAGATGGGTGGCATGCAGACCATCGACCGCTCCGACTTCAAGCTCGCGCCCGACGTGTCGGGCGGTTCTGTCGAAGCGCTGCTCACCACCATGGCCGGTGTCAACTCAAACAATGAGATGTCGAGCCAGTACAGCGTGCGTGGCGGCTCTTACGACGAGAACAGCGTATATATCAACGGCATCGAAGTCTACCGCCCGCAGCTCGTGTCGTCGGGCCAGCAGGAGGGTCTCAGCATTGTCAACCCCGACATGGTAGGGGCCATCGGGTTCTCGACCGGTGGTTTCTCCGCTCAGTACTCCGACAAGATGAGCTCCGTGCTCGACATCACATACCGCCAGCCCGAAGCCTTCGAGGGCTCTGTTTCCGCCTCTCTCATGGGCGCTTCGGCAGCCATAGGCACCAGCAGCAAGCGCTTCACACAGCTGCATGGCATCCGCTACAAGCAGAACGCCTCACTTCTCGGCTCACTCGAGGATAAAGGCGACTACGACCCGCGCTTCTTCGACTACCAGACCAGCATGACCTACACCTTCAACCCCAAGTGGCGCGTGTCGGTGCTCGGAAACATCGCCGTCAACAACTATAAATTCATACCCCACAACCGAAACACGAAATTCGGCACGTCGACCGATGCCAAGGAATTCACCGTCTACTTCGACGGTCAGGAAAAAGACCGCTTCGAGACGTATTTCGGAGCCGGTACCATCACCTTCACCCCGAGCAAGAAGCACGAATTCTCGCTTCTGGCCTCGGGCTTCCTCACCAACGAGCTCGTGGCCTACGACATCTCCGGCGAGTACTGGCTCGACCAGGCCGGCACAGGCGGCGATGCCGACGAGTCGATCGGCGGCGAGCTCGGTGTAGGCCGCTACCACGAGCACGCCAGAAACCGATTCAAGGCTTCCGTTTTCGCTCTCGACCTCCGCGGAGCTACCGGCATCAACAAGCACAACCTCAACTACGGCATCTCATACAAGCACGAGACCATATTCGACCGCTCACGTGAATGGGAGCTGCGCGACTCCGCCGGCTTCTCGCTGCCCTTCGACCCCGACGCGCTAAGGGTGGTCTACAACATGAGCTCAAAGCACGACCTCGCATCGAACCGTATAGCCTTCTATGCCATGGACACCTACCGCCTCGATGCTCCGATAGGTTACTTCAACTTCAACGGAGGCATACGCTTCTCCTACTGGGACTACAACAAAGAGTTCCTCGTCAGCCCCCGTGTCAGCGTAGGATTCGTGCCCGCCAAGTGCCCGCGCCTCTCACTCCGCTTCGCCACCGGTCTATACTACCAATCGCCATTCTACAAAGAGATGCGACGGCAGGAAGCCGATGCCAACGGCAACATCGTGGTATCGCTCAACCCCGACATTAAGAGCCAGCGCTCATTCCAGCTCATCCTCGGCGGCGACTACACCTTCCGTGCCATGGGCCGTCCGTTCAAGCTCTCGGCAGAAGCATACTACAAAAACCTCGGCAACCTCATCCCCTACGAAATCGACAACCTCAAGCTCGTCTACGCCGGCCGAAACCTCTCAAGCGGCTTCACTTACGGCCTCGACATGAAGCTCTTCGGCCAGTTTGTGCCCGGCACCGACTCGTGGCTGAGCTTCTCGCTGATGAAGACGCAGGAGACCCTCAACGGCGTGAAAGTGCCGCGCCCAACCGACCAGCGCTACAGCGTGGCGCTGTACTTCACCGACTATTTCCCCAAGTTCCCCAAGCTGAAATTCAACCTCCGCGGCATCTTCTCCGACGGCCTGCCGATGACTGCGCCCCGAGGCAGCCGCGACAAAGGTTACTTCCGGGCTCCGGCCTACAAGCGCCTCGACATCGGCCTGGCCTACGCACTGCTATCGCCGCCCAAGGATGGCGAGAAGCGTGGCGGCTTCTGGAGGCACTTCAAGAGCGTGTGGCTCGGTGTCGATGTTTTCAACCTCCTCGACATAAGCAACGTGAGCAGCTACTACTGGGTCACCGACGTCAACGAAATCCAGTATGCCGTGCCGAACTACCTCACCCGTCGCCAGTTCAACGTCCGCCTTTCCGTAGAATTCTGAAATTCCCGAAATGACAGACCTTCAGCCCATATTCAATCAGGCACCGATGCCGCGCCCCCTCGTCATTGCAGGCCCCTGCAGCGCCGAGAGCCGAAGCCAGACAGTAGACACTGCCCTCGCCCTGGCCGCACAAGGCATCAAAGTATTCCGTGCCGGTGTGTGGAAACCGCGCACGAAGCCCGGCGGATTTGAAGGCATAGGCTCGCCGGCCCTCAGCTGGCTCGCCGAAGTGCAAGACCGCACCGGCATGGAAGTCATCACAGAAGTAGCCTGCGAACGACACATGCAGGAAGTAATCCGGGCAGGCATCAAGGCAGTGTGGATTGGTGCACGCACGGCTGCAAACCCCTTTGCCGTGCAGGAGATAGCCGACTGCATAGCCGCACTACCCGAGCATACACGCAGCGAAATGACAGTGCTGGTGAAAAACCCCGTCAACCCCGACCTCGAGCTCTGGATAGGAGCGCTCGAGCGCATATACGGTGCGGGCATACGCCGCCTCGGAGCAATTCACCGAGGGTTCAGCGCCTACGGGCCTCACCTTTACCGCAACCCGCCCCAGTGGCGAATACCCATCGAGCTGCACCGCCGCAACCCCGCTCTGCCTATTATATCCGACCCGAGCCATATCGGAGGCCGACGCGACCTCATCGCGCCACTGGCTCAACAGGCGCTCGACATAAACTTCGACGGCATCATCGTGGAGTGCCACCCTGACCCCGACAGCGCTCTCAGCGACGCCGCACAGCAGATCACTCCGCAAGCGCTCAAAGAAATCACCGCAGGTCTCACCCCCCGACCCCATGACGATGCGCCGGCCGGTCTCGACGAATTGCGTCGGCAAATCGACTCAATCGACACGGAGCTCCTCGACCTCCTTGCCCGACGTATGCGCGTAGCCCGCGAAATCGGGTCCTACAAAAGGCGCGAGCGCATCCCCGTAGTGCAGCCCGTGCGCTACAACGACCTCATGCAGCGCCGCACCGAAGCCGCCCGGCAGCTCGGTCTCTCACCCGACTTCATCCGCACTGTCCTGGCCGCGATACACGAAGAATCGGTGCGACAGCAGATAGAGGAAGAGTTATAAAAATCTTTTCAGTATTCTTCCGCTCAGAGCCTGCCTCAGCACATCGACAGCTGCGGCGGCAACATAGATGCCGAGAGCCAGTAGCACAGCGCTCAGAGCAAACACTCCAAGCGACGTATTATGCCAAAGCGCCGCCACGCCGGGCTTCATCACACCACCCCACACAAGCGGTGTCTTGTGGATGAGGTAGACGGCAAAAGCCCCGCCCGCAAGGCGGTTCACGGTACGCGAGTGAAAGGTCATCGGCACGAAGAGCACGAAGAAGAGCACACTCTCAAGCAGTACAAAAGGCGAGTTGTAGGCAAAGGCACGCGAAGCATACACTGCCGAGACAAAGACCGCACCCACCGAAGCGAGATATGCCACTGCGACTGCACCGCGCCTGCGGCGCAGCATGGCCACATCTGCATAGCGGCGTATACAACTGCCAATGATGTAGACCATCACAAGCTGCATCACAGTATAACCCGAGGGATTGAAAGAGCCCTGCCACACCCAGCCGCTCCACACATTGAAAGCCACAATCGCGCCCACAATCCACGCCGTGGCGCGAGGTGTGAGCCGGTCAAGACCGGCGTTGATAAAGGGGCTTAGCAGCATGAGGCCGAAGTAGGCCGGCACATACCACAGGTCGGTGTGCGATAGCACAAGCCAACTCTCAAACCAGCCCGTCAAGGTGCATGCCGAGGGCTTCACTATCATGCCGAGGGTGTAGAGCCCCACCGAGTAGAACACACACTCGAAAAGCAGCGCCACCACTCCGCGGGCACTCAGGCGGATACCGAAGTAGCCCGAGATAAGCGTGAAGCAGTTCACCCCTATTATGCAAAGGCTTTCAAAAGCGAGCTGCCACACATCGCGCGCCGAGAGCGCGCCCCAGTCGCCTTCGGGGTCGGGCAGCCCGAGCGAGGCGCCGTCGATGTGCACGCCGAGCACCATCAGCATACTCACTATGCGGAGCAGCTCCATGCCCGATTGGCGCTCTTTCATATCTTCTTGATAATTCGCGCGGGATTGCCGCCCACCACCGTGCCTGCAGGCACATCCCGCGTAACGACTGCTCCCGCTCCGACCACGGCACCGTCGCTGACAGTCACTCCGGGCAGGAGGATGGCTCCGCCGCCTATCCACACATCGTTGCCGACAGTCACAGGCTCGGCCCATTCGTCGCCACCGCGCCGCTCGGCGGCATCGAGCGGATGGCAGGCTGTGTAGATACTCACTCCCGGGCCGATAAACACGTTGTTGCCTATGATCACGGGAGCCTCGTCGAGGATAGTGAGATTGAAATTTGCGAAGAAATCTTCGCCTATATGGATATTGCAGCCGTAATCGCAGCGGAAGGGCTGGTTGATGTGGAAGCGCTCGCCAATGTCGCCAAGCAGCCCGCGGATTATTTCGCGACGGCGCTCCTCCTCGCCGGGGTGCAGCGAATTATACTCCCAAAGCAGCTCGCGTGTCTGCTGAAGCATCGCGAGAAATCGCGGATGGGTGGCTTCGTAGCGCTCACCCGAAATCATCTTCTGCCATTCGCGGTCGAAGTCAGTCATGATGCGGTCTATATATGATTGTTGCTGAAGGTGTGCTGAAGATGCGTTGCGCGGCATCTGTGATGTCGGCCACGGTGAGTCGGCGGCGGTCGTCGACAGTGCGGTTTATATCTTCGCCATGCAGCTCAGCCTGAGCCAGGTTCGAGGCAAGGGCGAGGTAGCCGATATTGGAGAAACGGAATGTGGACTCGAAGGTGTTGACGGTGCGCTCCAGCTCATGAGCACTCAGGCTTCCGGGCTCGGCAAGGCTGCGTGCTTCTTCGCGCAGTAGCTCCACGGCACGCTTGATGTCGGCATCGTCGTTGGAGGCCACACGGGCAGTGACGAGCAGCAAGCCCGGGCCTTCCGAGCCGATGATTGAAGCATCGGCATCCGATACGATGCCATGCCCGCGGCCGTCGACCACATTGGTGCGCAGTCGGGCGGCACGCCCCACCGAAAGGATGTCGGTGATGGTGTCGGCGGCAAAGTAGTCGGGCTCACCATAGGCGGCCATGGGGTAGGCCTGTACAATCAGAGGGTACGGAACCGCGCCTTCGACCGTAAGCTCTACATCGGAGTCCGGGAAGCCCGGGTCGGGCAATCGGCGGGCAGCCACATTGCGGGCCGGCACGTCGGCAAACCACCGCTCTGCACTGCGGCACGCTGTGTCGAAATCCACATTTCCGGTGATGGCGAGTACGGCATTGTCGGGGGCATAGTGGCGGTAGAACCACTCCCTCACATCGTCCTGTGTGACTTCGGCTATATGCTCGGGTCGAAGGCCTATCGTGGGCCAGGAGTAAGGATGCTCCTCAGCATAGGCTATGCGCCGGAGATGATGGAAGAGGTCGCCGTAAGGGCGGTCGAGGCACTGCTGCTTGAATTCCTCGATCACCACACCACGCTGCACCTCGAGTGCGCGCTCGCTGAAAGCGAGGCCGAGCATACGGTCGCTCTCGAGATATAGGGCCGTGTCGAGGTTCGTGGCCGGCAGAGTGTCGTAGAAGTTCGTGAAGTCGGAGCTCGTCCAGGCATTGGAGCGGCCGCCGGCATTCTCGAGCACGCCGTCGAAGTCGGGCACGTGCACAGAGCCTCCGAACATCAGGTGCTCGAAGAGGTGTGCCATGCCCGTGCGGTGGCGGCTTTCGTCGCGTGTGCCCACGTCGTAGAGCACATTGACGGCCGCCATCGCCGTGTATGGGTCATAGGAGTGTACGAGCCGGAGGCCGTTGGGGAGTGTGTGGCGGTTTACCTTCAATCCAGTATTTTCATGGAGATTATGCGCACGTCGTCGGTCGGACGGTCGTGGCCGTCGGTCTTCACTTTCTCGATGCGGTCAATCACGTCCATGCCGTCGACCACTTCGCCAAATACGGTGTAGTCGCCGTCGAGATGAGGAGCACCGCCCACTGTGGTATAAGCCTTGCGCATCTCGTCGGTGATTGCCGGTGCGGCAGCAGTTGCAGCCTCGGCCTCGGTCTGCTTGATGAGGCTGTCCTGGAGTGCCTGAAGCCCTGCACGGTCGCCACGCTTCTGCATGTCGATGATGTCGGCGCGGTGCTCCATGGCCAGGCGGTTGAAGATGGCCTGCATCTGCTTGTTCTTAAGGCTCATTCCGAGCTTGTCGACATCGCTTTCGCTCATCTTGCGGCCTGTGACCACATAGAACTGCGAGCCCGACGACTGCTTCATGGGGTTGACCTGGTCGCCCTGGCGTGCGGCAGCGAGCGCACCACGCTTGTGGAAGTGGCGCGGGAACACTATCTCGGCATCGATTTTATAGTCGGGACCACCGGCTCCGAGCATCTTGCCGGGAGCGGCATTCTTGGAGTCGGGATCGCCGGCCTGAATCATGAAGTCTTTGATCACGCGGTGGAAAAGGGTGCCGTCGTAATATCCGTCTTTGACCAGACGCACGAAATTATCGCGGTGCTTGGGAGTGTCGCCATAGAGAAGCACGGTGAAGTCGCCGGCTGTAGTCTTCACGGCCACCCGCACCGAAGCGGTATCGGCAGTTTGCTCTGTCATAGTAGTGGTATTTTTTTCGGGAGTTGTTGCAGAGGCGCTGTCGGCAGAGCCGCAGGCCATGAAAAGGAGTGCCGAGGCTATGCCCGGCATCAGGAATTGCATGAATTTCATAGCGCGGAAGAAGGGAAAAGGCGCTTGTAGATGCGACGGAAGTTGTCGTCGGCGGCACAGAGGCGTGCGGCGTTCTCCTTGTAGTCGGCACCATAGAGGCCTTGGAGGAGGTCGGGCAGATATCGGTGCTCACGGTCTTTGTCGATGGCACCGGCCACGAGGGTGCGGATTGCGGGAGCGTAGCCGGCGGAGTCGATGGCATGGAGGTATCGTGCCGCACTGGCCATGAACTGCCCGGAGAGATCCACATGCTCCATATTCTCGATGAGGGCATCAATTTCTTCGGGGCCACATTCGCCTATATGATTTGCCAGATACTCGTATGTAAGCAGGCCGTCGGGATCGCGACGCAGTGCCTTGAGATCGTTTTCGGTCATAGCTGTCGTTAATGATTATATATGGCAAAGTTAAGCACTTTTGCCCTAACAGCCAAATTTTTTCTACCGGGGCGTCGAGGCCGGCCGCTCATTCTTGGCCGTAAGAGGGGTGTGACTCCCGGCGGTGCGGAAGTGGAGATTGTTCATCTCAAGCGGTGTGAGGTGCCTTGCGCCGGGGAGGTCGGGATGTGGGATATGACGTATCATTGCGGTGTATTTTTATCATTGCGGTCGAAGTACCGCATGAGTGCATTGACACCCAGCAGCACAATCACGTAGGTGGCACCGAGAGGCAGGATGCTTACGCGCGGCGGGAGGCTCCCGGCAAAGGCTCCGCCGAATATATAGCATGCAAGCGAGAGCCACAGGCAGGCTTGGGTGATGAGGCACAGTGTGCACCATGCCTTTGCCCGATATTTCTGGTACCATACGCTCCACAGTGAGAACGGACAGCAACAGGCATTGATAAGCGCCAGCTCGCCTATATGCTGCGGGAAGAGCAGCAGTGTGCCCAGGCTCACGCTGAAATATGCAAGCCCCACTTCGCTCCACCCGAAGAGGCCGAAGAACTTCGAGGCCGACGTACTCAGCACCGTGTGGCAGCCCGTGCGGTCGATGATGCCGCAGATACGGTCGGCAGAGCCGGTGTGGATGTTGAGCGACTTGAGCACGAGCTGATAAGTGACGTAAAGTCCTGCCAGATTAATAAGGGTGAGCAGAAGTGTGGACACATGCGAGCAGATACCGTGTGCTATCACGAGGTAGAGCAGCACAAAGAGCGCAGCGGCGGCAAGTACCCGGCGCTTGGCCCTGTTGCCAATCTCGGTGAAGCGATGCGAGGCATAGTCGGGTTCTCGCGAGTCATCGCCCGGATATGCAAGCAGCACTATTCCCGACCACGAGCGGCAGAACTCGGCCCGAGACTTTGCTACAGGGCCATCGGCGAGACCGTCGAGAAAGGTCACACTCTCAGGCTCTATCGCGGTGACTATGACAAAAGAACTGCCGCACTGCGCCAGAAAAGGTGGTGTGATGGCATCGAGCGCTGCCGCTTTGTCGGGCACTTCAAGCGCTTCCGACGGGACTCCATAGCTCTCGAGAACCTTCGAGAAGCCGAAAAGCGATTTGAAGGTCATCGACGCAAACTGAGAATCGGCGTACCAACGTGTGTGCGGTACGCCGAGCTGAGCGAGAAAATCGGCCAGAATAGATGCGTGCGGCTTGGCCATTTCAATTCATGAATGATTGAATTTTCTGCAGGAGTACGTTGCCGTCGATTTCGCCGCTGAACTGCCACACCTGCTCGCCATCGCGGTAAATGATGAAGGTAGGTGTGCCGGTGACGCCGAGTTCTTCGGGAAGGTCGGCCGACTTATCGATGTCGAGCTGGTAGATGGCTACGCTGTCGCCGAGCAGTTCGCGGATTTGCGCCACCACGGGCATCATGCGGCTGCAGTGTCCGCACCATGTGGCATAAAATTCGATCATCACAAGGGGCGATGATGATATAAGTGCTTTATAGTCGTCCATATTCGTTTAATTATTCGTTGGTATTGACTATAACGCGATGATATGCCCGATGGTTTATTTTCAAGATGTCAAAGAGGGCTTTGCTGCGGCAATTTTTAGGCGGGCATCTGCGGCGGGTTTATGCGGGCTTTTCCCATTTTAAGGGTTTTAGGTGAGGCGATTACTGAATCCGAGAAAGGCAGCTGTGCCGGGCAAAAAACATCCAATTTATAATGAGGAAAATTGCCCGCCTCAGAAATTTTCGCTACCTTTGCAAGTAGTAATATTTAGATAGTATTTGCCTTGTGAGAAAAGAAACTGCTGATATATTATCTCTTTTGGAGAACTATGCATTGCCCTCTGCCGACGACATTGCCACGCATATCGCCTCTGATTTCCGGGCGCGCCGAATAGAAAAGGGCGTCTCGCGCCGGGAGATTGCCACGCGTGCTGATGTGCCTCTGAGCAATGTCGCGAGGTTTGAGCAGAAAGGATTGATATCGCTCTCGAACCTTATCAAAATTGCAGTTGCCCTCGGTTACTCAGCCGAAATCAAAGGCATTTTTTCCGAGCCAAAATTCTCTACTATCGAAGAATTGACTCAGATACGTAAAAACGCCGGCAAGAAAAAAGCGTATACAAAAAGGAACGATGACAAAAATTGACCGACTTGAAGTAAAGTACCATGGCAGTACGGTCCGACTTCCGGCTGATAAATGAAAATATGCACCACAGGCTATAACGGACAGCACGCAACCGCCGTCAACGGCAAGGGTGAACCCACAATCGACGACTTCATCGCAGTCGGCACCAAAATCAAAATGGATACAGCTCGATGCCGAGCCATAATAGAGGAGGTCAACGCCGGCTGCAGCACATTGAAAAAATATACACTCTAAAAGTGTGTGGATAAATCGGCCACAGCCCGAAAGCCCCTACCGCCTTGTCGCGGTTTGGCTTTGCGACGCGGCGTTTTCGGATGCGTTGACATTTGTGGTCGCCATGGATGGCGAACGTACTTGGGGCTGCTTGAGGCACGGCGGGTGGGGTGATTAAAGAAAAATTTCTTGAATTGATTTAATGAATTAAGGAATTTTCACTAACTTTGCAGCCTCAAACAAGACAAGGCTTGGACGTGAGTCCGCCGGGCCGCGTCGGCTTCTCCTCGGACATTTAATTTGAATATTAATTTCCAAGTAAAAGTACAATATGTTTACCATCTTTCACGGCTTCCACCTTGTAGAGGCTTATCATCAGTGGAAAAAGGAGCATCGAAGCAATAAAAATCCTATGGGATTGAAGGCTCTGAAGCTATTTTTCGCCATTGCCATTCCTTTGTTTCTGTGGCTTGCGCCGTCGGCGCTTTACGGTCTACCGGATCTTAATCCGGTGCAGCATCGAGTGATTGCTATCTTCGCTTTCGCAGCTCTTATGTGGCTTTTCGATGTGGTGTCGGCATGGACTACCTCGCTTGTGGTGGTGGTGCTTCTTCTCTTCTGCACGTCGGACAGCGCTCTGTGGTTTTTCCAGACCGACGGCATGGGTGAGAAGTTCGGCAATCTGGTGAGCAACACTGCTATCCTGCATTGCTTCGCCGACCCGACTATCATGCTTTTTATCGGCGGTTTTATCATCGCTATCGCGGCCACCAAGAGTGGTCTTGACGTGAAGCTCGCCAAGGTGATGCTGCGTCCGTTCGGCACGCGGTCGGAGAATGTGCTTCTGGGCTTCCTTCTCGTGACGGCTATTTTCTCGATGTTTATCAGCAACACGGCCACAGCGGCTATGATGCTTACGTTCCTTGCACCTGTGCTTAAGGCACTTCCTGCCGACGGCAAGGGCAAAATCGGCCTTGCTCTGGCTATCCCTATCGGAGCAAATATCGGCGGTATGGGCACTCCTATCGGCACTCCTCCCAATGCCATCGCTCTTAAGTTCCTCAACGATCCTGCGGGCATGAACCTCGGCATCGGCTTCGGCCAGTGGATGATGGTGATGGTGCCTCTTACGCTTGTGCTGCTTTTCATAGCGTGGATTGTGCTTCGCCGTCTTTTCCCTTTCAAGCAGAAGGAGATTGAGCTTCAGATCGAGAGCCATCACGAGAGCAGCTGGCGCGATGTGCTGGTGTATATCACTTTCACGGTCACTGTGGCTCTTTGGCTCACCGATGCCATCACGGGTGTGAATGCCAATGTGGTGGCTATGCTTCCAGTGGGTGTGCTCTGCATCGCGGGTGTAATCACACGCCGCGACCTTGAGCAGATTTCGTGGAGTATCCTTTGGATGATTGCCGGAGCTTTCGCCCTTGGTGTGGCTATGCGTCAGTCGGGTCTTGCCGAGAATATGATTGCCGCTATACCTTTCAATGAATGGTCGCCGCTGGTGGTGATTATCGGTTCGGGTCTGCTGTGCTACCTTATGGCAAACTTCATCAGCCACACGGCCACAGCCGCGCTCTTTGTGCCTATCCTTGCGATAGCCGGTGCATCGATGGCCGACAATCTTGCAGCCTACGGCGGTGTGTCGACGCTTCTTATCGGTGTGGCTATCTGCTCGTCGCTTGCTATGGTGCTTCCTATCTCGACTCCGCCGAACGCCCTTGCCGACGCTACGGGCTTCATCAAGCAGAAGTATATGGTGACTACGGGTCTTATCATGGGTGCCGTGGGTCTGGTGCTCGGCTATGTGGTGCTCATACTCTGCGGTATCAACGGTATTTTTTAAATAAAGTATATAGCAATGAAAGAGTTCCTCTCATCTCTTAAATTCGATATTATAGGCAGCTACGGCAATCTCCCCGGCACTACACCGGAGGAGTTTGCCCTCCGTCAGGCTGCCGAGGGCCTGCACACGGTGACGGGTACGTACTTCGATCTCTTCGAGCGCGAAATCGATTTCTTCGCGGCTTTCGGCGGTCTTGAGCGCGTGGTGATTGAGTCGGGCCGTGTGTACCAGCCTTATCCTTCGATGACCGACTTGCTGCGCATGACCGGGCCTGTGAGCTTCGACCCGGCGCATCATGCCCTTGGGGTGTACAGCAATCTGCGCCGGGTGTGCCCCGCAGGCAGCCTTGTGAAGCGTACTATCCCTGCTCCTGCCCGCCTTCTTGCGGTGCTTCTTCAGGATGACTCTCGCCGTGCTTTCTATGGCAGCGACGAGGAGCTTGCCGACAGCATCGGAGCGGCGTACAATGCTCTGCTGAGGGAGATGTACGGGCTCGGTTGCCGCTTCGTGCAGCTGAACGACAGCTCCTGGGCTACCCTCACCGACCCCCGAGGGGTGAAGGAACTGCTGCTCGGAGGCGTGGACGTGGCCGCATATATCGACCTCCTTATCCGAGCCAACAACAAGGCTCTTGAGAATCTTCCGGCCGACATGATAAGCGCACTCTATGTGTGCCGCGGCGGTACTGATCCTTCGCTGCGCCCCGTGGGCGACTATGGGCTTGTGGCAGCCAAGCTCTTCGGCGAGAGTAAGGTGGATGCTTTCTACCTTGACTTCAACACCGACAGCGACAATGACTTCTCGGTGCTCGAGCATATCCCCGTAGGGCGCAAGGTGATGCTTGGCCTGCTCTCGCCTTTCGGCCCGCTTGCCGATACCACGGCTTTTGTCCGTGCCAATGTGGAGGCAGCCTCGAAGCACTATCCCCGGCATGAGCTTGGCGTGACTTTCCGCTGCCCGATGCGGGCCGACGTGGAAGCTTCCACGGGCGAGCCCACGCAGTGGCAGCGCATAGCGATGCTGAAGAAAAGCGCTTCTTCGAGTTATGAGTGATGAGTTATGAGATATGAGTGCTCTTACTCACACTTGTAGTTCCTTCCAGGGTTTGGAAACCCTACTGTAGGGTTGCGGAGGATAAGGAAATCCCCCGCGGCGAGGGAGTCCTCTTATCGCATAGAACGAAAAGCGCCGGATGGTCGTCAGCGACTGTCCGGCGATTTTTCTTGACAAACAATTCCGTAAATTTCTGATGCAAAATTACTACGCCGGGGGCAAGTGTGAAATACCTAAAAATGGGTATTTTTGCATCGAGCACCCCGGCGGAGGAGAAAGGAATGTTGTGCGGCGACGTTTTCTTACCCGGCCACGTCGGCGGCGCTTTCAGCCGCTCTTACATATAAAGGGTAGAGTTACAACTCTTTGGCGCAGCGTGATGTCGCTTTCTGTATTTTTAACGTGTCGGGGCGGGTCAATGTTCGTGCCGGCGTGTCACTTTTCCTGCCGGTAGATTTGCAAATACCGACATCGCGCCGTAATTTTGCAATATAATATGAAGAGCAAGAGCACCAAGTACCGAACCGACACCACCGATACTCGCCCGCGAGTGTCGACGGCTCATTGTCCCGAAGGCATGAGTCTGCGTGAGTGGCAGCTTGCGCTTCGCCGGCAGTCGGCGGAGCAGGGTTCGTTTGTGGTGAGCGAGTTGTCGGACCGCTGGTCGCCGGGTCAGTATACGGTAGGCAGCGGGCGCAGCAGCCGTAGCTACCGCACGGTGTACCACGGTGTGGGCAGCGACAGCAACTACTGCGAGTGCATGGACTTCCGCACCAACAACTTGGGCACTTGCAAGCATCTTGAGGCTGTGGGGCTTTGGCTTGAGCGCTCGGGCAAGAAGCCTGTGACTACGCTTCCGCGCCGGTCGTCGCTCTATATGAGCTACGTCGGTGGCCGGCGGCTTAAGCTGCGGCCGGGCACCGATGCTCCCGAGGCGCTGCTTATGGCCGCGATGCGCTATTTCGACGACGATATGACTGCCGTACCGGGTATGGTGCCGGAGTTGCCGGTGTTCATAGAGCAGGCACGGAGGCTCGATCCGCAGTTCCACTGCTATCCCGATGCGCTGAACTATATCATAGAGGAGCGCGACCGCCGTGCCCGTGGCGAGCTGCTGAGCGGCATAAGCGATGAGGAGATTGCGGGCGTGCTGAGCACTCCGCTCTATCCCTATCAGGTGGAGGGTGTTCGCTTTGCCTTTGGTGCCGGGCGCGCCCTCATCGCCGATGAGATGGGCCTTGGCAAGACAGTGCAGGCCATAGCCACTGCCGAGCTTATGCGCAGGCGCAGCATGATAGCCACGGTGCTGATAGTGTGCCCGACGTCGCTGAAGTATCAGTGGAAGAAGGAGATAGAGCGCTTCACCGGGTCCTCGGCCACCGTGATAGAGGGAGTGCACACGCGTAGGCGGGCCCTCTATGGAGAGGCTGATTTCTATAAGATAGTATCTTATCACACCCTTGCCAACGATATACGCACGATAGGCTCTCTTGCCTGCGACCTTCTGATAATGGATGAGGTGCAGCGCCTTAAGAACTGGAATACTCAGATATCGCAGGCCGCCCGCCGCATCGACTCGGATTACTGCGTGGTGCTCTCGGGCACTCCTCTCGAGAATAAGCTCGAGGAGCTCTACTCGGTGATGCAGTTCGTGGATCAATATGCGCTGGGGCCTTACTATGAATTTATCGACCGCCATGTGGTGAGCACCGATACGGGCAAGGTGACCGGCTACAGGAGCCTCTCGGAGGTGGCCGGGCGCATCCGCGGGTGTATGATCCGGCGGCGCAAGGCCGATGTGGCCCTTCAGCTTCCCGGGCGCACCGACAAGGTGCTGTATGTGCCTATGACACGCGAGCAGCGCCAGATTCACGACGAGTGCCGGAGCACCGTGGCCCAGCTTGTGCACAAGTGGCAGCGCTATCGTTTCCTCTCGGAAAAGGACCGCAAGCGGCTGCTGCTCCTGCTGGGGCGGATGCGCATGGTGTGCGACAGCACCTTTGTGCTCGACCAGAAGACGCGCTACGGCACCAAGACCGGCGAGGCCCTTCAGCTTGTGCTCTCGATGATGGAGAGCGGCGATGAGAAGGCGGTGATATTCAGCCAGTGGGAGCGGATGACGCGTATTCTTGCCGAGGAATTCGACCGCGCCGGTATCGGCTACGAGTATCTCCACGGCGGGGTGTCGCCTGCCGGCCGTCGTGCTCTTATAGAGCGCTTCGCCACCGAGCCCGGCAAGCGCGTGCTTATCTCGACCGATGCGGGGTGCATGGGCCTCAACCTGCAGGCTGCGTCGCTGGTAATCAATCTCGACCTGCCGTGGAACCCCGCCGTGCTCGAGCAGCGCATAGGCCGCCTGCACCGCATAGGTCAGCACCGCCCTATCCAGGTAATCAACATGGTGGCCGCGGCAACGATAGAGGAGCGAATGCTCGGCACGCTCGACTTCAAGAGTGAGCTCTTCAGCAGCATCCTCGATGGCGGGGATGATCATATCACCCTCGACGACAGCCGCCTGAGCCGCATCGTCGAAGCCGTGGCCGAGCTTATCCCAGAGGAGAGTGTGGCCTCGGAGCGCGACGAGGCCGACGAGACCTCTGCCGCCGACGGTAATCCCGAGCCGGCGGAGCTGGTGAGCCGCGGCGTAAAATTTCTGACCGACCTTGCCTCCACGCTCCGCTCGCCCGAAGCGACTGCCCGGCTTGTGGACAGCATAGTGCACACCGACGCCGAAAGCGGGCGCACGGAGCTCCGCATACCCGTGGAAAACCGCGCGGCGGTGACCGACGTTATAACCGTATTAGCCCAATTATTCAAATAGCCCCATATCAGCATGGAACATCCCGAGAACGACTCGCAGTACAGCGGCCTGACCGTGAACAGCGGCGTGGCACAGCCCCCTATCGTGAATCCTTATCTTGCCCGGCGCCGGCGCAAGCCCCTGCCGACACCGTCGGAGCTTGTCGAGGGCATCCTTAAGGGCGATGTGACCACCCTGAGCCGTGCGGTGACACTCGTTGAGAGCCTTGCCCCCGAGCACTACGCCGTGGCGCAGGAGGTGATAGAGAAGTGCCTGCCGTACTCGGGCAATTCACGCCGCATAGGTATCACCGGCGTGCCCGGAGCGGGCAAGAGCACGAGCATCGACGTGTTCGGGCTTCATGTGCTGGGCGAGGGCGGCAAGCTGGCAGTGCTTGCCATCGACCCCTCCAGCGAGCGCACAAAGGGCTCTATCCTTGGCGACAAGACGCGCATGGAGAAGCTGGCGGTGCATCCGGCAGCATTTATCCGCCCTTCACCTTCGGCCGGTTCGCTCGGAGGTGTAGCGCGCAAGACGCGCGAGACGATAGTTCTGTGCGAGGCCGCCGGCTACAATAATATCTTTGTAGAGACCGTGGGCGTGGGGCAGAGCGAGACGGCCGTGCACTCGATGGTCGACTTTTTTCTCCTTATCCAGATTGCCGGTGCCGGCGATGAGCTGCAGGGCATCAAGCGCGGCATCATGGAGATGGCCGACGGCATAGTGATCAACAAGGCCGACGGCGACAATGTGGGGCCGGCGCAGCTGGCTCAGGCACAGTACCGCTCGGCGCTTCATCTCTTCCCGCCCACGACATCGGGATGGATGCCCGAGGTGCTTACCTACTCGGGCTACTACGAGCTCGGTATCGCCGAGGTGTGGGAGATGATCGACCGCTACTTCGCCTTTGTTAAGGGCAACGGCTACTTCGAGGCCAAGCGGCAGCAGCAGGCGCGGTGGTGGATGTACGAGACCATCGACGAGCAGCTGCGCAAGCATTTCTACGACAATCCGGCGGTGCAGCAGATGCTCAGCCGCTGCGAGGGCGATGTGCTGGCCAACCGCCGGTCGTCGTTCGCGGCCGCCTCGGAGGTGTTGAACCATTATTTTGAAAACAAACACAATCATGAAATACCCTCTTAAAACAATACTCCTGCTGTGTGCCCTTTGCGTAGCGCTCGGGGCCACGGCACGCCGCACCCCCGGCGAGAAGGCGGGCGTGCACTTCGAGAGCCTTGTCTACGATTTCGGCACCGTGAAGGCCGACGGCCCGCAGGTGAGCCACGACTTTGAGTTTACGGTGACGGGCAGCACTCCCGTGGCCATCCTCTATGCCACGCCCTCGTGCGGCTGCACGGCATCCGACTTTCCGCGCAAGCCTACGGGCGCCGGCGAGAGCGCCGCAATCAAGGTGAGCTTCAACCCCAAGGGGCAGAAGGGCGAGATTGACAAAGACGTGCGTGTGCGCTTCAAAAACGGCGCCGGCAAGTCGGAGCAGCTCACTCTGCGCATCACCGGCACGGTACTCCCGAAATAGTTCGTCGATAAAATCGCGGTGTTTCTCTACATTTTCGGGCTGAATATCGGTAAACGCTTGCGGGAGCCAAAAAGTAGGCGTAACTTTGTGCATGAAAATGAGAGAAATGAGAAAACTTATTGTTTTGATGGTTTTTGCATTCCTGGGCGTGGCGACCGTGAGGGCCGTCACGCTTTTTGGTAAGGTTTGCGAAGCGGGCACCGGCGAGGCACTCATGCAGGCCTCGGTGCGGGTGCTCGCTCAGAAAGATTCGTCGCTTGTGAAAGGCGCCGTGACCAACGACAAGGGCCGCTTCCGTATCGAGGGGCTCAAGTCGGGCAAATATATAGTGGAGGCCTCGTATGTGGGCTTCACCACGCAGACGCGTGATGTGAGCGTGGGCAGTGAGGATGTCCGGCTGAAGCCTTTTGAGCTCTCGGAGAGCTCCATCATGCTCAACGAGGCCGTGGTGCGCGGTATCCGCACGCCTATCAAGGTGATGGAGGATACGGTGGAATACAGCGCCGAGTCGTACAAGACTCAGCCCAATGCCGTGGTCGAGGACCTTCTCAAGCGCCTTCCGGGCGTGGAAGTGGGCTCCGACGGCAAGATTACGGCCAACGGCAAGGAGGTGACGAAAATCCTTGTCGACGGCAAGGAGTTCTTCAGCGACGACCCCACCGTGGCCTCGCGCAATCTGCCCGTGAATATGGTGGAGAAGCTGCAGGTGGTGGACCGCAAGAGCGATCTGGCGCGCCTCACGGGTGTCGACGACGGCGAGGATGAGACTGTGATAAACCTCACGGTGAAGAAGGATATGAAGAACGGATGGTTCGGCAACGCCGAGGTCGGCTACGGCACCGACAACCGCTACCGTGCCAACTTCAATGTGAACCGCTTCTGGAACGGCAATCAGATCACTTTCCTTGGCGGTGCCAACAATGTCAACGAGCCGGGCTTTGCCGATGGAGCCTCGGGCCGCTTCCGTCGCTTCGGAGGCGACAACGGCATCACCTCGTCGCAGGCTTTCGGCATCAACTTCAATGTGGGCAAGGAAGAAATCTTCCGCGTTGGCGGCGATGTGATGTACAGCCACACCGACCGCGACACACGCACGTCGTCCGACCGCCAGTATCTCTTCACCGACTCCACCTCTACCACCCGCAGCGGCAAGGTGAGCCGCGACAAGGGTCACAACCTGCGCGCCGACTTCCGCATGATATGGAAGCCCGACAGCTTCAACACGCTCGAGTTCAGGCCCAATATCTCGCTGAACTACAATAAGTCGAACTCCACCGACAGTTCGCTGACCACCGCCGGTGGCCGTGCTCCCCACGATGTGACCAAGAGCTACAACAGCGATACCTCGCACGGCAACTCATTCGAGCTTGGCGGCCGGCTGATCTACAACCACAACTTCCGTCAGCGCCGCGGCCGGTCGTTCTCGGTGATGCTCAACTACCGCATGAGCAATGTGCGGGAGTACTCCGACAGCTACTCACTCAACCGCTTCCTGAGCCTTGACTCCATAGATGAGTACGACGAGCAGGCCGAGAACCACACCTGGGCCAACAATGTGAGCGCGCGCCTGAGCTGGACCGAGCCTCTGGGCAATGCCTCAAAGGGCAATTTCCTCACCTTCTCCTACCAGATCAGCTACCGCTGGAACAATGCCGACAAGATTACCTACGACCGCGTGCCGGTGTATCAGGACGGCGATGCCGAGGGATTCCCTACGGGCTATGAGCTGTGGTTCAATCCCGACCTCTCGAACCGCTTCCGCAACGACTATATGAGCCAGGATATCCGAGTGGGCTACCAGCATGTGAGCAAGAACTCCAACCTTAATGCGGGCATCTCGCTTGTGCCTCAGATGTCGCAATCGCGCGACCTTATCAACTCGGAGCGCGATATACCGCGGCGCAATGTGCTGAACTTCGCGCCATTCCTGCGCTACCGCTACCGCCTGAGCAAGTCGCGCAGCCTCAACCTGCACTATATGGGCCGCAGCTCGCAGCCTACCATGGCACAGCTTCAGCCGGTGGCCGATATGTCGGACCCTCTGCGCATCGTGATTGGTAATCCCGACCTTAAGCCGACATTCAGCCACAATGTGATGCTCCGCTTCCAGGACTTCAACCAGAAGGCTCAGCGCTCCATCATGGCGATGGTAGATGCACAGTACCAGCAGAATTCGATTATCTCGCAGACGACTTTCGACCCCACTACCGGCGGTCAAACCACCACTTACCGCAACGTGAACGGCGTGTGGAACATCCGCGGCATGAATATGGTGTCGTTTCCTTTCCGCAACAAGGCGTTTACCTTCAACAACCACATCTTCCTGAACTACGCCTCGACCGTGGGCTTCAACAATGCCGAGCGCAACCGCTCGGGCTCATTCTCGCTCCGCGAGTCGCCCGGCATAGCCTGGCGCCCCGATAATCTGGAGCTTGAGCTGCGGCCTACATATAGCCTCCAGACCACCACCAACAGTGTGCAGAAGGGCGCCAACCGCACCGTGCACACCTACGGCGGCTCTTTCTACGGCACCTACACCACACCTATAGGCATAGTGCTGAGCACCGACCTGAACTACTCGGCCACCTCCGGCTACTCAGCCGGCTACGACACCCGCACCTGGCTGTGGAACGCATCCCTATCCTATGAATTCCTTCGCGGCCGCAATGCCGCCGTAAGCCTCAAGGCCTACGACCTGCTCGGGCAGAAGTCGAATGTACTCCGCAGTGTGACTGCGAACTACATCGACGATACCCGCTACAACTCGCTCACGCGCTATGTGATGGTGTCGATAAGCTATCGCTTCAATACCTTCGGCAAGGGCAATGAGCCTGTGGACCGCAACGAGCGCCGCTTCCCCGGCCCGCCTCCCGGCGGCGGACCGGGCCCGGGTGGCCC
>JAMPHP010000015.1 GCA_023663365.1 Muribaculaceae bacterium | reverse complement strand
TTTTCGAGATTTGGCAAACGCCTTGGCGGTTTCGGATGCGCCGCGTATTTGTGGTTGCCACAGGTGGCGACCGTACGATGCTCTGTGGCTGCATTTTGTGCGCAAAGATAGGGGCTTTGCGGTGGGCTTATGCGGACTTCTCCCTTTCTTGGAGACTTTCATTCAGTCCTTATGGAATCCCATAAGGACTGAATGAAAGCTCAAATTATGCTCGTTTTTCTCTCTTAATTATAAACATCAGTTAAACCCCAACACCCTCTAAGTCAAAAAAAAGTGAGCGAAAAGGGCACGAAAAAACACAGGCAGATGTCATCTTTCCGACATCTGCCTGTGCCCTATCTAAATACCTATTGTTTGCTGAGTGAGCTTTACTTCACGGAGATTTTCTTGCCGTTTGCAATATATATGCCGGCAGGGAGCTTGCCGAGGTCGAGGGTCAGCGACGCATTTTTCAGCACGAGGATGCCCTGCAAGTTGTAGACATCGGCGATGTCGGCCATGGGGTCGCTGCAGATGTTGTCGACTACTGTGGTCGATCCTTCCTCGGCGCGGAGTGCGATGGCGGTGATATTGTAGGGGCTGCCGCCTTCGGGATTCGACTGAATCATGAGAGTGTTCACATCGGCGAGTTTGTTTTTCACATCTATGCCTTTGAGGTCTACGATAGCTTTCTTGCCCTCGTGGACAATACGGTCGTTATCGGCCCATATTGCATCGGGATTCTCCCAAGCAGTGAGCACCTTCATGAAGTAGCCGGTGTAGTCGCCATTGTCGTCGGAGAGGTAGATGTCCATGTAGCGCTGGCCGTCGTAGTTGTCGAAGGCTGTTTTGAAGAGTTCGAGGGTATTCCAGTTGTCTACCCAGAAGTAACCGCCCCAGATAGCACCCTCGGGCATCTCGAAGCCATCGTTGCAGATCGAAACTTCGCTCACGGTAAACGATGCGCCACAGAGCTCGAGGCCGTATTCGCGGAGGGCTGTGAGCATGTCGGCGGTGATGTAGGTGCGCAAGTCGGTGGTATTGTCGCCGAGCACTGTGTACTTTGTGCCGGGGAGCCATGTGCCGTTACCCTTGAGCTCGATCACGTCGGTAGTCTTGGTGAAAGTCACGTAGATGTAGTCGCCTACTTTTACGTCGTCGCCGAAGTTGTCGGCTTCAATCTTGAGTGTGTTGCTCCAGGTAACGTCCACGGGCTCGCCGGTATAGAGGGTTTTGATGGTCTCCTGAGCGTTGACGCTTACCAGGGCGGCAGCGCCGAGGATGCTTGTGAGAATAAGTTTTTTCATTTTCAGAGTCAGTTATTGAATGTTTTAAGGTTGCTTATAGATATGTTGCCACCGTATGAATTTATCGACCAGCAGTTTTTTGCCGTGCCATAGATGCGGTTGGTATAAGCCACGGTGCCGTTGATATATACAGTGACGATGGAATTGTCGGTGACTACGGTGATATTGTACACGCCGTCGGAGGGAGTGGCAAACACATAGCCGTCGGTGTTGGGTATGAAGCCGATGCCGCCTTCTTCCTCGAAGTTGATTTTGCGGAGCGAATCGCTCTCGGGGTTGATGATCACGGAGTAGAATTTCTCGGAGTCGGAGCCGCGACCGAACGACATACCGAAGCGGTCCCATGCGTTCGATGTGGTGACGGTAAAAGTCATGCGGTTCTCCACGCCAAGGCGGGGCAGCAGCTTCGATTCCATACCTTCCAGCGTGAAATCGCCGATGGTCTTTTCGGTGCTGAAGCGGTCGGCAATGGCCGGAACTTCGACAAGGGAGAGAGTGCCGTCGGGCTGCTGGATGAGCTTGTGTGCCACCAGATTGCCGGCCCAGTCGTTCGAGCCGAGGTTGTCGTTGCCCGAGCGGGTGGCGCACCATCCCCATATATAGCGGTCGGTGCCGTTGGATGCTGTCTTGCCGGCGTAGAAGCCGCGTGAGTCAAGAAATCCTTCCCGGCTGTCGGGCCAGATGCCGGCATCGTTGGCAGTGCAGGCTTTGAGCTCTGCCAGAGTGCGGCCTTTGAAGTACTGCACACGTCGCACGGCATCGTGCTGCTCGGAGTAGACCAGATACCACCAGTCGCCCATCTTGAAGAGGTCGGGGCACTCGTAGAAGCGATCCCACATCATGGTCATGAACACGCCGGCGGAAGTCCAGTCCAGAAGGTCGGAAGAGGTGTATTCAGCGAGCACGCCTTTGCCGTTGAGGCGCGTCGATACGAGCATGTGGAAGAGGCCGTCCTCACCTTCGTACACGAATGGGTCGCGGAAGTCTGCGTTGCTGTAAGTGTCGCCGCCGGTGATAAGCAGGCTGCGGTTTTTCTCCCACGAGATGAAGTCGGTCGATGTGGCGAGCATCACGGCCTCGTTGACACCGCCTGTCGATTGAGGGTTGGGAGAGTGTGCGGTGTAGAATGTGTAGTACTTTCCGTCGTGGTAGATTGTGCTGCCGGTGCCGAGGGCGGCATCGAGTTCGGAGGCTGTGCCGCAGGGTATGAGCTCGCCAAGCGAGGTGTAGGAAGCGGCGTCGGATGTCGACAGGCCCCAGATAGGATGGTAGGTCACGGCCTGGTTGGGGCGGTAGTCCTGCAGATAGAGGATTTTAAAATCGTTCTGCACGGGGTCGAAGAAAGGCATGGGGTCGCCTACATAGCCCACATAAGGCTTGTAGTAGATGTCCTGCTTCTGAGCGTCGGACGATTCGAAGTATGTGTCGCTTCCGGCGAGGTTTCTGTCGGTGAGCACGGGGTCTTCATCGCTGCATGAGGGCAGCGAGAGGAGTGCGAGTGCCGAGAGTGCGAGAGGGCATATCATTTTAGTGTTCATGAGTCTGATTTGTAAGGATTACTGGCAAAGGTAGTTGATGGCATTTTTTGTCAACTTGACTATGTTTTCGCGGTAAGGATTGTCGGCATTGTTCTTGTCGTACCACTCATAGGCAGGAGTGCCTATGGTGATTACCTTTCCGGAAGTAAAGCCTTTGAGAGCTTCGTATGGCTCAAATTCGGCGATTGTCACTCGGTTGATGTCGTAGTCGTGTCCGGAAGCGAGGGCTTTTGCGCCGGTGCGCTCTTCCCAACCCTCCATCGAGCCGTAGGGGTTCCAGTCGACACCCCACTGAAGTGTACGGTTGGTGTTCGAGCATCCTGCTGCCAGAAGGATGATGCGGTTGTCGGCATCGCTGGGCAGACCTTCGTAGAGAGCATGATCCTCATGGCCGGTGATCACGAAGCCGAGGTCGTCGGTCAAGGTCTCGAAGCTCTCGCCGCCGAACATATTGTTGGGGCTCTGCTGGTCGCGTGCTATGCGCCATACGTCGTTGATATAGCGGGCACCGTCGCGCGATGCAAGGATGGCACCGCCGTGCAGCCAGTAGCTGTTGAACATATCGCGGGAGTCCCAGAGCTGGCCGGGCCAGTCGAGCCAGTCGAAGTGGCACCATATCATCTTGAAGTCGTCGAGCTTCACGTTGCCGTCGATCACATCCTGAATGGCCACATAGCGAGAGTTGGGTACGTTGTTGAGCATCCAGTCGCAGGCTGCCTTGGCTTCGCTGCCGAGCTGTGCGGCCGATGCGGCATTGCCGACAAAGGCCTTGGGCTCTTGCGACATTTCATCTTTCACCACCGTGACGGTGTAGTCGACCGTGGCCGTGCGCTGTGTGGCGGTGAAGACCACAGGCTCGGAGAAGTCGTGCACGGAGCCTGAAGCCGGAGAGACCTCGGTGCCTTCATTGACGGTGAAGGTGGCCTGCATTGAGCTGATGTCCTCGTTGATCGGCACAAACACGAGAATCGTGCGTGCATCGTTGTCGATAGAACCGGAGTAAGAGCCGTTGATTGTGAATGTGAGGAATTCGACGTTGTCGTGCTTCACGCTCACAGTGTAGTCGGCATAGACATCGCCGTTTACCACGTGGATGGCGCGCGGCATGGTGCCGTTGAATTTGGTGCCGGCAGGGTAGTCGCACCGTGCACCCGAGCTGAGGGTGATGGCATCGACGGTGAGATTGGTGAGGTCGACATCCGTGGCTACATTCACTGCGATAGCTTTGGCGGTGTGGTCGATCACACCTTCGTAGCCGCTGACAGTGATGGCTTCGATTCGAGTGTCGCCCTCAAGAGCGAGGTTCGACGTATTGCTGTCGCTGCACGATGCCGCCGAAATAGCGAGCACCCAGAGCAATGCGATATATAATGAGCTTGATAAGTATTTCATAGCTGATGATATTATTGATTACCAGTTGCCGATATTCTGCTTGTAGTGGCCGTTTGAGGCGCTGATTTGTGAGAAGGGTATGGGGAGATATTCATTTTTATCGGCCGTGAATGAGGCACCGGAGTAGATGGCGCAATTGTCGGCTTCATCGGCGTAGTACTTGTTGATAGTAGTGGCTGCTTCGCCCCAGCGCACCAGGTCGAAGAATCGCTCGCTCTCCATGGCGAGCTCTATGCGGCGCTCGTGCTTCACGATCTTGAGAGCTTCGTCCTGTGTGTATGTGCCGCTGTAGGGGCGCACTTTCAGGCGCACGCCGTAGGCCGATTCATAGTCGGAGATAGAGGCTACGCTCTGGCGGGCACGGTTGCGGATGGAGTTTACAATATCGATGGCGGATTTTATGTCCTGATTGAGTTGCACCAGTGCTTCGGCACGCATCAGCAGTACGTCGGCGTAGCGGAGCACTATGCGGTTCATGGGCGAGCCCCACCAAGAGCCTTTCACGAGGTAGCCGCCGTCGGGGTCGACATTGTGCTTGAGCGACACGTAGTAGCCGTAAAGGCCGTTGCTGCGGCTCCACACAGCGCTTTTATCCATCATGTAGTTCTTGTTGAACATATAAGGAGTGCCGGGCATACCCACGGTGAGGAAGAGGCGCGGGTCGGCGTAGTCACTCGTCATGCTGAAGTCGGTGCTGTTGAAGTTGTCGAGCAGGGGAAGGCCGTCTTCGTCGGTCTTGAAGGCGTTCACGAGGTTCTGGCTGGGCTTGTAGAAGTCGCAGCCGCCATCGGTCACGCCGGGGATGTTGGGCACGATCAGGCCGTAGGCCCAGTTGCAATTGCCGTGCGTGGTGCCGTCGTTGAATGAGTACTGCATCGCCCAAATCGATTCGGAGCCGTTCTCATATTCGGGCTCAGGACGGAAGTTGTTGTGAAAATCCACATCAAGATCGCAGCCCGAAGCACTCATGATAGCGGGGTCGGTGTATGTGAGCACCTTGAGAAGGTCGTTGCGGTTGATTTCGGTCACCTTGTGCGAGGTGGGGTCGTCCTGGCGGTAAGCCTTGTAGAGATAAGTCTTGGCAAGGTATGCCGCTGCTGCGGCGCGGTTGGGGCGGCCTACTTCGCTCTGCTTCTCGGGGAGATTGTTGAAGGCATACTCGAAGTCGTTGATAATCTGCTGCCAACCTTCGTCGTTGGAGTAGAGGGTGTTCTCAAGATTATTGTACTCTTCGGGCGAAAGGCTCTCGTCGATGGCAAAGGGGATGTTCTTGTAGAGGCGCTTGAGGAGGAAGTGACCGTGGGCGCGCAGGAATTTCATCTCTGCGATGCGGGTGTCGCGCAAGGGATAGGTGGCGGAGTTCATCGATGAGAGCACCTGCAGGGCGGTGTTGGCGCGCGATACGGCGTTGTACAGGCGCTGCCACATATCAGAGATATTCCAGTTGGTTGTCATGATGCCTTGCGATACTTCGAGGGCGTGGAATACGTCGCCGTCCTCTGTGCCGTTGCCGCCTTTGTAAGCGTCGTCGGAGCGTACATCGAAGTTCCACATCGAGAATGAGGAGTTAATATCCTCGGCGGAAATCCACACGGCGTAGGCCGATATTACAAGGTTGTCCACGTACTGCGGGTCAAGCACCTGCTCCTGGTCGAGCACGCCCTGGGGCTTCTGTTCGTCGAGGAAATCGTTGCACCCCGTGGCAATGAGTGCGAGAGCGAGTGCGGCACTGTATATTGTTTTTTTCATGAGTCAGTGTATTAGCGGTGGTTAGAATGTGACATTTAGACCGAAGGTTACATTCGTGGCGATGGGGTAGCCGAAGTTGGGGTTTTCGGGGTCGACACCTGTGAAGTTCTTGCTCTTGATAGTGAGCAGATTTTGTGCGCTCAGGTAGAGGCGGAACTTCTGCATTCTCATTTTCGCGGTGGCTTTTTCGGGCAGATTGTAGCCGATCTGGATGTTGCGGAGCTTGAGGTAGGAACCGTCTTCCACGAAGTAGCTCGACACGCGTTTTTCATTGTTTGCATCGGAACGGCTCAGAGCGGGGATGGATGAGTTGGGATTGCTCGGTGTCCAAGCCTTGAGCAGGCGCTCGCCCTTGTTCAGGAAGCCGATGTTGAGTCCGCTCCACAGGTCGGTCTCTTTCTTCATGTCGGAAATCACATCCTGCCCTTGAGCTCCTTGCCAGAACATCGAAAGGTCGAAGCCCTTGTACTGCAGGTAGATGTTGATGCCGTAAGAGAAGTCGGGCGTGGGGTCGTAGATCCATTTCTGGTCCTTCTCGGTGATATATCCGTCGCCGTCGAGGTCGCGCCAGCGGATACGGCCGGGGGCAGCGCCCTCCTGGTGGGCGTGATTGTCCACTTCATCCTGTGAGCGGAAGATGCCGTCGGCCACATATCCGGCCTGAGCGCCGAAGGTATGCCCGATCACACTGTACACGCCGTTGCCGCCGAAAGTGCCGTTTGCGGCCACCGTTGCGGGGATTGCCGTGATTTTGTTTCGGTAAGCCGAGATATTGCCGGTGACTTCGTACTGAAGGCCGTAGGATGTGGTGTTGCGGTAGCCGAGGTTAAGCTCGATACCTTTGTTTTTCATCTCGCCGGCGTTGATCCACTGGCTCGAACCCTCGCCCATGGCAGCGATGCCTACCATCTGCACAAGGATGTCGGAAGTCTTTTTGTGATAGAGGTCGAGAGAGCCGAAGAAGCGGGCGTTGAACATAGACCAGTCGAGGCCGATGTTGTACTGAGTGGTTGTCTCCCACTTGATGTCGGGGTTTCCGATCTGGTCGCGCTTGAAGCCGGAGTTGAGGATGGAGCCGCCGTTTGTGCCGGCGATGTCGTATGAAGTGCCGTAGCTTTGGCCACCCGATTCGTTTACACCGTAGTTGGGTACATACACATAGTAGCGGGCGAGGTTGCTGATTTCCTGATTACCGGTCTGACCCCATGAGAGGCGGAGCTTGAGGTCGTTGAGCCAAGTGTTGTCGCGCAGGAAGGATTCGTTGTTGATACGCCAGCCGAGCGACACAGAGGGGAAGGTGGCGTAGCGGTTGTTGGCACCGAAGCGTGATGAGCCGTCGTGGCGCAGGGTGAGCCCGATGAGGTAGCGGGAATCGTAGGAGTAGTTTACCTTGCCGAAGAATGAAACAAGAGAATAACCGTCGCCGGAGCCGTAGGACTGTGCCGTGCCCACACCTGCACTCGGCCACATGAAGTCGGGGTTGAGGATGGAGAAGTCGGTCTTATAGCCCGAGAACCACGTAGAGGTCTCGCGGATAAGCTCCATGCCGGCAAGCGCGTCGAGATGGTTTTTGCCGAAGTCGATATTGTAGTTTGCCACGAGGTTCCACATCCAGCGTGTCCAGTGTTCCTGCTTGGCCTCGACGGCATTGGTTGAGTTGGATACGTTGCCCTCGGTGATGGGATAGGTGAAGAAGCGCTGCTCCTTCTGCGAGTAGTCGAGGCCGAAAGTGGTGCGGACGTTGAAGCCCTTGAAGGGAGTCACGTTGATGTATGCGTCGCCGAACAGGCGCCAGTATTTGTAGCGGTTGTCCTTGTTGCGCACAAGGCGTGCGAGCGGGTTCTCACGGTCGGGGTAGCCACCTACGGGGCCGGCAAACTCACCGGAGGTGGTGTAGACAGGAAGTGAGGGATTGAACTGAAGCACATTCTCAAGGAAGCCGCCGGGGGCCTGCACCTCGTCGGTGCGGTTCACGGTGAAATGCTCGCCGATGGTGAGGATGTCCTTGATGGGCTTGTATTCGGTGTTGATACGTGCGGAGAAACGCTCGAAGTCGGAGTATTTGATCACACCGAGGTTCTTGTAGTAGCCCAGCGAGAAGAAAGAGCTCATTTTATCTGTGCTGCCGCTCACCGAGAGGTTGTAGTTCTGGATGAAGCCGGTGCGTGTGGTCTGGTCGAACCAGTCGGTGTCGGCCGATGGGGTCGTTCCGGCCGTGTCGAGATACTTCGACATCGACATGGAGTTGAGCATGGGATGGCCGTTGCGGTCGTAGCCCCAGTCGTAGCGGTAACCCAGGCCGTTGGTGTTGGGGTCTTGACCGTCGTTGACATAAGCCTGCCACATGGCGCGGCCGTAGCCTTCGGCGTTGAGCACCTTCATCTTATTGGTGTAGAATTGGGCTGCCACGGAAGCGTCGAGGGTAATACGGAGGTCGTTGCCGCGCTTCGTGGTGATGATAATCACACCGTTTGCGGCGCGGGAGCCGTAGATCGAAGCGGAGGCTGCATCCTTAAGCACCTGTATCGACTCGATGTCGCCGGCGTTTAGCTCGTGCATGCCGCCCTTTGTGGGCACACCGTCGATGATGTAGAGCGGGTCGTTGTTGTTAAGGGTGCCGATACCGCGGATGCGCACTGTTGCAGAGCCGCTGGGACCGCCGTCGGCCGAGACGTTCATGCCCGGCACGCGGCCTTGAAGAGCCTTTATCGGGTTGTTCTCATTCTGCTTGGCAATCTCGTCGACATTTACAGCTGTAATGGCACCTGTCACATCGACTTTCCGCTGAGTGGAGTAACCCACCACCACAACCTCGCTCAGGAGCTCGGTGTCTTCGTCGAGGCGGATTGTGATGTTGTCGGCGGCTTTCACGGTCTTGGACTTGAAGCCGACGTATGATACGATGAGGTCGGAGCCTTCGGGCACGGTCAAGGTGAAGTTGCCGTCGAGGTCGGTGGCGGCTCCGCCTGCATCTTTAATGCTCGACACGACGCTGGCGCCGATCAACGGTTCATCGTCGGTGGCTGAAAGCACTGTCCCATGCACGGTGATCGTCTGTGCATGTGCGCCTATAACCACCAGCAGCAGAAATAAGGCATAAAGGATTGTTCTTTTCATGATTATAGTTTTGGGTCAATTAGTTTTTCTGATGCAAAACTACAACCTGTGTGCCGCACCGGGTATTACGAATGTTGCATAGAGTATCAAAAATCAGCCATGCGCCGATTTTTGATATATGTTGCAACATTTCATCTTCGGGACCGGCTTATCTGAGCCGGCTGCGGATGTCGGTGGGTGTCTCGCCGTAGCGGTCGCGGTAGCACTTGCTGAAGTAGGCGGGTGTGGAGAAGCCCACTTCGTAGGCGATTTCCGATATTGTCTTGTCGGATGTGGTGAGCAATGTGCGTGCCTTGGCGAGGCGGATGTTGCGGAGGAGCTCAACAGGAGAGTAGTTTGTGAGAGCTTTGATTTTGCGGTAGAATTGAGTGCGGCCGAGCCCCATCTCGCGGGCTATGCTGTCGACGCTGAGTTCCTGGTTCGACATCTCGGCATCGACCAGCTCGGTGAAGCGGCGGTAGAAGTCGCTGTCGATTTCGCCCACGGCGCCGCCGTCGGTGGCGGTGCTCGGGGCGGCTTCTTTCGTGCCGGTGGGGATGTCGGCTGCGGTGAGGCTGAGTATACGGCGCCTGTTCTCTATCAGCGAGCGGCAGCGTGCCAGGAGCACATCGCGGTCGAATGGCTTTGGCAGATATGCGTCGGCGCCACACTCGTAGCCCTGGATGCGCTGCTCGTCCATGGTGCAGGCGGTGAGCATGAGCACGGGGATGTGTGAGGTCGATTTCTCGCTTTTGAGTCGGCGGCAGCACTCGAGGCCGTCCATCAGGGGCATCATCACGTCGCAGATGATGAGGTCGGGGATGTATTTGGCGGCCATCTTGATGCCTTTGATGCCGTCGGAGGTGGTGATCACGGTGTAGCTGTCCTTGAGCTCGGTGGCGATGAGTGCACGGATGTCGGGGTTGTCGTCGATCACCAGCACCACGGTGCGGTCTTTGTCGACTTCGGCCGGAGCTGCCGTGATTTCTTCGAGCTCGAGCTTGACATCGGCGGCGGTGATGCTCGATGCCGGAGCTGCTGCGGCGGCTCCCTCGATGTGGCGCACGGGCAGTGTGACGATGAATGTGGAGCCTTTGCCGGGCTCGCTGGTGGCCGCGAGTGTGCCTTGGTGAAGCTCTATGAAGGACTTGGCCAGCGACAGGCCTATGCCTGAGCCGTTGGGGTGTATCTTGTCGACCTGGAAGAAGCGCTCGAAGATGTGTGAGAGGTCCTCGGCGCTGATGCCTTTGCCGGTATCGGTCACGGAGATGCGCACTTCGCTGTCGGTGGCGCTGAGAGCCACGTCGATAGAGCCGTTTGCGGGAGTGTATTTGAAGGCGTTGGATATGAGGTTGAACATCACGCGCTCCACTTTCTCCACGTCGATGGCTATGGTGAGCCCGGCGGCGGTGTCGGTGTGCACGGCGAAGCGGATGTCGCGGCTCACAGCGATGCCTCTGAACGATTCGCACCACTCCGCCAGCACTGCCGGGAGGTCGACTTCGGAGAGGTTGAGGCTCAGCTTTCCGCTCTCATATTTGCGGAAGTCGAGCACCTGGTTGATGAGGCGCTTGAGGATTTTCACGTTCTTGTTGGCAATCCTGAGCATGGTGTGCTGCTCGGCGGTGAGGTTGCCGGCTTCGGCAAGTTGCTCTATGGGGCCCGCTATGAGGGTGAGGGGAGTGCGGAGGTCGTGCGATACGTTGGTGAAGAACATCAGCTTCGACTGCGTTGCTTCCTGCAGCTGCTCGTTGAGTGCTATTAGGCGGTCGCGCTGCTCTCCGAGGGTTTTGTTGCGTGCCGCCAGTTCGGTCTGATGCCGCTTCTTTGTCCAGAAGGCTCTGAGCAGGCCGAAGGCGAGGATGAAGAGGAGCACGAGGATGGCGATTACGGCATAGAGCAGGCCGGTCTGCGCCGAGTGGCGGTCCCAGTACTCATCGACACGGCTTTTGAGCCAGGTGATTTTGTCGGTCTCTTCCTTTAGCTCTTCGTTCTGGAGCAGGAGCATATCGGCGTTGGAGATGTCGACCACGGTGGCGGCGGGGAGTTTGTTGAGGCGGTTGTAGTCCTTGCCCTCAAGTATGGCCATTGCGGTGCGGATGAGGGTGTAGCCTTCGGTGGGGTAGAGGAATGTGGCATCGATGATGCTGTCGGCCACGGCTTGGATGCCTATCTCCGGGGCGGCGTCGATGCCTATTATCTTGATGTCGGGGTAGCCGAGCTCGCGCACTTTCTCCGATGCTGCGATGGCCATGCGGTCGTTGTGAGCGTAGATGAGGTTGATTTCGGGAAGGACTGATGCCAGTGAGTCGACCACAGACCGGGCCCCGGTGCCGGTCCAGTTGCCGTAGCCGTCGGCTATCACCTGCATCTGCGGCATAAGAGCCACGGCATCGGCGAAGCCACGGTGGCGGTCCTCGGCCGGTGTGGAGCCTTTGAGCCCTTGGATTTCGAGGACTTTGCAAGGGCCGGCAGTGAGCGAGCCCGCGAGCATTGCCGCCGAGCGCCCTATGGCAGTATTGTCGGCACCTTGATAGGCGGTGAATGAGTCGCCGTGGATATTGCGGTCGAAAATCAGCACGGGGATGCCACGCTCATATACCTCTTTAATAACGGGCGTGAGGGCATCGGCTTCGTTGGGCGCCGCTATAATGATATCGAACCCGTTGTCGGCGAAGTAGCGGATGTCGGCGATCTGCTTGTCGTTGCTGTCGTCGGCCGAGCGTATTTCCACGGTGGCATTGTCGTGAAAGATGAGCTCGCGGTAAATCTCGTCGTTCATCTTCGAGCGCCAGTCGTCGCTGCTGCACTGCGACACACCTATGCGGTAGACTTTCTTTTCGGCGCATCCTGCCATGGTGAGCAGGGCGGCAAGAGCTGTCAGGCAGAGTATGGTGAGAGTGATCGGATTTTTGGTTTTTATCATAGAGAGTGAGCGGTACTTCGGTGTGTATTGTGCTGCAAAGATAGATATTTTTATTATTACAAATGTTGTGTAATCTATTAAATATTAGGATAAACATCAAATTTTACAGAATATGCAACAAAAGTGACAGCCTACTCCGCCGCGAAATATTAGTTTTGCAGTGTCAGAACCGAAAATCAAAAATGAAAGACATGAAATACCTTACATCATTCCGCCCCCTTGCCTTGCTCGGCCTGGCCGCAGGCCTGCAGATGTCGGCCGCCGACGGTTTGACCATAGAGCATCTGGGAACAAACAACACTCTTGTGCGGGTGACCGATGATGCCCGCTACATACTCTTGCCGATAGAGGAGAGTGTGGACGATGCAACCGTAAACCTACTGCTCGACGGCAAGCCCGAGACCACGATATATGTGCGCCTGGCCCGCAACAAGGTCGACTACTATGTGCCCTTCGACCTTTCGCGATATAAGAATCACAAGGCTGTGCTCAACATCGTCACCGCCCAAGGTCGATCTTCGGTGAGAGAGGCCAAAGAAGATGCCTGCTGGAAAACCATCTGCCTGAGCGACACTTTCGACACCACGAACACCGAGAAATTCCGCCCGGCATTTCATCATACCCCTCTCTACGGATGGATGAACGACCCAAACGGAATGTTCTATAAAGATGGCGTGTGGCACCTCTTCTATCAGTACAACCCCTACGGCTCCAAGTGGCAGAACATGACATGGGGCCACTCAAGCTCCACCGACCTTATTAACTGGGAGCATCATCCCCTTGCTATCGAGCCCAATGGACTCGGCTCGGTGTTCAGCGGCAGCTGCGTGGTCGACAAAAACAACACCGCCGGTTTCGGCACCGATGCAGTGGTGGCGCTATATACGTCGGCAGGCATGAGCCAGATGCAGAGCATGGCCTACAGCACCGACGGCGGAGCAAACTTCACCGTCTATCCCGGCAACCCCATCCTCACTCTCGAGAGCGAGGCCCGCGACCCCAATATGTTCTTCAACGAAGCCATCGGCGAGTGGAACATGCTTCTGGCACACCCTCTCGACCATGAGATGCTCATCTTCACATCGCCCGACCTCCGCACCTGGACGCTTCAGAGCTCCTTCGGCAAAGGGCTCGGCGCGCAGGATGGCGTGTGGGAGTGCCCCGACCTGGTGGAGCTCCCCGTAGAGGGCTCCGACGAGAAGCGTTGGGCGCTGATCTGCAACCTTAACCCCGGTGGCATCTTCGGCGGCAGCGCCACGCAATACTTCACCGGCACCTTCGACGGCAAGACGTTCACCCCCGACACCGATGCCGACGGTAAAGTGCCTACCAAATGGATGGACCACGGCAAGGACCACTACGCCACGGTGTCGTGGAGCAATGCCCCCGACGACCGAAATGTGGTGATCGGATGGATGAGCAACTGGCAATATGCCGCCGAGGTACCCACCCGCCAATTCAGGAGCGCTAACACTCTCCCGCGCGACATCTCGCTCTTCAAGGCTGCCGACGGCGGATACTATCTCAAGACCGTGCCTTCGCCCGAAGTCGATGCCCTGCGCGGCAAGAAACTCCTTTCGGCCAAGGGCAAGAGCATAGGCCGCAAGCCCCGCATATTCACGCTCCCGGCCGACAGCCGCGGTGTATGCGAGATAGACCTCTCGCTCAACGCCCGAAAGGCAGAGACGGTGACTCTCACCCTCTCAAACAATGCAGGCGAAAGCGTGGTGATGACTTTCGACCCCGTGGCTTCGACATTCTCATTCGACCGCACCGCCGCCGGCATATCCGACTTCAGCCGCGATTTCCCCGCCATCGTCACCGCTCCCACACTGCGCACGGGCACACAGCAGTCGCTTCGCATCTTCGTGGACACATCAAGCATCGAGGTCTTCGACGACGAGGGCAACTTCGTGCTCACCAACCTCGTGTTCCCCAACGAGCCCCATCTCACTCTTGCCCTTTCGGCACAGGGAGGCAGCGCATCGCTCAACTCACTCGACGTTTACTCAATAAAAAACACAAAATAAAGATATGGACAATTCACCCGCAGTAGCAGTTGGCCGCAAAGGCGCCCTGATGCAGTTTATCCCCGTGATGCTGTGCTTCTTCGCCATGGGATTTGTTGACCTCGTGGGCACCGCATCGAACTACGTGCAGAAAGACCTCGGCCTCACCGATGCCCAGGCCAATCTCTTCCCCTCGCTGGTATTCTTCTGGTTCCTGATATTCTCGGTGCCTACCGGTATGCTCATGAACCGCATAGGCCGCAAGCGCACCGTGCTGGTGAGCCTCGTGCTCACTGCCGTGTCGCTCCTGGTGCCCATGGTAGGCACAGGCTACTACGAGATGCTCGTGGCATTCTCTCTCCTTGGCATAGGCAATGCACTGATGCAGACCTCCCTCAACCCGCTGGTGAGCAACCTCATCTCCTCCGATAAGCTCGCCTCCACACTCACTTTCGGCCAGTTTGTCAAGGCGATAGCATCCTTCCTTGCCCCCGTGCTGGCAGCCTGGGGCGCAACCTCGGCCGCCATCACCTTTGGCCTCGGCTGGCGTGTGCTCTTCCCCATCTACGCCGTGGTGTGTATGCTCTCGATAGCCATGCTCGGTGCCACGCCTATCCACGAAGAGCGCCCCGACCGGGCTTCGGGCTTCCTTGAGTGCGTCAAGCTCCTCGGCCGTCCGTTTATCCTCCTGTGCTTCCTCGGCATCATGTGCCATGTGGGCATCGACGTGGGCACCAACACCACCGCCCCCAAAATCATCATCGAGCGCTTGGGGCTGCCCCTCGAGGAAGCCGGTTTTGCCACAAGCCTCTACTTCATCTTCCGCACTGCCGGTTGCCTGCTCGGCTCATTCATCCTCCGCACGGTATCGGCCAAAAAGTTCTTCGCCATCAGTGTGCTGATGATGTTCGCAGCCATGTGCATACTCTTCGTGAGCGATACCATACACATGATCTACGCCGGCATCGCCCTTATCGGATTCGGTAATTCCAATGTGTTCTCCATCATCTTCTCGCAGGCGCTCAACAACTCACCCTCGGAGCAGAATGAAGTGTCGGGCCTGATGATCATGGGCCTCTTCGGTGGCACCGTGTTCCCGTTGGCAATGGGCTATGCGAGCGACTTCCTCGGTGGCCAGCACGGAGCAGTGGCGGTGATGACTGCCGGTGTGCTCTATCTCTTGTTCTATATTTTTAAAATCAAGAAATAAACAAAAACCTTATAATACCAATGAACGGAATCGTAGTAGGAATGGGCGAGGCTCTGTGGGATGTCCTCCCCGAAGGTAAGAAAATAGGCGGTGCGCCCGCCAACTTCGCATATCACGTGTCGCAGTTCGGCCTGCCCAGTTGTGTGGTAAGTGCCGTCGGCGACGACCCTCTCGGCCATGAAATCATAGAGAACTTCACCACGAAGGGGCTCACACATCAGATTGAGACCGTGCCTTATCCTACCGGCACGGTGCAAGTGGAAATCGACCAGGCCGGTATACCCCAGTACGAAATCAAGGAGAATGTGGCATGGGACAATATCCCCTACAATGCCATGCTCGAGCGCCTCGCCGAGCGCACTCACGCCGTGTGCTTCGGCTCGCTGGCGCAGCGCAATGTGGTGTCGCGTAGTACCATCAACCGCTTCCTCGATGCCATCCCCGAAGAGAACAAGCCGCTGATAGTCTTCGACGTGAACCTTCGTCAAGGTTTCTACAACAAGGAAATACTCTGCAACTCAATGACCCGCTGCAATATCCTGAAGATCAACGACGAGGAGCTCGTCACGGTAAGCCGTATGTTCGGCTATCCCGGCATCGACCTTCAGGACAAGTGTTGGATACTGCTCGGCAAGTACAACCTGAAGATGCTCATCCTCACCTGTGGCATCAACGGCAGCTACGTGTTCACTCCAGGCAACGTATCATTCCAGCCTACGCCTAAGGTGGACGTGGCCGACACCGTGGGTGCGGGAGACTCGTTCACCGCCGCTTTCATCTCGGGCATCCTCCGTGGCAAGAGCGTGGCCGAAGCACATGCACTGGCTGTGCGCACCTCGGCTTTCGTGTGCACAAAGAAAGGCGCAATGCCGCAGCTGCCCGCCGACATCACTGAATAATCCTCCCATCCCCCTAAACTCACACCCCACTCATCGGCTCACCGCCGGAGGGTGGGGTCAATTTACTCTAGGAAAGGAGTTTTTTAAGTATCAATTGAGGTAATATCGCCAAAAAGTGTTAAATTTGCAGCCATTTTGCATGATATAATAGGTACAAGAAAGGGAAATCCATCTGCGGTTTCGGCTTTCCAATAGTAATTTCTGAGCTTCTATTTGCAGCAAACTTTTGGCTTATGCCATTTGTTGTCAAATAGTAATACTTTTTGAAAATGGCACATTCATCACACACAGACAGCCCCTCTGCCGGGCGTAAGCAGAACTGGGAAAGCGCAGGGAGCGCAATCTTTCCGGGCGGTATGTTTTTCTCGGCCAAGCAGGCTCTTCGCCGACATGCCTCCGGCGGCAACCTCCTTATAGCAGCCACGGTGCTGGCTCTCGTCATCGCCAATATCCCGGCCGTAAACGATTTCTACTTCGCATTCTGGGAGCAGGAAATACGGCTTCAGCTTGGCGACTTCAATATCTTCAGCCACAGCGGCCACCCGATGTCGCTGCTGTCGTTTATCAACGACGCCCTCATGGCTATCTTCTTCTTCTCGATAGGGCTTGAGATCAAGCGCGAGGTGCTCGTGGGCGAGCTCTCGTCGTTCAAGCAGGCGCTTCTGCCTATTGTTGGAGCAATCGGCGGCATGTGTGTGCCCGTGCTCATCTACTATCTTCTCAGCCGTGGTACCGACTATGCCGGCGGCGCTGCCATCCCTATGGCTACCGACATCGCGTTCTCGCTCGGTGTGCTCTCTATGCTCGGCAAGCGTGTGCCACTCTCGCTCAAGATTTCCCTCCCCACACTTGCGGTGGTCGACGACATCGGCGGCATCATCGTGATAGCTCTCTTCTACTCGAGCCATATCGAGCCGATGCTGCTGCTCTATGCGGCGCTGCTCTTCGGCGTGCTGCTCCTGGGCTCGCGCCTGCACATCAAGAGCAAGATATTCTATCTACTCATCGGAGGTGTGATATGGTTCCTCTTCCTCAACTCGGGCATACATCCCACCATCGCCGGTGTGCTCGTGGCTTTCTGCGTGCCTGCCACGCCGGTGTTCGCCCCCAAGAAGTATATCAAGATTATCCGCAACTCCATATCGCACTTCAAGGGCGATGAGGACGAGCAGGACCTCGAGAAGCGCACTATCCTCGGCAAAGAGCAGCTCAACTGGCTCAAGGAGGTGGAAAGTGCCTCCGACAAAGTGATATCGCCCCTGCAGGATCTTGAGGACTCCCTTCACCCCATCGTGAACTACTTCATCCTTCCGCTCTTCGCTTTCGCAAACGCCGGCATCTTCCTGCTCGACATGGCTCCGGCTTCGGTGGTAGAAGGTATCTCGCTGGCTGTGATTCTCGGCCTCGTCGCAGGTAAGTTTATCGGCATCCTGCTGTTCTCTTGGATTGCCGTGAAGCTGCACTGGGCTCCCATGCCCAAGCACGCGGACTGGCACATGATGGCTTCGATGGCTATGCTCGGCGGTATAGGGTTCACGGTGTCGATTTTCATAGCCACCTTGTCGTTCGACGCTTCGGTGCCCGCGCAGCTTGCATTGCTGAGCCATGCCAAGCTCGGCATCGTGGTGGGCTCCGTGCTCTCGGGCGTGATTGCTTTCATCTGGCTGCACCTCACACTGCCAAAGGGCGTAGCTCCGGATGCAGTAGAGGAGTAAATTATAAGTTATAAATTATAAATTAAAAATTATAAATTCTTGGGCTTCATTCGTTGGTGCGGGTGGAGCCCGAGTTCTTTAGGTATTGCACGAAAAAAGCGCTTCCGTGGTGGAAGCGCTTTCTGTAAGAGCCACATCAAAGGATGCGATGAAACTCCGAAAAGACAGGATTTGAGTGCTCGCCACCCTTTGTAATCCTCCGGCTCTAAGGCTCGGCGACCGAAGCCGCCGCTGAGGCCCGCCATCGGTTGGCTAAGCTTGTCTCGGTATTTCACGATTAATTGACGAGTTTCCCAATCTACTTTGATGTGGTATTCGGTTCAGGCTCTCTTGCCTTTGTTTTTATAACGCAAAGTTAGCGACGGGAGTTCAAACTTCCAAATTTTTCTGAGAAAAAAATCGTAATTTTGCCTGCGGACAAATTATGAGTAATCACTCAAAACTTTATAACCCGCTGTACTTAAAATCGCTATGTGGTACACTCAGATGATAGACACCCCTTGTGGGAAGATGGCGCTCGGCGCTGTCGATGGCAGCCTCTGCATGGCCGACTGGCTCGCCGGACGCGCTCATGCCCGTGTGCTGCGCCGGCTCAGGGCTGCTTATGGATTGGAAGTCGAGGATGAGCGTCAGCCCGTCTTTGAGCTTTGCCGGCGGCAGCTCGACGAGTATTTCAGCGGCAAGCGTCGCTGCTTCGATTTACCGCTGCAGATTGTCGGCACTCCGCTGCAACAGGCTGTGTGGCTGCGGCTTTCGACTATCCCTTACGGCACCACAGTGAGCTACGGACAGCTCGCCGCCGCGATAGGCCATCCGACGGCTGTGCGGGCGGTGGCATCGGCAGTGGGTGCCAATCCGCTGTCGATAGTTCTGCCGTGCCACCGCGTGGTGGGCGCCGACGGAAGCCTCACCGGCTATGCCGGTGGCTTGGCCGTCAAGGCTGCGCTGCTTGCTTTGGAAACAGTCTGATTTCCTGCACGGCAGGCTTGTAGCTGTCGTCACCATCGGCTTCGACGCATATTGTGATGCCTGCCCACAGGCGCTTGGGGTCGTCGCCGAAGTAGTCGGGATCGAAGCGGAAAGTGTACTCCCCGGTCTGAATGGCAGGGCCCGAAATCAGCACCACACGAGGCCGCACCGACGCGTGAGCGTTGCTTTCGCCGCTGCGGTTTTCGTCGGTAAATACCGGCTCGACCGTAAACTCGCCGGCCGGGCAGTCGGCCGAAATTTTGATGTGGGAGTTGGCATCGTAGGGCAGTAGCTTGCCGCCAAGTCGAGCGGACACATACTGCATCTTCTTGCCACGTGTGGCCTCATAGCGTGCTTTTGTGAGTGCTGCCATCTCTTCGTCCTGATACCAGAACATATCGTGCGGGTCGGTGCTTTCGCTGCCGTCTTCCATCCATCGAGAGTAGTAGACGCCTCCATCGGGGCGTGGGTCGGCGAGAGCTTTGGCTATGAAGCGTGCCATGTAGTCCTGCGTGGCTTCGCACAGGTCGAAGTGGCCGCGACCGGCATCGCAAAGGAAGGAAATGCGGCTGTCGGGGTACATCATTCTGAAAGCCAGTGCCGGGCGCACCCGTGCTTCCCACCATTCGTATTCGCCTTCTATCATCAGGCCGGGTATGCGGTCGATGTTGCGGGTGCGACCCCACTCGATGTTGGCGCGACCGTAGCCGCAGAGGTTGGTGCGGGGAGCATCGCCGTGGAATGAGATTATGCAGAGGGTACGCTCGGGGTTCCATGCGGCGAAGTTCCAGGGGAAAGTTGCCTGAGCCGAGTGTCCGAACGGTATCACCGGCACAGATGCCAGCTCGGGGTGCTCCGTGCCGCTTGCGAAGTCCTTTATGATGGCTTCAAAGCGCTCCCGGCATCCGTCGGCCACATCCCAGTTCTGCGAGCCGCCCTGCACGAAGGCCATGGCCACGCCGAGGCTATCCATGCGCGAGCAGAAGAGTTCGCTGCGGAAGAGCACTTCCTCAGTCATATTCTGGTGGCAGTAGAGCAGTGCTTTCACCTCCTTGTGCCCTTTGGGTAGTCGGAGATAAGCCTTCTGGCCTTCGTCGCCGCAGCTGTAGTCGAAAGTCACCCGATGTTTCTGAAGCTCGATGCGGGAGCGGATATAATCGGTGAGAGCCCTCACTGAGTCAACATTGGCATGAGCTCTGTCGAAGCGAGTGCCGAAGGGACCCATTGTGCGCGGGCTTTTGTCGCTGTCCTGATGAGCCACGCAATGAAGCACAAAGTAGTTGACACCGGCATTGCAGAGCTTGTCGACATCTTCGCGGAAGCTGCCGAGGGTGGGTGCGATGTCGGCATCGCCGGGGTATGCTGTGAAGGCCTCGCAGCCTATCACGTCGCGGCCGGCAGAGTGAGCGTAGCGCGACACAAACAGCGGTCGCTCGATCGTGCCGTAGTGGCAGCGTGCCCAGTACTCGCTCATGGGCAGGTCGAAAGCCGATGCGTATGTTTTTCGGTCGAAGTCACCGTTGCCGTAAGGCTCGCCTGCGAGTTTCAGCCCGTAAGGCGCTATCATTTCCTTGAGAGGCATCACATACTCCTCCATGAAGAGGCGCTGCTTGGTGGGCGAGGAGCGGTAAAGAGCGCCGTTGACGAAGTCGCGACCTTCGCCTTCGGTGAGGTATTCAGTGCCGAGGCTTTCAGTCCAATCCTGAGAGCCGGCTTCCCAACTGTCGATGACAATGTATGCCAATGTGTTGCCGCAGTATTCGCTGAGGCTGTCGAGCATGGGACGCAGGAAGCGCCCGAAATGAGCCTCTATACCCTTGCGCGAGAGCTTGTCGACTTCCAGACCAACGCCGGCATCGGGAGCTGCTGTCACCGTCTGACCGTTGGTGGTGTAGCCCACGCGGCGGAAGCTCTTGCCCGAGCCTTCTGCCGTGAGGATTTCTATACGGTCGAGGTTTGTGCCTCGGTTGCTGCGCAGGCGCAGGAAGCGGCACCCTGTGGCAGGGCATGAAAAATGGATGGGGATGTCGCGAGCCTTAAGAGCCGGCCCCGAGGCAGTGCCAAGATTTTGCCAGTTCATGCCGTCGGTGCTTGCCTCCACTGTGATTCGAGGGGCGTAGTCGCGCGGGCCGTCGTAGGGGTCGAGCGGAGTCTCCCTTTCGCCACGCCATAGATTGAAGCCCGTGAGAGGCTTTTCCTTGGCGAGAGTCACGGTGATGCAGCTGTCTTTCTCCAGCCGGCAGCCGAGGGTCTGCATTTCATCGGCCGTATTTGTGCGGAATATCTTGAGGTCCTTATAGAAACCGTGTTTGTGTGCAGGAACCGGGGGCGTTTTTTTCGAGGATACGCTCCATGTGATTTCCTTCATCGACTCTTCGGGCTTTATCCATGGGCCGCCGGTGGCGGTATAGCCCGGGGCATTGTGGATGCCGAGAGTGATGCCGAGGCGCTTGGCCTCTTTGCAGGCATGTCGCACGGCTTCAATCCATTCGGGGCTGCCGTAGTCCACCGACCCTTTCTCCACGCCTACACCGACATCGAAAATGAAAGCCGATTCGATGCCTGCCGCTTTCATATATTCGAGGTCTTTGGTGATACCTTCCTTGGAAATGTTGCCGTTCATCCACTGCCAGTAGCAACCTGTGGCAGGGTGAGAGGCGCCAAATGAGGCGCTGTACGAGCATAGTATGGTAATGAGGTTTATAAGTAATCGTTTCATCATACTATGTCTACGTATATCCGCGGAAAAATACTCAACCGCGAGCGCGCCTGCGCTCTGCCGCTACAGCACAACAAGCCCCGGAAACTGCGGTTCCCGGGGCTTGGTTAAGAAACTGTTTAAAATTTATTTTATCTTGTCTTTGAGCGTCTTGTCAATGTATTTTTAATCTTGATTCAGTCATTTAGGAACCCCTAAACTCCTTCATCAAGATTAAAATTCCAAATGACAATCCTTCTCAAATCCTGCGATAAATAAATTTAAACAGTTTCTAA
>JAMPHP010000014.1 GCA_023663365.1 Muribaculaceae bacterium | reverse complement strand
ATTTTGAGGATGGCAATCTTGATGCGGCGATATTCTATTTGAAGAAAACCGTAGAAGATGGTTGGTCGAGGAATGTCTTGAAAACATTCATCGACAGCGGTCTTCATCTTCGACAGGGCAAAGCTCAGTCAAGTTTCTCCCGACTGCTGCCTGCACCCGACAGCGACCTCGCACAAGAAATTACACGGGATCCATATATTTTCGACTTTACCGAAATGACGGAGCCGTACAAGGAGCGTGAACTGAAAAAGGCTTTGATGGCCAACATCTCACGCTTTCTTCTGGAGCTGGGCTCGGGGTTCGCATACGTTGGCCAAGAGTACCGACTGAAAATCGGTCACACAGAGAAATTCATCGACCTATTGTTTTACAATATCCGCCTGCACGCTTATTGTGTGATTGAGGTTAAGACCGGAACATTCGACTCCGGCGACATCGGGCAGCTCGGCACATATATGACTGCGGTAAATCATCTTGTAAAGACAGAACAGGATAACCCCACCATCGGACTGCTTATATGCAAAAATAAAGACAGCGTGCTTGCTCAATACGCACTCGAATCTTCCTCTCAGCCAATCGGGGTGGCAGAATTTCAGCTCACAAAATTTATACCGGATGAATTCAAAAGCTCTCTGCCCACTATCGAGGACATCGAAACAGAGCTAAGCGTATAATCTCTCGAACAATAATAAGTATTCATTATAGATAATTCACCAAGGATTCAGCACATAACTGTCGATAGGTTGCGGAGTCAGAGACCTTTTTATTCTGCCGATGTGAAAATCACAAGATTTTTGCGTAATTTTGTGCTCTGTATGAACACATTCAAGTACTGGATAGAGGCTATGAGGCTGCGCACACTGCCGGTATCGGTGGCGGGAGTGCTGGCGGCGTGGGCATGTGCCATCAGCGATGGCTGCTTCGCATGGCCACAGGCTGTGCTCTGCATGGTTTTCGCCCTGCTTTGCCAGATTGCCTCAAATTTTGCAAACGAATACTACGACTATCGGGCCGGGCGCGACCGTGCCGGCCGTCAGGGACCACGGCGAGGTGTCACCGAAGGTGACCTCTCGCCCGAAGCCATGAAGAAAGCCTGCTTCGGCACCCTCGCAGTGGCCGCAATCGTTGGGCTCTCGCTAACCGCATGGGGTGGGCTGTGGCTCATAGCCGCAGGAGTGGCCATCGGGCTCGGAGCTCTCGCCTACAGCGCAGGGCCGTGGCCGCTGTCGACGCACTGCATGGGCGAGGTGGCTGTCGTGATTTTCTTCGGTCTGGTGCCGGTCAACCTCACGTACTACCTTATGGCAGGCGTTCTATTCGCCCCCTTAGTGGCCGCCATCTCGCTGGCAATAGGGCTCCTCGGCGCCAACGTGCTTATTGTAAACAACTACCGCGACATCCCCGACGACACTGCTGTGGGTAAGCATACACTCGCCAATACCCTCGGGGCGCGCACTGCCCTTTGCCTCTACGCTTTCAACGCTGTTGCTGCCGCCGCACTCAGCGCTCCCGCATGGCTCGCTGCGGGCAAAGGCTGGATAGCTGCTCCGATTGCACTCGCGATGGCCGGCTGTGCAATAGCCTTGAAGATACACCGCCTCTCGGGAGCTGCCCTCAACCCCTTCCTCGGCATCACATCGATGCTCATGTTCGTATTCTCACTTCTTCTCTTAATATCGCAATGCGCAGGCTGACATCACTCTACCGCACCAATATATACCTTGCCACACTCTATGCCTTCGTGCTGGCGCTCTTGCTGCTCTGGCTCACACGCTTCGGCTTCGTACTCTACAACCACGACCTCGTGGGGGCACCGGGCTTCGGCGAGACGCTGCGCCTGAGCATGCACGGCCTCCGATTCGACCTCTCGGCGGCTCTCTACTTCAACGCTCTTTTCATAGCGATGCGCCTGCTGCCGTTCGGCTTCGTCTACAAGCGTATCTGGCTCAAAATCACCGATTGGGTCTACTGGGTGTGCAATGGACTGATGCTGGCCATAAACATCGGCGACATCCCTTACTACCGCTTCACTGGCGCCCGACTCAGGTGGGTCAACGTGCTCAACATCACCACCGACAGCGGCATAGGAAACATCGTGGGCCAATATGCCGCATCCTACTGGTGGGCCTTTGCTGCCGGCATTGCCGCCATCGCCATTCTTGTGCTGCTCTACCGCCTCGTGGCCGTGCAGAAGCCTGCTGCACTCCCGCGATGGTATGTGCGCGTGCTCGCTTTCATCGTCCTGGGCGGCCTATGCGCCCTTGGCATGAGAGGGCGCACGGGCTCGGGCATACCGCTGGCAATCCCCGACGCGGCCTTCGTGGTAAAGACTCCGCCAGAAATCAACGCCGTGCTCAACTCGCCTTTCTGCATCCTGCGCTCACTCAACGTCAAGAAAAGCAACTACGAGCCCGTGCTCGAGTTTTTCTCCGAGCAAGAGCTCGCCGCTATGCGCAACTCAGTGCACCCCGGAGCGCCCGAAGGTTCACTGAGCAAGCGCAACATCATGATTATCATCATAGAGAGCGGTGGCGCCGAGTGGATCGACAATCTTGCCGTAGCCTCCGACGGCGCTCAGCGCCACCTCATGCCCTTTCTCGACTCCCTCAGCCGCGAGTCCACGGTCTACGAGGACGTAATTGCCTGCGGCCGCGTATCGGCCGGTGGTGCCACGGCGGTGATGGCCGGTTTTCCGGCGTTCGAGCCCTTCTACTTCATGCTGTCGCCGTACAACAAAAACATAATCGACAGCCCGGCCAAGCTCCTTGCCAAACGCGGCTGGAGCACCACTTTCTACTACGGATGCAAACACGGCTCTTTCAACATCGACCAGACGGCATTCGCAGCCGGCTACTCGCGCATCATCGACCGTGAAGCCTACGCCAACGATGCCGACTTCGACGGCGTGTGGGGCATCTTCGACTATCCTATGGCCGAATATGTGGCACACGACCTGACATCGCTCGGCAGCCCCTTCATAGCCACATGGTTCACGGTGTCGGCTCACGGCCCGTTCACCTTGCCCGAAGGTTGGGATACTTCTTCTTTCAAGCACCCCGAAGCGTCGCCCGAGCGCGGTCTCGAATACACCGACCAAGCTATCCGTCACTTCTTCGAGATAGCGCGAACAATGCCATGGTACGCCAACACCACTTTTTTCATCACCGGCGACCACGGAAACCGCGACTTTAAAGGCACGCCCTACGACAGCGATTACATCCGCAACCGCATCCCTCTGATTGTATATACGCCCGACGGCTCACGCGCTCCCGCCCGCATCGCCGACCGTGTGCTATCGCAGCACGACATCGCCCCTGTCATTCTCGATGAAGTAAGCTACGATGCACCCTTTGTCAGCTTGGGAGCAGCGGCACCCGACTCCTACGGCATAGTGCGCACCGACGGCGGCCGGTACTTCGTGGTCGGCAATACTATATCCATCTACACCACGCCAGACCTCACCGGCATCGACGAAGTCTACGACACCGCCGCCGACCCCACACAGAGCAAGCCCGCCGACACTTACGACCACGACGAGGCCAATCGTATGCTCCGCTGGGCACAGGCGTTTATCCAGGACTACACCTCACGCCTCAACCGGGACCGACTAAGCATCGAAAATGAATAGGACAGAAACAGCACTGTGGCCCTACCTTACGGTGACATCGCTCCTTACAGCGATGTTCACCCTCATGTACTACCTGCAGCCTCCGATGATGGACGACCGCTGGTTTCTCGACGACATGGCAGCCTTCACCTCGGCACCATCGTGGGCAACATTTATCCAAAGTGCCAAAAGCTCATTTCTATACCACTTCTACGAAGACAACGGGCGTATCCCCAACCTGATATGCGCCGCATTGCTCGCCGGCCCGAAATGGCTGTCGGCACTCCTTCCGGGCCTGTCGGTCGGTGCCTCCATATATCTTGGAGCAAAGCTGCTCGGTGCGTGGCGACGCAACTTGCCCGTGTTCGCCTTGTGGACAGCAGGCTTCATCTTCCTGCCCCCGTGGTACGACTCGATGACGCAGACCGCTTTCGGCCTCAACTACGTGGTAAGCAGCGCAATAATCTGCGGCTGCATGTATATCATGCTTACCCGGCAGCGGTTCAATCTCGCGGCAGCCATCGCACTCGCATTTCTTGCCGGAGCATGGCACGAAGCCAATGCCATCCTCATAGCCGGAAGCACCGTGGCTCTTCTTTTATGCTTCCCAGCCTACCGTACCCGAAGCAGCGCAGCATGGCTTGTCGGCGCGCTGCTGGCTCTCGTCTACATGGCATCCGTGCCCGCCACATCGCTGCGCGTAGGCGGTATGCTCGACACCTATAAGATGATTCACCTCAACATAGGCTTCATGCAGGGAGCACCCTTCTATGCCTATGCCGCAGCACTCGTCGTCGCACTTTTCGCTTCAATCAAATCAAAGAAAGTCCGCGAGCGCATAGTCACCCCCGAAGGAGCAGCAATCGCAGGAGCCGCCCTCGCAGGCTGGATGCTCTGGCGCTGCTTCCTCACCGGCTACCGCACGGCATGGCCCATGCTCCTGCTCACAGCCGCAGGCATAGCGTGGATGGCGGGAGCCCTGATCAGCGACATAGAGCGCCGCAAGTGGGCAAAAGTCGCGGCATACATCATCCTGCTTGCCGGCGTAGGCCAACCGGCCCTCACCCTACCTTGGTTCTTCCGCTTCCGCAGCGAAGTGAACCGCGCCAACGAAATGGTGGAAGCCAACCCCGACACCGAAACTTTCTTCTACGACTTCACCACCGAGAGCACCGCACCGCTATACACCCTCAACCGCCCCAACTTCGCGCTCTACGGCACCATAGGCTTCCCGAAAGACCGCGTAGTACCGGCCACTCTCGCCGGCTTCGCCCCCGACAGAGCCACACCCATAGGCATCGACTGCGAGGCCTATCTCTACGACAAGTGCATAGTAGTGGCCGACGATCCCTCCATGCCACAAAAGACATGGACGGTGGAAGTATCGTTCGACGGCGTACCCTACCCCGTGGTCAAATGCCACCTCACCCGCTTCACCAACGACTCCGGCACCTACCGCTACCTCTACACAAACCAGACCTTCGACCGCAACCACCTCCGCCGGACCACCGGCCTCAAATTCCTCTTCTCACACCCATGGGATTAAAGGCTAAGCATGTATAGCACAAACAAACTAAGGATTACAGCATATATACTACCGGCAATTGTCCTGTCGGTCATGTTTGCCGTGATGTACTTCTTACACCCCAGGATGCAAGATGACATTTGGTTTTTGGAGCAAATACCCGATTTTATCAAGAACCCAAGCCTAAAAAACTTCTTAAGCGACACGAGTTCTTCCATACAATGGCGCATAGCCCATGACAATGGACGTCTGCTCAATCTATTGGGCGCGTATATCATCCTATTACCCAAATGGATCACTTCGCTGATTTTCGGAGTTTCGACAGGCCTCATCTTATATTACGGTAGTAAAATAGCAGGTGCATGGAGTCACAACTTGCTGTCATTCGGTGTCTTTACATTTTGTATCGTATTTTTGCTTCCGTGGTACGATTCTATGTTTACAATCATCTACGCTTTAAATTATGTAGTTCCGTCAGCGTTGTGTTTGATTGCTTTGTTCACATTCTTGAAAAAGCCACACTTAAATTTAGTGTCAGCACTCTCTTTAGGTCTTATAATCGGATTTTGCCACGAAGCATTTGCAGCCATAGCAATCGGGAGTATATTGGGGTGCGCAATCTGCTTCCCTGAATATCGGACTCGCTCTGCTTTAATGTTGGTTATAGGTCTGACATCAGGCATACTGTATTTGGGAGCCGTGGCACATACGAGTTCCACTCAGAGTATAGATTTATCTTTCTCGCGTATATTAAACCTCCGCATCGGACTCCTGTTGGGACTTCCCGGATTAGTATATCCGGTTCTTACTGCAATAGCTCTTCTTTCACGGAGACTACGCCCGTCAATATTCACTCCTGAGAACGCAGTTGCATTCGGGGGCACAGTGGCCGGATTCATTGTCTGGCGTGTGTTTTTATCGACCTATCGCACTGCTTGGCCAATGATATTGATGTCATGCGTTGGTTTCTCGCTTCTCTTTTCACATTGCATCTCGGATTCAGGAAGACGAAAAATAGCGGGAAATATCGCAGGATGTGTGCTTATAGTTGTCTGCATCATTCAATCGGCACTTTGTATTCCCTGGTTCTATCAAATGAATAAGGAAGTCGAAGAAGCCAATCATTTTGCAGAAAAGGCGAGCACCACAGAGCCGTTATTCTTCAAATTCACAACGGAAGCCGAAGCTCCAATTTACACTTTGAACCGTCCATATTTCGGTATTTACATGAAACCGGGCTTTCCGTACAACAGAATTATCCCGGCATCTCTCGAAAATTTCACACCTTCACAAAGTAAAGAAATAGGCATCAACGGTTGCAAAGCCTATCTTTTCGACGGACACATTGTAATCGAAGGTTTCCACGATCCTATTTATCAATGGTTTTGCAATATATATTTCGATGGAGTCCCTTACGAGACCCTATGCAGTTTTACTAACTTCAACAATGCCTCCGGCAATTATTCCTACGTATACACATCGCACATCTTCGATAGATCACATATCCACAGCATCACAAACTTCTCAATATCACATCAATTCAAATGGCACACAAGATAAGTGAATGGAAATACACGCTGATTCTCTCCCTGCTATTTGCCATATTTTCCTTGATGTACTATCTGCACCCGTACCTCAACGATGATTTATGGTTCCGCGAGCCTATGGCCGACTTTCTTAATACCCATTCTTTAGATGATCTGATGCATGGTTGGAAAGAATCCATATTGATGCACATCGGATGCGACAATGGCCGTATAGCTCAGTTGCTTGGATCCGTTCTTGTCATTCTTCCGAAATGGCTGATATCCACTCTATTATCTGCATGTATTTGTATCTGCATCTATATCTCCGCAAAATTAGCCGGAGTGTGGACTGAGAATTACCTGTTATTCTCAGTCTTGGTGCTTTGTTGGGTATATGTAATGCCTTGGCCCGACTTCATGTTCGGTATAATGTACTCTGCCAACTACATCCCCTCTGCGGTCTTTTTATTGCTTTCATTCTACTTATTCATCCACCAACGGCTTACCCTTGTCACCGCCATTCTGCTTGGCCTCGTCACATCTTGCTGCCATGAAGCTTTTGGATGCGCTCTCATTGGTGGCATTTGCTCGGTAGTAATATTGTTCCGTAATTATCGGACTGCAAACAACTTTGCCCTCATAGCCTCGGCACTCGCCGGCATTGCCTACCTATATTTTCTTCCGGGCACCGGCGTTCGGTTCAATGGCCAAAACATTTTTATAGGCTTTATTAATTTTAAGACGTCTGCAGCATACGGCATATTGCTGTATGCATATATATCGTTGCTTATTCTTGCCCTAATTGTCAAATCGTGGCGAAACAATCTGAACGCGCCATATATCGTGGGAATAACCGTCATATCCGTATTAGGTTGGTGCCTGTGGCGGACCTTCATGAGTGGCTTGCGACTTACATGGTGCATGAATGTCGTTTCTCTTGTCGGAATCATCTATTTGATGAAACAGGCACCATGGAATTTTTCAAAAAAACAGCCATTGAACATTATCTTATCCACACTCCTGCTTTTGGTAAGTTTTGCACAGCTTTTCATTTCGCTTCCGTGGTTCCTAAAAATGCACAAGGAGGTAAATGAAGTCAACAAGCTAATAGAATCTACCGCCGGTGAAAATGTATTTTTCGATCTGACCACAAGCGACCAAGTTCCGGCATATACGCTTGGCAAACCTAATTTCAATGTCTACTTTATCTGGTATCCTGTCTTTGAAGAGGTGTACCCAACTTCTTTAAAAAATTTCAAACCGGAAGACGCTGTATTATTAGACAGTCCGAATACAATATTTCTATACAATGGGCTCATGGTTGCTCCGGCTCGCAATATTGATTTTTCAAGGCTTGAATTAATGACAGTTACATTCGACGGTTCTCCTGAATTAATAAGGGTAAACCCAAAATATTTCAAGAGTATTGATGGAGATGACTATGTGTTTTTACAGATTAGGCAACGCCCTATCCGACATAAAAATCACGAAATCACCGGCGCCAAATATGTATTTTTAAAAGACAGCTAAACAATGCTCAAAAATACACAACAACTTAATGTAAGGATAGAGCCTTATTTGACTTTCACCATCCTCATTTCTGGGCTCTATGCATTGATGTTTTATCTTCAGCCGCCGATGATGGATGACGGTTGGTTCGAATCATATAGCTCTGACTTCATTGCAAACCCCTCATTCTCAACTTTCATCAATTGCCTTACCGATTCAGTCATTTTCCGCATAAACGAGGATAATGGTCGAATAGTAAATCTTCTCGGTAATTTCCTTGTTATCATTCCCAAACCGATTTTAGGCATTCTTTTGGGTGCTTGTGTAGGATTGACGCTTTATTTCGGCGCAATCCTTTCAAAATCATGGAAAAACAGCCTTCCGGCTTTCACACTCCTCTCACTCTCGCTTGCGTACGTTCTCCCTTGGTTCGATGGCATGTTCACAACTATGCATGCGTTGAACTATGTGCTGCCTTCTGCAATATCATTTGCTACAATAATACTGTTTTTGAGTGACAAGATTAGAAATAAACCACTATCTTTCATTCTGTTCTTTATAATCGGCACTTTTCACGAAGCATTCTCAGCGGCTCTAATCGGAGGGATAATCGGTGTGGTGATTACAGTACCTCGCTATCGATCCGCAAGAAGCATAGCAATGATACTGGGTCTCCTCGCCGCCATCATTTATCTTGGCAGCATTCCGGGTGCATCTCGTCGTGGAAACGGGATGTTCGGCATAGCCGGCCTATGGCAACTTAGCCTAGGCATAGTCACAGCAACTCCCTACTATGTATTTGTCATAGTTACTTTATTGTGCATGTTTTTCCGAAAGATGCGCAAGCGGTTGTTCTCCCCAACGCTTGCTTTCCTATTTGGCGGAGCTCTTGCTGGTTGGCTTGTATGGAGATGCTTCATGAGCGATTATCGCATACCTTGGATTATGCTGTTGTTTACAGCTCCGGGATTGGCATATCTTTTTTCAAAACTTTTGCCTTCGTTAAAATCAAGCATTTCCACATCAGTTGCTTTATTAATATTAATACTTATAATCATACAAAGCACCGTATCCGTTGTATGGTTCTATAAAATGAAGCGCGAAGTCATGTTGGCCATCAATACAACCACACAATCGCCAGACAAGTCAGGAATTTTTTTGCCTATACACACCTCCGACACTGCACCCATATATCTACTCGGCAAACCTACTTTTGATGTATATCTTACACCGGGATATCCCTTCGACAGGATTGTACCTGAGGCTCTTAAAGATTTCTCACCCCAAAAAGCAAGAAGACTGAGCGGAAACGTTGAAGCATATTACTATAAAGACTACATCGTACTCAAGATTCCCGATTCATCCATCGAAAAATGGAACTGCACAGTTTATTTCGATGGCAAACCGGTCTCTACCGTCGGCAACCAAGCTCTCTTCTATTGTTCTGATGGTGAATACTCCTATTTCCTGCCGATATACATCACTATGCCACGACATCTGTACACTATCACCGGCATCGACATCATTTCACCTTTTTCTTGGTAATACTCTTTAATTTCTATGCGCCCGGAACACATCAATATTCGAGGCTTTCAGCTATCAATGCTGTGTATCTTCGTTTTATATACCGTCTTATATTATTTACACCCATATTTAATCGATGACCTTGAGTTCAGGGAGCCTATGCTCGCCTTTCTAAGCACTCATTCCCTGACCGATTTCTTCAATGGATGGAAAGAGTCTGTAGGTTATCGTTACTTTTACGACAACGGCCGACTTGCACAGATGCTCAGCCCCTTATTCATCACCCTGCCTAAATTACTGCTTGCCTCCCTGCTTGGTTTAAGTGTCTGCATTAATGTCTACTTGATTGCACGCATTTCACAAGTTTGGAAGCTCAATTTCTTTCTTTACTCCATTGGTGTGTTTCTCTGGGTATTCGCCATGCCTTGGGTCGATTATATGTTTGTGGCAATGTTCGCTGCAAACTATATTGTTTCCGGTGTATTTTTCCTACTCGGAATCTTTCTATTCATAAATAAAAAACTCGGATCTGATCTTAAGTCGTTTTTCCTCGCGGTAATCATAGCCCTCGGACATGAAATCTATGGCGGCACTTTGCTGATTGGCACTCTGGCTGTGATGATATGTGATAAATCATACCGCACTCGAAGCAACACCTTTTTCGTAGTCGGTTTGATGGCAGGGTTGATAGCATTGGCTCTGTGCCCGGGCACTGCTGCACGGCAATCAAACGTAGGAGTGATTTTCAGTGGATTTATCCATCCTCTGAAAAGTGCCGTATATGCTATCCCGTTTTACTTCTTCCTGCTGTTGAATTTATTGTACATCCATCCTGACAACCGCCGGAAATTCAAGGCTCCTTTACATGTGATGCTGCTGGCCATGGCTGTTACCGCTTGGTGCTGTTGGAGGACTTTTCTTACCGGACTACGCACGTCTTGGTGTCTCGAAGCAGTGTCGATTTGCGGCATCATTTACACCCTGTACTATCTCGATGTTTTAAAAAAGGTGGGCCTTCTCTTTGCAAAAATTGGAAGTATAATCGCCTGGACTCTTATTATTGCCGGCTTGGCGATATGTATTCCTTGGTTCCGGAAAATGAATTCCGATGTCGAAACCGCAATGACAATGCTGGAGCAAAACCATGGAGAACCAATTTACTATGATTTGACAAAGCCGTCAGAGCCCCCGATCTACACCATCGGCAAACCAAATTTCAACATTTATTCTATGTGGAGCAGCGGCTTGCAGAATGTTGTCCCGGAAGAATTGTATCACTTCGCGCCGAACTCTGACTCCGACTTTTTTATATTTGAAAACAACATTATACTCCCCTACACCGAAGAATACATCGACACCGAGCACACAATCACCATACATCTACGGGATGTAGTATTTCTCACATCCGCACGTTTTATACCATTTACAACCAAAGCCGGAAAGCGTTTCCTTTTCTGCAAGCCATATCTCATACCGCTGAGATACCAAGGCAAAGAAATCATTGATGCTGAAATTAACGAAATGATTTGGAAAGCACCTTCAAAGAATTGACCATCCCGCTCTTTACATTTGTCCGTCTGACAAAGTTTTTGTAATTTTGCATGAATTTGTTTTAACACTTGAAAAATACGCTCAGCGTGGATACAAAATACATATTCGTCACCGGCGGCGTCGTGTCGTCGCTCGGAAAAGGAATTATTTCCTCGTCGCTCGCTTGTCTGCTTAAGGCCAGAGGCTTGCGTGTCACTATCCAGAAGTTCGACCCGTATATCAACATCGATCCGGGCACGCTCAACCCCTACGAGCACGGTGAGTGCTATGTGACCGAAGACGGCCATGAGGCCGACCTCGACCTCGGGCACTACGAGCGCTTCACTAATGTGCACACTTCGCGCGCCAACAATGTGACCACCGGCCGCATATACCAGAGCGTGATCGACAAGGAGCGCCGCGGCGACTATCTGGGCAAGACAGTGCAGATTGTGCCTCACATCACCGATGAGATAAAGCGACGTGTGAAATTCCTCGGCAACACCGGAAACTACGACTACATCATCACCGAAATCGGCGGTACCGTGGGCGACATCGAGTCGCTCCCCTACCTCGAGGCCGTGCGTCAGCTCCGCTGGGAGCTCGGCATCAACAGCCTCTGCGTGCACCTCACTTACGTGCCCTACATCGCTGCTGCAAAAGAGCTTAAGACCAAGCCCACACAGCACTCCGTGAAGGCTCTGCAGGAGGTGGGTATTCAGCCCGACATCCTCGTGCTCCGCACCGAGAAAGAGATTTCGCCCGAGATGCGCCGCAAGATTGCACTCTTCTGCAACGTGGCTCAGGACAGCGTGGTGCAGTCGAAAGACGTCAACTCCATCTACAAAGTGCCCTTGATGATGCACGCCCAGCACCTCGACGAAATCGTGCTCCGCAAGACGGGTATGCCCGTCGAAGGCGAGCCGCAGATGGGCCCGTGGCTCGAGTTCATCGACAAACTCGAGAAAGCGTCGGAGACTGTCACCATAGGCCTCGTAGGCAAATATGTGGAGCTCCAGGATGCCTATAAATCCATCAACGAGGCTCTCTTCCATGCCGCCACCTACGCCGACCGCAAGCTCGAGCTCGTGTATATCCACTCCGAGAAGCTCACCGATGCCAATGTGGCCGAGCGCCTCGCAGGCATGGATGGCGTGATTATAGCTCCCGGCTTCGGCCAGCGAGGCATCGATGGCAAATTCGTGGCCCTTAAGTGGTGCCGCGAGAACGACGTGCCCACCTTCGGCATCTGCCTCGGTATGCAGTGCATGGTGATCGAATTTGCCCGCAACGTCCTCGGCCTCGAAGAGGCAAACTCCACCGAGATGAACCCCCACACCCCCGAGAACGTGATCGACCTCATGGAGGAGCAGAAAAACATCTCCAACATGGGCGGCACCATGCGCCTGGGTGCCTACGAGTGCCGTCTGCGCCACGGTTCGAAAGCAGCCGCAGCCTATGGCAAAGAGCTCATCAGCGAGCGTCACCGCCACCGCTTCGAGTTCAACGACGACTACCGCACCCGCTTCGAGGAAGCCGGCATGGCATGCGTGGGCGAAAACCCTGCCGCCAAGCTCGTCGAAGTCGTCGAGATGCCATCCAAGCGCTGGTATATCGGCACCCAATACCATCCCGAGTACTCGAGCACAGTGCTCTCTCCCAGCCCAATATTCCGCTCATTCATCAATGCGGCAATTGAGTATCACAACGAAAAATCCGCTAAGAAAGCATAATAAATGGATAAAAACACACTTACCGGCCTGGTGCTGATGGCCGCCGTGATGTTCGGCTTCTTCTGGCTCACAAAGCCCTCGCAGGAAGAGATTGACCGTGCCGAGCGCGAGCGCATCGAGCAAGCCCAGGCTGCCATCGAGCAGGCTCAGGCCGAGCAGGCTGCCGCTCAGGCTTCTTTCACCGCCGCCGACAGCTCTTCACTCGCTGCCGCCGTCCGCGCCATGGGCACCCCCGGAGCCAACGGGCGCATCGCCTTCTCCAACGACCGTCTTAGCCTCACCCTCGACTCTATCCAAGGCCTGAAAGGCGTGTACACCGACGGCAACGAGAGCTTCGACATCAACGACATCCTCGCCGGTCGCGCACGGCTGAGCGCTGCCGTGGCCGCCCGTGCATCGAAAGCTGTGCGCTCGGCCATCGACAACGCCCTCAAGTACGAAGGCTTCGCACGATACCTCTCCGGCGAAAACCGCGAGGTAGTGCTCGAGAACGACCTCATCCGCCTCACCGTCGACAGCCGCGGGGCACGTATAGCTCAGGCAGAGCTCAAGAAATACAAGACCGAGCTCACCGAAGAGCCCTCCAACATCATGCTCTTCCGCGACGAAACCGACGGCTACGGCTTCCGCTTCAACACCGCAGAGCAGCGCATCGACACACGCGACTTCAACTTCACCCCCGTGCTCGAGGGCGACAGCGCCGTGCTCATGATGATGGAGCCCGAGCAAGGCGCCATGTGGGGCATACGCTACACTCTCGCTCCCGACAGCTACACCGTGCGGATGGACATCGTGCAGAGCGGCATGGCGGCAATCCTCCCGGCCAACACTGCCTCAATGGACTTCAACTGGCACCAGAAGATGGCTCGCAACGAGCGTGGCCGCACTTTCGAGGAGCGAAACAGCGCCATTTACTATAAATATATAGGTGAAGGCGTGGACGAACTCGATGCCAACGGCGACGACCACGAAAGCCTCACCGGCCGCCTGCGCTGGGTAGCGTTCAAGAACCAGTTCTTCTCCAGCGTGATTATTGCGCGCGACTGCTTCACCTCGGCCGAACTCACATCCGCCGACATCAAGAGCGACACCTACCTCAAAGACATGACGATGGCGGCAACACTGCCCTACAACATAGCCGACGGCACCGCTGCGTCGTTCGACTTCTACCTCGGCCCCAACGACTACCCCATCCTCTCGAGCCTCGACGACAGCCTCGCAGCATCGGAGGACCTCTCCCTCACACGCCTCATACCTCTCGGCTGGGGCCTCTTCCGATGGATCAACACCATCATCGTGATTCCCGTGTTCACATTCCTTGGCTCTTTCCTGAGCAACTACGGCATCATCATCCTGCTGCTCACCATCTTCATCAAGCTCATCATCTTCCCCTTCACCTACAAGAGCTTCAAGAGCCAGGCCAAGATGCGCGTGCTCGCTCCCGAAATCAAGGAAATCAACGAGAAATACCCCGACCAGGCCGATGCCATGAAGCGCCAACAGGAGACCATGGCCCTCTACAGCCGCGTGGGTGCAAGCCCCTTCTCGGGCTGCCTGCCCATGATGCTGCAGATGCCCGTGCTCATCGCCATGTTCTCTTTCTTCCCCTCGGCGATTGAGCTCCGCGGACAGTCCTTCCTCTGGGCTCACGACCTCTCGGCTCCCGACTCCATCTTCACTCTGCCCTTCTCCATCCCCTTCTACGGCAACCATGTGAGCCTCTTCTGCCTGCTGATGACCATCATCAACATCGTGTATATGCGCGTGAGCATGCAGAGCCAGCCCCAGAGCGCCGGTATGCCCGGCATGAAGATGATGCAGTACCTCATGCCTGTGATGTTCCTCTTCATCTTCAACGACTACGCCTCCGGCCTGAGCTACTACTACCTGCTCTCGCTCCTGATCACCATCATCCAGACCTACATCTTCCGCCACGTGATCGACGAGAAGAAAGTGCGTGAGCAGCTCCTTGCCAACGCCCGCAAGCCCCGCAAGAAGAGCGGATGGATGGCTCGTCTCGAAGAAGCTCAGCGCCAGGCTCAGGCAGCCCAGCGCCAGCAGCAACAGCAAGGTCGAAAGAGAAAATAAACCACAACCACTCAAAAGTATAAAATCATGCAGGTTTCAGCACGCGTACAGTCGCTCGCAGCATCGCAGACCCTGGCGATGTCGCAGAAGAGCGCCGAGCTCAAAGCGCAGGGTATCGACGTGATTAATCTCTCGGTAGGAGAGCCCGACTTCCACACGCCCGACCACATCAAGGCTGCGGCAGTAAAGGCCATCGACGATAACTTCAGCTTCTACTCTCCCGTGCCCGGCTACATGAGCCTCCGCAAGGCCATTGCCGACAAACTCTCGCGGGAAAACGGACTCACTTTCGAGCCATCGCAGATTGTGGTGGGTAACGGTGCCAAGCACGCCCTGTGCAATGTGATTCTTGCCACAATCAATCCCGGCGACGAAGTCATCATCCCCACTCCGGCATGGGTAAGCTACATCGAGATGGTGAAGCTCGCCGAAGGGCACAGCGTACTCGTGCCATCGGGTGTTGAGAGCGACTTCAAAATCACTCCCGCACAGCTCAGCGAAGCCATCACCGAGCGCACACGCGCCATCATACTCTGCTCGCCGTCGAACCCCACCGGCAGCGTATATACCCGTGCCGAGCTCCAGGCTCTTGTAGATGTACTTGCCCGCCACCCGCAAGTGATGGTAATCGCCGATGAAATCTACGAGCACATCCTCTACAGCGGACGCACATTCACATCGCTGGCATCATTCCCCGAAATCGCCGGCCGCACGGTGGTGATCAACGGCGTGTCGAAAGCCTATGCCATGACAGGCTGGCGCATAGGCTACTGCGCCGCACCCGCCGATATAGCCAAGGCAGTCACCAAGCTGCAGGGGCAGTTCACTTCGGGTGCATCTTCGATAGCGCAGAAAGCCGCCGAGGCCGCCTATACAGGCCCGCAGGACTGTGTGGAAGAGATGCGCCGAGCCTTTGAGCGCCGTCGCGACCTTGTGGTGCGCCTCGCCCGCCAAATCCCCGGCTTCGTGGTCAACGAGCCCATGGGAGCATTCTACCTCTTCCCCGAAGTATCGGCATATTTCGGGAAAAAGGCCGGCGGCCGCACCATCGCCAATGCTTCCGACCTGGCAATGTACCTGCTCGAAGTGGCACACGTAGCCACTGTCGACGGTGCCGCCTTCGCAGCTCCGGGCTACATACGCCTGAGCTACGCCACCTCCGACGAGAACCTTACCGAAGCATTCGCTCGCATCGGCAAGGCTCTTGCCGAGCTCAAATAGCATCCGGTATAACGACATTATCTGACAGCGCGGAGCCGATGTGGCTCCGCGCTGTTTTTTTCAGAACTATTGCCGCAGCGTGAATGTTTTAATATCAAGGCACCCGAGAGGTGCCCTCCATCTGTTTCATTCACACTTTATACTGTTTATTTATGGACTGGATTCTCGAAATCTTCCGCAACAACCCTTCCATCCCCATATTCCTTACCTTGGGTGTAGGCTTCTGGATCGGTAAGCTGAAGTACAAGACATTCTCTCTGGGCACAGTCACATCAGTGCTCCTTGTCGGCGTGCTTGTCGGCCAGATGAACATCCCTATCCCCGGCCCGGTGAAATCGGTGTTCTTCCTTCTTTTCCTTTTTGCCATCGGCTACAGCGTGGGCCCGCAGTTCTTCCGCGCCATGAAAGGCTCAGGCATAAAGCAGGTGATCTTCGCAGTGGTAATGTGCGTGATATGCTTCGCCGTGACCGTGGGCGTGGCTCTTGCCTTCGGCTACAATGCCGGTGAGGCCGCAGGCCTCTTCGCGGGCGCACAGACCATCTCCGCCGTAATCGGCGTGGCCGACGACACCATCCACAACCTCTCGGCATCGGCGGCCGACAAGCAGAGCTGGACCGACATCGTGCCCGTATGCTACGCCGTGACCTACATCTTCGGCACCATAGGCTCGGCCTATATCCTGAGCTACATAGGCCCGGCAATGCTCGGTGGCATCAAGAAAGTGAAGCAGCAGACCGCCGACCTCGAAAAAGAGATGAACGACAGCTCCGTGACCACCGACCCAGCCTACATCAATGCCCTCCGCCCGGTGGTATTCCGTGCATATAAGGCCGACGGCTCATTCTTCGGCACCGACCGCACCGTGGCCGACATCGAAGCCGAAATCAAGCGCCTCGGAAGGCGCATCTTCGTGGAGCGCCTGCGCACAGCCGGCGGCATCGTCGACGATCCTGCTGCAAACGTCACCGTGAAAAAAGGCGACGAACTGGTGCTCAGCGGCCGCCGTGAGTTCGTCATTCAGGACGAATCGTGGATAGGCCCCGAAGTAGCCGATGCAGAGCTGCTGTCGTTTGCTGTCGAGAAAATTCCCGTGACAATCGCCTCCAAAGACATCGACGGAAAGACCGTCGACAATCTCCGCTCCCTGCCTCAGATGGCCGGCGTAGCCATCGCACACATAAGCCGCGGCGGACAGGCAATCCCCGTGCTCGCCAAGACTGAGCTCCAGCGCGGCGACAGCATCACCATCGCCGGCCTCAAGCGTGAAGTCGACACCGCAGCCAAGGCCATCGGCTATGCCGACCGACCCGAAAAAGCCACCGACATGGTATTCGTGGGCCTCGGTATCTTCATCGGTGCCCTCATCGGCGCCATCACCATCCATCTTGGCGGCATCCCTATCAGCCTCAGCACCTCCGGCGGCGCTCTCATCGCAGGCCTCGTGCTCGGCTGGCTCCGCTCAAAGCACCCCACCTTCGGCTTCATCCCCGACTCCTCGGTATGGCTCATGAACAACCTCGGCCTCAACATGTTTATCGCCGTGATAGGCATCACCGCCGCGCCCACATTTGTAAGCGGCATCCGTGAAGCAGGCTGGATGCTGTTTGTGGCAGGTATCATCTGCACCACATTGCCGCTTATCATCGGCGTGTGGGTAGGTGCGAAGGTATTCAAATTCCACCCCGCCATCAACCTGGGCTGCTGTGCCGGCTCACGTGTGACCACAGCATCGCTCGGTGCAATCCAGGACTCGCTCGGCTCTTCGGTACCGGCCCTGGGCTACACCATCACCTACGCCATCGGTAATACCCTGCTCATCCTCATGGGCGTGGCCATCACCCTGATATGCGCTTGACAATCAACCAACACCAAGCAAACCTCTTAACCAAATATATATGGATACTCCCAAAAATCCCCTCGACAAAGATTACCAGCAGAAACTGTCGCAGATGAGCCCGTTTGAAATCAAGAACGAACTTATCCGCCTGGCTCAGGACGATGCCCGCACCTCCTCGGCCACATATCTCAACGCCGGCCGTGGCAACCCCAACTGGATTGCCGTAGATGCCCGCGAAGCATTCTACCTCCTTGGCCAATTCGCCAACACGGAAGCACGCCGTGTGTTCGACGACACTCCCGGCATCGCCGGAAGCCCCGTGAAAGCAGGCGTGGCCAAGCGCTTCGAAAGCTATCTGGCAAGCCTGCCGCAGTCCGACGGCGCTAAACTCCTGGCCGACGCATACCGCTACGTGATCGATACACTCGGCGGAGTGCCCGACGACCTCGTATTCGAGTGGGTCGACGGCATCACCGGCGACCACTACCCCACACCTCCCCGCATCCTCGAATACACCGAGCGCATCATCCGCCCCTACATGGCTCAGGAGATGGGCAACCGTGCCGACGGCGGTGGCAAAGACTACGACCTCTTCGCAGTGGAAGGCGGCACTGCCGGCATGTGCTACGTATTCGACTCGCTCCAGGCCAACCACCTCGTGAAGAAAGGCGATAAAATTGCCCTCATGGCTCCGCTGTTCACACCATATATCGAAATCCCCGAGCTCGACCGCTTCGGATTCGATGTGGTCACGGTGAGCGCAAACAAAGTCGAGGCCGACGGCTACCACTACTGGCAGTACCCCGACTCGGAGCTCGACAAGCTGCGCGACCCCAAGGTGAAACTCGTATGCCTCATCAACCCCTCCAACCCGCCCAGCTACCGACTCTCCGACCACGACCTCGACCGCTTCATCGACATCGTCAAGAAAGACAACCCCAACCTAATAGTTGTCACCGACGACGTCTACGGCACCTTCGCCACCAACTTCCAGTCGCTGATGTACACTCTCCCCTACAACACCCTGTGCGTGTACTCATTCTCCAAGTACTTCGGCGCTACCGGATGGCGACTGGCCGTGATTGCAGCCAACAAGACCAACATCTTCGACCGCATGATAGGCGAACTCCCCGAAGCTGAGCGCAAGGACCTCGACAAGCGCTACGGCTCTCTCACCCTCGACGTACAGGCGCTCAAGTTCATCGACCGCATGGTGGCCGACAGCCGCGACGTGGCTCTCAACCACACAGCCGGCCTCTCCACACCGCAGCAGATCATGATGAGCTTCTTCGCCCTCAAGTGCCTCCTCGACACCGACGACGTGTACAAGCGCAAGATGCAGGCCATGATTCACGACCGCCTCAGAGCCCTTTGGGAAAACACCGGCTTCACACTCCTGCCCGACCCGCTCCGCGTGGGCTACTACAGCGAAATCGACATGATGGTATGGGCACGCAAGTTCTACGGCGACGACTTCGCAAAATGGCTCGAAAAAGCACACAACCCGCTCGACGTCACCATCAGGCTCGCTGCCGAGAAAGGCATCGTAGTGCTCAACGGCTCAGGCTTCGACGGCCCCGACTGGTCGATCCGCACCTCTGAGGCAAACCTCGACCGCGACGCCTATGTGACAATAGGCAAGAAAATACGCGAACTCCTCGAAGAATACCATCAGGAGTACACTAAAGCCTGCGGCAAGTAGCACTAGGCTCCGACTCTTCCACACCTCCCGGGTATTTTGCCCGGGAGGTGTTCTTTTTATTTATTTGCTTAGATTACAATTTTTTGCTAACTTTGCCACAACGATACCGGCCGAGCCATTCAGGCCTCGGTATCACGACATATTATTGACAAAGCGTCTTGACGCTTCTGTTCCTATCCGCTTGGAACTTCGCAACTTCTAATCTCAGATATAGGAATAGAGCAATACGAGATGCTCATTGCTGTGTGAAATGCAGGGCAAGCTATCGGTATATCCATACCTCCGTGGCTTACCTTGATGTTTGCATATATGCGTGGGCTTTCGCCGTTGCTCGTTCTAATCTGAGATGGGCAATGCGAAGGCCTCAAGCGGACGAACGGGCGATGTCGAGTTTTCCCACGCTTTTTTCGTTTCAAGTACCGACCGGGAAATATCGGTACACGCAATCATTTCACACATTATGAAAAGAGTTCTTTTCATCGCTCTGACTCTTATGGCTATCGCCGGTGTCGAAGCCAACGCCGAGGAGCCCGTCTATGCTCCCGAAAAAGGTGATTTCTCAACAGAAATCCAGTTCAATCCCTTCAACAGCGACTACACCTTCAAGCTCGACGCCCTCAAGCTGCGCTATTTCATCGGCGACAAAGACGCCCTCCTGCTCGAGTTCGGCATCGAAGGAATCAATGAAAAAGATGTACCCGACACCGATGACGACGACAACTACACCTCGCACTACCGCGGCAACTTCCACATCGGATTCGGCTACGAGCGCCACTTCTTCAACTACAAGCGCATCGACCTCTACGCCGGTGCAAAATTCTCCTATGAGCACGGATTTGCAGGAGGTAGTAAGTCTAATTCCTACGAAAGCAAAAAATACACCGGCTACGACCCAGTGGATGAGGTAAAGAACTACAACGCCATCGCTGCCGGAATATTCACCGGCCTCGACTTCTATGTGTACAAAGGCCTCTACTGCGGAATCGAGCTCGGCTTCTACCTCAAAGACAAGTTTGCAGCCGGATATAAAGTGAAAACCGAAGACACAAACGGCTTCTCCGAAACCACAAAATACCATCCCGGCGGTCACAACTTCAACTTCAACACCAAAGTTGAACCCCTAATCCGCCTCGGTTGGAAATTCTGATTACCGCACCCGAAAGAGTGGCTTTGAGCACATGCTCGATGCTGCTCTTTTTTCTTGCATCTGTATGAAAATATCACTGGTAATCACCACTTACAACGACACCGGTGCTCTCGAGCTCACTCTGAAAAGCATACTCCGACAGAAAAGAATGCCCGACGAAGTCATTATTGGCGACGACGGCTCCACCGCTGAGACTCGAGAGCTCATCGACCGCTACCGACCAATCTTCGACGTACCACTGGTGCATGTGTGGCAGCAGGACCACGGCTTCCGACTCGCAATGATTAGAAACAAAGCTATCGCCGCTGCAAAAGGCGAATATATAATACAGACGGATGGCGACATTATCTTGCATCCACGATTTGTGGACGATCACGAGAGAATGGCCAAGCCGGGGTTCTACCTCAAAGGTGGCCGTTGCGTGCTCGGAAAAGAACTATCGTCAAGGCTGAGATCAATAGGGATTATTCCCGATTTCAAGCCTTGGACGCGTGGAATTGAATCTAAACGCCTCAACACTTTGCGCCTGCCGGTTGTGGCTCGCTACTTGGCTCCGCGCTATCGCCGGAAAGAGAGAGGCGTGGGATGCAACCTGTCGTTCTTTAAAAAAGACTTCATCGACGTAAACGGCTACGACGAATTCTTCAAAGGCTGGGGTGCTGAAGATAACGACTTCTTGAGGCGCCTACTACTTAAAGGTCTTGAAAAACGGCACCTGAAGTTCGCTGGGCTAACATTCCACCTCTGGCACAAAGAAAACTCCCGCGTGCACCTCGAGAAAAACTTCAAGTACAGCATCCGCGACGACGGCAACATCCGTTGCCCCGACGGATGCGACAAATACCTTTAGGCACTTATTTACCATCCCTTATAACTACTAAAGAGCCGAGCTGCACACGCAGTTCGGCTCAATATTTTGTCACCGCGGGAGATTGCCGCATCTCCGCGAACCCCACAAAGGCGATTCCCCCCACCCCGAAATTATTTCTTTGGATTTTAGCAGAATTTGCCGAATTATTTGTTTGGATTTTAGCAAATTTACTATCTTTGCAGTTAAGCATCATTACCGTACAGGCTTTACAATCATTTAAATATGAGCATTGATATTGACTACATAAGAAACATTGCATCCAATAACGAGGGCGTGGATGTTGAGTTCAAAGAGACCACCGGGCAGTTGAACCG
>JAMPHP010000013.1 GCA_023663365.1 Muribaculaceae bacterium | reverse complement strand
CTTGAATTAAAGCGACTAAAGCCCCTTAAAAAGGGAAAAGCCCACACAATCCCCCTGCCGAGCCCCTATCTTTGCGCACAATATGCAGCAACAGAGCATCGTACGGTCGCCACCTGTGGCGACCACAAATACGCGGCGCATCCGAAACCGCCAAGGCGTTTGCCAAATCTCGAAAAAAGCCTTGAATTAAAGCGACTAAAGCCCCTTAAAAAGGGAAAAGCCCACACAATCCCCCCTGCCGAGCCCCTATCTTTGCGCACAATATGCAGCCACACGCCCGCACATACCGCCGCGCCGACATCACAGCCCCGTTCCGCCGATGGCACGGGGCGCCACTGCGTTGGAGCGAGCGAAGCGCCATATTCACCATGGAGCGTCAGCGCAGGCGCACGGGCGTAGTGCGGGCACACATCATCGACCCGCCCGGCCACGACAGCACAGCCGTTCTTCTCTCATACATCAGCTGGCTTCAGCACCTCAACCCCGACCTCGACGCCTGCATAATCGCCGAGCGTCGCCCCGTAGCCAAAGCTCTCGGCCTGCGACTCTTCCGCCCCCCAACCTGCACCGCGAGCCACGCGAGAGTCGACCGCATCCGAGGGTGCACCTTCCAGATATGCCTCGTCCACGGCCTTCATCCGGCCTACGCGCGCATCATCAACCGCGTCATCAACCCAATCCTCATCAACGACTACCCCGGCACCGTCCTCATCTACCACACCCCCGAGAACCGACGCATCCCCGACCTACCCTCAAAGTTCGAGCCCCAAATCACCCTCACTGAATACAGAGCCTTCACGGCTCTCCCCGCCGCTCCCGCCGCGGGGGATTGTTACGCCGTGGCGGATCTCCGAATCCGCCACCACCCTTCAGTGGGGTCTCCGAACCCGGGAAAGTCAGAAATCGAAGGTGAAAGGCAAAAACGCACGAACAGTCCACCATCCCCCGCCGCCAACGAATTTATAATTTATAATTTGCAATTTATAATTCCTTCAGCTGCGGCAGCTGCCCCGCGGCCCAAAGCCAAACCGCAGCAAAGAGTACTTTGACGTATTGAAAAACCGTGGCGCCCACGCAAAAGCTAAATAAGCTAAAACAGCTAAATAAGCTAACACCCTCGAATATTAGCTTTGTATCTTAATCCGCGCCACAATGCGCCGCGAGAGACACCACTCGGCCACACCGCGCACGAGCAGATACACGTCGAAGGCAAGCCACAGGGCATCGTTGGCAAGCGTGCTGCGGAGGCTGAAGTAGAGGCCGAAGAACACCGCTATCGCAATAGCCATCGACACGAGCATGGCGCGTGTGGCCACAAGCCCCACGAAGATGCCGTCCCAGATAAAGGCGAGGAAGCCGCACAGGGGTATGAGCACGGCCCACCAAAGATACTCCTTGGCGGTAGTCACTACCTCGGGGACCTCGGCGAGCATACGCATGAACCACTCGCCGAAGAGGCCGTAGAGCACGGCGAAGAGCAGAGCCCACCGCAGCCCGGTGCGCATCAGCGAGCTTATGAGAGTGGCAAGCGAAGCCCTGTCGGCGCGGCCGGCATACTTCCCGGCAAGCGCCTCGCCGGCGTAGGCAAAGCCGTCCATGAAGTAGCTGAAGAGCATGAAAAGCTGCAGCAGCAAAGCGTTGGCGGCAAGGATATCGGTGCCTTGGAGGGCTCCCGCATGTGTGAACCACACCGTGACGGCCACAAGGCAGCAGGTGCGCAGAAAAATGTCGGCATTGATCGAGAAGAAGGCCGCCAGCTCACGGCGGTGCAGCAGCGACTGAAGCGGCGGTAAGGCGGGCCTGTACTTCCTCAGCACTATGATAAGCCCGAGGAGCACTCCGGCCCACTGCGCCGACATGGTGCCCGTGGCCACTCCGGCGATTTTCCGGTCCAAGCCAAATACGAGAGTCATACTCACTGCTATATTCACCACATTGGTGAGGATGGCCATCCACATGGCCGCCCGCGAGTTCTGCATCCCGATAAACCATCCGGCGAGGGCGTAGCCTGCAAGCACGGCCGGGGCGCCGTAGATACATATCCCGAAGTACTCCGCCGCAAGAGCCGCCGTGGCTCCGTCGGCATCCATGAAGCCGAGCACAAGCGCTGCCAGCGGCTTCGACAGGAGCACCATCAGCACACCTGCCGCAAGGGCTATCAGCAGCGCACGGTAGAGTACGAGAGCCTGACGCCGGGCATCGCCTGCGCCATAGGCCTGCGCCGTGAGGCCTCCCGACCCCATGCGGAGGAAGCCGAAAAGCCAGTAAATCATATTGAACATAGTGCCGCCTACGGCTATGGCACCGATATAGACGGCAGCTCCGATGCGGCCGGTGACGGCCACATCCACGAGCCCGAGCAGCGGCGTGGTGATGTTCGACACTATCGCCGGAAGAGCGATGGCAAGTATTTCCTTTCGATGAGAGGCCATATCGATGCGCAGCATACAGATTGGGCCGGGCACAGATATGCGCCCGGCCCACTTTTATTCATTGGAATATATCACTTCTTGGCCTTGCACGAGGCGGTGTAGAGATATGCGAGCAATGCTGCATAGGCTACCAGACCGAGGATTTGAGGCACGAAGTCGCCGCCGTTCGACGGCACTTTGGCACCGCAGAAAATGGTGATGGCGGCGAATACGCCGAAGAGTGCGCCACCGGCAATCAGGCCCGAGGCAATGAGTGTGCCGCGGTCGGTGCGGGCACGGTTGACATCGGCATTGCGCGAGCTGTGGCTCACAAAGTGGTTGACGAGGCCACCCACGAGCATGGGGGTGTTGAGATGCAGAGGCAGGAACATACCCAGGCAGAAAGCCAGCGCAGGCACGCCGAGCCAGTTGAGGATAAGAGCGAGAATGGCACCCACGATGTAGAGGGTCCAGGGAGTGGCACCGCCCATCATCATAGGCTCGATTACCTTAGCCATGGCGTTGGCCTGAGGGGCTGCCATAGCGTCGGGGCCGGTGAAGCCGTAGACCTTGTTGAGCATAAGCATCACACCGCCCACGGTAGCCGCCGACACCAGCGTGCCGAGGAACTTCCATGTCTCCTGCTTCTTGGGGGTCGAGCCCAGCCAGTAGCCGATCTTGAGGTCGGTGACAAAGCCGCCGGCCATGGAGAGCGCCGTGCACACCACGCCGCCGAGCACCATGGAGGCCACGATGCCCGAGGTGCCGTTGAGACCGATGGCCACAAACACGCCGGAGGCGATGATGAGTGTCATCAGCGTCATGCCGCTCACGGGGTTGCTGCCGACGATGGCGATGGCATTGGCGGCCACGGTAGTGAAGAGGAAAGCAATCACGGTGACCACCACCCAGGCCACGAGAGCCTGCCAGAAGGTGTGTATCACGCCGAACCAGAAGAAGAGCAGCACACCGATGAGTGCGATGGCCGAGAAATAGGCGATATGCTTCATGGAGATGTCGGTCTGCCAGCGGGGAGTCTTGCCATCGGTCTGCGCACCCTTGAGCTCGCGTGCGGCAAGGCCTACGGCCTGCGCGATGATACCGCGCGACTTCACGATGCCTATGATACCGGCCATGGCGATGCCGCCGATGCCTATCATGCGGGCATACTCGCTGAATATCTGCGAGGCACTCATGGCAGCGATTTCCTCAGAGCCGTAAGCACCCATGATGGGGATGATGAACCACCACACGAATATCGAACCCGCGAAAATCACGAAGGCATAGCGCAGACCCACAATGTAGCCCAGGCCGAGCACTGCGGCACCGGTATTGCAGGAGAACACAAACTTGGTCTTTTCAGCCAAAGTCTGGCCCCAGGAGTAGGCAGTGGTGGTCACAACCTCTGTCCACCAGCCGAATGTGGCCACGATGTAGTCGTAGAGACCGCCTATGAGCGATGCTATCACCAGTGTCTTGGCCTGGCCGCCGTCGCTGCTCTTGGAGCTCTGGCCGCTGATAAGCACCTGAGTGGTGGCGGTAGCCTCGGGGAAGGGGTACTTGCCGTGCATGTCCTTCACGAAGTATTTGCGGAAGGGGATGAAGAAGAGGATGCCGAGCACACCGCCGAAGAGGGAGCTGAGGAATACCTCGAGGAAGTTGACGGTGATTTCGGGGTGCGATGCCTGAAGAATGTAGAGCGCCGGGAGGGTGAAAATCGTACCGGCCACGATCACGCCCGAGCAGGCGCCAATCGACTGGATGATTACGTTCTGGCCGAGCGGGTCCTTTTTCTTAAGCCAGCCCGAGAGGCCCACGGCTATGATGGCAATGGGAATTGCGGCCTCGAACACCTGCCCGACCTTAAGACCGAGGTAGGCCGCGGCGGCGCTGAATATTACGGCCAGTACAAGGCCCGTGATCACCGAGTAGGGGGTTACTTCGGCGTATGAGCGCGCCGGGTGCATCACCGGGCGATACTCCTCGTCGGCTCCGAGCTCGACGAAAGCGTTTTCCGGCAGGTCGACGGGATCGACGTCGGCAACCGGAATGTCGCGGCTTACTTTTTCTGATTTCATACCGTTAACTATAAATTATTTTTTAGCGGGAATTTTGATTTTCTGGCCCACGTCCACTCTGTCGCCGGCGAAGTTGTTTGCCTTCTTGATGGCAGCCACGGTCACGCCGTAGCGTTTGGCAATCTTCGAGAGGTTCTCGCCGCGGCGCACGGTGTGTGTGGTGGCGGAGCTCTGCTTCTTGGCGGGTTTTGCCTTGCTTGCAGCCTCTTTCTTGGGCTTTGGCTCGGCCTTTCGCGCCTTCTCTGCGGGCGCGGGCTCGGGAGCCGGTTCGGCCACGGTCTCCTCGGGTGCGGCGAAAGCTGCTGCCACTGCCGATGCCGTGCCTTCGGCGGCAGTGCTGTCGGCCACGGCGGCGGGTACTGTAATCGAATCGGTGGCTACGGGGGAGGCTGTCACGGGAGCTGTCTCTACGGGCTTGGGCTGCTCTGCGGGAGCTGCGGGCTTGTAGCGGCGCTGCACGGTCTTGATTTTGAGTGTGCGCCCGGCTTTCACACTTTTGCCGACCTTATTGGCTTTACGGATCGACGAAACGGTCACGCCGTACTTCTTGGCAATCTTCGCCAGAGTCTCGCCCTTGCGCACTTTGTGGTACTTGATTACCTCTTCGTCGTAGTACTCACCACGGGAGTCGCGGCCCACACTCGCGCCCGATGCGGGCTCTACGATGCCACGACGGGCATAGCGGGAGGCGTTGTGGTTCACGATAGAGTCTTCGTTGACAATATATGCGTAGGCCTGCAGCGAAGGCAGTACAAGTGAGTAAGGGCGGATATCGCCGGGGATTACGTCCTTGCGGAACTGCGGGTTGAGCGCGCGGAGCTCGGCCATGGGGATATCCATCACCTCGGAAATCTGGTCGAAGTGCACGCGGCGGCTCACATGCACAGTGTCGGTGACTACGGGGCGCTTCGCGAGCACAGGCGATATGCCATGGTCCTTGTGGTACTGCATGATGTAGTTGGCGGCAATGAATGCAGGCACATATCCGCGGGTCTCGGCCGGAAGGAAGGGGTAAATCTCCCAGAAGTCGTGCTTGCCGTCGCCGGCACGGCGGAGAGCCTTGTTCACATTGCCCGGGCCACAGTTGTAGGCGGCGATGGCCAGCGACCAGTCGCCATAGGTCTGATAGAGCTGCTTGAGGTAGCGGGCGGCGGCATCGGATGCGAGGTAGGGGTCGCGGCGCTGGTCCACGAGCGAGTTCACCTCAAGGCCGAGGCCGGTGGCTGTCGCAGGCATGAACTGCCACAGACCGGCAGCACCGGCACGCGACACGGCATTGGGCACCAAAGCCGACTCTATCACCGGCAGATAGCGGAGCTCCAGAGGCATACGGTGGCGCTCCAGAGCCTCCTCGAAGATAGGCATGTAGTAGAGACTGAGCCCCAACATGTTCTCCACGAGCTGCTTCTTGCGGGCATAGAACTGGATGGTGTTTCGCACGGCCGAGTTGAGAGGCATCTCTATGTCGGTGGGCAGAGCACCGAGGCGCTCGAGCAGAGTCTCGTCGGAGAAATCGCCTTCGGGACGGTCGTCGGGCTTGTAGTCGAGGATCACATAGTTCTTGAGATACCAGTCCTCGAGCATGGCCTTGGTGTCGGTCTCGAAGCTCTCCGGCATGATGAGGGTCGGTGTCAAAGTGTTGTCGGAAACAGAGAGCACCGACACCTGGTCGGCGGCAGCTGCCGTGAAGGCTGTTGCCGCCGAAGCGAGAATGAGTGTATATATCTTTTTCATCTTCATGATAGACGGATTATCAGAAATTAAGCGCCCACACGAGCCCCACCGAGGGCTTCATGCCGCGGCACTCCTGGAAAACTGCCGGAGTGACGTCCATCGACAGCTCCGGGGTGATGTCGAAGTGCGACAGCGAGGCATCGACGTAGGCATCGACCATAGCCACGAGGTAGACACCCACCATGGCTATAATACAGAGGTCGCGGTTGCGGCGGTAGTAGTTCTTGCGCGATTGCAGCACGTTTGTGAGCCAAGTGCGGTCGAGCTCGCTCTCCTGCGTGTTGGGCGGGAAGAAGTTCATGTAGGAATTCGTGCCGGGGTCGCTGTCCATGATGTCGCGGTAGGCCTTGGTGTAGTCGTTGAGCATACCGCTGTTCCACGACGTAGCGTATGCCAGGCCCATATACGCGCCCACCACTATCGGCAGTTTCCAATAGCGGCGGTTATAGAGCTGACCGAGCCCGGGGAAGAGGGCTGCCATCCACACGGCGCGGTTGGGGTCGGGATTGAAGGCCACCTCGCGCTCTTCCCAGCGGTCGTAGGGCGATACCTGCGGCTCGAGCACGGTGTCGGGCTGCGCGATTTCGCCGGTAAGGTCGGCATCGCCGAGTACTATCTCCACACTGTCGGGAGCTCCGGGGATGGTGTCGGTGGTGCTGTGACGCTGCTTCACGGGCAGATGCTTCTCCTGCGCCGACGCTGAGGACGACAGAAAAAGCACTACTACAAATATCGAGAGGTATGCGGAGAGTCTATTTATCATCTTGCTGCTTGAGAGAATCGAAAAGCGTGATGAGGCGCTCGAGCTCGTCCTCGTTCTTAAAGGGGAAAGTGATGCGTCCGCGGCCCTGCTTGTCGCAGGCAAACTGCACGGGCGTGCGGAATGTGGCCGAAAGATGGCGCTTGAGCACATCGTAGTCGCTCTGCTTCATGCGGTTTTCCTTCACCTCCTTGGTCTTTGCAAGGCCGCTTTCGTAGGCTTTTGCAAGCTCCTCGACACGGCGCACCGAGAGACCCTGGCGCAGGATTTCGTTGTAGAGCTTAAGCTGGAGGGTAGGGTCGGAGATGGTGAGGAGGGCACGTGCATGACCCATATCCACACGCTTGTCGCGCAGGCCGAGCTGCACTTCGGCAGGGAGCTTGAGCAGACGCAGGAAGTTGGCTATTGTGGCGCGCTTCTTGCCTATGCGCTCGCTCAGGCGCTCCTGAGTGAGATTGTACTGCTCGATGAGCTTGCGGAAGGTGAGGGCGATTTCGATGGCGTTGAGGTCCTCGCGCTGTATATTCTCGATGAGAGCCATCTCGGTGAGCTCGGCATCGTTGGCGGTGCGGATATAGGCGGGCACCGACTCAAGGCCTGCCAGAAGAGCTGCACGGTAGCGGCGCTCACCGGCTATGATCTGGTAGCTCTCGGGGCCGGTCTTTCGCAGCGAAAGAGGCTGTATGATACCTATCTGCCTGATCGAGGCGGCGAGCTCTTCGAGGGCATCGTCGTCGAAAAGCTGACGCGGCTGGTCGGGGTTTGGTGAGATGGCCGCCAGCGGTATATCGTTGATTGCCGACGAGCCGCTTGCGGGCACATCGTCCATAGAAATCAGCGAGTCGAGGCCTCGGCCCAAGGCATTGCGTTTTATTGCCATATCTGTGAGTGAGTTAACTTTTTCGTTTCAATCGGAGCACTTTGGTGGCATGAGCGGGAAGCGTGAAAGAGCGGCTTCCGCTGAGCTCAGGCTCATCGGTGCGTGTGAGCGGATTGCGCGCCTTGTAGACGGCTCCCGGGGTGAGGGCGTCGATGCGGGCGGGATCAAGAGTGTAGTCGGCGGCGGCATCGTTCATGTTCACCACAGCCACCACCACATCGCCGTCGGCCATATCCTTGGCCCATAGCTGGAAGCCGCCGTCCTCACCGATAAACTCCGCCGCCTGGCCCATCGGGTCCTGGTTGATGGCTATAAGCTCGGGATTGGTGATTGTGGCGAGATCGTCGGGGCGGATGTAGTCGCGCACATCGAGCGAGAGCATCAGCGGCGAGCTCCACATGCACCACATCACAAACTCGGTGTTGGCCTCGTCGGTGGTGAAGCCGAGGTACTCCTCGCCGTCGCGCATAAACACGCTGTCGGCAGGGTTGAAGGCAACGTCGCGGAGCAGTCGGCTCGACTCCTTGCCTCGGCCACGGATGCCTATGCAGAGCATATCGGCATCGCTGAAGCGGTTCACGCCGGTGTACTGCCAGAATTTCTTCCAGAGAGTAAGCTCTTCCCACATACCTATACCGCCGCGGTGGAGGTCGTTGGGGCCGTCGCCCTCTTCACGGATGCCATACCAACCGTCGCGATGGTCGGCGGTGGCGCGCCACGTCACGGCATCGACCTCGTGCCCCCACTGCCAGGGTTGGCAGCGGCCCCAGTTGCACATATAGAACACGATGTCGCGCCCGCTGTTGCGGAGGGCACGCCCCATGCGGCCATAGAGGTACTGAGCCGTCGGGCGCTGATTCGGGTCACCGATACCGAGCTCGGGCACCCAGCAGTAGTCGTACTTCACAAAGTCGACACCCCAATCTGCATAGGTGCGGGCATCGACATCTTCATATAGATAGCTGCCGAACTTATTGTCGCAGGTGCGCAGGGCGGCATCGGAGTACACGCCGAATTTCATGCCGCGCTCGTGCAGGTAGTCGGCCAAGGCTTTCATCCCCGACGGAAACTTGGCGGGGTCGGGAGCCGGGATGCTGTCGGCGGGGCGTTCGCGCCCGGTCTGCCAGTCGTCGTCGAGCCCTACCCATTTATATCCTGCATCGAAGAGACCCTTGTCGATGAGGGCGTCAGCAGTCTCGCGCACGATCGACTCCGAGACATTTGAGAGCACCACATTCCAGCTCAGCCAGCCCATCATAGGCGTGGGCATGAGCAGGTCGGAGCTCACGGTGAGGAGCACGGGGATGGTGTCGGCATCGGCCACCACACGATAGGTGTAGTCGCCGGGCTTATCCACGGTGCCCTCCACGAGCTTGCGCCGCTCATTCCACACTAGCCCCTCGGGCAGGTCGAGCACCGACAGAGATTCTTTGGGCTCGAATGTGCGGATTTTGTGCATGTAGCGCACACCCGGCAGCGAGAATGTGCGGTCGGAGCAATCGAGCACACGGTCGGCTGCGAGGGTGCTTCCGGCGCACAACATCATGCACGCGAGAGTTGCGACAATAGTTTGTTTCATTGCGATAATCGGGTATTGTGTATGTCAGACGGCGGTGCGGTGGCGCCGTTTATTCTTCGATATAAGCTCCTTGGCCAGCAGCACATGGCTCGTGGCACCACGGCTCTCGGCATCGTAGAGAAGTGCGGGCAGGCCGTGGCTTGGGGCCTCGCTCAGGCGTATGTTTCGCGGAATCACGGTGTTGAACACCATCTCGGCGAAGTGCCCTTTGAGCTCTTCGTAGATTTGGTTGGCGAGGCGAAGACGCGCATCGTACATCGTGAGGAGGAAACCCTCGATCTCGAGGCTCGGATTGAGCTTGCTCTTGATGATGCGGATGGTGTTGAGGAGCTTGCTGATACCCTCGAGTGCGAAGTACTCGGCCTGCACAGGGATGATGACAGAGTCGGCGGCTGTGAGGGCGTTGACCGTGATAAGCCCCAGCGAAGGTGAGCAGTCGATGAGGATGAAGTCGTACTTATCCTTTACCGGCGCAAGTAGGGTGCGGAGCACACGCTCGCGCTCGGGCTTGTTGATGAGCTCGATTTCGGCACCGGCAAGGTCGATGCGCGACCCCAGCAGGAAGAGACCGTCCATGCAAGTTGCAACTTCGGCGCCATCGATAGGATAAGCGTCGACCATGCACTCGTAGATCGACGATGTCATCGTGCGCGGGTCGATGCCGTAGCCCGAGGTCGCGTTGGCCTGGGGGTCGGCGTCGATAATCAGCACCTTCTTACCCTCGGCGGCCAGAGAGGCGGCAAGGTTGATAGTGGTTGTGGTCTTTCCCACGCCACCTTTCTGATTGGCTATTGCTATGATTTTTCCCATAGTTATGCTTGGTGTGAGAGATTAGGACGCAAAGTAACGCATTTTTCGTGAAACACCAAAATTTTGTTCCACGAAAAACGCGCGCAATGTTGAAAACTCGCCTAAGTGTTGATAAGTGTCAGCGGAAAAGCCCCATCACATTGGCCGGTGCACGGCCTGCCTGATACTCGGCTTTCATGAAGTCGAAGTAAGGAGCAGCATGCTCAAAGAATGTGCGGTAGCCCTCGCACAGATAGTTGAGCCCCGGTTCGCCCTCGGCAGTGGAGGCAAAGCGGTTGCGCGGGCACTCGCCATGGCAGGCAAAAAGGTAGGGGCAGCGGCGGCACTGACCCGGCAAAGCATCGCGCTTGGCGGCTCCGAAGGCCTCCTGGCGGGCACTGCCCATCATCTCCACCAGTGTCTGCTCGCGTATGTTGCCGAGCTTGAACTCGGGAAAGACAAAATGGTCGCAGCAGTACACATCGCCGTTGTACTCCATCACCCCGGCATGGCCGCAGGTCTCGGCCATGGTGCACAGGCCGGGAGTCACGCCCACCCAATTGGCGAGCAGGGCGTCGAAGAGCTGCACGTAGTAGGTGCCGACATCGTGGCGCACCCACTCGTCGAACACTCCGCACAGGAAGCTGCCCCACTGCTGCGGAGTGACCGAGAAATCGGCCAAAGGCGCATCGGGCTGCTCGGCGGGAGAAGCTAGCATACGGCCGTCGTCGTGCCTCAGGAGGCGCTCAACCACGGGTGTGAACTGTATATATCGGCAGCCTATGCTGCGGAAGAAGTCGTAGAACTCAAAGGGGTGATCGGCATTGAGCCTGTTTACCACGGCGAGGGCGTTCCACTCCACTGAGTGCTTCTGCAGCAACTTTACGCCGGCCATCACTTTGGCAAAAGAAGGTGCCCCGGTGCGTGTGCGGCGGTAAGCGTCGTGAAACTCGCGCGGGCCGTCGACCGACACTCCTACGAGCCAGCCGTTCTCACGGAAGAACTCGCACCAGGCATCGGTGAGCATGGTGCCGTTGGTCTGGATTGAGTTCTCTATCATCATGCCTCGGCCATATCGCCGCTGTAGCTCCATCACCTTCTTGTAGAACGATATGGGCCGCATCAACGCCTCGCCTCCGTGCCAGCAGAAAAGAGCCTGCGGCGATGTCTGCGCGACCAGATACGACGATATGAAGCGCTCGAGCACATCGTCGGTCATCGCCATCAGCCCCTTCCCGCGGTAGAGCTTATCTTTCTCGAGATAGTAGCAGTACTTGCAGGCAAGGTTGCAGGCCGAGCCCGCAGGCTTGGTCATCACATAGAGCGGTCGCGAAAAGGGTGAAGGTATAGCTTCAGTCATATCATGCGGATAGGAGGGTGTTCGGTATTGCAAAAGTACGAATTGTTTTCAACATTCGCAAGCAAAATGAGCCTGACAGCAAAATGAGTTTCAAAAAATAGGGCTAACTTTGCAATCGGAACAATGCGTTGTGATATGGAACAGCTTAAGATACTCGACTTCTCGAATGTGTTTATCGCCAGTTATTTTACTGACACCATCGAGTGTGCGCATCCCAACGCCGAGCATACATTGATATACCTTGTATCGGGAGAGCTGGAAATTTCCGACAACGGCAAGAAACACATCCTTCACAAGGGCGACTGTGCTTTTATGAGGCGTGATAATAAAATGATGCTGCGGAAAAGGGTCAAAGACGGCAAGCCATATCACTCTATAGTCCTGAAGTTCAACAGAAAATTCCTGCGTGTGTTTTACTCGGGTATCGATAAGAAAACACTCCCTGAGATTGCTAAGCGCAATAAGAAAAGCCTCACACTACTACCTGCCAACAGGCCCGACATCAAAAGCCTGTTTGAATCAATACTGCCATATTTTGAATCAGGCATCAAGCCGGCCAATGCGCTGTTGCAGCTGAAGATGACAGAAGGGATTTATGTGCTGCTGAACACGGATTCTGACCTATATGCGTCATTGTTCGACTTCACGGAACCGTGGAAAATTGACCTGATGGAATTCATGAACGAAAACTACATGCAGGAGCTGTCGATGGAGGAAATGGCGAGCTACACCGGCAGAAGCCTTGCTTCATTCAAGCGTGATTTCAGAAAAGTAAGCGATTTGCCGCCATTGAAATGGATTATCAACCGTCGGCTCGAAGCCGCTTACGACCTTATCCGACAAGGGTGCGACAGTATTTCCGACGTATGCTATCGCGTGGGGTTCAAGAATCTGTCTCATTTTTCCAAGGTTTTCAAGGAGAAGTACGGAGTGGCCCCTACCGCCCTGCTCATATAGAGTACCGGACCGGCCCACAACCGAGCCTCACAACAAATACATTTGAGCCTGTCGGCAAACTGACTGCGGCGACTTGATTGTAATTTTGCATCAGATTAATAAATGATGCAAAGATGAACGATATATTTGAAAAAGACCTCAGTGGAGAGATGGTATCACCCGACGAGCCGGGATATGACGCTCTCATAGCCGATATTTTTGACACTATGAAGACCGCCACGGAGCTGAACTCCGGCTATAAAACCCCGCAGGAAGTTCATGAATACATGGGGCGTATACTCGGCAAAACACTGCCGGAAAGCACGACCGTGCTCCCGCCGTTCTACATAGACTACGGCAAGCCGGTCAGCATCGGAAAAGGATGCTTTATACAGCAATGCTGCACATTCTTCGGCCGCAGTGGAATTAGCATCGGCAATGGCGTCTTTATAGGCCCCAAGTGCAATCTCATCACCATCAACCATGACCCCGACCCGGATAACCGCAGCGCCACATACGGGCGGCCCATAGTGATTGAAGATAAGGTATGGATTGGCATCAACTCAACCATACTGCCCGGGGTGAAAATCGGATATGGCGCAATTGTGGGCGCGCAAAGCGTGGTTACTCGCGATGTGCCACCCATGACCGTAGTCGCAGGCAATCCGGCACGAATAATCAGGAAAATTGAAATAGCAAAATGAACGACGATAAAGGTATCAGCCGCAGAGGTTTTCTAAAAGTGGCCGCAGCAGTCGGAGCTGCCTTTGCCATAGAACCGGCACTGAGCAAAGTTCAGGCCGCAGAGCGCTTCATTTCCGCCCCCGCCCCGGCGAAAAATCATGAAATGCAATATCGTACACTCGGCTCAGGAGATGCTGCCATGGAAGTATCGGCGATTGGATTCGGTGTGATGGGCATGACATATAACCGCAGTCAGTATCCGGGCAAAGAACTGCGCCGGCGTGTCATCGCCGAGGCTGTTGAGCATGGTGTGAATTTGTTCGACACGGGTATCATCTATGGACCTTTGTCGAATGAAGTATTTGCGGGAGAGGCTCTCGCGCCGTATCGCAACAGGGTAAATATCACCACAAAGTTCGGCCACGAGGTAATCGACGGTAAAGCTACCGGCCGCCAAGACAGCCGCCCGTCTACCGTCAGGCGCTACTGCGAAGGTTCGCTCCGACGCCTTGGGGTTGATTCAATCCCTATATTCTATCAGCACAGGTTCGACCCTAACACACCAATCGAAGATGTTGCGGGCTGCATCGGCGACCTTATTAAGGAGGGCAAGGTGCAGCGATGGGGACTGTGCGAGGTGAGTCCCGACACAATCCGCAAGGCACACGCCGTGACACCGATCACTGCGATTCAGAGTGAATATCATCTGATGCACCGCCTCGTAGAAGAAAACGGTGTGCTTGATGTATGCCGTGAGCTTGGCATTGGATTCGTTCCTTATAGCCCGATAAACCGTGGATTTCTCGGTGGGTGCATCAGCGAGTACACCGTCTTTGACACCACTAACGACAATCGGCATACCCTACCCCGCTTCCAACCCGAAGCCATGCGCAAGAACTACCGTATCGTAAACGTGCTGCAGGACTTTGGCCGCACCAGGGGCATGACTTCAGCGCAGGTGGCTCTTGGATGGTTGCTCCATAAAGCTCCGTGGATAGTTCCGATTCCCGGCACTACGAAAATATCGCATCTTGAAGAAAACCTGCATACTTTTGACTTCGCCCTTGCCGACAGTGAGTGGAAGGAGCTGGAAGAGCGTGTTGCCGCAATCCCCATCGTCGGCGACCGCTACAACGCCGAACAGCAGAAACAAGTGGGACACTAACGGCTCACGAAACTTTTTCAAAGAATTATATAGAACAAAAGTGATGAAACGAACGATTTTTTTATTGGCAATTTTGCTAAGTGCAGCAGTCATGAGTGCCAAGACTTTAGTGGCGTACTATAGCTATACCAACAATGTGAAGCGCATTGTCGATGTATTGAGCTCGCAGATTAGCTGCGATATAGTGGAAATCGAACCTGCCGAAAAAGGTCTTGACTATGCCGCCAACAACTATGCCATAGGCAGTGCTCAGATTGCGGCCATCCGCAATAATCCGAACGACGCCTCATCCTACCCTGCCATTGACCCTGTGGATGTTGACCTTGATGAATACGACATGATTATTGTGGCCGCACCGCTTTGGTGGAGTCAGATGGCCGCGCCGATGCAGAGCTTCCTGTTCGACAAGGGCGCAAAAATGGCTCACAAGAACATCGGAGTTATTGTGTCAAGTGCAAGTAGCGGTATAAGCGGAGTCGTCGCCGATGCAAAACGCCTTATCCCGGAGGGTAATTTCATTGAACCGAGTCTTTGGATTCGCTCTTCGCAGACCGCCGATGCCTCATCACTCATAAACAAATGGCTCGACGACATTAACTACAATGAGCTGAATGCGTCAGTGGCCACAATAACCGAAAACGCTGATTTTCAAATTGTGTTCCACAAGGACATAATAACTGTAAAGGGCGATGTCAACACCTTGTCGATATATACACCCTCCGGCTTCAGGATGATTGAAACAACTGAAAACAGCATCAGCACTTCGGGGTTTGCACCGGGCACGTATATTGTTCATGCGGGTAATGGCACACACTCCGAGACAGGCAAATTCAGCGTAAGGTGATTTGCCGCAAGGTGTTTCAGGAGCAATCACACTGTGTAGAGTGCCGAAAAGGCGGCTTCGAGCCGTGGGATAGGATCTGAGTAATGATTGCCCGGCACCGACTTGAACTCCACGTCGATGCCCTCCTGCCTGAGCATATCCACGATAGCCGCCGTATTGGCTCCTACGGCATTGAAGGCCTTGACGCGCGACTTTGCCTCCTGAGTGCCGAGCAGGAAAAATGCCCGACCGCTTTTATGCGGGATAGGCCGGCCCGCAATCCACTCCATGAAGCCCTCATACCAAAATGAGCCCGAGAGCGATGCTATGCTCTTGAAGGCGTCGCACTCGAGCCATTGCCATAAGGCAAACAGCCCCGACATGGAGACCCCGACGAGTGCTCGCTCAGGCGCCGGCCCTACCGCGAGCGCCTGCTCTACCTCGGGGAGGACTTCCTCACGGAGCTTCTTCAGGAATTCAGGCGACTGCCCTTTGAAATCAGGGCTTCCCGCAGGCACCCCCTTGGCCGGCCAGGGGCTGAACACAGTCTCCCAGTCCATGCCCGTGATGGCCACAATCGTGGTGCCGTACTTTTTTGCAACACTGTCTATCCACAGGTCGAGAAATCCGTCCATCGGATAGAGGATATATGCTACCCTACCCTCTTTTATAAAATCACTGCAGAGGCAGTGCAAGCTGTCTATGTCTATTTTTCGTGCCATAGTATCATCATATCCGGCATATCCCTGAAGCCAAGCGAGCGGTACACAGGGCGGCCTTCACCGGTAGTTTCAAGATAGATTTTATCACAGCCCTTCGCTTTGGCCGCAGCAAGAAGATGCCTCACTATGCTGTGCGCAACCCCGATATTACGATACGCCTCACGGACATATATGTTCATCAGATAGGCGCACTTGCCGCCGGGATTATCGGGCGACGGCAGCTCTTCGGAGAAACATATGGCACCGCATCCGCAATCGACACCATCGCACGAAGCGACGACGGCGACATGCGATTTATCAGCGATGTGAACCCTGTAGTACTCGCGGTTGGCATCCAGCAGTGCTGCGTCGGCCTTTACTCCGAAAACCGTGGCAATAACTTCGCGGCGCCACTCCATGAGCCGGTCGAGCGATGTGATTTTCCTGATTTCAATCATAGGGCGGCTCCTTCTTTCATTACCACCGGGAGTGCATCGACATCGACCTTTCCTCGCCGCGTGAGCGGAATATCGCCGACCTTTACGAAAAACTCGGGTATCATGAAATCTGTCAGCTTCGCTTTCAGCCATGCCTTGACTTCGTGAAGCGAGCATCCATCATCCGCCACGATATAAGCAACGAGATAGTGCAGCCCGCGCTCATCAAGGAAAGCGCGTACCACACCGCGATCAACACACGGGCAGGTATTGAGCACATTCTCAACCTCCTCGGGCTCTACCCTCTTGCCAAGAATCATCACCTGCTCATCGCGGCGATGCAGAAAAGCGATGTTTCCGTCGGGCAACTCATAGCCAAGGTCGCCGCTGCGGTACATCCTTGTGCCATCGGCCATGGTCACAAAATTCTTTTGCTCGGGAGGATTGCCGAGATAGCCCCGACTGACACCCTCTCCGAAAATGCAGATTTCCCCGACTTCGCCCGGCTTCACCCGGTGCAAATTCTTGTCGAGGATACGCACCTGCACACCTTTCACGGCTTTGCCGATAGGGAATGTGCCGTCGGCCAACGGCTCAGCATTGTCCACCCGATAGTAGTTGGAGCATACAGTCGTTTCCGATGGGCCGTAGGTGTTGTAAATCCTTATGCCGCGTCCGCGGAGATTTGTGATATAGCTGTCTCTTATCACGTCTCCGCCGCTGATAATCAGCTTTATCGACGATGGAATTTCGGGCAGCTTGTTCATCTCGGCGATAAGGTAAGGGAAACCGTCGATGATGGTCACTCCATGGCGCTCCACGAAGCGCATCAATCCGGCAAGAGAGCCGTTGTGCACTGCCGCCGAGGGGATGCAGAGTGCCGCTCCATTCAAAAGCGTGGTGAAAACCTCCTCCACAAAAATATCGAAAGAGCATACCGAATACTGGAGCATCACATCGCCCGGCCCGGTATGAAACTCGGATTCAAAAGCCCCTGCATAGTTGACCACCGAATGGTTCTCCACGACCACCCCTTTCGGACGACCCGTAGTGCCCGAGGTATAGAGCACGTAAGCCACACCATCGGGGCGCGACCGATCGGGCATGTCGACAGCCGGGGCGGCAATCCGGCGGCAATAATTGTCGCTTATCATCAGAGACACGCCTGCGGTCTGCATCATGTAGTCGATACGCTCCTGCGGCAGGGTCGGCTCTGCCGGCACATACGCACCACCGCTTTTGAGCACGGCGAGCATGGCCGCTATCTGCTCTGCTCCATGGTGCATCACTATGCCGACAAAGCTTGGCCGCGCATCGTAGAATTTCGCCATAATGCCGTCAACCATCCTGTCGAGCTCTGAATAAGAGAGCGTTCGGTCCTCTTCTATTACAGCAGGTGCGCCGGGCTGCGCACTCACCATTTCCTTGAATTTTGAATATATCGTCGAGGCATCCATTTACTTTGAGTTTTGAAGTATTAAGGAGTGAGAGCGCAATATTGTTCGCTCCGCGCTCCACCGCCCGACAATTTCCTTGGCGGCCTCAATGCTTGAGAGAGCGGTAGTCATTGGGCGACATGCCAAGATACCGATGCACGTAGCGGGAAAAAAACGACAGCGAGGAGAAGTTGAGCTGCACACTTATCTCCTTCACGCTCTTTTTTGAATAGTCTGATCGAAGTTGCGGCTGCACCAATCCCAGAATGGATGTTCGGAATACAGCTCAGTGCCGAGATAGGCAATATCTCCGGCAAGCACAAGAATATCCCCTGTCGGGATTATCGGATTTTCAAGAAACCAATCGACATTTTCCTTGAACTCCAGATGCAGATCGGAAGCGTACTGGATTTTCATTATTCGGTGGCAATATAGAATGTAGGCAATGTTTCAAGATACAGACGGAGAGTTTCCTCATTGGCACGCATCGCATCGCTCAGTGACTGATTGGGCAAAGAGGCTAACAGTTGCTCTGAAAATTCATTGACGGTATCAATCACTTCCTGATTCACCTCTGTATTTTCTCCCGGCACCATCGTGGCAACGAGTTTAAGCACATCATTACGGTGTTTAAGAATATCTTTGGTGTTGACATGCTTCCCACTTCCCTTTTCGACAAGCAGATTCAGATAGGCACGGGCTTTCAATGCGGCCAACGCCACCGGAGAGGCATACCTCAATCCATTGCTCACAAATGAATTGTTGACAGTCAATCGGTAATATGGTTCATCGAGAATGATAGCGGACAGACACGATACCTCGCCGTCGATCGGCAATGGTCGGTATGGGCTGCGTTTGTGAATATCTCATTATGACGTGATAACAGCTCTATTTTCTCCGGATAACCAACGGATCCATTGTCAAAGCTGTAAAGCACATATTTCGGTGTGTCATCATCATTCTTTCTTACTCCCGGTCTGTAAGCTCCGGCAGCTATGAATTGCCAGAAGGCATTGGCAAAATCTGCGGTCATATTCTCGACAATGACAATAATGTCAATATCGAGTGTCGGACGAGGACGCATTGCAGTCCCGGCCAAGACTTCATCGCAGGCTGTACCTCCGATAATCACAAAGTTGTCAGAGAAGTCGGCAAACGCCTCCCTGAATTTTTCAAGTCCTCCTACCATTTTATTTCATTCATCATTATTTCAATTTCTTTCTCAACCCGCGGGTCATTATCATCCTTCAATGTCAGGAATAATGACAATTTATCCACATAGCCGGAAGTGCCTAACGGTGGATATTTCCATATCTCGATGCGCTGGGTGTCCTCAAAAGAGAGCAATTCGGGTATGGAAGATTTATGTTCACGCACCCACTCAGCAGTCAAAACTCTTGTCGGAACATCCTCCGGTGCAAGCATTGAGTAATGCGACAGTGCTGAGATTCCTCCAATATCTCCTTCGGGAAATACATCTGATGTGTATTCTATGCTTTTGATTGGATCAATCAGATTGGCTGACGCTCTATTCCAAAGTTCTTTCCCTGACAGTTCAAATACAAGTTTCTTATTCCTGCTGCTTTCCAGACGAACCAAGCCCAATACTTCAAGTTGCTTTATGGATTTGGCGATTGTCTTATATTTATAAGGCACTTTATCCTCCAACCCTTTAAGCGACAAACCGTCAAGGCCCTCCACCTGAAGATGATAAAGAAGAATATATTGGGTTGACGGATAGAACGATTCCTTAATTTCGCTTTTGGCTGACCGTCTGTTGATAATCAAGGTCGGCACAAATGCAAATTTATCGGCGACGACAAAATACACACCTTGCTCTACCATCCGGTCACGCTCATAAGTCAATAGATTGTCAAAGTAAAATACCGCCGGAATATGCTTGATGCTTTCAATTCTTTCTGAAATCTTACGACGCTGCACATTGGTATAATCCACTTCACCTTTGGCCACAAGCAAAAGCATAAGCTGTCCATTGAACTCAAACTGCATCATATTGAAATTTGCTATGAGTTCAAGCCACAGACCTTTTTGGTCCTGCTTGGATAGATTCCGAAGCTCTATCTGCTGTCCGGCGATTGTTATCTCCTTCATATTCTCCATGTATTTTGCATCATTCTCCAACACTCGGAGAATAATGCAAAATTACGGAGAATAATCGGATTTTACAAATATATCAGGATTCAATTTATTTGCAAGGATGCATTTTACCATCAATATACCAATTATATATTGTTGGCATAAGCCGAGAATGCTCAAATATTAATGATTATGATTTAAGTAAGTCTTAAAAATTAATACGCATAATGAGCATTAGTAAGTCGTGAAGTGCTTTATATCCTCCGGGGCGACTTTCGGACGCTTTCTTTGCTCGTCATCAGTCGTGTAGCACGCTACACTCCTTCTTCCTCGAAAAGAAATCGCTCCGAAATTCATCCCCGTATGATATAAATTAATTTTTGCGACTTACTTAAACCAAATATCAATTATTTTAAATGGTGGGACATTGTTGTTAAGAATATCAGCCGCATTGTCCCGCAACACATACGAATCACAGGTGAGAGCGTCAGCCCCTTTTTCAACGACTGCTTTCTTTATGTCACATTCATAGCAGCCATCATCCTCATTATAACAATAATGCTCGCAAAGGTAGCAGTTAGGGAATTGCAATCCTCTCTCTGCAGCCGTTATCAATCCATATAAGTTGAGATACCAATTATATTCTTCTGGAATATCCGCCGTAAGTTCAAATAAAGAACTTGAATGATGGTCAGTTATAGATTGGCAATCTATCTTTTTACAGAATGTCTTTCCGCTTTTGTATAAGATGAATTTTCGTAAGAAGAGCGTCGGCTTTATTACACCTTCGTCATCTATTCTAATCAGATTTTTGAATCCGTAATACCTTACTTTTTCAGAGGGTTCGATGTCGTGAGATATGATATATTCGATGTCTTCCTCCGAAGATACGTCAAATTCTATGATTTGAGCATCAGACGTTTTCTTTTTGTCAGTACATCCGTGTGAAACTTTTATTTCAATCAAGATATGCCGAGACGGATCAGCCTCAGTTGACAGTAGTAAATCTGCACGGTAGTTGCCATTGGATTCTTTTACCGTGGATTCAACCGAACAAGTGTCAAACAGCGTTTTAAGGTCACAAGATTTATTTATGTCCCGACTACATTTATCATGTATCAGTGCACATGACTCATGATGCTTACATCTGATTGATCGCTGGTAATGCAGTATTATTGACTTTGATTCATCAAACCACTGCTTCAGACGTAGTTTTGCATATCCATGTAGATATGTCTCATAAGAGCAGTTCTTTTGTGTTTCGTTGGCATATCTCCAATCATGGGCAAAGTGCCAGGCACGAATATTGCCACAGCGCTTTATCATTCTACACCCACAGTGAGGACAATAATAATCGTCATGATTGCTGTGAGCCTCTATTATATGAGCTAGTACGCCCTTTGAGGAAACAGCATAATGCTGTTCCCTGCGATAATCTTTTTCCATAAGAATCCGACTTATAAATCCACGAAATCAACCTTTTTACCTAAGGCAGTTGCTATCTTTGCCAAGATGTCGAATCCTACGGAATATTTGCCATTCTCTATTCTACTGAGATTGGCCGCATCGATGCCGGATAATTTCGCCAAGTCGCGAGCCTCCATACCTCGCTCTTCACGAATTTCACGAATTCGTGCACCGATTCTTGCACGATCTGTATGGCGTGTACCCGTGCTTATCCCAAGCACGTTACCAATGCCGAACTGCATTGCTTCACGCCAAATATTTTGAACCATTCTCTCCTTGTCCGAAGAGAAATTTTTATCAAATAGTACTTCGAGCCAGTGCAACTCATAATTACGAGTTTCTTCATTAAGCAAGGCTCCTATCTGACAACAGACAGTGAACACTTCTCCGTCGGGAGCCGTGACCTCAACTTCCTTTCTGTTGATTATCTGAGCAGAAGACTCTGTCGGGAAGTCCAGGAATTTTTTAATATTTTTGTTCATAAGTGTAATGCCGTATTTTAAGTGTTGCCGCCACTTTTAATGAATAATGCGCAAAGATAGTTACAATATTTCAATTGGCAAATACTACAATCGAAAATTTGCAAATAAATCATCTCTTTGACTCAATCAAACTCCGGCGACGCACGCAGTATGGCAATCTTATCGCCGAGCAAAGCACGATTTTGAAAGGCTATTCCATCAGCTCATCTGTGTCGCCAATCTTCTTTACCTCAACCACATACTTACCCTTATCCACCCTAGTTGGAGATAAGATATATTCAACGTCAACGACCTTGTCATATCGCCCTACTGCTTTAGTTCCGGATGAAGGTTTGATTACTGAGTAAAACTCGGATATGTCATAACTGCTTTCGGCAAAAGCGAAAAGGCAAGCCATCAGGCATATCTTCAAAAATAGAAGTCTCTTAATATTGTTCATGCTTATTAGATTAAATAGATAGCGTATGGCAACGGCTTGTCGAGGACTCGCTTTGGGGCTTTTCAGAAAACTCTGTCAAAGAAGAGAAAGCTCTCACTCTATTTGACGGTTTTTAAACAGATTACCCCTTATGAAGATAGTCTGCGGTCTCGACGTGCACAAAGATAGTATTTTTAGTTATATCCTGTGCGCTGACAGACGAAAATAAATCGCTCAATATATTCGCATCTGCGACATTTAATGGGTAAGGTCAGAAAACTCTCGCTTCCTGACCTTACCGATTGTTTCGCCGATTAGTGGTGGTGGTGCTCTTCGCCGTAACCGCCGGTGTCGATGTGGTTGTGGTGGCTGTGTTCGTGGCTATGGGTCTTTCCGAATGTGTATGTCACTGCCAGACGAAGGGTGCGGCCTCCCGACCATTTGCTGATCGACTGAGTGTAGCCGTTTCCATAGAGGATGTTGTGCATTTCCTTTGAATTGAATATGTCCTTGCATACAAGGGATATGCCCCATGCGCCAATGTTCTTGCGCAGACCGGCTTCTACATCCCAGTCCGATTCGAGTGTGCCCTGTGCGGTGACGCGGCGTGAGTTGTAGCGCCCCGTCGCCTGGAAGGTCATATCCCACGGCAGGCGCACCGATGCCATGCAGCGCACGTCCCAGACGAAGCGATCCTGCTTGTCGCCGTGGACGGCATAGAAGCTGTCGTGCAGCGGATAGT
>JAMPHP010000012.1 GCA_023663365.1 Muribaculaceae bacterium | reverse complement strand
TAAGATTGCACGACCTGCCAAGGCAGGTCTACTGACGACATGAGTTTTGTGCACCTCCATTTCGGCTTGTGCCCTTATTACTCCAATACCGCCATCATACTTTGCGGCAGTCCTGCACCACCAGTCCGGCGAGGGTTAGGCCGAAGATGGCTGTGATGTGCATCAAGGAGCCGTTGACCTGTACTTTTGCGGTGCTCCCGACCTGCATGCCGGTGTCGACCTCTCCCTCTCGGGCTGCGGCCTGCGAAGCTGCGTTGGGGATGAGTTCGTCGCTATAGACGCATTTGAACTTACGCGCCGGGCGGCGACCGAGCCTCTTGAAGCGCTGCCTCAGCGCTCGGGCCAGAGGGCAACCCTGCACTTTCCAGAATTCGGCCACCCGCACTTTTGTGGGGTCTACCTTAAGAGCAGCGCCCATAGAGGAGTAGAAGTGCGCCCGTGTGCGTGTGGCCCGCTCTATAAGCAGCATTTTATCGGAAAGAGAGTCGATGGCATCTATGATAAAGTCGTAGGAGGCGAGGGCGAAGCTGTCGGCGGTATCGGCACAGAATATCTCGGCGCGTGTGTGAATTTGCGCCGAGGGCAGCACGGTGAGCAGATGCTCTTTGAGGGCATCGACCTTGAGCTGCCCTACGGTGCCTACATTGGCCATGAGCTGCCGGTTGATGTTTGTGGCGCTCACGCGGTCGCTGTCCACTATGGTGAGGTTCTTCACGCCCGTGCGCACAAGGCTCTCGGCACACCACGAGCCCACTCCGCCCACGCCAAAGATTATCACCCGCGCTCGTGCGAGGCGGTCCATGCAGTCGTCGCCGAGGAGCAGGCGCGAGCGGTGCAATATGCTGTTTTCGTCAATCATATACTGTAGCTGTCAAATCATCGACAAAATTACGAAAAAAATTTGCGTCGGCGTGTAACATTTCCACCCCTGCTTGCGTCTTATATGCAGAAACCATATAATCTACATCTATAATGAAGAAATTTATCATTCCCCTCGCCATCCTCACCATCTGTATCACCGCATCGGTGGTCAGCCTCGCTGCCTATGCCGGTGCCCGCAAGAGCACCGACATCGACAGCCCCGCCACTTCCCGCACCATCACAGTAGGAAATTTCGACGAAATTGACGCTCACATCGTCGATGTCGAGGTCAGTGTCGGCGCGGCCACAGGCACGGCGCGCCTCGAAGCTCCCGAGGATCTGATGAAGCGCATCGAGGTATCGTGCAAGCACGGCGTGCTCAAGGTGCGCATCCCCGAAGTCAGCAACACCAAGGGTATCAAGGGCAAGGCCAAGCTCTATGTAAGCGCACCCTTCGTTGAGGAAGTCGATGCGTGCGTAGGCTCCAAAGTATCGTTCGACAAAGAATTTACCGTGACCGGCGATGTAGAGCTCGACGCTTCGACCGGCGCTTCGATATACATGCCCGGCATCACCACCGACGGCAAATGCGAGCTCAGCACCTCCACCGCCGGCAACATCCACATAGTGAAGCTCACCGCCGGCAAGCTCGAATGTGACGCATCCACCGGCTCGGGCATAAAAGTGGACGGCGGCACGGCGGCTTCGGCAAGCCTTGAGGCTTCGACCGGCGCCGGCATCAATTGCCCCGGTCTTGTGGCGCAGCGCGGCAAAGCCGAGGCGAGCACCGGCTCAGGCATCATCTGCAACTTCGCCACTGCTGTCAAGCTCGAGCAAAGCACCGGAGGCAGCATCACCAACGCACATAAATGACCTAAAAAAACGTATTCGTCAGGCTAAAGCGCCGCCCGCAGGGTTGGCGCTTTGCTTTTTTTTGTGTAAGTTTGCACTCCGAAAATTGTAACGAGCAAAATGTATCTATCCCCAATAATGACCCCGGCCGCACTGTGGCTTCTCTTCGCCTGCTTCATGTGTGTGCTTCTGATGGCTGCAATCTACTTTTTCAGGGTTCGCAATGTGGTGAATTACCGTCGGCGCGCCGACCGTGAGCGCCCCGAGAAAGCAGATGCCGACTACCTTCCGGCCTCCGTAGTAATCTACTCGCAGGGCGATGCCGACAATCTCACCGAGATGCTGCAGACGGTCCTGAGCCAGGACTATCCGGCGGCTTTTGAGGTGATTGTGGTGAACGAAGGCGAGAGCTCCGATGTGCGCGATGCCGTGTCGATGCTGCGTGCCTCGCACTCCAACCTCTACCTCACCTTCACCCCCGAAGGGGTGGTGAACCTCAGCCGCAAGAAGCTCGCCCTCACCCTGGGGATAAAAGCCGCCCGCTACGATATCGTGGTACTCACCACCACCGCAGCCGAGATTGAGTCGAAGCTCTGGCTACGCCGCATGATGAGCAACTTCGAGCGCGGCGGCAAGATCGACATCGTGCTCGGCTTCTCATATATCGACCCTGAGGAGGACAGCACGCACGGGCGCCGCCGCCGCGCCTTCGACTACGTGGCCGACAGCGTTCGCTGGCTCGCCGTGGCCGTGGCCGGCAAGCCGTTTCGCGGCACCGAGTACAACATAGCCTACCGCAAAGAAGTGTTCATGCGCAACAAAGGCTTTGCCCGCACTCTCAACCTCCACTACGGCGACGATGATATCTTCATCAGCGAGATAGCGCGCCCCGACAACACCGCCGTGGAGCTCTCCGAGGACTCGCTCGTGCGCCTTCGCCAAGGCAACCACCCGCGCATCTTCCGTGAGCGCGTGCTTCGCCGGCACTTCACCGAGACATTTATCCGCCGTCGGCCCCGCCTGCTTGCCTCTCTAACAGGCTGGCTGCAGATAGCAGCCCTCGCCACAGGTATCGCCGCAGGGGCCATCGACTACCCCAACATGCAGCCCGCCATCATCGCGGCCGTGATTATCGTGCTGATGCTCGTGCTCGACGTGGTGGTGTGGCGCAATGCCATGCACGCCCTCAAATCGCGCAAGATGATGCTCACACTCCCCTGGCTGTCGATCACCTACCCTCTCCGCAAGCTCGGCACTCGCGTGCGCTCGCGCCTGGGAAAACAAAAGAAATATACCTGGGATTGAACCATAGCAGTGATTGTTCGCTTATATTTATAAGTAAGTCTTAAAGCAAACAATCACATCCTATGACAAACGAAATAAGCCCCGACATACTCTCCACCATCGGCAGCACGCCCATGGTGCGCATCAACCGCCTCCCCTACCCCGACGGTGTCAACATCTACGCCAAGCTCGAAGGCTGCAACCCCTCCGGCAGCATCAAGGACCGCATCGCAGTGAAGATGATAGAGACAGCCGAGCGCGAAGGGCGGCTGCACCCCGGGCAGACTATCATAGAACCAACCTCGGGCAACACAGGCATCGCCCTGGCTGTGGTAGGTGTGGTAAAAGGCTACCCCGTGGAGATAGTGATGAGCGAGGCGGTGTCGGAGGAGCGACGCACCATCCTCCGTGCCTACGGAGCAAAAATACACCTCACTCCCGCCGACCAAGGCACCGACGGCGCAATCCGCTATGCCCGCCGCCTGCGCGACTCCGACCCCGACCGCTACTTCATGCCCGACCAGTTCTCGAACTCGGGCAACTATATGGCGCACTTCCACAGCACAGCCCTCGAAATCTGGCAGCAGACCGGCGGCAAAATCGACTACCTCGTGTCGGCGTTGGGTACTTCGGGCACCATCATGGGGCTATCTAAATTCCTCAAAGCCATGAATCCGGCCATACGCACCGTGTGCGCGCAGCCTATCCGAGGCCACTATATCCAGGGGCTGAAAAATATGGAGGAAGCCATCGTGCCCGAAATCTACAATCCCGAGCTTATCGACGTGCAGGAGATGATTGAAAGCGAGGAGGCCATCGACATGGCCCGGCAAATCATACGCCACGAAGGCATCTTCGCCGGAATGAGCAGCGGTGCGGCAATGCTGGCGGCACTGCGCACGGCACAGAAAGCCAAGGAAGGAAATATTGTGGTGATTTTCCCCGACAGAGCCGAGAAATATCTCTCGACGTCAATGTTCAGCCAAGGGCATTAAAAATTGAAAGTGCGCTATTTCACAATAACGCACCTCCCTCATAACCAAAATTCAAGTATATTGTAAGTCTAACAAAACGTTGTTGTTCCGAAAAGCACCACAATTCATGCGGTGCTCTTTACCGCTGCAAAGGTAGTAACTATTTCTGATACGCACGTTTAAAAATATGATAATAAATACTAATGTGCGTTAATTTTACTGTTAAAACCATATACGAAAGCGCGTAAGCCCGTCGGTCGGGTCGGTCGAAAGTGTGTAGGAGCATCCGTGCGCTGTGAGCACCTCCCTCACAAATGTGAGACCGATTCCTTGCCCCGACGGTTTATCGGTGAAAAAAGGAGTGAAAATCCGAGCCGACTTTTCGGCGTCGATGCCGGGGCCGTTGTCGGCGACGACTATTCCACGCGGCGATTTCGTGACTTCGATACGCACGCAGCCACCACGACCGGCGCTCTCCACGGCATTCTTCACTACATTCACTATCACCTGCTCCATCATTGCCCAGTCGGCGCAGACCTCCACGGGGCAAGCCGGCACGGCGAGGTCGAGATGAGCGCCGCTCTTGCTGCACAAGCTCTCAAGAAATGGCTTCATTCCGGCAACGGCTGCCGCAATATCGAAGCCCAAGCGCTGCGGCGAAGGTATCTTCACCACTTCGGCAAAGCGGCCTATGAAAGCGCTCAGCCCCATGGCGCGGCTGCGGCAGGCACCAACAAGGGCATCGTCGTCGGAGTCGCGGCCCTCGAGAGCGCCGAGAGCCGTCACCAATCCTCCCACGGTATTGTTTACCTCATGGGCGATGAGGCGAATGAGCTTGCCGTAAGCCTCCTTCTCGGCTGTCGCTACGGGCTTTGTCACATCTTCGATGAGATAGAAAGCGTGCCTTACGCCGTCCTCAACAAAATGACGGCGCACCACGCGGAGCACTCTGCCGTCGGGGCGGCGCACCACATCGTGCGGAATGGCATCAAGAGCCTCGGGCAAGCGGGCTGCATCGTCAACACCGAGAAGCCTGAAAGCGGCAGGATTGGCCATTCGCACCCTGCCGTCGAAGTCACACACCACTATGCCCGAGGGCGACACCTCCACCAGAAGCGACAGGAAGTGGCGCTGCTCACTCATGGCCACAGCCTGTGTGTGCAGCTTGGAAATCATATTGTTGAACACATCGACCACCTCATCGACTTCGCGCTGGCCGGTGAGCCTGAGCTTCACGTTCCAGTCCTGACTTCGGAGTAGCGAAAGCCCGCTGCGGAGCATGGCCAACGGGCGCATCACCTTGCGGTAGAAGAGCACAGCGACAATGAGCTCGCCAAGCAGGAGCAGCTCGGCACAGTAGAAAAGCCATGGCCTGCTCTCATAGCTCAGCATCATCACAGCCACACAGGCCGGTGCCTGCATGAGCACGAAAAGGTAGAAAAAGGTCTTCAGAGCCATGGCTACAATCCGTATTTAGCCATCCTGCGGTACAGCGCCTGCCTTGAGATACCCAAGGCTGCAGCCGCCTGCGACACATTGCCGCCCGCCTGAGCGAGAGCCCGCGCTATGTGCTGCTGCTCCACGCCGCCAAGAGCGCCGGTGCTCACAGCCGGCGGCTGCCCTGCGAAGCGGCGGAACTCATCGGCACCGAGCACACTCACCCCTGCGAGCAAGGCCGTGCGCTCCACCAGGTTCTTGAGCTCGCGTACATTGCCCGGGAAAGGCAGTTCCGACAGATATTGCCCGGCATCGTCGGCGATAGTCATGGAGCCGAGCCGAGGGTTTTGCCTGCCGAACTCAGCCAGAAAGTGCCGCGCGAGCAAAGCTATGTCGGAGCCACGCTGCCGCAGAGGAGGCAGCTCTATGCTCACTATGTTGATGCGGTAATACAGATCCTCGCGAAATCGGCGCTCGGCCACAAGAGCCGGTAAGTCGGCATTTGTGGCGCAGATCACACGCACATCCACATGCTTTGTCCGACTCGTGCCAAGGGGCTCGAAAGCCTGCTCCTGCAGCACACGCAGCATCTTCACCTGCGAGGCGGCATCGAGGTCGCCTATCTCATCAAGGAATATGGTGCCACCGTCGGCAGCCTCGAAGCGGCCTACGCGGTCGGCCACGGCACCCGTGAAGGCGCCTTTGTGGTAGCCGAACATCTCGCTCTCGAAGAGCGACTGCGAGATGCCTCCGAGATTTACCTTCACGAAAGGTGCGTCGCGCCGGCGGCTGTTCCGATGGATAGCCTCGGCCACGAGTTCTTTGCCGGTGCCGCTCTCCCCGGTGATAAGGACGGGCGCCGAAGTCGGCGCCACACGCTCAGCCATGGCGAGAACTCCGGTCATAGAGGAGCTTGCGCCCACTATTCCACTGCGGTCGAAGGCCTCGGGAGTCGGCTCGGAGGCACCCTTTGAGAGCTCAAGAGCATTGGCTATACGCTCGAGGAGGCGGCGCGGATCCCATGGCTTGGTCACGAAGTCGAAGGCTCCGGCACGCATACCCGCCACGGCGAGCTCAATGCTCCCCCATGCCGTCATCAGTATCACCGGCACGCGGGGGTGAAACACCTTGAGCTTCGCAAGCAGTTCGAGGCCCTCGGTGCCGGTGGTGCTCCGCGAGTAGTTCATATCCATGAGCACAAGCTCCGGGCGGCTGCTTCTGAAGAGGTTTACGGCCTCATCAGGGCTCGAAGCCGATGCCGACTCGTAGCCTGCACGGCGCAGAAGCACGCGGAGCGAGGTGAGAATGGTGCTGTCGTCGTCAACTATTAGTATCATTGCACAAATTTAGCTATTTTTTTGCCCGCAGGCTTCAAAAAATGTGTACTTTTGCATCACAAAAAAGATGTCGTCACTATTATTCACCGGTGCGAGCGGCTTCCTTGGCCGCGCCCTCCTGCCCATGATGGAGCGGGAGTACGACAGCATCGACACACTCGGGCGCTCATCGGGGTGTACGATACGCACCGATTTATCGTGTGATATACCGCGACTTAGCCGCCGCTACGACACCGTGCTTCATGCAGCCGCGTGCGCCCACTTCGAGCCGGCAGATACCGCCGCAGTGAAGAATATGTTTGCCGTGAACCTTGGCGGCACACAGCGCCTGTGCGAGGCTCTTGACCGCTGTGGCCTCCCTCACAGCATGATTTTCATCAGCACGGTGGCCGTATATGGCCGCGTGGAGGGGAAGGACATCAGCGAGAACCACCCGCTCGACGGTCGCACCCCTTACGCACGCAGTAAAATCCTTGCCGAGAGCTACCTCACACAGTGGTGTGCCGAGCGAGGTGTGGTACTCACCATCATAAGGCCGCCGCTCATCCTTGGCGAGAACGCTCCGGGCAACCTCGGCACCATGGAGGCCGGCATACGCCGTGGCCGATATGTGAGCCTCGGCGGCGGGAGTGCCGTGAAGAGCTTCGTCACCCCCTCGGGGATAGGCACCCTCATAAAGCTGGCCAAGAACCACGGCGGCATCTACAACGCGGTGGACTACAACCTGCCCGTGGCAAGCATAGAGGCGGAGATTGCTAAGCGCAACCTATGCCCCGTGCCGCGCTCCATGCCTCTGTGGATAGGCAAAGCGGCCGGGATGGCCGGCAGCCTGCTGCACTTGAAGACCATCAACAGCGCCAAGGTGCGAAAGCTCACATCGACTCTCACATTCTCCTCCGAGAAAGCCCGCCGCGAGCTTGGCTTCCGGGAAAACGAAGTTTAAGAGGGTGCTTAAAACACCAAATCCTCCACATCGACCGGCGCGCGACGCCCGAAATCGTAGAGCGTGATGCTACGGAGCTGATAGAAATAGTGCCAGTAGGCAAAGAGCTCCGAGAGCTGGCTGCGGCGCGCGCTGTCCTTGCTTTGCTGCGAGTCGTTGAGGTCGAGCGTGGAGATGCGCCCCACCATGAATGTCTCCACATTTGTAGTGTAGCGCTGCTGAGCAATCTCGGCGGCACGGTCGGCTATGCGCAGCTGCTCACGCTGATTGTTGAAGCGCTCCACCAGCACGAAGAGGTTGCTGTTGAAGTCGAGCGCCTCTTTCCTCAGAGTATTCGCCACGAGCTCGCGGCGGCTCTCGGCCACCTTGACGGCGGCGCGGCGCTTGCCCCAGTCGAGCAGCGGCAGCGACACTCCCACTTCCACTATCTGATTGTCTTTCAAGCGAGAGTAGGCATCGCCAAACTGCCTGTCGGTGCCTGTATATCCAACCTGTGCGAACACCGACACCTCCCTCATCGCACCTTTGGCCTTGGCCACTTCGTAGTCGGCTTCGAGCTGGCGCCGCCGCAGATTGTCGGCGAAGGGGTTGTTTGCCAGAGCCAAGTCGAGAGCTTCGGCATAGTCGACATACATATCGGGCAGCCGCTCAGGATCCACGAGCACGAGCTCTGTGCCACTGTCTATTCCGAGGAAGGATATGAGCTGAAAGCGGTGGCTCTTCACCGTGCTCTCTCCCGCCGATACCGCCGAGCGCGCATTGAGCAGCGTGAGCTCAATCTGGAGCAGGTCGTTTCGGCTGATCTGCCCCATGCGGTGCTTTGCCACGGCCACATCGTAGAGCTTTTCGGCGTTGGCAAGATTTTGGCGTGCCGAAGCGAGGTCGTCGGCAGCAATGAGCACGTTGAAGAAGTACTGCACGGCATCCATAGCCACCTGCTCGGTGTCGGTGATGAAGCGGGCCCGGGCCTCGCGGTAGCGCACGGGCTCTATGCGCCGCTTCCACTTGATGTCGTTGGCGGCGAAGAGAGGCTGATTGAGGGTGAGAGCCACGGGCACGCTCATGAAGCTGTTGCCTTTTGCACCGCTGAGCTGGCGCATATAGTCGAGCGATGTAGAGAGCGACACAGTGCCGCCGGTGAGCCATATCCGCTGCGAGAGCGATAGCTCGCCCGAGAGGCTGAGGTTGTCGTTGCGCACGAAGGTATATGAGCCGTCGGACTGCTGGTAGCTTGAGTATCGCTTGCCGTAGGACGGCAGAGTGCCTTTGAATGTGATTTCGGGCAGCAGTTCAGCCCTGTAGGTGCGGTACTGCCAGTAGGCCGAGCGGAGCTCATCGAGTGCGGCTGCCGCCTCGACACTGCGCAGGCGTGCCATGTCCACGGCTCGGTCGAGCGTGAGCCGCAGGGTGTCGCTCGCCTGAGCACGCAGGCAGGCTATGCACAGCAGCACGGCCGCCAATATCATCAATACCTTTTTCATATAATCAGAGCACGAGGCGACCGTCGAAGAAGTGCAGAGTGCGGTCGGTCTCGCGGGCCTGCTCTTCGTTGTGAGTTACCATCACGATAGTGCGTCCGTCTTCTTTGTTGAGCTTATGGAGTATGCCCATGATTTCGGCACTCATGCGCGAGTCGAGGTTGCCGCAAGGCTCGTCGGCAAGGATTATCGAGGGGTTGCCCACGATGGCGCGTGCAATAGCCACACGCTGCATCTGACCGCCGGAGAGCTGTGCAGGGAAGTGCGTGGTGCGATGTCCGAGCCCCACGCGCTCCAGTGCCTCGCGGGCGAGGGCTTCGCGATTGCCCTTGAAACCCTTGCGGTACATCAGCGGCACGGTCACATTGTCGAGCACGCTGAGAGTGCCTATGAGGTGGAAGCTCTGGAAGATGAAGCCGAGAGTCTCGTTGCGCACTTGAGCCAGCTCCTTGTCGCGGAGGCTGCTCACCGGGCGTCCGTCGATTTCGACCACACCCGAGGTCGGGCGGTCGAGCAGGCCGATGATGTTGAGGAGCGTGGACTTGCCGCAGCCCGAGGGACCCATCACACTGAGGAACTCGCCCTTGCGGACATCGAACGATACATTTTCGAGCGCCTGAGTCTCGAGGGTCTTGGTGCGGTAGACCTTATTGATGTCTTTTACTGAAATAATCATATCTATGGAGGTTTTAAAATCAAAATAACTAACGAAATCACTCATCGCGGAGCGCGTCGACGGGCTCCACACGGCTCACCTTGCGCGCCGGCAGATAGCTGCCAAGGAGCGTGCACAGGAGGATGAGCACATACACAATGCCCGAGATAATAGCGAAGTGCGAGGCGAAGGAGCTCAGCGGTGTGGTGATCAGGTTGAGCATCTCATTGTGATTGTATCCTTCGGCCAGACCGCTCTTGAGCGCATATTGCAGATATATGGCGCAGCCCACGGCCACGGCAAGGGTGGCAAGGACAGCGGCCTCACCCATGAGCATGGCCACGATGTGAGCCCGGCGGGCACCGAAAGAGCGGTGAACACCCATCTCACCCACACGCCGGCGGGCCTGCAGATAGAACGAAGCCGTGACACCGAGCACGAGGTTGATGAGGAAGAAAGCGGCAAGGCAAAGCATGGTGGAGCGGTGCGCGCTCACGCCGAAGCCCACCTCGACATTTGCCACGAGGTCGCTGTGCGCTGTCACGGTCTTGCAGTAGTAGTTGCCGGTGCGGAGCTTCTTCGCGGCCCAGCGGTGGAAATCATGCACGAAAGCATCGACATCGGTGCCCGGTGCGAGGCGGAGCACCAGTGTGGCTTCATCGAAAGGATAGCGGTCGCTCTCGTAGTACTTGAAAGCCAGGGCTCTCGAGCGCGAAGGTGAGTGGAAGCGCACATTGTGCACCACTCCTACCACGGGCATGGCGAGGGTGTCGCCGTTGCGCGTCACATTCATGAAAGCGCGGTTGTGATAGTCGCCGTCGGGCCAGTATAGCTTGGCAAGGTCCTCGGTGATCACATATTCGTAGGGCGAATAGCTTCGTGCCGAGAGCTCCTCGGCCGAAGGGTAGCCCGGAAGCGCCTCTATGCCGTAAGTCTCGAAGAAGTGCTGCCCGGGCAGGAAGGTCATCACGTGAGAAGCCCCCACGGTGGTATCGGCGGGAACCCCGGCACGGAAATTGTTCAGGTTGGTAAACTGACCGTTGATAATCACGGCAGCATCATTGGCGCTCACCTGCTCCACTCCGGGGTAAGCCCGCACCTTGTCGAGCAGTCGGTTGAAATTGCGGATGCGTGAGAGCGAGTCGCTTTCGGCTTCGGCAAAACCCTTGTTTCCCTCCACCAGATTAGCCACATCCACCACCACAAGGCGCTCGGAGTCGTAGCCCAAGGGCAGCATACTGTCCTGCAGACTCACGGCAGCCTCGTCGATCACATACCAGCCTACGCAGGTGACTATCACAAGCTCGATAAACAGCCAGGCATAACGGCCACGGCGGTTCCAGAGATTTTTCAATATTATCTTAATCATTGCTTTACTTATCTTTAAGTGAGTCGACAATAGGGCGCCGGAGCGAGCGCCATGCAGGCACCAGAGCCGAGAGCATGTTGAGCAGGAATGTGGTGAGAAGGAGGAAACCGACAATGGCGGGATTGATTATCATCTCGTCGGTAACCTCGCCGCCGGCATTGTCGCCGTTGACAAACAACTCGGTGACACCACCTTTGAGAGCCGCATAGGCACAAGCCAGACCTATGACCGCACCTATCGAGGTGAGCACGAAATTCTCGGCAAGCACCTGCCCCAGCAGCCTGCCACGCCCGGCGCCAAAGGATTTCCGCACCCCCATCTCGGGCAAGCGGCTCTCCATGCGCCCGGCTATGATGCCGCTGAGGTTCAGAGCCGGCACAAGCAGAAGGATGAAAATGAGCCCGACGGTGGTTCCGATATACTCCCACAGCGAGAACTCGAAGGGGTCGTCGTTGAGCGCCATCCACTCATGAGGGATAGGCTGGGCCCAAAGGGAAAGCTGCCACTCGCTCTGGGAGGAGTTGTAGCGCGCCACATAGTCGTCGACCTGAGCTTTCACCGCCGGGAGATTGTCGGTGAGCAATGTCACCTTGAAGTTGCCGACAAAGCGCGGGCCGCCGCTACGGTCGGTGTTGTAGTCCTTTATCGCAGTATAGGGTGTGAATACATTTCCATAGCTCCACACCTCGTTTGCGGTGCCTTCGCGCACCACACCTCGGATGAGATAGTCATCGAAGTCGAGCGATATGTAGCGCCCCACGAGGGTGGCAGGCTCGACGGCACCGAAGACCTTGCGTGCAAAGCGGTCGCTCACCACGGCAACCTTCAGGCCGCTGTCGAAATCCTCCTGCGAGAAGGGGGTGCCCGCGAGGAAGTCGAAGTCATAGATTCGGAAAAAGGCGGGGTCGACAGGCTTCTTTCGGGCTTCGACGTCGGCTTCTCCTATTGCGTTCTGCGCGAAGTGGGTGCTCCAGTCGTCGAAGGCGGCCGACACCTCATCGGCATCGTCGAGCCTATAGAATAGGTCGCGCACGAGTTCGTGCGTCATACGGCTCTGCGACATACCGCGGCCTGAGGTGCTCCGCATCTCCACCGTCGATACATAGGCCGTGCGCGAGCGCTGCCGCTCGGGGTAGACCGGTGCCACTTTCAGCCATATCAGCACCGCGAAAGTGGTGCAGGTGGCCAGCGCCAGCGCAGTGCCGAAGATGTAGATGCCCGAGAAGAGTCGGTCGCGCATCATCATCTGCCATACATTCTTGATCAGTTTTCTCATCGGATATTCAGTGTTTTTTTGTTTGCATATTTACTCATGTCGGCGGTCACCACGGTCTCGCCCTCGGCAAGGCCGCTCTCCACCTCAACATAGTCGGCCGAGGCGCAGCCGAGGCGCACTCTCCTGCGCGTGAGTGATTTACCACCGCTGTCGAGCACGAAGAGCTCGTAGTTGCCGGGGGTGCTGTAGTAGCTGCCATTGGCAATGCGGAGCACATCAGTGGCTTTGCCTTCGGCCACATAGACCTGTGGCCGCAGCCCGGCCCGCAAGGCGGCGGAGCTGTCGTTGGCGAGCGTGACCGTGAATACAATCACACCCGATGCCGATGTCGGCGACACCGAGCCCACCACGCCCTCGAGGTCGGTGCCCGAGAGGCGCACCATGGCATGGGAGCCGGGGCGTATGGCCGAGGCAAAGCCGTCGGCAGCCTCGGCCTCGACCTTGTAGTGGCCGAGGTCGGCGACAACGGCGAGCTGTTGCCCTTGCGTCACCACGCCTCCTATCTTGTCGACAATCTCGGTGACGGTGGCACGGTGAGGCGCCCTCACTTCGGCATCGCCAAGAGTACGGGCGGCCATATCGGCCTCTTTTGCCATAATCTCAATGTCCATGCGGGTCACCGCCGCGGCTGCCGTGCGTGAGGAGCGCTCGTCGGCAAGCTGGCGCTGCAGCTGCTCCTGCTCGAGGACAGCGCTGCGGAGGGCATACTCGGCCTGGCGTACTTTATCGGTGGTGCCGCTGCCTATGCTATCGAGATAGCGCTCGTTGGCAAGCTCGGCCTCGAGGCGGTGTACTTTCATAGCCCCCACTTTAATCTGCATCTCGAGCTGGCCGAGGGCCGTATTGTCGGCGGCAAGCTGGCGCTCAAGCTCAAGCCGGCGCATACGCACACGGTCGGCCCGGGCATCGGCTTCGACTCTGGCCCCTCGTAGGTCGAGCAGCAGCAGAGGCGTGCCCTCCTCCACTTCATCGCCCACGCGGCAGCACACATCGAGCACATGCGAGTTGATAGATGATGTGATCACTTGCTCGAAGGCGGGCACCACTCGGCCCGAAGCGCTTACGGTGGCTTCGATGTCGCCTCGCTCCACCACGGCGGTGCGCAGCATTGCAGCACTCACGCTGCTGCCGCCGAGCGAGCCGAGAAGCCACCACAGGCCAGCACACAGCAGCAGTGCGGGCAAGCCCACACGAAGTGCGGAGCGGACGCGACGGCGACGGATTTCTTTATCAGGTATTTTTCTGTCCATTTTTTTATGTCTTATATGCCGTATATGTGCAATCGCCGTGCCAAAACTCGTAGCAGATTGAGCTACTGCACATTGCACAATTCCACCCGAGCTTTGAAGTGTCCGAAATCGGACACTTGTCCGCCCGGCTGTACTGCTTTTTGACGTGTCAATATTATTCATTACCTTTGCATGGATAAAATTCAACACTATGGCATCCAAAATGAACTGGGCCACATTGGTCAACGACAAGCGCTTCGGCCTCGAGAACTACCACGACCCGAAGAAGAACCTCACACGCACCGACTTCCGCCGCGACTACGACCGGCTCGTGTTCTCCTCGCCATTCCGCAGGCTTCAGAACAAGACGCAGGTCTTCCCTCTGCCTGGCAGCATCTTCGTGCACAACAGGCTCACACACAGCATGGAAGTTGCCTGTGTGGGTAAGTCGATGGCCGATAATATTGCCTTGGCTCTGAAAATACGCCACGCCGACGCACCCACCGAGCACTTCGACCATCTTGGCGACATCGTTGCCGCCGCCTGCCTTGCCCACGACCTCGGCAATCCGCCCTTCGGCCACTCCGGCGAGCGTGCCATAGGCACTTTCTTCAGCGAGGGCGAGGGTCTGAAGCTGAAGCCCATGTTCACCGCCTCCGAGTGGGCCGACCTCACCCACTTCGAGGGTAATGCCAATGCCTTCCGTGTGCTCACACATCAGTTCAAGGGGCGCCGCAAAGGCGGCTTCGCCATGACCTACTCCACGCTGGCATCCATAGTCAAGTACCCCTTTGAGTCGGTGCTCTCCACTAAGGGAAAATTCGGCTTCTTCAACACCGAGCGCGACGACTTCGCCCTTGTGGCCGACGAGCTGGGTATGCTACGCCTCTCCAAGCCCGGCGAGCCGCTAAAATATGCCCGGCATCCGCTGGTCTACATCGTGGAGGCTGCCGACGACATCTGCTACGAGGTGATGGACATCGAGGATGCGCACAAGCTGCGCATCCTCTCAACACGCGAGGTGACCGACGCTTTCCTCGGCTTCTTCGACGCCGACCGCCGCGAACACATGGAGCGCGTGATGAGCGCCGTCGACGACCCCAACGAGAAGGTGGCCTACCTCCGCTCATGCGTGGTGGGCGCCCTTGTGGAGCAATGCGCACTCACCTTCATAGAGCACGAGGATGAAATCCTCTCCGGCACCTTCGAGGGGCCGCTGCTCAAGCATATCCGCCCGCTCGAGCGAGAGGGCTATGAGCATTGCACGGCCATATCGTGGGAGAAAATCTATCGCTCGGCAGAGGTCGTGGACATAGAGCTGGCCGGTAACCGCATCATCACCTTCCTGCTCGAAAGGCTCGTGGGAGCCGTCCTCGAGCCTGAGCTCAACTACTCGCGGCTGCTCCTGTCGAAATTCCCCGACCAATACGACGTGGCCGCTCCCACACAATTCGGCAAGATACAGGCCGTGCTCGACCACGTGTCGGCCATGACCGACGTCTACGCCCTCGATCTCTACCGCAAACTCAACGGAATGTCGCTCCCGGCTGTTTAAACAAATATGAAAAGAATATTCCTGATTATAGTTATAGCCTTCACCGCTATGGTGCTGAAGGCCACTACATATACCGTAGACCAAATACCCAACGTTCACCTTGCCGACAGCTCGCAGTATGTGAGCAACCCCGACGGCATCATTTCGGCCGACGACGTGGCCGAAATCAACGCCATGATGAGGCAGATACGCCGCACGACCTCTGCCGAGGCCGTTGTGGTGGCTGTCGACGACATCGACGGCGGGGATATCGACTCCTTCGCCACTGAGCTTTTCGAGCACTGGGGTCTCGGTAAATCCGACAAGAACAACGGCCTGCTCATCCTCGTGGCCAAAGACCTGCGCAAGGCAGTGATACGCCCGGGCTACGGGCTCGAAGGCCTTCTGCCCGATATATTCTGTGCCAACGTACTGCGCTACAAGATGTTTCCACAGTTCCGGGAAGGCCGCTACGGAGCCGGACTCGTCGACGGCTGCCGAGCCATAAGCACAGTGCTGCTCGACCCCGAGGCCCGTGCCGAAATCATGTCGGAGCTCGGCGATGCCGACTTTGCCACGCACGACGACTCCACAATCAACGCCCTTTTCCACATCTACCTCAGCATGGCGGCAGTCATTGCCATCATCATGCTCGCACTGCTCATCTACCTCGCAGTAGACAACAGAGGCAAGTCGCGCCACGAGCGCTACATGGCTCTCGCAGGGCTTAAACCCATCTACCTCGCGGTGACATTTCTCGGCCTAGGCATACCACTGATAGCCTCGCTACCTCTGCTCATCATTCTTTACCGCCTGCGAAACACACCGCGCAAGTGCCCGCACTGCGGTACCACAATGCGCAAAGTGGATGAAGTGCACGACAACGACTACCTCAGCCCGGCCCAGGACCTCGAGGAGCGCATAGGCTCCGTCGACTACGATGTGTGGCTGTGCCCCGCCTGCGGCGAGACCGACATAGAGCAGTATGTGCAGATGTCTTCGGCCTACCGTCAGTGCCCTCACTGCCACGCCTATGCCGAGCGGCACACACGCGACCGTATCACCCGGCAGCCCACCACGAGCTCGAAAGGTCAAGGGTTGCACGAATACCGCTGTATGCACTGCGGCAACATCGACCTTGTGCCCTACCTCATCCCCATGATAGTTGCCGCACCCGTGATCATCGGAGGCGGCAATCACTCGGGCGGAGGTTTCGGCGGAGGCGGCTCATTCGGCGGCGGCTTCGGGGGCGGTCACACAGGAGGTGGCGGTGCCTCAGGCGGCTGGTGATGGGGCGAGCCCCACGGGTCGGACATGTCTGACTTGTCTGACCTGTCCGACAGGTCTATAGCACAAAGAGAGCTGTGAACTTGCGCGCTCACAGCTCTCTTTTATAGTATGTAATTTCTTCAGACGGTGAGGATTTCTTTTTCCTTTGCGGCGAAGAGATCGTCGATTTTCTTGAGGTATTTGTCGTGAATTTTCTGCACGTTTGCCTCGGAGTCTTTTTCGACGTCCTCGGGCATACCCTGCTTCACAGCTTTCTTAAGACCGTCGATAGCATCGCGACGCGCATTGCGCACCGACACTTTTGCATTCTCGGCCTCGGCCTTGCACTGCTTCACCAGAGCCTTGCGGCGATCCTCGGTGAGCGGGGGGATGGAGAGGCGGATTACCTCGCCGTTGTTTTCGGGAGTGATACCCACTTCCGAGTTGATGATAGCCTTTTCAATAGCCTTGAACATGGCCTTTTCCCAGGGCGTGATGGCTATGGTGCGGGCATCGGGCACGGAGATATTTGCCACATTCGACACCGGCACGAGCGAGCCGTAGTATTCCACACGCACACCGTCGAGGATTTTGGCGTTGGCTTTACCGGCACGGATGCGGGCAAGAGTCTCATCGAGATACGCAACCGCCATTTCCATCTTCTCTTCGGCGGGCGCGATGTAAGTTTTGGGGTCTGTCATAGTATTGTTTGTGATTGATTTTCAATATACGAGTGTGCCTATCGACTCGCCGGAGAGCACTTTGACGAGGTTGCCGGGCGTGTCCATGTCGAATACCACGATCTTCATGCCGTTCTCACGGCAAAGGGTGGTGGCGGTAAGGTCCATGATCTTGAGGCCGCGGTTGTAGATTTCGTCGTAGGTGATGGCGTCGAATTTGGTTGCCGTGGGGTCTTTCTCGGGGTCGGCGGTGTAGATGCCGTCCACACGGGTGCCCTTAAGCATCACGTCGGCGCGTATCTCCACGGCGCGGAGTGCCGAGGCGGTGTCGGTGGTGAAGAAGGGGTTGCCTGTGCCGCCGGCAATGATGGCGATTTTGCCCTCGGCGATTGTCTCCTGCGCACGCGCGGGGCTGTAGTGCTCACCGATAGGGAACATGCCGATGGATGTGAGCACGCGTGCCGGACGGCCTATGCTCTCCAGAGCCGAGCTGAGTGCCAGGGAGTTGATTACGGTAGCGAGCATACCCATCTGGTCGCCTTTCACCCGATCGAAGCCCTTGGAGGCTCCCGACAGGCCGCGGAAGATATTTCCGCCGCCAATCACTATGCCGATTTCCACACCGGCCGAAGCTATGGCATCAATCTGCTGTGCATACATGGCAAGGCGCTCCGGGTCGATGCCGTAGCCCTGATGGCCCATCAGCGACTCACCGCTGAGTTTGAGCAATATTCTGTGGTACTTGGGAGTCATATCGTTTTTATGCGTTTTGGCAAAGTTAGCTATTTTTTACGAATACGGCAAAATTAGGCAGAAAACATTCTCATTCGGCGAGCTTGGCGCGTATTCCGGCAAGAATTTTCTCTTTTATTTCGGCTACGATGCTGTCGGTAGTGCGCTGCGCGGGGAATTGGCCGTAAGGGTAGTGTTGGCCTGCGAAGAGATAGTACTCATTTTCAAATCGCAGGTCAAGAGCATCTTTAAAACTCAAAGTGCCAAGGGGCTCTTGACTGGGAGTGGAAAGGGTGTAGTTAATTTTAATACCGGAGGCCTCAAGAAGAGCTCTTTTCAGCCTCACCGACGGCTCGGCTTCAAACTGCTCTGCTTCCACCCTGCACATCAAATCCCAAGGCTCGAAGTTGGCATAAGCTTTAACTTCATCGAACCACTTCCCGAAAGACGAAAGCAAAGACTTAAGTCGCTCGACCAAGGGAAGCACCACAAACTCAGCCACATCGCGCACATTATCGGGTGACTTGCGCGATAAATCGCGGCGCATGGCTTCTGCTTTGTGCCGAATCTGACGGTCGAGGATAGCGAGCTCCTTGCCGAGGTCATCTTCTTCCTCTATCGGCTCGCCTTTGGCGGCACTGATGTTGAGCTTCAAGGCACGCTCGAGGCAGTCGGCCATGTAGTCGATAAAAGGGGTGAGCTCTGCGGGAGCGGCATGCGCTCCGTCGGCAGGTACTCCGCCAACGGCAATATCGCAGCGATTGAGCGCCGTGAGGTAGTTCTCCTTATCGGCGGTTTTCACCACTATCATAGGCCAGCCATGGCGATGCAGAATAAAATTGACGAGCAGGCGTGCTATGCGCCCATTGCCGTCCTCAAAGGGGTGAATACGGATATAGCGGTAGTGGAATACGGCTGCGAGTTCGAGAGGCGACAGCTGTGCTTCCCTTTCGGCCTCATTGTACCACGCCACAAGGTCGCTCATCAAGGCAGGAGTCTCCTCGGGGCTCGCATAGGTGAATATTTCGCCGGTCACGGTCTGCACCGAATTGGGGCGAGTCTTATATATTCCGGCATGCACGGTGTACCGGCGTACGGAGCCATCGGCATAAGTGCGCTGTTCTTCATAGTCGCAGCGGAGCAAGGTGCGGTGAAGATTGCGGATAAAAGCCTCGGTAAGCGGTCGCTCAGTGGCTGAGGCCTCTTCTTTCATCATCTGAAGCCCCACATTGTGTGCCTTCATCTCTTCGAGGTCGCTCATTTTCGCAGCCTCCGCCACTTTGCCAAATAGGAGCAGCAGCTCCGTCTGGCCGTAGGTAAGGGTATTGCCCTCGATGTGGTTGGAGTTGTAGTTGAACTCCAGCATGAATTTTTTGTCGAGACGAGCTTTATCGTCGGCCGACATGGGGAGTAGTGCCGCGAGCTCGGACTTCAGTTCTGAGAGGCGTTGTTGGTTCATTTGGGAGCGGGTTTACGTGTGGCACGCATGAAGAAGATGAAGTAAAGTGCTCCGGCGAGCATCAGGCACACCGAGAAGCTCAGCACTATGCCGTAGAGCCCGAGGCCGCAGGGGAAGGCCAGCAGGTAGGTCACCGGGAGGCCTACCACGATGTAGCTCACAAAGGCTATATACAGCATGGGGAGCACATGAGAGGTGCCTCGCAGGGCGTTGGCAAAGCTTATCTGCGTGGCGTCGCCGAACTGGTATAGTGCGATGGGGATTATCACGCTCAGCGCGGCCGCAATCACGGCTTCGTCGTTGGAGAAGATGCCCATGATGAAGTGGCCGCAGGTCACGAAGAGCACTATCGTCACGGTCATGCAAGCCAGAATGAGGTGATAGCCCGCCCAGGCTGTGCGGCGCATGGCTTGCGCGTCGCTTCGGCCTGCGGCATGGCTCAGGGGGATAGCCATAGCCGCGCCTATGCTGTAGTAGATGCAGAAACCAAGCATACCGCTCACAGCCACTATCTGGAAGGCGGCGAGCGAGATTGCGCCTATCCACCCGGCCATGATGGCCGAGCCGGAGAACGACGCGGTCTCGAAGGTCATCTGCATGGCCACGGGGAAGCCCGTGCGCGCCACCAGCGACGCCTGCCCTTTCTCGTGCCTGCCTCGGCGGAAACTCTCGCGGAAGGGGCGCCCTATGCGGCTGCCGAAGAACACCCACACCATGGCCACGGCGCAGAGCACGCGAGCCACCAGGGTGCTGATACCCGCGCCGGTGAGGCCGAGCTCAGGCGCTCCGAAGTTGCCGTAGATGAGCACGTAATTGCCGAGTATATTCAGTGCATTTGCGGCGAGGACTATCCATGTGGGTATGCCGGTGTTGTTGATGGCGTAGCTCCACTGCGCGAACACATTGAAGAGCATCACCGCAAGCATCCCCGAGAGCACTATCAGGTAGTAGGGCCTGATCAGCGGCAGCAGATGCTCGGGCTGCCCGAAGCGGTGCAGGTTGAAGTAGAGCGCCAGCATCACAAGCGTCACCGCAAGCGTAAAAAGCGTGTTGACCCTCAGGCCCACACGCACAAGCCGGCCGATGCGATTGTGGTCGCCACCGGCAAAAATCGCCCCTATCAGCGGTGTGAGCCCGTAGGTGAAGCCCACACACGCGAATATGGCGATATTGAAGAAATTATTGACAAAGGATGCCGAGGCCAACGCATCGGTAGAGTAATGCCCTACCATGATGTTGTCGGCGAAGGACACGGCTATATTGCCAAGCTGCCCCAGAAAGAGCGGCAAGGCCAGCTTTCCTATACTCCGATAGTACTGCGAATAGCCCTTAAGCATTGAGTGTCAAACACACTCTTAGTCTCTGTTTCCGAAGATTCGGAGCAGATAGAGGAAGAGGTTGATGAAATCGAGATAAAGCGAGAGAGCGCCCACGGTGGCGAGCTTGCCCATGCTCTCGGCGGGGAGTTCCTGTGCCATGCGCTTGATCTGCTGTGTGTCCCAGGCGGTGAGGCCGATGAAGATGAGCACGCCGGCGATGGAGACGATCCAGTCGAGGGTGTCGCTGTGCAGGAAGATATTGACTACCGAGGCTATAATCAAGCCGATAAGTGCCATGAAGAACAGCGAGCCGTACTTCGAGAGGTCCTTAGTGGTGAAGTAGCCGTAGACACTCATGGCGCCGAAGGTTCCGGCGGTGATGAAGAATGTCTTGGTGATGGCCGTGGGGCTGTAGGCAAGGAATACCGTGCAGAGCATCAGACCGTTGACTACGGCGAAGATGTAGAAGAGGAGCGAAGCCACGCCGCTCGAGAGCTTGTTGATGGCGCCCGAGATGGTGAACACGAGGCCGAGCTCGGCGATGATGAGCACCCACATCATCCATGAGTGCGACATCAGGAATGAAAGATAGGCGTAGCTCGACGAAGCCCAAAGCGAGGTGAGGGCTGTCACTACGAGGGCAAGCGTCATCTTGATGTAGACGCGCTTCATGGCGCCGCTCACGGTAGAGGCGAGCGCTCCGGGGGTATTGTAGCTGTTATACTCCTGTGGATTGTATCCGTTCATAATCGTTTTATAACATTAATTCAAAAAATAAATATTTCCGGGCAACTATATAACAAACATAATGCCAAATCAGCCGCCCGGATATAGAAAATTACATGCGCTCGGGCACGCGGATGCCGAGCAGACCCATGCCGGTGCGGATCACGTGTGCGGTGGCGTCGGAGAGTGCCAGGCGCAGCGAGCAGGCGCAGCGGTCGCTCTCCTTGAGGATGGAGCAGTCGTGGTAGAACTGGTTGTACTCCTTCACAAGGTCGTAGACATACTTGGCGATTGCCGCGGGCGAGTATGTGCGTCCGGCTGTCTCAACCACTGCGGGGAAGTCGCTCAGGCGCTGGATAAGGGCGATTTCCTTATCGTTGGGCACAGCCTGCGAGTAGTCGCAGCGCTGCAGGCCGGCTTCATCGGCGCGGCGAAGCACGGAGCGGATGCGGGCGTAGGTGTACTGGATGAATGGGCCGGTGTTGCCGTTGAAGTCGATCGACTCTGCCGGGTTGAAGGTCATGTTCTTGCGTGGGTCAACCTTGAGCAGGAAGTACTTGAGCGCTCCGAGGCCCACGATTTCGGCGATGTCGGCCTTCTCGGCGTCGCTGAGGCCGTCGAGCTTGCCGAGCTCCTCCGACACTTCGCGGGCAGTGCCTACCATCTCGGCCATGAGGTCGTCGGCATCGACCACGGTGCCCTCGCGGCTCTTCATCTTGCCCTCGGGGAGCTCCACCATGCCGTAGCTGAAGTGCACGAGGTCCTTGCCCCACTTGAAGCCGAGGCGGTCGAGCAGGATAGAAAGCACCTGGAAGTGGTAGTTCTGCTCGTTGCCGACCACGTAGATCATGCGGTCGATGGGATAGTCGTCGAAGCGCTGCTTGGCGGTGCCTATGTCCTGAGTCATATACACCGAAGTGCCGTCGCTGCGCAGAAGGAGCTTCTGGTCGAGGCCTTCGGCGGTGAGGTCGGCCCACACCGATCCGTCGTCCTTGCGGTAGAGCAAGCCTTTCTCGAGGCCTTCGAGCACTTTGGCCTTGCCGTCGAGGTAGGTCTGCGACTCATAGTAGATTTTGTCGAAGCCCACGCCCATGCGGCGGTAGCTCACGTCGAAGCCGTCGTATACCCATTGGTTCATCATCTCCCAGAGGGCGCGCACATCGGCGTCGCCTTCTTCCCAGAGGCGCAGCATCTCGCGTGCCTCGGCCATGAGGGGTGATGCTTCCTTGGCTTCGTCCTCGCTCATGCCCTTTGCCACGAGCTCTTTCACCTCTTCCTTGAAGTGCTTGTCAAAGGCCACGTAGCAGTCGCCCACGAGGTGGTCGCCCTTCTTGCCGGAGGTCTCGGGGGTGGCGCCGCCGAAGTATTTCTTCCATGCGAGCATCGACTTGCAGATGTGGATGCCGCGGTCGTTCACGATGTTGGTTTTCACCACGCGGTTGCCGCAGGCCTCAAGGATGCGCGAGAGGCTGCTGCCGAGCAGGATGTTGCGCAGGTGGCCCAGGTGCAGGGGCTTGTTGGTGTTGGGCGAGGAGTACTCCACCATCACCAGGGGGCTCTCGGCGGTCACGGGGCGTGTGCCGTAGTCGGGAGTCTCCTCGATGGCGCGGAGCACATCGTTCCAGTAAGTAGGCTTTATCACGATATTGAGGAAGCCCTTCACGGCATTGACAGAGCCCACGGCGGGTTCATTGGCCATGAGCCATGCACCGATTTCGCCGGCTACGGCCTCGGGAGCCTTGCGGGCGATTTTTACCCAGGGGAACACTACGATGGTGAGGTTGCCTTCAAATTCTTTGGGGGTAGCCTGCGGCACGATAGTGGCCGGGTCGGCATCGACACCGTAGAGCGCCTTGACGGCGGCGGCTACGGCGCGGGATATTACATTGTCGATTGACATTGAACTTTCTGAATAGTTAGAGGGTGTTTCAAAATTCTTGTTAATTTTAAGCCGGAGAATTTATTCAGATTT
>JAMPHP010000011.1 GCA_023663365.1 Muribaculaceae bacterium | reverse complement strand
CCCCGAAGGCACACGCCTCCGGGGCTTTTTTCGTGAGTTATGAGATATGAGTTATGAGTTATAAATTAAAAATTATAAGTTATAAATTATAAATTATAAGGTCGCGAGGGGCCATGGTACGGTCGCCATCAATGGCGACCGCCAAGACGGCCGCGACCGCAAAGGCCAGCGCATTTGCAACCGTCAACGCATCCGTAAAAAATCGGTGTCGTCCAATATCCCTCGCAAAGCCACAATCACCACCTTCGCCTTTCCTGGGTTTGGAAACCCCACTGTAGGTGGTGGCGGATAATGAAATCCGCCACGGCGTGCTGATGGTGGTGGCGGATTCGGAGATCCGCCACGGCGTCAATGATGAAATCCGTCAGGGCGTGTGGGGGCTTGAGGGGGCAGCTTGATGGGCTGAAATGTTAAAAATGACATTGACTTGTAAAAAAAACTCTTTGAAAGTTTGCCATATTGGAAATAAGCGCTAACTTTGCGGTGTTTTTGAAGCAAACAATTGTTTTATTACTAAATCAAAACGAAAATGAAAAAGTTAGTTTTAATGCTTGCTGTTGTATTCAGCATGTCGTTCTTCGCTTGCGGTAACAAGGAACAGGCCGCTGAAGCTACTGAAGAAGCAGCTGTTGTAGAAGAAGTAGCTGAGGTTGTTGACACCACCGCTACTCCCTGCGATAGCGCCGCTGCTTGCTGCGACAGCGCTGCTGCTGTAGTTGCAGAAGTAGTTGAAGCTCCCGCTGCTGAATAATTCTTACGTCCATTCAGCGATGTCGCGCCCGATGGCGTCGGCATTTCAACAGAAAAGAAACAAAGAGGTCGTTCGCCAATCGCGAATGGCTTCTTTAATTTTTTATTAGATAATTTTGGTGAAAACTTTTCGTCAGTAGCGCGCGTTTGCTTAATTTTGTAGAACGATTTGAAAGTGTATGGAAAAGACTCTCGATATCTGCGGAGTGCGTCTTCGCTACGACGTGACAGGCAGCGGCGCGCGGCCTGTGATTGTGATGCACGGGTGGGGCTGCAAGGCTTCTACTGTGGCACTCCTTGCCGAAGCTGCGAGTGCCGACTCTACGGTGGTCTATAATCTCGATCTGCCGGGCTTCGGAGGTTCTTCTGAACCGAGCGATGTGTGGGGAGTGGAGAAGTACACGGCTTTTATCGAGGAGTTTTGCCGCAAGGTAGGGGCCGAGCGCCCGGTGCTTATCGGTCATTCTTTCGGAGGCCGCATCGCCATCCGCTTTGCTTCGCGCAATGCTACCGACCGTGTGATTCTTGTTGATGCTGCCGGCATCAAGCCTCGCCGGAGTCTCCGCTACTACTTCAAGGTGTACACTTTCAAGGCTGCCAAGCGCTTGCTGCCTTTCTTGCTTGGCCGCAAGCGTGCTGATGTGATTGTCGACAGGATGCGTGGGCGCAGCGGTTCGTCGGACTATCGGTCGGCGTCGCCGCAAATGAGGGCTATCATGAGCCGGGTGGTCAACGAGGACTTGACCGGGTTGCTGGCTGCGATCAAGGCTCCGACACTTCTTATCTGGGGTGAGCAGGATACTGCCACGCCTATGCGCGATGCCCGCCTGATGGAGCGTCTTATCCCCGATGCGGGCCTTGTGAGCTATCCCGAAGCGGGTCATTATTCATTTCTCGACCGTCCGGCGCAGACCCGCGCTGTGGTCGAAAACTTTTTAAATATCAAGCGATGATTTTGACAATATATTGCATCGCGGCTATAGCAGCCGTTTTCTGTGTGGCTGTTGAGCTGCGCCGCTGCCTGATGATGTTTCAGCAGAACTCTTACCGCTCCGAGCGCTATCGTGCGTGGCTTCGGCAGTCGGGCGACACTACTTCGTGGTGGCGCATGTGCGGTCTGATAGTCTTTTTTATCGGGCTGCTTCCGCTCTGCCCGCCCACACCGGCGGTGGTTATGAGCGGGGTGTTCGCGCTTTTGTGCGGAACAAGCATGGTGCGGCGCAAGTATAAGAAGCCGCTTGTGATGACCATGCGTGCACGCCGCATCTACTTCACGTCGCTTGTGTTGGTGGCGGCTGTTGCCGGGTGTGCTGTGGTGGCGGCCAATCATACTTCCGATGTTGTCGGCCCGACTACTGGGCTGTTTGTGCTCGTGGAGGCTCTGCTGGCGTGCTATTGTGGCTCGCATCTGATAATCCTCGGTGCCAATCTGGTGCTCACGCCTGTGGAGAAGCGCATCACGGCACGCTACTACAATGAAGCCGCCTCTATCCTGGCCTCCATGCCCGCATTGAAGGTGATTGGTGTGACCGGCAGCTATGGCAAGACCACTACGAAGCACTATCTCTACCGCATACTCTCGGAGAAGTACGAGACTCTGATGACCCCCGGCAGCTATAATACGACTCTCGGTGTGGTACGAACTATACGCGAGCTTCTGAAGCCCTATCACGAGGTGTTCGTCTGCGAGATGGGAGCCAAGAATGTTGGCGACATCAAGGAAATCTGCGACCTCGTGCATCCTTGGGCGGGAGTTGTCACCGCCGTGGGGCCGCAGCACCTTGAATCGTTCAAGACGATAGAGAATGTGCAGGCCACGAAGTTCGAGCTCGTGGATTCGCTTCCTTCCGACGGGCTTGCGGTGATCAACAACGATTTTGAAAAAATCGCCGACCGTCCCGTGAGCAATGTGCGCTGCATACGCTACGCTGTGAAGAACACCGACGGCGCCGACTATGTGGCCCGCGACATCGAGTACACGCCATCAGGCACGCGCTTCAAGGTGGTGCGTGTGAGCGATGGCCATGAGCTCAGCCTCTTCACGCACCTGGTAGGTGAGTGCAATATATCGAATCTGCTTGCCGCCGTAGCCATAGCACAGGCTCTTGGTGTGGCCGACGAGCAGATAGCCTATGCCGTGGATAAGATAGAGCAGGTGGAGCACCGCCTGAGTGTGAAGCGAGTGCCGGGAGGCATCACCATCATCGACGATGCTTTCAACAGCAATCCTGTGGGCTCGGCGATGGCTCTCGATGTGCTCTCGGGCTTCAAGGGCGGCAAGCGCTTCCTGATCACTCCGGGCATGATTGAGCTTGGGGCGGAGCAGTATGAGCGCAACCGCGACTTCGGCTTCAAGGCGGCCTCGTGCTGCGACATTGCCATCGTGGTAGGGCAGTACAACCGCGAGGCCATCCTAGAGGGGCTGCGCGAAGGCAATATGCCTGCCGAGGCTATCCGCCCGGTGGAGAGCTTTACGCAGGCACAGCAACTGCTGATGTCGATGTCGGCCCCCGGCGACACAGTACTTTATGAAAATGATTTACCCGATACATTTAAATAGCGACAAAGCATGAAAACTACTATAGCCGTCTTCTTTGGCGGCCGCTCCACCGAGCATGAAATCTCGGTAATCTCCGCTTGCCAGGCGATGGCGGCGATAGACCGCGACAAATACGATGTGGTGCCTGTGTACATCACCAAGCAGGGCGAATGGTATACCGGCGCAGGCCTTACTGAGGTGAAGAATTACCGCGACCTTAAAGGACTGCTCGCATCGAGCACCAAGGTGTATATGCGCCCTATCTATGGCGACTACAATCTCTATAAGGCGGAGCACAAGCTCTTCAAGAGCGACGTTGCGGCCACGCTCGACCTCGCCATCCCCGTGCTGCACGGCTCCAACGGTGAGGACGGTATTTTTGAAGGCGTGCTCGAGACCATCGGGCTGCCTTATGCCGGCTGCAACACTCTGGCATCGGCCAACGGCATGGACAAGATAACGATGAAGATGATTCTTGCCGCCGACGGCATCCCTGTGGTGGACTATGTGTGGTTTACCGACAAGCAGTGGTTTGCCCGCCGCGATGAGCTCATCGCCAAGATAGAGGATAAGCTCGGCTATCCTGTGATCGTAAAGCCCGCCAACCTCGGCTCGAGTGTGGGTATCGGTCGTGCCGAGAACCGCGAGGAGCTTCTTGAGCGTGTCGATGATGCGCAGCGCTACTCCACCCGCGTCATCGTTGAAGATATGGTGGAGAACCTTCAGGAAATCAACTGTGCCGTGCTCGGCGACTGCGACGAGTATATCACCTCTGTTCTTGAGGAGCCTATCAAGAGTGGCGAGATACTATCGTATCAGGACAAGTATATGGGTGGCACCAAGGACAACCGCGGCATGCACGCCGCTGCCAAACGCATCCCCGCCGACCTTCCCGCCGACGAGACCAAGCGCATCCGCGAGCTTGCCGGTGAGACTTTCCGTGTGCTTTCGTGCCATGGCGTGAGTCGTGTGGATATGATGATCGACGCCAAGACACGCAAAATTTACGTGAACGAAATCAATACTATCCCGGGCTCGCTCTCATTCTATCTCTGGCAGCCCGAAGGCATTAATTTCTCCGACCTGATGGAGCGCCTTGTGCGTCTGGCACTCAAGCGCAAGCGCGAGCAGACCACCAAGACCGTGAGCTATGATGCCAATATCTTCGCAATGGGCGGAGGAGTGAAGGGCACCAAGGGCACCAAAGGTAAGCTCTGATACAGCAGTAACAAAATTCTAAAGCGGAGAGTCCGGCGTGCCGGGCTCTCCGCTTGCTTAAGGAGTATAGAGTGTGAGGCTTTATCGGGCGAGGGCGGCGTCGACATCGGCGCGTAGCTCATCGTCCTGCTTGTCGCGGCTTATGATGGTACCGTCGGGGCCGAAGAGGATGATGCACGGGATGCCGGTGATGCCGTAGAGGTCGGTAGGGATTGTCTGCGCATCGAGGATGCAGTCCCATGGGAGCTGATGTTCGGTGATTGCACGCTTAGTGGCGTCGACCTCATCCCATACGGCTACACCGAGCACGTCGAGGCGGCCGTCGTCCTTGTACTTGTTGTAGATGTCTTTAAGGACGGCCGTCTGCCTGATGCAGGGACCGCACCAGCTTGCCCAGAAGTCGACGAGGGTGTATTTACCTTTGCCGACGTAGTCGCTCAGGCGCTTAACGGAGCCGTCGGGCTGAGTCACGGCAAAGTCTATCATCTTGCCTCCGGGCTGAGTTGCTTCGCGGCGCTCGGCGCTTTCGAGCATGCGCTTGGTGCGCTCATAGGCCGCGAACGACGGATATTTGGCAAGGCGCTCGCGGAGAGCCGAGGCATTGAGCTGGCCGGCATCGCCGTTGAGGAAGATGTAGTAGCCGAGAGGGTTGTCGGCGTTGGCGTTGAGGGCGCTGTCGAGTACGGCTTCGTAGCGGTTAATCACAGCCTGACGGGCTTGGTCGGTGCTTGCGGCACCGTACTGCGCCTGCACAGCGCTCAGAGTGCGGCCGAGGTCGCGCAGCTGGTCGTTGAGCATTGTTCCGAAAGCGCCTTCCTTGGCATTGAACGACACCGTGCCGGGCTCCAGAATGAACACCGGCATACGGGCACCGTCGACGAGCACGCGTGCCAGGATGGCATCGTCGACTTGGCCTTCAAAGCGTGCGGCGCGGTCTTCTACGAGAACGCTGTCGATAGTGGCTCCTGAGTCGAAGTTTACGAGTCGGGCCATAGCACCTTCGGCTTCGTCGGACATGGGTACGATCACCTTATATGTCTCAGCCGACATGGAAGATGCCGCGGCAATGGCTGCCGCGGCGAGTATCAGAGTATGTTTCATTTATTATTTTTTCTCCTTGTTTTTACCGAGCTGACGTTCTACTGCTTCTGCTGCAAGGTCGAATGCTTCTTCGAAGGAGTCGGCGGTCTTGGTGGCCACAACTTCGTCGAGCTGAGGCACGCTCACGCGGAGCACTACCTCCTTGTTCATGGCTGTTTCGGGCTTGATTACTTTAAGGTTGACGTCGACGGCAGCGATTGCGGGGAAGCGGTGCGCGAGGCGGTCGGCTTTTTTGTTGATGAATTCGACGAGACGGTCGGCGATTTCGAAGTGGATTGCCTGAATTCTTACGTCCATATCTCTTAGTGTTTTAGTGCACGTGGATGTGCAAGTTTGTAATTCTGTTGAAGTTCTCTATATGTGAGATGAGTGTATCTCTGAGTAGTCTCAAGTGATTCGTGCCCGAGTAGCTTCTGCACTGCGCACAGGTCGGCACCGTTGTTGAGCATGTCGGTAGCGAAGGAGTGCCTTAGCACGTGCGGAGAGCGCTTTGATGATTTCACCCTCGCTTCTGTGAGAGCTCCGTTCACCACGCGGTAGACGAGCTGCCGATATAGCGGACGCCCGTCGGGCCGGACGAAGAATGTGTCGGCCGTGGGGTCGAAAGCTGTCTTTTGTCGCAATGTGCGGTAGTGCTCTATCATGTTGGCAAGGTCGGGTCCGAAAGGGATTATTCTTTCTTTATTACGCTTACCGAGCACTTTTAGTTCGCCCTTTCGAGTGTCAATTTCGCAGTCACGAAGGCCTGTGAGCTCGCTCTCGCGCATACCGGTGCAGTAGAGCATCTCCATTATCAGGGCGTTACGTGCGGTCTCGAAATCTTCTGAATAGGCATTCATCATTTCGAGCGTGCGGATGGTGTCGTCCTGCTGCACGAAGTCGGGCAGCATACGTGGTGCTTTCGGGGCAACGAGACGCTCGGCCGGATTAGCCTCCAGGCCCTTGTAGCGGCAAAGGTAGGAGTACAAAGCACGGAGAGCCGACATCTTCCGCATCACCGTGCTCGGTGCCATTCCCCTTGAAGCCAAAGATGCCACCCAAAGGCGCAGATCGGCAAACGAAGCCTTGCGAGGGTCGTCGTCGGGGTGGCAAAGCTCGGCAGTGAGGAAAAGACGGAATTGCTCGAGGTCGCGTGTATATGCAGCAACGGTGTGAGGCGAATGAGTCGTCTCACACCGTATAAAATCGTAGAAAGCTTTATATAGCATAGCACGTGGACGCGACAAGTAGCGAGATTAGCTACGGGAGCGTGCCACGAATTTAGTCACAAAAAGCGAGCTATGCAAATATTTTGTCAAAAAAATTGACTTGAAAGAGGCTCGGGATTAATCCTCGACAGCGCGAAGCTGCTGCACGTAAATCGCTTTCATCATTTTCTTGCGATTTGTGACAGAGGGCTTCTGGAAAGCCTGACGGCGACGGAGTTCTTTAACAATACCGGTTTTTTCAAACTTGCGTTTGAATTTCTTGAGCGCTCTTTCGATGAGTTCGCCTTCTTTTACTTGTACGATGATCATATTTTAATGTTAAATTTTTGTTCTTGCGTTGGTTTAGCGCGGCAAAATTACGAAATATTTATAATATGGCAAAACTTTACGGTGTATTTTTTGAACGTAGGAATTATTTTTCAGGCATTTTTCAGCGATTAAAGCTGCAATTCCAGCGCTCGTATATTCGGGCAGCTGCTCGTGCTGTGGATGAATCGGCGTAGAGCTCGGCTATGGCATCGCCCACGGCTTTGCCGGCGTTGGGCGGCAGAAGCGCTTTCAGCGAGACGCCGTGGTGCATTATACATTGGTCTATGGTTTCGCTGATGCCCTGGCGGCTCGTGGCTATCAGGCCGAGCAGAGCGGCGGCCGCATCGGGGGTGAGTTTCCGACGGTATTTTTTAGCGAAGAGGTCGATTGTCGGCCATATCCTGCATCCGAGTTCTGAGCGAAAGCGTCTGAGCCGTTCTTCCCACGCGGCTGACGTGTGTCCGCTTTCCCTTTCCAAAGGCATCGATGCTATTTGTGAAATCAGGCCCATGGTGCCGTAGAACTTCTTCAACTCCACTTCCGGCACGAATTGGCTGCCCGCTTTCAGGCGCTTGGTGTATGCTTTCAGAAGAGCGCCTATAAGGTTTGCACACACTTTCAGTGGCGAGATGTCGGCCGGTTTTCCTGCGCGAGCGGTGTATTCACGTCCGCCGGCAGCATCCGGATCCTCTTCCTGGTCGGCACTGCTGTCGCGCCGACTTTCGATGTCGGCTGTGAGAGCTTTCTTGAAAGCATCGACGATGGCGCCGACAGTGCGGCCGATCCTCGGAGCTGAGAGCGGGTCGTCCGGAGCTCCATGCTCATCGAAATAAGCGTCGTAATCGCCTTGAACCACATCTTTTTGTGAGCTGCCGCGAGAGTTGCCGCCGGCGCTTGCTGTCTTTACCTCAAGCTTGTCGTCGGCGAGCTCTGATATGATTTGGCAGATTGTGGAGTCGAGTTTGTTCCATGCCGGATTTTCGCGCTCGAGCTCCAAGAGCAGCTTGGTGTAAGTGCGGTTTGCTTTTGCCGGATGCGTGAAGAAGAGGCTGTCGAGGTTTAGCAGGGGCACGGTGTTCGAGGTGCCACGCGGAGTGCTTATGCGGATAAAGGTGGTGCCCGGAGCATCAATAACGACAGAGTCGCCGCCGAGGGGATATCGAGCTATCGTAGAGCCTTCGCAGTCGAGGCACAGCACTTCGGAATGCTCCGGGATTTCGTCGATACTCAGCTTTAGAGTGCGGCCCGAGAGCTCTGCTGCGCACAGCACGACTGTCGGGGCCGAAGTGGGAGTTGCTGTCGGGTCGGGGTGAGCCTTTTTCTTCTCGATGATAGAGCCGAACGATATAGCCCGGGAGAGCTGCAGGCCGAGCTCGGCCTCGAAATCGCGCTTGCTGCGCCCGGCCTTGTAGAGAACGGCGAACTCATCGTTGACAGCCCGCGATGAACCGCCGAAGGCTGCCAAAGTGGCATTTGTGCTACCTATAAGGCAGTAGTCGGAATCGGGTGTTCGGATGAGGATGGACTTTGCATGCAGCGGGCGCGACGCGAGCCCGCCTTTTATGGTGTGGAAGCTATATGCTCCGGGCTCGGGAATGGACGACGGAAATCGGGTGAAAGCGCCTGCGGCGAATGAAGAGTCGGAGGCGAAGACCACGCGCATGCGCGCATTTGGGAAGATGCTTCGTAGCCTTTGCAGGAAAGCGCCGTCGCTGTCGAAGAACGGGCTCGTGATGCACAGGTCGACGGCTGCCTCACGGATGTCGGCTGCGATAAGGCTGCTGAGCTGTGCGGATATGCTGCTGCGGGAGTCGTTGTAGAGAAAAGCCGCCTCTACGCCGGGTGCTATTGTGCGGAAACTGTGCGAGGCCGGTTCGTAAGCGGCCAACAGAGGTGCCTGAGCGCCTATCTCGCTGAGTATTCGGGCGCGAGAGTATGGCGAGAGTCTATCGGCGAAAGAGCATAGATATTGCCAAGCCTCAGCTATGAGCTCGCAGCTTCCCGGCATATCCGCTTGAGCGTATATGGCCGAAAAAAGCTCAATGTTCTTTCCTTGACCACCTGCCGTGAGATTGCCCGAGCCGAAAATCAAGAGCGCGCTTTCGCGGCCTATGAAGAAGTTGAGCTTCGGATGGAAGGCACCGGAGGAATGCACGGTGTCGAGGGCATATCGTGAGCCGAGCCGCGAGGTGCTCACTGTGCCTATTCCTATCGTAGCTTCAAAACAAGACGCATCGACAAGGACGTTGATGCTCGATATGCCTGACTTCAGCAGCTCAGGTAGGCACGCGCCCTCGAAGTACCCACCGTTGAACGTGTAGGAGGTGAGCACGGCCGAATGGAAGGCATCTTGCCCAAAACCGTGAATGAGAGGGAACACACGAAGGCAGTCAGGCTTCATCTATAGAGGTGAATTTATCGCCGTTGATATACTTCAGATCTTCCAGAAAATTGCGCAAGGCACCGAGTCGCGGCGAAGTGAACTGCGGTTTTCGCACCTGCACACATCGGAAATATCCGTCGTCGATTTCAAATTTGTGCAGAGTGGCATCCCGCCCGCGCATCTTGCGGGCCGCTGTGGCCGAGTGGTCGTTGAGAATGCGCGCTATTACATGACTCATGAAATCTGCCGCGCTGTGCTGCGGGCGTACCGCGCAACGGCTGCTGTAGGCCATCAATGCACCGGGCATGAGGCGGAGGCCGGCCTTTGCCTCGAAGTCTCCCATCAGCGCTGCTATGCTCTCTTGCTCCAAGAAGTGCTGCACGCTGATAAACACGGCAAGGGCCACCTTTGCTGCCTCGCGGCTGTTGTTCTGCTTGACGTGCTTCTTGAGCCTCGCCATGAGCGAGCAGATGTCGTCGGCGGACGGAAGCTCCCGGTGCGGTGTGATGCCGGCTTCGTGTGCAAGGATGCCTGAGTAGCCTTCCACGGGGAGCACGCAGAGCTCGTTGAGCACGTCGAGGAAGAACCAAAACAAGGCCTCGGCCGCATAGTGCAGACACTCGGCGAGGTAGTAGTAGCTCCAACCGACCACAACCTCGGGTGCATCGGGACTAAAACGGCGGAACATCGTTGCCGGGAAATCGTCGGTCGAGCCGCCCTCTGCCAAGTGGCCGAGAAGAGCGATAGCGGTGGCGCGCCTCGGAAGAATTTGTGAGTCGTCGGGGGTGAACATCATAGAGCCGAGCAACTCCCATTCGGGAGAGTGCGGGCGTATTTTGTGCGGCCCGAAATTCTCTGAGATCATGTGGCAAAGCTCCGTGTCGAAGGTGCCGCTTTCAACGGCCTGCAGAAAAGCCGTCCTTGCCTCGGGCTGAGTGGATAGGACAAAGGCTTCGTGGAGGTCCTTACGGCGGGTGTAGAACCGCTTTCCACCATTGGCAGTGTCGATATCTACAATGCCGAGATTTATGAGTGAGCCAAGATAGTACTGACCGAAGGCTCCGAGCGGGAAGCTCCAGTATAGATTCTTGCTATTCTTTTTCTCGACAGAAAAGTCGGCACCTTTGGCAAGGTCGACCAAGGCATCGGCTCGATACGGCAGTTTGCCGTCATAGATGAAGTCGGCCCCAATCACCGCTTTGACACCTTTGCCCGACATCGCTTTGGCAATGAGCAGCTCGGCGCGCCGGATGAAATCACGCTGAAGGATGGCGGTGGTGTTGCTGTCGCGATGGGCGCGGTTGTACTCCTCAATGAGCCAGGCGTATATGCTGTAGTAGCGGATGTGCGAGGTGAGGTTTGTGAGCCCCGGCAGGAGTGCGGCGTAGCACGCCACGGAAGAGTTCTGTATGCCGAGCGGGTCGCGTCCGCCGGTGAAGCCGGCGGGCTTGGCGCAGAAAATGGCGCCTTGAGCGCATCGTTCGGTCTTTTTCATTTATTGCGGAACTTGCGGAGGAAAGAGAGGAAAGAGTCGAAGTCGCGCCTGAACATGATGCCTATGCCCTGCGTGGTCTGGGCAGAGCGGAGGTAGTAGTTGCGGTCGTTGTAGCGGTTGTAGGCTTTCAGACGCCATGTGCCACGCTTGTTGAGCAGGTATTCGATGTCGAAGTCGCCGATAAACTGGTTGCTGTTGAGCGAGCGGTCGCGATAGCCGAAGTTGCCGTTGAAAATCAGTCGGTTGTTGAGCAGACGGCTCGAGAGAGCCACGTCGACCTCGACGTCGGAGAAGTCGCCTCGGTCGCTTCGGAGGTTCGGGGCAATGCTCCACTTGTCGCTGAGCTTTCCGAGCATATTGCCGAGCTGGCTGGATATAGTGCTTGAAGCCACCGAGAAGAGCTCGCTGCCCTTGGTGGTCGAGGCCATATAGTCGGGGGTGTAGAAGCGGTTGAGGGTGAGGAGGTAGATAATCTGGCGGTTCATCATATCCTCGGTGCTCACGATGCTGCGCACCTTTCGGTAGGTGTCGGAGGTAAGGGTTGGGAACTCGAGGTCGAAGTCGATTGCCGGCTGACGGATGTCGCCGCTCACTTTCATGAGCGCGTGCACGGGCACGTTGGTGCGGGCTACGTCCTTGTCCTGGAGGAATGATTCGTCGAGGTCGCTGAGGTTGGCGTTTGTGGCGTAGTAGGCACGGAGGTTGGTCTTTACGCCGTAGGGGTCGCCGTCGAACTGAATTTCGCTTCCTTCGCTGATTATGAAATCCTTGATGATGATATCCTGCAGGGTAAAACGGTAGCTTCCGTCGGCCACGGTGTATTTGCCCCAGATGTTGAGGTCGTTGTTTGCCGATTTGTAGGCCAGGTGGAGGTTGCCGTCGCCATGTGCGCGGATTCGGTCGCCGGAAGCGGCATCCATCACGAGAGTGACGGTAGCATCGGGGGTCAGTCCGACGCGGATGTCCATGTTGTACTTCGAGGGCGAGTCGGCACTGCCTGCGGCCTGCCGGCGGAAGGCCTTCACCGCCGCCGGCGTGGTGTCGACATCCACGTGTTGCATCACCTTGAGAGAGTCGGGTGTGCGGTCGCGGAAGGTGATGAAAGAATATTCCTCGGCATCGAGGCGGTCGGAGAGCACGAAGTCGAAGGTGGAGCGTGGGGCAGTGGTCATGTCCACGCCTATGTTCACCACGCCGGGCTCGCCGGAAATTGAAGCGGAACCGTTGCCGTAGATAGTGCCGTACCAGTCGGGATTGTCGCGCGCCGTGGTGTTGTAGCACAGCAGATTGTGTGCCCGTGTGATGTCGAATCGGAATGTAGGCTCTTTGAAGAACCTGTGGTCAACGCGTCCGTTGAGCTTTGCTGTGTGCCCTTCGGCATCGCGGATAGTGAGGTCGCGCAATTCGATTAGTCCCGGTGCTATGTGTACGCTGTCGGACGCGGTGTAGCTCGTGCCTGTGAAGTCGATTTTGAGAGTGACGTTGTCTGCTTTGACATCGCCCTCGAGGTCGATTTCCTTGAACGTGCCGAACAGGCGGCACTTACCGCTTGCTCGCCCGCTGACCGACGAGGCGAACGCCGACATGAACGGACGGAGGAAGCCCACGGGAATACTGTCGGCCTCGAAGTTGAGGTCGAGTGCCTCGCCGAAGGGGAGGATGTCGCCGTAGATGCGTGATTTACGGCCTTCGAGCCCGGTGATGTCGGCATCGAGAAAGACGGCCTTGCGCTCGTTGCTCCACTTTGCCAGGATGTCGGCATCGCCTATGGTGCAGTACTGATAGCCTATTGAGTCGACGTGAAGCAGGGGGCACGAGATGTCGGGCTCGGCACCGAGCAGATTGCGTGCGGTGAAAGTACCTGTTGCACGGCCACCGATGAGCGCTTTGTCGATTTCGAGGGTCTCGAAAATAGGTACGAGAGCTATGTCGTCGAGCTTGATTGCGAGGCTGTCGGCGGGCTCGGTGCCCACGGTGCCGTCGATGGCTATGCGCTGCGAGTCGGCGACCAGACCGAAGCCGCTCACCTCGAGGCGCTCCGGGGCGATGTCGACGGTAGAGCCGGCTATATTCCACACTTCGTCGCCGAAATTTATGGTGCCGGGGTTGAAGTCGATGCGGGCATCAAGCGGGAATGTGCCGCCGAGGCCTTTGCCGGGGCGCGCACGGAGCAGGGTAGAGAAGTCGATGGTGCCGTTGAGGGGTATTGCACGCGCGATGGCCCAGTCGACATGAGTGTCGATGCGGTTGTCGGCGCATCGCAGAGTGGCGTTCACTGTCATGTCGCCTTTCTTGGTCGGCATTTGAGTGGCGGTGAGTACCGTGGCCGAGTGCATGGCCGAGTCGATGCCTACATACAGGCTCGATTTTTCGAGCAGTTTGTTGCCCTGCACAAGGTAAGGCGCGTCGATGGAGAGAGAAGAGCGCCCTCGGCGTGAGTCGATGTGGCCGCTGATGTCGATGTCGGTGATCACGTGCACGGGCAGGCCGAGGAAGGAGCTCACCTGCTGCGATGGCAGCAGTGTGAAGCTGAAGTCGAAGTCGTTTGGTGCGGAAGGCTTGCTGCCTGCCTTGGAGGAGGGTTGCTTTTTGCGCGAGTCGGGCTGCTCGGGCTCTACGAGAGCAGGCAGGAAACTGCCGACTTGCGCCTTGAGCTGCGGCACAAGCGAGGTGAATGAGTATTGCCCTTTCACTGTACCGCGGGCGATGTCGGAGTTGAGTGTCAGAATCGGGTCTTCGGCTCTTGGGTCGGCGTGAAGTGCCAGGCGGTTAAGCCTCAGGCCTTGGCCTGCCTCATCGAGCCATCGCAAGTCGAAGATGCTCACGGTGCCTGCAATGTCGTCGATATTGCTGCCCTCGAGCTCTATATTCGCTTTGACGCCGAACTTGTGCCCGGGGTGCTTGCTGTCGAGGCCGAGAGTGTGCAGGTCGATGCCTGAAGCTGTTGCGGTGGCACGGATTGAGTGCTGCCCCGAGGTTGATTCGTAGAAGGCGTAAGTCATTAAGCGCCCGGCAGGGTCGTCGATGGCGAGGTTTGCCTCAACCCGCTTGCTATGCAGCACGTCGAGGTCGGCCTTGATGCCGGAATAGGCATATCCGCGGAACTCGAGCCTGTCGAGGGCAGCTGAGATGTCGGCTGTGACGCCGCGGCCTGTGCTTACTTTGCCGCTGATTGATCCGTCGGCCACGCCAAGGTCGGCAATACCGCTCAGCAGGCCTAAATCGAGGCCGTCCATGCTTATGTCGCCCCTTACACTGACAGTCTTGCCGGTAGCGCGGCTATATGCGAGGTCGGCGCTGAGTGCGCCGGGAGTACCCTCGGCGGTGATGTCGGCACTGCCTTGCGAGAGGGTGCCTTTGGCCGAGAAGGCGCAGGTGAGCTCGGGCAAGCGGGAGAGAGTTGCGCGAACATCTTTTGGCAATTTTCCGCCGAGAATTGCTGCGGCCTCGGTGCCGTCGATGAGTACTGCTCCACGGGCGATGCTGTAGCTGAGACTGTCGGGATTTGCCAGGCCTCTTGCCGAGCCGGTGAGTGTGAGCGAGAGAAGTCCCGGGTCGAGGCTTCGCACGGCGAAATTGCGCAGCTCGGCAGCCTGCTTGTTGCCTCGGGCGTCGATGTCGATTGCAAAGGCCTTGTCGATGTCGGCAAGAGCAGGTGCGAATGCGGCCAGGTCGGGAGGGTAGATGAAGTTCGCCCCCGAAGTTGAGAGGTGCAGCTCGTTGCGCGAGAGCGAAGGCACGATGTCGGAGTAGCCGTCGAAAGAGAGCGCCAGCGGTGCCAGAGCCATGCGTGAGTGCGGGAGCTCCATGCAGAAGTCGCTCAGGGCGGCTCCTGAGCGGCCGAAGTCGGCTTTGCCACGCAGGGATTTAAGGACGAATCCGCTCCGCTCGACGAAGGATAGATGGTCGATGTGCGCGCGGTAGAGGCGGTTGCTGATGCGTGGAATGAATGCGTTGAGCGAGAGCTCGCTCACGGCGATGTGGTTTGGGTCGAACCGAGCCGAGTCGGGGGCGGCTTCGGAGAGTACGTCGTAGCTCAGGGCGGCGTTGCGCAGGGCCACGGTGTTTATTTTCAGTTCAAAAGCCTTCTCACGGCTCGGCTTGTCGGACCGCAGGTGGGCTATTATTGGCTCGATGTTGAGCATGGCACCCGGAGCGGGGCGCGAAATTGCGAAGGAGGCATCATCGACGAGGGCATAGTCAATCACTAGTTCGCCGGTGCGGAGGAGGTGGTAGAGCTCGAAACCTGCGCTGACGGTGGCCACACGGGCTATGGTGTCGCCTTCAAGAGAGAGGGAGAGGTCTTTTACGGTGAGGGTGCTGAAGGGGTGGATGGTGACGTTGCCTATACCCACGTCGGCACCGAGAGTGCGCGAAAGCTCAGTGACGGCTATGGTGCGGATGCGTTGCTGCACGCCGTCGACCGACAGCAGCATGTAGAGCGACACCGGCAGCAGCACTGCCAGAAGAAGCAGCACCGATACCACGGCACGAAATATTTTCCACGCAAGTCTTATCATAAATCAGTTACCGACAGGAAAGGCCTGTCGGTCTTTCCTGTCGGTGAATGTGAGGGCTGTACTGTCAACGACCGGAGTTTTTAATCTTGTCGCGCAGATAGGTGTTGAATTCGGAGTGAGCTGCGAGTTCTTCAACGGTGAGGTGCATGCGGTAGCGCCAGTAGTGACGCGGGTTTGCGGGCACGTTGATCTGCTCTTCGTTGGGGTTCTCGCGGCGGATAGAGCCGTCGATCGAGAGCCAGTCCTGCAGGGGCAGTATGCAGAGCATCGATGGCGACTGCAGGTGCAGGTCGATGATGCGGTCGCAAATCCAGGGCTCGGCGTAGAAGGGTGCCACACCACCCTGGTGAAGCACTTCGTTGTAGTACTGCTGAGTCTTCTCGCGGTTCTCTTCCCACCACTGGCGTATGCCGCCCATGTCGTGAGTCGAAGTGGTGCATACAGAGAAGTAGGGGTAGGCCCATGTGTTGCCGAAAGCTGCTCCGGGATCCTTGGGCATACGCTGTATTTCGAGCGAAAGAATCTCGAGCTGCTCCATCACGGCGGGCACGCATGCCGGAATCATGCCGAGGTCTTCGGCGCATACGAGCATGTCGGTGGCGTCGATGAGCGGGGGAAGTTTCCACATCGCTTTGCCATACCAGAAGTCGTTGTGGCGATGGTAGAAGAAGTCGTTGTAGAGGCGGTTGAAGCACCAGCGCTCGTAGTCGTTGAGCGAGCGGTATACGTAGGTGTACTGAGCTGAGATGCGGGGGTGGTACTTGCCTTTTTCCACGGGGTCCTCGATGAAGAGTACATTGTCGATGAGACCAAGCAGACCGTCGCAGATGCGGGTGTTCTTCTCGTCCTTGGGCTGTGTGGCGAAGTAATCGACAACCTTGCGCTGGGTGTTGAAGGCTTCTTTAAGGATGTAGCGGCCATGTTCGGCTTTGTCCATGAAGAGGCGTGTTGCCTCCGATGTGTAGGGGCCGAAGAAGTCTTCGACGAACCAGTCCATGATGAAGGGCTTGGTCTGCCGGTCGGCATCAATCCAGAAGTCGTAGTTGTAGCGGAGCTCGTCGACGGAGAAGGGAAGCGCAGGGTTGAAGTATCCGAGGAGACCGTGCACTGCATCCATGGGGATTTGCCAGATGCGGAAGAAGCCGAGCACGTGGTCGATGCGGTATGCGTCGAAGTACTCAGCCATCTTGCGGAAGCGCGATTTCCACCAGGCGAATCCGTCGCGATTCATTTCTTCCCAGTTGTAGGTGGGGAAGCCCCAGTTTTGGCCGAGGACAGAGAAGTCGTCGGGCGGCGCGCCGGCCTGACAGTCGAGGTTGAACAGGCGCGGATCCTGCCAGGCATCGGCCGAGGTGCGGGAGATGCCGATGGGAATGTCGCCCTTGAGAGCTATGCCGTGAGCGTTGGCGTATTCGTGTACGTGGCGCATCTGGCGGTCGAGGTTGAACTGGATGTAGCACACGTAGTTGATTTCGGTGGGATTGGCGGCCACGACTTTGTCGAGGACATCGGCGGAGTATGTGGCGAACTCACCCCACTGAGTGAAGTCGGGGGTGCCGAAGCGGTCGCGCAGGGTGCAGAAAGCGGCGTAGGGCAGCAGCCAGTAGCTGTTCTTGTCCATGAAAGCCTTGAAGGCTGCCGACGCGAGTACTTTCTCGCCTTCCTGGGCGAATATTTCGCGGCAGTATTCGTTCTTGGCGGCGTTGACGCGCTCGTAGTCGACCTCCTTAAGGGCATTGAGCTCATCGGCGAGGTCCTGGAAGTGCTTGCGGCGGGCGGCGTCGGCGAGAGTGCCGAGCTCCTGCACGCGCAGGTACATGGGGTGGAGGGCAAAGGTCGAGTTGGCGTTGTAGGGGTAAGAGTCCTGCCAGGTGCCGGTCATGGTGGTGTCGTTGATGGGCAGGAGCTGGATGAAAGTCTGCTTTGTGGAGGCGGCCCAGTCGATCATGGGGATGAGGTCGTAGAAGTCGCCTACGCCCATGTCGGCGGCTGTGCGGAGTGAGAACACGGGTATCGCTGTGCCGGCGCCCTTCCAGGGGGTGAGGGTGTTGATAAACCTCATGCCCGAGATTTCGGTTGCCTCACCTGCTGCGGGCGTGATGCCTATGCGGCGGTTCTCGCCACCTTCCCAAGCCACGATGCCACCGGTGGTGGAGTTGAGGATGAGGAATTTATATTCGGTGTCGGCGGATATACCTTCGGAGGGAATATTGACTTTCCACTCGGGGAAGTCGGCCGAGCTCATCATGATGGACTTTGCGGGATCCCAGTCACCGAGAGTCTCACCGGCTCCTGCCACTGCCAGCACGAGACCTTCGCCCACCATGGGAGCGCTCACGCACAGAGTGGTGTAGCCCTCGGCGGGGAGCACGGGCGGCAGCGGGTTGGTGTGCCGGCATATACACTCAGTGAAAGCCGACGAGTAGAAGGGCTTGTCGAGGGGTTGATCCTGCCAACGGTCGAATATGCGGTATACCTCCACACCGGCCGAGCGGTGAAAGTAGTTTCCGGGTCCCCATTCGTCTTTCACGGAGCCGTCGTCGCGGCGCACAATGTAGCGGTAGGGAAAAGAGATGCAATCGTCGTCGAGCTCTATCTCGACCGACCATTTGTCGATGCCTTCAAGTGTGAGTTTCAGTGCCTTGGCATAGTCGCCGCCGCCAAGCTCGGCGAGAGGCCCGCTGATGTAGACCGATTCTCCCCAGTTGGTGCGGTAATCAATGTTGAAGATTAACTTCATAGAGTGTATAAGCGTATGATATGTATAGAAATATGGTCGAGCGGATAAATTGCCCGCTTTTAACTAACAAAAATATAAAAAAAATCTCAGCAGCGCTGAGATTTAAGAAAATTTAGCACGAAATCGAAGTCATTGCTCTTAGATAAGCCGGATAGCTTCTATAGCTTATATAGGGAGTTTAAGGTGGCGCCACGGTTTTTCAATATGTCAATGTGCTCTTCGCTGCGGTTTGGCTTTGGGCCGCGGGGCAAAGGGAGTTATGAGATGAAAGTTATGAGATATGAGTTCTTTTTCGGCGGGCGTTTCTGCCTTTCCAGGGTTTGGAAATCGCCTTGGCGCTTTCGGATGCGTTGACATTGGTGGTCGCCATGGATGGCGACCGTACTGGCCTCAGGCCGAGGGTTTTCAGGGCTATAAGGTCGGTAGGGACTTTAAGGCTTTTTCGAGATTTGGTAATCGCCTTGGCGCTTTCGGATGCGTTGACATTTGCGGTCGCCATAGATGACGACCGCAAATGGGTGTATTTTTTATTGAGTTAAATCCAAACGTACACTCAAAGCACGCCCTGAGCCATCATTGCGTCGGCTACCTTGATGAAGCCGGCTACGTTGGCACCGCGGACGTAGTTGACGAAGCCGTCGTCCTGCTTGCCGTAGCGCACGCACTGAGTGTGGATGTCGGCCATGATGCGGCGCAGGCGCTCGTCGACCTCTTCGGCTGTCCAGGAGAGCTTCTGTGAGTTCTGCGCCATCTCGAGCCCGGAGGTAGCCACACCTCCGGCATTTGCGGCCTTGCCGGGCGCGTAGAGGATGCGTGCATCGATGAATTTGTGCACGGCGTCGGCTGTCGAGGGCATGTTGGCACCCTCGCTCACGGCAAAGCAACCGCCCTCGAGGAGTGCGTCGGCGTCGCTGCCGTCGAGCTCGTTCTGGGTGGCCGACGGCATGGCGATGTCGCACTTGACGAGCTTCCAGGGTCGCTCACCGGCGTGGTACTGCAGCTCGGGGAACTGCTCGGTGACTTCCGACAGGCGTCCGCGCCAGTAGGTCTTGAGCTCGAAGATATAGTCGAACTGCTCCCGGGTGAGGCCGTCGGGTGCGATGATGCAGCCGTTGGAGTCGCTCATCGACACCACTTTGCCTCCGAGCTCCATGATTTTTTGAGCGGTGTATGTGGCTACGTTGCCCGAGCCCGATATTGCCACTCGCTTGCCGGCGATGTCGATGCCTCGGGTGGCGAGCATGTTGAGCAGGAAGTAGCAGTTGCCGTAGCCGGTGGCCTCGGGGCGCATCAGCGAACCACCGAAGCTCAGCCCTTTGCCGGTGAATGAGCCGGTGAACTCGCGTGTCATCTTTTTGAAGGCACCGTACATGTAGCCCACCTCACGAGCGCCAACGCCAATGTCGCCGGCGGGCACGTCGGTGTCGGCACCGAGCTGCCTCCACAGCTCTGCGACGAAGGCCTGGCAGAAGCGCATCACCTCCATGTTGCTTTTGCCCTTTGGCGAGAAGTCGCTGCCGCCTTTGGCTCCACCCATGGCGAGGGTGGTGAGGGAGTTCTTGAAGGTCTGCTCGAAGGCGAGGAACTTGAGGATGGAGAGATTTACGGAGGAGTGGAAGCGGATGCCACCTTTGTAAGGGCCGATGGCGTTGCTGTGCTGCACGCGGTAGCCCATGTTGGTGTGAACTTTACCCTTGTCGTCGACCCACGATACACGGAAAGAGAAAATACGGTCGGGGATGCAGAGACGCTCGATCAGGTTGAGGTGCTCGTACTCGGGGCGTTCGTTGTAGATGTCCTCGATCGACGACAGTACTTCTTCTACTGCCTGGTGGTACTCGGGTTCGTTGGGGAAGCGGCGTTTCAAATCCGCCAGCACTTGCGCTGTTTTCATCTGGAAGAATGTGAAATTAGAAATTGCAGTGCAAAAGTACAACAAAATATTGAAATATGGTACATGGTGATAGGCAAAAGTGTGCTTAGGTTGGCTAAATGCTTTTGTTGCATTGTGTAAGGTAAGTGTTAAAATATGTAAAACAAGGTCTGCGTTTTTGATATAATACTTAATTTTGCCTCCGAAAATCGGTCTCCCGCAAGGAGAGAAATAGGGAATACGGTGCAAATCCGTAGCAGTACCCGCTGCTGTAAGTTCCATTTCAAGCCACCGCAACAAGCCATTGCCCGCACACGGGTGAGAAGGCGCGGCCGGCGGAACGAGCCAGAATACCTGCCGCTTTTCGACTGCGAACTCAATGCCTGCGGGACTATGGGCTGGGATCACTTATATGTCGATGCATCGTGTGATGGTCGGTGATGTGATGCTTGGAAATCCCGGAGGTGTGGATGCCAAGCACTTTTTTTTAACATCATATAAACCATACAAGCGATGAAAAAACTACTTCTTACTGCACTTGTGGCCGCAGCCATGATGCCGGCCGCCGCTCAAGAGCTCACTGTGCTCGACCTTACCAAGGCTACAACACCTCTCGAATTCGACGAAGATAACGGTGCCTGGACGGGCACTTACGATGAAGATGCCGAGGCCATCGAGAGCCAGTGCTTCAACTTCGTGCACAGCAGCATGGGCTCTATGGCCTGGTGGGGCTTCACAGCTTCGAACTCCACCGACAATTCCTTCCGCTCCAACACTGTCAAATACCAGTTCAGCAACATGGCTTGCGGCGGTATCGTGCTCGATGCCGACGGCACAGTGAAGAAAGACGAGCATGGAGCCGTGGTCACCGACGCTGCCGTGCCCTATCTGGTGGCATACTACGGCGCATACTTCGGACCGCGCCCCGTGGACATGACTTTTGCCGAGGGTAAAGCATACGAGCCTGTGGGCGTGTATGTCAATCTCAACAACTATGCGTACTATAGCATAGAGCAGGGCGACGGCTTTGCCCGCGCCTTTACCAACGGCGACCGCTTCACCCTCACCGTGCACGGTGTGAACCCCGACGGCAGCGAGAAGTCGGTGGATGTGATTCTTGCCAAGTTCGACGACGGCGACCTTACCATCAACCGCGGATGGCGCTATGTGGATCTCTCCACACTCGGAGTGGTCAATGAGCTCTATTTCACCATGGCATCGACCGACTCCGGCGCTTATGGCGACAACACCCCCGGCTACTTCTGCCTCGACAAGCTCATGGTGAAGGAAGCCGCCGGCGCGTCGGTGGCAGCCCCCGGTGTGCAGGGCGCATCAATCAGCTACGACCGCGCTGCCGCATCCGTGAATGTTGCCGGTGCCGACTTTGCCGCAGTCTACGATGCCTTGGGGCGCATGGTGTGCAGCTCGCATGAGAGCACATTCACCATCGGCCATCTCCCTGCAGGTGTATATATGGTTCGCGCAGGCAATGCTTCGGTGAAGATAGCGCGATAAGACAGGCGGGGCACTGCCGCCGCTTTAGCCCCCACTCTCTACCTCTGAGCATAGAAAATTCCGTAGCGAGATGCGTTCATCCTCTCGCTGCGGAATTTATTTTCCGCGCATTAACACTTGATTATTGTTTTATTTGTTATAATGTTGTAACTTTGTACTCTAACTAAACTACAAGATATGGCAATGACTATTAAAACTACCCCTGAACTTTGGGGTGAAGATGCACGGAGCTTCATCGATGAAGCGGAACGCAATGGCAAATTGCCGACTCCAAAACTTACGGAATCTCAACGTAAGATTGTCACCACCATGTGGGAGAGCGTTAAAAATACCGTATTCCCTCCCCGTAAGGATTAAAGACTATGTATAAATTCAGCATTGTAGAGAAATCCTTTATGGTGCGTTATACTAAAGAGGTCGCAGATTACTGTGATCCCTTTTGCTGTGGAGATAAGGATTTGGACGAGTTCTTCAAATATGATGTTTTTCTCTACGAAGAAGAGCTGCTGAGTAAGGCATTCTGTTGGATTAGTACAGACAATCCTCGTGAGATAGTGGCTATTGCCACATTGTCGTTTGATGGTATCAAGGCCAATACCCTCGATAATTCATCGCGCAATGCTCTTCAGCGCAAAATACCGTATAAGAAGCATCACCGCAGTTATCCGGCAGTACTAATCGGTCGATTGGGAGTAAATTCCAAATTCCAAGGGCAAGGCCTGAGTATCGGCACCCAGCTTATGGATGTGCTTAAGCACTCCTTTGTTGACGAGAACAATAAAGCAGCTTGCAGGTATATGCTTGTTGATGCCTACAATGTGGAATCAACTCTACATTATTATTTTAAGAACGGTTTCAAACCGTTGTATAAATCAGAAGAGAGCGAGAAACAATCTTTTGGTATTCCCAATGAAGAAGAACTTAAAAGCCGTATTCTTTACTTTGATTTGAAATTCATCGACAAGTAGCGCAGTGTCAGTGAAACCGCCTCATTGAATTTTCATGCCCAACAAAGAGGTGAAGCTACCTGATTAAATTACCAAATGTATGAGCTGACAGCTCAATTACACTATCTATTTATGGCTCAACTAAACACTTTTCTTACGTATATCAATTTAGATGCTATGCGCGAGTATTGCATGGCACACGGCGAGATTGTGCACTATGCAAAGGGGGATTGTTTTATTGAGGCAGAACAAATCGGGAGATACGTTGGCTTTGTAAAATCGGGCTACTTCAAATACTGTGTATTGACATCTAAAGGTGACTATGCAGTCACAGGATTTACATTTAAGGATGAATGTGTAACGGACGTAACTCAGTCATTTTTATTTGATAAACCTTCAAAAGTGTCGATTATGGCAGGTTGCGATGCAGAGGTTCTGCAAGTACCGCTACGGCCACTGAGGGATTACCTATCTAAATCACACCCCGGTCTGATACAGCAAATAGCTGCTGTTTGCCTGGAGGAAGCGTATACCCGCTATCTTCGTTTTTATCAAAAAACTCCAACAGAGCGCTATCTCGAACTTGTAGAGAAATACCCCGAATTTATAGAGCAAGTCACGCTCCGCGACATTGCTTCCTATCTTCTCGTTACGCCCGTATATCTCAGCCGTATCAGAAAAAAATTAGGCAAATGACCTCAGGCATAAACTTTGTTTAATGCCGAAGTCGTATATCCGAACTAACTTTGCCGAGCAAAAAAAGCAACTATGGCAAGGTTATTCGCATCAATACTTCTATTTACATCAATCCTTTCATCAATGGCGCAGGGTATTACCGGCAGGGTCGTTGATGAAAACAACACGCCTCTTGATTTTGTGAATGTTGTTCTTATAAATAAGAATGACTCAACATTTATATCGGGGACAATCACCGACGAAGACGGCAGTTTTCTTTTTGAAGAAGCCGCCAATGTTCCGGCTTTTCTCAAATTCTCATCGATCGGCTATACCACCATTTCAAAGGAGATACCCCGGGCGGGCAAGCTTGGGATGGTCACCTTGACACCCGAAAGCGTGATGCTGGGTGAGGTGGTTGTCAAGTCGCCCCGCCCTGTTACCGCAATCAAGGGCGATGCCCTTGTCACCACCGTTGCAGGTTCGCAGCTCGAACACGCAGGTACTGCCGAGGACGTGTTGGTTCAGGTGCCTATGGTTGTCGGTCGCGACGGCGCCTTTGAAGTTTTTGGCAAAGGCTCGCCAGCAATCTATATCAATGGCCGTTTGGTCAGGGACTCCAACGAACTGATGCAGATAAGTTCGGCTGATATAAAGAATGTCGAGGTGGTCACCAACCCCGGTGTCAGATATAATGCCTCGGTAAGTTCGGTAATACGCATCACGACCAAGCGACCGCAGGGCGAGGGTTTCAGCGGTCTGTTGCGCTCCGTTCTAAGGGAGAACAAATATTTTACTAACTCAAATCAAGCGAACTTCAAATATAGAATCGGTGGCTTGGAAGTGTTCGCCAACTTCGGCGAGGCCACTGCCAAATTCCAAAGCAACCAATACGGTGTGTCTAATTCATCGCTTGACTGGGAAGAAAAAATCACGCAGACCGGCTATGGAAATGTGACCGATTGCTTCGGCAAAGCGGGATTTTCATATATGTTTAACGATAGACATTCGATTGGTGCATACTATGCCAATGGTCTCACTGATGACAAAATGCATCATACTTACCTCACCGACCTTTCAGTCAACGGTGATTTCTTCGATGGTGCCACAAGCACCAGGTCCGGCCACACAAAGACATTGCCCAAACACGGGGCTAATCTATATTATAATGGCAAAGTCGGCGAATTGGGCATTGACTTCAACACGGATTATATGTGGAGAAAATCAAGGTCGAATGTCACCGTTGATGAAGTCAGTGTCAATCAAGGCAGTGCGCTCATATCATCTTCCGGCACCAACAGGAGCCGAATGTTCGCAGAGAAACTTGTGCTGAGTTATCCGCTTTGGAAAGGCGGTATAGAGGTTGGTGAAGAATTTGTGTCATCACGTTTTTCATCCGACTATCGCACTGATGCGGAAATCATAGATGGTGCCGATACAAGGGTGGATGAAAGCAATATAGCCGGGTTTCTTGAACTGAGGCAAACTTTCGGACGATTCAACATAGGTGCCGGATTGAGATACGAACACGTTAAGTTTGACTATCTGGAAAACGGGCAGAGGAATGATGACCAAAGCAAAACCTACAACAATCTCTTTCCTTCATGCTTCGTGTCGACGCAGATAGAGCAGGTTCAACTTTCAATGAGTTACACAAGCAAGACCCGGCGCCCTAATTATGGCGACTTGGACGGTACCGTTGACTACATCAACCGTTTTACTCTTCAAGGCGGCAATCCCTACCTCCAACCGGAGAAAACACATACCGTAGAGCTTACGGGGGCGTGGAAAAGAGTTTTCGCACAACTATCTTACACGCTTAAAAAAGACCCTATCCTTTCCACCACCAAACCTTACGGAGATACCGGCGAAGTCAAGCTCATGACTCTTGACAACTTTCCCGAGATACATTCAATCCGAGCCTTTATCGGCACAAGTTTTAATGTAGGGATATGGGAGCCGCGAATAAACCTCGGCTTAACAAAGCAGTGGTTCGCCATCGACACATGGCAAGGTCGGAAGCACCTCGACAATCCCCAAGGCATGGTGCAGTGGCAGAATGCAATCCACCTCCCTTATGATATATGGCTGAATGTGGATATGGCGTGGGAAAGTGCCGGCAATGAGGGGAGCATGTTTCGCAAATCCTGCTCGTATATGAACGCGAAGCTCTACAAGGCTTTCTTCAAGAACAGTTTCAGCGTCACGGTAGAGGCTAACGACATCTTCAACAAGCGCAATTACGGCGTGACATCATACAGCCGTGACATCACACGCTATGTCTGTGTCACAGATCTGAGCCGATCATTTTACCTGACACTTCAATACACATTCAATTCAAGCCGTGACCGATACAAAGGCCGCGGAGCGGGTGCAAGCGAAAAGAACCGATTTTAACGACAAAACATATCGCTATGAAAAAATTTATTGTCGCAATAGTCTCGGGTATTGCATGTTTGCTTGTCAATGCAGCAATGACAGTACTTTATTACTAATCAAATATTTCATGCAAGAATGGAAGTCCTCGGCAGCGATTGTCGGGGATTTTCTTCTGTCAGCTTTAATGTAGAGCGGTGGTGGATATGGAAATTCTTTGTGGGAAATTTTTTTTTTAAAAAGTTGCAGTAAAATTTGGTTTATATTATAAACCGCATTAACTTTGCAACTGAAATCAGAGCGGAAACGCGCGTCGCTCTTTTTAGCCAGCAATGGTTTACAAAGCAAACCGATTTACAACCTCTAAAACCTCCTAAAAATGGACGACAAGAAACTAACACCGCAAGAGAGCATGGAGCTGATAGCATCCATGATCCAAAGCACGAAGCGCAGAGTAGCTTCGCCCGACCTCAGAATCTCGGTGATGTGGGCCGTGCTCACCATCATCACAGCCGCTGCTGCATGGATTCTTCTTTCAACCACACATAATCCGTGGTTTAATTTCGTATGGTTCGCCATCCCTGTAGTAGGCCTGCCGGTAAACATTATTCTTGCAAACAGCAAGCGGGAGAAAAACGGCACCAAGACCTATCTTGACAAAGTCAGTGAAGGCCTATGGAAATGCGTCGGTTATATCGCCATGGGGCTGACAATAGCTTGCTTCATCGTACAGCAGTGCGGATACCCTATGGTGTGGCTCGCTATGTTCTATTACGCATTTATTATCGTTGGCTTTGGAGCTACTGTGAGCGGATTGCTTCTTCGTGAAAAATCGTATGTATTTGGAGGGCTGTTCTCGATTTTTTCGGGCTTCGCAATCATAATCTGCTCACTCTGTCAGATTCCCTTGCTTTATTCGTGGGTAGTTCCTCTCTACATTCTCTGCTTCCTGCTGATGTTTATTGTGCCGGCTTTCATCGTTTCACGAAAAATTAAAGCCGAGGGAAGATGAAAGAACTTAATCCGCTGTTGCACTCGCAACTACGCCTTGCGGTAATGTCGATACTGATGAATGTCGACGAGGCGGATTTTGTCTTTCTAAAAGAAAAAACCGAATCAACCGCAGGCAACCTCAGTGTCCAGCTCGACAAACTTTCTTCTGCCGGATATATCTCCATAGAAAAAGGCTTCGTGGGCAAGAAAACTCGCACGGTATGCCAAGTTACTGCGCAGGGGCGGAAGGCATTTGAAGAATATGTCGATGCTCTTAAGGAATATCTGAATCTTTGAAGAGATACAAGCAATACTGAAATCTACGCATCTATAAGCGATTATAGGTGCGTAGATTATATGCGCTTGTAAAAATATTTTGAGGTGAGTGTAACTTTTAGGCGCAATTTTGCACCTAACGTTACAAAAACATCAAGAAAATGGAAAGTCCACCAAAAACAAGCAGGGAGTTCGCTTCTTTCGTCAAAGAACATTCCCGTATCATCAACAAGGTCTGCTGGGCCTATGCGACCCCGAAAGTGCCTTACGAGGATTTACGCCAGGAAATCCTTACCAACCTTTGGTTGGGTTTAGAGCAATTCCGGGGTGCGAGCAAACTCTCTACTTGGGTTTATCGTGTTGCTGTAAACTCGGCTTTAATGGCAATACGCAATTATAAGCCGAAAGTTGAAACCCTCCCATTTGAAATATCGCTTGCCGATATTTCCTCGGAAGCCGACGACAACAAGGCCGAACAGCTTACAGCTCTGCACGAATTGATAAACCAACTCCTACCGATTGAGAAAGCGATTATCCTTTTATGGCTCGATGAATATTCATACGAGGAAATCGCAGACATCATCGGCATAGAGCGGAATAACGTGGCTACCAAACTTCACAGGATTAAAAACAAACTCATCTCAAAATCAAAATAATATGAACTTGGACGAACTCAAAAAAAGTATGTCAACCCTCGACGACGTACTCGCTCAAAAGAGCGGTGATACAATCACTCTCAACACCTCGACTTGCGACACCGCGCAGAAAAGAATAATGAAAAAATTCCGTCAGGGAGCGTCATCGTGCGCTATTATCGCTGTCGTGTTCCTGATCGCTTGGAACGCCGGACTGGGTAATGATGCCTTCCCTCTCGCATATAAGCTATACCTCGGGGCTTTTTTGGCTGTGGCAGCAGTATGGTATACCTTTCTCTACTTCAAGACCAAAAAAATCAACATCGCTGTTTCGACACCGATGCAGACGATGAAGCAGGTGGCCTCGTTACGCTTCTACGCCCTTACCGGCGAAATCGTACTCGGCATGGCTATGGTGGTTTTCTTTACATTGTTCCTCTCCAACCTTTGGGTTGTCGGACAGTACCGCTTTTGGATTGTCATAACAGCGACAATGGTATTCTTAATCCTTTTGGTTACTGTTTTTCTTCCCCGGACAATCCGTGACTTCAAAAATCTAACCGCTATGGAGTAAAACACACATAGTCAGCCCGGCGGGAGTGCAGTTTTCACGTTGGGCTGAGTTATGCGATTGTTGAGGGATATGGCAATCTCTATTGCGACAAAAGTAAACCTATTGGTTGCAATTTATTAAAATTATAGCTAACTTTGCAGTTGTAAAAGCGTTTATAAAATATGAGGTTTGTAAGGATTATACCGAAATATGACCATCTGTGGGCTGTCAAGTCTCCCGATGAAGAAGTTGATGAGCTGACTCTCTTGTTCCGGAAGTGGAATAATACTGAATACTTGCTCGATTTCTTTATGGAGAATTTTGAGGACCTAAAAAGTTACTTCAAAATTGAGCGTATAGACCAAGCAGTAGAAGATACTCTTGAGGATGCGGAAGCTCTTGAAGAATTGGTTCTTGATTTTCCTTACACCGCAAACCTTGATGAGCTTTTTAAACCATTGGATATTACGGATACTCGCATTTCGGAGTTGACACGAGAGAAAGCTCGGAATTGGCATAGAGACCGTCATGCAAGCTGGCTCAGAATTTATGCAATAAGGCTTGAGGCCAATGTATATATAGTGACGGGTGGCGCAATCAAATTGAGCAGGACAATGCAGGAACGTGAGCATACGGTACTCGAACTTGAAAAGCTCAATCGCTGCAAGGCTTTCTTGAAAGCCAATGGCGTTTTTGACCAAGACAGTTTTGTTGAACTCACTAATGAAGAATAAAATGGCAAGCAAGGCAATCAAATTTTTGGAAGCACACCAAAGTGATGCACCATCGCGCTTTGTTGAAGAGGCAACGTGGCGTCAAGAAAATGCAAGTTGGCTACGTTGGTCGCGTCAACTTGCCCTAACTCTTATAGGATATATGCAGGATAATGGTATGAAACGAGCTGACCTCGCCTTGAAACTTGGAGTTACGCCTCAATATGTAAGTAAACTGCTTTCAGGCACCGAAAATCTCAGCTTCAAGAGCATCGCAAATATTGAGGACAAGTTAGGTATTTCCTGTTTGGCTATTTCCTGATATGTTTTTTATCAAGAAATCGTATTATACAATATCTAATATCCCCGACAATCACCGGTGATGTCGGGGATATTATTTGCAGGGAGGAGGGTTCTTGTGGCACAAGCCTGAGTGTGGGTGCATGGACTTATTCGTAGTTGACCTGCGAAGGCAGGTCGCAAGACTGTCCGCGAACGCGACTCCCACCCCCTGATAGGTTCTAGTGGTCGGAAGAGTTGGCCCTCTCCCTTAGTCTCTTCCTAAGTAGCT
>JAMPHP010000010.1 GCA_023663365.1 Muribaculaceae bacterium | reverse complement strand
AGGTCGTTCCCGAAAGCGAGTGCAAAGTTACGCGCTCTTTTCGGTTCCTCCAAATTTTTTGAAGGAAAAATGTGTTGTATAGCATGTTTTTAACTTTTGTTTACGATTTACTGGCGGTTTAGGTGAGGATCTTGGTGGTTTTTGCTTCTTTGGACGCGTCAGACCGGTAGGACTTGTCGGACAGGTCCGACTTGGCAGATAGGCCGGGCGCAGCGGCTTTTTTTATTCTCTTCGGTTCTATTTAAAACGACGAAAGCCCCGACCCGGGGCTTTCGTGCAATAATTTTTCTTTACTTATCGACGGATGAGTCGCCAAATCTCGCCTATCCAAAGCACGATTGATGTCGCTCCTATTATTATAAGCCAATCGACAAGCGGCAGGGGTTGCACTCCAAAGAATGGACCTCCGATGGTGACGATTGCTACCTGGCCTAATAATATCAGCAGGGCTATGGTGAGGAACCCACCACAATCCTTGAGATGGAAGGCAGAGCGGCCGGTGGCAAATGCACGCGCGTTGAACATATTCCAGAACTGGAAGAACACGAATGTGGAGAAGAACACCGACAGCTCGTAGGTCGAGAGCCCGGTGTTGGCCTGCATCGGCACGGAGAACATCTGCGTAAGGGATGTGAGGGCTGTGTGCTCGAGATAATAGAGGAATGCTATAAGGACTGCGAACAGGAGCAGGCCTGTGCCTATAATATCCTCCCACATCGGACGCGAGATGATGAATGACGTCCGCGAGCGTGGTTTCTCTTTCATGACGGAAGCAGCCGGAGGCAGGGATGCCAAGGCCATAGCCGCGAAGGTATCCATAATGAGGTTTACCCACAGCATCTGAGTGACGGTGAGCGGCGACTGCATACCCATGAACGATCCGACCAGGACGGTGAGGCAAGCGACGATGTTGACGGTCATCTGGAAGAGGATGAAGCGCTGGATGTTCTTGTAGAGCGAGCGCCCCCACATCACGGCGCGGCCTATGGAAGCAAAGGAGTTGTCGACGATGGTGATGTCGGATGCTTCTTTCGCCACCGAAGTGCCGTCGCCCATCGAGAGTCCGACATGCGCCGCTTTAAGAGCAGGCGCATCGTTTGTGCCGTCGCCGGTGACGGCGACTACTTCGTTTCGGCGCTGGAGAGTCTCGACAAGCCTTTTCTTATCAAGAGGACGCGCACGCGCGATTATCTTAAGGTCGGCCACACGGTCGAAGAGTTGGTCGTCGGTAAGGGAGTCGAACTCGGGTCCGGTGATGATGTTGCGGTCGGAATCGACAGAGTCGGCCCAAAGGCCAATCTGGCGTGCGATTTCCTTTGCTGTTGCGGGCGTGTCGCCGGTGACGATTTTCACGCCGACACCGGCATCGAGTACTTCGCGGACAGCCGCCGGGACATCGGCACGGACGGGGTCGGAGATAGCCACGATGCCGAGGAATGTGAGATTATCAGCCACGAGCTTGCCGTCGGCAAAAGGCTGCTCGCCGGCCTCGAGCACACGGTAGGCGAACCCGAGTGTGCGCATTGCCATATTCTGGTACTCGAGCAGGCGGGCATCAATTTCGGCCTTGGTCACCCCTGCGGTGTCGGAGCACTGACCGAAGATTATCTCCGGGGCTCCTTTGACATAGAGCACCGTGCTGCCGGTGCGCGATGTGACGACGGTTGCCATGTACTTGCGCTCGGTGGTGAAGGGCAGTTCGTCGATGCGCTTAACCTCGGCGCGGTACTTATCGTAGTCGATACCACGGTCGCGAAGCCAGAGCAGGAGAGCACCTTCCGTGGGGTTGCCGAGCACCGAGGGCTTGGCGGCATCAGAGAGGTCGAGCTGCGCGGTGGTGTTGGCGGCAATACCCTCGTAGAGAACATCATCCGACGGATTGCCGAAGAAATCGGTATGGGCCACCCGCATCTGATTTTCGGTGAGTGTGCCGGTCTTGTCGGTGCAGATAACGGTTGTGGCACCCATAGTCTCGCAGGCATGGAGCTTACGGACGAGGTTGTTGGTGCGGAGCATACGCCTCATCGAGTAGGCCAAGGCAAGAGTGACGGCCATAGGCAGACCTTCGGGCACTGCACATACCACCAGAGTAACAGCGAGCATGACAGACTGGAGGAAGTAAGCGGCGAAGCGCACCCACTCAAAGTCGTTGCCATTGATGAAGAACATGGCCACGCGGCCGACCACCACGAGAATACCGATGACATAGGAAATCTTGGAGATGAGTTTTCCGAGTCGCTCGAGCTGCTCGTCGAGGGGAGTCTTCACGCTGTCGTCGATCTGTGCGGCCTCGAATACCTTGCCGTTCTCGGTGCTGTCGCCGACGGCTGTCACCTCCATCACACCGTGACCTTCCATCACTTTGGTGCCACGGAGGAGCTTATCGGAGGGGAAAGTCGCATCGGGGTCGAACTGCTCCTTGACCGTGGTCTTGTGGCACATAGGCTCACCTGTGAGGGAGCTTTCGTCGACGTTGAGCGACACGGCCTCAAGGAGCGTACCGTCGGCCGGGACTTCATTGCCGGTGTTGACAATGACAATATCGCCCACAACGACATCCTTGCGCGGTACACTCGCGGGCTTGCCGTCGCGAATTACCTGCACGGGCTCGTCGTCGTTGACCTGATTGAGGATGGCGAACTCCCGGTCGGCTTTTAGCTCGAACCAGAATGCCATACCCGTGGCCAGGAGGATTGCAATGAAGATGCCTGCGGGCTCAAAGAACACCCCTGCATCTTCGCCGAGCCCCCAGTACTCGTAGCACGAAATGCCTATCGAGAGCGCTCCGGCCACGAGCAGGATAATGACAAGCGGGTCGGTGAATTTTCGGAAAAAGCGGCTCAACAACGACTCACGCGCAGGCGGAGTGAGCACGTTGACACCATTGCGGCGCCTGCTCTCCTCTACCTGTGCGGCGTTAAGACCCTTGTATTGACTTTCCATTCTTATAGATGAGTTGAAACGATTAAGCGATGTAATCGACGCAAGCCCGACCGGCTATGGCAGCCTTGATGATAGCCACGCACTTGAGGTGCTCGGGATGCGCCGAGTACTCTTCGAGCGACTTCCAATCGGGGCACAAGGCTGTGAGGACTATATCCCAATTGCCCTGAGCGGGGCCGTCGTTGATGCCTACTTCGGCAGAAACAAGACCGGGCACGAGAGCCGGAAGAGCTTCGATAGCTTCTTTGAAGCGGGCTGCAAGGTCGGCGCGAACTTCGGGCTCAGCGTCGAGACGAAACATTACAATATGTTTAACCATAATACTATAGATTTTGTTCGTGATTACTTGGCATAAAGACGCTCGCGGGCCTCGGCCACGCGCGGGTCGGTGATATAGTCGTCGTACTCGGTGAGTTTGTCGATAATACCGTTGGGGGTGAGCTCGATGATGCGGTTGCAGACCGTCTGGATGAACTCGTGGTCGTGCGAGGACATTAGGATTACGCCCTTGAAGCCCTGCAGGGTATTGTTGAAAGCCTGGATCGACTCAAGGTCGAGGTGGTTTGTGGGCGAGTCGAGCACCATTGTGTTTGCATCGCGGAGCATCATTCGTGCTATCATGCAGCGCATCTTCTCGCCACCGGAGAGGACCGAAGCTTTCTTGAGCACATCCTCGCCGGAGAAGAGCATCTTGCCGAGGAAGCCCTTGAGGTAGATTTCGCTGCTGTCGTCGGAGAATTGGCTGAGCCAGTCCACGAGGTTGTAGTCGGTGTTGAAGAACTCTGAGTTGTCGAGCGGGAGATATGCCGTGGTGATAGTCTGGCCCCAGTCGTAGGTGCCTTCGTCGGGCTTTCTGTTGCCGTTGATGATTTCAAAGAGCGCAGTCATGGCGCGTGGGTCGTGGCTGAGGAATGCCACTTTGTCACCTTTCTCGATCTGGAAGTTTACGTCGCGGAAGAGAACTTCACCGTCGACACTTGCCAAGAGGCCTTTGACCTCAAGGATTTTGTTGCCGACCTCACGCGAGGGCGTGAAGATGATGCCGGGGTAGCGTCGCGACGACGCCTGGATTTCCTCGATGTTGAGCTTCTCGAGCATCTTCTTTCGCGAAGTGGTCTGCTTGCTCTTGGCCACGTTGGCGCTGAAACGGCGGATAAACTCGAGGAGCTCCTGGCGCTTTTCCTCGGCTTTCTTGTTCTGCTGCTGTTGCTGGCGAAGCGCGAGCTGGCTGCTCTGGTACCAGAATGAGTAGTTGCCGGCGAAGAGCTGCACGCGGTTGTAGTCGATGTCGAGAGTGTGTGTGCAGACGGAGTCGAGGAAGTGACGGTCGTGCGACACCACAAGCACGGTGTTCTCGAAGTTTGAGAGATAGTCTTCGAGCCAAGCCACGGTGTCGAGGTCGAGGTCGTTGGTAGGCTCGTCGAGGAGAAGGTTGTCGGGGTTTCCGAAGAGTGCTTTTGCAAGGAGGACGCGCACTTTCTCGTTGGCGCTGACATCGCGCATGAGCATACCGTGGCGGTCTTCCTTGATGCCGAGGCCTGAAAGGAGTGCGGCGGCGTCGCTCTCGGCATTCCATCCTTCGAGCTCGGCAAACTTCTCCTCGAGCTCGGATGCGCGGATGCCGTCGGCGTCGTTGAAGTCGGGCTTCGCATAGAGGGCGTCTTTCTCCTGCATAATATCCCAGAGGACGGTGTGACCGCGGAGCACGGTCTCAAGAACGGTGCAGTCGTCGAACTTGAAGTGGTCCTGTTCAAGGACACTCATACGCTCGCCGGGGCCTTGGGCTATGGTACCGGCCGTGGGTGTGAGCTGGCCGCTGAGCATACGCATAAGGGTGGATTTGCCGGCACCGTTGGCACCGATGATGCCGTAGCAGTTGCCGGGAGTAAATTTAAGGTTTACGTCCTGAAAGAGAGGTTTTTTACCGAATTGAATACCTAAGTTAGTTACCGTGATCATTTGAAAAGTTTATTACTTAAAGCGTTCAAGGCCCTTACCTTGTCGTCGCGACGGACAAGGACCGAAATATTGTAGTTGCTTCCGCCGTAGCTTATCATTCGCACGGGGATGCCTTCAAGAGCCTCCAGCACCTGCGACTGGAAGGCGCAGTGCTCCCACTGGAGGTCGCCGACCACACAGATAATGACCATGTCGCGGTCGACGGTGACGGTGCCGAAGTGCTTGAGGTCGTCGACGATTGCCGCGAGTCGAGAGTCGTCGTCGACACTCACGCTTACGCCGACTTCCGAAGTTGCTATCATGTCGATGGCAGTGCGGTGGTTCTCGAAGGTTTCGAAAACCTTGTGCAGGAAGCCGTAGGCCAGGAGCATACGCCCCGACTTGATTTTAATTGCCGTGATATTATCTTTGGCGGCGATTGCTTTGAGGCGACCGTCGGGGGCAGCGTTGTATATGACCGTGCCCCGCGCCTCGGGCTGCAGGGTGTTGAGCAGGCGCACGGGTATATTGTGCAGCTTTGCCGGAAGCACGCACGATGGATGCAGGATTTTCGCGCCGAAGTATGCAAGCTCCGCCGCCTCCTCGAAGTGCAGTGCATCGACAGGCCTGGTGCCCTCGACGAAGCGTGGGTCGTTGTTGTGCATACCGTCGATGTCGGTCCATATCTGTATTTCCTCGGCATCGAGCACGGCACCTATTATAGAAGCCGAGTAGTCGCTGCCGCCGCGCTTGAGGTTGTCGATGCCTCCGTGGTCGTTGCGGCAGATATAGCCCTGGGTGATGAATACGCGCGCATCGGGTGCGAGCTCAAGCATACGCCTGATTCGCGATGCTATATGAGGCATGTCGGGCTCTCCGCTCTCGAGGGTTCGCATATAGTCGAGTGCGGGAAGGAGCTCCGAGCGCACTCCAAGCTCAGTGAGATAGCACTGCATGAGTGCCGTAGACATGAGCTCGCCCTGCGCCAGGATTTCTTTCTCACCGGCCTCGGTCAGAGGCTCGGAGAGGTAGGAGCGGAGCAAGGCGAAGTTTCGCGCCAAAGCAGACTGTGCCCTCTCACGAGCCTCAGCGGTAGAATAGAGCTCGTCTATCACTGCGTCGTACTTGGCTTGCAGGGCGTTGATGGTCTCCTGTGCCCCGGGCACATTTCCTTTGTAGAGATATTCCGAAATTTCGACCAGCGAATTGGTTGTGCCCGACATCGCCGAAAGCACCACTATGTTGCGCGGCTCACGCAGGATGAGGCCTGCCACGTGCTTGATGCGCGCGGCAGAGCCTACTGATGTGCCTCCAAACTTGAGAATTTTCATTTTTCGTCTGCTTGGTCGTACCACTTGCTGTACATAAGGTAGTTGTGAGCTATTTTCTGGTTCATCTCGCGTGACTGGGCCGGGTCGACAGGCTTGATGAACTTGGCGGGTGCACCGCCCCACAGCTCGTTGGGGCCGATTTTGACACGCGAGAGCACCACCGAGCCGGCGGCTACGATAGCGCCCTCCCCTACCTCGGCGTCGTCCATCACCACGGCGCCCATGCCGATGAGTGCGTAGTCGTGGATTTTGGCACCGTGGATAGTGACGTTGTGACCGATTGAGACGTCGTTGCCGATCTCGATGGTAGATTTCTGATAGAGAGTATGGAGCACGGAGCCGTCCTGAATATTCACGCGGTCGCCGATTGTGATTGTGTTGACGTCGCCGCGGAGGACGGCGTTGAACCATATACTGCAGCCGTCGCCCATGGTTACGTCGCCCACGAGCGTGGCGTTTTCTGCCAGGAAGCAGTCTTTACCCACCTTTGGGGTAAAGCCGCGAAGAGGTATGATGAGTGCCATAGTGATTACATTTCATTAAGAGGACGTGTGTGGAGGTCGAGCCATGCGCGCTCTTCCTTGGTAGCGAGCGCGGGCATAAGCATCTGAGCCACGCTTGCGTGGTAGCTGTCGACCCATGCGATTTCTTCGGCGGTCATCATGTCGAGGTCGAAGAGGCTGCGGTCGAAGGGGCAGAGCGTGAGGGTCTCGAAGCCGAGGAAGTCGCCGAACTCCGTGGTCATCTCACGGCGGCAGAGCACGAGGTTCTCGCAGCGGATGCCGTGCACGCCTTCGCGGTAGAGACCGGGCTCGTTCGATGTGATCGAGCCGGGCATGAGGGGCGCCTCCACGTTGTTGAGGCGTATGCTGTGGGGGCCTTCATGAACACTGAGGAAGTGGCCCACACCGTGTCCTGTGCCATGCAGATAGCTCAGGCCATGCTTCCAGAGGAATTGCCTTGCAAGCGCATCGAGCTGTGCACCGCGGGTGCCGGCGGGGAATATCGCCTGCGCAAGGGCAATGTGCCCTTTCATGACCAGCGTGAAGTCCGACTTCTCGCCGGGGGTGGGGTTGCCAAGGGCTATTGTGCGGGTGATGTCGGTGGTACCGTCGAGGTACTGGGCGCCCGAGTCGATCAGGAGCAGGCCGTGGGGCTCGAGAGTCGATGCCGAGGTTTCATCGGCCTCATAGTGCACGATGGCACCGTGCGGGCCGTAGCCTGCGATAGTGCCGAAACTCTCGTCGAAGAAAAGCTCACCGGCGGAGCGATGGCGGCGAAGGATTTCGGCCACGTCGAGCTCGGTGGTGGGAGTACCGTCGGCCACGCGGCGCTCGATCTCCATGAGAGAGCGCACCATAGCCACGCCGTCGCGCAGCATGGCGGCACGGACACCTTCGAGCTGCACGTCGTTCTTCACCGACTTGAGGCGAGCGGCCGTAGATATACCGCCGTCGACAGCCCTGTCGGCCAATATCTCGAGGAGCCCCAGAGCTGTGTGCGAGGCATCGACAAGCACCTTCTCAGCTTTGGGAAGGGCGGCAAGAAATGCTTTCACATCAGAGTAGCCGCTGCAGCCCACGCCCTGCGATGCAAGGTAGGCACGTGTGCTGTCGGTGAGCTTGGCGGGGTCGATGAAGAGCACCTTATCGCCTTCCGACAGATAGAGGAAGGCCGTTGCCACGGGTGTATGCTTCACATCATTGCAGCGGATGTTGAGGGTCCACGCAATCTCGTCGAGCACGGCCACGAACACTGCCGATGCACCTTTGCCCTTAGCCTCGGCGAGGATGTCGGCAATCTTTGCGCTTGCCTCCCGACCGGCATACTTGATGTCGTGAACGAAAATCGGCTCGGCGGGGAGTGCGGGTCGATCGTTCCAGATGCGGTCGATAAGGTCGATGTCGGTGCGCAGGGAGATACCTGCGCAGGCGAGCTCGCTGCGAAGCATTTCCACCGCTTCGGCAGTGAAGAGCATACCGTCGAGGCCGACCGTGTCGCCTTCCTTGAGCTTGGAGCACAGATAATCGGCCACCGACGGCGTGTCGGGCAGGCCGTCCTTCATCAGTTCTATCGAAGTGCCGTCGAGCTGGGCTGCGGCTTGAATGAAATACCGCGAGTCGGTCCACAGTGCGGCGCATGAGTCGCACACCACAAGGTCGCCGGCCGAGCCGGTGAAGCCCGAGAGCCAGCGGCGCACCTGCCAGTGAGGTGCAAGGTATTCGCCCTGATGAGGATCGGCCTGCGGCACTATCACAGCCTGCACACCGGCTTCCGACATCAGTGTGCGGAAAGCTCCGAGGCGGCTTAAAATCTGTTCGTTCATATTATCGTAGTTTAAAGTTTTTGTTATCTGTATGTTTTGAGAGGAGGATAGAAGGCATCCTCGATATGCTCCAGGCGGTACTGCTCGGGCGTTCCGTTTACACCGAACACATCGAATCGCACGTTGTAGGGCAGGTCGTGCACCTCGAGGAAAGCCGTGGCCGAGCGCACCATGTGGTTGATTTTGCGCTTGTCGATAGCCTCGAGTGGGTCAACATCGAGGTCGGAGCGGGTCTTTACCTCGGCGAAAGCCACCACATCGTCTTTCACGGCAATAATGTCGATCTCGAGCTTACCCATGCGCCAGTTACGTGCGTAGATATGGTAGCCATCGGCCACATATTTGTCGGCGGCGAGCTGCTCGCCCCATTTTCCGAGTTCGTTGTGCCCTGCCATAGTCTATCTCCTCCAGAAAGCGGGTGTAAGCAAAACAAGGATAGTGAATATCTCCAGACGACCTGTGAGCATCAGCAGCGACAGTATCCACTTAGCCGCATCGGGGAGGATGTCGTAGGAGTTTCCGTAGCCGGTGATGCCGGCACCGAGGCCGGTGTTCGAGATGCAGGAGAAGGACGAGAAGAAGGAGTCGACCAAAGGCACGCCACAGGCCGTGAGAGCCATACCGCCGCCCACCACAAGAAGCATGTAGATGCACAGGAATGCTATAACCTTGTTCACAAGCTCGGGGTTCACCACACGGCCGTTTACCTTCACCGAGAGGATGGAGCGCGGATATATGCAGCGGTAAAGCTCATTGTCGGCATTCTTGAAGAGGTAGAGGATGCGGTCGATTTTTGCACCGCCGGAGGTGGATCCGGCGCATGCACCGAAGAACATCATCACGAAGGTGAGCGAGAGCACAAAAGGCCCCCACTCCTCAAAGTTGCTCACGGTGAAGCCGGTAGAGGTAATGGTCGACACCACCTGAAAGAGAGGGTCGATGGTGACGCTCTGCCACCCGGCGGCCTTGCCGTTCCAAAGTATCGACACGGCGAAGAGAAGCACCATCAGAGCTATCGTCGCCACGTAGGTCTTGAACACATCGTTGGTTCGCAATGCCGCGAAATTGCCTCGCAGGCTCTTGTATATCAAGCCGAAGTTGACACCGCCAAGAAACATAAACACTATCAGCACCAGCTTGATATAGACCGACCCGCTCCATGCCGTGATACCGTCGGGGTGCGAAGAGTAGCCGCCGGTGGAGATTGCGCCGAAAGCATGGCATATACTGTCGAAGAGATCCATCGGTCCGGCCCAAAGCAAGGCTATGAGCAGCACGGTAAGCCCGGTATAGATCATCCACAGATTTTTAGCGGTCTGGCTTATGCGGGGGCTTATTTTATCGTGCGTAATGCCTGTGACCTCGGCATTGAACATCTGCATACCTCCCGAATGATTGAGCATAGGTATCACGGCAAGCGTGAAGAGGATGATACCCATGCCGCCTATCCACTGCATCATGGCACGCCACAGATGCACGCCATGGCCGATATGGTCGGAAGCGGTGATAACCGAGGCCCCCGTGGTGGTAAAGCCCGACATGGCCTCGAAAAAAGCATCGCTGTAGCTCATCGGCTGCGAGCAGAACAGGAAGGGTATCAGCCCGAAAAACGAAAATACCACCCACACCATAGCCGTGAGCAGGTAGCCGTCGCGCTTACCCATGTGAGGGCTTGTGGGGCGAGACCGCATGGCAAGAATCAAGCCGACAAGAACGGTCAGGACCGAGGTACACGCGAAGGGCAACCAGTCGTCCTCGCCGTAGAGCAGGCAGGTGAGCGTGGGGAATACCAGGAATACAGCTTCGATAATCAAAAGCCAGCCCATGATGCGCAGCAGCATACGGGCGTTCACAAGGTGTCGGGTGGCCTGGTTGAATATCGACATGGCATCAACTGAAGAGGCGTTCGACTTTGTGCAGAGCTCCCGCGAGGCAGAACACGAGCACGTGGTCGCCGGGGCGAATCTGAGTTGCACCTGAAATAAGCTGTCCGTGGCCGTCGCGGATAAGCCCGGCCAGTGTGAGTTCCTTGGGCAGCTGCAGGTCTTTCACGGCCGAGCGTGTAATCTTCGAGCCCGGTTGGGCTTCTATCTCGGCCACCTCGGCATCAGCAAGGGCCAGACACTTCGATGTTGAGGAGTCGGAGTCGAGCAGGAGTTGGAATATAGTGCTGGAGGCCAGCAGCTTTTTATTGATTACAGTGCCGATATTGAGGTTTTCGGCCTGGGATATGAACTGAATGTTCTCCACATCGGCTATCGTCTTCTTGGCACCGAGCTCCTTGGCTGTGAGGCAGGTGAAGATATTGGTCTCGCTGCTGTCGGTGAGAGCCACGAAAGCGTCGAAATCGCCTATTCCTATGTCGCTGAGCAAATCGAGGTCGCGTGCATCGCCGTGGATAATCTCGCAATCGGGGCACTTCTGCGGCAACTTGCGGCAAAGCTCGAGGTCGGATTCCACAATTTTGAACTTGAACTCACCCAGGCCACTGTTGACGAGGCGTATAGCCATCTTCGTGCCGCCCATGATGAGCACGCGCCTGATTTTGTACTCGGTCTTACCCGTGAGCACGAGCAGGTCGTCCACGTGGTCGCGCGTGGTGGTGAAATAAAGGATGTCGCCGGCCTCCATGTGGTGATCACCACGGGGGATGATGGTCTCGTGATTGCGCTTGATGGCCGACACGTGGAAGTGATGGTTGGTATAGGCGAAGTCCTTGAGCTTCATGCCCGCGAGCGGTGCACCGTTGCGGAGCTTTACTCCGGCAAGGATAATCTGGCCGTCGTGGAGCTCGAACCAGTTTCGCACCCACGTGCGCTTGAGCGCCGTGAGGATTTCCTGGGCGGCCAGGTACTCGGGGTAGATCACGCGGTCGACGCCCATCTGCTTCACATGGGCGGTGTTGGCCGGGTCCATGAAGTCGTAGGAGTCGATGCGGGCCACGGTGGTCTTCGCGCCGAGGCTCTTCGCGATGGAGCAGGCGACTATATTGTTGGCCTCGTAGGGCGTGACGGCGATGAAGAGGTCGCACTCAGGCACCCCCGAATCGCGAAGCACGCCGAAGGAAGTGGGGTTGCCGGCATAGGTCATGAGGTTGTAGTTGGCATCGAGCTGAGCGAGGCGCTCTGCATCGGCATCGATGAGCATGATGTCCTGCTCTTCATCGGAGAGGAGCTTTGCCAGATGCGATCCCACCTCTCCGGCTCCGGCTATAACTATCTTCATGACTCTTTCTGTTTTGTTGACATAATGGCCTCATATATGGCATCTTCATCGAAGCCACACAAAGCCTTAAGCTGTGCGGGAGTACCCTGCGGCACAAAGCGGTCGTGCACACCGAGGCGAATGATGCGGCGCTTGAGCCCGCGGTCGGCAAGCCATTCGCTCACCACTCCGGCGAGACCACCGTCGACAGTGCCATCCTCCACCGTGATGATGGGGCACTCCTTGGCGGCGGCTTCGGCGAGAATATCACAGTCGACCGGCTTGAGGAATATCATGTCGTAGTGGGCTGCTTCCACACCTTGCGCCTTGGCCCGCTCTATGGCTCGGGCTGCATCGGCCGCCACCGGGCCTATGGTGAGCACCACGGCATCCGAGCCGTCGGTCAGACGCTCGCCCCGGCCTATAGGCAGGGCGTGCATCTCGTTTCGCCATTCGGGATTAGAGCCCGCTCCGCGAGGATAGCGTATGGCAAAGGGACCGTGGTCGGCGGCCTGCGCCGTGTACATGAGGTTGCGGAGTGCGTGCTCGTCACGGCCGGAGGCTATAATCATGCCGGGGACGGTGCGCAAATACGCCATATCGAACACTCCGTGATGGGTGGCGCCGTCCTCACCTACAAGGCCTGCCCGGTCGATGCAGAACGTCACGGGCAGGCGGTGGAGAGCCACGTCGTGGATGATGTGGTCGTAGGCTCGCTGCAGAAAGCTCGAGTAGATGGCCACGAAGGGGCGCATACCGTCCTTGGCGAGGCCTCCGGCAAAGGTCACGGCATGGCCTTCCGATATTCCCACATCGAAAACACGCTCAGGCATCACGGCCTGCATGGTGCCTACCGATGTGCCCGACAGCATCGCGGCGGTGATGCCTACGATGGCCGGATTTTTCTCGGCAAGCTCCACGAGGGTGTTGCCGAACACATCCTGATATTTGAGCGGCTTGCCACCTGCGGCCTTGCTCTCGAGGCGCTCGCCGCTTGCGGGGTCGAAGCGACCGGGAGCGTGCCACGATGCCGGATCGGCCTCGGCGGGGGCGTAGCCCTTGCCTTTGACGGTGCGCAGATGGAGGATGCGCGGCCCCTCCATATCGCGGATATCGTTGAGCACCCGCACGATGGTGGCCACGTCGTGCCCGTCGAAGGGGCCGAAGTAGCGGATATTGAAGCCCTCGAAGATATTCTGCTGCCTGGCAAGGAGCGACTTGAGGCTGTTGTTGAAGCGGAGGAGCGCTCCACGGCGCTTCTCATTGACGATATGCAGTTTCTTAAGCAGCTTGAATGCCTTGTAGCGGATATCGTTGTAGACCTTCGAGGTATTGAGGTGCGTGAGATAGGAGTTCATGGCTCCCACATTGCGGTCAATCGACATGTCGTTGTCGTTGAGGACAATGAGCAGATTGTTGGGCGTGTTCGAGGCATTGTTTATGCCCTCGAAGGCAAGGCCGCCGCTGATGGATGCGTCGCCAATCACGGCCACTACATTGCGCCGCGGGTTGTCGCCCTTGAGGCGCGAGGCCACCGCCATGCCGAGGGCGGCGGATATGGAGTTGGAGGCATGTCCGGCGGCAAAGGTGTCGTAAGGACTCTCGTCGGGATTGGGAAATCCGCTGAGGCCTCCGAGCTTGCGGTTGCTCTCGAAAGAGTCGCGTCTGCCTGTCAGCAGTTTATGTCCGTAGGCCTGGTGGCCGACATCCCACACAATACGGTCGTAGGGAGTATTGAACACATAGTGCAGCGCCACCGTGAGCTCCACGGCACCCATGCTCGAGGCGAAGTGGCCCGGATTTCCTGCAAGGGAGTGAATGAGGAAGTCGCGGATTTCGGAGCATACCTGCGGCAACTGCTCCGGCTGCAGGGCACGGAGGTCGGCGGGACTGTCGATATGCGGCAGCAGCGGTTCTGTGGATGAATTTGTATATTTAGCCTTTTGGCTCATTTCTTGACGTATTTCTTATACATTGGCACAAAGATGATTATGCCCGAAGCAGCAATCACGAAAGAAAGGTAAAGCGACGGCTCGGAGTGCATGATGATATATACAACAAGCGCGAGCCAGAGCAAGCCCAAAATCACAAAACGTGCTATTACTGATGCTTTCATTCTTTTACGTGTTTGATAGACTGCAAAATTAGCAAATTTTTGGCTACCACGCAAAATTGTATTACTTTTGCAGTGAACGCGCGCGGGCGAACTGCCGCGCTTGTGTCCTTGTTTACTTTTTATGATACGTTTCCGACTTATACTGGCATCTGCCTGCATACTTTGCTGCGCCACTGCTCAAGCAGCCGACCCTACATCCACTTCGTACACCATGGATCAGTGCGAGGGATCACTGATGCCATACCCGGCACCCGCCACCCCGGCCGTCTATCCCGACTCGCTCATCCCCGTGTTTGTGAACCATGTGGGGCGCCACGGTGCGCGCTATCCGTCGTCGGCGGCAAACAGCCTCGCCCTCAAGCGCGCCCTCGAGCACGCCGACTCTCTCGGCACCATCACCGCCCTCGGCCGCAGTATGCTGGCGCTCACAAATGAAGTAATAGCCCTGAGCAACAACCGCTGGGGCGCACTCGACTCTCTCGGCATGGCCGAGCAGGCCGGCATTGCCACACGCATGTTCTACAACTACACCGAGGTCTTCAGCAGCGAAGGCGTGGTGAAGGCAATCTCGTCGTACTCGCCGCGTGCTATGATGAGCATGTACTCTTTCACCCATCAGCTCGACCGCCTCAACAACCGCACCACATTCACCACCTCGACAGGCCGGATAAACTCCCGGCTGATGCGCCCCTTCGACCTCGACAAGGACTATCTCGACTTCCGCAAGTACAAGGTATCGCAGCCCGCCTACGATGAATTTGTGGCCGGAGCCTGCCCGCTCACGGCAATCGCGCGCGTACTCGGCCAAAACTATCCCTTCGCCGACGACAAGGCACGGCGCGAGCTCGCTTTGGCTCAGTACTATGTGGTGGCAGGCCTTCAGGCAATGGGGCTGCCCTCGCAGATGAGCAAATACTTCGACACCGCCGAGGCAAACGCCCTGTGGAGTTGCTTCAACATGCGGCAGTACCTCCAGCGGACAGCCACCACAATCTCATCCGTGCCCGCCGACATCGCTTCCGACCTCGTGCTCGATATCATCCAGACCACCGACAACTTCATCTCCGGCGAGGACAGCGCCACAAAAGCCGTGCTCCGCTTCGGCCATGCCGAGACCATCATGCCCCTGGTGTCGCTGCTGCGCCTGCCCGGCTGCTACTACCTCACCAACTACTTCGACACGGTGGCTTCGCACTGGCGCGACTTCGACGTAGTGCCGATGGCATCCAATGTTCAGTTTATCCTCTTCAAGAGCCGCCGCAGCGGCCGCTTCTATGTGCAGGTACTCCTCAACGAGAAACCCGTGCAGCTCCGCAAAGGCGACGATGCCACCATCTATCCCTGGGGCGAGGTCCGGCGCTACCTCATGAACTGCGTGCCGCTCTACGCACAGTGAGCCGATTTCACCCTCCGACTTCAAAAATCAATCATCATACACAATTCACACAATGACTCTTAAAACAATCGCGGCAGCTGCTATAGGCTGCCTCTGCGGCCTGTCGGCAATTGCCTCCGACAGCACTCCCGGCTTTGCCGTTGACACCGAAATCTGCGACCTCGCACTGCTCCCGGCGGGAAACCTGCCCAAGCGTGCCAAGTGGGACAAAGCCGACCTGCTCCCCTACGTGACTCACGAATACGCCGACGGCAGGCGCGAATGGTTCTACGACTCCTTCTCCTTCAACGACGGCACATGGGTCGACGAAGCCACCGACGAGCGGCGCGTGCTCTGCAACGCCACCGGCGGCCAGCTCCCATGCACCAAGGCCAATTGGGAGGCGTACCTCGACCTCGTTTTCGCCAAGGACCATCACCTCGGCGCCCTCGACGAGCTCATCGGCGAGCTTAAGTCCACTCTGGGCGAACCGCCGATGCGCCACAAGGTGGTGCTCGGCCAGTGCTACCCCGCAAAGGATGGCCGCGGCACTCCCGGCGCATGCAGCTGGAAGCATATCGACTTCGGCGAAATCGACGGCGTGGACATCGACCTGAGCAAGCGCGAGCACCGCATCAAGGCCGCAACATGGTTTGTCGACGAGCTCATCCGCCGTTTCAACGAGGCCGGGTACAAGAACATCGACCTCGCAGGCATATACTGCCCCGAAGAAGGTCTGTTCTCCATCAGCGATTTTGTGACCGACGTCAACGACTACATCCACTCGAAGGGTCTGCGCGTGTACTGGATTCCTTACTGGACCGACAACGACAAGTATGTGCACCATTGGAAAGACTATCACTTCGACATGGTATACCGCCAGCCCAACTACTTCTTCTACACTCCGCAAGGCACCCTGCCCGAGTTCGGCCGCCTCGAGGAGTGCATCGAGAACTCACGCAGCTGCGGAGTGGGCCTCGAGCTCGAGTTCGAGACATCGGAGAAGAGCAACGGCATGCACGAGGCATCGCCGATGATGCATCAGCGACTGCTCGACTATATAAATGAATTTGAGCGCCTTGGCGTGTGGGATAAGTCGGGCGTGGCCCACTACTGCGGCTCGAAAGGCTTCATCCAGATGGCCGAGAGCAAAGACCCCGTCAACAGGCAGACCATCGACCGCCTTGCCACAATCGTGGCCAAGCGGCAGGCCGAGTTCAAAAAGGACTCTAAGCTCTAACCTTTAAGCTCTAAGCAGCCCACTAAGTCCATCAGCGCTTGGGCGGAGGCCCGGTCGATCACAGCCTCGCGGTCACCGCTGAAGCGCACGCAGCGGGCCACAGTGCCGGCAGGAGTGTGCACGCCTATCCACACAGTGCCTACGGGCTTGTCGGGCGTGCCTCCGCCGGGGCCTGCGATGCCCGAAGTGGCCACCGCGCAGTCGGCACCGCACACGCGCGCCGCCCCCTCGGCCATGGCCCGCACCACGGGTTCGCTCACAGCGCCGTGAGCGGCTATGACATCGGCATCGACACCGAGCACGCCGCTCTTGACCTCGTTGGCGTAGGATACGACACCGCCGCGGTATACGTCGGAGCATCCGGCGATCGCTGTAATGAGATGCGCGATATTGCCGCCGGTGCAGCTTTCGGCTGTTGCCAGCGTGTAGCCACGGCTTCGGAGGGCATGAAGCGCAAGGGCGGCGGGCGACAGTTTGCCCTCAGCGGCAAGTCGCGGCCCCAAAGCAGCCTTTAGCGCGCTGCACATAGCCTCGAAGGCTTCGCCATCGGGCCGCTCGCCGAAGTCGGCATCAAGGCGCAGGATTATTTCTCCGGGATTTGGCAGATATGCCAGCTTTACGTAAGCCGGCAGGCTATCCTCAAAGGCCGCAAGCTGTTCGGCGAGAGCCGACTCGGATATGCCCGTCACGGTGAATTCGCGGTGCAGGATGGCGCCTCCGAGGCCAAAACGCTCACGCACGGCATCGGCCACGGCAGGGAGCATCCCGCGGGTCTCGAACGGCACTCCGGGCATAGCCACGAGCATGTGGCCGCCGCGCTCGAAGCACATTATCGGTGCCGTGCCGAGGCGGTTCTGTATCACGCGGCAGGAGCTCGGCACGTATGCTTGCCCGAGGGTAAGCTCGTTGAGCTTCAGATGCCGGTCGGCAAAAATATCCTCGATATTGGCACGGACGCTGTCGTCGTGCACGAGTTCGCCGCCGAAGATGCTCATCATCACGGTCTTTGTGATGTCGTCGCGCGTGGGGCCGAGCCCGCCTGTGGTGACCACAAGCTCACTTTCGGCAAGCGATACCTCGATAGCCGAGCGAATATCGTCGGCCTTGTCGCCGACGGTGCGGACGGCGGCGACAGTCCAGCCCATGGCTGCGAAAGTGCGTGCCACAAGGCCGGAATTAGTATCGGTGACGCGTCCGAGCAGGATTTCGTCGCCGATTATCACTATAGAAAGTTTCATTTTCTGTATATCTCAATCTTCACACCTCGACTCGCGCGTATGGTGCACGGTCGTAGGGGCAGAAATCACTGGCAAGGTATTTGAAGTGGCCTGCGATAGCGACCATGGCGGCATTGTCGGTGGTAAACACACGCTCGGGGATAAATGCTTCCAGGCCGTGCGAGGCGCAGTAATCGGCCACGGCAGCGCGCACGCCGGAGTTGGCCGAGACGCCGCCGCCGATGGCCACGGTAGTCACGCCGGTCTGCTTCACGGCTTTATCGAGCTTGTCGATGAGGATTGCTATGATGGTGGACTGCAGCGAAGCGGCGAGGTCGGCCTTGTTTTTCTCCACGAAGTCGGGATCGGCCTTGATGCCGTCGCGCAGGGTGTATAGAAAGCTCGTCTTGAGGCCGCTGAAGCTGTAATCAAGCCCGGGGATGTGCGGGCGCGCGAAGCGGAAGCGCTTGGGGTCGCCTTCGGCGGCAAGGCGGTCGATGTGCGGGCCGCCGGGGTAAGGCAACCCCATCACTTTGGCGCACTTGTCGAAAGCCTCGCCGGCGGCATCGTCGATAGTGCGGCCGAGGATTTCCATGTCGGAGCTGCTCTTCACAAGTATCAGCTGCGAGTTGCCGCCCGATATGAGCAGGCACAGATAGGGGAACTCGGGCACGCGGTCGGTGGGATTGCGGCGCACGAAGTGCGAGAGCACATGCCCGTGGAGGTGGTTCACATCGACCATGGGCACGCGGAGGCCGAGCGACAGCCCTTTGGCGAAGCTCGTGCCCACGAGCAGGGAGCCGATAAGGCCCGGCCCGCGGGTGAACGCGATGGCGCTGAGGTCGGTCTTGCTGATACCGGCACGCTTGATGGCGGCATCGACCACGGGCACGATGTTCTGCTGGTGGGCGCGCGAAGCAAGCTCGGGCACCACACCGCCGTACTCCTCATGCACCTGCTGCGAGGCTATGACATTGCTGAGCAATATTCCGTCGCGGATAACGGCGGCAGAGGTATCGTCGCACGACGATTCTATTCCTAATATAATGACTGGCTTTTCCATTTCATAGAGGGTGTTTACTTTTAACTCGCGTTAAGGCTGAGAGGATTTTTTGAATGATTTTCGCAAGTTGAAGAAGGAGCATAGCGGGCTATGCGACTGATGAGACTTGGCGGAAAGCATCAAAAAAGCCCTCAGAATTAATGCGAAACTCTCAAAATAAATTCATTCTTTAATTAAAAATTAACTTGTGTGTTAAAAGTAAACACACTCTTAGAATACAAATGCGATTCCGGCGGTGACGTATGCCGTGGGATAGTGCTTCATCAGAGTATATCGAGCTTCGAGAGAGAGCTTAAGCGACGATGTGCAGTAGTACTCGAAGCCGGCACCGGCATTGATGCCGAAGGCGCTGATGTGCGATGTGACGTCCTTGCCGCCCTCGGCATCCTCGCGGTGGCGGCCCCACGAGGTGAAGCCCACACCCACCAAGGGGTAGAACGCCGCTTTGGCACTCATGTCGATGGGGAAGTGCACGTTGACATCGGCCGCGAAGCCGTCGAGATCCTTGTGCCTGAATATCACACCCACCTCGGGAGCTATACGCACATGCTTGCTGAATGAATACTCGAAGGTGATGCCGGCCGTAGCAGAGACGTTGCGGCTCACAAAGCCAACCTTAGGTCCGAGTGAGGCACGCCCGCGCTCAGGGGTCTGGGCATTGGCATTGAGGCCGAGGAGCGATACAATTGCAATAAGCATAATAGCCGACAGTCGGCTGCGTGATGTGATGATCATAATAAAGTGTCCAAAAAAAGCGCCCGGGGGCTTCGAGTGTGCAAAGATAGCAACATTTCGCCGCATACTCCCGATAGCGGTGTTTAAAAATTAGTTAAACATCCAACGTCCTGCACGGCCCGATGGTTCGACCGTTTTCACTCTCACTCAATCTACTTTTGTTAAAAATATAAAAATTTAATTCCTTTTTAAAAAACTTTGTATAAATTTGAGCCGATTAAGGTTCGCTACGCAGGGCTTTAGTCAATATTATTTAACTAACTTCGTGATTTTAACCACATAAAGCACAAAGCCCCCTAAACGAATCTAAATCAATCTAAGCTTTGCCGCCAGATAAGTCGACTCGCCGACGGGTCGAAACTATCGCGGATGTAACCACTATCAATACTTTTTATGAGAAAACATCTTTACTTGACGATGCTCCTCCTGGCCGGTATGCCAATGCTCGGAACACTTTCCGCCATGGCAGAGCCCGCCCCTCAGCAGCAGAGTCAGACGGCATCCGTAATCGAAGGTACCGTTTTGGATGAGAACAATGAGCCCGTGATCGGTGCGTCTGTTGTTCAGAAAGGAGTCCCCTCAAACGCCGTTGCTACCGATGCATTCGGTCACTTCAAAATCCGTGTAGGCAAAGGGGTTGCTCTTGAAGTGAGCTACGTCGGATACAAGACCGTGATGGTTAAGGCGTCCAACGGCATGAACGTTTACATGGAGCCCACCACCGAGATGCTCAACGAACTCGTGGCTATCGGCTACGGCACTCAGAAGCGTGCCAACCTCACCGGCGCCGTGACTACGGTCGATGTGTCGCGCACGATGGAAAACCGCCCCGAGCAAGATGTACTCAAGGCTCTCCAGGGCGCTGTCCCCGGCCTTACCGTACTCAACTCCACCGGTAATATCGACGGCTCGCCTTCGATTAAAATCCGCGGTACGGGTACTCTCTCGAACGGCGCCACATCGAACCCCCTCTACGTGGTCGACGGTGTGCCCATGGACGACATCTCCTTCCTCAACCCCGAGGACATCAAGGAAATCTCCGTGCTTAAAGATGCTTCCTCTTCCTCTATCTACGGCTCCCGCGCCGCATTCGGTGTCCTCCTCATCAACACCAAGGGTGGTGAGCGCGCCGAACGCCTCAAAATCAAATACTCCAACAACTTCGGTTGGGCCCAGGCTTCGGTGCTCCCCGAGATTATGGACAATGTGAGCTCACTCGTGGCCATGAACCAGGCCGCCAAGCGCCTGGGTGCTGCCGAAGGCGAGTTCTTCGGCATGTACTACACCGACATCCTCCCCTACGCCCGCAAATGGCAGGAGCAGAACAGCGGTAAAATCACCGACTACCGCATGGCACGCCCCTACATCGACGACAACAATGTGGGCGACTACTTCCTCAACGAGAACGGTACCGGCTTCCTCCCCTACGCCGACTACGACATCAACGCCATCATGCTCAACAACGCCGCTCCCAGCAACCAGCACAATGTGTCGGTATCGGGCAACTCGGGCAAGGCTATCTACGATGTGTCGTTCGGCTACGCCAAGAAGCAGAGCCTTATCAACTTCAACCCCGATAAGGTGCGCCGCTACAACGCCAACGCCAACCTCCAGATCGACATGTTCAAGTGGCTCTCGGCCGGCGTACGCATCAACTTCATGCAGCGCGACGGCGAGACCCCCAACACCGGCTCGAACACCTGGGGCACCGTGTGGCGCTTCCCGAGCTTCTACCAGATGCTTGGCTGGAAACCCGATGCCGATGGCAATCCCGTAGATTTCCAGAACCAGATCGCATACCTCAAGCAGGCCGACACAATCAACACCCGCAGCACTTTCACACGCCTGCAGGCCTGGGCCAAAGCTACCATTATCCCCGGCCTTACAATCAACGCCGACTTCACCTATGGTATCTACAACCGCGACCAGCACTACGGATATCTGCCCGTGATAAGCTGGCCTTCGTGGGGACGCACCCTCTCCGCGCCCACATACCGCGTGTCGCAGTCTTCGACCACCTACACCAAGTACCACCTGAACAACACCCGCTGGACGTTCAACGCCTACGGTACTTACGACTTCACCGTGGCAAGCAACAACAACTTCAAAATCATGCTCGGCGCAAACATCGAGCAGAACACCAACCGCTGGTTCCAGGCACGTACCAAGGTCCTGCTCGACAATGACCTGCCCGCACTCAACCTCTACACCGGCGATCTGGTGGCTCCCTCCAACGCCGACACACACTGGGCTACAGCAGGCTTCTTCGGCCGCTTGAACTACGACTACAAAGGCATCTACCTTGCCGAGTTCAACGGTCGCTACGACGGCTCGACCCGCTTCCCCGCCAACGACCAGTGGGCATTCTTCGCTTCCGGCTCTGTCGGCTACCGCTTCTCCGAAGAAGCATACTTCGAGCCCGTGAAGGACTGGTGGACAAACGGTAAAATCCGCGCTTCATACGGCGAAATCGGCAACGAGGCCGTGGGCGACAACATGTACCTCTCCACCATCACCACGTCCAATATCAACTACCTCAACCAGAGCACAGGCATCCTCGTCAACGCTGCCGGTATGCCCAAGCTCGTATCGCCCACCCTCACTTGGGAGCGCATCAACACTCTTGACGTAGGTATTGACCTCGGATTCTTCAACAACTCGCTCACCGCGAGCTTCGACTGGTACCAGCGCGACACCCGCGACATGCTCGCTGTGGGCGTTCAGCTTCCCCAGGTGCTCGGTGCATCGACCCCCTACGGCAACAACGGCTCGCTCCGCACCCGCGGTTGGGAACTCAGCCTCGGCTGGAACCACTCATTCGGCGACTGGGATGTATACGCTACATTCAACATTGCCGACGCCACCACGAAAATCACCAAGTGGAACAACCCCAACGAATCGCTTACCGACAACTACTCCGGTGCTGAGTACGGCGCAATCTGGGGCCTCGACGTAGCTCGCTACTACACCGTCGACGACTTCGTGGCCGATCCCTCGCAGCCCGACGGCATCGCCCGCAACGAAAAAGGCCAGCTTATCACCAAGCCCGGCGTGACAAACCAGTGGGATATCGAGAACAACTCCTTCCACTACGGCCCCGGCGACGTGATGTACGTTGACCGCGACGGCGACAAAAAAATCTCCGGTGGTGCCGGTACCGTCAAGGATCACGGCGACCTCGTGAAGATCGGCAATAGCCTCCCCCGCTATGAATATGGCTTCCACCTCGGCGGCGCCTGGAAAGGCATCGACCTCGACATCTTCTGCCAGGGCGTGGGCAAGCGCGACTACTGGACCGTTTCATCCATGGTAATCCCCTTCACCCAGGCTGCAAACGACATCTACTACAAGGGCATGGACTCGCACAACAGCGCCATCTTCGACGAAAGCACATGGACTATCATCGGCTACGATGTGAACCAGGGCAACAAGTACCCCACTCTCTACCCCGGCCAGATGGGCGCCAACAACGTGCAAGGTATCTCCAACGCCGGTACCAACAACTTCATCCCCTCGAGCAAATACCTCCAGGACCTCAGCTACCTCCGTGTGAAGAACATCACCCTCGGCTATACCCTCCCCGCTGAATGGACCACGAAGATCTACATCCAGAAGTTCCGCGTTTACTTCTCCGGCGAAAACCTCTTCTTCATCCACCGAGGCAACAAGGGCACCGGCATCGACCCCGAAATCACCACTTCCGAATGGTTCTCCAACGCTTCTACCGGCACAATCTATGCTAACGCTTGGGGACGCGCAAACCCCATTCAGCGCGTATACTCTTTCGGTTTCCAGGTCACTTTCTAATCTCTTAACGACGTAAGATAAAATGAAAAAAATAGCAATATATACCGCACTCGCAGCTGCTGTCGCAGGTATGTCGTCGTGCAACGACTTCCTCGAAGACAACCGCTACCCTATGTCGGAGCAGTACGACAGCCCGACATACTGGAACAACGAGAGCAACGTGGCCAAGCAGTGCGACGCACTCTACTCCAACTTCATCGGCTACAGCACCGGCACAGGCGGCCTCTTCTACTTCAAGACCCTATCCGATAACCAGGGCAGCGGCACCGGCGGCGGCTTCACCAACTGGGCTTTCACCAACGTACCCACCGCTTCGTCGAATTGGAAAGATCCCTACGAAGTTATACGCCAGTGCAACTACGTGATCAACAACGTTCCCGGCGCAACTTTCAACGACGCCACCAAAGCGAAGTACATCGGCATCGCGCGCCTCATCCGCGCCCAGCAGTACTACCACCTCGTGCGCACCTACGGCAACGTTCCCTACTTCGACGTAGTGCCTCAGCCCACGCAGGAAGCCCTCTGCATCTACCCCACCGACCGCGATGAAATCATGGACAAGGTATATGCCGACCTCGAATATGCCACCAAGAACATCGGCACAGGCACACGCACCACTTGGAGCTCCGACCTCGCCTACGCAATGATGTCGGAAATCTGCCTCTTCGAAGGCACTTTCTGCAAGTACCGCACCCTTGAGGAGAACTACAAGGCTGCCGACCTCAACCGCGCCGCCACCTACCTCCAGCGTGCCGCCGATGCTGCCAAGGAAATCATCGACAACACCGCCTACAAGCTCAACAGCAGCTACATAGCCAACTACAACTCTGTAAGCCTCGCCGCAAATCCCGAAATGATTTTCTACAAAGCTTACAAGCAGGCTACACTCACACACCAGACCATCCAGTACACCTGCCGCACCACTACCATCGCAGGCCTTAGCAAGGACGCCTTCGACAGCTACCTCTTCAAGAACGGCAAGCCCCTCAGCCAGCAGACCGAAGCCGACAAAAACGACGCCGGCTACGTGAAGAAAGGTATCGTTACAGGCACCAAGGAAAAAGCCCAGATTGGCAAAATCCTCTACATCGGCGACCTTCTCAAGCTCCGCGACGACCGCCTCGCCCAGACCATCGACACCGTGATCGGCTACGGCACCACCGACGCCGGCATGACTTGGGCCCGCTACGGCTCCGACCAGCTTTCGTCGAGCACCGGCTACCTCATCCGCAAGTTCGACAACCCCGAGGAAATCGAGTGGACATTCCGCCAGGGCAGCAACTACACCTGCGCACCCGTCTACTGGCTCGCCGTCATCTACCTCGACTACGCCGAGGCTAAGGCTGAGCTCGAAGAGCTCGGTAAGGGCACCTTCTCCGACGATGACTTCAACGCCACACTGGCCAAGCTCTACGAGCGCGCCAAAATCGAGAACATGAGCCTCACAGCCCTCAAGGACATGAACGACACCGCCCGCGACGCCGACGTAAGCAGCCTCCTCTGGGAAGTTCGCCGCTGCCGCCGCAGCGAGACAATGCTCGACAACGACTACCGCTACTGGGACCTCGTGCGCTGGCACAAGCTCGACAAACTCGACACCTCCAAGAACCCCAACATCCGCCTCGGTGCCAACCTCGCCGACGTCAAGAATGAATTTGCCGACCTCGATCCCAAGGATAAGGACTACTTTGAAGTGCCCGCCTACACCAATATGGTAGGCAAGTACATGCAGGCCATCCCCGGCAACAACCGCATCTACTCCGCACGTGAGTACTACTACCCCATCCCCTCCGATCAGATTACCTACTCCACCTTCAACGGCACCGAGTACCTCACACAGCAACCCCTCTGGAAATAATCCTTCCACCAACTGATATTCATGAAAGTGCGGCGACATTCTCGCCGCACTTTTTTTGCAAATTCTCCCGGCTTTCACTATCTTTGCCACATAAACCAAGCGAAACATGAAAAAACTCTTATTCTCTCTTCTTCCCGCACTCTTTTTGCTCTCATGCTCTGAGGATGGAGGCACCCCCGACGACCCTGTGGTAAACACCGAAGCAGGGCCGCTGATTGCCGAAATCCGGTCGGCTGAGCACTTCGAGGCTTTTACGTGGAACAAACGGCACCTCATCGACCGCTGGGAGTACGATGCCGATGGCTTTGCCATAGTTGCCGACTATCGCTACAGCGGCGGTGACACCATCGTAATCAGCACCGAGGCCCGAAATTCACTCTACCCTGACTATCCCGCTCTCTACACCGACACCTTGCTGCTCGACAATGGCGTGGTGCGCCTGATAAGGACATCGCAGGAGATTTTCGGCAACAAGAAGTATATTGCCACCGAGCTGTGGTACGACTACGTAAAGCGCCTATGCCTCGCCGACTCTTATTTTATCTATACGGACTACGCTAATTCAAGGTTACATTCATCTTTCTTATGGGATGGCGACCGCATCGTGAAATCAAATATCGAAAATATCCTTGCCGACAGAAATGAAAACAACCTAAACGTCCCGGCCCGCTCCACTCACGGATATACTTGGCACGAGACAGATGCAAGCGCTCCGATAGCTTGCCCCACGGCTTTGCAGCCTCAATATAAACCACTGGTGCTGATGGGGCTATTCGGCAAGCAGAGCAAAGGCATCATCGCAAGCGACACCGTGCACATCTACAGCTACCCGGAGAAGTTTTTCACACATAGCTACGACTACACCTTCGACGACGGCAGCCCCTCGGCTTGCAAGGAGACAGTCTATACCGACAAACTTTCTAATCCTCAATCCGAAACCACATATCTCTTCAAATGGAAAAAATAGTACGACGCTTATCCGGCACTGTACACTGCGCCCTGCGCCTTGCTTGCCTCCCGCTCTTTGTGGCACTGATTTCGGCCTGCTCTTCCGACGAGCCGGACAATACACGGTCAGGAAAAATCATAAAACAAAGCGACGAGTACGACACTATCGAGTACAGCTACGATAGCCAAGGCCGACTATCCCGGCTCACGCGGTACATCGGCTCCACCCAAAAGCATAGTCAGGATTTCGAATATGCTTCGGACCTGATTACCGTCTATCATGTCAATGATGTGTTTGACCTCTACCCCGAGCCGCTAAAAAGCACTCAGAAATTAAAGGTGGAGAACGGGCTCATCACCTCAGGAATTCTGGAAGGCAAGGATTTCATGACAGGTGGCACCACCACTCAAAGATCCATTGAATATATCTACGACAGCAAGCGCCGGCTGCGCTCTTATCTGTGCTACGATAGCTACCACGAATGCAGCAGCGTCAAAGAATACGAATGGGATGGCAACACTTTGGTCAGGGAGGCTTCGTCGTATTGGAGCAATTGCATCACTGAATACACCTACACTTCGACACCCGACACATACGGTCTCAACAAGCTCGGGCTGCTTGAGGGCGAAGGCTTTTTTGGAGTGGTCAGTCCGAAGCTCATAGAGCGTATAACAGTCTATTCAAGGAGTGGAGAGCCTGATGAAACCTACATTTCCTCCATCACGAACTACAGCTATACATTCGACCACAAGGGAAGACCGGTGCAGCGCTTCGCCGAATACCAATACTACGACGAGCACGGAGTGATGAATTACACGTTCCAACGCACCAACTCTTATACCTGGTCGGAAGAATAGGCAATCAACATCCCCCGCCACATAAGTACGGTCGCCATCAATGGCGACCACGAAGGCGTACGCACCCGAAAACGCCAACGCATCCGCAAACAAAAGTCTATCACAAGAACTCACATCGCGCCCGACTTATCAACACCCCCGCCATTTTGGCATTGACACACTTGCAAAATCGCAGGAAAATCGCCATCTTTGCGCTCGTAAATCATCACTATGGAAACAGCGCAAATCTACTCCTACGAAGAAGCTTACAATGCCTCTCTCGAATACTTCGGCGGCGACGAGCTCGCCGCTCAGGTATGGGTGACAAAATACGCCCTCAAAGACAGCGACGGTAATATCTACGAGCGCACGCCCGACGATATGCACCGGCGCCTCGCACGCGAACTCGCACGCATCGAATCGACATATCCGGCCGGAATGGACGAAGACGAAATCTTCGACCTCCTCCGCGACTTCCGCTATGTGGTGCCTCAGGGCAGCCCCATGGCCGGCATCGGCAACAACCTTCAGGTGGGCTCGCTCTCCAACTGCTTTGTGATCGGCCTCGACGGCAAGCCCGACAGCTACGGCGGCATCATGCGCGTCGATCAGGAGCAGGTGCAGCTCATGAAGCGCCGCGGCGGCGTGGGCCACGACCTCTCGCACCTCCGCCCCAAAGGGATGGCAGTGAAGAACTCGGCACTCACATCAACAGGCCTGGTGCCGTTCATGGAGCGGTACTCCAACTCTACCCGCGAGGTAGCACAGGATGGCCGCCGTGGTGCTCTGATGATGACCGTATCTATCAAGCACCCCGACTCCGAAGCCTTCATCGATGCCAAGATGACGCCCGGCAAAGTGACCGGCGCAAACGTGTCGGTGCGCATCGACGACGACTTCATGCGTGCCGTCGAGAGCGGTGAGCCTTATCTCCAGACTTTCCCCGTAAACACTGCCGAGCCTCTGGTGACAAAAGAAATCGACGCGGCAGCGCTCTGGAAGAAAATCGTGCACAACGCATGGCGCTCCGCCGAGCCCGGCGTACTCTTCTGGGATACCATCAGGCGCGAGTCGGTGCCCGACTGCTACGCCGACCTCGGTTTTGAGACAATTTCGACCAACCCCTGCGGCGAGATACCCCTCTGCCCCTACGACAGCTGCCGACTGCTCGCCATCAACCTCTACTCTTTCGTCGAAAATCCTTTTACCGACAAGGCACGTTTCAACTACGAGCTCCTCACGCACCACGTGCGCCGCGCCCAGCGCATCATGGACGACATCATCGACCTCGAGATGGAGAAGATTGAACTCATCCTCGAAAAAATCGACAAAGACCCCGAGCCCGACGAAGTAAAAGGCCCCGAGCGAAACCTCTGGCACAAAATCCGCACCAAGACACTCCGCGGCCGCCGCACAGGCCTCGGCACCACCGCCGAGGGCGACATGATAGCCGCCATGGGGCTGCGCTACGGCACACCCGAAGCCACAGCTTTCAGCGAGAGCGTGCACCGTGCCGTGGCTCTGGCTGCCTACACCGAGTCGGTCGAAATGGCTGCTCAGCGCGGTGCCTTCGAGGTATACGACACCGAGCGTGAAGCCGCCAATCCCTACATACAGCGCCTTGCCGAAGCCGACCCCGCACTCTACGAGCGCATGAAGGCCGTAGGCCGCCGCAACATCGCCTGCCTCACCATAGCACCCACGGGCACCACGAGCCTCATGACCCGCACATCGTCGGGCATCGAGCCGGTTTTTATGCCCGTGTACAAGCGCCGCCGCAAAATCAATGCCGCCGAGACTGCCGCACGTGTCGACTACGTCGACGACTCAGGCGACGCTTTCGAGGAGTATATCGTGTACCATCCCAAGTTCCTCGACTGGATGAAGATTGCCGGCATCGACACTGATAAGCACTACTCGCAGGCTGAGCTCGACGATATTGTGGCCCGCTCGCCCTATGCCGGCGCCACCGCCAACGACATCGACTGGCTCGAGAAAGTGAACATGCAGGGCCGAATCCAGAAGTGGGTGGACCACTCAATATCTGTGACCATCAACCTCCCCGCCGACATCTCGGTAGAAGCCGTCGACAGCCTCTACCGCCAGGCATGGCACGCAGGCTGCAAGGGCTGCACCGTATACCGCGACGGCTCACGCTCCGGCGTGCTCGTGGCCGTGGATAAGGATAAGAAAAAAGATGGCAGCGCCGAGCACAAGCCCATCATGGCCAAGCGCCCCATTGAGCTCGAAGCCGATGTGGTCCGCTTCCAGAACAACAAGGAGAAGTGGATTGCATTCGTAGGCCTCGTAGACGGCCGCCCCTACGAAATCTTCACCGGCCTTGCCGACGACGAAGACGGCCTCTTCCTGCCCAAGTCGGTGACACACGGCAAGATTATCAAAGCCGTAGATGCCGACGGCAACAAGCGCTACGACTTCCAGTTTATCAACAAGCGCGGACACAAAACCACCATCGAAGGCCTTTCCGACAAGTTCAACCCCGAGTACTGGAACTACGCCAAACTCATATCCGGCGTCCTCCGCTACGGTATGCCTATCGACCAGGTACTCAAACTCGTAGGCGGTCTTGAGCTCAACTCAAGCTCCATCAACACATGGAAGATCGGCGTGGAGCGCGCACTCAAGAAATACCTGCCCAACGGCACCACCGCCGCCGGACAGAAGTGCCCCAACTGCGGCCAGGAAACACTCATCTATCAGGAGGGTTGCCTCATCTGCACATCCTGCGGCACATCCAAGTGCGGCTAAGGCTCCCGCGACTATAAACGAAAAAGCCCTGATTCTTCGCGAGTCGGGGCTTTTCTCTGTCTATCCAAAAAAGTTAGTTTTATATCTGCTAAACTCTCATTTGTCTTATTACTGTTTATTTGACGGAGCTGCCCGTTCAAGGTTTAATCGGACTGAGCGAAATTAATACCTATTAAGAAATTTCGGAGCTAAATTAAAAATACGTTAAATATTTGCACAATAGAAAACATTGTCGTAACTTTGCACCGCAAACGGCAAAAAGTCTAAGGCCGATTAGCTCAACTGAATAGAGCATCTGACTACGGATCAGAAGGTTACAGGTTTGAATCCTGTATCGGTCACGAAATTTTTGGTTTCATTTCATAATTAGTAGTAGTTTATTGACGGCTGATTAGCTCAACTGAATAGAGCATCTGACTACGGATCAGAAGGTTACAGGTTTGAATCCTGTATCAGTCACAATCAGGGCATCGCACTAAGCCGTAGCGATGTCCTTTTTGTTTATCTAATATGCGCCATCTCCTCCTTATATTACTCCTGCTATCGACGGCTTCGCTATATGGCCGCAAGCCCGACCCCGTGCGTGCGAGAGCCGAGGCCGAGGAGCTGCCCGACGTGGTGCGCGACCCCTACCGGGGATACTCCTGGCGCATCGATGAGCAAGGCGACTCCATGATGGTGCTACACTTGCGCGAGCTCACAGTGTATCCTCCCATGAAATTCAAGAATAAGAAAGAGGAGGAATACTACTGGCGCACCGTGCGCGACGTGAAGCTCACGCTACCCTACGCCAAATTAATCGCCGAGACCCTCGTCGAGACCTATGAGTACATCGAAACATTCCCCACTCAGAAAGAGCGCGAGGACTACCTCAAAAAGATGGAAAAAGCCCTCTTCGAGCAGTACAAACCCGTGCTCAAGCGCTTCTCCAAGCGGCAGGCGAAAGTGCTTATAAAGCTCGTACAGCGGGAGACTCACCAATCGAGCTATGACATCGTAAAGGCATTCCTCGGTTCGTTCCGTGCAACTTTCTGGCAGGGCTTCGGTAAGCTCTTCGGTGTGAGCCTCAAGAGCAGCTATACCCCCGCAAAGGACAAAAACGACGCCATGCTCGACCGCATAGCGCGCTCTGTCGAACAAGGCACACTATGAGCTCGCACGAACTCTCATACGCCGCCCTCCGGCCACACTACGAAGCCTTTCTCATGCTTGAGCGAGGCCTGAGCCAAAACACCCGCACGGCCTATCTTGCCGACGTCGGGAAGCTCGACAGCTGGATTGCCGAGGGAGTGCCGGGCAGTGGCATCGCCGAAGCATCGGCTGAGCAGCTCCACGCTTTTGTCATGGACCTGCACGGGCTCGGCGTGGCACCACGCACACAGGCACGCATCGTGTCGGGCATACGCTCTTTCTTCCGCTACCTCATAGTCGAAGGTATCATCACGGCCAACCCCGCGGCCGACCTGCAAGGCCCCAAACTCGGCAAGCACCTCCCCGAAGTCCTCAGCGTGCACGAAGTGCAGTCCATGCTCGAGGGCATAGACCTCGGCGAGCCTCAGGGCAGGCGCAACCGCGCCATCCTCGAGGTGCTCTACGGCTCGGGGCTGCGCGTCACCGAGCTCTGCGAGCTGCAGAGCAGGCGTGTCGACCTGGCCAAAGGCTTCCTCATAGTCGACGGCAAAGGCTCCAAGGAGCGCATGGTGCCGATGAGCGATGTTTCGGTAGAGCAGATACAGCTCTACCTCGACGAGCGGGCCGACAGGGGCGCCCCCGTGAAGCGGGGCGAGGAGGACTACCTCTTCCTCAACCGCCGCGGCGCCCACCTCACACGCGTGATGGTATTCTACATCGTGCGTGCCGCCGCCGAAGCTGCCGGCGTCCGCAAAACCATCTCGCCCCACACGCTGCGACACTCATTCGCCACACACCTCCTCGAGGGCGGTGCCAACCTGCGCGCAATCCAGCAGATGCTCGGCCACGAGTCGATAGCCACCACCGAGATATACCTCCACCTCGACAACAGCCATCTGCGCGAGGAAATCCTCATGCACCATCCGCGAAACATGACCCGATGAAAACACTCTTCTCCGCACTCCTTTTAGCAGCATCCGCCACGGCGGCGGCAATATCCCCGAAGTTCGACGCCGGCTCGCGCGTGGCCCTGGCCATCGACAGCACAGCGGCCTCCCGAGCCCAAAAGCAGCTCGCCGCCATCGTGAGCATCGACGGCAACTGCGACATTCTCTCCGACTGCGGTCTCGAGGTGCAGCCCATATCGCCCGGTATGGCAGTAGCACGCGGCACACTCGAAGCCCTCGAGGCAGCTGCCGGGCACGAGGCCGTGCGCCGCATCCACATAGGGCGCCGCGTTGGGCTCTGCAACGACCTCAGCGCAGCCGACACTCATGCCGATGTCGTGCGCAGCGCTCCAGGCATAGATAGGCGTGCCTACACAGGCCGCGGCGTGCTGGCCGGGCTCTTCGACACCGGCTTCGACTTCGCCAACCCCTCATTCAGCCGCGACGGACGCCCGCGCATCGAGAGCGTCGCCATATATTCCGACGAAGGCGAGTGCACCGCTTATACCCGGGCCGCCGACATCGACACCCTCACCACCGACCTCATCGGCGAGTCGCACGGCAGCCACGTGCTGGGCACGATGGCAGGCTTCTGCGAAGGCAGCCCATACTCAGGTATGGCACCCGATGCCGACATCGCCGTGGGCTGCGGCGCCCTCCTCGACGCAAACATCGTAAGCGGCGTGGCCGACATTGCCGCCCTGGCCCGGGCTACGGGTCGGCCTTGCGTGATAAACCTCTCGATATCCGACTTCTGCGGCCCCCACGACGGCACCGACGACTTTGCCCGCGGGCTCGCCGAGGCCGCCGGCGACGATGCCATCCTCGTGCTCTCCGCCGGAAACTATCACGGCCGCACCAACTCCATCTCGCGCACCCTCAGCGCCGACGATGCCGCCATCCGCACATTCATCTATCCCGGCAACGACGGCTTTGCAGGTATATGGAGCGGCGATTCACGCCCGATGACGCTCACGCCCGTAATCGTCGACCGACAGACAGGCGCCGAGCTCGCACGCTACTCCTGCATATCGGAGCCCGGCGAACCGATGCTCATCGGCACGCCCGACCTTGCCGACAAAATCCCCGACCTCACGGTCGATCCCACATTTACCGAGTACTTCAAGGAGAGCTATTTCGCCATCGAGTACAGCCTCAACTCCGACACCAACAGCCGCCCCAACTTCTACATCGCCTACCGCATAGAGCGCCGCTCCGACACCAACGGCAAAGGGCGCTACGGCCTCGGCATCATCGTGGAAGGCTCGCCAGGCCAGCGCATCGACCTCAACACCGAAAGCTCCGAAGGCTCTTTCTACTCGGCAGGCCTCCAGGGATGGACTGCCGGTAGCGATGAATTTTCCATATCGTCGATGGCCTGCGCACAAGGCGTGATATGCGTGGGAGCGCACACCACCCGCAACTCATGGGTCACCGCCGCCGGCAACCCCGACGGCATCGCCGCCGACCACCCGCTCGGGCAAATCACCCCATGGTCGTCGCGGGGCACGCTCATCGACGGGCGCACCCTGCCGCATGTGTCGGCTCCGGGTGCGGCCATAGTCAGCGTACTATCATCCTACGACTTCGACAAGCGCCCCGACCACCCCGACATCATCGCCACCTCGGAGACCGACGGCCGCACAAACTACTGGGGGCTGAAGTGGGGCACATCAATGTCGGCACCCGCCGTAGCCGGAGCGATAGCCACGTGGCTCGAGGCCGACCCGGCGCTCACCGCACACGACGTGCTCGACATCATCGCAGCCACCGCACGGCGTGAGCCCGCCATGGAAGCCGACCCCGTGGCATGGGGCGCCGGAAAATTCGATGCCGAGGCAGGCATCCGCGAAGTGCTGCGCCGCAAAGCATCGCTGGCAGGACCATCGGCGGTCGATGCAGGAGCACTCACCATAGAGCGCCATAGCAACACGCTGACTGTCAACCGCCCGTGCACGCTCCACAACCTCGCCGGCACGCTCATGGCTCGCTCCGACAACGGCCGCATAAAGCTCGACGGCCTCCCCTCAGGCTTCTATATCGTGCGCAGCGACAATGGGGCAAAAGTCGTGGCAATCTAAAAATTGTTTAATATTCAGGCACAAGCCGAAATGGCAGTGCAGAAAACTCATGTCATCAGTAGACCTGCCTTGGCAGGTCGTGCAATCTTAGCGTGAGGTTGAAGCCCGCA